>NZ_CM135169.1:0-4005033 GCF_054182685.1 Wenyingzhuangia sp. IMCC45574 | reverse complement strand
AATTTTAGTCGCACTTTTAAGTTAGTTCATTCCACACAATCACGCTTCAAAAAACATCATTTATCATCTTCTTGTAATCGTTCTTAGGGGAGTACAAAAATGTGAATAAAATTCAGTAAAAAA
The DNA here is from genome assembly GCF_054182685.1 of Wenyingzhuangia sp. IMCC45574. Lineage (NCBI taxonomy): Bacteria > Pseudomonadati > Bacteroidota > Flavobacteriia > Flavobacteriales > Flavobacteriaceae > Wenyingzhuangia > Wenyingzhuangia sp. IMCC45574. The sequence continues at coordinate 4,004,910 of NZ_CM135169.1, read as the reverse complement.
AAACCTATTCACTATTGTATTATTTCTTTTTTTTGTCTATTATAAATTTGAAATGATCACACAAGTATGAATACAAAAAAAAATAGCTTTAGGGTACAATATTACGAAACTGACCAAATGCAATATTCCCACCACAGCAACTATGCAAAATACTTCGAAACCGCTCGTATTGAATACCTTAGAGCATCTGGAATCTCTTACAAAAGCATGGAAGAACAAGGAATTATGCTACCGGTAGTGAATTTAAACATTGATTTTAAAAAACCTGCCAAATACGATGACTTACTTACAATTGAAACCTGTATAAAAGAAAAACCAGGTGTTAAAATAACCTTTGTTTACGCAGTTTATAATGAAGCCCAAGAGTTATTAACAAAAGGAGAATCTACCTTAGTTTTTGTAGACATGAAAAAGAACAAACCAATGCGTTGTCCTGAGAATATTTTAAACGCTATTTTTAAAGCGTAAAACTGTCCTTTTTAAAGTTCTTTTACCACTACAATTCGCAATTCTTTAAAAGCAAAAACCACTTCCTTATAAATAGCTATTGGAGAAGACAAAACAAACGTACAATCTAGATACATTTCTTGTTGCAATATTTCTAGATTGTACTGTTTTATCAATCGCATTACTTTATTCATATGCTCATAAGAGCTTGCCACCTTAAACGATCTTTTAATTGTCTTTTCAATTATTACTGATTCCTGTAAAGTATCAAAAGCATTGGTTCTATATGCTTTAATTAAACCTCCAACACCTAATTTAACGCCACCAAAATAACGCACCACTACCAACAATACATTTGTTACATCAAAAGCTAAAAGTTGTCCGTAAATAGGTTGTCCGGCAGTATTCCCAGGCTCGCCATCGTCATTTACTCTGTATTTCGCCCCATCATAGCCCAGTCTATATGCATAACACCAGTGTCTGGCATCGTGGTATTTTTTCTTAACCTCTTCTAAACACGTCTTAACTTCGTCTTCTGAGGTCACTGGAAATAAATAACCGATAAACTTACTTCCTTTTTCTTTGTAAAGAACTTCTTCTACAGGAGTCTCCACCGTTTTGTATGTATTTAATTGTACACTCATATTGCAAAATATAGAAATACAATAGCTAGTAAAGACATCCCCAAGCCAATATAATTTTGTCGGCTTAACTTTTCTTTATACAACCACAACCCAATAAATACTGAACACAACACCACCAATAAATTATTCGCAGAAAAAATTAATGCTGTACCAAATTGTTTTTGAGACAATGCTTTTACCAAATAATAAATTGAAAAGTAATTTGGAATTGCTAAAACCAAACCTCCAACCCAACTCTTGGGCGATAATTTTAATTTCCCTAAAAGAAACCTTATCACAAAGACTACAGCTCCAATACAGCCACAAAACAAAAACAACGAGGCCGAAAAAACATCAAATTCATTTACAGGCACCCATTTAGTTTGCATATGATTTAATAAGGAATCGGCAATTCCACCTCCTATGAAAATAAAAAAAGGAAGATACCACAAGCGTTTGTCAAACTGATCTCCTTTGTCTTTTTTACACGTTAACCAAACCCCTATTAAAGCTAAAACGATTCCTGTTATCTTAAAAAAGTTTAAACTGTCGTTATACAAAACTACTCCAACAATAATTGGAATAACCATACTCATTTTCCCAGCCACTGTCATGATAGACAGTCCTCCTTTTTGAGCCGTTATAGCCATTAAGTTAAATACGATAATAAAAAGTGTAGAAATAGCAATTGCCCCCCACAACCAAGGCTTCTCTATTAAATAAGCTACTGTAATAGTTGCCTTACTAAAAAAAACTCCTATAATAAAAGCCAAAAAATAACTGACCACAATGGCCTGAAAATTATCCAATCGATAACGTTCAAACTCCTTAAGGATGACAAAAACAAGTACCGTAAAAAAAATGCTTAAGCATAAAAACACCATCGTACTATTTCTTAAAATGTTTTAACAAATCTTCTCCTATTTCATCAACCTTTATAGGCTTAACAGGAACCTTAGTAGCATACACTCCGTTTTTAAACTCAGCTACTCCTTTAAAGACAAAAATCTCATCCCATAAACCTTCATTTACAAAACTACTTAATAACTGACTTCCTCCTTCTACTATTACTGACTGAATGTTTTTTTGATACAATACCTCTAAAACCTGAGGTAAAATATCTCCGCTAAAATCAATTTTACTGTAAGTAACACCAGCCCCCTCTCCGTCTTTTTCTGTAAAAACAATAGTTTCTACTTCTCCACTGTATAAATGATAATCGTGTGGTACTTTTAATGTTCTATCTATTAAAATCCTAACTGGATTTTTTCCTTTAACACTACGAGTAGTTAAGCTTGGATTGTCTTTTAATGCTGTATTTGTCCCTACCATAATTGCATGCTCCTCCGCTCTTAATTGATGTACTAACTGCCTAGACAATTCATTAGAAATCCATGTGGGTTGAGCTTCTTTTTTACGAAACACCTCTCTGTCTACATCTAAAAAACCATCTTTGGTTTCTGCCCACTTTAAGATAATATAAGGTCTTTGTTTGTTATGAAACGTTAAAAACCGTTTGTGCACTTCTAAACATTCCTTTTCCAAACACCCCACTACCACTTCTCTTCCTGCTTCTAACAGCATTTTAATTCCTCTCCCCGATACTTCAGAAAAAGTATCTATACACCCAACAACAATTCTTGGAATTTGTTTTTCTATAATCAATAAAGAACAAGGAGGTGTTTTCCCATAATGAGAACAAGGTTCTAAAGTAACATACAATGTAGCTTTATCTAACAGCGTAACATCCTTAACAGAATTGATAGCATTGACCTCTGCATGTGCTCCTCCATAAGGACTGGTATACCCCTCTCCTATAATTTTATGATCACAAACAAGAACAGCTCCTACAGAAGGATTTGGAAAAGCCAAACGCGTTCCCTTATTTGCGAGCTCAATAGCTCTTTGCATGTATATACGATCTGTTGAACTCACTTATTTCTTAATTTTTATTTTTTTAGTGAATTTAATAGGATATTCTTTTTTGAACAAAAACTTTTTAAAAGTAGCCTGCCCATCTAACTTTACTTCTATCCTATTGGTAAACAAACTTGTAAGTAAAGATCCTAACAAGCCTTTTTTAGAATTAAATAATTGATCCTTCGATAATTTTATTTCCAAAGGCACAGAAAAATCACTTTTAGCAGGAACTTTTACCTTCTGATTCTTAAGCTTCCCTATAGCAATACCATTTACCATAGTATGTAAATCTGTTAAGTATAACTTGCCTCCTACTTTGTTAGGATTCTTAAAATTCAACTTTGCTTTTACAGTTATAGAATCATTAACTACTTCTGATATTGCCAAATCTTTTACTCCTGAGTATATAGGAGCTTTTAAATTCCCACAAGAAAATAAAAGGAACGTAGCAACCAAAAAGCAAATCGTTTTTACTGTCTTCATATTCGTATATTTGCACTTCCTGCAAAAATATCAATAAATAAGCCAAATGATGACTTTCCTAACATTTAAACAAGAACTTTATACACTGCTAGCAAGTCATTACCCAACCACCGAGATAGATTCGTTTTATAAACTTATTTTAGAAGATGTCCTAGACAGTTCTAAAGTAGATGCCATCCTAAACCCTAATGAGTCGCTAACCAAGACACAAACTAACTTAGTTACAAACATTATAAAAGGCTTGGTAGCACAAGAGCCTATTCAGCATTTAATAGGTTTTACCGAATTTATGGATTTAAAGTTTCTTGTAAACCCAGATGTGTTAATTCCTAGACCCGAAACAGAAGAATTAATCCGTTGGATTTTAAATGATGTTGAAAAGCATGAAGGTTTAGAAGTTTTAGATATTGGAACAGGAACTGGTTGCATTCCTATTTGTTTGGCAAAAAACTTAAATAAAGCCAAAATAACCACTATAGACGTTTCTAAAAAAGCCATAGAAACCGCTAAAAAAAATGCCTTTGAGAACAAAGCCATGGTTAACTTTCTACATCAAGACATTTTAAGCACAGATAGTCTACCACAACAATACGATGTAATTGTAAGCAACCCTCCATATGTTAGAAACCTAGAAAAACAAGAAATGCAAAAAAACGTTTTGGACTACGAACCGCATTTGGCTCTTTTTGTAGAAGACAACGATCCTCTTATTTTTTACAAAAAAATTGCAGAGTTAGCTAAAACAGCTTTAAAGCCGAATGGAGCATTGTACTACGAAATTAACCAATACTTAGGGGCTGAAACGATTGAACTATTAAAACATCTTGGTTTTAAAAACATTGAGTTAAAGAAAGACATGTTTGGGAATGATAGAATGGTGAAAGCTTCTTTTTAGCAGGTAGTATAAAGTAATCTGTACACAGTAGATTAATCCTTGACTTTATTCTTAATGCCAAATAATTAAAAAGGTTTGTTTGATCTTTATTCACTGATCAATTTACGATTACACGAATAAACGTATCAACAGATAAACACAAAAAAACTACTTTTGCAAAAAACTTTCACATGCGCATAGATATCATTACCGTTTCTCCAGAGTTGATTCAAAGTCCTTTTGAGTATTCTATTATGAAAAGAGCTCAAGAAAAAGGATTGGCATCAGTACATTTTCACAACCTACGTGACTATGCTTTAAACAGCTACGGTAAAATTGACGATATGCAATTTGGTGGCGGTGCCGGAATGGTGTTAATGATTGAACCTATTGATGCTTGTATTAGCAAACTAAAAGCCGAAAGGGACTACGATGAAGTGATCTATATGACACCAGATGCTCCAACGTTAAACCAAAGAACAGCCAACACCTTATCTTTAAAAGAAAACATAATTATTCTTTGTGGACATTATAAAGGAGTAGACCAACGTGTGCGTGATTTATTTATCACCAAAGAAATTTCTATTGGAGATTATGTGTTAAGTGGTGGAGAACTAGGTGCAGCAGTCCTATGCGATACTATACTCCGTTTAATCCCCGGTGTTTTGGGTGATGAGACTTCTGCTTTAACAGATTCTTTTCAAGACGACTTATTATCGCCACCTGTTTACACAAGACCTGCAGATTACAAAGGAACTAAAGTGCCAGAAGTACTAACAAGTGGAAACTTTCCAAAGATAGAAGAATGGAGAACCGAAAAAGCCTTGGAAATAACAGAAAGAATAAGACCCGATTTGTTAGATGAGTAGCATTAGGCTGTAGGCTTTAAGCTACTAAATAATAAGTTTTTCCAAAAAAACTAACACCTAACAATTGAAAACTAACAACTAATTAATATATTTGCACTCCCAAAATAACCTCTGACGAAAAACTCGTGAATGTTGTTCTGGAAAACCATTATAAAAAATACAAGATGGAATCTTTAGTAAAATTTGTACAAGACGAATTTGTAGCAAAAAAAGAAGTACCTGGATTTAAAGCAGGAGACACAATTACTGTGTATTACGAAATTAGAGAAGGTGAAAAAGTACGTACTCAGTTCTTTAGAGGAGTTGTTATCCAAAGAAGAGGATCTGGAGCTTCAGAAACTTTTACAATCCGTAAAATGTCTGGAACTGTTGGTGTAGAGCGTATCTTCCCAATTAACTTACCTTCAATTCAAAAAATTGAATTGAACAAGCAAGGTAAAGTACGTAGAGCAAGAATTTACTACTTTAGAGAACTTACTGGTAAGAAAGCAAGAATTAAAGAAGTTAGAAGAAAATAATTTCTTTCACATACCGTATAAAAACCCAACACATTGTGTTGGGTTTTTTGGTTAAAATAGCACAGTTTACCACAAAAGCGTTATGTTTTTAACAGTGGGTTAAAAAACCGTGTATAATTAGTACATTTGCACAGCTAAACTAAGCTTAGCGAAAAAGAACAAAATTAAATCAACATCATAATGGCAAAGATTATTTACACAAAGACAGATGAAGCACCAGCATTGGCTACATATTCTTTGTTACCTATTATCAAAGCTTTTACTAACAAAGCGGATATTGAAGTAGAAACTAGAGATATTTCCTTAGCAGGAAGAATTTTAGCAAACTTATCAGATTTTTTACCAGAAGATCAACAAGTAAGTGATGCATTAGCAGAATTAGGTGAGTTGGCAAAAACTCCAGAGGCTAACATTATTAAGTTACCAAATATTTCTGCTTCTATTCCTCAGTTACAAGCTGCAATAAAAGAATTACAAGATAAAGGTTTTGCTGTTCCAAATTTCCCAGCCGATCCACAAACGGACGAAGAAAAAGCTATTAAAGCTGCTTATTCTAAAGTATTAGGTTCTGCTGTAAACCCTGTTTTACGTGAAGGTAACTCTGACCGTAGAGCTCCAAAAGCAGTTTCTCACTACGCTAAAAAGAACCCACACAAAATGGGTGCTTGGGAAAAAGACTCTAAAACGCATGTAGCTTCTATGGAAGCAAATGACTTTTATGGTTCTGAAAAATCTACAACTGTAGAAGAAGCTACTGAATTTAAAATTACTTTTAACGGTACAGAATTAAAAGGATATGCTCCTTTATTGGCAGGAGAAGTTATTGACTGTTCTAAAATGAGCATTAAAGCTTTAAAAGAATATGCCGCTAAAGAAATAGCAGATGCTAAAGCAAACGGTGTATTGTTATCACTACACATGAAAGCTACCATGATGAAGGTTTCTGACCCGATTATATTTGGAGCTATTGTTGAAGTATTCTACAAAGATGTATTTGAAAAATACGCTGACTTATTTGCTGAGTTAGGTGTTACTGCTACCAACGGTATCGGTGATGTATATAATAAAATTGCAGGTCATGCAAAAGAAGCAGAAGTAAAGGCTGCTTTAGAAGCTGTTTATACAGATGCTCCAGACCTTGCCATGGTTAACTCTGACAAAGGAATTACAAACCTACACGTTCCTTCTGATGTTATTGTTGATGCTTCTATGCCAGCAATGATTCGTACTTCTGGACAAATGTGGAACGCAGAAGGACAACAACAAGATACAAAAGCTTTAATTCCAGACCGTTCTTACGCTGGAGTTTTCCAAGCAACTATTGAATTCTGTAAAGAAAATGGTGCTTTTGATCCAAAAGAAATGGGAACTACTCCTAACGTTGGATTAATGGCTCAAAAAGCTGAAGAATACGGATCTCATGACAAAACGTTCCAATTAGAGGAAGCTGGAACTGTAGAAGTTGTAGATACTAACGGAAACGTATTATTATCTCAGGATGTTGAAGCTGGTGATATCTTTAGAATGTGTCAAACTAAAGATGCTCCTATCCAAAACTGGGTAAAATTAGCTGTAGACAGAGCTAGATCTACTGGATGGCCAGCAGTATTCTGGTTAGATGAGAATAGAGCTCACGATGCTGAAATCATTAAGAAAGTAAACAAATACTTACCAGAGCACGATACTGAAGGATTAGAAATTCACATCTTAGATCCTATTGCTGCTACTAAATTTACCTTAGCTAGAGTAAAGATTAATAAAGATACAATCTCTGTAACTGGTAACGTATTACGTGACTATTTAACAGATTTATTCCCAATCTTAGAATTAGGAACTTCTGCTAAAATGTTATCTATTGTTCCATTAATGAACGGAGGTGGATTGTTTGAAACTGGTGCTGGAGGTTCTGCTCCTAAACACGTTCAACAATTACAAGAAGAAAACTACTTACGTTGGGATTCATTAGGTGAATTCTTAGCCTTAGCTGTTTCTTTAGAACACTTATCAGAGAAATTTAACAACCCTAAAGCAAAAGTTCTTTCTGAAGCTTTAGATGCTGCAACTAGTAAGTTCTTAGACAACGATAAATCTCCAACTCGTAGAGTAGGTGGAATTGACAACAGAGGTTCTCACTTCTACTTAGGTTTCTATTGGGCTCAAGAATTAGCTGCACAAGATAAAGATGCTGAATTAAAAGCAGTATTCTCTGAAGTTGCTAATGAAATTGCTGCCAACGAAGCTAAAATTGTTGAAGAATTAATCGCAGTACAAGGTAAACCTGCTAACACTGGAGGTTACTACTTATTAAACGAAGAATTGACTTCTTCTGTAATGAGAGCAAGTGCTACTTTAAATTCAATTATTGAAGGAATTGCTTAATTAAAAGCTATAACTATATTAGAATCCCACACCTACCGGTGTGGGATTTTTTTATTTTTAATCCACACCTATTTAACTTCAATATATTTATTAAATTTGCACTTCGAATATAAATTTTTCATAAAATGAAAAGGAGCATTGCTTTATATGCAATTACAGCATTTTTATTATTCTCTTGTAGTGCTAAAGAGGAAGGAATTGATACAGCTACAGATGGTAATCTAGTTGAAATAAGTAGTAAATTACAAAGTCTTAAAATAGACAAAATAGCAGATCAAAAACCAGAGTCTGATTTTGATTCTGAATCTAGTACCGCTTTTGCTACAAGAACTCCTAAAGTTAATATACCTGTAAGCCCTCTTGCTTGTAATCATACAGAACAAATTAATGAAAATATAGAAGGAGAAAACATTGTATCTACCATCAAGTATTTTGATAAGAATAAAAAAGCAATTAGTTCTTGTAAAACAGAAGAACTTAATGAATACATTACCGAAGAAGTTACTAAAATTACAGGCTTAAACTACATTCATAATTTTACTTCTACCACTAGCTATAACCAAGCATTTAATCTAGGGGCAGACTTTAGCTCTTTTGTTTATAAAGCGACTATCAACTCTAACATTACAGGAACTTTAAACTTTGACGGAGACATTTTTAACGTTGTAGATGGAAGTTATTTTAAACTTAAGATAGACTTTTCCGCTGCTTCTTTTGACTTTTCTGATGATTTTGAAATTCCTCTAGAGTTAGAAGCCGTTTATCAAATAGAATTCGACACCAAAGGAAACACCTATCACTTTACCATGGAAATGGATGAAAATGCACTGAATGATTCTGAAAGTTATGAAGGTGACTTCTTATTATTTAATAGTGCTGATAAAAAGATTGGTACTGTTAAATATACTTGTAATAAAGATGGGAGTAATGAAAAATTTGAGCTTTACGATTTAGTAGGAAATAAAATTTAAAGTAAACACTAAAACAAAAAAAAGGGACTGCTTTTCTATGCAGTCCCTTTTTTTGTTATTCAACAGAAATTAAAAAACCATTTCTTTTAACTTCTCTTTTATTTTTTTATTTACATCTTTAGGATATAACTTATCTCCCATAAAAATATCTGTCATGGCATCGCTAAAACGTTGCCCGTATTTCTTTAATAAGAATTTACGTACCATCTTACTTCCATAAAACACTTTGGCCAATTTCATAGAGGTTAACAACTCTGGCATTAAAGTATTTTCTATAATTCTTGTGTACGTATCTCCTGCTTTAATAATATCGCCATTTGCTTCTATAATAGCTTCTGCTGCCAACTTTCCACTTAGTATTGCATTAGAGATTCCTTCTGCTGTTAAAGGATCTGCAAATCCGGCTGCATCTCCAATTAAAAAGACATTGTTTTTTACAAAACCGTCCAACCTTGGTGTAACAGGAATTTGATAACCATATTTTTTAATCGACTTAATTTCCTCTATTCCTAAAAACTTTATGTATTCTGCACAATACTCTTTAATCTTCTGATCTTCTTTTAAGAAAGCCCCTACTCCAATAGACAAGTGATGTTTCTTTGGAAAACACCAACCATAACCCGATGGAATGGCATCTATATCAAAACGTATTTCTTTAGAAAGTCTTTCAAAATCTGCCTCGTTTACTTCAACTTCATATTCTAATGCAGGAATTAGGCTTCTTGTTTCTTTTGTCCATCCAGCCATTTTTGCCAACTGACTGTAAACACCATCTGCGGCAATTACACAATCTGCATAAACCTCTCCTTGGGTTGTATCTAAAGTAACACCTTTACCATCGTAGTTAATGTTATTTACCTTGCAATCTTCAATAATAGTTACTCCGTGCTCTTTTGCTTTGTCAATAATTAATTTATCAAAAGCATCACGCATTACCAAAGAGACAATAGGCTCTTCTCTCTCAGTTACAAAATGTAAATCTTTCCCCATGTAAATGTCCACACTATTAAACTCAACATCTACAACACTAGAAATATCAAAAGGCATATTTTTTCTACCTCTGTAAACAAATCCTCCTCCACAAACTTTATACCTTGGCAAAACTTCTTTTTCTAAAACAACCGTTTTAATTCCTGCTTTAGCTAAGTGAAAAGCTGCCGAAGCTCCTGAAGGTCCAGACCCTACAACTGCTACTTGATAATTTTTCATATGTCTTATTTAATAAGTGTAACAATAATAGAAATTTAAACCTGTTTAATCAAATTGCAAATAAGTTATTTTTATGTAGTAAAAACAGCTATAATTGCACGATTATTGCTACTCATTCTGAGTTTAATGCTTAATTTAGCGGTCTAAATTTTATAGGGTAACATGAAAAAATTCTGGAATATTATATACAGCACCAAATTAATGGCAGTTTTATTTATTGTCTTTGCTGCTGCTATGGGAATTGCTACATTCATAGAGAATGACTATGGTACAGAAACAGCCAAGGCTTTAATTTTTAATGCTTGGTGGTTCGAATTGATCATGGTTATTTTTGTGATTAACTTTTTTGGAAATATTTTTAAATACAAACTTTACAAAAAAGAGAAATGGTCTGTATTACTGTTTCACTTGTCTTTTATATTTATTCTACTAGGTGCAGGAGTAACAAGATATGCTGGTTACGAGGGAGTAATGCCTATTTTAGAAGGTGATAAAAGCAACGAAATATTCTCTGAAACTACTTACCTAAATTTAAACATTCACAACTTTAAAGAAGAAAAGTACGTACACAGCCCTATTCTACTGTCTGCAAAAGGGAAAGCATCTTATAAAATGGATACCGACTTTAGAGGTCAAGACATTGACATAGAGCTTACAGAATACATACCCAATGCCAAAACAGAATTTACATTAGATGAAAACGGAGCTACTTATTTGCATTTTGTAGAGTCTAGCTCTGGTTCCAGACACGACCATTATATTAAAAAAGGAAGTATCGAAAACATTCACGGTGTTTTAGTAGGATACGAAATTGCCGAAAACAGTTCTCTTAACTTTACCGAGGTAGATGGTGTTATGCAATTGCAATCTAAACACAACGGTACTTTTATGAGAATGGCAGATCGTTATACGGGGCAGATTGTAAAAGACGAGACTACAAAATTTAACTTTTTAAGTTTACACCAAATTGCAGGATTGAGTTTTGTGGTTCCAGAAAAACCTGTAAAAGGAGACATGAAAACCATTTCTGCCGAAGACAAAAAAGAATATCCGCAAGCCTTAATTACGTTAAAAGTTACTTCTAAAGACAAAATGACTTTAGTACAAGTAAAAGGAGGTAAATACACTTCTAACAAACCTGTTTCCTTTACCTTGGCTGGATTGAATTTTAATATCTCATACGGATCTAAAATCATCAAACTTCCATTTTATATTCAGTTAAACGATTTTCAATTAGAAAAATACCCGGGTTCTGAATCTGCTGCTTCTTATGCAAGTGAGGTAACTCTTATTGATGATGAAAAAAATGAAAAGTTTGATTTTAGAATTTTTATGAATAATATTTTAATATATAGAGGGTACCGTTTTTTCCAATCTAGTTACGACTTATCTGGACCAAAAGAAGAAACTCGTTTGTCTGTAAACCATGATGAAGCAGGTACTTTTATAACTTACATAGGATACTCTTTACTATACATCGGATTAATTTGTTCTCTTTTCTTAAAGAAAACTCGATTTGGACAGTTGGGAGCAAAATTGAATAAATTAAAAAACAAAACAGCTGTAATTGCTTTGTTAATTGGACTTACAACCACCTTTGGTTTTGCCCAAGAACACGACCACAATCACGATCACGATGGACACAACCACGAAGAGCACGATCATCAAGAGCATGAACACGAAGCAAAATTACCTAAGAAGTTAAATCCAGAGGAAATAAAGGAAGCTATTATTAAAAATGCGGTTACACCAGAACACGCATTGGCTTTTAGTAAACTGGTTATTCAGGATGCGGGTGGACGTATGAAACCTGTTCATACTTTTGCAAGTGAATTGCTTAGAAAAGTTAGTAAAAAAGACACCTATAACGAATTAGATGCCAACCAAGTATTCTTATCTATTATAGAAAACCCTAGAGCCTGGTTTGGAGCTCCAATTATCTACTTAGAAAAAAAAGACAAAAAGATTAGAACCATACTTGGTATTGATGCTTCAACAAAATATGCTGCCTTAACAGACTTTATGGATCCTACAGGAAACTATAAGTTAACAAGTTATGTAGCCGATGCTGAAAAAACACAAGTTAAAAGTGCATTTGAAAAAGATGTAATTAACATTGACAAACGTGTTGGTTTATTATACACAGCAATTAGCGGAAGTATTCTTAGAATTTTCCCTAAAATTAACGACGAAAACAATAAGTGGGTTTCTCAATTAGAGTTAGAAACTGCTGGTTTTAAAGGAATCGATTCTGTTTTTGTGAAACAAATTTTACCAGCATACCGTCAGGTAGTTTGGCAAGCAAAACAAAAAGGAGATTACAAAGAAGCAAACGAAATTTTAGAAGGAATTAAAAACTTCCAAAAGAAACACGGAGCAGCAGTCTATCCTAATGATCAAAAGATTGAATACGAGGTATTGTACAATCAGTATGATATTTTTAAGAAGTTGTTTGCTTACGATATGTACATAAGTGCATTGTTATTTTTATTCATCATTATCCAAATTTTTAAAGAGAGTAAACTTATCAACTACCTTATTAAAGGAAGCATTGCTATTGCTATTGTTTTATTTATTTTACAAACAGCTGGTTTAATAGCCAGATGGTATATTTCTGGTCATGCACCTTGGTCCGATGCTTACGAATCTATGATTTACGTAGCTTGGGCAACCATGTTATTTGGATTGATTTTTGGTAGAAAATCTTCTTTAACAATTGCAGCAACAGTATTTGTTACCGCTATGATTTTAATGGTAGCACACTGGAACTGGATGGATCCACAAATTGCCAACTTACAACCTGTATTAAACTCGTACTGGTTAATGATTCACGTAGCCATTATTGTAGCTAGTTACGGACCTTTTACCTTAAGTATGATTCTAGGTTTAGTCGCGTTAATACTAATGATATTAACCACTTCTAAAAACAAAAAAACGATTCGTTTAAAAATTTACGAATTAACGATTATCAACGAAATGAGTATGACCGTAGGTTTGGTAATGCTTACTGTTGGTAACTTTTTAGGAGGAATGTGGGCCAACGAAAGTTGGGGACGTTACTGGGGATGGGATCCTAAAGAAACTTGGGCATTAATTAGTATTATGATTTATGCTTTTGTACTACACATGCGTTTGGTTCCTGGCTTAAGAGGAAAGTTTGCCTTTAACATTATATCTGTCTATGCTTTTGCAAGTATTATGATGACTTACTTTGGGGTTAACTTCTACTTATCTGGATTGCATTCATATGCTAGTGGAGATCAGGTAGTAACACCAAACTTTGTGTATTATTCAATTGCTACCGTAGCAGTTATTGGTACCTTGGCTTATATTCAATTTAGAAAACACTATAAAAAATAAAACTGTTTGTAAATTCAAGCATTATTAATGTAAATTTGCAGACTTATTAAATTACAAAGACAAAAATGTTTCATAAATATTTAAAATTAGTTTTAGCAGCAGGTGTTGCAGTTTTAGCGGTATTACAATTTATAGATGAAAATATTGGAAACGGTATTCTATTATTATTGTTATCTGGTATTTTTGTGTTCTTATACTTTAAGAACGAAATTTTGTTATTGGCTTTTTTACAAATGAGAAAGCAGAACATGGCAGGAACTGAAAAGTGGTTGGAAAAAATTAAAAACCCAGAAATGGCTTTAATTACTTCTCAGCAAGCTTACTATTATTACTTACAAGGTTTAATGGTGATCCAAAGAAACATGACACAAGGGGAAAAGCTATTAAAGAAAGCTTTAAACATTGGTTTAAGAATGGGACACGACCAAGCCATGGCTAAATTAAACTTAGCGGGGGTTGCAATGAGCAAACGTAGAAAAAGAGAAGCTACAACCTTGTTAAACGAAGCTAAAAAATTAGACAAACACGGAATGTTAGGTGATCAGATTAAGATGATGAAAGATCAGATGAAAAGAATCTAATCTACTTCCTTATAAGCATAAAAAAAGCATCCTAATCGGATGCTTTTTTTATGCTTTATTTTCAACTTTACGAATAAAATCGCTGATGGATTGCTCGGATGCATTACCGCTATTGGAATGCAACCCCTCAATAAAATTCATTCCTAAATAATTGGCAGTTTTTTCAAAAGGCATCCAAAATAATTCTTCTAGATGGTCTCCCCCTGAACTAGAGACAGCTGCCATAGACTTGCCTCTTAACTTTCTCCCCAAATCCTTTTCTATGGTGAGTAAGTCTGTAAATCTATCAAAGAAATTCTTTAGCATTCCACTCATGGCATACCAATACACAGGAGTCGCAAAAACGAAACAATCATAGTTAGCTATTAGCTTTTCCATTAATCGTATAAAGTCGTCATTGCTATTTTTATGCTCATAATCGTAAGGAGAAATGGTATAATCATGTAAGTCTACAACAGACCAACCAGAAAGTTTTGCTATTGTAGCCGCTATTTTATGAGTGTGCCCCTCTTTTCTTGCACTTGCAACAACAATAACTGTTTTCATATATTTATGATTTTATGCAGGCACTACCAAACCTTTATAAATAGCTTCGTATTTAGGCAATACAGCGTTTATATGGAAATCTTTAGCTCGCTCTTGCGCATTTTGTTTGTATTGATCTAATACCTCTTTGCTTTCAATCAATTTTAGTGTATTCTTAGCCATATCTTCCACATCTCCTACATCGCTTAGGAATCCAGAGAAACCATCCACATTTACTTCTGGCAAACCTCCCGTATTCGAAGAAATCACAGGTGTTCTTGCCGCCATAGCTTCTAATGCTGCCAATCCAAAACTTTCCGATTTAGAGGGTAATAAAAACACATCGGTATAACATAATATTTTACTGACCTCGGTACTATTCCCTAAAAATAGAATCTTATCGTAAACACCTAGCTCCTTTGCCACTTTCTTAACCGTTACCATATCTGGTCCCTCACCCACTAAAACCAATTTTACGGGTTTTACTGCAGCTACTTTCGCAAAAATTCTTACAACATCCTCTGCTCTCTTAACAGGTCTGTAATTACTAATATGAGTTAAAATAAACTCATTCTCACTGGCAATACTACCTCTTTGGCATTCTGGAACTCCTAAAGGATAATTTGCATACTTTTCTAGCTCTATAAAATTATAAACAACCTCTATATCTGTTTTAATGTCAAACAGCTTATAGGTATCGTCTCTTAAGCTCTTAGAAACCGAAGTTACCACGTCCGAGTGATTGATTCCAAACTCTACCGCTGTCTTATAACTTGGATGCTTTCCTACCAAAGTAATATCTGTACCATGCAAAGTAGTTACTACACGAATGTCTATTCCTTTTTCTGCCAACATTTGCTTGGCCATATAGGCTGCATAAGCATGAGGAATGGCATAGTGCACGTGTAAAACTTCTAGATTGTGTTTTTCCACCACCTCAACCATTCTACTAGAGAGTGCCAATTCGTAGGGTTGGTAGTGAAATAATGAATATTCTTGTATTTGTACCTGATGAAAATGTATTCCACTGGCAATTAAGTCTAAACGTACAGGTGGTTTGTAAGTAATAAAATGAACCTCATATCCTTTCTCTGCCAAAGCCATCCCTAACTCTGTGGCTACCACTCCACTACCTCCAAAAGTAGGATAACATACAATCCCTATACGCATACTATTAGTTTTACTGTGTTTGTCTACAAAAATACCCTTAACTTACGTCAACACAAAATTTTTTATTTTTTAGAGCAATTTTTATTCCAAAAGTTATTGTGGATTTAAAAAAAAGTTTAATTTCGCAACCGCTAAGTTAAGCATGGTGCCTTAGCTCAGTTGGTAGAGCAAAGGACTGAAAATCCTTGTGTCCCTGGTTCGATTCCTGGAGGCACCACTTTAAAACCACTTCTTTTTAGAAGTGGTTTTTTGTTTTATCTAAAATAATTGTGTCACCAGTTCTCCCGAAGCTTCGGGACTGGAGGCACCACTTAAAAAACCGTTACATAGGAATGTTTTCTAATCCCTAAACTTTCTATCCTTCTCCTCAATCGCTAAATCATTAATACTCGCAAAGCGTTTTTGCATCAGTCCATTTTCGTCAAACTCCCAATTTTCGTTACCATAAGCACGGAACCACTCTCCTGCTGTATTTCTGTACTCATACTCAAAGCGAACTGCAATTCGGTTCTTTCTAAAAACCCACAATTCTTTCTTTAACTTGTAATCCAATTCTTTTTCCCATTTGTCTTGTAAAAAGTCCTGAATTTCTTCTCTACCATTTACAAATTGGTCTCTGTTTCTCCATTCGCTATCTACAGTATATGCTTTAGACACTTTTACTGCATCTTTAGAATTCCAAGCATCTTCTGCCATTTGTATTTTTTGCTTTGCCGTTTCTTCGGTAAACGGTGGTAATGGGTGTTTTTGTTCCATAATGCTATTGATTGTATTTGTTTATAAATGTATTTAATATTCTGGATTGTATTTGGAATAACTCACAAAATCCCACTCAGTAGTATGGTGATTTTGAGTTTCAATCCAACTTTCTATCGTAAAAAGCCAAAATCTACCGGTTCCTCCAGATTTAGCGAGTTCTTCTTTACTAGTTAAGTCTGTAACTATTTTAGAAGTTCCCGTAAGCTGTAAGGTTTTATTGTTCTCAAAGTCGATAAACAACACTCCTCCTTTCGGATTCTCTGTAAAATTCCCAAAAGTATTGTACAAATTGTTACCTCTATAATCTGGTACTTTTAAGACATTTCCATTAATGATTTCTATAAATCCAGTTGGTCCTCCTCTGTGCGATGCATCCATTCTTCCATCCAAACCGCTACTCCCCACAAACAAGGTATCAGCATTTAAAATCCAATGTTTTAACAATCCATTCAGTTCTACTCCTTCTTTTTTAATTACAGGAACTATTGTAACAGCATCAGGTTGTCTTTTGCTTCGTTGTTGAATGTATTTAGGACAGTTAGGGTAGGCTTCTACAACATTTAGGTAAATTTTATCTCCTACCAATTCAGTTATTCCATTTACTCTATACCTTCTACGCGTAGATAGTTCTATAAACAAACACCCAATGTGTGAATTCGTTTGAATGTTGGTATAAAAAACATCCTCTTTGTCACTGTAAATCTTTGACAAATCAAAATACAGCTCAGTAGATTGTGTCACTTTTACAAAACCTGGTTCTCCCAATAATATGGAAGTCCAAACTTTCCCCTTTGCATCCGTACTACTCACAATCAAAAGGGTTTGGTTTTCCATAAAAGGTATCGCCCCTTTTATAATCTGATTGGTAAAAGACCTTCCTATATTTTCGGCAATTTGTCTTACACCTAGTTTCTCTTGAATTTTAATTTCTCCTTTATTAAAAAGATGTTCCATAATACACAATTTATTAATAAAGCCTATCTAAAATGCAATAGATAGGCTTTAAGATTCAATTAAAAAATTAAGACTTTATATCCCTCTTCTTCTAATTTTAAAAAACTGGACACTCCAGTAGTATTTGGTATCTTATTTTCACCTAACAAATCAAAACCTGATGGATTAGCTCCCCATACATCGGAACAAGCACTAGATACACCTTCTACTTTATCTTCAATCTCTTTAAATATCTTATGCCCTGGATGTGCTTCGTTTTGCAATACCTCTGGCCATCTTGTACCCGTACCCTGAAAAATTAACTTTACCTCTTTATCAGCCTGCTTATACTCGTATACAGCTGCTAAAGCATTAAATAATCTTCCTAAAGATTCATCTGCACCTGCTTTTGGGTCTGATAATAATACAATTGCTACTTTACTCATTTTATTTGTTTTTATTGATTAATAACTAATTTCATTCTTTAGTTCGTTCTTCTTTTAATTAATTACAGAACGTTCGGTAAAATATTTAGCTAAAAAATTTTAGCTCCTATAAAGCTCTTTAATTTCATTTAATGCATCACCAAATGGATGGGTATTTCCATACGCTTTAGAAACAATTAAAGATCCTTGTATTTTAACCAAAACCTGTATTGCTTTCTGATGAGATACTTCCTTACTGAATCCAAAGTCAGTTCCAATTTTAGAAAATGAAGAAATCCAACCTTCTATTCCTATTTTCAATTCGCCTGTAAAATGTGCCAAGCCTCCACCCAACGTTAAAGCTCCTACAATACAAGATTCCAATCCACATTTGTACAATCTATTTATATTTTCAACGACTGTATCTAGCTTTTCTTCTTTAGAAAGGTTCTCTGCATAGGCAACTTCATAAATTCTTTTTACAAACCACTCATCTACATAACCTAAAACAGCTAAAACTATATCCTTCTTTCCTCCTGGGAATCTGTGATACAAACTTGCCTTTTTTAAACCAGAAGCATCTGCTAACTCATTTAAGCTAGCACCGTCATAACCTTTAGAGCGAATCACCGACATTAGTCTTCCTAATAGCTCCGCATCGTTTACTTTTTGTGGTCTCATGTGGCAAATATATAAAATTTCAGAACAATCGTTCGGTAATTAATTTATTCTTTAGTTCGGAAGTAATTAAATAGCTTACAAAAGACGGATAAGTTTTTAACCTATCCGCTTAAAACTCACTTACTAATTATTGTTAATCATCTATAAAACAGACTCTAACTGATGGTACTCATACAGTTTATTCCACACTAAAAACCCTCCAGAAAGATTCTTTACATTAGAAAAACCTTTGTCTTTTAACAATAAAGCCGCTAAATACCCTCGCATTCCTTTGGCACAATAAACAACTGTTTCTTTTTTAACATCCAAATTAGCTAAAGACATACTTCTTAAACGATCTAACGGAATATGAATTGAATTATAAATTGCTCCCAACTTAGACACCTCTAACTCCGACCTTACATCAATAATCTGAATCGCTGCATTCTCTTGTATCATACCTTGCAATTCTTCTGACGAGATTTCTATACAATGCTCTTTATAAGCGTTAGTCCCAACAAAACCACTTACAATAACAGGGTCTTTAGCAGGAGAAAAAGGTGGAGCATAAGCCAAATCTAAATTCGGTAAATCTTCTATGGTTAATCCTCCATAAATAGCAGTACTCATTACATCAATTCTTTTGTCCACTCCATGTGCTCCAAAAGCTTCACATCCTACTATTTTACCTGTTACTGGGCAATAATAGGTTTCTATAATTACATCTTTTTGATTAGGATAATACCCTGGTGTTGTACCCGCTACAATTAAATTTGTTTTAAAATCAATATTATTCATTCGCATATAATCTGGATTTAAACCTGTACGCCCCAAAGTATTTTCAAAAATTTTTACAATGGCAGTTTTATACCCTCCTTTAAAAACTTCATTTCCACCGGCAGCATTTGCCCCAGCAGTTCTTCCTCCCTTATTAGAATGCGTTCCTAAAGGCAAATAATCGTGTTCGTTTGTTAAGGTGTTTTTTATACTTGCACAATCTCCAGCCGCATAAATATCCGCCAGAGAAGTTTCCATTCTTTCATTCACTTTTAAAGCTCCATTCTTTATATAGGCTGCTCCTTTTTTAGTTAACAGTTCTGTATTGGGCTTTATACCTACACTTAGAATTACAAAATCGGTTGGTATTTCTTTGTCTTCTAGAGGAACACTTGTAATGTTACCGTTATTAACTTTAAATTCGTCTACAAACGTATGCGTAATAACTTCTACTCCGTGTTTTTCTAAGGTGTTTTGGGCAAATTTTCTAAACTTTGATGTCCACATAGGTAAAACACCATCACTCCCCTCTATTAATGTTACTTTTTTCCCTAAGGATATTAAGTTTTCTACCACCTCTACTCCTATCAAACCAGCTCCTAGAATTGTTATGTGTTTTGCAGTATCAATAGCTCCTTTTTGCATTAGTTTGTCAAAATCCTCTAAGGTTCTACAAGGAGACCAATTGTTTGCCCTTTCTATGTTTTTAATTTTTGGAATTACAGTTCTTGCTCCTGTTGTAAACACAAGCTTATCATAATCGTAAATCTCTTTGGTAGTTTTTATTTGATGTGTTTCTGGTAAAATATCTAATACCTCTTCTTCTAAATGCACCTCTATATTAAACCGATCTCTTAACAAATCTGCTTCTACCACTAATAAATTCTCTCGTTGTTCTATAACACCAGACAAAGCGTAAGGTATACCACAAGTAGCATAACTTATGTTCTTACATTTCTCGAACATTCGTATTTGGGCACCTTCGTTTTCTCTTCTTGCTTTAGCTGCTGCAGAAGGACCCGCAGACAAACCTCCTATCACTATAATTTTTGTACTCATCTTTTATTTTTTAGTAAAAGTATAATGAGTAAAAAAAGGCTACAGTAACAAAAGTCACATTAAAAGATAAAATAGTATTTTAATAAAATAAAGGCATAAAAAAACCCTGAAACAAGTTCAGGGTTTTTAAATTATAATGTGCTATGATTAGCTTACAGTTTTAACTGTTTTGATAATACGAGCAGCAATTTTGTATGGGTCTCCGTTTGAAGCTGGACGACGGTCTTCTAACCACCCTTTGTATCCTTTTTCAACAGCGATTAATGGAATACGAATAGATGCTCCACGGTCAGAAACTCCCCAAGAGAAGTCAGTGATTGCAGCAGTTTCGTGCTTACCAGTTAAACGTTGATCGTTATCTTCACCGTAAACAGCAATGTGCTCATCTACTACAGGACGGAAAGCCTCACAGATTTCAGCGTATTTGTCAGCAGAACCACACTCTCTTAACACAGAGTTAGAGAAGTTAGCGTGCATTCCAGATCCATTCCAGTCAGTATCACCTAATGGTTTTGGGTGGTACTCAATGTACATTCCTTTATCTTCAGTTAATCTGTTCAATAAGTATCTAGCAATCCAGATCTCATCTCCAGCTTGTTTAGCTCCTTTAGCAAACAATTGGAATTCCCACTGTCCACAAGCAACCTCTTGGTTGATTCCTTCGAAGTTCAATCCAGTCTCGATACATAAATCAGCATGCTCTTCAACTAAATCTCTACCAAAAGTGTTTTGTCCTCCTACTGAACAGTAGTATTGACCTTGCCATCCGTGGTGAGGGAAACCAATAGGTAATTTAGTTTCAGAATCCATGATAAAGTACTCTTGCTCGAATCCGAACCAGAAATCATCATTATCATCATCGATAGTAGCACGTCCGTTAGTTGGGTGTGGAGTACCATCAGCATTATATACCTCAGTCATTACTAAGTATCCATTAATTCTTGCAGGATCTGGATAAATAGCAACAGGTACTAATAAACAGTCAGAAGAACCTCCTTCAGCTTGGTTTGTAGAAGAACCATCAAAAGACCAGTTTCCGATTTCTTCTAAAGTCCCTTTGAAGTCTCCATGCTCCTCAACCTTAGTTTTACTTCTCAATTGTTGTGTAGGAAAAGTACCATCTAACCAGATGTACTCTAATTTAATTTTAGCCATAATATAAATATGATGTTAATAAAGTTTCTGTTTTATCTCTTAAAGTGAACAAATATATAATAAATAATCTTTTCAACAAGTAAAACTCTACGTATTTGTACGTAGCATAATGTTTTTTATTCTAAATGTGATTTAACCCATTCTTAAAACTGTTTTAACACAGATTTGCAGGTTCTAAAAAAATATAGTGCACACTAAAATGCAATTGATTAAATTTGCAGCACCTTAAATAATACAGATTTATATATGAGTTCTGAAGTAAGTAAAAGATACAGCCAGAGAGGAGTTTCTGCTTCTAAAGAGGATGTGCACAATGCTATTAAAAATGTAGACAAAGGCTTATTCCCTAAGGCTTTCTGTAAAATTGTTCCTGATTATTTAACCAACGATGAAGAGTATTGCTTGATTATGCATGCTGATGGTGCTGGAACCAAATCTTCTTTAGCATACATGTACTGGAAAGAAACAGGAGATGCTTCTGTATGGAAAGGGATTGCACAAGATGCATTAATTATGAATATCGATGACTTATTATGTGTAGGTGCTACAGATAATATCTTGTTATCTTCTACCATAGGACGTAACAAAAACTTGATTCCTGGAGAGGTAATTTCAGAAATTATTAATGGAACTGAAGAATTACTAGCCGAACTAAAAGGATACGGTGTAAGCATCCATTCAACCGGTGGAGAAACTGCAGACGTAGGTGATTTGGTAAGAACTATTATTGTTGATTCTACCGTAACTGCCAGAATGAAACGTAGCAATGTTATTGACAATGCTAATATTAAAGCTGGAGATGTTATTGTAGGTTTAGAATCTTTTGGACAGGCCAGCTACGAAAAAGAATACAACGGAGGAATGGGTTCTAATGGTTTAACATCTGCTCGTCATGATGTGTTTCATAACTATTTAGCAGAAAAATTTCCAGAAAGTTTTGATGCTGCTGTACCTAGTGATTTGGTATACTCTGGAAAAACAAAGTTGACTGATCCTGTTGAAAACGCTCCTATAGATGCTGGTAAATTGGTATTATCGCCAACAAGAACCTACGCTCCTATTATAAAAGCTATTTTAGAAAAATACAACGCTGATCAAATTCACGGAATGGTACACTGTTCTGGAGGGGCTCAAACTAAAATTTTACACTTTGTAGAAAATTTACACATTGTAAAAGACAACTTATTTGACATTCCACCATTATTTAAATTGATTCAAGAAAATTCTGGAACAGACTGGAAAGAAATGTACCAAGTGTTTAACATGGGACATAGAATGGAAGTTTATGTTCCTGCAGATGTTGCCGAAGATATTATTGCAATCTCAAAATCTTTTAATGTCGATGCAAAAATTATTGGTCGTGTAGAAGAAGCAAAGTCCGAAGGACAAAAATCTTTAGTAATAGAAAGTCCTTACGGAACTTACAATTACTAAACATATAAGTTGTTACGTCCTAAAAAACCGTTACAGTTTTATAAAAGATTAAATTTATTAAATATCATCACAAATCATGATTTGTGATGATATTTTTCTTTTTATAGGACTTTATCTTTATTGTGTCCTGTTTATGCATTTGTTCAGGAGTCTTCATCAAACAGGATAAATGAGGTCTTTGAGTATTGTATATTTTGATAGCTTCTTCTACGACCTTTGACATTAACCTAATATTCAGTTTTGAAGTATTAATTAGGAACTCTTGTTTTAAAATACCATTCACTCTTTCTGCTATTGCATTTTGATAAGGATCATAGGACTCAGTCATACTACATTTGATTTTTGCTTTCTTAAGTATTTCTTGATACCTATTGCTGCAATATTGCAGCCCTCTATCGGAATGATGAATTAATTGATTTTTGGGGTATACTCTATTTTTGACAGCCTTTTTCAATGCTTTAATACTAGCATTTACTTCAAGGGTATTATCGAGAGAATAGCCCATGATCTTCTTGGAATAAGCATCTGTTGTTAGTGATAAATACATCGGATTTTGTCTATTTCCCACATAAGTAATATCAGATACCCATACCTGCTCTGGTCTTGTAATACTCAGATGCTCAATCAAATTCTTGTGCTTTCTAAATCGATGATGAGAGTTAGTGGTTATATGATAACTTCGTTTGGGTTTGATTAATAGATGATTTGCTTTGAGAATCTTAAACAACCTATCTCTACCCACTCCTAATTCCCGTAAAGGCTGTTGTAAAATATGATACAATTTCCTTGTGCCAATACGAGGTTGATTCCCACGAATAGAAACAACTAAATCAACTACTTGTTGAGCTATTTCTTTCTTTTTTTTCTTTGATTGTACCGCTCTATAATATACCTGTCTGCTCACCCCAAGTAACTCACAGGTAGCGGAGATACTTTGCTGATAATCTATTCTAAACATATCGATTACTTGGGTTTGGAGTTTTTTCTGATAGGAATATTATACTCCTTTTCAGCCAGATCAATCATCATATCAAATAAGATAGATTTCTTATCGGATTGCTCTAATTGTTTTTCTAAATGTGCCTTTTGTTTTTCTAATAATCGAACCTTTTGTTCAAGTTCCATTAATTTTTGTTCGGGAGTCTTGGGCATATTGGAAGGAGTTTGATTTTCCCAATCAAAGTTACCATATTTTCGTAACCAACTTACAACAGTACTTCTTGCTTGGATACCATATTTACGTTGAGCAGCGGTTGTGGAAAGTTCACCTCGCTCAATCTCTGATACTACTTGAAGTTTAAAGGACATAGTGTAGTCCTTTTGAGTACGCTTTACATAATTTTTATTCATTGCTAAAAAATTAGTGTAACGCTATTTCAGGACGAGACAAGTAACCCATAAAAAAAATCCCGTTCTAAATTTAGAACGGGATTTTTTTTATGCTTTTATGTACTTTAAGATCGAAGCATCAAAAACCTCCGATTTGTTTAAGAACTCGGTTTCAATAGGTAGATAAAATAAATTATTAACCTCGCTTTGTAAGCGTACATAGTCTTTTTCTGTTGTCAATATTTTATACTTCATAGACTTCTCATGAATCTCCTTTAACTCTTTTACTGTAAAATTATGATGATCGGGAAATTCTAAATGCTCAAAATCTAAACCTACTTTTGTTAAATAATCTGTTAGGGGTTTTGCTTTGGCGATTCCCGTTACCAAGACTATTTTTTCTCCTTTTAATTTTCCTAATTTAAACTCATCCGTACCTTTCACTTTTTTTGCATAAGCTACTTTGGTAAAGAATACTTGTTGGTGTTTTTCTGGAGCTATTTTAGCAACAATGGTCTGCTGTTCTTTTTCCGTCAAGTCAGAAGGACACTTGGTTACAATTATAACATCGGCTCTTTTTTTACCCCACCACAACTCTCTTAAATTCCCGGTAGGCATCATAAAATCTTTATAAAACAAACCGCTATAAGAAGTCAGTAAAATATGAAAACCAGCCTTTATTTTTCTATGTTGATAAGCATCGTCTAATAAAACAACAGCTGTTTTAGGTTTCTTTTCTAAAATCTTAGTTACTCCTTCTACTCTGTCTCCATTTACAGCAACTTGAATTTCTTTAAACTTCTGATGGTACTGAAAAGGTTCATCGCCAAGGTCTGCTACTGTAGATTTTTTGCCTGCTAACACAAAGCCTTTGCTTTTTCTTTTGTAGCCTCTACTTAAAACAGCCACCTTAGATTCATCTTTTAACAAGCGTATTAAATATTCTATTTGAGGTGTTTTACCAGTTCCTCCAACACTTAAATTCCCAACACAAATAACAGGAATTTTAAAACTTGTTGATTTTAAAGCACCTACATCGTATAAAACATTTCTAAGAGTTACTATTCCTCCGTACAAAACAGAAAAAGGAAACAATAAAATTCTTAACAGAAAAAGAGGGCTCATCAATGTAAAATAATTGTTAAGTAGTATTTCAAATCTAAAACAATTAAACGCTAAAAGCAACATTCAATAGAACAAAAAATGTATTTTTGAGTATGAAGATTCAAGAAATAACAAACTATATAGAAAAGCTAGCTCCCTTGTCTTATGCAGAGAGTTTTGACAATGTAGGATTGCTAGTTGGAGACTATACTACCGAAGTTACAGGAGTCCTTGTTACTTTAGACACATTAGAAGCAACTGTAGACGAAGCTATAGAAAAAGGGTGCAACTTAATTGTTAGTTTCCACCCCATTATTTTTGGAGGTCTTAAAAAACTAAATGGTAATAATTATGTAGAACGTGTTGTTATCAAGGCAATTCAGAACAATATCGCTATTTATGCAACGCATACCGCCTTAGACAATAGCTTTAATGGTGTTAGTGCAAAAATGTGCGAAGTCTTAGGCCTGCAAAACAAAGCCGTTTTAATTCCTCAAAAAGATACCATCAAAAAACTAATTACTTTTGTTCCAACACAACATGCATCAACACTAAGAGAAGCTCTTTTTAAAGCAGGAGCTGGAGGCATTGGTAATTACGACAACTGTAGCTTTAATACAGAAGGCATAGGTACTTTTAAAGGCAACGAACATTCCAATCCCGCTATAGGAGAAAAAGGAAAATTACAAGAAGAAAAAGAAACTCAAATTGCAATTACATACACCAAGCATTTAGAGAAGAAAATTTTACAAGCTTTATTCAGCACGCATCCATATGAAGAGGTAGCCTATGAAATTACTACTTTAGAAAACACCAATCAGCATATTGGTATGGGAATGGTAGGTGAATTGGCAACAGCAATGAGCTCTAAAGAATTTATTAAGTATGTAAAACAAACCATGAATACAGACTGTATTAGGCACTCTGCATTGCTAGATAAAGAAATAAAAAAAGTAGCCGTTCTTGGTGGTTCTGGTAGCTTTGCATTAGGTGCTGCCATGGGCAAAGGAGCAGATGCATATATTTCTGCAGACTTTAAATATCATGAGTTTTACAAAGCAGAAGGAAAGATTTTAATCACCGACATTGGCCACTACGAAAGTGAACAGTTTACAAAAAACTTATTAGTTGATTATCTTACCAAAAAATTTCGTAATTTTGCAATCATTTTATCGAATTTAAGTACAAACCCAATATATTACTCATAGTATTATGGCAGTAAAAGAAAACGTTACCGTTGAGGACAAGTTAAGAGCTTTATATAATTTACAATTAATAGATTCTAGAATAGACGAAATTAAAAGCGTCCAAGGAGAATTACCTTTAGAGATTGAAGATTTAGAAAGTGAGATTGCTGGTTTGTCTACTCGTATTGAAAAACTAAACCAAGACGTGGCTAACTTTGAAACTGAAATTGCAAATCGTAAGATTAGTATTGAAGAAGCAAAAGAGGCTGCTAAAAAATATGCTGAACAACAAAAATCGGTTCGTAACAACCGTGAATTTGATTCTTTAACAAAAGAAATTGAATTTCAAGAATTAGAAGTTGAATTGGCTGAAAAGAGAATTCGTGAGGCACAAGCTAAAATTGAGCACAAAAAAGAAGCAATTGCTAAAACTACTGACAAATTAAATGGTCAACAAACTCATTTAGATCATAAAAATGCAGAGTTAAACGATATCTTAAAGGAAACTGAGAACGAACAAAACGAGTTGAAAAAACTTTCTGAGCAAATGTCTGAGAAAATTGACGACCATTTGTTAGTTGCTTACAAGAGAATTAGAGGTAATGTAAAGAATGGATTGGCTGTTGTAGCTATTGAAAGAGGAGCTGCTGGAGGTTCTTACTTTACTATTCCACCACAAATTCAAATTGAAATTGCGGGTCGTAAGAAAATTACCATTGATGAGTACTCTGGACGTATCTTAGTTGATGCTGCATTGGCACAAGAAGAGAAAGAAAAATTAGCAAGTATTATCGGTTAATTTTTAACAACATAACTTATATAAATCACCTCTTTAAAAAGAGGTGATTTTTTTTATGCCCATTTTTTAACAATTCATCTATACTAAAACGCCATTCATCTAAATTAACAAATAACAGGATTCTTTAAAATTATCTTTGACAACAAATAGATTAAAAATCAGTAACTTATACATAAAAAACACTGTTGTCATGAAAAGAGAGATACCTCACCAATCATCAAGCAAAACTTTTTTAACTTGCTTGTTTATGATTTTAGCACTAAGTACTTTTGGTGCAAACGAAAAAAGAAAAGACACCAATCAATTCACATCAAGTACTACTGAAACCTGTAGCACTTCTTACAAAGAAAATGGAGGAGGATTCTCCACAAGAATAAACTCAGTTACTTACAACGAAAATGAGACATATACTATAGAAATAGAAGTATCTCACGATGGGTGTTCAGGAAAAGATTGTAAAGAACTAAGTCACTTTTCTATTGAAGTTGATGAAACAAATAAGTTTACAAACGTTTCCTGGAACTCAGTAACTGGTACTACAACTGGAAACATAGAATTATCATTAGGAAATAACGATCCTTTTGATGGATTTAAATTAGACAATGTTAGTGGTATTGGAGATGGTAAAGCTGGTTCCTTTACAATCACTTACACAATAGAGAACTTACAAAACCAACAATTTTTAGCAAAAGCAGGAAACGATTATACGCAAATCGCTTCTTTCACTGTAGCTGAGTTTAATACTGTTAGGAGCTGTTTTTCAGAGGGAACAATTACTAACGAACCATTTAACTGTGTGTACAGTGCCTACCTATTTCAACACGGAGATATTTACGCCGTAAATCTTGCCTCTGGATCTTCTATTTTAGTGAAAGAAAATATTGTAGATACTAAAATAAACGCTGCAGCTTATAACAGTGCAGACGGATACCTTTGGGGATACGTTAAAGACAAGCCAAAAACCTTAATTAGAATTGGTAAAGACTTTGAAACAGAAGAATATACCATTCCTTCTATTCCAGATGCAGGACAGTGGAGTTTTGTAGGAGACATTAATTTAGAAGGTATGTACTACTATAAAATGGGAAGTTCTGTTTTTAAAGTAGACTTAAACCCTGAATCTGAAAACTACTTAACATTTATTGAAACTTTTGATTTACCAAAGAATATCAATAATCACGATTGGGCCTTTAACGCTGCAGATAATATGTTATACACCGTTGAAAGAGGTTCTAACCACTTATACAAAATAGACGTATCTACAAACACAACTATAGATTTAGGAGAAATTCCAATTTTAGCAGGAAACAACTACACTTATGGTGCAGTTTATTTTGATGTGGATGGTAACTTTTACATATCAGCCAATCAAACAGGTACAATTTACAGAGTAAAAGCAGTACATACAATTAACGCTGGAGGTTCTATGGATTCTAACTTATTTGCCTTTGGTCCTGCGAGTGGATCTAATGATGGAGCTAGATGTCCTACAGCACCTGTACCAGACGAAGACTGCTCTAACGGTTTAGACGACGATGGTGATGGTTTGGTAGACTGTGACGACCCAGCTTGTTCGGGTGTAGCTGCTTGCCCAGTAATTACTCCGGTTACTCCTGGTAATGATGGAGGTTTAGAAAGCAACAACCGTTTGTCTGAAAAAATAAACACCCGTAACTATTTTAGAAAAAGAAGAAATTACTCTTTTAACGTAAGTAAAGCACCAACATTTAAACCTGTAGTAGATGCTATAGGAAGTGGAATTGAAAGTATAGAAGATTTTATTCCTACAAAAGTATTAGAAAACACTGTTGTAAAAGAATCTACACCTTTGGACTTATTAAACCTTACCAATGCAATTAACATTTTATCTGTAGACTATGTAAACAACGAACAAGAAACAGTGGCTTCTATACTTGCCTTAGAAACACACAACGCTGTTTATGAGCACACCAAATATATTTGCGACCGTCTGTTAGGTGGACAAATACTAGGAATTAACACTTTTATGATTAACGAAGAAACTTTTATAAAAACAACAATAAAAAATCCTGGTGGAGAAGTAGAACATGTACTAAGCTTTTCGGTACAAGACAAAGGAGATAGTTTTGGTATTGAATCTCACTGGAACTTAGACAAGTATAGCAATGTAGATTTCTTTAACTATCAAATATGGTCTAACTCGGTAGACGATTTATACAAATTGGCTGCTGGTATTATTGAAAACTTTAAAACAGTAAAACCTATAAGCAGTTACAACAACTCTACACCACCAAGCACCTATGTAAGAAGTGGTTACTACAAAAATGGAAAGCTATATTTAAATATTACCAACACTAATAATAGTACCAATTTACATATTAAAGGTGGAATAAGAGAAACTGAAACAAGCGATACAGAAGCGATAGACACCAATGTAAGTATTGACGGTTATAGTTCTGTGTTAGAATTTAATTCTGGTTCTTTGTTTGACTTTGGATTTAGAATTGAAAGCAATAAAGGAGGAACCCCTGATGATATATTTATTGCTGATGGTGCATGGGGAGTTGATGACTCATCTTACAACACCTCTGTAGTATCTTATGAAATTACACCGAACACCGAAGAAGCTGATGAAAACACCTTCTTAGTAGAACGTAACATTAAAATTTCTGCAAAAACAGAACATTACATTTCGGTTTACAAAGCATTTACTCCAAGATTTAGAGCTATTGACTTAAGTGAGTACAATACCTTAAAATTAAGTGCAGAAGGTACTGGAGAAATGACCATCATAATTATGAGAGACGATGTAAGCAACTGGGAAGAACAACACAAATATACTTTTAGCTTAAACAACGAGCTAACAACTAGAGAAATTAGTCTTAAAGATTTTAAAAACAACAAAAACGAATCTATAGACGTTTCAAAAGTAACAAGTATTGTTTTTCAACAAGAAGTAGCTAAGATTGGTGTTGAAGAAACCAAAGAAATGCACATAGAAAACATTCAGTTTAATTACTCTGAAAACCAAATTATAAACGAAACAAGTGCAAACGAAACTGTTTTTACGCAGACCATAATACAAGACGGATCTACTATAGAAATTAACAGTCTTAAAGACAGCACTTACAAACTAACGGTTATGGGAGTAAACGGAAAAACGGTTCAATCATTAGAAGGGAATATATACAAAGGAGCTAATTCTATACCTTATACAAAACCAACAAACACAACGGGTATTTACTTTTACGAAGTAGAAATTACCAACGGTAAAACTTATACTGGAAAACTAATATTTGCAAACTAAACCAAACACTATTACAAACAACAGCCCCACTTTGCAACTAAAGTGGGGCTGTGAATTTGTAAAAAAACTAAATTTTATAAAACTTTTACGTCTACTGCGTTTAATCCTTTTCTACCTTCTTTTAAATCGTACTCAACTGAATCTCCCTCTTTTACTTCATCAACTAATCCAGAGATGTGTACAAAATAATCTTGTTTTGTTTCGTCGTCTACAATAAATCCAAATCCTTTAGAGTCATTGAAGAACTTTACTGTTCCTGTTTTCACTTTATGTAATAATATAGTTTAATAAAGTACAAACATAAGATTTCATAAATTAATTTTACTATGAATTATATTTTTATTTTGTTACCCTTTTGTAAAAAAACACAAAAGCCTTGGTTTTACCAAGGCTTTTATTTATTTTATAAGTAACTAGAAACTACTCGTTTGCAACTTGAGTTACGGTTCTTAACGCAACTTTAAAAATTAAAATTGTATTACTATCATCTACCGGTCTTCCCTCTACAGCATGTGTAAGTCCAGAAGGTAAAATAATAAAACCTCTTCCTTCATTAGAGAATTGTCTAGGCAATTCTGGTGAAGATTCGTCTACAGTACCTTCTTTAAATGACTGAAATCCTAATTTCCATCCAACGTATAAATTCGTAGAAGCTAAATCAAAAAAGTTATCGCTTACATATCTTTCATCTATCGTATCACTTTCCTCTAACTCCCCTGTTTCAGAATTTTTAGACAAACGATGCACTCTATATTCAACATTAATAATATCATTATCATCCGGATTATTACCAACACCTTGATTTGTAATGTAGCTATACATTGTATAATCAACATCATTAAACGTCTTTTCATGCTTTTCCAAATTTGCAGTATCATCAAATAAAGAAACATCCCCTGCTTCTAAATCAACCAACTCACCTGTTTCGGCATCGTAAGTATGGCTCTTTAAGAACTCTTCTACAACACCTTTTTCAGTATCATATTTACCTTGATGGTTATAATTTAACCCACTATCTGGCTCACATCCTATGAATGCAACCGTCGTCAGCACGTAAAAACATACCTTTTTAAAATTCATACTCTCTTGTTTTAAACCCGCAATTTACAATTTTCCTATCTTAGCAAAAAGAAACTACTACAAATTACTTTAAAGAATGCGAATTGATAAATATTTATGGGCTATTAGAATGTTTAAGACCCGTTCTATTGCTACCGAAGCTTGTAGAAAAGGTCATGTAAAACTCAACAATAGTAATGCCAAACCTTCTAAAGATGTGTATGTAGGTGAAAAAATTGAAGTTCGTAAAAACCAAATCAACTATAAATTAGAAGTTTTAGACATTCCACCCAACCGCGTAGGAGCTAAATTGGTAGATTTATATAGAAAAGATACAACTCCAAAAGAAGCTTTTGAACATTTAGAACTTCTAAAGCTCTCTAAAGACTACTATAGACAAAAAGGTGTTGGTAGACCTAGTAAAAAAGACCGTAGAGATTTAGATGAGTTCCAAGAAACTCATATTTTTGACAACGAAAACTAATTTCAGCACATACATGGAAAAATCTATCATATTAGACCACCAAACAATTACTCAAAAAACAAGAAGAATTGCTTTTCAAATTTTAGAAAGCAACTGTGAAGTAAACGAAATTATCATAGCTGGAATTAATGGAAATGGGTACATTTTCTCCGAAAGTATAAAAGAGCAACTAGAACAAATTTGCGATATTAAGATTCAAATTTGTAAAGTAATTATAGACAAAAAGAATCCTATTTCTGGTATCAACACTAGTATTTCTAAGGAAACCTATGAAAATAAGGACATTGTATTAATTGATGATGTACTAGACTCTGGAAGAACTTTAATCTATGGTGTTAAACATTTTTTAGAAGTTCCATTGGCCTCTTTTAGAACTGCCGTTTTGGTAGACAGAAACCATAAAAAATATCCTGTAAAAGCCGATTTTAAAGGAATTTCTCTTTCTACATCTATGCAAGAAAAAGTAGAAGTAGATTTTACAAATAAAGAACAAACAAAGGCGTACTTGTATTAGTACACCTTTGTTTTTATTTCCATAACGATTTCTTCAACCGATTTATCGTCTACACTTTGTACAATTTTAGCTTGTGCGTAAAACTGATTGCGCTCAAAAAGATGCTTTCCAATAAACGTAGCTAACTCATCATCTTCTATTCTTGCAATTAATGGTCGTTTGGCTTTTTCTGGCAACAAACGTGTTACCAGTGTAGGCACTTTGGCACTTAAATATACAGAAGTACTGTCTTTATTAACCAATTCCATATTGGTTCCAAAACAAGGTGTTCCACCTCCTAAAGATAAAATAAGACTTTTTTCTTGAGCCAACACTTCTTTAAGACAAGCTGTTTCTAACTTTCTAAAGTAAATTTCTCCTTTTTTTGAAAAAATTTCAGAAATTTTCATCCCTTCTTTCTCTTCAATATAATCGTCTAAATCTACCCTTTTAAGGTTTAATAAACGACTTAACGATTTAGAAATGGCGGACTTACCACACCCCATATAACCTAGTAAAACTATCTTCATTTGTCTGTTAAAAAGTATCAGTACAAATATGCTAGAAAAAACCAGTTTAAAAAAACATCACAACTAAAAAAAACTATTATATTTGCAGCCACATTGACCTGGTAGCTCAGTTGGTAGAGCATCTCCCTTTTAAGGAGAGGGTCCTGGGTTCGAGCCCCAGCCCGGTCACTTAAGCTTCTCTGTAAAGAGGAGCTTTTTTTATATCTAATGGGGCGAGAAGTTCATGCAGAGCCTTTCAACAAACTTAAGACAGTCTATTATATATAATAAAGGCGAAGTAAGCCCCAGCCCGGTCACTTAAAGCTTCTCTGTAAAGAGGAGCTTTTTTTATGTCTAATGGGGCGAGAAATTAATAAGCAAGCTGACCAAAAAGAAAAAAGCACTGCCCTAACCTACTCTAAAAGCTTATCTTAGTTTATTTCAGGACTTTTTTTATATTTGCTTTCATTCAAAGCACCTATGGCGAAATTGGTAGACGTGCCACCTTGAGGGGGTGGTGTCCTATGGACGTGCTGGTTCGAATCCAGTTAGGTGCACTTTATTTAATTGATTTACTACATTTTTTTTTAAGAATATTTAATTATGACAAAATTCCTTTCTGTCCTTACCGTACTATTATTACTATCGTGTTTTAATTCTAAGGAAAACGACAACCGCATTCTTATTCAAACAGTTGGTATCAAAGATTTTAAAACTAAAGACCTTGTTAAAACAATAGAACCACTAGCATCGGACACATTACAAATAGAGTTACATCCTGTAAGTGATGCGAACGGTTTTTCTGCACAAAGGCAACTGGAAAAAGAAGAACGAAATGAAGGAGTTAAAGATGCCTATATATATATTGTAGACAGCTCCGAAAAAAAAGTATTGTTTAAAGGACACTCTCATTTGTTAGACTATATGAGCAAAAGAGGTTATGAGTTAAGCAAAAAACAAGCTAAAGTATATTATATAGCTTATACATTCCACAAGAAATAAGTAGATTTTACATGCAAATTAACTACTCATTAAACGATCTGCCTAAAGTTGCCAAGCAAATTTTAGAACAGACTAAAAACAAAACCATACTGTTTTATGCAACTATGGGAACGGGTAAAACCACTCTTATCAAAGAATTGGCTAGCCAGTTAGGATGTCATATTAGCTCTTCGCCTACATTTGCATTGGTAAACGAGTACGAAACAACCAGTTGTGAAATTCTATATCACTTTGATTTTTATAGAATTGAAGACGAAGAAGAAGCTTACGACATTGGTATAGAAGAATACTTTGCCAACAATACATGGTGTTTTGTAGAATGGCCAGAAAATGTAGAAAATTTACTACCTTTAGATGCACAGGTAATAGAAATTAAAGTGAATAGTGACACCACTAGAACACTAACTTTAAAATAAAATTATCTTCCGCTAATTGGGAAAGCTTATGAATGCATTTGGGAAAATTGAAATTCACGTTCAAGAAGAACGTTTGGCAATAAAACCTAGGAAAGGTGATTTATTGATAGGAGTGCCTAAAGAAACATGCCACGAAGAAAAAAGGGTCTGTTTAACTCCAGATGCAGTTGCTGCACTTACCATACAAGGTCATAAAATTGTAATAGAAACAGGTGCTGGTGATGCTTCTAATTTTTCTGATAAAGAATATTCAGAATCGGGGGCTAAAATAGCTTACACCGCAAAAGAGGTGTTCGAATGTAACATTATTCTAAAGGTATCTCCCCCATCGTTAGACGAAATCAACCTTATCAAACCTCAAGCAATTTTGGTTTCTTCGTTACAACTAAAAACACAATCCAAAGAATACTTTAAAGCCTTAGCCCACAAACGTATTTCTGCCATCGCTTTTGATTTTATTCAAGACGAACACAACAGCTACCCTGTAGTACAGTCTTTAAGCGAAATTGCAGGAACAGCTTCTATCTTAATAGCTTCTGAATTAATGAATGCCGAAAATGGAGGCTCTGGTAGATTGTTGGGAAATATTAGTGGAGTACCTCCTTGCGAAGTAGTTATCTTAGGAGCCGGAACCGTTGGTTTGTTTGCCGCTAAATCTGCAAATGCATTGGGTGCAGGTGTTAAAGTCTTTGACAACTCTATTACACGTTTAAGAAAGCTACAACAAAACCTAAATACGCCTGTATTTACGTCTACCATTCACCACAAAGCACTAGAAAAAGCAATTCGTAGAGCCGATGTTGTTATTGGTGCCATGAAAGGAAAGTTTAGAGCTCCTGTAATTGTATCCGAAGACATGGTTTCTATTATGAAAGAAGGTGCCGTTATTATAGATGTAAGTATAGACCGTGGTGGTTGTTTTGAAACTTCTGAACTTACCTCGCATAGCAGACCTACTTTTATTAAACATGGAGTGGTACACTATGGAGTACCAAATATTCCGTCTCGTTATGCCAAAACGGCTACTATTTCTATTAGTAATATTATTACTCCTTACCTACTAACCGTTGGTGATGAAGGTGGTTTTGAAACCGCTATGAAATACGATAAAGTAATACGTACCGGAATGTATATGTATAGAGGTATTTTAACTAAAAAAGCCGTAGGCGATTGGTTTGACATTCCTTTTACAGATATCAATTTACTAATTCTTTAAGCTTTTGGTTAGAAACTAGCGACTAATATAAATTTTAATAGATATTTTCATCCCTTTATAATTTAAATATTTTGCTTTGTTCTACTAAATGTTATTGCTACTCTTCAAAACAAAAAAAAATTGACATCTTCAAAAATACAACACCTTTTAAATTATTTTGAGAAATTTTGGACTGTTGAAGACTCAACAACCAAAAAACTTTTTGAATGTGTTGTAGAAAGAACACTTAAAAGAAAAGAAAAAATCTTAGTGAAGGTGAAAACTGTAACTATTTAACTTTTGTAATTAAAGGAATTTTAAAAACTTATCATACCGATCAAAGAGGTAATCAACACAACCTTCACTTTACTTCTGAAAACAAATGGTTAACCGATTTTAACAGTTTATACAACAACATTCCTAGCAAACTTAACATAGAAGCTTTAGAAGCTTCTATTATCCTACAAATAAAGAAAGAAGACCTTTTTAATTTATACGAAAATTCCCCAATGTTTGATAGGAATATGAGAATTATTACAGAGAATGCATTTATTGAACAACAAGAAAGAGTTCTTCAACATATAAGTTCCACAGCACATGAAAGATATCTTTACTTTCTAAAGAAATATCCAAATATTTCAAACCGTATTTCTAACATCCAAATTGCATCATATATAGGTGTAACTCCTGAATTTTTAAGTGCTATTAGAAAAAAAACAACTATTTAAAGTTCATTTTCTTAAACTATCTTATTGTTTTACACAAAACTTTCAAAGTAGTTTTGTTATAGATATAAGCAATAACTAATTTAAAATGATCGTAGAAATTACCACTTACAAAACAACAAAAAATGTAACTCACGAAGAGCTACTAATAGCATCAAAATCATTTAACCAAGACTATTGTTCTAAATGCAAAGGTTTAATTACTAGACAATTTTTAAAAACAGAAAATGGTTATATGGATATTTTTGTTTGGAAAAGTAAAACAGCTGTTGAACAAGTTCAAAAAACATTTATGCAAAACAAAGATGCTGTGAAATTTGCCAGTTTAACAGACCCAAGTAGCTTAACAATAAAAAACTATGAGGTTTTAGAAACCGTTAGTTTTAATAATTAATTTTTTATGAAATGTCACGTTTTAATATTTTAAATTGTCATATCATCAGGATATAAAATTTAGATTTGAAAAACTACCACGACATACTGTTTCCATACGCTTATAATATTCTTGGCTCTTCTGAAGATGCTAAAGATATAATTCAAGAGATTTTAGTAAAATATTTAATAATTGACAAAAAGCATATTGAAAATGAAATTGGTTATTTAATCAAATCTGTCATCAATCAATCTATCAACTTAAAAAAGAAGAAAAAAGCAATATCTTTAAATAATCTTTGGCTTCCAGAGCCAATTTCTACAGAGAATACCGAGGATGTAATTAATAGAGAAGAAATACTATCTTATTCAATACTTACGCTTCTGGAAAAATTAACTGCAAAAGAGCGTGCTATTTTTATTTTAAAAGAAGCGTTTGAGTATTCTCACAAAGACATAGCTAAAACCATTGGTGTTACAATTGATAATTCACGTAAACTATTAAGCAGAGCAAAAATTAAATTGAATAATAGCAAAACAAAAAACAATAGTATTCCCAAAAATGAAACCCAAAAATTGAAGCAATACATTGAGGCAATGCAACATGGAAATTTGTCTGCTTTAGAAAAACTATTATCTAAAGACATACTACTGGCTGCAGATGGAGGAAAAAATATTAAAGTAGTTAGAGAATTAACAAGTGGTATAACCAACACATCAAAGCTTTTACTTTATGTTTATAGAGCTTTTTTAACTGGTATGGAAATTAAAAACACCACCATAAATCACCAACCCGCTATTCTATTTTATCAAAATGATGAACTTAAGAATTGTCAAATTTTTGAAATAGAAAAAAATAAGATTGTAAACATCTACTCTATTGTTGATCCAAATAAACTAAAATCACTTTCCCTATAAAGTTTGTCACACTTTCTCTTTTTGTTTTGTCATACTATTGAACATAACATATCAATAGATGAAAAAATTATTACGAATAGATGCCAGCTTAAGAAAAGAAGGTTCTCACTCAAGACAATTAGCTGATTATTTTGAAAAGAATTGGTTAAAAGCCCATCCGACAGGAACAGTGATTTACAAAGACTTGACAAAAACCGAAATACCGCACTTGCAAAATGAAACAGTAGAAGCATTCCATATTCCTCTGAAAGAGCAGAACAAGATTAACAAACAAGCTACAAAATTATCTGACAAACTTATTTCAGAACTAAAAACTGCAGACTACGTACTCATTAGTAGTCCTTTGTATAATTTAAATATACCATCAACTTTAAAATCGTACTTAGATCACATCATTAGATCTGGACATACATTTAAAGTAAATAAAGATGGTAGTTATCAAGGTTTACTAAAAAACACTAAAGCATATATAATTACAACTAAAGGTGAGACATACAAAGGTACAGCAATGGCTTCACTTGATTTTCAAGAACCTTACTTAAAAACAATTTTCGGTTTTATTAATTTAGAGCTTAAAGCTATTTTTTCTCTTGAAGGAACAGCTCATCCAGAGCTTCTAGAAAAGAATACTAAAATACAACAGGAAAATATTTTAATGAACCTACAAAATATTTAATCAATGAAACCAGATTATTTTAATGACAAGCTTGAAAATAAAGCTTCTATTATACAGCCCAATCAAGGAGAAAAATTAGAGTTAAATACAATCTCTATCACTTTTAAAGTTACTAGTGAAATGTCTAATGACCAATTAGGTGTTTATGAAATTACGCTTCCGCCAATGGCAATTGGAGCAAAATTGCATTACCACAGATTTATGGACGAAACTTTCATTGTAAATGAAGGAGAACTAACCATGCAAGTTGGCCAAGAAGAGTACAAAGCCAAACCTGGAACTGTAGCTTATGTACCCAGATTTACAACTCACGGGTTTAAAAATGACACAGATAAAACTGTAAAACTGACATTAATTTTTAATCCATCTCAAAAACGAGAAGGCTTTTTTAAAGGTTTATATGAAACCTTAAATGAAGTACCAATTAACCCAGAAAAATATTTAAAGCTATATAATAAATATGACAGTTTTCCTATTGATACTTCTAATATGATACCCATTAGAAAATAAATAATTTAAAAATAAAGCAACTTTTACAAATTACGAAAGTTGCTTTTATATATTAGTTATAACTTTGAAGTATTGAGCTATAAAGAATACATACCATCTAAAAATTTAAATTCAATTGTTGATACTATTTGGATAGCAACAAACAATGGAAAGGAAACAGAATCGATAATTTTACCAGATGGATGTGTTGATATTGTTTTTGATCTAGACAAACAAACGCAGTTCAACTCTAGAAATGAAATAAGAGTTTCTGGAATGATGACTAAATTTAAAAGAGTAGTTTCTAAGAAAAACTCCGAAACTCTAGGGGTTAGATTTAAAACTGGTCAATTTAATTCCATCTCGAATATTCCACTTTCAGAAATAAAAAACACGGCTATAAGTGCATCAAATCTATTCCCTAAACTTAACAATTCATTTTTAGAAGAGCTTATTGAAAAAAAGTGTCATTCTGAAAAAGTACAACTAATTCGGAGTTTTTTAACATCCGAAATAAATTGGACTACTAAAGATTTTAACAAATTAGAGCACTCGGTTTGTGAATCTATATGTGCTAACTATAGAGAACTCGATTTGAGTTTAATTGCTAAAAATCATTGTATAAGTTTAAGACAATTGGAAAGACGTTTTAAAACAATTGTTGGAATTACGATGAAAGAATATCATTCTATAATTCGCTTTAACAAAGCCAAAAATAGCATTATAGAAAACCCAAACTTAAGTTTATTAAACATCGCTTTTGACAATGGTTATTTTGACCACTCTCACCTTGCCAAAGAGATTCATAGAATGTCTGGATTAACCCCTTCAGAACTTTAATATTGTCGTTTTTTTACAAAGTATAGAACTTCCGTTGTTTTTACTTTTGTAATAAAATAAAAAGATGAAAAGACACTTTTTAATACTTCTGTTTATTGGTTTGTCTCATCATCTTAATTCACAAACTAAAAACATCAATATGGCAAAATTAGAATCTCTTACACCCAACATAATGGTAAAAGACGTAAACGCAACCTTAAATTATTACATAGACTGTTTAGGCTTTAAATTAATAGATACAAATCCTGAATCTGGTCAATTTGAATGGGGTTATGTAATGCTAGATAGTGTAGGAATGATGTTTCAAGAGGAAAAATCATTAAAAACTGAATATAAAGAAATGGAACCTTTAAAAATTGGAGGTGCTTTAACTTTTTATATTAGAATAAATGATATTGATAGTTATTACGATGAACTAAGCAAAGATATTAACATCATAAAGCCTATGAATAGAACTTTTTATGGTACTAATGAATTTGCTATAATGGATTTAAACGGTTTTATTTTAACATTTTCCGAAACACCAGAATAAATTGCTAAATGAAGTTTGAAAAAATTGCAAAACAGTTAGCGAACCCCTCTGGTAAACTTGGAATTGATGTTGCTTTAGGTATGAATACCTTGAATGAATTTATAAGTAAAACTACATATGAATTGCTAAAAATAAAAGACAATGAATCTGTTTTAGAGATTGGATTGGGAAATGGCAAATTTATAGAGGATATTCTAAACTATGGTTCAAGAATATCCTTTACTGGAATTGATATTTCAGAAACCATGATAGCTGAAGCTAAAAACAATAATGGTACTTTAATAGAAACAGGAGCTGTAGATTTATTTAAAGCAGATATTGAAAAAATACCTGTATGGAATGAAACATTTGACAAAGTTTGTACCGTTAACACCATCTACTTTTGGAAAAACCCATCTCTTGCGTTAAACGAGGTTTATAGGGTATTAAAACGAGATGGAATATTAATTGTTTCGTTTAGACCCTTTATTAAAAATCAAACACTCGACTTTACTAAGTACGGATTTAAAGAATACCGAGCCGAAGATTTTGAATCTTTAATTCAACAAACAGCCTTTAGAATAGTTAAAAAAATTGAGAAAACTGAACCGGAAAAGGAGTTTAATGGTCAAAAACATCATTTGTTATCTCAATATTTTGTGATAAAAAAATACTAAACATAATAATCAACAAAAAGACTTAACCATGAAAAAAAGTATTCTAATAATACTTTCTGTTTTTTTACTTCAAAGTTGTGATAATACTGATGTCTTGTCTAAAGAAGAAAAGGAAATTGATTTATCTAACCAATGGATTATGGACGATAATACAATTTCTTGTTCTCAAGGAAATGCTTTCGGAACCCTAATAATTGAGTTTAATAAAAACACAAATAAAGTGGCTTTATCTGCATCAGATGGAACAAACCTTCCTGTAAGCGATAGTAATTATTCATTAAAAGGAAATAATTTATCTTTTCTAGTCATTTCAAAATTGAATTTTAATTGTGAAAACACTCAACAAAATATAAAAACTATAACCTTAAATTTTGACGGTGTGTTTAATGGCACTTCATTTGACGGTGATTACCTTTGGAATCAAACTTTAGAAAACAATTTCTGTGCACAACCAAATACTTGCAATGGTAACATACAACTATATCAAAACTAAACACACCCTTAGATATACTTGAAACTAACATCATTTATTTCTCCAACAAATCACCCTATGCATTATTAAGAGTTTTTTAGACTCTTAAACAAATTTCATTTTCGTCAACTTATAGAAAATTCCCCTTTAGCCTTAAAAATAATTCTTTAAAATAAAAAAGTTAAACACAAGTAACTTCCAACACTTAAGACACTAATTCTTAAACTTTTGTTTCATCTCCTGCTTCAATAATTTTATACCAGTTTAGTTTATAAGCTAATACGTTTTTAATAAATTTACTTCAAACTGAGTGTATGCAAATCTTTTCTGCACAATAAACACCAACCTATGAAAAATTATATAGATGCAAGCCCAGAATTGGGAAAGAAATTCTACCTAGACTTTCACAATAAAGGGAAGATTGTAATGTTAAATTTGCTAAAATTTAAACCAACAGCAGACTATACTAACCTAGAGCTGCTAAAACCCAACCAAGAAATTAGTGGCGAAGAAGCCTACCAATTGTATCTAAAAAAGACCTTACCCGAATTAGAAAAAGCAGGAAGCAGAATTATATATTACGGAAAAAGTAATCATTTTCTAATTGGCCCTGAATCTGAAAAGTGGAATGCTATTTTAGTGGTTGAACATGAATCTGTAGTAAAATTTATGGAGTTTGCCCAGAACAAAGAATACCTAAAGAATGCCGGCCATAGAACAGCTGCTTTAGAAGATTCTCGACTATTACCTTCTACCCAAATAAACAACTACAACGAACAGTAAACGCTATACAAAATAAAAAAACAGCAAAAAGTCCTTTTAAACAAAGGACTCTTTGCTGTTTAATCTTTACAAATTCTTAAACACCACTGCTTTTAAGAATTATTTATGTTACACACTACTATTAAAAATAGAATTTATTCCCAACGGTGTAAGTACTTTCAAAAATTAATAACGATTCAATTGTCTTTGAACAGAAGGACTTAATAAATTTTGACCTCTCTGGTTAGGGTTTTTAGGAACGATCTTGTAGCTATTATTTTTCTTTTGGTTCACTACCCTACCATTTTTAAAAGAACCTGAATATAGTAACTTCCCATTTTTATCATACAATTTTCCATAACCATGTGGTTTATTATTTTCAAATGGACCTTTATATCTTCCTCCATCACTATAATATAAAGTTCCTAAAGAGAACGTATTGTTATCTTCAAAAGTACCATTGTAAATTAAGTTTCCATTAGAGTTGTATAGTTTCCCACTATAAATATTTCCTCTTTCATATGTGCATCTACATTTAATTCCATCTTTTTGATAAAATACACCATTACCATCTCTTAGTCCTTTAGAAAACTCTCCTATATATTTAGCCCCGTCTCTGTATTTAAGTACACCATGACCATGGTACAAACCGTTAATAAAACTACCCTCGTAACGATCTCCATTTTTTATGATAATTATACCTTCTCCATTTAAACGTCCATTAACAAAAACACCTTCTTGTATGCTTCCATCCTTGTATACTTTTTTTCCAGAAATTAGCTCATCATTCTTAAAAGTACCTTCAAAAAAAGATTCTTTGCTATAGTACATAATACCTTCTCCATCTCTTAATGATTCTTTAAAAAAGCCAACATATTTTTCACCTCCAGAATATATATAGACTCCATAACCATTCTCACAATCTCCTTTTATACAGGCTGTGTTTTTCTTTACTTCATTAGTAGTAGACATTTGTTCATCTGAATCCGTTTTGTCACAATCCAATTTAGTTTCCATAAGTCTTTCTAGCTTAGATGTATTAAAATCGTTGCTCTTTTCTCCCTCCATAAGAACAGTATAGACTCCTTTTTCTTTTAGCAATGACGATTTAAATTTTTCAAAAATAGACACTCCACCTTCACTTAATGTACTAATAGAAACGTTTTTTTGTTTTGTCGACAAAGCCAAATATTTCTCTTTAGCCTTGTTTTCTAAATCACTAAACTTGCCTTTACCTTCTTTTATTTGATATATATACTTTTTTAAATATCTAGAAGTCTTCTCACATTCACTCGGTTTTATTTGTTCGTTTAGCAAGCCCTTTTCTAATCCCTTAATTTTATTTTCTACTTTTTCGCGTATATCTATTAGCTCTTCTAGATCATAATAAAGCTCCATAACATACCTAATTTCCTCTTGATTTTTAAAGACA
Source organism: Wenyingzhuangia sp. IMCC45574 (assembly GCF_054182685.1). Taxonomy (NCBI): domain Bacteria; kingdom Pseudomonadati; phylum Bacteroidota; class Flavobacteriia; order Flavobacteriales; family Flavobacteriaceae; genus Wenyingzhuangia; species Wenyingzhuangia sp. IMCC45574. Next base: position 3,961,042 of record NZ_CM135169.1, on the reverse strand, counting down.
TTGTGAGCTCCTATTTTAGAACACAGCCCCTCTGTAAGCTTATTGTGCTGTTTAATCTCTTCAATATAATCGTATAATTCTTTATAGTATTCTGTTAACTTTTTCACATCTTCTTCATCCTTTACTTTCTTTATGGCATTCTTAAAATCCAATTCAACAACCTGTTCTTTCATTTTTAAGACTAATTCCTTTACCAAAGCAACTTCACTACAAACTATTTCATGCTTGGGTGCATCAGTAGTAATCATTGGGGCCTGGTTTTCTGCAAGTACAAAAATAGCATCTATAGCCTGTTCTAGTTTATTATACGGATTATTAGATTGTCCAATACATTTAAGACTAAAACATATCAGAACTAGTAACACTATTTGGTTTAAGAATTTCATAGTAATTAATTATTTCAGCGAAAATAATGTTTTGAAATTAAATTCTTTAAAAAGTAAAAAAAACACTAGGAATTAGGCTTTGTTCCAAGCACTAAGTTTGCTACTTTTAACTTAAAAAACTGTTTTACCTAAAGGTTATCTAACAACTTTTCATCTTAAACTCCGTTCGCAAAAACTCTATGAACAACTTTATAAAAACCTTGATATGTATCCTCATCTGCTTTTCATGTCAAGAAAAGAATGGGAAGAAAAAAACCACTAACAAGACTACAACAGACACCACACAAGTAGCTATTGTAAATACTATTCCTACACAAAAGAAAGATACTCGCAGACAAAAAGCACTGGTGCTCTCTGTAGAGGAAACTTTAATAATGCCTAGTGACTATTTAACAACCGCAATGACTTTAAAAACAGAAGAAAACGACACACTTGTTTTCTTAGACATGTCTGGATTTGAAAAATTGAGCAACCAAGAAATTGATATAGAATATAAAATGGTACCTAGTTCTAAACTATTAGTTTGCTCGGACTGTACCTCTTATTCAGGAAAAATACGCTTGTACGATATAACCTCAACCCACTCTAAAGTTCAATACAAACATCTAAAATTGGTAAAATACCTAGAAGACCAATGGATTACCCCTGCTTCTATATTTAAAATGATGGATGAAGAAGGTGTGGTTGAATCTTACAATTCTAACGACAACAATATGATTGCAGACAGCCTAAAGATGAAAAAAAACTTTATTCAATATGGCTTTGTAACCAAAATGCATCCTGAATTAATAAACCGTGCTGAACTTGAAAAATTAGTAGAATAAAACTTGTACTGCCACCAGTACTTTTACCAATACCTACAGCTAAGAAAAACCCTTACAACACAACAACTTTAATTGATAAAAATCAATATATTTATATTCTAATAAGCATAACTAAAAGTCACGGTTATCCCCCTTGAATCGGGGAATAACCGCAGGTTTTTAGCAGATATAACAAGTTAGCATTCATTTTGACCCGTCCTGAAATAAGGTTAAATAATACAATTTTATATAAAAAAGATGTAATAATTTTTATTTCTAGTTACTAACCAAGAAAATAGAAATTATGACACTAAAAAAACGAGTATCTTTTATCACATTATTCATTATACCAATCGTAGCTGTATTTTCACAACAGATTCTTGGAGATTGGAATGGAAAAGTTAAAAAAGGCAATGAATCCGTTACTTTTATTTTTAAAATAAAACAGGAGAAGGCAAATTATGATGCTACTTTAGATATTCCTTTCTACGGAATTTCTGGGATAAAAGCCACAAATACAACATATAGCAATGGGAAATTAATGATTGAAAATTCGAGTATGGGAATTCAATATGTCGGTATTTTCAATAAAGAGAAGCAACTATTTGAAGGAACTTTTAAAGAAGGGAAATTGAAATTTGCATTGAATTTAGCAAAAGGAATTGTAAAAAACGAGAATTTTAGAAAGCCACAAGACCCTATAAAACCTTATCCTTACTATGAAGAAGAAGTTTTATTCGAAAATAAATCAGCAGGAGTATCAATAGCGGGAACATTAACATTACCGAGTAAAAAAGGTAAATTCCCAGTAGTTATCTTAATTAGTGGTAGTGGTCCTCAAGATAGAAATGAAAGCTTAATGGGACATAAACCTTTTCTTGTGTTGGCAGACCATTTAACAAAACAAGGAATAGCAGTATTACGCTACGATGATAGAGGTGTTGGGAAATCTACTGGAAATTTTGAAGCGGCAACAACAGAAGATTTTTCTAAAGATGTTTTAAGTGCCATCTCTTATTTAAAGACCAGGAAAAATATAGATTCTAAAAAAATAGGTTTGATTGGTCATAGTGAAGGTGGCATCATTGCTCCCTTAGCTGCAAACAATTCTAAGGATGTAGCTTTTATTGTATTATTAGCCTCAACAGGAATATTGGGAGCGGAACTATCTGTTATTCAATCCAGAACATTAAGACCATTTCCTGTTAATGATGAAATTGCTTATGAGAAAAATACCAGAAAGGCAATAGAAATTATAACTTCGGATAAAAGTCAAACCGAAATTAAAGAAGAGTTGACTCAGCATTACAACCAATACCTGAGACCTATTTTAAGCTCTCTAAACACAGATGAAAAGAATATCAACATCTATATAGAAAATTTAGTAAAAACAAACCTACAGCCTTGGTTGCGCTTTTTTGTTCAATACAATCCAGCCGATGAAATTGAAAAATTACAAATACCTGTATTATCATTAAATGGCAGTAAAGATACTCAAGTAAATGCAAAATTAAATCAAGAAGCAATTAAAAACGCCTTGATAAAAGCGGGTAATAAAGATTTTAAAATAATGGAATTAGAAAATTTGAATCACTTCTTTCAAGAATGTAAAACTGGAGAAGTAAAAGAGTACAGAAAAATTAAACAAACTTTTTCACCCTTAGCTTTGGAACAAATTTCAAGCTGGATTTTAAAAAGAGTATAAGTAAACAAATAAAAAGAATTAATATAATGTGTAATTCTTTTCTATTTCAGACACTAACCTAATAAAACATTATTTTGAGTAACGATTTTTATACCTCTTCAATTATACCATATTCAGGAATAATCATAAAAATTTGCAGAGCTTATACAGATTCTCAGGAAGATTTTGAAGACTATTACCAAGAAGTCTGTCTACAGATTTGGAAAAGTAGAAACAAATTTCGTGGAGATTCAAAATGGTCTACATGGATATATCGATTATCTCTTAATGTGTGTTTAACTTTAACAAGGGACAGAAAAAAAACAAATCATTTTTTTACCACGGACACAATAAGTGACATCATAGAAAATGAAAACAATTCTACCTCTTTAGACAAAGATTTGACTGTATTGTATAAAGCAATTAAACAACTTTCTGAAATTGATAGAGCAGTAATATTACTTTATTTGGAAGAAAGACCAAATAAAGAGATTGCAGAGATTTTAGGAACAAAACATAACAACATAAATGTTAGAATAAATAGAATTAAAAAACGATTAAAAAAAATATTAGATGGAAAAATCAATTGAAAATATTTGGAAGGACAGCTTTTCAAAAAGTAATAAACTCATTGCTCCAAAATTGAATAATTTATACAATCAGAAATCAGTACATATTGTAGATCGATACATAATCAGGATCAAAACAACGATGATCTTTCTTATGGCTAGTGCATCAATTGCTTTAATAGCGACCTTTTTTATAGGTATCCCTATAATTGGAATCCTCGCATTTTTAACAATAACAGGAATAGTAATCGTTAATAAACGATTATTAAAAGAATTGGTTAAAATTGATATGGTTGAGAATAGCTACAACTACATTAAAGCTTTTTATAATTGGTTAAAGAAATCAGCTAGATTGAATAGAAAAATAGCCGTGTTTTTTTATCCTTTGGTATTTCTATTTGCAGTACTTATAAATTGGTATACAATTATCACTATAGGTGGTGCACGCGAAATATTAGGAGAGGATTGGTATGACGAAATAGTTCGTAATAATCCGAATATCATATTTAGAGCAAAAATGATCTTAATATCTTTATTTACTTTTCTCACTTTAATAATTGCCTACTTTGGAGGAAAAATTTATGACTGGGATATGAAGATAACCTATGGAAGTATACATAATAAGCTAGATGAAATTCTTTCTGATATGGAAGAACTTAGAAGTTAAACAACAATTAACTAATACCATAAAACTAGAAAACAAATGAAAACCTTCTCTATCTCTAGAATAATAAACTCTGACTCTCAAACACTTTTCAGAATTGTGTCTGAATTTGAAAACTATAAAAATTGGAATACTATTATCCCAAAAGCCAAAGGAACTTTAAAAAATGATGAACAGTTAGACTTGTTAATGAATATTAATGGGAAAACAACAAATTTTAATCCAACAGTTATATCCATAAATGAGAAGCACAGTTTTTTATTATCCAAAACAATTCTATCAAAGAAAATAGCTGAAGTAACTCATCTATTCGAATTTAAACAGCTAGAAAAAAACAAAACAGAATTTATACAAACTTGGACAGGAAATGGAATTCTAATTAATTTAATCTGGTCAAAACTTCAAAAAGGATTTGCCGATTTTGATATTTTTAATAATGATTTAGAAGCATTCATAGAAAAAAAAATGCTAATAAGATCTAAATACCATTGCTCTCCCATCAGTAATAAATATTAAAACATGAAAATATCAATAGCAGAAAAAAAAGACCTCAAAGCAATATTGGCATTACAAAAAGCTTGCTATATGGAAGAAGCTGTATTGTATAATGATTATACAATCCCACCACTTACTGATACTTTAGAGTCTATTGAACAAAATTATAAAAATGAAAAAATATTAAAAATTGAATGTGATGGAAAATTAGTTGGCTCTGTAAGGGGGATTTTGGAACTAAACACTTGTAAAATTGGTAGATTAATAGTTCATACCAATTATCGAAATAAAGGATTAGGCACTAAACTGATGAATCAGATTGAAAGTGAGTTTGATAATGTAAATCGTTTTGAATTGTTTACCGGACACAAAAGTATTAGAAATTTGTCTTTGTATAAAAAGCTTGGGTATTCTGAATTTCGTAAACAAAGAATCAGCGAAAATCTAGAATTAGTATTCCTTGAAAAAATGAAACAATAGCTAATAACTTATGAGAATTAAAATCAAACTCATAAATTTTAACTCAAAAAAACGTTTCACAGATAATGAGCAATTCAATAATCAAAAATATAGAATTGTTTGAGTACAATAAAAATTCATTTTCAAATAATTCTTGTAGAATATAGAAAGGTATATTGTTTAGCTAAGGATAAAAAAACTTGAAAGAAAACGAAATGCTAACACCGGTAACCGCTGCACAAGTCCCAAAAAACAAGAAAACAACTACACTATAGAGCCCCTTTAAGGGCTTTGTGTTTTTTAACTAGTTACTAAAAACTAATTTCTACAAGGCTTTAGACAAACTAAAAACAAGTTTGGAGACAACATAAATGTAAAAAAAGAAGCTGCCAAGGCTTTGGCTTTACTTTGGGCTCTTTTTTCTATAAATTTTAGGTATTTCTTTACATTATAAGCAATAGCAGCCATGTGCATACACTTGTTGGCTTGTTCTAATCCTTTGGTGTTTACTTTTCGCATGCCTAAAAATTGTGTCAAGGTGCCAAAAACGGGTTCTACTGTACTCTGTCTCTTAGCTTTCATATACCTCCCTTGTGAACTATTGACTCGAGTATTGTTCCTCTCATATTCCTCTCGGTAATAAGTAACCGAAAAACTCTTCTCTTTCGCCTTTCCTAAGCAGCTTTCCTTTATTGGACAATCAATACATATCTTTTTGGAAGCTCGATAAGATTTCTTTTTTGTACGGTTTTTCTTTTCAACAAACGTTTTCTTATAAGGAATCATTTTTCCTTGAGGACAGAGATAATGGTCATTTTCTTTATCGTAGGTAAATCCTGAAGGGCCTCCTTTGTAAGTTCCATGTGGTGGGATAAAACTTTTTAGGTTGCTACGCTCTAAAAAAGCATAATTTTCGCCACTACTATAACCTGTATCTGCTACACAATTCTCCCATAACAACCCTACCTTCCATAAGCGTTTTCGGACTCTGTTTACAATGTCTTCCAATTGTTGATTGTCTTTGCCATCGGCATGATAAGCTTGAATATCGCTTATCACATGATGATCTGTGTCTACAGTTAATTGTGATAGGTAATTTAACTTTCTAGCCTTGCCTGGCTTTACACTGATACGTGCATCGGGATCTGTAGGACTATAATGAGTCTTATTACTCGTATAACGAGAGCCTTTATTCCCTGCTCCTGGACGTTGGTCTTGATTGCTGGACCAATTTTTTGTTCTACTTGAGATTGCTTGTAGTTCTTGGTCGCTAGCTGTTATAGTTTGTTCACTTTTACTTGCCCTATTTTCTTTGGATTTACGCAGAGGCTTTTCTTTGTCTCGTTTGCTAATATGTCTTACCTCTCGTAAATAGGAATCCAATTCTTCTGCTGGAACTTTCAACTCCAAACTATCCATAGAAGCATTTGCCTTTACTGGAGCAGAATCTATTGTTTGAGTATGACCGCTAACCATACCTGTATCTACACACAACTTAAATACACGGGTAAAAAAGGTTTCAAAAACGGATGCTGGTAACAGCTGACGGGTTCTACTTATAGTGCTATGCCAAGGAAGTTCCTCGTCTATATCGTATCCTAAAAAATACAACAGATCCAAACGCATGCTACAATGGTTGATTAACTTACGATCGCTGTTAAGATTTTCTAAATACCCTATCAAACAAAGTTTAAAGAAAACAACAGGGTCTACACTCTTTTGACCACTGGTTCCGTAATAAGGAAGAGTTATAGAATATAGAAAGTTAAGCTCTAAAGCTTCTTTTAAACGTCTGTAAAAGTTCTCTGGTGGAACCCGACTACTCAACTGAAATTGTTGAAATAATTTTTCTTGATATGTCTTATGGCCTTGCATATATAAAGATAAAACTTCATATTTAACTTTACAAATCAAAATCTTGTGCAACAGGCACAACAAATAAGTTCGATTTTTGGCTTTGTTTCTAACTTTCGGTTCACTACTTTTAAACTGGGTTGTTCACGGCCGATAGTTTCGCAGCTATTCTACCAAAAATCCAACTCATTAAACCCATTGTACTACATTTAAAAAAAATGAATAAATCTATAGTTTCAGCTGAATGGCTAAATGATAATTTGAGTAATGATAACTTAATAATTTTAGATTGTACATTAATAAATCAATTATTGAAACAACCTACTGAAATTCAAAATATTCAAATTAAAAATGCACGTTTTTTTGATATCAAGAATAAGTTTAGTGATACTGAAAATGAATTTCCTAGTGCATACCCTTCCATAACTCAATTTGAGAATGAAGCTCAAAAATTAGGAATAAATGATACTAGTTTTATAGTTGTTTATGATTCAAATGGAATCTATTCAAGTCCTAGAGCTTGGTGGTTATTTAAATCAATGGGACATAAAGAAATATATGTTTTAAATGGAGGTCTTCCTGAATGGTTGAAAAATGACTTTAAAACTGAGGTCAAATCTGAAAAGAAATATCTTAAAGGAAATTTTAAAGTTAAAGCGACTGAAAATATTGTTAGAAAATTTGATGATATTTTGAAAAACCTATCTTCTCAAAAAGAATTGATCATTGACGTTCGTTCTGAAGATCGATTTAATGGAATAGTTCCTGAACCTAGAAAAGGATTAAGAAGTGGAAAAATAGAAAACTCTATAAATTTACCATATACTAATGTTCTTGAAAATGGAAAATTCAAAAATGAAAAAGAATTAAAACAGATTTTTAAATTTTTAGTAAACGAGAAAAAAAATATTATTTTTAGTTGTGGCTCTGGGATTACTGCTTGTGTTGTTTATTTAGCTTCTTACAATATTTTAGACAATTTTAAAGCTGTCTATGACGGTTCTTGGACTGAATGGGGTGAAAGAAAAAAAACATAGTACAACACCAGTAACCGTTGCACAAGTCCCAAAAACTAAAAAAACACAGCATGAATCACCAAACATTTCTACCACAAGAAAGCTTAAAAGAGTGGGTTAAATGTTATTGGAACTTGGAAAGTGCTTATAAAAACACACCTCTAAAAAACACCATTATTCCAGATGGGACAATGAAATTAATTTTTCATTACGGAGACACCTACAGGCATCATCCAAACAACCAAGAAAGTATAATTCTTCCTAAATGTTTTTTAATTGGGCAATTAACAAAACCGTATGTTGTAGAACCACTTGGTGTTACAGGTTCTTTTGTTGTCCGTTTTCAACCCAACGGATTTTCGCCGTTTGCCAATATTCCCATCAAAGAAATTCAAAACACTGCCGTTCCTTTAAAAACACTGTTTGGAAACGATGGAATACGCATTGGGGAACAAATTTTAACGGCAACTTCTACTGCTGAGAGAATTGAATTGATAGAGGAATTTTTAATAAACCGATTAACCAATAAGGCAACCATAGATCTTATTATAAAAACAACTGTAGATACCATTTTAGAAGCCAACGGACAATGTTCCATACACACACTGTCGGAACAAAACAACACCAGCCGTAGGCAGCTCACTCGTAAATTTTCGTCTACTATTGGTTTAAGCCCTAAACAACTTTCAAAAACCGTTAGAATTCAAAATGCATTAAAAACACTATTAAAAAAAGAAGTTACTAGCCTAACAGACTTGGCCTATGAAAACGAATATTTTGACCAAGCACACTTTATTAAAGACTTTAAAGAATTTACTGGCTTAACCCCTAAAGAATTTTACGGAGACGATTTAAAAATGTCGTTGATTTTTGACAACGAAACATAGCCGTGTCCCTTTTTTACAATTTTACACTTAAAACTCTCAGCATATTTGCATTGCAATACAGCAACAAAATTCATAAAGCAACTAAAAATGAAAAACGTAAATCCTGTAAATTGGTTCGACATCCATGTCTCTAACTTAAACAACGCAAAAGAATTCTACGAAACTGTTTTTAACATAAAACTTGTAGATTTTCCCATTGAATTTGGAAAACAATCTGGTTTCCCTTTTGATCCTAAAGGCCTAAACATTACAGGGGCATTGGTAGAAAAAGAAAACTTTATTCCCAACAGCAACAACACTGTGGTTTACTTTGAGTCTAAAGATTGTACGACCGAAGAACATTTAGCAGCTAAAGCGGGAGGAAAAATTATAAAACCTAAAATGTCTATTGGAGAATTTGGATTTGTATCTATTTTAATGGATAGAGATGGAAATACTATTGGATTACATTCCAGAAAATAAGTCTAATAACAACGAGTGGACTATGGGAAAACTTCCAAGCCCACTCGTTGGATTTAAAGCCTGTTAAACAGTTTGCCTAAGTAGTACACCTTGCTCTGGTAATAGCACAAAGTTACTTTCCCTATACTTGCATACACCACACAAATAATTGGTGTACACCAAGCAAACAAATGGCCTACACAAAACAAACAAAGGGTGTGCACCAAATACTTAAATGGTGTACACCAATTTCACAAAAAACACGCTGCTCTTTGGCAAAAACAAAAGTGCCAACAATTAAATCTTAATTATTAGCACTCTTGGTATCACTTAGGCAACTTGTTTACTTTACTGTTACTACGGTATAATCACTAAAACGTCCATCTTTGGTAGTAACCCAAACTTTTGTATTTCCTTTAGCTACAGCACTTAGTTTTCCTTCCTTACTAATGGTTACAACTGCTTTGTTTTCTGATTTCCAAACAAGTGGTGCATCTTTGTAAGTATTATTTACAATAGTCGCTTGTAACTCACTTATTTCACCCGGCTTAATTTCTAGCACCGGTTTACTAACTTTTACAACCTGAATTTGGTCTCCTTTTGCAATCTTTCCTTTGTAAAAACCTCCTCCTTTGGTAGCCAACCACATTTCTGCAGGGTTGTGTAAATCGAACTTTACGTCTTCTATTTGATGTGGAATGACAATGTTCTTGTTTACTTTTTCCCATGTTAGCCCTCTGTCTCTACTTAAAAACACTCCTGGGTTTTTAGCTAAAAACTTGGTAGTAACCACCAATAAATTATGATCGTAAGGAGAAACAGCAAAACATTCTGTTGCCGGATACTTAAATACCTGTTCCCAGTGTTTTCCAAAATCATCAGAATACCAAACTCCTGCTCCACCTCCACGGTAACCCGTGGTAATATACATACGGTTGGTATGATCAAAAGTTACAAACTGTACCCCTTCTACCTGGCTTGGAGTTTTTACTTCTTGCCATGTTTGTCCTCTATCTGTAGAATGATACAGACCGCCATTAGACAAGGGCATTCTATAATTGTGTATGTTTTTTTGTGCCGCTACAAACAACGATTTTCTAGACGGATCTCTAGGATCAAACTGTACATCGTTAATTCTTGCTGGCGATGGCAATCCTTTGTTGCACTGCTGAAACGTTTTTCCATTGTCTTTAGACATAAAGAAACCTCCTTGATGTCCTTTTTTAGGGTTTACAATAATGGTGATTCCAAAATATAGGTAAGATGGATCTATAGGATCTATCAACAAACCATTGGTATAAAAATCGTCCAACCACTTATTGGTTGCAGGAGTTGCAACTCCATGTCTTTCCCAATGCAATCCTCCATCGGTACTTTTAAATAAGTATTGTTTCTTTGCTTGTCTGTTAGAAGTTGCATAAACTGTTTTGGCATCGTAAGGATCAAACACCAAATTACTTACCGTTTCTTGCGCACTCTCTATAAATTTTAAAGCAATTTCTCCTTGGTATTTTTCCTTTTCTGGTATCCAAAGATTGTGTTCTCCAGAACCTAGCAAAGTAGTTTCAAATCGTTTGTCTTGTGCAATGGTTAAAGCAGGTAAATTACTATTTCCTGTTCCTATAATTCCACCTGTTGGAGTTACATTCTCGTCTACCTGAGTCCAAGACTCTCCCCTATTGGTACTCAACATTGTACTATGATCCGAAATTATCATAACACTTCCGTCTACTCCTACATCTAAACCACGCATAGAGCGCAAGGCATAATTTTTACCAAAACGCATGTGCGGAGAAGAATGTCCTACTTTCATATTTTGGTGCGTAGGATTCCCCCTAGCATCCCAATAAGCTTTGTCCTTTTCCCATGCCTCCTGATACAAACGAGCTGTACTTACCCATTTCTGCCCAAAATTTTCTGTTTTCCACAAACGCCCGGGCATAATAGATTTCCCTATTTGCGGATCTGCAAAACCTAAATACACAACTCCTTCTTTACTTGGGTCTGCACTAATCATGTTAAAACGTTGCAATGCATTTTTTGGCAATTCAGGGTATAAGTTTCTTGCTTTGTTCTTAGAAATACCAAGCCATTTAGACAAGTACAAGTAATAATTGGCAGGTACTCCTCCAGACAATTGGTTAATGTCTAAATACAAATCTCCTGTAATGTTTTTCCAAGACACTCCTTCGTCATTAGAAAAGAAAATTCCCCCTGTACATTTTGTGGTTTTACCATTAGGTACGTATTGCGTTTGGTCTACCACAAACAACTGAAACATACCTGTTTTAGCGTTGTAATAGAAGTCCATGTCCATAATAATATTATTGTCAAAGGTTCCCGTAATTTGCTTCCACTTTTTACCTCCATTCTCCGATTTAAACAAACCGTAATTAGAAGCTGCAAACAATTGTTTGGCATTTTTAGGGTTTACAATAATTCTACACACTTGTACGTTAGCAGGTAGTCCATTTGTTATTAAACTCCACGTTTTTCCTCCATTTTTTGTTTTCCACAACTTACCAACGTGCATAAATTTTCCTCCGGCTGCACCCCTTGGATTTTTTGCTGTAATTTCTTTTAAAGAAGACATCCAATCTTGCTGACGGACATTTCCTCCCCCAGCTACATACCAAACCTTTTCGTTGGTAGGATCTATAGTTACCGCAGCTACTTTTCGTCTCCAACCATCCTTATCAGTACCATCTGTATCTTGTTTGTACCAAGGACAATATTTTACAATGTTCCAAGTTTTTCCCAAATCGCGTGTTTGCCATAACTGAGATGATGTTAAGGCCAAACCAAATTTTGCATTGGTATTGGCATACTCCAAATCTCTTAGGTGATAAAAAGAAGCATCTCCATCGGGGTCTGTTATACCATACCAACTCTTACCATTGTCTTGGGACTGATAGGCATTCCACATATCTGGACATTGGGTAATTAATTTAGGAATGGTAGGATGGTACCTCATTAAATTGGTAAATCCAGCATTTCCTGGCGATACCTGTTTCCAAACAACTCCATTGGTAGAGCTTACCTTTTCTGTTGCTAATTTTCTAAAAAACTTGTTTTGTGCTGTTATAGAAGTGCTTGTTACCAAAACAAACAAAACCCATAACCTTGTAACTAAATGTTGCATTTGTCCTATAGGTATGTAAAATGATTCTGTAACAAATTTAATTTTTCCAAGTCTCCACTTGGGATACAAATCGCCAACTCTGTAGTACTAGCAATTAGTTTTTTACTTTATTTAATAGAAATACCTATACGTTAAAGCATAGACAACCGAATTATTTAGCCCTAAGTTGTTGATTTTTTAATTTTATTTGATGAGAATTAGTCAGTTTACTTGCGTACTTTTGAACCTAGAATTTGAATATCATGTTGAAAGAATTATTAAGTAAAATAGATGCCAAATTATTAAGACGATTTGGTTATTTCTTAGGAGGAGTTGCTTTGGGTTTTGTTGCACTAAGCTATATTAACGATCAGAAAGGAACTACGTTTGATTACGGTCCAAATGCTAGAACATTAAAGCAATTACGACTGCGTAAAACTTTAGTAATTAACAATGCTGCACAAAGCACTTTAGATGCTTATCATTTAGACTCTATGGATATTCAATATGCCTTACACAAAGGAGATGTAGATTTTTCTAAGAGCAACCCTAGAGTAAAACCTTGTCCAGATTATTGGATTGATATCACTATTGGAAAAAAAGAAAATGAAAAAGTAGTTACAAACGACTTTGCCTTTATTTTTGAAAGATGTGACTCTATTGCAACCTTAAAAGAAATTAAAGTAATTGAATAATACATAGAGATGGCCAACTACACTTTAGAAAACGACTTCTTAAAAGCTACTTTTACAACTGCTGGTGCAGAATTAATCAGCTTAAAGAGCAACCAAGGAATTGAATATATATGGAACGGTGATGCTACCCACTGGGGAAGACACACTCCTGTTTTATTTCCTATAGTTGGAGGCTTAAAAGACAATACCTTTTTTGTAGAAGGAGAAAAGTTTGAAATGAAACAACATGGATTTGCCAGAAATAGTGAATTCAACGTAATTTCTCAGACAGAAGACAGCCTAACTTTTGAGTTGACTGCGAACAGTGAAACCCTAAAACTATATCCTTTTGACTTTGTATTACACTTAGAGTACACACTAAGTAGTAAAGGTTTAAACACCAAGTACACTGTTAAGAACCCAGCCAACAAAGAATTAATTTTCTCTATTGGTGCACACCCTGCATATACCTGTCCATTTGAAGAAGGTCAGACCAGAGAAGAATACATGTTAGTTTTTGACAACGATGCTGCTCCAGAATCTCAATTATTGATTGACGGAAGTAGAGACGGATCTACCTTAGAAGTATTTAACCAAGGAGGTCTGTTAGATTTGCCTAAAACCATTTTTGACCACGATGCTCTTGTGTTAAATCCAAATCCATTCCAAGAAGTATCTTTTGTGCACGAACCTACAGGAAAAACCTACATGAGTGTAACTTTTAAAGATTTCCCTTATCTAGGAATTTGGTCGGCCAATGCAGAAGCACCTTTTATTTGTATAGAACCTTGGCATGGAATTGCAGACCATATTGACCATAACCAAGAACTAAAAGACAAAGAAGGGATGATTTCTTTAGCTGCTAAAGAAGAATTTACTTGTGAGTATTTGGTGACTATTGCCTAACTTGTAACTATGAAAATGATTGCAATAATTGTCTTAGTCATTCTTTTTGCTGCGGTAATGTTCTTTTTTAAAAAAGGAAATACTACTAGCATTAAAAACAACCAAGCTACTACTACAGGGGTGGTAATTGAAGTATTTAATAGAGGAAAACTCCCTTTTTGCACATTTAAGTACAGTGTAGACAACATTACCTACACTAAAAAACAAGAACTACAAAAACAAGCCAGCAAGCATGTTTTAAATAAGACCTTTCAGGTTTTGTACGAAAAAGGAAATCCTAACAACGCAATCCTAAAATTTAAGTAGAACAAGAACGCTATACGCATTAATAGCGCTCTTGTTTTAGTGTTTTAATATCTGCTATTAGCTGATTTACAGCCGTTTTATTCAAACCATTGTATATTCCTCTAATATGTCTGTTCTTATCTATCAAAACAAAATTTTCTGTGTGTAAAAAATCATCGTCTGTCGCTTTTACTCCAAAATCTTCTTCAACAAAATAAGCTTTTCTTCCTAAGTTATAAATTTGTTTTCTACTCCCTGTAGCCAAATACCACTTACCCGAAACAACTCCCTTTAGCTCTGCATAGCTCTTAAGGGCAGGAACAGAATCTAATGTTGGAGTTACAGAATGAGACAGCAACTTAACTTCGTTGTCTTGTAAAAAAGCATCTTGTATCATTCCCATATTAGAAGTCATTCTAGGGCATATTCCAGGACAAGTAGTAAAGAAAAAATCCACCACATAAATCTTATCCTTAAAAGTTTTCTCCGTTAGCTCTTTCCCATTCTGATCTATTAAATAAAAGTTAGGGATTTTATGGTAAGAGGCCAACTCTTTTTCTGATACATTCCAATTGGGAGTAAAACTAGCTTCCTTATAATAAGGCAACTTAGACACCCTACTACCTCCATTGTTAGGCGATTGCTTACACGCAATAATGAATAACAATACACCTAAGATTATATTATTTCTGTACTTTCTCATTTTCTACTTTGTAACACATGTTAGCCCCTAAAAGGCCAAAAATTCTTCCGTTTACAGCCTCGTAATTTGCATACAGTATCCCTGTTTTTCTCCAAGCTTTTTGGATTCCGTATTCTTGCCCATAACGCAAATTTCTTTCTTTTTGTTTTTCTCCTGTTCCGTACCAAATATGCTGCTTACCATGAATAACTCCTTTAAAATAAGTAGCTTCACTTTGCAGCTGGCCACTTTTGTACCATATTTTAGTTAGTCCTTGTTTTCTTCCATGAATGTACTGAGTCTTGTAATTTACCTTACCATTGTCGTACCATCGCACAGCAGGTCCATGTTTTATACCCTGCTGATAACTCACCAAAGCTTTTACACGCTTTCCATTTGCTAAGTACGACTTTGCAACCCCAGTAAACAAAATACCTTTATACAGCATAAAACCATTTTTAGGGTTTCTTTTCAATTCAGAAAACGCAACCTCTACCAAATCCTGCTCTTTACGTACTTCTTTTGTTTGACAAGCGGCAAACCACAAACAACACAGTGCTACTATTTTAAGATAAAATTTCATACACAAGCTTTAAAAAGTTATGGTCTCATACCTGGTGTATTCCCTCCAGAAATACGGTAAGGTGTTCCTTGATAATCTCCAGTGAAATTTACATAATACGCTCCATATATGGTGGTATTCCCTATGTGATAGTGGTATTCTGCTTCTGTAGTATGTTGCGTAATAGCCACATGTCCGTTAGAACTATCTAAATCTGTAGGATAAGTTCCTGTAGCATGACATTTTCTCCCGTACAAGAAAAAACCATCTGCAATTACTCCAACTAAGTTCGTATCGTTATCTGTAAAAGCAGTAGGTTCAAAATGATAATGATAACTACTTGGACCTGTATGTGCACCGTTATAATCTAACCCAGAAGAAACGTTTTCTGTTATCTGCACATTACCAGCCTCATTCTGATTGTAAATTACCGCTCCACTTTTAGCAATACCAATGGCACCTAAACTAGTAGCCGTTGTTTGGGCAGCTTTTACTGGAGTAGCAGCAACTTGTAATTCAAAAGTACCTTCAAAATTATCTATATAGCCAGGAGACATATTCGCTCTTGTTGCTACTGTTGGATTTACATATAAACGATGTGTAGGAGACCAATAAGGAGACGTATGGTCTGGCAAACCGTTTGTCTCTATAGAAACAGTTGTATTGTTTAAAAGTACAATATCTACATTTGATGAAAATTCAGAAAAAGCTTTGTGCAGACTTGCATCCACAGTACCTTCATCAGTTTCTTCTGTATTATCGGTATTATCAGTATTATCGGTGTTCTCTGTGTCTACAGACGATAAAGTGTCATCGTTACTACAAGCGGTAAAAACGAATAAAAAAGAGAGTAAGATATAAGATATATATTTTTTCATTGTAGTGATTTTTAAGGTTCTATATAACTAAAACCGTTAAATAACTACAAACCCTACCCTAGGCTTCTAAATCTTTGTAATACCTTTCTTTAATTTGCTTTACAGAACCAATAGATTTCTCTATCCATTCTCCGTACAATTCTTCTTTTTCCTCTTCAGATAATTTCCAATCTAAATCAGACTGTCTTAGCCTATCTGTAGTGTTTTGTAAGGTAATAGCTGCAGCTACAGAAACATTTAAACTTTCTGTAAAACCTACCATGGGTATTTTTAAATAACCGTCTGCCATCTCCATTAAAGAATCGGAAACTCCGGTGCCTTCTACTCCAAAAACAAAAGCAGATTTTTTGGTAATATCAAAATCAGAAATAAAAGAAGACTCTTCATGAGGAGTGGTTACAATAATCTGATATCCATTCTTGCGCAAAGCAGCTACACAGTCCTCTGTATTGTTTTCATGATTCTTAAAACGATGAAAGTTAACCCATTTTTGCGCTCCCTTACCTACTCCATTAGAAATATACGCTCGGTATTTGTTTTCTATGGTATACACATCCTGAACCCCAAACACATCACAACTACGAACCACAGCACTCCAATTGTGTTTTTGAAATAAATCTTCTAACACCACTGCAAAATGTCTGGTACGTTGGTCCAATACTTTTTTAAAGTTCTCCTTACGCTCTTCGGTAACAAACTCTTCTAAATATGCTAATAAATCTTTATCCATTTTTATTGTTGATTCGTTTTTTGTGGAATCGTTTATTCAATAATTTGTCAATCCACGTACTTGTACTAAATATCAATCTAATCAGACTTAACCAATAGACAAATCAATATTTAGTTCACCAATTTTTCAAAATTCTGATACAAGGCTCCTTCTTTATTAATACTAGCTCCTTTTAAAATCAAATCGAATATTTCTAAGTTGCGTTCTTTAGCGTACTTTTTAGCTCCCTTAAACAATTCAAACTGTTCGCTCTTAGGATTATTTAACAAGGTCTGAATCCCTTCTTGAGAAGTTAAGTCTATCGCTTCACTATTAGACTTGATCATTATTCTTTGAATTACCCCATCTGAACAACAAAACAAATTGATACTCGCCTTAGAAAAGTGCTCAATATACTTTGCTTTTGTCAAAACATCTTCCCAAACCATATCGCTAAAAATATTCAATTCTTCGTCTGCCATTGCTGGTTTATTTTCCTTGATATCGTTCCACTCTTTTACATCTATTTGCTGACTCGCTAAAAATTTAGCAAACTCTTCGTGTAACTCTTCTAATTGCTCTTTGGTAAGTTGAATGTATTTCATGATTACTAACTACTACTTTCTGTTGTTATTTATATCTCTAATCAGGCTGCAAAAATATGAAAATAAGGAAGATGGCAATCATATAGTATCAAAGAACATGTTTTATCATATACTATCCCTTGCTATCCATTCAGAAATCAACAAGAAAAACGCTTGTAATTCCTTTTTACAAGGTATACATCAACTTTTATTAGCATATCTGTTTTATTACTGTTCCTCTATAAATCCTTTCATAAACTCATCTTTCAATCTCCTTAAATAGAATATATTAGTAGGTATTTAACCAACTGTTTTTCAAACAGTTTTACTCCTAAATTTAAAATAAATGCATTTACGTATTAGTTGCTATTTAAGTTTTGACATTGCAATGCCAACTCCATTTATTTTAATGCTAAGACCCCGAAGCGGGGGACAACAATGGGTGGAAAAAGACGAATATAAAATTACTCCTAGCACTCCTGTTTTTGAATTTACAGACCATTACGGAAATCTATGTCAACGTTTAATTGCCCAACCAGGATTGTTTTCTATTACCACTACTGCCGACGTAATTACATCTGACATTACTGACCAAGCTTTTGATGCTCCGTTTGTTGAAATTCAGAACCTACCAGAGTCTGTGCTTTGTTATTTGTTGCCTAGCCGTTATTGTGAATCTGATTTTTTTAACGAAATGGCCTATTCTATTACCAACAATCACTATGCTGGTTACAATCAAGTACATGCTATAACAGAATGGTTGCGCAACAACATTCAATACATACCGGGCAGTAATAACGAACCTTTATCTGCCATACAGGTTAAAAACAGGGAATTTGGAGTCTGTAAAGATTTGGCTCATTTGGGCATTGCTCTTTGCAGAAGTTTAAGCATTCCGGCAAGGATTGTAGTAGGGTATTTACACGGGCTAGAACCTATGGATATGCATGCTTGGTTTGAAGCTTATGTAGGAAATAGATGGTATACTTTTGATGCTACACAAATGAATACCGCTGCAGGATATGTAGCTCTAGGCTACGGAAAAGATGCAGCCGATGTAGCTGTATTCAACCAGTTTGGGCTTTCCGTTTTTCCTACCGAACAAAAGTTTAATGTAGAATTTTTTTCTTCTCCTTCTCCAGGTAATTATTGGACATAAAAAAAAGCTCACTAGTATTAGTGAGCTTTTATTATATTTTGGAATTTAGATTATTTCTGTTCTCCAACAATTTCGAAATCTAAATCTGCAGTTACAGTTCTGTGTAAACGGATAGCAGCAGTGTATTTTCCAGTTCTTTTAATAGATCCTCCAGCAATTTTGATGAATTTTCTATCAATTGAATGTCCAGCTTTTTCTAAAGACTCAGCAACATCGATGTTGTTGATAGAACCAAATAATTTAGTTCCTTGACCAACTTTAGATGAAATTTTAATCTCTAAACCTTTAATAGCTTCTGCAGTTGCAGTTGCTTCTTCTACTAATTTAGCTTCTTTATAAGCACGTTGCTTTAAAGTTTCAGCTAATACTTTTTTAGCAGACTCAGTTGCTAAAACAGCTTTTCCAGCAGGAATCAAAAAGTTACGTCCGTAACCATTTCTTACCTCTACGATATCGTCTGCGAACCCTAAGTTCTCAACGTCTTGTTTTAATATTACTTGCATGATTGTCTACTTATTATTTTAATAAATCACCAACATATGGCATTAATGCCAAGTGACGAGATCTCTTGATCGCTTGAGCCACTTTACGTTGATATTTTAAAGAAGTTCCAGTTAAACGTCTTGGTAAAATTTTACCTTGCTCGTTTACTAAATACATTAAGAAATCTGCATCTTTATAGTCGATGTACTTGATTCCTTTTTTCTTAAATCTACAGTATTTAGCTTCTTTCTTAGTTTCAATGTCTAATGGAGTTAAGTATCTTACATCTCCTTTAGAACCTCCTGATGCTTGTTGATCGATTGATGCCATAATTACTTTGCAGATTTTAAGTTAGACTTTCTTTTCTCAGCCCATGCAGCAGCGTGCTTATCTAACTTTACAGTTAAGTAACGCATAACGCTATCGTCACGTCTAAATTCTAATTCAAATGGAGAGATAATTTCTCCTGAAGCTTTGAATTCGAATAAGTGGTAAAATCCACTTTTTTTCTTTTGGATTGTGTAAGCTAACTTCTTTAGCCCCCAATCTTCCTTATGCAACATTTCGGCACCTTTAGAAACCAAATAGTCCTCGAACTTTTGTACTGTTTCCTTTACCTGAGTTTCAGATAAAACGGGATTCAAAATGAAAACAGTTTCGTAATGATTCATAATGATTGTATTAAATTAATTTTAAATCGGCTGCAAATATAGCAATTCAAAATCGTTTCACAAAATTTGAACCCTGCTAAACCTTTGTTTTTTTCAACCTCGAAATCAGTTGTTTGTAGAGTAACGTAATGTTTTCTGACAATTTTAAACCTACAACCACCCACAAATAAATTCCTATAACCAACGTAGACTCTAGTAAAATATTTAAAACAGGATGGAGTTTAAAATTTACATAATAACTTAAAATTGTAAGTCCAAAAATAAAGAACAAGGCTATCCAAGTTTTAAATGTTGTGGGCTGTATCCCAAATTTTCTTTTTACGTAGAATAGTTTAATCGTGTTAAAAAGTAACACAACCAACATGGTAGACAATGCTGCTCCATTAATACCGTAATCGCTAATAAAAATATGATTTAGCACAATGACCAACACCGCCATAAACACCCCATAGGGCAATAGTATCTTGTAATACTTAGAGTTAGAAATAATAGCTCCGTTGTTTCCTAAAAACATATGGTACAGTTTTGCTATGGAGATCATTACTACAATCCAAAAACCTCCTGTGTATTTTGCAGGCAATAATAAGTATAAAGCATCTATGTTTCCAATTACTAAAATAAAAATAGCACCAGAGGCAATTAATAAATTGATGGATGTTTTTTTATACAACTCTAACACCAATTTATCATTCTGCTCGTTTAATGCTTTTGCAGTTAACGGCTGTACTATTTGAGCCATTGCTCTACCAGGTATTTCTATAATTGTTCCTATATAGACCGCTACAGCATAAAAAGCTACTTGTTCTATCGCTTCTTCATGTTGCGGAATCATAAACTTATCTATATCTAGTAAAATACTTGCGGCAGACCCCGCTAGTAATATGTAAAGACAATACTGAATTATTTCTTTAAAATTAGAAGGTAGCTTAAATGAAAATTTAGGGGTGTATTGTTTCAACGCATAGCCCATAATTAACAACATCTGCACAAAATAAGCTCCAACAACTGCGTATACAAATTGTGCTTCTGTAATCAAATTAAACCCCACTAAGAATAGCAAAACAAACACCACTACTCTTACAAACAATTCTTTAAAAACATTCCCAACCACAGACTTTAAATGTACTCTTGCCCATGCATAAAACACATCAAAATAGGTAATGCTTATCGTTACCCAATAAATTAAATGTCCGTATTGCTGGGTTAAATCGCTCTTCCCAAAAAACCACTTGCTAATTTGTTCAAAACAAACAACTCCTATAACACCTAACGGAATTATTGCTATTAAAGGCAACCAAAGCATGGTACTTAAAAACCGATCCTTCTCTTCTTTTTCTTTAATAGAGGAAAAAAATTTAACAATACTATAGTTGGCTCCCAAAGCCACTAAAGGTTTTACAATTAACGAGGTAGATAGTAAAAAAGAAATTAAGCCATAATATGCAGTATCTAAATAATACACGTATAAAAACAACGTATTAATAGCACCAAGACCAATGGCTATTGTTAGTGTTAATGTGTTTTTATATGATTCTTTTAGAACAATTCCCATTTCTTTTACTATTGAGTTTCTAGATTTTAGACACTAGAACACGATCCTTAATTATAGTCATCGAACGGAGTAGAAACACATTAGTTCTCCACTCCGCTAGAATACCTTATGCTAATTAAGTAAAATTTTAATCTCTTTATAAATCTCTTCCCCAACCTCGTTTCCGTACAAAGGCAATGAAAAATCTAACTCTTTTGTCGTAAATTCCTTGTATAAGGTTAACATCTTTTTAGCATCTCCCCCTACCAATGCTGCATATCCGTTGGTAACCAACTCTACCCACTCGGTTTCTTTACGAGCAATTAAACATGGCTTCTGATTAAAGAATGCTTCTTTTTGTAAACCTCCACTATCTGTTACTACCAACTCACAGTTTTTTAACAAGGCTAACATATCAAAATACCCCACAGGATCTATAAATGTAATTGGGTAGCTTAAGTTTTGCTTCTCTAACACGGCTTTGGTTCTAGGGTGTAATGGCATTACCACTTGTTTCTCTTGATGAATTTGGCTTAATCCATCAAAAATTCCTTCTAAAACTGCTAGGTCATCCGTATTTTCTTGACGGTGTATGGTACCCAGTACAAATTCACCCTTTGTTAAGTTGTAATCTTGCAGCACTGTTGCTTTCTCTTTAGACAGTTCACTATAATAGGTTACAGCATCTTTCATAATATCTCCACTTTTTACAATTTTGATATCATGATGTTCAAATCCTTCTTTTTTAAGATTGGTAATAGCCGTATCTGTAGGACAAACCAACAAACTAGATATTCTATCTGTTAAAATTCTGTTTACCTCCTCTGGCATACTCATATTATAAGAACGCAAACCTGCCTCTATATGAACCACCTTAATGCCAAGTTTTTGTGCAGCCAAAGCTCCTGCCAACGTAGAATTGGTATCTCCGTAAATAACAACTCCATCTGGCTTTTCATTTACCAAAACCTCTTCTATTCTTTCCAGCATCTGTCCGGTCATAGCTCCGTGCCCAAGACCATTAATATCTAAATTGTATTTAGGATGTGGAATGTTCATTTCATCAAAAAAAACAGCACTCATATTCGCATCATAATGTTGACCCGTATGTACAATTACCTCTTCTATTTCTTGATACGACGTAATGACTCTACTTAACACAGCTGCTTTTACAAACTGAGGTCTTGCTCCTAATATTGTTACTATTTTTTTCAACTTACTTTTTTAAAATTTTAACGAGTTCTTTGGTCAACGCTTTGCGATGATATTGTTCTACTCCTACCGATGTTACTTTTAATTCTCCTTTTTCAAAGGTTTCATACATTTCTAAAAGTGCATTCATCAACTCTTCTACATTGTTAAAACCTACTACAGTACCAGCATTGCTTTTTTCTAAGATACTGGCCAAATCTCCATTCTTTGGAGCGATGGCTAAAATAGGTCTTTGTGCTTGTAAATACTCAAATATTTTCCCTGTAACTATTCCCTTAGCACTTGGCACTTGATTGATTGCCAATAACAATACTTGAGATTTTTGTTGGTACGTGCGTACTTCGTCATGAGGTAAATAGTCTATAAAAGTTACCTTGTCTATTAAACCTAACTCTTTTATACTTTCTTTAACCTCAACAGCTACTTTACCTATTAACTGAACTTTTACATTTACCCTATCTTTTAGCTCGTTTAACGCCTCCCATAAAATCATCGGATTTCTATCAGCATTTAACATTCCAATATGAGTTAAGGTAAACTCTTTATCTAAACTTGTTTCTTCACTTAGTTCACCATCATATCCATTGGTAATTACATGTACATTCTTAGAATAAACATCGTACACCTCTTTCATCGTATCACCAACCACTAGAACCTCATCTGCATTTTTTACTACTTTTTGTTCTAACTCGTGGTGTTTTCTAATAGCCTTATGAGTTAATGGCAATTGATGAAAGTAATCTATATCTGTCCATGGGTCCCTAAAATCTGCTACCCATTTTATATTTCGTTTTTCTTTTAAGCCCAAACCAATCATATGAGTTGTATGTGGTGGTCCAGTAGAAATAATGGCATCTATTGTATGCTTTGATAGGTATTCATCTAAAAACTGAATAGAAGGTTTGATCCAAAACATACGTGCATCTGGAATAAAATAATTGGCACGTATATAAGTTGCTATTTTAGAGGTAATTCCTTTTTGCTTTCCTAAAAAACCGGCACTTGTCTTTACCTTTTTCTTTTTAGAAAACACAGATGCCAATTGATAAGGCTCCCAAATAGGTTGTTTTAGAACTTCAACTCCTTGGGGAATATCTGCTTGTAAAGTCTCGTCTAAAATTGGATAGTCTGGATTCTCCACTGTATAAATAACCGGAGTTACACCAAAGTCTTGTAAATACTTTACAAACTTAAGCCAGCGTTGTACTCCAGAACCTCCGGCAGGAGGCCAATAATATGTAATAATTAAGACTTTCAATTTCGTTCTACTAAGTTTTAATCTTTTATGAGACAAAAAAACACCAATAAAACGAGAATTGAACTAAAAACAAAACTTATCTGATTATTTTTTTCACAAAAAAGTTTCCTTTACTGTCTTGAAGTTTTAAAATTAGTATTTTAGAAGAGAAATCGGTCAAATTAACATCATCAAAAGAAGTAGCCTTATATACTCTCTCTCCTAAAATATTATACATCTCCAATACGCCTCTCTTTTCTTTAGACTCTATAGATAAAATTGAGTTTTCAACCTTTATTTTAATAGTATCACTAAGATTAATATGTTGATCTATACTTAAACTCCCTCCATTGATATACTGATTATACAAATAAGCAACCTCAATCTCTGAAAGTGCTTTATCCCAATATGAAAATTCATCTATTACTCCTTTAAAATAATAAGCTCCACTCACATTAGACTGATCATGCTTTCCAATTACTCCAGAAAGACTTCCATAACTTAAATTACCTCCTGACCCTCCATAGCTTCCTGTAAGTTTTACCCCATCCTCATAAATACTCATGTCTTGAGCTCCCCTTACAACAATCGTAAGAAAATGCCAGGTATCATTTTCTACAACTTCATTCCCTATGAAACTTTGTATAGAAGAAGAAGTATAATTGTAATCTCCGTCTCCAAAACCTAAAGCATATTTACCTGTTGAAGATTGAGTTGTAAAAAATACACCTGAATTATAATCTTCTTCATAAGAAGTATTAAACACTACTCTTTTTGTAGCTACGCTACTTTCGTATTTAATATCAAAAGAAATAGTTACTGGAAGATTCGGTTTTAACGTTGAAATATTTGGAAAGGCAACATAATCATCCAAACCATCAAACCTTAACGCTGTAGAACCTGTAGCTCTACCTTCTGTATACTGACCTGAACCAAATGCAGTACCATGATAATCATTACCACTAGAATCATTTGTATTGGAATCGAACTTGTAATGCAATAACAAGCTTTCATTTAAATTAACCACTTCTTCTTGTTGAGCCTTACTTGAAATAGAACCAACTAAGAAAACCAAAAGTAAACAGGTAATCTTTTTCATCTCTTTTTTTTACAAATCTCTTTTTTTTCTGCAAATAATCTATCTTTTTTTTTTAAAATTTAAATGTATAAGTTATTCAGCTTTAAACTTTCCTTATCCCAATTTTCTTCTTGATGCATTACCGCATTAAAAGCATTTTCTTTTTTAAAATCTAATAAGTCCCCTTCCTTATATATCATTTCTACTTTTTTAAAGAAATCATTCACATCATCGGCTTTAAAGACAAACCCACAATCATAGGTTTCAACAATTCTTTTTAGTGGTTTGCACGAGCTTACCAATAACAAACTCTTACTCATCATAATTTGAAATAGTTTATGAGGAATTGTGTTGTCTGTATGACCGTTCGATTTATGAGGAATAATATTAATATTAGATTCTTGCATAATAGTAGATACTTCCTGAAAAGGTCTATAACCTATAAATTTTACATTTTTTTCTACTTTATACTCTTGCACTAAATACCTTAATCTTTCTTCTACACTTGTGCTTCCTTTACCAATTAGAAAAAGAGTAGCATTGGGTATTTTCTCTACAATTTTTGGCATTGCTTTTATAGCTGTATCTAAACCTCTATGAGGGCCAAAACCACCAACATAAGTTATAGAAAAATCATTAGGAGTTATAATACTTTGTGAAACAGAATTTAAAAAATTTGAAGCAAATTCTTTTTTTTCATAGTTAGAAATTACAATAAGTTTATCTGGATCTATCTTAAAATTAGCAATTAATTTTTGCTTCATTTCCTCTACTACACAAACAACAACATCATACTTTTTACAATACTTCTGCTCTTTGTACGACCATAACTTAGGGTTCATAAAAATCCAATTCTTCAACTTAATTATCGGATTTTTTTTCCATGCGAACCAAGTTTTTAAAGCCTCGGGATAATTCTCATGCATATCTAGAATCACCTTTTTTACCTTAGGTTTAAACTTAATTCCTGTACTCGCTAGTGGTAAATCATGAATATGAAGAAACTCAACATCAAAGTGAGTCATAGCCTCTTTTATTCCTTTATAGAACAGCAAATTCACATTAAAAAAACTTTCAAAAATATCGTGCAAGCCTTTTTTAGTAGTAGCGTAATTTTGCCCTATTCTATAAATAGCAACTCCATTAACAACCTCTTCCTTAACATCTTCTTTTTTACGAGGACAGATTACAACTACTTTTTTTCCTGCTTCTACTAAAGACTCCGCTTCTTTTCGTACTCTAATATCATTTGGATATGGTGCATCTACCACCATTGCTATGTATTTCATGCTAAAAATTCGTTACATTTTTCTAATATACGTTCGGTAGCATTTCCATCCCATAAAAAAGGGACTTCTCCTTTAGGAAAAGTTCCGTTCTCGATTGTATTTAAATGTTCTATTATTTTTTTAGTATCAAAAGACATTAATTTATTGGTGCCCTTGGTAATGGTAATTGGTCTTTCTGTATTATTTCTTAATGTAATACAAGGTATTTTTTGAAAAGTTGTTTCTTCTTGTATTCCACCACTATCTGTAATTACACAAAATGCGTATTTAATTAATTTTTGAAAAGCAAAATAATTTTGAGGAGGCACTATTTTTAAACCTTCCATTGTTTCTAAAACATGGAATAAATTATGTTTTACAAAACTGTTTTGGGTTCTAGGGTGCAGTGAAAAAACAATTTGAGTTTTTTGAGTAATTTCTCGAAACAAGCTAACAATTTTATCTAAACTTTCTTTTGTATCAACATTTCTTGGTCTGTGCATAGTAACCAAAATATATTTTTCAAAATCAAACTTATCTAAAACAGGAGAAGCTTCTATCTCTTCTTTAAAATGAACGAGAGTATCAATCATCGTATTTCCAACTAAAGCTATCTGAGCATCAGTTTTTCCTGCCTTTTTAAGGTTGATTACACCACTCTCTTCAGTAACAAAACATACATCCGAAATCTCATCTGTTAATATTCTATTAATCTCCTCTGGCATTTCTCTATCTAAACTCCTTAATCCACTCTCCACATGTCCCAATGTAACTCCAAGCTTATTGGCCGTTAAAGAAGCTGCCAAGGTAGAATTTACATCTCCCACAGACAACAACATATCTGGTTGGAATTCATTAATTACCTCTTCTAATTTGATTATAATTTCTCCTATTAAACTATTTGGTGTTTTTCCACTAATGTTTAAAAAATAATCTACTTCTATATTGAATTGTTTTAAGAAAATATCCGACATTTTCTCGTCGTAATGTTGCCCTGTATGAACAATTCTTAAGTCTATATTCTGAATTGCAGCTTGTTTTTTAAACTGAGTAATTTTCACAAAATTGGGTCTCGTACCAACTATAATCAAGATTTTTTTCTTCATATCTATTTTCTTTCGGCATAAACTGCATAATATCTGGGAGTAAATGTTCTTAACAAAGGTCTAAAACCAATTTGTTTAATTGGGCTAGTCCATTTTTCTCTAATTTTAATCTCCCAATTTGTTTTTTCCAAGAGCCAATCAAATTGCCAATCTTCAAACTCATGATAATGTCTATCCCACTTATCTGTTTTGCTCCTGTAAGCAGTAGCAAACCATAACCTTAGAGGTATTGTTGTAATTAATTTCTTAGCCTCAACTAATTTTAACAACTCATATGGAGATAATAAATGCTCAAATACCTCAAAAGACGTTACCGCATCTACATTGTATTTATTTACAACCTCTGGAAACTCATCTAAATCTTCTCCTGTGGTATTGTACACAGTATAGCCATTTTCCTCCATAATTTCCGAAAAAGGATTTCTAACTCCTATATCTAAAATTGTAGCTGGTGCAGGTAAAACCTTTTGTAGAAAAGATAAGGTATGCTCATATCTCCTATTTGGCATTTTTTTATACATCTTCTTTTCTTTTGTTGTAATTAACATAAACCAACAAACACAAAATTATAGCAAAAGTTCCATATCCTGCTAAACTTGTAACAGCTCCTTGCTTAATCACCGTTGGTTCAAACTTAAACTCTATGGCATGTTTTCCTTTAGGTACATTCATTGCTCTTAACACATAGTTGGCTCTTACATGCTCTGTTAGTGTTCCATCTACATAAGCATTCCATCCTGGTTGGTAATAAACTTCTGAAAACACAGCCAATTGTGATTTTGTAGCACTGTAATCATACCTTAGATGATTGGGTTCATATTTTGTTAGTTGAATGGTTGCCAACGAATCTTTTTCAACAGCAGACACACTAAATTCACTTGTATTAATAACTACATCTTCTTTAGATCTAAAGTCCGTTAATGCTAAAATCTCTTCATTTGCAGAATTTACTTTGATGATATTATCTACAAACCAAGCATTTCCATTGGCCCTTGGATTCATTTGCACTCCTTTGCCTCCTTTTTCTGATGGTAGAATAAAATATTTAGCGTTTAACATATTTAACACCTCCATATTGTTTTTAGAAATCTGAAAATCTACCAATTCCTGATACCTTCTTAATTTAGCAGCATGATAGCCCCCAATAGATTTATGATAATAAGAGGTAGCTCCATCATTCATAAAGTTAGCAGCAAAGTTTGCTACCCTATAATGTCCTTTATCTTCTAATATTTGCTTATCGATAGCTGATTTTTGGAAAGGCTTTTCCACTTGTATCGCAGGTAAAAAATCATCATCGTTTACATATCTTCTTGCCACTCCCATGGTATCGAACAATAAAGCAAAACCTATAATAGCAATTCCATATTCTTTTTTCAATTTCTCATTGATTAAAGCCCAAACAACACCTCCAACAATCAATATATATAGTAAAGAACGTGTTCCGTCTGCATATAACATATTGCTTCTATCCGCTTGTAAAGCTCCAGAAAAACCTTCTATTTGAGAATCCCAATAAGCATCGTTCCCGCCGATAAAAGAATAAC
This sequence comes from Wenyingzhuangia sp. IMCC45574, assembly GCF_054182685.1. Classification (NCBI taxonomy): domain Bacteria; kingdom Pseudomonadati; phylum Bacteroidota; class Flavobacteriia; order Flavobacteriales; family Flavobacteriaceae; genus Wenyingzhuangia; species Wenyingzhuangia sp. IMCC45574. Next base: position 3,932,091 of record NZ_CM135169.1, on the reverse strand, counting down.
TCATTCCTCCTACAAATACAAAAAGAACAAGCAACACCAACGTGATTCCTCCTCCTAATTTTAAAGCTTGGAGTTTTGTTTCTTTTGTAACTTCTTTTGATAATAATTCTTTTAAAGCCAACATCCCTAACAAAGGAATACACAATTCTGCTATAACTTGTATAGAGGTAATGGCTCTAAATTTGTTATACAATGGAATGTAATCAATAAAAAAGTTTGTTAAAATACTATTGTTTTTCCCCATACTCATAAGTAAAGAAAAAACTACAGCGACAAACAAACCTTGTTTCATCCATCCTTTTACTAAAAATAGCCCTACAAAAAATAGAAAAACAAAAATTGCTCCTATATATGCAGGTGCGGCTACTATAGGTTGATCTCCCCAATAAGTAGGTGCATTTTCTGAAAACCTTGCTGCCTGTCTGGCTCCAATTTTAGAAGCTAAAAACTTATAGGTGTAGGAATCTTCTCCTACATTCTCATTATTACCACCTCCCATAAAACCAGGCACCATTAAATTCATTAACTCTAATGCCCCATAACTATATTCAGTAATGTACGTTTTAGACAATCCAGAAGTTGGCTCTTTGGTATTACCATCTGGTGTTATGGTCAGTTCACTTTTACTACGCGTACTATTAGAAGCATATTCTTTGGTAGCCAACAAACTTTGAGCATTTATAACTAACCCTATAAACATTGCTACCAATACCAGTCCTATTGGTTTAAACGTTTTCTGTAATACACCTTTTCTAAATTGTTCTACCACATAACAAACTCCTATAAACAATAACATGAATCCCATGTAATAAGTCATTTGTGGGTGACTTGTATGTATTTCTAAAGCAGTAGCAACTGTAGTTAACAAAAACCCTAATAAATATTTTTGTTGAAAAAGCAATAAAACACCAGATAAAACTAGAGGAATATATCCAATAGCATGTGCTTTTGCATTGTGTCCTACTCCTAGAATAATAATTAAATATGTAGAAAAACCAAAGGCTAAAGAACCAATAGCAGCTAACTTCCAATCGAACTTTAAGACCGTTAACAACACAAAGAAACCAATAAAATATAAAAACAAATAATCTGCGGGTCTTGGTAAAAATCGAATTAGACTGTCTAACTTTTTTATATAATCATTAGGGTAATATGTACTTAACTGATACGAAGGCATCCCTCCAAAAGCTGCATCTGTCCAATAAGCTTCTTCTCCTTTTTTTTCTCTAAAATCGTTCAACTCTTTAGACATTCCTCTAAACTGAGCAATATCACTTTGAAAAATTTTATCCCCTTTAAGAACTGGTTTAAAATAAAAAAGAGCCACCACACAGAACGTAATGATTACTCCTAAATAAATTCCTAACTGTTTAACGTTAATCTTTTCTTTCAATGTTTCGTTTTTAGAAAATTAATCGACTTCTTCGTAATCCACATACTCCCCAACATCATCTTTTACTATTTGAGAATGTTGCGGCTTTTTATCAATAGTTACGGTTCCTTCTTTTTGTGCTTTTTCTTGGGTCCTATTCATCTTTTGACCTGTCTTTTTCTCTACATATTTCATTAAAAACACAGGAGCAATATACTTCATAAAAAACTTAGAAATATAGTAAAATGCGATAATAAATAGAATTGTCCTCAATAACTGCATAACCTTAAAATTACTTCATAATTTATATTCGATTTCCAAAAATAATAATTTGTAAACGAACCCCACTCTCACAGTTTAAAATATTATATTTACAGCAGTAATTTTCTATTAAAAATATGAAAAGGAACCTGCTTAGCATTGTTTACTGTTTGCTGTTTAGTTATATTTCTAATGCGCAGTACACAAGTGTCATTAACTCCAATAGACCTGGTAGAACCGAAACTCCTTACGCTTTAGGCACAGATGTTTTGCAGTTAGAGAACTCTTTTTCCTATAAATCTGTTAAAACCAACGGATTTAACAACAACACCCTAAACCAACTATTAAATATTAGATATGGTGTTTGGAAAGAAAGATTTGAAGTTAGCTTAATCCATCACTACAAAAACAGATTTAATACTAAAATCTTCACACAAAAGAAGGGAACCCAAAGATTTGCTCTTGGTGCCAAATATTTAGTTTTTGAAAAAAAAGACGAAGACACTCCAGAAAAATACAAAAGCTGGAAAAAACGATATGGATTCTGGAGCAACGGAATTATTCCTTCTGTAGCAGTAGCAGGTTACTTAAACACTCCCTTTTCTAATAGAAACTTCCCAAACACAGGTAAAACATCTTTTTCTCTTAGTTTAATTACCCAAAACAACATCAATAGAAGATTACGTGTTAATAACCAATTCGAATTTAACTACTTAGGCGGAGATATTCCTGAATTTATATATACCGTTTCGTCTGCATATATAATTCAGCCTAAACTTAACCCTTTTGTTGAATTGGCTTATAAAAAGACTCAAGAACACACCACTATTAATTTTGGTTTTGGTACTCCCTATTTAATCAACGAAAACTTTTTGATTTCCGCTTATATGGATACTTCTTTTGGTAAAAATATATTGGGTGTAGAAATAGGAGGAAATATATCTTATCGTTTTGATTGGCATGAAGACAAGTGGGAATACAAAAAAATAAACGAAGAAATAGAGAAAATTAAAAGAGCTGAGGAGTTAGAAAAAGAAAGGGATAAAGAAATTTTAGAAGCAGAAAAAGACAGTACCAAAAAGAGTATTTTCGGAAACTTTTTTAACCGCAAAAAGAAAGATAAAAAAGTGGAGAAAAAGGAAAAGAAAAAAACCTTAAATAGCATTTTTAACTTCCCTAAGAAAGATAAAAAAGCTCCTAAGGATGAAGAGTCTAAAGAAACCTCTGAAACAGATAGTCTGGTAGATCCTAAAAAAGAGAAAAAGACAAAGAAGAAGAAGAAGAAGAAGAAGAAAGACAAAAAGAAGAAAAGTGACTTTTTAACCGACTATTAATATTTATGATATTATCTATTAGTGAACACATAACCTCTACAGATAGCACTTTTATTTTTGACAAAGATGAAAGTAGACATTTGGTAAAGGTATTACGTAAAAAAGAAGGTGACTCTGTTTTTATTACCGATGGTAAAGGAAACTTCTACACAACCGCTATTACCATAGCTAATGAGAAAAAATGTACTGTATCTATACTAAAAGTTGAAACGATAGATAATAACAGACCCTACTATTTACACATTGCCATAGCTCCTACCAAACTAAACGATAGGTACGAGTGGTTTCTAGAAAAAGCCGTAGAAATTGGTATTGATGAAATTACACCTATTATTTGTAAAAACTCTGAGCGAAAAGTTTTAAAAACAGATCGAATGAAAAAAATAATTCATTCTGCTGTAAAACAATCTTTGCAATGCCACATTCCTATTTTAAACGAACCTGTAGCTTTTGATACTTTTATACAAGAACAAGAAGCCAATCAAAAGTTTATTGCACATTGTGAAGATGAAAACAACAAACAATTCTTACAAAATATAGCAAAACCTAAAGGAGATATTTTAACCTTAGTAGGACCCGAAGGAGACTTTACCCCAAAAGAGATAGAAAAAGCACTAAAAAGTGGATTTACCCCCATTACACTAGGACAAAATAGATTAAGAACCGAAACTGCTGGAATTTACATTACCACCGCATTGACAACCTTAGTATAGACAGCTTTATGAAGATTGATGAACTACACCAATTGTTTTTACAACAAAAACAAAACTTTACAACAGACACAAGAAAAATAAAAGAAGGAGCCCTTTTTTTTGCATTAAAAGGAGATCGTTTTAACGCCAACACCTTTGCCAAACAAGCACTAGAACAAGGAGCTTCTTATGTTATTATAGACGAACAAGAATACTATATTAACAAACAAACTATTGTGGTTAAAAATGTTCTTGAAACTTTACAAAGACTAGCATTTTACCACAGAGAACACCTAGGTATACCCATTGTATCTTTAACAGGAAGTAACGGAAAAACAACCACCAAAGAATTAATTAGAGAAGTACTAGCTACGCAATACAACGTTAAAGCAACGCTAGGAAACCTAAACAATCATATTGGAGTTCCTTTGACTTTGTTAAGCATGACTACTGAAACAGAAATTGGAATTGTAGAAATGGGTGCCAATCACCTTAAAGAAATTCAGCTTCTATGCTTTATAGCCGCTCCAAACTACGGATACATCACAAACTTTGGAAAAGCTCACATAGAAGGATTTGGTTCTGAAGAAGGGATTGTGCAAGGAAAATCTGAAATGTACGATTATTTAGCAGGAGCAGACGGAATTGCTTTTGTAAACAAAGAAGACGAAAGACATGTGGAACGCTCTGAATTTTGCACATGTGAGTACTTTTCTCCAATGGACACACCTCTAATAGACTTAACTCCATATGTTAAATTAGCTTATAACGACCTTGCCATACAAAGCAACCTAATAGGTAAATACAATTACAACAACATAGTTGCGGCCATAAATATTGGTCACTACTTTAAGGTTTCTGATGAAAATATCAAAAAAGCCATTGAAAACTACACTCCAGAAAACAATCGTTCGCAAATTATTAAAAAGGACGGTGTACAAATAATTCTGGATGCCTACAATGCCAACCCTACAAGCATGTCTGCTGCTTTAGAAAACTTAGAAGCATTAAACACACCTAAAAAAGCAGTTATTTTAGGAGACATGTTTGAACTAGGAGATACTAGTAAAAAGGAACACAAAGAACTTGTTGCCAAAGTAATTAACAACAACTTTGATGTAACTATTTTTGTTGGAGAACACTTTTATCAGCAAAAAACAGAAGGTGCATTCTTTTTTAAATCTTTTAACGAACTAAAAGAAAGCTTTTCTTTTAGTTTTAACGACCATACATTGTTAATTAAAGGTTCTAGAGGAATGGCTTTAGAAAGAACGTTAGAACTAATTTAAACAAAAACGATCAGCTTAATACAGCCTAAAAACTCATCTTTTTAAAGGTGAGTTTTTTTTATGGCACGCTCTTTGGATTCTAACTTGTGTTAAGTTTCTTGAAATACAGAAATATTGTTTCACTAAAAACAGCACACCATGAGAAAAATATATGTATTATTCGCTATTTGTTTTTTAGCCATTGGCTCTACATACGCTACAACAAATCATCACAACACAGACAAACCATTCGTTTTTATAGAAAATAATGTTGAGTATGCGGTCTTTAAAAATGGAGATTTTGATTTTAACGTGATAACACCTAGAAGTTCTAATGTAAGTGTAAATACTTCTTGCATAAGCTTTAGTTTCAACACAGGTCACAACTACACTCCCTACATTGCCAGAAATAGCTTTGGGGAAATTATACAAATTAACCGAACACCTATTTATTATGACTACAGAGGTAGAGTAAATCAAATAGGAAATGTAAGGGTTAACTACAACAGCTACGGTTTTGTAAACTCTATTGGTAGTTTGCAAATCTACTACAACAATAGAGGAGTTTACAACAGGTGCAATGGATATGTTAATGTTAGAAATAGACATTACAAGCCTTACTGCAATACCTATATACACCCTAGAGCGCAAAGAAAAATTATAAGAAACAGAGCCAACTACAATAGTACAACTCGTTATTATAATAGAAAATACTCTTACACGCCTAGAACCAACAGACCTAAATACTCTTCTAAACGTTACGATTATAGACCAAGGGTACAGCAAAAATCTAAAGACAGATCTAGAAACAAAGCAAATACCAGGCAAAAGCAACAGGTAGAACAAAAAAGAAACCTAAAAAAAACGAATACAAGTACCAGAAGTAATAACAGGAAAAACAAGGATAATTACAACACTGTTACCTACACCAAAAGGTCTAACAGCAATAGTTACAGAAGATAAGAAACAAAAAAGCTAGCCTTTCGGCTAGCTTTTTTAATTTAAATCAAATGCTTTTTATGATAAGCAATCATATTGTCTATGGGTCTTTGTATAGAACCCGCAAAATTTAAATTGTATTTGTTGGCTACTTTATCTACAATATGAGAAAAGTAGTAGGCAACCGAACCTATAAAATAAACAGGGGTTTCTTTTCCTTTACCATAAGGTAAAACTCTATATCTAAAAAACTCATCAACTCCATCCTCTATTAAAGTAGTCATGTATTCATGATCCTTAAACTCAAACATAAAAGCAGCATGTGTTGCTAAATAGGTATTAGGAGCATCTCCTTTGTACAAATTACTTTTAATAAAGTCGTCTTCTAAATTATAATCCTTTTCAAACTTAGCGCGAATCTCTTCAGGCATTATTTTATAGTAATAATCTCTTATTAACTTTTTACCAAAATAATTACCACTAGCTTCGTCCATAATTGCCCATCCTAAAGAAACAGCACTCGATTTTGCCTCTTTCCCATCAAAATAACAGCTATTAGAACCAGTTCCAAGAATACACACAATTGCTGGTTCTGCTTCAGAAGCAGCATACACCGCTCCTAGCATATCTTCTGCAACAAGTACATTCGCATTCACAAAAATTTCTTGAAATACCTTTTCTAAAGCAGCAATAGCCTTATCAGTTCCACATCCAGCTCCATAAAAGAATACATGTGTTACTTCTTCTCTTGCTTCTTCTAAGTTTATATTATCTAAAACTCTTTGTTTTAAAATATCTTCATCAACAATCGCTGGATTTAAACCTTCAGTTCTTGTTTTAAATTTATCTGTTTTATCCGAATTTAGGGCAAACCAGTCTACCTTAGTAGAACCTCCATCGGCAATTAATATCATAATTAGTTAGTTTTTAGTTATACATACTGGTTGGGTAAATATACAAAGTATGGTATAAAAAAAAGCTGTTTTGGCGAACCAAAACAGCTTAATTTATATTAAGAAATTGGGAAAATTATTTTCCTTCTTCCATTTTCTTCTTTAAGTCAGCTAAACCAGCAATGTCTCCAAATGTAGACTTGCTATCTGCACTAGCTTCAGCTTTTTTAGCTTGAGCTTTTACATTCTTAGCTTCAGAATCTTTAAAAGTAGCAGTGTGAGAAGCTACAATTCTTCTAAATTCTTTAGAGAACTCGATTACTTTGAATACTGCAGTTTCTCCTTTGTTTAATTTAGAACCATCTTCTTTCTCTAATAAACGAGAAGGAATAAATGCCTCAACACCTTCTTCTAAATCAACAACAGCTCCTTTATCGTTTTTATCTTTGATAGTAGCCTCGTGATCTGTATTTAAAGCGTACTTAGCTTCGTAAGCATCCCAAGGGTTAGTTTGAGTTTGCTTGTGTCCTAAGTTTAATTTTCTGTTTTCAGTATCTAATTCTAATACTTGAACATCTAATTTATCACCTACAGCAACAAAGTCTGATGGGTGCTTAATTTTCTTAGTCCAAGATAAGTCAGAAATGTAAACTAATCCATCAATTCCTTCTTCTAATTCTACGAATACACCAAAGTTAGTGTAGTTACGTACAACTCCATTGTGAGTAGAACCGATAGGGTATTTAGTAGTAATATCTGCCCATGGATCTGGGTGTAATTGCTTGATACCTAATGACATCTTACGCTCTTCTCTATCTAAAGTTAAAACTTGTGCTTCAACCTCATCTCCAATCTTAACAAAATCTTGTGCAGATCTTAAGTGAGTAGACCAAGACATTTCAGAAACGTGAATCAATCCTTCAACTCCTTCAGCAACTTCGATAAACGCACCGTAGTCAGCTAAAACAACTACTTTACCTTTTACTTTATCTCCAACAGCTAAGTTAGTATCTAAAGCATCCCAAGGGTGTTGAGATAATTGCTTTAATCCTAATTGGATTCTTGTTTTCTTATCGTCAAAATCTAAGATTACAACGTTTAATTTTTGATCTAATTCTAATACCTCAGATGGGTGGTTAATTCTAGACCAAGATAAGTCAGTAATGTGGATTAATCCATCAACACCTCCTAAATCAACAAATACTCCGTAAGAAGTTACGTTCTTAACAACTCCTTCTAATACTTGTCCTTTCTCTAATCCAGAGATAATTTCTTTCTTCTGAACTTCGATATCAGCTTCGATTAACGCTTTGTGAGATACTACAACGTTCTTAAATTCGTGGTTGATCTTAACAACTTTGAATTCCATTGTTTTATCTACGTACTGATCGTAATCTCTAATTGGCTTAACGTCAATTTGAGATCCTGGTAAGAATGCTTCAATTCCGAATACATCTACAATCATACCTCCTCTAGTTCTACACTTAACGTATCCGTTAACCACTTCACCAGATTCTTGAGCAGCGATAACTCTATCCCAAGCTTTAATTACTCTTGCTTTCTTGTGAGATAATACTAACTGTCCAGTACTATCTTCTCTTCTGTCAACTAATACCTCTACTTTATCCTCAACAGCTAAGTTAGGGTTGTAACGGAATTCGTTTAAAGAAATAACTCCTTCAGATTTAGAGTTAATGTCGATAATTGCATCACGGTCAGTAATACGTACCACAGTTCCTTCAATAACATCACGCTCATTTACGAAACCTACAGTTCCTTCTAAAGCTGCATCGAACTCTTTTAATTTGTTCTCATCAACTTCATCAATACCTTGCTCGTACTTGTGCCAGTTAAAGTTTTCTAAAAATTCTTGTGGATTTACCTCTACAACTTCTGGAGTTGTTTGTACTGCTTCTTGCTCAGTAGCTTCAGCAGCTTGTTTATTTTCTTCAGACATCTGTCGAAAATTTATTTGTATTTAGTTGATAATTAGTTTTTAAGGCGAGTAACAACAACTAAAGATGTTATAAATAATAATTTTTCAATTCCTTTCTAAAACCCAGCTCGCAAAAAGGACTGCAAATATACAAAATATTTCCAGAGCTAACCTATAAGATTTTCAGTTTTTTAACACCCTATTTACAATTAACTTAAGTTATTTTCATAATTTTCGCGCAACCAAATCAGTCCTAATACATCTTTAAAACATAATTAATATTTAATCTAAATTGAAATGAAAAAAAAGCTGTTTCTCTTGTTACTAATAACAAGTATACAAGCCTATTCTCAATCCTATGTAAATGAGAATCCTAAAATTGACTCTAAAAACGAAATTAGAACACTATTAATCGCTAATACTGGAGGTCCTCACTTTTCTATTGAATACGAAAGAATGATCAATTCATCTGTTGGGGTTGGACTTTTTGCTAAAAGGAATACCCTCAATATCAACCCTAATGAATCCTACGAGTTAGAAGATTTTGGATTTGGAATAAAAACTAGGTTTTATCTAAATGAATATAGAACTTCTAGCTTCTTTGAAAACTTAGGTGTTTATAACGTTGCTAAAAGATTACATGCAGAATTTTTTGTTGAATACGTTTCTTCTGAAAGATATGAAACCCAAAGAAATACGATAACATATAATGTGTACGTAATTGAGAGAGTGAAACTAAAAAACAATGCTGTCTCAATAAATTTGGGTATTGGTAAAAAATTCCTTTTTAATAAAAGATTGAATTTTCAATTTAATATAGGACTGAGCAAATATCTACCAAAGCAAAGGGACTTAGATTTTGGTGGTTATCTTAACACAGGACTTGGATATCAATTTTAAAAAATACTATTATGAAAAAAATAATAACAATACTATTAGTAACACTCTTTAGTTGTACAGACGATAATAATTCTTTTGCTCCCGAACAAGGAACAGACTTTACAAAAGACATTAGTGACGAAAGCAATTTCTTATTGAGCACACCAACGGAATTAAAACTAATAGACAAAGAATTTGAAAACAATACTATTAACTATAGCCTTGGTGACACCTTAAAACTAGCATTAAAATTTAATAGTGTTTACCAAGAAACTGAAACGGACTTTTATGACATCTATAAAAGTACAGGAGCAGAAAACTTTATGTATAGTATTCATTTTTTTGATTACAACCTACAAAAAATAATCGACCTTAAACTTCTTGAAAAATATCCAGAAATTATAAGTAACAAATTAACTGACATCGAAATTCAGACATCTCCTAAATACAAAAATCTATTTTTAAGAAATGAAGAATTAAAAGTTACATATAATGAAGAAACACGAGAATATGAGAGTTCTATTGGTATTGTACTTACCAAAGCAACTATTGTAGAAACAAAAAATATTCAAATAGCATCTCACCTTGTTAATGCTACGAATCCTAAAAATATTACTATCAATATTCCTGTAGTTTCAATTTTAGATGACCACTCAAAAGAAATCATCATTAACAACTAATCCGTAGTTTTTAATGTAAACTTCTTTATCTGGAAAATAACACCTCCCAAAGAAATAATAGCGGTTAAAAAAGTAAACAACAGACCTATTGCAACAGATACATCCTTGTCATATTGCAGTAGGTCTGCTGCTTGATAAAATATAAACTCCCTTACTCCTATTCCCGCAAAGGACACAATAGACAGTACAACAGATACTAGAAATACCAATAAATAAGATAGCATGTCTTGTACTACGTCAAAATTTGCTACCAAACAAGCTATAGAAGCCAACTGTAATATTTGAACTACCAAAGAATAAGCTAATGTTTTAAAAAATACTCCTTTAAAAGCACTAAACAGCTTTTGCACAAAAACAAAAGACAACATTGGCACCAATACAAAAATTAAAACACCTAAAGCATACAGCACTACGTTAGAGTTTACCCAACCTATGTTTTGCACAAAAGGAATAATTAAAACCACCAACAACATTCCAATAGCTGTTAATCCAGAAAAACGATCTACAAAAGCAGCAGCAGATAGTTTTTTTACTTTCCAATTAAACTCCTTATTCAATACAAAAATCTTATAGGCATCTCCTCCTATTCCTCCTGGAATAAAAAAGTTATAAAACATCCCTATTAAATACAATATATGATTGCTCTTGTGCGATAGCTTATAATCCAATGCATGAAAAAAAACATTCAATCGATAAGAAGACACCAACTGAGACAACAATAAGAAAACACCACTTAAAACCAACAAAACTACATTGCTCTCTTTAATATTTTTAAATACTTCTAAGAAATCAATTTTAGTTGCTACAAAGTAAAATAGGAGTACACTGACTCCTATTTTTAATATCGTTATTGCTGTTTTTTTAAGCTTCTTTGTTTCCAAACGTTGATACTTTTCTTAAGTTATACGGACGTTTCTTTTGAGATTCGTAGTACGTTTTCATTAATAAATCTATAATGATCCCTACTGTAAAGAATTGAATTCCCATTACTACCATTAAAACACCTAATATTAATAAAGGTCTCCCCCAAATATCTTCTCCCATTAATTTTAACACCAATAGGTACATATTTATTACCATACCAATACCTGCAAAAACTAACCCTATGTTTCCGAATAAATAAATTGGCTTTTGTAAATATTTACGTTGGAATAAAATCAATAATAGGTCGTTTATTACTTTAAACGTTCTTCCCAAACCGTATTTAGAAACTCCAAACTGACGTGCATGGTGCTTTACAGGCATTTCAGAAATCCTAGCTCCATTCATAAATGTTACCAAAGAAATAAAACGGTGCATTTCTCCATATAAATTTAATCCTTTTGCTGTTTCAGCAGTAAAGATTTTAATGGCACATCCGTGATCTGTAATATGTAAGCCTGTTGTTTTTCTAATAATAAAATTCGCAATTTTAGAAGGTAAGGTTCTAACAAAACTGTCTTGTCTCTTCTGACGAATTCCAGTAATCATATCTAAATCCTCAGCAATCATTTTATCTAACATTGCAGGTAAATCAGACGGATCGTTTTGTAAATCCCCGTCCATTGTAATTATATAATCACCTTTAGCAACATCTATACCCGCAGCAATTGCAGAACTCTGTCCATAGTTCTTACGCAACTCTACCAGTACTAATTTATCATGATTTAAGTCTTTAATCTCTTTCCTTGTATTATCTGTAGAACAATCATCTATATAAATAATCTCATACTGATACCCAGCTAAACCTTCATCAATCTTTTCAGTTAGCAATGTTACATTCCCTTCTTCGTTAAATACAGGAACAACAATAGATAATAAATTAGTCTTACTCATTTCTTAAATTTTCGGTGTGACAAACTTACTGATAAAACACAGAATACGAACAACAACTACGTAATTTTATAAGGCTTGTAAATTAATTTCTTTTCTTACTTTACTAGTAAATACCTCTTCCCTAACTTTTGTTCTCTTGTTTTAGGATTTAAAAACTTAGGTTTTAACATGGTAATTCTATAATAGTCTAAAGGATATTCTTTGGTGAACTCCACACCTTGCTCCTTAAGCTCTTGATACGCTTGTTCATTTACATAAATCCACTGTCCTGGTTGTAATTTCGTTCCTATTTCTTTAGCAGGAATTGTTTTTAACATCTTTCCTGCATAAAAATTTAACGACCAACACCATTGCTCTTCTTGCAAAAACAAATCTTCTGTAGCCACCTTGTTTTCTTTTATAATTTTAGAAGCAGGTATTCCAGATTGGTACTCTAACAAATTAGGATAAAACTGTGTATTCATTGTAAAATTGATGAGTATCATAAACCCAACACTCGCAACAACCAGTTTTCTAAAAGCTGTTGCTTTTTCTTTTATTAAAAACATCAATAATAATGCAATAATAATCACCAATCCTATAACTACAAACACGTTCTTTAACTCAAATGCCCAAAACGATAAAAGCAGTACAAAAATTGACAAAATAGTAAACAATCCTATTTGAAAATTTGCCCACCTCTTTAACATTTTTTCTTTCCCTGCCTCTTCTAACTGATATAGGTAACTAACAATTAGAACAGCCATTAAAGGAAATAAACTATTTAGGTAATGCGGCAGTTTAAATTTAGAAGTACTAATTACCAACAGCACCAATAAAACACCTAAAGAGCTCATCAACTCAAAAGAGTGCAAGGTTTTAAACTTTTGCTGAATCGCTTTTTTAATATTTTTAAACAAACCTGCATAAAACAGCATTGGCCAAGGTAAAAAAGCCCAAAGAATGGTATGAAAAAAGAAAAGGTAATCCGGACTTGTTGCTTTTCGTCCAGTAGCATTCAACCTATTAAAGCTCTGGTCCCATAAAATAAATTTTACTCCAGAAATATTTGTTTGTCCTTTTATTACTTTCTCCGGATGCAAATCGAACTGAAGGTAATAAGCGTATATAATAGGTGCTATAAACACCGCATAAGCCCCTACTCCCAATAACAACTTCCAAGAAAAAACATACTTCCACTTGCTGGCAAATACTACGTGAACTAACATAATTACTCCACATACAAAAACAGCTAATTGCCCTTTGGTTCCAAAACCTATAGCAACTCCTAAAAAGCCTAACAACACATTTTTAATGGCCCCTGTATCTAAATACTTTACAAAATTGTAAATGGCTAAAATTGTTGCCCCAGTTAATACTGCATCTGTTCTAACATCGTGATTTGCTAAAATTACCGCCTGCACCGATAAAAAAACAAGGGAAGCAATGTGGTTTACTTTTTTTCCATAAAAATTGATGGCTAATTTATTACTGCAAATTGCCCCCATTAGAGTAAATAACAATGCTGGTATTCTATATGCCCAGTGGTGAATTCCAAATATCTTAAAAGACAAAGCAGCCAACCAAAAATGCACATGAGGCTTATCTAAATAATCATTAGCTCCTTTGTAAATATTCCAAAAATCATTTTCTACATACATACGCATTGCCATGGTCGCATGTTGCGCAGAGTCGTTTTCCATAACAGGAATAAACAAACCACATATGTATACCAAGCATAAAAACCCGTATAGAATATAAATATCTCTTTTTGTTAACACCATCATCTTGGGATTTATTGAGCTCCTTTTTGGTACACTCGTGTTGTATGATTTTCGAACAAACTTTTTTGAGCTAAAATCTCCTCGTAGATTTTTAACTTCTCTAGCTCTTCTTTTTTCCTAAGCTTGGTCATTACGACTCCATGGGGATATTTATCAAAAAACGCTTCTAGCTCTTCTATCGTTTCTGCTATCTCATAAGTTCTATCAAAATTAATTGGAAAAGCCGCATCAAATCTTTTATAAACAATTACAGGTCTCTCAGCCCCTATCACCTCTCTATATTTTTCTACAGGAGTCCCTAGCGTTAAAATAGGAAAAGCCAATCCAAACAACACAATACTTAATAATGTAAACGTTATTACTAAAATCTTAAAACTTTCTTTTACTTTTTGCTTTAAAAACTTTCTATACGCAATAACCACTCCTACCGGTACAAAGGCTATTAAAAAACCAACCCAGCCCTTATTGCCTAATTGCTTTTCTAAAGACACTCCAATATAACCTGCAATTGGCAACGCAATAGATATTACCAGTAAAAACATCCATTCAACAGACTTTAGTTTAAAAGCTCCTTGCTGTACTTTTGGCATTAATTTTTCTTTAAAATACCACCCTAATAAAACCGCTATAAAAGGATAACAAGGCATTGTATAATTGGGCAACTTGGTAGATGATATGGCAAAAAAGCTGATGAAAATAAACACCGCTAAACCTCCATAAAAGATAAACGCATTTTCCTTTTTTTGTTTTAACGATTGAAACAAAGCTCTAAACAACCAAAACGAAAAAGGGAACATACCCAACACCACAAAACCAATGGTAATTAAAAAGATTCCTCCATGACCTTCCATTTTATTACTAAAGCGATTGATATTGTGTTTAAAGAAAAAACCTTCTGTAAACACCCCTTCTGTAGCTTGATGCGCAAAGTAAAACCATGGAGTAGCAATTAACAAAGCCAATACAATTCCGGGAATAAACTTAAACTCTAAAATAGTTTTAATAGAAAGCTCTTTTGTAAGTAACAAGTGAACAAAAGCAATTAAACAAGGCAACACCAAGGCTACAGGTCCTTTGGTTAACATTCCAAAACCAACGGCCAAGTACAAAACCCAAAGCACTTTTTTTTCTCTTTTAACAAAAAAGTCCACATAGGAGAAAAACGTTAAACTTACCCAAAAAATTAAATAAGGGTCTGGCACTGCTAAATGGAACTCTTGTACAAAATAAAAAGAGGCAAATAGAATCCAAAATGTAATTTTAGCAACCTCCTGCCCTAAATGTCTTTTCGTAAAAATATAAGTCGACAATACTGTAAACCCACCAAAAACAGCAGAAAAGAAACGTGCACCAAAAGCATTTACTCCAAACAACTTATACCCCAACATCATAAAGAAATAATGAAATGGTGGTTTGTCTGTTCTTACAATATCGTTAAATGTGGGTTTAAAAACGTTTCCATACACCAACATCTCTCTGGCTGCTTCGCTATTTTTAGCTTCGTCTAAAATGTAAATTATAGAACTTCCTATTCCAAATCCACACAATAGAAAAGCAATTAAAAACACCCATAGGTATGCGTACTTAGAATTAAAAAAATTCATATTCGAATGTATCTTATGATTACTTTTTTGTAAAAACTCGTTTGTTGTACCAATCCTTCTCTGTTCTAAACACTAAAAAGTATGCAATAGCCGTAGCTACTGTTCCTACAAAAGCACCCGTAAACACATCTACAAAGAAATGTTGCACCAAGTACATTCTAGACATTCCAACAAACGCTGCAAAAATAGCTAAAAAGAAAGCAATGTATTTTTTATTGAATTTTAAAGCAAAGAACGTTGCCATGCAAAAAGAATAAGCTGTATGTCCCGATGGGAACGACCTTCTTTTATTTATTTTTACTCCCTCTACCAAATCTACTTGATCTAAAATACCCTGAGCCTCGAAAAACAAATAAGGTCTTGGTTCGTGACTAAAAAACACATTCTTACAAACAATAATTACCAACGACTCTAACAGAAAAGCCAACACAAAGAAGTACAAAAACTTTAACTCATATTTCCAAAGTACAATTGCTAAAAAGAAAAAGATACTCAACGCATTCCCAATACTACTTAATTTAGTAAACACAAAATCTAAAGCAGGAGAATGCATTCTATTTAGCAACAATACCACCTCGCCTTTAGGGTATTGAAAAAAGTAAATAGCAAGTAACCAAAGCACCAAAAAAGGGATTAAGTTACTATATCTTGTAAAAAAAGTCTGATTTTTCATAGAGCTAAAATAGATTTCTCCCTAGAGACTCACAATACTTTTATTTTAAAATATTCTTAAGCTACTGCGCGTTTTCTATCCCTTGTTGCAACCACGTTAAATATGCTTTCGCATTGGGTGTATATCCCACAGGGCTAGATACATCCTCTCCTTCTGAGGTTAAAACAGCATAATAAGGTTGTGCATTCGTTTTATATCTTATTTCCTGAAAGTGTGCCCACTTTTGTCCTTTATAACGATATGGTTTCCCTGTTAATGGAGAAACTTCTGTTTTGTCAAACGATGTTCTTTCATCTACGTACAAAGAAATTAACACCACTTTGTTTTGTAAAATATTTAAAATTTCTGGTTCTACCCATACATTCTGCTCCATTTTCCTACAGTTAACACAAGCTCTACCTGTAAAATCTAGCAAAACAGGTTTGTTTACTTTTTGCGCATAAGCTAAACCTTTATCGTAATCGTTAAAGCTTAAAATATTATACGGTTGTAAGATATGAGCTCCATCTGGTACATCATTATCATGCAAAGAAGATGTAGCATTTGCTCTCTTTGTAAAACCTGCTATAGACTCACTGTAATCTAAAGGAGGCACAAAAGCACCCACCAATTTAACTGGTGCACCAAATATCCCTGGTATTAGATATAAGGTAAAGACTAAAGCAACGGTAGCAAACATAGTTCTTGTAACTGTTAACTTCTCTACAGGCTGATAATCGTGAGGCAATCTAAAAGTTCCTAATAAATACAATGTTAACAACAAGAAAACACCAACCCAAATAGCAATAAACAATTCACGCTCTAACAAATGTGCTTGTGAGACTAAATCAGCATTTGATAAAAACTTAAAAGCTAGTGCTAATTCTAAGAAACCTAAAGTCACCTTTACCGCATTTAACCAACCTCCTGACTTTGGTAATGAATTTAACAACCCAGGGAAAACGGCAAACAATGTAAAAGGAATTGCAATGGCCGCAGAAAATCCTAACATAGAAATAATAGGTCCTATTCCCCCTTGCGATGCAGACTCTACCAAAGCAGTACCTACTATTGGTCCGGTACAAGAAAAAGACACAACTGCCAAAGCCATGGCCATAAAAAAGATACCAATCAACCCTCCCTTATCGGCTTTTTCATCCAATTTGGTTCCCCATGAACTAGGTAACACCAACTCGTACGCTCCTAAAAATGCAAAAGCAAATACAACTAAAATGACAAAAAAGATAATATTAAAAGTAACACTTGTAGAAAGTTCATTCAGAGCATTGGCTCCAAAAACCGTAACGATTATAGTTCCAAGTAACACATATATAACCACTATAGAAATACCATAGAAAACTGCATTGCTTATTCCTTTTGCTCTACTCCCACTTTGTTTGGTAAAAAAGCTTACCGTCATTGGAATCATAGGAAATACACAGGGAGTTATTAAAGCGGTCAATCCTGCTAGGAAACTTATAATAAATATTCCCCAATAACTTTTAGACTCTTTTTCTTCTGTAATATCCTTTACATCAAAAACCAGATCAGCTTCATTAGGAGGCAAACACATTTCATCATTACAAACCATAAACTCTACAGTAGCCTTTAACTCTTTTGTTTTTGTTTGTAATTGAATTTGTTGTTTAAAGACCGCTGTATTGCCAAAGTATTTTACACGCATCATAAAATTAGGATCGTCTACCTCTATTCCTTCTCCTTCGGTAGTTTTACCAATTAATTTCACAGCATTTGGGTACTTAAATGTGGTAGGTATCGGCCCTCCTTCGTCTACAAACTGACTGTATACATGCCAACCCTCATCAATAGTTGCAGTACTAACCAAAAACACCTCGCCTTCTTCTGTTTGTTCTACAGAGGTAGTCCACGAAACAGGATCAAACAATTGAGCTTTTGCTCCAAACACTACTAAAACCGTAAATACTTTAACTAAAAAAGCCTTTAACCTCATAATCTTTACTATTCTTTGATTTCTTAAGACGTATTATCTTGTTTAAGTTTACAAAACTAATTTAAAACGTCTTTTAGCAACAACTTTATATTACCATATGTATTGGACAGGCAATTTAAAGATTCCACCCTGTTTTTAAAACAAACCTCTGTAATTCCTTCTTCAACCTGAGGAACCAATTCTTGTTTACCCTGCACATGCATTAAAAACCAATAACTTATCTTTAAAACATCTATACCTTTGTGCTTAAAAACATGATAGGTAGTCTCTAACTCTTCATCAATTTCTAAGCCAAATACATTGCACTCCTCCTCTACCTCTCTTATGGCAGAAACCTGCTTAGTCTCACCTTTTTCTATGTGTCCTTTAGGTAAGTCCCATTTATCAAACCTGCGTATCCACAAGATCTCGTTTTCTTCATTTTTTACAACACCCCCAGCCGCACTACGTACTTGAAACTTTTGAGTAAATCTTGACCAGTCATTCGCTAAATTCTCGCAAATAACCTGTATTTTAGCCCCGTGGCTCAGATAGAGTTCATCAATAAAAAATTGTAAATCGAGAGTGGTAAACTTTTCAGTATGAAAGCCTTGTAAAATTGTGTTTTCTTCTGTAAAAACTACTAGATTCTCATTGAAAAAAACTTTATACATTTGCATTATGATTTTTGACAAAGATACAGCAAATAACACCGCAGAACAGCTTTTAAGAATAAAAGCAATTAAGTTACAACCCAACGAGCCTTTTACATGGGCTGCTGGGTGGAAATCTCCTATTTATTGTGATAATAGAATTACACTTTCATACACTACAGTAAGAAACTTCTTAAGAACCAATATGGCCAAAGCTATAGAGGAGAAATATGGTAAACCAGACGTAATAGCTGGTGTTGCTACAGGAGCAATTGCAATTGGTGTTTTGGTAGCACAAGAATTAGGAATTCCTTTTGTATACGTTAGACCAGAACCTAAAAAGCACGGTAGAAAAAACCAAATTGAAGGGCATTTAGAAAAAGGTTCTAATGTAGTTGTGGTAGAAGACTTAATTAGTACAGGTAAAAGTAGCTTGCAAGCAGTAGAAGCTTTAAGAACCGAAGATGTTAACATTAAAGGGATGATGGCTATATTTACATATGGTTTCCCTGTTGCCACTCAAAATTTTGAAGAAGCAAATGTAGATTTAACTACTTTAAGCGACTACAAAACCTTGATAGAGCAAGCAGAAAAAGACAATTATATCACCTCTAAAGAACTAGGGTTGATCCAAACATGGAGAAAAAACCCATCCGAATGGTCTAACGAGGAAGATTAAACAGAACAAAAAAATAGATTAAAACGCCCTGACTTTAACAAATTAGGGTGTTTTAATTTTATAGACCAAACTATACTTAAGACCCATGAAATTAGAAACACCTATTACAACTCTTAAAAAATCGCCCCAAGAAGTTTACGAATATCTTTTAGATCTGAATAACTTCGAAAAAATAATGCCGAGTAATAAAGAGAAATTTGAAGTAGAAGGAGACTCTTTTATCGTTGGCTTGTACGGGGTACCTGACATTAGAATGATTATTAGCGAAAAAGCTCCTTACAGCAAAGTAGTTTTAAGTGCTGCATCTAGTAAAATAGACTTTACTTTAACTATAAACATTGCAGAGGAACAAAACAACTTAGCAACTTCACAACTTTTGTTCGAAGGGAACTTTAATCCGATGGTAGCCATGATGGTTAAAAAGCCATTAACCAATTTTATTAACGACTTAAGTAACAATTTACAAACTATTTAAAGAAAACTAATTTCTTTAATATCAAACTCGTATTGTTTTTCGTCTTCTTTTTCTAAGACAAGCTTGCCAAGATTAGAAACATCTATAATCTTGCCCATAAATACCGTACCTAAAACATCTTTAAACATTGCAGGTGTCTGCAATCTATACAAGTGCTTTAGGTATGACTGTTTTATTTGTTCTTTATTGTTTAAAATATACTCTTTGGTTAGCACAGACTTAAAAGACTCAACAATCTTAAACAACAAATCATCCTTTGCTATTTCTTTTTTGGTAATTGCGATAAGTGAAGTTGCTTTAGGAAGGTTTTCTGGAAATATTATCTGATTCACATTTAAACCAACCCCTACCAAAGAAGAATTAATCTTAGTTCCTTTAACAGTATTCTCTACCAAAACACCTGCTATCTTTTGATGGTATGACAATATGTCGTTAGGCCACTTTATTTTTATTTTGCCTTTTCCATTTACATAGTTATCTAGAACTTCTCGTAGCTTTTCTGCTACCAAAAAATTTAACACAGGAGCAAGACTCATGTCAACCCCCTGCAAATCAACATACAAAGTAAATAACAAATTCTTCTTTGGCTCCGAATGCCATACTGTGTTTCTTTGCCCTCTACCCTGAGTTTGAGCCTCTGCCACCACTACCGTAAAATTTTCTAAGACTTCCTTTTTTGACAAATCCTTCAAAAAACGACTGGTAGAATCGATGGCATTAAGTTTGATTATATTCACTTAATAAATTATAATTATATTCATAGAGTTATCTCTTAAAATTTAGATAACTTTGTTGCAAAGCTAAAGATTTTTTAATGTCGAAGAAACACGTGAGTGCTGATGTACTAATCAGCACAATTTTAAAAGGAATTGACGAAATTAAGGGTGAAGATATTCAACTGTTAGATTTACGTGAAATAGATAATACTATTTGTGATTATTTCGTTATATGTTCTGGAACCTCCAATACACATGTCAAAGCAATTGCTGGATCTGTCCAAAAAATTGTAGGTAAAGAAGCCAAAGAGAAAGCTTTCCACGTAGAGGGAGAAGCAGAAGCTAATTGGATTTTAATGGACTATATTAATGTGGTAGTACATGTTTTCCAAAAACCAACTAGAGAGTTATACGATATAGAAGGTTTATGGGGAGATGCTAAGATTACCCAAATTTCGTAGTTGCAATTATTAAAGCACAAACAAGATTAGAAAATGAAAAACGAAAACAAAAATCAGCAGCAAAAGCCTAACGGTATGAAGTCTAAATTCAACTCATACTGGATTTATGCTGCTATTATTGCGCTTATAATTTCTTTTAATATTTTTGATAGTTCTTCTAGCTCATCGGATATTAGTAAAAATAAATTCCAAGAGTTTTTAAGAAACAATAGTATTGAACAAATTACCATTGTTAATAATGATTTTGCTGAAATCTATTTAACAGAAGAAGCACAAAAAAAATTAACTCCTAAAGATGCGGAGGAAAGTTTACCTTGGTTGCCGTCTAAACCAAAATTAACGTACAACTTTGGTAGCTTAGAAAATTTTGAAAACTACCTTACAAAGAGTACCAAAGAATACGGTTTATCTTTAGATGTAATAAACGAACCTAGAACCAACCTTTTTGATTCATTACTTGGTTTTTTACCATTCATTATTATCCTAGGATTGTGGATATTTTTTATGCGTAGAATGTCTGGTGGCGGTGGTGCTGGTGGCGGTGGTGGTCAAATTTTTAGCATTGGTAAGTCTAAGGCTAAATTATTTGATGAAAACCAAAAAATTAAAATCTCTTTTAAAGACGTTGCTGGTTTAGAAGGTGCTAAAGAAGAGGTACAAGAAATTGTAGACTTCTTAAAAAGCCCTCAAAAATACACCAACTTAGGAGGTAAAATACCTAAAGGAGCCTTACTTGTAGGACCTCCTGGTACAGGTAAAACTTTATTAGCAAAAGCAGTAGCTGGAGAAGCTGGAGTACCGTTCTTCTCTTTATCTGGTTCTGACTTTGTAGAAATGTTTGTTGGGGTTGGTGCTTCTAGAGTACGTGACTTATTTAAGCAAGCTGCTCAAAAATCTCCTTCTATCATATTCATTGACGAGATTGATGCCATTGGTCGTGCACGTGGAAAAAACAACATGACAGGTGGTAACGATGAAAGAGAAAACACCTTGAACCAATTGTTAACAGAAATGGATGGTTTTGGTACCGATACCAATGTAATTGTTATTGCTGCTACCAATCGTGCAGACGTGTTAGACAAAGCCTTAATGCGTGCAGGTAGATTCGACAGACAAATTTATGTTGACTTACCAGATATTAACGAGCGTCAGGCAATATTTAAAGTACACTTAAAGCCATTAAAGTTATCTGATGGTGTAAAGGTTGACTTTTTATCTCAACAAACACCTGGTTTTTCTGGTGCAGATATTGCCAACTTGTGTAACGAAGCTGCATTAATGGCCGCACGTAAAGGAAAACAAGAAATAGAAAATCAAGACTTTTTAGACTCTGTAGATAGAATTGTAGGAGGTTTAGAAAAGAAAAATAAAATTATCTCTAAGTTAGAGAAAGAAACAATTGCTTTTCACGAAGCAGGACACGCTACAGCTAGTTGGTTTTTAAAGTATGCAGATCCTTTGGTTAAAGTAACTATTGTACCTAGAGGACAATCTTTAGGAGCAGCATGGTATTTACCAGAAGAAAGCAGCTTAACCAAAAGACAAAAATTCTTGGACGAAATTTGTGCAACAATGGCTGGTAGAGCTGCAGAGAAAATTATTTTTGATGAGATTTCTAGTGGTGCTTATGGAGATTTACAAATGGTAACTCGTAAAGCAAAAGCAATGGTTAGCGTTTATGGTATGAGTGATAAAGTAGGAAATATTACTTTTTACGATCCACAAACAGACAATGGTTTTACCAAACCATATTCTGAAGCTACTGCTGAATTGATTGACAAAGAAATCAACCAAATTATTGAAGCTCAGTACCAACGTGCTATTGATATTTTAACGGAAAACAAAGAGAATTTAACCAAACTAGCACAAAGGTTGTTAGAAAAAGAAGTTATCTTTAAAGATGACTTGGTGAAAATCTTTGGCGAAAGACCGTTTAAAGAAGAAAGAATAATAGCACCTAGAGTAGAAGAAAAACAAACTGAAGAACAAAGCGATGCTGAAGTAACTCAATAGTTAACGAAGCATCCCTACTATATGAAATGAATTTTTTTAAAAAACTATTTAACATTTCAGAGAATAATGAGTCATCTAAAGAAGAAACAACTCCAGAAAAACAGGAGATTTCATCTTTAGATGATTTGTTTGTACACAACTTTATTGAAAAAGGAGGGAAATTTATTTACTGTGTTTCTCAAGAAGAAGCCCTGATTACGCTTACAGATATTCTAAAAGAAAATCAATGGGAACAACTTTCTTGTTTAAAAGACAATATGCTTAACACCTGTAAACAATTAAATATAAACATTGCTAGTTCTAAACAGGAATTTCCTTTTTTTACAAGCTGCGAACATTTAATTGCAGGATCTGGAAATATTTTGCTTTCCTCTAATCAACTGGGAGAAATGAAGTTGCGTGACTTGAACGAAAACTTTATTGTGATGGCTTACGCGAGTCAGATTGTAAAAAACACTGGCGAAGGCTTAACTGGAATTAAAGCGAACTCTACAGGAAAATTACCAACAAACATTAGTGAAATAAAAAACTACGCTGTAGAAAATACAGACAAAAATTTTATGAATTACGGTTTGTCAAACTCAAAAAACCTTTACCTAATCTTAGTAGAAGACTTATAACTAAAAGACTATGTTACAAAGAGCACTATCGGGAATTGTGTTTATAGCCCTATTAATAGGAGCTATATTATACAGCCCTTTTACCTTTCATATCTTGTTTTTTATATTCTGTTTATTGGCAGTCTATGAATTTCAGAAAATGGCTAAAATTAATTCTCCACTACTCTATGTATTAGCAAGTGTATACTTTCTATTTTCAGAAGGATCGCTCTATTTAGCACAAGGAAAATCTGAGTTTTTTGAATTTTATATTGGAAAATACCAACACAGTGCTCAATACTTTATATTATTTAGCTTTTTCTTAATTAGCTTGTTTTCTAAAGACATTAAAAAACCTTTTAAGTATTTGGGTAAAATTTTTATTACCTATATCTACGCTATTTT
Organism: Wenyingzhuangia sp. IMCC45574; assembly: GCF_054182685.1. Classification (NCBI taxonomy): domain Bacteria; kingdom Pseudomonadati; phylum Bacteroidota; class Flavobacteriia; order Flavobacteriales; family Flavobacteriaceae; genus Wenyingzhuangia; species Wenyingzhuangia sp. IMCC45574. Next base: position 3,908,051 of record NZ_CM135169.1, on the reverse strand, counting down.
ACCATTTACTATTATAGCCACCATTCCATACATTAATAGCAACACCCAATACGATGGGCAAGTAATCTTAGGCTGTTTAATTTTAATATGGTCTACAGACACCTTTGCTTATTTAACTGGTAGAGCTATAGGAAAACACAAACTATTTAAACGAATATCTCCTAAAAAAACAATAGAAGGTTCTATAGGTGGAGTTATTATGACCTTGGTAACTGCGTATATTTTATCGCTTTATTTTACACAGCACAGTATGTGGGCTTGGATGGGCTTAAGTATAGTAGTAAGTGTTATGGGAAGTATTGGAGATTTAATAGAATCTATGTTTAAAAGAGCCGTTAAAATTAAAGACTCTGGAAACATTATTCCTGGGCACGGAGGTATACTAGATCGTTTTGATAGTCTTATATTTGCATCACCTTTTATTTATTATTATTTACACTTAATGTATTAAACTATGTTTCATAAAGAAGGAAAATTAATTATTATAGCCACGCTTGTATCCGCATTTATTCTAGCAGATTTTACTTATTTCTTGTACTTTATTTTCCCAGACATTCCTGGCAATGTATTACCTTGGATTCAGTACCCAATTTATGCGATTCTACTTTTCTTTGTTGTAATTGTATTACAGTTCTTTAGAAACCCTAAAAGACCTACCAAATTATCAGACAGTCATATTGTAGCACCTGTAGATGGTAAAGTAGTAGTAATTGAAGAGGTAGAAGAAAACGAATACTTTAAAGACAAAAGAATTCAGGTTTCTATTTTTATGAGTCCCTTAAATGTACACGTTACGCGTTACCCTTTAAGCGGATTGGTAAAATTTAGCAAGTACCATCCTGGTAAATTTTTAGTAGCATGGCACCCTAAAGCATCAGAAGAAAACGAAAGAACTACTATTGTTGTAGAAAACGAAACTTTTGGACCTGTATTGTACCGACAAATAGCTGGTGCATTGGCAAAAAGAATTGTTAACTACGCAAAAGAAGGAGAAAAAGTAACACAAGGAACAGATGCAGGTTTTATTAAATTTGGATCTCGTGTAGATATTTTCCTTCCTTTAGATGCTAAAATAAATGTATCTTTAGATCAGAAAGTAAAAGGAGCAGAAAATATAATTGCTACTTTATAAGAGTCCGCTTAGTTTATGGAAAACGATTCAGCATTAAAAAAACGTTTTAACAAAGCTGTGCATATAGCTTTAGATATGGAACCATTACCACCAGACGTAATGTTAGAGTTTTACGCCTATTTTAAACAAGCCACCAAAGGAGATAACTTTAGTTTTAATGCCAACATACAAAGTGATGTAAGAAACACTTTTAAGTTTAATGCTTGGATGCAGTTAAGGGGAATTTCTCCAGAAGAAGCTCAAGAAGAATACATTAAATTGGTAGAGAAATACACCAACCAAAAGATAGACTAATCAAATTACTTTTATTTATAAAGTGTCTAACCTTATTTTAAATTAATTTTAAGAACAAATTATAAATTAACAACATGAAAAAAATCGCTCTTATTTTATTAGCTGTTGTAACCTTAACAGCTTGTAAAGACCAAAAAAAAGAAGCTACAACAACTACCGATCCTAACACGGTTCAGCTAGATGCAGAAACTGTAATTGTAAACTGGGTAGGTTACAAATTTACCAACAAAACAGGAGTTAAAGGACAATTCCAAAAAGTTAACGTTACTGGTAATAAACCTGCAGCAACTTTAACAGAAGCTTTAAACGGTGTTGAATTCTCTATACCTGTAAGTAGTATTTTTAGTAACAACGGAGTTAGAGATGCTAAGTTAAAATCTTTATTCTTTGGTCTTATGGACAATACAGCATTGTTATCTGGTAAAGTAACTTCTGCTTCTGCTACTGGTGGAATTGTATCGTTAACAATGAACAACGAAACACACGACTTACCATTTACTTTAGAAACTCAGGGAAAAACATCTTACTTAAAAGCTACGTTAGATATTAATGCTTGGCATGCAGAAACAGCCTTGGCTTCTTTACACAAAGCATGCGAATTATTGCATACTGGAGAAGATGGTGTTAGTAAAACTTGGAACTTAGTAGACATAGATGCAGTATTGAATTTTAGATAATTCTACACACATAATTAGATAAAAAAGCTTCACATTTTGTGAAGCTTTTTTTATGGAAAAAACAGTGGCTAATTCTGTTTGTTTAGGCAAATATTTTTGCTGTTAAAATGGTACATTTATCACTAATTAAGAATGATAGATTTTAATTATTAGGAAGGTATGTATCCTAGAAAACACAAAGAATCTATACTCATAAATAAATTAGCTAAAATGAAAAAGCTTCTTGAAAAATTTAAAATGCTGGAAACTTTCGATTGTGAATTGAAAATTCAAAAAGAAACTTTCGTTTACGAATTTGAAAAAATTACCTCAAAAGGTTATTACTCACCTTTACTTATAATCCTTGATATTATCTCAAACTCTAAAAAACACTATGTAGGAGATATTAAACCTAATAGTTTTAAAATTAGAGAAAATTACAATATAGATAAATTACTTTCCAATTTTTTCACTATTGCAAAAGCTGAATTTGAACAAGAGAATAATACTTTAAATATCAAAACACTTATTCAAGGAATGGGAAGCTTACAACTTGTTATTAGGCTTGTCGTATTTTTTATCTACTTACTGACAATATTGTTATTAATCATTGAATCTTTTTTGATAGCTATTTCAGATGATAAAATTGAAATGAACTATTACTTACCACCTATTATCATTACCTTATTTATCTATTTTCTATGTGTACACCCCTATATAATGGCTAGAAATGGAATAAAAGAAATGAAAAATGATTTGGAAATAAAATATAGATTAATTGAAAAACTGAATAATGTTAAAATACTATAATACACTCCTACTTTTCTTTTTTGTTAATTTTTTATTTTCTCAAAATGCATTGAATACTAAAATTGAGGAAATAAAAAACTATGTAGCATCAATTAAAGAAGAAAATCTAAAAGAAATGTATCATGGCCATTTTGAACACAACATTCTAGAAATAAAAAAAGAGGTACTTGATTCTATTACAGACAACAAACGAAAACCTACTACCAATAACAACAATTCTAAGATTGTAAATATAGGAGGCAGCTACCTTCAAGCTTTCTCTAACAAAGAAAACGAATTGACTTTGGTAAAACAAAACGATGGAATTCGTAAAAATTACTTTATAGAGAAATATTATTATCTAAAGGGTAAATTAGTTTTTTGTAGCATCCGGAAAAACCTTTGGAAAGGACAAGAACTACTATGGAAGTCAGAGTATTATTTTGTGGATGACAAAATACACTTACAAAAATGTAAAAACACATCTAAGAATAAAGTAAACTACCTCAAAGAAATGAAAGAGAGAAAAAAAATCATTGAAATCAACCTTCCAAAAATCAAGTAATCACTTATCACCAAACTCCTATATTTTATTCCTATTTTTAAACTCTTCAAAACTGTTTGTCCTAAAATGAAAACCAAATTCCTTTCGTTGCTATTCTTTATAAGCTTAACAACTTTTGCAGAGAACAAAATAAAAGTCTATTTCGAAAAAACAAAAGGAGGTTACAATTTTTTTGTGAATAACGATGAGTACTGTCCGGGGAGCATTAAACTTCATTTTGATAAACTCATAAACCTGCAATCTTCTGCCAAGAACCCTCAAATTTTTGTGGTTCCCGCTAGAGTAGATCGTTTTTTAATCCTACGTCTTAAAATTAAAGACCCTGATAAAAAAAACAGTTTTCATTACAATACCAATTCCAACTGGGGAGATCACTTTAAAACAGACTACGATAAAGATTACCTGTATTCACTACCTTTTAAAAAAGGAATGAGGATTAAAATCAACCAAGGGTACAACGGAGCTTTTTCTCATAAAAACAAAAATGCATTGGATTTTGGTTTAAAAACAGGAACCCAAATTTTAGCTGCTAGAGAGGGAATTGTTATTAGAGTGGTAGAAAACAATAAGAAACACTGTACAGAAAAAGGTTGTGAGGAATTCAACAATTACATTACCATATATCATTCAGACGGAACCTTTGCAGAATACACCCACATAAAACAATATGGGGCTTGGGTTAAAGAAGGAGCCATTATTAAAAAAGGAGAGCTACTAGGACTTAGTGGGAACACAGGCTTTAGTTCTGGTCCGCACTTGCATTTTATTGTATATAGAAGACCTTTAGAAAAATCCATCAGCTTAAAAACTAAGTTTCTTATTAATGATGGTAAAAAAGCGGTGTATTTAAAAGAAGGGGAACATTATAGTAAGAATTATTAATTCTTAAAAGAGATGAATCTTAGCTAACATAAAACCATCAACAAAAACCACAATATAGGAATTCCCTCTACCCAAAAAGAAGCATAATACTTAGATTGCTGGCTGGTACTTTTCCATAGCAATAATAACAATACTAGGATTGTTATTACATGCTCCCACAGCCCTTGTGTGGTAAAAGTACAATAATGGACTCCTACAGAAACTAGGCTTAACACAAGACCTAAGAGCTTTGTTTTCTGCAAGCCCAACACCATAGGGATTGTTTTCACACTTTCTTTATCAAAATCTACATCTCTAATATCAAAAGGAAGGGTAAGGACTACAAAAATACTTTTGATATAGAATCCTTAATTTAAGTTTGAACTCTAATTAACGGCATTTATTGTATAAAATTATTATACTTATATCTTTGTTTAAAAAATTCCAATGAAACTACAAACCTCTTGTCCATCATGTAAAAAAAGTATCGGCATAAAATCTTGGGCACAAACCAGACCCGATTTAGAGATGGAAAAAGGAGAAGAGTTTGTGCTAAACTGTAAGTATTGTGCCACAAACCAGAAAATACATGTCAACGAAGTTGTAGCTGAAGTCAATTATATAATTATTGGAATAGGAATACTTTTAGGTCTTATTGCTACAATTGCACTTTGGAGATATGGATATATCAGTACATTGAGTGGGTTAATTCCTGTTTTGTTTTCGCAACAAGAACAAAGAGCTATTAAGACATTTAATTCCTACACTATCAGACGAAAATAGTAAAATACATACAACCTTAATACCTTATAAAACCATCAACAAAAACCACAATATAGGAATTCCCTCTACCCAAAAAGAAGCATAATACTTAGATTGCTGGCTGGTACTTTTCCATAGCAATAATAACAATACTAGGGTTGTTATTACATACTCCCACAGCCCTTGTGTGGTAAAAGTACAATAATGGACTCCTACAGAAACTAGGCTTAACACAAGACCTAAGAGCTTTGTTTTCTGTAAGCCCAATACCATAGGGATTGTTTTCACACTTTCTTTATCAAAATCTACATCTCTAATATCAAAAGGAAGGGTAAGGACTACTACAAATAGTAACAACTCTAGAAAAAACCACAAAGATTGCTTGTGTACCTCTAAAGGAAAGAACACCACTACCCCAGCCCACACTGTAGCTATAATAAATATTTTAAGTCCGGGTAGGTAGCGAATAGAGTAGCTACTCCCTTTTATTTTTATAAAACTAACGGCATATAAAAGTGTTAAAACTCCAAAAGGAAGCAATCGTAAAATCTGAGCTAGTTCTAAGTAGGTTAACAAGTACAAATTAACGCCTGTACTAACAAGTAACAACAACTGTATCAGTTTTTTATAAGTATTACTAAAGTGGTCTAACAAGTGAGCTTTACCATATTTGGTACGATTCATAAACCGAATAAAGTGATACGCAATAAACGTAGCACAAGCTAAAAATAAAGCTTCTAGCCTAACATTAACATGAAACAATTTTCCTGTTACTAAGGCAAAACAAGCCACCGCAAAAGACACATGCAGGTTACTGTAGATGTAAAACTCTGTTATTTTTTTCAACCAACTCATTTAAAACAATAGTTATCAACAAAATAGCGCTAAAAATTGATAATAACATTTTCTTAACATTTAGCGCAAAAAACATTTCATTGCGTATTTTTGTACTCGCTAAAATACGACTACTACTGAGTATGAAAACGGATGTTTTTTCACAAAGACACATAGGTTCTAGCGAGTTGGAACAAAATCAACTTTTAGAAGCCTTAAAACTAAACACTATTGATGAGTTAATCAACTTAACCATCCCAGAAAATATTCGATTGGAAAGAAATTTACAATTGGATGCTCCGATGAGTGAATATGAATACTTAAATCATATTCAACAACTCTCGGTAAAAAATCAGCTGTTTAGAAATTATATTGGATTGGGATACCACCCTACCATCACTCCTGGTGTTATCCAGAGAAATATTTTGGAAAATCCAGGTTGGTACACTGCCTACACTCCTTACCAAGCAGAAATTGCACAAGGTAGATTAGAGGCTTTGCTAAACTACCAAACCATGGTAACCGATTTAACAGGGATGGAGATTGCCAATGCTTCTTTATTAGACGAAGGAACTGCGGCTGCCGAAGCCATGCTTCTTTTGTTCAATACAAGAAGTAGAAACCAGAAAAAGAGCAACGCGTTACAGTTCTTTGTATCGGAGAATGTATTGCCACAAACATTAGATATTCTAGAAACACGTGCCACTCCATTAAACATAGAATTGATTATTGGAGATCACGACACTTTTGAGTTTACTACGGAAGTATTTGGAGCCTTGGTACAATACCCTGGTAAAAATGGTAAAGTAGTAGACTACACTAGTTTTGTAGCAAATGCAAACCAAGTAGAAGCTAGAGTTGCTGTTGCTGCAGACTTATTAAGTTTAACACTATTAACACCTCCTGGAGAATGGGGTGCCGATGTTGTAGTAGGAACTACACAGCGTTTTGGTATTCCAATGGGATACGGAGGGCCTCATGCGGCTTACTTTGCAACGAAAGAAGCTTATAAAAGATCTATTCCGGGACGTATTATTGGGGTAACCAAAGATATTGATGGAAACAGAGCTCTACGTATGGCTTTGCAAACCAGAGAGCAACATATTAAAAGAGAAAAAGCCACATCTAACATTTGTACTGCACAAGTTTTATTAGCAGTAATGGCAGGTATGTACGGTGTTTTCCATGGTCCAAAAGGATTAAAATACATTGCTCAGAATATTTTAAACAAAGCATACACCCTAAACCTAGCTATTAAAGAATTAGGTTTAGAACAAGTAAACCCTATCTTCTTTGATACGTTAAATATTACCGTACCATCTGCTAGTAAAGTAAAGGTATTGGCAGAGAATCAAAAGGTAAACTTCTTATACAATTCTGAATCGTCTGTTAGTGTTTCTATTAACGAAACTACCAACTTAGAAGACATCAACCAGATTATAGAAATTTTTGCCAATGCTATTGGTAAAGAAACAATTGTGTTAGATGCAATCCTACCTATAGAAGTAAAACCCGAATTTAACCGTACTAGCGACTATTTAAGTCACGAGGTATTTAACAAGCATCACTCAGAAACGGCTATGATGCGTTATATTAAGAAATTAGAGCGTAAAGACTTGTCTTTAAACCACTCTATGATTTCTTTAGGATCTTGTACCATGAAACTAAATGCTGCAAGTGAAATGCTACCGTTAAGTTGGCCAAACTGGGGGAATATTCACCCTTTTGTTCCTGTAGAGCAAGCGCAAGGATACCAAGAAATGTTAAAGGGTCTAGAAAAGGACTTAAACGAGATTACTGGTTTCTACGCTACTTCTTTACAACCAAATTCAGGAGCACAAGGAGAATATGCTGGTTTATTGGTGATTAAAGCATATCACGAATCTAGAGGAGATCACCATAGAAACATCTGTTTAATTCCATCTTCTGCACATGGTACCAACCCTGCTTCTGCTGTAATGGCTGGAATGAAAGTAGTGGTTACCAAAGCTACCGAAGAAGGAAATATAGACATTGATGACCTAAGAGAAAAGGCCTTGTTACACAAAGACAATTTATCTTGTTTAATGGTAACCTATCCTTCTACACATGGAGTATTTGAAAGAGGTATACAAGAAGTTACTCAGATTATTCACGATAACGGAGGACAAGTATACATGGACGGTGCTAATATGAATGCACAAGTTGGATTGACAAATCCTGCGGTTATTGGTGCTGATGTTTGTCACTTAAACCTACATAAAACTTTTGCCATTCCTCACGGAGGTGGAGGTCCTGGTGTAGGTCCTATTTGTGTGGTAGAGCACTTAGCTCCTTTCTTACCATCCAACCCAGTAATAGAAACTGGAGGAGATACCGCTATTAAAGCTGTGTCTGCGGCTCCTTGGGGTTCTGCATTAGTTTGTTTAATTTCTTATGGATATATTAAAATGTTAGGGGCTGATGGATTGAAAGCCGCTACAGAAAATGCCATTTTAAATGCCAACTACATTAAAAACAAATTAGAACCTGCTTTTGATATTTTATACACAGGTGAAAATGGTTTTTGTGCACACGAAATGATTGTGGACTTTAGACAGTTTAAAACCAAAGGAATAGAAGTTACAGATATTGCCAAAAGATTGATGGATTATGGTTTCCATGCTCCTACGGTATCTTTCCCTGTAGCGGGTACTATTATGATTGAACCTACGGAAAGCGAAAACAAAGAAGAACTAGATCAATTTATAAATGCACTACTAAGCATTAGAGAAGAAATTGACGAACTAGAACTACACAACGAAACTTCTGTGTTAAAAAATGCACCGCATACACAAAATTTATTAACTTCGGACGCTTGGAATTTTTCTTACTCAAGAAAAAAAGCCGCTTATCCTATGGATAATATCGTTGAAAATAAATTCTGGCCATCGGTTAGAAGAGTAGACGATGCGTTTGGAGACAGAAACTTAATATGTTCTTGTGAACCTATTGAGAGCTATATAGAGGCGTAAAAACTCCCACTTTTTTATGCTTTAGAAAAGGCAGCTTGTTTATTCAAGCTGCCTTTCGTTTTAATGGTATTTAAACTTGTTATCTAACCTATCGCATCCAACCTTCTACTATATAGTTTTTTTCAATTAGTTTATACTCTTCTCGATTATTTTCAGGAGCAAACCAAACCTCTATTCTAGCAACATAGTACTGTCCCCAATCTCCTTCATAGATAGTAAAATCCTTATTCACTAACGTAGATTCACCTTTAGCAACTTTCATCTTAGATCGATCTGTTAACCTTGGTACAGATAGCGGATCATTCTGGGTAATCTCAAACACTTTTAAATATACACTTCCATCTTGCTTTGGGGTATACCAAAACATATATTCATATATACCTGGTTGAAAAGAATTTATTAGTTCGAATCTTAAATCTGAAAAACTCGATTTCTTTAAATCTTCATATTCTTCTTTTGTTTTTAATTCTAGTGGTTTTTTAAACTCAATATTTTCAGGTATTTCTAAACGAACAGCATAAAAATCAGGGTCTGAAAAAGAAACTACAAACGATATAAAAAACAGAAAAAACCCAAATAAAAAACAAACTAAAACAGCATGCCAGTTTCGTCTATATATCTCGATAAAGAATAAAATAAATATTAAAAAAAGTGTAAGAGACATTAAAAAAGCACTGAATAATAATAAAAATTCAATCCTCAGAATAAAGCTAAGAATCAATATTAATAATGTCAACCCTGCTAAAATCATAATTCCTTTTAACTCAAAAAAAAGCTTTCTTAAAACACTAGAAATATTATTTTTCATAACTAATGCCTTTGTCAAATTGAAATTCTACCATAAAAACAGTTGCAATCCCCAAAGTATAACACAACACATCCAACCAAGAAAAGGTATTCCCCACCAGTACATCGGTCATTCTAGATTTCCCAATGCGTAAGATACTGAGTACATCTACCCACTGACAGACTTCTATTACATAGCAGAAAAACAACACCGCCATGGCTCCAGAAAAATAATAGGGCTTAAAAACAAACATTACAAATGTGTATATCAATACAGCTGCTAAATAATCGCCTACATAAAAACGTATAAAACCTGAGTTTAAATTTCGTTCTATTAAAAACTCTACTGTTAACAAAATAACGGCTAACACTAAATAAACTCCTCTCTTTTTAAATTTTACAATTCTTCCCATCTTACTTTTCTTGAAACAAACATTACAATTCCTAAAATCACAAACAAACCAATACTTCCAAACAACAAAGCATAGTTCTCTAACTGAATAATTACATACACAAAACCATACAAACCTGCCAAAGAACCTCCCACTAACAATGGAAATCTAAAGTTTTTAAAAATGGAGGTGGCATAGAGTGTAATCATGGTAAAAACAGCCAAAGATGAAACCCCGTAAGCCAGATTGAAATTACTGTGTTCTGAGATCGATAGCAGTAGTGTATAGAACATCACCAAGGCTACTCCAATCATTAAATATTGGAATACATGTATGTGAATTTTACTTAGGGTCTGAATTAGAAAGAAGGCCAAAAAGGTCAATCCAATAATTAAGATTCCGTATTTCGTGGTTCTTTGCGTTTGCTGATATTCATCCACAGGAACAATTAACCTCGTTCCAAAAGCAAATTCATATAGGCTTGGAAAACTGGCTAGGTACTTTTGAGAAAAAGGACGGTTGATGTCTAAGACCAGCCACTCAGCAGTAAAACCTTCATCAGTTATTTTTCTATCGTCTTTAGGTAAAAATTCCCCCACAAAACTTGGACTATGCCAATTAGATTTCATGGCAACCTTAGTGGTTTTACCAATAGGAATAAAGTTGATTTGCTCACTACCATTATACGCTACTTGCATTTCAAAATTAAGTCCTTTGCTCACCTCTTCTGCTGTACATCCTAACATAGCAGTATTCATTTCTACCAACTGCTTCCCTTTAAACTTTGCCACATTAGTAGCATTGGCTTCAAAAGGAAATTTTTCCTGATTAATTCCAATCGCCATTTCGCTCTTAATCCCTCTTAAATTGGTCGTTTTTATAATAATCCTTGATTTCTCCCAATGAATGTTTTTAGCCTCTATTCCCTTATCAGAAAAATCCAAGTTTTTAAAAGCTCCCTTAATATCTATTGCAGAAGAGAAAACCACCGACTCGTAATTACCAATACTCCTTGCTCTGGAATCTGCATTGGCATTGATTGTTAAATCATCAGGAAAGGCATACGCTTTCCTAATGATTTCGTTCACAACCTTTACTCTCTCTTTTTTCTCTATATCATATCTTTCTATTTCCTCAAAATGGGAATATTCCAACTCTAAAATAGGCCCGTAAATTAAGACCTCCTCTCCCCACCTACTGTTAATGTCTTTTACCACATCTTCACTCCTATGCTTACGCTCCTTAACCAAGTCGTTTACAAAACGTAGGGGAATCATTAACCCTATGATTAAAGCCCCTGTTAATAGCATTTTAGCCGTAATGCTATTCTTAAAACTGTCTTTTTGATTTTGCTCTTCCATAAAATTTATAGTATTGGATTGATAAATTGAATTTGTTCGAAATGCTGTATCCTTAGTGCTTCTAACGAAGTAGTTAGATGAACTTTGAAGTCTAATTTTTGAAAGCACTTAGATTTTTTTCCTAATAAGAAAGATTCCATGTAATAATCGTAATACTCAGGTAAAAGAATCGTTCCAATCACAACAGCTCCAATTGTAAAAAAATTCTTCCCCCCATTACCTAGTCTCAAATACTGTAAGGCTATTTCACTTTCTACTTCTGTATTGTAATTACACAATACATGAAAACAATCGTGTCTTTCCGCACTTGGAATTATATCTAGTCCGTTTTCATCTAAGAATTTACTTAAACAATTACCCAAGCTACCTTCTGGCATACATCTAAGTTTCTCTTTAGTAAATCCCCAAGGTCTTCTTTTTGATCTTAATACTTCTGTAAAAAAATCAGCTGTAAACTTAACCCCCACTGTAATTACTTTTTTCCTAAATTCTAAACTCATATTTCAATTTTAAAAGAACTTTGAATTTCAAAGTTAAAGTGTAAAAAAATTTATTTCCCTATTAATTTCTCCAATGCATGTATGTGCTTTTCAAATGCCAATCTTCCTTCTTTTGTAGCTCTATACTTGGTATTTGGTTTTCTCCCAACAAAAGACTTTTCTACAGTAATATAACCTGCTCCTTCTAATGCCTTAGAATGACTGGCTAAATTTCCGTCCGTAACCTCCAACAACTCTTTTAGAGTTTTAAAATCTGCAAAGTCATTTACTACTAATACAGACATCATCCCTAAACGAATTCTGTGATCAAAAATCTTATTTATGTTATTAATTAACCCCACTTCTATTGCTTATCGTATTTAAAATGCAAAATAAAACCATAAACTATATTTAACACACCAAAACCGAATATAAAAATCCAAAAACTATAATCTGGTAGTAGTAAATTCACAAAAGCAGTTAGAATCTCTAACAATCCCAAAGTTCTTATGTCTCCCAAAGTGTATTTAGATCCATTAATTAAGGTCAATCCGTAAAACAATAACATTAATGCACTTGTTAAACTATGCTCCATTCTGTGAAAAGTTAAAAACAAGAATAAACCACCAGAAAGAAACGGAATGCAAAAGTTGACTAGTAACCTTTTAGAAGTACTATTCCACACAGACTCATTACTCTTTTTAGCTTTTTTAATTGTTAGCAATAATAAAGTTCCTACACTTAATACAAACACCACAAATAAGATGCAAATAGCCTTTGTACTAATTACACCCAATCTTGGTAAGGTAAAACCAAAAGTAATCTCTTTTGTGTTTAAATACCAATATATAAATGCACCAATCAACAAATAACAACCCGCGAAAATCCCTGAGAACCCGCTAATTGATTTGAATTTAGATGATTTACTCATCATCTCTTTTATGTCTTGAATGTCTTTTAAACTACTTTCTCTTGTCATAATAAAGAACTTTGAAATACAAAGTAAAATATTTTTACGTAATGGAACAAATTTTTTTTTGAAAAAAAATTAAAAAAATAAAACCCGATATTCAACAAGGAAAATACAGCTAAAAAAACAACATAAAACCATAGATAACAGAACATTAACACAAAAACGTTTTACGCCTGCCATGAAATTCAGTCAGCACATTTTTAAAATCCGTTAAAATCTTTATTCCAAGCATTTAAAAAAGTTTTTTACTTATCCCTAAAGTCTTATTTTTGCTTGAAATTACGAAGTTAAATTACGTTTAAATACGTAGTTTTTAGTATAAATATTATTATTAATCATGAAAGAAATCACCAAAGAAACCTATATCAACTGGTATAGAGAAATGCTTTTCTGGAGAAAATTTGAAGACAAATTAGCTGCCGTTTACATTCAACAAAAAGTAAGAGGATTCTTACACCTTTACAACGGTCAAGAAGCTATTTTAGCAGGTTGTTTACACGTTATGGACTTAGAGCACGACAAAATGATTACTGCTTACCGTAACCACGTTCAACCTATTGGAATGGGAGTAGATCCTAAAAAAGTAATGGCTGAATTGTATGGAAAAGTAACTGGTACTTCTAAAGGTATGGGAGGTTCTATGCACATTTTCTCTAAAGAACACGGTTTTTATGGAGGACATGGTATTGTAGGAGGACAAATTCCATTAGGAGCTGGTATGGCATTTGGTGATAAATACCACGGAGTTCCTGGTGTTACTTTATGTTTTATGGGAGATGGTGCTGTACGTCAGGGATCTTTACATGAAACTTTTAACATGGCCATGAACTGGAAATTACCTGTAGTATTTGTTTGTGAAAACAACGGATATGCAATGGGTACTTCTGTAGAACGTACTGCCAACCACGAAGAAATTTGGAAGTTAGGTTTAGGATATGAAATGCCTTGTGGACCTGTAGATGGAATGGATCCTATTAAAGTTGCTGAGGCAATGGAAGAAGCTATTGATAGAGCTCGTAGAGGAGACGGACCTACTTTCTTAGAAATGAAAACTTACCGTTATAGAGGTCACTCTATGTCTGATGCACAACACTACCGTACAAAAGACGAAGTTGCTGAATACAAAAAAATTGACCCTATTACACAAGTTTTAGATGTAATTAAGGAACAAGAGTATTTAACAGAAGACGAAATCAAAACAATTGATAAGGAAGTTAAAGCTAAAGTTGCTGAGTGCGAAAAATTTGCTGAGGAATCTCCATTCCCAGACAAACAACAATTGTACGATATGGTATACGAGCAAGAAAATTACCCATTTGTTAAACATAAATAATCCATATATATAATGGCTACTATAATTAATATGCCTCGTTTGAGCGACACCATGGAAGAAGGTGTAATTGCTCAATGGCTTAAAAAAGTTGGAGATAAAATTGAAGAAGGTGACATTTTAGCTGAAATCGAAACAGATAAGGCTACTATGGAATTTGAATCGTTTAACGAAGGGACATTATTACACATAGGTTTACCAGAAGGTGAAACTGCCCCTGTAGATTCTTTAATCGCTATTATTGGTGAAGAAGGTGAAGATATTTCTGGATTATTAGGTGGTGAAGCTCCTGCTGCACCAGCTGCTGAGGCTGCACCTACAGAAGCTCCAGTTGAGGAAGCTGCTCCTGCAGCACCAGCTGCTGCTGCTATTCCTGAGGGAGTAATTGTGGTTACAATGCCTCGTTTAAGTGATACAATGACAGACGGTACTATTGCTTCTTGGTTAAAGAACGTAGGAGATACTGTTGAAGAAGGAGATATTTTAGCTGAAATTGAAACAGATAAAGCTACTATGGAGTTTGAATCTTTCAACGCTGGTACTTTATTACACATAGGTTTAGAAGCTGGTGCTTCTGCTCCTGTAGATTCTTTAATTGCAATTATTGGTGAAGCTGGAACTGATGTTTCTGCTGTTGCTGCTAACTTTAGTGCTGCTCCTGCTGCTGCAGAAGCTCCTGCACCTGCAAAAGAAGAACCAAAAGCTGCTGCTCCTGCACCAAAAGCAGAGGCTCCAAAGGCTGCTGCTCCTACTGCTACTAAAAAAGTAAGTGCTATCAATTCTGAAAACGGACGTATTGTTGCTTCTCCTTTAGCGAAAGCATTGGCTGAAGAAAAAGGAATTAATTTAGCAAAAGTTGTAGGAACTGGAGAAGGAGGAAGAATTGTAAAAGTAGATATTGAAAACTACGTTCCTGCTGTTGAAGCTGCTCCTGCTGCTGCACCAGTTGCTGCTGCTCCTGTTGGAGAAGTAAGCCAATCGGAAGTTAAAAACTCTAGCATGCGTAAAGCAATTGCTAAAGCTTTAGATAAATCTCAGACTGAAAATGTAAACTTTACAATCAGTATGGATGTTGATATGAGCAACGCAATGGCATCTCGTAAAATTATTAACGATTTACCAGATACTAAAGTTTCTTTTAACGACATGGTAGTGAAAGCTACTGCTATGGCATTAAAACAACACCCACAAATTAATACTGAGTGGACTGCAGACAAAACTATATACAACGCGCATATTGCTATTGGTGTAGCAGTTGCTATTGAAGACGGTTTAGTAGTACCTGTAATTCCTTTTACAGATACAAAGAGCTTAACTCAGATTGGTGCTGAAGTAAAAGACTTAGCTATTAAAGCTAAAAAGAAGAAATTAACTCCTGCAGAAATGTCTGGAAGTACTTTCACTGTATCTAACTTAGGAATGTTTGGTGTAGATAACTTTACTTCTATTATTAACCAGCCTAACTCGGCTATTTTATCTGTTGGTGGAATTAAACAAAAGCCAGTTGTTAAAAATGGAGAGATTGTAGTTGGTAACATAATGAACTTAACGTTATCTTGTGACCACAGAACTATTGACGGTGCTGTTGGTGCTGCATTCTTAAACACGTTAAAGCAATTTATTGAGAACCCAGTGACTATGATCGCTTAATCATCTCAATTAATTTATAATATAAAAATGCCTCTGAGTTTTCAGAGGCATTTTTTTTGTTACTTACACTACCCTACATTTAGATAGTATTTTTTATATCTTACCTCTCCTTTTATTCTGAAAACAAACTTTTACACTATGATTAAGTTCCTTACTAAAATACTTCTTTGTATTTCCTTTCTCTTTTTGACTTCATGTAATTCCAAACCCAAAAACATTTCCGTTTACGCAACTCCTGAATTAATAGCTAAAGTGCAATACGGTATTGAAAAGTTAAAAGAACAATTAAAATCGGATGAAATTGAATTGACTTTTACCGAAAATAGAAAAGAAGCCCTATTAGTACTCATTAAAAGCGAAAAAAACGCTGATAATGATGGTTATATATTCTTTAAAAAAGAGCAACAAGCCAATCTTTTAGCCAACAATCAACGTGGCTTTATCTATGGATTGCAATATATCTCAGAGCAATTACAACAGGGAATTGAATGGAATGATTTAGATGAAAAAGAAATAGAGGCTCATTATGGTTTTAGAGCCATTAAGTTTAACCTCCCTTGGCATTCTTATAGAAAAGGAAAGCACCTTTCTCTGCATTATGATACCTGCAAAGACTTAAAATTCTGGGAATCTTTCTTAGATATGATGTCTGAAAACAAATTCAATGTACTATCATTATGGAATTTACATCCCTATATCTATATGGTGGAATCTGATAAATTTCCAAAAGCTAGATCATTTACAGCAGAAGAAATGGCAGCATGGAAATCTTTCTTTAAAAGTCTTTTTAAGATGGCTAAAGATAGAGGTATTGAAACATATGTATTCAACTGGAACATTTTTGTTTCTGATGAATTTAGTGATGCTTACAATGTTAGTACTAACGCTAAAACAAGTATACGTCACAATTTCTGGGGATCTGGGGAAACCAATCAAATGTTAGAAGAATATACGCGTGAAATGGTCACCAAAACTATTAATGAATACGAAGATTTAACCGGTATAGGAATCACTTTAGGTGAACGTATGGGGGGAATGACTTCTGAACAGAGAAAAGATTGGATTGATAGAACCATGGTGCAAGCCATTAAAGATGCTAATAGAGAGGTTAAATTATTCTATAGAGCTCCCCTATCCGCTGGTTTAACAAGTCATGGTGCTGTGAGTAAGTCTACTGAAATTTTAACTCGTGAAGCGATCGAAAATATCAACCTAAAAAACGATGTCCATCTTGGATTTAAATTCAACTGGTCTCACGGTCATTCATCACCTAAACTATGTATTGTACATGGTGGAATTTTAACTGATACTTACTGGGATCCTAAACCAACCAACTACAAAGGAGTTTATACAGTTAGAAACGAGGACTTCTTTATGCTAAGATGGGCACAACCTGATTTTATTCGTGAATATTTAAATCATAACAGTCAAGATTATATTGGAGGTGCCATTATTGGTTCTGAAACCTACATACCTGCAAAAGATTTTATAACTAAAGACGAACATCGTTCTTGGAATTACGCTTTTGAAAGGCAATGGCTCTTCTATAAAGTTTGGGGTAACTTATTATACAACAATAAAACCCCAGATTCTTATTTTGAGGCTGCGTTAAACCAAAAATTTGGTATTACTAAATCTTCAGACTTACTTAAGGGCTGGAAATTAAGTTCTATGAATGCAAATCGTTTTGCTACTTTCTATCAAGGAAAATCTGATGGTACACTTTATACGGAAGGCTTTTTCGCAAAAGGAAAATTCATCAATATCAATGAATTTATTGAACACCCTGTTTTAGATTCTAGCTATGTAAACATTAAAGATTTTGTTGCTAACAAATGTAACGAAACACAAACTACTCCTCTACAACTAGCAGAAACTACTGAAAAAGAAAGTGTAAAAGCTCTGGAAATAGCTGCATTGCTAAAAGAAAAATATTCTAACAATAAACTATTACAAATTGAATTGAATGACATTGAAGCTTGGAGCTACTTTGGCTTGTATTTTGCTTCTAAAATAAAAGCAGGGGTTGCATTGGAAACTTATAGGCAAAAAGGAAACAAAGCAAAACAACAAGAAGCCATAGAATACCTGGAGAAAGGATTACAACATTGGATCGACTATTCCGAAAAACTAGCCGTTTATAACAATGCAAGTGTGCCTAATATATTTCGAAAATCTTTTTCTTTTAGGAAACAGATTAATGCAATTAAAAAGGACATATTAACTGCTAAAGAAGCCAACAAATAAATTAAAAAAAATCAGTTTTTAGTATATATTTACATCACCAAAATAATATCAATAATTCATTATGAACATTAAACATATTGCCATTCTTACTTTAGGAGTTTTAGCGTTTAGCTGTAACAAAGCACCTCAACCAGCAAGTATAGAAGGTACCATAAAAAACTTACCTGATTATATTAACGAGATTACACTGCAATCTGAAAACGGACAAAAAACCATTGCTATTAAAGAGGGTTCTTTTAAAGACACTATTAGCTTTAACAGCGAATTGGTTTTTCTAAGATTAGGAAGTTTTGGAAAAATGCTATTCTTAGACAAAGACTATCATTTAGCCATTAATGCAGATGCCAACGATTTTAACAAAACTATTTCTTATTCTGGAGTAGGTGCTAAAGAAAACAGCTACATCAACGAAAGAGAAAAAATATCTGGAAAAATATTTCCAATATTAGATAGCCTAAATGGTTTGGATACGGATGCGTTTGATGCATACACTACTAAAATTGAAAAGGAACTAAATGATTTATTAGCTCAAAACAGTCAGATTGATAGTCACTTAAAAGAAATGGAACAAGAAGGTCTTTCTTCATTTGTTAATGGGCTTAAAGAGCAATATAAAAAAGCAAACAAAGTATATCCATCTTTGGAAGCTGGAGCTCCATCTCCCGTTTTTAATGACCTAGAGAACTACAAAGGAGGAACAACTTCTTTAAAAGATTTAGCAGGGAATTATGTGTATATAGACATTTGGGCAACTTGGTGTAATCCATGTTTGGCACAAATACCTTATCTACAGAAACTAGAAGAGAAATTCCATGGTAAGAAAATAAAATTTGTAAGTCTTTCTATAGACAACCCTAACGCTAAAGGAAAATGGAAACAAATGATTGCCAACAAAAACATGGGGGGAATTCAGCTTTTTGCCAACGGCCCTCTCTCTTTTGTAGATGATTACCAGGTTTCTGGAATTCCTCGTTTTATTTTATTAGATAAAAAAGGAAATATTATAAATGCAAACGCACCAAGACCATCGGATCCTGAGTTTGAAAAGTACTTGGCTAAGTTGTTGAAATAAGCATTTTGTATTAAAACATAAAAAAGGAATTAGTAAATACTAATTCCTTTTTTTTATTCGTATATCTGCCATTACTGGATAAGGTCATAAAATTCTTTTCCATCATTAAAATTTGACAAGTCCACATCATTAGATACTTTTTTATAAATACCAATATCTCTGTAATTCAAACCTTTTAAATCTTCTTCTGAGTCTTGCTTCCCTAAATGAAAAATTAGTGAAAATACAATTCTATTTTCTTCAAAAGTTATTCTGTAATGATCATAACCAGTCTCAGAACCACCTTCTTTAACTTCTAGATATAATTTATTCCCACTAACGAACAGTTTTGTAACTTCCTCTGCTTCATAACGTATATATTCACTGGTAATTTCTAGACTTTGACCTGCTAAATCACAACGACTAGCACTTGCATCATACCTATATACTTCATCTTTAAAGTGTTTTTTTAGAAACATTTCACCATTTTCAACAGCAATTAAATCTTCTATGTAAGTATATCTTTCACTTGGTTTTTCTGGACAAACTTCATCATCTAAAACATCCCACCCTTCTCCTACTGTGCGCTCTACCCCTTGGATATCAATATTAGTTAGCATTTCCCATGTACCATTTAAAGTTTCGATAGAAATGTTATTTGGATCAATTGATATTCCATTACTTAAAGAATCATCAGAACTACAAGAGCTTACAAAAACACAATATATACTAAGAGCTAAAGCTCTAATTCCTTTTTTCATAACACTATTTTTTTAATTATTAAAGAGGCTAAAATAAAATTTATTTGTTTTTTATATGTTAAATCTTTTCTATAAAAACTCCAATTCGTAAAATCTATGAGATTTAAATAATTTTATGATAATAATCCTATTTAGAACTTTGATTATCTTCTATCTTTGGGCTTTGTAATTCAAAATTTTAAATAGCATTCAAATGAAATATCGTATAGAAAAAGATACTATGGGAGAGGTTCAAGTACCTGCTGACAAGTATTGGGGAGCTCAAACTCAAAGATCTATCAACAACTTTAAAATTGGTCCTTCTGGGAGCATGCCTTTAGAAATTATTTATGGTTTTGCTTACTTAAAAAAAGCTGCAGCACATGCAAACTTTGATTTAGGTGTTTTAGAAGAAGAAAAGAAAAACTTAATTTCTGCTGTTTGTGATGAAATTTTAGAAGGAAAACACGATGATCAATTCCCTTTAGTAGTTTGGCAAACAGGTTCTGGTACACAATCTAACATGAACTCTAACGAGGTAATTGCAAACCGTGCACAAGAATTAGCAGGTGGAGTAATTGGAGAAGGAGAAAAAGCAATCACTCCTAACGACGATGTAAATAAATCGCAATCATCTAACGATACATTCCCTACAGGAATGCACATTGCAGCATATAAAGTAATTGTAGAAACTACCATCCCTGGAGTAGAACAATTAAGAAATACATTAAAAGCAAAATCTGAAGCTTTTAAAGATGTAGTAAAAATTGGACGTACACACTTAATGGATGCTACTCCATTAACTATTGGACAAGAGTTTTCTGGATACGTTTCTCAATTAGACCACGGATTAAAAGCATTAAAAAACACATTACCTCACTTGGCTGAATTGGCTTTAGGAGGAACTGCCGTAGGTACTGGATTAAATACACCTGCTGGTTACGATGTGTTGGTTGCTGAAAAAATCGCTGAATTTACAGGATTACCATTTGTAACTGCAGAAAATAAATTTGAAGCTTTAGCAGCACACGATGCTATTGTTGAGTCTCATGGAGCATTAAAGCAATTGGCTGTTTCTTTAAACAAAATAGCTAACGACATTCGTTTAATGGCTTCTGGACCTCGTTCTGGTATTGGAGAATTAATTATTCCAGCTAACGAACCAGGATCTTCTATTATGCCAGGTAAAGTAAACCCTACGCAAGCAGAAGCTATCACTATGGTATGTGCTCAGGTAATGGGTAACGATGTTGCTGTAGGAGTTGGAGGATTACAAGGTCACTACGAATTAAACGTATTTAAACCTGTAATGGCTAAGAACTTAATTGAGTCTGCTCGTTTAATTGGAGATGCATGTGTTTCTTTTGATGTAAACTGTGCTATTGGTATTGAGCCTAACTACCCTGTTATTGAGAAGTTATTAAACAACTCTTTAATGTTAGTTACTGCTTTAAATACTAAGATTGGTTACTATAAAGCTGCAGAAATTGCAAATACTGCTCACGCAAACGGAACTACTTTAAAAGAAGAAGCTGTAAGGTTAGGGTATGTTACACCAGAACAATATGACGAATGGGTAAAACCAGAAGACATGACGGGTTCATTAAAATAATTTTATTCTTAAATAGAAATCTAAAAAACACTATTGTAAGTATTTACAATAGTGTTTTTTTAATACTTTCGTTTAAAAAAAACGATGAAAAAATTTATACTCGCCGCTGTTACCCTTTTAGTATTAACGAACTGTTCTTCTGAATCGGAAGTGGAAAACCTTGAAGATATCAACACTCAAAATACTGCTAATTTTGATTTTTTTATGTCTGGTAAAATTGATGGTATAGCCTTTTTATATAGCGTGTTAGATAGTGAATCTGATGGTAAATACAAGTTGATTAGTTCTAGAAGTTCTACATATCCATGTGTTGCAAATCCTAAAAAAGCTGGAGTTAACTATTACTCAGGCATTAATACAAATGATGATGAGTTTTCTGGAGTTATTGGAATTGAATTTGTAAAATTTTACCTATGTTCGGAAAGGAAGAAATACGAACAAACACATATTTTCAACTCAAAATTTCCAATAGGGGATTATTTAATTGCCTTGAAAAGAAGTGTCATTGAAGGTGTTTCTAATTCAATAGCTTTTGCTTACTACATGAATGATAACTTATACACAACACTTGGAGACCAAACAGGTAGTTATGTTACCATAATTAAATCGACACCTGACAACCAATTTGATTCATTTAATAAACTTATCAGTGTAGCTCAAATTGTAGAAGGTGAATATTCAGTTAAACTATACAATGAGTCTGATAACTCTGACGTAATTACAATTACAAATGGAAAATTTAAAATGAGACCATCAATCTCTAACTTTTAAAGTCTTTCGCTATTTAATCTAGCTTTAGTTATATCTTTCTATAATTACTAACTACAGAGAATATCTAGTTATATTTCTTATTATTTTTCACCATTTGTCCTAGAGCCTAGCACGTCAATAACTAAAAAATTCAACGGGTACATATAAATTAGCCTCATCATAAATTCAAAACGATGAGGCATTTTACTTTATATCTTTTATTCTTAGGAATCACATTTAACAACTTTGCTCAAAAAACACCGTACTTTCAACAAGGACAAGATCCAAACGCTACTAAAAAGGAATGGGTTAAAGTAAAAAGTATGTCTGATGAGTTTAATAATAAAAAATTAAACCTTAAAAAATGGCATAGCAAACCTTTAGAAAATGGTTGGGTATGGGATGGAAGAGCTCCAGGTTTATTTAGAGCAGAAAACGTAGTTGTAAAAGACGGAAAAATGAACGTTACTGTTAGCAAGTTAGACAAACCTGTAAAAAACAGAGGGAAAATTTACACCCACCAAGGTGCCATTGTTCGTTCTCTAAATTCTGGAAAAGTAGGTTGGTATTTCGAAACTAGAATGAAAGCTAATGCTACAGTAATGTCTTCTACTTTTTGGTTAATGAGTAGACCAGATTGTGAAAAGAAAGAAGAATTAGACATACAAGAATGTGTTGGTAGACTTACAGAAAAAACACACAAGTGGGCTAAAAACTGGGATGGAATATTCCACTCTAATGCAATACACAGAAAAACTAAATGTCATCCAGAAAGTGAAAGAGACCAAAAAATGGTCTACACTCCTACTAAAAACCACGAACGATTTTACGTTTATGGTGCCTGGTGGAAAAGTAAAACAGAAATTTTATGCTTTTTAGACGGTAAACACGTTTACACGTTAAATCCAACGGTTGAATGGGATACTCCTGGTTTTATACAAATGGCTATAGAAACTTACGACTGGAACCCTATACCCGACGATGGAGGTTTAGTTGAAAGTGGGACTTGGGAACAACGTACAACAAAGTACGACTGGGTTAGAACTTGGAAATTAAAATAGATTTCCATTATCTAGTTTGGACAAATTAAAAAACATATGTGCTACTAATACTTAAAAAAAATACAACAGAAGCGCGTTCTTTTTATATATAATTGCCCTATTAATTATAAACACTGAATCTTATGAAAAAATTATTATTTGTTTTTGCATTATTATTAGCGGTATCTGTTAACGCACAAGAAAAGAAAACGTTTAAAGGAGCAATGGAACATGCTGGTTTAACTCAAGAAGAGAAAACGCAAGCTTTAGTTATTAACAAAGAGAAACAAGCTAAATTAAAAGAGATAAAGAAGAGTGACTTGTCTAAAGAAGAAAAGAAAGCCAAAATAAAAGCTGTAAGACAAGAATCTAACAAAAAAATTAAAGCAGTTGTTGGTAAAGAAAAACTAAAAGCTTTAAACCAATACTGGAAGAAAAAATAATTCACAAACTTATTTTATAAGGAGAAACTGAACCATCAGTTTCTCCTTTTTATTTAAACACATTCTTCTTTTTACAAAGAAGATCTCCACATTAAAATTCCTAGCAAAAAATAGTAACTTCGTGTTTTTCTAAAAAGAACATGGCAACAAACGAATCTATAGAAGTATTGGGTGCTAGAGCCCACAATTTAAAAGACATTGACGTTTCTATTCCCAGAGATAAACTAGTAGTAATTACTGGTTTAAGTGGTAGTGGTAAATCTTCGTTAGCATTCGATACTATTTATGCAGAAGGTCAGAGACGTTACATAGAAACTTTCTCTGCATATGCTCGTCAGTTCTTAGGTGGCTTAGAAAGACCCGATGTAGATAAAATTGATGGTCTTTCTCCTGTAATTGCCATAGAGCAAAAAACCACCAATAAAAGTCCTCGTTCTACTGTAGGAACCATTACAGAAATTTACGATTTTCTTCGTTTGTTATATGCCCGTGTAGCCAATGCTTATTCGTACAACACGAATGAAAAAATGATTAGCTATTCCGACGAACAAATAAAAGAATTGATTTTAAAAGATTTTGACGGAGAAAAAACATTGATTCTAGCTCCCGTAATTAAATCCAGAAAAGGTCATTATCGCGAATTGTTTGAACAAATTGGGAAACAAGGTTTTGGAAAAGTTCGTGTAGATGGTGAAATTTTAGATATCACCAAAGGAATGAAAGTGGATCGTTACAAAACACATGACATAGAAATTGTAATAGATCGCTTGGTAATTAAAGCCGATCAAGAAAAAAGACTAGAAGAAACAATTACAACGGCCATGTACGCTGGTGATGGTGTTTTAATGGTTTTAAAATTCAACGAAAACAAACCTCGTTATTTTAGTAGAGCCTTAATGTGTCCTACTTCTGGTATTTCTTATCCTTTACCAGAACCTAATTCATTTTCTTTTAACTCTCCTAAAGGAGCTTGTCCTACTTGTAACGGTATTGGAACTGTTGATAAAATCGACTTAAAAAAAGTAATTCCAGACGATAGCGTTTCTATTAAAAAAGGAGGTATTATTCCTTTAGGACCACAAAAAAACAGTTGGATTTTTAAACAAATTCAATCCATTGCTGCTGCCTATAATTTTACATTAGAAGATCCTATAAAAGAGATTCCTAAAGAAGCTCTTGCGATTATTCTAAACGGAGGAAAAGAAAATATAAAAGTAAAAGCAAAAGTAGCCGGAGTTACGAAAACCTATCAAATAGATTTTGAAGGAATTATAGCTTTTATTGAAAATCAACACAAAAACAACGATTCTAAAAGCATACAACGCTGGGCTAAAGACTTTATGAACAATCAAATTTGTGCAGAGTGTAATGGAACTCGTTTGCGTAAAGAATCTTTGTATTTTAAAATTGATGAAATCAACATAGGAGAATTAATCTCTATGGATATTGATGAATTGGCTCATTGGTTTACAACTATAGAAGAGAAACTAGACAACAAACAAAAACAAATTGGGGCTGAAATTATTAAAGAAATTAGAACCCGTATTCAATTTCTATTAGACGTTGGTTTGGATTATTTAACATTAAACCGTTCTTCTAAGTCTCTATCTGGTGGAGAAGCTCAACGTATTCGTTTGGCAACACAAATTGGTTCTCAATTGGTTGGTGTACTGTATATATTAGACGAACCTAGTATTGGACTACACCAACGAGACAATGAAAAGTTAATTAAATCCTTAGAACAATTGCGCGACGTTGGAAACTCTGTGTTAGTGGTAGAACACGACAAAGACATTATGGAGCGTGCAGATCATGTTATTGATATTGGGCCAGGAGCAGGAATTCATGGAGGACAAATTGTGAGTGAAGGCTCTTATGACTTATTCTCTAAAGTAGAAACCTTAACTGCAGACTACCTAACCGGTAGAAAAGAAATTACAGTTCCTAAAAAACGTAGAGAAGGAAACGGTAAAGAACTCGTTTTAAAAGGTGCTACAGGGAACAACTTAAAAAATGTAACAGCACATTTTCCTTTAGGAAAATTAATTTGTGTTAGTGGTGTTTCTGGAAGTGGAAAATCTACTTTAATTAACGGTACCCTCTACCCTATTCTAAACGCTCATATTTATAATGGAGTCAAAAAACCTCAACCTTATAAAAGTATTGAAGGTTTAGAACATATAGATAAAATTATAGACATAGATCAATCTCCAATTGGTAGAACTCCTAGGTCTAACCCTGCTACTTATACAAAAACGTTTGATGAAATAAGAAGTTTATTTGCCCAAACTCCCGAAGCAATGATTAGAGGTTACAAACCTGGTCGTTTTTCTTTTAACGTAAAAGGAGGTCGTTGTGAAACCTGTGAAGGTGGTGGAATGCGTGTAATTGAGATGAACTTTTTACCAGATGTACATGTAGAATGTGAAACTTGCCAAGGAAAACGTTTTAACAGAGAAACTCTAGAAATTCGCTACAAAGGAAAATCTATTTCAGATGTATTAGAAATGACCATCAACCAAGCGGTTGATTTCTTTGAAAACATTCCAAAAATCCACAGAAAATTAAAAACCATTAAAGAAGTTGGTTTAGGATATATTACCCTTGGACAACAATCTACAACATTGTCTGGTGGTGAAGCACAACGAATTAAATTAGCTGCAGAACTTTCTAAAAGAGATACCGGAAATACCTTTTACATTCTAGACGAACCTACAACAGGTTTGCACTTTGAAGACATTAGAGTACTTATGCAAGTAATTCAAAAACTGGTAGATAAAGGAAACTCAGTTCTTGTTATAGAACACAATATGGATGTAATTAAACTAGCAGACCACATTATAGACATAGGTCCCGAAGGTGGAAAAAATGGAGGTAAAATAGTTTGTACTGGTACCCCAGAAGAAGTTAGTAAAAACAAAAAAAGTCACACTGCTAGATTTTTGAAAAAAGAACTGTAAAAAAGCAGTTCCCATTTTAAGTTATCAACATTAATTCTTAATAAAAAACATTAACAAAAGTTAAACATAAGTCAAAGTAATTAATATATTTAGCCTCCATAAAAAATAACATAAGATATTTTTTAGCTAAAGAAAAAAATCAACAAAAATTACTACGAATTACATTGACTATGAACCCAAAAGAAAAAGACATTAATGAATTATTAGATCTTGAATGGATTGAAACTAATGGACTTGGTGGTTATGCATCCTCAACCATTACAGGAGCCAATACTAGAAAATATCATGGTTTATTAGTTGCTTCTTTAAACCCTCCTACAGACAGAAAAATAATTGTAGGAAAAATAGAAGAACGTATTTTTACAAATGGAACTTATACCGATTTATCGGTTAACGAGTACCCAAACAATTCTATCCACCCACAAGGACAATTGTATTTAACAGACTTTACCCGTAGACCTGTTGCTACTTGGCAATACACCAATCAAAATTGGAAGTTGCAAAAACAACTTTTCATGGTGCAAAACAGCAACACAACCGTACTTACCTACGAAAACACGGGAAACATTCCTTTTATTCTAGAACTGCATCCATTGTGGGAATGTAAAGATTATCACAGTAATTTTAAAGCAAGTAAAAACGAATTTAACTACGAAAAAAAAGACCAGCATCTAAAAGTTGAACTTTATGACAATTTAAACGCTTATTGGGATTGGTCCGAGGGGGAATTTATAGAAGAAAAATCTTGGTATAAAGACTTTCAATTGCGCAAGGAAAAATTTAGAGGAGAAAACGGTGAAGAAGACCTGTATAGAATTGGCTACACCAAATTGATAATGGCTCCTGGGCAAAAAATTAAAATAAGCTTTACTACCGACGAAAAAATGGTAGGTAAAAATATTGACAACTTAGAACTAAACAACAAAAGACACTTAAAAGGAATTCAAAACAAAAAAGTTAAAGACACCTTTTACAACGATTTATTGGTTGCTGGTGATCAGTTTTTAGTAAAAAGAGGTTCCACAAAATCTAAGAGTATTATAGCAGGGTACCATTGGTTTACAGACTGGGGTAGAGATACCATGATTGCCATGAGAGGGCTAACCATAGCTACTGGAAACAAAAAAGCTTCTAAATCGTTACTTTCCACTTTTTTAAAATATGTAGATCAGGGAATGTTACCAAACCGCTTTCCCGATTTTACAGATCAAGAGGTAGAGTATAACACTATAGATGCAACACTTTGGCTATTTGTGGCTATGTACGAATATTACCTAAAATTTGATGATATTGAGTTCATTCAAAAATATATTAAAACCTTAGAGAAAATTATTCTAAAACATGTAAACGGAACTCGCTACCATATTCATGTAACTCCAGAAGGTTTTTTATCGGGAGGACAAGAAGGGGTTCAACTTACTTGGATGGATGCTTTGGTAAACGGACATGTAGTTACCCCTAGAAGAGGTTGCCCTATAGAAATTAATGCGCTATGGTACAATGCACTATGTATTTACGAGACTTTTGCCAATGTTTTAAAAATAAAAGTAAAGCGAGAAGCAACAATCACCAAAAGAAAGTTTTTAACCAACTTTAGAAAATATTTCATCAATGCAGAAGGATATTTAAACGATGTTGTTGATCTTACAAAAGGTATTGACAGTAGTTTTAGATCGAATCAAATATATGTAGTAAGTCTCCCTTTTTCACTACTTACCCAAAAAGAAGAGAAAAAACTGGTTAAAATGGTAAAAGACAAACTGTTGACTCCATATGGTCTTAAAACTCTAGATCAAAACAACAAGGACTATAAAGGCAGTTATGGTGGAGATCAATTGCAAAGAGATTTAGCATATCACCAGGGAACGGTGTGGACATTTATTTTAATGGATTATTTTGAAGCCTATTTAAAAACTCAAAAATATACAGATGGAGCTAAGAAAAAAGTACTAAATACACTAAAACCATTACAAGAACATTTTTACCATCGTGATGGTTTACATACCATCTCCGAAATCTTTGATGGAGACCATCCATTAGAGGGAAGAGGGTGTATACATCAAGCTTGGTCGGTTGCTGCCATCATTAAATTATATAGCGACCATAAATTATACGAACTATCGTAATTTTTTGCACAATTTTTGTATATTGAATATGTAAGAAACAACTATTCAATCTCTAAGATATATGACAGAAAAGGAACTTCATGAAGAAGAGCAAAAAATATACAATAAGTTTAAACAAAAAGGCTGGAACGAAATTAAAACCAATGACTCTTGGGCAGTATTTAAAATAATGTCCGAGATGGTAAATGGTTTTGAAACCATGGCTAAAATAGGACCTTGCGTTAGTATTTTTGGTTCAGCAAGAACAAAACCAGATCATAAGTACTATAAACTAGCCGAAGAAATTGCTTACAAACTTACTCAAAGTGGTTTTGGAGTAATTACAGGAGGAGGTCCTGGTATTATGGAAGCAGGTAATAAAGGTGCCAACAGAGGTAGAGGAACTTCGGTGGGACTAAATATTGAATTACCTTTTGAACAAAACAACAACCCTTGGATAGACAGAGACAAATCGGTAGATTTTGACTACTTTTTTGTCCGCAAAGTTATGTTTGTAAAATATTCTCAAGGTTTTGTAGTAATGCCTGGTGGTTTTGGTACGTTAGATGAATTATTTGAAGCCATTACACTGATTCAAACAAAAAAGATAGGACGATTCCCTATTATATTGGTTGGTAAATCTTATTGGGCTGGCTTATTAGATTGGATTAAAGATCGTTTGTTAGAAGAGTACAAAACCGTTAGTCCAGAGGATTTAAATTTATTTAGGTTGGTTGATACCGCAGATGAGGCTCTAGAGCACTTAAACAACTTCTACAACAAGTATAAACTTAAGCCTAACTTTTAACCTTGAAAAATTATTTTCAGTTTATCATAATCCTATGCACATTGGGTGTTTATGGTCAGAAAAATCATTTGACCATAAATGCCGAATTGTTTCCTGATGGAAATTATTTAAAAATTAACCAAGAGATTCTTTTCCATAATAAAACACAAGATACCTTATCTAAAATAATACTAAGAAACTGGTCCAATAGCTACAAAGACAACGCTACTCCCCTAGCCAAAAGGTTGTTAGAAGATTATAAAACTGATTTTTACTTTTCTAAAGACAGTGACAAAGGTTTTAGTACTATTAACCATCTTACTATTAATAACAAAACCACGGTTTTTGAAACTCCAAAGAAAAAACAAGATCTAATTCTAGCAGTATTAACAACACCTCTTCTTCCTAATGAAAGTGTACGTATAGATATAGATTACACCGTAAAACTTCCCAATGAAAAATTTACTGGGCACGGATACAAAGGGATTGATTATTACCTTAAAGATTGGTTCATATCCCCAGCCGAAAATCAGAAAGACCTAGGAGTAAACACGCATAAAAACCTAGACTATCAACACATAAAACCAACAGATTTTAAAATTGTTTTTAAAACTCCTATTGGTTATAAAATATACAGCGACTTAAATTCTAAAAAAGAAGAACACGATGCACATAACGTGTACATTTTAAGAGCTACGGATGCTACTCAGGCAGATTTAACCATTACGTTTCTAAGATCTTACCTAAGCATTCCTACTTACCCTATAGAAATCAACACCAATTTTATCAGTCCTAAAATTGAGATTTCTCAGCAAAAAATTGCTACCCAAAAAATGCTTTTTTTCTTAAAAAGGCATTTAGGCGTATTTCCAAGAAATCAACTATTGGTAGAAAAACATAAATACAATCAAAATCCCATATACGAATTAAAGTTACTACCCAATTGGCTACACCCCTATTCCGATCAATTTAAATGGGAAGCAGAATTTTTTAAAGCATTAACTACAGAGTACATCTCTCAAACGTTAGCTGTAAATAAAAGAAAGGATTATTGGTTTGTAGAAGGACTAGAAGTATATCTATTTAAAAAATATTTGGAAACCTACTACCCTAAAGTTAAAATTATAGGGAGATTGTCTAACATTTGGGGAATTAAAAGCATGAATATTGCCAAAAAAGATTTCATCGATAAATTTTCAATCGTTCATCAGATCACAGCAAGAGAAAACCTAGATCAAAGCTTAAAAACTCCGCTAGAGAACTTGTCTAATTTTAACAAAAAAGTTATTTCTCCATACAAAGCCGGATTGGGCTTTTTATATCTAGAAGCTTATGTTGGTAAAAAAAATCTAGCAGAGAGCGTTTCACAATTTTTAACCAACAACCTTCACAAAGAGACCTCTGCTAATGAATTTCTTAAGCTACTACAAAAAAATAGTGCTAAAGATATTTCATGGTTTAAAGAGGAATGGCTAGCAACCAATAAAAAAATAGATCACAAAATTGTAAAAGCAGATTTCCTAAAAGATAGTGTCCGCATTACGATAAAAAATAACAGAAGCATAAAAACACCTGTCCTAATCTATGGTTTAAAAGGGAAAGAAATTAAAAGCAAAACTTGGATAGATGGCTTTAAAGACAAAAAGACCATACAAATAGCAAACGACAGCTTAGATAAAGTGGTCTTAAATTACGAAGGTTTGTATCCAGAAATTAACAATAGAAACAACTGGAAAAACAAAGAAGCTAAGTTGTTCGAACGTCCTTTACAGGTAAAACTTTTAAAAGACCTTAACAACCCAAGAAAACACCAACTTTTTCTTAAACCCGAAGGATCGTACAATTATTACGATGGAGTTATTTTAGGGCTTAGTTTTCAGAACAAAGCCTACATACATAAGAATTTTGAATACACTATTAAACCTACTTTTAGTACCCAAAGTAAAAGTTTAACTGGGGGAGCTTCTTTTGACTATACAATCTATCCAGAAAAGTCTAATATCTACGAGGCTAGTATAGGTATTAGTGGTAGTAATTACCATTACGACCAAGGCTTAAATTACAATGTAATTTCTCCTTTTGTATCTGTTAGCTTTAAACAAAAAGACTTAAGAGCACTTGGAAACAATCAAATACGTGCAAACTTTGTAACCATTGACAAAGAAGTTCCAGATGATGTAACAAACTCTGACGAAAACAAATACCACCTGTTTAAATTGGATTATTTCTACAGACAAAATAAGCTTATTAACGACTTTAAATTGAATGCAAACACTGAAATTGCAACCAAATTCACCAAGTTAAATTTAGACTTTAGGTACAGGCATTTAACCGACAACAAAAGACCGATAGATGTTAGATTCTTTGGAGGTATTTTTCTTAGAAACAATACCCAAGGCAACTACTTTAGTTACAACCAACACACGCCTAACGATTATCTGTTTGAACTACCTTACTTAGGTAGATCTGAAACAAGTGGTATACTAAGTCAACAATATTTTAAAGCCCAAGGAGGTTTTGTTACTCAAAACGACCCAGGTTTTGCAAACCACTGGTTAACAAGTATAAACACTAGTATTGGAATCTGGAGATGGATTGAGACTTTTCAGAATGTTTCGCTGCTTAAAAACAGAGGTAAATCAGCTTTTTTTGATTACGAAGGAGGAATTCGTTTAAGTTTTGTACCAGAATTATTTGAACTTTACTTACCAATCTACAACAAAGAAGGATGGGTACACAAAAACACAAACTACTGGCAATCAACAAGATTTGTAGTTACTTTAAAACCACAACCCTTAATTCGATTTTTAAAACAGCAACTTTTCTAGGCTCAAATTCCAAGTAAATTAACATGGTTTTAGATTCCCACTATAATTAGTTAACTTTGTGCAACCCTAATTTTTGCTATATGCCAATGACATTAGATTCTCAAGACGAACACGAGTTAACTTTTCTACAGTTTAAAAAAGAAATTTTAAACGACTACTACATTGCTGTACTAAGTAGAGAATGTAGTTTAATAGGTAGAAAAGAAGTTTTAACTGGTAAAGCTAAATTTGGAATCTTTGGAGACGGAAAAGAACTTCCCCAAATAGCCATGGCTAAAGCTTTTGAAAAAGGTGATTGGCGTTCTGGTTACTATAGAGATCAAACTTTTATGTTTGCTTTAGGAGAACTTACTCCGCAACAATTCTTTGCTGGTTTGTATGCTCACACAGACATTAACCACGAACCGTTTGCGGCTGGAAGACAAATGGGAGGACACTTTGCTTCTCACAGTATAGATGAAAATGGGGAATGGAAAAATTTAACAAAACAATACAATACAGCTTCTGATGTTTCTTGTACAGCTGCACAAATGCCTCGTTTGGTAGGTTTGGCTTACGCTTCTAAGTTATACCGTCAAGAAAAAACGGTTCAAGAAGGCTACGAGAAATTTAGTATCAAAGGAAACGAAGTTGCTTGGGGAACTATTGGAAATGCAAGCACCAGTGAAGGGCATTTTTTTGAAGCAATAAATGCTGCGGGTGTATTACAAATTCCTATGGTTGCAAGTATTTGGGACGATGAATACGGAATCTCTGTACACCAAAAACACCATACTACAAAAGAAAACATCTCGGAGGTTTTAAAAGGATTCCAAAGAGACCAACAAAATAAAGGAATAGAAATTTTCGCTGTAAAAGGTTGGGATTATTCTGGGTTAATTGATGCTTATTCTAAAGCTTCTGATATTGCCCGTAATGAGCATGTACCTGTAATGATTCACGTAAGTGAAGTAACTCAACCTCAGGGGCACTCAACTTCTGGTTCTCATGAACGTTACAAGAGTAAAGAGCGTTTGCAATGGGAAAAAGACTTTGACTGTGTTAAAAAAATGCGTGAATGGATTTTAGATTTCGATTTACAAAGCGAGAATGGTGATTTACGCTTAGTAGATAACGAGAGTGAATTAATTGCTCTTGAGAAGAAAGCTAAAAGTGAAGTTTTAAAAGGAAAAAGAGCTGCCTGGGAAGCGTTTATTGCCCCATTAAAAAAGGAAGAAAACAGTTTAATTACTGTGTTAGACAAAGTTTGCGAAGAAAGTATCAATAAGAACTTTATCATTAAACTTAGAAACGACTTAGCATCTCTTAAAGAAATTCAGGTTCACCGAAAAGAAATATACAGTACCGCCAGAAAAGTATTAAGCTATATTAGAGAAGAAAATATTCCTAGTAAAGCTTTATTGCAAAAATGGCTACAAGTAAACTTACCAATAGCTCAGGAAAAATACAGTTCTAAGTTATTAAACGACTTTGGTAAGGGTGCAGCTACTATTGCAGAAAAATTACCTACATACAATGATGAGAAAGAAATTGTTGATGCAAGAATTATTATTAGAGACAACTTTGAAGCTCTTTTAGAAAAGCATCCTAACTTATTCATTTTTGGAGAAGATGCTGGTAAAATTGGAGATGTAAACCAAGGATTGGAAGGTTTACAAGATAAATTTGGAGAATTACGTGTTGCAGATACTGGAATTAGAGAAGCAACCATTATGGGACAAGGAATTGGTATGGCTTTGCGTGGTTTACGCCCAATAGCCGAAATTCAATACTTAGACTATATTCTATATGCTGTTCAGACATTAAGTGATGATTTGGCTTGTTTACGTTACAGAACTTACGGTAAGCAAACAGCTCCATTAATTGTTAGAACAAGAGGTCATAGACTAGAAGGTATATGGCATTCTGGTTCTCCAATGGCTTTAATATTAAGCTGTTTAAGAGGAATGCACTTATTGGTTCCTAGAAACATGACAAAGGCCGCTGGATTCTATAACACTTTACTACAAACGGATGAGCCTGCTGTGGTTATTGAAAACCTAAATGGTTATCGTTTAAAAGAAGAAAAACCTAATAACTTAGGGGAGTTCTTAACTCCTATAGGATATGCAGAAACCATTAAAGAAGGTACAGATGTTACTTTAGTTTCTTACGGTTCTACTTTAAAGATTGTTATGGAAGTAGCACAAAAAGAATTGGCTCAGGCAGGAATCAGCGCAGAAGTAATTGATGTGCAAAGTTTAATGCCTTTTGACTTAGACCATCATATTAGTACAAGTGTTGCTAAAACAAATCGTTTGGTAGTAATAGACGAAGATGTACCTGGAGGA
The DNA here is from genome assembly GCF_054182685.1 of Wenyingzhuangia sp. IMCC45574. Lineage (NCBI taxonomy): Bacteria > Pseudomonadati > Bacteroidota > Flavobacteriia > Flavobacteriales > Flavobacteriaceae > Wenyingzhuangia > Wenyingzhuangia sp. IMCC45574. Next base: position 3,873,301 of record NZ_CM135169.1, on the reverse strand, counting down.
GCTTCGGCTTATATTTTACAAAAGGTAATTGATGAACAAAATGCATACAAATACTTAGATAGCAAACCTATTTGTATTTCGGCACAAGAACACAGGCCGGCTTATGGTAGTGATGGAGATTATTTCTCAAAACCTTCTCACGACGATGTTTTTGAAGGTGTATACAATGTATTTCATGAAGTAAATCCTAAAAAGTTTCCAAAACTATATTAGGAAACTCTATAAAAAACAAACAAGCCAGATTCTTATTGAATCTGGCTTGTTTGTTTTTATTCAGCTTTTAAGAATACCACTCCCAACCAAATAAACCATACTATTTGGGTCAGTCCAAATACAGCTCCTAATTCTTGCAATCCGGGAATAGCAGTAAGCACTCCGGCTAGCCCAACAACCAATCCTACAGAATTAAGTCCTTTAGAAAAAACCTGTTGCTTAAATCCTAAAACACTAATTAACAACACCCAAAAACCACCTACTACCTCTACTCCACCACCAATACCATTCTGAATAATTTCAATCGTCTTCCATACAATTAAAGCCTGTTCTGCATGCTGATTGAAAATAGCTTCAACCGAACTTAATCCCACATTGGCAACCATACCACTTGCAATCACCAATCCAGACCAAATAAAACCTAATACAGAAATGACATTCGGTCCATAATAATTTGAGTTTTGAAATTGCTCTTTAATGACTATTGTTAACGGTATCAGTACCAAACCAAAAACAACATAAATTAACAAGTTCCAAATCTGAATTAAAATTTTATTCTCCAATACAAACACCAGCCTATCTTGTTCTTGTAGACTTCCATCTACCATTGGTTTTAACATGGAAAAAATAAACACAAAGCCAAGAATATATAAGACAGCCTCTACTAAAGAAGCAATTCCTCCAATTTTATTTTTATTCATCACTTAAAAAAAATTAAAAATTACACACAGCAATAAGACACTAATCATAAACGTTAAGCTCCCAAATAGATATTTCTCCAATTTCGTTTTCGCCATTAAATTCCCAAATGTATTTAATACAAAGATTCCTAAAAGACTCCACAAACCTATACTCACAATAAAATCACTCCCTTTAAAAACGAAGATTCCTAGCTTTAAACTCAATAAGAAAACACACAATAGCAACACTAAAATAGACAGCAGCTCCATAACATATAACTGGGCTTTGGACTTTATTCTCCCTCCCCAAACAATTTTATACGAAATAACTCCCAGCATTACCAGCATATGGAATACTACTAACAAACAAAAGATAAACAGCAAGATTTTTGCAGCTATCAACTCTCCTGTTAACAAACTCATTCCTAAAAAAGCACATTGTACCATATCATCTCTATTTCATTTTTATTCATCAAAAATAAATCTTAACAACATGGCAAACGTCCTAAAATGTAAACTAGGACTTTTTATTTTTCTTTATTCAGTTTTAACCATACACTTGGAGTAGTACCCTGAGTTTTGCTAAAAAAAGAATTGAACACCGATTTAGAATTGAAACCACTCTCGTATGCAAGCCCCAATAAGGTTAAATGACTATTGGACGGATTTAAAGCTCTTGTTTTAAAAGCTTCAACTCTAAACGAATTGATATACTCATTAAAGTTTTTACCTACGTACTCGTTTAACAACCACGATAATTTATTAGGATGCAAACGAACTTCTGATGCAACATCTTTTAACGAAATAGAAGCGTTTAAATACAACTCTTGTTCTTCAAAAAGGACTTTTAATCTTTGTAAATATTCTTTTGCTTCAGACGGATCGAACACAATTTTAGCACCACTTTTAGGGCTTAGCTCTTTTACCATTATATTTTTAGGCAACATAGCATCAGTAAAAACAGTACGTATTAAATTTTTAAAACGCTTGTTCTTATGCAGTGGTTTTAAAAAAGGATCGTTTCTAAAATTTATAAATTGTCCTACTTTTTTTGCACAACCACGCTCTAACATATCCAACGCTACTGTATAATTCCCTAGGTAAACATTTAAATACAAATTCCAAGCAACTAAAGAAGGATGTTCGTCTTTAATATAAACCTCCAAACTATCACCCAACAACGCATCTATCTGATTGTTTGGATTTTGAAGTTGATACAAACGCCTACACTCTTTAACTTTTTCTAGCTGAGGATTCTCTGATAAAAACTTCACAAAAGCAGCATCGTTTCCTAACTGTATGTAACACAAAGAAGATACTTCAATAGCCAAAGCAAAAGTAGGATCTAACTGCAAGGCTATTTTAAAAATATCTAAAGCTTGTTGATATGCACCTTTTAAGTAATAAATATTCGCCTTTGTAAAATAATGATTCGGCGATAATGGACTTTGACCAATAATAGCATCTGCATGTTTTAATGCACTATCTAAATCACCTACAAATGTATACAACTCTGCCATTGCCTCTTCGGCCTCTGTAAAAGACGGATTTAATACTAAAGACCTAGACAAATGCTCATATGCCAATTTGTAATTCCATTTCCCCCATAAATAAACAGTGGCTTGTGCAAAGTGACCTAAATAAGAATCTTTGTTTTTTTCCAATCCTTTTTGCAGATAAAACTCAGCTTTTTCAATACCCTCATCATAGGAACAAAAGCCCCATGATGCATTAATCCCGTAACACAATCCCGCTCCAAAATAAGGCAAAGCAAAAGAAGGATCTAAATCAATACTCTGTTCGTAGTAATCTACTCCCTTTAACAAATCCTCGGCATTCCATTTTAAGTGATAATACCTACCTTTTAAATATAAATTATAAGCCTCTATATTGTTAGTAGGAGCAGATATTAAATGCTCTTTTATCTCAAAATGCCCAAAATTCTCTCTTATTTTATCGGCAATTAATAAACTTATCTCATCTTGTAATTCAAAAACATCTTGCAACACTCTATCAAAGTTCTGAGACCAAATATGAATGCCCTCCTCAGTATGTATCAACTGGGCAGTAATTCTAATTCTGTCTCCCGATTTACGAACACTTCCCTCTAAAACAGTACTTACGTTTAGTTGTTTTCCAATTTCACGAACATCAATGTTTTTTCCTTTGTAAGCAAAAGAAGAAGTTCTGGCAATTACTTTAAGACCTTTTATGGTGGTTAATGCATTAATAATTTCCTCTGTAATTCCATCGCTAAAATATTCGTTATCAGCATCTGTACTCATATTTACAAACGGAAGTACTACAATAGATTTTTGAGAGTTTATATTTCCTGTATATTCTTGCATTGCAAATTTATTACACTATTGATAGTAACAAATTTATTCATTTTTAGCTACTCCTAGCCTTTCTCCCTATTAAATCAACCTTTTAAACAAGCTATTCCAATAGCACATTCTGCACAACGTTCTTTTTCGCAGTACTCTTTTTTTAACGTTAGCAAAGATTGGCTGTGCAAAGCAGAAGTTACCCTTACGCCCAGTTCTTTAAATTTGGTTACAATGGTATTTCTCTCTGGTTTTACATCGTACATTAGCTCTAACAAATAAGCTTCTTTAGTCCCTAAAGTTTTAGCGTACAGAAATAGAATTGGGATCATTACGTTTATCAACAGTAAATCGGTAAAATCTTTGCTTATCCTCTTTGGTGATTTTTTAGATGTTTTATAAAAATTATAATGTTCTTGCCAGTAATCGTTAACAGATACAGATAAAATATCTTTATACAGATCTGTCTCTGCTCCTAACTGTAACATCTCGGCAAATAATTTCTTTTTATTCTGATACAGAGCAACCAACTGAGCCAATCTTATAGTGGGGAAATTTGGAGGACGACATCCATAAAAATGCACATTAGGAACTAGTAAATCCTCTAATTGATATTTCTGTTTTTGATATACAAACGTTCTTTTTAACTGCAGATAATAAGCATCCTCTATTCCATCCTCTTCTAACAAACCAGCCAAACCAAACAACATTGCATCCAAGGTATTGTTTGCCATTTCTTTTCTTAGGATAGAAAAATCAACCTGAGAAAAAGCATCTAAGAATAATTCTCCATTTAAATTTCCTCCAAAGTATTTTGCTAAATATAAAAACAAGGTAGCTTCCCAATCTTTACCTGTTTGCTGATACGTAACCTCTACTTCTTTTATTTTACGTTCCAAACGTTCTACATAGACTCTTTCCAACCAATTATCTAACAAGAAGCTGTCTATATTTTTTAAAGCATCCTCGCAAAAAATCCATTGTCGGGTATTTTGCATCAGGCTTTCATAATTGTTTAATACGTTAGGCTGTATAATATGCTTTAACTCTAGTGTTGGAATCACATTGTTATGTTTATCATACACCTCTACATCGTCTTCATAAACTACATGTAAAATTACGTTTTGGTAATTTTCATCTTTTTGATGTTGATGCGCATACCAATCGGAAGATTTTACATGAATTTCGATGTTTCCTGCCCACTTTTGACCATTAATTTTAATTAACGCATTGCCAAAGTCGGGTCCTTGTAGCGTATTTAAAACTCCTACATTAAGAACCTGTAATTTTTCTTTATGAACCGTTGTTAACTTTTGAGTTTCTAACAACTGCTGCTGCCATACCCAATGTAAAAAAGACTCTTTCATAGCATTTGAGAATCTGAGATTTAAACTCATTAAGTTAAGAAATAAATAACTTATTTTTGTAATGAAATATAGAAACAAACATGAATATTATAGAAAGTTTACAGTGGCGATATGCGACTAAAAAATTTGATTCCTCTAAAAAATTAACCCCACAACAAATTCAATTACTAAAAGAAGCTTTTAATTTAACCGCTACATCTTACGGTTTGCAAGCCATAAATTTAGTAATTGTAAATACACAAGAATTAAGAGAACAATTGGTAGCACACACGTTTAATCAAAAACAAGTGGTAGATGCTTCTCATTTATTAGTCATCTGTCATCCTGTAAAATTTGATGGAAAAGATGTGAAAAAATATTTTGACTTAGTACAAGAGGTTAGAAACACTCCAGAAGAAGTAATTCAGCCTTTTAGAGACTTTTTAATTAAAGAATTCGATACCAAATCTGATGAGGAAAAACACAAATCGTTCTCTAAACAAGCATACATAGCATTAGGAAACTTACTAAACGTTTGTGCTCTAGAAAAAATTGATGCTTGTCCTATGGAAGGTTTTATTCCTGCCAAGTACGATGAAGTTTTAGGACTCGACAAAAAAGGATTAAAATCGGTTCTAGTATTACCTGTTGGTTACAGAGCAGAAGACGACTATATGTCTAAAGAAAAGAAAGTTAGAAAACCATTGTCTGAATCTATTATAGAGATGTAGCATTTGGTTTTTACAAACTAGTTATTAGACCATTACACAATATTCCCTCAAGGTGTTCTATCTTATACATAGCATCCAATACCTGAGACCTGATACCTAAAAAATGATATTACAAGACATTAAGCCTAAAGAAATTTGGGCTCATTTTAGTTTGATAAACGCAATCCCTAGAGCTTCTAAAAAAGAACAAGCCATTTCTGATTTTATGGTCAAGTTTGGTAAAGATTTAGGCCTAGAAAGCTTACAAGACAAAGCGTTAAATGTTTTAATTAAAAAACCCGCTACCGCTGGATTAGAGAACCGTAAAAAAGTGACCTTACAAGCTCACTTAGACATGGTACATCAAAAAAACAACGACACTAATTTTAATTTCGAAACACAAGGAATTGAAATGTACGTAGATGGTGACTGGGTAAAAGCAAAAGGAACAACTTTGGGTGCAGATAACGGTTTGGGAGTGGCTGCCATTATGGGAGTTTTAGCCAGTAAAACGGTTGAACATCCTGAAATTGAAGCGTTGTTTACCATTGATGAAGAAACGGGAATGACCGGAGCTTTTGAATTAGAACCAGGCTTTATTTCTGGAGATATTTTACTGAATTTAGATACCGAAGAGGACGATGAAATTACCATTGGATGTGCTGGAGGTATAGACCTTACTGCAGTTAAACAGTACTCACCTTTTCCTGTTCCAACCAATCAAGGATTTTTTAAGGTAACCTTAAATGGGCTGCAAGGAGGTCATTCTGGAATGGATATTCATAAAGGATTTGGAAATGCCAATTTAATTTTAGCTCGCTTTTTATACCAACTACAAAAGAAAGTAAATTTTCAGTTGATTTCTTTTAACGGAGGAAACTTGAGAAATGCCATCCCAAGGGAAGCAGTAGCAATTGTTTCTCCAAGTATTGAAATGGAGTTTTCTGATGCTTGTGAGGTTATTGCCGAAGAAATTAGAAACGAATGGAGTGTTAAAGAACCAAACCTTACATTTGGTTTGGCTGTAGAAGCTCCAAAAGAAACCTGTTTGTCTCCTATAGACCAACATAGGTTTTTACAAACGGTCTATAGTTGCCATAACGGAGTGTATACTATGGATGCTAATATTACAGACTTAGTAGCAACCTCTAACAACCTAGCCTCTGTAAAAGCAGAAAACGGAACTATAGAAATTGCTTGCTTAACTCGTTCTTCTATAGAAACTGAAAAGAAAGACTTGGTACAGAAACTAACCAGTACTTTTGAATTAGGTGGTTTTTATGTAGAAACTAGCGGATCATACCCAGGTTGGCAACCCAAACCTACCGCAGAAATCATACAAACTATGACTCAAATTTACAAGCAACTCTTTAACCAAGCCCCACATGTAAATGCCTGTCATGCAGGTTTAGAATGCGGAATTATAGGCGAACCGTACCCTGCAATGGAAATGGTCTCTTTTGGCCCTACAATTAGAGGAGCACATTCTCCCGATGAAAAAGCAAGTATATCATCTTCGCAAAAATTCTGGGCTTATTTAGTAGAAATTTTAAAAAACATCCCCGAAAAAAATTAAGTAAACAGCTACAACAAAAGTTGTTAACAATTTGAAAAAAAGAATTAAAGTAAAGCGTAAGAATTGTTGATATCTTAACTTTATTTAACAGACAAATAATTGTACTTTTACGCACATCACAAACAGCAAAATTCATGGGAAAAATAATTGCCATTGCTAATCAAAAAGGGGGAGTTGGAAAAACAACTACTTCTGTAAATTTAGCAGCTTCTTTAGGGGTTTTAGAAAAAAAGGTATTATTGATTGATGCTGACCCTCAAGCAAATGCTACTTCTGGATTAGGAATTGACATTGACACTGTAGAAAAAGGAACTTATGAAATTTTAGAGCATACATGTACTGCTCAAGAAACTATTGTAGAAACTAGCTCTCCAAATGTTGATTTAATCCCTGCCCATATTGATTTGGTTGCTATTGAGATAGAATTGGTAGACAAAGTAAGAAGAGAATACATGCTAAAAGAGATTTTAGCTCCTATAAAAGAGAATTACGATTATATCTTAATTGATTGTGCTCCTTCTTTAGGTTTAATTACCCTAAATGCATTAACTGCTGCAGATGCGGTTATTATTCCTATACAATGTGAATATTTTGCGTTAGAAGGTCTAGGAAAATTATTAAATACGATTAAGAGTGTGCAAAAAATTCATAATCCTGCTTTGGATATTGAAGGACTTTTATTAACTATGTACGATTCTCGTTTGAGATTGTCTAACCAAGTGGTAGAAGAAGTAAGAACACACTTTAACGATATGGTTTTTAAAACCATTATACAACGTAACACGCGTTTAAGTGAAGCACCAAGTTATGGAGAAAGCATTATTGCGTATGATGCTAGAAGTAAAGGAGCTTTAAACTACTTAAACTTGGCGAACGAGTTAGTTACGAAGAACTAAAAAATAGTATATGGCAAAAGCAACTAAAAAACAGGCTTTAGGTAGAGGACTATCGGCATTGCTGAAAGAAAATGATATGAGTGTTAGCTCTGCCAATGATGAAAAAGCAACTGAAATTGTTGGAAATATAATCGAACTGAACCTCGATCAGATAGAGGTTAATCCTTTTCAGCCTAGAACACACTTTGGAGAAGAGGCTTTAAACGAATTAGCCGATTCTATTAAAGTTTTAGGTGTAATTCAGCCTATTACAGTACGTAGAGTTGGAGATAAATTTCAACTAGTCTCTGGGGAACGAAGATTCCGTGCTTCTAAATTAATTGGAAATACAACTGTTCCTGCATATATACGTATTGCAAACGATCAAGAAATGCTAGAAATGGCCTTGGTCGAAAACATTCAACGTAAAAACTTAGACCCTATAGAGGTTGCCCTATCTTATCAACGTTTAATTGACGAGATTCAATTAACACAAGAGGAATTAGGAGATAGAGTAGGAAAAAAACGTTCTACCATCACCAATTACTTGCGTTTGTTAAAGCTAGACCCAATCATTCAGATAGGAATGAGAGATGGTTTTGTTTCTATGGGACACGGTAGAGCCATCATTAACTTAGAAAACAACAACAAACAAGTAGAGGTTTACGAGAGAATCCTTAAAGACGGATTGTCTGTAAGGCAAACAGAAGCTTTAGTAGCACAAATGAAAGCTGATAAAGTTGAACCTGCAAAACCAGCGAACGTTACACCAGATTTTGTTAAAAGCAACCAACAAGCCTTCAATCAATTTTTTGGCCAGAAAGTTGCTATAACTTCTAACGACAAAGGAAAAGGTAAAATTGCTATTTCTTTTGCATCGGAAGAAGAGTTTAACCAAATCAAAGCAATACTTAATCTAGGTGAATAAGCGTTTTTTTATATTAATCTTAACTGTACTAAGTTTTCAATCTAATTTTGCTCAAGATCAACAAAAAGATAAAAAAGAGAAGCAAAAGAAAGAATTAAAAACCGAAGCAGAGGACAATAATAGTTTTCTAGAAGATACCGATAGTTTTAATCCATTATCTCCTGCAAAAGCAGCTTTTTACTCTGCTGTTGTTCCAGGGTTAGGACAAGCATATAACAAACGTTATTGGAAAATTCCTATTGTATATGGAGCTTTGGCGAGTAGTATTTACTATTATTCTATTAATAACACTTCGTACAAAAGATATAGAAGAGCTTTTAAATTAAGAAAAGCTGGAAAACCAGATGAATTTGTAGGAAGATTCTCTGATGCCAGTTTAGAAAACGCACAACAAGTTTTAAGAAGAAATAGAGATACTTCCCTTTTAACATTTGTAGGTTTGTATGCCTTGCAAATATTAGAAGCCAGTATAGATGCACATTTGTTGCAATTCAATATATCAGACACAATTACTTTTGACCCTAAATTGATGAACGATCAGTTTAGCAATCAAAACTATGTAGGGTTGTCTTTAAACCTTAATTTTTAATTATGAAAATAGCATTATTAGGATACGGAAAAATGGGACAGACTATTGAAAAAATAGCTGTAAGTAGAGGGCATGAAATTACTGTTATTGTAGATGAAAACACAAAAGAGTACGATATTAATTTGGCTGATGTAGCTATTGATTTTAGTATTCCAAATGCTGCCGTTGGTAACATTACCAACTGTTTAAACAATCAGGTTCCTATTGTATCTGGAACAACTGGTTGGCTAGACCAATACGACAATATGGTCGCTTTAAGTAAAGAAAAAGAAGGTGCTTTTATTTATGCATCTAATTATAGTTTGGGTGTAAATATCTTTTTTGAATTGAATCAGCACTTGGCGAAAATGATGAAAAATCTTTCTCAGTACAACGTTACGATGGAAGAAATACATCACAAACAAAAATTAGACGAACCTAGTGGAACCGCTATTACTTTAGCAGAAGGTGTAATTGAGCATACAAAATACAACGGTTGGGAAGTAGACAAAGCTACCGAGGATGTTAACATTCCTATCAAAGCAATTCGTAGCCCAGAAGTACCTGGCACACATGTTGTAGACTACACATCCGAAGTTGACAGTATTGAGATTAAACATACTGCGCACAACCGTCAGGGGTTTGCTTTAGGAGCTGTAATTGCTGCTGAGTGGATCATCGGAAAGAAGGGTGTTTTCTCTATGAGAGACGTACTAGGAATCTAATTACTACATAAAAGAATTTACAAATGAACTGGATTGTATTTATTTTGATTGTTCAAGTATTGCATTTTGCAGGTACTTGGAAACTATATCAAAAAGCAGGAAGAAAAGCATGGGAAGCAGCGATTCCTGTTTACAACGCTGTAATATTAATGAGTATTATAAAAAGACCAAAATGGTGGGTTTTATTATTATTCATCCCTATTATCAACTTATTAATCTTTCCGGTAATTTGGGTAGAGATTGCTCGTAGTTTTAGAAAATTTGATACCAAAGATACATGGCTTGCCATTTTATCTTTAGGTTTTTACAACTTTTATTTAAACTATGTAATTTTCGACCAGCTTAAATACAACGAAAACAGAAGTACCAAACCACCAAGTAAAACTGGTGAATGGGTAAGCTCTATTACTTTTGCTATTGCTGCGGCTACGCTTGTGCATACCTATGTAATGCAACCGTTTACCATACCAACTTCTTCTTTAGAGAAATCGTTACTTATTGGTGATTTTTTATTCGTTAGTAAATTCCATTACGGGGCTAAAACTCCTATTTCTCCCGTAGCACTACCTATGGTACACGATTCTATTCCAGGAACTCCGCTTCCATCTTATGTAAAGGGAATTGAATTGCCATACTTTAGATTGCCTGGACTACAAAAGGTAAAACGAAATGAAATTGTTGTTTTTACTTGGCCATCAGACTCGTTAGCGACTATGTGGAACGACAACTCAGGGAAATTTACCTACAAGCCTATAGACAAACGTACCAACTATGTAAAACGTTGTGTAGGTATTCCAGGAGATAGCCTAGAAGTAAGAAATGGATACATTTACATTAACGGAAAGAAAACTGTTTTACCAGATAGAGCAAAGCCTCAATTTAATTATTACGTAGATACCAACAGACCTTTTACAGCCGATGAAATTATTCATGGTTATAATGTAAATCCTGATGAAGCATCTATTATAGACAGAGCGAACAACAAGTACTTTATCAATTTAGATAAAGAACATGCCTTGTTAATGAAAAAAGATCCTAAGGTGGTATCTATCAAAAGAAGCATAGATCCTAAAGGTATTTTTGATCCTGCAATCTTTCCTCACGATCCGCAATACGCTTGGAGCCAAGATAACTTTGGACCTATTTATATTCCTGCAGAAGGAGACGTAGTAGAATTAAACGAAAAGTCTCTTCCTTTTTACAAAAGAATTATTGCAGAATATGAAGGAAATAATTTTAAAGAAGAGAATGGAAAATATTACATTAACGGTGTAGAAACGAACTCTTATACATTTAAACAAGATTACTTTTGGATGATGGGAGACAACCGTCAACGTTCTTTAGATGCTCGTTACTGGGGATACACTCCTTTTGACCATGTAGTTGGAAAACCTGTATTTATATGGTTAAGTATAGATCAGAATGAAACAGCTATCAATAAAAAGATTCGTTGGGAAAGAATGTTTACTACTGTTCACGGTAGCGGAGAACCAAGATCTTATTTATTATACTTTGTAATAGCATTGGCTCTTTATTACATTGTAAAAGCATTTTTAGATAAAAGAAAGCATAAGTAAAATGCAAAAAAATATAGTTTTAATACCTGCATACTTTGCTCCTATAGCACATTATGCAGCTATTTTACAATCTGATTCTATTTTGTTTGAAGTAATGGACAACTTTGAAAAACAAACCTATAGAAGCAGGTGTTACGTATTTGCAGCAAACGGAAAACTTTTATTAAATGTACCCGTACTACATAAAAAAGGAACAAAGGTTTTAACAACTAAAACCCAAATTAGTTATGCAGAAGACTGGCAAAGTCAACATTTAAAAAGTTTACAATCAGCCTATAGATCTTCTCCTTTCTTTGAATTCTATCAGGATGATTTAAGCAGCATTTTTACAACCCAATACAAAACTCTAGGAGAACTCCATACAGCATGTCATAACTTTGTTATGGATGCTTTATTAGAAACAAAAAAAACTACAACTACTGAAATCTACAACAGAGAATACTCCACTATTACAGATTTTAGAAAGCTTACCAACACCAAAAAAGAACCGCTTTTAAACTTCCCTACATACACCCAAGTTTTTGATGACAAACATGGGTTTATGACCAATTTAAGTATTCTTGACCTGCTTTTTATGGAAGGCCCTGCAGCAGCAATTTATTTAGAAAAAATAGACCTGTCTAATGGAGCTTTTTAAACTTACGCTCCACTATAGTTTACATTTAATTGCTCCTATCTTTATTGCATACCTTTACAATAAAGCGCAATGGAAGAAGTATTACCTTATTTTATTGGCTACAATGTTGGTAGATTTGGATCATTTGTTAGCGTATCCAAATATTTTTGTTCCAAATAGGTGCAGTATTAATTTTCACCCTCTACATAGCTACTTTGCTGTTTGTCTATATTTTATCTTTTTATTTCCTAAAAAAACGAGGTTAATAGCTATTGGACTTTTATTGCATATGTTAACGGATTTTATAGATTGCTTGCTTATGTAAGCAATATTTCGTTTCTTTAGTTTACTTTTATAAAGAAAATTAAAACTAAAATTACATTTATTAACTTATGGAAATACTCATTAATTTCATTAAAGATATATACCCTCTGTCTAATGATACTTTCCAAAAACTGCTAAGTATTTCTCAAGTTGTTTCCTACAAATCAGGAGATCACCTTTGTGAACTTGGAGCGGTTAACGATCGTATTTTCTTTATCCTTGACGGGGTAACTAGAACCTACATGAAAGACTCCCCTGAATCATTAGAGATTAACAAAAGTATTTGTGCTAGCGGTAACTTAGCAACCTCACTTAAATCTGCAATAGACAGATCACCAGCAAAAATTGCTTGTCAATGTTTAACAGATGCGTTAATTGTTGAGTGTAAAGAAGATGATTTAGCAAAACTAAGACTCGACAGTAGAGAGTTTAGCGAGTTTATGTATAGAACATTAGAAGTAGAATACACAAAACTAGAAGAAAACTTAATTGATTTGTTGTCTAAAAATGCTACACAAAGATATTTAGATTTAAGAAAGAAAATTAAGAACATCGATCAGCTAATTCCGCAATATCATATTGCCTCTCACTTAGGAATTACACCTATTCAGTTGAGTAGAATTAGAAAGAAATTATTAAAAGAATAACCATAAAAAAAAAAGAGAAGTTTTTGGACTAGCCCCCAAAAGTTGGACGGTTAAAAATTACTTATAGAACTGAGCTCGATATTTTATCGGGCTCATTCCATTTAAAATCGATGAGATTCTCTGCTCATTATAATAGCTAATATATTCTTTAATTTCCTTTTCCAGTTGATTAATTGAGTTCCATTTTTTAAGGTAAAATAGTTCTGATTTCAAAGTTCCAAAGAAGTTCTCAATAATAGCATTATCTAAACAATTTCCTTTTCTAGACATACTTTGAATGATATTGTTTTTTTTCAATAAAGTCTGATATCTCTTCATTTGATATTGCCACCCTTGGTCAGAATGCAGTAAGGTTTTATTAAGCTTATGCTTTTTAAAAGCTTTGTCAAGCATGGTTGTTATTTGTTTGAAGTTAGGGCTTCTAGAGATATGATAACTTATAATTTCTCTGTTATATAAGTCTATAATTGGTGATAAATATAGTTTTTCACCCAGAACTTTAAATTCTGTAATATCTGTAGCCCACTTTTGATTAGGTTTTAATGCCTTAAAATTTCGTTGGAGAATATTAGGAGCTATTTTTCCCTGACTCCCTCTATAAGAACGATATTTTTTTATTCTGACTAGAGACTTTAACTTCATAGATTTCATTAGTCTAAATACTGTCTTATGATTGATCATTATTCCTTGATTATTTAACTCTAAGGTGATCCTTCTATAACCATATCTTCCTTTGTTTTGATGATAAATCTGAGTAATTAACTTTTTAATAAGTTCATATTTGTCAGGCTCTCTACTTTTTTGCAAATGATAATAGAAGCTACTTCTAGCCATATTCGCATGCTTTAACAATAGTGATAAATCATGTTTATGCCTTAACCCATCTATGGCTATTGCTTTTTCTCTCTGGTTTGAGCTAAGGCATGTAACTTTTTTAGCAAATCAAGTTCTGCTTTTAAAGATTGATTCTCTTTTAAAAGTTCTTCTTCTTTAGTTAATGGTTTAGATTTACTTCTTGTATGTTTAGTCTTCATACCAATAGGTCTACCTTTAGGCTTATCTTGTAGACCCTCCAAACCTAAAGAATTATAGCGTACCCTCCAATTATGTATTACAGAATCTCCTCCGATATTAAAAATTAAACTAGCTTCAGCCATAGAGAGATTGTCTCTATCTATAGTCTGTAATACATTTAGTTTAAAAGATGGAGAGTAATGCTTTGTTTGTTTTGGTAATAATCCTTGTAGACCATCTTTCTCATACTGCTGACACCAATGGTAAACAATAGAATGATGAATCTTTAATTCTTTACAAATACTAATAACTGATTGATGTTCTTTAAAAAACAACAAAACACATTTACGTTTAAATTCAAATGTGTACTTTACTTTTCTAGACATAAAAATACCCCCAAATTGTGTCTAACATTTTGGGGGCACTCTATTTTAACTTCTCTTTTTTTATGCTCCTTATTGGATAGATCTAAAATATTTCATTTTTTGTTTAGCCAATTGTAGCTTTACTTTCTCGCTCTCTATAGACTTCATTACGGTGTCTAACAAAGGATTCGATTTTTTACTGTTGGAAAAGAAACCTAAGTTGTTTTCTAACTGCTTTAAATCTTTAGTAGCACCATCTACCTCTTTTCTTAAGTTATCATACTCGTCGTATAATTTCTTACTATCAATAGATTTCCAATAAGCTAATTTTAACTGATACGTTACGAATCCGGCTTTTACCTTGTCTTCTGGTAACGCTATCGCCTTAGCTATTGTTTGTTGAATGTCTTGATCTACTTTATTCTTTTGAGTTGGAACCAAACCAATAGCCAACCACTCTCCTATTAAAGATTTGTAGCTATCTATAGTAATCTCTTTAGAAGATAAACCTTCTAAAAACGCAACTTTTGTTTCGTAATTTTTCTTCTCTTCTGGAGTTCCTTCTTTCTTAACGTTGTTTAATCTTTCAAAGTAAGCATCACAAATCGTTTTAAACTCATTCCATAAGGCATCTGCCTGTTTTCTAGGAACAAAACCTACCTTTTTCCATTCTGCCTGAATTCTCTTGAAAGTTTCTGTAGCAGTTTGCAAATCGTCAGAATTTTGCCAATCCTTAGCTTCTTGTATTAAAGCTTGTTTTTTAGACAAAGCCTCACTTTGTGATTTTTTCTGGTCTTTAAAGAAATCGTTCTTTGCATGGTTAAACACCTTTGTAGCATCTTTAAAGATATTCCAAACTTCTGTTGTCTTGTTTTTTGGCACTCTTCCAATTGCTAAAAACTCTTCTTTTAAAACATCAAAAGCATCTATACTTTTTTTCCAATCACCAAAAGTCTTGTTGTTACTAAAGTTAAAGGTTCTAATTTCTTCAATTTTAGCTAATTTCTTTGCTAAATTCTCTTCCTCAACCTTTTTTAATGCATTTACAAAGTCAACTCTCTTTTGATGTATCGTGTTTGTTAATTCAGAAAATTCTTGCCATATAGGCTCTCTAAATTCTTTTGCTACAGGACCTGTTTCTTCTTTCCAAATTTTGTGTAACAATTGCAATTCATTAAAAGCAAACTGAATGTCTTTATGAGCAGCCAACTCTTTTGCTTTTGCAACAATTTGTTGTTTTGCTTCTAAATTTCTCTTAAAGTCTAACTCTCTTAAATCTTTGTTTATATGTAGTAAATCGTAAAATTGCTCTACGTATAAATGATAATTACCCCAAGTTTCTTGGTATTTATCAGAAGGAATATTTCCTATTTCTTTCCAACTTGTTAACAACTGCTGAAATTCGTTGTAAGATTTAGAAACATCTCCTTGCTCTACCATTGCTTTAATAGCCGCAATAATGTCTAATTTCTTAGTTAAATTGGTATCTAACTCTTTGGTTAACTTATTTTGATACTCTTTTTTTGCATCTAAATAAGTTTTCCATAATTCTTTAAAAGTAATTTGTACTGGTTGTGAAAACTGAAAATCTATCTCGTTTCCTCCTTCTTCTACAAAAGCTTCTCTAGCTTTGGCAACATCTTCGTTATACTTTAAATAAAAAGAAGCTCTAATAGCGTTTGCACTATCTTTAATCTCATTAATTGGCTTCTCTTGAATCAACGCGCGTAATGCGGTTACTAAATCATCTAAAGACAACGTTTTGTAGTCTACAGATTGAATCTCATTCTCCATGATAGGTTCCATTATATTGTAATTACTTTTTTCAAAAAAAAATTGATTTCGCCAAATTAATCAATTCTATTTAATTTGACCTAATGATTTGGTGAGTATTGTAGGTTAAGAAATTGATATGATATTTAGAATCAACCGTTATGGACTTCCTTAGAACGGTTCCATTAGGAGTAGTTGTCTTTAAAACTACTTTGGTCGTATCATTTTTTACAGGAATTCTAGCGTAGTATATCTGTCCTGGCAAGGTTTGCCAGTTTCGCGTATCTGTTTTTTCTGTTACAGCATTAAACAGGCCTACCAAAGCCCCTAAATTTTTATTTTGATCGGTCACAATAGCCTCCGACAACTTTTTAGTAGCCAAACGAATAGCCACCTTCCCTATTTCTCTTACAGTTCTGTCTTTTAAAGTCTGCTTGGCTATTACATTGTAATCTTGCACCAACTCTAGTTGTATTGAGTCTTTTTGAGCTCCCTCAATAATTACCTCTCCCCTAGTATACAAAGACGGTCTAACTTCGTATTTAGGAAATGCTACATTTACGATAGAAAAATTAGAGAAACCTCCTTCTTTTCTCTTGGTTCTAGTAGATGGAATAGGAATATCCAATCCCAACTCTTTGTTCGTTATTGTCATAAAGCCATTATAGCTTCCTGGCATTTCTGTAAACGTAAAATAAGTTTGAGATTTATAAGGCACCAATCCACTTTCCCAAAACACTAACAAACTGTTTCCTTTGGCAGCTTCTGGTTGGTATTTTAAATTAAACTCCTTTGCATATCTTATTTCTTGATCTGTAAAACCTAATAAATGTGCTGTGTTTATTACATCCTGCTTTAATTGCGTTGGAATGGCAACACCAAAATACACTCCTTCATTTTTTTTATACAACTCTATGGCATTTCTGTACGATATAAAAGCATCATTTATATTTCCTGTTGCTTCATATAATATTCCTTGTAGGTTTAGCGCAAAAGCATCGCTGGTGTATCTGTTCTTTTTACCTGCTGGGTATTTATCGTTTATTTTCTGAAGTTGTAAATTGATTCTTTTTGCTTCAACAAGTGCTTCATCAAATTGTCTTAAAAAAATATAATTTAAAGCTTTGTAATAGTGAATGGCTACTTTTTCGAAATCTTCTGCCTTGTAATTTTCTTTTTCTGGATTGGTTAACGCTCCTAAAACTTGTTTTCCAAAGTTTTTTTTATGGTCTTCAATTAAAACATCGGCCTTGTTAAACAATTCATTACTTAATGTATAGTTCTTTTGCAAGTGCGCTAGTTTTCCTTTTTCTAGGTAACTTAACAATCGATTTCTTTTCTTTTTAAGAAACTTATTTTTTTCTATTTGTGCATTCGCGCTTTGATAATTCTCGTTTTGGATTTGCTGTTGATAGCCAACACTTAAATCGTGATAAGTGGCACAACTGGCAAAACCCAAGGCAATGAATAAATAAAATAGATATGTTTGAATTGATTTTCTCATTGGAATCAAAAATAAAAAAACTGCTTAGAAACTAGTTCCAAACAGTTTTATAAAATTTTGTTTGTTCTTAGTTCTTAACAAACTTTTTGATTTTCTTTTCTCCAAACCAAACTTTCTCGTTTGTTTGTATGTCTGTTAGTGTTAAATCTATTTGATAATACACTACTTTTTGTCTTTTGTGCGCATCTACTACAGAATTAATGCTTCCTTGTAACATATAATCTGCACCCGTTTCCAATCCAAATTTTTTCATGGTAGATCTAGATGCATTTTCTTGCTGATCTGCTTTTTCTGCTCTTAATTCGTTACGCATTTCTCCTCCCTGAACCACTCTAGCTCTTTGAGACTTTACCAATGCTTTTTCAATTTCAATGGTAAACAGTTCTGCATCTATATGTTCGTGCGATTTATTGCGTACCAAACCTACAATTACAACTGGCTTTTTACCTTTTTCTATGGTGTGTGTACTTAACCAATCTCCCAACACTGCTTGAGCACTTAAATCTTGTGCTGCCAACCTTGCATCTGTATCGTTCCACCTACCACTAATATCTATTTGCTCTTCGGTTGCCACTCTAGTTACCGATCTAGAACAAGACCCTAGTCCTACAAATCCTACAGCTGCCAATGCTAAAACGATTATTTTATGTTTCATCTTTTTTTTATTTTTCGTTTAAATTTTAGTTTTTACCAACAAAAGTTAGAACCTCTAAAAAATGGCCTATTAAACCCTGAGTTGATAGAGAAACCTCTTCCAAAGTTTAATCCCCAACCTATATTGGTATTCCATCCACTATTCCATCCTAACCTAGAGTTCCATCCATTATTATAAACTCTGTATCTTGTATTTCTAGCTTCTTCCATTCGCTCTTGGTGTCTCCATAAACGACTCATAGCTCTATGGTCTCTTCTCATTTTCTTACGAACTCTTCGCTCCTCCATAGGATCTATAGCTACATAAGTTTGCTGAGCAGTAGTACCTTGTTGCTTTGTATAGCTTTCACTAGTTTTTAAATATTTTTCGTAACTCTTTTGGTGATTTGGATTTTGATCACTTATTTCTTGAGCCGATAGCCCTAAAGAAAATAGGAATAAAGCCATGATAGTTATTGCTTTCATCGGTATTATTTTTAAAGGTTCTTACTAAAGTTACAAGAAATATTACAAACACTATACCAAAAGGCTAGCTATTCCATATTTCCCAAGATTTTTCTGCTTGCAATTCTAACATTTCCAATCCATTTTTAGTGGCTGCTCCATGCTCTCTTCCCAAACGCAAAAAGGTTGTTTCTGCAGGATTGTAAATCAAATCAAACAACAAGTGCTTATCCGATAAAAACGCGTACGGTATTTCTGGTTTTAACGCTATCTCTGGAGAAGTACCCAATGGAGAACAATTTACAATTACCGTGTACTCTTCTATAATTTCTTGGGTTAACTCATGGTATCCAAAAACACCATCTGCTGCAGTTCTAGAAACATATTTATGCTGAATTCCTAATTTATTAAAAGCATGTCTTACTGCCTTAGAAGCTCCTCCTGTTCCTAAAATTAAAGCTTTTGTATGATGTGCTTTGATAAATGGCTCTATTGATTTTTGAAAACCATACACATCTGTATTATATCCTCTAACCTCACCATTGTCTTGTAATTTAATAACATTAACCGCTCCTATTTCTTTAGCATCATCGTCTATAGAAGTTAAGTATTGTATTACATCTTGTTTGTAAGGAATGGTTACGTTCATTCCTTTTAAACCATCTTCTTTAGCTGCTATAATATCTTTTAATACAGCAACCTCTTGTAAATCGAAGTTTACATATTTATGATTCTCTAAGCCTAACTTCTCAAACTTCTCTGTAAAATATCCTCTAGAAAAAGAGTATGATATATTTTTTCCTACCAATCCAAATTTTACTGAACTCATGTACTTTTAATTTTAGAATAATATTCAATTCCTAATACCGTAACTATTCCTATTACTACGAATAGTACAGCAATTAAATTCTCCTGCAAAGTAATATTTGGCCAATATTTTTCAAAACCAATCACTACTTTATGATTAAATTTATCTAACAATATTGTACCATTACTTGTGTCATATATTTTTTCTTTCCAAGGCCATACGGTTCCCAAAGAACCTATAATAAACCCTATAATGGTTGCATTTACCACCTTATCCCATTTTCTTAACACATATGCCAACATTTGCGAGAAGAAAATAAGTCCAAAAAAAGAACCTAAGGTAAAAACCACAAAAACGATTAAATACTCTTGGTAATCTGGGTTTTGAAACGATGTAAGATCTCCCGAAAACACATCTAAAACAACTTTTCCCAAAACATTTACGGTATCTACTAAAAGAAATACATAGTTCCCAATTAGCATTAATAAATAAGACCCCGACAAACCTGGAATTGTCATTCCAGACACTCCAATTACTCCGCATAAAAACACAAACCATAAATTATGATTCTCCGTTCCTGGTTCTATAAAATTTATGATAATCCCAATGGATGCACCTACTAATAAAGAGATATAACTTTTTACATTCCAATTTTCATATCGCTTTATCAGATAGATTCCAGACCCTACAATCATTCCAAAAAACAGCGACCACACAGAAAGTTCGTAGCGCTCTAATAAATAATCTAATAATAAAGAAACTGTAAAATAGCTAAATACAATACCTCCTAAGATATATACTAAAAAAGAGGCGTTTATGTAAGCAGCAAAAGACTGAATGCTTCTTTTAAAAAGCAAGCCCAAAGCCTTTCCGTTCATTTTTTGAAACGAATAAATGAGTTCGTTATAAAACCCCAAAACATAAGCCACTGCTCCTCCAGAAACTCCGGGAACCTTATTGGCAGCCCCCATTAATATTCCCTTAAGGAAAAGTGATATGGATTTTGGAATCATAGACTATTTACGATTTTTTACTCGCTACTTTTTCCATTCCAATAATCAACAAAAATCCTAGTGCTGCTAAAACAATGGCAAACCCTAATTGTGCATCTCCACTAAAGTTATTTGGCAATACACTATTTTGTAATACAGGAACGGTAACTCCTTTAGAATTAACTCTGGTAGTTAACGTTTCTTTCCAAGGCCAAATTTTATTTAAAGACCCTACAATAAAACCTGTTAGCCCGGCTAACGTAACGTTTTTAAAGTTAGTAAATAACCATTTTAAAACCTTAGAAAAACTTAACAAACCAACAATGGCTCCTAAACCTACAATGGCAATTATTTGTAAATCCCTACCGTGTACGGCATCTAATATGGTAGCATAAGCTCCTAATAGTACTAAAATAAAAGCTCCCGAAATCCCTGGTAAAATCATGGCACAAATTGCTAAAGAACCTGCCAAGAATAAAAACCACATAGAAGCATCGTCGTTAACCATAGGTGTGGCAATGGTAATATAATAAGCCAAAGCACCTGCTACAACCAATGCTATTACTTCTTGAATTCTCCACTTTTCTATTTGCTTACCTACATATAAGATACTTGCTACTACCAGTCCAAAAAAGAAAGACCACAATAACACGGGTTTATTTGCCAATAGATAAGAAATCCCTTTGGCTAAAGAAACAACACTAATGGCAATTCCTATTAGCAAAGACAATAAAAAACCTCCGTTTAACTGTTGCCAAGCCGCTTTAATACCATCTTGCTTTAACGTTTTTAACAAGGACAAGTTTACATTGCTAATAGAGGTTAGCAATTCTTCGTAAATTCCAGAAATAAAAGCAATCGTTCCTCCAGAAACTCCTGGAACCACATCTGCAGCCCCCATTGCCATCCCTTTTAAAGAAATAACAGCGTAATCTTTGATAGATCTTTTCATCAAAAAGTTTTTTGACAAATGTAAATTATATTAGGACTTATCCAAAGCGTTTGAAATCATTCTTTTTACCTCTGGATCATTAAAAACAATGGGATGTAACTCTTCCATAATTAAATAATAATCCAAATCTAACGTTAAAGCAGTTTTTATGTGTAGAAAAGCTTCTTTTTTCTTGTTTAAGATATACAACAAACACCCTATTCTATATTCTATTTCTGCAAAATTAGAATGTTGCTTTTTAGCTTTTATTAAAACTTCTATAGCAGTTTCTTCCTCTCCTATGTACATCCATATATCCGCCAAGGTAATCCACACTTCTACACCAGAATCATCTAATTCTATACATTTTTGAAAAGAGATAGCTGCTTCTTCGTAAAATTTTAAACGTAAATTTATTTCCGCATGATACCTCCAATAATCTACATTAGACTCATCTAAAGCCAATGCTTTGTTTACATAGTGTAGTGCTTTGTCAAAACTGTTTTGTTCATTGCATATAATCGCCAATAACAACCACCCCTTGTCTAACAAAGGATCTTCGTGAACCGCTTTTTTATAAAACTCAACCGCTTTATTGGTTTCTCCTTTCTTTTTATAGCACTCACCTATTCTTAAATATGCATAAGCAGTAGGATCGTCTAAGTCTAGTGTTATTTTATAATTTTTAATCGCCTCATCAAAACGCTCTAGTTTTTCTAAAGTTTTTGCTTTTTCTACGTACCCACCAATAAACTCCTCATCAATCACAACTGCATAATCAAAAGACTTTAATGCTTTTTCGTAATCTTTTAACACAAAATGCTGTCTCCCTACTTGGTGCCAAGCAACTTCGCAATACGGATTTTGATTGATGTACTTGTCTAAAAAAGTAATAGCTTCTTTGTGTGCAGACTCCATTTCGAAACAATAAATAATATTGTACAATGCCTGGTAATCTTCCACATCTTGTTCTAAACACACTGCAAAATAATCTCTAGATTGCTTGTAATCGTCCAAATACAAATACTCCATCCCCAACAAAGAGGCCACATCGGCAAGATCATCGGTATGTTTTTCTGCTATTTTTAAATTCTCTATGGCTTGTTCGTGCTTATCAGACTTAGAAAGTAAATTTGCAATCTGAATATACACCTCATCGTTAGATGGGTAAATGGCTTTTAAGTTTTCTAATAACTGATGTGCTTTTTGATATTCTTCTTCAAAAATGAGAACTTCTGCCTGAATTAATTTGATGTCTAGCGCATCTGGATGCTGTTCTAAGGCTAAATATATTGCTTTTTTGGCCAAAGAATTATTCCCCTCATCAAGGTAATGATGGATAATTTCTTCGAATTCTGTAGTATCAAAGAAATAGACATCATTGGTTTTCAACATTTCTTCAAATTTCTCTAATGACATCATACAATTCTATTTGGGGCTTCTGTAGTTTAGCATTGATTAAAGGTAAAATATTCCTCTGTTTTAAATCTAGGTTCTATCAAATGTTTTTAACAATTTAATCAACAAAAAAACTATATTTGTACAACTAATTTAGTCAGATTCTATGAGTGATAAAATACTTCTAAACTCTAATAAAATCCAAATCATTTTACAACGATTGGCTTGCCAATTAATAGAGAATCATGGTGATTTTTCTAATACTGTACTTATTGGTTTACAGCCTAGAGGAACGTATTTTTCTGAAAGAATTGCTTCTATTTTACAGGATGATTATAAAATAGAAAATGTAAAATCTGGAAAGCTAGATATTACTTTTTACAGAGACGACTTTAGACGTAGAAACGAACCTTTAAGTGCCAATTCTACCGAAATAGATTTTTTAGTAGAGGACAAAAAAGTAGTTTTTATAGACGATGTTTTGTATTCTGGACGAAGTATTAATGCAGCCTTAACTGCTATACAATCTTACGGAAGACCTAAAGATGTTGAGTTGCTAGTGTTAGTAGACAGACGTTTTAGTCGTCACTTACCTATTCAGCCAGATTACAAAGGAGCTACTGTAGACGTAATTAACGAAGAAAAAGTAATTGTGAACTGGAGCGATGACAAAGCATCGGACTCTGTATACATAACTAAAAGAACAAAATAATAGTAAATGAGTAGTTTAAGTGTCCCAAACTTACTAGGAATAAAGCATCTTGTTAAAGAGGATATTGATTTAATTTTTGACACTGCAGATCATTTTAAGGAAGTAATTAATAGGCCTATTAAAAAAGTACCATCGTTAAGAGATGTTACCATTGCCAATTTATTTTTTGAAAACAGTACGCGTACCAAGCTATCTTTTGAGTTGGCAGAAAAGCGTTTGTCTGCGGATGTTATTAACTTTTCGGCATCTGGTTCATCGGTTAAAAAAGGGGAAACTCTAATAGACACCGTAAACAATATCTTGTCTATGAAAGTAGATATTGTGGTAATGAGACATCCCAATGTAGGAGCGCATGAGTTTTTAGCCAAACATGTAGACACCAAAATAATTAATGCCGGAGACGGAACACACGAACACCCTACTCAGGCTTTGTTAGATTCGTTTTCTATTAAAGAAAAACTAGGAAGTGTTGCGGGTAAAAAAGTAGTAATTGTTGGAGACATATTACATTCTCGTGTTGCTTTGTCTAACATTTATGCTTTAAAGCTACAAGGTGCAGAAGTTAAAGTGTGTGGACCGGTAAGTTTAATTCCAAAACATATTGAGAGTCTAGGTGTTGGTGTAGAAACCAATTTAAGAAAAGCTTTAGAATGGGCAGATGTAGCCAATATGTTACGTGTACAAAACGAACGTATGGATACCAAATACTTTCCATCTACCAGAGAATACACACAGTTGTACGGAGTAGACAAGAACTTATTAAACTCATTAGATTCCGAAGTAACCATTATGCACCCAGGTCCTATTAACCGTGGAGTAGAAATTACTTCTGATGTTGCTGATTCTGACCAAGCGATTATTCTGAATCAAGTAGAAAATGGGGTGGCTATTAGAATGGCTTGTATTTATTTGTTGGCCGAACAGATAAAGAAATAAATACAACTCGCATAACGATTCAATTGTATTGATCGAAAATAAAATTGAAAACAATGAACACAACCTCAACAGAAAAATATACGTTAATTACTGCCGAAAACAACTTTGATGTTTTTAAAGAAACTCTTTCTAAGAGTTTTACAGATTTTAACGGACAACATATTGTTATTGACCTATCGAACATAGAGACCTTAGAAGAGCAAGTTACTTCTTTAGCTGAGTTTGCAGAAATTCAATTAGAAAACAACCTTTCTTTTGTAATAATTGTCCCTTCTTTTGATGCTGATGCTTTTGATGAAGAACTAAACGTGGTTCCTACCTTAACAGAAGCAGAAGACATGATTGACATGGATGAGATGACTCGTGATTTAGGATTTTAATGGGAATTCAACTCACCATATTAGGCTGTCATTCAGCCACTCCTAGAACCAATGCACATCCTACGGCTCAATACCTTAAAATTAACGAAAGACATATTTTAATAGATTGTGGAGAAGGAACACAGGTACTCCTTAGGCAACACAAAATTCCGTTTGCCAAAATCAAACATATTTTTATTTCCCATTTACATGGAGACCATTTCTTTGGATTGGTGGGTTTAATTTCCACCTTTGGTTTATTAGACCGTAGAACTGAACTACACATTTACGGCCCAAAAGGAATTAAAGAAATCATTACCCTACAACTAAAACTCTCTAAGTCCTGGACTTCTTTTCCGTTGTTATTTCATGAATTGCATAGCAAAGAATCTGAAGTAGTATTTGAGGATAAGAAAATTCAAGTTTCTACCATACCTCTAGACCATAGAGTGTACACCAATGGGTACTTATTCCAAGAAAAACCTGATTTACGAAAGATAAATATAGATGCTGTACGAGCAATTCCTGAAATTGAAATTTGCGACTACCACAATCTTAAAAACGGGAAAGACTATACTAAAAGTGATGGTACTATAATTAAAAACGAAGAACTAACCTTACCGCCAAGAGAAACACAGAGCTATGCATTTTGTAGCGACACTGCTTACAAGCCCGATATTGTTCCTATTATAAAAGGTGTTAGTCTTTTGTACCACGAATCTACTTTTTTAGAAGATAATAAACACTTAACCGAAAGAACCAAGCATAGTACTGCCAAAGAAGCTGCACAAATTGCCAAAGCTGCTCAGGTTAAAAAATTGGTTTTAGGTCATTATTCTAGCCGTTACAGCAATTTGTTACTTTTTAAAGAAGAAGCCCAAACTGAGTTTGAAAATGTAGATGTGGCTGAGAGTGGGAAAGTTTTTGTTTTGTAGATCTTAACTGATAGAAATTAGATATTATAACTACATTTATTTGCTAGTCTCCCCAATTATCACTCCAAAATCACCATCTAATTGCTTCCATTTTTTTGATGGTAAGTAAGTTCTAGAAACAAAACCATCTAAATACAAAGCTTGTTTACAGCCTCTTTGTTTAAAGAGTGTTGCCAAATCGTAGAAATTTACTTTCTCTTTAGACATGGCAAACATTATATTTCCATTAGGTAATATTCCTACCGCATTTCTTATGTGTAAATTCTTAGAACCCTTTCTTAATTTAGGATGATAAACACCATTTATCAAAAGCATTGGTCCAGATTGAGTTGCGTATTCAATATTCTTATCTTTCTTAAAATCTTCTGTTTTTACAATCGTTGCTTCTCCATCTTTAGAGAGGCTAAAGACTCCATTTGGTAATAGATAAAAATTTCCTTTTCCTTTAGACGTATCAAGTCTGTTTATAAGTTTTCCCTTTTCTATATATAAACCTTGTGGAGAATAATTACGTTTGTACATTCCCCCATTCATAGCAAATGCTAAAGAATCTCCATTCTCTTTTACAAACTCTTTCAGCCTCTTTAAAGAACCAATTCTTTCATTGTTATTATCCTTATAATAAAACTTTAACGAGCCTTTTTTACCATCTACAACATGTATGATAAATCTAGACTCATCTACTTTATACTCTTGAAAAGAAAAAGAGCATACAATACAAACGAGTATAACTAGTAATAGCTTTTTCATCTTAAATCTAATTCTACTCCACTCTCAACTCAAAAGGAACTCTAGCTTGTACGGTTTGCTGTTCAAACACCGATTTTAAGTGACTGGCTTGTTCCACTAAAGAACTTGGTAATATTTCCTTTAAATCAGCTTTTGCAAAAGGACTTAAACCCAACATCTTTTTAAAATCCAAATCGTATTTAGGCAATTCTTTTAATGAGTATTCCTTTATGTTTACTTTTTCTGCTGCATATGCTATGGCATCGTCTAAACTACCTAATTCGTCTACCAAACCAACTTCTAAAGCCATGTTTCCTGTCCATACCCTACCTTGTGCTACAGCATCTACTTCTTTATTTGTCATATCACGACCTTTAGAAACTCTATCTAAAAAATTAGCATATACGCTTTCTATTCCACTTTTAACAACTCCCTTAAAACGCTTGTCTAAAGGCTGAAAAGGACTATAGTGAATTCCATTGTCATGTGTACTTACCACCTCTGTATGTAAGCCCATTTTATCTGCTAAAGGAGCTACATTTGGTAAAATCCCAAATACTCCAATAGAACCCGTTATGGTAGTTGGTTCGGCAAAAATACGGTCTGCACCACAAGCAACATAGTACCCACCAGAAGCTGCTAAATTCCCCATAGACACTATTACAGGCTTTTTCTCTTTTGCTTTCTCTACTGCATTCCAAATTAAATCGGATGCCAAAGCACTTCCTCCCGGAGAATTAATTCTAAAAACAATTGCCTTTACACTTTCGTCTTTTGCCGCTTTGTTAAACGCTCTAATAATACTTTCTTGTCCTATTTGCGTTATATTTCCTTGTCCGTATCTAATTTCTCCTTGTGCATATACCACTGCAATTTTATTAGGCAACTCTATCAAACTACTTAAGGTGTTCTGAGCCATGTAATCTTTAAAGCTTACTTTATTTAACTTACTGGTTTCTAACTTACTTTTTAACGCACCTTTATAATCATCTTCGTACATAACAGCATCTACCAGCCCATGCTCTAAAGCTGTTTTAGAAGATTGTCCGTACATTTTTAACACTGCTTCTTCTACATTTACAGCTCTAGACGATGTAATTTCTTTGTCTACCTGCAACCACAAACCATTGATCAATTCACTGATTTGTTCTTTGTTTGCATCACTCATTTTATTGGCAATAAAAGGCTCTACCGCACTCTTGTATTTTCCATGGCGAATGACCTCCATTTTAACTCCGTATTTTTCCTGAAAATCTTTGTAAAACATCACTTCGGAATGCAAACCTCTTAACTCTACATATCCTAACGGAGAAATAAATAACTGATCTGCTACCGAATACAAATAATATTGTTTCTGAGAATATACATCGCTATATGCATACACAAATTTATCTTGCTTCTTAAACTCCTCTAACATTCCTCGTAAGGCAGTTACCTGTGCCCAACCTATATTTTGAGGAATATTTTTAATACTAATCCCTTTGATTTTATCATCATAGGTAGCATTTTCTATGGTTTTACAAATTTGATTGAACCCAAAAGTTTCGTCCTTAAAACCCAAAGCCTCGCTAAAAGGATCTATAGCCGTTGGGGAATAATCATTTAACTCTCCTACTAAATTAAGCTCTAATACTGAATTTGCTTTTACCTCTTTAACAGTATCCTTAGTGGCGACTACAGCAATACCAACACCTACTAAAACAAAAAGAACAATGGCCAACCAAATAGCAACCAAAGACGATAACACTCTCTTAAAAAAATTCATTTTTCATTTTTTTTATACAATAACAAATATAAATGTTTTCTTTGCCCCATATACAATACAATAGTATGAATACTGCTTATCTTTCTTTAGGTACAAATTTGGGTAACAAGTTAGAAAACTTGAATAGGGCTTTGCAAAAACTTAGCCAATTAGGTACTATTCAGAAAGTTTCTTGGGTTTACCAAACTCCTCCTTGGGGATTTAAAAGCGACGATTTTTACAATATTGCTCTAAGCCTAACAACCAATTTGTCTGCTTTTGATTTGATAGACCAACTTTTAAACATTGAGCAGGAATTGGGAAGAACTAGAAAAGAGAATGCAACGGGATACAGTGCAAGGCCTTTGGATATTGACATCATTTTTTTTAACTACGAAATTATCAACACTGAAAAATTGGTGATACCACACCCCAGAATGCACGATAGAAAGTTTGTTTTAATTCCTTTACTAGATCTTACAAGTCAATACAAGCACCCCGTTCTTAAAACCTCTTTAGAGGAACTTTTAGAACAATGCACCGACAATAGCGAGATTACCAAAACTCAAGAAATTTTAGAAATTCCAGTCTTATAAAATTTCATTTACTGCTCTAATGGCAGAACGTGTAGCAGCGTGTACACTCTCTTAAATTATTCATTTACAACTAAGAAAGACTCATTTCTATAACTCAATTAAAGCTTATATATTTCCTATTCGATTTCTTACCCCTTAATTAAAGAAACAATCTAAATTCTCTACTTGTAAATAGTTAAATTAGCCGATTCATATCAACAACATGACACATACTTTAGAAGCATTACAATCGGGAGAATTAAAAGGAACTAACAGATTAAAATTAGCTTGTGGTTTAAACACTTTTCCTGATGAAATTTTGACACTTGCTGATAGCTTAGAAATTTTGGATTTATCGGATAATAATTTGTCTGAGTTACCAGAAAACATGTCTGACTTAAGCAAACTAAAGATTGTCTTTTTTGCCCGTAATCAGTTTACGGAGTTTCCTAGTCAATTGGCAAATTGCCCTTCTTTAAGTATGGTAGGTTTTCGCTCCAATAAAATCACGCATATTCCAGAAAACGTCTTTCCTAAAAAATTACAGTGGCTGATTTTAACAGATAATAAAATAGAGCAGCTACCTAAAAGTATAGGAGATTGTCATTTGCTTCAGAAATTTGGATTGGCTGGAAATTTATTAAAAGAACTCCCAGCTGAAATGTCTAATTGTAAAAGCTTGGAGCTACTTAGAGTACCAACCAACCAATTAACAACAATCCCACAATGGTTGTTTGAATTGCCTAGATTGTCTTGGGTTGCTTTTAACGGAAATCCTATTACTCATAGACCAGAAATAGAAAGCAACCTAGCCTCTTACGACTGGGCTGATTTTGAATTGACACAAACTTTAGGAGAAGGAGCTTCTGGTATTATTTCTAAAGCCAATTGGACAACTACAAACAAAGAAGTTGCTGTTAAAGTTTTTAAAGGAGCTATGACTACCGACGGATTACCCGAAGACGAAATGAAAGTGTCTATAACAGCAGGTCTACATGATAATTTAATCCCTGTAATTGGTAAAATTAAAAATCATCCCAACGATCAAAACGGTTTGGTAATGGAATTGATTTCTTCTGAATACACCAACTTAGGAAATCCGCCTAATTTTGATACTTGTACCAGAGATACGTTTAATAAAGAGACTTCTTTTACTAAGAACGATTTAATCAGTATTGCTAAGGGAAAAGCTTCTGTATGTGCACAATTACACGCTAAAGGAATTAATCACGGAGATCTATATGCACACAACACCCTAATTAACCCAAAAGGGCATTCTATTTTAGGAGATTTTGGAGCCGCTACTTTTTACAATACAAATTCTAAACTAGCTCCTTTTATTGAACGTGTAGAAGTACGTGCATGGGCTTGTTTGGTAGAAGATGTGTTAAACTTGATTCCTTTAAATGAGTTCGCTAGCACAAAACGTAGCGCATGGGAAAATTTAATTGCTTCTTGTATGAATACAACGGTACATGAACGACCTAGTTTTGCTGAAATTTTAGAAAAGTTAAACCAAATGTAACAATACCTTTATTCTAACTACAGAATAGCCACAACAAAGGTATTGTTCTATAGTTTTATGGGTTGGTAGACCATAAAGAAGCTCCTTTTAACATAGCTCTTCTAGGTAGCTTTAAACCTGCCACTATTAATTCTGCAAAATCATCTGGTTGTAGTACTTTATCTTCATTTGGCTCTCCTTCAAACATCCCTAATTCTTTCGTCATCTCTGTAACAATGGTACTTGGAGTTAAGGTACACACACGAATATTGTTCTTACGGACTTCTTTCATTAAAGATTCCGACAAACCAATTACCGCAAATTTAGAAGCACTATAAGCAGATATATTCGGATTTCCGTTTAATCCTGCAGTAGAAGAAACATTAAAAATATCACCCAAATTCTTTTCTAACAAATGCGGCAATACTTCTTTAGTTACATAATACATTCCCATTACATTGGTTTGAATAATCTGGCTCCATTCACTCACCTCCATGTCGTTAAAAGCCCCTATAGCTGCAATCCCTGCATTGTTCACCAAAATATCTACTGTCCCTAAAGCAGTAACAATTGTATGAATTCCAGCCTTTACTTCCTCGTAATTCCCAACATCAAATGCTGCATAGGTTGCCATTACGCCCAAAGCTTCTAACTCTGCCACTGTTGCTTTTAGCACCTCTTCATTTCTTCCTGTAATTGCTACATCTATTCCCTCTTTTGCAAAAGCTATGGCGGTTGCTTTTCCCAAACCTCTACCTCCACCTGTAACAATGGCTTTCTTATTTTTTAAAGTACTCATTCTTATCTTCTATTTTTTAATTGAATTTAAATGTATCATTTAATTGTCAAACAAATTTTAAAAAACAAACTTATAATTTGGTTGAACTAGTTCAATACATCCTATAAATATAAAACCCGCTACAAGTATCTAAACTTATAGCGGATAAGACTTTAAACCCTTTTTATAATTATCACTCTCTAAAATTCATTTTCTAAAATAACCTCCATAATCTTAGAACGTTGTTCGCCTTTATCTTGCTCATTACTCAACAAAACAATCATTCCATCAGATTCAGGAACCAGCAACAAGAGACTTGTAAACCCGTCTATATCTCCTCCATGGTGATACACTGTTTTTCCGCCTATTTTAAGAGTAAACCATCCTGCACCGGGAACATTCACTCCCTCTTGTGTATAGGCAGCTCCAAACACTTCTTGCTTCTCTGTAGCTGTATAATAATCTCCTATCATGGCATCTCCCCATTTTTCTATATCTGCAATGGTGCTTTCTATTTCTCCTGCACTATAAGCAATGTCCATTTGGTAGGCTTCTACCTCTAGCTCTTCGTTATACCCTTTGGCTCTTACTGCTCCCGTAATTGCATTGGGTCCTTTTTGAGTAGTAACAAGCCCTAATGGAGTGTATACTTTTTCTTGTAAATATTCTTGGTAAGACATACCTGCTAACTCCTCTATTAACATTCCTAAAATAAAATAGTTTGAATTGGAATAGGAGAAAAATTCTCCTGGTGTAAATTGCAAGCCCTCCTCTTCAATAGATTCTAAAATAACCTCCAAAATCTCTTCTTTTTCTATAAAGTAATTGTTCTCATCTACAAACTCCTCTACTCCTCCTACATAATCTGCAATACCTGAATGATGTGTTAATAAATGCCTAATGGTAATTTGATCTCCCAAAGGAAATTCATCGTCAAAATCGCTTAAAGGTTGATCTAAACTTTCTATAAGCCCCTCTCTTTTTAAATTGATAATAGCTGCTGAAGTAAACGATTTTGTTACTGAACCGATTCTATAAACAAGCGAAGGATCATTGTCTATTTGGCTAGCTCTATCTGCAAAACCAAATCCTCTTCTTACAATATCTTCACTTCCTTTTCTAATTAATACGCTTCCTTTAAAACCAACTTTCTCTAAATAATTTTCGGCTGTGGTGTAATTAACATCTGGAATGGGTTGTACATTGTTATCGTCATTAGAACATGCCGTAAATGCCAATCCCAATACTACTAAAGCAGATACCCTGATTTTTCTTAAATATGTTGTCATCTTTTTAAAATTTAAAGTTTTTAATTGATGACACAAAACTCTGACGATTCCTCTTTTAAATCGTCCCAGATTATAAGTCCGTACTTGTTAAGGTGTGATTTGGTACGTTTTTCTGTGATAAAGTATAAACACCTATAGGATAGCAAAAGGAAGATAGAATTAATACTGTTTTTCGATTAGGAGAAATATCTCTTTGGACTATGTCCCTAACCAAAATAACATAATTGATAATAATCGAAAAGCCAAAACAAACAGTACTTAAATAAAATAAGGGTAAATATAAAGAGGCAAAAATAACTCTAAAAAGAAACGAAATAGATAAGAATACAACCATTGTATCTACCATAGCTATACCAATAACCACTCTATTAAACACTTTGAGTTTATTGTATTTACGTTGACCTTCTTTTATAAGTTTTGTAGAAGCAATAGCCAACCACATTGTGTGAATAATTAGAGTTAAAATTAACCAATCTTTAAAACTAGCTACAGGAATCCCTAATAAGCTAAATACAAATAGAAGTGTTAATAATAGTTTCATAATTAATCCTATAGTTAATTAATTTCTAACCTACTCAACAAACCTTCTAACTCCTTCTTTTTATCTGGAAACTTATGCATCATATTTTCTATTTCTCTTTTTGTTTTTTCACATCCTCTA
Source organism: Wenyingzhuangia sp. IMCC45574 (assembly GCF_054182685.1). NCBI lineage: Bacteria > Pseudomonadati > Bacteroidota > Flavobacteriia > Flavobacteriales > Flavobacteriaceae > Wenyingzhuangia > Wenyingzhuangia sp. IMCC45574. The sequence continues at coordinate 3,840,084 of NZ_CM135169.1, read as the reverse complement.
TTTAAAATAGTACAATTCTTTACCATTGCATATGCAAGTCTATTGTATGCAATGTATTTTTCTGGTAGAAGATTAATAGCTTCTTCATATTTTTTAATTGCCTTTGACCATTTATTTCTAGATGCATAAAGATCACCCATGGTCATATGAGAAGAATAAACATCTCCATATCCTCTATTGTCTTCGGCAATGGCTTTTCTTTGAGCTACAAAATCATTCATTTGTAAAAAGAATAATGAAGATATAGCAGCTATTAAAATCAGTAATAAAACAACATTTCTAATGTGTTTTCTTTCCCCTTTGGCATTCTTTACCCTAATAGCCTCTAATTCTTTTTTTGATGTTTCTTTTATTTCATAGGGAGTCTTAGCATTTTTATCATTCCCTCCAGAAAATGCTTTAAAATTATCTCCTTTAGAAAATATATTCTTCTTACGTAGTAAGTTTTTATTATTCCGTAAAATAGTCCTCATTGAGGACATACTACCTTCTCCTCCCATATTTATTTCTTTTTCAACAATTTTAACAAAATTATACTTCTTTAATCATTCGAATTCATACAACTGTAACTCCTTTTCGTGTTTTACTATCAAGTATTTGTTCTTAAAGTCTACTTTAAAATTTAAATAGACAGAATCGTTATCTACAATAGCATTTAACTCTTTATCCCAATAAATAGAGCTATTTCTTAATTCATGCTGATATATACTATCTAATGAAGATAACCTTATTTGATCCTCAACAGCAATGGTATTTACTCCTAATGGTACATGATAACTATAAATAGAATCTATTTTACCACAACTATCCAAAACGTATGACTCTCCTCTATCGTAGTGTAAATTATTATATTTATAAATACAGCAATTCAAAGAATTTGTATTACAATCATCACAACGATAAAATAGATTCGTATTTGGATTGTGCTTTCTAATATTCCACAAAGCAACAATTTTGTAATTCTCAATTGTTGAGCATTGAAACATTGTAAAAATAGTAAGTATGTAGAAAACTTTTTTTAACTGCATTTCTTTACGCTCTTCTTAATTCTCTTTGCCCTTCTACAGCACTTAAAGCCTCCATCACATACTCTTGTGCTTTGGTATCACTCCAACCTTTTAAAGACAACTCTCTTTTAACTTCCGTCTCTCTCTTACCTTTTACAAAATGATACATAGCAAATTCAACTACTTCCTCAGGAACTCTTTTTAATTGAAACTCTACGATATAGTAAACTAACCTTAACCACGCAACGTAATAAACAACAACTAACTGTAGTACAATTACACCTATCCATCCAATCCAACCTAAGTTTGTGTTTTTTAACACAAAACCTTCTTCTAATCTTATTTCCATAAAACGAATAAAAGGCAAATCAAAAATACTAATGCTATTTTCGTACATAATTATTAAATACTGAATGTATTGATTTAGCACCACTATCCCTATAACAGAAAGCCCCATTATTACTCTTGCACTTATATAATTAGTATAGTTCCCTAGTTTTATTCCCTGAGATAAAATATATGCCAAAACGACCCCTAAACCAATCTCAAAAAGAAAGACAAAATATATGAACCTAGTTATTACAGCAAATAACCCTCCTAATATAATTGCTGAGAGTACTCCAAAAACAATGGGTAAAATAATTTTAGGTTCTTTTAAAATTGTTGGTAATGGTAAGGTTTTAGGAACCTCGTAATCATCCCAATTATTTCTCTTATTGACCTCCTTTTTTAAAATTTCTATTTTTTCTTTATCGTGTTCTGCTTCTATCTCTTTATAAACATGGATAAATAACTTTACTCTTTTAGAATTCTTTCCTCCATCCAACATACTACTCCCTAAAGAAATACTTTCAACACATACTTTTCCTATACTCAGTACCGATACAACTATTTTCTCTGACCAATTATCTACTTTATCACTTCTTTTTGCTTCTACTATATTCTTGTCATAAAAAACAACGTCCCATTCCAATCTTTCAAATGCCCTTAATGCTATTTCACAGATTAGCTCTTTAGGTATCATAGTCGTGAATTCTTCACTGTATTTTGGAGTAAAAGCAAATACCGTTTTTTTGTTTATGGTCTTGATAAAATCATTGTAATTTTCTTCTCCTTTCACTTCAACTTTTTTCTCTTCAGGATAATGAATATCGTAATTTCTATGTTCTAATATTTGAAACGCTGCATCTACTGCTTTGGAATCGTATTGGTGTTTATTTTCAACTATGTATTTTAATTCTTCGTTTGTTTTAGATTCAAACTTACTAGCAAACTTATTCTCTTTCATTCTTCAATTGTTTTTTCTATTTTATTCCTTGCTCGAAACACTATCACACTTAGCATTTATCTCGTAAAATAAAGAGCTTGAATAAAAACCTTCTTTTTTGATGGTATCTGTTGGGAATTTTTGGAATTCACTTAAAAGACAATCACAATACCTATCTATATCATTCGTAGTTTCAAACTCTGTATCAACAAGTTGACTTTTAAAGTTCTTTTTCATTCCTTCAACAACTAAAGGTGTCCATTGCGCTTCTACATTCTCCAAGCATTCTCCTGGTTTTAACCTTTCAATAATATCTTTATTTTTTAATTCTGAAAACGCTACTTCTGGATGATTGTTTTTTAAATCATCTATATGTTTAGGCCCCAATATAGAATCACTTAGTATTTTCTCCGCAATACACTTACAATATTGAAAAGCTTCATTCTTGTCCTTTATCAACCTTCTATTTCCTTCTATGCATTTACCAAGGGGAATTTTCTCTCCATTAATTTCAACTATATCAGTAGGAAAAATACTAGATGATAATAAAGAAACAAACGCAATAGCAAGTAAAGTAACCATTGAAATTATCCAATACTTAATTGCTTTAACAGAAAATAGTTGAAAACCTCCTTTAGAGAAACCACTACCAATTAACCAAACAGCCCCTAATAAAAACACAAAAACTGGAACAATACCTATATTTAAAAACGAGCTGAACTCTTTTGTAATAGCACCATATTCTTTACCCGCCCAATATAACAGTAAAAAACCAAAAATAATTCTAATCTTTTTCATACTACTTTATTTACTTCTTATCGTAGAAATAAGTTTCTTTCTCATTATCAGCAACTTCCACTTTGTTCAATTCAAAATCGGCAAGCTTTCCCTTAGATGTTTCAGCAGTCAGTTTTAATGTCAAACTGCTCGAACTTAATGTAATAATTTCAAATTGAGCTATGTAATCGTCTACCCCATAAATATCTCCTTCCATTGGAACAATTAAATATAAAAACTCATTATTTTCATCTACATGCAAATCATAATTTGCGTACCTGTAATCACATTCTTCAAAGCCTTCTTGAATAATGTTATCATCAAAACCTTCTTCATCTACAATAATGTACTTAGCTTTAGCATTCTCAGTAAAAATTACTCCCTCTCCTTTTTCACAATGTGTTAATTCTTTGTTTGCTTCTGCTACCAATATTTTAGTCAGTTTCCATTCTACAAATAGATTTCCTGAATTAGTACCAGAAGTATCGTCTGAAGAACAACTTGCGATTAAAAAAACTGACAGAGTTAACAAGGTGAATTTGATCTTTTTCATAGTTATATATTTAAGGTTTGATTACATTTTTTAAAGAATTAAACCCATCATTTATAGGAATTAATCTTAGCTAAAAGTAGCGAACTAAATACTAGAAACAAAGCCAAAAAATCAGGCTTATTATATTAGTCACAAAACAATAAATTCAACTCTTCCTTACGATTCAAATTCAATTTTTCTACCCTCTTAGTTCTTAAGTCTTTTAGAGTAATCGTAGTTCCTTGTGAGCTAAGCACAACTCCAAAAATCTTATCTTTTAACATATAAGGTCCTACTTTTCTTGCAAAAACAAAGGCCTCTTTGGTATAGCTTAATTTATAATTCGCATTCTCTACAACATTTACCTTTAAGTACTCTGGTTCTTTTAAAAAGTATGGGTAATTCTTTTCAGGTTTGTTGATTTGATATTCCACTCCTATTCTACACCCTGTAGCAAATTGAAAACCTAAATTTCTGTTTTGTTTTCTATTGAAAATAGTGTCGTTCTTACTCGTAACGAAGTAATAGGAGATTAAATTTTCATAGGTTTTTCCAAAAGGACCATTGGTGGTTTCACTGTCAATTACAACACCGTATACTTTGTTGGTTTTAGAATAAAATTGAGTTTCTGGATGCATGTATTTATAAAGTATATATGCGCATAGAATAAAAAGCACCAATATAAAAGCTCCGTATATTTTACTCATGTCAATGTAGTCGTCTTTCATTTTATTCATTTCTAATTTTCTAAAATAGATATTATGAAACTTTTCAGATTTAAACACTAAATGAAAATCTCCCCTAGATTGAATCCAAATCCCATGTATTCTGTTTTCGCTTTTAAAATTTATCAACGAGTACCATAAGCCGACTTGTGAGTTAAAGAGCTAAACCACATCGACCAAAAACAATTTTTATTTAAAATTAATGAACTTTACTGTTAGAACAAAGCTGTATTTAGAAAACTGTAAAAGAATAAGCCCACTTTAAAAAGGCTATTTTATTTGGTATTTATGCAATCTTTACCCGTGTTAATTGTACCTGTAAGTTTTTATTTCTACACGGTTTGTATTGTCCTGAAATAGGTTGACCTTTTTTGTCTGTTTTAAAAGGTTAATAATTCCAGTTTCTTTTTATTTTTTCTGTAAGATTTATAATCTACATTTTTGTTTTTATGAACGTATTCAGGAGTACATAAATTTAGACTAAAATGCGGTCTATGATTATTATAAATCTTTACAGCTTTGTTAGTAATCTTTTGAGCTAATTTAAGGTTTTTAATTACATTTTTAAGTCCATATTCATATTTTAAAGTTCTATTAATTCTCTCAGCAATAGCATTTTCATAAGGATCATATTGTTCTGTCATACTCATTATGATATTATTATCTTCAACATACCTGGTATATGTAGGATTGCAATATTGGAACCCTCTGTCTGAATGATGAATCAATTTCTGATCAGGATATTTTCTATTTTTAAGAGCCATTTTAAGGGCTTCTAAGCAAAGAGAAGTTTTCATATGGTTATCTATGTTATATCCCATTACTTTTTTAGAATAAGCATCGGTTACTAAAGCTAAATAAGCATGTCCATTGTCAGTTTTAATGTAGGTTATATCTGTTACCCAAAGTTGCTCAGGCCTTGTAGGCACTTTATCTTTTATAAGATTTTTATACTTGTAAAAAAAGTGTCTAGAGTTCGTTGTTGTATGGTAGTTTTTATTTCTTTTAACCAGTAGTTTATGTCTTTTAAGGATGTTAAAGAATTTGTCTCTACCTACTTTAATTCCAAGTAATACAAACTTGTTTTTAAGTTGAAGATATAACTTTCTAGTTCCTAAATATTGTCCAAATTTCTTTCTGTGTTGTTTTACAATTAGGACAATTATGGCCTCTGTTTCTTGTTGTTTTTTGTGAGATTTTAATCGTTTGTAAAATGCTTGTTTACTAATCCCAAAACATTGTACTAACCATTTTCTTTTAAACGGTTTTGTTTCTTTTTCTGAATCTCTTCTGCTAATGTTTTGGGCAACGACTTTTTTGACAATTCCGCACCAGTAATAAGTTCCATATCCGCAATGACATCTTGTTGAAAGTCTTTGATGAACTCCAATTCTTCAATTTTCTCTTTCAATTTTTTGATTTCGTCCTGTTTGCTCATGGCTCTTTTCTTTTGCTCTAAGGTACTATATTTTTTAATCCAATAATCAATAGAGGATCTAGAGATATTGTATTTTTTAGCAGCAAAATTTGTAGATATTTGACCATTTTGAATTTGGTCAATGATTAAAAGTTTTAGTTCAAAACCTACTTTTGTGTACGTTTTTTTTCGACAGGGTTGTTTTTTAGAACTCTCCATAAGTTGACTGTTTTTAGTTAAAATTTTAGTCAACCTATTTCAGGACGATACAGTTTAAGGAATAAAACATCTGCCCCTCTTCAACCAAACCTAACAAAAAGAAGCTAATACTACGAACAATTATAAAAAACAAATTAAAACACAGACTTACCTATTCAGCATCAGAATCTCCCAAACCATCAATCAATTCGTCTATCTGAATGATAATTTGCTTTCTCTTTAGTTTGGCTTTTTCTATGGTTTCCTCTGTATTTTTAGGGTTTAATATTTGATTATTGTAATAATCTACCAAAATTCGCATGGCATTCATTTTGGCTGTTAAATGAGTTTGCTCTACTTGTTGCATTAGTACTTCCTGAGATTTTTGTTGCAACTTAGAACTTTTAGAAAGTTCTTTTCTATTCAATTCAATCTCTCGTCTGTTCTCCTTAATCTCGTCTTGTTGCAGTACTATGGTATATATTAGAACCGCAAACGCAAGTGCAGAAAATAATGCGTTTAAAGCTCCAAAGGAATCGCCAAAACTACCTCTATCTGCCCAGTTGGGTAAGAAATATGAAATAAGTATGGTAGATATTGCCCATACCAAAATTACCAGAACAATGAGCTTTACTAACAAGCCCTTTTTTGAAGAATTACTTTCCAATTTACATGTGTATTAATACCCAATAACACAAACCAAGTTAACAATTAAATGTGTTATTGTTGTATTATTTGGTATTAAAAATATACTCTATAAAACCATGGTATTCTTTTAAGCAATAGTGTATGTATTCTAAGGATCTAAAAATACAAAGCCCTTAAAAGGGCTCTATAGTAAAGTTGTTTTCTTATTTTTTTGGGACTTGTGTAACGGTTAGTGGTGTTAGATAAAGTATTTTAAATTTTAATTAATTTTTTAGTAATCGAATTTGAACTGTTTCTAAGTGTTAGATAGTAAATTCCTGAGTTTAAATTCTGAGTATCGAGAATAATTTTATGTTCTCCACTCGAATAATTTTTATTTGAAATTTTTTTAACCATTCTACCAGTCGAATCAAATAAGTTTAGCAAATACTTTCCATCTTTTTTTAGATTTACTTCTATTGTAACTATTCGATCAATTGGGTTTGGAAAACTTGAAAGAGAAAAGTTTTTATTATGAATTGCATAATTTTCTATACTTAATGTATTTAAAGCTTCACAATTGTTTTGAAAAGAACTAAAATCAATTAACCCAAGAGCAATGTCATCAACAGCATGATAAATAGTATTCTCTATCTCACTTGAAATTGTTGTATTCCAGAAATTATTACTCAAATTCAATCCAATATTATTTTCATGTTTTATATTGTACAGAGAATTGTTATATATACAATTATTAAAAAAACCATTCACAGGACTATTACTTTCTCCTTTTACTACGAATCCAATATTATTATTAATTACAATATTGTTCTTAACCACGCTATTAGTAAATAATTTGATATCTATGGCAGTGTTATTGTTTTCCAGTAAATTTCCATCAATTGTAGCTCTAAAACTTATTAATGCTGTTCCTGTATTGTTTCGAAATATATTTTTACTAATTAGAGTGTCAAAAACATATCCTATTCCAATTTCATTATTTTCAAAAACACAATTTAATACTTCTGAGTAATTAAGTGAATTGATTGCTATTCTGTTATTATCAAAAATACAATTGTAAAAATTGTTTTCTTCAGAGGAATCTACGTCAATAGCAATATCATTCATGTAGAATTTAGAATTACTGATACTCCATATAGGGTCTGAGCCAAAAACTTGTGTTTCTTTTGTATCAATAGCAATGTTTGCAAAAGAAATTTCTACGAATTCTAATTTCGAATTATCTAAACTAGAACGGTTAACAAACCTTAACCCTTTCCATATTCCTTTAGAAGGGTTTTGCGAAGAAGATTTAAATATTATTTTTTTAGTGTTATTACCTATAGCTTGTAGATTTCCTCCTCTAATTTCCATTTCTTTTGAATCATCAAATTCAATTATAACACCAGGTTCAATAGTTAACTTAACGTTGTCGAAAACAACTACATCATTTGTCACGGTGTATGGACTATTTTCTAATGTCCAAACAGTATCAGAGAAGATTCCTCCACCAACAGATGTTTGAGCATTTAGTAGTGTGTTGTAAAATAAGATTGTTAAAATTAATTTTAGTAGTGTTGTTTTTTTCATGTTGTGTATTGTCCTGAAATAGGTTGACCTTTTTTGTCTGTTTTAAAAGGTTAATAATTCCAGTTTCTTTTTATTTTTTCTGTAAGATTTATAATCTACATTTTTGTTTTTATGAACGTATTCAGGAGTACATAAATTTAGACTAAAATGCGGTCTATGATTATTATAAATCTTTACAGCTTTGTTAGTAATCTTTTGAGCTAATTTAAGGTTTTTAATTACATTTTTAAGTCCATATTCATATTTTAAAGTTCTATTAATTCTCTCAGCAATAGCATTTTCATAAGGATCATATTGTTCTGTCATACTCATTATGATATTATTATCTTCAACATACCTGGTATATGTAGGATTGCAATATTGGAACCCTCTGTCTGAATGATGAATCAATTTCTGATCAGGATATTTTCTATTTTTAAGAGCCATTTTAAGGGCTTCTAAGCAAAGAGAAGTTTTCATATGGTTATCTATGTTATATCCCATTACTTTTTTAGAATAAGCATCGGTTACTAAAGCTAAATAAGCATGTCCATTGTCAGTTTTAATGTAGGTTATATCTGTTACCCAAAGTTGCTCAGGCCTTGTAGGCACTTTATCTTTTATAAGATTTTTATACTTGTAAAAAAAGTGTCTAGAGTTCGTTGTTGTATGGTAGTTTTTATTTCTTTTAACCAGTAGTTTATGTCTTTTAAGGATGTTAAAGAATTTGTCTCTACCTACTTTAATTCCAAGTAATACAAACTTGTTTTTAAGTTGAAGATATAACTTTCTAGTTCCTAAATATTGTCCAAATTTCTTTCTGTGTTGTTTTACAATTAGGACAATTATGGCCTCTGTTTCTTGTTGTTTTTTGTGAGATTTTAATCGTTTGTAAAATGCTTGTTTACTAATCCCAAAACATTGTACTAACCATTTTCTTTTAAACGGTTTTGTTTCTTTTTCTGAATCTCTTCTGCTAATGTTTTGGGCAACGACTTTTTTGACAATTCCGCACCAGTAATAAGTTCCATATCCGCAATGACATCTTGTTGAAAGTCTTTGATGAACTCCAATTCTTCAATTTTCTCTTTCAATTTTTTGATTTCGTCCTGTTTGCTCATGGCTCTTTTCTTTTGCTCTAAGGTACTATATTTTTTAATCCAATAATCAATAGAGGATCTAGAGATATTGTATTTTTTAGCAGCAAAATTTGTAGATATTTGACCATTTTGAATTTGGTCAATGATTAAAAGTTTTAGTTCAAAACCTACTTTTGTGTACGTTTTTTTTCGACAGGGTTGTTTTTTAGAACTCTCCATAAGTTGACTGTTTTTAGTTAAAATTTTAGTCAACCTATTTCAGGACGATACAGTTAAAGAACTTGTCTCTACCTACTTTAATTCCAAGTAATACAAACTTGTTTTTAAGTTGAAGATATAACTTTCTAGTTCCTAAATATTGTCCAAATTTCTTTCTGTGTTGTTTTACAATTAGGACAATTATAGCCTCTGTTTCTTGTTGTTTTTTGTGAGATTTTAATCGTTTGTAAAATGCTTGTTTACTAATCCCAAAACATTGTACTAACCATTTTCTTTTAAACGGTTTTGTTTCTTTTTCTGAATCTCTTCTGCTAATGTTTTGGGCAACGACTTTTTTGACAATTCCGCACCAGTAATAAGTTCCATATCCGCAATGACATCTTGTTGAAAGTCTTTGATGAACTCCAATTCTTCAATTTTCTCTTTCAATTTTTTGATTTCGTCCTGTTTGCTCATGGCTCTTTTCTTTTGCTCTAAGGTACTATATTTTTTAATCCAATAATCAATAGAGGATCTAGAGATATTATATTTTTTAGCAGCAAAATTTGTAGATATTTGACCATTTTGAATTTGGTCAATGATTAAAAGTTTTAGTTCAAAACCTACTTTTGTGTACGTTTTTTTTCGACAGGGTTGTTTTTTAGAACTCTCCATAAGCTGACTGTTTTTAGTTAAAATTTTAGTCAACCTATTTCAGGACGATACGTTTTGGGAATTAAGTACAACGGTCTAGTATAAGAAAAGTAGGGCAGTTTTAAGCAATACTTTTCGGATTAAGCTAAAGCCGAATTTTTAAATTTTGTTAATTATCTTTTCTATTTTCAATTATACCAAATTTAAAAATTTGGCCACTTGGCAAATGCACACAGACCTTTCGATTAAGCACTTTTTGCCCTATTTTTTTTATACATTGTTGGCAACCGTTTTTTTATTCCCAACCTTTAATATTAGAAAATGTTTCATAATCACAACCTGTTTCGTATTCTAATTCCTTATTCATTCGTTTTTCATATGCTTCTTCTGCTAAATACAATAATGCTTCAAAATCTATGTCTTTAGGCATTTGCTTCGGATTGCTTAAAGCGTTTTCAAAAACCTTTTTACCGTTTGCAATTGCGCAACAACGAACGTATAAAAAGTAGTCAACTGAAAAATGTGTTTCCTCGTTTTTATAAGATTCTTCTCCGATATTTTTTGCGTGTTCTTTGGTATCTAATTGATAAAGTTTATAACTTAAATTTTCTTGAAACTGTTTTATTTCAGAAACTTTTTTCTTGCTCAAAAAAACAATTGCAGGCTTTGTTCTTTCCGCATCTTCTCCTTTTGTCCAATCTATTAATTCTATAATTTCCCAAAATGAATTTTCATTCAGCATCTTTTTAGGCTTCATTTGCCTTCTTCTGTGTGCTTCTATTCGTTTTTGAAATTCAATTTTATCTTGTTCAGCTTCTTTTATAAACTCTTCCTTTTCATTTTTCCATCTCCATTCGTAAAATGCATTATTTCCAATATGACTTTCTATTACTCCAGATAAAGGAAAACCTCCATCTAATCCATCTCTTCCGCTTCCTAACTTAAATTCTAACTTTCTTTCAAAATCTGTTAATGGTAAATTACCAAGAAATTCATATTCCTTAATATTATTATACTTTGGATTGTCTGTAAAAAAATTAATGCAATAATTGTCAGACATTGAAAACCTATTACAGCACAAAATTTGTTCAAGATTTTTGTCGTTAATGAGAGGTTTTTCGGTGTCAATATAATTAAGAACTCCAATCATTAATAAACCATTATCAGAATCCTCAAAAAAAGATTTTCCTCTTTTTAAAACCTTAAAAGCACCAAAAAAATTCCTTTTTAGTTTTGTTATAAAAACGTCTCCTTCTTTTATGTTCATAGATTTTTTCAAATGGTTGCCAACGGCAGTCTGTCTCAGAACCACCTTTTTTTCTTTAAAAGTACAGAAATTTAAGATTTGCTGTTTTAATTTTGTTAAAAAAGATTATTTGCATTAAAAAGTAAAAACCTTTATAGACTCTTATTTCTCGAATTAAGAGTCTATATAAGCCTTTTAGAGTTAAAAAGAGTATATCTATTGCTTTCCACCCTAGTTTTATAAGTCTTTTTAGGTTATATGCTATTGTAATGAGTCCAAAGTCGGCACTAGCTCTTTTTCTACCTTTTTTTGTTATAATATGATCATATCCCCATTGCCTTTTTATAGTGCCATAAGGATGCTCTACTAAAGCTTGTCTTTTTTTGTACATATCAGGGTATCTCTCTACGTTTTTGGCATTGATTTCTGTGTATTCAGTATACTCAGTACGTTGTACAATTTTACCATTTTTAGCCGTTGTACATTGGCTACGAACTATACAATTTTTACAAGCACTTGTTCTGTATTGTTTGAATTTATAATTCCTAGAAGTATACCAATTTCCATTGGTGTTGAGTTCGTTTTTTTGCGGACAAGTGTAGGAATCTTTAAGGTGGTTATAAACAAAATTTTCAGCATTGTATTCAGGGTTTGGAGCTTGAGATTTTCTCCCAATATTAGGGATAGCAACCAATGTTTTGATTCCCAAATCAAATGCCACTTTAAACCCGCTCCCAGCATGATATCCTTTATCGTACAAGGCTACAAAACGATTGTTTCTTAAAATGGTTTTGGCTCTTCTGAGCATCGTCCCCATCTCTTTTTTATCACTCTGATTGGTAATTAAATAGTCAATAATGATTTTGTGTTTTTCATCTACCGTTGTTTGCGCAGTGTAACATACCTCTGTAATATTCCCTCTAACAATTTGATGTCTACTTTCAGGATCAGAGGTTGACAATTGAGGGTTGTCAGAAGTTGTATCCCCTTTTAGAGTTTTAGCGATCTGATTATATTTATGTTTTTGTTCTTTTCTTTTATTGATGATCTGTTTGATTTCCTCTCTTTTATCAGGTTCATCCTCCTTAGCAAGTTCAGCTTCATGTTCTAGGAGTTTATTATCAATATACTCAATATGTCGTTGTACTTTTTTAGGGTTGTAGTTGTTTTTCTTACTGTTCTGTGCTCTTAGTTTGGTAGAGTCACCAGCAATTAAAACAGCCCCAATAAGATTGTGGTTTTTAGCAATGTTTACCGTAGCCCTAAAGACTCTTTTAATAGCTTTTGGATTCTCCTTTCTAAAACGAGAGATAGTATTATGATCAGGTTTTAAATTCCCCATGAGCCAAAAGAGTTCTATGTTTCTTTTACATTCAATTTCTAATTGTCTAGAAGAACGTATTCTGTTCATATACCCATAGATATAGAGCTTTAACAAATCCGCAGGATCATAGGGAGGTCTTCCTTGTGTTTGTAAAGAATTAAAACCTAACTCAGCCATATCTAAAGAATCCACAAAGTCGTCAATAATACGAACAGAGTTTTCCAAAGGGATCATATCGTCTAGACAAGTAGTAAAAAGTGTAATCTGTGTACGAGGTTGCTTTTGAAGATACTGCATACTTAAAGATAAGTAATATCTAATGGTTTTGAGACAGTCTGACGGTTTGGCTAAAAAACGTTTGGGAGTTTAGAACGATTAATTATCGAACTAGAACCAAACAAAAGCCAGTTAATTATTTTATTCTAAAAATAATGTAAATGGCTTTTGTGACCAAGTTTAAAAGCACAAAACATCGAAAAAGAAACAAAACCCCAAATGTATTTTTAGCCGTTGTTATATGTAGTTTTATTCGTTATTGATAAAATTTATAATTACTTTTGCTGTCGAATTTTAAACGATTATGGGTAAAACTCTTTCTGTAAAAAATATAGGTCCAATACAAGATGTTAATTTTTCTATAAACAAATTTAATGTTTTTATGGGACAACAAAGTAGTGGAAAAAGTACCATAGCTAAAATTTTAAGTTTTTGTAGTTGGTTAGAAAAAGATATTTCTTTTCATCAGTCATATGAAAAATATTTAGACAATTTATTTTTTATTGAAAAACTAGAAACTTTTCATAAGATGAAAGGTTACTTTAAGGCTTCTAGTGAAATACACTTTATTGGAGATGCGATAGAGATTTTTTATACTATAGATAACGTCTCAATAAAATGGCTAAATACGAGATTTGATTATACTAGATCTAAAATTTCTTATATACCATCAGAAAGAAGTACTGTAATTCTTCCTGAGATGGAAAAAGTTGAATTACCTAATAATTACTTAAGAAGTTTTTTATATGATTGGTTTGATACTCGAAAAGTTTATAATCATGATAATAGATTTGAAATATTAGATTTAGGTATTGAATATTATTACTCTGAAGAGAACAAGGAAAGTCACATAACTTCCGAAAAATTTGATATTTTACTTTCACAAGCTTCAAGTGGTGTACATTCTGTTACACCGTTGTTAACTATGGTTGATAACTTGATAAATAATATTTATGACCAAGAAAAACAATCTTCTTACGAATTAGATGAAGTAAAAGCAAAAGTAATGCAGCTTATGATAAGTAAGTTTATTTTCAAAAAGCATTATAATAAAGATTTTCAAGGAGAAGAAAGGAAGGAAAAAATAAAAGAAGTAAATAAAAAAATTTCAGAAAAAGATGAAAAAATAATTCCGTTATTCGAAAGATTCAAAAAAGTTAGAAATAATTTATTTCAGACACATAGAACAAATTTAATAATTGAAGAACCTGAACAAAATCTATTTCCTTCAACGCAAAAAGAGCTTATATACAAATTATTAAAATATTTTGATAATGAATTAGAACATAGCTTGACTTTTACAACTCATAGTCCATATGTTCTATATGCGATTAACAATTGTATTTTGTCTTTTATAACTGAGGATAGAATTCCTCATAAATTAAAACAAAGACTAGCATGTTTAAAGTCAAAAATAAATCCTAAAGATATTAGCGTTTATGAATTGCACGACGGAAAAATTTCATGTATCCAACAAGAAAATGGTTTAATAGGAGGGAACTTTTTTGATAAAAATATGAAAGAAGTCATGGATGATTTTTATGTAATGTTAAATTTCATTTAGGATGATTAAAAATAATATTATAAATGAATTCCCTAATCATAGTTTAAATACGTATCAAGATGATGTATATGTTGCAGATTATTCTTTACAAACTCAACATGCAAGGTCAGTAGAAGTCTTTTCACCAGATCCTTGTAATGATATTGATTATCTTTCAGTTACAAATCCTACTAAGCTAGCTTTAGAAGTAGTAATTTTTGATAATACAAGTTTTACATTTAATTGCGGTAAACCCAAGAGTCAATGTGAAGTTTCATTGTTTCCAACTATATCTGATGAGAATAGTTGGATTTTATTCTCTGAATTAAAATATAGCTGTTTACCTAAAAATAACAAGCATAATTTAAAGAAAGCTATTAAACAATTATTCAAGACTCGATATCATTACATTCAGGCAGGTGTATTTGAAGAAAAAGACAATACATCTTATTTAATAGCCTCCTTACCAATGCAAGATGAACCTTTTTCAAATTTCAGTCTAACACCGAGTTATTTATATAATTTAAAAAACAAACATAACGTAATTTTAAGACTTCAGAATTCAATAGAAATTTTTGATGAATCACTAATTTTAGTGTAAATTACATATAACGGCAGTCTGTCTCATAACCACCTTTTTTTCTTTAAAAGTACAGAATTCTACGATTTAACACTTTGGTTTTTGTAAAAAAAAGCTATTCCCATTAAAAAGTAAAAACCTTTATAGATCTCGCTTATTTCTCGAATTAAGAGTCTATATAAGCCCTTTAGAGTTAAAAAGAGTACATCTATAGCTTTCCAGCCTAGTTTCATAAGTCTTTTTAGGTTATATGCTATGGTAATGAGTCCAAAATCGGCACTCGCTCTTTTTCTTCCTTTTTTGGTTATAATATAATCATATCCCCATTGCCTTTTTATAGTGCCATACGGATGCTCTACTAAAGCTTGTCTTTTTTTGTACATATCAGGGTATCTCTCTACGTTTTTGGCATTGATTTCTGTGTACTGAGTATACTCAGTACGTTGTACAATTTTACCATTCTTAGCCGTTGTACATTGGCTACGAACTATACAATTTTTACAAGCGCTTGTTCTGTATTGTTTGAATTTATAATTCCTAGAAGCATACCAATTTCCATTGGTGTTCAGTTCGTTTTTTTGCGGACAAGTATAGGAGTCTTTAAGGTGGTTATAAACAAAATTTTCAGCATTGTATTTAGGGTTTGGAGCTTGAGATTTTCTACCAATATTAGGGATAGCCACCAATGTTTTGATTCCCAAATCAGAAGCCACTTTAAACCCGCTTCCGGCATGATATCCTTTATCGTACAAGGCTACAAAGCGATTGTTTCTTAAAATGGTTTTGGCTCTTCTGAGCATCGTCCCCATCTCTTTTTTATCACTCTGATTGGTAATTAAATAGTCAATAACGATTTTGTGTTTTTCATCTACCGTTGTTTGCGCAGTGTAACATACCTCTGTAATATTCCCTCTAACAATTTGATGTCTACTTTCAGGATCAGAGGTTGACAATTGAGGGTTGTCAGAAGTTGTATCCCCTTTTAGAGTTTTAGCGATCTGATTATATTTATGTTTTTGTTCTTTTCTTTTATTGATGATCTGTTTGATTTCTTCCCTTTTCTTAGGTTCATCCTCCTTATCAAGTTCAGCTTCGTGCTCTAACAGCTTATTATCAATATACTCAATATGTCGTTGTACTTTTTTAGGGTTGTAGTTGTTTTTCTTACTGTTTTGTGCTCTTAGTTTGGTAGAATCCCCTGCAATTAAAACCGCCCCAATAAGATTGTGATTTTTAGCAATGTTTACAGTAGCTCTAAAGACCCTTTTAATAGCTTTTGGATTGTCTTTTCTAAAACGAGAAATGGTATTATGATCAGGTTTTAGGTTCCCCATGAGCCAAAAGAGTTCTATGTTTCTTTTACATTCAATTTCTAATTGTCTAGAAGAACGTATTCTGTTCATATACCCATAGATATAGAGCTTTAACAAATCCGCAGGATCATAGGGAGGTCTTCCTTGTGTTTGTAAAGAATTAAAACCTAACTCAGCCATATCTAAAGAATCCACAAAATTGTCAATAATACGAACAGAGTTTTCCAAAGGAATCATATCGTCTAGACAAGTAGTAAAAAGTGTAATCTGTGTACGAGGTTGTTTTTGAAGATACTGCATACTTAAAGATAAGTAATATCTAATAGTTTTGAGACAGTCTGACGGGTTTGTATAGGCTGGATTTTTGGTTAAATAGCAGCGAAACTATCGGCCGTGACCAACCTTGTTTAAAAGTAGTGAACTAAAAATTAGTAACAAAGCCAAAAATTGAGCCTATGCAGTGTTGTCTTTTGGTTTTTCGCTGCTACTGTTTTTTAAGTATCTACTGAATCATTTACGGAGCTACGTTTAATTTTCAACATTGTCGCTGTTCTTTCAAGTACGTAGCCACTGAAAGATTCACACTGCTGCTTTCAATTCAGCGTTGCTACGATTTTTCAAACAAGGCTACTTTTACAGTTTTCAACGGTTTCAAAATTTTCTGAGCCTAAAACCTTTTGAATCAAAGCTACACATTCATTCACGGAGTTACTTTCAATTACTCAGGGTACAGAGCCTTTTTATATACGTTTCTACTGTTTCAATTCAGCAGAGTTACGATACAGATTAACGAGTTAAACGACTAAAGAAAATTGGAGTTAAAATGTTAGTTTGAATTTTCGCTTCAAACTTGAAGACAACGGGTTTGTATAGGCTGGATTTTTGGTAAAAGGACAGAGCCCTCTCGGTTATAGCCTATTTTTTATAAAAGTAGTGAACTAAAAATTAGTAACAAAGTCAAAAATCGAGCCTATGCAGTGTTGTCTTTTGGTTTTTCGCTGCTACTGTTTTTTAAGTATCTACTGAATCATTTATGGAGTTACGTTTAATTTTCAACATTGCCGCTGTTCTTTCAAGTACGTAGCCACTAAAAGATTCACGTTGTTACTTTTAATTCAGCGTTGCTACGATTTTCAGATATGGCTATAATTTACTTTTCGAGATTGCAACACTTCCGATGTTTTTGGGACTTTCAATATTTTTATTCGCTGCTACAGTTCATTCACGGAGCTACTTTCAATTATTCAGGGTACAGAGCCTTTTCATGTGCGTTTCTACTGTTTCGATTCAGCAGAGTTACGATACAGATTAACGAGTTAAACGACTAAATAAAATTGGAGTTAAAATGTTAGTTTGAATTTTCGATGTATTGTCCTGAAATAGGTTGACCTTTTTTGTCTGTTTTAAAAGGTTAATAATTCCAGTTTCTTTTTATTTTTTCTGTAAGATTTATAATCTACATTTTTGTTTTTATGAACGTATTCAGGAGTACATAAATTTAGACTAAAATGCGGTCTATGATTATTATAAATCTTTACAGCTTTGTTAGTAATCTTTTGAGCTAATTTAAGGTTTTTAATTACATTTTTAAGTCCATATTCATATTTTAAAGTTCTATTAATTCTCTCAGCAATAGCATTTTCATAAGGATCATATTGTTCTGTCATACTCATTATGATATTATTATCTTCAACATACCTGGTATATGTAGGATTGCAATATTGGAACCCTCTGTCTGAATGATGAATCAATTTCTGATCAGGATATTTTCTATTTTTAAGAGCCATTTTAAGGGCTTCTAAGCAAAGAGAAGTTTTCATATGGTTATCTATGTTATATCCCATTACTTTTTTAGAATAAGCATCGGTTACTAAAGCTAAATAAGCATGTCCATTGTCAGTTTTAATGTAGGTTATATCTGTTACCCAAAGTTGCTCAGGCCTTGTAGGCACTTTATCTTTTATAAGATTTTTATACTTGTAAAAAAAGTGTCTAGAGTTCGTTGTTGTATGGTAGTTTTTATTTCTTTTAACCAGTAGTTTATGTCTTTTAAGGATGTTAAAGAATTTGTCTCTACCTACTTTAATTCCAAGTAATACAAACTTGTTTTTAAGTTGAAGATATAACTTTCTAGTTCCTAAATATTGTCCAAATTTCTTTCTGTGTTGTTTTACAATTAGGACAATTATGGCCTCTGTTTCTTGTTGTTTTTTGTGAGATTTTAATCGTTTGTAAAATGCTTGTTTACTAATCCCAAAACATTGTACTAACCATTTTCTTTTAAACGGTTTTGTTTCTTTTTCTGAATCTCTTCTGCTAATGTTTTGGGCAACGACTTTTTTGACAATTCCGCACCAGTAATAAGTTCCATATCCGCAATGACATCTTGTTGAAAGTCTTTGATGAACTCCAATTCTTCAATTTTCTCTTTCAATTTTTTGATTTCGTCCTGTTTGCTCATGGCTCTTTTCTTTTGCTCTAAGGTACTATATTTTTTAATCCAATAATCAATAGAGGATCTAGAGATATTGTATTTTTTAGCAGCAAAATTTGTAGATATTTGACCATTTTGAATTTGGTCAATGATTAAAAGTTTTAGTTCAAAACCTACTTTTGTGTACGTTTTTTTTCGACAGGGTTGTTTTTTAGAACTCTCCATAAGTTGACTGTTTTTAGTTAAAATTTTAGTCAACCTATTTCAGGACGATACATTTTACTAATGTTTGCCAACGGTTTTAGCTATGATTAGTACAGGATCAGATAAGTTACGAACGTATCATATTAAGACTAAAGCAAAGGCCTTTTTATTTGTTTTAATTTTTTGACTAAAACTAATAATAAAGGCTTTTGTGACCAAGTAAATAAGCTACAAAGTTCTAGGCTAGGACAGAAGCCTGTATTAATTATAGGTGTTGTTAACTTAATTTAGCTTTTCATATTATAAATTCAATAGAATATAAAACTTCAATCACGTAGCTACTGTTTTTATTCATTTTCAACTCTTGTCCGTTGTTTTTATAATCGTTCAATATTTTCAGAATTACTTTTTCAGATTTTCAGCGCACTCTTCAAAAATGTATTCCTATTTTCAAAACCTTACATATTTTGTTTCAGCAGTATAATTGTCAGCGCACAGTTCAGAGACGGTTTTTGTTCAATTATTTCATACTTATTGTACCTGAATTCATTTACACGTTTTTTCAAATTCGATTGATTCCATTCCATTTTTCGCGCGTTAGGATTGGACAGAAACGATTTAAGATACCGTTAAATTACAATGGCTGTGGTAAATTCGACCGAATTTACTGCGCTATTTAAGTTAACGAGTTTGTATAGGCTGGATTTTTGGTAAAAGGACAGAGCCCTCTCGGTTATAGCCTATTTTTTTATAAAAGTAGTGAACTAAAAATTAGTAACAAAGCCAAAAATCGAGCCTATGCAGTGTTGTCTTTTGGTTTTTCGCTGCTACTGTTTTTTAAGTAACTACTGAATCATTTATGGAGTTACGTTTAATTTTCAACATTGCCGCTGTTCTTTCAAGTACGTAGCCACTAAAAGATTCACGTTGTTACTTTTAATTCAGCGTTGCTACGATTTTCAGATATGGCTATAATTTACTTTTCGAGATTGCAACACTTCCGATGTTTTTGGGACTTTCAATATTTTTATTCGCTGCTACAGTTCATTCACGGAGCTACTTTCAATTATTCAGGGTACAGAGCCTTTTTATATACGTTTCTACTGTTTCAATTCAGCAGAGTTACGATACAGATTAACGAGTTAAACGACTAAAGAAAATTGGAGTTAAAATGTTAGTTTGAATTTTCGATTCAAACTTGAAGACAACGGGTTATATGTTAAACAAAACTCACCTTATACTCCAAAAAATAGATGTATAAGAAAAGTTTTTAACTCATCTTATCTAGCTCAAATCTAACAAATCCTACGAGCTATTCCTAACAATTATCAAAACAAAAAACAAGAGGTATTGGCTTATTTAACAACCAATACCTCTCGGCACAATATAAAAACTAAGAATTAATGTATTTGTAAAATAAAATTACAACATCCCCTTTAACCACATCATTTGATACGGTTGTAGTCTTAAGGTTCTACTAGTTATATACCTTGCAGAATCTAAATAATCTGTAATTCCTTCTGCCAACAAATTGGTTAATGGCAAATTAACGGTCTCTGGTAAGGTAACCACCAACTCTTCTGCAGTAAAATTATGTACTGCTACAATTCTTTCTTTTTCATCTCTTGCATGTTGATCTACAGCAAATACTTTTGTTCCTAAATCTAAAAACTCAAAAGTTCCAAAAGGATCAAAAGCAGGTTGGTTAATTCTTATTTCTATAATCTTTTTATAATTTTCGAAAATAACCTTGGCCAAAGTTTCGTCTGTAGCCAACTCTTCTTCTAACCAGTCTATATGGTATTTTTCACGGTTAATGGTTCTATTAATTCGGGTGTGTTTTACACCATCTTGGTAATTTCTAGACCCTACTAAAGAGTGAAAATATATTCCAGGCACTCCAGGCATTGCTAACACACTAGCTTGTGCCACCAACATTCTTTTGTAACGAATTTCATCGTCTGCATTAGGATTTGTTAACGCATCTATATAACTACAGTTTAACTCGTACGGAGTTTTGCTTCCATCAGACTCTGTTCTGTAAGAAACCAAACCTCCATGGCTATTTACTCTAGAAACCAATAAATCTACCTCATCATCCGTTAAAATTCCTTTAATTGGTCGTAAACCTACTCCATCGTGACTTGCCGTAAAATTAAAAAAGCACACCTTGTTACTAGGCAAGGTTAATGTTTTAGCCCATTTGGTTAAGGTTTCTGTATTTCCATTTAAAATAGAATGTAACAATAACGGTGGTAAGGCAAAATTGTACACCATTTGTGCCTCATCATCTCCACTACCAAAATAAGATACGTTTTCGTGATGCGGTACATTTGTTTCTGTAATAATAATTACTTCGGGTGCTACCTCGTGCAATACTTCACGCATTAACTGAATCAGTTCGTGTGTTTCGTCTAAGTGTACACACTCTGTTCCTATCTCTTTCCAAATAAAAGCAATCGCATCCAAACGAATTAAAGTTGCTCCTTTTTCTACATAGTAAAACAAAGCTTCTAATACATTTCTTAATACACGGTGGCTTTTGTAGTTTAAATCTACCTGATCTTTACTAAAGGTTGTCCAAACATGCCTAGTATTTCCTGCTGCATCTTTGTACTCGCTTAACAACGGTAAAGCCCTAGGTCTTACCACTTTGCTTAAATCTACAGAAGGATCTGCCTCTATAAAAAAGTCTTTAAAATAAGGATCTCCAGACAAAAAGGCTTTAAACCAATCTGAAAACTGAGAAATATGATTAATAACACCATCTACCATTAAACGGTAATCTCCACTTATCTCTTCTATTTCTCGCCAAGAACCCATTTTAGGGTCTACCGCACTGTAATTTACTACAGAAAAACCATCGTCCGATGAATATGGGTAAAAAGGCAAAATATGAATAGAATTAATGATCCCTTTTAAATGCTTATCCATAAACCCTTTTAGGGTAGACAACGAAGGCTCGTAATCTTTGTGCACCTGATCTCCGTAGGTAATTAAAATAATATCTTTTTCACTTAAATGATATTCATTAGACTTAATTCGTGCTTTGTATTTAAAAATTAAATCTACAATACTATCTACTGCTCTTGCAGCAACTTCTGGCGGATATAGTTTATGAATCCTTTGACTTATTGTGTGATTTTTGTCCGAGATGTGCATCATCATTCATTATCTTTTTTAACGTATTCTACAAATTTATTAGAGAAGTCTGGCATTACAGAGCGTACTGTAATCCACGACGATAACAAAGGAACTCCCATAGGGTCTTCATAAAACTCTCTCGATGCTTCTTTAATAGCATCCTGAAAAGCTTCTACTGCATTAATTTCTTTTTCTCTATTGTACTTTAATGAGTTTAATTTACTTAAGGCATTGTATTTAGAAATCTCAAACCTAGATTCTTGAAAATAAGTAGCCAATAAGGTTTTAAAAGAAGCTTGCGAAAAAACAACTCCTTCCTGAGCCATAACTCTAAAAATTGTTTTTGCAATATCTTTAGACATTTTATATATACCACCTCCCGTGGTTTGATCTCCTAAATTCTGATGTTTGTGCTCGTAGGTTTCCATAATTTCTGTCTGACAAATTCTTTTGTTAGACGTACTTTTATACACCTCGCTTAAGGTAGACACCTCTAATCCCCAAGTAGGAGAAATTGGAATACCTCTTGCCAACGAACGAATAAAAGAGAATTCTCCAGATAAGGAATATCTAAAGCTCTCCATGTATTCTAAATATTTATTTCTTCCGTATACTTTTCCTAACGAATTGATTAAAGGAGTGTACAATAAACGAGTAGCTCTACCGTGTAATTTATTGGTTACTCTAGAATAAAACCCTTTGTTAAACTCAAAATCTAAAGCTGGGTGTACAATCGGATAAAATAACCTGGCTGGTACTTCCCTACTATAGTTTACAATATCACAATCGTGCAATGCAAATGCATAGGCATCTTTGTCTGCCAATGCATACCCTAACATAGTCCATACATTTCTTCCTTTACCCGGTGTGTCTAAACCAGGAAAACCTTCTACTGTTAAATCGTTATATAATTCTTTAATCCTAGGTCCATCGTTCCATAATACCTCTACTCTACAAGGCAAAACAGACATAATTTTCTTTACCTCTTTAAACTGCTCTTCTGTAGCTTGGTCTAAGCCTAAAATTATCTTGTATAAGTATTTTACATTTTTAAGTTCATCAATTATTTTATGCATTGCAGGAGTTTCAAATTCAGAATACAATGCAGGTAATAAAAGTACCATCCCTCTTCTTTCGCTAAATTTTTCTAGCTCACCCTCTAAATCTTCTAAACTTCTATCCCCTAAATTCTGAAGGGTAGTAATTACCCCATTCTGAAAAAAATCTGCCATTAATTATTGTTTTAATACAACGATAAAATCCATTACATTGGTTCCAGTTATTCCTGTTACAAAGTCGTAGCCCAATTGTTTAAAAAACGTATTGCTATCACTTGCTTCTAAATATGCTGTCGGATTTAATCCTTGTGTTGTTATTTTATTATAAATCTCCCCATCTACAAAAGCCCCTGTAGCTTCGGACCTTCCATCTATCCCATCGCTACCTGCACTTAAGATAGAAATATTTTCGCTTACTACATCTTCTAATAACAAACGTAACGCTAGTTCTTGGTTTCTACCTCCATAACCGTCTTTTCCTTTTACAATGGTAGTTGTCTCACCACCAATTAGTAGGCAAAAACTAGAATAGGCTTCGTCGTATTTTTTTATTTCTTTTTTAATAAATGTGGTTGCTTCTTCAGAAGCACAATCTAAGGTAGTGGTAAGCACTTCTGCCACGGCTACCTTGGTACTTATATAAGCCTTTGCCTCTTCTAATGCAATGGTGTTATTTCCTATTAAATGATGTGTAAATTTTCCATTATACATGGGTGCAGAACCTATGGTGTTTAAATCATCTCCAATTACATCACTCAACACCAATACTTCTCCTTTTGCTTTTATTGCATTGGCCAACTTTCCTCCTTTTATCTCAGAGATAGATTTACGAACAGTATTCAATGCTTTTATGTCTATTCCAGAAGTTAACAAAGAAGACGAAATTTTTGTAAAATCATCTAATGTTAGTCCATTAATAGGCTTTTCTATCATAGCAGAAGCCCCTCCCGATAGTAAAAAGATAAACAAATCGGTCTCTTTAAGGTTACTAACCTCCTCTAACAAAGTAGTTGCTGCGGTTATACTTTTATCTGAAACAATAGGATGTGTAGACGTAAAGTGTTTGGCATAAGACAAGGTTCCTTCCTCATGCGAAACAATAAAACCTCCCGATATAGCATCTTCTAACACGGTTTCGCACTCTTTGGCCATTGCCAATGCTGCTTTTCCTACACCAAAAACATACAACCCAGTATAATCTGTTAACTTATATACTTTACCTGCAATGTTAAGAAGTCCTTCGTTTATAGAAATATTGTCTTTAACCAAGGCTTTTGCAGTAACCTTATGCAAGGCTGTGTAGTATATTTTTTCTAATTCTTCTCTATGCATTTTTTAATATCATTTCGTTCCAACCTTTAGCTCCTTTGTAGCTAGATTTCTGAAAACGTTTCTTATCTACACTGATGTATTCTCCATAATGATTTTGAATAGCAATAGGTATGGTAACATTTTCTAACAATGGAATATCATTCTGACCATCTCCCAAACCTATAGATTCTATCTCTTCATTGTATGCATCTTTAAACAAGGCTACACATTTTGCAACCGCCTTCCCTTTATCTTGCTGACTGCCAATTAAGTGATAAAATCTACCTCCTTTGGTAATTTTAATTCCACTGGCCAAAGCCAAATCTGTTAGTTTTTTTAATTTCGATTCGTCCTTTAAAATAAAAGGCTCTGTAAAATCTCTATCCATAGACAGTGCAGCATCTGTAATAGACAAACCAGTATATTCTGCTACTTCGTCTAAAGTCATGTCACTAAAACCTAACATTCCAAATTGCTCTTTGTTGGCATCGTAAAAAGTTAGAATATCTTTATAAGACACTCCCAACTGATACACCCAATAGTTCTCGAATTCTTCTAAAAAAGAAAAGTCTAACATTTGATAGCCTTGTGGAATAAAAAGAGCGGCACCATTTTCAACTATAAAAGGTTCAATAATCCCAACTTCATTCTGTAATATCTCTACTTCTGCTTTGGTTTTACTGGTGGTAAATATTAAAGGTATATCATTATCTAGTAGTGTGTCTATAGCTTCTTGGGCTTCCTCAAACGAGTAATTATCATGATTAATAAATGTTCCGTCTAAATCTGTAAATACGATTCTTTTCATCAGATTAGCTTCGTTTGTTAAATTATTTTTGGTTTGTTAATTTTTTTAAACTTTATTGCTAAAACTGTATAAAATTTAGCTTATAACATATAGTTTACAACAAAGCTACAATACATTTCACGTTTTATAGCTGCTATAAAACAGGTCTTAGGGTATATAATGACACCCTAAAAAGTAAATAAACTTTATATATTGTTAACGATAAAGTTTTCGATGACTTTGTTAACAAAACAAAAAAACACCCCGCAATTGCGGGGTGTTTGCATTTAATAGAATGTGTGTTATAAATTAAGCCAACCAAGACTTTAACATCCAAAGTGTTTTCTCTTGCTCGCTTACAAATTCACTAATCAATGCATTTGTACCTTCGTCATCTAAACTATCTGTTAAAGACAGTAATTCTCTTTCTATATCTAAAAGAACTGCATAGCCATTAACAACCAATTCTACTGCCACTACATCTTTAGAAATGTCTTTTCCTACAACCACCTTAGAGGCTGACAAATAATCAGAAAAAGTATGCAATGGTGTTCCACCTAGTGTTAGTATCCTTTCTGCAACAGCATCAATTTTCTCTTGAGAGTCTGTATAATACTCTTCAAATTTTACATGTAACTCAAAGAATTTCTTTCCTTTAATGTTCCAGTGTATTCCTCTTAAATTTTGATAATGTACTTGGAAACTAGCTAATAATTCATTTAGTTTAGTTACTAAAACTTTAGACTCTTCTGTATTGATTTTTACGATTGTTTTCATAATTATTATTTATTGATTTTTATTTTTCTATCACAAAAATAAATAGAAAGAGTTGATTGCTTATTATAAATATAATCGATAGTTTTGATATTAGTATAAACAAACTCAATTACCCTAAACTAGACCATGACCATTACCCAACTTAAGTACGTATTGGCTGTTGCAGAGTACAGAAACTTTACCACAGCATCGGAACATTGCTTTGTAACTCAGCCTACTTTAAGTATGCAAATTCACAAATTAGAGGAGGAATTAGAGATTCAAATATTCAATCGTAACAAAAAACCCATAGAGGTTACCGAGGTAGGTAAAAAAATAGTAGAACAAGCCAAAACTATTGTAAACGAAAGCAGTAGAATAAACGATATTGTTCAGCAAGAGAAAGGATATATAGGAGGAGAATTTAAACTAGGAATTATACCTACTATTATGCCTAGCTTACTTCCTTTGTTCTTAAAAACATTCAACAAAAAATACCCTAAGGTAGAGTTGGTTATTTTTGAATTAACCACAGAGGAAATTATACAAAAATTAAAGGACGGACATTTAGATGCTGCCATAGCTGCCACTCCTTTACAGGAAGACATGCTAAAGGAAATGCCTATATACTACGAGCCTTTTGTAGGATTATTACACCAGGGACATCGTTTGTTCGATGAAAAAAGTTTAACTCCCGATGATTTAAGTGCCGATGACTTATTACTATTGGAAGACGGACACTGCTTTAAAGAAAGCGTATTAAACATTTGTAGTTCCTTATCTTTAAAAGAAACTAAAAAATTCTCTATACAAAGTGGAAGTTTTGACACTTTAATTAAACTTACCAAAGAAGGATTAGGAATGACCCTATTGCCTTATTTAAACTCTTTGGACTTAACAAAAGAGGATCAAAAACTAATTAGAGAGTTTCAAAATCCATACCCCGCAAGAGAAGTAAGTTTGCTATATCATAAAGCCGGACTTAAACTTCAAATTATAAATGCGTTAAAAGACGAAATTTCTAATATTATACGTGGGGTAATTGCCTTTAATGATGTTTCTATAGTAAGTCCGTTAAAAATGAAGTAACGGTTTGAATAGATTAAAATAATTTCATAAATTAATTGCAACTAATTCAACAAAAATGCAACAACCTTCAAGAATCTTTGATTTTCCTATATATCAATTGAATAACTACCCCCTGGAGAAAGCTTTTACAAGTAAACATAATGGAGAGTGGGTGTCTATTTCTACCAAAGAATATATAGATACGTACAACCTTGTGTCTAAAGGACTATTAGAATTAGGCATTCAAAAAAACGATAAAATTGCGGTTATATCTAGCAACAATAGAACCGAGTGGAATATTTTAGACATAGCCGTTTTACAAACAGGTGCACAAAATGTACCTATATACCCTACTATATCTTCTAAAGATTATGAATACATTTTCAATCATTCAGAAGCAATTTACTGCTTTGTGTCTGATAAGGAAATCTTAGATAAGGTTAATGCGGTAAAAGAAAACACCAACTTAAAAGCCATTTATTCTTTTGATGAAATTGAAGGTATTTCTCACTGGAAAGAATTAGTCGCTTTAGGAGAAAAATCAGATAAAGATGCTGAATTGGAAGCTAGAAAAGAAAGCATTCAGCCAAATGACTTAGCAACTTTAATTTACACTTCTGGAACAACAGGAAACCCAAAAGGGGTTATGTTAAGCCACAACAACCTTGTTTCTAACACTGTAGACTCTACTCCTAGAGTTCCTATTGAGCAAGGTAAAAGTAAAAGTTTAAGTTTCTTACCCGTATGTCATGTATTCGAACGTATGATTTTATACTTGTATCAATACAATGGTATAGAAGTTTATTTTGCAGAGTCTTTAGATACTATTAGTGACAATCTAAAAGAGATTCAGCCACAAATTATGACTGCCGTACCTAGATTGTACGAAAAAGTATACGATAAGATTTACGCAAAAGGTAGAGAGCTAAGTGGAATTAAAAAGTTTTTATTTTACTGGGCTGTAGATTTAGGTTTAAAATTTGAACCTTTTGGTGCAAACGGAGCTTGGTATGAGTTTCAGTTAAAAATTGCACGAAAATTAATCTTTAGCAAGTGGAAAGAAGCTTTAGGTGGTAAACTAGAAGTATTGGTTTCTGGTAGTGCTGCTTTGCAACCAAGATTGGCTAGAGTATTTGCAGCTGCAGAAATGCCAATTTTAGAAGGATATGGTTTAACCGAAACTTCTCCTGTAATTGCCGTAAACGACATTAAAAACAAAGCCTTTAAAATGGGAACTGTTGGAAAACCGTTGCAACATCAGGAAGTAAAAATTGCCGAGGATGGAGAAATATTGGTAAAAGGGCCTAATATTATGCTAGGTTATTTTAAAGATCCAGAAAAAACAGCATCTGTAATGACTGGAGACTTTTTTCATACCGGAGATATTGGTGAGATAGATAGCGAAGGGTTTTTAAAAATAACCGATCGTAAAAAAGAAATCTTTAAAACTTCTGGAGGTAAATACATTGTACCAACATTACTAGAAAACCAATTAAAACAATCACGTTTTATAGAACAAGTAATGGTAATTGGAGAAGGACAAAAAATGCCCGCAGCCCTTATTCAATTAAATTTTGCTTATGTAAAAGATTGGTGTACAATTAAAGGGATCAAAGGAATTAAAAAGAACGAAGACCTTATTAAAAATAAAGAAGTACAAGATAGAATTCAGCAAGAAATTAAACTTTGCAACGAACATTTTGGACAATGGGAGCAAATAAAACGTTTTGAATTGACTCCGGATGAGTGGTCTATAGATGCTGGACATTTGACACCAACATTAAAAATGAAACGTAGAATTGTTTTACAAATTTATGCTGATTTATACGAGAAAATTTACCCTAAGAAACATTAAACACGTTTCCCAAGTTCCACAACTTCTAAATTGGTAATTTCTCCATTAGAAATTTCAAAACGAAGCATGGTTCTAACTTGATGAAAACCGTGTTTACCCGCTGCACCAGGATTCATGTGCAACAATTGTAATTTTTGATCGTATTGAACTTTTAAAATATGCGAATGCCCACTGATAAATAATTTCGGTGGGTTTTCTTTTATCAATTCTTTTACTTTAGGGCTATATCTATTTGGATAGCCTCCAATATGAGTCATCCACACCTCTAAACCAGCTACTATAAATCGGTTATCTAAAGGAAATTCTGCTCTAGCCTCTGCCCCATCTATATTACCATAAACAGCTCGCAAAGGTTTTAATTCTTTTATTTTGTCTGTTACAGAAATGTCTCCAATGTCTCCAACATGCCAAACCTCATCAGCCTGCTTTACATATTCTAAAATTCTTTTATCTATATGACTGTGCGTATCCGAAAGTAAAAGTATTTTCATCTTACAAACATCGCTATTTTTCTTTAAAACAACTTGCTTTTCCTAACAGTTATCTACTTGTTACAACCATAGGAATTCAATACCTTTATAACCCCAAAACATAAAGCTATTGAGATACTTTGCAGAACTTTCTTATCTAGGAAAAAATTACCATGGATGGCAAGTACAACCCGATGCTATTAGCGTACAAGAAGAAGTACAAAAAGCACTTTCTATTATTTTAAGAACACCTATAGAAGTAGTTGCTGCAGGTAGAACCGATGCAGGAGTACATGCTTCTCAAATGTTTGTTCATTTTGATGTAGATCTAGCACTAGATCCTGTTGTTTACTGCTATAAAATAAACGCTCTTTTACCCAAAGACATTGTATTTAAAGATCTATTTCGTGTTAACAGCCAAGCACATGCACGCTTTGATGCCTCTAAAAGAAGTTATGAATATAGAGTTTTATTAGGGAAAAGTCCCTTTACTACAGATGTAGAGTGGCAAATTAACCATAACTTAGATGTGGAAGCAATGAACAAAGCGGCAAAGTTTTTGCTAGATTATACAGATTTTCAATGTTTCTCTAGATCTAAAACCGATGTAAGGACTTATAATTGCGATATTACAAGAGCTGAGTGGGTCCAAAATGGAAATCAACTTGTTTTTCATATATCTGCAGATCGATTTTTAAGGAATATGGTAAGAGCTGTGGTTGGAACACTTGCAGAAGTTGGAAAAGGAAAAATGGAACCCGAAAAAATTATTGAAATAATTAAAAGTAAAAATCGTTCTAATGCAGGAGCTTCTGTTCCAGGTCACGGGCTGTTTTTAACAGAAATAATTTACCCTGAAAGTATAAAACATGAATAATAACAAAAAAGGAAATATTTTCGATTTGGCCGTTTTTGGTAGAATCATGAAGTTTGCAATGGCTTATAAATGGCTATTTATACTTTCTGCAATTGCTTCTATTAGTTTGGCTACCGCTTCTATAGCAAGACCCATTTTAACAAAAATTGCAATAGACACCTATATCGAAACTAAAGTGCAAGAAGGGTTTCTAAATATTATTGTTATTATTCTAGGAATATTAATTGCCGAAGTACTATTTCAATTGTTATTTATCTATTTGGCAAACCTATTGGGGCAAAATGTTATAAAAGACATTAGAAACCAGCTATTCAACAGAATCTTGTCTTTTAAAATGGCTTATTTTAACAACTCTTCTGTTGGTAAAATGGTTACCAGAGTTGTTTCTGATGTGGAAACTATTGCTCAGTTCTTTAGCCAAGGATTATTTATGATTGTAAACGATATTCTTAAAATGTTAGGAGTAGCCATAACCATGCTTATTTTAAACTGGAGATTGGCACTTATCGCATTGGCCATACTGCCAATTTTAATTTATGCTACCAAAATTTTCCAAAAAGCAATCAAAGCAACCTTTCAAGAGGTTCGTAACCAAGTGGCCAACCTAAATGGTTTTGTACAAGAACGAGTTACGGGAATGAAAATAGTTCAGCTATTTAATAGAGAGGATATTGAATATCAAAAATTTGTTGAGATCAATAAAAAACACAAAGGTGCACATGTAAAAACGGTTTGGTATTTTTCTATCTTTTTCCCAGTTGCAGAAGTTTTATCTTCTATAGCAGTAGGTTTATTGGTTTGGTTTGGAGCCGGACAATTAATTACAGCGCAAGGTGCTACCCTTGGAGAAATTATTAGTTTTATAATGATGACGGAAATGTTGTTTAGACCTTTACGTCAGATTGCAGATAAATTCAATACCCTACAAATGGGAATGGTTGCTGGAGATCGTATTTTTGAAGTAATGGACACAGATAGCCACATAGATAGCAAAGGAACTTATACACTTCCTAAAATAAGCGGTGCTATTGAGTTTAAAGATGTAGTGTTTAGCTATGTAAAAAAAGAACCTGTTTTAAAAGGGGTATCTTTTAATGTAACTCCTGGAGAAACTGTTGCCATTGTTGGTGCTACAGGTGCGGGTAAATCTACCATTATTAACTTAATAAACAGATTTTACGATATTGATAGTGGTACTATTTTAGTAGACAATGTAGATGTAAAGGAATACGATCTTACCTTTTTAAGAAATGAAATTGCCATTGTTCTACAAGATGTATTCTTATTTTCTGATAGTATTGCCAACAACATTAGTCTAAGAAAAGACGAAATTACCATAGAAGAAATTAAAGCCGCAGCAGAACAAATTGGAATTAGTGACTTTATAAATAGTTTACCCGGTAATTTTGACTACAATGTAAAAGAACGTGGTGTTATGCTTTCCTCTGGTCAACGACAGTTAATTGCATTCCTTAGAGCTTACGTATCTAACCCTAGTATTTTAATTTTAGACGAAGCAACCTCTTCTATAGATTCTCATTCCGAGCAAATGATTCAGTTTGCAATTGATAAAATTACCAAGGGAAGAACCAGTATTGTAATTGCTCACCGATTGGCAACTATTAAAAATGCAGATAAAATTATTGTTCTTGACAAAGGAAATATCGTAGAACAAGGAAAACACAAAGAATTGTTAAAGATTCCTAATGGTTACTATAAAAACCTACACGACAAACAATTTGCAACACAAGAAACTGTTTAGTTATGAAAAAAATATTTACAACTACTAAAGCTCCTGCTCCTGTAGGACCTTACAACCAAGCCACAGCTATCAACGGAACTTTATATGTTTCTGGTCAAATAGCTATTGATCCAGCAACTGGGGATTTTGTAACTGAAAATATTACCGATGAAACACATCGTGTAATGAAAAATATTCATGCCATTTTAACAGAAGCTGGTGCTACCTTTGAACATGTTTTAAAGGCCTCTATATTTATTAGCGATATGGACAATTTTGCAGCCATTAACAAAGTGTATGCTAGTTATTTTAACGAAGACACAGCTCCTGCTAGGGAATGTGTAGAAGTATCTAAACTACCAAAGGGGGTGAATGTAGAAATTTCTGTAATTGCACACATCTAAATTCTATGGGGAAAAAGATTCTTGTATTTTTTATTCGATTGGGAATAGCAATTACAGCTTTACTGCTTTTCTTTATAGGAAGTGTTTACATAGGAATCTTTGGGCCAATACCCAACAACCAAGAATTGCAAAATATAAAGCAATCTCAAGCAAGCATTGTCTATAGTAGTGATAAAGAAATAATTGGTAAAATATACTATACCAACAGAACCAATGTTCCTTATAAAAAGCTGCCAAAAAATTTAATTAATGCTTTAATCGCTACAGAAGATGTTCGTTTTTATGAACATAAAGGAATCGATAAAATAGCCTTACTTAGAGTATTGATTAAAAGTATCATTCTAAGAAACAACTCTGCTGGTGGTGGAAGTACTCTATCTCAACAACTTGCTAAAAATTTATACCACAGAAAGAGTTATTCTTTTTTAACCATGCCTGTAAACAAAACCAAAGAAGCAATATTGGCGTACAGGCTTGAAAGTTTATATAGTAAGGAAGAAATTTTAGCTCTTTACTTTAATACAGTGCCTTTTGGAGAGAGAGTTTATGGAATTGAATCTGCATCTCAACGTTTTTTTTCTAAGCATACACAAGACTTAAACTTAGAACAAGCAGCCATATTAGTAGGTATTTTGAAAGCAAACTCTTACTACAACCCAAAAAGACATCCAGACCATGCATTTAGAAGAAGAAATGTAGTGTTGAAACAAATGATGAAAGCTGGCTTTATTTCTGATCTTACTTATAAAAAAATAGCCAATAAGCCCATCAATACCAATTACACCAATTTACAACTAGAAAACCCTAATGGTTACTATCTAAGTATCGTTCGTAAAAAAGCAGATGCTATTTTAGAAAACATCCAAAAACCTGATGGAACAAACTGGAATATTAAAACAGACGGTTTGATGATAGAAACCACGCTTGTTTCTGAATTACAAAATCAAGCATTAACTGCTAGAAAAGAGCATTTAAAGAGACTTCAAAAAAAAATGGATATCCACTGGAGTCAAATTAAAAATCGTACTACCGTTCAAAAAATTGTAAACAAAGAGTGGCAACAATCTAACACCTACAAAGCTCTTGTTAAGGCAAACAGAAAAAAGTCAGAAATTCAAGAACAATTTACACAAAGAAAAAAAACTTCAGTTTTTAATTGGAATAACAAAAGCTACAATTACGCTCCAAAAGACTCTATAGAGCACTATCTAAAAATGCTACACTGCGGTGTGTATGGTATTGATAGCAATACTGGAGCAGTAAAAATATATGTTGGAGGAAACAACTATGAACACCTTCCATACAACTTAATTAAGAGCGAAAGGCAAGCAGCATCTACCTTTAAACCTATTGTATATACTGCTGCTTTGGAGCAGGGGGAAAAACCTTGTGACTGGATTAACAACGAAGAAAAAATCTACACCAATTACGACAATTGGACTCCAAAAAACTACGACCACTCTAATGGAGGGTATTTTAGTATGAAAGGAGCTTTGGCAAAGAGCGCTAACATACCAACTGTGGTTACTTACTTTAAAGTAGGAAATGCCAACTTACAAAAAACGGCAACCACACTGGGACTAGAAAAAAATATTGAAAAAAATCCAACGGTTGCCTTGGGTACAAGCACTTATTCTTTAGAAAACCTTGTCAACAGTTATGTACCCTTTTCCAATAAAAAACACAAAGTTGTACCCTATTATATTAAAAGTATTAAAACCGCATCTGGTAAAACAATTTACCAACACAAACCAAACAGGTATAAAAAATTAGAGCTGAAATCTAACACACTAGAAACCATGCAATATTTGCTTAAAAATGTTGTTGAGAATGGTACAGCTAAAAGTTTAAAAGCTAAGTATGGAGCCAAGGGAGAATGGGCTGGAAAAACAGGAACCTCTCAAGATTATAGTGACTCTTGGTTTATTGGCTTTAATAAAAACCTTGTTATTGGAACATGGGTAGGATGTAAATACCCTAGTATTAATTTGCCACGCTCTATTGGAGGAGGATCGGTAGCAGCTTTACCAATTGTGGGGCATATAGTTTCCAAAAACTATACAAGTACTACCAACCAACAACTAAGCTCTAACTTTTCTTTTGGACTAGAAACAGTAAAAAATTGTGATTGTGAGTTTTTTAGAGAAGAAAACACCGTTGAAAAAATTCTAGATGTTTTTGACAAAAAAGAGAAAAAAGCAAAGAAAGAAGAGAAAGCTAAAAAGAAAAAAAGAAACTTCTTTAAATGGTTGTTTGGAAAAAAGAAAAAGGAGTAAAATAATAATTTTACTCCTTTCTTATACTATAATTCTTTTACTAAATATTAAGGTTTAATCAAATATTCTGGTATAATATTTTCCATTTTAATATAGGTAAATGTATAATCCTCCGATGCTATATTATCTAACAACCACTTTCCGTTATCGTATTCAAAGATCCAGATATGCTCTTCGTCTATATATCCTTTTCCTCCTTCCACTGCTTTTCCAGTAGCTTTATCTATTAAATAATCTTCTATAGATGCAGAAACTAAAATAGCCACTTTAGAACCTTCTAGCTTCTCTTCTTCAGAAATCTCCACATATAAAGGTTTAATGCTCTTAACTTTATCTAGGTTACAGATGTTTTTTAAGTTCTGCTTTTCCCACTTATCTAAAACCACCATCTGTTGATTTTTCCAATACCAATGATTTACATAATTTTGAACCTCAGCCATATCTCCATTACTCCAAGCCTCATAGGTCCGTGTGAAAATATTCTTAATATTCTTCTCCATATTTAACCAAGAAAAATCCTTGTTCTTAGTACCTAGCGCAATTAACGCCTTCTTCGTTTTTTTAACTTTTATGGTCTGGACTATATAGTGGTATATAATTACAGGAGCTATCAAAATTGTTAAAGCCAACATTAACAATTTACCCCACCAAGTTTTAAACAAAGCTTTAGTAATAGTACCTCCTGGACCTGCAAACGAGTCTTCTATAAAAATAAGACTCAAGAAAAATACTAAAAATAATGTTAAGTAGATTTGATTCTTTTTCATGGTTATTATTCTTGATTTACTATCTACTAAGCTACGATTTTTGTCAAAAAACTAGCTCTTTAGTAGAAGAACATCCCTAATAAAAGAAAAAAACCTCTTCATTAACTTAAGAAGAAGCTTTTTAAAATTTAAATTGAATGAATCAATAGAGTTGCTGTAGCAGGATTAGTAGCTAAAGGAACATTGTATACGTCACACAAACGCATCAACATAAAAATATCTGGTTCGTGCGGATGTTTTTCTAACGGATCTCTAAAGAAAATAACCATACCCGTTTTTCCTTCAGCAACTCTTGCAGCAATCTGCGCATCACCTCCTAAAGGCCCTGATAAATATTTATGTACTTGTAGATTGGCAGCCTCTACTTTGGTACCTGTAGTACCCGTAGAAATTAATTGAATTCCTTTGTCTCTAAGTAATTCTTTATGCTCCATTAAAAACTGAACCATATCAGCTTTTTTTCCATCGTGTGCTATAATTGCTATTTCCATTTTATCTAAAAATTAGTGTGTTAAATATAGAATATTTTATGGCAATAAATTATTCCAAAATTCACTTTTTGTAACTGGTATAAAACAAAAAACACCCCTACAAGAGGGGTGTTTTAATATGTAATAAAATATACTTTAAATTACTTTACAGTAGAAGTATACTCAATTAAGTCAATTACTTTGTTAGAGTATCCAGCTTCGTTATCGTACCAAGAAACAACTTTTACAAAGTTATCAGTTAAAGCGATACCAGCTTTAGCATCAAATACAGAAGTTCTAACATCTCCTACGAAATCTTGAGATACAACCATTTCTTCAGTGTATCCTAAAACTCCAGCTAAAGATCCTTCAGACTCAGCTTTCATTTTAGCACAAATTTCTTCGTAAGTAGCAGGCTTCTCTAATTTTACTGTTAAATCAACAACAGAAACGTCCATAGTAGGAACACGGAATGCCATACCAGTTAATTTTCCGTTTAATTCAGGAATTACTTTTCCTACAGCTTTAGCAGCTCCAGTAGAAGAAGGAATGATGTTGTGAATTGCAGCACGTCCACCTCTCCAGTCCTTAGCAGATGGTCCATCTACAGTTTTTTGTGTAGCTGTAGTAGCGTGTACAGTAGTCATTAATCCTTCTGTAATTCCCCAGTTATCGTTTAATACTTTAGCGATAGGAGATAAACAGTTAGTAGTACAAGAAGCGTTAGACATAAATTCCATATCTGCAGTGTACTCAGTGTGGTTAACACCCATTACAAACATTGGAGTATCATCTTTAGATGGAGCAGACATTACAACTCTCTTAGCTCCAGCTTCTATGTGTCCTTTTGCAGCTTCTTTAGTTAAGAAGAAACCAGTAGACTCAATTACGTACTCAGCTTCAATATCACCCCACTTTAAATCAGCTGGGTTACGCTCAGCAGTAACTCTAATTTCGTTTCCATCAACAACTAACTTTCCGTCAACAACTTCAATAGTTCCGTCGTACTCACCGTGTACTGAGTCATATTTTAACATGTAAGCTAAATAGTCAACGTCTAATAAATCGTTGATACCTACAACTTGTACATTCTCTCTTTTAGCAGCAGCTCTAAAAGCCAATCTACCAATTCTACCAAATCCGTTAATTCCGATTTTTACCATGATAATTAATTATTATATAATATTTATTTTTTATTTGTTCAATTCTATAAATTAAGTACTTAAGATATCAGCCACTCTTAATAAGTTACTATTGATATCGTGATGTAACTTAACTGCTTTTTCTAAATCTGTCTCTGTAATAACATTGTTATTAATTCCTACCATTAGGTTAGACTTACCTTCTAACAATAAATCTACAGCTTTTACTCCTAAACGACCTGCTAACACTCTGTCAAAACAAGAAGGAGTACCTCCTCTTTGCATATGTCCTAACACAGATACACGCACATCGTATTCTGGCATATTCTCTTCAACATAATCTGCTAATTCAAATACACTCTTACCTGTTTTATCTCCTTCTGCAACTACAACAATACTCGAAGTTTTTCCTGCAGCTTTAGATTTGTTTAAAGATTCAACCATTCTTTCAATTCCTAAGTTTTCTTCAGGAATTAAGATCTCTTCAGCTCCAGCACCAATACCCGCATTTAAAGCAATAAATCCTGCATCTCTACCCATTACTTCTACAAAGAATAAACGGTTATGTGATGATGCTGTATCTCTAATTTTATCAATTGCTTCTACCACAGTATTTAAAGCAGTATCGTATCCTAAAGTATATTGTGTTCCATAGATATCATTATCAATAGTTCCTGGAATTCCAATTACAGGAATATTATATTCCTTGTTAAAGATCATAGCTCCGGTAAAAGAACCATCTCCTCCAATTACTACTAATGCATCTAAATCATTTCCTTTAAAATTTTCATATGCTTTGGCTCTTCCCTCTGGAGTTCTAAAATCTGTTGATCTTGCCGACTGTAAAAAAGTTCCTCCTCTACTAATCGTATTTCTTACACTTCTTGAATCTAAAGGAATTAAGTCATTCTCTATCAAACCTTGGTAACCTCTTAAGATCCCCATACATTCGATATTGTTATATATTGAAGCTCTAACAACAGCTCTTACTGCTGCGTTCATTCCCGGAGAATCTCCTCCAGAAGTCATTACAGCTAACTTGGTTATTTTTGCACTCATACTCATAATTTAATGTGGAATAAAATTAGTAATTAATAAAGGTTGATAAACATAACTGAGTTTTAAAATACGAAAACGATATAGACTGATTTCGTATTTTAAAACTCAGTAAATTCCTATACAACGAGCGCTTATTTTAAAATGTTGAACCCTCTGTTTCTAAAGCCCATAAGTCTTTTGGATATACTTTATTTTCTTTTAACCTACCAATTGCATTCGTTACTACAGGTTTGTCTTCTGCATAAGTAACTCCGTACCATTTTGCATCGGATTTTAAAACTTTAACAGCTCCTTTGCCTTCTTGAATAATATTATTCACAACAGTTGGCATAAAGAACTCGCTCTTTAACTCTTCCGATCTTTCTTTCATAAAACCTACAAAATCACTTTCTAACTGTTCTAAAAACTTAGGCGTAAATCCCCAAAAGTTCATAGAAACAGTCGTATCTTCTTCCATCGCTAATAATTCACCAGCATCGTCTTTTCTATAAATAGTTCCGTCAATTCTTTCTATATGTGTTCTTTCTATAATATCGGTCAACTCGTTACTTTCGTTTACAAAACATTGCCCTCTAGAAACATACCCATTTTCAGAAATTGTTTTCCCTAAATTAAATCCAACCATACACATATTGTATGAATTCTTATCTAATTTTGCTAGTTCACCAATAATTGCTTGAAAAGCTTCTCTACTGTAAAAATCATCTCCGTTTATTACAATAAAGTTTTCGTCTATTACTTCTTTTGCAACCAATACAGCATGTCCTGTTCCCCATGGTTTTTTTCTTTCTGGATCTACTGGAAATCCTGAAGGAACTTTATCTAATTCCTGACAAACATAAGCCACCTCTATCTTTCCTTCTAGCTTGTGATCGAACTGTGCTTTAAATTGATCTATAAATTCGTTTCTTACTACAAATACTACTTTTTTAAAACCTGCTTCTATTGCATCATACAAAGAGAAATCAATAATTGTATCTCCTTCTTTAGACATGGTATCCATTTGTTTTAATCCTCCATATCTACTCCCCATTCCTGCAGCTAATACTACCAAAGTAAATTTTTCCATAAATCAGTTTATTTTTAATTTCTGGTTAAAAGTAGTCTATTTATAGGAAAATGGAAAAAACCAATATTAAATTATCTTGAATTTCGTTCGTTTGTAGTCGCAGCTTTCTTTTCTTTTGTTTTTTTCTTTTTCTTCTCATCAATCAATCCAATTTTTTTTAACATTTCTCTTAGGTTGTTAAAATCTATTTGATAATTTAATCCTATCCCCTGCGTATAACCTTGATCGTCTTGTGAATATTGAATCTCATTTTGTCTATTAAACACAGAAGACCTTAGTGTACCGTCTTTATTTATTAAAAACTCAACTTTTACTTCCCCAATTACGGCAGATTGTGTTTTGGCTCCAACAGGCACTCCTAATTTTCCATTAATTAATATTCTATCATTAATCTCTGTAGCAACACCTATATCTAGCTGATTGTCTACTTCTAAATTATCTATATCGGTTGATTGTCCGGCTGTGTACCCTATATTGACCTGTAACTTACTATCGTCATTGTTAAAAATCTGAGTAATAGCATTCGATATAATATCCGAGGTTGTACTTGAAAGAACTGAAGATGTATTTCCTACTGAATTCTCATCGTAAAAAGATTTTGTCACCAAAAGAGAAAAAAACTGTCGCATTTTGGAGTTTTCATCGCTGTTCATTATAAAATCTAACTCTGATTTAACAGTAGAACTTGCATTAGGAATTTCTACAAAAAACTCCTGAGAAGAATCGAACAACTCTCCCGTAACTTTGGTTATTAAATCTACATCTATCTTTCTGTTAACAGACAAATTCTCTAACAAAACTTTAGGATTTGCTTTTACGCTATGTACAGCTACTATGTCTAACTCTGCTTTATAAGGATCTCCATCCCAAGAAACCGTTCCTCCTTGGTTTACAACAAACGGCTTGTTAACAATTCCACCATATTTATAGATGTACATACCTTCATCCACCTCCAAATCTCCATACATAGAAATATTATAGAACTTATCAATACTTATATTTAGTCTACCATCTGCCCTTGCTTGTAAAGAACTCCCTGTAGTTTGATCTATTACTACTTCTGCAAACGCATCTTTTGTAACTTCTAAATCTAAATTTACACTCACCCCACTTTCTGTTACAACCTCAGCTTCATCAAACTCCTCTCCTTCTTGATCGTCGTAGATTTCTTTATAGAATATAAACTTATTGTTTTCGGTCTCTTTAACATCGCTAATTGGCAAAACAAAAGTTGTTTGCGGTAATGTAGTTCCAGTTACATTTATTGCCAAATTAGAAGTAGGACCTATAATAGTGGCATTTCCTTTGATAAAAGCTGTACCATAATACTTAGATGTTTCTTCTTGTTTTGTATTTAGAGCAACTAAATTTTCTGCGTTTACATTTAGGTTTAACTTCCAATTATTATACTTGTCGTAATTAATTTCTCCTGTTAATGTTCCTTTTGTTTTAAAGATCTTATCTTCTAAATCTACATTACCAAATAGAAACTTCTTCCCCTTTAACACAACTTTAGTGTTACCTACAAAATTGTAGTCTGTATTTAAATAGGGAAATTTTAAACCTGCGTTTTTTAAATTAATTTCACCATTGGTATTAAAATCATCTAATCTTCCTGTAACTAAAAACTCTCCAGCTGCTTTACCTCTAATGCTGGAAAGAACATTTCTTCCCAATGGACCTAGAGACTTTAGCTGTAAATCTTTTAACAATACATTTAACTTAATGGTTGAAGCTAGAAAATTTTCTTTGTTCAAAAGAAACGAACCCTTGGCATTTATATTCTGAATATCATCTTTTACAATTCTAAAATTCACATTATAGCCTAATTTCTTTTTATTAGGCTTTAAGCTTGTAGCTAGATTACCATAACCGATACCATTAATTTTTAAATTCTTAACGAACAAATCTCCATTAGGTCTTAACAAATTGTTTTTTTCATTAAAGAATACCTTACCGCTGGCCTGTCCTCCTATTTTTAGACTATCTACACCTGGTAATACCTCCTCTAAATGAACGTTTTTTAGCGTTAACCTAAGATTTTTCGATTTATCCTTTTTAATACTTCCGTCAAAATCGAATTCTTGGTCTCTATTGGCAAAAGAAAGCCCATAAAAATACCATTCCTTATTCTTGTAATTGTAATATACTTTGTTCTTACTTTTTGCTTTATTCGTCCATATAGAATTTAAGTATTTAAGGTAAACATTTTCTATTCCTAAATAGACGGCATTCTTTTCTGCGGTTAGATAGAATATAGCTCTATTCTCTATTTTATCTGAATTAAAATTTGACCTTACAAAAAGGGTGTCATTTACTTTTTTACCAAGTAACGATAGGTTTTCGTACTGTTGTTTTTTAAACCTAAACTTATCTATAGAAATATTAGAATTTAGCCATTGGTTAGAGTTATCTAGCACCACTTTAAGACTATCAACTTGCATATCTTTAGACGAGAACGCAGGTAAAACGGCTTTAATAATTCCTTTATCACCGTTACTGTCTAACACACCAGATACACTTAAGTAATCTTTTAGCTCTATCTTATTGGTAAAAGATTTGGCAAGTTTAGGCGATACTTTTAAATCGAAATTTAGCGTTTGTTGTTTTACTTCTGTTCTAGATTTGGAACTAGGAATAAATTTATAGAGTGCATTTACTACTAATTTTTCTAAATCTTCAAATTCAAAGTCTCCATTTACTTCTAGACTTAGCAAGTCCTTTGAGTTTAACTTAATCTTCTTTTCTTTTTCTTTAGCGAATAAAAATAAATCTACATCATTTAATTTTAAAGATTCAGATTCTGTATCTATTCTTAATTTCTTTAATGCCCCAATAGAAACAAGACTATCATTCGTTTTTTGTAGAGACAACTTACCATCGGCAATAATATTTTTTTGAAATGAGACATACTCTGGAAAAAGCTTTGATATTCTAGCTTTCTTTATTTTAAAATCTAAATCAAACTCCTTGTTATTCCTTTTCTTTTTATAATTAATATCAGCCACCAAAGACAATAACGAATCGTTTACTTTTAAACGAGACAACAGCTCATTATCTTTAAAGTTTAATTCTAGAACTGAATTTTTTATTTTGTTTTTCTTGTAGTTAATTTCTTTAAAATCAAACTTTGTAGTTAAATCTAGTTTTTTATCCTCAATAGTCCCTTTTACTTTTCCTTTAAAGGCTATTTTTTTCAACTCTTTAACAACGGGGTTATCAGGTATAAAACCTTTTAAGATTTCAAATTCTAGTTCCTTTTTAGGAGTATTAATTTCTTTTATAAAACCATT
Source organism: Wenyingzhuangia sp. IMCC45574 (assembly GCF_054182685.1). NCBI lineage: Bacteria > Pseudomonadati > Bacteroidota > Flavobacteriia > Flavobacteriales > Flavobacteriaceae > Wenyingzhuangia > Wenyingzhuangia sp. IMCC45574. The sequence continues at coordinate 3,797,546 of NZ_CM135169.1, read as the reverse complement.
TACATTAATGCTTCCTAAGTTTGTGATTGCTTCTCCTGCTAGCACTAATTTTTCTCTAGACACAAAAAGATCTCCTATATAATTCACCTGACTTAAACCATAAAAATTATTAGGCAGTGCATTGTAATATAAAGTAGGCACAAAACTTTTCAATTTATTTGTATGAGTCTCTATACTTGCGTTTTTAGCTTGAAACCAAAACTCTTCTCTTTTATGAATGCTATTTTTCACGATAAAATCTCCTACAAAATATGCGGAATGATCCTTCGCTATTATTTCTGTTTTATTAAGTTTTAAATGATTTAAAGTTCCAGATACATTGGATGTTAAATTAAGCACCTGTTTCCCCTCTATGTAAGGATATATTTTTTTAACATCCTCTAAACTAACCTTACTTTGATATACTTTTCCAGAAAGATTTACATTATCTACAAAATGTGCGTAACTTTTATTGTTTGCTTTAAAAACAACATCGCAAAAAATTTCCGATTTAGGAGTAATCAAATGCGTGTTATTAAAACACATTTTAGAGAATGTATAAGTAAAATCTGTAGATAGCTTTTTGTACTCTATACCATATATATCTTTAAGACTTAAAGAATCTGTTGCTACACTAACATCTGCTCCTTTAATAGATAACCTATGCACAACTCCAGAAATATGATTAAAATCGACAACTGGCTTTTCTTTTCGAATATTGAAATACCTTAAATTGGTTAGTTTTAAATTATCGAACTCTAATTGAAATGGTTTCTTTTTTTTCTTTTTAGTAGATTTAAAACTATTAGCAAAAAACGTTAAGTTACTTTTATCTTCCCCTTTATACAAACAATCTCTTAACCAACCATTTGTTACTTTTACATTTCTAAAAGACAGCTTGTTGTTTTGAATCCCTTTTAAGTGATCTAAGCTACCTTTTATATCGTTCACGTAAATAAGAGTATCCTTACAATGGTCTCTAATTAAAACATCTTTTATATAAAAATTTCCTATTGGACTTATTTTAAAAGCTTTTAACTCTATAGAAACATTGTTTTTTTGATTTAAAGAGTTTAAAATACGCTCTGCTATAAACAATTGTGTTTTACCAAATTGCAACGCAAAAAGCAGCAATAACAACAACATAACAGTTGCTATTAAAAATCTAACTAGTATTTTTCTTATTGTTTTTATAAAGCCTAAATTTGTGCGCACTAAATTAGTGAAAACTACCGTAACTATGCCCGAAAAGACCTATATCTTAGCTATTGAATCTTCTTGTGATGACACAAGTGCTGCTGTAATATGTAACGAAGAAATACTTTCTAATATTGTAGCCAATCAAGAAATACATGCTAAATACGGAGGTGTTGTTCCCGAACTTGCTTCTAGAGCCCACCAACAAAACATTGTGCCTGTAGTAGACATTGCTTTAAAAAAAGCAAATATCACAAAGGAGCAATTAAGTGCTATTGCTTTTACTCAAGGTCCAGGGCTAATGGGTTCTTTATTGGTTGGAGCTTCTTTTGCGAAATCTATGGCTTTAGGTTTAAACATTCCTTTATTAGCCATAAACCACATGCAGGCTCATATTTTAGCTCATTTTATTGACGATGCCAACGAACAAAAACCAACATTCCCTTTTCTGTGTTTAACCATTAGCGGTGGTCACACTCAAATTGTTAAAATAAACGATTATTTAAACATGGAAGTATTGGGAGAAACCATAGACGATGCTGTTGGTGAAGCTTATGATAAAACTGCTAAAATTTTAGGGCTACCTTACCCTGGAGGACCACTTATTGATAAATATGCCAAAGAAGGAACTCCTACATTTAAGTTTTCTAAACCAAGAGTAAAAGATCATCATTTTAGTTTTAGCGGCTTAAAAACCGGAATACTATATTTTATTCAAAAAGAAGTTAAGAACAATCCACACTTTATTGAAGAAAACTTAGCGGACATCTGTGCGAGTGTTCAGAATACAATTGCTGAAATTTTAATGGATAAAATTAAGAAAGCCGTTAGCGAAACAGGAATAAAGCAAGTAGCGATTGCTGGTGGGGTTTCTGCAAACTCTGAAATACGTAAACGTTTAACCGATGCTCAAAAACACTTTGGCTGGAAAAGTTATATTCCTAAGTTTGAATATACAACTGATAATGCTGCAATGATTGCCATTACAGCGTATCATAAATATAGATTAGGCCTAACCGACGACCCGTCGATTACGGCCAATCCTAGATTAAAAGTAGATGCTTAAAGTTTATAAGTAACAGCGTTTATATTCATCCCTGCTCCTACAGACGCAAATATGACTATATCATCTTTGGCAACCGAATGATGTTCTAACTGATTTTTTAATACCATATCATACAAGATGGGAACTGTTGCTACAGAATTGTTCCCTAGCTTTTGAATAGACATAGGCATTACATTTTCTTTTACTGGCTTTCTAAACAAGCGATACAACCTTTTTACGATTGCCTCATCCATTTTCTCATTGGCTTGGTGTAGAAAAACCTTAGATACATCATCAATTTCCAAGCCTCTTTTATCCATTGCTATTTTAATAGCAGCCGGAACTTTGGTCAATGCAAATTCATAAATTTTACGCCCTAGCATTTTAATGTAATTTACATCTTGATCATTTTCTTTCTTGTAAGATGGACCCGAATATAAATACTCTGCTTCCTCTAATGCATATGTTTGGGCAGCTGTGCTTAAAATCCCTCTTTCTTTCTCCTCTTCAACTAATTCTAAAATAGTAGCACCTGCACCATCTGCAAAAATCATACTATCTCTATCATGTTTATCTACTACTCTAGACAAAGTCTCTGCTCCAATAACCAAGGCTTTTTTTGCATCTCCCGCTTTTATAGCTTGATTTGCTTGTATAATACCTTGTACCCAACCCGGACACCCGAATAAAATATCGTAAGCAATACAACCTGGCTTTTCTATATTAAGAATGTTTTTAACTCTGGTAGCTAAGCTTGGAAGTAAATCTCCTTGTATGCTTCCATGTTTTACATCTCCAAAGTTATGTGCAACAATAATTAGATCTAACTCTTCTTTATCAATACCAGCACTTTTAATTGCTTTTTCAGCGGCAATTGCTGCTAAATCTGATGTATTGATGGTTTTATCTGCGTACCTTCTCTCTTCTATACCCGTTATCGCCTGAAACTTTTCAATGATTTCAATATTTTCTTTTTCAAACAAAGTTCCATCTTCATTATAAAATACGTGTTCCCCAAAGTCCTTGTTATTAACGATTACATTTGGAATAGCACTCCCAGTTCCCGTTATTAAAATATTTTTGTACATAGATATTAAATATAAAAAAAGCGGTGTTAAAACACCGCTTCAAATGTAGTTATATTTTACTATTAAAACTCAAAAGTATCACCAAAATCCCAAGCTAGAGAGAATCTTAATGTTCTATCTAGAGGATTATTCACTACTGAGTTACTTAACAGGTATGATAAGTCAACTGTAAAAGAACTTGCTTTAAATCCGGCTCCAAATGTTATAAAGTTTCTATTTCCTCTATCCTGGTGTTCTTTAAAGTAACCTGCTCTAAAAGCAAAAGATTCATTGTATAAATATTCAGCTCCCAATCCTATCGTAACTTCTTGTAATTCATTATCCGAATCTCCAAAAGACTTTAATGCTCCAGAAATAAAGTTCTCATCTTCTCCATTAACAGACGGCACCAATAACTTTGTAAACTCTAAAGTTACCCCTACCTGATTGTAATCATCAAAAATAAAATCGAAACCTCCTCCTAATTTTAAATTCGTTGGCAAGAACTCTTCTCTGTTAAAAGTTTCAACTTTGGGTCCTAAGTTTGTAATTGCAAAACCTCCACGTATAATACCATTAAATTCGTCAAATGCCATTTCATCAGATTGATAATATCCCGAAATGTCTACTCCAAATCCATTTGTTGGCTCAATATCTGTTAAGGTTGTACCTGTAATACTTAAATCAGACCTAGTGTATCTTAAAGCTACAGACATAGAATAATTATCGCTTAACTTTAATGCATATGCAGCATCAATTGCAAACTCAAATGGCTGTGCTTCGGTTGCTGTAGTAGCACCTTCCTGAGTCACTTCTATGGTTCCATAGTCAAAGTATCTAATTCCACCTCCAAATGCACTTCTCTCGTCTATTCTTTGTTGGTAAGTAACATTTGCGATATATATATCATCTGTTAATTGTCTAAGCCATGGCGTGTAGTTAATTGCCAAACTACCTTCGCTCTTATGAAACACCATTTTAGCACCATTGTGAAATATTGAGTTTCCATCGGCCGTAGTAGCCACACCAACATCTCCCATTGCCGCAGACCTTGCATCCGTTACAATATTTAAAAAAGGAGCTACGGTTGTTATTGCGTTGTCTTGAGCTTGTAATTGCGAGCAAATAGTCGCAACCCCAAGAAGCAGTTTTATTCGTAAATTCATATTTTTTAGTTTCGTCAGTTTATAAGTTCTTACAATAATACTAATTTTTCAATCTTTTCATCGGATTGCCCTGAAATAATTTCTTTAACAACCACTTTATACAGATAAACGCCCTTACCTAATTTATTTCCGTAATCATCTCTACCATCCCAAGTTACGGCCTTTATAATCTGACTCGTATTTAAACTTGCTCCTCTTAAAGTTCTTACCAACTTACCAGACAAAGTATATACTTGTACTTTAATCTCTAAGGGTTCATTTTTTCTATTGTTCTCAAACCAGAACTCAGTATGATTGATAAAAGGGTTTGGATAATTTAAAACTTTATCTATTTTAAACTTTAAATCTGCCTGTACAAAGAAGTTTAACGTTTGAATGGATGAATTGTTGTGTGAATCCCAAACTTTTAATGTAATTGTATGATCTCCTTCTGGAAGTGCAGGCATTTCGTAGGTGATGATCCCCTTGGTAAAATCATCTTTTTCAGTCTGATAGTATTCATTTAATGTAATTGGATTGGTTAAATCACCATCAATTACCAACGAGATTGTGTGTCCAAAAGAGTTTAGCGAGGTATTAATACCACTCTCATCTTCTACTTTTGCGATTAGTGTAGGTGTAATACCTGTTCCACCTCCGTCAACAAAAGATTCATTATCCATAAATAGATTTATAACAGGTGGTGTGTTATCCTCTTTTGCATCAGCATCTAAACCTCCAACTTTATAATCAAAATTACTTCCCGCTTTTTCTCTATTTTTTGAAGATGCATAAAAACTAAATTTTGCGTTACCAGAAATAGGATTTACATCTTTAGGCAAAATAAAATCAAAAGTAAACAGTCCGTTGTCTACGGTAGCATCTCCAACAAAAACTTTATTTTCTAAAGATTTAAATTTCACTTTATCACTTTCTCTTACCGTTCCTCCACTTGCAACAACTTCATTTAACAAAGTGGTTCTTTCAATTTCTTTATCAAACAAAGTCACCGATAAGTTTCCATTAAAATCACTTAAAACGGGCCTTACATATTTACCATCAATCAAGACACTATCTTTTTCTACTATTTTACCAGTTACCCTAATCTTAGACAATCCATTTAACTCGGTAACTCGGGTTAGTATGTCTTCTTCGGTTTCTTCATTTTTGGTTATTTTAAATACATTTTCTATCTCTATACCATCTTCTGGCACAGGTAATTTCATTAATGGATCCCCAAAAAAGTAAACAAACAACTCTCCCTCTGTTGAAATATCGTTTTTCACATCTTTTAGAGCCTCGGCTACTGTTCTTTGATTTCCATCAAACTCATACATAAAATCGGCCAACTTATTATTAATTGTTCTACCCGATAAAATAAACACCCTTCTAGTAGTTGTTATCATAGAAACAGCTCCTCCAAACTTACTTTCTATCAATTCTTCACCTGCAGATAAAAACGAAGGATCATCAAACCTAGAAAAATCACAAGTTACTGTTATAAAAATTGGAAGATTATTTAAATTCCTATAACTTCTAATTGTTTGAAGATCTAAAAAATTTTCTTCTCCTAAAGAAGATGTACCACCATGTCCAAAATAATTTATAACACCAGAACCATTATTAAATGCTTCTTCAAATCTTTTAACCAAATCAGGATAAGCTCCACCTCCAGAAGTAATATCCTCTTTAAAAGCATCAGTGTATAATTTTGAAAGGTTAACATTTTTATTATTTACCTCTATTTTTAATGCAGACTCCTCTAAATATCTTATCAAAGATTGATGCTCTCCATATTGACCATCATCTCCAAAAAATGTAATTCTCGTTTTCCATTTCCCAAAAGAATTTGAAGAATAATAGTTTAACAATTTATCTACATATTGCTTAGCAACAGTAGGAGTTCTAACAGGAATTCTACCTGTTGTAATTTCCATTCTTCCAGACAGAGACAGTTCTTGATTGTCTACTACATCGTCGGTCTCATCTAAAAAAGCATAATAGTCATCTGAGTTGTAAGATGTAATTAAATTATTACTCTTATTAGAGAGGTATACAGGTACAATATTTCCATCTCTGTAGGTAATCCCCTTATAATCAAAAGAAGCATCTCCAAATAAACAAAGATATTTTAACCTCTTAGCATCTGTACTTCCAGTATCGTACAAAAATTTAGCAAAATCTCTAATTGCCGTTATGTCTGGGCTTCCAGATCCAAACTCTAGATATATTTTAGCCAAATCGACCACCTTTACATTGATAGGTTCTCCGTCTATTTTAGTATTCTCTCTATGATAATTTGCCAAACGTTCTGCCTGAGAAATAAAACTTGCTTGCGTTACAATTAAATACTGAACATCTTTAAGAGCATGTAAATTCTGATTTTCTACAACAGTCTCTGCCCCTAAATTTATTGGTTCTAAAGCATCTGATTCTTTAACCAAATGATATTTTTGAAGTACACCATCTGTTATTTCCTTAAAACTAAAATCAGAATCACTTAGATTTATGTCATTTAAACTCTTTGGATTTTTAAAATCTGTTACATCCCAAACAAAATCAATATTACTCTTGTTCTGAATTTTGTACTCTAAAACTTCTCCTGTAGTATTAGAATCAAAATTTACAAATCCAAATTGACGTGTATCTGCAATTAAAAAACAATCGGCAACCACTCTAATATAATCTAGATAACCTTTTGCTGATAAATCACCACTATTATCCCAATTTAAATGAAATCTTAAATCATTATTTCTTTCAGTGTTAAAGGATTTGATTCCATTTCTTTCTCTGAATACAAAATCTGAGCTTATTTTAGATATTTGATTTTTGAACAACTCAACATTCGTTCCATCAACACCGTCCTGATTATCATACACTAGACTATAGTTGGTAACACCTGTAGAACTCGCGCTAAAATTAACATTTGAAATAACAGGAGTAGAAATATCTATATTTTTAAAATCAAAGTCAAAAGTCCTTACACTTTCAACAGAAAAATCTTCACCATACCACTTACGTCCTGTTCTTATATAATTGGTCAGCTCTTTCTCGTGTAATTTATAATCTGTGTAAGTCGTTACTGCTTTAGTAGTCGCTAAATTAACCGGCTCCATATTTTCAACCCTCTTCCCATTTTCACCAGAATCTACATTGATAAAATAATAACTATAGTTTGAGTATATATTTTGTCTATGAGTAATATTTTCTCTACTATTTAACTGCCATGTTAAAGGCCCTTGTGCATAAAATAAAATATAATCATTATTTGTAAAACGACCGTCATTACTACCGCTAACATAAATGGCATTTTCTTCCAAATCTTGTGATCTTTCAATACTTAGCAATTCAGGTAACATATTCCCCCCATTACCAAAAATTCTAATTTTTTGAGGATCCAAATTACTTGTATTAATTCCAAGAGATGCTAAAAAAGAGACATTCAATTTATAAACCCCGGTTTTATCCACAGCGAATTTATACCACTTCCCTGAGCTTAAAACAGAATTCGTTACTACATCATCAGAACCAGAGGTTACAAAGGCTTTCTTTTGTTTTGTTACTTTATAACTAAGGTCAAATGAAGTAACTTTTACTATTTCTCCAGATTCCTTTTTATAAAGTGGGCTTAGCTCAAAACTGTAAAACTCTTTTTTACTTTCCTTTACCGCTCTTAAATTATATGTTAGTCCGTTAGGCAACTTATTTACCTCTACACTTCCCAATGTACTAGATGACATTGTTTCTTCCTTCACATTAGATATCGTATAATCAGAAATACTTCCCGTCTCTTCTTTTACCCACTGTTTAAAAAATAATGGAATAAAATTTTCTCTTAAATAGATGTCATTTCCGTTAAAAACTTTCTCCTGAATTGATTTCTGAGAAACTAAGGACATGTCTATTATGAATGTTTTTTTCTGACAAAAAACACTTATGGTTGTAAAGAAGAATGCAAAAAAGCTAATAAACCTCATTGTGGCTGTATTTTTGCACGAATATAATAATTTAGCTTTGGTCTTTAAATATGATTGTATAATTAAGTATTAAATAATATCTTGCACACAGTTAACAAAACAATGACACCTTATTCTTATGAAGAATATTCTAAAACCTTTACTTCTTAGCTCTTGTTTAACATTAGTGTTTACAAGTTGTGAAAAAATTAAAGAATTAACGCAAAAAGTTACTGGCTCTAAAACTGCATCTTACACTACAAAAGGTAATGCAGGGTTTTACTTAAGCGATCCTGAAAATGATGGTTTGGTAAGTCTTTCGAATTCAGACAAAACTAAAGCTCCTAAATCTATGGCATATGTAGAAGGTGGATCTTTTGTTATGGGTCAAATTCAGCAAGACGTAATGATGGAAAGCAATAACAAACCTCATACAGAAAATGTAAAAGGTTTTTTTATTGACAAATGCGAAACCACCAATGCCCAATACAACGAATATATTAATTGGTTAAAGAAAGTTTTCCCACAAGAAAACCCTAAATACAAACACATATACTCGTCTGCTATCCCAGATGAAAACGTATGGAGAAACCCTTTAAGAAGTGACAGTAGATTAACTGAAACTTATTTCAGACATCCAGCATTTCAAAACTACCCTGTTGTAGGTGTTAGTTGGAGACAAGCTAATGATTACTGTACTTGGCGAACAAATAGAGTAGCGGAAAAAGGGATGGTTGAAAAAGGGCTATTAAAAGACCTATGGGATCCTGCAAACAATATAACAACTGAAGGTAGAGACCATTTTGATGTTGAAGTTTTTGAAGCTGATCCTAAATTATTATACAGTGGAAATACTGATATTTTCACAGAATATGTTACAAAACCAGATGATTTCGTTCAAGATTCTATTGCTAGCGAAACTGACAAAGGAAATATTAAATTAAATATTGATGAGTTTTCTCCATATTTAAGATTTAGATTACCTTCTGAATTAGAATGGGAACATGCAGCTAGAGGAGATGTACAGAACAGAGCTTATAATTCTATTAGAGGTAGAAAAAAATATCCTTGGACAAGCGAAACCACGAGAAACCGTAAAAGTAAATACTACACACAGCACGCTAACTTTAAAGAATCTAAGGGTAATTACAGTGGTATTGCTGGTTGGACTTCAGATTACGGAGACATTACAACTCCAGTAAAAAAATTCCCTCCAAATGCATATGGGTTATATGATATGGCTGGAAATGTTGCGGAATGGGTATTTGACGTTTACCGTCCAGAAATTGACTCTGACTTTAACGACTTTAACTATGCAAGAGGAAATGTCTTTAGAAAAAGAAAAATTGATGAAACAGGAAAAGCTATTGTAGCTAGTTTCGAAGATATCGAATACGACACATTACCTAACGGTAAAATAGTACCTTCTGTATTACCTGGTCAGATTATTAAGGTTCCAGTTACAAATAATGACACTTACTTAAATCTAAGTTATCAACAATCGGATAATAAAGATTTTGGTGACGGAGATTTAACTTCTACTAGAAATTATCAAATTCAAAATGATAAAGACAGAATTAAAAGAATGTACAACTCTCCTATAATAGAAAAACCTGTTAAAAACGAAGAAACTGGAGAATTAGAATATATCTACGACAAAAAACCTAGAACAACATTAATCACTAATTATTCTAGAGTTTACAAAGGTGGATCGTGGAAAGATAGAGAGTTCTGGTTAGACCCTGCTCAGAGAAGATTCTTAGAAGAATACATGTCTACTAACTTTATCGGATTTAGATGTGCCGCTAGTAAAGTAGGGGTAAGTCATAAAAAGCCTAAAGCTTTCAATTAAGAAAAAAGTAATTAAAATAAAAAAAGTGAATCTCCTGAGATTCACTTTTTTTATGCAATTTAATCTGTCGCAATTCCAAAGTATATCCAAGCTACATCTTCCTTATAATTATTGTGTTGCGAATGCATCTCCCCTGCTTCAACAGTAATGCAATCTCCTGTAGAAACGGTAACTTTTTTACCTTCTACTACAAAATCTATTTTTCCTTTCTGAATTAAAAAAACCTCATACATTGTTTCGTGTTTATGAGATGTTACTTCTTGTCCAGGTTTAAAAACAGCAGAACCAAACTGCATCAATTTTGGAATTTCTCCATTAGAAACAAACACCTTTTTTTTTATTTCTGGATCATGGCTCGTTGGTAGCTCGGCTAACTCAGTCGTCTTTACTAATTTCATACAATTAAAATTTCTGTGATGTAAAAATAATAAAAGCTAAAATTTAATTTCTATCGTTTTCAATTGTTATTAGTTAGTATCTTCGCGTAAATTTTACCAAATGGAGTTGATTTCAATTACTGGTTATAGCTCAATTTCCCCTTTAGGAACTGAAAAAGATAAAATCTGGAACAATTACACCAGTAACCGTCATTTCTTATCCCTTAAAGAGTTTGAATCAGTTTCTGGGTTAGTTGGAGCTTTACCAAAGGATTTAGAACTAGAACTAGATCAGTTAAAAAAATCAAATCCTAAATATGCCAACCTAGACAAAACTGTCTTAATGGCTATTTATTGTGGAAGAAAAGCAACAGAAAATGCCAATTGGAAACCTAATTCAGAATTTGGAATTAATATTGGATCTTCTAGAGGAGCTACTTCTCTATTTGAGAAATTTTACAATGATTTTTCGGAAAGTAAATTGGGTAAAACACACCCTTTAACTTCTCCTACAACTACACTGGGTAATTTATCAACTTGGGTAGCTGATGACTTACAATCTAACGGACCAACTGTTTCACACTCCATTACCTGTTCTACAGGTTTACATGCTATTCTAAATGGAATTGCCTGGTTAAACTCAGGAATGTCTAACAAGTTTTTGGTAGGTGCTACAGAAGCTCCAAATACTGCTTTTACCATTGCACAAATGCAAGCCTTAAAAATATATGCAGAAAACAAAGGAGACTTTCCTTCTAGGGCTTTAGATTTTAACAAATCTAAAAACACCATGTGCTTAGGTGAAGGTGCTGCCTTTTTTTGTTTGGAAAAAGGAGAAAAAGAAAATGCCATAGCAACTATTGAATCTATTGGTTATGCTACCGAAAAATTAAAACACAATATATCCATTACAGAAGAGGCTGAATGTTTTCAAAAATCCATGAAAATGGCATTAAAAAATAGCAACGGAACAATAGATGCTATTGTAATGCATGCACCTGGAACTATTAAAGGTGATACTTCGGAATACAATGCTATTCAAAAAATATTTGGAGAAAACACTCCTGCACTTACCTCTAACAAATGGAAAATTGGACATACATTAGGAACCTCTGGTTGTTTAAGTATGGAACTGGCTTTATTAATGCTAGAGCATCAGAAATTTATAAATATTCCCTATATTTCAAACACCTATACACCTAAAAAACTAGATCGAATTTTAGTAAATGCTGTAGGGTTTGGAGGCAATGCAGTAAGTATTGTTTTAAAGAGAAATTAGTCTTTAATAGAATCAAATTTTACTATTTTTACCGAATCAAAAAGAAACTTATGAGTGAAGTAAGACATAATTGGACGAAAGAAGAAATTCTAGAAATATACAACAAACCTTTAATGGAGCTTTTATACGAAGCTGCTACTATACATAGATTACATCACAACCCTAACGAAGTACAAGTTTCTACTTTGTTATCTATAAAAACAGGAGGTTGTTCAGAAGATTGTGGATATTGTCCTCAGGCTGCTCGTTACCACACAGATATTGACGGAAATGATTTGATGCCTGTTAAGCAAGTAAAAGCACAAGCATTAAGAGCTAAAGCTTCGGGTTCTTCTAGAGTTTGTATGGGAGCTTCTTGGAGAAATGTTAAAGATGGTGAAGAGTTTGATGAAGTATTAGAAATGGTAAGAACCATTAACAAACTAGACATGGAAGTTTGTTGTACATTGGGAATGGTTACAGAAAATCAGGCTCAACGTTTAGCAGAAGCTGGTTTGTACGCTTACAATCACAACTTAGATTCTTCCGAAGAATATTACAAAGAAGTTATCTCTACCAGAGGTTTTCAAGATAGATTAGACACCATAGATAATGTACGTAAAACAAACGTAACAGTTTGTTCTGGTGGAATTATTGGTATGGGAGAATCTATAGAAGATAGAGCCGGAATGTTAGTTGCTTTATCTACATTAAATCCTCAACCAGAATCTACTCCAATAAATGCATTGGTAGCTGTAGAAGGAACTCCACTAGAAGACCAAACACCTGTTGAAATATGGGACATGGTTCGTATGGTAGCCACTACTAGAATTGTATTACCAGAAACTCAAGTTCGTTTGTCTGCGGGTAGAACTCAAATGTCTCAAGAAGGACAAGCTTTTTGTTTCTTTGCAGGTGCCAACTCTATCTTTGCAGGAGACAAACTATTAACAACTCCTAACCCTGATGTAAATGAGGATATGAAGTTGTTTGATAAATTAGGATTGATTCCTATGAAACCTTTTACAAAGAAAGTACAACCTAAATCTGTAGAAGCTAAAGATTCAGAATACCAAGCCTTAGGAGAAAACCCTAAATGGACAAGACCAGAACATAAAATAGACAGAAACGAAGCTGCCAAGCAAAAAGCCAAGGAAATTAGAGCGACAGAAAAAGCTAGCAACTAGTCTTAAATATATATCATAAAAAAAGTATCAGACAATTCTGATACTTTTTTTATTTGCTGATTTTAATAAAATAAGATTAGATAGAAATCTGTAATCTTTTTTCAATCTTCTTCTTTTTTGCAGTCACTAATTTCATAACCTCCATTAACTGAGGGTCTTTGGATTTCTTATAAAATTCATTAATCGTTAAAACGATTTTTTTCCCTAACATAGATGCCTTTACTTTATCTGTATAGGACATTCTAGACATACTCATGTTGCTGTACTCTTCTGCTTCTTTTAGAATTTCTTTCATAGTGTTAATGTTTTAATTAATAATTAAAAAATTCCGACTATCTTAATAGGGGTCGATATCATATGATATAATCATACAGGTTGGAATTTATACTCTTTTAGTTTTATGATAACGTAAATATTGATAAAAAATTTTACTCTTACCTGAGTGCAAAAGTAGTCATTGTTTATAGAACTACCTTACACTTTGTATAACAATCGATTACGTATCACTAAACTAAATATAATAAAAAAACATTAATTCCCTACATATTATAACTAACATTTATCAACCATTATTAAATACATCCTTTTTAATTAAAAATACATGTAGAAATGTTAATAAATAATGAATCTCTTTGGACCACAATTAATCGTTTTAGAAAAATGAATTTGTAATTTTAACAATCCCCAAAATTCCCAAAAAATAGGACATGTACTTAATATTCGATACTGAAACAACTGGACTTCCTAAGAGCTATAAAGCTCCTATGACAGATACCGATAACTGGCCAAGATGTATACAAATAGCATGGCAGTTACATGATGAAATGGGAAGAGTTATAGAGCACGACAACTTTATGATTCAGCCAGATGGTTTTAACATCCCATTTGATTCTGAAAAAATACACGGTATTTCTACAGAATTAGCACAAGAACAAGGAATTTCCTTAAAAGAGGGACTAGATAAATTTAACAACGTTTTAACCAAAACAAAATTTATTGTAGGGCAAAATGTAGGATTCGATGTTAATATAATGGGAGCCGAGTTCTACAGAATGGGAATTACTCCTAATAATGACACCCTACGCTACCATGAGCTTGAGTTAGAAAATTTTGGTTTTAAAACCAAAGCCAACAAAGAGGGAACTTGGCCTTTTGACAATTTACTAGAAGAAGATAAAAATAAATTAGGAATACTAGACACTTGTACCGAAGTAACGGCAAGCCTGTGTCAAATACCTGGAGGTCGTGGAGGAAAATTTAAATTACCAACACTTACCGAATTACACAATTATTTGTTTGGTGTAGGTTTTGGAGAAGCTCACAACGCAACAGCCGATGTGGAAGCAACAACTCGTTGTTTCTTTGAATTAATTCGTAAAGAAAGATTCACCATTGAGCAACTAGACGTTCCTTCTAACTATTTTACTGAATTTAAAACAGTAAACCCAACTCCTATCAAAGTAATTGGTTTACAACACTTAAACCTAAAACAGGAAAGTGATAAAATTCGTAAACGTCAAGCAAAGCAACAAGGAGCTGCTGGTAAGGGAGTTAGTGTAAAGGAAGGATTAGAAAGATTAAAAAATGTTGCTTTTGCACACTTACACAACCACACACAATATTCTATTCTACAATCTACCATAGAAATTGGTGCACTGGTTCATACTGCAGGAAACATGGGAATGTCTGCGGTTGCCATGACCGACATCGGGAACATGATGGCAGCTTTTCACTTTACCAATGCAGCTGCAGGATATAATAAAGGAATTCAAGCCAAAAGAAAAGAAGCAGAAGAGAACGGAGAAGAGTTTACACAAAAAGATTTAGTTCCTATTGTTGGTTGTGAATTAAACGTTTGTGAAAATCATTTAGATAGAACGGCAAAAGATAACGGGTATCCAATAGTTTTCTTAGCTAAAAATAAAAAAGGATATCACAACTTAGCTAAAATGTCTTCTACCGCACATGTAGATGGATTCTATTATGTTCCTCGTATAGACAGAAAAATTGTTAAAAAATACAAAGAAGATATTATTGTATTAACTGGTAATTTATCTGGTGAAGTTCCTAGTAAAATTTTAAATGTAGGTGAAAAGCAAGCAGAAGAAGCTTTGCTATGGTGGAAAGAACAATTTGGGAACGATTTGTACATTGAATTAATGCGACATGGTCAGGAAGATGAAAATGTGGTAAACAAAGTACTCATCGACCTTGGTAAAAAACACGATATTAAAACCGTTGCTGCCAACAACACTTTTTACATTAAAAAAGAAGAAGCCAATGCACACGATATTTTATTATGTGTTAAAGACGGAGAAAAACAAGCAACTCCAATAGGTAGAGGTCGTGGTTACCGTTACGGTTTACCAAACGAAGAATACTATTTTAAGTCGTCGGATGAAATGAAGGAATTGTTTGCAGACATTCCAGAAGCAATTAGCAACATTCAAGAAGTTGTAGACAAAATTACTCCTTTTACCCTAGCACGTGATGTATTATTACCTGCCTTTGACATTCCTGAACAATTTCAAGATATAAAAGACAAAGAAGACGGTGGTAAACGTGGAGAAAATAACTTTTTAAGACATTTAACATACGAAGGAGCTAAAGAACGTTACGAAGAAATTACTGATGACATTCGGGAACGTTTAGACTTAGAGTTAGATGTAATTGCCAAAACAGGGTACCCTGGATATTTCTTAATTGTAGAAGATTTTATTAGAGCTGCTAGAGATATGGGAGTATCTGTAGGACCAGGTCGTGGATCTGCAGCAGGGTCCGCAGCTGCCTACTGTTTAGGAATTACCAATATAGATCCTATTAAATACGATTTACTTTTTGAGCGTTTCTTAAACCCAGAACGTATTTCCATGCCCGATATTGATATTGATTTTGATGACGAAGGAAGGCAAAGTGTAATAGACTATGTAATAGACAAATACGGAGCAAATCAGGTAGCGCAAATTATTACTTACGGTACCATGGCTGCCAAATCTTCTATTCGTGATACCGCTCGTGTATTAGATTTGCCTTTATACGAAGCAGATATGATTGCCAAGTTGATTCCAGGAATCAAACTAAAAAATATTTGGGGAGAAGATCCTAAGAGTAAAGGTAAACGTGATGGTTTACGTTCGGAAGAAAAGGAAATGATAGAGGAGTTAATTCGTCTTGCAGACCAAGACACTCCAATGTCCGAAACCATTAATAAAGCAAGAATTTTAGAAGGTTCTGTAAGAAATACCGGAATTCACGCTTGTGGAGTTATTATTACACCAGACGATATTACAAAATTCGTTCCTGTAGCTACAGCCAAGGATTCCGACATGTACGTTACACAGTTCGACAACTCTGTAGTAGAAGATGCTGGACTACTAAAAATGGACTTCTTGGGGTTAAAAACACTAACCCTAATTAAGCATACCTGCGAAATTGTAAAAGCTCGTCACGGAGTGGAACTCGATCCCGAATCGTTTGATATAGAAGATCAAGCAACTTATGAGCTCTTCCAAAGAGGAGAAACGGTAGGAATATTCCAGTACGAATCTCCTGGTATGCAAAAGTACATGCGAGAGCTAAAGCCTACTGTCTTTGCAGATTTAATTGCAATGAACGCATTGTACCGCCCAGGACCTTTAGAATACATTCCAAACTTTATCGATCGTAAACACGGACGAGAAGAAATTGTGTACGATTTACCTGCCATGGAAAAATACCTGGCAGAAACCTACGGAATTACAGTATATCAAGAGCAGGTAATGCTACTGTCTCAATTGTTGGCAGACTTTACCAAGGGTCAGGCCGATACACTAAGAAAAGCCATGGGTAAAAAACAAATGGCCGTACTAGAAAAAATGAAGCCTTTGTTCATCAAACAAGCTTCAGAAAAAGGCCATGATGCAGAAAAGCTAGAGAAAATCTGGAAAGACTGGGAAGCCTTCGCATCCTATGCCTTTAACAAATCGCACTCTACTTGTTACGCTTGGGTAGCCTTTCAAACCGCATATTTAAAGGCCCACTACCCTGCAGAATATATGGCTGCTGTACTTTCTAACAACATGAACGACCTAAAGCAGGTTACCTTCTTTATGGAAGAATGTAAGCGAATGGGCCTAGAAGTATTAGGGCCAGATGTAAACGAATCTTACGCAAAATTCTCTGTAAACGATCAAGGAGCCGTTCGTTTTGGAATGGCAGCTATTAAAGGAGTAGGTGGTATTGCTGTAGATTCTATTGTCCAAGAACGTAAAGAAAATGGTCCTTATCAATCTATTTTCGATTTAGCGAAAAGAGTAGATTTAAGAACCTGTAATAAAAAAGCTTTTGAAGGTTTAGCACTCGCAGGTGGTTTTGATTCTTTTAAAGATGCACACCGTGCTCAGTTTTTTGAAACCGACGAAAAAGGAAGTACGTTCTTAGAACGTGCAATGAAATTTGGTAACGCATATCAAGAAAGTCAAAACTCCTCTCAAGTTTCTTTGTTTGGAGAAGCTTCGGACGTACAGTTGCCAGAACCTATAATTCCACAGTGCGAAACATGGGGTACTATGGAAACTCTTTCTAAGGAAAAAGAAGTAGTCGGAATTTATATTTCTGCACATCCATTAGACGATTTTAAAAACGAAATGAAATTTACCAACGAAACTATTGCTATGTTCAATCAGGACTTAAAAAAGCAAGTTGGTAAAAAATTCACTTTTGCAGGAATCCTTACCAATGCAGAACACAGAATTGCCAAAAACGGAAATGGATGGGGTTCTTTTGTGATAGAAGATTATACAGATTCTCACGAATTTAGATTGTTTGGAGAAGACTATTTACGCTTTAAACACATGCTCGTTCCCAATTCATTTTTACACCTAACCGGTAATGTAGACAAAGGCTGGATGCAAAAAGACGGTTCCATGGGAGACCCTCGTATTCGTTTCTCTAACTTTATGTTGTTGTCTGAAGTTTTAAAGGAAAAGTGTAAAAAGATTACATTCCGTTTTACGTTAAACGAAATTAAAAAACACCGTGTAGAACAGTTAGAAATGCTATTATCAGGATATAATTTAAAAGATGCCAAGCAAACCGTTGGCTTTAACATTGTATCCGAAAAACACAAAATAGACATAGAAATGCCTTCTAGAACCTATAAACTAAATCTTTCATCAGAACTATTTGGTTATTTAGACAAGGAGGGGTTTGAATATAAGTTGAGTTCTTAAGGTTTAATTTATTTGGGCCTTAGCCGTGCTTTCACTACTCACTTTTTATTTTTTAGAATTCAGAAATAAGAATATAGGAGTTAAGAATTAGACTTCTTAACTCCTATATTCTCAAATTCTAAAAAAATAGCTCAAACATATAGCCTGCCTTGAGGAATTCGAAAGGTTCAATTACTAACTCGATAAAAAAGATTACTACCTAAAATGAACCACATCCTTGTAGACATGATGTCTCAATTAACTCCTTTATCCGAAGAAGAAAAAGCAGACATTAAACGTAGTTTTCCTATTGAAAATTTTGAAAAAGGAACCCATTTATTAAAAGAAGAGCAAATAGTCCAAAATGCTTACTTTGTAATAAAAGGCTGTGTTAGAGAATACAAACAACTAGATGGAGAAGAGAAAACTATTGCATTTTACACTGAAAAACAATCGGTTATTAATTTTAGCAGTATGCTAAACAAAGCTCCCTCTAAAATTAATTTTGTGTGTAGTGAAGATTGTACTCTGGCTATTTTAAATGCTACAAAAGAAAATGAACTCTATCAAAAACACCCTAGATTCGAATCTTTTTGTCGTTCTGGTGTAGAACAAATGCTGGGAGAAAAACACGATGAACTCACTGAGTTTTTATCGTTAAAACCCGAGGAGCGTTATTTAAAATTACAACAAGACAGACCCGATTTAATCAACAGAGTACCACAATACCAAATAGCAAGTTATTTAGGGATTAAACCAGAAACATTAAGTAGAATAAGAAAACGTATGGTGACACTGTCCCTTAATTTGTGTAAGTTCTAAAAATAGGGTTTAGCTACTTATAGCTGGATCCTATTTTCAAATATAGCTAAAAACTGGTTTAGTATTACTCCCCAATTTCTGATAGGCATCGTCCATTTTTTAGTTGATTCTCTTAAAGCTAAAAACACGGATTTAATTACTGCATCATCGGTTGGGTATGAGAGTTTATTTTTGGTATACTTTCTAATTTTTCCATTTAAGTTTTCAATAAGATTAGTAGTGTAAATAATAGTTCTAATCTCTACAGGGAAGTCAAAGAACACAGTTAGTTCATCCCAGTTGTTTTCCCAACTTTTAATAGCATAGGAGTACTTAGAGTTCCACTTCTGCTTAAAGTCTTCTAAAGCAGCTTTGGCTGCCTCTTTAGTAGGAGCTGTATAGATTTCTTTCATATCTTTAGAAAACACTTTTCTATCTTTCCAGACCACATATTTACAAGAGTTTCTAATTTGGTGTACCACACATATTTGAGTTACCGATTCAGGGAATACGGTCTTTATAGTATCTGTAAATCCATTTAGATTGTCCGTAGCTGTGATTAAAATATCCTGAGTTCCTCTAGCTTTGATATCAGTTAAAACCGTCATCCAAAAAGCGGAAGATTCATTCTTACCTAACCATAAACCTAGTACTTCTTTTTTACCATTGGTTTTCAATCCCACAGCTATATAGATGGTCTTGTTGATGATTTTTGAGTTTTCTCGAACTTTAAATACAATTCCATCCATCCAAACAATCAAATAGCAAGGGTCTAAAGGTCTGTTTTTCCAAGCAACGATATCTGAGTTGATTTTATCTGTAATTCGAGATATAGCAGAACTAGAGATATTGAAATCATAAAGCTCTAAGACTTGTTGTTCAATATCAGATACGGACATCCCTTTGGCATAGAGGCTAATAATGATGTTTTCTACACCATCTAAAGTATTTTGTCTCTTCTTTACAATCATAGGGTTAAAACTACCGTCTCTATCTCTTGGAACTGTGATTTCAGATTCCCCTAAACTAGTTTTGATTTTCTTTTTGGAGTAGCCGTTACGTGTATTATCACTTAGAGAAGTTTGGTGTTTGTCATAGTCTAGGTGAGCATCTAATTCTCCCTCTAACATTTTTTCAATTCCTCTTTTTTGAATCTTGGCTAAAAAATTACTCAATTCATCGCCCGTTTTGAATTGCTTTAAAAAGTCGTCGTTTAATAAGTCTTCTGGTTTCATAAAGTGTAAAATTAATAATTAAACAAAAAAACAGGGTTTGAACATCTTCAAACCCTGTTTTTAGAACTTACACACTTTATGGTTTAGTGCCCGTATGGTAGGAAAATAGCATATCTAAACCGTTTCATTTTTCCAATTATAGGCCATAATAGTAATAGTCAATAAACACAGCACCTCTATTCCTCCCATAATTATATAATGTGGTAAAATACTAGCACCACCAACCACATAAAACAACGTAAATATTCCTACAATTATATTTACCTTCCTATTTACTTTGTAAGGCAATGTATTAGATAAATAAATCATTAGAATAGAAAAATTCGTTAAAATAGCTGCAATAGCCATCATAGTTGTTACCTGTAACGGAATCTCAAACACTCCTCCCTTTACAATTTCTATTACTAAAGAAAATACATCTGCAAACACCATATTAAACAATACAACAATCCATAAAAGAGAAAGTTTCATTTCTGTAGATAAAGTTCTTTTTTTCATACTTTGCTTTTTAAGTTTAAAGCAAAATTCCAAAGAAACTCGGTCTTCTTCATTGACTCTCGTCAAGAAAGAAAACTTAAATGCTATTACAACGAACTAAAGTATCCATTAATCTTAATACTCGCTTTTTTAAAAGTTGATTAAAATCAACACTCGCTGTAACATAGAACAATCTTTAGGACACTCTTTCTCCCGACCTTTGTTATAGACAAAAACAAGAACGTTATGATCAAATCAACAACACACACAAACAGAGAAAGAAACACATTTCACGTTACAACGGCTAGACAAAATGCTTCTGAAAGATCACAAACTTACTTTAAACCTTTCTTTAAAAGATAAAAGTAAGAGAACCAAAGAATTTCTTTTAAGAAACTCTTTTACAAAAGATAATAATATTGATAAACAACAATAGAAACTAGAACGTTTCATTTCATTTTTAAGTATGTAACCGAATCTGTTAATTCAGATTCGGTTTTTATTTTTGGAGTTATTTCTCTCTTAAAAAGAATTCGATTTATTTTCCAAAATCACTTTAAATAGGGTCCCTATTCCTTCTTTACTTTCAAAAGAAATATCACCATCTAAAAGATCTACATAGTGCTTTACTATATTTAACCCTAAGCCCGTACCTTCTATAGCAGCTACATTAGAAGCTCTAAAAAATTGAGAAAAAATATCGTCAACTTGATGTTGAGGAATCCCTATTCCTTTGTCTTTAATAATAATCTCTATAACATTAGATACCAATACTTCTACCAAAACATCATCTTCAGAATACTTTAAGGCGTTAGATATTAAGTTTAAAAGAATGTGTCTCAAAATATGTCTATCCAAAACTACACAATCAACACCTTTAATACTATAATGGACTTTTTGCTTTGTTTTTACACTCAATAACAATTCCTCTTCTATATCCTCTAACAAAGTACCTAAAGAAAATTCCTCGTTGGTTGTTTTAATAACCCCCTGTTGCAGTTGATCTATAGACAAGAAATCATTTAAAAGATCAACCATATTCTTTACAGAAGTTTTAATTCTTCCAAAATGTTTCTCAGATTTATCTATAGTACCCTTCTTAATATATTGTTCTATTAAAGACGTACTCGATAAAATAGCACTTAGCGGAGTTTTTAATTCATGAGAAGCCATAGAAACAAAGGTTGTTTTTACCCTATTTAATTCTTTCTCTCTTCGTAAAGAGCGACTTAGTTCATGTGTGCGTTTTTTAACCCTAGACTCTAACAATTTATTTGCTACTTTAATTTCTTCTTCCATACGTTTTTGCTCCGTAAGGTCAAAAGTCATTAATAGTACTCCCTCGTCAATAGGGCTCATTCTAACAGAAGTCCAGGTAGCATCTCCCTCGGGACATCGGTAATAATTTATTTTTCTAGTAGGAACTTTTTCATTCATTGTTTTTTCAAACAAATCATATAATTCACCTTCAAATCCCGGAAAAATCCCAGAAACCTTCCGTCCTACTATTTCTTCTGCTTTCCTACTAAACTGATCTTGGAAAGCTTTATTTGTGTAGATACATTCCCGCTCTCTATTGATTACAGAAACACCTTCTATCATTTGATCAAATACTTGGTAATTCATAACATTTTTTGTTTTGTACTTTAAAAAATACTCCGCAATAATAAATAGAATTCAATAAAAAGACATATTTATTTTATGAAGCTCAATAAGCTACCAAATTAAATCCATTTGTTTTAATTTCTCCAAATCAACCACCTTAATCGTCTTTCCATTCGCTTCAATTATTTCACTGTTCTTAAACTCTGTAAGAACCCTGGTTAAACTCTCCTTAGTTGTTCCTGTTAATTTGGCTAAATCTGTTCTTAGAATAGTAATTTCATCACTACCGTTTAATAATTCCTGAATCTTTTTAGAAACTCTTTTTCTAACAGAACTATAGGCCATTAACATCAAATCATCTTCTTTAGAGCTTAACGTTTTAGAAATCATTTGTATAAAATTTCTAGCGACATCTCTATTCTCATAAACCAAGGTTAAAAAATCTTTTTTAGATATTTTAGTCAAAATGGTGGGTTCCAAAGTTTCTGTAATTTCATCGTAATTTCTTTCTTCAAAAATAGGTTGAAATCCAAAAAACTGTCCTTCTGTATATACAGATGTAATATAATCTTTACCCTCGTCGCTATGACGATATGCTTTTACACTACCTTTTTCTATATAATACACAAAGTGTACATGCTCTCCTTCTTTATAAATATATTCTCTAGCTCCGTATTGAAATACGTGAGATTTTTCTTTAATGTCTTCTAATGTAACAACTTCTTTTGCTTGTTGTAAAAAATCATGAATTCCCTCGCTATTGGTTTCATATTTATTCTTTAACAATTGGCTTTTTCTTAACCTGCTTTCTATTGCTTTAATTAACTCAGTACTATCAAAAGGCTTAAACAAATAATCATCTGCTCCCAACTCCATTCCTTTTCTTAAATCGTCCGTTTCTGTTTTAGCAGTTAAAAAAATAAAAGGTATTGTAGCAGTGTCAGCATTCTGACTCAGTATATACAGCACACCATAACCATCCAATTCTGGCATCATCACATCGCATACAATCAAATCTGGTTCAAAGGTCTTACACAACGCAACTCCCTTTAGTCCATTTTCTGCAACCTGAACCTCATAGCCCGCCAATTCAATTAACTCAGAGATATTCTCCCTCATAATTAAATCATCCTCTATCAACAATATCTTTTTCATTGAATTCTATTTCTTTATTCTCATCAAAATCTTTCTCAAAACATACTTTAAAAGTAGTTCCTCTTCCCTCCTCACTCTCAAACGTAATATCTCCATTCATAATATGAACATATCTAAGAGCAATGTTTAAGCCCAAACCAATACCTTGTAAGTTCTTGGCATTTTTGGCCTTGTAAAAGCGTTTAAACAAATATTTCTGACCAGCTTTTGGAATTCCAATACCTTCGTCTTTTATTTCTATATAAATTTTTTCTGTAGCAACATTAGCAGAAACAAATATGTTCTTTCCTTCTGGTGTATATTTAACAGCATTAGACAAAAGGCATATCATTACATTCTTTAGAATACTTTTGTCTAAAACTACATTTTTATCCCCAGACAAAAATTCAAAAAAGAGCTGCTGACCCTCCTTTAATAAAAGTCTAAATTCATCTACTACAACTTTCAATAATTCTTCTAAATCAAACTCCTCCTCAATAAATTGAATTTCTCCTTCTCTTAAGGTATCTATAGATAAAACCTGGTTTAAAACCTGATTCAACGTCTGGACAGAAGTTTTAACCTTTTCCATATGAGCATCCAATTTAACTCTATGCCTAAATCCTTCCCAAACAGTTTCATCTACTGTTAAATATCTCTTTATTAAATCTATCGAAGATAAAATACCCGCCAATGGTGTCCTAAACTCATGCGAGGCAATTGATATAAACTTAGTTTTTAAATCGTTTAACTCTTCTTCTCGTTCTAACTTCTCTAATAATATCTTTTTAGTTTCTTTTTGTTTTACCAACTCCTCTTCTAACTTTACTCTTTCGGTAACATCCGTTAGTACTCCAATTACATAAACTTGGTTATCATCTTCCGATAAAAAATGCTGATTGCAATCTATCTCTAACAAAAGCCTATGATCACTCTCTAAATACTCAGTTTCAAACCTCCTATAAGTTTTCACTTTAGAGTTTAAGCAATCATTAAAGTACTCGTTAAAATCTTCAAAATCTTTAGTATTAATAAAGTCTTTAATTTCTAGCTGAATCAATTCATCAGCTTCTTTGCCAAGGATTTTTAAACTAGCATCGTTAAACTCTAAAATTTTTCCTTTGGTATTCATTAATAAAATACCGTGAAACAAATTATTTAAAATATTATTGAGCTTCTGACTGTAAGTATTGTTATTCATTCGTTGTTTATAGCCTATCCAACCAAAAATAAACAATTATAATTTTTATTGGGTTGATTATAATCAACTTTAAAGAAAACCTAGGACAATATTTATAAGACACCTTCTTCCGAACTTTGTCGTAGATAAAAACAATAAAATTTAAAGTTATGATTAAAACAAACAATCACACCAACGACAATAGAAATGCTTTCTATTCAACAACAGCTAAAAGCTACACTTCTGAAAGACCTAAAACCTATTTTAAGCCTTTATTCAGACGTTAAAAAGGACGAGAAAAGAAGCTCGTAAAAAAATTAATGTAAAACTTATTAAACATTTAACCATGAAAAAGCAGATCACAATTCGTATCGCATGGATAAAAAAACTAAAAACAAATAAAACATGCATCGACAGATTAAAACAGTGCGCTTAAAAGAGCAGCAAAATACAAACCCAAACTAAAAAGCCGATTCTAAATTCATAGATTCGGCTTTATTATTTTTGGGTGTTCCCCTTTTAATCAAGGGTCGGGCTATCCACTATATCTTTTGGTGTATGTTAATGTTATTCCTCTTTAAATGGTTTATCATTGTTTAAAACATCATTCCTAATCTAAACAAGCTAAGCTCTATCACCAAAAGGATGCCGTTGCTATCCCTAACACTTTTTTAGACTTTTAGATATGAGTTATTAGATATTAGAATCCCAAACCAAAAAGCCTGATTCTTACTTCTTAACTCCTTTACCCCTCAATTCCTCAACTTCTCAACTCCTCAACTCCTCAACTCCTCAACTCCTCAACTCCTCAACTCCCCAACTCCCCAACTCCCAACTCCCCAACTCCTAATTATACCCGGTAAAAAAGTATCTAAAACAAACAATCCTTCACTACTAATGTAATGAAGGATTGTTATAAAATAAAAAACCCTGAACTAGGTTCAGGGTTTAAAAATCCTGAATTTATTTCAGGATAAAAAAAAGGCGATGACATACTCTCCCACCAGTGGTAGTACCATCTGCGCTAATAGGCTTAACTTCTCTGTTCGGGATGGGAAGAGGTGAGCCCTATTGCAATAATCACCTTAAGGTTGTCAATTACGAATTACGATTTAGTAAATTACGAATTATAGAATGCATTCGTAATTCCTAATTAATCATTTCGTAATTAATTATGTTGTACATATTGATAACTAATATCTAAGATTTTATGTCTATTTTTTCTTGAGTTTCTTTGTACTATGTACTTAATACTTTGTACTAAAATTTAAATCATAATTATTAAAGCCCGCAAGGTACATAAGCCTATGGGTTATTAGTAATACTCGGCTATGATGTTACCACCTTTACACCTGTATCCTATCAAGGTCGTGATCTACAACCACCCTTTAAAGAAATCTCATCTTGTGGTGGGTTTCGCGCTTATATGCTTTCAGCGCTTATCCCTTCCCAACGTAGCTACTCAGCAATGCTCCTGGCGGAACAACTGATACACCAGAGGTTAGTTCAACTCGGTCCTCTCGTACTAGAGTCAAATCCACGCAAATTTCTAACGCCCGCTACAGATAGAGACCGAACTGTCTCACGACGTTCTGAACCCAGCTCGCGTGCCACTTTAATGGGCGAACAGCCCAACCCTTGGGACCTTCTCCAGCCCCAGGATGTGACGAGCCGACATCGAGGTGCCAAACCCCCCCGTCGATGTGAGCTCTTGGGGGAGATCAGCCTGTTATCCCCGGAGTACCTTTTATCCTTTGAGCGATGGCCCTTCCATGCGGAACCACCGGATCACTATGCTCTTGTTTCCAACCTGATCGACTTGTAAGTCTCGCAGTCAAGCACCCTTATGCCATTGCACTCTACGTACGGTTACCAAGCGTACTGAGGGTACCTTTAGAAGCCTCCGTTACTCTTTTGGAGGCGACCACCCCAGTCAAACTACCCACCAAGCACTGTCCCCATCGCTGGGTTAGACTCTAGATAAGCAAAGGGTGGTATTTCAACAATGACTCACACACGCCTAGCGACGCATGATCGAAGTCTCCCACCTATCCTACACATTACTTATCCAAAGCCAATACTAAGCTATAGTAAAGGTTCACGGGGTCTTTTCGTCCCGTAGCGGGTAATCGGCATCTTCACCGATACTACAATTTCACCGAGCTCATGGCTGAGACAGTGTCCAGATCGTTGCACCATTCGTGCAGGTCGGAACTTACCCGACAAGGAATTTCGCTACCTTAGGACCGTTATAGTTACGGCCGCCGTTTACTGGGGCTTCATTTCAGATCGTCGCCGAAGCTAAACCCTCCACTTAACCTTCCAGCACCGGGCAGGTGTCAGGCCCTATACATCAACTTTCGTTTTAGCAGAGCCCTGTGTTTTTGATAAACAGTCGCCTGGACCTTTTAACTGCGGCCCATCCGAAGATGGGCGACCCTTCTCCCGAAGTTACGGGTCGATTTTGCCTAGTTCCTTAGCCATGAATCACTCGAGCTCCTTAGAATACTCATCCCAACTACCTGTGTCGGTTTACGGTACAGGCTGCATCCCTCGCTTTTCTTGGAACCTCTTACTTACTTTCGCTTCGACCGAAGTCTAGGCTCAGCGTACATTTCCGTCAGTACGCAAGCATCTGGGAGATCCGTCACTTTTAACGGGTGCAGGTACAGGAATATTAACCTGTTGTCCATCGACTACCCCATTCGGGTTCGCCTTAGGCCCTGACTAACCCTCAGCTGATTAGCATCGCTGAGGAAACCTTAGTTTTTCGGAGGGCGGGTTTCTCACCCGCCTTATCGTTACTTATGCCTACATTTTCTTTTCTAGCCGTTCCAGCATACCTTACGATACACCTTCAACACAACTAGAATGCTCCCCTACCACTTTCGTCCATAGCTTCGGTAATATACTTATGCCCGATTATTATCCATGCTCGACCGCTCGACTAGTGAGCTGTTACGCACTCTTTAAATGAATGGCTGCTTCCAAGCCAACATCCTAGCTGTCTGGGCAGTCAAACCTCGTTTATTCAACTTAGTATATATTTGGGGACCTTAGCTGATGGTCTGGGTTCTTTCCCTCTCGGACATGGACCTTAGCACCCATGCCCTCACTGCTGTGTATATTATATAGCATTCGGAGTTTGTCAGGAATTGGTAGGCGGTGAAGCCCCCGCATCCAATCAGTAGCTCTACCTCTATATAACTAACCACAACGCTGCACCTAAATGCATTTCGGGGAGTACGAGCTATTTCCTGGTTTGATTGGCCTTTCACCCCTACCCACAGGTCATCCCAAGACTTTTCAACGTCAACGGGTTCGGTCCTCCACTCTGTGTTACCAGAGCTTCAACCTGCCCATGGGTAGATCACCAGGTTTCGCGTCTACTCAACCTAACTAAAACGCCCTATTAAGACTCGCTTTCGCTACGGCTCCTGTACTGAATACATTAACCTTGCTAGATAAAGTAACTCGTAGGCTCATTATGCAAAAGGCACGCCGTCACCCCATAGGGCTCCGACCGCTTGTAGGTGTACGGTTTCAGGATCTATTTCACTCCCTTACTTAGGGTTCTTTTCACCTTTCCCTCACGGTACTAGTTCACTATCGGTCTCTCAGGAGTATTTAGCCTTACCGGATGGTCCCGGCAGATTCAGACAGGGTTCCACGTGCCCCGCCCTACTCAGGAATCTGATACAATAACTTCTCTTACCTATACGGGGCTATCACCCTTATCGCTCCACTTTCCAGAGGATTCTAGTTCAATTGTGTCTTGATGACTCAGTCCTACAACCCCTATTTTGCCGTAACAAAATAGGTTTGGGCTAATTCGCGTTCGCTCGCCACTACTAACGAAATCATTATTATTTTCTCTTCCTATGGTTACTTAGATGTTTCAGTTCACCACGTTTGCTCCTCTCGGTAGTATATCTTCAATATACTGGGTTGCCCCATTCGGAAATCTTCGGGTAAAGTTATGTGCACCTAACCGAAGCTTATCGCAGCTTATCACGTCCTTCATCGCCTCTGAGAGCCTAGGCATCCGCCATACACCCTTAATTAGCTTATTGTACCTATTTGCGTCTTTAATTTATTACAGTTAAACCGTAATTATTTTATGATTCTTGTAATTAATATTTTGTACTATATACTCTATACTAACTACTAAATTTGTATGTCTACTCAAGTAAAATATTTTTCTCTTAAATATTTTTTATCAATATGTCAATGAACTTTAATCGCTGTAAGCTTTATGCTATACGCATTAGGCTTGGCAGCTTATAGCATAAGGCATAGAGCCTATAGCTATTGTTGTGGAGAATATCGGAGTCGAACCGATGACCTCTTGCGTGCAAGGCAAGCGCTCTAGCCAGCTGAGCTAATCCCCCTTATACTAGTGTTAGTAATTAGTAGTTAGTCATTAGTAATTACTAATTCGTAATTTGTAATTATCTGCTTCTAGAATTTCCTTTTTTAATACAATCTGACAACTAAGTTGTCTTTTTTTATCTCTACCTGTCTTACTAGACAAGCTTCGCTTGTTGTAGTCTCGGGCAGACTCGAACTGCCGACCTCTACATTATCAGTGTAGCGCTCTAACCAGCTGAGCTACGAGACTCTATGTGATTGTATTATATATCATTAAAAATTAACAGCAATTAAAAAGTAAACCTAACTTCTTTAAACACCTTTTTTTCTCTAGAAAGGAGGTGTTCCAGCCGCACCTTCCGGTACGGCTACCTTGTTACGACTTAGCCCTAGTTACCAGTTTTACCCTAGGCGGCTCCTTGCGGTGACCGACTTCAGGCACTCCCAGCTTCCATGGCTTGACGGGCGGTGTGTACAAGGCCCGGGAACGTATTCACCGCATCATGGCTGATATGCGATTACTAGCGATTCCAGCTTCATGGAGTCGAGTTGCAGACTCCAATCCGAACTGTGACAATGTTTATAGATTCGCTCCTCATCGCTGAGTGGCTGCTCGCTGTCATTGCCATTGTAGCACGTGTGTAGCCCAGGACGTAAGGGCCGTGATGATTTGACGTCATCCCCACCTTCCTCGCGGTTTGCACCGGCAGTCTCGCTAGAGTCCACAGCTTTACCTGTTTGCAACTAACGATAGGGGTTGCGCTCGTTATAGGACTTAACCTGACACCTCACGGCACGAGCTGACGACAACCATGCAGCACCTTGTAAGAAGTCCGAAGAAATATCTATCTCTAAATAATGCATCCTACATTTAAGCCCTGGTAAGGTTCCTCGCGTATCATCGAATTAAACCACATGCTCCACCGCTTGTGCGGGCCCCCGTCAATTCCTTTGAGTTTCAATCTTGCGACCGTACTCCCCAGGTGGGACACTTATCACTTTCGCTTAGTCACTGAAGAATTCCAACAACTAGTGTCCAACGTTTACGGCGTGGACTACCGGGGTATCTAATCCCGTTCGCTCCCCACGCTTTCGTTCATCAGCGTCAGTACATACGTAGTGGACTGCCTTCGCAATCGGTATTCTATGTAATATCTATGCATTTCACCGCTACACTACATATTCTATCCACTTCCATATGACTCAAGACTAACAGTATCAAAGGCAGTGCCATAGTTGAGCTATGGGATTTCACCTCTGACTGATCAGCCCGCCTACGAACCCTTTAAACCCAATGATTCCGGATAACGCTTGCACCCTCCGTATTACCGCGGCTGCTGGCACGGAGTTAGCCGGTGCTTATTCGTAGAGTACCGTCAAACAAATACACGTATCTGCGTTTCTTCCTCTATAAAAGAAGTTTACAACCCATAGGGCAGTCATCCTTCACGCGGCATGGCTGGTTCAGAGTTGCCTCCATTGACCAATATTCCTCACTGCTGCCTCCCGTAGGAGTCTGGTCCGTGTCTCAGTACCAGTGTGGGGGATCTCCCTCTCAGGACCCCTACTTATCGTTGCCATGGTAAGCCGTTACCTTACCATCTAGCTAATAAGACGCATAGCCATCTTAAACCAATAAATCTTTAATTATCAAATTATGCAATTCAATAACACTATGGAGTATTAATCTTCGTTTCCAAAGGGTATTCTCCAGTTTAAGGTAGGTTCTATACGCGTTACGCACCCGTGCGCCGGTCGTCAGCAAATAGCAAGCTATCCCTGTTACCCCTCGACTTGCATGTGTTAAGCCTGCCGCTAGCGTTCATCCTGAGCCAGGATCAAACTCTTCATCGTTATATTTTTATATTTCGATGCTCAAAAAAATCTATGGTGATACTGAAACAAGTTCAGCAATCTTCCATGCGATCTACTCTTTAATTCGCGCTGTCAATTTCAAATTTCTCAATGAACTTAACCACTTAGTGGCTTTTGTTACTCCGCCGAAGCGGGCTGCAAATGTAAGAATCTTTTCTTTCTTAAAACAAACTTTTTTCAAGTTTTTTTTAAGAAAATTTTAAGCTTTAATCAACACCTTAATCAAACAACTAAAACTAGTTATTCTAATGATAATCTGTAACTTAAAAACTCCTACCCTGCTAATGAACTTTGCTAACTCAGCTCGTTTGCCTTACTGCGTTTGCGGGTGCAAAGATACACAACTATTTCCCTTAAACAAGCAAAAAACTGTAAAAAATCAGAAAAAACGTTTAACACATTGATTTACAGAAAAATAAATTTACTACATATTTTGAAAAACCCTTAATTGTCTAAAAAACGAATCAACTATATATATAAGAGACAATCATTATAGTAAAACACCTCCTAAATATAGAACCTCAGCAATAAAACTAAATACTATTACTATATATGGCACTACAACTCCCTAACGAGATAATACACTATATAAAACCAAGGAATTCAAATCTCAATATTCTCTATTGTTTTCTGTATATAAATAAGAACTCGTAAATATGTTGAATTTGTATCAACTTATTTTAGGACGGGACACTTAAATAGAAAAAGCAGTTCTGTATTAGAACTGCTTTTTACGAAACTAAATCACAACTATCTATTCATTTGTGGTTTCCTTTTTCCAAGCAAATTTTTGAAAAGGGGCATCGACAGGGGTGCTTGCTATATGATTAACATAATTACTAATCGTTTTTTGAGCTAAACCTAATAAGATTTCTACAACTTGTTGTTCATCATAACCTACTTCATAAAACACTTCTAGCTCTTCATCGCTAATACGACCTCTATTCCTAACAATACTTAAAGTAGTAGCTTGTAAAACTTGTAGTTTTTTGGTTTGCAATGATTCTTGATTTCTTAATGCTTCTGTAAGCTCAGGGTTTACTTTCATCATACCTGCAATAGCCGTATGCGCAGGAACACAATAACCACATCCATGTTCAACGTTAATACTTTGCCAAACTACATTTAACTCTTCTTTATCAAAGGATGTTTGTTGGAACTGTTCGTGTAAAAACTTGTAAGACCTTAAAGTTTCTGGAGAATTGGCTAACACTCCATGCAAGTTCGGAATCATACCAAAAGCTTTTATAGA
Source organism: Wenyingzhuangia sp. IMCC45574 (assembly GCF_054182685.1). Lineage (NCBI taxonomy): Bacteria > Pseudomonadati > Bacteroidota > Flavobacteriia > Flavobacteriales > Flavobacteriaceae > Wenyingzhuangia > Wenyingzhuangia sp. IMCC45574. The sequence continues at coordinate 3,765,364 of NZ_CM135169.1, read as the reverse complement.
TTCTTTTAATTGTTCTTTGCTTGCTTCTGTAGCAGTTTCGATGTTGTGAATTTGTAATGTACTCATAGTTTATTAATTGAAATTGGTTGATAAAAAAATAACTAAACAATCGGTTAGTTTTAGTGTAAAAAATTTTAAATACTTAGAAATATATTATTTATATAAATATCTAATTGTTCTAATTTAAAGCTCTTTGATGCAGAAGCTAAGCCATACAACGCTATCATTAAGTATTCTGTTTGGGTATTAACAAACTCTTCACCTCTGTTCTCTTGCTCCAAGTTCATTTTTATTAGCATTTTCATATTATCAGTAAAGTTGAATAGTTCCTTTGTAATAATCTCATCCATGTTTGAATCCTTTTCATTGAAAGTATTTGTAATTAAACATCCCTTTTGGGATTCATATTCTCTTGAAAAAGATAGAAAATCAAAAAAATACTGTTTTATTCCTTCAAGACCATTGTTGGATTTCTTTAGTGTACTTTGTATAGAAGATATTTTTCGGCTGTAGTTTTTTACACAGGCTAAAAAAACACCATCCTTACTCCCAAAACTAGAATAAATAGAAAACTTATTTATCCCCATTTCTCTCTCTAACATTTGCATAGAAGTAGTTTCATATCCATTTTTCCAAAATAGATTTGTTGCTTTTTCTATTACCTCTTCTTCTGTATATTGCTTTTTTCTAGCCATAATTGTTCTTTACACTACAAAACTAAACAATCGTTTAGTTTTAAAAAAGTAAAATTATTCTAAACAACATTTGTTAAAAATCAAGATTCTTATCAACCCACTTAGACCAAGTATTTTTCTCTTTTCCTGCGTTTCTTAGACCACCTAGTTTTATAAACACCTCTCTTTCTTCCGCATCTTTTGGAAATAAGAAAATAGCTCCCAATAAAATTTCCCTCATGGATATCTCTAGATAATTTCTTAGTTCTTTATCTCTTAACGCTCCTCCTGATGACCAGTAATTAGGTATTTCTCTTGCTGTAGCTCCAATTAATACATTCTGAATAGCTGCAGAACCCGCAGCAATGTGTTCCATATTCGTTAAACTTCCTTCAAAAGGAAAAGGTTCTTCTTCTTTGGCTAAATCTTTATCTTGAATTTTAGGCAACCACGTAACTACCAATAACGCATCAGCAGCATTGAGCATGTTTTTTAGTTTTTTTAATTCAATCTCTTGCTCATCTGCATACTGTACCAATGCTCTACAATTCCCGGTGTCTAACACATAACAACGAAACGGTAAACAAGAATTCAACTCGTTTTCGTCTGATTGGTAACTTAAATCACTTTTATAATGATAAGGTGCAGCAGCAGCCAAATCTAACAACTCATTAATTGTATTTGTTAATTCTTCTTTATTTGTAGCAACCTCCCAAGCTTCATTAGCCAAAACTTTTTGTGTTTTTCTACTTTTGATGATATTGTCAATATTCATATATCTTATTGATGATTTTCTTTTAATTGTTTTATAATCTCTTGTAACTTTTGTTCTCCCCCATCTAAAATAGAACTCAACACCCGTGCATCTTCTTTATCTACAGGTTTGTATTTTAAGCTCCATTTGGCATTTTCTACCAAGATTGGAAATAGATCTATTCCTTTTTCTGTTAGTAGGTAAATTATTTTCTGTTTATGACTAGGATCTTGTTTCTTATGTATGATCCCTTCTTGTTCTAGTGTTTGTAAACGATTGGATAAGATATTTGTTGCTATTTTCTCTTTAGACTGTAAAAACTCTCTAAAATAGCATTTGTTACTTAACATCATATCTCTAATAATGAGTAATGTCCACTTGTCTCCTAAGACTTCTAAGAATAAATTTTGGGGACAAAAAGATTTGGGTGTTTTCATAAAATAAAAATACTGATTGCAAATTACAATTAGTTTATGTAATTTTCAACCGATTTAAAAACGCAACCAGTTAAAATTATGGATAACGATTTTACAACTTCAGTAATTATAGAATGTACTCCCAAAGAAGTATTTGATGCTTTGACATTGAACATTAATGACTGGTGGGGGAATATGGACAGTCCAGTTTACAAAACAAACGATGTTTTTACTGTTGACTGGGGAGCTCCTTGGTATCAGTTTAAAGTAATAGAGTATAAACCAAACGATATTTTGGAATGGAAATGTATAGATGCCAATCAGATTATAGGGAACTTAGAAGGAGTTCAGAAAGAATGGGTAGGAACTACTTTAAAATGGACTATTAAATCAATAGCAAAAAACAAGATACAACTAGACTTTACTCATAAAGGTTTAACACCCAAATTTATCTGTTACGATGTGTGTGCTCCTACTTGGAAAGAATTTATTGGTGTAGCTTTAAAAGAGTATTTAGAAAAGTAAAACACCTCTCAATAAATTTATCAAGAGGTGCTTTAAGTATTTTATAAAAAATACCTGAATCCTACAGATAGTGTAGAATTGCCTAAATCTGCAAAAAGTTCATTCCCGGAAGAGTCTCCATTTTCAAACTCGAAAGAGTTATATCTATAACCTAGCACATCATCAAAACCAACTTTTACTGCCAAATGTTTATTCAGCACCCAACTTAAACCTGGGTTAAAGCTAATTGAAAAACCTTTTCCCTTTGAATCACTATCAGAAGTATCACTTATACTAAAATTAGCATCTCCAGATACATAAAAATAAAATCGGTGATATAACTTGTAATACTTTTTTACATACCCTCCTAAACTATAACTTTCAAACCTACTATTAGTTTCATTTAAATTGATTCCATTATTGTATTCATTTTCGGAAGAATTCTTCGAGTATCCATAACCTAATGAAGCCCCTACAACCATATTGTCTTTTATGAAATATCCAAAAGATGGCCTTATTGTGGAATACTCATTTTTGTTTTTGGACACTATTTCATCAATTCCATCTTGAGACACTCTTGTATTCTCATTATTCCTAAATGATACAGTACCGCCAATTGCAAACCTTCCTTTTTTAAAAGGAGACTCAAATTCTTTTTCTTGGGAAAACCCAATAAGTGTTGTAAACATTAATACACTTAGTAACATTTTTTTCATGTTCAATAAAATTTTTAAATTAATACTAAACATTAGTCAACAACAAGGCCAAAGAAATTTCAAAACGTTAAAAAAAGGTTAACTAATAATTTAGCTAACCTTTTTCGTAAAAACTCAAAACAAATTATTTTCTTGTAATTGTTCCAGTAGGGAAACTTGTTAAGTTTGCTCCAAAATCATGAGCTGTTGGAGCTGTATCTGCATCCATTGCAATTTGACTTACCAAAGGCTTAATAGCAAATGGTGCCGCTGAATTGTCTGGATAAGGTTCAATAGAAATTACGGCTGTTTTCCCTCTTACATCTAATGGGAAGGTAACTCCATCAGGTGCGTTTAAGAAAAAATCTTCTCCTGGTACTGGAGGTCCTGCATTTGCTTCTGTTCCACTAAATGGGTTTCCTGAATCTCTGTCGCTAAAACTTGTAAAAGTACCTGTAGAAATTGGAGTTCCATCAACAACAACCCAACCTTCGTATCTCCAACCTGAATCCATATCTAATTCTGGCATTCCAGAAAAACCAGCTGTTGGAGGTGCTCCTGGTGTACCGAACCAAATTCCGTTTTCATCATTCATATTGTTGTCTCCAGTTTCGTCTGTAGGAGTTCTTAAAAAATACTTTCCTGCAGCAGTAGTAAAAACACCATCACCACTTGTATTAATTCCCGGAATGGTATTGGCCGCAACAGTAGCTGTATTGTTAGCGAATGGTGCAACTAACAATTTGGTTGCAGAAGGTGCTGGATCTGAATCATCTGCTGGCTCTATGGTTAATACAAAAGCGGTTGCAGTTCCCAAAGCTGTTTGGTCAACCCAAAAAGATTTTTGAGACCATGTTCCATTGTCATCAACTGTAAATACTCCCGTAGTCACAGGTGCATCGTTTACAATAATCCAACCTTCGTATACGTAATCGTTTCCTAAATTTTCTAACCCGTTAATAGATAGATCTAAATTATAACTCTTTTCTGTTACTGTGTTATCATCATCATTATTACATGATGTAAACATGATACCTAATGATAAAAAGGCACTTGCTAAAATTTTTCTGTTCATCTCTTGATTTGTTTTTGATTATAGAAACAAAATTAGAGATGCTATACCTTTTAGAATGTTAGCTAGCTAACACTAGCTCTTTTTTTAAAATTATTTTTGATCTTGTAAACTCAATAACCTCTTCTTCTTTCAATTCGTTCATGATTATATTAAGGTTTGGGCGAGAAGTTCCAATCAAACTAGCAATATCTTTTTGTGTGTAAGGATGCTCTATTTCAATTGTATCTTGACTGGTTTCTACTCCAAAATCCTTAGATAAATCTGCTAAAAACTCTACAACTCTTGTTTTACAATCTTTAAACATTAAAATTTCCAATCTCCTTTCTAATTTTTTGATTCGAAAGTTTAAAAACTTATAAATACTCAATGCAAAATTCTGGTTGTCTCTCATCAAATCATGCAACGTAGAAACATCCATAGGACAAACGGTTGTAGTATTATTCAATACCTGAGCAAATTCATTACGCGAGTTCTGTTCTAACAACGCTTTTTCTCCAAACACTTGTCCTTTTCCTAAAATGGCTTTTACCACTTCTTCTCCGTCGTTGGTGTAATAACCTATTTTAATTTTACCTGTTTGAATTAAAAACAATTTGCTAGCTCTATCCGAAGAAAAATACACATAATCGTCTTTTTTAAAGTCTACAAAACGATGTGTAGTAGCATACTCTTTAAACTTATGCGGACATAATTTGCCAAATAAGTTGACATTTTCTATAAACCACAATTGATTAGACATATATAATTTGTTTCTATAAAATGTCGAAAAATTGTATTCTATATTACAAAATCACCTGCTAAAAATGATCTTTAGCAGGTGATTTGTTTTTATTATAAACCTCTATCTTTTCTTATTTCCCTCCAAATCTGGCTCCTATGTTTACTCCCCCCCCAATAATGAAATCTTTTTGCTCCTTTAAACTCCTGACTCCTTCCATTTACGGTAAAATCTAAATAAGCAAAATCACACAAAGCTATATTTATACCACTATTAAACTCAAACTGAACTCTTCGTATATCAGAACCAGGAATTTTATATATACTCTTATCTTTAATAAGAGCACCCTGCAAAGTACTATTATATAGAACTCCTTTTAGTTTGGGTTCAAAAAATACATTCAGCCTTAAATTCTTTTTTATGGGTTTTACCTTTACTATCTCTTTTTTTTGATTTTTAATAATAATACCTGTTAAAAAAGGGGAATTATTTAAGTTGTACGCAAAACGTAAACCTGCTCCAAAATCTAACATGTAATTACCTAAATTTGTATCTAAACGATAAGCTAAAACCCCACCCCATTTATTACTTTTTAAGTTTTTTAGATAAGTAATTGCATAATTTAAAGTAAAATTTTTCTCTTCATACCCTATTTGATTATCCCAACCTTTTGGTATAATTCTCTTTGTACCAAACCATTCATTCTTGTGCATATATGATTGTGCATTTCCAGCGTAATCTAAACCCAAAAAACCTAGGTATAGTTCAGACTTTAAGAAACTATCTTCCGCATAAGATTCTTTACCAAAACTTAAAGCCGTATAAGAAGCATAAGGTCTATCTCCATATTTTATTCCCTCGCTCAAATCAAAAGGAGTAAAAGCAGCAATAGAAAGAGCAAATGTATTTCTGTATTTCTCAGCTTTTTTTAATTTTAGAAACGGCAACCATTTGGCTTTAATTTCAGGTGTAAATAACTCTACCTTTGCCCCTCCAGTGTAGTGTTCATCTTTATTAGGCAAGCCTAAAAAATACACAAACGAATCGTTCTCTAGAGTAACCATTAATTGATATCCATCTCTGTTTTGTGAAAAACAAGATAGCGTTATAAAAAACAGTATAATTGTTATTATTTTATTCATTTTTCACCTTTTTTAAATCCATAATACCATCTACTATATCACTCTTATTCTTTTCAAAAATATTAGCAATTTTTACAACCTCATTCTCACAACCATCTATTTCATCTACTTTTATTTTCACCAATAACGTTGTTCCTCCTGAACTTGAATACGGAATAGGTTTTATCATGTCGCTTGAAACAACCTTATCAAGTGCCTTATTTAATATAGTTTCTTGCTCTGTATTGTAACTTAATTTTTGAACAAAACTAAAATCTGTGTCAGTAAGCTCTTCTACTCGTTTTTCTCCATTCTTATCTTGCCAAGCTGCCAATAGCTTTATATTAAAGTTTATGAGGACCTTAGATGTTTTTTGAGGATCACAGAAACATGATTTTTCTGTGATTTTTGCCTTTGGATAATTTAATTTTAAACTGTATGGCACTAATTTCATGTAATTTTCATGTTTTTCAATGTCCAACAAAAACTCCATCGCAACAGCATCTTTTACCGTATCTTTTTTAACAATTTTATCTATCTTTCTTTTTATGGTAATTCTATTGTTATTATGATTGTAGTATTCTATTTGCTTTACAGTGTTATAGGTAGCAGAATATTTATCTTTTTCCTTATTTAACCAATCTCCTATCTTATTAATTCCAAAACTTACTAATTGTTTTACTGCAAGTTCAACTATTTTATTTTTATCTGCTTTGTCTTGCTCTGTAGAATCCTTTTTTTGAACCGAAAACTCTACTGTTACTTTGGAGTTTTGATTCTGATATGAGTTTTTGTGCGCAACACAACTACACAACAAAACCACTAATAATAGAATACTATATTTTTTCATTTTTATACTTTTTAATTGTTTTAAACAAAATACCCCTAAGGATTCTAATAATTCCTTAGGGGTAAGAACTAAACTAAATAAAACATTTCAACTTCTTTGTATTGAAACTTTATTATTCTATTAAATTTAAAGAGCTTCTTCAATTTTAGCACATAGACTACTGATATTGAAATTGATTCCTTTAGACTTCACCTCACTTCCCTTAACAACAGGAGTAATTTTTTTCCCATCATAGTAAGTCATAAATTCATACTCTGCGTTATCTTTTAACTCAGGAACCTCATCTATTATATTACCTTGAGCATCTGTTCTACAAAATACTCCCCAAATATTTTTTTGTCTTCCCCAAGGATAAAAGCTTTCTGGAACAGAAATATCTCTGTAATAAACCAATTCATTTGCTAATACCACTTTAGCTTTAGGACAATCCGCACTCAAATTAATATTCAAAGGCATGGTTACTGTAATATTCGAAGGTAAAATTGTAGATGTTTCAATCTCATTTTTAAACTTTTCAGAAAAGAGTTCTATTCCACCACAAAAGTCAGAGTACGTTTCTAAAGAATTTACTTTATAAGTATATCTTCCTCCAGACAAAAGGGTGCTTTCTTCTCCAAAGTGTGTGTTTTGATGATATCTATAAGACTTAAATTCAAACTCTGGTCTTGATAACGCTTTTAAAAAATATATAGACTCTACATATCTACGTACAAGAGACCATTGTTTCTTTTCTTTATGATAATCTTTACAAAGTTTATAAAAAGTAAGTAATTCATTAAAGTCTATTACTACTTCCTCACCAGGAAACAACCTCCCACTGTTATCTAAAGTTGTTTTCTCTAGGTAAAATCCAACTTTTCGTTGCATATTTTTAATTATTGATAGGTGATGACCATCCATAAAATAATCACCTCCAATATATAACAAGTTAGAAAAAATATTTTTGCCTGGCATAAATACATTATGTACTCTAAACTTAACTGACTCAGATGGAACCCCAGAATAAGTAAACCTAAATTCATCACATTTAGCTTCAACTTTATCCATTTTAAAGTAATGAGCCACGGTTGTATTACCAGCTAAAATTGAAGTCTCTAAATAAGGCTTATTATTAGCATTTATTTTCACTTTATTTAAAGTCTTAAATCGTTTTCCTCTAACTTTTCCACTAGGTCTTAAAATAGAGACTCTTCTTACAGTAATAAATTCATCATCTACTGTGTAATCTGCCCCTGTTACAGGATGCTTTCCTGTTAAATAATATCTATAGCTCACTATTTTAGAAGATTTAAAGACCCCAGGAGTTGAGAAACTAATCGCATTAAAAGGTAAATAAAGAGTGTTCGCAACGTTAATTTTTGACTCTGGATTTGTACCATCAGTCATTGAGAATCTTGCCGCTAATGCATCCTCTCCCAATAAATTACTTAAGGCATCTTCTTCGGTCAAAATAGGTAAATCCTCTATATCGTCATCTGTAAAAGCTTCATTCTCGTCATCGGTTCCTGGATCCAATGTTTTAATTTCAAGATCAAACGCTTCTGAAATTATATTACCGCTTTCATCTTCAAAAATAGCACCTTCGGGAATCAATACCTCTATTTCTTCCTCTGTTCCTCCTGATGTTGTTTCAATTAATATATCAGAATCTACTTTACCTGATACCAAATCAATTTTTTTATTAACAACCTCAACACCAACCGGTTCATATGTATCCGATTTTAAAAAAACAGTTCTTCCACTTAAAGCTTCTCCTGTAAAAACAAACTCTACTGTTTCTTCTTTAAATCCTGGAGCATTTATTTTAGCGGTTGTCTCTATAGGGCTTTCTTCAGAAGCAAAATTCACTCCTTTCTTTAAACCTATTTTAACCACATTATCATCTCCAAACGCTATAGTTTTGTCACCTGATGATGAGTAAACCAAATTGGAGTTTTCACCTGTAAACTCAATTGTAATGTTCCTTGGAACATCTCCAGCTAATTCATAATTATCTATAGTTACTTCTGTTTTATTATCAACTGCATCAGGTGAAATACTCAATTGAAACTCATCCCTTAAACTCGTAATTTTATCTACATCACAAGCTCCTAAACTCATCAATAAGCTTAAAGCTGCTATTTTTGTAATTCTATTTTTCATGATTCTATTCTTTTAGTTTTTTAAAATGCGTAAGCTAACCTAAGTGCCAAATAGGGAATAAATTTAAACTCCGAAAAAGCATCTTGTACTAGTGGTTCTTGGTCTACCGTATTTTCTATAACTCCAGTAGCATCTAGGGTTACTGTTGGCGAACCTGTATAGTAAGCACCTGCCTCTATACCAAAACCTAATCTTTTGTTAGGTACTGCTCTACCAAAACCTATTGCTAAATAAGGAGCCACTTGTCCAAAATCAGAATTGATAATTAAATTACCCGCTCCACTTTCTGGTGTAAACTCTACATCACCTATAAAAACACTTTCTGCAAAAGAAGTCTGAATACTTAAATCGCTGTTTAAAAAATAAGAAGCTCCAGCCACAATTTTAAAAGAACTTTTAAAAGGATAAATGCTAAAAACTAAGTCTATATTCTTAAAATCAACTTCTGCATCTATTAAAAAGTCTTCTCCGTCTAACTCTTGCTTAATTCCTTCTTCTCTATAACTTAGCATATTGTACCTTGCAGATACAGAAAAGTAATCGTTTAGCTTGTAGGATAAATCTCCTCCAAAACCTGTTCCTCCACTAACTCCAATAGCAAAATGCCTCTCTTTTGAGTCAGTCTCTTGTGCCATTGCTATCCCCGTAGCAAAAAACACGCAAATAATCGTTAATAATTTTTTCATAAATAATTTAGTTTAGATTGTTCCGTAGAAGAATTATATACAAACTCCCCAATTACAAATGAACTAAGAAAGAAATGGGGCTATTACACACTTTAGTTTGTATTCGGTAAAAAACTGACAAAAAACATACAGCTGCAAAAAACGTAATACTTTAGTATGAGTGTTATTCTTATATTAAAACGTAATATTGCTCTATGGAGCTTTGTAGAATCATCATAGCAGACGATAATTTATTCTTCTTGGGGATTTTAGAAAATTACCTAGGGTCTTTTGAGGAATTTAAAATAGTCGCTTGCTGTAATACGATTGATGAAACCATACAATATACCAACAATACTCAGTTTGATATTTTAATTCTCGATTTAAGTTTTAATGGTGAAAGATCTTTAGATCACATCCTACAAATAAGACCTACAAAAGAACTTTTTAAAATTATCTGTCTTACCAGTTACAACAATCCTATTATTACCAAAGATGTTATTGCCGATGGTGTAGATTTATTAATAGGCAAAGACTCAGACTTTAAAAACTTCCCAAATATTATCAAAGATTTACATACTTTAAACACTATTGAAAGTAAAACCGCAGAAAAGGAAACTGTTTTTTTAACTAAAAGACAGCTTACAATTCTTAAATGTTGCTACCAGTTTAATACAGAAAAAGAGATATGTCAGCATTTAAATATAAGTGCTAATACCTTAAAAATGCATAAACAGCATCTCTTTTCTAAAACAGGAACTAAAAACACCTTGGAACTTTTAAAGTTTGCAATACAAAAAGGAATTATTATTACTTAAGGTACTACTATGAAACACTTTTTTTGTCTTACTTTTTTAGTGTGCACACTTTGCCTTGGCCAGAAAAAAAATATATACTCAGATTGTTTTTTCCTTTCTGACACTATTGAATGTAACACCATTACTAGTGCCATTAAACATTTACAAAAAGGAGACTTTACCAAACCTTTTGGAAATAACATCTATCATAAAATTCCTAAAGGAAAATTTGTTTGGTTTTACTTTAAAACCAAAGCTCATACTGAAGATTTTTATTTTACCATCGCAAATTCGTACCTACATCATGGTAAAGTTTTCTCTTATAATCCAAACGGAATAGACAGTCTAGCGACTATTAACTATTACGAAAAGTTTGGTTTTAAAAACATTTTTTACAGACATCCTACCTGGAAATTAAAACCAACAACAAAAGACACTTATTATCTAATTCAAATTAAAGATGATGAGCCAAAAGCAAGGTTAGAACTCTTTTTAAACAAAACTAACAGCTTTCTTAAAAGGGTACAACTTGAATATTTTCTTTTTGGGACAACCATAACATTCTTAGCCTCTTTAATTTTAATTATTCTTGCCTTATTAATTAGTCAAAAAAGATATAGTTTGGCTTGGTATGGTGGTTTTATATTCTTTATAATCACCACAATACTAGCTAACAAGGGAATAGGTGTACAATACATATGGAGTAAAAGCGATTTTTTAGTCAACTCTGCTAAAAGTTTCTCTCAGACTCTGGCCACAATGTGTGCTGCCTTTTTCTATGCTAATTTTTACCCTTTACACACCAAAAGACAATCGCTTATTAAAAAAGTATTTTTTGCAATTGGTTATATATGCTCCTTTTTAACACTAGTATACATCTATAAAATATTTTTTGGAGGATTAGAGCATTGGTATCTATTTGTTTGGGTAATACTAAAGGTATGTTTAATTACTATTGCGCTTTTACATGTTTTATTATTAGTAAAAAAAACCATTCCTGCTTATCTCGCCATAGGTTTTACATTTTCCATTGTAGGAACTTTTTTTTATCAATTGTACAACCCTACACAAAACAACTCGCATTTAAAAAGTTACTTTTTTTCTGATATTTTCTACCTAACCATCATATTAGAATTGATTTTAGTGATGTACTATATTATATCAGAAATAGTAAAAGGAAAACTTTTAGCCGCTGTATTAAAAGAAGAAAATATAGAGTTAAAAAGCTCTATGAAAGGAATAGAAGATACTCAAAAACAAAAATTCTCTAGCAATGTACACGATACTTTTGGTAGTTATATAGAAGCATTAAGTTTACAAGTTAAAATTAATCCTGACACAGAAAAGCTAAACGATATTATTAGTTCTTTTAGAAGTGAATACCAAATACTTTTAACCAATATGTTTACGCCTAAAGTAGACGAAACTAACTTTACACAAACCATACAAAGCTATTGTGATAAAATGCAAAGTTTAACTTATATAAAGTTTGATTTTAAATACCACAATAAAAAAGGGCATTCCATCCCCAAAGTTTTTGCAGAAGAAATCTATAAAATAATTACAGAACTTACCAACAATACAATAAAACACTCGCAAGCAGATAGTTGTTTTATTTCTTTTGAATGTACTTCTGATTATTTTCTACTAAATGTGAAAGACAACGGTATTGGTTTTTCTCCAGATAAAATTAGAAAAAAGGGAATTGGATTGGAAAGTATTAAAAGTAGGACTGAAATTTTAGGTGGAGAATTCACCATAAACACTAAAAAAAACAAAGGAAGTACTTTTACAGTAACTCTGCCTGTAACAAATACTTCCTCTAAAATATTGTAAGAATTAACTACACCAGCTCAAAAGCTTGTTTGGCTATTTCTAATTCTTCATTGGTTGGAATAATTAAAATTTTCACCTTAGAAGCTTCCGTTTGTACTTGAGTTAACTCTTTGGCTCTTATATTATTTAACTCTTTATCTAAGTCTATACCTAAATACTCTAAACCTTTACAAGCCAACTCTCTAATTTCAATACAATTCTCACCTGCTCCTGCAGTAAATACAATTGCATCCAAACCATTCATAGCAGCAGCATAAGATCCAATGTACTTTTTAATTCGGTATGCATATAAATTCAAGGCTTCTGTACAATCTTCGTTTCCGCTGTTAGATTGACTTACCAAATCTCTAAAATCTGAATAACCAGTCATTCCTAACATTCCGCTTTGTTTGTTTAGAATATTACTTACTTCATCTGGTGTATATCCTAAATTTTTAACCAAGTGTAAAACAACTGATGGATCTATATCTCCTGTACGGGTTCCCATTGGCAAACCTGTGGTAGGAGAAAACCCCATGGAGTGATCTACACATGCTCCATTCTGAATGGCAGAAACCGAAGCTCCATTCCCAATATGCAACGTTATTATTTTAGAATTTTCTGTACCTAAAAATTCATTTGCCTTTTCGGATACATATTTATGGCTTGTACCGTGAAAACCATACAATCGTATTTTTTTCTCATCGGTTAATTCTTTTGGCAATGCATATTTATAGGCTATTGATGGAATTGTTTGATGAAAAGCAGTATCGAAAACCGCTACTTGCTTTGCTTCTGGGAACAACTCCTCACAAACCTCTATACCTAATAAATTTGCTGGGTTATGTAAGGGAGCTAAAGAAAATAGGTCTCTAATTTTATCTTTAACTTCTGGGGTTACAATTCTAGTCTTAGAAAATGTGCTTCCACCATGAACCACTCTATGTCCAACCACTTTTAAATCGTTGGTAGATTTTAAAACTCCAACTTTTTCATCTAACAAGTAAGAAACCACCTGAGACAATCCTTCTTTATGATTTGGAATAGACAAAGTAATTGCTACTTCTTCTCCACCTACCGGACTGTATTCTAATTTAGAATTCTCTTGTCCAATTCTCTCTATCAAACCTTTACACACCAACTTTTCTGATGGCATTTCTATCATTTGATATTTTAACGAGGAACTTCCTGAATTAATTATTAGTATGTTCATTGTTGCTGTTATTAGTATTGAGTGCAGAGTAGTTAGTAATGAGTACTAATATAACTTTATACTCTGTACTAAGTACTTTGTACTATATTAAAGTTCTTGTGCTTGAATTGCGGTAATAATTACAGTATTAAAGATATCATCTACCGTACATCCTCTACTTAAATCGTTTACGGGTTTGTTTAATCCCTGTAACATAGGTCCAATTGCCAATGCTCCGGTTTCTCTTTGAATGGCTTTATACGTATTGTTTCCTGTATTTAAATCTGGGAATACCAACACCGTTGCTTTACCTGCTACTTCCGAATTAGGCATTTTGCTCTTAGCAACTCCCTGATCTACAGCCGCATCGTACTGAATTGGTCCTTCTATCTTTAAATCAGGACGTTTTTCTTTTACAATTTCTGTAGCCGTTCTTACTTTGTCTACATGTGCTCCTTTTCCTGATGATCCAGATGAGTAAGACAACATTGCAACTCTTGGTTCAATTCCAAAATTAGCCGCAGAATCTGCTGATGAGATTGCAATTTCTGCCAATTGTTCTGCTGTTGGGTCTGGATTGATAGCACAGTCTCCAAATATCGCTACTCTGTTTTCCATACACATAAAGAAAATAGAAGACACTACAGAAACATCGGGTTTGGTTTTTATAAATTGTAAAGCAGGTCTAATTGTATGTTGAGTTGTATTTACTGCTCCAGAAACCATTCCGTCTACAATTCCTTTGTGCACCATCATGGTACCAAAATAAGAAACATCTCTCATGGTCTCTTTTGCGGTATCCAAATTCATTCCTTTGTGTTTTCTCAATTCATAAAATGAATCAGAAAAATAATCAAAGTACTCCGAGTTTTCTGGATCTATAATTTTTACTTTCTCGTAATTTACTGCAATACCACTTTTCTTAGCTTTATCTTTAATCTCTTCTGGATTTCCTAATAAAGTAATATCTACAATATTTAAAGTAGCCAGCATAGATGCAGCTTCTAAAACTCTTGGATCGTTTCCTTCTGGTAACACAACCCTTTTTCTTGTCTTATTAGCCCTATCAATCATGTTGTATTGGAACATCTTAGGAGTCATTCCATCTACTTTAAACTGAATCAATTGGTTGGTAAGTTCTTCTGTTGGTACAAACTTTTCAAAAATTCGTAACGAAGCTAAAATTTTATCATTGTTCTCCGCATAAATTTGCGCTTGTACATTAGACAAATTGGTAGCTGTTTCAAAAGTTCCTGTAGGTACCGATAAAATTGGCACTACATCAGAAAGTCCGTCTATCAATTTTAAAATTGCTTTTTCTGGTTGCAATCCACCCGTTAAAACAATACCAGCCATTTTAGGATAGTTTTTAGAAATATTAGCCTGTAGCGCTCCTAAAATAATATCCGCTCTATCTCCTGGTGTTACCACCAAATAATCGTCTACATAGGTTTCCAAATGGTTACGTAACTGCATGGCTCCCACACCATAAGCTCCAATAGGGTTGTTTAAACTAGATTCACCAAACAATACATCTGCTCCCAACTCTCTAACAATCTCTGCCACTGTAGGGTTGGATAATTTATTTGAAAATGGAATTACAGCCTTTACTACTGATTCTGGAACAATTCTTTGCAAGTGACTTTCAATCATATCTACATGATTTTTGTTCACTTTGTTGATAATAACAGACAAAACATTTACATCGTGTCCCGAAAAGGTATCGTAAATTAACTTGGTGCTCTCTACAACATCGTTTACAGAGGCTCCTTTTTTAGCTTTACTAATTAACAACGCTGGAATTCCCAAGTTTTTGGCAATCTCTACGTTTAAATCCGATTCGTAAGAAGTAGCATCTCCTTCAAAATCTGTCCCTTCTACCAAAACAAAATCGTACTTAGATTCCATTTTTTTGTACCTCTTAATAATGGTATCTATTACATCTCCTCCTTTACCTTGATTTCTTTTGGCAATGACTTCTTTTCCTGTAAACACATAGGCATCATCGTAGTCTATATCTAAATCAAAATGAGATAAGATGGTCTCTATATGAAAGTCTTTATGATTTTTATCTTTGGTGATAATCGGTTTTAAATAACCAACCTTTGTGGTCTTTCCTAACAAAATTCGCATTAAACCTAATGTTACAATTGACTTTCCACTGTTGGAATGCGAAGCAGCAATATAGATGGCCTTACTCATAAATGTTTTTGATTTATTGACAAAATTAAGCTTTTTAGGAAAGCGAAAAACTAATATAAATCATACTTTTAAGCTAAAGTTTAAACATTTAACAAAATGGTCTATATAGTATTACTTAGAGGGGTAAATGTATCTGGTAAAAATAAGTTGATAATGAAAGACTTTGTAAACCTTTTACTACAGGAAACTGAATTCGATTTTGTTAAAAGCTATATCCAAAGTGGTAATTTTGTCATTCAAAGTTCTATTCAAAATTCAGAATTGATGTCTTCTAAAATAAAAGTAATTATTGCTAAAGTATATCAATACGATATTGACGTTTTTAGTTTTTCTATTACTGATTTTACTAAAATTGTAAAAGCTCATCCTTATGAAATCCTGGAAAAAAGAAATTATATAGCCTTTACTGATGAAAAAGCTAGTTCTGAGAAAATAGACAACTTAAAAAACAAAGATTTTGGAGGAGATTTATTTACAATTGATGATAATGCGATTCACCTACAATACGAAACACAATACAGCAAATCTAAATTAACGAATAACTATTTAGAAAAGCAATTGGGAATTAGAGCTACCATGCGTAACTGGAATACGGTTCAGAAGTTGATTGGCTTGGCTAAGGATATATAAAATTACCTTCTTTCATTAATGGCTTTATTCACTTTTGCGAATAAGATGATAATGCAAACCACAATGAATATAACCCTTACTGGAATACTACCGTTCACAAAAAAGTCAGCTGGTAGGGTTTTAAAAACTAATTCTATCATAACTTTTTCTCAAAATTAAGCACAAAAAAACCCTGAAACAAGTTCAGGGTTTATATATTCTAGTAAATTATAGTTCTTATAATTTCTTTTTAACTTCTACAATTTCGTACGATTCAATTACATCGCCAACGACAATATCATTGTAGTTCTTAATCTGAACCCCACAATCGTATCCTTTTGTAACTTCTTTAGCATCGTCTTTAAATCGTTTCAATGCTTCTAACTCACCATCGTGAATTACAATACCATCTCTAACAATACGTACTTTAGAGTTTCTAGTAATCTTACCTTGCACAACCATACATCCTGCAATGTTACCAACTTTAGAAATTTTATAGATTTCTCTAATTTCTACGTTACCTAACAACTCTTCTTTAGTGTCTGGAGATAACATACCTTCCATCGCATCTTTTAAGTCGTTAATTGCATCGTAAATAATAGAGTATGTTCTAATATCAACTTCTTCTGTATCAGCAACCGTTCTTGCATTTCCTGCTGGTCTTACATTAAATCCAACAATAATTGCATCCGAGGCAGAAGCTAATAATACATCAGATTCTGTAATGGCTCCAACACCTTTGTGTAGGATATTTACTTGAATTGCTTCTGTAGATAATTTCTGGAAAGAATCTGTTAATGCTTCTACAGATCCATCCACATCTCCTTTTAAGATAATATTCAATTCCTTGAAATCTCCTAAAGCAATACGACGACCAATTTCGTCTAATGTTAATGTTTTCTGTGTTCTTACAGATTGTTCACGTTGTAATTGAGAACGTTTAGAGGCAATTTGTTTTGCTTCTCTTTCATCTTCAAATACATTAAACTTATCTCCAGCTTGTGGTGCTCCGTCTAAACCTAATATAGATACCGGTGTAGATGGTGGTGCTTCTGCAACGTTTTTACCACGCTCATCGAACATAGCTCTAACTTTACCAGAATGTTTACCCGCTAAAATATAATCTCCAATTTTTAATGTACCTGCTTGTACCATAATGGTAGATACATATCCTCGTCCTTTGTCTAACTGAGCTTCTACTACAGTTCCTAAGGCAGATTTATTTGGATTTGCTTTTAATTCTAAAATCTCAGATTCTAAAACTACTTTTTCTAATAATTCATCAACACCTTGTCCTGATTTAGCAGAAATTTCTTGGCACTGATACTTTCCTCCCCAATCTTCTACTAATAAATCCATGCTCGCTAATTGTTGCTTTACATTGTCTGGATTAGCAGTTGGTTTGTCAATTTTATTTAATGCAAATACAATTGGTACACCTGCAGCTTGTGCGTGACTAATTGCTTCTTTTGTTTGAGGCATTACATCATCATCCGCAGCAATAACAATAATAACTAAATCTGTTACCTGAGCACCACGAGCACGCATTGCTGTAAAGGCCTCGTGACCTGGTGTATCTAAGAATGCTATTTTTTGTCCTGTTCCAATCTTTACAGAGTAGGCACCAATGTGCTGTGTAATTCCTCCAGATTCTCCGGCAATAACATTTGCTTTACGAATGTAATCTAATAACGAAGTTTTACCGTGGTCAACGTGTCCCATAATGGTAATAATAGGAGCTCTTTCTTCTAAATCTTCTTCTGCATCTTCTACTTCAACAACAGATTCTTCTACTTCTGCACCAATAAACTCAACTTCGTAGTTAAACTCTTCTGCAACAATCTTTAAAGTTTCAGCATCCAAACGTTGGTTCATTGTTACCATCATTCCTAGCATCATACATGCAGAAATAATTTCGGTTACTCCAACATTCATCATTGTTGCTACTTCACTTACAGTAACAAACTCAGTAACTTTTAATATTTTACTTTCTGCTGCTTCTTGTGCTTGTGCATCTTCAGTTTGCTGACGGTGTAAATCACGCTTTTCTCTACGGTATTTAGCACCTTTATTCTTTTTAGACTTTCCTTGTAATCTTTCTAAAGTCTCTCTTACCTGCTTTTGTACTTCTTCTTCAGACGGTTCTTCTTTAGTAACAGGAGCTGAATTAAATCTTCCTCTCTGTCCTGGTCTAACATTTCTGTTTCCTGGTCCTCTGTTATTTCCTCCTGGCCCTCTGTTGTTTCCACCTGGTCCACGGTTATTTCCACCTGGTCCACGGTTGTTGTTGTTTCCTTGACCTCCTCGGTTGTTGTTATTCCCTTGAGTATTGTTACCCGCTGGTTTTACAATTCTCTTACGTTTCTTTTTAGGATCGTTAGAATTGTTATTATTGTCAGGTTTCTTTTTCTTAGGTCTTTCAAATTGTTTTAAATCAATTTTAGTACCTGTTAATTTTGGTCCTGATAATTTTTGATATTGAGTCTTAATAGCTTCTGGCTCTCCTCCTTCTTCAGGATTGTTTGTAGCCTGAGCTTCTGCTTTAGGAGCCTCTTTTGCTGCTGGTTTAGTCTCAGCAGGTTTCTGATCAATTGGATGTGGTTTAGCAGGAGCTTGTTTTTCCTCTTGTTTTGGCTGAGGCTTTTCTTCTTGCTTTTCTGACACAACCTCTTTTGCAGGTTCCTTCTTTTCTACAGGTTCCTTTTTCTCTACAGGTTCTTCTTTAGCTTTAGGAGCTTCTGCTGGCTTAACTATTTTTAAACCACCCAATTTAGGAGCACTTGCTTTAATTACCTCTGGCTCTTTAACTTCTGTTTTTTCTTCTACAACAGGAGCTTCTTGCTTTGGTTCTTCTTTCTTAGGCTCTTCAGATTTTTCTTCCGCTTTAGGTTTAGAAGGATTTAAGTCAATCTTTCCAACTGTTTTAACTTCTAGTTTTTCTGATTTAGCCTTTAAAACCCTATTTCTTTCCTCTTCTTCCTTACGTCTCTTTTCTTCTAACTCTAAACGTAATTCCTCCTTCTCTTTTCTCTTTTCTTCACCAACTTCCTTAGACACAGCTTTCTTTTGTGCATCTGTTTGAAAACCATCCAATAAGATTTGATACTCATCATTGGAGATTTTCGTTGTAGGACGTGCCTCTATTTCTAGCCCTTTAGATGCTAGATGCTCTACCGCCCTATCTAACGATATATTTAATTCTCGTAAAACTTTGTTAAGCCTTAATACTTTGCTTACAGACATATATACTTTTTACTTTTTTTGGTTAAGAAGATCTTTTGAGGAAATATAAATATTGCTATTTTTTATCTATCAAATTCTTCTTTTAAAATACGTTGAACCTCAATAATAGTTTCTTCTTCTAAATCGGTTCTGCTCACTAATTCAGTCACATCTTTTTCTATAACACTTTTAGCAGTGTCTAAACCAATGTTTCTGAACTCGTCAATAATCCATGATTCAATTTCGTCAGAAAATTCTGTTAATTCTACATCTTCATCATCTTCTGCACCTTCTCTTAACACGTCAATTTCGTAACCTGTTAATTGTGTTGCCAAACGAATGTTTACTCCGTTTCTACCAATAGCTTTAGACACCTCTTCTGGCTTTAAATATACTTCGGCTTTAGGCTTGTTTTCACCTTCCGCATCAAAGATATCTATTTTTACCACTTTAGCAGGGCTTAATGCTCTTGAAATATATAATTGTGGGTTTTTTGTAAAGTTTACCACATCAATATTCTCGTTTCCTAATTCACGTACAATTCCGTGAATTCTAGATCCTTTAATACCTACACAAGCTCCAACTGGGTCAATTCTATCATCATAAGAATCTACAGCAATCTTTGCTTTTTCTCCTGGTATTCTTGCGACTCCTTCAATTGTAATCAATCCATCGAATACCTCAGGTATCTCTTGCTCAAATAATTTTGTTAAGAATTCAGGAGCAGTTCTAGATAATATAATTGCTGGCTTGTTACCTCTTAACTCTACCGTTTTAATAATACCTCTTACTGCATCTCCTTTTCTAAAGAAGTCAGAACGAATTTGCTCACTCTTAGGTAATACAATTTCGTTTTGTTCATCATCTATTAAGATAACCGCATTGTGTTTAATGTGGTGCACCTCTGCAGAGTATAAATCTCCTTCTAACTCTTTAAATTTCTTGTATAGATTTGTGCTATCGTGCTCATAAATCTTAGAAATTAAGTTCTGACGTAATGCTAAAATTGCTCTTCTTCCTAATTGATGTAATTTAATCTCTTCAGATACTTCTTCACCAACCTCAAAGTCAGGCTCAATCTTTCTAGCTTCTGCCAATTCAATTTCTTCGTTATCATCTTCAGAAAATCCATCTTCAACAACCACACGGTTTCTCCAAATTTCTAAATCTCCTTTATCTGGGTTTACAATAATATCAAAGTTATCATCTGATCCGTATTTTCTCTTTAAGGCAGCTCTAAAAACTTCCTCCAAGATAGACATCAACATCACACGATCTATATTCTTATCTTCTTTAAATTCAGAAAACGAATTGATTAAATCTATATTTTCCATTTAACTAAATACTATTTTTACTTTTGCTTCCTTTATATCTGCATATGGTATAGTTGCTGTTTTATCTACAGTAACCTTTCCTTTCCCTACAGGTTTTGGTTCTCTTGTTTGCCAAGTTAGCTCAATAGTTTCTTCTGTTACTTCTGCTAACTTACCTTCGTACTTTTCTTCTTCTGTACGTACCTTTAATGTTCTACCAATATTCTTTAAATATTGTCTTCTCATTACTAAAGGTTTGGCGATATCTGGTGTTGCCACCTCTATGCTAAAATCTTCTTCTTCTCTGTCTAAATTATGCTCTACTGCACGACTTATGCGAATACACTCGTTAAGTGGCACTCCATTGTCTCCATCAATCGTTACTAAAATCTTATTTTCTGCACCGATTTGTAAGTCTACTAAAAACAAAGACGGATTTTCTTCAATAGCTGAGTCTAATAGACTTTCGACCTTATTTTTGTCCATATATGTGTATAAAAAGTGGGGCTTATAGCCCCACTTACTCTCTTTTCAAATATTCCACTGCAAATATAAGAGTTTTTTCTTGATAAACAAGGGCTCTTACAAGCAGAGTACAAAAGGTATGAAATTTTCTTATTTCAACTTCAATTGTCTTATTTTCTTATAGTTTTCTCCTCTTAAAGAAATAAACTCATCAAACAACTCTTTTGTTAACTCTGGCTTTTCGGTAGCCAAGTTATGGTCTTCCCCAATATCCTCTTTTAAGTTGTACAATTGAATGTCTTTAGAGTTCCCCATTAAAATATTTACTTTCTCATTTAATTTAGGTCCTTTGTAAGATGGAATTAAAATATAATCTCCTTTTCTTAAGGCTGTTCTACTAGTCGCTTCAATAATTAAAGACTCACGTCCTATATCAGATTTTCCTAATAATGCATCTAACACATCCTGACTGTCTGATGCTCCTTCTACTTTTCCGTCTACTAATTTAGCCAAAGAAGCTAATAAATCCATTTGACACACCATTGCATCAGATACTTTAGGTGCTATATGACCTTTCCAGTATGTTAAGAAAGGAACACGAGTTCCTGCTTCGTATAAACTATACTTTCCTCCTTTTAATGGTCCTGTTGGTTTGTGGTTTCCAATTTTAGTATCTGCTCCATCGTTGTAACCGTCGTTTAATACAGGTCCGTTATCACTAGATAAAACGATTAAAGTATTGTCTAAAACTCCTTGCTCTTCTAAAGTTTTAATGAATTCACCAACTACCCAGTCAGCTTCTAAAATTACATCTCCTCTTGGTCCTAATCCAGACTTACCTACAAAACGAGGGTGTGGAGTTCTTGGCACGTGAGGCTGTTGCATTGCATAGTATAAAAAGAAAGGATTGTTCTTATGATCTTTAACATAAGCTTTTGCTTTTGCTAAGAAATGGTCTGCCATGTCTTCGTCTTTCCACTTAGCAGCTTCTCCACCTTTCATGTATCCAATTCTAGGAATTCCGTTTACAATACTATTATTGTGTCCGTGATGCCAAGTCATTTTTAACATTTCTGGATTAGAAATAGCTGTAGGCTCTCCTTTAAAATTTTCTTTGTAGTTAACCTCAATTGGATCTTTTGGATCTAAACCAACTACATTTCCATCTTTAATATATACTGTAGGTACTCTATCTTGAGTTGCAGCCATAATATAAGCTGAATCGAAACCAACTTCATTTGGTCCAGGAGAAATGTGCTCGTTCCAATTTACATGACCAGAACCTAAACCTAAATGCCATTTACCTACAATTCCTGTATCGTATCCTTTAGACTTAAATAATTTTGGTAACGTTTGTTGTGTTGTTGTAATTAATAATGGAGCTGTTCCTGGTAAAATTTTAACATCTTTATTTCTCCAAGGATAAACCCCTGTTAATAATGCAAATCTACTAGGTGTACATGTTGCAGAAGAAGCATAAGCGTTTGTGAATCTTACTCCACCATTTGCCAACTTATCAATATTAGGTGTTTTTAAAACATCTCCTCCGTATGCGCTTAAATCTCCATACCCTAAATCATCTAAATAAATTACAACAACGTTTGGTTTGGTAGCTGTTGCTGTAGCTTCTTTGTTCTCTTTTTGTTTTTCAGTTTTACAAGAAAAAGCACTTCCTATGGTTAGGACTGCTACACCTGCTAACATGATTTTTTTAAAGTTCATTATTTAAGTGTTTTTTAGTATTTATATGTTCACGAATTTATAAAATATCATCATCGAACCGAGACAATATATATCTTTTTTATAATGTCTAGTACTAGATTTTATCTAAATCTCAACTTTGGTAGTGATTTATCCTTCTCTAAAACTTGCTTTGCTTTCCCTTTGTATTTATTCTTTTTAAACACCACATTTTTAGATGCACTTACCTTTATTGCAGCATTTTCGGGATGTAACATTTTAAATTTTCCTGAATTTGTAATTTTATTTCCAGTAAATAGTAAACCATCTGTGTTGGTAACTTGTAAAATCAAATTATCGAACTGATTAAAGGTGTTATCTAGTATTTTTATATTCTTAAAAGCAATATTTTCGTTGTCATCATCGGTTGCAAAACGAATTACCCCCCTATTAAATCCACTGTGCTGACAATCTTGGAACACATTATTTTCAATTGTAATATTTGCTCCGTTACCCGATTCGTACCAATGTCCGCTCTCTACAGGAATTAAAATTGCCTCCATTTCTGTGCTAAAAAAGTTATTTCTAACTGTAGTACTTACTGGTGTAGAAATTAACAAACCTCTTGCTCTATTATTACTAATTACACAGTTTTCTACCAATACCTCTGGATATGCATCTAAATTTTCTATTAAATCTCCTTGCTGTACTCCTTTAGGTAACTCCTCGTTAAAAGTTACAATTTGATAACGACTGTTGATATAGTCTATCTTTTTGATGGTTAATTTATGATATGGAAAAAAAGAAGTACTCAATCGAACCAATCCAATAGCATCGTTTGCTTTTCCTATAGGAAAACCTTGCTGCTGAGAATGCCCCATTCTCACACCAATTCTGTTAGCATCTAATACATCTACTATTTTCTGATACGTTCCGTGTACATTCATTGCATCGTCTAACTGATTGTTAAAGGTTGAATTCTTAAGTATAACCTTCCCTCTACATCCCACAAAATGGGTAGCATCTGCAGTAGTAGAAACCATTCTACCGTTAGATGGAGTAATGTTAAAGTTATCTAAAGTTAAATCTGCTGAGTTTTCGGCAATAATCCCCATTCCTCCTGCATGATAGATGTTTACATTTGTTCCGTTAAACCCGTTGGTATGCGTAACTCTAAAAGCGGGAGCTATTCTATTAACACTCTGAGCTCCTTTGCTAGTTAAGACCATCCCAATTGGTGGTAATTTCTTTTTATGATTAAAAACTCTAACCAAACCTGGCTTTAGTTCTTTTACATACATCTGATTCTCTCTCCCTAAGGGACCGAAAAACTTAGAGCGTTTGTCATATTCGTACTTGTACTTTATGTCCTTTACGTTTCTTGATACTTTCGTTTTTTTAGACAACGTTAAACCAGTATAGCTTTCTGTATCAAACATGATTGCTTTACGTTGCGGATCGTACATAATCGTTTGTCCTAATGTATGTTCGTAGTATTCTTTTATAAAGTACAATTGATCGTTTCTTATTTCATAAGGATATGCATCCGAAATAGACATGTCAAATGTTTTATTCTTTTCATCAACAGCAACAATTACTCCTTCACTATGGAAAGGTACTTCCCAATCTATCGTTACATTTTTTACATGTATATTTTCACTTTTATCAATTAAAAAAGGCACCATTCTTCCATGAAAAATAAAAGTTGCTCCTTGTCCGTCTATCGTTAAGTTTTTAAACCCAAAAATTGGAAAAGCAGTTTTTACCATTACATCATCGTGATTGGAAATATAACAGAACTTCTCCAATCCTTTTTCGGAATAAAAATGGTACGTACCTTTCTCAAACTTTATTTCGTTGGATTGTTTTTTATCTAGTTTCAACATCTTATCCAAAACTGCTGGTGTGGCATCTTTTGCAATATCTGTTTTAAACGTAAACGATACTGCTTGTATGTCATTTGCATAAAACTGCAAAGACAACAACATGCATATCGCCAGTAAACCTTGCTGTAATTTTAATTTAAACATTCTTTTTAAATCTTTGTGAGTTATCTATAATTACAAAGGTTGTCTTTTTGTATAGTCTCTTTATTTCTACAGGTAAATTATCTGTCTGTATACGTAAAAAGGTCCACCATAAAAGATGAACCTTTGTAATAATAATTAAATCTACCTTACAGTGCTAAACTGTATGTTTTAGAGAATTTAGCAGTAGTTACTTTAACCTCTATCTTCTCTTTTTTATCTCCTACCTTTAACAAACCTGTTGCAATACCTGCTTCTGCTTTAATTGCTCCTACATTCATTAACTGCGCATCTCCTTTTATACTAAAAGAAACTTCTTCAGAATAATCTGGAACAATCGTTCCATTTTTATCTACAGCTGCTACATACAAGAAAACAACATCGTTTACACCTGCTTCTGCTTTCTTTCCAGACTCATCTAACCACACCTTTAAACCTGCAACTTTACCTGGTGTTTTTACTTCTGTTGTTGCTACTTTTTTCCCTTTTGCATATGCAACCGCTTTTAAAGTTCCTGCTTTAAACTTTTTTACATTAAACGTAAAAGGAGGGTGATTTAGCAAGGTAGAGTTCTTATCTGTATCTGGTTTTTTCTTTGCTACTAACTTTCCGTTTAAGTACAAAGCAACTTCATCGTAATTAGAATATACTTTTACATCTAACGGTGATTTCTTATTCCAGTAAGAAGCAATTTTTAAAACACCTCCATCTTTTACCTCTCGCTGACTTTGATAAAAATCGTATCCAAATTTCGAGATTCTAAACAAATCCATCAATCCAGATTCCTCTACAGTATTATGGTATCCACGATTGTAATCGTACATTACCCAGTAACTATCAGAATATGCTTTGGTTTTTAAGTTGTCGTTGTGTGCCTCTTGTACATTATATGCTTGTCTTAACAATCTTTGCTCTCCATACCCTCTTGCCTGACGACTGCTATATTCATCTCTCATGTCATTAGGTAAGTTGTCTTGATTTAAACCAGCATTCTTAGAATAATACTCCCAATCTCCATATTCAGAAACTGAATACGGTTGTCCATCTTTTAAATGCATTGGATGCATAATTCTATGCTGACGAGCTTGTAAATAAATATCATAAACTTCGTGCATCCACCCACATGAATACACATGTTCTCCAGGATATTCTGCATGTACAATTTTATCTAACTCTTCCATAAAGAAAATTGGCATTTGTGTTTCGTTTAAAGACACCTCCCAAGCCAATACACAGGCATGGTTTCTATCTCTACGAATTAATTGAGATGCAGATCTATAACAGTAATCTCTAAAAGCATTGTTATCACCATAGTACTGCCACCCCATAATTGCATCAATCACAACAATCCCTAACTCATCACAAGCATCCATAAAAGCAGGAGATTGCGGATAGTGAGACAAACGGATGTAGTTAAACCCTCCATCTTTAATTTTCTTTGCATCACGGTACTGAGCATTGTCAGAAAGTGCATATCCAATAAACGGGTATTCTTGATGTCTGTTTACACCTCTTAAGAATGTCTTTTTCCCATTGATGTATAATTGATCTTTTTGAAAAGTAAACTCTCTAATTCCAATACGCTGTACTTGCTTGTCTACAACTTTTCCATTTTTTAGCACTTTAGTTTCTAAAGTATATAAATTTGGTACATCTGGAGACCATAATTTGGCATTCTTAACACGAATTTCTGTTACTTGATGTTGATTAGAACGTTCGTCTACTTTTGCAGATTCTTTTGATTCTTTTACCAAAGCACCATTAAAATACAAGCTATTTACAACTTCTACATTGGCTGCATTTTTACCATTGTTAACTACATGTGTTTGTACTTTTACTACAGATTCTTTTGCTTTTACCTTAGGGTAGGTTACAAAAACTCCACCACCGGCTACTTTATTTGCAATAGCTGCATGAGAAATATGCACATCGTTCTTTACAATAATCCATGCATTTCTATACAAACCTCCAAATGTGTTAAAATCTAATCTTTTTAATGGTTTAGGACCTGTAACCGGGTTGTCTCTATTGTCCAAACGAATCGCTAAAGACATTTTCTTTGCCAATCCTTTCTTTCCAAATAAATAATCCGTTACATCTAGCACTACAGGTAAAAACCCTCCATCGTGTTTGCTAACCAATACATCGTTAATCCACAATTCGGAATAGTTCATTGCTCCTTCGAACTCTAAGATAATACGTTGTCCTTTGTAAATTTCAGGAGTCTTAAGTTCTTTTCTATACCAACAGATTCCTTGCCATTGATCGTTTACCAAATAAGGCTCTACGTTAGCTGTGTGTGGCAATGATACTTGCTGCCAATCAGCATCGTTAAAAGTCGATTTTTCAAAACTATCATCAGACTCGTTTTGTTCAATCAAGTTAAATTTCCATCCTTTGTTGATACTTACTTTTGACTTGTCTCCATTTTGTGCTAAAGTTGATTGAAAAACAATCACCAAAAGTAAACTTAAACTAGCTTTTATAATTTTTACCATCTCTAATCTATTTCTTCTTTTTTAAATATGCTTTGTATAACTTTTTAATTCTTCCAATTCCAATTTCCTCTCCTGCTTGCATTCTTGCAAAATCTGCTGGCAACTCTTTTTCTATAAATCGAATTACTTCTGGTCCAGGAACAGGCTTAGGATCATAGAAATTACTTACAGGAGTCATTTCTTTATCAAACTGCAAGGTCTTCTTACGCAACTTTGTTAAAATATTTTTATACTTAGGATTGTTGGCTAAGTTTTTTAATTGATGTGGATCCTCTCTTAAATTGTATAATTCTTCTGCAGGTTTTATAGGCTCAAAAAACGGCTTTTGGTGCTCGTTTAACTTTCCTTCTTTATACAACTGCCTCATTACATGCACTGCAGGTCTAAAGAACTCTAAATAGGCTTGGTGCGCATCGTATGGAACTTCTGGTTTATCGTTTCTGATGTACGACCAATCTCCAGAGGTTACAGCTCTTGACTTTTCTAGTATCTCATCCCATAAATCACGAGCTCCATATACATACTCTCTGTCAAAATCTTTATTAAAAATAGGTTGCCCTGTCATATAATCTGGCACTTTTACTCCTGCCCAGTCTACAATAGTAGCTGTAATATCTGTTGATGAAACTACCTTGTCTGTTACCTGCCCAGATTTAATTCCTTTTGGATATTTAATCAATAATGGAATTCTTAATCCTGGATCTTGTAAATACCCTTTTCCACGAATGTTACAACGTCCATTATCACCTATAAAAATAACAATGGTATTGTCTGCCATTCCTTTCTCTTCCAATTCTTTAAATATCATACCTACTTCATTGTCCATGTATTCAATCTGATCTAAATACTTAGCCCAATCTAAACGAATTGCAGGATGATCTGCCATATAAGGAGGTAAGGTTACTTTTGATGGATCTTGAGGGTGCTTAGACTTTGCTCTTATGTCGTTCCACCAATCTCCTCTGTGAGTTACCTTTAACTGAATTTGAGCAAAGAAAGGTTGATCTGTTGTTTCAAAACGATCGTATTTATCAAACAACCCAAATTTTGTCTTTCCATCCCATTCTCCAAGTGGACTGTGCTTAAAGTTAACATCTATCTTTCTACCTTGGCTATAAACACCATGATGCCCTAAAATAGTTGTATAGCCTGCATCTCTTAACAACTTGGTAAACGGAGTAAACTGCGCATCTAAAGGTTGATTTCTATTACTTCTGTGATGGTGTGTATTTGTTTTTACCTGATGTGTTCCCACCATCATAGAAGAACGGCTAGGAGAACAGATTGAGTTGGTTACAAAGGCATTGTTAAAACGAATACCGTCTGCTGCCATTTTATTTAGATTAGGCGTTTTAACATCTGGCAACCCATAACATTCTAAATCTGTACTCATGTCTTCTGCCATAATCCAAATAATATTTGGTTTCTGCTGAGCAAAAGCACTAATATTTACTAGAGCCAATAAGGCAATAATTAATCTTCTCATGGTTTTTATTAATTTTTAAACACTCCTCCAGAAAATGGAAAATGTTCGTCTTTTACACTCTCTCTTTTTAAAATCTCTTCTGCTTTAGCCACAATATCTGGGTGAGCTGCAGAAATATCGTTGGTTTCATACAAATCAGCTTCTAAATCGTACAATTCTGTATGATAGTTGTTCTTATAACGAACCGCTTTCCATTTTCCCATACGTGTAGCTTGCTTAAACCCTTTTACAGAAGGTCCTTCTTGAATTTCCCAGTATAAAAACGGGTGTCCTTCTTGTTTTTTACCTAACAATTCAGGTAAAATAGAAATCCCATCAATTCCTTCTGGAGCTTTAACTCCAGCAACGTCTGCAAACGTTGGCATTATATCGTAAAAAGTTCCTTGAAAATTAGTGGTTTTACCCTCTCTAACTTTTCCTTTCCAAAAAGCGATCATAGGCACTCTAACTCCACCTTCGTACAAGTCTCTTTTGTATCCTTTTAAACTTCCAGAACTGTTAAAGAATTTATAACTATGATGATTTTCATTTGTAGGTCCATTGTCACTAGAAATCACAATCAATGTATTTTCTAAATCACCATCAGCCTCTAACTTGTCAAACAAACGTTTTACCTGCTCATCCCACATCGTGATTCTAGCCGCATGTCTTCTTTCAATCTCTGGCCATTCTTCCATTTTATCAGCATACAAATCATTTTTACTTAAAAAGAATTCGTGCGCATGTGGAATTCTGTAAGACATGTATAAAAAGAAAGGTTTTTCGTCTGACTTTTTATCTAAGAAATCCAATGCAAAATTGGTTCTAAATTCATCCAAACACTTGTAGTTATTATAGTTGTAAAAGATAGAATCCTGATCGTTGTTTACCCAATGTACACGTTCGTCAATCTCCTTTCCATTCTTATCTTCTCCCCACTGCTCTTGTACTGCGTAATCAAAACCTCTACCATGAGCCCAAGTAGACACATCTTCTGGAACTCCTAAGTGCCATTTACCAATCATAGCGGTTTGATACCCTGCTCCTTGTAACACCTCTGCAACCGTAGTTTCAGATTTTTTTAAAGGTACTCTATCCCATTTCTTAGGCCATTTTCCTTTGTTTCCTCTAATACTTAAATGTCCGGTATGCTTTCCTGTCATTAATACCGCTCTAGATGGAGAACACACAGAAGTACCAGCATAAAAGTCTGTAAACTTTAATCCTTTGGTAGCTACCTCGTCTAAAAACGGAGTTTTAATTGTTTTCTGACCATACGAACCTAATTCACCATAACCTAAATCATCGGCTAGTAAGAAAACTATATTCGGTTTATCTAATTGTTTTTTAGGTTTATTAGTGGTTGTTTCTTGTTTTTTTCCACAAGAAACTAGTATTACTACTGCTAGTAATAATTGGGTTAAGTTAGTTCTTGTCATGTTTATTTTTCGTTAAGTTGATGTGGTCCAAAAGCAGGTACTGCTTCTTTTTCCCATTTAGCTAAAGACTTTTTTAGTTTCTTCTCCATTGGCAAACCTTTTCCAATCAAATCATTTTGTTCGCTTTGATCTACAGCAACGTTGTACATCTGATATTTTCCTGAATGGTATTTAATAATTTTCCAGTCTCCGTTGATGATAGAAGTGTATTGATCTTCGTAACTTCTGAATCCGAAAATATTACGTTTTTTGATCTTTTTCCCTTTGATTAAAGGCATTAAGCTTACTCCCTGAATGTCTTTGTTTCTACATTTTTTTCCTGATGCAATTTCTACCACTGTTGGAAAAACATCTATAGATTGTACCGGAGTAAAAGATTCCGATGGAGTGGTTACTCCAGGATAATAAACCATAAAAGGGACTCTTGCTCCACCTTCGGCCAAAGTATCTCCTCCTTTTTTACCTCCTCTTAACGGATCGTTAGGATACGCTCCTCCTTGGTCTGACAATACAATAATTACCGTATTGTCTGCAATTCCTTTATCTTCTAAAGCTTTTCTTACACGTCCTACCGACTCGTCCATAGCCTCTACCATGGCATGGTGGTGTGCGTATTTTCCTTTAATCCCTCTAGCTTGGTATTTTTTTAACAAATCTTTTCTTCCTACAGAAGGTCCGTGTACAGAGT
Organism: Wenyingzhuangia sp. IMCC45574; assembly: GCF_054182685.1. Classification (NCBI taxonomy): domain Bacteria; kingdom Pseudomonadati; phylum Bacteroidota; class Flavobacteriia; order Flavobacteriales; family Flavobacteriaceae; genus Wenyingzhuangia; species Wenyingzhuangia sp. IMCC45574. The sequence continues at coordinate 3,734,338 of NZ_CM135169.1, read as the reverse complement.
AGTACCAAAATGTTAACATAAACGGATTTTCTTTGTCGTAGTTCTGGATAAAATCTACCGCTCCATCTGTTAACACATTCGTTAAATAATCTCCTTTTTTGTAGTTTTTAACAAAACCTTTAGGGTCGTCTTTTGCTTTGAAAAATGGAAAATAATAACTCTTTGGATGCCCAGCATCTGTTACTCCAAATTCAGAATCGAATCCTTGATCTACTGGATAACGTCCTGTATGTCCCAAGTGCCACTTTCCTACAAAATGATTGTAATATCCGTGCTCTTTAATTTTTTCTGCATACGTTACCTCTTCTAAAGGCAAGTAATTTAATGATGGCATTTGTACAGGGTCTGTTTTCCACAATCCATACTTTGCATCTGGCTTGTTAGGATCTAAATGAATGTGTCTTACCATTTGCAAACGAACCGCTTCTTTTCCGGTTAATAAAGACAATCTACTTGGACTACATGTTGGAGTTGGAATGTAGGCTCTCTGAAAATCTAAACTCTCTTTTTTAAGTTTGTCTAAGTTTGGAGTTTCAAAAGATGCATTTCTGTAACCTATATCCGACCACCCGTAGTCGTCTACAAACAATAGCACAATATTTGGTTTTTCTTGTGCATTGGCATTTATTGCAAAGGCTATAACCAAAGCAAATAATACAATTCTTCTCATCTGATTCTAAGTGTTTTTACATTAATCAACAAACAAATGTAACCAAAACAAAAGGCGAAAATGTCTCTTTAAGTACTGCAATTATACGCAGGAGTACATATTTTTAATATCCAAGAAAATTATAGTTATCCGTAGACTTTTAACAGTTTTTAGTTGACTTTTTAGGATTCCAATTTACTTAGAGAACATCATTTTTAAACCCATCTATTTTTGATTGTTCTTTAAGATAAGGAATCTATTTTTTCTATTGATGTTGTACTTGGAACTCCTGTAAAAAACATGTCACTCCTAACGGAGTTTTAAATAAGGGTGTACGAATCATCTTTTCATATACCACTCCTAACGGAGTTCAATTTTTATATTATTATGACGCTTCTAGGAACCTATCACTCCTAGCGGAGTTCTTTTAGAAGTAACTAAAAGTTTAATTATTTAAAGCTACAGCATAACAATATGTTACTAACATTTAGCACCTAACTAAAAACCAAAGCTCCAGAGGAGCGACACATATAAAACATAACACCTTCCCAGATAAACACCTACCTACAAAGCTACAGCATAGCGATATATTACTAACATTTAGCATCTAAATAAAAACCAAAGCTCCAGAGGAGCGGCACCTATAAAAACACAATACTTCCCTTAAACAAACACCTACCTGCAAAGCTACAGCGTAGCGATATATTACTAACATTTAACACCTAACTAAAAAATCAAAGCTCCAGAGGAGCGGCACCTATAAAAACACAATACCTCCCTAGATAAACACCTATCTACAAAGCCACAGCGTAGCGATATATCACTAACATTTAGAGTTCAACTAAAAACCAAAGCTCCAAAGGAGCGGCACCTATAAAACATAATACCTCCCCAGACAAACACATATCTACAAAGCTACAGCGTAGCGATATATTACTAACATTTAGCATCTAACTAAAAACCAAAGCTCCAAAGGAGCGGCACCTATAAAAACACAATACCTCCCTTAGACAAACACCTGTCTACAAAGCTACAGCGTAGCGATATATTACTAACATTTAGCACCTAACTAAAAAACAAAGCTCCAGAGGAGCGGCACCTCAGCAAACATAAAATTTAAATTAACTATCTTGTTTGTAAAAAAGCTATGGCAAATACCTACTCACAACTATACTTTCATATTGTATTTGCGGTAAAAGGGAGGAACAATCTAATTACCAATACATTTAAAGAGGATTCATACAAATACATTACAGGCATCATATCTAGTAACAATCAAAAACTAATGATTATTAATGGAATGCCAAACCATATCCATATACTTCTAAGTACCAAACCCAATTGTAACCTCTCCGAGTTGGTTAGAAGTATAAAAGCCAACTCTTCCAGATGGATAAATGAAAAGAATCTTACAGCTAGAAAATTTGAATGGCAAAATGGTTTTGGTGCTTTTACTGTAAGCCAATCTGGAGTAAAACCGGTTGTGAACTATATTAAAAAACAAGAAGAACATCACAAAAAGAAATCTTTTAAAGATGAATATGTAGATTTTTTAAACGCTTATGAAATTGATTTTAACGAGAAATATATTTTTAGTGAATAATATACATTCTATTTTTTAGGGGGAGGGAATATGTCACTCCTAACGGAGTTTTTTATAAAACCTCTTTACCTATGAGACTAAGAATATATCGCTCCTAACAGAGCTATAAATATGTCATTCCTCAAGGAATTCATTTACTTCCAAACAACAAAAACAGCCCCTTTAGGAGTTGCTTTTCACTTATTACAGTAGTTCAACCGAATAAAAACTATTCAATACAAATTACTTCTTTCATAGTTCTGTGGTAGATTTTCCCATTGGCATAACTCAAGGAATTTACAGACCATGTTTTTCCGCTTTCTCCCAAGTCGTTTACGGCAACTAGAGCAGACTCGTCAAAAGTTTTGGCATTGGCATCTATTACATAGACCATTCCTACTGCATTGGTAAAAAACACATAATTGTTAATCATGGTAGGAGAACCTAAGAAACATTTTTGGAAACCATTTCCTCTGGTTCTGGCATCTGCTGCGTTTAATTGCCCTTTGGAATTTAGTCCATCATTAGTTTGTGGATGCCCATATACATAATTTCCATCAACATCTAAATCTCTTGGCACTTCTAAATGCTCATTCAGTCCTGTAATAGTATTATGCTTTGCTATAAACGGACTGTAACGCACCATGTAAAACATATTGTCTCCTGCAGACAGGTTACAATGTCTTTGGTTTTGCAATCCTTTTATTTTTAGGTTTTCTTGTAAAACATAAGTCTGCTTACTTTCATCAAAACTATATTGATTTACCACGTTCAAAGGTTTCTTGTCAATTAACTTCCCTGTTTTGGTATCTATGGTAGCATGGTCATCTCCTTTGTAAAACCAAGAAGCCTTGTTGGCATCCCAATGCTGTGTACTCAACGCTCCCCAACCTGATAATTTATTAGGTTCTTTAGGTTCCCAACTCCAAACTTCTGTTCCTTGGTTTTCTTTTGCCAAAGAAATTAAACTTAGTCCTAAAGGTCTTTCTGGTACGCCATGCGGTCCTCCTCTACCAATTAAAACTGCTGGTTTTCCTGCTGCCGTTTCTCCTATAATTGGAGTATTGTAATGTGTTAAAGCTTCTTTAGTTACCCAAATACGCTCTCCTGTCTTTTTGTTAAAAGCATGTAGGTAGTTCCAACCTTTTACTCTGTCTTTATCTCCTTTTTCGGGTGGTTCTACATTTAATATTAAATCTTCAAACAACATAGAATCAAACTGTTTGTTAAACGGTCTTCCTGTAGTAGGCACCCATGTACGTTCCCAAACAGAGGTTCCATCCATAGTAAAACAAGCCATTCCTCCACTTGCATTTATTGCCCACACATGCTCTCCATCTGTTGCTGGGCATGGAGTGGTTGCATCACTAAATCCATAATTATACTGACTATCTATAGTTCCCTTTACGGTTTTCTCCCAAAGAATGGCTCCTGTTTCCGAATTCAGACATAACAAAATGATGTCTTTGCTAACTGCCCCTCCATCTTTTCCTTTTCGAATTCGTTCTGAGTCTAAATACAGTTGCTTTAAATCTTTAGATTGTTGATGAACGTAGTCTCTGTAAGCTTTTAATGCTTTGGCATACTGTTTTCCTACCTTGTCTTTACGCATCATGTTTCTTTCTATATTGGGTCTTTCCAAAACAGAACCATGTTGGTAATAAGCATTTTTAGCTAACACTTCCTGCCACTCATCATGAATACTGTTATACACCTTTTGTAAGGCTACAAATTCTTTAGTACGTTTCTTATCCAACACCTTTACCTCAGCTGCAAATGCCTCATCGTACTCTTTTTTTGCTATACGATAAGCCGCTACTAACACCTCGTGTTTAGGGTTCTTATTTGGTGGATTGATGGTTAAAAACAATTTATCCTTCCAAATGGCAATTCCACTTTGCCCTCCTTCTGGCAGGGTGGTTTTCCATTTGATGTTTTCTCCTGTTCTTACAGACCATTTGGTTGGTACATGTTCATTGGTTTTTACTTTCCAACTTCCGTCAGGTCCTCCAGACATTGGCCATTGATTAGCACTATTAGCAACCGTAACACTATTCTGAGCGGTATTACAAGAAATCATTAACAGAGTAGCACAAATTCCTGTAACTAGTTTTTTTAGTTGATTCATTTATTTCTATTTATTCGTTTTTTATGTATTCTTTGGGAAGCTTTCCTGTAAATGACTTTAAGAACTCCTTAATTTTAGCTATTTCTACCACTTTTAGCTGTATCCCTCTTTCGTGGATTCCCATTCTTTTGATGGCTTTATCTAATCGTGCAGAAGAAGCATCGTGAAAATAGGGAGCTGTTTTTTCTACATTCCGCAACGGGGCTACTCTAAAGAACATCTTATAAGCAGCTTGTTTTTTAATATGGTAAAATCCTAAATCCTTCTGATTAGGCCATGGTTCTTCTACTCCAAGTTTGTTAAGCATCTGTCCTCCAAAATTGGAACCTGTATGACAAGAATAACATGCCTTACTCACAAACAATTCTCCTCCTTGAATCTGAACTGCGGTTAAAGCAGTATGGTCTCCTTTGATAAAGGTATCTATTGGAGCTGGTGTTTTTAACTCACTCATAAAGGCTTGTAAAGCCTCAACTAGATTGATAAAACTAATCAGTTTGGATTTTTTAGAAAATGCTTTTTTAAATTGCTGTTCATAACCTGTATTCGCTTCTAAATAGTGAACGACTTTAGTTACATCAACATCCATTTCGTGTTGACTTGTAAACGCTTCTGCTATCTTTTTAGCATAGTTATTTAAAGCTCCATCCGCATTAAACAATTCATAACTCGCATTGTTATATACCGAGGGTACGTCTCTATAAAAAACACCTTTTTCTTTTTGACTTAGATAATAAGCCCCATTGGTACCATACTTTTGTAAATCGTGACAACTATTGCAAGAAATTCCTTTTCCTACTGATAGTCCTTTATCGTAATACAGTTGTTTTCCCAAAGCTATTTTCGCTTTGTTTTTAGCTATAAACGCTGTGTCTTTTGTTATAGGAACAAAATAAGGTTTTAGCAATTCTCTCAATTGTTTGGCTTTACCATCTACAGAAGTCTGACCCAACAGAACTCCTGTAGATATAAAGTAAAGCGCTAACCAACAACTGTATGGTAAGAGTTTCAAAACACTAAGCTTCTTTAGCATTAGAATACCCGTAAAAAATCACTGGAATCAAACAGATCATAGGCATAATGAACGAGAATTTTACTTCTGGCACTCCTAAAATGGTAGTATTTGCCAATTCGGGTCCACCTATGTCAATAATCAATCCTTGCATTGGAGGGAAAATAGCTCCACCTACAATCGCCATTACTAAAAATGCCGATCCTACTTTTGCTTCTCCATCCATATCTTTTAAAGCAATTCCGTAAATAGTTGGGAAGTTAATAGACATAAATAAGGATACAAACACCAAACTTATCAGCCCGGCCATTCCTGGCATTACAATAGCTCCAAAACAACACAACACAGACATAATTGCGTAGATAAATAATAATTTTGGTGCTTTAAACTTACTCATCAACCCAGTAGCAATAAAACGTCCTGCTAAAAAGATAGACATCGCAAACATGTTCCAGTACGTTGCTTGCAATTGGTCGTCTGCAGGTCTAGATTGATTTAAATATTCCACGTATTGAAAAATAGCTGTCCAACACATAATCTGTGCACCTACATAAGTTGCTTGGGTTAAAACTCCTGGTAAAAATGCTTTTTTAGCAAATATTTTTTGGAACGATTCTTTTAGTGTTATCTCTTCTTCCTCTTGGACTTTGGGGATTTTTGTAAACCAAACAATTGCCAAAACTACCAATACCACTGCTCCAATTCCCAAATACGGACTACTGATAATCCCTAAATCTTCGGTTCTCATGGTACTTTTAGCCATACTATCTAAAGCATTGTATTCTTCTTCGCTAATGTTATTAGATTGTATTTGACTTAACACCACAAATTGTGCGATCAACATTCCAGACAAAGAACCTATTGGATTAAAAGCTTGTGCTAAGTTTAATCTTCTAGTAGCTGTAGACTTATCTCCTAAGGATAAAATCAACGGATTCGCTGTGGTTTCTAATAAAGACAGTCCACAAGTAATTACATATAGAGAGATTAAAAAGAAGTTATAATCTTCTAAGGTAGAAGCAGGAAAAAACAAAAAAGCTCCTACCGCATACAATCCCAACCCTAATAATATTCCGGATTTATAACTGTACTTTCTAATAAACAAGGCTGCTGGTAAGGCCATGCATCCGTATCCAAAATAAAAAGCAAATTGTACCAAATAAGCTTGGAACCAGCTTAACTCTGGCATTACTTTTTTAAAAGCAGTTACCATTGGGTTGGTAACATCGTTTGCAAAACCCCATAAAGCAAATAAAGAGGTAATAACAATAAATGGAATTAATAATTCCTTACTCACTACTGGAGCATTTTTTTGATTTGACATGTTTTTCGTTTTAGTTGTTGGTTGTTGGTTGCTTGTTGTTGGCAACTGAATTTCTTATCGTTTTTTGTTGTTAATAATTTATATGTATAAACTCTCCATACTTGATTTAAATCAAAATAGAAGGCAGTGTTCCTGTACTATCCGAGAATTTCTCTGTCTCTAAACCTACTGCATTTAACATACTCACAAACAGATTTGACAAAGGAACATGCTTGGCATCAAACTCAGTGTATGTTCCGTGCTTAGCACCCATATTTTTACCTCCTGCTAACACCAAAGGGCAATTGTTTGCATTGTGCGTAGAACTACACGAGCTACCATATAAAACCAAAGTATTATCTAGCAAAGGCCCAAATTCATCCGTCGTATTTTTCATTCTATCTAAGAAATACGCAAATTGATTTGCCAACCATTGATCGTATTTCCCCCATTCTTCCCAATGTCCTGCTTTCTTATCGTGAGACATACTATGATGCCCTGGCAAACCAAGCGTGAATTTTGGAAAACTATCTCCAAATCCCATTCCGTCCTCACGTGCCATCATATAAGTCATCACTCGTGTTGCATCGGTCTGTAGTCCTATTACCATTAAATCTAAAGTAGCGCGTATATATGCTTCTGGGTCTTGTGGATTTACTTCCAGATTTAGATGGTCCGAATCGAATTTCTTTAATGGAATATCTAACCATTTTTCGTTTCTAACCACCTGTTGTTCTACTCTATTTAATGAGGTTAAGTACTCATCCATTTTAGCTTTATCGTTCGCACCTAATTTCTTGTTTAAAGCTTTACTGTCTTCTAAAATTAAGTCCACTAATTTTTTTCCTTGCTGTAAGGACTTTCTTCGCTGAACAGAAGTTCCACCTCCATTAGGCGAAAAGTATCTTTCAAAAATTTCTCTTTGTCTATGTTCCGATGGAATGGCTTTTCCCGATAAATCAAAAGACAAAGTAGATGCACGGGATTTATACCCTACACCACCATCTGTTGACAAGGTTAATGACGGAAAACGAGTTTTTTCCATTAAATGCCTAGCCGCTACCTGATCTACAGAAATACTATTGTTATAAGCACTACGCAAATCACCTCCCGTTAACCATGTATCTCCTGCTATATGTCCTAAAACTTGCCTACTAAACGGGTGACTCAATCCTCCTAGAATAGACAACTCGTTTCTAAAAGGTTCTAAAGAGGATAACGTATTGGTAAATTGATAGTCTTTCCCTTTCCCCATTGGAAACCAATTCCATTTTTCGTGATATTCGCTTTCTTTTGGAGGCATTGCAACCCCATTAGGAGTATACAAGTAAACCAATCTCTTAGGAATATCTGCTTTAGATGGAGCATCCATCACAGACAAACGAGTCATTCCCATACATTCCAAATACGGTAACATACATGCTACCCCTAAGCCTTTTACAAAGCTTCTTCTGTCCATGTGCCAAGATTTTTTACTCATAATCTTACTTTTAGGTGTTACATTTTTTTAGAGAAAGATGGACTCAAAACAATCTCTTTAATGATGGTTTGGAATCGGTAATTGTCCTCTCTTACTTTTTTAACTATGTTATTTATTTCTGTATCATCTGCAAACGTTACGTTTCGTCCCAATGCATAAGCAAACAAATGCTTTACCACAGACCTTGTTACGTCTTCTTTCTTTTGTGCCAAGATGTAGTTTTTAATCCCTTTTATTCCCTCTACTTCGGTTCCATCTGGTAACATAGATTTAGAATCTATTGCTTTTCCTTTGGCTTTTAACTGGAATCTACCTACAGCATCAAAGTTTTCGAATACTACTCCATAAGGATCTATCTTTTTATGACAGCTTAAACACGATGGCTTATTTCTATGCAACTCCAACTGCTCTTTTAAAGTCAACTTTTCAAAACCTGGAGTATCAGGATCAATTTCGGGCACATTTGGTGGTGGCGGTGGAGCTGGATCTCCCAAAATTTTCTCTTTTAACCAAACCGCTCTTTTAATAGGATGTGCTTGTACACCATCGGAATGACCGTTTAAGAAAGCTCCCTGTGACAATAATCCTCCTCTATTTAAATTTTCTGCAATGGCAACGGCTCTAAACTCGTTTCCTTTTACTCCGTCTACCCCGTAGAATTCTGCTAAATTTTGATTTAGCATCGCAAAATCAGAATCGATAAAGTTTAGAATACTTAGATTATTTTTTAAAATGTGCTCTAGAAAATAAAACGTTTCATTATTCATATCTTCTTTTACAAAACGAGTGTAATCTTCATACTGTTTTACATTTGTATTCATTCCGTTATGACGATCTACACGCAACCACTCAGTAGCAAAAGAGCGAATCATACGCATTACTTTTTCATCATTTACCATAGCACCTATCAACCTAGGCAACTCTTTTCTAAACTTTCCTTCGGCTACCAAATCAATCAACTCTTGGTTTGGCGGTGAATTCCATAAAAAGTAAGACAACTTAGAAGCCAAGTAATAATCTGCTTTTTTCTTATCTATATTAGGATTGTTCTGATCTAAGATGTATAAGAAGTTTGGAGAACATAACACCGCTACCAATGTTTCTTTTACTCCATCTTCGTAACTTGGAAAATCGTTTTTAATAGATTGCCAAAAACTCATATAACGATTTACTTCACCTTTATTCACCGTACGTCTAAAAGCTCTTTCTAAAAACTTAGTTAACACCTCTCTTGTATAAACTTCTTTGTTTCCTTTGTTCGGAGAATCAAAGAAAATATCGGTATGACTTTTGGGTGGCCAAACAGGGTGGTATGGCATCTCTAACTCAACATTCTTCACCAATAATACAGGTCCCGCATCTTTATTGTCCTTCACTAAGAAATTATTCCAAAAACCAATGTGCATCATGTTAGAAAACTCTTCTTTAGAGTTGGGATCGTAAACCGGTACCGGTAAATCTTCAAAATACCCTTTGAATTCTAAATCCTCCCAATGGCCATATGAAGTTTTCACCTCTTTAGGAGTATCGTAGTGTAAATAATCTTGCCCATCATCCGTTCTTGCTCCTGCAAAAGTTCTAACCGATGGAAAATCATTCTTGTACTTTTCCATGTTGAATTTTGCTTTTCCTCTTATCCCTTTTAAAAGAGGATCGTGCTCATCTATAGGTGTTAAGATTATTTGATGCATCCCAACAAAAAACTGTCTAATTAATAAACCAGAATGTTTTCCTGGCTTTAAGTAGATTAAACTGATTGGTGTAGTGGTCGTTTCTTTCTGGTTTTGCTCTATTTCTTGCTTGAACCTAAAATTTATTTTTTCTCCACCACCTCCTAATAAACCAAGGGTAATTCTTCTTTCTTCGTTGGCATGTACATATGGATGTATCAAATCAACTTGATAATAACCTTCTTTCTTAACCCTGTATTGGAATCTGGCATTTACCCACTTGGTAATATCTTTTGCTTGCAGTAAATTCTTTTCTTTATCTAGCAGGTAATTTTTACTCTTTTTGGTATCTATATCCTTTGAATTTATAACAATTGTCTCCTTTGTAACTTCTTTAGGTTCTTTGTTTTTAATTGGGAAAATACTCTCGCTATGCTCATCTACAAATCCTTTAGAAACTTTCATTCTAAATGCAAAACTTCCTGCTCCTGGGAAATAGTTTTTCACCACCATTTTTACATTTGGAGAGGGTCCTTGCCAAGATTTTGGAGGCACTTCCTTGTGTGGTTTTGCAGACTGCATTAGCAAACCTTCTTTTACCATACTATGCCTGTCTGGTTCAGAACCTCTAAAATCAAAACCAATTTTATTTTTAATGGTATCGTAGTTGTTAGTACTTTCATACCCTTCGTCTCCAACAGCAACCTCAACAATAAAGTCTTTTTTATCCATTGCCACCGATTGGAAACCTCCAAATTCAGCTCCCGGCTTTCCTTCTCCAATTCCTTTTCCAAAGGTTACTTTGTATTTGGTAGATGCTGGTTTATCTCCCTTTACAATGGCTTTCTCCAATGCTTCTCTCGCTATTTTTTGATAATAATCTAAATGTAATGGCGAAATTTGCAACACTTCTCCGTTGTTACTAAATCCCATTTTAGAAATTCCATCATCGGGTAAAACGTTTCCAAAATTAATAGGCAATCCCAACAACTCATTCAATGTATGTGTATACTGTTTCTTTGTTAGTCTACGCATTACCCCATTATTTGCTACCTGCTTAGATTCTGATGCTTTAGCCAAAGAAGCGGTCATCCAGTTTACAATTTGCTCTCGTTCCGCATTGGTAGGTTGGGGTTTCTTTTTAGGAGGCATTTCTCCTTTGTTAATTTCATCTAAAGCAGAGTGCCATTTTTCAGCATCGTTTCCATGAATCATATCCCAGTTTAAATTATCCAAACGCATGTTCCCTTTTTGTCTTTTAGCGTTATGACATTGGTAACAGTACTTATTAAAAATGGGTTGAATCTTCTTTCTGTAATTCAACTCTTCCTTAGATAATTTCTTTGTCGTTTTAGAAGGTTCCATAGCCAAGACTGGCTTTTTTTTAGTCACTTCCTCCTTTTTCTGTGCTACTTTAGGTTGATTTGCTTTTTCCTTGGCAACAGTCTCTTCTATCCATTTAATAATCGTCTCTCTTTGTACATCTGTTAAAGGTTCTTTTTCTTCTGGAGGCATATTTCTTTCTGACACCTCATATAAAATATCATCCCACACTTTAGCTCCATGAGCCGATGTTACATCCCAACTTAAGTTATCTAAGCGCAAGTCTCCCTTTTGCTTGTTTTCGTTATGACACTCAAAACATCTTTTGTCTAAAATTGGATGTATTTTATCTTGAAAAGTCTTTATATGTTCTGGAAGCTCTTCTTTTTCTTTGATTACAACTGTAGGTAGTTTCTTGTATTCTTGTTTTTCTTCAATTCCAAACAATGATTGAAGACTCTTAGGCATGTCTTTGGTTAAATACCCACTACCATGCGTTAAAGAACCACCATAATGACCAGCTACAGAGAGCACCAATACATTAACTCCTAAAACTACTTTATATAGGTTTTTATTTTTGTTTTTACTGTACAACCAAAAATGCAATACCAACAACCAAACACATATAATAGCTGTAATTAAACCTAACCATTTGTGGAAGCTTAGTACATTTTTATTATACCCTCCGGTAGAAGCCAATAGAAAACCAGCAACCACCGTTGGAACTATAGTCACCACAGAAAACCAAAGTAAAGGCTGTCCTATATTTTGCAAGTTCAACTTAGGATTGAACAACTGAAAAATCTCAACTACAAAAAGTGCCAACAAAGCACCAATTGGCAAGTGTAAAAATAAGGGGTGAAAATTCCCAATGAAAGCTCCCCATTCGTTTCCTGAATTTTCTGGCAAAAAAGTAAGTGCAGACAATAGGACGGTTAAAATTATGGCTACTACGAGTCTTAATTTCATTTTTTGTTGATTCTTTAGTTGTTTTTGTTTTTACGACAAGCAATACTGCAAATCGATTTACATTTCTCAATGCATTTCAAATTTAACTATCAAATCAGCAAAACATAAGGGGGAATCTTCCTTAAAAAAGGGGGAACACATGCTATATACAGATAAAGACATTTGTTTTAGCCCTTGCTATTCCTATGGTTCTTCTTGAATTGGAGTGGAGTAATATTGTTTTTCTTTTTAAACAAACCTCTAAAGTACTTACTATCATTATAACCCAGCATGTATGTAATTTCGTTAAACGAATAATCGGAATTTAACAACAGCTCTTCTGCTTTTTTAATTTTAACGGTTGTAATTAATTCGTTTACGGACTGCCCCGTGTACTCTAAAACTTTTTTATATAAGACACTCTTAGACATATTCATCTTAGAGGTTAATAATTCTATATCTAATTTTCTATGAATAAACTCCTCTTCTATCACCTCCATTATTTTGTTGATGAATGCTTTTTGAGGACTCTCCATTTTATCTTCTTTTGGAGTTAAGCTTATTTCTCTATCAAACTTTTCCTTGGCTTGCTCTAATAAGTTTAAATGATTTTTAATTTTTAAGAGTAAACTATCAATATTTAGAGGTTTAGAAATATAATCATTGGCTCCAATTGCCAAAGCATCCATTTCCATTCCGCTAAATGCTGTAATTACAATTACCGGAATATGAGAAGTTCTAATATCGTTCTTTAAGGTATCGCACAACTCTGCACCATTCATTTCTGGCATCCTTAAATCGGTTAAAATAAGGTTTGGTTTCTTTTCTCTTGCCAGCTCTACTCCTTTCTTACCATTATCCGCTACATAAATTTTATAAAAAGGTTTCAGTTCGTAAATAATGTACTCTCTTAATTCATCATCGTCCTCTACCACTAACACAGAATGCTTCTTATCTTCTACCTGAATTACTTCTTCCTCTTCTTCTTTTGGTATTAGCCCTTCTTCTTCTACAGGCAACACAAAAGAAATCTTAGTTCCCTTTTTATATTCACTCTCTACACTTACGTTTCCGTCATGTGCCTCTATATATTCCTTTACAATAGACAATCCTATCCCTTGCCCTACGTTCTCTGTATCTGTTTGATAAAAACGTTTAAAGATTCTGTTTAATTTATCTTTTCTAATTCCAACTCCCGTATCTGTAATACTTATATCTACTGTTTTAGCATCCTCGTCAAAAGTAACTCCTAAGGTAATTTTACCTTTTTTAGGAGTGTTCTTAAATGCATTAGACAATAAATTATACAATACTCTTTCTATTTTTTCTTTATCAAAAAAGACGATTAATTCCTCTAAGTCGGTTTTTAGTGTACAATCTATTTGTTTCTGAGAGGCCTCAAAATAAAAAGTAGTTACAATATTATTTAGGAAATTAATCAACTCTATTCTCTGAATGTTCAGTGTTAAATCTCCACTCTGAATGGTACTGAAATTCAACACCTGATTTACCAAATTTATCAAACGATTGGTATTCTTAGAGGCTGTTTCTAACAAATACTTCTTTTCGTCCTCTGGCATATCTTGCCCCAACATTTTCTCTATTGGTCGGCTAATCATTGTTAACGGAGTCTTTAAATCGTGAGAAACATCTGTAAAGAATTTAATTTTTTCTTGATCTGTTTCTCTTAATTTTTTTTCGATTCCTAACTGAATATCGAATTCCTTTTTTAAACGGAACCTGATAATTAAGAAACGAATAATTAAAACAGAAAACACAATTAAAATGGTCATAAACCACCACGATTTCCAAAAAGGAGGAGTAATGTACAAACCAATACGCTCAACCTTTGAATTCCAAACACCATCTTCGTTGCTACATTGCAATTCTAACGTATGATTTCCATAAGAAATATCATTAATGGTAAAAGTTGAGTGCCTAGCAGGAGAAACCTTCCACTTACTCTTATCTACTCTATAACGATACTTAACCCCATTGGGAGAAATGTAATTAGGTATAGAAACTGTAAAAGCTAAGTAGTTTTCGTAATGCTTTAAACCTTTTAAATCTTTTATTTTTTTTCCATTTACCCCATTTACCTCTATATCTTCTAGATAAATGGAATATTTATAAGGACTTTTGTGTATGTTTTTAGGATTGAACTTTAAAAAACCTTTGCCTACCCCAAAATACATTCGCTTATCGTGAGCATAGATAGCATATCTATTGGTAATTTTATTGGCCGCATCTCCAAATCCCTTGTAATAAGAAGTTATTTCTTCACTCTTAACATCCAATCGATTTAAACCTAAATTCGTTCCAATCCATAAGGTTTTATTGTTTTCTGCCAAGACTGTAGACACGTAGTTATGAGACAAACCATCTTCTGTAGTATAGTTTTTCTTTACAAAGTACTCGTTTTTATTCTTGTTGTACTTTAACTTACTTAACCCCCTAGAAGTAGCAGCCCACACATTATTAGAGGTAATATAAATAGACTGTACCGTATTACTTCCTAAATTTTTAGAACGGTTTATGTTTTTAACATTTACTACTTGGTGATTATCATCTAATGTAAATTGAAAAATACCTTTATTAATAGCACTTGCCAGAATGATATGATGTCTCTCATCATAAACTATATAATTAACATTACTCCATTTTAAAACAGGTAAAAATTCCGATGTGTTGTTTTGGACATTTACCCTTGCTACCCCTTTATGATTTCCTATCCAGAATAAATTCTCCTTAGTTCTAATTCCTGTATTTATATACCGAACATTTATTTGTTCCTTAGATGCTTTTTTAACAATATCAAAATCTTCTTTTTGTCTATTGTACTTAAACTCGTACACCTCTCGTTTGGTAAAAACATAAAACAAAGAATCGTTGTACTTATGCACCGCCCTTACGTCTGATTTGGGTAAATACTCTTTGGTTTCTTTGGTTTCGTAATTTTTTCTTACAAGGCCTGCTCCACCAGACAACCACTTGGCACTTGTTGCATCCTGAAAAACAAACTTTTTAGACTTCTCGCTATACACCTGTTTAAAGTTTAGGTTGTATGCATCTAAATCTCCATAGTTTAGTTTGATCAAATCGTTATTAGAGACCACCAACCAAGCGTTGTTCTGTTTGTCTATAAATGTTTCTCTACCGTTCTGAATGGTCTTATGCAAGGGAATATTTACCAAAACATCGTTCTGCTCGTTTAAATCTATTTGATAAATATTTGTAAAAGAGGTAACCAATATATTATTTCTCTTTTCATCGTATTCCAACCACTTTACACCGTTTACAGAAGTGTTAATTGTTCTCCATTCATCCTTTTCGGTACTATAAACATAAATTGTTTTAGAATTATCTCCAATCCAAACATTGCTAGCATCGTCTACACAAATACTTGTAGCATTGGTAGGCATTGTTATGGTGCGCAATAGTTTTTCCTTTTTAGCATCGAACATAATCATATGGCTAGACATTACAAACCATACCTTATTTTTTCTACAATGTCCCAACCTTGTATTCTTAACCTTACTTATTTTAATAGGCTTAATATCATTTAGATCTAAGTCTTTTAAGGAAAAATAATGAGGTGTATTATGCCCTATGAATAGTTTATCATCACACAAAGTCATACTATTTACTTCTGAGTAAATTTTATCCTTTTTAAAATAGATTTCTTGTAACTCTTTTGTTTTAATGGTGTAACAATACAATCTGTTGTCTTTGGTATCTAACCAAACTCTTCCATAATTATCAAACTCAAACTTTTTTATTCTTCTCAAAGGAAAATCAGGATTCTGATCTAAAAAGGCATGGTGTTCGTATTTGTACCCATCAAAACGATACAAACCATCTTCTGATACAAACCAAATAAAACCTTGCTTGTCTTGTCTTACCCTAGAAACATCGGTAGTGGGTAAATCGGTTGTTTCGAACAAAGAAATAGCCTCAATTTTCTGAGCACTAACCTGAATGGATAGCAGTCCCAAAAAGAGCATCATTTTACAATAAAACTTATATATTCTCTTCAAATCCGACTTTAGATTATTAGCAATAAATCACATCGCTTTCACAAATATAGCACACAAACACTACGTTTTATTGCACATATTTAACTAAAACAAAGAACATACGTGTTTTTCTAATCATTACAGCCTACATCCCCCCTAAAAAGCACACTATATTCCCCTAAAATAAAAAGAGCCAGAATAGAAATTCTGACTCTCAAAAAAAATATAATATAAACGTTAACGAGATGTTTATTTCTTTATTCCCTTATTTCTCTTAATCTTAATTTGGGAATTATTATCTTCTTGATGAATTGTTAAAGGCCAAGTGAAATTCTTGAATTTGTTTTTCTCTATGACCACATCTTCACAATAGTTTAAAGAAACAGAAGGCAATTTAGATCCTACAGGATAAGTATTACTCAATTCTATTACATTATTTCTAAAATACAATCCTTTTACAGATTTTGCATGTGCTAACAATCCATTAAAACTCTTAAAAGTATTGTTTTCGACTGTTATGTTATGATGGTATTTTCTATCTCCTAAACGTTGGGTTGGTAAAAACATTGGAGAAATATACAATGGATAACCCTCCCCTGATCCATATCCAATATTTTCGAATACATTATTTCTAATAGTCACATCTAACACAGCTCCGGATTCGTACCAAGCTTTATTATCTCCCTCTATTAAAATTCCGTGCATTTGAGATGAGAAATAGTTATTTTCTACTGTTACCTTCCCTTTGGTTGTAATTAGTGCAGATCTAGCTCTATTCTCTTTAATTACGTTATTTCCTATATACAAATCCGGATTCCAAGTAATATTCTCAAATGATAATGGACCACTAGGAATTGTACTAGGCACTTCTTCCACAGTCATTAAAAATCGTTTGTCGTTTAGCTTTTTTACTGCTATAACTGTAGTTTCATAAAATGGTAAAACCGTTTCTCTAGACAACAATGCTACTTTATCTCCTTTTTCGGCAAACGTAATCCCTAACTGTTGAACGTGACTAATCTCGCATAAAAACGTTTTATCACCAACATACTCCCCTACTTTTACATAAGCTCCGTGTACATTAATCCCATCGTCCAACATGTGTTCTAGCAAACAGTTTTCTACCTTTATTAAACCTTTACACCCTAAAAAGTGAGTTGCATCGGCTCTGGTAGAAAAGAAACGATCTTCTCTAGAGGTAACCACAAACTTGTCTAAGCTTATATTATCACATCGCTCTGCAATTAAAGCCATTCCACCAGCCGCTAAAACCTTTACATTATAAAGGTAAGTATCCTTAGAATATGCCAAGTGAATTGCCTGTGCAAAACGGTTTCCTCCCGGACTAGGTCCATAAGTTGCAAACACAGTTCCTACAGGAGGAGCTACTTTGGTGTAGTGTGTAAACTTAGCTGTTTTACTGTCTATTTTTTTCACCTTAGATTTCCCAAACTTGCTTCTTAAACCATAATCTCTAGTATTCCATATAGGAGCTTTAGTAGCAGGGTCAAAAGCAATATTCTGCCCTATAGGATCTTTCCAGTCGTAATGATGGAAATAAATTTCGTTGTCTTTTACAGAAAAATCAAACTTTCCATTATTAATTTCCGCTACAAAAGAATTCTCTTTGGCATTGCTTTTAGTCACCTTCATTTCGTTTACAAACGAATGCTCCCAGTCTATAGTAAAATTCTTTAACGTAGTGTTCGTTCCTTTATCCACAACTATTGGACAAGTTTTTCCATGAAAGAAAAAAGTAGAACCATTTCCGTCTAATGTAAAATCTGTCATCCCAAAAAGAGGAAAAGCAATACGTTTTAAGCTATTATCATGGTTGGTGACTGCTCTGTACTGCTCAACCGCATTTTCAGGATAGAAATCGTACTTCCCTTTTGGAAAAAATAAGGTAATCCCTTTTTTTCCCTTCAAAGAAGTTATTAATTTATTTACCTCTAGTGTAACATCTTTACCCGGTTTTATTCCGTAATCTGCTACATTAATTACCTGTGCTTTTGCTTGTAGCATTAACATTAAAAAAAACAAGCAAACTATCTGTAATCTTTTCATCTAACTATTTTCAATTATTTCTTTGTTTACCAATACAAAACTAACCGAGCATAGGCTTTCTTACGTCTCTTAGCGTACATCTGTTAAACGCTTGCGTAAATTAGTTGCTATTTTTAGCCTTATGAATGCTTGTTTATTAACTTTTCTACTTGTTCTTTAATTCTTTTATTATTGTCTCCAGAAATTCTCATGTAATTCTTTAGCTCTTCAGATAACTTTACAATTACATCAGAATACTTTTTATCATCTATAAAATTTACAACCTCATCCGGATCTGCTTCTATATCTAACAACCAAGGTTTTCCTTTAGACTGAACACTTAATTTATACCTGCTAGTTATAGCAGCATAATAACCCAAACGCGAAAAAGTAACATCGTTCCAATCTGCAGGTGCTTTATCTTGAATAACTGGTGTTAAATCTCTTCCCGGAACTTTAGGACATTTAACATCTAAAAGACTTAAAAATGTTGGCATCCAATCTGTATTATTTGCTGCCAAGTTGATGACTTTATTTCTAGGGATTAATGGATTCTTAGCATTTTTACCATGAGCTACAACACAAGGTATTTTGGCAGATGCTTCGTGAATGGTTCCTTTGTTTAATCTTGCATGCTCCCCCAATAAATCTCCATGATCTGATGAGAACATGATAATTGTGTTCTCTAAAATACCTTCTGCTTCTAATTTGTATAAAATTCTTCCAACATTCTCATCAACAATTTTTACCATTCCTAAATACTGTTGCACACCTTTAACAAACTTCTCTTTGTTTTTTGCTTTGTTATCTGGACTTTGCCACTTTGGCAATTTTCCCATATTCTGATACGCAAAATTGTATGTTTTTGGCAATTCAACTTTCATCTGCTCGTACTTGGTATCATATGGAGTACGCGCAATATCTGGTGTATGAGGATCTGGAATACTTACTACGTAAAAAAATGGTTTGTTTTTGTTTTTTCCAATAAACTCCACCGCTCTATCTCCCAAGAAATCTGTAGTAAACTTTACATTTTTAGATTTTTTATCTTGATATACTGGCTGACCGTATTTGTCCTTACCTATTAACTTAGGCCTTTTTGCAGCATTATAAGGGTTGCCATTATCATCCAATCCTTTAAACTTATCATGCCCGCCGTTAAACATGAATTTTTTATCCTGAAATCCATAGTTGTCGTCTGGATGATCTGTTGGGTATGGAGACCACCATTCATCATGGTCTTTATTCCCATCTGCAGCCCTACTCTCTGCCAAGTGCCATTTACCAGCGTAACCAGTGTAATATCCTGCCTTGGATAATACATCTGCAATAGTGGTAACGTTTGGTTTTAAATACTTACCATCTCCTTTTTTATTAGAGTTGTTAGGAATTCCCAACGTCATAGGATACATTCCTGTAAACATAGATGCTCTAGAAGCCGTACAAACTGCAGCACTACAATACATTCTATTAAAAATTACTCCATTCTTTGCCAGTGCATCTATGTTAGGTGTTTCTACTGCGGCTTCTTTACCCCACTGAAAGGCTTGTTCTGGAGACAACTGATCTCTATAACAACTTAAGGTTCTAAAATTATGCTCATCTGTAATTATCCAAATTACATTTGTCTTTTTTGTTTGTTGAGCAAAACCACTAAAGCCCATTAAAACTAAAACAGCACTATACTGTAACTTTCTTAAAATACTCTTTGTCTTCATTCTTTCTATCTTTATTAATCCTTCTTGTTTATTATTAATTACAATTTTCAATAGCATCTTCTTCTCCCATAAACTCATGCCCCTCTTTAAATCCAGTAGCTGTTAACTTGCTATCCTCAAAAATTACCGGGAAATTGGCTGTGCTTAATACTCCTGCAACCGAAGGTCCATAAAAGCTAACTCCTTCTTCTGAAATTGGAGTGGTACTTATTTCACTTCTTAACTCACACGGCATGTATTTGTAATGCTTAGATTTTAGCTGTGCTTTGTTTCCAAATGTTACCTTCACATTTCTAAGTTCTACCCTCTCATAAGTTCCGTCGGTAAGTCCAATGGTTTGATCGTATTTCTTAGATACATATCCTCCACCTATTCTAACTCCTAAACCACATCCTCTAGAGTTCACATTCTGAACGTATACTTTTCCACAGTGCATCGCATGAGGAGATATCATTAAAGCAGCGTTCCCATCTATTCCTCCTACATCATCTCCAAAAATATCGAACACACCTCCAATTTGTAAGTTATTCATAGCCTTTTCTCCTGTTTCTAAACGTAGTGTAACTCCTCCTTCTCCATCAACATTCTGAAACAAAGTATTACGCAGTGCTTGAGCTTGTACCAACCCGTAACCATAATGCGCACCAGAAGTAATCGCATCTCTAATAATTCCATTCTCAGAAAACTTCCATTCTCCATTGTACTGAGAAATACCAAATGTAAAAGAGGAGAAAATGGTTAAATCATCCAAAATATTAACTCCCGATATCAAAAAGTTTTCTGCATATCCAAAACCAAAAACTCCAACATTTCTATTATCTCCATGCTTTAAATCAATGGTGAACTTTTCTGTATCAGAATCCGAAACAATACTTATATTCTCAACTTTATCATTATTTCTTCCGATTCCAAAGATTTTAAAATTCTTAGTATCTCCTCTTAATGAAGGTCTAATTACCGCATCCTTACTAATTACTATGTGTACATTAGATTTTAAGACAATCTCTGCAAACGAATAATTACCTGTAGGAATTAGCAACTTTCCCCCTCCTAGAGAATTGATCTCATTAATGGCTTTTTGCAACTTTTGACTGTCATCTGTAGTAAAAGAATTATCCACCCCGTAATCCATCACTAAATTCTTAGTAACAGCAAAAGAAGTTGGAGCCGTATAAAAATCTGTATCTACAAAAGTGATTGTAGGCTCTGTTTTATCTACTGTTTCCGGAGTTTCTTGTTCTGGAATATCTTCTATATTATTTGAAGAATTGTTCTTAGAACAAGAAAATAATACTACCATAAATACCAAAAGTAACTGTCTGTGTTTCATTTTTCTTAAAGTTTACATAAGTACAGAACACCCTCTTTAACGAAACGTTACACCAAACAGAGGATGCTCTTATACTTTTTAATAATAACTTGATTATAAAATTAGTGACACAACAAATCTGGTTTGTGGTAGTACATTAATAAGAAGTGTCTCCAAGTACAAGAAAACTGTATTGTTAAGCACAAATGTTTTTTAAGCCCTTGTGTTTCCGTACGTTATTTAAGTCTATCCGTATAATTCCTTCTTAAACTCTTTAAAACACCTACATAGCTACGATTTTAAATTTCTATATTTAGCTTCAAAAAAATAAAAACCAAAATGACCAAACACAACCATTTTTTACTGTTAAGAATAAGCACTTGTTTTATTCTTATGCTCCTTTTAAATTCATGTACATCCAACGACCCTAACAAAGAAGCCTGGATTTCATTATTTAATGGAAAAGATTTAACCAACTGGGATATTAAAATAGCTGGTTTAGACATAAATGACAATTACAAAAACACCTTTACGGTAAAAAATAGCATCTTAAGTATTCGCTATAATGAGTACACTAACTTTGACAATAAATTTGGTCACCTATACTACAACAAGCCTTTCTCTTACTACAAGCTAGCTTTCGATTACAGATTTACAGGTACACAAACAAAGGGAGGGAATAAATGGAATGTTAGAAATAGTGGGGTGATGTTACATTCCCAATCTGCAAAAAGTAATGCTTACCACCAAAACTTTCCTGTTTCTATTGAATTACAATTACTTGGTGGACTAGATGATAATAAAGAACGAACCACAGGAAACGTTTGTACACCCGGAACTGCCGTAGTTATGGGAGATACTATTAACTTTAAACACTGTATTTCATCCGATTCTAAGACCTATTACGGAGATAGATGGGTACATGCAGAAGCCATTGTCTTAGGGGGTGAATCTATGACCTTTATTATTGAAAAAGACACTGTATTGAACTTAAAAGCCCCTCAAATTGGAGCTACTATCCCTAACAAACAATACAAAGGAGAACAGTGGGAAAAATGGGGCATGAACCCTGATGATTGGAATACCAAAGACGGACAGCTATTAACCGAAGGGTATATTGCTTTACAGGCAGAAAGCCACCCTGTTGATTTTAAAAATATAGAGTTGCTTGATTTGTGTGGCTGTAAAGATCCAAAAGCCAAAAACTATAAATCTTATTTTGTAAAAAACGATGCTAGTAAATGTGAATACAAGTAACAAAAAACGAGGGCCATTGGCTCTCGTTTTTCATTTACTTAAATAGATAAATAGATAGGTTATTACTTAACCCTTAATGTATTCAATTCTTCTTTTACAAAAGTAGCACTGTTCGCAATTGCTTCTTCAATATTTTTATCATCGGCAAAGAAATATTTCCCTGCCAAAGCATCTGCTCTTCCACTAATCATCGTGTCAATCAAATCAATAGAATCTTGAGCATTAGACATAGAAGTTCCATCTTTTAAGATTTCTTCCAGTTTTGGCATGTACTTTCTACATACTTCAGACTCCACTAAAACTTCTGTTCTATCATTTTTAATAAAACCTGGATTAAAACTAAAAGCTTTTATACCTAGCCCTTCTTCTTCCAACTCAATATTTACCGTTTCCGTAAACTTTACAATAGCAGATTTAGCTGCTCCGTATGCTGAACCAAAAGGTTTTGGCTCCTGAACTCCACCACCTCCCAAATTAATCACATAGCCTTGTTTTTTGTCTTTCATGCTATTAATAGCAACTCTAGTTCCTAAATAATCAGTATATAAATTCAAATTCACCTCTGCCCACCAATTCTCTGGTTCTAGTTCCCAAGTAGGCCCAATAGCATTGTGATTGTTTACACCAACATTGTTAATCCAAACATCAAAACCATCTAACTCATTAGTAATAGTACGAGCACAGGTCACTACTTGTTTCTCTTTAGACATATCAGCCAAAGCAAAACTTGCACTACCTTCTGTAATGGTTGTATTTATCTCATTGGCTAAGTTTTTAACACCTTCCTCAGATCTTCCTACACATACTACATGATGCCCTTTTTTAGCCAATCCTTTTGCCAACAAACTTCCCACTCCTCCAGCTGCTCCAGTAATTACGATTGTTTTTTTCATCATTTTTCTATCTATTCCCTTGTATCATCTTTTGCTACATAGCACAAAGCATTCTCTATTAGCTTTTTATAGGATGTATTTTGAAATGTCTCTTTGTAATATCCAGGCATAATATAGACTACTCTTGATTTTTGATACTCATGAGTCCAAGCTACCACCTTAGAAACGTCTTCATGATTTACACCTAACAAGGGATGAAGCCCTTCTGCCATCCATATTTTGCCACAAAAAGCATCTGTTAACGTAAAACTATCTAAACCTCTAGTAACTGGGTGACTCTTATCCAAAACATTTAGCTCTAAGGTTATTTTTGGACTATACACAGACCTCTCTTCTACATTTGGTGTGTAGGGCTTTAAAAAATACTTTGCTCCTAGTATATTATGATACGTATCCCAATGCGGATAAGACGAAATTGTAAAATTTAGAAAAACAATCCCTACTCCTTCTTTGGTAAGGTTTAAATACTTCTTTTTATTATTAAAATACTCTTTATAATGTTTATTCTGACTTAAAAACAACACTGCTTTGTACTTTTCTTTTAGCTCACTGGTTTCCATTTTAAAAAAATGCGAAGGCATTACCAAATCCGCCTTAACCCCAGCTAAATCCAAACACATATTTTCAAAATCAGGAGTATCATAATAATGCCCTCCACGAACTACCAAAACGGGTAATTCTTTCTCTTTTGATGAATTACAAGAAAACACCAAGCAGCAAACGAAAAGTAAAAACAGCTGTTTTAAGTACTTCATTTATTAGTGCTTCACTAATTTTTTCTGAATATCTTCTATACTTAATCCCTTAGTCTCTGGTTGTGTTTTAAATAAAATAACCAAACCTACTACTCCAAATAAAGCGTAGAACAGGAATACAGAACTCGCCCCCATGTTTGCCAACTGCCAAGGAAAGAAAAACTGAACTAAAACACTGGTAACACTTGTAATTAATGCAAACATTGGAATTGCTATTCCTCTTAAAGAAATTGGGAAAATTTCGGAGAACAACACCCACAAAATTGGACCAAGAGAAAAGTGGAAAGCTGCAATAAAACTTAAGACTCCAAACAAGATTAAATTCGCATTTAATTTTGCTGCTTTCTGAATAATTGCACTTGAATGCTCTTTTGCTTTCAATTCGCCAAATATGTTGATCAACTCCTTTTTAAAATCAGAATCGCTTTTAAACTCTTTGTCTACTATAGCTTCTAGTTTTTGATAATCTTCTATATGATTTAATTCTTGAACACTCTCACTAGACAATGTATAACGAGCCTCATAGAAACCATAAGAACAAACTCCCAAACTCAACACCAACCATAACAATCCCCAAACTGTCATTGGTCTTCTACCAATTTTATCTATTACCAACAAAGCTAAAATGGTAAATCCTAATCCTATAACTCCTACCCATATTGCTTGTACAAAAGCAGCATCTGTACCCATTCCTAATTGCTCAAACACTGTTGGAGCATAAAATAAAATCGCATTAATTCCTGTTACCTGTTGTACAATGGCAATGGTAACCCCAATAATCAGCGTTAAACGCATTGGTTTTCCTACAATTTCTTTTAACTGAACGAATAAAGAAGGACTTTCATCTGTTTGAGAAACACTCTCTTGCATTTCTGCTATGTGTGCATCAACATCTACATCGGGTTGTACTTTTTGTAAAATATTTTTCGCTTCACTAATTCTACCTTTTAACACTAACCATGACGGACTCTCAGGAATAAAAAACAATAAAACCAACCACAATATTGCTGGTAAAATTTCAGATCCTACCATCCATCTCCAAACATTATCTTTAACTCCAAGAGAAACTACCCAACTAGCATCTGCTTCTACTGCATGAATAATTATATAATTGATAAAGTAAGCAGCAGACAATCCAACAACAATATTAACTTGGTTTACAGAAACCAACTTTCCTCTCCATTTAGGTGGTGCAATTTCTCCAATATACATTGCTGCCAAAGACAAGGAACAAAAAGCCATTCCTCCTAAAAAACGTGCACAAACTAAAGTTATGTAAGAAGGAGCGAAAGCAGAACACAAGGCAGAAATCAAATACAAAATAGCAACTAACTGTAATGCTTTTTTTCTTCCAAACTCATTACTTAAATACCCCGCTAACGGTAAGGCAGGCAATACCCCCCAACCTGGAGCACTCATTACCAACCCCAATTGCCAATCGTTTAGAGAAAATTCTTGGGTGATGAAATTCACTGTCCCAGACATCACTGCAGCATCCAATCCGAAAATAAAACCTCCCAGTGCTACAATTCCTGCATACACAAATGCATTTAACTTGTTACTCCCCATTTATAGTTTTTTTATATAATTATTAAAAGTCTGTCAATTTCGTGATAGTTTTTCTAAAAAACACTATCTCCGCACTCTATAATAACTGAACAATACCAACTATTACACATATAGTGTCTAATTTAACACAATCCTGCTACTACAACACTACAGTAAAAGAGTTCTCTTAGACTAATTATCTATGATTTTATTGTTTGCCATTTATTTAACAAATGCAAAACCGTAAAAGAAAACTACATCAATCAACAGAAATTGAGTGAAGAAAAAAATGCTAAAGTTTTAGAGTTAAAGCATAAAAAATGACTTCTTATGCTTTACAGTTGATTCAAAAAGAAGAATTGATATTAAAGAAAGACTATCTACAATAGATAGTTTTGATATAAGAGCTTTTAATAAAGCACCAACAAAGATAAAAGGAAATAAGAACTTAGATTGGTAAGAATTCAATGCTCGCTTTACTACTGTAAGCAAAACGTTTTTATCAGATCTTATCAGAAAGAAATCTACCCAGAACTTTCTAGAAAAAACCATCGACTATTTTCTTTGGCTCCAATAAACTTATCTAGTAAGAAAATTTTAACGGATAGAGAAAATACCTCCAAGTATAGATTCCGAAAGAAAATGGTTTTTGAGAAAACAGACGACCTCTACCCAGAAATTTATCAGCTATAAAAAAAGCTCTTTCAATTGACTGAAAGAGCTTTTCTAATTTTCTTATTTCTTAAACTGATCGTATTCAGGATTGATTTTTGCGTTTTTAAAACGCGGTACATCTTTCCATAAATCAAACGTAGCTTTTAATTGAGCTGCAGATTCTTGCCCTTGTGCCTTATCACCTGTCTCTACTACCCAATTCTCTAAAACATCTTGATGTTCTTTTAAAACGGCTGCATATTCAGGATTCTCTGCTAAGTTATTCATTTGGTGTACATCGTTTCTTAAATCATACAATTCATGTACAGGTCTTACTCCAAACCAATGCTTTTCTTGATACTCTGTTAGAATACCATCTTTACGAGCTTTCTTAAAATCTACTACTACAGGTCTATTATCTCTATACCCAGCTTGCAACATCGGTCTTTCTGGATAGTAATTTTTAATATATCTAAAGTTTTCAGAAACTACTGTTCTAATTTTATCAATCGTATAATCACATCTATCTCTTGCTCCAATTACATATTTAGAACCTTTAAATTCTTTAGAAAATAAATCTTGTCCTACTAAATATTTTGGCATTGTAGCTCCTCCTAGAGACAACGTGGTTGCCGAAACATCTAATAAAGAGACCAAATTATCTACAACCTTACCTTGTTGAATAACAGGGTGTGTTCCTTTTATAATTAAAGGAACTTGCATTCCTCCTTCGTAACAAAATTGCTTATGTCTTAAAGATGTTGGGCTTCCGTGGTCTGAAAAGAAAAATATAATGGTGTTTTCCAACTCTCCATCTGCCTCTAATTGTTGTAAAATGTGTTCTACAGTAACATCAGAACCTCTGTTGGCATTGTAATGTCTTGTCCATGCTTTTCTTTGAGAGGGTATGTTTGGAAAATACGGAGGTAAAGGCACGTCGTTTACAGCTAACTTTTCTCCTTTTCTTACATACTTGTCGTCTTTTTTTCCACCATCAATTTGTACTTGTCCAAACCAAGGTTGGTTTTTGTCTTTTCTGTCGCTCCAAACGTATTTTTTAACCCCTTTAAAATCAATCGCAAAATTCCCTTGCCAACCATTCATTCCTGCTACATAATCTTCTTTGGTTCCTACATCGTACAATGCTCGTCTGTTATAGTGAAAGTTATAATCGTCTTTACCACTATTAAAAGTAAAATACCCTGCTTCTTTCATTAATTCAGGAACTGTTTTCATTCCTTTTGGTAACAAAATTCGCAAACTATCTGGCACTACTACTCCATTGGTAAATCTACTAGATCTATGGTTGTGTGTTCCTGTAGTGGTTTGCATTACTCCAGTAAGCAAAGCAGATCTACTTGCAGAACATACAGGAGCTGTTGCATAAGCTCTTTTGTACAAAACTCCTTCTTTTGCTAATTGATCTATTACAGGAGTATGTCCTGCATTTATAGAATCTCCATAACAACCTAAATAAGGAGACAAATCTTCTGCAATTATCCACAATATATTAGGTTTTCTTTCTGTCTTAGACTTCTTCTCTTTAGAAGAAGAACAACTTACAACTATACTACAGACAAGTAACAAGCTGTACACAATACCTCTATTTTTCATATTTTTAAATGTTCTAAAAACTATTTCTTGCAAAAAAAATACTTTTTAACCATTTGTATTGTCCTTGTCCATAAATGAAAAGCACTCCCTAGTCTATAGAGAGTGCTTTAACTTTTAAAAGCTTGTTGTTCCTATTTAATAAATATCTCGTCTATTCCTACACCTTGACCTTTTACCGTCTCTATTTTAATGGTATTAGCTCCCCTTAGCAACTTAATTGGTAGCTTTACCTTATTCCAAGATCTAAAATTATTTCTAGTATTTCTTAAAAATAACTTCTCCTGTACTACCTGTCCATTTACAGTTACTTTTATAAAAGTTCCAGCAGCATCTTTGGCAATTCCACTGTAACGAATATACATCCCAGCTTTACCATCTCCACCATCATTTTCATAATACCACTCAACAGAAGCACCTTTTACATTATTCAACCGAACAAAACCTTTCCCTTTAAAATTAACCCCTTTTTTAATAGCCTTTGCTTCATATAATGTTGCTTCTTCTGCTTGTTCACCTGCAACCTCTACTACCTTTTCATCTTTATTCCAAGTAAACCCTTCGTCTGCAGCAAAACGCTCTTCTAGTATCTGAATGGGCTTACCATTTAACACCAATAAAGCTTTTACTGTGGTTCCTAACTCTACATTAAAACTAGAAGTGTACAATTTAGATTTTGTAGTTGGCTGTTCCCCATTAGTTGTGTAATAAATTTGAATAGCTGCTTTTTGTTTTTTCCCTCTCAAATTGATGATACCCGTATCTATACTCACTTTTTTAGAAGTAATCAACCTTTTTTCTCCCAAAATACAAGCTGCTAACAAAGAAACAGGAGCATCTGCATTGGTCGACTCTATATATGCACGTGTTAAACCATAAAAAGCATTTCTATGGTTTGGTCCTACATGTTGCTCTACATCCACTGGGCTTCCATTGTCTAACGACTTAATTCTTCCAGCATCTAGTACATAAAAATAAGTTCTGTTTTCTCCATAAGGATAAAACTCTCCTTTGGCATCTTTGGTCGTTACTCTAATTTGGGCAATATCTCCTTCTTTCGCTTCTAAAGCCGTTCCATCTACAGATAAGTCTATTTGAGACGGACTATCCGCAGTTCTAATTACTTCCTCAGAAACTACTTTTCCATTTTTATATCCTACAGCTTTTAAGGTTCCTGGTTGCCATTTTACCAACCAATCACATTGCATTTCATCCCATTTTTTTCCTGGTTTATCTTTCCCTAAAGATGTTCCATTAAAGAATAACTCTACCTCATCACAATTAGAATATACCCAAACTGGAATTTCAGTACCTAAAGCCACTTTGGGATGTGTCCAATGTGGTAAAATGTGAACCATTGGTTTACTTGTCCATTGACTTTGATACAAGTAAAATAAATCTTTCTCAAAGTTTGCCATATCTATAGCTCCCCCCATAAAAGACTTAAACGGCCAACCTCCTTGGTATTTTGCCTCTCCAATATAATCGTACCCCGTCCACCTAAAAGAACCTGCATGATTTGGAATGTCTCTAATCTGTTGAATATTTCTTCTAGACGTTAAACGCACCATGGCATTGTCGTAGCTAGACCTAAATCTTTGTTTTTCATTAGACCTATCTGCAGTATCTATCCAGTCATTTGTAAACACTTCTTTCTCCGTTAAATCTGGACATTCATATGGTTTTTGTCGCGCACTTGGATACCCATCTCTAAACCAAGTCTTAGTTCTGTAGAACCCTCTAATTTGCCATGTATGCGTATTTTCTGTTCCTATAAAAACTCTTCCTGCTTGTTCATGTGCTAACTCATTCTCTAAAAAACCTTTTTTCTCACTATGCCCATTCATTCCTAACACATCCATATGTTCGGAACCAGAATGTCCTGACGTTACAGGTCTAGTAACATCTAATGAATGACACAAAGCAACTAAATCTTTAGCAACCTCTCCTTTGGTTTCGTTTCCTACACTGTAAATAAAGACGGATGGATGATTTCTATCTCTACGAATCCAATCAGTTACATCTTTTCGCCACCATTCATCAAAACTATGTGCTCCATAATCATTTGGTGCCTTTCTTACCCAACCATCAAAAATTTCATCCATTACAATCATTCCCATTTCATCACACATGTCATAAAAAACAGGAGTTTGTGGATGATGTGCTGTTCGAATAGCATTCACCCCCATATCTTTTAATTGTTGAATTCTAAA
The DNA here is from genome assembly GCF_054182685.1 of Wenyingzhuangia sp. IMCC45574. Lineage (NCBI taxonomy): Bacteria > Pseudomonadati > Bacteroidota > Flavobacteriia > Flavobacteriales > Flavobacteriaceae > Wenyingzhuangia > Wenyingzhuangia sp. IMCC45574. Next base: position 3,704,223 of record NZ_CM135169.1, on the reverse strand, counting down.
ACGTAAAATCTTATCTGGAACTGCTGCTCCTAAAGCTCCCGCATCTTGATGATTACAAACCCCTTGTAGTTTTACATTTTTACCATTTAACCACATTCCTGTTTCTGCAACCCATTTGATATCTCTTACCCCAAAACGAGTCTTTACCACATCAACTACCTTTCCTTTTACAAGTACCTCCGACACAAGTGTATATAAGTATGGATTTTCTACATCCCAAAGTTTTGGATTTGTAATTTGAAATTCATCACTAACAGTAACAACATCTCCTAAGTTAATTTTAGCTTTTGATGAGTTTTCGGCAACCTTAGTTCCAGTAGCATCTAAAATTGAGGTTCTTAATTTAGCTTTTACTTTTTTCGAGACACCTTTCATCTCAATTTCAGTTACAACACTTACCTTATTTCCATCCGTTTGAACTAAAACTCCATCTCTTACAACATGAGTCTTATTTTTAACATCTATCCATGTATCTGCATAAATTCCACTACCAGTGTACCATCTTGCAGAAGGTTGCTTATCGTTATCTACTCGAACAGCAAAGGTTATTTTATCTGATTTCTGTGCAATATCACTAATATCATAAGCAAAAGATATCCAACCATAAGGCCTATCTCCTAACTTTACTCCATTGGCCCAAACCGTACTATTCATAAAAACTCCATCAAAAGCAATTTCTATGTGGTTCCCTTTCCAATCTTGTGGTACTGAAATTGTTTTTCTATACCACCCAAAACCAGCGGGTAAATATCCACACTGATCTCCCATAGGATGTGTTTCCTTATATTCTCCTTCTATACTCCAATCATGCGGTAAATTCAGTATCCTCCAAGAAGCATCGTTAAAACTAACAACCTCAGCTCCTTTTACATCCTGCTGAATAAATTTCCATCCCTTATTAAAATTAATGTGCTCTTGTGCATAACTAAATACAGTAGTAACTAACAATAATTTTATAAACCAATTCCTCATTCTTTAAATTCTTCTTTTATTGAACATTAAAATTCTTTATTGGGCTTAAAGCCACTCCTCCATTTGTATCTTTTGCCGCTATTCTCCAGTAATAAGTTGTAGCTGCACTAACAGTAGCTGTATAGTCTTTAAGCGACTGTTCTTCTGATACCAATACTAAATTATCAACATCAGTTCCTAAATACACATCAAAAACTAACACATCGCCTGCATCCACATCGGAACCATCCCATTGCAAATTAAGACTTGTACCAGACACCTCTTCCTCGTGCTCTGGACTTATAATAGTTGGTGTTTTTGGCAAATGGTTCGTTACTGCATCACCTTGTGTATAAAATTGAAATACTGACGAATATTCACTCTCGGCTTCTTCACCAACCGCCTTAACTCGCCAATAATAAGTCGTAGCCTTTTGCAACGACATAGTTGTATTAATAGTACTGATAGCATTTTTACTCTTTACAATAGCAGAAAACTGAGAATCTGTTGCTATTTCTATTTGATACGTTTTAGCCTCATTACTTTTATCCCATGCAAACTGAATATTTTCGTGATCTAAACAAACAAATTGATTGGTAGGCTCTTTTAACGTGGGCACTTCTACAATTATATCATCAATACTATCTCCTCCTCCCTTATTCTTTTTACAAGAGAAGATTAACAATAAACAACAAAAATAAATTACTCTTTTTATCATCTTTTTATCACTTTTACCATTACCGATTTACTTCCTTTTATTTTAGCCAAGTACACTCCTGCAGTTACATCTGAAATATCTACATGTACTCTACTTGCCTCTTGTTTTGTTCTCACTTTTTTAACCAATTGAGATTTCATATCAAACAGCTCTACTAGCACCTCATTAGATTCATCTCCTACATGTACATAAAAAACACCCGATGTTGGATTAGGATAAGCAACACTTAAACTACTTAATTGTTCAACAATAGTCCCTTCGCATTCTTTCGATGTTGTCAACTCAATCACATCCCCAGGATTTGTTTGTAAAGAAAATTGTTTTTCTAGTGTACTTAACACCTCTTTATCATTCACACGAACATGATATGGTGCGGTTCCTTCTTCAAAATTCACAAATAAAGTTGTCTCTTTTTTAGAAGTTGTTGCCACTATATTTTCACTTTCAGCAATTGTAAATTCGTAACATTGCTCTTTGCCTAAATCTACATTTTCTATACAAACACTATAACTACCTGGTGCTATATTGGTTAAAGAAGTAGCTTTAGTAAATGTTGTAACTTCCCCATTAAGAGTTACTTTATAAGCACCCGTTTTTTCTGCTGTTATTTCCAATGCACCGTTGTTCGCATCAGGACAACTTTCTCCTATAGATTTTAAGGTATAATCGGTTTGTACATCCCCCAAACTTTTAACCTCTAAAAACAACACCTGCTCGGGTTCCATTTCTAAAGTACTTCCTAAAGTTTTTCCATCTAACAAATTAACACAAGCTACACTTCCTGTTAAACCATTCAACTCAACAGTTATAGTAGCTCTTGTTTTACCAATATTTACAATACTAACAATCTCCCTATTATCCGCAGTTGTTATAGCTCTCCAATGACACCCTTTAACACCAATACCATTACTTTCTGTTACACTTACATTTGGAAATCTATTTTGAAACGCTGCTACTTCTAAGGCTTTGTTTGTAATTGCTTCTTGAGTTGATAATTGAAATAAAGAACCGGTTCCTGAATTTAAAACGGTCGTATGGTTTCTTCCGTATTGATCTTTTTTAAGACTTATAGCATCTGTAATTACTGTACCTCCTTGGTCCAAATAAGCTTGTAAAGCTTCTAACTCTTCTAGAGTTACAAACTCCGTATCATACACCAAAATCACATCCCAATCTGTATTATCTTCATTAAGGATAATGTCTTTTGTAGCAAAACCTAATTGCAGTCCTTCAAAAAATAAAGACTCGTATAAATGAAATATTTCATCCATATGCCCTGCTTTATTAATAGCAGTGGTCTGAGTATCGAAAATTCTTATTGATTTTCTTAAATTTTGGATTTGATGTATCTCTTCTGCATATGAGTTTATATCCATCATGGTTGCAGTAACCTCGTTAACTACCCTAGGTTGCTGATTGTTGGAACCTCCATAACCATTCCCTGCTCCATTTCTTATAGATCCATCTTCTCTTCTTGCCCAAAACCAACACTGATCTACATCTAAACCATGCAAGTGAGACAACCAATACACCATTCTAGCATACGATGGTTTTTGATACAAATCTCTAGATTTTACCGTGGATAAAAAATGTGTTTCAGAATTATACATCATTTTATTTGGACTTACACTGGTATAAAAGTCATAAGACATGGCCATCTCTCTCCATTCAAAATTATACCTATCTTCCCATTCTTCTTTACCACCCCACATATAGTTATTATGAGCACCAGCATCGTTCCCTATAATATCGCTCTGACGTGTTAAAGCCTCCATATCCAACCCATGGTCTCCTGCATTATTTGACCAAAATTTTGGGATTAATTTAATATGAGTTTTCGCTACAGGGTCGTATTTTTTCACCTCGCTTTGCAAAAAACCAAACCAATCGGTAATTCTATCCATATTAAAGCGTTGCCAATCGTACCACTTTGGTGTTCCCTGCAAACCTCTTTCTATAGGCACTTCTATAGTTACACCAGAAAAATCAGTAAAACTAGTTCCCCATAATGTATTTAAATTCGCGATGGCTCCATGCTTTTCTTCTAACCAAACTCTAAACTTTTCCTTGGTATACTCCGAAACAGGTCCTGTAGCCCACACCTTTTTAGTTCCTTCTTTGGCTGTAATAAAATGAGGTTCATTGGTTAACATATACCCTAACTGCGTATATTTCTTCCCCGTCATTTTAGGTAAAGTCTCGCTAAGTAAATATCCCCACATTTCTCTGGCTCCAGGATTATCTACATCATACGCAGTATATGTATCTTCCCTCATTTTAAAACCTGGTCCATACTTTGTTTCTGCCCAATCTGACACATTGGAATGATTTAAAAACACACTCCCAAAGGTTCCCGTAGTTTTTGTATTTAAATCATTTAAAATCCAACTTTTAACACCTCCCGAAGCATTGTTTACATGGGTTGGTGCTAAAAAGAAACCATCCTTTGCACCAAAGTATTCATTCAACTCCGGAATGTAAGGTTTCCAAGTATAATCTGTTAAGAATACAGGTTTTCCATTGTGTTTAACCGCATTTCCCTCTATAGTAATTTTTGACCAGTCTATAATTGGTGTTTCTTTTCTTACAATCTCACCAGAAATTACTTTTTGAATGGTTGCTATTGCATCATTAAGCATGATGATGATTTCATTTCTTTCAAAATCTGGTAAATCATTCGCAAATTGAGCAGCATTGTCTTTATACCTAGCTACCAATTCAAAATACTCCGTATTTACTGCTACATTGTTTTCGTCCCAGTTGGCATACTTTAAAAACACCTCAGCCACCCTAATACTCATTTTTTCTTTGGTAACATCCAAACCTTTGTCTTCTGCCTGAGTAATATACCCCGACAACTCTAACATTTTGGTTCTAGCTGTATCTTCTAACTGAGCAAAGACAGAGGTAGAAATCAATAAAAACAGTATCTTAAAAATAATCTTTTTCATATTTCTTAAAATTCAAAGAATTCACTCTCCTCTCTAGCTGTGGTCATAATCTTCTCTATTTGAGCAACTACTTCTGGATTGTCTCCAGCAACATCCATCGTTTCACCAAAATCCACCTCTAAATCGTACAACTCAATTCTAGATTTCTTAGCACTTGCTTTATAGATAACTCCTTTCCATTTTCCCAAACGAACTGCTTTTCTACCCCCTTTAATATTGTACTCCCAGTACATATATTCATGCTTTTTTTGTCCATCCTTACCTAATAAGGTCGGTAAAAAAGAAATTCCGTCACTTTGTTTTGGAGTATCAACATCTACAATATCTGCCAATGTTGGCATTACATCCCAAAACGCAGAAACATGATCCGTTTCTAAACCTGGTTGAATTGCCTTTGGCCAAGAAACAATAAAAGGGGCTCTTATTCCTCCTTCGTATAAATCTCGTTTAATCCCTCTTAAACCAGCAGTACTGTTAAAGTACTCCGGATTAGCCCCACCTGCATGATGTGCTCCATTATCACTGGTAAACATTACAATCGTATTGTCATCAATTTCCAACTCTTTTAACTTCGCAACTATTTGTCCTACATACGCATCCATTCGGTCTACCATAGAAGCAAAAACGGCATACGGTGTTTCCTGACTGCAATATTTGTAGTACACCATGTTAGGTCCGTAATCAGACGAATATGGATGATCTTTATAAGGAACCTCATCAAACTTTCCCAAGTACTTTTGTAAAATGGAATCTTTTGGAGAAATTAACTCTGCATGCGGCAATACCAAAGGCACATAAGCAAAGAACGGCTTGTCTTTATTTTCCTCTATAAATTCTAAAGTCTTCTCATGAATTTTATCTTGTGCATATACCTCAGTACTTGTCCAATCATTCCCTTTTAAAGAATCTATTTTTTGATTATGATTTAGATATGTTGGATAATAACGGTGAGCCAATTTTTGGTCATTGTAACCATAAAACTCATCAAAGCCTTGGTTATTAGGATCTCCTTCTCCAAAACCTAATCCCCATTTACCAAACATACCTGTGGTATAACCAGCACTCTTTAACATTTCTGCTATTGTAACTGAATTTGACGGCAATGGAACCTGACCTCCATGGACTTTATCTTCTAGGTTTCCTCTAATAGGAGTATGTCCTGTATGCTGCCCTGTCATTAAAGAAGATCTTGACGGTGCACAGACAGCTGCCCCACTGTAATGTTGCGTAAACTTAATTCCGTTTATCGCCAAAGCATCAATATTGGGAGTACTTATTTTTTGTTGCCCGTAAGTACCTAAATCTCCAATCCCTAAATCATCTGCCAAAATGTAAATAATGTTTGGCTTCTTTTGAGTCTTAAACTCTTTTGTTTTTGATGTTTTACAGGATGCCAGTCCTAACAAAGCAATTACAACTATTTTAAATCCGTTCATTTTAGTGTTATCTTATTCTTATGTAGCTAACGAAGTTCTTAAAAGAGTACACATGGTCTGTATGCAAGCATTTATATTTTGTGCTTTTAAGTTATTAACAACCTTATCTAAACAAATAACAACACTATTTAAACAGAAGAGCCTAAGTAAAAAACTTAGGCTCTTCTGTTTGTCTGCTAAAAAGTTACTCTAACTCACTTAACTTTCTTTGCTGTTTTATGGTTGGATCTTGATCTGCATCTACATAATTCTTAGGCTTTCCATAATGTTCTTTTTTAGCTTTGGTTCTTTTCTTTGGCACCCATTTTTTCAATTCAGCTATTATTTTTCTATAGGATTTATTCTGAGCTAAATTCTCCCATTCTCTTGGGTCCTTCTTTACATCGTACAATTCCTCTGCTCCAGAAACGTATTGAATATAATGATACTCTTCTGTTAAGACAGAAGTACCACTACTAGAAATTGTTACTCCTGGATACTCCCATTTTGACTTAGGGTTTTTTAATAATTTAGAAAAATCATGCCCTTCTATATTTTTCTTTTTAGGCAAATCACAAAGGCTTACCAAAGTTGGATACATATCCAACAAACTCACTGGTTTTTCACAATAAATCGTCTTTTTCATTCCCGGTACTCTTACCATTAAAGGAGGCTTTACCGCTTCTGACCATAAAGTATTTTTTAAGTAACGTAATTTCTCACCCAAATGCCAACCATGATCTCCCCATATCATTACAATGGTATTATCTGCATGTCCACTTTTCTCCAAAGCATCCATTACCATCCCTAAACATCTATCTACAAAACTAATATTTGCCAAATAAGCTCTAGTAGCTTCTTTCCCAAGATTATGCTTCTTTATCCATTTGTATTCTCCTGTTGGTTTAAAAAGCTTCTTTCCCTGAGCGTTTGTAATATCTTCTAAATCACCTTCTTTTACAATGATATCTTCAATTTCATTTACATCATACATATCAAAAAACTCTTTAGGTACAAACCAAGGCAAATGAGGCTTTATAAAACCTACCGACATAAAAAATGGCTTATCAAACTCTCTATCTAGCTGTTTTGTTGCCCAATCTGCTACTGCATAATCGACTGTTTCCTCAAAAGAATCTTTAGTAGGTCCCCAACTTAACTTACTGCTTTTATCTTTGTATTCTGGACTCTTTTTTCCATTGATTATTCCTGCCTTAGAAGACGTTATAAACTTACCTGCAGCTTTATCGTTGTTATATCTTCTACCTCTTGCAAACTCATCGTAAGCCCAAGCTCCAAAATCTGTCATTCCATTCTTGGTACCATGTTTATGGAATATCTTTCCATTAGACAGTGTGTGATATCCGTTTTTAGAAAAATATTCTGGTAAAGTAGCGTTGGTTTTAACCACATCAGAATATACCATATCATGTGCATTACCATAAACTCCCGAAGTGCTTGGTAAAAACCCCGATAGAATCGCAGAACGAGAAGGTCCACAAATAGGAGCTGCACAAACCGCATTTTTAAATACCATAGCTCCTTTCTTGGTAAACTTATCCATATTTGGAGTAATGGCTTGTTTGTTTCCACCCAAAGGTTCAATCCAATCGTTTATATCATCAATCGCAATAAATAGTACGTTTGGTTTGTTCTGACTTATTCCTAAAACAGGAATTAGAAATAATATTATAATTCTTAATGCTTTCATTTTAGTGTTTCTTTAGTCTTATCAGTTCTTTGGCAAATGCAATTCCTAATCTTTTTTGTCCTTCTGTATTGTAATGTACATTATCGCTATGCTTAGGATAATCATCCCAAGGTGGACCTACTTGTGTTTGTATCATACTTATAGCATTTGCAGTATTTTGCACACGCTCCATTGCACTCCTTACTCTTTTAGCCCCATCTTTAACTCCATATCTTGAGTTTATTTGACCATACACAAAAGGCATTTTTTCTGCTGCGAACTCTTTTCTATACTTTGCTATTAGTTTGTTTAAATTTTCTTCATAAGAATCTGCAGAAACATCCAACAAACCGTCATTTTCACCTTGCATCCAAGCCATTCCCACAACCTTATAAGCATAGCCTTTTTTCTGTAATAGTTTTAAATTTTCTTTAATACTACTCATATGGATTTCGCATAAATTCCAGCTTTGTTTCCTTTCTCCCTTCTCTATTAATTTTGCTTTTTCAGCAGACCAATCCGGATTCCATGCCCCATACAAAGCAGTTCCGCCTTTGGCTTCTTTTATTAATAAATACTTTTTATCAGGATTGGCCTCTGCCAACGTTAAACCAACAAACAACTCTGGTCCAAAACGTTTGGTGAAATTGTATTTTTTGCTGGGTCTATTCTTAAAATAACTTAACGGTTTCTGTTCTGTATTAGATTGACTTACCCATACTCTGTTGGATACTTTTTCTGTTCGTTCTTTTGTAGCTGCATCTAATTCATCATAATTTCCACCACCTGCCATATTAGACTGTCCTGCTAAAAGTACCACATGAACCACTTCGTTTTCTTTAACAGCAGTAGCTGTATTAGGAACCAATCCAGCACCACAAATAAAACTACATATAACAGCAATTAAAAAAACATGCCTTTTTTTCATCTATCTTATTTTTTAAAATTCTAAATCTATGAATTGTAAAGAACCAGCCAACACCTTTGTATTGACCTTTCCTTTAACAATCTTTACCTTTTCTTTTGATAAAATATCCACAGCACTCTTTGGTAACTTTCCATTAAAGGTTATTTCTACATCTCTATCTTTGGGCTCTATATACCCTGGATCTACTAAAATAACACGAACGTGATTTTTATCGATTCTTACCGCACTCCAAGAAGCTCCCTTTACCACAACTGGTAATTTAGACTTTCCTTTCGCTACAATTTCTTTAAACTCCTTAGCATATTCTTTAGCAGTCACTAATTCATTAGCAACTACTCCTTTAGAACCATTACTTACACTATACGAAACTCCACTCTTTTCCAATTTACTAGCATACTCAATTGGAGCAATTGGCACCATTCCATTAGGCATTACAGGCATGTAGTTTAACCATCTATAATCTACACCCAAAGCTATTTTAGAATAATCGTGTTCTGGAATATTGGTTCCTGCCCAATGCATTTGCGTTACAGAAAACACATCTTCATCATCCGTTTTTTTATATTGTTTCATTGAATGATGATTGTCTATGGTATGAATTAAATGAGCATCTACCTCTTTAATTAAATGCCAAGAACCAATAGATAAAATATCTTCTTTCTCTACCAATGGTAAAGCTCCAGACTTCATCAACCCAAATAAAATATTTAACCCATGACCTTGTGTAAATGGAACATCTGCAACCACTCCGTGCTTAGCTCCATAAGCAGCCATCATTACCCCTTGTCTTAAATAAGGAGAAATTGAGCATTGCCCACCCGGACTTAACGGTCTCCAACTTGTTGGATTATCATCAATTAAACGCATGGCAAAATCATCTACATAACCCGCTACAAACATCCCCACTCTTCCTGATAAATTTACATCTTGAGTTCTGTTACTTGTATCTTCTGATGCTGGAGCAAGAATGTCGTTGTATTTATTAGAAAAAAACAATTCTTGCCAAAGCGGTAACTTATTGGTTAAGCCCCAAAAAGTATTTTTATATCTAAAATACAGCTTTGCCCTGTTTTTGTTTTTTCTGATGGCTTTTGCCAATCTTGGCACATATTCTCTAACAAAATGTTGTACCCTTGGATCTTCTACATTATCCATCTCTGCATATACAAAACCTCTACAGGTGTTAGGAGCTACTTCTAAAATTTGCTCCAAAGTTTCTATCTGAATATAAAACGGATCATTACCATGACCTGCCCAAAAAGTAAAGTGCTGACCCGTTTTTTCATACTCTTTTGCTTTATTTACAATAGCTTCTCTAGAATCTTGATACTTTCCTCTTTTATCTTTCTTTAAAGCCGTTTTTCCAATCTTAGCTACCAATCCAGACCTTTCTGTTCCTTCTTTTGGTGCTTTTTGAATTACAAATTCTACTTCGTTTCCTTTTAACTTTTTAACTTTTGAATCAATCTTTTTACTCGTTACCATTACCCAAGACTTGTCCGATTTCTTTTGATAGCTTGGCATTTTAAAATCTAACATCTGTTTGTACAACAAATTCAAGTTCTTTTCTACTTGAGCCATTGTACCTGCAATCTCATGTGAAGTAGATAGCCACGATTTTTTTTGAAGATTAAAAGCATACACTCCATTTCCTCCATCTACTTCTCCCGCAGCAATTAATTGTTTTGACTTAGGTGCTACTGTAAAATCACTAAACACAATTTCATTTCCTTTTGCATATCTTGTTCCCAACTTCTCTAACAGCTTTCCCTGTAGATTTAATCGATGCGTAAATCCACCATACTGAAACATAATTTCATCTTTTACAGGCAACAAACAAGTTCCTTTTACATTCGCATATCGCTGTAATTCTTTTCTCGTTCCCTTGTAATTTACAATCTGGTTTAAATTTGAATCTAAAACAATAAATACGGGAGTCCAACTAACATCTCCAAAGAACAACACATCCGAGAAACCATCTTTATTAATATCTGCAACCTCAATATCTGTAAGCATTGCTTTGTTTAACTCCTTGTATTTAGATTTTTTATAGCTAAGCTCCTTAATTTCAGTTTTAGTACTTGCGTCTAAAATCCCTAAATACTCCCATCGGAATTTATCATGTGCATAAGTCATTAAAAACAGATCTTGCTTATTCTTACTCGCAAAATTCCCTGCCTCTATTTTTCGTACGACTCCTTTAATTTTTGTAGTACTGACTAATGCTCCTTTAGCGTTTAATTCATACAACTGATAATCGTTACCTCCTGCAAAAATTTGAACCGAACCATTATTTACTACAGCTATTTCTGAAAAACGAACCTTGTGATCTGAAGAAAATTGCCATAACAACTTTCCTGTGCTAGCCCAACAATAAATGGTTCCATTTGCAGAGGCTGCTAATAAATCATCATTGCTATCTCCATCTACATCCGCAGCTTCTATTTCAAAAATTACCGCAGGTGTTTCTATTTTAGCACTCCATAGTTTTTCACCATCCAATGTATAACAACCAACACCATCGCTTAAACTAGATACAAACAAGACCTCTTGTCCTTTAACGGTTCCTACAGTAGCATTTCTAACCGTAGTTTCTGTAACATTAAAACTAGCTGTAGAAGTAGCCGCTTTAACCGTACCTACGGTTAAAAAACTAAGCATTATACCAATACAACTACCAAAATATTTTTTAATTTCTCTCATAATTTAATTTGAAGTTAAGTTGTATAATAGGACAGTGAACAAACTTTATAGTTTAACGCTTATTGTCTTTATGAGTCCATATGTTGTATGGATACATTAATTTCTGCAAGCATCAAATTGAATAAACAGCAAAAAACTACTGTAACCTCTCTTTTAAAAACTTAACTGTTTCATAAGCTATTAAATTATATCCCGTAGAATTAGGGTGTCTATCAAAGTACCAACCCTTAACATGTCCAAAAACTGGATCTAAAGACATGTCGTTCACTTTTACAACATAACCATCTGGTTTTTTACCCCAACCCTTTCTATAATAGGTATAAGGTTTTAACCAGGCATGGTATTTTTTAGGAATTTTAGACAAGTAGCACTGACGAACATTCAAACTATTCTTTCCATTGGCTTTTAAATAATTATTATAAGGAGTAAAAATATCTAATACTTCTAATTTTTCATCTTTCGCAATTTTATATATCTGATCGTTTACTTTTATACATTTTTCTGGTGGCATAAAACTAGTAATTGTTGCCAAGTACAAAATAGCCTTTGGATGATCCTTACGTAATTGCTTTATCAAAGCTTTCATTTGTAAAGGATACTCTTTATTAAAATCTTTACACTTAAACCAATCGTTAATTCCCATTCTTAAAAAAATATAATCTACTCCTTTTTCATTAGCTATTTTTTGCTGATAATGCTTACTCCCTATCAACCTCTTTGCGGTTTCTCCTCCTTTACCTGCATTTACAACCTCTAGTGCAGACAAACCTTCTACCTGAGCCAATTGCTCTATCATTTGCTCTAAATGTGGACCTTCAGGCTTTACCTGTCTAGGCATGTTTCCTATAGTAGTACTATCTCCTACTAATAAAATTTTAGTTTTTTTGTTTTGCTGACTAAAACTGATAGCAGTTATCAATAAAAACAAAGTAATGGCCAATCTACTCTTAGTATTTTTCATGATTTCTTTATTTATGAATTTGTTTCTAACAAAGCAATTCAATTTTAGAACTCCTTTTATCCAAAAAAATAATTTTATTGTGCTTCTTCATACAATTCCCTATGTAACTCTAAATAAGCAAAGAAGTATTTATTTTTCTATTTTGATTAAAAAAACCAAACAATACCAGCAAGTAACTTTCTACTATCTCTATTTTACAAATACGACTATTATATATACCTGCTATTACTGTACAGTAAATGTCGTGTGATTATTGCATTGTTTTTTAACACTGCAAAACATAAATGTTACAGAAAACAATAGTTGTCTATTTTATTTAAAATGAAATAGAACAAACTCTTAGCTACATAGCGACCTACACAAAACAAAAAAGCACAGAAATCAATTTAAAACAATAGATTCTCTGTGCTTTCACTCAAAAAATTACAATTCATCTATCTACTGTAGCAGATACATTTTCTTTAACCTTATTCCGTAGAGAATCCAGAAGCTGGTAAACCTGCTGTGTTGTACAAACTCCCTTCCATATACCCTCCTTTTAATCCATACCTCACCTTTAATGGTTTTACTACCTTATTACTCCATACCATTAATTTTCCTTGTTTGGTAACTTTGGCTTCTGCTTGGTAGTACTTATTGTCTTCTCCGGCAATTTCTATGTCTTTAAAACCTTTCCCCATAGAGGTAATTCCACCCGGAGCATAATCAAAAGTTAGAATAATTTTACCTCCTTCTATTTTTTTAGATTTATAAATAGGGCCACAATATTCAACCCCTGTAAAACCATAATTATTTCCCAAAGCCCAGTAAGCCAATCTCTCTCCAACTTCTTTTTTCTTAGGAGGATGTATACAATCTACGCTACCAATATCGTTGGTAACTACCATTCCTGTATTCTTTACCGATAAGAATGTTTTTAACTGTGCTTGCTGTAAAGCCACCCAGTCTTTTTTAGCCCAGCCTAAAGAAGCTAACTGCACAAAATAAAAAGGAAAATCACCCAAGCCCCATTCTACTCTCCAACTTTGTATCATTGCAGGAAATAAGGTTTCATATTCCTTTGCATGCTTTTTATTAGATTCTCCTTGGTACCAAATTGCTCCTTTAATTGTATAAGGTATTAAAGGTTTAATCATCGCGTTGAACAACACACTTGGTGTTTTTCTATTAATATCTTTAGTATTCTTATAAGCACTTAAAACTCTCGATAAATTTTCATCTTTTAGTGTTTTCATAGGAGTCCAAGCTTCTGCAGGAGTGGCTCCAAAACTACTGTTGATTAGACCTACAGGAATACCTAACTGCTCCTGTAACATCCTTCCAAAAAAGTAAGTGGTCGCACTAAAATCAGCCGTTGTTTGTGGAGAAGAAACCTTCCATTCTCCCTCACAAACTCCCTGCTCTTTAAAATCCATAGCTTTTGCGACTTTAAAAACACGTAGATTTTTGTTGTTAGATGTAGCAATGGCATGATTACTCTCATAAATGGGTTGCCCAGGGTTTCCTTTTAAACTAATCTCCATGTTAGATTGTCCTGAACACAACCAAACTTCACCTAACAAAACATCATTAACAACCACTTCAGAAGTCCCTTTTACTTTAATTTGATAGGGAGTATAACTCGCTTTTAGGGTCTTTATTTTTGCAAACCAACTACCATTCTTATCAGTCCTTACTACCGAACCTTCTCCCCAATCGGTTTTAATTACCACCTTTGTATTAGGTACATCTGTTCCCCAAACTGAAACAGCTGTATTTTGCTGTAACACCATATGGTCTTTAAACAAAGAGCTTAATTGAGTTTGAGCATTTGCCGAAAAAGTGATCATCAGCATCAATACTAATAAACTGTACTTGCCTGTATTTTGAATTTTATTTCTCATTTATTCATTCGGTTTTTATTGATATTAATAAGACAATCCATAGCCTTGTTTGTTTAAGTCTGTTTGTCTTTGCTGGTCTATTATATGTCTGATAGCATTATTTAAAAATCTTACTAAAGAAAAAAGCACAGAAAATCCACTATTAAAATGAATACACTGTGCTTTTTAAACTCGAAAAATTACAATTTATCTACCTATTGTAGCAGATGTACTTATTTAGTCTTTCTTTGGAAAACCTAAACTTTTACCGTTCACGTAATCAAACTGTTTTCCGTAATATTTGTATTTGTCAAAAATTGATCCTTTCCCTAAAGTTCTTGGGTCTCCCTGTGCAATTAACTCTTTCTCCATTTGAGCACGTAATTCTTTACAAACCTTTCTATACGTTGGGTGATTTGCCAAATTCACCATACAATGTGGATCCTTCTTGATATCGTACAACTCCTCTTCTGGTCTTTTGGCAAAACTCATTTCGTAAAAACGATAGTCTTTATCATAAGGATCAATATTTATCAAGAATGATTTTGTTGGCGAACCATCACAATTTCTAAAATCATACTCTGGATTTCCTACAGGCCAACGCTCTGGCTGAATGTTATGCGCATACAAATATTGATGTGTTCTAATAGCTCTTACTGGATAGGATAAATCTGTACCATCTTCATTAGAACGTCCAATATCGTGTCTTTCTTTACCTAACAAGGTATGATCTCTGGTAGCATCTACTTGTCCAGATTTCTTAGAGAATAAAATATCTACAAAACTCTTTCCTGTCATTTGCTCGTGAGGCTCAAAACCAGCAATTTCCATAAATGTTGGAGCAATATCTGGAAAAGTCACAAAATCTTCTACCTTTCTTCCTTTTACTATTTTACCTTTCCAGTAAGCAATTAACGGAACATGAAAACCTTCTTCGTACAACTGTCCTTTTACTCTTGGAAACGGCATTCCATGATCAGAACTAATCACCACCAAGGTATTCTTTAAAAGCCCTCTTTTTTCTAAGGATTTAATCGCCTTTCCAACATGCGAATCAAACCACTCCACCTCAACAGCATAATCTAAAATGTCTCCTCTTACCGTTACGTTGTCTGGATAAAATGGAGGTACTTTAGCGTCTCCTAACTTCTTACCTTCTTTTTTCCATGAATCCAACTCGTAAAAACGATGTGGCTCTTTGGTTCCTAACCAAAAACAAAAAGGTTCTTTTTTCTTCTTTTCTGACAAGAAAGCTTCAAAATTAGCGGCATAATCTATGTTGCTAATCCCCTTATGAGGTGGCTTTAGCTTGTGCTTATTATAAACGGGTCCGGATGGATTGTGCTCTGTAGCATACCTTCCTGGTCCCCATCCTTTCCCTGTGTATCCTACTTTGTAACCCTTTTCCATTAAGAGGTGTGGATAGAACTTAAATTTTGCAGGAAACTTTGGGAAGTGATTTGTTGCCTCTTCTAACTGCCAGCTGTATTTACCTGTTACAATACAAGCTCTTGCTGGTGCACATTTTGGGTTACAGTTGTACGCATTATTAAAAGTCAATCCTTCCTTTGCCAACTTATCTATTGCGGGAGTATTTATAAACGTGTCTCCATAAGTTCCAAAACTTTTAGCCGATGCATCGTCTGCAATACAGAATAAAATATTTGGCCGTTTTCCTTTTTTAAATTGAGCTTGAGTTCCAATTCCCACAAGTATGGAAACAGTCACTAACAAGCTATTTTTTATTGAATGTTTAAAAAACATATGATTCTATTTTTTGGTTTTGTTTAAGATAAAAATTCCCCCTTTGGGTTTAAAAAAACAAAAGAGATATGTCAAAAAAATACTCTTGTACGGATATTTAATACTATTTCTTATTGTAAAAATCGGAGAATATCTGTTTGTTTCCCTTTTCGTACTCCCACAAATAATCTCCTGTTTTTTCTACACACTTTTTACTGTAGTGATGTGGTAAAACAGAAACCAATGGATATCCAACTTTTGTTTTATAACTTTCTAAATGCTCCAAAAACTTTTTCTCAGTAATTGCTCTAGTATCATTTCCTCCAATATGATCTAAATTAATCCCTCTTCCTGGAGCAGATTTATAACAAATTTCATAATGTGTTTTCACCCTCTTTTCCCATTCGTACTTATCATTTAACCAAACATCATTCGTTCTAACGACATCTGCATATTTGGCAAGAAAAATATCAGGTACATGAAACTCCATTTCTATATTCTTATCAATGTCTTTTGCCGCTCTGTACAAAGCTCTATGAATAGGTAACATGTCCGATTTTGTGTTGTAAGACATATCTATTTTAAACTTCATAACTCCCATTTTATAAAAGCGTTCAAGTACTTCATGGGCATAGCTATAAATATCAGACTGACCATTTAACCATTGAATATCGTCTTTTCTACCCGGTTTAGATCCTTGTTTAAAATTCCCTAATAATTCGGGATATTTTTGAGCAGCTAAACTATTTTTATGGATTTTAGGAAAACCAATCCACAACCCAGGAGTAAATCCTTTTTCGTTGATTAAATCCATTGTTTTTCTAAAATCTGGAAATTTCTTCGGATCAGGAACCCAAGAACCAAATCCTGAATTAATACTTCCATCTGGAAACCTACCCCAACCATGATCCAAGGTTAGTTTTCCTTTAGGGTATCCAAATTCTATAATCTTATCTAGATAATATTTTACAAAATCATGATTTAGCAAATGAAAATGCTCTTGTCTCTTTGTAGCTAACTTTTTTTGTTCAGACCAAGTACAATACTCTACATCTTCCCAAAATTTTGGAGTCTGCTTAAAAGGTGTAATAGCTAACCTTGTCATCATAATACTATTATACTCCTTCCATGCCTCATCTCCCTTAGCATTTTCATCTATAAAAACTTCTTGCCCCTCTGGAACACTTATCGTTAATGTTTCTTTTCCATCAAAACTAAAAGTAGAATCCTGAAAACCTAACGTGGTCATAAAACCTACAAAATTACCCAATGCATCCATAATAACTGGAGAACCAGACATTCCAGAAGCTGGTAATGTAAATGGATTGTGGGTAAAAGATTCTGAAAGGTAGTAATAAGCATTACCTCCTTTTTGCGCAGCTGTTCCTATACTATGATATGGACAAAACAAAGGAGCAGTTACCTTTACTTTAATCTGCTTTCCTTCTCCTTTAATTATGGTACCAGAATTAGCAAACAAAGGCTCTCCCTCTAAACTAGTTAAATTTGACATTGCATAACCAGAAGCACCTGCTAATGCCAAACTTCCTAACCCTGTCTTCTTTAAAAAATCTCTTCTAGTCCCCATCTCTTAGTTATTTAACTGATTAATGATTCCTTTCATTTTAGCTACCATACTTGGATTTTCAGCGGCAATGTTATGTTGCTCTCCTAAATCTTCAGACAAATTGTACAATTCAAATGGAGCTAAGCCTGCAGCCTTCTTTTTGGTTTTGTTGTAATAAATCGATACGCCCTTAAAATCTCCAATTCTAACAGCATGTTTTGTTGCTTTCCAATTGGTAAATTTCCAGTATAGATAATCTGCTGTCTTTTGATGTTTTGTATCTCCTAACAAAGTTG
Organism: Wenyingzhuangia sp. IMCC45574; assembly: GCF_054182685.1. Taxonomy (NCBI): domain Bacteria; kingdom Pseudomonadati; phylum Bacteroidota; class Flavobacteriia; order Flavobacteriales; family Flavobacteriaceae; genus Wenyingzhuangia; species Wenyingzhuangia sp. IMCC45574. Next base: position 3,686,438 of record NZ_CM135169.1, on the reverse strand, counting down.
GTAAGAATGATACTCCGTCACATTGTTTAGGTACTGGTTGATGGATAACCTCTGCCGCAGTAGCCATTACATCCCAAAAAGCACTTGGTAAATTAGTAGTACTTCCTTTTTTTATTTTCCCTGGCCAATATGCCAACATTGGAGCTCTAATTCCTCCTTCGTATACATCTCTTTTCCCTCCTCTTAAATCTCCATTAGAATTCCAAAACTCAGGATCGTGTCCTCCTTCATGATGTGCCCCATTGTCACTAGAAAACAGAATCAATGTGTTTTTATCTATTTTATTTTTCTTTAATAATTTTAGGATATGGCCTATTTGACTGTCCAAATGCTGAACCATTGCAGGAAATGCAGCCACAGGATTTACGACATCTGGTGTAGGCTCAGGGTCTGCATAATATTTCCCTATAATTTCATCAAACTGAGGGAGTTTCTTTCTCCATTTATCATGGATTTCCTTTGGTGCATGCATAGCTGCATGTGGTATGGCTGTAGGAATGTAACAAAAGAAAGGTTGTTTCTTTTTAGCGTTGGTTTCTATAAAATTATACGCTTTATCCATAATAAGGTCGTGCACATAAGCTCCTTTTTCTACAGTTACTTCTTTTCCGTTATGTACCATTTTAGTAGGATAGTAGGTATGGGCTGTAACTTGAGTTTTCCAGCCATAAAACTCATCAAATCCCTGATTTAAAGGATTTCTATTGTCTTTAGAGGTCGTATCTCCCAAGCCCCACTTTCCATACACACCTGTTTTATACCCTGCATTTTTAAACAGTTCTGGTAAATTAGTCATTGCTGAATCCATACCAGGTTCTGCTTTAGAATTCCCTGTTATATATACATTTGCAGGACTTTGCCCCGTCATTAAAACAGCTCTAGAAGGACTACATACCGCATTTCCAGAATAATGATCTGTAAACTTCATTCCCTTTTTAGCTAGTTTGTCTATGTTAGGAGTCTTAAATTTAGTCTGCCCGTAACAGCTTAAATCTCCATACCCTAAATCATCTGCTAAAATGTATATTACATTTGGTTTCTCTTGCGCACTTATTTTTTGAGCAGAAGACATTGCTACTATCCCTAAACAAGCAACCAATATTCTTTTAATATTCTGTTTCATTTTCTATAAATTAATTTCCACTAGGATTACTTCTTAACTCCATTAATTCTTGATCTTTACCAACAATCTGAAGTTTTAACATTTTTATTTCTTCTTGAAGTTGTTTGATATTAGCAGGTAATTTTGCTTCTTTTACTTGCTTAATAACAACCTTATCTTTACTCGCTTTTTTAGAACCAGCTAAATAGTTTGCATCAAACAACATTTTTAGTGTTACAGCTTTCGATTCAAAAATGATTTCATCAGATTCTAAGCCCTTAACAAAAGCCTTTACTTTTATAACACCCGGTTTGTTTGTTGCTCTAATTAATGCCGTTGCAATTCCAAAAGAAGTTTTTGCCGGATTTCCCATATTCTGAATTCCACCTATAACCTCTGCAGGTCCTTCTACCTGAAAATAAACATACTCTTCTGCCAATACTTTCTTAACTCCATTTCTATCTACTACTGTAGCTCTTACAGGTATATAATCCGATCCATCTGCCATTAAATGAAGTCCCTCATCTGCAATACTTAATTCTAACTTTTCAGATCGCATTGCATAAATTTTCTCATCCTTTACCACTTCCTTTCCGTCTACATAACCTGTTGCAATCATTTTTCTAATAGCTCCCTTTTTCCCTCCTTTTCTTTGACGTATTTCATCTAAAGAAAACACGTTTTTAAAAATAAACGGTGGATGTGGCAACCCTGCGTAGTCTGAATCTTTAGTAGGTTTTTGAGTTCCATAATCTTTCCCCATCCAGGTTAGTTTAATTTCATCACAATTGCTATAAATAACTACATCGCTGCCAGACAACTGAGTTAATTCGTTGGTGTTATAAATCATAGGGCCTGTTTTAATTCCCTTTAATTTATAGTTGGGCGAATTCTGACTTTGGTACAGATAGTAAGTATACCTAGGCAAACGAAGTACATTTAAATGTCCTCCCCAAAAAGGATCGGGATGATACCCTCTTTGATGATCTATACCTGCCCACATTGCTCCTCCAATTCTTACTTTATCCGTTTTAAATCTTTCAGATAAATGTTTTGCTTGTCTTAAAGATTGCTCTAACATGGCTTTCTCTCCCCACTCTCTTTTTACTCTTACTTTAGAATTATGAGAATACCAATCGTCTACTTCATTTCCATCTCCAAACTCTCTGTTAAATGAATTTATTTTTTTTGAGTTCCCGTGATAAAATACATCCAAACCACCTTTTTTAGCTTCCTCAAAATCTGTTACTGTAAACATTCCCGGAAAAGGATATTCCGAATGTGCAGCCTTATGCATATTTCTCATTGCATAATCGGGCTGAGATGGAGTTTCATTCAAAGCAGTTTCCCATAATAAAATAGAAGGTCTGTTTCTATCTTTTCTAACCAAGTTATGAGAATCTTCATACAACCTGTCTTCAAATATTTTTTGTTTGAAATTAAAAAAGTGCCACCCTGGGTTAGCGGTTGTTGTTAACATTCCTAATTCATCACATGCATCATAAAAAGCATCGTCTTGCGGATAATGACCAACTCTTATAATATGGCTTCCCCCTTCTCTTAACAACTTTACATCTCTGTAATGGCTTGAATTTGGCAAAGCATTTCCTACATAAGCATAATCTTGATGGCGATTTACTCCCACCAGTTTTTTCCCAACATATTCTCCATTGATAAACAAACCTTTAGGCCCTTTCATCTCAAACAAACGAATTCCAAAACGAGTTCGCATTTGATCTACCATTTTTCCATCCACCAAAATGGCTGTTCTAACGTAATGCAAATAAGGATCTTCTGGGTGCCATAAACGCACATTATTTACCTTAATTTCTTTTTCCAATTGTTTAGATTTCCCTGCACCTAACTGAATGGATTCCTGAGTAGATTTTATGACTTTAAAGTCCGAATCTTCTAAAATTGTTTTCACTATTATTTTCTGAGTCCTCTTAGAAGTATTTACAATTTCTGTTCTTACTCCAATTTTAGCACTCTTATCCTTAGCCGCTAGGGTACCTACAAACACCCCTCCTCCTGCTATGGTTTTACTAAGCTCTGGTAATGTTACATGAACTGGATTTGTTTCTATTAAATAAGCATCTCTATAAATTCCTCCTAAATAGCTAAAATCTAATCCTGCCTGTTGTTTTCCTGGAGGATATAATTTACTGTCGCTATTATCTGCCTGTACCGCAACTATATTTTTTCCTGGTTTTAGCACCTTGCTAATATCCGCAGCAAAAGGTAAATATCCTCCATAATGCTCTGCTACTTGTACTCCATTTACCCAAACTTTTGCAATTCCCATTACCCCTTCAAAATACAATACTACATTTGTGGCTTCAGATTGTTTTTTAAGCGTAAATTCTTTTCTATACCATGCTTTTCCTTGGTAATTTCTTCCCCCACTAGCATTCTCTGGTAAAATTTCTAAACCATGAGGCAAACTTGCCGACTCCCAATTAGAATCATCAAAACCCACTGTTTCTGCATTGGCAGTATCTCCTTTAAAAAATCGCCAACCAATATTAAAATTATATACTTTTCGTTGGCTATTTTCCACTTCATAAAAACCTGCTGTAGAAAATTTTTGTTGCGCATTTAAATACGCGTTATTAAAAACAACAATTAATAAAAAAAATAGTTTTGACACTGTACAATTCTTCATCTCTCGTTATTATTTAACTAAGCTTTTTAATTCTTTTCTAAACTCTTTTAACACTTTTTTACTTTCAGATTTTCCTGAAATATTATTCCACTCCATTGGATCTTTTCTATGATCGTATAACTCCTCAAAACCATCGGAATACACAATATATCTATAGTTTTCATTTCTTAATGTGTAATTCCCCTTTCCTTTGGTTGTTAATGCAGAATGCTTCCATTCCCCTTTTGGGTTTGCTACTAAATGAGCAAAGCTATTTCCATCTAAATCTTTTTTCTTTGGCAATCCACACATTTCTATCAATGTTGGATATACGTCTATTAAAGAAACGGTTTTGGTACTAGCCCCTTTTCCTCCTTTAAAAGGATTGTAAACAATTAAAGGAGTTTTTGTTGCCTCTTCCCACAGCGTTTGCTTAGACCAATGCTCCTTTTCTCCCAAATGCCAACCATGATCTCCCATTAACACAATAATGGTATTATCTCTGTATTCACTATTTTTTAAATTATCCAATACATGTCCTACACATACATCTGCATATGCCAAACAAGCTAAATAAGCCTTAACAAATGCTTTCCACTGATGATTTCTTTTTACTTCGTTATGTAATTTCCCATTTCCTACCCAATTTTTTCCTATTCTTCCAGCATCACCCAAATCATTCGCAAGTACTTTTGGTAGCTGTATCTTATCCTCATCAAACATGTCAAAGTACTTCTGCGGAGCATACAAAGGCAAATGAGGTCTAAAAATACCACAAGCTAAAAAGAAAGGTTTTTCGTGTTTCTTATTTAAAAAGTTAGCAGCATAATCTGCAGATTTCCAATCGTGAGTTTTTTCATCCTTAATGTTCACACCCAGCCAATCAAAAGATCTTGTTTTACTTCCTTTTACGCCTGCTCTTTTAAAATCTAATCCATGTTGATGTCTTTGTTCCTTAGGCGGAAACTGACAACCTAAACCTCCTTTGTGTTCTTCTTGAAAAGAACCAGGATCGCTCCCCTCTTTAGGCTTTGCACCCGTTCCTCTAGGGCTATGGAAAATTTTCCCTGCTGCTGCTGTTTTATAACCATTAGCCGCAAAATATTGAGGCAAAGTAACGGTGTTTTCAAATCCTTTCATTTTTCTAAACACTTCTACATTTCCGTAAACACCCGTTTTAAAAGGTTGATAACCGGTTAACATACTTGTTCTAGACGGATTACACAAGGCAGCAGAACAGTAGGCTTGTTTAAAAATAGTACTCTTTTTAGCCAAGGCATCCATATTAGGTGTGATTGCTTGCGGGTGCCCCCCAAAAGCTCCTACCCAATCGTTCATATCGTCTACCATAATTAATAATACGTTGGGTTTTTGTTCGGTATGCTGTGAGTTTGCATTAATAACAAACAACATTAATAGAAAAATTATACGATTAACTCTATTCATAATTATTTCAGATTTTAATATGCTAAAGATGAATTTGGTGGCAACGGAACTTTATTCGCTTTTCGCCAAGACACCAACTCATTTAGCAATGCTTTCGCTTTCTTAGTTTCAACCTCAGCTATGTTTTTAGACTCCTTAGGATCTTTCTCTAAGTTGTATAACTCTAATTCCCCATCTTCTAAATACTGAAGCAATTTGTAATTATCTTTTCTAATTACAGAACACGTTTTTTGTTTCTTGTTCTGACTTGCTAAATGCCAAAACAATGGTCTCTTCTTTAAACTCTTTGTATCTTTTTTAAATAAAGGCACTAAAGAGTTACCATCTAAAACATCATTATAATCTGTAATATTTGCCATCTCTAAAAACGTTGGAAAAAAGTCTAACAAACTAACTGCTACATCGGTTCTTCTTTCTTTTATTTTTCCTGGCCAATTAATTAACAAAGGAACACGAATTCCTCCTTCGTAAATTTGTCTCTTTCGTCCTCTTAACAAAGCATTCTCTCCTACATTATACCCATTGTCCGACGTTAGAATAATAACCGTATTCTCTCTTAATCCTTCTTTGTCTAAATAATCTATAATTCTTTGAATATTTGTATCCATGTTTTCTACCATGGTAGCATAACCTGCTTCATACTCCTGTTTTTTACCAGTCTGCATTCCCTGCCCTAAGTGCTTGTCTCCTTTTTTATTCAGGTATTTTTTAAGCAACTTTTCACTTCTAGCCTTTACAGGTTTGTGTACTGTGTAAAAATTTAAATTCACAAAAAAAGGTTCGTTCTTATGTTCTCCCATAAAACGAATTGCCTCATCTGTTAACCTATCTGTTAACCACTCATCCGATGGTTTATGAACAATAAATGGGTTACTAAACGGAGCTCTATACCCTCCTCTGTAACTTTTATACCCTCCTGTTTCATAAGCAGGGTCTCCTTTATAAGAACCTCCTACATTTTCTATAAATCCTCTTCCTTGAGGGTAATATTGTAAAACTTCTTTGGTTTTATGTTCTGTTAACCATGAATAATCTCCTGGTGCTGGTTGTGTTAATTTTTGTTTAAAAGGGTATGGTTGGCTTAACTCTTTTCCTGGATACGGTCCAACAATATGGTATTTTCCTAAATGAATGGCTTTGTACCCATGTCTAGCTAAAGGTTGGGCATAAATCTCATGCTCCTTGGTTACCGTCCATCTAGAGAATATATTTTGCTGTTGATCTCCATGTTCTAAAACAGGAACATTGTAAACACCAGTTCTAAAAGATTGTTTTCCTGTAAAAATAGCCGTTCTAGATGGTGAACAGGTAGGATACATATAAGCATTCTCTACCACCAAACTGTTCTTTGCTAATTTGTCTAAATTGGGTGTTTCGTAAAATTTAGATCCATTAAAACCTACATCTCCATATCCTAAATCGTCTACTAAAACAAAAATAACATTTGGCTTTTGTTGAGCAAATCCTTTAGTCCCTATTACAATAGATAAGAGTAATAATATATATTTCATTTTCTTTATTTAATCAATTTATACAAAGCTTCTCCAAAAGCTGTTCCCAATCTTTTTTGTCCTTCTACATTGTAATGTGTGTTGTCCGAATGTTTTGGAAAATCTAACCACGTTTTGTCCATAGCCGTTTTTACAAGTACTACTTTATTATCAGCAGCCGCTACATTCTCCATGGCTTTTCTTACAATAGAAGGTCCTTCTTTAAATTTTCTTGGTAAAACATTTACCTGTCCAACTACAAAAGGTAAGTCTTTACTTTTAAACTCTTTTCTATATGCAGCTATTAACTCTTTTAAATTTGCTTCGTATGCATTTGCTTTCAGTTCACTATTAGTATCTGCTTCTCCTTGCATCCACAACATCCCAACAATTTTGTATGGAATTCCTTTAGCCTCTAATGCAGCCAAGTTGCTTTTTATATTTTTTAAGTGACTTTTATACAACTGCATTTTTTGCCTTTGTTCACCTCTTTCTGCCACCATTGCTTTTTCTTTGGTCCAATTAGGACTCCATGCTCCGTACAAAGAAGTTCCTCCGACCGCTGTTTTTATCAATAAAAAATCTTCTTCTGGATATTTTTCTGACAGGACCACTCCACTAAATAACTCTGGCCCAAAATGCTTGCTAAAATTGTATTTTTTGCTCTTTCCACCATTATACCCAGTTAATGGTACAGGTTCTTTCTTTTTTGGATCTCTGGTGGCCAACAATACTTTTTCTGATGCTTTCTGCACTCTTAACAAAGAGGCTGTATCTAAGGCATTGTAATTACCATGCCCCGCCATGTTAGATTGCCCTCCTAATAAAACCACTTGAACTTCTTTCTTTTGAGCAAAACAAAATGCCGAAAACAAAAAAGAAGAAATCATCAGCAATAACTTCCTGTAAAACATACTATTCATTTTTAAACTTTTATCAAAGTTCAAGTAAGCGTTTTTATACGTTTTCCCTGTATCTTTAAATTTAATTTTTGTTGCTGTAGGTATATTACCAAAACACCTTTACGTATCCAACTAAAAAACAACACATTAAACCCCTATAATAAAATAGCCAACAAAACAATATTTCAGTTTTGTTGGCTAGCGTAAGATAAATTACGTTTTATTTTATTTTGTAGTAACTTCTACAAAATATACTTCTCTTGGTTTTAATACTGGAGCATTGCTAACTTCAACCCCATTAATTAAGTCTTTACACACTACCTTTTTGTTATCAATAGAGCCTATTTTTAAATTCGCTTGGCTTTTACCAATATTCACAATAGACAAAATATAGCTTCCATTTTTCTTCTGATACACTTTCCAAGCACACCCTTTTGTCCCTATAGAATTCTGTTCACTTACCACAATTTCTGACAATGATCCTCTTTGTTCCAATAGTTCCATTGCCTTGTGCTCCATCTCTTCTGTACTAGCAACTCTTACTATTGTACCACTTCCTGCTTTTAATGATTTAGCCAACGGTTGACCATATTCATTCTTCTTAAAGCTTGCTTTATCTATAACTACTGTACCTCCATTATTTAAATACCCTTGTACGGCATTAAATTCATCTTGGGTTACAAACTGTGTTTTCTGAATCAATACAACATCCCAATTTTTAATATCTTGTTTGTTTAAAATATCCTTAGTTACAAAACCTAAAGGAGTTCCGTTAAAATGTAGACCTTCGTACAACTCAAAAACATCGTCCATATGTTTCTTTTTGTTAATAGCAGATGTTTTAGAATAGAACAAGCGTAAAGGCTTTCTTAAACGTTGTAAGCTCATTATTTCCTCTCCATAACTATTCAAATCAATTAAAGTCATAGCTACTTCATTCGTAATTCTTGGCTGCATATTATTAGAACCTGCGTACCCTTTGTCTTTTTGTGCTTTCTTAGAAACCGCTCCGGTTGCTGTTCTTGGCCAGTACCATATCTGACTTGCGGTCATTCCATAGGTATGTGCTAACCAAAAAGTAGCTCTTGCATACTCTGGTGTCATGTGTAAATCTCTAGACCTATTAGTAGATAAGTAATGTAACTCTGAATTAAAATTGATCTTATCAGGACTTACAGACTTCATAAAATCGTATCCCATACACAACTCTCTCCAATCAAAAGCGTAGTGCGCTTCCCACTCGTATGGCTTTTTTTGCCAAATTCTTTTATGCTCTGCTCCAGAATCATTCCCAATAATTCCACTCATAGCCGTTAATGCCTCCAAATCAATACCGTGTACTCTTGCATTTTCTGTCCACAGATTCGGCATAATTTTTAAATGTACTTTCCCCTCTGGATCGTATTTCTGAATTTCATTTTTCATAAAACGGTACCAATCTGTAACTCTATCCATATTAAAAGCAGCCCAATCGTACCATTTTGGAGTTCCTCTTAAACTAACATCTATAGGAACCTGAATTTCAACAGCATCAAAACTTTTAAAATCTGTTTTCCAAGCTTTGTTTAAATCATCAATACTTTTGTGCTTTTTAGACAACCATTTTTTAAACTTGTCTATACCATACTTAGACACTCCTCCAGAAGCCCATGGTTTCTTCTTTTTGGTTTTATCTGCTTGTGTGTAAAAATGAGGTTCATTACACAACATATACCCTAACTCAGAAAACTTTTGTCCACCTGTTCTTGGCACCACAGATTTTATCAAAGACTTTTGAATTTCCCTTGCTCCTGGATTGTCAATATCATAAGCCGTGTAAGTATCTTCACGCATTTTAAAATTAGGTCCATATTTTTCCTGTGCCCATTTAGGACTTCCTTTATGGTTAAAAAATATAAAACCTAAAGAACCCGTTCCTTTCGCATCCAACTCTTTGTCTTTTCTTGGCTGAAAATCTCCATTTTCATTAATAACATATGTAGGTGTTAAGAAAAAACCATCCTGATTTCCATGATACTCTGTATACTTTTTAATTTTAGGTTTCCAAGTATAATCTGCTAAGAAAACAGGTTTGTTGTTATAAGTAATTTGATCTCCATCTACCTTTGCCTTTTTCCAATCTACATGTGGACTAGGAGCTCTAAATCTCTTCTTTTTTATCAAAAGTTGAATATTTTCTGTTGCGGTATCCAACATTTTAATCACATCATTTCTTTCAAAACTTGGCAAATCTTTGGCATATTTTGCAGCTTCTTTTTTATAAGAAGCCACCAATTTAAAAGCACTGGTATTAAATGCTACATTCTTTTCATCCCAATTGGCAAACTCTAAAAAGATCTCTGCAGTTCTAATAGTTGTCTTTTCTTTTAAGACATTAATTCCTTTTTTCTCTGCTTTTTTAACGAGCTTTTCTAAAGCCTTAATTTTAGCTTGAGCTTCTTTTTCTAAATCCTGTGCATAAAACTGGACTGAAAAAAAACAAGCCATTAAGAAGATTATTTTTTTCATTTTATTTGAGTTATTATTAATATAGTAACTACAAAGCTACTTTCAAAAAACATATTTTAACAAACTGAAATTCAAACAATAAACCAAAAAACACTTATTATAAACTAAAAAGCACAACTTTAGTAAGTTGTGCTTTTAGTAGAGTCTATATATAGTTTATTTCTTAGTATATTTAAAACCTTTATTACGTTTTACTTTAATACTTTTTTTAGTTTTCTCATCCACATTAAAATAATTTGTAACCGTTCCTTCGTACTTATTTTTTGTAACCTCCACATTTATACAGTTTCTCAACTCAAACAAAGGAGCATCTGGATATTGTGGTTTTTCTACCGTAGTTTGTTTAATAGAATTTCCTCTAATAATTAATCCATCTACTCTATCTGCCCAAATAATACAGTTGTCAAAAGTTTCAATTGTATTGTTTTCAAAAACAATATTTCTATCGTAAGCTGCTCTCTGGTTGAATGCTTTCCCCAGTCTTGGAGATACTTTTAAAACTGCATGCCCCGGAGCTCCTCCATAAGCAACATGCTTAAAACGATTGTTTCTAATCACTACATCTTCTACATTTCCAGACTCAAACCAGAAAAAAGTCTCTCCTCTTAACATTACTGACGACATCATAGAAGACAAATCATTATTCTCTATAATTATTTTCTTAGGCGTTTTAATAATTATATTTCTTGCTCTGTGATCTCTAATAGTACATCCTCTCATGGTAAACACAGGGTTCCATGTTTTATTTTCTACAATATCTCCCTCTTTTAAATCTGATGGTATTTCGCTTTCAAAAGTTAAATCTGTATATCTATCATTGATATAATCAACCTTAGCTACTTTGTTAATTTCTCCTCTTGATGGATTTGGAGTTTTAATGAACCAAACCTCATCTCCTTTACCTGCAAATTTAAATCCTGTTTGCTCAAAGTGCATTAATCGTACTCTAATCGTATTTTTATTGATAATTTTATTCACCTCCACATAAGTTCCATGTACATTGGTTCCATCGTCTAACATTCCTTCAAAACGACAGTTCTCTATCAAAACATCTCCTTTACAGTTTGCAAAGTGAGTTGCATCTGCTATGGTAGAAATTGCTCTATCCGAACCTTCTCTGATATAAATTCCAGAGTTTAAAATTTTAACTCCATCCACTCTTTCAAACAAAAAACCCATTCCTAAAGCATGGTGAATAATTACCTTATCAAAAACTACATTGTTACATTCTGTTACCTGAAATGCCGGTGCATATCTGTTTTGTTCATGTGGCCCTTTAGAATGAAAAACAGAACCTACACTAGGAAAGTGTTTAATATTCTGATCGTAGATTCTTAAAATCCCTCCTTTTTTTCTAACTACTTTGTTAGGTCTTAAAGACATATCAAAAGCTCCATACGCTACTTGTTTGGTATCTTTATCAAAAGCCAAAGTACTTCCCAAAGAAGCAAAATGAAAATGCTCTATGTTTGGAAACATGATTCTCCCTTTAGCCAACTTCCAAGAATATCCTTTGGTATAAGGCTTCATTTCAAACCATTTCTCTTTTTTGTTTACAGCAGTTACATCTCCTTGAAAACTAAAAGGAACATCCCAATCTATTCGAATTCCTTTAATAGAAATGTTATTACAATTATTAAACTGAAACGGTGCAACTTGTCCTCTAAAAATAAATTCAGAATCGTTCCCTTCAATCTCAACCGTGTTAAAATCTGAAAACAAAAAGATGATTTTCTTTAGACCATTTCCATGGTTGGTAATGTAACAAAACTTCTCTTGAGCATAGGTTGGTAAAAACTGATAAACTCCTTTAGAAAAAACCAATTTAATGTCTTTATCCTTCACATTTTCAATTGCTTTTCTTACCTGTGTAGTTACATCTTTCCCAGGTTTTATATGTACCACCTCTTTTGCATTTGCTTGTATGGCAAACACCAAACAAAAGGTAACTACTAACTTTTTTATGATATTGTTCTTCATGATCTTATTTTATAATCTGTCTTTGTATTTTTTTCTAAACTTTTTTACTCTCTTCTTTTGTTTACTCGTTAACAACTCTTCTTGGTTGGATAAAAACCAGTAAGCTCTTCTTGCTATTAAAAAGTTATCTGCTTTTAGCAATGCTACTAAGTTCTGTGTAAGCGTAGGAGAAGAGAAATTATTCAACTTTAAATTGGTTAAAAACATTTCTACTTCTTGAAAACTAAAATCAGCTATATTTTTACTTAACTCGTTGTAATAAGCAGTGTTTCCTCCCTTATTTGTTTCTGACACTGAATTTAAACAAGCAACTCTCTTTTTATAATCTCCTTCTTTAAACAAACGAGATACAGAACTGTAATACAACTCTTCCTTTAAATTTTCTACATAGGTCAATCCAGTTTTAAACACACTGTATTCACTAGTTATCGCTTGTTTTTCAATAGCAGAAACGGTTAAAGAATCAAACGATTTTCTAAGTTCTAAACTCTGAATTGCAAATTTTTTGTAAGCTGCTTCTGGATGCCCTAAATAGTCTTTAATAAGTTTCTCATCAGAAAGTTTATCTCTTGTAATAGATCTTATTTTAGAAACCATTTGTCCATTGGCCCAATGCCAAAGTGTAAAACAAGTCCAAACAGCTCCTTCTACGGTTTCATTTGGTGTTACTGTAGACGTAGCCCCAGAAACTGCATCTACATCTACATTTCCGTGCGCTACAAAATCACTAACCACCAACTCTTCCTTAAAAACATGTTCTAATTCTGAGTTTTTATTATTTAAAACCCACTCTAACTTGCTATAATCTTCTTTGGTAAATGGAGCACCTTCTTTTTTTTCTAAGCCTTCACCATCTTGCAATTCGTATTTAACATACCTTCCTAACTCATCCCAAAACATTCTAACAGTTACTACTTTACAAACATCCTCTCCGCAGTTTACAGAGTCCACATCTAAGTAAAATAGCTTGGTTTCATCAGACAGTACTACTTCTATCAAATCACATTCAACAGCATTATCTTTATCTATTGCAGGATGAACTATAGCAACCGTATGAATTGTCTTTTTTTGATTTGGCAAACCATTAGACTGTAAAACCAACACCAGTAGTAAACACAAAAAAAGAGTCGTTTTTCTAAAAAAAACGATTGTTTTCTTAGAAAAATGACTCTTTAATACTTTATGGGTTAATCTACTCATTCTAAACTTAATATTGTTTCCTTACAATTAAGCAAACTGTAAAAATCTTAAAAATATTTCTCATAGTAAAAGACCTACAACTCCAATCTTCAACTTAAATCCACCAAAAACAACACTATTTAAACATTTAGAAAATCCCTTTTAGTTTTTATGATTTATAAGCACGAACCTCAAACAATTTTGCCGTTTCAAATCCGTAAGTTTCTTTTAAATTAATTCTTATTGCAGTGGTCTGAACCTGATCAAAATCAAACTTGATTAAACGCGCAATATTGTTCTCTTTTTCTCCAACTTTTACCCACTCACCATTTACTCTTACCTCTAAATCTAACTCCTTTAATAACTCTGGTGGTACCGTCGTAATAAAACTCTTTTTTAACCACTCGTTTAAAGGCTGTTTACGCATGGTAATATTCTTATGCAAATTGGTATCACACTTTATTTCTACTTTAGAAAGCTTAACAGGACTTTCCCATTCCATTTGAAAGGTTGCTGGTAAACTTTCGGATTGCCAATGATTTATTTCGCCATCTATGTCTCTAGAAACACCATTAATTACATTTTTAGCAGCTCCCGATTTTGTAGAAGAACCAAAAATGGCACTTGCCTTTTTAGCTAAATCTTTTGGATCTTTAGCAACTACTTTTGGAATGTAAACATCATCACGCATTAACATTTCTTGCAACTGCTTTATATGCTTGTTACGAACCTCTCTTGGTGTAATTCCTTTTTCTGCACAAATAGTTGCTGCAGTACCTACTGCCTGTCCCATTAAAGCACATGTTCCCTGAATTCTTGTAGACGATAACGCAATGTGGGTTAAACTTGCGTTACGACCCGCAAACATTAAGTTACTTATATTTTTAGAATACAAAGAACTAAAGGGTACTTGGTATACCGTTTTAAACTTTTGATGGAAAAAACTTGGTCTTTCCTTAATATCTAAAATTCCTCCTGGATTGTGTTCATCTAAAGACCAACCTCCAAAACCAATAGCATCGTCAAAATGCTTATGCTGTGTTAAATCTTTTTCAGATAAAATATGATCTCCAATAAAACGTCTAGACTCTCTACGTCCTGGTAAAGAACCTACCCATTCCAAAGCATAGTTTTCTGAATCTGGAAACTTTCCAGAGTTTTTAATATAATCCCAAACACCGTGTAAATACCCCATTAAATCGTGTCTATTCTCTTCTTGCACATCCACAATATCATGATCACTTCCTAATTCTACCCACCAATATCCATCTAAATAATTATTAATTTTTCTTTCGTGGTTAGCATTATCTCCATCGTATTTTTTAACAAACGTAGGTGGTGTGTACGGCATAGGCTTACCATGATCTTTACCTTGTAACAAAATAGAAGCTCCCATTTGCCATCCATCAGCTACATCTGGAGCATAATCTTCGTTAAACTCGGCTTTTCCTTCTCTACCTGTTCTATACAAGGCACCAGCTTTGGCAGCCATTAACCCATCTCCAGAACTATCAATAAACACATCTGCCTTTACCGTAAATTCCGTCTCTGTAGTTAATTGCCAACATCTAGCAGAAACTATTTTATCTCCATCCATCGTAGCATCAATAGCCTGCGTATTTAACATTACTGTTAGGTTAGGCTCTCTTACTACATAATCATACACAATATGATCCCAAACAGGATAAGATTCTTGTGGATTGTACAATCTGTTTTCCAACATAATTTCTTCCACAATTCCAGTTTCTCTTTCCGCTTTTCCTGTTGCCAAACGGTTTACACCATTTAACGTTACACGAATCTCACTAGATGCATTCCCCCCTAAAACAGGCCTATCATGAATCAATACGGTTTTAGCTCCATTTCTTGCCGATGCAACAGCCGCACAAATACCCGCAACTCCCGCTCCAGCAACAACCACATCGTATTCAACTGTTTTTTTACGATCTGGATTAGGCACTCTTTTACCTGTTCCTAATTGATGCCATTGCTCATCTCCTCCAACAACACCAGCACTTGTGTTTCCTTTATTAATTTCCTCTGCTGCTCCCTCTAAAGACTTACAAGAAGACAAAGGCATTACACCTGCTGCAACTGCTGCTCCTGCTGCGTTTTTTAAAAAATTTCTACGTTTCATTTCTTATGTTTGGTTCGGTTTTTCTCTTACTACAGATCCACTCCTGTTCCTTGTAGGGAATTATCATGATCCCACATGATTAACCATGGATCTTTGGTTTCTAACTGAAACTTTTTAAGCTTCGCCTTCATTTCAGTTAATACTTCTTGATATTCTTTTTTATCTGCTAAGTTGTTTACTTCTCCTGGATCTTTTTCCAAATCAAACAACTCAAATTCTGCATGCTTTAAATACTGCTCTACTGTTTTATTTCCATACATTTCTACATGGTTTCTATAAATACTTTGCCAAGTAGAAGAAGCCCATAAATCTGATGCAAACGGATAATCTAACTGCCATGCTATGTTCCAAATTAATTTGTGCTTACCTTCTACAATAGCCTTCATAGGATAATACATAGTAATCTCATGAAAAGTATGCGATGCATAAACCGTATTCCAACCTTTTGGGTTTTCTTCTGCCAAAACTCCGTTGAATGATTTTCCATGAAATTCTTTAGCATCGTACGCTACTTTAGCCATGTCTAAAATTGTTGGTGTTAAATCTACCCAAGAAACTTTTGCATTATTAATACCTCCTTTATTGTCTTTTACCAATGGGTTTTTAACAATACATGGCAATTGAATTCCCGGTTCATACACGGTTGTCTTAGCTCCTGGAAAAGCCATTCCATTGTCAGAAATATAGAAAACGATGGTATTATTTAACTTTCCTGCTTCTTTTAAATGACTCATTAACCTACCAAAACCTTGGTCTATTCTAGATATACTCTGGTAGTATTGTGCTATTTCTTCTCTTGACTCTTTGGTATCTGGCAAAAACTCTGGCACCACAACATCTTTAGGATCATAAATCACCTGATTCTCTCCTGGGTAAGGTTCTTTTTTGTTTCCAAATGTATTTGGCACATTCCACGGTTCCGCCTTAAAAGGGTGTCCTCTGTGTGGATCATCTGTACAGAAATATAAAAAAAATGGTTTTTCAGATTTTATAACATCTACACACGCATCTGCCATCTCTAAAGTACTTCTTGGATCTGCTTCTAACACTGTATTAAAATGGTATACCTCTTCTGGTGCTACATGGTACTTTCCAATTCTCGCAGTTTCGTATCCTGCTTTTTCTAATAAAACAGGTAACGATTTTACATTGTCGTAAGTGCTAAAATGATGGTAATCGTGTACATGTCCGTAAGAACCGGTAGCATGCCCAAATTTACCAGTTAAAATTACAGACCTACTTGCAGCACAACTTGCACTTGTACAATATGCATTATTAAAACGAACTCCTTCCGAAGCTAACTGATCTAAATTAGGAGTTTGTATTACTTGATTTCCATAACAACCTAAGGCATCTTTTCCATGATCATCCGCCACAAACAAAATAACGTTAGGTTTGTTACTTGCTACTGGTACACTCTCTTCTTTTTTTGTAGAGCAAGCCACTAGAAAAAGACCTAATACGGCAATCTTTAAATGTTTAATTAATAAATTCATCTTCTGAGTTAGTTAGTAATTTGTAAGCTGTTAAGTTATAGTAAAATTACTCTCCTTAACAGCTAATATTGTCTTTTAAAAGAGATATTATGTTCTTTAGCGTAAAGATTTACGGTTACATTTACTTAACAACAAGTTTTTTAACCACTGATTTAGAACCAATTAAAACCTCCACATAGAAAACACCTCTTATTTCTTCACCTAATTCAATTCTAGGATTTGTTTTTTTTATTTCTATTTCTTGAACAAGTTGACCTGTGGTACTAAAGATCCTAACACGAGATCCTGCAGGGCAAAACACATTAAAATAACCTTCTGCTGGATTTGGATACACCAATGCCATCTCATCAAAATTGGAAAGTTTTCCTTCGCACGGCACAGCTGTTTCCACCTCTATTAAATCTCCCAATTCACTTTCAACTTCGAATATATTTTCATCAAACTCTTTTATCTTTTCTCCATTTTTGTAGACTAAAAAAGGAGCAGTACCCTTATCTACATGAATTAAAGTTGCATGTGTTTTAGGTGATAAACTTGCCTCAATTTTTGTTGCTTCTGGTAGCACCAAAATATATTCGGTCTCTGTAGACGTATAATTAGAACCTATTTTTAAATGATAAGTATCCGGGTTTAAATTTTCAATAGTTGTTGTTTCTGTAAAATCTATTTTGCTTCCATTAAATTCTACATAATAAGCTCCTACAGTTTCTGTACTTATCTCTAATTTACCATCGTTTTTATCTTGACATGTTTCTCCAATTACTTTAATATCAAAATCTGGATTACTCAATACACTTGTGAGTGTAAATTCAATATCGTCTACATAAAAACCTCCCGTATAAATTTCTCCATCGGAAAAGTTACTTACAAAAATTTGAAACTTAGAATCGTTTACATTTTCAGCAATTACAATTTCTTTTCTTAGTTCTACCCACTGTTCAGTGGCAACACCATCCAACTCCCACTTAATGGAATTCCATGGCTCTATTATCTGTGTGTAAAAACTAGGAATTGTAGTTCCACCTTCAACCCAAATCTGCAACGCTACCTCATAATTCCCGGCAGGTAATGTTATATTTTTATCCTCCGTTGAATTAATTTGACTTGTAAAAGGTACTGCTACAGGTAATGCTATTGGATCAATTAACAACTGTAATTCATCAAAATAAAAGGTTCCAATTCCTCCTGTAGAGCTATCCATCATAATCCTTACATTGGTATTCTCAAAAGATTCAGTAATAGTAAAAGGAACCCTAACCTCTACCCATTGGTCTTTAGCAATAGTAGCAACATCAAAATTTACATTTACCTCACTCTTTCCAGCAGTCCTAAAGTTTGCTCTAATTCTAGAAATAGAAGTTGAACTACTTTCTACCCAAATCATTGCTTTTAATTCGTAACTCCCAGGAGCTAAATCAATCAGCATATCAGAAATAGAGGAGCTTCCAAATGCTTTCTTACTCCCCGTAAAAGAAGCATCATTGGTATATTTTAAACTTCTAGACGTACCGCTAGCTCCTTTATCTGTAGCTATGGACCAATTCTCGGGTTGCTGCATCCACCAACCATCATCTCCAGAAGCTACTTCAAACCCATAATATTCCGAACTTAAAGTGTTCACCTTTCCTTGAGCTTTTACTAAGAATCCAAAAAATAAAAACGCAATTGTATGTATTAAAATTCTACTTTTCATGGCCTAATTGTTTAATGGTGAACTTAATGTGATATCAATAAAACGGAATCCTCCGCAAGGGACATCAATAGTTACTTTTCCAGAGGGAGTATAAGATTTTCCATCTAAAATATCAGTTACACCAACTGCTGAAACCGTTTGAAACGTTACCACCGCTTTTCGATCTCCTGGATTTAAATACGCTCCATCAATTAACGTTAACCTTAAATTGGTTGGAGATGTTTGAGCAACTACCCAAGCTACATTTCCACTTACAGTCAACGGTATTTTTTTAGCTCCTAACTTTATATCTTCCTCTATCGTTTTATAATATTGGTCTGCACTAAATGTTTGCGTTCCATCTTTAGAGTAATAATATCTACCATCTGTATAATATTCTTTTAAAATATCTTTATACAGAGGATGTAGCTTATCTTTTAAAGCTCCTCTGGGTGCGGAAGTATCTGCATTAGCACCTTCTTGTGGTGGAGTAATTAACACCAGCCCATTAGGGTAACTTGGTAAATAATTCTGCCTTCTATCTTTTACCTGTCCTGCGTAAGTAGAAAAATCCCAAGGCGTATTTTTAGCTCCCATCCAATTGGCATTTTGCCTACTAAATACAAAAGAGTTGTTTGTTAAAAAATCCTCATCGTAATGGGTTGCCCACTTTAAACTACTCCCCTCTACCAAATAATGCTCCTCTGGAGGCAACATACTTAAATGCACCGGAGAAAGACTTACCAACTCATTAGGCTCTGGTACAAACAAGGCTCCTTTTGCCACTAAATCCCACACAATACTCATATAATCTGGATCTATTGGGAAATTGTTTATATGAGTAGCTCCATTTGCCATATGATAAATTAAATGGCGTAAAAAATGGTTTGGTAATCTTTGATGACAAAACTGTCTAGATCTATCGTAACTAGGGTTGTCTGGCACCGTTCTAGTCCCCCAATTGTCTACAGCTCCACTAGCCCAAATTCCAACTCTACTTGCAATACTAATATCCATAGCCTTGTCTGTAGTTTCTTCCATAGAAGGAACAAAAATATCTGAGTACTCACCCGACAACAAGCCGCTCCACATAGGTAAATAAACATTGGCCTGCCAAAAGTTATGCTTTGTTCTTACATATATATTTAAGTTTTTTGTTCTTCCGTAGTCTGCTAAAGGATAAAACAAATCATCCATCACCCACGTAAAATCATCTGAATGATCTTCTAACTCTGGAAAAATCATAATCGTTTTCTTTCCATTGGCATAATCCAACGTTTGCTTTCTGGTATCTAACTGAAAAAAATAAGGATCGTTTCCATGTCCTCCCCAATAAGCAATTCCGGCATCTCCTTTAGGAGACTCATCATACCAAGCATTAATCATATCAATGGATTGTTGTTGAGTAAGCTCGTATTTTTTTCTAGAGTCTCTTCTATTTTTATACTTCTCATTAGGCATACTAGAACGATCCCAATTTTCTGTTTTAGAAAAATGACTACCGCCCAAAAATACAGGTGTATCGTAATTTACTCTAATGTTGTCTGCTGTGGTTTTAGCTACACCGTTATCTGTACTTTCTGTCATAAAGTAGATATCTCTTGCATCTCTTTGCAAAGCTGGTTTGGTATAAGAAGCCAAACCTAATCTAGACTTTGCTGTATTGGCTAATATTTTCTGAATTTTACCTCCTGGAATTAAATCTTGATATTCTTGTTTCCAATCTGCGTGACCCGTATCTAAAATATGAATCTGACTACCTCCACTTTGACAACTTGCCAAAACAATTTGGTTTGAATTTGGTCGTTTCCACATATCGTAGTACGAATATTTGGTAGACAATTTCTCTTCTGATGAAAAGTCCTTAGATACTAAAACAATAAAATTCCCCACTAAGAAAAAATACTTTTCAGTAGTTCCGTCTAAAATTAATTCTGGCTGAACGACTGAATACCCAAACCCTAATCTGTCTATTTTATACTGATCTGTAGTATCATCTTTTAAGTTTAAACGCGACACATTTGCGCTATTTTGATGGTTAGAAGCTCCCATCAACACTTCATAAGTACCATCTTTATCATAATCCGAAAATCGTAGTTCTCCAATTGGACTAGTGGCTTCTGTTTCTACTCTTTTAATAAAATTATCTTCTAATACATCAAACATATAAACAGCCCCTCTATCCTGAGAAGGGTTATTACTTGCATGCATAATTAAATAATCATTATCTGCATCTTTTGGCAAGGGTCTTAAAAAATTAGCATAATGCACAAAATCTTTTGCAGTAGTTGTTCCCCATGTTTTTTCGTTAGAATAATCTGCAGATTTTAATTCTTTTACCAAACTACCTGTGGAAGACAAATAATAACAGTTTAAATCTAAACTCCCCGCAACAACATAATACTGCCCCTCTTTTTTAACCGCAGTAACAGCATACATAGGAACTTCGTTCTTTTGATAGCTCCACAACTCTTTTCCATCTACATCCAAACAATAAATAGTTCCATCGGCATTTGCTACCAATACCTCATCGTTTCCATTCCCTGTAATATCTACACACCAAATATCGTGTACCATAAAACCAGACAACGTATTTTTCCAAAGAATCACTCCATTAAAATCAAGAGCCATCATGGTCCCCTCATAAGTACTGGCTACTATTACATCTGTACCGTTGTACTTTGCAGTTCTTACTTTGTGAACTGTCTGACCAACTTCTAGACTATAAATAGCTCCTATTTCTTTGGCGGTATTAGGAAGTGTGTATTTTAAAGATGTAGTTCCTGCAAATTTCTTGTCAGTAGAGAAATTCCATGCATTCTCTGCTGATTTTTTCCATTGCTGTTGATCGGTTTCAAAATCATACTTCTTTTGACAAAAAGACGACTGAACTATCAAAACAATTAAAAACAGATAAGTAGTTTTGTTCATTTTTTGATTATTAGCTAAATAATTATTGGTTTTATTATCAAAACTACAACAGCAAAAAACCTTTACATTCTCTTAAAATTTTTATTTTGTATCTGTGAATAAAATTCTAATACAGAATAAATTCAAAAAAGTCTTTTTGATACGGTAAATCTACTCCTTAACCTTACGTATCATAAACGCTAAAAAAACCAAACACAGTACTTTTTAGATATTCCTTCCCAAAGAATACTGCACTCTAACAAACAAAAGCCAGTACTACTCTATAGTACTGGCTTGTAAATTATAGTAAAAACAAGAATATTACAACGCTTCTTTAAGTAGTACATCTATAAATCGGAATCCTCCTAAAGGAATCTCTATTTTAGATACAGTATCAGAAACTTTAAATTGTTCTCCACTTAATACGTCTTTTACCTGTGTTGGTTTAATTGTATTAAAACGAACCAACGCACTGCTTTTCTCTGGATTGATATAACCATTGTCTATTAAAGTTAATCTTAGTTTTTTGGGAGCTATTTGAGAAACTACCCATGCTACATCTCCAGAAACCGTAATAGGTAATTTTTTAGAACTTTCTTTAATATCCGATTCTATTACCTTGTAATACTCATCTGCATTGTACGTTTTCGTACCGTCGTTAGAATAATATTTATGTCCATCGGTAATATACTCCTTCATTATATTCTTATAAATAGGATGCAGATTATTCTTTAACAAACCTCTTGGAACATCACCTTTAGCAAACACACCTTGTTGTGGAGGTGTTATTAAAACCACTCCATTTTCATAAGGTGCTAAAAAGTTCAACCTTCTTTCTTTAACTCCAGCTGCATACCTAGAAAAATCCCATTCTGTAACTGGTGCTCCTGGCCAAGTTCCATTCATTCTACTTAAAACAAAAGGATTCTTTTTCTCAAATTCTTCATCATAAAAAACAGTCCATTTTACATTGGCTCCATCATTTAAATAATGATGATCTGGCTCTTTCATACTCATATGAACAGGAGAAATACTTAAAACTTCATTTCTCTTTGGCACGTACAATGCTCCCTTAGCTATCAATTCCCAGTAAATACTCATATAATCCTGATCTACAGCAAAATTATTAATGAACTGCGCACCATTTGCTGTATGGAAAATCAACATCCTAAGCATATGGTTTGGCAATCGCTGATTTCCTAATTGCCTAGCCCTATCTATAGATACATTATCTGGAACAGCTCTTGTTCCCCAACTATTTACAGCTCCACTAGCCCACATACCCATTCTACCAGCCAAACTCAGCTCCATAGTTTTATCTGTTGTTTCTTCCATAGACGGCACAAAAACATCTGCAAATTCACCAGACATTAATCTAGACCAAGGACTTAAATAATTAGACCCCAACCAAAATACATTCTTTGATCGTAAGAAAATATTTGCATTTCTTCCTTGCGCATGCTTTGCCAAAGGATAGATTAAATCATTTAACAAAAAGTTTAAATTGTCCTCGTTATGATCTTCTACTTCAGGATAAATTAAAACCGTCTTTTTGTTTTCAGCTTTATCAATTATTTTTTTAGTGGTATTTATACTAAACATATAAGGATCATTTCCATGCCCTCCCCAATAAGCAACTCCTGGAGCTCCATTGTATTGTGCCGTTATCTGATCGACTGCCTCTTGACTAGACAATGTGTATTTCTTTCTTCTATCTCTTGATTTTTGATACTTCTTGTTTGTTAAAACAGATCTATCAAACTTCTCTACATTTCTCATGTGGATAGAATTTAAGAAAACTGGACTCTGATATTTTCTTTCTAATTTATTTTTTAAACCTAATAAGTTATCAGGTACTTTTTCGGTCATTAAATACACTGGCTGAGAAATATGTTCTGTTGTTGGCTTTTGATAAGAATCTAATAAATCTCTCGTGTTTTTTGTATTTTTTAAGATGGTAGCAATCTTCCCTTTTGGAGATAATTTTTTATAAGCTTTCTTCCATTGGTCATTCTTTAGATTCAACACATGAATACAACTACCTCCACTTTGTGAACTTGCCAACAAAACCTTTTCATTTTTCTCATCTTTAAAAACATCATTATAAGCGTACTTTCCTTGAATGATTTCTTCTTTTGAATTGTTCTCTAAAGGATTGTAGATTCTCATCTGATTTCCTATTCGAGTTAAATACAAGTTCTCTTTTTTATTTTTTAAAAGCACCGTTTGAGCAATATCATACCCAAAACGAACCTTATTAATTTTATGAAAACTAAATTTATTTTCTTCCAAATCATACGTAGAAATCAACAAATCATTAGAATGAGCAGAAGCTCCTAAAACTATTTCATCTGCACCATCGTTATCAACATCAATCAATTTAAAATCTCCAATAGGTCTAATTCTAATTTTCTTTTTTAATGCCTTATTTCCTTTTACCGGAACTTTCTTAAACGGTAAGTCTTCTAAAGGTTTAAAGAAGTATAACGTACCAGGAACATTCATGTGATTATTTGTTGCTAGAACAGCCAACACATCGTCTCCGTTTTTTTGCTTTACAGTTCTAATAAAATTTGCTGTTGCAATTGCAGGCTTTGGCAATAGTTTCTTAGACTTACTCCAAGGTTTTTCTATAGAAAAAGTAGACGATTTTATTTCTTTAACCAATACTCCTTTTGGTGACAAGTAATAAATACTTTTATCAAAACCTCCAGCAACCACATAACTTTTTGCTCCCTTTTTAATGATATTTACCGCATACATTGGAGCACTGTTCTTTTTAAACCTCCACAACAACTTCCCTTTACTATTTAAGCAGTATACTGTTCCATCTGCATTGGCTGTAACAATTTCATCCTTACCATCATTATCCAAATCTCCACACCATACATCGTGATTCATGAAACCAGACAACTTATGTTCCCACAATTGCTTTCCGTTATAGCTTAGCCCAATAACAGTTCCTTCATAACTAGTACCTACTATGTAGTCTTTACTCTTATCTTTTGCAACTCTAACTTTCTGAATCGTATAATCGGTTTCTATACTATATAAAGAACTTTTAACGTCTACCTTTTGGGCATTTAATACAAGTACACAAAACAGTAATACACCCAAAAAACAATTTATCTTATTTCTCATTTTAACTCTTAATAATTTAGTAATTCAAATAAACCACATCCTTTTATATTTTTTGTCTCTCTCTATTTATTTAATGTATCAGAAAACAAAAAAAGCCCTTTTCTTAAAAGAAAAAGGGCTGAATTTAAACAAAATATCTACTATTTTACATAACCACCTTAATAGTATCTTGTTTGTTTCCTTTA
Source organism: Wenyingzhuangia sp. IMCC45574 (assembly GCF_054182685.1). NCBI lineage: Bacteria > Pseudomonadati > Bacteroidota > Flavobacteriia > Flavobacteriales > Flavobacteriaceae > Wenyingzhuangia > Wenyingzhuangia sp. IMCC45574. Next base: position 3,661,646 of record NZ_CM135169.1, on the reverse strand, counting down.
GAAATTTTCACAACGTATATACCACTAGACAAATCTGTAGCTTTAACCTCCTGACCACTTACAGAATATACAGCATCTAAATTTGCACCAACAACAGTAATATTTCCATTAGAAGTAGCTACAGAAGCTCCTTCTATTTTAGAAGTAGCTGTTGATAAAGTTGAAGCATCCGTCCATCTTAAATTATCAAAATATGCTACTGTAGTCGCATCGGCTGCTTCTACCCTAAACGTATAACCAGCATCTGTTGTTTGACCAAAAGTAGCTATACTAGAAGTAATTGTATGCCAAGTATCCTTTGCTAGAGCTTGATCAATATCTATACCTACTGATTTAAAAGAAGTAGCTGGAGATGATTCTGTATTTGCTTTCACATTTAAAAACATTTTAGAAGGTATTGACTTTCCTGATGGAATAAAAACATCAGCCTGCACTACATAATCACCTGCAGCAAAACTTATTAACGAAGTTCCTGGCGTGTTATATCCTCCTTGAATTTGTTTTGTTCCTGCACCATCTGATGAATCAAATTTGATACTATAATCTCCAGAATTAGCTTGCACATCTGAAAAAGAAAAGTACGTATCATGTTGTATAAACCACCCTGTTGAAGATGAATTTCCATTTGATGCTGGCTCTATAATACCATCAATCTCTGCATCTGCACCTTCGAACCCTAAGTATTCCTCGGTGGTAAAACTTTGTACACCATTATATTCTACAATCGTAATATCATCTAAATAAATAGTACATGTACCAGATGCAGGAATAGTACCTGTATAATTCACTGTCATCCAGTTTTTATTATCCCCTAAATCTGCATTTGCAGTTGTCGTAACAACCTTGTAAACTTTAGTCCAAACCCCAGATGAAACTCCAGAAATATCTATATTAACCCCTGCTCCCTTTATTGGTAAGTTTAACGCCGAAGGTTGTGTACCACTTGTAACTTTAACCCAAGCAGAAACCAAATAATCTCTTTCTGTTAAGCTAAAGCTCCCTTCCTTATTTGTGTTAGACCTCCATGTTTGAAGTTTTCCTTCTATCGGATTTGCATCAGTATAATCTATAGCGTATTTCATACTATAAGTTCCCGAATGTGCCTCCTCGTTAGATTGTTCAAAACCTGCAACTTGAGACCAACTTTGCACAACATTACCCGGTGAAGCTGTAAGATTACTTCCCGTAGTCCACACAACATTTGTCAATTCAAAACCAAATGCATCAGCATTTAAAATCTGTGCATTAGACTTTGTTGCTAAAAGTGCTCCTCCTATTAAGAAGCCAAAAAGTAATTTTTTTCTCATGATAATTAAAATGTTAGGTTATTTTTTTGTTTTCAACAGCTAAGTAATCTCATAAAAAAGAATTAAATATCTACCTAAGTAAATAAAATATGCCTTTCAGTACATAGGCTATAAACAACAAAAAAAGGCCGCCTGTAAACAGACAACCTAATACTAACAATTCTTAACTAAAAAATTACAGAATCACCTTAACTGCATCTTGTTTGTTCCCTTTAGAAATCTTTACGATATAGATCCCACTAGACAAACCAGTTGTTTTAACTTGTTGTCCTGTGATAGAATAAACGGCATCTATCTGAGCTCCTGAAACTGTAATCTCTCCATTAGAAGCATCTACAGAAGCTCCTTCAATTTTAGAATAAGATGTTGACAAAGTTGATGTTTGTACAATATCTACGTCATCAATATATATTTTTGAACCAACTACCATATTGGTAAAGTTGATATTAAAAGTCAATACAGTTCCAGATCCTGCTCCTACATCATAAGTATAACCTGAATCAGCCGTAAATTCTTTGGTAAACTCATGCCACTGACCAGCAGTTTTCCCATTTAAATCAAGGCTTAAATTCTGAGCTGCTGTCCCTCCATTTAATGCTACTTTTGCAACAGTTGTAGTAGTAGCCGTAGTATATATCCAACCTCTAATAGTATAACTTGTCTCACCACTCAACCAAATATCTCCCTCGTCGTTTACTTGTGTTCTCCAACCTTGAGTCTTTGGAGCCGTACCAGGCACAGTACTCGTAAAATCTGCCATCATACTATAAGTACCTGAATGAGCTTGCTCGGTAGATTGAGTAAAACCAGTTTTTTGCTCCATAGCCTCTACCGCATTACCAAACACTCCATTTTGATATTCAATATTTGTATATTCAAATCCATAACAATCCGCATCGTACTTTGTTACTTGAGAAAATCCTAATGTTGTAGCCACCGTAAATAAAAAAAGTAATCGTTTTTTCATAATTATATAGTTTTAAGTTTAGACTACAAACAAAACGCTTTCTTCTGATTACCATGTATTTACAAATACATTTAAGTAGAATAGATATGTTTAAACACCAACTTACCCCTATGTCTTTCTGAATAAACAACCTACACCTATTTTACTTGTGTAATAATCCCTAAAAAAACTAAAAACAACACATAAACACCTAGATACAAGTGAAATAAAAAGAGGAAGACAATTTTATAAAATTGTCTTCCTCAATATATAACCGTATGTGTTTCTAAGTAAAATCAGACTTTTATCAACACGTATTTAAATCGTAAAAACTTTTTTCTTTTTAGAAAAAACTAAAAATACAACTGTTACCAACAAAGTAACAACTCCTCCAATTACATATGCTATTTGCTTATTTAACTGAAAACCTTCTGGTGCAATTAATATATAAGTACTACAAACCATTGTCATAAAAATAGCAGGTAATAATGTAACCCAATAATTTTTCTCTTTTAGTATTAAGTATGCCGTTATAGTCCACAACACAATTACTGCCAAAGTTTGATTAGACCATGCAAAATACCTCCATATAACTGCAAAATTCACCTTAGTCAACACAAAAGCGATTACAAACAATGGCAAACTAAGGTAAAGTCGCTTTAGTAATGTTTTTTGCTCATATTTAAATGTATCTGCCAATATCAACCTAGCAGATCTAAACGCAGTATCTCCCGATGTTATAGGTGCTGCAACAATTCCCAAAACCGCTAAAACGCCTCCTATTTTCCCTAACATATTTAATGAAATCTCGTTAGCTGCCCAAGCTGCACTATTCCCATTAGCCGCCATAGCATCATTTAAACCATTAACATCCCCAAAAAACACCATAGCAGCAGCAGCCCATATTAAAGCAACAATTCCCTCCGTAATCATCGCTCCAAAAAACACTTTCTTACCCTCTACCTCGTTCTTAACACATCTTGCCATTAAAGGAGATTGTGTAGCATGAAAACCCGAAATTGCTCCGCAAGCAATCGTTATAAACAACATAGGAAAAATAGGAGTCTCATCAGGATTACGCTTCATATTAATCAGGTTCTCTGGCAATAATTCTGGAATATGATAATCTCCAATAAACAACACCACAAACAAACCTAAAGCCATAAATAACATTGCTGCTCCAAAAATTGGATACAATTTACTAATCAACTTATCAATTGGTAACAAGGTAGATAACACGTAATAAATTAATATAATAAAAACCCACATAGCTATTCCTAGTGTATTGTCTGTCATTCCGTCAATAATCTTTGCTGGTCCCACTAAAAAAACGGTCCCTACAAAAATTAACAAGACCACCGTAAACAAGCGCATAAATTGCTTTATATAAGGCCCCAAATAAATACCAACAACTTCACTAATACTTAAGCCTCCATGTCTTAACGATAACATTCCCGAAAAGTAATCGTGAACAGCTCCTCCAAATATGCATCCAAATACAATCCACAAAAAAGCAGCAGGTCCATACATAGCTCCTGCAATAGCACCAAAAATAGGTCCTAAACCGGCTATGTTTAAAAACTGAATTAAAAAGACTTTCCACAACGGCAAAGGCATATAATCCACATCATCTCGCTGGCCAATAGCAGGAGTTGTTCTCTCTTTATCAATTACAAAAATCTTTTCGATAATTGTTCCGTATACAAAATATCCTAGTATTAGAATTATGATTGAAATTATAAATGAAATCATTATAAACTTTTATTTTTTAAATACATTTTTACTGTTTTCAACTCTGTAGAACTCACTTTGATTTCTAGCTTATCATCATCTAAAACTTCTAACACAATCAAACACTTTCCATTATTAGTTTTACATTTTTTTTTAGTCACAAAACTAGCATGATCGCTCATATTCCCATTATCAAACGCTAAAACTCTAGCTTTGCCACTTACCTCTAAACTCAAATCTAAAGGTTCCCAAACCACCAATTTTCCTTTTCTATCTACAAGTTCAACCTCTACATGAACTATATCTCCTTTTTTAACTAAGCTCTTATCTGATTTTAATTTAATTTTTGCTGGTTTTTTAGTTGTATACAAAGTATAGTCTGCCACCTTTTTCCCAGACACGTAACCTATGGCTTTTAATTCACCTGGTTCATAAGGAATTTTACTCCACTTCATTATCTTGTTCGGAAAATCAGCTATTTTTTGACTCCCTATTTTACGACCATTTAAATACAACACTACAATTTCACAATTTGTATAAGTAACTAAATCGTACTTTTTATCTTTTTCTAAATTCCAACTAGATCCCATAGGAGGCCAACCCCATCTTCCTGAAGTAGAAAAGTCATCCGCATCTCCCTCGTAAACATAGGTTTTAATCATTGGTTCTTCTGTCCAAACGGACTGATAAAAATAAGCTCTATTCTTTTTAAAACCTGCAAAATCTAGCAATCCACTATCTGTTCCTAGTTTAGGCCATTTCTTAGACTCTCCTAAATAATCTATCCCAGACCATAAGAAAAGTCCCATATTGTGGTTGTTTTCTAAAACATCAAACCATGGTGATTTCTCAATATTTGCAAATCTTTTTTCTGGAGTACTGTTAAAATAAGTGTAACTTTCTGTACTCACAAAAGGTTTCCCCGGATTCTTAGCACCAATAGCTTTACACCATTGCTCACCATAATTCAAGGCTATTAAATCCATATACTCACAAGTTTCAATTATCTTTCTCACTTTATCTGCAGGAACCTCATCTCTCCCTCTTTCCATACCAGAAATTACCGGTCTTGTTGCATCTATAGACCTCACAAAATTAGTGTACTTCTTTAAACCTACTTTTTGCTCTATTGTTCCTGGCGAATGATTCTCGTTTCCTACACTCCAAATCACAACACTTGGATGATTGATGTCTCTCCTAACAGATTGCTCGTAATTTTTTTGCCACTCCGTCTCAAAATAAGGATTAGCAAACCCCATTGGATTAAAAAAGTTTCCTTTTCTCTTTTTTCCTCTTCCCAAGCCATCATCATTCCACTTATCCACAAACTCATCCATAACCAAGAACCCCATGCGATCACATAAATCCATAAATTCTGGTGCTGCTACATTATGAGCTGTTCTAATTGCATTACAACCTACAGATTTTAATGCTTTTAGTCTTTTTTCCCACACCTCTACAGGAACCGAAACTCCCATAGAACCAGCATCTACATGCAAACAAACTCCTTTCATTTTTAATGGATTTCCATTTAAGAAAAAACCTTCTTTAGCATCAAAATTTAACGTTCTAACTCCAAAAACACTCTTGTAATCATCAACAACGTTCCCGTCTACTATAATTTCTGTTTTGGCTGTATACAAACTAGGAGAAAATACATCCCATTTTTTTGGGTACAAAAGTTTAATTTTCTGAATTGTTTTGTAAGTCGTCTTTAAATTCACTTTTAACTTCTTCTTACTCTCCCCTACTCTTTTCTGATCTTCATCAAATAAAACCGTACGTACTTCTACAGTGGCTTTTCCTTTAAAATTTTCTAAAATGGTCTCTACTTTTACCAAAGCTTCTTTCTCCAAAACTTTGGGAGTTGTAATCTTAGTTCCCCATTTTTTCACATGAATTTGATCGGTTACTGTTAGCCATGTATTTCTATAAATTCCAGAACCAGTGTACCAACGAGCACTTGGTATATCAGAATGATCTACTCTTACAGCGATTACATTGGGTTGATCAAAATTTAAATACTCCGTTATATCGTAATAAAAACTTGTAAAACCATTATACTGAGCTCCTACATAAACTCCATTTATCCAAATTTTTGAATTTCTGTAAATGGCATCAAACTGAATCTCTACATACTTCCCCTTATATTCTTTTGGCAAAGAGAACGTTTTTCTATACCAACCAACACCTCCAGGTAACCATGCATTTCTTCCAGAATTCTTTTTACTTAGAGCACCTTCCATACTCCAATCATGTGGCAAGTTCAATTTTCTCCAAGCAACATCCTTATAATCTTTATCGGTATAATGCAGGCTATCTGTTAAACTAAACTTCCAGTCTTTATTAAAACTTTTGTTAATTCTAACACGATTCTGAGATAATACAGAAAAACTTACAATTAAAAATAAACTCAGAATAATACGTTTTAACGTCATAAGTGTTTTGATTTCTTTTTTATTGGGATTGGGTAAATTACTATTTAACAGAAATTGTTTGCAACTATATATTGACTAAACTCAACACCAGTAATTACAACATCCAAAAACGAAAGTAGTTGAAAACAAGACTCACAAAGTCTCTCTGAATCTATTAATTGAATCAGTTGGTACAAAAAAAGCCTCAAACCAACTCGTTTGAAGCTTTTAAAACTATACAATTAATTAACTTATTCTACTTTAGACACTCCAGTTCTAGTAGGTTTTACTGGAATAATTTCACCTTTTTTATTAAAAAACAATTCGTCTACACATATAGAACGTTTAAAACCACTATTAGAAAGGTCTTGAGTATGATAGAACACATACCACTTCTTTTTATACTGAACTACAGAACCATGCGATGTCCAAGAACTTACAGGCTCCATTACTTTTCCCTGATACACAAAAGGCCCTAATGGGTTTTGAGAGGTAGCATACACCATGGTTGCATCTTTTGCCCAACCATTAGAATATACATAGTAATACAATCCTTTTCTTTTAAACACCCAAGGTCCTTCTCCATACACTCCATCTCCTCCATGACTCAATTGTAATCTAGGATCTTGTTTCCCTTTTTCTTTCCACAACAATCGTTTTCCTTGCTTATCCAAAATAAGAACTTCATGCAAAGCACCGTCTCGCTCAATCATATTATCCTTTAGCTTTACAACTCTTGCATCTCTACAACCAAAATACATATACGCTTGCCCATCGTCATCAATCAAAATTGCCGGATCTATAGGTTCAGGTCCTGCAAAAGGTTCCTGTTTATTATCTACCAAAGGTTTCCCTAACACATCTGTAAAAGGTCCTGTTGGATGAGCCGCTACAGCAACACCTATTTTTGTTCTTTCTACCGGATAATAGAAATAATACTTCCCGTTTCTTTTTACAGCATCTGGAGCCCAAGCCCATTTTTTAGCCCACTTTATATCTTTTAAAGAAAAAATTGCCCCATGATCTTTCCAATCCTTCATATTTGTGGTAGAAAAACAAGCCCAATCTAACATATCAAAATAAGTAGCATCATCCTCATCATGAGAGCTATAGACATACAGAGTATCATTAAAAACTCTTGCAGAAGGGTCTGCTGTAAATTTATGAGTTACAAAAGGATTTTGCGCTAACAATACGCTTGTAAACAATAAAAAAATTAGACTTCTTAATTTACACATAATACAATTGGGATTTTAAATATTCTATAGAAACAAAACTAACTGTAAACAGCATTCTTTTGCATGATTAATATCATTAAAATTTAAGCATGGAAAACAATCTAAAATACCACTTACTACTGTAAAAACCACTTTTAAAATAAAAAATAATATGTATATTTAGGTAGATTTTTTTACTTAGAAAGAGTAGAAAAACAGCTATGAAATATGACATTCTTCGGGATTACTCTTTCTGTCCTATAAATGACATACTAACAAATTAAAAAATTTGAATATTGAAAAAGAAAAAAATGGAAATATCCAAAGAACAAAAATTGAAACAAGACTCTAGTATAATGAGTGAGCTTCTTAGCGCTCTTGATATGACTGGAAATGAGCTATCTAAAGAATTAAAGTATTCTAGTAATTCATCTATTTACGGTATCCTACAAGGAAACCGAGGCATTTCTATCAGTCTTATATATAAAATAAAAGACCGCTTCCCTTATGTAAACGAAGAATTTCTAAAAAGCTACAACAAACCCATCCTCTTAAAAGATCCAGAGGATATTATAAAAGAGAACCTAAACACATTCAGGCCTACATTTGAAGATGTCCCAAGGTTACTCTCGGATATTAAAAACCTCTTAGAACAACAATTAGAATATTTAAAAAATGCTTCCAAATAAGGAAGCATTTTTTTTGCCCTTTTATTTTTTTGTCAAGTTTTTTGTCAAGTTTTTTGTCAACTTTTTTGTCAACTTTTTCAAAAACTTGACACTTTTATTTTTTTCTTCAAAAACTTGACATTTTTAAAAACCACTCCAAAAACAGACGTAAAACACTAAAAAACAACCACTTAAACACAAAAACCCACAGATAAAACATTAAAAAAAAGTCACTTTTTTGTGAAAAAGTTAACTTTTTTACGTTTTTATCTCTAAAAAAGCAATTTACAATCCCCCGTAAACACTGAAGGTTTGAACACTTTTTGAACAAGTGTTCAACTACTTGTTCAAACACTTGTTCAACACTTTTTATAAACCTTCCTTTTAAACAAAGACTTCTTTTTTAACAAGCTCCAAAAAAGCACATCAAAATACTCTCAAAAAAATATTCAAGACTTCTTTAAAATAATTTTGAGGTAACAAATAAATAATAATTATGATAATAAATTCATGTAACAGCAAAAAGATCTCTATAGACATTAGTCTAGACGACTTCAATAGCAGCATTGGTTACTCTTTTGTAAGTAATGTTGCTACAGCAGAACAGACCGGAGGTTTCTTTTCCACAAACAGTGGTAACACAGCCCCCACCTCAATTACATCGTTAATTGTAAATCTTCAAAACAGTGAAAGTGAAGACCAAACGGAAGCACTTACTTATATTGGAGATCAAAAATTAACTTTAAAAATTGTTGACGAAAACAACTCTGACAACAGCCTAGAGTTTAAAGTAGACAGCTATCAAATTATAAACAACACACACATTGTTTATACCTTAGATGCTAATCAAACTACAGGAACCCACAACCTGATAGACAACAACAACTACTGTCTTCAGTTCAATTCTTGTCCATCTGTAACTAAAACAAGTGATTTAACAAACGATGGTGATGGTAACAGCCCGTTTGCTACACTTTTAGATTTAAGCAATGTAAACACTGGAGGAACAACAAACGTTAGCGAGTTAAACAATGATGGAGACGGAACAAGTCCATTTGCAACATTAGCCGACTTAAACACTCAAAACATCAGTAATTTAAGCGAACTAAATAATGATGGAGATGGTTTAAGCCCCTTTACAACACAGAATTACGTTCAAAATTTAATCAACAGTATTAATGCACATTACGGACCGTATACTTCTGTTGCAAATGCCTTAGCTGCAATACCTGCAGGATCAAGAACCGTTGGTTTAACCGTTTTAATCTACGACTTAGCCAACAGTATTCAAGAAGAATACTGGTTTAAATTTGGAACTGCCGATGCCAATTTAGTATCTAAATGTTGTGGTACCGACAACTCTAACAACGAAGACCCAACACCTACAAACAATACAACGGTGTACTACGGACAGAGTAACAGCATTCCAACATCTGTAAACATCAAAAGTTTTTCGTCTAGTACATTAACACAAAATGACACAATAAATGCTCCTTTTGATGCAGAAAATGTACACTTCTTTACTGTTCCATCTGGACTATCATTAGAAAGTGCCGTAAACAGTGCTATTGCAGCAGACATTTTCTACTCTAGTACAAACAACTCGTACTTAACATCTACAATATCAATAGATGACGAAAGCCATACATTATACTATTTCCAAGGTCTTGCACCACTAGGACAAGACGTAATTATATCATTAAACTTAATTTAAAATTCAAATAAAATGCCGTACACAGGATTAAACAACAAAGTAAGAATTATTAGCGCAGCTTCAGCAAATGTAGATTTCGATTATGGACCATACAACTCCATATCAGAAGCATTAACAACTTTAACCTCACCTTTTAGAACCCTAGGTAAAACCGTAGGAATAATCTCTAATGGAAGTATAGAAGAATACTGGTTTAAAGAAGGAATATTAGACATCGATCTAATTCAAAAACAAAGTTCATCAGAAGGAAGTTCATCTGGTAACTCTAACGCAGGAGCAGTAAACTACATCTTAGACGGATCTGTAGTAGACCAAACAACTTATTTCTCTAGTCAATATTCTTCGGAACCAATAGGAACAAGAGTTGTAGACACCGTAGAAAATATTATCTACGAAAAAGTTTCGGATACACTATGGATTAAGAACCTAGCTGTAGCTGTAGGAACAGACATTGATAGTCAAGCAACTATCACAGGAATTAATTTAGTTTCATATAAATAAAAAATGTTATGAGTGTAGATAAGACCCCTATTAAATACGAAATAAAACAAGTGAATTTTGTTAAAAAAGCAGATGTAAATCAGACCATGGCTTTTTACTACAAACTAGCTTCTGATTCCGTGTGGTCTTTGGTTGCTGATAACATTACTGTAGACACCAAAGGTTTTTTAAACCAAAAAGTATCTTTAGAAAATTTATTAGAGAAAACTGAATACCAAATTAGAGTAGTCAACAAGACTACTCTAATAGAATACGTGGAAACATTCACTACTTGTGGAAATATGTATGTTGGAGAAAGTCCATTATACATGAAAAAATTATACAAAGGCCAACATTTTACTTGGTACCTAAACGGATTGCAAGAAATATCGGAACCAACAAATACAAACGGTTTCTATTACAAAAGCACCGAGAAATTTGCAGAATTTTACAGTCTTTGGGGACCTTTAGAGTCTCCTAACGGAAAAAGCTGGGTTACTAAAACAAGTAGTAACAATACAGAAATTGTATCAAAAGCTTTTAATATTGGACAGTCTAGATATTTAGGTCTAAACTGGTCACATACTGATGAGAATGCACGCTTATTTGCGTACAACATCATGTCAACCCAAGACTCTAACCTTTGTTTTAATTTCTATATAGATGGTACAAACAACAATGTAGTACTACTTGAATCGTACAATTCAAGCGAGACCCAATTCTTTAAAGTTACATATAACAACGGAATTATTAGTCTTAGTGATGAAACGACCACCGTGTCCTTTTCACAAACTTTCGCAACGGACAAGTGGTATGGAATTCGTTTAATTTTTAACCCAGAAGTAAGAGCATACATCTACGAAGAAGGTAATGTAATAGATAAAATTACTTCTTCTGGTATCAATCCATCTTTCTTTACATCTAGCTCTAACGATCGAGTGTATTTTGGAGCAAAAGACGGAAGCACCAATGGTTTAAATATAAATAGAATGTATTTTACAGAATTACCAGACACTATTTATACCAAAACATTGGCCGAGTACGGATCTGACACCCCAATGGATGACACCAATGATGCAAATCAAAGAGAAATTATTGAAAACTTATTTAAGATTTTTAAATTCTATGATTACACACCAACATTGGTATTTAAGAACACCAGTTCAGCTAGTGGAGATGTAGTATTCTTACCAAACACCAATATTAAACTAGGAGACCAAACAATCGCTCCATTTAGAGGTGTTTCTAACAGAAGTGATGTTGTTGTAGACATTAACTACGATTTAAATTCGCCAGGTGATGATTACACTTTTTGTTTAAAAGGATACCTATATCAATACGATACTAGTTCTTCTTTCCAAGAGGTAGAAATCACCAAAACACTAAGTAATGGAAACGGGAACATCACCCAATTTGTTTTACCTAATGATTTTGCGTACTCTTTTAGGCTAGATTTTAACATCATTCTTCCATCAGGAACATCGGAAGATCTATTAGATTTTAAAATTAATAGTATAGATGCTCAACAAGCTGGAGGTACAACTTTAGATAGTATTTTTAAAGACAACAATGGCACTTTACTAATTAACGATTCTACTAATGGTGATTTGATAAATCTTACAACAGTAAATGCAGCTACATACGAAATAGACATCCCTGCATTAAACTCAGGAAATGTAAGTACTAACGAATACAAAACAGATATAAAGTGGATTGGGTTTGTTAGATCTGATGCCATTAATACAATTATTGACCCAGACATTCCTAGTGGAGACTATACAATTACATGTAAATCCAATACAAGTGGAGAAATTGGACAAGCTGCAATTACCTTGTTAGACCCTCAAGACGAATTACACGACCAACCTTTTTCGGTAGACTTTAGCAATGCTGCGGATTTTGAAGCTGAGAAAGAAAAGTTTGTTGGATTATTCGATACAAACCACACTCAGTGGGGAGGGTATAATGGAGGAACCAATGGTGAACTGATATACTTTGATGAAACCGAGAAGTGTGTTGTTTTGGAACAACATGGAGACGAACACCCGCTAAACGGAGAAATTAAAGGTGTTGCAAAACCAGCCAAAGACAGTTCATTCAACGGTTACGGTATTCCATCTCAGTACACAGGACCAAATGATCCTAACGTAGGAGCAGACAGAACAACACGAGTGGGTTCTATTTTAATCACAAAAAAATATTGTGAATATGGTAGAATGAATGTAAACATGAAGATTCCAACAGAAATGCGTGGTTTATCACCTGCTCTATGGTTCTTCCACTACATGGAGTTGTATCCATCAGACCCAAGATGGGACGAATGGATTGCCAAAGGAGGACAACCCTACTCTGGCGGAGACCCTTACATGGTTATTAACAATGAAATTGATATGGAATTACCATCACATGTTTGTATGGGAGTATTCGCTAGTTGGGATGAATTAGAAAATGCATATTTCGACCCAGATGCTATAGACGACCAGTACAGAGTTGGTGTACAAGACCCATCATCAGCAGATAAATACGGTACCTTCTTACTGATTGACACCAACAACCCAAATAGTTTTAGTTCATGGGTAAAGGAATCTTCATTCGTACAGGATAGAAACGAGCCATTATTTAATGCTTGTAAATTTAACAACTGGATTGGTGAAAAATCATCTGGTAATGGATGGGCGTACGACCAAACAAGCTACGGAGGTGAACAATACTTAGCCTATTTAACAAAGTTGGCTCACAGGTACAACGACAATCAATACCACGAATGGGGAATTGCATGGTATCCTGATAGAACAGAATTGTATGTAGACAATGTCCTAATTAGAACCAATAGAGCATTTGTACCGTTTAATATTATGAAGTACACCTTTGGAGGTTGGTTCCCAACTTTTAAAGAAGCAAAAATAGAAGAGTTCTATAACAATGGTACAGACATGTACAACAGTGGATTAGGTTCTTGGGCAGGAATCAATGCTGATTTTGATGTGGCTCACATTCGAATCAATAAAATTGACTGGACACCATTTACGGGTGTTGACAAGAGCAATTTAGAATACAATGCAGAAGGATTTCCTGAAGCTGGTATTAGAGAATTAAAACTCAATAATTAAAAATTCAAGGAGTAACATATTTACATTTCATTTAATCATAGATCATAGCAATTTTTATACAAAGTTACTCCTTGACTAATACCATATCAGAGTTTTATTCTGATATGGTATTTCCTATACAAAAAACTAAAAAAAAGCTATTATAACACTGATTATAAAATTGAGGAAACTCCACCCCTACTCAATTCTATAATCCCAAAAAAAGAAAACAATATGATTAATTATTTATTTTTTTTACAACACGCCCCTAGTAATTACGAAGATTTAGGTCTTAAATCCATCTTAATATCAAGCATTATTGCTCTTGGTGGGGTTATTATCTATTTGTACAAAAGCAAGGAAAAAGAATTGGCAAAAAAGGACAGCAAAATTATGGAGATCATAAACAGCCACACTAAGGACTTAAAAGAGGCTAACCATGACATGAAAACTTTTGTTGAAAAATATCATCAATTTACAATACAACTAAAAGAAGTTATACGTGGAAAACTATAAACAAAATATAAAAAAACTAAAATCGGAAAGAGAAATCTACAAAGCTAGAATATTAGATTTAACAGAATCTATAGAAAATATTCTAAACTCTTTCTACCTGACGGTAAACAAAACCTTAATCAGTTGGAAACAATTAAAGTCACTTCATATAGGAAAACTATATGCTATAAGCGATGAAATTCAATTTCTAAAAACATATGAAGATCATCTGGAGATTCGATTCGAAGCTTACATAAGAAAAACAGACATCTCTGGAATTAATGAATACTACATAGAGGAAATTGTTGTTTCAACACAGTAACCACAAACCTTAAAATTTAGACCATGACAAACGTAAAAAAATATACAGACAGACAACTACTAAACAAGATACAATCCCTTAAAAGTTTTTCTGGATTTCCTAATAAGGATTTTTTAATTGGAGTAAGATCTTCAGAGAATGCATTTAACAAATACGATGATAAATTCTATCATTTTAACAAGGAACTAAAATGTGTCAACGTCCTTACAGGAACCACAAATAGTGGTTCATATGGCTTTAAAAATTACTTTAAGTGGAATAAAAAAGGGGTTGGCCAGATTAAAGCAGACGAATGTTATTACAATGTTTGGAAACCTGGACTTCACAAGAAAAAAATGAAAGCACTAAGACAAGTAGGTGGATTTAAAATTATCCGTAAAACATCTCCTAAAGACCCCAATAAAAATTGGAACTGGGAATACAATAAAGGCTTTAATTTTCATACCAACACTTATACTATACACCAAAAAAGAATTAACTGGTTTATAAACGGTTGGTCTGTTGGGTGCCAAGTTGTAAACGACGCTAAAGATTATTATTACACGCTCGATCAATTAAACAATCAAGACAGCGTAACCTATATATTATTAAATGAATTTTAAACACGAACACTATGAATTGGATAAGCGCAGTATTAGACCTTATTGGCATAGGAAAAAAAGCCATAGAAAATAGAGCTAAAAGAAAGCTCTCTAAAATAGAATCAGAAAACAAAATTAATGAAGCTAAGACATTTGCAGAAGTTAAAAGAATTGAAAGCATAACAGCATCTGACAATTCTATTGATTTTGAAAGTGTGAAACAAATGCAAAAATCTTGGAAAGATGAGTTTTTAATGACGATTGTTTACACACCTTTTGCCATTGTAATAATTGTACCCTTTATTACCGCATACAAAACAGGAAATTGGGAAAACCTTAATACTTATATGATAGATAGTTTTAAAACGTTAAATGATTTACCTGAATGGTACCCCTGGATAGCTGGATTAATTCTAATAGCCACTTTTGGTTTTAGAAGCATTTTAAGACGAGGAATAGAAGCAGCTGTACAAGCTTTTATCAAAAGAATTAATAACTAGCCCCTAATTTTCTAAACCTTAAAAGTTGACTAAATTTATCTTAGTCAACTTTTTTTACCCCGCTTCTTCTAATCTACCTAAAAGCTTTCTCCAATCTTTATTTCTCCAACTTGTTTTATACCTTCTCCAGCACATAGATTTACCAGAAGTTAATTCTTTGTACTCCATATAAGCCTCTGTTTGCTCTTTAAAGAAATCATAATCATTAATATTCCCCATATAATCCATAGCACGTTTTGTTAAGGTTGGAGTTTTTTGATCAAAAAAAGTAACAACGTCCTCTTTAAATTTCATATCATCAATTCTAGAAGTATTTAAAGTCTCTTGATATGACCAAGCTTCTACATCTTTCCTCTTAAAAAGAATTATGTTTTTTTCTTTCAATAAACGATCAACTTTTTTCTTTAAAAGTTTATCATTCTTTAGATTTAAATCCTCCAAACTCAGCCTTTCCTTTACGTAATTAGCAAGAGTCTTGTCCATATGATACTCCTTTTTTAAAAATTTTATTAAATAACTTTTCTTTCCAGCGATTACACGTTTGTCTAAGTACAATTTTTTCTCTTTAACCAATTCGGAAAACTGTCCATGCACCAATCTATTCTCTTCATCGGGAATAAACTTCATCTTAATATACCTTTGAAATACTCTATTAAACCTTGGATACTCCGAATAAGCTACCCCACAAAGAGATGCTAATTTTTCGGTACTATTAGGCAAACTTCCTTTTTCAAACTCGTGTAAAATTAACTTTGTATACCAACCCACACAATCTGCATCCATTTCCGAAATATCTTTAAAAAACGCACTTACATTTATACTTGCACAATATCCTTCTTTCATAACTTTTTCTTTTAATAATTCTAATAAAACTAGGACACAACCTCTGCAATAAAGCGGCTGTGCTGAATAATTGTTTTAGCAACACTACGTTGGGTAAAAAAAAAGGTTCTATTGGAATGATTCACCAAAATAGAATCACATACAATGTATGAATGAGAGTTTTTTAATTCTTTATATCCTCTTTTATCTGACAATTCCAACGCCATATTAAATGCTCTTGATCTTCCCATTTTTATTAATTTCTAATTTTCAACAATCTTTTGAACTTTTAAATTATCCCTCTAAAAAATGATAGGAATAATGTAGTTTTAGCTAATAATGAATCTAGAAATTAATATTCCGCAGAATACGAATTAAGTAAAAGTTGATTTTTGCAAAAAACACTTGAGGTACATAAATAGTATTTATGCTACAGCATAACGCTATGTTCTTAATCTTTAACATATTTTTTCTCTTTTTCTAGCAAACAATAAGATAGTCTAGCAAGATAGGGGTAACTAACTTATATCATTTTTATAATGAGCATTATAAAATATTATCAATAACCTTTAATTGTTATATTTGTATTAACGCCTCATTAATCACAAATATAATCACAATTTTGTGATTAACAATCAAAAAAATAAAATTTTTAGTCACTTTTTTGTGACTAAGCTATCACTATTTAGGAATATGGATGGATTTGAATTAGCTAAAAAAAGAAAAGAACTAGACATGACTCAAGAAGAGTTAGGTCAAGAAGTAGGGATGAGTAAAAACACAATATATAATTATGAAACAAGCGGAAAGATACCAAAATCTAAAATTCCGTTATTCATAAGTTTATTTAACATGCATTACAAACCCGAAAAAGAAAACACCAACAGAGACCTAACTTCTTCTGTAAAAAAAGAAGAAAAACCCCGTAGTTTAGATGAAATTCTTGATGAATACTCTGTTGATGATATCATGTCCTATATATCATTGAACTTAGATAAAAGGTCGTTTGAGAACAATAAAATTTTTAAAATGTTCGAAACTATTATAATTCAGAGAGCAATTATTAAAGGAAAAATCAAGTCAAAAGATGTTTTTTAACCCTACTCCCCTTAACCCACACATAAAAATGCCTGAACTACAAAAACTTACAGAATAGAATACTTAAAAACTATTTATTATTGAATGCGTTTTTTGATTCAAAGTCTTTAATTATTTTATAGTTTTTTCTAATCTCGTTCATTAAGATTTCATGTACTTGCTCTATAGTTGTTATGTTTTTGTTTTCTTTTTGACCTCTTGTTGTTTTCGTATCTTTTTCCATATCAAGAAAGTTGTTATTAATTAAACGTAGTCTTGAAATTATAACATTATTTGAAAACAATAAACCACAACAGATATACACCAGGACAAACTAACAACTCATTATCAATTATTTAGGACACAAATAATTCTAAAAAAGTTTTTTGAGGAACTTATATAAAAAAAAAGAAGCTCAGTTATATAACTGAGCTTCTTAAAGTTGTCCCACAAGGACTCGAACCTTGAATGACGGTACCAAAAACCGGAGTGTTACCATTACACCATGGGACAGTGCGTTTGCGGATGCAAATATACAGCACATCTACGATTCCACAAAACTTTTTTCAAAAAAAAATCGTTTTTTTTTCACTTAAAAAGACTAATGTCTGATTATCAATAAAATATTTTTTTCTTTTATATACTCGCTGATTATAAAAGGGAACATTTTTTGATATTTACACTGCCAACATCTTTAATTAATTAAATTTGTGACTAAAATTTTAGTCTTTATATCATCAGATGAAAGAAAATACTTATCAGAAATGGAATATAATCCTAGGATGGATTGTTTTTGGAATATCACTAGTTACTTATACTCTAACACTAGAGCCCACTGTTAGCTTCTGGGATTGTGGAGAATACATATCAACTTCTGTTAAACTAGAGGTTGGACATCCACCCGGTGCTCCATTATTCCAAATGTTAGGTGCTTTCTTTGCAATGTTTAGTAGCTCTAGTAGCAACGTAGCATATATGGTAAACTTTATGTCTGGCTTAGCTAGTGCTTTTACCATTCTATTTATGTTTTGGTCACTTACCAATTTAATAAAAAGAGTTGCTATTAAAAAAAGTGAATTCACCACTAACAAGGCAATTGCTATTTTAGGTAGTGCCTTTGTAGGTAGTTTAACTTACACCTTCTCTGATAGTTTTTGGTTTAGTGCTGTAGAAGCCGAAGTATACGCTATGTCATCTTTCTTAATGGCCTTATTGTTTTGGCTAGGATTAAAATGGGAAAGTGCTTTTGCAGAACCAAGAGGTAATAAGTGGTTAATTTTAATTTCTTTAGTAATTGGACTATCTTTTGGTGTACACATTCTATCTCTATTAGTAATACCTTCTATTGTATTTATATATTTAAACCACTATTACAAAAAATACAATACTAAAAATTTTATTATTGCCAACATTATTGCTGTAGGAGCCTTGGTATTTATATTTAAATTCTTGTTTCCTTTTACCCTTAAATTCTTTAGTATTTCTGAATTGTTTTTTATTAATAATTTAGGACTACCTTTTAATTCTGGTACTATTATAGCTGGCTTGGTAATTATAGCTGCTTTCTACTTTGGATTAAACTACACCAAAAAAAATAAAAAGTATTTAGCAAACACTGCTTTACTCTCTATTTTATTTGTGATGATTGGATTTTCGTGCTGGCTTATGCTCCCTATAAGATCTAACACCAACACCACCATTAATGAAAACAACCCTGCTTCTGCTAGAGAATTATTAGCCTACTACAATCGTGAACAATACGGTGATGCAAATATTTTTTACGACACCTATTACTCTTCTAAATACGATAGAGAACCTGCAAGAGATGCAAATGGAGAAGTAATAATGCAAGATGTAAAACCTAAGTATGAAAAAGATTTAGAAAACGGTAAATACATTATTGTAAACGATTACAAAAACGCTCGCGAAAAAACATCTGACAAACACAAAGGTTTTATACCACGAATGGTAATGCCAGCCTCTGAACCTTATTACAAATCTATTGCAGGAATTCCTGAAAAGAGTAGAGAGAAACCTACTTTTGGTCAGAACATAACCTTTATGGCTAAATTTCAATTTGGATACATGTATTTTAGATATTTGTTTTGGAATTTTATTGGAAAACAAAATGACGAGCAGGGTAGAATGGATCCTTTTAACGGTAACTGGATGTCTGGAATTAAACCCATAGACAATTTAGCCGTAGGAATATCTCAAGACAACCTACCCGATGAAATGAAAAACAACAAAGGGAGAAATTTATACTTTGGGATTCCATTTATTCTTGGAATAATAGGCCTAATATATCAATCTACTAGAAACAAGAGAAACTTTTACAACCTATTACTTTTCTTTGCCTTTACCGGATTTGCTATTATATTTTATACAAACCCAAAGCCTTTTGAACCAAGAGAAAGAGATTACGCAATAGTAGGTTCTTTCTATATTTTTGCAATGTGGGTTGGTTTTGGAGTTTACGCTATTTTTGAAAAAGTAAGCTCTTTTATAAAACCATCTAAAGCAGTAGCCATATTAATACCAGCTTCTTGCTTATTAGTATCTCCCTTATTAATGGCTTCACAAAATTGGGACGACCATGACAGATCTAACAAATACACTGCATTTTTTAACGCAAAAGCATATTTAGATTCTTGTGACAAAAACGCTATTTTATTTACCATTGGAGACAACGATACCTTTCCACTTTGGTACATGCAAGAAGTAGAAGGTTACAGAACCGATATTAAAATCATCAATACAAGTTTACTAGCTACAGATTGGTATATAGACCAAATGAAGCGAAAAACTTATGATGCCCCTCCTATTCCATCTCAACTAACTCACAAACAATACCGCTGGGGAACTTTGGATGTAGCTTACCATACGGGGCAACTAGAAGGAAGATGGGACATTAAAGACTTTATGACATGGATAAGTTCTCCTAGTAAAAAGACCTATCTTGAAGTTGGAGAAGGGAAATTTGAAAAATTTTATCCTACCAACAAACTTAGATTAAACATTGATAAAGAAGCTGTTCTAAAAAATGGAATTGTTAAAGCAAAAGACTCTGCCTTAATTGTTGACCACATGGATTTAGATGTAGATGAAAGAGGTTTGACTAAAAACAGAATTTTAATGTTAGACATTTTAGCGAACAACAATTGGGAAAGACCTATCTATTTTACTGGAGGATCTAATAGCGACGACGAATACTTATGGCTAAAAGATCACTTACAATTAGATGGTTTAGCTTTTCAACTAGTACCTATTAAAACACCAAACGAATATGGTATTTTGGGTATGGGAAGAATTGACTCTGACAAACTTTATGAACAAATAAAATCTTGGGATTTTGGTCATCATGGAAAAGACTTTTACGTTGATAATGAATCTAGAAAAAACTCTATATCATACAGAAACAACATCTCTAGATTAGTTGAAGCATTAATTAACGAAGGTAAACTAGATAAAGCTGAAGAAATACTAGATATTAGCTTTGAAAAACTACCTATAGAAAAATACCAACAGTATGGTGTCTGCCTTGGATTTCCAGAACAATACTACTTATTAAACAGGCCCGAAAAAGCTAGAAAAGCCGCAGATTTATTACTTAATATATTCCAACAAAAACTACTTTATTTTAGCAAGTTAACTAGAGGAAACATCAACTACCTTTCTCAGGAACTAGATACAGAGTTTAGAATGTACCAAACAATTGCTGCAGACGTAAATAAGTACGAGAAAGACACTGTTTACAAAGAAAAAGTTGAAAAAGAATTCATTGAACATATAGAAATTTTCGAAGGATTATTGAAATAATATATGAAAACATACCCTGTTAAAACTCCAAACTTACTTAAGACCTTTTTTAAGAAATTGGTTTGGAGTTTTAACACAAAGGAAAAAGAAATCTATCTTACTTTTGACGATGGTCCAATCCCCCAAATAACACCATGGGTATTAGAACAACTAAGAATTTACAACGCTAAGGCAACCTTCTTCTGCATTGGCGATAATATTAGAAAACATCCTGAAATTCTAAAACAAATCATTTCAGAAAATCACAAAATTGGGAACCACACATTTAACCATCTAAATGGTTGGAAAAACAACAATCAAACATACATAGAAAACATACTTCTTACCGAAGAGCATATCAGCCAAAAAAATTCTTCAAAAATATTTAGGCCTCCCTACGGAAAAACAACTCCAAAACAAGTAAAGAAGCTTATAGAAATGGGATATCAAATTATTATGTGGGATGTGCTAAGCGGAGATTTTGACAATACAATCTCTCACGTGAAATGTACCAAAAACGTACTTAACAATGTTTCTAATGGTAGCATTGTGGTATTTCACGACAGTATAAAAGCATTTCCAAGACTTAAAGAAACACTTCCTAGGGTATTGAAAGAATTAAAAGATAAAGGGTATTGTTTTAAGGTAATTCCTTAAACGTACTGCTGCACTAAACTTATCAAAGTATTAGCATCTTGCTCACCAGCTTGCCTCCATTTCATATCTCCATTTTTATAGATAACATAAGTAGGATTCGCTTTTACTTTTAAAGCATTCACCAAAGTTTCGTTCTTTTCAATATCAATTTTAATCACCTTTGCTCTATCACCTAAAGCTGCAACAACATCTCTTAAAACCATACCTGTAGGCTCTTCTTCTTCATCGTTCCATTGCGCATAAAAATCAATCAACACAGGAACATCTACCTTAATTAAATCACCAAATTTCGTCATATTAGTATTGTTTTTTAAACTCCTTTTTATTGGACAAATATTTGTATTACCACAAAAATTAGTGTAATATAACTTTTTATACAATTATACAAAAAAAACAACAAATAATTTCACACAAAGAAAACAGTTTATTAACAAACCTCAGTATCTACTTAATCTTTCACTTACAATTCACTAGTTTTAGTTACATTTACCCTACTTAAAATTTCACGTATGGCTTCGGAAAAAAGACTGTTTCTATTAGACGCTTTTGCATTAATATTTAGAGGTTATTATGCCCTCATCAAAAATCCTAGAATAAACTCTAAAGGCATGGATACTTCTGCCATTTTAGGTTTTACTAACTCCCTACTAGATGTTATTAAAAGAGAAAAACCAGAATTACTTGCAGTAGCTTTTGACAAAGGAGGATCTGCAGCAAGGACTGAAGCTTTTGAAGCATACAAAGCCAACAGGCAAGAAACACCAGAAGCTATTAAAATTGCAGTTCCTTACATACAAGAAATCTTAAAAGCCATGAACATCCCCATTATTGAGGAAGCTGGTTTTGAAGCAGACGACTTGATTGGAACACTTGCCAAACAGGCAGAAAAAGAAGGATGCCAGGTATACATGGTGACTCCGGATAAAGATTATGCACAATTGGTTTCTGAGAACATATTTATGTATCGTCCTGCAAGAATGGGAAATGGTATTGAAATATGGGACGTAGAAAAAGTAAAAGAAAAATTTGAAGTAGAATCCCCTTTACAAGTGATAGATTATTTGGGAATGATGGGTGATGCTGTTGACAACATCCCTGGATTACCTGGTGTTGGAGACAAAACTGCCAAAAAATTTATTAAACAATACGGCTCTATGGAAGGCCTTTTAGCTAATACACACGAGTTAAAAGGTAAAATGAAAGAAAAAGTAGAAGCCAATAAAGAACTTGGTATTCTATCTAAGCAGCTTGCAACTATTATGTTGGATTGTCCTGTTGCGTATCACGAAGAGGATTTTACAATGTGCAAACCCAACCTAGAAGAAGTTCATAAAATTTTTCACGATCTAGAGTTTAGAAGAATTGCAGACAGCATTAACAAACTTTTTAATCCAGAACCAACTGTTGTAACAGCCGAAAAAAAAGAGACAAACCTCATCACTCCTAGTGATCAACTTGATTTATTTTCGGAAGGATCTACTCCCGAACAGGTTTCAACAGGCTACAGCACTATCTCTTCCTCTAAATCTGTTTATCAATATATAAACACAGACTTTTCTAGACAACTATTCTTAAGAAAACTAGCAACACAACCCAAGGTGTCTTTTGAACTGGTGACGGAAAGAGAAAATTTTAAGGATGAAATTATAGGGTTTGGATTTTCATACGAACCCAATACCGGATACTACATACCTGTAACCGAAAACAAACTCCAAATTCTAGAAGAACTAAAAGTCTTCTTTGAAAACAGATCTATAGAAAAGATTTGTTATGATGTAAAGAGCAATATTAAAATATTGGCAAACTACAACATTGTATTACACGGGGATATTTTTGACATTAGTTTAGCACACTACTTGTTACATCCAGACATGAGACATCAATTAGAAGTCTTGTCAGAAACGTACTTAAATTACGAAGTAACACATCAGGAAAAGGTTTTAGGTAAAGGAAGAAACAAAGTAAAACTTTCCGACGTTAGTCTAGACAATATCACACCCTATACTTGCGAACAATCCGACGTGTGTTTTCAATTAGAAAAACAATTTAGAGAAAAGCTAAAAGAGAACAACCTAGAAACACTATACGATTCTATTGAACTTCCACTACTAAAAGTTTTAGGAAAAATGGAACTAGCGGGAATTAACTTAGATGTTGATTTCTTAAAAGAATTATCTGTTAAATTGGACTCTGATATTATCAACCTAGAAAAAGAAATATACACTTTAGCAGGCGAAGAATTCAATATCGCTTCACCAAAACAATTAGGTATTGTTTTATTTGAAAATATGAAATTGGTTGACAAACCCAAAAAAACAAAAACAGGTCAATACGCTACAGGAGAAGACATCCTAAACAAATTAGCCTCGGAACATGAAATTGTAGATAAAATATTAAGTTATCGTGGATTGGTAAAATTGAAGAACACTTATGTAGATTCCTTACCAAACGAAGTAAACCCTACGACTAATAGAGTACACACAACATATAGTCAATCTACTGCCGCAACAGGGCGTTTAAGTTCTAACAATCCGAACCTACAAAACATCCCTATAAGAACCGAAAGAGGAAAATTAATTCGTAAAGCTTTCATTAAAAAAGACGAAAACTACATTCTTTTTGCTGCGGATTACTCTCAAATAGAATTAAGATTAATCGCAGAGCTAAGTCAAGATCCAGAAATGGTTACTTCTTTCCAAAATGGAGATGACATTCACCGCTCCACAGCTGCCAAGGTTTTTGGTATTGCACCAGAAGAGGTAACAAGAGAACAACGTAGCCATGCCAAAACTGTAAACTTTGGAATTATCTACGGAGTTTCTGCCTTTGGACTGAGTCAACAAACGAATTTAAGTAGAAAAGAATCTAAAGAACTAATTGACACCTACTACGAAACCTATCCTACGCTGAAAAAATACATGGCAGATCAAGTAGACTTTGCCAAGGAGCACGGTTACGTAAAGACCTTATTAGACAGACGTCGATATTTAAAAAACATCAACTCCGCAAACGCTATTGTACGTTCTGCTGACGAACGAAACGCTGTAAATGCTCCTATCCAAGGAACCGCTGCTGACATTATTAAAATAGCTATGATTGACATTCAGCAAGCCTTGGAAGAAGGAAATTATCAAAGTAAGATGTTACTGCAAGTACATGATGAATTGGTATTTGACATCCATAAAGATGAACTAGAAGAATTAAAACCTTTAATCATTTCTAAGATGGAAAATGCTTATAAATTAAGCATTCCTTTAGTAGTAGATACAGATATGGGAAACAATTGGTTAGATGCGCATTAATTGATACTTTTACTGGAAAAAATAAATTATGTTAAAGAACTTATCTTTATGTAAAAGCTGCACTAATCACAAAGCAACGTTAGAACAAGGAATTATTTGTGGATTAACACTCAAAAAGCCTAATTATGATAACACCTGTAATGATTACAATGAAGATTCTGTTTTAAAAGCAAAAAACGATCTTTTAGAATTAGATAATCTTTATGAAGAAGCCTCTAAGAGTAAGCGTTTTGCAAACTATTTAATCGACTTAGTCTTTAAGTTGATTATTGCAGCTATCCTTGGGCTTATTTTAGGATTACTAGCTCCTTCATTTATTCTATCTATGGAAGGGAATAAAATATTCGATTACGTAACCGGGTTCATTATTACATTTATCTATTATTCAGTCTTTGAGTTTTATACTGGAAAAACACTTGGAAAAATCATCACGAAAACAAAAGTGCTGACCGAAGAAAATGAAAAACCATCTTTGAATACGATTCTAGCAAGAAGTGCCTATCGAATCGTTCCTTTTGACGCTTTTTCATTTTTGGGTAGTGAAGGTGGTTGGCACGATAGATGGTCTAAAACCAAAGTTGTCTTAGAAAAAGAAGATTAATTACACCTATACAGTTCTATAAACTTAAGCTTGATTTTTTTTGTATTTAAGTATCGTAATAATAGATTTATTTCTAACCAAGATCTATATATTTTTTAGGTAGACTCTGTATTCGAATAAACAAAACTCATCACTTTTTTACAACAAAGAACAATTCAAAATTACTATGGAAAATTTATTTAGCTTACAAAGCATTTTTACACTGGTTATGCTTGTTATACTACAAGCAGTCTTAGGATTCGACAATTTATTATACATTTCTTTAGAATCTAAAAAAGCACCTCTTGAAACCCAAGCAGGAGTTAGAAAAAAAGGAATTTTAATAGCTATTGTATTAAGAATTGTTCTTCTATTTATACTAGTCTCCGTGATAGACCTTTTTCAAGAACCATTCTCTTTGTTAACTGGAGAAATTAAAGACATTGTAAAGTTTTCATTTAACGGCCACAGCATTATAGTACTTGTTGGAGGTGGATTTATTTTATACACCGCCATTAAAGAAATTTGGCACATGCTTTCTTTACACGATTTAGAAGAAGGGGTTGACAACGATTCAAAATCAAAAAAAAGTGCCACAGCAGCAATTGTTACTATTGTAATTATGAACCTTGTTTTTTCTTTTGATTCTATTCTAGCTGCTATTGGCTTAACTAGCGAGATAAAAGATGAGACCACTTCTTTTATTATTATGGCTATTGCTATTGTTTTAAGCGGTGGACTAATGTTAGTTTTAGCTGATAAAGTATCTAAATTCTTAAAGAAAAACAGAATGTATGAAGTTCTGGGACTTTTTATACTTTTTATAGTTGGAATTATGCTACTTACAGAAGGAGGACACTTAGCCCATATAGAACTATTTGGAAATCATATTACACCAATGAGCAAAACTACTTTCTATTTTGTAATTACCATATTGGTTTTAATAGATATAGTACAAAGCAGGTACCAAAAGAAATTATTAGCTAAAAAAGCAAAGCTATAATCTGATATACGAGGATTCTGAAAATGAATCTTTTAAAAATAAAAAGGCTGTAAATTTAAATAATTTATAGCCTTATTTTTTTATTGCCAATTAAAAAAATAGTGCTAATTTTGCAATCCCTTGGAGAATCCAAGAAGAATTATTGTTTAATTATATACAAAAACTAATGTCAAAAGATACATTAAGTTACAAAACGGTATCGGCTAACAAAGCAACTGTTGATAAGCAGTGGGTTTTAGTTGATGCGGACGGACAAACATTGGGTCGTTTAGCTTCTAAAGTTGCAAAACTTATTAGAGGTAAGTACAAGCCAAGCTTTACTCCACACGTAGATTGTGGTGACAACGTTGTAATCATCAACGCTGAAAAAGTTCAATTAACTGGAAACAAGTGGTCTGACAAATCTTACATTCGTCACACAGGTTACCCAGGAGGTCAAAGAAGTTTAACTGCAACAGAAATGTTCGAAAAAGATCCTACAAGATTAATCGAAAAAGCAGTAAAAGGAATGTTACCTAAAAACAAATTAGGAAGCGCTCTTTACAAAAACTTATACGTTTATGCAGGTGCTGAGCACGCTCAAGAAGCTCAACAACCATCAGCTATTAACTTAAACGACCTTAAATAATTATGGAAACTATTCACAAAATTGGTAGAAGAAAAACTGCCGTAGCAAGAGTATACGTTTCTGAAGGAAAAGGAAACATTACTGTTAATGGAAAAGAATTAAATGCTTACTTAACTACTGGTACTTTACAGTACAAAGTTAAACAAGGTTTATTATTAACTGACAACTTAGAGTCTTTTGACATTACTGTAAATGTTTACGGTGGTGGAGTTACAGGACAAGCTGAAGCTATTCGTTTGGCAATCTCTAGAGCATTGTGTGAAATTAATCCTGAATACAGAACTGTATTAAAACCAGAAGGATTATTAACTCGTGACCCTAGAATGGTTGAACGTAAGAAATTCGGACAAAAGAAAGCGAGAAAGAAATACCAATTCTCAAAGCGTTAATATTTACAAAGTTTTTAAAGTTACAAGGTTTAAAGTTTATCAATTTATTCTTAAGCTTTCAGCCTTTAGCTTTACAAAGCTAACAACAAATTAAAAACATTGTTTAGTCAAATGGTTAAGACTTTCAGTTTAGATATAAGATCCTAGAAATCCTGAATAATTTAATTATTCAACTTCTGAAATCTAACATCTGTAAGAAACTACTCAGCCATTGCCTAAATAACAATTCTAAACAATATATATTATGGCAAATATTCAAGAATTATTAGATGCTGGTGTACACTTTGGACACTTAACAAGAAAGTGGAACCCAAGTATGGCTCCTTACATCTACACAGAGCGTAACGGAGTTCACATCATTGATTTATACAAAACTTCGGCTAAAATTGACGAAGCATCTGCTGCTTTAGAAAAGATTGCTGCATCAGGAAGAAAAATCTTATTTGTTGCAACTAAGAAACAAGCTAAAGATATCGTTGCTGAAAAAGCTGGAGCTGTAAACATGCCTTACATTACAGAAAGATGGCCAGGTGGTATGTTAACTAACTTTGTTACTATCCGTAAAGCTGTTAAGAAAATGGCTCAGATTGATAGAATGAAGACTGACGGTTCTTTTGATGCTTTATCTAAAAGAGAAAAATTACAAATCGATCGTCAACGTGCTAAATTAGAAAAGAACTTAGGTTCTATTTCTGATATGACTCGTTTACCTGGAGCTTTATTTATTATTGATGTTAAGAAAGAGCACATTGCTGTAGCAGAAGCTAAGAAATTAAACATTCCTGTTTTTGCAATGGTAGATACAAACTCTGATCCTAGTGATGTTGACTTTGTAATTCCATCTAACGATGATGCTTCTAAATCTATTGATAAGATCTTATCGTTAACTACTGAAGCTGTTGCTAAAGGATTAAGCGAAAGAAAAGCTGGTAAAGAAGCTGCTGCTGCACCTGCACAAGAGGCTGAAGCACCTGCTACTGAAGGAGCAAAATAATATTACAAAAATTTAACATGTAACGGTACAAAACTTTTCTAATTTTGTACCGTTCATTTTATAAAATAACATTAAAAAAATATAACTATGGCAGATATTAAAGCAGCTGATGTAATGAAATTAAGAAAGATTACTGGAGCTGGTATGATGGACTGTAAAAAAGCTTTAATCGAAGCTGAAGGTGATTTTGATGGTGCGATTGAAGTATTACGTAAAAGAGGTCAGAAAATGGCTGCAAAAAGAGCTGATCGTGAGTCTAGCGAAGGAGCAGCTATCTCTGTAGTAAACGAAGACAAAACTGTTGGAGTTTCTATAGTATTAGGATGTGAAACTGACTTTGTTGGAAAAAACGAAGATTTTGTTGCTTTAGCTAAATCTTTAGCAGCTGCAGCTTTAGACTACAAAACTAAAGAAGAGTTTTTAGCTTCTGACTTTGGTGGTGTTTCTGTTGCTGATAAATTAGTTGAACAAACTGGTGTAGTAGGAGAAAAATTAGAGATTAATGATTTCGCAAGAGTTGAAGCTCCTTTCGTAGGTTCTTACATTCACGTTGGAAACAAGATTGCTTCTTTAGTAGGTTTATCTGAAGCTATTGATAGCGCTGATACTTTATCTAGAGATATTGCAATGCAAGTTGCTTCTATGGGAGCTACTTCATTATCTTACAAAGATTTTGATCCTGCATTTGTTGCTTCTGAAACTGAAGCAAGAATTGCTGCTATTGAAAAAGATAACATTGAATTAGGAAGATTAGGGAAAACTTTAAAAAACGTTCCTCAATTTATTTCTAAGTCTCAATTAACTGAAGAAGTTTTAGCAAAAGCAGAAGAAGATGCTAAAGCTGAATTGGCTGCTGAAGGAAAACCAGAGAAAATCTGGGATAGAATTTTACCAGGAAAAATGGAAAGATTCATTTCTGACAACACAACTTTAGATCAAGAACAATGTTTATTAGACCAAAACTTTATTAAAGACGAAAAGAAAACTGTTGCAGCATATGTGGCAGCTTCTAACGTTGAAGTTACTGGTTTTACAAGAGTAACATTAGGATAATCTAATTATCGTAATGATAAAATAGAAAGCCTCTCAAATTAATTTTGAGAGGCTTTTTTTTATTGATTAGAAATCATCAACAAGAAACCAACGAAGCGAACTAAATTTTAAACTAAAATTTTATATTTGCACAAATCTTAATAACAACCATGCAATACAAAAGAATACTATTAAAACTAAGTGGAGAAGCTTTAATGGGGAATAACCAATACGGTATTGATCCAGAAAGATTAGCAGAATATGCTCAAGAAATTAAAGAAGCAGTAGATACTGGATTGGAAATTGCAATTGTGATTGGTGGAGGAAATATCTTTAGAGGTGTTTCTGGTGCTGCACAGGGTATGGATAGAGTACAAGGAGACTACATGGGTATGTTGGCTACTTGTATTAACGGTATGGCTTTGCAAAGCGCTATAGAAGCTGTAGGCGTACCTACTCGATTGTTAACAGCAATTAAAATGGAAGAAATTGGAGAGCCATTTATTAAAAGAAGAGCTGTTAGACATTTAGAAAAAGGAAGAGTTGTTATTTTTGGAGCAGGTACAGGAAACCCGTATTTTACTACCGATACTGCATCTGTATTAAGAGCTATCGAAATTCAGGCAGATGTAATTTTAAAAGGAACTCGTGTAGATGGTATTTATACTGCAGACCCAGAAAAAGATCCAACAGCAACTAAATTCGAAACAATCTCTTATCAAGATGTTTTAGGAAAAGGTTTAAAAGTTATGGATTCTACAGCATTTACTTTAAGTGAAGAAAATAAATTACCTATTTTAGTTTTTGATATGAACACTAGAGGTAACTTACAAAAGTTAATCAAAGGTGAAAATATAGGTACAGTAGTAACAGATAAATAAGAATATTATGAACGAAGAAGTTACATTTATTATTGATTCTGCCAAAGAAGGAATGGAAAATGCCATTAACCACTTGGTAAAAGAGTTTAGTAATATTAGAGCTGGAAAAGCTAGTCCTTCTATGTTAGGAAGTGTTATGGTAAATTATTATGGTTCTCAAACACCATTAAGTCAAGTAGCCAATGTAAACACTCCAGATGCCCAAACTATTACAGTTCAGCCATGGGAAAAAAACATGATTCCAGAAATTGAAAAAGGGATTATGAATGCTAACTTAGGGTTTAACCCTATGAACAATGGGGAAAGTATTATCATTAACGTTCCTGCATTAACAGAAGAAAGACGTAAAGAACTTTCTAAACAAGCTAAATCGGAAGCTGAACATGCAAAAGTTAGTATCAGAAACATTCGTAGAGATTCTAACAACGATATTAAAAAAACTGAGGTTTCTGACGATGAAAAAGCAAATGCTGAAGCAGACATTCAAGGCTTAACAGACACTTACATCAAAAAAATTGATGAATTGTACGTAGTTAAGGATGCAGAAATTATGAAAGTATAATTGTAATACTTTTAAAATCAACCAAAAAGCTATCTAATAGAGGATAAATTCCTAAATTAGATAGCTTTTATCATGAACTAATACCACTGAACACGAACACCGGTTATGAATTTTTGGAATACGCTGGCTAGGACTATCTTAACTCATAGAGTTGCGACTCTTATCATTATTGCTTTTTTTACTGCTCTTTTAGGGCTACAATTTAGAAATGTTCAGTTCTCGTACACTGAGGCAAACCTATTACCTTCTGACCATCCTATTAATATTGAATATGATGAGTTTTTAGACATATTTGGAGAAGAAGGAAATATTATTGTATTGGCTGTACAGGATAATACCCTATTTACAAACGAACAAAAATTTAACAATTGGTTACATTTAGCGGATACTATTGGTTCCTTTAAAAAAGAAATAGAAGGAGTTATTTCTTTTACCAACATACAAGAATTAGAGAAGAATGTAAGTAAGCAAAATTTTGAACTAAAGTCACTTTTCAATAAAAAGAACCTTAACCTAAAAGAAATACAAGACGTTAAAAATCACATATTTAACGATCTTCCTTTTTACGACAATTTACTTTTTAACAAAGAAACAGGTACGGTACAGACCTTGGTTTACATTGATAAGCAGGTAGTAAATACCAAAGCTCGCGCAATCTTTATTAGAGATGTATTTAACCCTTTGATAGATAAATTTAGTAAAGACAACAACCTACAGGTTAGAGTTTCTGGGGTACCTTACATCCGTAGTATGAATTCCGCCAGTGTAAAATCTGAAATGGGAATGTTCGTTGGGCTGGGATTGGCAATTACAGGTCTAATTTTCTTTCTTTTCTTCCGTTCTTTTAGAGCCACGGCTATTACTTTAAGTGTCGTAATAATTGGTGTTGTTTGGTCTATTGGTTTTATTGGTTTATTTGGATATACTATTTCTATTTTAACCGCTTTAATTCCACCTGTAATTATTGTAATTGGGGTACCTAATGCCATTTTCCTGATTCATAAGTATCAACAGGAAGTTAAAAAACACGGAAACAAAGCAAAATCATTACAGAGAGTTATTACCAAAGTTGGTAATGCTACTTTAATGACTAATATTACCACCTCTGCAGGTTTTGCCACTTTTATCTTTACCAAGAGTACTTTATTAAAAGAGTTTGGTGTTGTGGCTGCCGTAAGTATTTTGGGGATTTTTGTCTTGTCAATTACATTGATTCCTACTTTATATAGCTTTATGCCTTTGCCTAAAGCTAAACACTTAAAACACTTAGAAAAGAAGTGGGCCGATGGTATTATCAATCAAATGACTCAGATTGTACGTCATAAAAGACAATATGCCTACTTAGCTACTTTTTTAATTGCTTTTGTTGCATTGATTGGTGCCAATCAAATTAAAGTATCGGGTAGTTTGATTGAAGACATGTCTAAAAAAACACAATTCTATAAAGACATTGTATTTTTTGAAAAAGAATTTGGAGGGGTACTTCCGTTAGAAATATTGGTAGATACCCAAAAAGACAAAGGTGTTATGAAACTAAGCACCCTAAAACGTATTGATAAATTGGAGCAGGAAATTCTAAAAATACCTGAACTTTCTAAACCCATTTCTATAAATAATTTGGTAAAATTTTCTAAGCAAGCTTTTTACAACGGAAATGTAGATTTTTACGCTTTACCAACGTCTCAAGAAAAGAACTTTATATTAAGTTATGCCAAAAACTCTGGTGGTAATACCAATGCACTGAATAGTATGGTAGATAGTACTGGTAGATATGCAAGAATTACTACGTTTATGAAAGACATTGGTACGGAACGTATGGAAGAAATTCAGGATCGTTTACAATCTATTATTAAAGACCATTTTCCTGAAAAAAGATATCATGTAACAATGACTGGTAAGGCTTTGGTTTTTGTAAAAGGAACCAATTACCTAATTAACAACTTAGTTACTTCTTTAACTTTAGCGGTAATCTTAATCTCTATTTTTATTGGTTCTTTGTTTAAGAACAAAAGATTCTTTTTATTATCCTTGAACTATAAGATGATTTTAATCTCATTGGTTCCGAACTTATTGCCACTATTGATTACTGCGGGTATTATGGGTTACTTAGGAATTCCACTAAAACCTTCTACTATTTTAGTATTTAGTATTGCCTTTGGTATATCAGTAGACGATACAATTCACTTTTTAGCCAAATACAGGCAAGAACTACAAGCTAGTAAGGGTAAGATTCGAAAATCTGTTTACAAAGCCTTACGCGAGACTGGGTTAAGTATGTTCTATACCTCCATTGTATTATTCTTTGGGTTCTTGGTATTTATTATTTCTAGTTTTGGAGGTACTAAAGCTTTAGGAGGGTTGATTTCTATTACCCTATTGTTCGCTATGGTTTCTAACTTGGTAATTCTTCCTTCTTTGTTAATTACCTTTGAACGAAATATTGCTAAAAAAAAAACGAATGACTAGAACTGCTATTAATTACATTGAGTTTAAAGCGAAAGACTTAGCTGCTGTAAAAGTATTCTACGCTAATGCTTTTGGATGGACTTTTATGGATTATGGACCCGACTACACCGCATTTAGTGATAGTGGTTTAGAAGGAGGCTTTGAATACTCTGAAGAACCTATTATTAACGGTGCTTTGGTTGTGTTGTACCACGAAAACCTTGAATCCATTCTAGAAACAGTTGTAAAATTTGGTGGGCAAATTTCTAAAGCTATTTTTTCTTTCCCAGGTGGTAAACGTTTTCATTTTATAGACCCTGCTGGGAATGAATTGGCTATTTGGTCGGATAAATAGTTATCTGCTAATTCAGGGTTTTGGTAAATTAGTGTTTACACGTTAACAAAAATAGGTTTTCGAAAGTATCGTCATTTGGGGAGAGAACTAGAGTTAAACTCAAAATAACATTAAATTCTAGGCTCGGAAAACATTTCCGAGTCATCTGGTTTACACCGAGAACCTGAGGGAAAAATAGTTTTGTGATAGTTTAAACATTCAATAATTAGCCGTATCAAAAACTATCTTTCTTTTCTGTTTATATAAGTATACTTTAAAACTTCCTTTTAGTTTAGATATTGAATCACCCAATTCTATTTTATCGTATATCTTTTTATAAATTATAACTTCCCTTTTATCTTTTAGAACTACTTTAGGAATAGCATGATTTTCATAATCTATATATTTTTCAACAATAACTCCTCTATAGTTTTTATTTAATGCTTTTTTTAGAACACGATCTTCAAAGGTATATTCATTACCAATTAAAAAAAATATAAAAACAATTAAAACCGATATTACTAACACTATATTCTTATTTTCACTCATAAATATTATTCACTCTCTCTTAATTATTAAACAACCGTGTTTTACCCTTATAAATATATGCATCTACACTTATTTTTGGTTGGGGACCTTGCAGCCCACCAGAATAAGTTCTATAGCCTGGGATTAAAAAAGACTCTCTTGGGTCTGTTTCATGAAAATTTTCATAGTAACTTTTTCTTTTAACGTCATACTTACTTATTGAAGTAAATTTCATTTACAACAACAAAAAATCATGCCATACAAGCTCTAACATAAAATTAAAAAAATAACATCTAAAAAAACCGTAACAACTTTAAGTCATTACGGTTTTATATATTTAACTGATATAGTTTTTAAGCCTCATTTAGCCCTTTAGTAAAAGCTTCTGGATCTTCTACCAAATTATATCTTGGATCGTCTATATCTTCTACAATCATCTCTGCAAATTTAGGATCTGCTTTCTTTAGCAAGACTTTACAGTCTTTACTTAAATGACGTAGCTTTACCTCTTTTCCTAACTCATTGTATTTATTTACAATATTCTTAATTGCTTCTAAACCTGAGTGATCTGTAATACGAGATTCAATAAAATCTATCTCTATGTACTTAGGGTCGTTTTTAGGATCGAATTTCTCGTTAAACACATTTACAGAACCAAAGAATAAAGGCCCCCAAATTTCATAAGTTGGCACTCCATCCTTTACTCTTTTTCTAGCACGTATTCTAACAGCATTTTCCCATGCAAATACCAAGGCAGAAATAATAACTCCCGCAAAAACCGCAATCGCTAAATCGAAAACTACGGTAATTACAGACACTGCGATTAACACAAACGCATCTGCTACTGGAATCTTTCTTAAAATACGGATACTAGACCAAGCGAATGTTTCAAAAACCATTACAAACATTACCCCTACCAAAGCAGCAATAGGTACTTGTTCTATATAAGTATCTGCAAATAAAATAAAAGACAATAGGGTTAAAGCCATTATAATTCCAGACAAACGTCCTCTTCCCTTTGCATTAATGTTTATTACGGTTTGTCCAATCATACCACAACCTCCGGTTCCACCTAACAATCCACTTGTAATATTTCCAATTCCTTGTGCTACACATTCTTTGTTTCCATTCCCTCTAGTATCTGTTAACTCATCTACCAAGTTCATGGTCATTAAAGACTCTATCAATCCTACAGATGCTGCTAAGAATGCATATGGTAATAAGAATGTTAAAGTATCTAAATTAAAAGGTAAGTTTTGCCATAACTCCATATTAGGTGTTGGGAACTTTCCTTTTAACCCATCTCCTCCACCCTCGCGAATGTAAGAACCTACGGTAGAAACGTCCATACCAGAGAATACTACAATTAATGTTACTATTAAAATTGCGGTTAAGGCCGCAGGCAATACTTTTGTTATTTTAGGTAAAAAAACAATAATTGCTATTGTTAAAGCTACTAAACCAATCATGGTATATAGCTCTGGACCTGTCATAAAATTAGAGATGTAGTGTTTAACTCCTTCTGCAGAAACTTCTAACGTTTTATGGGTAAACATTTTTACTTGAGCCCAAAAAATCACAATTGCCAAACCATTTACAAACCCCAACATAACTGGGTGTGGAATCAATCGAACAAAACGTCCTAGTTTAAAAACTCCTGCTAATATTTGTATAATTCCCATTAAAATTACGGCACCTAACAAATAGAAATACCCCATGTTTTCTATAGGAGTATCAAATAACATCCCTTTTTCGTGTCCTTCTTGAATCATGTGAACAAAAATTACAGCCACAGCTCCAGCAGCTCCAGAAATTAATCCCGGACGTCCTCCTAATATTGCTGTTATCAACCCAATTACAAAAGCTCCAGATAAAGCTACCAATGGATCTATTTGAGCAACAAAAGCAAAAGCTACTACTTCTGGTATCATTGCCAAAGAAACCGTCATCCCTGCTAGAATATCATTCTTAGGATTTGCAGTTAAAGTCTTGAAAAAGTTAGTCATGTTGTTTTTATTTTAAAGCTGCAAAAGTAAGCTTTAAAATAGAAGTAAACCAATAATATAGTATTAATAAATACTTATAATTGACTCAATATGTTCTTTTTATGAAGCACCCAAAGTACTACAATTGGAATGGCCAAAAACAACACTTTATATGGTTGATATTGGAATACTTGAGGTTTCATTAAGATGGTAAGTATATACCCTGCAATCGCACCTCCTAAATGTGCAGTGTGTCCAATATTACCCAACTGCTTTTTCATTCCATAAATAGAATAAAATAAATATCCTATTCCCAATAAGTATCCTTTAATCTCTATGAATGGAAAAAACATAAACGAATATTCTTTATCTGGAAACATAACAAAACTAGCATACATGATTCCCATTACTGCCCCCGAAGCTCCTACAGCATTGTAATAAGGCTCTTTTTTATGTACAACAAGTGTTAAAGCACTACCTGCTAACAAACTGAAACAGTATACCCCTATGAATTGTAAATCTGAAAAGCCATATAATAATTGATTGGAAAACAAGTACAGAGCGTACATATTAAACCCTAAATGTATAGGGTCTACGTGTAAAAAACCAGACCAAAACATACGTTGCTGATCCCCTTTCTGAATTGCTAAAACATTGAACTTGTATTTATCAAAGAAAATCCTGTCTTTAAAACCTTTTAAACTCGCCGCTACATTGGCTCCAATAATTAGTAATACTAAAAAATTCATTTTGTTTCGTTTATTTTGTAGAATATATATTACGATATTTGCCCTTACTTAGTATAATACAACATGAACAAAGACAAGGTTAGTTTTCTAATTATTTATCCTATTATTTTTATACTGTCAAAATTACCACTTTGGTTTTTATATGGGGTATCTAATGTATTCTATTATTTAGTTTATTACATTATAGGATACAGAAAAAGTACGGTTAGAAAAAATTTAAAATTGTGTTTTCCAGATAAAACAGACAAAGAACTTTTAGTTATTGAAAAAAAGTCTTTTAGACACTTTGTAGACATTTTTATTGAAATGTTAAAAGGTTTTGGAATTCGTCAGAAAGAAATAGAAAAAAGATACAAATACGTAAACCCAGAAATATTTAGAGAGCTGGAGCAATTAGACAAAAGTGTGATTATGGTAGGAGCACATTTAGGAAATTGGGAATGGTTATTTAACATCAATCACTCTACTAGTTTAGAATGTTATGGGGCTTACAGTAAATTAAAAAACAAGTATTTTGATAATTACGTTAAACAAAACAGAGGTAGATTTGGCTCTCATTTTGTACCTACCAGAGAAACCATTCCTCAGATAGCCAGTAACTACAGAAAAGGAATAAAATCTTTGTACGGATTGTTAAGTGACCAATCTCCACAGGTGAGTAAAACACATTACTGGGCACCTTTGTTTGGGCATGTAGTACCTATTCATACCGGAGCAGAAATGCTTGCAAAACGTTTTAATTTTGCTGTAATTTACATGCACGTAGAAATGCCAAAAAGGGGGTATTATGAAATTACATTTGAAATACTATCTAAATCACCCGAAAAAACAGACGGTTATCCGCTTACAGATATTTATTTAAAAAAATTAGAAAAAGATATTTCTGCCAGACCAGAACTATACTTCTGGACCCACAAAAGGTTTAAGCATATAGGAAAAGCTCCTAAAGACAGTAAAGACGTATTAGTTAGACATAGTTAAAAACAATAATGATTAAAGAATTTATAGCTTGGTGTAACAAACCTTATTACCTTATTGATAATTTAAGTGTTAAACTATCTATGGTGTTAGGTGTAGGTGTGTTTACCTACTTATTTTTACTGGTATTTCAACCCTATGGAATTCATGAAGTTATTACGGCCAACCCTTTTTTAATTGTTGGTTATGGTATTTTGGTAAGTTTTAGTTTGTTTATTACCTACTTTATCTTGCCTAAAATATTCCCTTTTATCTTTAGTGTTAAAAGTTGGACGGTTAAAAAAGAAGCTCTTTTTCTACTCGTTTCTTTCTTAATTATTAGCACTACCAACTATTTTTATCATACTGCTTATGTAGCTCATTACATGCCCAAATTCTCTTTTCTACGATTTGTAGCAGTGGTACTTTCTATAGGTGTTTTTCCAGTATTTTTTATCATTTTTATGGTAGAACGTCATCTATTCAGAAAACACAATGTACCTACCAAAAGTGTTATAGAAAATATTCGAAAAGAAAAAAAGGTCATTGTAAGCATACCATCTGACAATATAAAAGAACCTCCTTTGGAGTTAGATATAGATACTATTTTCTATGCACAATCTAACAACAACTACACTACTGTTTATTATTTAAATGATCATAAACTTAAAAAGGAGCTTATTAGAATTACCTTAAAAAAGGTAGCTGTTATTTTAGAACAATATCCCCAATTTGTAAGATGTCATAGATCTTTCTTAGTAAACAAATATGAAATTTCTAAAGTAGAAGGGAACGCAAGAACTTTACAGGTTTACTTTAAACAAATAGAAGATGTGGTTCCTGTTTCTAGATCTTTCCCTAAAGAGCAGTTAATAAACTAGTCCTTTTTACCACATTTTACGGTGGTAAACTGCCCATTCATCCCATCAATCACAAATACCACCCAAATACACCTTATTTAATAGGTCAAATATTGTAATTTGTATACTTGTATAAACATCTGTAAATAAGATATTTATAATGAGCAAAAAAATTATAATAATAGGTGCGGGATTTTCCTCGCTAGCCGCTAGCTGCTACTTAGCCCAATATGGCTACAACGTTACCATTTTGGAAAAGAATTCCCATGTGGGAGGAAGAGCTCAACAATTAAAAAAAGAAGGTTTTGTGTTCGACATGGGACCAACTTTTTATTGGATGCCAGATGTCTTTGAAAAATTCTTTGGGGATTTTAAAAAACATCCCTCTGACTATTATCAACTAGAACAATTAGATCCTGGTTATAAAGTTTACGCAGATGTTGACAAAGCAATTAACATTGCTGCCAATTTTAATACTGTAGTAAATACATTTGAAGAAAAAGAAAAAGGAAGCGGAAAACAATTGCAGAAATTTATTGCCGATGCCGAAGACAATTACAATTTAGCTATTAAAGATTTAGTATATCAACCCGGAGAAAATCTATTTGAAATTATAACACCTAAAACAGCTCTAAAAATTGGTGCTTTTTTTAGTACTATTAAATCGCAAGTAGCCAAACATATTAAACACCCAGAGCTAAAACAAATATTAGAATTTCCAGTTCTCTTTTTAGGTGCAAAACCAGAAACTACTCCTGGTTTTTACAATTTCATGAATTATGCAGACTTAAAATTAGGAACTTGGCATCCTAAAAAAGGAATGCATCAAGTGGCATTAGGAATGGCCAAACTTGCAGAAGAATTAGGGGTAGAGATTATTTGTAATCAAAACCTTCAAAAATTTAATCTTACCAACAAACAAGTTGCCTCCGTAACAACTCAATCTAGCACCTACCCTTGCGATGTTGTACTAAGTGGTGCTGACTATCATTTTACGGAAAGCTTATTGCCAAATCAATTTAAACAATATTCTGATAAATTTTGGGAAAAGCAAACCTTTGCTCCTTCTGCCCTACTTTTCTATGTAGCTTTTGATAAAAAACTAGAAAACGTAGAACACCATACTTTATTTTTCGACACCAGTTTTGATGTACACGCAAAATCTATATACGACACAAAAGAATGGCCAACAGAACCTTTGTTCTATGCCAGTTTCCCAAGTATTACCGATGATTATTTTGCTCCAGAAGAAAAAGAAGCGGGTACATTTTTAATTCCGATTGCACCAGGATTGGAAGATACACCAGAAATAAGAGAAAAATACTTTGATATTATTATCAATAGACTCGAAAGAATTACAAAACAAAGCGTTAGAGAACATGTTTTATTTAAAGAAAGTTATTGTGTAAACGATTTTAAAGAGCAATTTAACTCTTACAAAGGAAACGCTTATGGCTTGGCAAACACCCTATTACAAACACATATTCTAAGACCTAAATTAAAAAGTAAAAAAATAAACAATCTATATTTTACAGGACAATTAACCGTTCCCGGACCTGGAGTTCCCCCAGCTATTATTTCGGGTGAAATTGTTAGCAAACTCATTTCTAAAAACACTACATCATGAAAGCACTATTCGACTCTACAAGCTACGAATGTAGCCAACTGATTACCAAAAGATACAGTACCTCATTCTCTATGGGGATTTTGCTGTTTGCCCCCTCTATTAGATCTGCTATATATGCTATCTATGGATTTGTTCGTTATGCCGATGAAATTGTAGATACTTTCCATGACTATCCACAGGAAACACTACTAAACGAATTTGAAGAAGAATACTTTAAGGCTTTAGACAGAAAAATTAGTCTAAACCCCATTTTAAATTCTTTTCAGGAAGTAGTTCTAAAATACGATTTACATTCTTATGTATTGGACTTTTTAAAAAGTATGAGACGTGACTTATCTCAAACAGAATACCTTTCTAAAGAGGAATATGAAGAGTATATTTATGGTTCTGCAGATGTTGTGGGCTTAATGTGTTTACGTGTTTTTGTAGACAACAACGAGGAAAGGTTTCAAGAATTAAAACCTTATGCCATGAAGTTAGGTTCTGCTTTTCAAAAAGTAAATTTCTTACGTGATTTAAAAGATGATTTAGAAAATTTAGATCGCTCTTATTTTCCTAACCTGAACATACTTCCAATGACACCAGAAACCAAACAAGAAATAATTCTGGATATAGAAAATGATTTTGCCCAAGCTCTAATTGGAATTAGAAAACTTCCTATGGAAAGTAAAATGGGGGTTTATTTAGCTTACAAATACTATTTAAAATTGCTAAAAAAATTAAAAGCAACTGAAAGCGAACAAATAATGAATGAAAGAATTAGAGTGTCAAACCCAACAAAAATCTTAATTTTAATGAGAGCGTACACAAAGTACTCCTTAAGGCTGGTTTAAGTATGAAATTGTTATTTGTTTCTCTGTTTTTTTCTCTACAACTATTTGCTAATGAATGTGATTCCTTACGTAAAGTAAGAAACATTTTTCAGGCAGGTGTAAACGCAAAACAGCTGGAAGAAATGATTTTGATTTGTAAAGCTTCTAAATGTGATAAAATTACTCCGTATTTGGCAGCAGCAACTATGAAAAAAGCCGAATTTGTATGGTCTCCTTTTGATAAATTAAAATATTTTAAAAAAGGAAAAAACCTACTAGAGGGCTACATTAAAGAACACCCTACTAGTGTAGAAGCTAAATACATACGTTGGTTAACTCAAACAATGGCTCCAAAATTTTTAGGTTACAGAGCAAATTTAAAACAAGATTACACATTCATTCAACAACACATTACACAAAGTGATATTGACAAGCAGTATCAGAACATCATTTTGTTACATATAAAAAAAATAAAAAATGAGTAGTATTACTTTATTTCTATTAACAACATTGGGTACTTTTCTTTTTATGGAATGTATTACTTGGTGTACCCACAAATTTGTAATGCATGGTTTTTTATGGTACCTCCACGAAGATCACCATCAACCTAAATACCAAGGAATATTCGAAAAAAATGATGCCTTTTTTGTAATTTTTGCAATTCCAAGCATTGCTCTATTCTACTTTGGAATTAGACCAGAACTAAACTTTTTATTCTTTATCGGATTGGGAATTCTTCTATATGGAATAGCTTATTTCTTAGTACATGATATTATAATTCACCAACGTTTCCCATGGTTTAAGAATATTAAAAACCCATATATAAAATCACTTAGAAAAGCACACAAAGTACACCACAAACATTTAGGTAAAGAAGAAGGCGAATGTTTTGGTATGTTGTATGTTCCTTTTAAGTACTTTAAGCAATATTTCTAATGCAGCAATACACCTATTTAATAATAGATTTGGCTTGTATTTCTATTCCTTTTGCTTTTAGTTTCTATAAAAAGCATGCATTTTATAAGGAATGGAAAGCATTTTTTACCAGCTGTTTTTTAGTGGGCTTATTCTTCTTAATATGGGACGAAATATTTACACAAAAAGAGTTCTGGGGATTTAATCCAGACTATTTAACCGGAATATACATAGGGCATTTGCCTTTAGAAGAACTCTTATTCTTTGTATGTATTCCCTATGCTTGTTCGTTTACCTATTTTGCTTTTGTTTACCTTATTCCAAACAAAAAAACTTCTTTAAAATTAAAACAATTGAATTATGCTCTAGGGTTGTTTTTAATAGGCCTTAGTTTTATGAACTACAACAAATGGTATTCCTTTTTAACCTTTTTACTATGCGGTAGTTTTCTATTGTATTTACGTACTCGTAAGGTTCATTTATTCTATTACTATGTAACCTTTCTTGCAATTCTACCTTTTTTCTTTGGTAGTAACGGAATTCTAACCGGGAGCTTTTTAGAAAAACCTATTGTATGGTACAACAATCAAGAGAATTTAGGAATTAGAATGTTTACCATTCCCATAGAAGATACTTTTTATGGAATGTTACTAATTTTTGGAAACATTTACTTTCATCAACTTTTTAAACAAAAATGGAATGCAAAAAGTTAATATTTTTTGGTTTCGAAGAGATTTACGACTATTTGACAATACTGCTTTAAACCGAGCTTTAGAAGGTGAAATTCCTGTAGTCCCTATTTTTATATTTGACACAAATATTTTACAACATCTTCCAAAAAAAGATGCCAGGGTAAGTTTTATACATAGCTGTTTATCTAATATAGACAAAACACTAAAAGAAAAAGGAAGTAGCCTACGTGTTTTTTACGGTACTACTCAAGAGGTTTGGGAACAACTATTTCAAGAATACCATATAACATCAATCTATACCAACAAAGATTACGAACCCTATGCCTTAGAAAGAGATAGAACCATTTACAAAATAGCTCAAGAAAACAATGCTGAATTTCACAGATATAAGGATCAGGTAATTTTTGAAGAAAACGAAATTGTAAAAGCAGATGGTAAACCCTACACGGTTTACACTCCCTATAAAAACAAATGGCTGAATGAATTCAACAAAACAGCTCTAAAAACACAAGATTGTGATTTCTCTAATTTTTTAAAATTTGAATCACAGATTTTAACATTACAAGAAATAGGTTTTGAAATTTCGAATATTGAAATCCCTAATTTCAACCAAAAAAAAATTCCTAATTACGGCGATCATAGAGATTTCCCCGCAAAAAATCACACAACAAGAATAGGATTGCATTTACGCTTTGGAACGTTAAGCATTCGTCAAGTAATTTTAGATTTACCCGAACAAAGTGCTGTTTACTTAAGCGAATTGGTTTGGAGAGAGTTTTTTATGCAAATATTATTTCACTTTCCACATGTACAAAAACAAAGTTTTAGAGCTAAATACGATGCCATTCCATGGAGAAATAACGAAGATGAATTTCAAAAATGGTGCAATGGTCAAACGGGGTATCCTATTGTAGATGCCGGAATGCGAGAATTGAATAAAACGGGACATATGCACAATAGAGTGCGCATGATTGTTGCTAGTTTTTTATGCAAACATCTCTTGATAGAT
The DNA here is from genome assembly GCF_054182685.1 of Wenyingzhuangia sp. IMCC45574. Lineage (NCBI taxonomy): Bacteria > Pseudomonadati > Bacteroidota > Flavobacteriia > Flavobacteriales > Flavobacteriaceae > Wenyingzhuangia > Wenyingzhuangia sp. IMCC45574. The sequence goes on along the minus strand of NZ_CM135169.1, from coordinate 3,617,541 downwards.
TGGAGATGGGGAGAAGCTTATTTTGCAGAAAAACTGTTAGATTTTGATTTGTCTGCCAATAATGGAAACTGGCAATGGGCTGCAGGTACAGGTTGCGATGCTGCTCCGTATTTTAGGGTTTTTAACCCAACTACACAAACTCAAAAATTTGATAAAAATTTAGAGTATATAAAAAAGTGGGTACCCGAAATAAATGAGCTTAGTTATCCAAAACCTATGGTAGACCATAAAATGGCCAGAGAAAGAGCGATTAGCACGTATAAAGAAGCACTAAATAATCAAAGTTGATTTGTGAATTCGTTGATTTGTTAAGACGACACAATAATCCGAATAAACAAATACACAAAAAACGAAAAACATATAATTATGAAAACAACCTTAAAAATTGCAGCAATATACAACCTCCTTTGGGGAGCTTGGGTAGTACTGTTTCCAAATCAGTTTTTTGAATTGGTAGGAATGCAACCTTTAAATATGCCCATGATATGGCAAGGAGTAGGTATGATTGTAGGAGTCTATGGTTTAGGATATTGGTGGGCTTCTTACAACCCTATGAGACATTGGCCAGTGATTGCTGTGGGATTTTTAGGAAAAATATTTGGCCCCTTAGGTTTTGTAACCAACTACGCACAGGGTATCGTTCCTTTTGAATTCTTTTACACTTTAATTTTTAACGATTTAATCTGGTGGATCCCTTTCGGGAAAATTATATGGAAAGTCCATAAAGAATATCGTTGGAAATTAACTTAATTTGTTTAGTTTTAAAACTAAGACTAACAATTTCTTTTTTTATGAAAAAAATATTCTTCCTTTTAGCTATTCTATTAGTTGGATGTTCAAATATCAACACGCAAAAAAGCACTATAACTCTGCAAGCTATTTCAGATTTTGAGCAAGTATCTCAAAAGCCTTATGTTCAATTTTATATACATAAATACAAAAAAGCATTGGCTGTAAACGCAGGTAAGCACAAAGGAAAATTTGCAATGGCTAAAGCAACAACCTCTATTCCTAAAGGAAAATATAACATCTCTGTTACAACATTAGGAGAAACTGACGGAGAATCACACTATAAGGTTTTTATTAATGATAAACTGATTGGTGAAAAACAAAACAAACCTACAACTATAGATTATCAAGAACAGACTTTAGATTTTGGTAAAGTAAAAATTAAAGAAGGTGCAGTTCTAAAAATTGCGTTCAGTAGCCATACCAATGGTAAAATTCCAGAAGGAAACGGTACTGCTTTTTCTAGAGGTAGATGGAAAACTTTAATTCTAACGCCTGTTAAATAAAATGTTTTTAAAACGTCTTTCTCTATTTGTACTCTTTCTTTTTTTCTCACTGACTGGCCATAGTCAAGAAAATTATGTTATTCCTAAGAATGCCAAACGCGTGTTATTTCTAGGAAATAGCATTACCTATCAAGGGCATTATATTTCTTATTTAGAAACCATTCTTACATTAGAAAATCCCAAAGTTAAAAGAGAATATATTAATGTAGGACTCCCTAGCGAAACTGTATCTGGTCTTTCGGAACCAGATCATGCCAAAGGTAAATTCCCTCGTCCAGATTTAAGAGAACGCTTGCAACGAATTTTAGATAAAACCAAACCTGACTTTGTGTTTGCTTCTTATGGTATTAATGATGGGATTTATATGCCTTTCAACGAAGATAGATTTAAAGCTTATAAACAAGGTATGTTTTGGTTAAACAAAGAACTGATCAAGAGAAAGCTCCCTGTAATCTATATCAACACTACTCCATATGATAAAAAATCAGACCCTGCGTATGGTAACGTTATAGATATTTACTCCAATTGGTTAATGAGTTTAACATTTACTCACCAATGGAAAGTAATAAACTTGCACCAGGGAATGAAAAACGAACTTTTGAACGAACAAAAATCGAACCCTGATTTTACGTTTACTCGTGATGGAATTCACCCAAAACCACATGGACATTGGGTAATGACCCAACAGATCTTAGCTGGTTTAGGCTATAATCAATTTAAAGATTTTAAAACGTTTAATGAAGCTTTGGCCAAATATCCTAAGGGAAAGGCCTTGTTTACGTTAGTCGATAAACGTCAAAAAACAATGAAAGATGCTTGGCTTACTTATACAGGACATAAAAGACCTAATATGAAAGTGGGAATCCCGTATAAAGAAGCTAAAAAGAAAAGCAAATCAATTCAAAAAGAAATAAATGGACTTATTGACCAAAAGCTGTAATTACAACGGTTCTTGCTCCTCCATAATTCCTATGCTCCCCCAAATAAATTCCCTGCCAAATTCCAAGATTTAATTTTCCATTGGTAACAGGAATAGTAACAGAACACCCCATCATAGAAGCTTTTATGTGTGAAGGCATATCATCGCTTCCTTCATAATCGTGCTGATAATATGGCATATCTTCTGGCACCATTTTATTTATGTGTGTTTCAAAATCATATCTCACAGTTGGATCTGCATTCTCATTAATAGTTAAACTGGCAGAAGTATGTTTTATAAAAACTTGTAACTGCCCTATTTTCATCGTTTTTAACTCAGGAATAGCATTAACCACCTCTTGAGTTACCAAATGGTACCCTCTTACCTTTGGTTTTAACTGTATTTCTTTTTGATAGAATTTCATAATAGTTTGACCTAATTTATGGTAATTCAAAGATGTATAATTTAACTTTGAACATCAAATTAAATTTCATTTGTCTTTTGCTTAAAATTGCCTTTCATCCCTGTTACGAACACACTTTAAAAGATGGACATCGTTTTCCCATGGAAAAATACGATTTGATTCCCAAACAGCTTTTACACGAAGGAACCTGCGATTTTGACAACTTCTTTAAACCTAAAAAAGCAAACATAGAAGATTTGATTGGCCCACATACAGAAGCCTATGTAAATAGACTTGTAAATTTAGAACTTTCCAAAAATGAAATTCGTCAATCTGGCTTTCCATTAAGTGCAGAAATAATAAAACGTGAATTAATTATTACCCAAGGAACCATAGACTGTAGTTTGTATGCATTAAAACATAAAATTGCCATGAATGTAGCTGGAGGCACACACCATGCTTACAGCAACAAGCCTGATCCTTTTTGTTATTTAAACGACCAAGCAGTAGCTGCATTTTATCTATTAAAAAACAAACTCGCAAAAAAAATAGTAATTATAGATCTGGATGTGCATCAAGGTAATGGGACAGCTGAAATGTGTAGAAACTCCCCAGAGATTTTTACATTTTCTATGCATGGAAAACACAATTATCCGTTTGAAAAAGAAACATCTGATTTAGACATTCCCTTAGAGAATGATTGTAAGGATAAAGAGTATCTAGATACATTAAAACAAACACTACCGCAACTACTCAACGAACAACAACCAGATTTTGTATTTTATCAATCTGGTGTAGACATTTTAGATTCCGATAAACTAGGCAAGCTAGCTTGTTCTATTGAAGGTTGTAAAGAACGTGACCAATTTGTTTTGGAAACTCTTTTTAATAAAAACATTCCTGTAGTATGTAGTATGGGAGGTGGTTATTCTAAAGACATAAAAACCATTGTAGAAGCACATTGCAATACGTTTAGAATTGCTCAGGATTTGATAACTAATCACTCTTAGGTTTACGATTCTGACATTTTTTCAATTTTAAAATGTCATTTTTTCATTTACAATGCGTCGGCATATAATTTGTTATACAGATATCAAAATGAAGTGTTTAACTTAAAATCAAACAATTATGTCATTAATTAAATTTTCAAACAATTACCCAAGTTTGTTTGATCGTTTTTTCCCATACGATATAAATGATGCAAACAAACATTTTTCTAACAACAATGTGTTTTCACCTTTAGCAAATATTGCAGAGAAGGAAGATGGATACTCGATTGAATTGGCCATTCCTGGTTTTACAAAAGAAGATTTTAAAATTGAAATAGATAACAACAGATTGACTATTTCTTCTCAAAAAGAATTTAAAAACGAAGAAAACACTAACGAAAATTATACGGTTAAAGAATATAGCTTTCAATCGTTCAGTAGATCTTTTGGATTGACCGATAAAGTTGATCAAAATCAGATTACAGCTTCTTACGAAAATGGTATTCTAAAATTATGGGTACCTAAAAAGGAAGAAGCTAAACCAAAGCCTGTTCAACTAATAGAAGTACAATAAATTAAGTTTAACTCCTGTTTTAAAATTTTACCAAAATGATAGAATTACAAAAACACGTTTTAAATCAAGTATATAAACAACCTGATTTATTTATGAAAGAGTTGATGAAATCAAAAAAATGGTTAAATCCCAAAGAACTAAATGAATTAAAAAATTGGTTGTATCAAAAAAAGTTCAATCGTTACAGACAAGTCATAGAAGCTATACTGACAGATTCATATGAGTTGGCTTCTTAAACTTAACAGAAACGCTTCAGTAAATACTGAAGCGTTTTTTTATAAAAAAATCAATAATACATCAAAACAAAAAAGCCCACTTTCAATTTTTTGAAAGTGGGCTATATATTCAACCTTAAATTTAATCTAAAGCCTCTTAGTTTTTATTTTACTTCTTCGAAGTCTATACTTCGACTCCGCTCAGTACAGGCTACTTAACTTCTTCGAAGTCTACGTCCTCAACAGAATCTTCTGCGTTTCCGTTAGGTTGTGCTTGTTGTGCACCAGCATCGGCAGCACCTCCTGCTTGGTTTGCCTGAGCAGCAGCTTGGAATTCAGCAGCAGCACCTTGTAAAGCAGTATTTAACTTTTCAATTGCTGGATCAATACCTTCTACGTTTTTAGCAGCATGTGCAGCTCTTAACTCTGTTAAAGCCTCGTCAATTGGTGCTTTCTTATCTTCTGGTAATTTTCCTTCAACCTCTTTTAATTGAGACTCTGTTTGGAAAATCATCTGATCAGCAGTATTTAACTTCTCTGCAGTTTCTTTAGCTTTTGCATCTGCATCTGCATTTGCTTCAGCATCAGCTTTCATTTTAGCAATCTCTTCTTCAGACAATCCAGAAGAAGCTTCAATCTTAATTTCTTGAGATTTGTTGGTTGCTTTATCTACAGCAGAAACTTTAATAATTCCGTTTGCATCAATATCAAAAGTTACTTCAATTTGAGGAGTACCTCTTTGCGCTGGTGGAATATCAGTTAATTGGAAACGTCCAATAGTTTTGTTATCCGCAGCCATTGCTCTTTCTCCTTGTAACACGTGGATATCAACAGATGGTTGGTTATCTACAGCTGTAGAGAATACTTGTGACTTTTTAGTAGGAATTGTAGTATTCGCTTCTATTAACTTAGTAAATACATTCCCCATAGTCTCAATACCTAATGATAACGGTGTAACGTCTAATAACAATACATCCTTAACATCTCCAGCTAAAACTCCACCTTGAATAGCAGCTCCAATTGCAACTACCTCATCTGGGTTTACTCCTTTGTTAGGCTCTTTTCCAAAGAACTTCTTTACTTCTTCTTGAATTACAGGAATACGAGTAGATCCTCCTACTAATATTACTTCATCAATTTCAGATGTATCTAAATCAGCATCCGCTAAAGCTTTCTTTACTGGCTCCATAGAACGAACTACCAATTCAGCAGCTAATTGCTCAAACTTAGCTCTAGTTAATGTTTTAACTAAGTGCTTAGGTCCAGAAGCAGTAGCAGTAACGTATGGTAAGTTAATCTCTGTTTGAGCAGAAGAAGATAATTCAATCTTCGCTTTCTCTGCAGCCTCTCTTAAACGTTGCAAAGCCATAGGGTCTTTACGTAAATCTACTTGCTCTTCAGCATTAAACTCATCTGCTAACCAGTCAATGATTACCTCATCAAAGTTATCACCTCCTAAGTGTGTATCTCCATTTGTAGACAATACTTCAAAAACTCCGTCTCCAATTTCTAAGATAGAAATATCAAATGTACCTCCTCCTAAATCGTAAACAGCAATTTTCTGATCGCTACCTTTCTTATCAATACCATAAGCTAATGCCGCAGCAGTTGGCTCGTTAATTATACGTTGTACTTTTAAACCAGCAATTTCTCCAGCTTCTTTAGTTGCCTGACGTTGTGCATCGTTAAAGTATGCAGGTACTGTAATTACAGCTTCAGTAACATCTTGCCCTAAGTAATCTTCTGCTGTTTTTTTCATTTTCTGTAACGTCATCGCAGAAATTTCTTGAGGCGTATACAAACGTCCATCAATATCTACTCTAGGAGTATCGTTATCTCCTTTTACTACGCTATAAGGTACTCTTCCAGCCTCGTTAGTAGATTCAGAAAATTTATTTCCCATAAAACGCTTTACAGAATAAATAGTTTTAGTAGGGTTGGTTACCGCTTGTCTTTTAGCTGGGTCTCCAATTTTACGTTCACCACCTTCTACGAATGCTACAATAGATGGTGTTGTTCTTTTTCCTTCCGCGTTAGGAATTACCACTGGGTCGTTTCCTTCCATTACAGAAACACATGAGTTGGTTGTTCCTAAGTCAATTCCAATAATCTTACTCATAATGATTTATTATTTAATAAAGTTGTCGATTCATTTTTACAATCTGGTATAGTCAATATGTATGCCATGAATAAACAACTATAATTTTGTCAGAATAGCTGACAAGGTGACATAAAAAAACTCCTTTTAAATTTTAAAAGGAGTTTTTACGTTGATGTTACCGTTATAAATTTTCGTAATAATATCTTATTTCATTTTCTTTAGACTTACTCTTTCTCTTTTTGGTAAGGTTCGTTTCGAAATTTAAATTCTTTAAGAACTCAGCATCTAATAAAAAATAGTTCAAGTTAAAATTTAGATTGTCATTAATCATTAATGTATGACCGTTATGATTTTTATAACCCAAATCTTTAGAAGAATGTATGACACCGTATTTCTTTTTTAAAACAGCATATAAATCTTTTCTTATAATAGCATTTACTCTTGAAAGTCTAACATGTATGTAGAATAACTTTTTTCTATAAAAATGAAATTCTATTCTTGCTCTTTGTTTAGCAAAAGACTTCTTATAGTACAGCACCTGTAAATCGTGCTTGTTTGACACTGTAATGGTAGCCTTGGGAATTCCCAAAGACTGAAGCAATTGTTTTCTACTAGTGCCTAGCTTTACTCCTAAGAAAGATATATCTGTAGGTGTATCGTTAAAATTTGCTTTTAAGAAGTCATCAACAACAGAGGTATAGGAATTTATATTCGTATACTTTTCATCTATCCTGCTACGATAACTATTAGAAGAATAAACGTATTTTCTAGGTATAATTTTGGTGTTCAAGAAAAAATCCTTGATCCTTAGGATTACTTTATATAGGATGAACTTAATCATTATTTTAGGGTATTAAGGGTAATTATACACAACCACTAGGTTACATATATGTCTAAAGGTAATAAATTATTGTGTATTTACAACTAAACCCCTCAAAAAAAGTGACTTATATCAACTACATAAAAAAAACGTTTAAATTTTTCATCTTGTAAAAACTAACTCATCATCTTTTGATAAATTAGCATCAAATGCATATCCTTCGTAATTAAAACCTTTAAGTCCTTCTACAGATTCTATTTTTTTATCTATAATATAGCGTACCATTAAACCTCTAGCCTTCTTTGCAAAGAAAGAAATCATCTTAAGTTTACCATCTTTATAGTCTTTAAACTGAGGTGTGATTACAGGAACTTTTAATAGTTTGGGTTTTACTACTTTAAAATACTCATTACTTGCCAAATTTACAAAGACTTCGTTTTCTGTTAATTCTTGGTTTAATTTCTCTGTTACGCTATTTCCCCAAAACTGATATAAGTTTTTATGCTCTTTTACAGCTAACTTGGTTCCCATTTCTAAACGATAAGGTTGCATTAAGTCTAATGGCTTTAAAATTCCATATTGTCCAGACAGTATTCGTAACTTATCTTGAAGTTGATCTAGCTGACTCTCCTTTAAAGTATATGCATCTAAACCAGTATACACGTCTCCATTAAAAGCAAAAACGGAAGGTCTTGCATTTTCGTTAGAAAAAGGCAATGCCCATTCTTGATTGCGTTGCCAGTTTAACTCTCCTAATTTATCTGAGATTTTCATTAAAGTAGATAAGTCTTTAGGTGATTTAGTTTTTAAAACTTTACTCAAAACTTCAGCTTGCTCTAAAAATACTCCTTGGGTAAATTTATCCGTTGGTAATTTTGATTCGAAATCTAAAGATTTTGCAGGAGATACTACTATTTTCATACTTCTTCAATTTGATAAACAAAACTACTAAAAACTTAAATAGATTGTTCATACTAATTTAACACTAATAAACACTAACAAATGTCAGAAAATATTAATTTCGCGTCCTTATAAATTGCTTTTATGAAAAAATACATCTTATTATTATTGATGTTATTTAGTGCTTTTTCCTATGGTCAACAACCCTACTTTGGAGTACTAACTATTACATCTCAAGATCAAATAGATAACTTTAATTATTCATCCGTTAGTTCATCGCTAATTATCTCGGAAACCAACCCTGGAGATATTAAAAATTTACATGGTCTTTATAAACTAACAAGCATTAGGAACCTTTATATAAGAGGCAACAAAAATTTAAAAAATTTAGAAGGGCTAGAAAATATTAAGGGTTTTTACGGTTACATAATTATTAAAGACAACACCAATTTAGAATCTCTTGACGGCCTAAACAGTAGTGAAATATACCCTGATAGGGTCTTAATTACCAACAATATTAACCTTGACCGTTTTTGCGGTATAGAAAAAAATTGGGTATATGACTTTACTGTGTATGGGAATAAATACAACCCTGCTTATTTTGATGAGATTCCGAAAGATTGTTCTCAGCTTGATGGAGATTTAATTTTAAAATCTCAGTCTGATATAAATAGAAACAGAAAGTATACAAAAATAAAAGGAGATTTAATAATTGAAGAAAATCTAACTGGTAGTATTACAAGTCTTTTAAATTTAGAAAATATCTTATCTGTAGTAGGAAAAATAAAAATTATTAATAATTCAGATTTAAAAAATTTTTGTGGAATAAAGCATCTAATTGAAAACAAGAAAGATGAAAATGTAATTATTACTGACAATGCCTATAATCCATCTAAAGATGAAGTTATAAATGAAGGATGTACTACCTACAGAGGAAATGTTACACTCGATGATCAAAATAGTGTAGACAACTTTCCTTATAAAAAAGTTATAGGAGATTTAACGATAAAGCCTTCCACCTCCACATCTATTATTACAAACCTCAATAAACTCAGTACTCTTGAAAATATTGAAGGTAGTTTTTATGTAGAAAACAATGATAAGTTAGACAACTATTGTGGTATTCAACACTTAGTTACAACAAACAATATTTCAGGAAGTTTCATTACAAAAGATAATGTTTACAATCCAACAGCAGAAGAATTAAAAAATAAGTGTTCCGTAAAGGTTTTATACAATAATTCCTCCATCAGCCATAATATATACACTCAAGACCAACTAGATCAGTTTTACGATAATGGTTACGAGTTGATTGCTGGAAATTTAATCATAGAAGGAGATACTTCACACATTGAAAATCTTAGTAAACTAAATAAATTAATAGAAATTACAGGAAGTTTATATATTCGAAAAAACACAAACCTTAAAAACTTACAAGGACTAAATAACTTAAAAAAAGTATACAATCTATACATAGGAGGAGGAGAATATGGCTATGACGATGGTACAGGAAATCCTTCATTAATCTCTTTAGACGGATTGGATAAGCTTGAAACCATAGTTGGATTTCTTAGAGTTATGAATAACAAAAACTTAATCTCTATTAAAGGTTTAAGCTCCTTACAGAGAATAGATAGCGATGAAAATAGAAATGCTTGGCGAAATAGTATTATTATTCAAAACAATGAATCTCTTCTAAATCTTAAAGGACTAGAAAAAATTCAATCGGTTAAAAATGGTATATCCATTAAAGAAAACCCTTCATTGGAAAACCTATCTGGGTTAAATAACATATCCTCTTCTGGCTTTGTATCCTTAATTGATAATAACAAACTAATCAACCTAGAGGGGTTAAATAAGCTAAAAACCATCAATGGCCCATTATCTATTGGTACTACAATGAATTACTCTCCTGAAGGAGTTTCTTTTTATGACGATTCTCTACTAGAATCTTTAGAAGGACTGGAAAGCCTAACAACTTTACATGGGGAATTTAAAATTATTGGAAATTCAAATTTAACATCATTAAAGGGACTCGAAAAACTAGAACAAGTAAACAAAGATGAGCGTTACACTGGGCTACTTAGATCAATTAATATTTCTAACAATCAATCTCTAAAAAATATTACCAGCCTAAGTGCTCTAAAAAGCATACATGGAAGTATGTCCATATCGTCTAACAAAAGTTTAGAATCTGTCTCTGGAATAGAAAACATAACTTCTATAGGTGGAGTCTTGAACATTACCTATAATAGCAACTGTTTAAATCTTTGTAGTGTATCAAACATCGTATCTAACAATGTAATCAAAGACGAAAACCTATCAATTTATGAAAATGGATACAATCCCACTTATGACGATTTAAAGAATAATTTTTGCGCTGTTAGTGGTGGATTTGACGGTATTGACACATACAATGGAAGTTTAATCTTTACCCAACAATCAGAAATAGACACCTTTAACTATTCCAAAATTACAGGGAACCTAGTTATAGAAGAAAATGAAATAGGAAATATCACGAATTTAGACAAGCTGATATCTCTTACTAAAGTTGAAGGAGCTATTACCATAAATAACAATATTGCTTTAAAATCTCTAAGTGGTCTAGAAAATCTTGAAACTTCATACAGATTTAGTTCCTTTAACAATTCATCTCTTAATAGTTTATCGGCTCTTAGTAAGATGAATACTAAAGTTCTTACAATTGAAAATAACGATCAATTAATTTCACTACATGGCCTTGGTAGTGTAACCAATCTGAAAGATTTAATAATTCATAGAAACGAACAATTAACCTCTCTTGATGGTTTAGAAAGCTTAGAGTTTATAAATTCCTCTATCGATATTAGCTCTAATAATGCCCTTAGAGATTTTAAAGTGCTGAAAGGCATTCACAAAAAAATGAATTTAGCTTCTATGATTGTAAGAGAAAATAACTCTTTGGAATCCTTAGAAGGACTAAATAACGTGGAAAGTGTAGAAGGATGGCTAAACATTCGAGAAAATAACAAAATTACCTCTCTACAAGGTTTAGAAAACCTTACCTCTGTATATACATTTTATATTCAAAAAAACGCCAACCTAAAGAATCTTAAAGGCTTGGAAAAATTAAATACTGTAAAAAACTATTTAGTCATTGGTTCTAGTTCTTATTCTTCACCTATTGCATACGGAAATCCTGAATTAGAAACACTTGATGGTTTGGATAATCTTAAAGAAGTAAATAGAATAAGAATTGTACACAATCCTAAATTAAACTCTATTTCTGCTTTACATAACTTAGGAAAAGCACCTTATACAAATATAGAAGCTAACAATAGCCTACAATCTTTGGATGGTATTCAAAATATAAATCAAATGAATTATCTAAGGGTTATGTATAATCAAAACTTAACTGATTTCTGTGCAGTTAAACCATTATTAGAAAATGAAGTTATTAGAAGTTTTTGGCCATCAAACAATGCTTCTAACCCCAGAACCAGTGAAATTCTTGCTTTAGATAACTGTTCTCTATCTAATGACATATCTATTTTTACAAATGATGAAATTGATATCGAAATCTCTAGTGAACTTATTAACATTAACATAGAAGATATCAACAAAATAGAATTATATGATATGACAGGAAGCTTAGTTAAAACAAACAACATTCCTTTTATCGATATTAGCAATATACAATCGGGAATCTACATTTTGTCTGTAGAAAGATTAAACAAAACAACCAGTAGAACAAAAATTGCGATTACCAAATAATCTATAAAAAACAAAAGCACCTAAAAAAGGTGCTTTTGTTTTTTATATCTAATTCGTTACCGTATAACCTCTCCATTTTTCTAACACCGCAACCATATCTTCTGGTATGTCAGAATTAAATCGTAAAAACTCTCCAGATGTAGGGTGTTCAAAACCGAGTGTTTTAGCATGTAAAGCTTGTCTTGGAATCAACTTAAAACAATTGTCTACAAACTGCTTGTATTTAGTATAAGTAGTCCCTTTTAAAACCGCATTTCCTCCATAACGCTCATCATTAAATAAGGTATGACCAATGTGTTTAAAATGAGCTCTAATTTGGTGTGTTCTACCTGTCTCCAATTCGCACTGTACCAAAGTAACATACATAAAACGCTCTAACACTTTAAAATGTGTAACTGCAGCTTTTCCAAAATCTCCTTCAGGAAACACGTCTTGCATTAAACGGTTCTTTAAATGTCTTCCTATATGTCCTTCTATAGTACCTTCGTCTTCTTGAATATTACCCCAAACCAAAGCATAATACAATCGCTCTGAAGTTTTCTCTTTAAATTGTTGTGATAAATGAGCCAACGCATGTTCTGTCTTTGCCACTACCAATAAACCACTAGTATCTTTATCTATTCTGTGTACCAAGCCTGGTCTACCATCAGCGTTTTCTGGTAAATTTTTAAAATGGTGCATTAAAGCATTTACCAAAGTTCCTGTATAATTTCCATGACCTGGATGTACTACCATTCCGGCAGGTTTATTTAATACAATAACATCATCATCCTCGTGCACTATATCTAAAGGAATATCTTCTGGTAAAATTTCGGTTTCTCTTGGAGCATACTCAAAAACAACTTTTACAACATCTCCTGCCTTAACTTTATGATTCGATTTAACCACCTCATCATTTACCAAAACATTACCATCTTTAACCGCTTGTTGAACTTTATTACGGGTAACATTCATAATAAAATTCATTAAAAACTTATCAACACGTAAAGGTTGCTGCCCTTGTTCTGCAACAAATTTATAATGCTCAAAATTCTCCTCTGCTACATTAAAATCACTCATATTCCAATTTATATATTATCTGTCACAGGAATAATAGAATCAGTTACTACAGGTATCTGACTCCTCATTCCGTTTCCTATTACAATATCTATAACCGACGTTTTAGGTAATTTATCACCTATGTTTAAATCTTCTCCTTTGTATTTTAAACCTCTAATTACAGTTCCAATATCTTCTACTTCTTCGTACTCTCCTATTACAAAACCACTATTTATAATAATTTGTTCTATTTCTTTTTTAGTTTTTCCATAAAACTCTGGTATAGAACTTAAGGCATAACCTTGTGGATTGGTAGTAATGTATATTTTCCTTTTTTCTTTTACAATTTGCCCTGCAGCAGGATTTTGTTCTAACACGGCTCCTTTAGGTATTTCAGGCTGATACGATCCTGTTTCTAAAACTTCGTACCTTAATTTTAAATCTTCTAATACTACTTTAACCTCATCGGTGGTGAGTCCTCTTAACTCTGGAACTTCAATTTTTTGATCCTGATGTGTGTACGTATCTAAATAAGTCCCCACTCCAATACTTACACCTAATGTTAAAACAATAATGATGGCAGTGTTAATCCAAAAAATTTTACTTCCTAAAAAACGTAATAGCTTCATTCCAAAAACTTTTTTTGCAAAGATATAAAACCTACATCTAGGGTTTTGATTTAATATTTAATATTTTTAGCCTCCAAATTTAACGTATTTATGAAGCTAAATATTGCTGTAATAATGGGAGGTTACTCTAGCGAGTATGGAATTTCTATTATTAGTGGAAATGTTGTCTTTAATCATATTGACACAAACAAATACAATCCGTACAGAGTAATTATCACTAAAGAAAAATGGATTGTCCTAGATGAAAATGACAAAGAATTCCCAATCGATAAAAACGATTTTTCTGTAACCATCCATCAAGAGAAAATAGCTTTTGACTGTGTATTTAATGTGATACACGGAACTCCTGGAGAAGATGGAAAGTTATTAGGATATTTTGAAATGTTGGATATTCCTCATACCTCTGCTCCATCGTACCAAATGGGACTTACCTTTAACAAAAGAGATTGTTTAAGCGTGTTACGTAAACACGGAATTAACACCGCTAAATCTTTGTATTTTAACAAAGGAGAGGCTATAGATACAGCTTTTATTGTTACTGAATTAGGATTGCCTTGTTTTGTAAAACCAAACAACGCAGGATCTAGTTTTGGAATCTCTAAAGTAAATACCATAGACGATTTTGACAAAGCTTTTGAAAAAGCCTTTGCAGAGGACACCGAAATTTTAATTGAGGCCTTCTTAGATGGTACAGAAGTATCTATTGGTGTTATCAACTATCAAAATAAAATTATCCCTTTGCCTGCAACCGAAATTGTATCGGAGAACGATTTCTTTGACTATGAAGCAAAATACGAAGGAAAATCTAAAGAAATAACACCAGCGAGAATCTCTAAAAAACAATTAGAAAATTTGCATACAGAAGCTACCAAAGCATATAAAGCATTAAATATGAGTGGTTTTTCTAGATCTGAATTTATTTTTATTGAAGATATTCCGTATTTTTTAGAAATGAATACGGTACCAGGAATGACCACAGAAAGTTTATTGCCACAACAGGCTAAAGCTGCAGGAATTCCTTTAACTGATTTATTAAGTAATGCCATAGAAATGGCTTTAAAAACAAACTAATCTTATGAAAAAAGCAGTTTTCCCTGGTTCTTTTGATCCTATAACACTTGGTCATGCTAATGTTATAGAACGTGCTTTGCCTTTGTTTGATGAATTGGTAATTGCTATTGGAATTAACGATACCAAAAAATATAGATTCTCTTTAGAACAACGTTTAGACTTTATTAAAGAAACCTTTAAAGACGAGCCAAAAATTACTGTTGCCACTTACTCTGGATTGACTACTGAATTCTGTAAAGAAGTGAATGCTGATTTTTTACTAAGAGGTTTACGTAACCCAGCAGATTTTGAATTTGAAAAAGCCATTGCTATTACCAATAGAAAATTAACAGGTATAGACACGGTGTTTTTGTTAACCAGTGCAGATACCTCTTTTATAAGTTCTAGTATTGTTCGAGATATTTTAAAGCACAACGGAGACTTAAGCAACTTTGCTCCAGAAGCAGTTATAAAAGCTACTAAGCAATAGTATATTTTTTTCTGATAGACTTTTTACCCTTTGGTGTGAAAAGTCTATCTATCCTTTTATTCTTTCTAAAAAGGTCTTTTACCTCTTTAAAATCTACCTTTTCTTTTTTAAAGTAACTTTCTACATTAGTTTTAGGAACTTCATTTACACCATCTCCTCCATCTGTAGTAGGATTGGTTTTACCAGCAAATATCTGAGTAGAAATTAAAAGCAACGCTGACAATAGTAAAGTTCTCATTAACTGTTAGTTATATTGGTGGTACAAAAATAGTCAACCAGCCCTCCTATTCAGATAACCTAATAATCATGATAATGTTAAATAAACGTTAAACCGCAAAAAATATAGAAACCATTCATCCCATCTGAAACTTTCTAGTCCCAAAAACCACAAAATGGATTTTTAGCTGTTTCAAAAGTTTTGAAAACAGCTTCCTATTTATCACAAATCCCGTACAGCCCCAATAAAACCAAGGGAAACAAAGTACCATTTACACCATACATACTCCTCCTTTTTTTGTCTCGTAAAAATTGATTCGCCCCTTGTTTAGATGTAATTTTAATAGAAACAACAGCCAACTATGGAATCTACAGAAATAAACAAACAACAAATTTTGTCAAAATACATGGAATATGTGCTAGAACATGGAGCACAACCAAAATCCATTTATAGTTTTTCTAAAGAACTAAACATCGAAGAAAAAACATTCTACGATCATTACAACTCTTTCGAAAGTATTGCTCAGGATGTCTATGCTACTTTCTATAAAGAAACCATCAATTTAATTTCACAAGACGAAAGTTTTGAGCACCTAGATGCAAAAAACAAACTTTTGGTTTTCTATTACACCTTTTTTGAGCTTTTAACAGCTAATCGTAGCTACGTAATACAAACATTAAAAGAGAGTAAAAACATTTTAGAAAAAATTAAAATGCTACAACCTTTAAGAACACATTTTAAAGGATTTGTTAAAGCATTAGATATTGAGAAAATAGACTTTAAAAAAGAAAAAATAAATGAGTTAAATAATAAAGGAATAGAAGAAATGGCTTGGAACCAACTCTTGTTTACTCTTAAGTTTTGGATAGAGGACACTTCTGCTGGTTTTGAAAAGACAGACATCTTTATAGAAAAATCTGTAAACGCAAGTTTTGATTTACTAGACATAACACCTTTAAAAAACATTATAGACTTTGGAAAATTCTTTTTTAAAGAAAAAATAAAACCAACCTTATAAGCTTATGAAAACACTAGACAGTATACCTACAGGAAAAATACAACGGGCTTCTAAATTAATTAGCACCGGAGCAAAGGTTGGAATTAACTACCTTAAATACAATGTTGAAAAAACCGTTGGAGATGCCACAGCAGCTAAAAACAATTTAGACAAGTCTAATGCTGCTGATATTTATGATAGTTTAAAAGATTTAAAAGGAAGTGCTTTAAAGGTTGCTCAAATGCTAAGTATGGAAAAAAGCATCCTTCCTAAAGCTTATGTAGATAAGTTTTCTTTGTCCCAGTTCTCTGTTCCACCATTGTCATCTGCTTTGGTGTTAAAAACTTTTAGAAAATATTTTGGTAAAAACCCCAATCAAATATACGATACGTTTGATTTAAACTCTGTAAACGCTGCTAGTATTGGACAGGTACACAAAGCAACCTTAAACGGAAAAAAATTGGCCGTTAAAATACAGTATCCAGGAGTGGCACAAAGTATTAGTTCTGATTTGGCATTGGTAAAACCCATCGCTATTAAAATGTTTAATATTAGAGGCGAAGGTTCTGACAAATATTTTAAAGAAGTAGAAAATAAATTAATAGAAGAAACCAACTATATACACGAGGTAGCACAAAGTATAGAAATCTCAGAAGCTTGTAAAAAAATACCCAACTTAAAATTTCCAACTTATTATCCTAAACTCTCATCCGATAGAATAATAACTATGGATTGGATGGAAGGAGTACATATGTCTGAATTGAATATTGATAGTATTGATGAAACCACTAGAACAAAACTAGGACAAGCTTTTTGGGATTTTTACATGTTTCAGATTAGATCTTTAAAAAAGGTACATGCAGACCCACATCCAGGGAATTTTCTAATTTCTAAAAACTATGAGTTGGTAGCCTTAGATTTTGGATGTACCAAAGAAATTCCCGAAGAATTTTATGTTCCTTATTTTGAATTATCTAATCCAGAGGTGATTGATAATAAAGATATTTTTCAGCAAAAATTGTACGAGTTAGAGATCTTAACTCCTAACGATAATAATAAAGAGATTGTTTATTTCACAGCGTTGTTTCACGAATTACTAAGCTTATTTACACAACCATTTCATGGGGAGGTTTTCGATTTTTCGGATGCTACATTCTTTGGAAAAATAGCAGAATTAAGCGAACGATTTAACGATAACAAGGAGTTAAAGAACATGAATGGAAATCGTGGATCTAAGCATTTTATATACATAAACAGAACCTTTTTTGGGCTTTATAATTTAATGCACGATTTAAAAGCAAAAGACATCATTATTAACAACTATTTAAAGTATTAATACATGAAAACATTTAGCAACAAAGAAATAAAAGAGCTAGAGCATCTTTATAAAATCAACTTAATAAACAGTGTTACCGGAATTAAGTCTGCAAATTTAGTAGGTTCAATATCTAACAGCGGCATTGTAAATGTATCTGTATTTAGTTCTGTAGTACACTTTGGCTCTGCTCCTCCATTGTTAGGTATGATTTTTAGACCTACTACGGTTGCAAGAAACACCTATGACAATATCAAAGAGAATGGTTATTACTCTATAAATCACATACACCAAAATAGTATTACAGATGCACACCATACCAGTGCTAAATACCCGTTTGAAGTAAATGAGTTTGAAGTGACCAACTTGGAAGAGGAATACAAAACAGGAAGTGCAACTCCGTTTGTTGCAAACAGTCCTGTGCAACTCTTAATGAAATACGTAAACGAGTATAAAATAGAAGAAAATGGAACCATTCTAGTAATTGGAGAAATTCAACAACTATATGTAAGAGAAGACTTAATTCACAAAGACGGTTTTGTTGATTTAGCAAAAGGAGAAGTCGTTGGAATTAATGGTTTGGATGGATATGTAAAAACCGACTTAATAGAACGTTTACCATATCAAAGACCTAAGCAGTTATCTGCTCTAAGCGATGAACTTTAGGCTTCAACAATTTAAAAACAAGCTTATGGCCTAAAGCCTACAGCATAAAGCAATAAAAAAATGAAAATCTTAATCACAGGAACCACAGGATATATTGGACTTAGATTAATCCCCGTATTGTTGCAAAACAATCACGAGTTGGTTTGCTGTGTAAGAGATTTAGACAGAACCCCCGAAGAATATACACATAGTCCTAACATAACTTTTATAGAAGTAGATTTCTTAAAAGCAGAAACCTTACAAAACATTCCTAACAATATAGATGTAGCTTATTACTTAATACATTCTATGTCTGCAGATGCAAACGGTTTTGAAACTTTAGAAGAAATTTGTGCCAATAACTTTAGATATCAACTAAACTTAACAAACTGCGAACAGGTAATTTACCTAAGTGGAATTGTAAATGATGAAAATCTATCTAAACATTTAGGTTCTAGAAAAAAAGTGGAAGATATTCTTAGTCAGGGAACTTACCACCTAACTACTTTTAGAGCAGGTATTATTGTAGGTAGCGGTAGTGCTTCTTTTGAAATTATACGTGATTTGGTAGAGAAACTACCTGTAATGGTTACTCCTAAATGGCTAAACACCAAAACTCAGCCTATTGGTATTGTAGATGTTATACAGTTTTTAAGTAAGGCAATAAAAATAACAAAACTATACAACAAGTCTTTTGATATAGGCGGACCAGAGGTTATGACTTATAAAGAAATGTTATTGCAATTTGCCAAAGTAAGAAACTTTAAAAGATGGATTGTAACCATTCCTGTAATGACACCTAAGCTTTCGTCTTACTGGCTTTATTTTGTTACAACCACAACGCATTCACTAGCAACAAGCTTAGTAGATAGTATGAAAGTTGAGGTAGTTGCAAAACCATCGGATATAAACGAGATTCTTAACATTGTCCCTATTTCTTACCAAGAAGCCGTTAAAAGTGCTTTTAAGAAAATAGAACAAAACGAAATTGTATCTAGCTGGAAAGATGCAGTAAACTCCCCTATTGCAACAGACTCTTTTGGTAAACACATCAATCCTCCAAAATTTGGTTGCTTTAGAGACATTAGACATGCAAAAATAATAGACGAAAACACAGCCATGGATAAAATATGGTCTATTGGAGGAGATACAGGTTGGTACTACGGTAATATTCTATGGAAAATACGTGGTTATATAGATCTGTTATACGGAGGAGTTGGATTAAGAAGAGGGAGAACCCACGATGATAAAATACAAACAGGAGATGTAATTGACTTTTGGAGAGTGCTATATGCCAACAAAGAAGAAAAGAAATTATTACTCTACGCTGAAATGAAATTACCTGGAGAGGCCTGGCTAGAATTTAAAGTATTGCAAGACAAATTATACCAAAGAGCCATCTTTAGACCTAAAGGTTTGTATGGTCGTTTGTATTGGTATGCTGTACTTCCTTTTCATGGTTTCATTTTCAACGGAATGCTAAAAAACATAATCAAAATCTAAACCTATGTACACAAAAGAACCTTTAGCTGTGGTTTGGTTAAAAAGAGATTTACGACTACAGGACAACGAAGCAATTTTTAATGCCGTTAACACCGGAAAAAGAGTATTACTCCTTTTTGTAATGGAAGACTTTTTAATAAAAGATCCTCATTACGATGTAAGGCATTGGAACTTTATTAAAGAATCTATAGCAGATTTAAACCAACTATTAATTCCTTACAACTCTAAGATTTTAGCAGTACATTCAGAAGTAGCTGCTGTTCTAAACCAACTACACCAACACTATGTAATAAGAGATTTGTTTTCGCATCAAGAAACAGGTCTATTGTGTACCTATCATAGAGACCAAAAAATAGCTCGCTATTGTCATAACAACCTTATTACATGGAAAGAAAATATTTGGAATGGAATTTTAAGAGGTATTAAAAACAGAAAAGGATGGATTGGCAAATGGAAAGATTATATGAATGCTCCTTTGATTCCTTTTAACCCAAAGAATCAGCTATTGACCATTCACGAAATAGAAGAGCTAGAAAAACAATTTACAGTAATAGATTTAGCAACTCCAGATCAAAACAGCATTCAGCGAGGAGGTGTTACAGAAGCTTTAAAATACGAAAACAGTTTTTTTAAAGATCGTTACCTTAACTACAACAAAGGAATATCTAAACCCAAAGAGGCCACTGAATCTTGCAGTAGACTATCTCCTTATTTGGCATGGGGAAACCTATCTACAAGACAAGTTTGGAAAACTGCCAAGGGAATACGTCCGCTTAGTAAAAACAAAAAAGATTTAGATGCTTTTACCGCTCGTTTAAAATGGCAAGCTCATTTCATTCAAAAATTCGAAATGGAACACACCATGGAGGATTCTAGTATAAACAAAGGCTATCAATTACTAAAAAAGGCCATTTCTCAGAAATACCAAATTGCTTGGCAAGAAGGTAATACCGGTATTCCTATGATTGATGCCTCTATGCGTTGTTTGAATGAAACAGGTTATTTAAATTTTAGAATGCGTGCCATGATCGTTTCTTTCTTTACGCATTTGTTATGGCAACCATGGCAGGACTGTGCTGTGTATTTATCTAAAATGTTTATAGATTTTGAACCCGGAATTCACTTTGCCCAAGTACAAATGCAAGCTGGCGAAACAGGTGTAAATACTTTGCGAATATACAATCCGGTTAAAAATGGATACGAGCACGATACCAATGCTGATTTTATTAGAAAATGGGTTCCAGAGTTGGCACATTTACAAAACAAACACATACACGAACCTTACCTAATGTCACCTTTAGAACAAGGGCTGTACAACATGAAATTGGGAATAGATTACCCTATGCCTATTATAGATTTAAAGCAAAATAGAAAAAGGGCTACAAAAATTCTATGGGAAATGAAAAATGACCCATTGGTAATGGAAGAAAACGAAAGAATTATAGAAAAACATGTAATTGAACCAAAGCCATTGAATGATGCTGTATAAGACGAGCTATAAAAATGACAAAATCAGAGATGAAATCAACCGTATTGTTGGTACTCCTTTTTCTTTTATGCAAAGAATTAGGATGGGAAGAATTGGTTCTTCTAAAATGATTTTATCCCAAGTAAGTCCTAAGTACTACGAATTCCTCAATGATTTAAAAGATCTTAAGTATGTAAATATAGAGTTAAGGCCCAAGGGGATCTTAGTACATCTAAATCAATCTTTAGACAGATACTCTTGGCCTATACCCTATTATCAATTGTCTTTTTTTGATAGCGATTTGTTTAGTATTCACGCCAATGGAAATTTTATCAAATTAAGAAAAGACCAGAGATACAAAAGCAACATCTCTTTTATAAATAGAATTTTAACAATTAGAAACGAATCTCTATCCCCCTTATAAAAACCCTGCAATGGATTTATCAGAAAATAAAATAGATAGAATTATAGAAATGGCTTGGGAAGACAGAACTCCTTTTGAAGCAATTGAATACCAATTTGGATTAAAAGAGCAAGCAGTAATTGAGTTGATGAGAAAGGAGATGAAAGCTTCTAGCTTTAGAATGTGGCGAAAAAGGGTACAAGGAAGAGCTACTAAGCATTTAAAAAAGAGAACATTCGCTAAAGGAACCTTTAAATGTTCCTTGCAAAGACAGATTACAGGAAATAAAATATCAAAACGATAAGAAAAATATGAAAACCTATTTAGTAATAGGTGCTTCTTCTGGAATTGGAAAAGCAACCACAAAAATATTAGCTTCTGAAGGAAACAAGGTTATTGGAACCTATAATACAACACCTCCAGAAGATCAAGAAAATGTTAGTTACTTTCCTTTGGACGTAACACAGGACGAATTGAATTTAGAGTTTGTACCCGATGCCATAGATGGTTTGGTGTATTGTCCTGGTAGTATAAACCTATTTCCTTTTGCCAGAATTAAACCTGCCGATTTTCTAACAGACTATAACCTGCAAGTTGTTGGAGCGATAAAGGTGATACAATTTTGTTTAAAAAAATTAAAAGCTGGGATTCAACCTAGTATTGTGCTCTTTTCTACAGTAGCAGTGCAACAAGGGTATAATTTTCATACTCAGGTAGCCTGCTCTAAAGGAGCTATTGAAGGATTGACACGCAGTTTGGCTGCAGAACTCTCCCCCACAATTAGAGTCAACTGCGTGGCACCTTCTATAACACAAACCCCTTTAGCTAAAAAATTATTAAGTAACGATGCCAAAATAGAAGCAAACGCACAAAGGCATCCATTAAAAAAAGTAGGGCAACCAGAAGATTTAGCAGCAATGGTTTGTTTTTTAATCTCCTCTAAAGCTTCTTGGATTACAGGACAAGTAATGCATGTAGACGGAGGAATGTCAACGTTAAAAGTATAAGCATATGTTTTCACTATTTAAGAAAAAATCTCCATTAGAAAAGTTAGAAAAAGAACATAAAAAAATATTAAAAGAAGCTTTTGAACTCTCCTCTGTAAACAGAACTAAAAGCGACGAAAAAATGTATGAAGCAGAGCAAATTGCAACCAAACTTCAAGAATTACGAGGAGGGCAAAAAACAGCTTAATAAAAAAATAAAACACATGGCCTTTTATCAACTAAAAAGAGAACAATTTATAAAAGCAGATTTAGACACTGTTTGGGATTTTATATCATCTCCTAAAAACTTAAAAGAAATCACCCCAAAATTTATGGGATTCGATATTACCTCTGACAACGGGGACGAACCTATGTACCAGGGAATGATTATTAGTTATATTGTAAAACCTGTTTTAAGTATTCCAACTACATGGGTAACCGAAATTACACATGTAAGAGATAGACATTATTTTGTAGACGAACAAAGAGTTGGTCCTTATAATATATGGCACCATCAGCACATTCTAGAAGAAACCGAAAACGGTGTCATCATGAAAGATATTGTTACCTATCAGCCTCCTTTTGGCATATTAGGAGCAGTGGCAAATTCTTTATTTATCAAGAAAAAACTAAATCAAATATTTAAATATCGATTTGAGATTGTAGAAAAAATGTTCAATCAATAAGCCAAAGACCAATCAAAGTTTTTAGAAATCAATTCGTCTTTCTTTTCGATTAAGTGCTTTACAAAAGCTTCATGAGCTGGAGTTAATTTTTTTTCTTCCAAATACACCAAATTCCATTTGGTGATGATTGGTAGATCATCTAGCTCGTGAATCTTAACTTCCTTTGTAGTTAAGCCACCTTTTAACCCAATAATAGGCATTAAAGAAAAACCTACATCTGCATAAATTGCCTGTCTTATTGCCTCGTTAGAAACTAATTCCATTGAATTTAGCACCTGAATCTTATGTCGCTTTAAATAGTCTTCCATAGCAGCCCTGGTTGCCGATCCCTCTTCTCTAAACAATAAATTTACCTTTTCTAAGTCTTTAGGCTTCTTTATAATATTTTCATTCTCAGCAGAATTCTTACTCACAAAATAGAGCTTGTTTTCCATCAACTCAATTCTCTTTAGTTTCAATCCATCTGGAATAACAGATACCAAAGCAAAATCTGTAGTATTGCTCTGTAAGTGTTTAATTACACTCGTTTTATTAGACACGTCTATAGAAATATCAATACCAGGATACATATCCATAAACGATTTTATCATGTAAGGAATTACATATTTACCTGTAGAAACTACTGAAATTTTTAATTTACCTGTAAGCAAACCTTTGTATTGAGACACTGTACTCTTAATCTCATCGGCTACTTCTATAATTTTTTTACACTTTACAGATAATATCTTACCAAAGTCGGTTATATGTAGCTGTTTACCAATCACCTCGGTTAAAGGAACCTCAAATTGATCTTGTAATTTTTTTACCTGAATGGAAACTGCAGGTTGCGTTAAATGTAATTCAACAGCCGCTTTACTTATACTCTTAAGTTCAACAACTTTTAAAAAAACTTTCAATTGGTGTAAAGTATAATTCATAAGTAAATATTTATATCAAATATAAAAACATTAAATAAAAATTAATACATATTTCGTGTTAATTTTGCGCTAACAATTAAAGCTCAGCTATTTCAATTTAAAACAAAACAAAAGTCAAAAAATCATTTACAATCTAATTTAAACAAAAGATTCGGATAACATTAAATCGCTAAAAGTGTTTCCTCTAAAAATCAAATTATGAATTATCAACTTATTCTAGAAAACATTACAAATCCGTCTCTATTATTCTTTATTCTAGGGATCATTGCCGTGCAAATAAAAAGTGATTTAGAAATACCTAGTCAGAGTTCTAAATTCATTTCAATGTATCTTTTATTATCTATAGGATTTAAAGGAGGACAAGAATTGTCTCACAGTGGCTTAAATTACGAAGTACTCTACAGTGTAATCTTAGCGCTAGGATTGGCCTTACTAATACCAATTACTTCATTCTTTTTATTAAGAAAAAAATTAGGAGCAGACAACGCAGGAGCAATAGCTGCTTCTTATGGCTCTGTAAGTGCTGTAACTTTTGTAACCGCCTGTTCTTTCCTAGATTTTGAAATGGTAAGTTTTAGTGGCTATATGATTGCCATTATGGCAATTATGGAAGCACCATCTATTATTGTGGGAATTTCGCTGATTAACATTTTTAAGAAAACTAAAGAAGAGAAAAGCAATTTTAAAAAGATTGTATTACACTCTGTTACCAATGGTAGTGTGCTTTTAATAGTAGGTAGTTTAATTATTGGAGCTATGGCTACTAGTAAACAAGCCGCAGATATTGAACCTTTTACAACAGATATTTTTAAAGGTTTCTTGGCAGTTTTTCTGCTAGATATGGGTATTAAAAGTGGAAAACACATTAAGAGTTTAATTCAGAATGGAATTCAACCCTTTGTGTTCTCATTGTTAATGCCATTTGTACACGGTTTAATCACATTATTCATCAGTTTTTATATTACAGACAACCCTGGAAATCAATTATTATTCGCTATATTAGGAAGTAGTGCCTCTTATATAGCCGTTCCAGCCGTTATGAAGGAAAGTGTCCCTAACGCAAACCCTGGACTTTACTTACCTATGGCACTGGGACTTACATTTCCCGTAAATGTTATTATAGGAATTCCATTTTATTACAGTATTATACAAAGCTTTTCGGCCTAATTATTGATAGGTTTTTTATATTTTTATTTTTTAAGTGTTTGCTAACAACAAAGCATCTATGGCTACAGAAACATCACCACTAGTCCGTTTTTGGACTCTAATTAGACAATACAAAAAGAAGATAAGGCTAATTTACTACTATGCTATTGTTAGCGGATTGGTAAACTTGTCTTTACCTCTTGGAATACAAGCAATTATCAACTATTTACAAACAGGAGAATTAACAACCTCTTGGGTAGTATTAGTTTCCTTTGTACTCGTTGGTATTGCTATTAACGGTAAAGTTCAAATCAATCAAATGAGAATTGTAGAAGATATTCAACAAGATATTTTTGCAAGATCTGCATTTGAATTTGCCTACCGTATTCCTAAGATAAAACAACTAAATTTTGATAAGATACATGTACCAGAAATGGTAAACCGTTTTTTTGATGTATTGACCATCCAAAAAGGGCTTCCAAAAATATTGATAGACTTCTCCTTAGCAGCTTTTCAAATTATTTTTGGTCTGGTATTATTAACATTCTACAGTAGCTCTTTTATTATTTTAGGGCTGAGTTTATTTTTAATCATATTTCTAATTTTTAGAATTACGGGACCTAAAGGTTTGGCTACAAGTATTACAGAAAGTAAATACAAATACAGTTTGGCTCACTGGATAGAGGAAATTGCGAACAATACTAAAACCTTTAAAATTCATAGTCAGAAAAACCTACACTTAAACAAAACAGACGACATTAACCTAAACTACTTAGAAAGTAGAGAAAGTCACTTTAAAATTTTAATTCAACAGTTTAAACTCTTTGTTGGTTTTAAAGTTTGGGTAGCTGCCAGTTTATTAATTCTTGGAGGTTTCTTGGTATTTAACCAACAGATGAATATTGGACAGTTTGTTGCTTCTGAAATTATTATCATTTTAATTATAAACTCTGTAGAGAAAATAATGAAGGTGGTAGAAACAATTTACGATGTGTTAACTGCACTAGACAAAATAGGTTTTGTTACAGATTTAAGCTTAGACAAGTGTACTGGTAAAGCAAATTTAGATGCATCTGAAGGAGTTAGTATTGAATTAAAAGATTTATCATTTAAATATCCGGGAGCAGAAGATTATACCTTAGACAAAATATCATTTAGCATTCCTGCCAAATCTAAAGTATTGCTAAGAGGAAAATCCGGTTCAGGAAAAACAACGTTACTAAATGTAATTGCTAGAATAACACCTCCGTCTGATGGTAAATTACTCTATAACAATAGACCTGATAGTTATTACAAATTAGAAAATTTCTACGAAAAAGTTTCTTTTACTGTTCCTACTTCTGGAATTTTTGAAGGTACAATAGAAGAAAACATTGTGCTAAACAAAGACATTAGTAAAGAAAACTTAGATGAAATTTTAGACATTTTAAGTTTAACCGAATACATAAAAGCGTTACCAGAAGGGCTGCAAACATTACTAGACCCTCAAGGAAGAAGAATTGCAAGAAGCATTATTCAAAAAATTATTCTTTCCAGAGCACTCATAGGAAACCCTTCTTTGTTACTTCTAGAAGACCCACTACACTTTATAGATGGAGAAGAGAAAAAATCTATAATCGATTATATTATGTCGCCAGAAAGAAGTTGGACAGCTATTATAATTGCAGATTACCACTACTGGGATCAACAATGTAGTAAAATTATTAAACTATAAGCAATGTTAAATATTTCTGAAAATTCAATTAGTCATTTAGTTAAGCTAAGTAGTTTTAAGACTAGCGGTCATTTTAAAGGAAAAGATGATAGCAAAAGAAGAATTTACTACGGTATATTCTTAGTGTTATTGGTATTATTTGTACTATTTGTTCCTTGGACACAAAACATACAAGGTAAAGGTTATGTAACTACTTTACTTCCAGAACAAAGACCTCAAGCCTTACAATCTATCATTTCGGGTAGATTAGAAAAGTGGTATGTAAGAGAAGGTAATTATGTTAAAAAAGGAGACACTTTAGTATATATTTCCGAAGTAAAAAACGATTACTTCGATCCTAATTTGGTTCTAAGAACTCAAGAGCAAGTAGATGCTAAATCGGGAAGTATTACTTCTTACGAAGATAAAATTATCGCTTTAAAAGAGCAGCTTTCATCTATTAGACAAAGTAAAGAATTAAAATTAGCGCAAGTAAAAAACAAAATACTTCAAACTAAGAACAAAATTAAGATTGATAGTATTGATTTAAACGCGTATGAAATAAAATACAAAATATCAATCAACCAGCTTAAGCGTACCCAAGAGCTTTACAAGCAAGGCTTAAAATCTTTGTCTGACTTGCAAGAGAAAGAATTAAAGAATCAGGAGAATTATGCAAAGTACTTATCGCAAGAAAACAAATTAGAAAATCAAAAAAACGGGTTGATCAACTTAGAAATAGAATTTTCTTCTATTATTCAGGACTACAATCAAAAGATTGCTAAAAGTAATTCTGACATTCAAAGTGCATTGTCTTCTAAGTTAGAAGCACAGTCTAACACGTCTAAATTAAGAAATAAGTTAAGTAATTATCAACAACGACAAAACCTATATCACATTACCTCTCCTACCAATGGTTATATAACCAAAACCATAAAGAAAGGTACAGGGCAGTTAATTAAAGAAGGTACAGATATCTTAACCATTATGCCTTCTACTTACGATTTGGCAGTAGAAGTGTATGTAAAACCACAAGATTTACCTTTATTAAAAATTAACGATCACTGTAGGTTAAGGTTCGATGGTTGGCCTGCAATTGTAATTAGTGGATGGCCAGAAAAATCTACAGGAATTTTCTCAGGTAAAATTTTTGCAATTGATCAAAACATTAGTAAAAACGGAAAATATAGAGTCTTAATAGCTCCAGACAGTTCTTACAAAGAATGGCCAAAAGATTTAAGAATAGGAACAGGAACTTATACTTTTATTTTATTAAAAGATGTACCTATTTACTACGAATTGTGGCGTAATTTAAACGGTTTCCCAGCAGACTTCTACAGAGAAGGAGAAGGTGAAAATGTAGATAAAAAGAAAGACGAAGAAGTAAAACAAAAGGCACCTCTTAAATCGGTGAAATAATGACAAAAAAAATCATTTCATACATAGTTGTATTTCTATCTGCACTTGGCATACATGCCCAAGACAAAGAAAACACATTAAGCTACGAGGAGTTTATTTCGAACGTAATAAACCATCATCCTTTGGCTAAAAGTGCCAATTTGCGTGAAAGAGTTGCCAAAGCAAAACTATTAAATGCAAAAGGTAGTTTTGACCCTGTGTTGACTTCTAGCGTAGATCAGAAAGACTTTCAAGGTAAGGAGTACTATAGTATTTTTGAAAACAAAATTACCATACCCACTCCTATTGGAGTGAACGTTGTAGGGGGCTTTAGCAACAACAATGGAAAATTTTTAAACCCAGAAAATAAAACTACATACAGAGGTTTATGGAATGCTGGTGTAGAAGTAGATCTATTACAAGGTTTACTAGTAAACCAAAGGAGAACAGATTTAAAAGCAGCTAAAGTGTATCAAAAGATTGCTAAAAATCAACAAATGCAATTGCTAAACGAACTCGTTTACAAAGCTTCTAAAGCCTATGCTGATTGGCAACAGTACACCTTAACTTATGAGTTTTTACAAAACAACATAAAACTGAGCTATCTTTACCTACATAACACCAAAAGATCTTTGGAAAGCGGGGAAAAAACATCCATAGACACCTTAGAAGCAAGAGTATATTTGCAAAACAACCTAATCAACTTAGAAAAATACAAACAGCTTTTACTAGAGAAAAAATTAAAGGTAGAAAACCACATGTGGTACAAAAACCAACCTATTCTACTAAAAGAAACTATTAGACCAGAGAGAAGTGCCATTCCTCAAAATGAATTGATGGAATATAAAGATGATTTGGAAAAACTTCCAATTATTGCTGAAAAGGTTGCAAAAAAAGAACAATTAGAAATCAAACAACGATTAAACAAAGAAAAATTAAAGCCTAAGTTAAAGGTAAAATACAACCCTCTTTTTGAAACTACAAAAGAAAGTCTCCGTCCTGCCTTTAATGCAAATGACTACAAATGGGGAGCAAAATTATCTTTCCCTATCCTTTTTAGACAAGGAATAGGAAAAGTAAGAGAAGGTAAATATAAGATTAACGATGTTGAGTATGATATTGCCTACAAAAAGACTGAAGTAAAAAATAAGTTAGTAGCCAACCAGCAAAATCAGGAAGCTTTAATTAAACAAATTTTCTTTTTAGAGAAAAATGTAGATGGATATGCTAGACTTCTTAAAGCAGAAGAACAACGATTTGAATTTGGAGAGAGTTCACTCTTTTTAATCAACAAAAGACAAGAGAAGTTAATTGAGTCTGAGTTAAAATTACTAAGTAGTCAAAACAAATTGATCACGAACTATCTGGATTATTTATTATTGACCAATAAAATAATACCCAAAGAATAGTGTATGTTCAAAAAGTTCCTAATATTCCTTGCTCTTAATTTTTTAGCCCTTTGGATTGGAAGTTTATCAACCAAAGCAGGTGTAGCCTCTGGTTGGTACCAAAACATTAACAAAGCCCCTTGGACACCTCCTGGGTGGATGTTTGGAGTTGCATGGAGCACTATTATGATTTGTTTTGCTGTTTACATGGCCAAACTAACAAAAGTAGCTACAGGCTTAAAAGGAATTCTGTCACTCTATGCTATTCAATGGATTTTAAACACCAGTTGGAATCCTATTTTCTTCACACTTAACCAAACAACACTGGGGTTGTTGGTTATTATAGTGTTAAGTCTTGTTGTCTCTTTATTCTTATTTAAGAACTTAAAAACGCTTAAATTTAATTCTTTTTGGATAGCTCCCTATTTTATTTGGTTGCTCATTGCTACTTCTTTAAATGCTTACATCGTTTTTATGAATTAGTAGTTAGATACTAGTACTGAGACCTCAATAATCTAATTCTTAAAAAACTTTCAACCTGCAACTTTTAAACTTTAAAAACTTAGAAGTACATTTGCGGCATGCCAAGAAGAGAACGAAATAAGTTTGTAAAAAGAGGAGAAATTATCTCTATTACAATAGAAGATTATGCCTTTGGAGGAAAAGGTATAGGACGAATTAGAAATGAAGAAGGTGAGTTTGTGGTTTTTGTTCCCAATACACTACCGGGACAAACTGTAAAAGCACAAATTAAAAAGACGAGCAAACGCTATGCAGAAGCTAAGTTGTTTGAAGTTTTAGAACCTTCTGAACAAGAAGTTGAGGTGCCTTACCAAATTATTCCTGGAGCTCCATATATTAAATTACCTATTGACATTCAACACGAATACAAAAAAGACAGTACACTTGAATTGTTTAAGCGTATTGGGAAAGTTGAAAACATAGAAGATTTATTTGATGAATTTATTAGTTCACCAGAAGCTTTCCATTACAGAAACAAAATGGAATATGGTTTTTCTGCCATTCGTTATGACTTTGAACAAAAAACAGATGTTGATGAGTTTGCTCTAGGTTTTAAAAAACGAGGAACTTGGTGGTGTACAGAAAACTTAGACAAAGACTCTGGTTTATTTGATCCCAAAATAGAAGACAACTTAAAAGTAATTCGTGAGTTTTGTATTGCCTCTGGCTTAGAAGCATGGCACGCACCACAAAAGAAAGGATTCTTTCGTTATTTTGTAGTTCGTAAATCTTATAAAACCAACCAAATCCTATGCAATTTGGTAACTACCAGTCCCCTAATTTCTCACTTCGATATGGACGGTTTTGTTGCCTTGTTAAAAGAATTGTTTGGCGGTCGTTTGGCAGGACTAATCCACACTACAAACGACGAAATTGGAGACAGAACACTTGCTGTTACGGGGAATGAAAGAATTGTTTTTGGAGAAGATTTTATTGTAGAAAACCTTCTTGGTTTGAACTTTGAAATTTCTATGAAAAGTTTCTTTCAAACCAACCCTAAGTCTGCAGAAAAGTTATACACCAAAGTAATAGACTATGCTTTAGAAAAAGCAGAAACTGTAAACGGTAAAATTGTAATGGACTTGTTCTGCGGAACAGGAACTATTGGTCAAATTTTAGCATCTAAAACTACCGATACCAAGATTATTGGAGTTGACATTGTAGAAGAAGCTATTGTTGATGCTAAAAAGAATGCAGAAAGAAACAATATTAAAGGGGTAGATTTCTACGCTGCTGATGTTGGAAAATTTCTACTACAATACCCACAATACAAAGGAAAAATTGAAACCATTGTTTTAGATCCTCCAAGAGCAGGAATTGCTCCTAAAACCTTGAACAAAGTAATTCAACTAGGTGCCAGTAGAATGGTCTATGTTTCTTGTAACCCAGCCACACAGGCTAGAGATACAGAAACGCTAATGAATGCTGGTTATAAAATTTCTAAAATGAGTTTGGTAGATCAGTTTCCACATACTTCACACATAGAAAGTGTGGTGTTGTTTGAAAAATAAAAAAGAAAAGCATGTTATTTTTAATAACATGCTTTTCTTTTTTTCTATTGTTTTCCTTTAGCACTCATGCCAGAAAAGGACTTAATCAATGTTCCGAAACTGTTAAATACGAATTCTACTCCACGATACGCGGGGATAAGAATAAAATAGGTCATTTTTTCTCTCATAATTTTTTCTCTTTAAGATACTAAAAATATTTTAGAACTGGGGGTTAATAAAAAACAAACTTACTAATCATTTGTTAAATCAAAAAACTTAAACAGCATTCTTTTACCTGTTAAAAATCATTTGAGAAAAAAAACAACATCTTTAAAGTTACTTTAAAACAGTTATAACATAATTAACTATTAAAGCTTAGGAAATTTATAGTAGCTTTATTATTGTAAATAGAAATTACAACTATGGGAAAAAAATATGCTGAAATAGGACAAGAACATCAAGAATTCATAAAAAAACAACCTATCTTTTTTGTAGGTACTGCAGCAGCCACAGGTAATGTAAATGTATCTCCTAAAGGAATGGACTCTTTTAGGGTGATAGATGCTAACAAAATAGTTTGGTTAAACTTAACAGGTAGTGGAAATGAAACTGCTGCTCACTTGTTAAAAAGTAACCGAATGACGATTATGTTCTGTGCTTTTGAGGGAAAGCCTCTTATTTTAAGGCTCTATGGAACCGCTAAAATATACCACCCAAGAGATGTAGAATACCAAGAGTATATTTCTTTATTTCCAACCACAGCAGGATCTAGACAAGTTATTGTTATGGATATAGACTTGGTACAAAGTTCTTGTGGATTTGCTGTCCCATTTATGGATTTTAAAGAAGATAGAACCGTATTGAAAGACTGGGCAGAAAAACAAGGCCAAGAGAAAATTGAGAATTATTGGGAAGAAAAAAACACCCAAAGTATTGATGGTTTTGAGACTAAAATACTGGGATAATTATCAATGGTAAATGATTAATTTTTAATCCATATTTAACCCTTCACTCCAAACTGGCTCTTTAGAAAACCAAAACCATAGCCAGCCATTTGTATTAAAGTGGTAATAATCGTTAAAAAAGCTACTGCGGCATTTTTAGTCACTAAAAGTGCATTCATCAACAATAGTGTAAAATACAGATAATAGGCTATAATTAACTGCCAATACCCTGCCATAAATAAAATAGAAGCGCTAATAAAACCAAGAATAAAAACACTTGGAAACCAATAGGTAATTTTAGCTGTACCTGGGTACTTTTTATTTAGAATAGGTCTTGCTGTTCCAAACTTATGTGTTTGTTGAAAGAAGGCATCTAAACTGGTTCTTCTTTTATGGAATACAAATGCTTTTTCTATCAATTGAGTTTCAAAACCATGATTCCACAAACGGAATGTTAAATCAATATCTTCTCCATATTTCATCTCAGAAAAACCTCCTGTCTTTTCAAAAGCTTTTCTAGAGATTCCAAAATTAAAGCTTCTGGGCTGAAACTTACCCACACTCTTTTTCTTCCCTCTTATTCCTCCAGTTGTCATTACAGAGGTCATAGAAAAATTAATTGCTTTTTGAAGATTGGTAAAAGTAGGATGTGCTGCATCGGGTCCTCCAAAAGCATCGGTATAATTTTCTTTTAATGCTTTGTGTACTCTTTTTAAGTAATTACTTGGTACCAAAACATCCGAATCTAGAATGATAAAATACTTTCCATCCGCATGTGTCATTCCAAAATTACGAGCCATTCCCGCTCCTTCATTTTGGGTAACAAAATATTGTATATCTAAACGATCTTGATAGGTATCTACAACTTCTTTAGCCGGAAAATCCGAACCATCTTCTACAATTACAATTTCAAAAGGTTTATGAAACTCTTGCTTTGTTAAACTATATAACAACTCATCAATTTCCTGCGGTCTGTTATACACAGGAACAATAAATGAATAAGTTGGCTCTGGTGTCATTTTATAAAGTCTTTAAAATCGCTTTATTAATTTTCTTAACTAACGATGGGCCTTCGTATATAAATCCAGTATATACCTGTACCAAATCGGCACCAGCTTTTATTTTCTCTAAAGCATCTTCTGCAGAATGAATACCTCCTACTCCTATAATAGGAAATGCTTTGTTAGACTTTTCTGCTAAGTATTTTACAACTGCCGTACTTCTATCTTTAATAGGCTTTCCACTTAATCCTCCGTTTCCAATAGCTGCTAATTGTTCTTCTGTAGCCTTTAAACCTTCTCTGTTTACAGAGGTATTAGATGCAATAACCCCATCTAACTTAGTCTCTGCAACCAACTCTATAATCTCATCTAACTGATTGTGATTTAAGTCTGGAGCTATTTTTAATAAAATAGGTCTTTGCTCTTTCTTAGTGTTGTTAATTTTCTGCACTGCAGCTACCAACTCTAACAAGTAATCTTTGTCTTCTAATTTAGCGTGGCTGCTTACGTTAGGACAACTTACATTTAGTACAAAGTAATCTACATGTGGATGTAACTCTTCAAACACCTCGCAATAGTCTTGCGTATATTGCTCTGTTGGAATGTTGGTGTTTTTCCCAATATTTCCTCCAATGATTACTTTTCCTTTGTTATTTCTTAAGTTTTTAACAATCTCTGTAACTCCAAGATTATTAAACCCCATCCTATTGATAATACCTGCATCTTCCTTTAAACGAAACAAACGCTTTTTAGGATTTCCTTCTTGTCCTTTAGGAGTAACAGTACCTATTTCTATAAACCCAAAACCATAATCTGCTAACTCATTAAACAGTACAGCATTTTTATCAAACCCAGCTGCTAAACCTACCGGATTTTCAAAATTAATTCCAAACAACTCTCTGCGAAGCTTAGGATGATTCACTTTGTAAAAAGCTCTAGTTAACGCAGGAACTCCGGGTATTTTAGACAATGCTTTTACAGTATCGAAAACAAAATAGTGAACTTTTTCAGGGTCGTATTGAAAAAAGATTGGACGAATAATTGACTTGTATAAACTCATATGCCCTGCTTAAAATTTGTGCAAATTTACGAACTTTATTTGGATTCTATTGGCAAGAATCCGGTTATAAAAAAAGCCTTTACAAAATAGTAAAGGCTTTTTAATTTATCTTAAGGATGCTTCAAACTGTTTTTCGAACGAACCTTGAAGCTTACTCATTATCTTTTCTATTTGTTTGTCTTCTAACGTTTTGTTTTCATCTTGTAACACAAAACTCAATGCATAAGACTTTTTACCCTTAGGCAACTTGTCTCCCTCGTACACATCAAACAAATCTACGTCTTTTAACAACTTCTTTTCCGATTGGAAAGCTGCATTGTACAAATCTTTAAATGCTACCTCGTTATTTAACAATAAGGCTAAATCTCTTTTTACCAATGGATATTTTGGTAAAGGACTTACTTTCATTTTATTGTTTTGAGATACTTTTAAAATGGTATCCCAATTAAAATCTGCATAGAATACAGGTTGCTTTATCCCAAATTCTTTTAAGATTTTTGGACTTACAATACCCACGTCTACCAAATTCATTTTCCCTAACCCTAAAGTAATCCCTTCAGAAAACACATCGTTTTTAGTAGGAGTTGTCTTTAAGTTACTGTGTCCTAATCTTTCTAAAACTCCAGTTACAATAGCCTTTATGTAATAGAAATCTGTTGCTTTAGTAGTGTCTACCCAAGATTCTTTGCTTCTGTTACCAGACACAAATAATGTTAAGTGTTTTGCTTCGTCGTATTTTTCTCCGTATTTATGGTATGTTTTACCAAACTCGTAGAACTTAATATCGTTGTTTTTTCTGTTGATGTTATAAGCTACAGACTCCAATCCACTAAACAATAAAGATTGTCTCATCACTGCTAAATCGCTACTTAAAGGATTTAACATTTCTACATTGTGCTCTGCATTCAAATTGTCAGACAAATCAACATAAGAAGCTTTTGTTAAAGAGTTGGCCATGGTTTCGTTAAAACCTTGTACTCTTAACTGCTCTGCTATTGTATTCTCTGTTTTTACACCATCAAAAATAGAAGACTCTATAGAAGTGTTTAACTTGTGAGAAAACTCGATATTGTTGTAACCATACACTCGTAAAATTTCTTCTACAATGTCTGCTTCTCTTTGAACATCTACTCTATAAGCAGGTACTACCAAACCTAAACCTCCTTCTGTTTCGCTATTAATTTTAATTTCTAACGAAGCCAAAATATTTTTAATTGTTTCTCTTGGTAATTCCTGTCCAATAACTCTACTTACGTTTTCGTAAGACATAAACACCTCAAAATCATCAATCTTATTTGGATATACAATATCTACATCAGATACTGCTTTACCTCCTGCAATTTCTTCTATTAACAAAGCAGCTCTAATTAAAGCATACTTGGTAATATTAGGATCTATTCCTCTTTCAAAACGGAAAGAAGCATCGGTATTTAAACCATGCCTTTTAGCTGTTTTACGAACCGATACAGGATTAAAGTACGCTGCCTCTAAGAAAATAGAAGTAGTTCTATCTGTAACTCCAGATTCCAAACCTCCTAACACTCCCGCTATACATAGTGGTGTTTCCTCAGCATCACAAATCATTAAATCCTCTGTGCTTAACTCTCTCTCTACCTCATCTAAGGTGGTAAATTTAGTACCTTCATCTAAAGTAGTAACCACTACTTTATTTCCTTTAATCTTATTGGCATCAAAAGCATGTAAAGGTTGTCCCAACTCGTGTAACACATAGTTGGTAATATCTACTACATTGTTAATTGGTTTTACCCCAATTGCTTTTAATCTATTTTGCAACCATTCTGGAGAGTCTTCAACTTTTACGTCTTTAATAGCCACTCCTCCATATTTAGGACATCTATCAAAGTCCTTTACATGTAAATCGAACTTTAACAAACGTTCGTATATGTGGAAATCACTTACCGATGGAGATATTAACTCCTTCTTAATTCCTTGTTGTAACAATCCAGCTCTTAAATCTCTGGCAACTCCAATATGACTCATAGCATCGGCTCTGTTTGGTGTTAAACCAATTTCAAAAACCTCATCTACTTCTATATTAAAAACCTTAGCGGCAGGAGTTCCAGGTACTACATCTTCATCTAATACTAGAATACCATCATGACCAGAACCTAGACCTAACTCGTCTTCAGCACAAATCATTCCATGACTTTCCTCTCCTCTAATTTTTCCTTTTTTAATTTTGAATCCTTCTCCTTTGTCATCGTACAATACGGTACCTACAGTAGCTACAGGTACTTTTTGACCAGCAGCAACATTAGGTGCACCACATACTACTTGTATTGGAGCCTCTCCGCCAACATTTACCGTAGTTACGCTTAATTTATCTGCATTAGGATGTCTTTCGCAAGTTAGTACCTCTCCTACTACAACTCCCTCTAAACTTCCTTTGATAGATTCTACCTTCTCAATTCCTTCAACTTCCAACCCAAGATCTGTTAACAACTCTCCTGTTTTAGCAGCCTCCCAGTCAATTTGGATAAATTGTTTTAACCAATTGTACGATATTTTCATCTGTTCAAAAATTCTTTTAAGTGCGCAAATTTACGATTTCAATTAGCAATGTGCAATGATTAATTGGTTAATGATAATGTTCTATTAACAATTAACAGATTTAAAATTGATGTTATGCAAGTAGGCCATTCATATTTAAAGATCTTTCCACCAATTGTCATAAATTGAGATGGAGTCTTTTACTTTAATTTCTTCTCCAATTTCTGGGGTAATAATTGGCAAGTTTAACTCTTTCCCCTTTTTTGTAACACGCTGAATGGGATCTTTCCAGTCGTGTAAAGCCAATTTAAATCCTGCCCAATGAATAGGCATTAGCTTCTTAGCTTTTACATCTACACCCGCTTGCGCAGTTTCTTCGGGCATCATATGTATATCAGACCACATTTTATTGTACTGCCCACATTCCATCAAAGCCAAATCAAAAGGACCGTACTTTTCTCCTATTTCTTTAAAATGCTTGGCATAACCACTGTCTCCACTAAAATAAATATTTTCCGTTTTAGATGTAATTACCCAAGAACTCCACAGCGTACTTTGTCCGTTGTTAAACTTTCTACCAGAGAAGTGTTGAGCCGGTGTACACACCAACTTTATAGCATCTAAAGTAGTTTCTTTCCACCAATCCAATTCCGTTATTTTACCTGCAGGCACTCCCCATGCCTTTAAATGCGTTCCCACTCCCAAAGGCAAGTAAAAATGGTTGGTTTTATCTTTTATTTTCACAATGGTTTCGTAGTCTAAATGGTCGTAATGATCGTGCGAGAAAATCACTGCATCTATTTGTGGTAAACTATCAATCTTTACAGGAAACTCCTCGTTAAAACGATCTGCTCCCAACAAAGGATGTGGAGCAGCAACTTTACCAAACATAGGATCTAATAAAATGTTTTTTCCATCTATCTGTAGTAAAAAAGATGAGTGTCCAAACCAGACCATACGAGCATCTCCTTGGTAGCTCTCTATAGCATCTGCATTTATTTTCTTTACAGCCAAAGCTTCTTTAGGTCTTCCATTAGGCACCTTAGTGGTAAAAAATGTATATGCCAACTTTAGAGTTTCCATAAAACTTAATTCTTTGGGAACTGGATTGGTATTGTTAAACTTCCCCTCTTTGTACTGATGAGAAGTTTTAAATATTTCTTTTTGTTCTGAACTTATATCACCTCCAAAACTTGGATAATAATTGGTGAATAAAAAATAACCAATTACCAGACCTACAATTATAAACAAAAAAATTACCATTGTCTTTTTTACGATTCGTTTCATTATTTACTACTACAATCTGTTGCGATAATTCTCGCTACGTTAACTTATATTCGCCCAAATACTGGTTCTTCTGTGTATTTGTGCATAGGTCTTCTTTATGGGTAAATTTTGAGGCAATGCTAAATTAGGATCTTCTCGCAACACCTCTACAGCCTTGTTTCTTGCCATATGTAACTCGTTAGAATCTCTTACCAAATCGGCAATTTTTAAGTTGAGCACCCCACTTTGTTGCGTACCCATTAAATTCCCTGGCCCTCTTAATTTTAAATCTACTTCGGCAATCTCAAAACCATCACTGGTGCGCACCATGGTCTCCAAACGAGTTTTAGAGTCGTTAGATAGTTTTACGCCCGACATTAAAATACAATAACTCTGGTCGGCTCCACGTCCTACTCTACCACGCAACTGGTGTAACTGAGAGAGTCCAAAACGCTCGGAACTTTCTATTACCATTACCGATGCATTGGGTACATTTACTCCTACTTCTATAACCGTAGTAGCCACCATAATTTGTGTTTCTCCTTTTACAAAGCGTTGCATTTCCAACTCTTTATCATCGGGTTTCATTTTCCCGTGCACAATGCTAATCTTATATTTTGGTAAGGGAAATTCACGTTGAATGCTTTCATACCCATCCATTAAATCTTTATAATCCATCGCCTCGGATTCCTCTATTAATGGATATACCACATAGACCTGTCTTCCTTTTGCTATCTCATCTCGCATAAACTTAAACACACGCAAACGAGCACTATCAAAACGATGTACGGTTTGTACAGGTTTTCTTCCTGGTGGTAATTCGTCTATAATAGAAACGTCTAAATCTCCATATGCACTCATGGCCAAGGTTCTGGGTATGGGAGTGGCAGTCATAATTAATACATGCGGTGGCAAGGTGTTCTTCATCCACATTTTAGAACGTTGGGCCACTCCAAAACGATGCTGCTCGTCTATAATAGCCAATCCTAAATTTTTAAACACCACTTTGTCTTCTAGTATGGCATGTGTCCCTACTAAAATTTCTAGTTCTCCACTTTCCAAACCAGCATGAATTTCTCTTCTTTCTTTTACACGGGTAGCACCGGTTAATAACTTTACCGTAATTCCAAATGGAGCTACTAATTCCGAAATTGCCAAATAATGCTGACTTGCTAAAATAGCTGTGGGTGCTAAAATGGCTGTCTGAAAATTGTTATCCAAAGCTATTAACATAGAAAGTAAGGCTACAATGGTTTTACCTGCCCCCACATCTCCCTGTAGCAAACGATTCATATGTGCACCACTTGCCATGTCTGCACGAATCTCTCTAAGTACTCTCTTTTGTGCGTTGGTCAAATCGAATTGTAAGCCCGATTTGTAAAACGAATTGAATTTTTCGCCCACTTGTTCAAAAACAAAACCTTTTATTTTGTCTTTTCTTATAAACTTATTTCTGATGAGTTGTGTTTGTATGTAAAAAAACTCCTCAAACTTTAATCGTTTTTTGGCCTGTGCTAATAATTCGTGACTTTTAGGAAAATGAATATTAAACAAGGCATCTTTTTTAGGCAGCAAGCCTAAATCGTCTAAAATTTCCTGAGACAAGGTTTCTTCTATAAAAGGGTATGCTTCTTTTAACAAATGCTCCAAGGCTCTCCCCATTACTTTGTTATTAAATCCCTTGGCACTCATTTTTTCTGTAGAAGGATATACCGCTTGCAACCCCTGAGACAAGCTTCTTTTATAATTGGCTTCTAACTCCATTTCTGGATGAGGCATACTAAACAAACCGTTAAAAAAGTTTATTTTACCATATATAATATACGGTTCGTTTACTTTTATACTCGCCTTTAACCATCTAGAAGCTCTAAACCAAACCAGTTCCATTGTACCGGTTTCGTCTTTAAAACTAGCTACCAAACGAGAACCTCTTTTTTGCTTTACTTCTTTTATATCTACTACTATTCCTTTTAACTGTACTTCTGCCTGATTGGGTAATAATTCGCGTATGGTGTATATTTTAGATTTGTCTACATACCTATTGGGAAATAAATTCAATAGTTGATTGGCCGTAAACACTCCCATTTCTTTTTGGAGTACAGCAGCTTTGGCAGGCCCTATGCCTGTTAAAAAAGAAACATTGGTATCAAAATCGAACATATGTACGCTATCAGAACAATTAAAAGCTTAGAACAGCTAATCAAACTTAAACAATATCAATCTAAAAAACACATCAAAAACGAATATACATACATGATGTATATTTTTTCCACATGAATTAAAAAAAAAATCTATATTCGTGGTACTAAAGTATGATATTATTAATCTACCCCTAAAGATTAATTTCTATACCCCAAGGATAGATTTCCTTAAATCTATCCTTTTCTAGCTAATTTTTATCAAGAAAATTTTCGGCTGCTACATCCAATGTAAAACACTAACTTTGCACTTCCAAAAAGGAATACCAATGAGACTACATAGAAATTTAGTTTTTACAGTAATAGATTCATTACAGCTTATTTTTAATGAGGAGGAATATGCCGACAAAGTGGTGCAAAAGGCACTAAAAAAGGATGCCAGATGGGGAGCTAGAGATCGTAAGTTCGTAGCCGAAACTATTTATGAAATTGTACGATGGAAACGTTTGTACAACGAAATTGCTGGAACTAAAGATCATTATACTCGCGATAATTTGTGGAAATTATTTGCTGTATGGGCAGTCTTAAGAGGTATAGAACTACCTGAGTGGAAATATTTTGTAGACACTCCTGTAAGAAGAATTAAAGGAAAGTTTGACGAACTACAAAGCAACCGTGCCATAGCGCAATCTATTCCAGACTGGATGGATGAACTAGGTGCAAAAGAGCTAGGAGAAACTGTTTGGACCAAAGAGCTTAAAGCTCAAAACATTCCTGCATCTGCTATTTTGCGTACCAACACATTAAGAGGAACCAAAGAACAGCTTAAAACCATTTTAGCTAAAGACGATATTATTACCCAACCTATTAAAGGATATCCTTGTGCGTTGGAATTAGAAGAACGTAAAAATGTGTTTAAAACAGCTGCTTTTAAAAGTGGATTGTTCGAAATGCAAGATGCCTCGTCTCAATTAGTAGCAGACTTTTTAGATGTAAAACCTGGAATGCGTGTAGTAGACACTTGTGCAGGTGCAGGAGGTAAAACCCTACACATTGCCGCTTTATTAGAAAACAAAGGTTCTATTATTGCTACAGATATTTACGGTGGTAAATTGGTAGAACTTAAGAAACGTGCCAAAAGAGCGGGTGCTCATAACATTACAACACGTAAAATAGAATCTAGCAAAACAATTAAAAAGCTATACAACACTGCAGACCGTGTATTAATTGATGCACCGTGTTCTGGTTTGGGAGTTTTAAAAAGAAACCCAGACAGTAAGTGGAAATTAGCCCCTGAATTCATTGAAAATATTAAAGATACCCAACGCGAAATTTTAGATCGCTATTCTAAAATTGTAAAAGTAGGTGGTAAAGTGGTATACGCTACTTGTTCTGTACTTCCTAGCGAAAACCAACAACAGGTAGAATTCTTCTTAGCCAACAACCCGAATTTTAAATTTATAGAAGACAAAAAAATACTAGCCCATAAATCTGGATACGATGGTTTCTATATGGCTTTGTTAGAAAGAGTAGAATAGACTTCTTTTTAATATAAAATATCAATCCCAATGCTAATTTTAGTGTTGGGATTTTTTATTTTTATCAAGGACTTGATTTTATAATTGTTATACTTCAAATAAGAAATTGATATGAATAAAGAACTTAATTTTAACTCAAACGACCAGATTGAAAAATACTTAGATGAGTATATTGCCACCCCTAACCCTAAATTTGCTGTGTTATTAAAAGGTAAGTGGGGAGCAGGAAAAACTTACTTCATTAAGAACAAAATTAATCAATGGAAGAATAAAGAAACTAACATCCTCGATGAAGAAACAATAGAGTTAAAACCTATTTACATAAGTCTTTATGGTGTCAAAACTAAAAATGAAATCATCTCAAAAATTAAAGAAGTCCTAAACCCCCTTCTTTATTCCAAATCTGCAAAGATTATAAAAAAAATACTTTTTGGAGTCATTAAAACAGCCACAAGTATAAATATTGATACTGATGGAGATGGTGAAACAGATGGTAGAGTCTCTATTAACATAGACTCTATTGGCATCTTAAAATCTGATAATGAAAAAATTAAGGGATCTAAAATTTTAATTTTTGATGACTTAGAAAGAGCTAATATTAGATTAAATGAACTATTCGGGTATATAAATGAATTTGTTGAACACCTCTCATGCAATGTTATATTAATCGGAGACGAAACAAAGTTTACAAAGCAAAACGAGGATCTAAAAGAGTACAATGAATTCAAAGAAAAATTAATTGGACAGACACTTACTTTATCACCAAACACCTCAACTGCTATTCAACAGTTTGTCAAAACATTAAACACATCTAAAAGTAAAATATATTCAGACAACTTAGAGATAATCAAGGAGCTGTTTATCGCTTCAAAAATTGAAAATTTAAGAA
The DNA here is from genome assembly GCF_054182685.1 of Wenyingzhuangia sp. IMCC45574. Lineage (NCBI taxonomy): Bacteria > Pseudomonadati > Bacteroidota > Flavobacteriia > Flavobacteriales > Flavobacteriaceae > Wenyingzhuangia > Wenyingzhuangia sp. IMCC45574. The sequence continues at coordinate 3,574,244 of NZ_CM135169.1, read as the reverse complement.
TTCTCAGACAAGCTATCTTTGATTTTGATAGATTCACTTCTCAATTTTCTAATGAGATTACTAGCAAAGAAAACTACAATACATTTTGTAAAAGCTTAATTGCCCATTTTTTATTAGTTTATTTAGAATACAAAAATGGTAATCATAAAATATCAGGAAACATTTCTAGATTATTTGAAGATGAAGACGAAGATGTTAAAAACATAAGATTAAAGTACAAGATTATAATAGATAAATTCCAGCTACAAAATGAACATGAAATAATTAATTATGAATTCATTTCAGAATTTATAAATAACGGTTATTCAAATATTACAGACTTAAACAATAGTATTTTAGAAAACAAATTATTTAGAACATCTAAACTTCAAAATTGGGAAAAACTATGGTTATGGAGTAACCTCGAAAATGAAGAGTTTACTGATTTACTAAAAGAGATGAAAAAAGAATATAAAAACAATAAAATTGACAACCCATATATTCTTATACACATAGCAATGATATTTTATGAATTAGACCTAAATAAAATACACACCACAGATATAAAAAAACTTGATTTAGAATTGAGAACTAAATTTGAAGAAATATTAAATAACAGTCAATACTCATCATTTCAATTAATAAAAGACTTTTCTCATGGTAAAGGATACTTACAGAGTAAATCAGCTTTCTTCATAAACTTAAAACAATACTGCAATGAAAGAATAAAAATTTACAACACTAAAAATCAAAATAAAACAATCAAACTAACTTTAGAAAGCATAACTAATAAAAATATAAACGAATTAGAAATAAGACTTTCCGAAATATCTATGAGTAGTAATATATCTCTTGAAAAGAGTTCTATATTTTCTAAAGTTAATCCTAAGATATTGACATCCAATATTCTTTCTTTGACCAATCATAATATTCAAAACTTTATAGACTTCCTTAATAAGAGATACTTTCCTGAGCAAATTTATGCCAATGTTTCACTAGGAAAATATTGCATAGACGACTTTCATTGTTTAAATGATTTAATGTCTTTATTAAATAATGAATTAAATCATTTGTCTTCGATAAAGAAATTTCAAATAAATATACTTATAGATACTCTTGATAAAATATTGATCCGTATAGAAACTCTTAAGTCTCAAGCATAATCCCTCTAGTTCTCGAATCCCTTCGAGGACTACAACCACAATTAGTGTTTCAATACGCTAAAAAAAACACAAGAAAACAGCATGAAAGAAATAGAAGTAGAAAACTTAGCCATTCAACCACTAGATAAGAACAGTTTAAAAACACTCTTAAGCTGGGCTAAAAACGAGGGTTGGAATCCAGGCACCCATGACATAGATGCTTTTTGGGCAGCAGACCCCGAGGGCTTTTATGGTTTTTACGCTAATAACGAATTGATAGCTGGTGGTTCTGTGGTTTCTTACCATGGAGAATTTGGTTTTATGGGTTTGTTTATTGTACACCCAGACTTTAGAGGGAACGGAATAGGAGAAAAACTATGGCACTTAAGAAAAAACTTACTCCTGAGCAGACTTAAACCCAAAGCAACCATTGGTATGGACGGTGTGGTAGCCATGCAACCTTTTTACAACAAAGGTGGTTTTAACATTGCTTTTAAAGATGTTCGTTATGAGTTTACAGGAAAACATTATACATACAGCGAGCTAGTGACTCCCATTCAGCAATCTGACTTCACAACCATAGCTAACTATGACCAAACATGCTTTGTCTATGAAAGAAACAACTTTTTACGAGAATGGTTAAAACTCCCAAACAGTAACGCTATTCAGTTTTCTACAGACAACACTGTTAAAGGTTATGCGGCGATTAGAAAAGTAAATAACGGTTTTAAAATAGGCCCTTTGTTTGCGAACTCTCCTAAGGTTCCCGAAGAGTTATTTAAAGCCTGCTTAAACACAGCCTTAGATGCTCCTGTGTATTTAGACATTCCGCTAGTAAACCAACAAGCCATAGAACTCGTAGAAAAACACAAAGGAAAATACACGTTTGAATGTGCTAGAATGTATTTAGGTCCCACTCCTAAAACAGACATTCAGAAAACCTATGGAATCACTACTTTTGAGTTGGGATAGTTTGTATACGCAACACTCACCTTTCTACATACCTCAAAAAAACAGGTACTCGTTTATAACGAGCACCTATTCGTGAACTATTTTTTAATATAAATTAACAACACCCACTCCCAGGCGTACAGCTACTACCTTGTTGTTTTTCATCAATGGTAGCCAATCCGCCATTTTTCCATTCTCCATAAGCAGTTTCTAAAGCTTTTAAAAAGTAGTCCTCAGATTGTGCACCAGACACAGCATATTTTCTATTCAGCACAAAAAACGGAACTCCAGATACCCCCAACATTTGAGATTCACGAACATCTGCTTCTACTGCCTGTGTAAACTCATTCGTAGTTAAAGAAACTACCATTGCTTCTCTATCCAGTCCAAGTCCCTCTCCTATTTGAAGTAGCGTTTCTAAATCGTCTACATTTTTACCATCTGTAAAATACGCATTGAATAATTGCTCTTTCATTTGGTTCTGAACCCCATGTTTTGCTGCCAAATGCACCAACTCATGTGCTTTGCGTGTATTTGCCACTACTACTTCCTCCCAATTAAAATTTAACTGAGTATCCGCTGCTGCCTGACGAACATTAGACATTAAACCCAATGCTTGATCCTCGGAAATTCCTTTGTATTTTACTAAAAAGTCTTTAATCCCTGTATCTGCCTTAGTATCTATATCCGGATACAATTCAAAACTCTTCCAACTTACATTTATTCCTTCTTTGTTTGGAAATTTCTCCAATGCATTTTCAAAACGACGTTTCCCTATAAAACAAAAGGGACACATAATATCGCTCCAAACCTCTATATTCATTTTATCTGTATTCATGTTCTATTAAATTTCTTTTTTTGTCTCAAATTTAGGGATTACTTACACATGCACTTTTAACAAAAAATAATAGGTAATCGTTTCTTACGATCACCTATTATTTTAAAAGCTATCTGGTAAAGCTACCAGACAAAAGCTTCTCTATTATCTTTGTAATGTTTTACTACATAATTAAAAGCGGTTTCCATAATTTCGCCCATGCATTTGCACTTTAAAAACTTGGTATCCTTAGTATAATCTACCAAATCCTTTTTTAACTGTTCTATTTTTTCATCGGAAGAAATACGGTCTTGTAACATACAGTTTACCAATTCACGAATTCTCTTTTTTCCTAATAGAATACGCTTGGCAATAGTAGATCGCTCCTCTTGTTTGTACTGCTGTATAGATTCTGGTCGTAGATTGTTATGAACCATATCTACATACACCCTATTTTCTCTTAAATATTGAGGCATGTAGACTTTTAGTTTCCCCTCGTAACACTGTTGGTCAAAATCAATAGCTCTAATTCTATAACGTACCTGATCAAAATCGTGAGTGGGTACTATTACATAATTGTAAGAACGCATATCTCCCAACAAACGAACAATGCAACGTTCGTTAAACTTTACATATTCTTTGGCTATTTGTTTTTGGGTTCTAACAGAATACGAATCCAATCCATCTTGTATAAAAATATCTCCAGGAATTCCAGAAATATGATCTTCTATTAAAGTTTCACCATGTACCAAAAAATTAATACGGTTAGGAGATAACAAGTGCTCTAACTCCAAACCATACACACGAGAAGCATCTGCTTTTTTTATGTACATGTAGGTATAGTTATCGTTTAAGACATTACGCACCTTAATTCTAAAAGGCTTAGAATTCCCAAACGTACAGTAATCTACCGCATCTATATTTAAAAAAGGCACCGAAGTATCCGACCCATCACCGTGTAAAATAGAATATACTTTTTTTAAATCTCTATCTATACCTATACGCTCGTGTTCTGGATAATACACACGTACCCACAAAGTATCTTCTCCATGTTCATCGTACACTTCTATAGCTCCAGAAAAACGAAGCAGGTCGTCGTAAAAAATAGGGATTAATACGTTTCTATTATAATTTGATAGGTATTCACTAAAAAAAGGTTGTACCGGATAAGTTGGCTTTTTTTTAGATATGTTTTGATAATCGGGTTGCTGCATACATCTTCTTCTTAAACAGTTTTGAAAATATCCTTTTATCTATTTTCAAACGTTGATTTGTTACACCTTTCTTTTCTTGTCGTAAGGTATTCTAGACAATAAATATTTAATTGCATTGATTCTTGCAAACGATTTTTTATTGGCCTTAATAATTTTCCATGGTGCATGACCAGTGTTCGTACTTTCGAACATTTTATCCTTATACAACGTATACTCATCCCACAATTCCTGAGCTTTTTCGTCTACGGGAGTAATTTTCCATTGTTTTAACGGATTTGCTTTTATTTCTGCAAAACGTTTGGCTTGTTCATTCTTATCTATAGACATGTATACTTTAACTAGCTTTATACCAGAATCTGTAATCATGCGTTCAAAGTCATTAACACTGTCCATAAAAATTTGATACTCTTCTTGCGAGCAAAAACCATTTACTGGCTCTACAACTGCTCTGTTGTACCAACTTCTATCAAAGAAAACAATTTCTCCTGCCTTGGGAAATTTGTTAATGTAACGTTGAAAATACCATTGAGTTCTTTCCTCTTGGGTAGGTTTAGGTAGGGCTACTATTCTAAAATGACGAGGGTTGATACGCTCTGTAATTCTACGAATTGCACCTCCTTTTCCGGCTGCATCTCTTCCTTCGAAAATTACAATTACACGATCGTTATTTTCAATAATATCCTCGTGCATCTTAATCAACTCTTTCTGGAGTTTCTTTAAGTTCTTAACGTAATTTACGCTCCTTAGTGCCTTAGGCACATTCACTTCTTTATCAGATAACAAAGCTTGTAAACCTTTCTTACTGTTTAAGTTTTTTATATCGCTAGGTGTAAGATTCTCCATGTTAATCAATTTGATAAGATGACCTAAAATAATGCATTACAACATTTGGATCTGGAAATATACTTGTTTTTGCCTCCTCTTTTCCATCGTAATCAAACTGAGACAATACATAACGAATAGATTCCAAACGCGCTTCTTGTTTATCGTTGGTTTTAACAATTACCCAAGGACTGTAAGTCGTATGGGTTTTACTAAACATTTGGTCTTTAAAATGGGTGTATCTATCCCACAATTCTTGTCCCTTTTTATCTACAGGACTAAATTTCCATCTTTTTAAAGGGTTTTCTTGTCTAGAGTCAAATCTAACTAGTTGCTCGTCTTTAGAAATAGACAACCAGAACTTAATAATTACCAACCCATCTTCGTAGAGCATGTGTTCAAACTCTGGTGCTTGTGCCATAAACTCTTTGTATTGTATATCGGAACAAAAGCCCATTACAGGTTCTACCACAGCTCTGTTATACCAACTTCTATCAAAAAACACAATCTCTCCAGGATTTGGAAGTTCTTTAATATAACGCATAAAATACCACTGCCCTCTCTCTATATCTGTAGGTTTGTTTAAAGCAACCAAACGAGAAGAACGCGGATTTAAATGCTCCATAAATCTACGAATTGCTCCTCCTTTTCCGGCAGCATCTCTACCCTCGAAAATAACAGCAACTCTTTTATTGTTCTTCTTTATCCATTGTTGCAATTTCACCAACTCTATTTGTAATAGCTTTAGTTCTTTTTCGTATTTTATTTTGTTTAGAATATCAGAAACGTCAATACCCTTTTCGGTTAATTTTTGTATTAATTCTTCTTTATTAGCAACAGAAGCAAAGTCTTCTGATGATAGGATTTCCTTTTCAGTCATACACATAAATATTGTATTGTGGACAGTAAATATACATATTCCATAACTTTTTACATAGTTTAGTTGACAGAATATGTTGTACTTTTGGGACAATTAAGCAACCTTTAATGAAAGTATTAAAAATAATTTTTATACTATTCTTGTCTTTTATAACAAATGCTATAAAAGCACAAAACACCCAACATGAATTTGGCTTTATTACAGACAACGATTTGTATGCTTCTTTCTCTTTAGACAAATACTACACCAATGGTTTGGAAGTTTTTTTTAACAGTGTAGCCAAAACAACTCCAGCTAGTTTTAATAAAAGAATTCGCGCTATTAAAATAGGTCAAAAAATGTACAATCCTTTTCACTACAACATAGAATCGGTGAACTTTCAGGACCGACCATATGCAGGGTATGTGTACCTTAACTATTCTGAACTTATTGCCAACACCAAGCACCTTATTTCTTTTGGGTTTGAATATGGTTTTACCGGTGAAAAAACAAAAGCAAGAGAAACACAGAATTTTGTACACAAATTCTATGGCAAACGCTTTTCTAATGGGTGGGATACTCAAATTCAAGAAAAAAAAGCTTTTGGAATTAAGGCTTCTTATGTTAGAACCCTATATGCAAAAGAGGAAAGCAAGGTGCAGGTTACTTTTCTAAACAACACAACGCTTCATTCTATTTTTTCTAATATATCTTCTGGGTTAGGGTTTAAAATAAATTTAGAAAGTGAAAATAGGTTGAATTCTTTAGACAACTCTTCTTTTTACCAAACGTCCATTCAAAACAAAAATCAATCTTGGAGTAAAGAAATCTATATAGGTCTTAAAAGCTACATGACATATCAGTTTAAAGACTATACGGTAACTGGAGAATTAGGAAACACCAACTTTTTAACCCAGAAAGAATTTAACATCAAACCTTGGGTATGGTACAATGACATAGGCGTGTACTGGAACCTTAAAAAATGGAACATTAGCTACCATAGAATTTTCCATACCGCAAATCTTAAACACCTAAACACCAATTTAATTCGCTACGGAAGTATTTATCTTACTTATAAATTCTAATGCTTGTTTTTTTCTTCTATCCATTTAGATAGATATTTAGCACTTTTTAAAGAATGATGCTGCAGCATAGCTCCTATAAAATTACAATCTCTATGGCTTTTTATATTCTGTAACAAAAAAGATAATTTTTGGTTGAATTTTTCCTGAAATAACTCTTTCGAAAATCGACTAGAAAGTACCTCTTTCCCTTTTACGGCATGTGCGTTCCACAATGCTGAATCTGTATAAATCGCTACCGATTTCTCTACAAACTCTTCTGTTAAATCTGCTATAGAAGCAGAAAAATCAATGACACCAAACATTCCCTCTGCCCCTACGCTAGACGTAACAAAAGGAGTATTGTTTTGCATTGCATCTATCAACTTTCCTTTTAATCCTGCACCAAATCGTAACGGAGCTAAGCAAACTTTGACTTTTTGCATTACCTCAGCAACATCATTGGCTCTCCCATGCACTAAGAACCCCTGCTGCTTATTATGCAACTGGTATACTTTTTCTGACGGATATCCTCCATAAACATGAAGCCTTGCATTGGGTAGTTTTTTTCTAAGTAAAGGCCATATTTCTGTCTTTAACTGCAATACTGCATCCCAATTAGGAGGGTGGATAAAATTCCCGATAAAAATAAAATCTTCTCTGTCTGTAAAATCTGGTTTAGACTCTTGTTTCACCTCTATTAAAAAAGGAACATACCACAACAAATCGCTAGGAATCTGATACGTCTTTTGCAAGTATTCCATTTCGAATTCCGAAATGGTAAGTGTAGCATCGCAACGATACATACTGGCAATTTCTCTTTTAGCCTCATCGGTAAGCAACATATTTTCTGGCAAACGCTCTCCTTTTTTAACCGCTTTTTCTCTTGCTTTTCTTAAAAAGTGTAAATCCTCAGAATCTAACAATCGTAAAGCATTGGGAGCATTCTCTGTAACTCGCCAACCAAACTGTTCCTCCATTAAAAAACGGTCAAACATCACAACGGTTGGATTCATTTCTTTTATAAAATCATCAAAAGAAACACTGTTTAGCGCTATTAGCTCTTCCTTAACACCAATAGTCTGTAAATTAAAAGCAGTAGCGGGCTTTACTGCCGGACAGGCAAAAGTTACCGCATACTCTAATTCTTTAAATTGATGGATGAGCTGTAACATTCTACTTCCTGCAGCAGTTGCAGAAGGCTCTGGCCAAACATACCCTATAACTAAAAGTGATTGCATCTTACAAAAATATGTAAACTAGAATAGCTTTTTCACTTTGCTTTCTTAAATTTATGCAAGATATGAAACCACTAAAAAACGCATATAATACTTCATTTTTTAATGCTTTCTTAAAGGCTTTTAAAGAAATAGATCCTACAGTAAATAAAACTGCTTTTTTAGAAGCTATTTTTATTCCTGCATGGGAAAACTACGAACTAAAAGAACGCATGCATCATATTGCTTTGGTATTACATCATTTTTTAGATCCCGATTTTAAAAAAGCCATTCAACAAATTAAAGATTTGATTCCTTCTCTAGAAAAAAACAGAATTTCTGGTGGCTATGAATACCTGTTTTTGCCTGATTATGTAGAAACTTTTGGACAAGATTATTTAGTCGAGAGTGTAGCTAGTTTTGAAACCATTACACCTTTTATAAGCTGTGAGTTTGCTATTAGACCTTTTATTATATCGCACCATAAGTACGTAATGGCTAAAATTACGGAATGGACTTTTCATCCCAATTTACACCTTAGAAGATTGGCCAGCGAGGGTTGTAGACCCAGACTGCCTTGGGCCATGGCTTTGCCCGTGTTTAAAAAAGATCCATCTAGTATTCTTCCTATTTTGGAAAACCTTTTAAATGACGAAAGCCCGTATGTAAGAAAAAGTGTAGCCAATAATTTAAACGATATTTCTAAAGACAATCCTAATATAGTAGTAGACTTTACAGAGAAACACTACGGTGAAACAGAAGCTACAGATTGGATTTTAAAACACGCCAACCGCAGTTTATTAAAAAAAGCTGAGCCTAGAATTATGACTGTATTTGGTTTTGGAAACACGTCTCAAATTGACATTCAGAATCTTCAGCTAAATTCAGAAAACATACAGCTTGGAGAAGAATTACACTTTTCTTTTGACTTGGTAAACAATTATAAAAAACCAATGCTAATTCGCTTAGAGTATGCCATTTACTACCTAAAAAACAATGGGAGTTTGTCAAAAAAAATATTTCAAATTAGTCAAAAGGAATATCCTGAATTTAGCACTCATAAAATTGGTAAAAAACAACATTTTAAACCCATCACTACTCGAAAATACTATTTTGGAACCCACAAAATAGCTATTATTGCAAACGGTAAAGAATTCGACTTAATTTCTTTTGAATTAAATGAACCCAATTAACCTCGATAACATTCTAGACAAAAGACTAGATAAGGATTTTCTAATCCAATTGTTTCAAGAACAACAAGAAGTGCACAACGCTGCCATTCAGTTGGCACTGTCCAATCAGGAACCGCAAGCTTTTAGAGCTACATGGATTTTATCTCATTGCACCAAAAAGAACGATGCTAGAATTGTTCCTTTTGTAAATGATTTTATAGAAGAACTTCCAAAAAAAAAGGACGGACATCAAAGAGAAATTCTAAAGATCTTAGAAAAAATAACACTAGATGACGAACAAGAAGGACGTTTGTTTGATTGTTGCATGACATTATGGGAAAACATTGCCAAAGCACCCGCTGTAAGATATGTCTCTTTTAGAATTCTACACAAGGTTTGCGAAAAGTACCCCGAACTTAGCGGAGAGCTAGAATTCATCTGTCAAGAACAATATTTAGAAAGTCTTTCTCCTGGAATTCAAAGAATCGTTCGTAAAATGGTGAACGAAAACTCCTAAATTTAGTATATTCGTTACCCACACATAGCTGCCATACATGAAAAAAATAAGCATCGTATTTTTCCTGTTTTTTATAGGAATCCTTACAAATCAAGCTCAGAGTAAACTAGATCAATATTCAGCCGTTTTAATTCCTAAACAATTTAATTTCCAAACGGAACCTGGTGAATACAATTTAAATAAGATTCTAAAATCTAGCTTAATTAAATACAATTTTAAAGCTTATATCAATGGAGAAAACATCCCAAAAGATATAGATCCTTGTGATGTTTTACATTTAGACATTGCTAAAAAAGGACTTTTATCTAACAAAATGAAACTTGTATTTAACGATTGTTATGGACAAGAAATATATACAAGTGTAGAGGGAAAAAGTAGGATTAAAGAATTTGACAAGAGTTATTTTGAAGCCATTGGCCAAGCATTAAAAGATCCTAAAATTGTAAATCACAAATACGTACCCTCTAAAAAGATAGCCAAAGCACCTAAAGTAACACCTACACCTGTAAGCACACCAAAAGTAATTACAGAACCTAAACCTATAGCAGCTCCTAGAACTTCTAATGCTATTGTTTTAGAATTAAGAGGTCAACTATACAAACTGGTTGAAAAAGAAAAAAACAACTACAATGTGTACAAAAAAGACGAATTGATAGGTACCTTGCAAAAACAGTCTGGAGAAAATTACCAAATGAAAGCAGGTTCCTTAAGTGGAGCTGGTAAATTTGATGATTTTGGGAACTTTATCTTAACAAGAGTAAACCCTGCAAACCAAGCAATTATTACAGATACTTTGGTAAGGATTAACTAGATTATTACTTTTAAGAAGACAATATTTTCCAAACCAACTCTTTTGTTAAGGGTTGGTTTGCTGCTTTTTGTTTGATGGTAGCAAAGTCCATTTTAAAATCGCAACCCGATTTAAACTCTGAACAACCATAAGCTGTTGACCCTTTAAGAATTGTTCCTTTGTTACATTTAGGACAAGTTAAAACATTGGGAACAGTTGCTTCCACTTCTTTCGCTTTTGGAGTTCCTTCCTTAACTTTTAAGTCCAATTGAAAAGCATCGTTAAACACCACCGCTCCATCTACTTTTCCAGTATCGGTTTTAAAACCTTTTAAACTTACGGTACTTCCTTTGGCTAACAATCTTACAAATTGATTTTCAGAAATTTTCTTTCCCATAAAATCAAAAGACATTAAAAAATCACATCCTTGGCTGTATTTATTACAACCATAGGCTTTGCTACCTTTTAACAAATGTCCTTCTTTACACTTAGGACAAGTACTTCCCACCACTCCTTTGGTTTCTTTCTTTTTAGATGCTGTAACTGTCTTAGTTACCACATCTACTTTTATAGGTTTGTAATTAGAGAGTCGCACTTCTACCACCAGATCATCTACCATCTTCTTCATATTTCTAATAAAAGTTCCGGCATGATACTCCCCTTTTTCAATATCTTTTAACTGCTTTTCCCACTCTCCTGTTAACCTAGCAGATTTTAGAAGCTTGTTCTGAATAGTTGTAATTAACTGAATTCCGGTAGACGTTGGTAAAATTTGTTTCTTATTACGTTCTATATAATTACGTTTAAACAAAGTTTCTATAATACTTGCTCTAGTAGAAGGTCTTCCTATTCCATTTTCCTTCATTAAATCTCGCAACTCTTCATCTTCCACCTGCTTTCCTGCTGTTTCCATTGCTCTTAGCAAAGTTGCCTCTGTATACTGCTTTGGAGGTTTGGTCTCTTTCTCCAGAAAAGAAGGTTCGTGCAATCCAGACTCCCCTTTCTCAAAAGTTGGCATTACTTTTTCATCATCGTTCTTTTTTGCTGCTGCCTGATTTTGTTCAGGAGTTTTAAAAACAACTCTCCACCCTTCTGATAATATTTCTTTTCCCGTAGTTTTAAATCCTACTTTTTCTACCTCTGCCAAAACAGTGGTATTAGACACATCACTGTCTGGATAAAAAACAGCAATAAATCTACGAGTAATAATATCGTATACTTTTTGAGCATTGGCATGCAATGGAGTTTCTACCCCCGTTGGAATAATAGCGTGGTGATCTGTTACCTTCTTATCGTTAAAAACCTTGTTGGATTTTTTAATTTTAGACTCAGCTAAAACTGGAGCCGTTAAAGAAGCATATTTTTTTAAGTTAGATAAAATCCCTCTTACTTTTGGATAAATATCATTGGGTAAAAAAGTAGTATCGACCCTTGGATAAGTAACCACTTTTTGCTCGTATAACCCTTGTGTAAGCTTTAGGGTTTCGTCTGCAGTAAAACCAAACTTATTATTACAATACACTTGGAGTCCTGTTAAATCGAACAGTTTTGGTGCGTATTCTTTTCCTTTCTTTTTCTGAACCGATACAATTTCTAAAGGTTTATCCTTAATTAATTGCATGGTTTGCTCTCCATCTTCTTTCTTTAAATAACGACCCTGTTCGTTGTTAAAAACAGTATCTCTATAAAGTGTCTGAATTTCCCAATAAGGCTGAGGTTTAAAATTCTGAATCTCTAAAAAACGACGAACCACCATTGCCAAAGTTGGAGTCTGCACACGTCCTACAGAAAGCACTTGTTTGTCTCTTCCGTATTTTAAGGTATACAAACGTGTTGCATTCATTCCTAACAGCCAATCTCCAATTGCTCTAGAACTTCCTGCATAATACAAGTTGTCGTATTTTTCTGCCGGAATTAATTTTTCGAATCCCTCTTTAATTGCTTCTGTTGTTAAAGAAGAAATCCACAAACGCTCTACCTTACCCGTATAACCAGATTGGTTAATAACCCAACGCTGAATTAATTCTCCCTCTTGTCCAGCATCGCCACAATTTATGACCACATCGGCTTTGTTAAACAAAAATTTGATGGTATTAAATTGCTTTTGCACTCCTTTATCTTCCATCACTTTTACTTCAAATCGTTCTGGAAGCATTGGCAACGTATCTAAATTCCAACTTTTCCAATGCGGCTTGTACTCGTGCGGAGCAAACAAACCACACAAATGACCAAAAGTCCAGGTTACCTGATAACCATTCCCTTCGTAATAACCATCACAACGAACATTGGCACCTAAAACAGCAGCAATTTCCTTGGCAACACTCGGTTTTTCGGCAATACAAACTTTCATTAAAATGGAACGATTAAAAGATTTAAATAATTAAAGAAGAGCAGCACCTCTGGTAAAAGCTCAGGAAAACAAATATAATAGAAACTTTTTCTTGTTTTTAAGAAAGATATCCACAGAAATCCGACTTTCTTTTAATAACTATGTATTCTATGAATAAAACAATAGTACTAACCTTAATTGTTCTAAGCCAATTTTTTGGTACCTCTCTATGGTTTAGCAGCAATGCAGTCTTAAAAGAAATTGCATTAGCTCATCATTTAAACAGCCCTAACTTACTGGCTAACCTAACTATAGCTACTCAAATAGGTTTTATTATAGGAAGTTTGTGTTATGCTATTTTTAATCTTGCAGATCGTTTTAAAGCCAATTTAATTTTTAGTTTAAGTATTTTTTTAGCTGCTTTTTCTAATGCCGCCATCACAATTCCTCATTTAAATTTTGAAACTATTTTTATATTTCGATTTTTAACGGGTGTTTTTCTTGCCGGAGTCTATCCTGTAGGGATGAAAATTGCGGCATACTTTTTCCCAAACACAGTAAGTAAAGCCTTGGGGGTTCTGGTAGGTGCGTTGGTGTTAGGAACTGCATTCCCCCATTTTGTAGCAAGCTTCCACATAAACCTTCCTTGGACAACTGTTATTTTAACAAGCTCTAGTCTTGCGTTTATAGGAGGTGTTTTAATGTTATTTCTAACAACTCCTGCGAAAGAAAAAATTCAAAAGATTGATTTTACCATCATTCCCCAACTTTTTAAAAACAAAAAATTTACCCAAGCTAGCATTGGTTATTTTGGCCATATGTGGGAACTGTATACTTTTTGGGCTTTTGTTCCCTTATTAATTAGTAGCTACGTGCACCAAAAAGAAATAGACTTAAACACGTCTCTTTGGTCTTTTATAACCATAAGTTCTGGAGCTATAGGATGTATAATAGCGGGAAAAATCGCCTTAAAAAAAGGAAGTCTTACTGTTTCTAAATGGGCCTTATACACTTCTTTTACCTGTTGTATTATAAGCCCTATTAGTTTTTATTTTTCCCCAGGTTTGTTCTTGTTCTTTCTAATTGTATGGGGATTCTCTGTAGTAGCAGACTCTCCCTTACTATCTACCTTAATCAACAAAAATAGTATCCCAAACTACAACGGAACCGCTTTAACACTTTCCACCAGTATCGGCTTTGGAATTACGATTCTTAGTATCTACCTATTTAACTCGCTAACCTTAAACATAGATACACCACTGATATTCTTACTGCTAGCCTTAGGCCCAATCATCAGTATTTTGACTTTAAGTAAAAAATAACTTATATTCATTAACACAAAAAACAACTAATATTATTATGAAAAAAGCATCGATCTTTTTAACATCTATGGCAGCAATTGCCTTATTATTTTCTTGCGGATCTGAGAGTTCTAGTGATGACATGGACACTCCTGATCCAATTACTTCTTTATCGGGATCTAAAACTACATTAAACTTCCCTGACACTGAAATTCTTACAACCTCTGAATTGAAGGTAACCATAGAAAATGATGGAAATCAAGACGTAAAAGACATTACCTTAAGTACTACCAAATTTCAATTTGAAACAAGTTCTCTTTCTTTTGACATTACAGCAGGAAACTCTAAGGAAATTACAGTTACTTTTAAACCCACAGAAGCAATTAATTATACAGACAACTTACTTGTTAAAGCTAATAATGAAACCTTAGTCGAAATTACACTTTCTGGTAAAGGAACAGCACCTGCAACACCAGGAAAAGTTACCTTTACCAAAGATATCAAACCTTTAATTGAGAATAAATGTGGTAGCTGTCATACATCTGGCCCTAACAGATTATATAATGTCTATACAACCGCGAGCAACCGTATAGATAATATAATCAACAGAATTAACAGAAATGCTACTGGAGACAACGAATTGATGCCTCAAGGAGGACCTAAATTATCTCCTACTGAGCTAGCTTTATTTCAACAATGGGTTACCGACGGTAAATTAGAAAACTAAAAAATGATCAAAGTATGCATCCTTCTCTTTTTTCTCCCTATTTTCTTGTTTAGCCAAGAAAACACAGAAGGATGTATACTTATCAACTATGAAACTCCTAAAGCAGGTAATTTTTTTCTGCCTGAAAAAATAAGTACCCGAAAAAATATTACGGACTTAAAACAAATTGAAAATTCTATTACTTCTTCTACCCTTATAAAGGGCTATCGTTACAAGCTTAACCTAACATCTTTTAACGAAATACTCCCTATCCCCAACATAGACCATTTTAGCATTCCTACATTTTCTTTTTTAAACACTCACTTACTAAAATCATTTGCACCCGATTTAAACTTAAATGGTTCGGTAAACATCAACGGAATTACCCAGCTAATGACATTAAAAGGAAAACTAAACAAATACGATGGTAACTATTTCTTTCAGGTTAGCTACCATGTAAGCACCAACAATACCAACTACATCCCAAAAATTGTAAACGAAAGACACCAGCAAGGCTTAGCTCTAATATTTAAAGTAAACCTAGAAAGAGCCAAATAAACATCTAAAAACCTTATTTACTGTATTTTATCAGTTTTTATCTTTTTGTTTTTTGTACATTTAATTATCTTCTAAATGCTAACTATGAAAAAGACTACTACAATACTATTCCTACTTATTGGAATATTTTACTCTTTTGGGCAAACTCCAATCACTGAATATGATTTTTCCTTTAAAGATGGATTTAAACATATTCTTCCTTTTAATCAGTATATCAAAATTAAAAGCTTTACGCCTATAGATAGTAATCTAAGAGTCAAAAAACTCCAATACTACCCTAGCAAATACAAGATTACTGACAATATTATTAAAAATCTTGAACAACTAAACCAGGACACAATTAACCAAAAAATAGATTCAATAAGAGAAGGACTCTTAACAGAATTAAAAGCCCCCATAAAAGATTACAAAAAAATCAAAGATCTATGCAAGCAATTTAAAAAGGAAATTGCTGAAATTAAATCTTGTAATCAAAAGGAACGATTAAATGTTGTCAGAAAAGATATTAAAAAGCTTCTAACATATCAATCTAAAAGTTGGTTTAAAAATGAAAGCCTTGACATAATAACTTTAAAAGGGGATGATGATAAAAATCACATATCAACATTCCAAATTAAACCTTTGAAAGCCTACGAAAGCTATATTTTTGAGTTTGTAAGCATTACCCAAAATAAGAAGAGTACAAATCAAACAAAAAAACTACAAAAAAAAGTCGCTAATGCCATAGATGCCTATGTTAAAGACTCCAACATAAATAAAGAAGTGTCTTTAAAAGACACAATTAAACAGATACTCGGTGAGGAATTCTTTTTGTTAGATGCCGATGGAGAGCCCATTACTGATATTCCTAACACAAAAATTAAAGATCTTCCTTTTTATAAAACAATCAACGATTACTCAACAGATTTAAAGACTTTAACAGCAAACAAAAAAAAACTTATTCCTCTAATCCAAACTTTTAAAGACCATAAAGACATCCCAATTAAAAGTAATGATGTTATTATTTCCAACTCTATAAATCGAATTAAACAGATTTTAATTAGTAAAAATCAATCAGACACCAAAAAACTAAAGAATAGCTATAAGGCAGCTATCAAAAATGAAAAAATTTCTAAGAGTACAATCAAGGGCATAGATGAATATAAATATTATCTTAATAAAGAAATCACAAATTACCTAAACAGCACAGCTACTGTAGAAACAGACAAAATTAACCTAAACTATAAAATTAAAGATACTTACAAGGTTTACACCTATAACAACCAAAGCAACCCTAATATTTTTGCTACAGATAACAATGCCTATCTATCTGCAGATATTGGATTAGGCTATGGATTTAATTCTAAAACTATCTTCCTTTCTCAGACCACGAACATATATTTCACTCCTACAAATAGAGCCGCACCTGATTCTCAAGCAGTTGGTAGTGGGTTTAAAAAATACTTTCTGAACAGATTCTCTTTAAATTTAGGTATTGTTCAAAGCCTTTCGGATACTCCAGAAAAATTTAATCACTTAATGGGAGTAACTAGCCCTATTTTAGGTTTTGGATATAGAGTTCCTAGAATTCTCAGGTTCAATATAGACGGAATATTTTTTATGCAAAAAGATAAAAACCCTTTGGTTTCATCTAAAAAACTAAATATTGAACCAATGTTTTCTATTACTATAAATGTTAAATTAAAAGATCTTCTACCTAAATTCTCAAAAGACAAAACTTGATTGCTATGTACACACTAACTCTTGCCAAAAGAAACTATACCGAAACTGTTGGAAATCCTCCAAAAATTAATTTTCGTCAGCTTCCGGACGGAAGCTACCTCCAGAATTCAGAAGCTATTCAATTAGAAGTTTTATTGCTTCCAGATCCAGATAATGATTTGTTCCCTAATTTAAATTCATATAGGCTAAAATTCTTCACAGGATGTCCCTGTGACAGAGGCGATATAAAAATCTATAATTTTGAAGGTTTTGGGAGTTCCGTTATTCAAAACATAAATAGCAACCATACCATAATTAACATACCTAATCTTAAAGCATCTAACTTAGAATGTCATGTTAATTTATATGTACAAGCACTTGAAATTGACAGCGATTTTGAACTTACGGAAAGTAGTATTGTTTATTATGAAACACTAGACAATTAAGATTATGAAAAATATTTATTTCCTACTTCTAATGTTTATCGTTTTTAGTTGTGATTCTATAGACGACTCATTATCCGAATCCGAGATAATCGAATTAACGGTTTACGATTCTTCTGGTGAAGAAATTAAAGAAGATGCCTCAATTTACAGTGATGGTATTAGCAATCTTAAATTAAAAGCAATCATTAAGGGAAAAAAAGACGATACTCATAATGAAGTAACCTTTACCTCTAACTTAGGATCTTTTTTAAACCTCCCCTCTACAGAAACCAACAAACTAAGTATTGCTGTAAATATAGGTGCATCAGACACAATTGCAGAAGCTTTTCTACAGCTTCCTTTAGTAAGCACAAAGGACGATTTATTGTTTGTTAAAGCTAGTATCAACGACTTTAAAGCCGAACAAAAAATAGCATTAAAACCTATTGAAATTTCTGATATTGTTTCTCTTGAAATTTTAGGCCCTATAAACAACGCTATTGTAGTTGACGGAACCACTGTTGTAACTTTAAAAGCCAACATAAACCCAACTCTTAATTTAAATGATGGAAACATCACTTTTTCAGCATCAGACGGAACATTTATAAACACTTTTAATACGCCAACTACTGTTGCTAACCAACCAACCACAGTAGTAGTTAAAGCAGACAATACAGGTATTGCAGAAGCTACATTAAAACTGCCTTTAGATGCTAAAACCATTATTTTAAAAGCCAGTATAAACAATTATGAAATTAACGACCAAATTGAAACTACTGTAATTTCGCCCTTATTCAATTTTGAATTTGTAGATGACAACGAAGTACCTATAGACATAAATACAATTGCAATTTCAGATGACTTTACCATTTTAAATGCTAAAATAGTATCTGAAACTAGTATTTTTAATTCTGTTTCTTTTGCCAATAGTGATGCTAATATTACTTTTCTTAATTCTACAGATAAGACTTATAGATTTACCGACCAACAAGCAATTGTTCGTTTTACAATTCCTAATGAACAAAAAAACTATTTAATTTCTGCAGAAGTTACTAATGGTAATCAGACTTTTCCTATTTTAAAAACGATTAGTCCTAAAACATCTTTTGCAGAACAAATTATTCTTGAACCAGAAGCAATATTACTAAACGATAGTAACAATTTAACTACTAAAATTAACACCTACCTAAGAAAAAACAATCCGAACGCTAAAGTTAGTAGTGGTGAGTTTTTAAAATGGAAAGCCTTTAAATTAGATGTAGACAAAACAGAAGTAGAAGTTGGTAGATTTACAGGAGAATCCGACGCTAAATCTGATGCTAACGGAAAAATTTCTATTACTTTTATTGCAGATATTGGAAGTTTAGAAGAAGGAGATCTTATTTTTATTAGAGCAACTTCTAATAATGATGATAGTATTGTTAAAGAAACACAACTTAAGTATAAACAATAAAATAAAAAACTCTGGAGAACTACATTCCTCCAGAGTTTAAATACCTTTTTAACAAACCTACACCTTAAAAATTCAACTCTAAAATCCCATAATGAGAATCGTGTTGTGTTACTTTTCCATCTTCAAGGATTAAAGCTTGCGGAGATTGATGTACCACTCCAAACTTTTCTGCAATTGCATTCGACACCTCTCTGTATGCAATTAAATCTAAATAATACAATTGATACTCCTCTCCTATTTGTTTCTCAAACTTATTTAAAACACTAGAACTAATACTACAACGAGTACTGTGTTTAAAGATTACTGCTTTTTTAGCTTTAGAGGTTTCAACAATTTCGTCTAACTGACCAACGCTTACTAAAGCATTCCATTTAGATTCTTTTGCTTCTTGTTTTTCTTCTGTTTTATTACCTCCTAAAATTTTATTGAAAAGTCCCATATTGTTTATCGTTGTTTTAATAATTGCAAATATAACAACCTATCAGTCGAAACAGAAGCAAAGACTTACAACAATCAGAAAAAAGGTCAGACAACCATAGTAAACACAAGACATTTTGTCTTTTATTCAGACATTTTTTCAGCTATTTAGAATGGGAATAAGAATTGATAACTACTAAACACGAATAGCTATTTAAAGAAGTATTAATAACAAAACCTAAGAACATGAATTTTAACAATTATACTATAAAATCACAGGAGGTTGTTCAGCAATCTCAACAGATTGCTCAAGGGTTTGGGCATCAACAAATAGAAAACACGCACTTACTAAAAGCCATTTTAGAGGTTGATGAAAACGTTACTCCTTTTATATTAAAGAAACTACAAGTTAATGTAGACTTACTTCCACAAATTTTAGATAAAACCTTACAAAGTTTTCCTAAAGTTTCTGGTGGACAAATTAGTCTTTCACAAACGGCTGCAAAAACACTAACAGAAGCTAGTAACATTGCTAAAAAAATGGACGATGAATATGTGTCTATAGAGCACTTGCTAATCGCTATTTTAAAAAGTAAGGATACCACTAGTCAATTATTAAAGGACCAAGGGGTAACAGAAAAAGGATTAAAAGCCGCTATTGAGGAAATTCGTAAAGGGCAAAATGTAACTTCCCAAAGTGCAGAAGACACCTATAATTCATTAAATAAATATGCCAAGGATTTAAACAAATTGGCTAGCACGGGTAAATTAGACCCTGTAATTGGTCGTGACGAAGAGATTCGTAGAATTTTACAAATCTTATCACGTAGAACCAAAAACAACCCTATGCTAATTGGTGAACCCGGAGTTGGTAAAACAGCTATTGCAGAAGGGTTGGCACACCGTATTATAAAAGGAGATGTTCCCGAAAATCTAAAAGACAAACAAGTTTTCTCTTTAGACATGGGAGCTTTAATTGCTGGAGCTAAATACAAAGGAGAGTTTGAAGAACGTTTAAAATCTGTAGTTAAAGAAGTAACTTCTGCAGAAGGAGATATTGTTTTGTTTATTGATGAGATTCATACCCTAGTTGGTGCTGGTGGTGGTGAAGGAGCCATGGATGCAGCAAATATTTTAAAACCAGCTTTGGCAAGAGGAGAACTAAGAGCGATTGGTGCTACAACGTTAGATGAGTATCAAAAATACTTTGAAAAAGACAAAGCCTTAGAAAGACGTTTCCAAAAAGTAGTGGTAGATGAGCCAGATACAGAAAGTGCCATTTCTATCTTAAGAGGGATCAAGGAAAAATACGAAGCTCATCATAAAATTCAGATAAAAGATGCAGCTATTATTGCAGCAGTTGAATTGAGTCAGCGTTATATTACCTCTCGTTTTTTACCAGACAAAGCCATCGATTTAATGGATGAGGCTGCTGCTAAAATGCGTATGGAAATCAACTCAAAACCAGAAGAGTTAGATGTTTTGGATAGAAAGATTATGCAATTAGAGATTGAAATAGAAGCCATCAAAAGAGAAAAGGACGAAAAGAAATTAAGTCTTTTACGTAAAGAGTTGGCCAATATAAAAGATCAAAGAGACAGCATTTATACACAGTGGAAATCTGAAAAAGATGTAGTGGATCAAGTACAGGCTATTAAAGATGAAATAGATCAGTACAAACAGGAAGCGGAACAGGCAGAAAGAGATGGAAACTATGGTTTGGTAGCAGAATTACGTTATGGAAAAATTAAAGAAGCGCAAGAACGTTTGGATGCTGCGCAAAAAGAGCTGGCTAAAAACCAAGAAAACTCTTTGGTAAAAGAAGAAGTTACCGAAGATGATATTGCAGAAGTAGTGGCTAAATGGACAGGAGTACCAGTGCAAAAAATGCTACAAAGCGAACGTGAAAAACTACTGCGTTTAGAAGAGGAGTTGCACTTAAGAGTGGTTGGTCAAGAAGAAGCCATAGAAGCAGTTTCCGATGCCGTAAGAAGATCTAGAGCTGGATTGCAAGATGTTAGAAAACCATTGGGTAGTTTTTTATTCTTAGGTACAACAGGAGTTGGTAAAACAGAACTTGCAAAAGCCTTGGCAGAATATTTATTTGATGATGAAAATGCATTGACTCGAATAGACATGAGCGAATACCAAGAACGTCATTCGGTAAGCAGATTGGTAGGTGCACCTCCAGGATATGTTGGGTACGATGAAGGTGGTCAGTTAACAGAAGCTGTAAGACGTAAACCTTATTCTGTGGTCTTATTAGACGAGATTGAAAAAGCACACCCAGATACATTCAACATCTTATTACAAGTATTAGATGAAGGTAGGTTAACAGACAACAAAGGTCGTTTGGCAGATTTTAAAAACACCATTATTATTATGACTTCTAATATGGGAGCAGAAATAATTCAGGAACGTTTTGAAAAAGCAAATGAGAACAACCGAGAACAAGTAGCTGAACAAGCCAAAGGAGATGTATTACAAAACTTAAAACAAATTGTACGCCCAGAATTTGTGAATAGAATTGACGAGATTGTAATGTTTACTCCGTTAAACTTAAAAGAAATTGGTCAGATTGTATCATTACATCTAAAAGGATTAACGAATTTATTAAACAACAAAGAAATTACACTAGAAGCTACAGAACATGCTAAAACAGCCCTTGCACAAAAAGGATTTGATCCTGAATTTGGAGCAAGACCTGTAAAACGTGTGATACAAAAAGAAGTGTTAAACTTACTTTCTAAAGAAATTCTAGCAGGAAAAATTAGCAATAAGAGCCATGTAATTTTAGATGCCATTGACGACCAATTGTTTTTTAGAAATCAATAAAAATTAAATACCATTCTAGCGATTAGAATTGTATTTTTAGTAACAAACAAATATTTAACAAATTAAATAAAAAACTATGAGTACCTTAAGATTAGGTGATACAGCACCAGACTTTACAGCACAAACATCCCAAGGAGAAATCAACTTTCATGAATGGTTAGGAGACAGTTGGGGAATTTTATTCTCGCACCCTGCAGATTATACTCCTGTTTGTACTACCGAACTAGGAACTGCTGCTAAATATTCGGATGAGTTTAGCAAAAGAAATGTAAAGGTTGCTGCCTTAAGTGTAGATGGTGTAACATCTCACCACGGATGGATTAAAGACATCAACGAAACTCAAAACACAACTGTTAACTTCCCTATTATTGCTGACGAAGACAGAAATGTATCTGATTTATACGATATGATTCACCCAAATGCAGACAGTACTTTAACGGTTCGTTCTGTATTTGTAATTGCACCAGATAAGACCATCAAGTTAATGATTACATACCCTGCTTCTACAGGTAGAAACTTTGATGAATTGTTAAGAGTGGTTGATTCTTTACAGTTAACTGCTTACCATAAAGTAGCCACTCCAGCCAACTGGCAACATGGAGACGATGTTGTAGTTGTGCCTGCTATTAAAACGGAAGATATTCCAGAATTGTTCCCTAAAGGTCATAAAGAAATTAAACCTTATTTAAGAACAACTCCCCAACCAAATATTTAAGAACCTAGTTCTTTAAATTCTAAAAATCTCCTTGATGTTTTTCAAGGAGATTTTTTATTTTCGGGAAACACAACTACAAAGAAAACAAACAATGCTGGGTCTAAAAAAAACACATCATATTGCCATCATTTGCCAAGACTATCAAAAATCTAAAAAGTTTTATACGGATGTTTTGGAATTAACCATCCTTCAAGAAATATACAGAGAAGAAAGAGATTCTTACAAATTGGACTTAGCTTTAAATGGGGAATATATAATTGAATTGTTTTCTTTTCCCAATCCACCAAAAAGACCTTCCAGACCCGAAGCCGCTGGGCTAAGACATTTGGCTTTTGAAGTAACCAACATAGAAGAGAGTGTAAAAGACTTAGAACACAAAGGAGTGTTGGTAGAACCCATAAGGATTGATCCTACTTCTGGTAAAAAATTCACCTTTTTTGCAGATCCAGACGATGTACCTTTAGAGCTTTACGAAAGCTAAAAACAAACTAAATTACCCTAAAAACACCAATAAACAAACCAATAATTAATATAGTTCAAAAACTTATCAAAAAGGTATCAGCAAGTATCAATAAATAATTTTAGAATTGTACCTTTTACAAGAACAACTATACAAAAAACATATAGCCCCAAAAACTATATGGTAAACAACTAATGGAAAACAATAATAACTTAAAGATTAAACAGCAAGCAAATTATGCTGCTGGTGTAAAAGCTGTATTTATTTCTTTACAGCAAATTTTAAGTAGAATGTCTTTTAAGAATTCATTTAAAGTTTTACAAAAATTAAATCAGAAGAAAGGTGTAGACTGTCCCGGATGTGCTTGGCCAGACCCAGACCATAGATCTAAATTGGGTGAATTTTGTGAAAATGGAGTAAAGGCCATTGCAGAAGAAGCCATGGAGCAGCATGCAAATCCTGAGTTTTTTGCTAAATATTCTGTAGAAGAATTAAAGAGCAAAAGCGATTACTGGTTGGGGCAACAAGGTAGATTAACCCATCCTATGATATTAAGAGAAGGAGACACCCACTACTCCCCTATCTCTTGGGATGAAACCAATAAAATAATTGGAAAAGAATTAAATAGTTTAGACAATCCAAACCAAGCAGCTTTTTACACATCGGGAAGAACGAGTAATGAAGCCGCTTTTTTGTATCAGTTATTCGTAAGAATGTATGGGACCAATAACTTACCAGACTGTTCAAACATGTGTCATGAGTCTAGTGGAGTGGCTTTGTCTAAAACAGTAGGAATTGGTAAAGGTTCGGTTACTTTAAACGACTTCTACAAATCAGAATTAATTTTAATTTTTGGTCAAAACCCTGCTACCAATCACCCTAGAATGTTAGCAGCATTAGAAAAGGCCAAAAAGAATGGAGCAAAGGTGGTAGCCATAAACCCTTTAAAAGAAGCAGGTTTAATTAACTTTAAAAATCCACAAAATCCTATAAAAGCGTTTACAGGAGTAGACATTGCAGACTTATACTTACAAGTTAAAATTAACGAGGATGTAGCTTTATTAAAAGCAGTAATGTTTAAGTTGTTCCAAATAGCAGAAAGTAAACCTGAGATTTTAGATTCAGACTTCATCAATAATAAAACAGAAGGATTCCAAGCTTTTAAAGAAGAAATATTAACTCATAACACAGATGAGTTAATTGCTAAAACAGGTTTAAAAGAAGAAGACATTGACACTTTAGTTGATTTAATTGCCAACAGAGATAGAATTATTACTTGTTGGGGAATGGGATTAACACAACACGTAAATGGTGTAGACAACATTCAGGAAGTAGTGAACCTTTTACTAATGAAAGGAAGTATAGCTAAGGATGGTGCTGGAACCTGTCCTGTACGTGGACATAGTAACGTACAAGGAGATAGAACCATGGGGATTGCTGAAAAGCCTTCTAAAGAATTGTTAGACAAAATTAGCGAGAACTTTGGATTTACGCCTCCAAAAGAACACGGGTATTCTGTTGTAGAAGCCATTGAAGCTATGTATAAAGGAGAAGCTAAAGTATTTATGGGAATGGGCGGTAATTTCTTATCTGCTGCTCCAGACACAGAATACACAACAAAAGCCTTACAAAACTGTAACTTAACTTTTCATATTTCAACTAAATTAAATCGTTCTCACTTAACCCCTGGTAAGACAGCTTTAATTTTACCTTCTATGGGTAGAACCGATAAATTTGTTAAGAACGGAAAAGAACAATTTGTAACGGTAGAAAACTCTATGGGAGTAGTACACACTAGTAAAGGGATGCTAACACCTCCCTCTGAATTTGTAGAGAGTGAACCAGTTATTGTTGCCAACATAGCAAAAGCTACTTTAGACCAAGACAAACTAGATTGGGATTTCTTAACACAAGACTACAATAACATTCGTGATTTAATTGAAAAAACCATTGCTGGTTTTGAGGACTACAACAAACGTGTAGAACAACCTATTGGTTTTGAATTGCCTAATGGTTCTAGAACAGGAAACTTTACCACCCCTAATAAAAAAGCAAACTTTACCGTTAATAAATTAAACGAAATTAAAGTAGCAGAAGACGAATTTGTAATGATGACTACTCGTAGTCATGATCAATTTAACACAACTATCTATGGTTTAGACGATAGGTATAGAGGAATATACAACGGACGTATGGTTGTTTTTATGAACCCACAAGATATCCTGTTAAATGGATTGAAAAAAGGACAAAAAATAACACTCTACAACAACTATGATAATATACTTAGAAAAGTAGATGGATTTTCTGTAGTACCTTACAACATCCCTAAAGGATGTGTGGCCACCTACTACCCAGAATCAAATCCTTTAGTCCCAATAAACCTTATAGCCAACCTAAGTCACACGCCATCTTCTAAATCTATAAAAGTTAAAATAAAAAAATAACCTGCGTAAAAACGCAGGTTGTATACTTAGCTAAAAACTAAGTAAAAATACGTATATTTGTATTAGGTTTAGTTTACCGCACTTTTAGTTTTATACCCCCGTAAAAATCCCTTATTGTCTTAATAAGGGATTTTTCATTTTTATCTAATTCTCCTAAAATTCAATTAATTTTTTCTATTTTTTCACAAACCTGATAAAAGACACAGTGTGTGATTTCGCAAAAAAACAATAGAACAACCTATCTTTGCAGAAGGTTTAGTTTACCGCACTTTTAGTTTTATTATACCCCCGTAAAAATCCCTTATTGTCTTAATAAGGGATTTTTCATTTTATGCAATTCCGCTAAAAAATTAATTGTAATTTCCTTCTTTTTTTTTCAAACCTGATAAAAGACACAGTGCGTGATTTCGCAAAAAAACAATAGAACCACCTATCTTTGTAGTAGGTTTAGTTTACCGCACTTTTAGTTTTATTTTACCCCACGAAAAGCCCTCATAGTCCAATGAGGGCTTTCTTTTTTATGACATAAAACATTAAAAAAGAAATATTTAACACAACTAAAGTTAATTTATATATTTTTAATTTTAGCTTAAAAAAGCTATGAACACCCTTTACCATTACCCCATCCTATTTCTAGTATCAAGGAATTTAACGTTATTATCAGGTAGTATAACAACCGTTTTATTTATTATTTTTTTCTCTGGAAGCTTTAAATTTCTTCCGAACTATTTAAAAGAACGATTGTATGTATTTGCATCTTATACTTTGTTTTTTTTAGGCTTTTCTTTAGCATCGTACATACTTTACGGAGAGTTTGAAAAGAACACAACGCTATTGGTAATTAGCACTGTTATAGGTACTATATTTCTTTTTGTTTTTAAAGCCTTATTCAAACAAATAATATCTTTTTCTAAAGAAACATTAAATAACTAGAATTAGACAACTTATCCATTTCATAGGTTTTGTTATTTCGTTACAAACAGAAAGCAACCTTTTTTAACACTTATCATCTTTATAATAAGTAACCTAATAATAAAACCTATGAAAATTAAGTACTTATTTATTTCAACTCTGTTTGCGCTCTTCACTTCTTGTTATGAAACCGACAATACAGATATTAATTCTAGTTTTACAACCAAAGAAAGCTTAGATAATTTTCAAGAAGAACCTAATAACTCTGAGAATTATAAAGAATTACCTGAAAACCCTTTTATCCTAGTAAATCAACAAGCAATTTCTACATTTTCGGTTGATGCAGATGGTGGTTCATATGCTAATGCAAGAAGATATTTAAAATCTGGATATAACCCACCTAAAGAATCCATTAGGGTTGAAGAATTTATTAATTATTTCACTTTTAATTACAACGAACCTACAGGAAATGAAAATGTTGGCTTAAATTCAGACATCGCTTCCTGTCCCTGGAATAGAGATCATCACATTATGAGACTTGGAATGAAAGGCTTAACAATTCCTCTAGAAGACCTACCCAATTCTAATTATGTTTTTTTAATTGATGTATCTGGGTCAATGAACAACACTAACAAACTTGGAATTTTAAAAACAGGGTTTAAAACTATGGTAGACAACCTTAGAGATAGTGATAGAATTGCTATAGTAACCTATGCCGGAAAAGCTGGTTTACTACTTCCGTCTACATTGGCAAGTGAAAAAAACAAAATAAAAGCAGCGATTGATCAGTTAGGAGCAGGAGGTTCTACAGCTGGTGCTGCAGGAATTAATACAGCCTACGAAATAGCAGAAAAATATTTTGTTCAAGGAGGTAATAATAGAATTATTCTGGGTTCTGATGGTGACTTTAATGTGGGAATATCAAATACAGAAGAATTGATTCAATTAATTGAAGAAAAAAGAGAATCTGGCATTTACCTTACTGTTTTAGGAGTAGGTCAGGGCAATTTAAACGATCATATGATGGAAAGGATTACCAACAATGGTAATGGTAACTATGAGTATATTGATAGTGCCGAAGAAATTGAAAAAATATTTAATTACGACTTGACCAAATTCTACACTGTTGCCAAAGACTCCAAAATACAAATTAAGTTCAACCCAAACAAAGTAGCATCTTATAGGTTAATAGGTTATGAAAACAGAGCATTAAATAATGATGACTTTGAAAACGATAAAAAAGATGCAGGAGAAATAGGCTCTGGACAGACCATAACTGCATTATACGAACTTGTTTTAACACCTAACAACACAGATGAAAAGTTTGCAGATTTTGACTTTAGATACAAAAAACCAAATGAAGAAAATAGCATTCTAATACAACATAAAGTTCAATCAGAAATTAAAGAAATAGAAAATGCTAATGATAACATAAAATTTGCATCTGCAATTACTGCCTTTGGATTGATCCTAAAACAATCAGAACACAAAGGAAACGCTAACAAAACAATGGTATTGAATTTAGCCAACAGTTCTAAATCTTACGACCCAAACGGATTAAAACAAGAATTCATCAATCTTGTAACAAACTGGAATCCATAAAAAAAGTAACCTTTTTTGGTTATGACCATCTATATATAAAGGTTAGTATCAATAAAACAAAGTCTATAACCATCTGATTATAATCAAAAAAGCCTACGAAATAATTCGTAGGCTTTAATTTATATGTTTGTTTGAATTACTTGTTCAAATACATTTTTCTTCTTGAGTACAACTCGTAGAAAGCATCGTCTTTTAGACTATCAATAAACAAGATTGCCTCACCTGTAGACTTCATTTCTGGCCCTAATGTTTTATCTACATTCGGGAATTTATTGAAAGAGAATACTGGCTGCTTAATCGCAAATCCATCCAATTCTGGGTTAAACGTAAAGTCTGTTACTTTGTTTGCCCCTAACATAACCTTAGTTGCGTAGTTTACATAAGGCTCTCCGTAAGCTTTCGCTATAAAAGGAACTGTACGAGAAGCTCTAGGATTCGCTTCGATAATGTAAACTGTATCGTCTTTAATTGCAAACTGAATGTTAATCAATCCAACAGTTTTTAAAGCAACGGCAATTTTCTTAGTATGCTCTTTAATTTGATCCATTACAAACTCTCCTAAATTAAAAGGAGGTAAGGTTGCGTTAGAATCTCCAGAGTGTACACCACATGGCTCTATGTGTTCCATAATACCAATAATGTATACATTTCCATCTGCATCACAGATTGCATCTGCTTCAGCTTCTATCGCTCCTTCTAAATAATGGTCTAATAACAATTTATTTCCAGGAATAGAACGTAATAAATCTACTACATGTGCTTCTAATTCCTCTTTATTGATTACAATTTTCATTCCCTGACCTCCTAATACATATGAAGGACGAACTAAAATTGGGAAATCTAAGTTATCTGCAATTTCCAAAGCTTCGTCTGCATTGGTAGCAGTTCCAAACTGAGGGAAAGGAATATCTAAAGAAGTTAACATATCAGAAAAACGTCCTCTATCTTCGGCTAGATCTAAAGCCTCAAAGCTAGTTCCCATAATCTTAACACCATAAGCCTCTAACTTTTCTGCTAATTTTAACGCTGTTTGTCCACCTAACTGAACAATTACACCCTCTGGCTTTTCATGCTGAATGATATCATAGATATGCTCCCAGAATACAGGCTCAAAGTATAATTTATCTGCAGTATCAAAATCTGTAGAAACTGTTTCTGGGTTACAGTTAATCATAATGGTTTCGTAACCTGCCTCTTTAGCAGCTAGTACACCATGTACACAACAGTAATCAAATTCAATTCCTTGTCCAATTCTATTAGGTCCAGAACCTAAAACAACTACTTTTTTCTTATCTGTAACCTTAGACTCATTGTCTGCATATGGAGAACCATCTGCAAGAGTCATTGTATTTTCGAAAGTAGAATAATAATAAGGAGTGTTCGCTTCAAATTCGGCAGCACATGTATCTACTAATTTGTAAACTCTGTTAATATTAAACTCTTCACGTTTTTTATATACCTGAGACTCTAAACACTGTAACATGTGAGCAATCTGTCTGTCTCCATATCCTTTTTGTTTAGCCTCTAGTAATAAATCTTTAGAAATAGTATCTAAAGTGTATTGAGAAATTTCTCTTTCTAAAGCAAATAACTCTTCGTACTGCTTTAAATACCACATATCAATCTTAGTGATATCGTAAATTTTACGTAAAGAAATTCCTGCTTTTATAGCATCGTAAATAGAGAATACTCTATCCCAAGATGCATGTGTTAATTTAGAAATAATAGTATCGTAATGAGTTTCCTCTTTACCATCTGCTCCTAAACCGTTACGTTTAATCTCTAAAGATTGTGTTGCTTTATGCAATGCTTCTTGGAAAGAACGTCCAATTCCCATTACCTCTCCTACTGCTTTCATCTGTAAACCTAAAGTTCTGTCAGAACCTTCGAATTTATCAAAGTTAAAACGAGGAATTTTTACAATCACATAATCCAATGTAGGCTCAAATAAAGCCGATGTATTCCCAGTAATCTGGTTATTTAATTCATCTAAACTATATCCTAAAGCCAATTTTGTAGCAATCTTTGCAATAGGATATCCTGTTGCTTTAGATGCCAATGCAGAAGAACGAGATACACGAGGGTTGATCTCAATTGCAATAATCTCTTCTTTATCATCTGGAGAAACCGCAAACTGTACGTTACATCCTCCTTCAAAATCTCCAATAGAACGCATCATATGAATTGCCATATCACGCATTTTCTGGAAAGTAGAATCACTTAAAGTCATTGCAGGTGCAACCGTAATAGAATCTCCTGTATGAATTCCCATAGGATCCATATTTTCGATAGAACACACAATTACTACGTTGTCGTTTTTATCACGTAACAACTCTAATTCGTATTCTTTCCATCCCATCATGGCTTTATCAATCATTACTTCGTGGATAGGAGAAATCTCTAATCCTCTACGTAATAAATCGTCAAAATCATCTTCATCGTATACAATTGCAGCTCCCGCTCCTCCTAAAGTAAACGAAGAACGGATACATAATGGAAAACCAAACTCTTGAGCAATTTTCTTTCCAGATAAGAAAGAAGTTGCCGTTGCTTGAGGAGCCATTGCTACCCCAATTTTTCCCATTAACTCACGGAATTGTTCTCTGTCTTCAGTAATATTGATTGCATCAATATCTACTCCAATCATTTCAACTCCATGATCTTCCCAAATACCCTTTTCATCAGCTTCAATACAAAGGTTTAATGCAGTTTGCCCTCCCATGGTAGGTAAAACAGCATCAATACCAGGATGAGCTGCTAAAATCTCTCTAATAGAGTTAGTGGTTAACGGCTTTAAATACACGTTATCCGCTAAAGAGGGATCTGTCATAATAGTTGCAGGATTCGAATTGATTAAAGTAACTTCAATCCCTTCCTCTTTTAACGAACGAATCGATTGAGATCCTGAATAATCAAACTCACAAGCTTGACCAATTACAATAGGACCAGAACCGATAATTAAAACTGAATTTATGTTTGGATTTTTAGGCATACGATTAAATTTGATACAAATATAACAATCTGTTTATGTAAGATTAAAATGCTGTGTAAATAAAAACTTCAAAAAAAAGGTGTTACTAATAAAAGTAACACCCTATATTTTATAATGAAAAGAACATTATTTCTTATGTCTTGGAGACGAAGAAACTGTTAAACTCTTTCTACCTTTAGCTCTTCTGCTAGCTAAAACTCTACGTCCATTTGCAGAAGCCATTCTTTCTCTGAAACCGTGCTTGTTTCTTCTTTTTCTATTTGATGGTTGATACGTTCTTTTCATTGTATTATATCTTAACGTCGTTTGTTTATTGTCTTACTACTTTTTAACCCCGCATGGGTTTCCTAAAGCGTGTGCAAATATAAGCGTTATTTTAATACCTACAAATGTTTTTTACCTAAAGTTTTAGAATCTACATTACATAGCGGCTAGCGCTCAAAAAAAAGTAAAAATTATCAGAAAAAGTATTTCTAAAAATAGAGAATCAAGCAGTTAAGGATTCTAAAAAAATGTAAATATAAATCATTGTTCTATTTCTATAGAAGTTTGTACTTTTGCACAAACAAAATTATAATGACCAACACGAAATATGTATTTGTAACAGGTGGTGTTACTTCGTCGCTAGGTAAAGGAATAATTGCTGCATCTTTAGCGAAACTTTTACAAGAGAGAGGGTACCGTGTTACAATTCAAAAATTCGATCCCTACATTAATATAGATCCAGGAACTTTAAATCCGTATGAACACGGAGAATGTTATGTTACCGATGATGGTGCTGAGACTGATTTAGATTTAGGTCACTATGAAAGATTCTTAGATGTAACCACATCACAAGCCAATAACGTTACAACAGGTAGAGTATACCAATCTGTAATCAATCAAGAAAGAAAAGGAGAATTCTTAGGTAAGACGGTGCAGGTAATTCCACATATTACCAACGAAATCAAACGTAGAATTCAAATTCTTGGTAAATCTGGAAACTACGATATTGTAATTACAGAACTTGGTGGTACTGTAGGTGATATAGAATCTTTACCTTATGTAGAATCTGTTCGTCAGTTAACATGGGAATTAGGAGAACACAACTCTGTTGTTATTCACCTTACTCTAATACCTTATTTAGCTGCTGCCGGGGAATTAAAAACTAAACCTACGCAACATTCTGTTAAAATGATGATGCAGAATGGTTTAAACCCAGATATATTAGTTTGTCGTTCTGAACATTTTATTTCTGATGATATAAAACGTAAACTAGCTCTGTTTTGTAATGTCCAAAAAGAAGATGTTATTTCTTCTTTAGATGCAGAGACTATATATGATGTTCCTAACTTAATGCTTCATGAAGGTTTAGACAGAGTTGTTTTAAAGAAATTAGCTATGGAAGGATCTTCTGAGCCAAAGTTAATTGAATGGAACAAGTTTGTAGAGAAGCACAAAAACCCATTGCACAAAGTAAAAATTGGAGTAATTGGTAAGTATGTAGAACTACAAGATGCTTATAAATCTATTGCTGAAGCTTTTATTCACGCAGGATCGTCTCAAAGAATTAAAGTTAAAGTAGAATGGATTCATTCTGAAGACTTAACTCCAGATAGCATTGCCAAAAAATTTAACGGTTTAAGCGGAATTATGGTTGCTCCAGGTTTTGGACATCGTGGTACCGAAGGAAAAATTGAGGCAATTAAGTATGCTCGTGAAAACAATATTCCTTTTATGGGAATTTGTTTAGGGATGCAAATGGCTGTAATTGAATTTGCACGAAATGTTTTAGGTCTAGAAGGAGCAAATTCAACAGAAATGTCTCCAGACACTCCGTACCCAGTAATTAACTTAATGGAAGACCAAAAAGAAATTACAAATTTAGGTGGAACCATGCGTTTAGGAGCTTGGGATTGTAAACTAGACACAGATTCTAAAGCTTATAAAGCTTACGAAAGTGAATTGATTTCTGAAAGACACAGACACCGTTACGAGTTTAACAGTGAATTTAAAGAACAAATAGAAGCTGCTGGAATGAAAGCTACCGGAGTCAACCCTAAAACAGGGTTGGTAGAAGTAGTAGAAATTCCTTCTCACCCTTGGTTTGTTGCGGCTCAATACCATCCAGAATATAAGAGTACGGTTTTAAATCCTCAACCTTTATTTGTTGACTTTGTCAATGCAAGTTTAGAGTATTTACAATCAAAATAATAAAACATAATCATTACACTAAGTCTGTCATCTCCATAAATGACAGACTTATTATTTTTTAAAAAAATGGAACAAAAAAACAACAAATTAGGAATTAGTCAAATCATCGGTTTCGCTCTTATGGGTGCTGCTATCTTTTGGTTTACAATGAATCAAAAAGACGAAGCTCCAAAGAAAGAAACACAAACAGAACAAACAACTACAGAAGTAGCTCCCATAGCTACAAACGAAGTTGTTAATGACTCTTTATTAAATGCAGAAGTTGTAAAAAAATATGGAGCCTTTGCGTATGCTTCTGCTCTTAACACAAACAAAGCTGGCACAACTACTTTAGAAAACAATGTTTTAAAACTAGTAATTGCCAACAAAGGAGGGCAAATTGTAGAAGCTCAATTAAAGAACTTTACAGACCACGAAAAACAACCTTTGTATTTAATTAAAGACAACAACACTAACTTTAATATTCAATTTGGAACATTTGAAAACAAAATCATCAACACACAAGATTTAGTTTTTCAATCTTCTAAATTTAAAAATGGTGTTTCTTTAAAACTAAAAGTTTCAGACTCAAAATACCTAGAGTACAACTACCTATTAAAGTCAGACGACGAATACATGATAGACTTTTCTGTACGCTCTGTGGGATTAGAAAATGTAATCAACAGCAATCACCAAATTGACTTAAACCTAGATTTTACTGCTAGAAGTCAAGAGAAAAGTATCAAGTACGAAAATCAGATGACTGCTCTACACTACGAAAAGGAAGAGAATAAATTTGATGACTTATCTGTTGGAGCAAATGATGATGAAACAGAAGACGATGTAAACTGGATTGCTTTTAAGCAACACTTCTTTTCTACAATTTTACTTACAGATACTGCTTTTGAAAAGGCTGAATTAGCCTCTGAATCTTTAGTTAAAGATGTATTAAAAGATACCATTGCTACAAAAAAATTCTCTGCTAAGGCTCCATTAAAACTAAGCAACGGTTCATTAAATTACAATATGAACATCTATGTAGGACCTAATGTATACGATCAATTAAAGTCATATGACAAAGGAATTGAAAACGTAATGAACTTAGGATGGGGAATTTTTGGATGGATTAACAAAGTAGTTTTCATTCCTATTTTTCACGCTTTAAGTAGCGTAATTACTAATTATGGTTTAGTAATTATTTTAATGACTTTAGTCGTTCGTTTGTTAATGTCTCCGTTGGTTTATAAATCTTATGTTTCTAGTGCTAAAATGAAGGTTTTAAAACCAGAAATGGATGCTATTAATGCAAAATTCCCTGGAAAAGAAAATCAAATGAAACGTCAGTCTGAAGTAATGGCACTACAAAGAAAATCTGGTGTAAACATGATGGCCGGATGTATCCCTGCTTTGTTACAAATGCCTGTTTTCTTTGCTTTATTCCGCTTTTTCCCATCGGAGATAGACTTAAGACAAGAGTCTTTCTTATGGGCAGATGATTTAGCTTCTTACGATAGTGTTTTTGAATGGTCTACAAATATTCCTTTATTATCTAGCTTCTACGGAAATCACTTTAGTTTATTCCCTGTATTAGCTTCAGTTGCTATTTTCTTTTACATGAGAATGAACCAAAGTCAACAAATGAACATGCAACAACCAACGCAAGAAGGTATGCCAGACATGCAAAAGATGATGAAAATGATGATGTATTTTTCTCCAGTAATGATGTTATTCTTCTTTAACAATTACGCTTCTGGATTAAGTTTATACTATTTTATTTCTAACTTACTTACCTTGTCTATTATGTTTGTTATTAAAAACTACGTGATTGATGAGAAAAAGATTTTAGCAAAAATTCACGAAAACAGAAAGAAGCCTAAAAAAGAAAGTAAGTTTAAGCAACGTTTGGATGAAGCAATGAAACAAGCACAAGCTCAGCAAGCGCAACAAAAACGTAAAAAATAATTTAAGTATTATATTTACAATAAAAATCACCTAAAAAAAACGTAGTAATTCTTTAATTGCTACGTTTTTTTATTCCCCCATAAAATCTACTACAGACGTTTTATACTAGAGCTATTTGTACTTATTTTAACAAGCATTACTAATTACAGCTTTTAACAAAACACTTAATTAAAAAGTAGGAATCAACTTTAAACTATTTTAGCAAATATTCCCCCCTTCGATAGAACATCCACAGAAAGCAACAGTCCTAATAGTAAACAAAAAAAAGGATGCCATCTAACTAGCATCCTTTTTATCATATCGTATGTAATTTACCAGCTACTACCTAGCTCCAAATCTTTCTTCAATAGTAGTACATATCTCTTCTTCATCAAAACCCAAAGACAACTCTTCCAATTTTGCTCCAGAAACTGATGGAGAAATTCTATTCTCACCATCATATACCATCTTAAACACATACTTAGTAGCATCCTCTAAACAAGGAGCATAACCTTTTACAAAGCCTTCCTTAACATATTGGAACAACTCATAATTAGTACTCCCCTCGTTTTTATAGTAGACTGGTACATCGTCTAAAACAATTTCTATGTTTGGACAAGTAATTCTTAAATCTAGGTCATAATATTTAGAACATTCTGACGTAGAAATATCCACAACCTGATTCTCTATATCGCAAAAAGAAATATCTTGATTGTACACTGTTTCAAATTGCTGAGTTAAATTATTATACCCCAAAACAACAAGTTTTAACCCTGAATTGTACAGAGATCTTAACGCTTTAAATCTATTTAAAGATTTACCATTTAATTTAGTATCTCCTGATAAATTTTGTGATACTCCTCCAACTATTGTTCCATTTTGTGTAGTTGCCATCAACACATAAGTTGTTGGCTTTCCGTTATTTCTTAATATTATATTTTCAAATGAACTACATGTACTATCACCTGTAACGGTAAATCCAAATTCATAATACCCAGTCTTATTCGTTAAGAACTCAATATAATACTTCCCATCAAATTGTATACTTGGACTAGCAACTTTCTGATACTTATTGCCTTTTTTAACGTATACATCTACTAAGTCTCCTTCTTTTAAAAGTACTCCTGTTTCTGGGTTTATTTCATTGGTAACTGTTAAATAGGTTTTTAGAACTACTTCTTCCGTCAGCTCATCTATTTTTTCTCCAGAATTTGTTTTAAAGTTAAAATGGAAAATTGGAGCCAAAGGAATTAAATACCCATCCTCAGATTTTCTTCCAACCACTGATGGAGCTCTAGCGACTCTACTAATTCCTGATTCATCATTCGTAAGAACTCCTAATTCGCTAATATTACCTTGGGGTAAGAAGTTAAAGACAGTACTGTTAGGATTTTCAAATACTTTTCCACTGTAATCAAACTCTCTTTGAAAAGCCTGTGTATTGATAAGGATTTCTGTTCCAGTAACTTTCTCTCCACTATCATCAACAAAATTGGTATTCTCCTCTATGGTTAAAATAGTCTCATTTTTTTCTGTTTTGGTCACTACCTCAACCTCTTCAGACAAAGCACCTGCTTCTAAAGTTTTATTTTCTTCTTCTGCTACTACACCAGGTATTTCTTCTCCATTTTTTACCATTGGTACAATATATATGCCCGATTGATTTGTTCCATCTAAAGTGATTTCTTGAGTTCTAGTTTCATAACCTGTTGCCTCAACGGTGTACTCAATAACCGTAGGATTATCTAAATCAATTGAAACGAATCTGGATTGAATTCCAAAACTAAACACTCCATCAACAGCAGTAAAACCATCTTTCCTACCTTCGCTTGTAGAAATTTTATCAGCATACTCGCCTTTAAAAGTTATTGTTGCTACAGGAATTGTACTTTCTGGTTGATTGAGGTCTAAAATCAGTAAATTGACTTTATTGGAAACTGAGTTTAGAACAATGGGTAATTTGTAGACTTTGTCATCTCCATTGTGAATACAAGAAACTATATTCATCAACAAAAAGACAAAGAATAATATACTTTTTTTCATAGTAAGGGGTAATTAAAATAATACTATTCTTAAGACATGAAAATACAAAAAATCCCCCTAAAATAACGAGGCTACTGACAAAGTATGCTTATTTTGTAAAAAAGGTTTTTCAAAAAGAGATTTGACATGTAAATGTTGAATCTCTTTTTTTATTTCAATACTTTTTTGGGTTAATTTTTGAGACTTTAAAAGAGTTTGAAGAGGTTGTTTATAGCCTTTTTATAGGCTTTAGTTTTAGAACTATTCGTTCTTAGCTTAATTTCAAAATTCTTTTAAGATTTACAGCAAAAATGGTCAAAGCACCTTGCATTTGCATATTTTCAATACCATACGAGGTAGCTCTTCCATAACCATGAACATTTTTTAGTTCACCATTTTTAGCTTCTATCTTATAGCGATGCTTTGATTTTTCTTTAAAATAGTCTGTTTTTTCAAAATCAATTTGCTCTTGGTGTATTTTTGATTTTATGGATATCGAATATGTTTTTGACTTAGCTCCTTCTTTATAACATCCTTTTCTTAAAGGGCAGTTTTTACATTTTTCGACATTAAAATAATAGGTGATTACTTGATTTTTCTGAGTATTCTTCTTGCCTTGAATTGCTTTTTTTGTTGCTAGATGTCCAGCAGGACAAACAAACATATCTGCATCTTTATTATAATCAAATTCATTTTCTTTTTTTCTGAATCCTTGACTAATCGCAGGATTTAACTTTGCTACTATTTGAATGTTTTTTTCTTTGGCTAATTCTAAATTTTTCTTGCCTGAATAAGCTGCATCCCCAATAACTGTATCTACAGCTATTCCATTTTTTTGACTTTGCGCTATAAGTTCTGGCAAAATAGGTCCATCTCCTTTTTCGCCTGAAGTAACAACGGCTCCTGTGATAATTCTTTCTTGTGTCATGGCCAGATGACTTTTAAATCCAAAAAAGGAACTATCTGATGACTTGTGTCCTATTTTAGCATCCATATCTTTAGATACAACTTCTTGTTGGTGTTGTTCTATATCATCGATAGATTCTTTTAATAGGTTCAATTTTTCTTTTACAAAAGGTACTTCGCTAATTGTTGGGGAAGCTTCAAGTAAAGTTTCTAACTTTTTACTATAGGTCATTTCTTTTTCTAAATCATTACAATCGTTTTTAGTAGGCATTTTATGTTTCCAATCTTCCTTGTAGGTATAAACAGCTTTTCGAAGTTGTTTTGATCTTTCTCGCAAGATATCAATAGCTGAAGATGGATTAGATTTGGATAAAGTATGCGTAGCATCAACAATGATAGAACCCGAACGGATGATTCCTTTTTCGACAGCAATACTTACGGTTTTGTTAATTAATAAATCTAGTAAATTGGTGTCTTTAAGACGTTGCCTACGGAATTTTGTTAAGGTACTTGGATTGATTACTCCCTGCTCAGGTAGCATTTCTAAAAAATACTTAAAAGACATGTCATAACGAGAACGATCTACCACATCAACATCTGATAAAGTGTAAATCACTTTTAATAATAGGTACTTGAAAAGTTTTACAGGGCATTCAGCTGTCCTACCTTGATCTATGGAGTATTTATCTAAAAGTTCTTCATAAATAAAACTAAAATCTATTAAGTCATTGATTTTTCTTAATAAATTATCTTGGGGAACTATCAAATCGTAAAGTGAACTATATTCACTTAGACCTAAAGTTTGTTGTTGATTCAGCATAAAGAAAAATACAAAAAAAGAAGAATAGAATTTAATAATTCTATTCCTCTTTTTTATAAATATACTTTTTCAGTAGCCTCAAAATAACCTTACTAAATAAAAAAATGCTGAGAGTTTACACTCTCAGCATTTTAAATATTATTTCTTATTCAAAAAGAATTTAATATTTCTATTAAATCATTCTTAATACTCGCTAGACTTTCGTCTTCTTAATTACCGTTATAAACTTTATTAATTTCTTCACACAAACCATCTTGATCTAAATTAATCCCTTTGTTATTCACATCTGAACCTTTAATTGCACTAGCACCAGAAGCAGCTGTAGTTCTATATGCATTATCATAAAGCACTCTAAATTGGTATATAATATTATCCTCTAAAACAGGCCCTTTTCCATTAATATAACCATCTTTAATTGTCTGAAAATATCTGAAATTAGCATCTCCTACAGCTCTATATTCAACTTCGTTACCATCTAAAGCTACATCTACAGAATTACATTCAATTTTTAAGTTTAAATTATAATTCGTAGTTGCCTCATTAGAAGATACATCTCCTCCAATAGGGTCACTACCTCCAACAATTGTACATACCGAAACGGATTGTTTATCTAAAATAGAGACTGCACTAATAGGATTTGTAGAGAAATCAACTCTTACTATACTTAATTTAAGATTTGAATTTAATAAGGGCTTTAAAGCACCATAGAAACCATTATTTCTAACAGTTCCTGCTGTAATAGAGAAAGTACCTACAGGTGCACCTATAGCCCCACCTCCTAAAAACACATCATTTTCATCGTAGATATAATAGTTTAATAATGCATTTAATGAATTATTTGTGAAATTAAATACAACCACATCATCTGCTACTGAACACTCTATATCTGTAGCTCCAAAAAGATCGTTTGTTTTACCTGCTCTTGCCACACCAGAAAAAGCTGGCAATGTACTTGGTATTAATGCAACAGGGTAAGATTGAGCTTCATCAGCACCATCAAAAGTAACCTCTATTACATTATCAGCATATCCTGTAGCAGAAATGGTTAATGTAACCTTAACAGGATTCTCTTCACTTGCGTTTGCTTTTCTTTCAACACCAAAAGACACTGCACCTTCTATAACTTCTAATTCATATCCACCTGTTACTTCAGTTCTTTTTCCAGCTTCACTGTACACATATTTTGCATTATCTCCTGATACAATTGCAGTAGCATCTACAGGTAAAAATGTAAACAAATCAATCACTTTAACGTTTACTTTATTAACTACCGCATCTGGAGAAATCGTTATTTTAAACTCATCTTCAAATTTTTTATCAATACAACCTACTTGACCTAAAAGTAGTATTGCAATTACTATGTATTTTATTGTTTTCATAATGTTATAATTTTAAGTTCTATTTAAAATGAGTACGCAAATCTTAAAGAAGCATGAGGTAAAAACTTATTTTCTTTAAAACTATCTTGTAATAAACTCTGTTGGTTGCTTGTTTGCTCAATAATTTCTGTTGCAGTTAAAGACATTGTTGGTCCATCAGCAGCGTAATATGCTCCTAATTCTAAACCAAAACCAAAACCAGTCTTTGGTACCGCTCTACCAAAACCAATTCCTAAGTAAGGCATTATACCTTCCCATTCTGCTCCAATACTAATTTGCCCTACTTCATCAGAAGTGAAAACCACATCTCCTATAGTTACCTCTCTTGTAAAAGACATATCTACATCTACAGTACCACTGGTAAAATACCCTGCTCCTACTACAAACCTAAATGCTTTTCCAAACGGAGCAATGTTTAATTTTAAATCTACATGAGAAAAATCTACTTCTCCATCTATAGATAAGTCTTCTCCATCTAACTCAAATTCATAGTCTTCGACAGTAGTTTTCAATAAACCGTAGTTAGCAGTTAAAGAAAAGTAGTTGTTAAATTTGTAGGAGTAATCCACATTAATTCCAGATCCTACACCTACTGCAATAGCATGTTTTTTTTCTTTTTCTTCTTTCTCTTGCGAATACCCTAGACTCGTACACAGACAAATCAATAAAATAATTGTTTTTTTCATATTATTCATTTTAGTTTAAGTTCATATATACCAATACTTTAAAGAAGTATTTACTTGCTTTATCACAAAAGTAATTTACAACAACGAAACTAAGAAAAAGAAAACTTTTTCTAACCATACTTTAGTATTAAAATACAAAAAAACATTTGTTTATAGCATAAACCAATGTTTTTTTGTATTTGAGTTAGAAAAATAAAGGGTCCAATTATTAATTTTTCAATAAATTCAAAGCTACTTTGTTCAATTCATTTATCTTATTTTCATCATACGCATCTGGGTAAGCTCTCCCAAAACCGCCATTAT
Source organism: Wenyingzhuangia sp. IMCC45574 (assembly GCF_054182685.1). Taxonomy (NCBI): domain Bacteria; kingdom Pseudomonadati; phylum Bacteroidota; class Flavobacteriia; order Flavobacteriales; family Flavobacteriaceae; genus Wenyingzhuangia; species Wenyingzhuangia sp. IMCC45574. The sequence goes on along the minus strand of NZ_CM135169.1, from coordinate 3,532,624 downwards.
CATTATCAAAATACTTTCCATTTATATCTGCTGTATTCCATTTTACAGCTAAATCATATAAGATATTAGCCCCTTTATCTGCAGAGGACCAATATTGACCGTAAGCTTCATTTGCCATTTTTGTATTTAACAAAGAACCTGGATTAACCGCAACCACCGCTACTGATTCCTCTTTTTTTGCCAAGTAAAAGCTCCACATAGTTAACGCCAATTTACTTTGAGCATATGCTGTACTAACCGAGAGTTCTTCCTGACCTTTTAAGGCTTCCAAACTAACAGGAGCCTGTGCTGCTGAACTTAAATTCACAATTCTAGCTGCTTCAGAATTCTTTAACAAAGGAAGTAAAGCAGTGGTTAACTGGTAAGGTGCTAGAAAATTCACCACCAACCTTATATCTATACCATCTTTGTTGTAATTTACAGGACTTTTAAAAACCCCTGCATTGTTTATTAGAACATCTATTTTAGGCACTTCTGCTAAAATTTTAGTTGCCATAACTTTTACCGATTCTAAATCTGAAAAATCAGCAACAAAGCCTTGTACACTATCATTTCCAGAAGATGCTACCAGTTCTGCAATTACTCCGTCAACTTTTGACTGGCTTCTCCCATGTATATATATAGTATGTCCTTCTTTAGCAAATCGTAAAGCAACTAATTTCCCTATTCCGTCTGTGCTACCTGTTATTAATATATTTTTTTTCATGATTTCTATTTTATGTAATGATTCCTCTATTAAAATTCTTCTAATACTATTTTCCCTTTTGCTTTACCAGATTCCAACAAAGCGTGGGCTTTTCGTAAATTTTCTGCATTAATTTTCCCAAAATGATTTCCAACTGTTGTTTTAATTATTCCCCCATCTATTAATGCTGCAACTTTATTTAAAATCTCATGTTGTTTGATACTATCTTCTGTTTGAAACATAGATCTAGTAAACATAAACTCAAAATGAGTAGACACAGACTTGGCTTTAAAAGGCATGATATTGAAACTAGTAGGATCATCTATCAAACCAAATTTCCCTTGTGGTTTGATAATTTTTACAATCTCATCAAAATGGTGCTCTGTTGCATTTAAGCTTATAATATAATCAGGTGCAGACAAATTATACTTTTTAAACTCATCTCCTAATTTATTTCTATGATTAATTACATAATCCGCTCCTAATTCCTTTAACCACTCTGTAGTTTCTTTCCTAGAAGCTGTTCCTATAATATTCAATTTTGTTAGTTTCTTTAACAATTGCACCATAATAGAACCCACTCCCCCGGCAGCACCTATCACTAAAACACTTTTAGAAGGATCTTCTTTAGCTACTTCCATTCTATCAAACACCAATTCCCAAGCAGTTAACGAGGTTAGTGGTAACGCTGCAGCATCACCAAAAGAAAGTGACTTTGGCTTTACTCCTACAATTCGCTCATCAACCAATTGATATTCTGTATTACTCCCTTGTCTGGTTAAATCGCCTGCATAAAAAACTTCATCTCCTACATTAAAAAGACTTACCTCGTCTCCTACTTCTTTCACAATTCCTGTTGCATCCCAGCCTAATACTTTCCAATCTCCATTTTCTGGAGGCATTAGTTGCCTCACTTTAAAATCAACAGGATTTACAGAAATCGCTTTAACTTCTACCAAAATATCTTTTCCAATTGGCTTTGGAACTGCTAACTCTATATCTTGTAATGCTTCTTTTTTATCTATGGTAAAACTCTCTTTAAATCCTATGGCTTTCATAATCTTATTATTTATTTTACCACAAAGCTACTAGCTAAAGAACGCTTTGGCATGGTAACTATAGCGGGCATTTTGGTACTTTTAAAGGTTATTTTAATCCTTTTTCCCTTTTTTGAGTATTTTTACAGGATAATTTTATAGAAAATGCGCGTTTTAGACACTTATAAACCTTTTGAAATACAAGAAATTAATCTTTCTGAATGGAAACAACGTCCTGTTAAGAACAATTTCTTTGAACTAGTACTGATAAAAGAAGGTAAAGGAACACAATGCATTAACTACAATGAACATGAATATGGCAAAGGAGATATTTTCTTACTTCCTCCATTAAAATGTCATCAATTTAAAATTGACAGCGCTACAACCTTTGTCTTTTTAAAATTTACAGACTCTTTTTTTAAAAGTGCCCAAAAACAATCTATAGATAGAAATGAGTGGTTTAAAGAAGCATCTTATATACTCTCTAACTACAATCAACTACCTGGTGATATTATTAAAAACGATGCAGACAGGAAGCATATAGAAATGTTAAGTCATATGATTTTTCAGGAATCTAAAAATAACGGCGAAAACGCTACATCTTTAATTAGAAGTCTAATGACAAGTATTTTAGAAATTCTAATTCGAAATATTAAAAAAGGAAATTTCTTTGAAATAGCCCAAACAAACTCTGATGATAGAATTACCAAAATGTTAACCTATATAAACGAACATATTAATGAACCCGACTTTTTAAAAATTGATCATTTAGCAAACACCTTTTCTATATCTCCAAACTACTTAGGTGAGTTTTTTAGAAAACAGGTACAAATTCCATTAAGAGAATACATTATTAAAGCCAAACTTAAACTTGTAGAAATTAGATTGCTAAATTCTGATTATACATTAACCGAGATAGCAGAAGATTTAGGTTTTACAGATGTAAGTCATTTGTCTAAAACCTTTAAAAGATATGTGGGTATGTCTATAAAAGAATTTAAACTGAATGGAGAATACCAATTGTTAAAACGTACTACCTGTTAAAGTAAAAGGTTACTATGAAAGAAAACATACAGCAAATACCATTTAACAGTGGCAACAGCAAAGATCAATTTGATTTATTGAAACTGAGAAATTTGATTGGTAAAAAAAATATGGACCACTCTCCTCTAGACAATCATCAAATTAACTTTTACTTGTTACTTTTTATTACTAGCGGAACCGGAACACATAGTATTGATTTTAAAGAATACGACTATAAAAAAGGAACTGTTTTAAGTATTAGAAAAGATCAAATACATAAATTTCACGAACTTAATAAGGAGACTGAAGGCTATGTTCTCTTATTTACCAACGATTTTTTAATTCATTTTTTTGAGAAACAAGAAGTTGCAAGAAGCTTACAAATATTTAATGAGCTAATTACTTCTCCCAAAATTCAACTGGACGAAACTCAATTTTCAAAAATCTACACTTTAACCCAAGAAATAGAAAAAGAGTTTATTACTATAAAAGATGAGCATTCTATTGGTATCATTAGAAGTTTTCTACATATTGTTTTCCGTGTACTGTTTAGAGTAAAATCTAAAGACGACAACCTAACCAGTCAAAAAAAGTACTTGTCTAAATTTCTAGATTTTCAAAAACTTGTAGAAGCTGAATGTTTTACCACTAAAAAAGTAAACGACTATGCAGATAAACTGGGTGTAAGCACCAAAACGCTCAACAATATAACTCACGAAATTATTCACAAATCTGCCAAACAGTTTATAGACGAAGTGGTACTGACTCAAATAAAAAGATTATTAATAAACACCAATTTATCTGTTAAAGAGATTGGCTACACTTCTGGTTTTGAAGAGCCCACAAATCTTTATAAATTCTTTAAAAGACAAACTAAGACCACCCCAGAGAATTTCCGAAAGCAAACCATCTAACCCCTTACTTTCCGTTTTTTACAGTCTTAATGCTTTTTTCTATAGCTTTTCAGAAACACTTGGGTTCTACCTTTGCAACAAGAAAACGAACCTAATTTATTTCATTATGAAAAATTCAAAAATAACAGCATTATTAATCGGTACAACTGTCTTATTAGGAAGTTGCACAAGCACTAAAAAAACATCAGAAAAAATGGACCCCGTAAATTTAAAAGAAATTGTATTAAAAGGAGAAAAAGCTTTCTTTGGAGATTATAACCCAGAAGGTATTAAAGAATACTTTACCGAAAACTACATTCAACACAATCCACACGTACCTACAGGAAGAGAAACCGTTATTGGATTTCTACCAGCTTTAAAGCAAGCAGGAACAACAGCTAAAACACACCGAATATTCCAAGATGGAGATTTTGTAGTAACACACAATACCTACGATAACGCACAAGCCTTTGGTGCCAAAGAAATTGTAAGCTTTGATGTGTATAGATTAGCGCATGGAAAAATTGCCGAACACTGGGACAATATTACTCCTATAGTAGCAAAAACAGCTAGTGGACGTTCTCAATTTGATGGACCTACAGAGGTAATAGATTTAGACAAGACTGAAGCTAACAAAGCATTGGTAAAAAACTTTATAGACGATATTTTATTTGGAAAAAAACCAAATAAAATAACAGACTATATAAGCACTAAAAAATACCATCAACACAATACTGCTATTGAAGACGGAATAGCTGGATTAGGAAAAGCTATTGAATATTTAGTTTCTCAAAACAACATGTTTCATTACACCAAAGTGCATAAAATTTTAGGAGAAGGAAACTTTGTATTGACCATGAGCGAAGGAGATTGGTCTGGAAAAAAACAAGCTTTCTACGATTTATTTAGAATTGAAAACGGAAAAATTGTAGAGCACTGGGACGTAATATCCGAGATCCCTACAGAAATGGCTCATAACAACAGTAAGTTCTAAACATTTATCAATTCTTTTTTTAAGGTTACTCTTATATAAGGGTAACCTTTTTTATTTTTGCCCCTATTAAGCTATTAATAGAATGAAAAGAAGGAGTTTTATAAAGAAGGGAATTTTAGGAACAATAGGTGCTTCTATACTTACAGGAATTTATGCATGGAGATTAGAACCTTATTGGCTGGAGTTTGTAAAAGTTAAAATGCCTGTTAAAAACCTACCTAACGAACTGATTGGAAGAAAACTAATTCAGATAAGCGACATCCATGTAGGAAATAGATTTGACTGGAATTACATTATTGACTCTTTTAAAAAAGCTCAGAAATTAAATCCAGACTTTGTTGTTTACACAGGAGACTACGTAAGCTACGAAAACGAAAAACAATTTGAGCAACTAAAAGAAGTTTTAAAGCACACCGTAAAAGGAACTTTAGGAACTGTTGGAGTATTAGGAAACCATGATTATGGATCTGGTTTTAAAGAGCAAAAAGTTGCAAACTCTATTACCCAAATCTTAGAACAAGCAGGCATAGAGGTTTTAAGAAACCAACAAAGAGAATACCATGGCTTAACTGTTATTGGAATAGATGATTTTTGGGGCACTAATTTCTTTCCTAAAAAAGTAACGAGCAAAATACATCACAACAAAGCCAATTTAGCTCTTTGTCACAATCCAGATGTATGTGATCTTGATGTATGGAATGACTATAAGGGATGGATACTCTCTGGCCATACACATGGAGGACAAGTAAAACCTCCCTTTCTCCCCGCTCCTATGCTGCCTGTAAAAAACAAAAAATACGGTGCAGGAAAAATAGATTTAAATGACGGAAGAACGCTTTATATAAATAGAGCCTTGGGTAACCTTTATCCAGTTAGATTCAACGTAAGACCAGAAATAACTGTTTTTGAATTGGCAAAAGCTTAATTTATTTCATTATTTTAACAACGTTTGTAGACAAACACACTAGAAAACAGACTCTAATTGCTATGAGATTCATTTTAACAATAATACTTTTCACTAACACCTTTCTTTTTAGTCAAGTGAAAAATGAATTCCCTATGTATAGCTTGCCTATTTATAGCGATAGTCTGTCTATTTCTGAAATTATCAAATTTGAAAAAGAAGGAAAATTCAACCAGCATTTCTCTAACACAATTTATAAAGATTTTAAAGCTAAAGAGGCCAATTGGATTGTAATGTACATTCCTAAATTAAATACAGATTACTTTATTAGTATTGAAAACCCTCTCTTTGACAATCTTGAAATTTACACTCTAAAAAAGTACGCTACACCTACAAAAGAAGAACACAGAAAAAAAGAATACAGGTTTCCTTTAATTCATATTGCTAAGGAAAATTCTCCCTGTAAATTGTTCTTAAAGGTTAAAGATTCTAATAGCTATAGAACTGAATTTTTAATAACAAGCTTTAGCATTCAGGAATTTAAAAAGAAAATAGAAAAGGACTATTTTATTATTGGAGCTTATGTTATTGGAATTATAGTACTTCTTAGTACCGCATGTATTATCTTTTTATACAGGAGAGAATATGTAATAATATGGTACATAATACACCTTATGTCTTTGGTTACAGAATACCTTATAGACAATGGAATATTAGGACAATGGTTTATCAATAACGCCCTTTTACAGAAATACAATATAGACAACATTGCCATACTAATCTCTGTAATGTCTCTTTCTGAATTTTTTAGAAACTATTACAAATACAACTCTAAAACAAATTTTTGTAAATACATATACAGTGGTATTTCCCTCTTTTGTTTAATTGGCTGTTCTTTATTCGCTACCAACTTACTTTTTAACACAAATTTTAATATTGAACACTTTGCACATATAGCCCTAAACTATTGTTCTTTAACATCTTTATTGGTACAATGTCTTTTAACATACTACAAGATAATTCCTAAATACATTTTTATAGCTTTCTTACTTCCGGTCCTTGGAATATATGCAAACCTAGGAGGCTTTAAAAATCTTTTCGACAATCCAAACATTGTTTACTTTATCTATCAATCTGTTTACTTAGGAATTTTCATCAATGTATTTGTTATTATTTTTTACATCTCTAAACAATCTATAGATGGAGAATTTCTATCCGTTAACTTAAAACAAGAAAACACCTTTTTAAAGAATAGTTTTCAAGAAAATCTATCAAAGCTACAAGAAGATCAGCAAAACACAATTATGAGTGATGTGCATGATTCATTTGGAGGATATATAGAAGCTCTAAGACTTAACCTTCTTCAAAAAGAACTAAACCATCAGAAAATAAACGAAATATTAGAAGCTTTTAAAAAGGATTACAAATTCCTATTAAACTCACTATACGTTCCCAATATAAATCCCGATAACATAGAGCTAGCGATTGAAGAGTATTGCGCAAAAATGGATGAGCTAAGTTCAATAAAAATCAACTTCTATAGCTCTATTGATAAAAACTCAAAACTTCCACAATCCATGGCTAAACTTATATTTAAGGCCACATCAGAACTTACCACTAACGCTATTAAATATTCTAAAGGGACTTTTATAAATATCGATTTAATTATTAGAAATAAAAACGTTTTTCTTACAGTCTCGGATGATGGTATTGGATTTAACAAAAAAAACATCCCTATTACTTCTTTTGGAATTAAAGGTTTAAATGAAAGAATTTTACTACTGAATGGAACTTTTGAAATAAAACAATTATCAGGAACCAGCGTAATTATCTACATTCCATTACAAACCAACTAGGCAACTACACTGTAAACAAAAACCGTTACAGTCTAACCGAGTAAAAACAACCCGCTGGTTATAAATTAATTGCTGTTTTAAAAACGACATCTACTTTATAACAGTAAAAAAATAATTCCCTTTTTTAGGCGGCTTATTTCTTTCTAAAATCTTTGATTTTCTTGAATTGTCTGTAATTTGTAAAGTCTTTAAAAAAAGACGACTTTTGCACTTAGTTTTCTTTTAAAGAAATTTGAGTAAAATAAAAGATTAAGATGTCTAAAAAGATTGTCATAAAAATAGGTTCTAATGTTCTTACACTTTCATCAGGTGCTCCTAATGAAGAACGCATAGCGCATATTGTTGCACAAGTTGCAACACTTAAAGAACAAGGACATCAGGTTATCTTAGTTTCTTCTGGAGCAGTAGCTGCAGGTAGATCTCAAGTAAAAATTTCTAATAATCTAGACGTCATAAGCAAAAGGCAAGTATTATCTTCTGTAGGGCAAATTGCGTTAATGAATTTATACAAGCAGTTTTTTGCTGACTATCAATTAATTTGTGCTCAGGTATTAATAACCAAAGAATCTATTATAGGTACAAGAGAGCATTATTTAAACATCAATAACTGTATAGAATCGCTGTTAAAGTGTAACATTACTCCAATTATTAACGAGAACGATGTGGTATCTATTACAGAATTAATGTTTACAGACAACGATGAATTATCTGGTTTAGTGGCAACAATGACACAAGCAGATGAACTCTTGATTCTAAGCAATGTAGATGGTATTTTTACAGACCACCCTAGCAATCCAAATGCGAAATTAATTAGAGATTTTAATTTGGAAGAAATCAATTTAGAAGAAGCAATTAGTGTTGAAAAATCGGAATTTGGACGAGGTGGAATGCTCACAAAAGTTAACACCGCTTTAAAAATATCTGAATTGGGAGTAAATGTTTCTATAGGTAATGGAACCGTCCCCAGTATTGCCGCTAAATTATTAAATAGAGAAGCAGGAACTTTTTTTAAAGCCAAATTCGATAAAAACAAATCTGCTGTAAAAAAGTGGATTACCAACTCTGAAGATTTTTCTAAAGGGAAAGTTTTTATAAACAAAGGAGCTCAGGATGCTCTTTCTGACACAAAAGCAAATAGTTTGCTGCCTATAGGAATAGAGAAAATAGAGGGCGACTTTAAAAAAGGAGACATCATCGCTTTATTAGATTTAGACGGTAACGAAATAGGATACGGGAAAGCTTCTTACAGTGCAGAGAAAGCCAAACGCCTATTACATCAACAAAACCAACAAGCATTAGTGCACTATAATTACTTAACTATAAAGTAATAATTTTGGAAACAACCATGGAATTTACACTGGAACAAACATTTAAAAACGCTACTAAAGCTAGTAGATCTTTAGTAGAATTAGATATTAAAACTATTAATACTGTTTTACTAGAAATTGCAGATTTAGCAATAGCTAAAACAGACGAAATTTTAACAGCCAATCAAAAAGATTTAGACAGAATGGATGTAAACGATCCTAAATACGATCGTTTGCTTTTAAATGCTGAAAGAATTAAAGGCATTGCTGGAGACATTAAAAATGTAGCAAACCTTACAAGTCCTGTTGGACAAATTATAGAAAACAAAGTCTTAGAAAACGGACTAGATATTTCTAAAATAAGAGTTCCTTTAGGAGTTATTGGAGTTATTTACGAAGCACGTCCAAACGTTTCTTTTGATGTTTTCTCTCTTTGTTTTAAAACAAAGAATGCATGTATTTTAAAAGGAGGATCAGATGCTGAATTCTCTAACATTGCTATTGTAGGAATTATTCAAGAAGTGTTAAAGAAACACCAAATTAACGAAAATGTAGTAACTCTTTTACCAGCAGATAGAAGTGCGACTACCGAAATGTTAAACGCAGTAAACTATGTAGATATTATTATACCTAGAGGTAGTCAAGGTTTAATTAATTATGTTAGAGACAATGCCAAAGTACCTGTTATTGAAACTGGTGCCGGAATTGTACATGTTTATTTAGACAAAGATGGAGATTTAGAAAAAGGAAAGGCTATTATTACAAACTCTAAAACCAGAAGAGTAAGTGTTTGTAACGCCTTAGATTGTTTGTTAATTCATCAATCTCAACTAGAAAACTTAAATCAACTAACAACAGATTTAGCTGCAAAAGAGACTGTAATTTTTGCAGATAACACTGCATATGCCAAACTTACAGACTATCCAAAAGAGTTGCTTTTTAAAGCAGACGACTCACATTTTGGAACCGAATTTTTAGCTAATAAAATGGCCATAAAAACAGTAGAGAATTTGGACACCGCTTTAAATCATATTGCAGAATACAGCTCTAAACACAGTGAAGCTATTGTTTCAGAAAACGGAGAAACAATTGCCAAATACCTTAATACCGTAGATGCTGCTGCTGTTTACGCAAATGCATCAACTGCCTATACAGATGGTGCTCAGTTTGGTCTTGGTGCAGAAATTGGGATTAGTACTCAAAAGCTACATGCAAGAGGACCAATGGCTTTAGAAGAAATTACATCTTATAAATGGGTTGTAAAAGGAAATGGACAAACGCGTAGCTAAATAAACATATGTTTATAAAAATAAACACGTAAAAAAACACTATATTTGAGTAGTTGTATCTCTTGATGCAACTACTTTTTTATTTCAACCAAACCACGTAAAGCAAAATGCCCCATAGAATAATTGACTTTCTTACAAGAACGAAAGATATACCTAGCCAAGAAATAGAAGTTTTAGCAGATCTAGTACAACCTCTTACTCTAAAAAAAGGAGATTTTTTATACGAAGAAGGTAAAATACCAAAAAATGGAGCATATATACTGTCGGGCGTTTTAAGAGAATACTACACAGACTCTAAAGCATCAGACTACATTAGACGTTTTGCTTTTAAAGATTGGTGGGTGGTTGATTTATATGAGCTAATACACGAAAAGCCTGCTTTGTACAGTGTGCAAGCAATTAAAGATACTGAACTTTTAATCTTCACGAAAAAAAATTGCGACATCCTCTTAGAAAAATGTCCCATAACAACCAGTGTTATTCTAGAAATTTCTGCAGCCGATAAATACTCTATCGCTAAGAAAGAAAAACAAAAAAGAAGTTTATCAGCAGTGGAGAATTACCTGTCATTACTTAACTCGTTTCCAGGAATTGACAAGGAAATCCCCTTATTTCAAATTGCCTCTTATTTAAACATCAAACCAGAGTCTTTAAGTAGAATTAGAAAACAGCTAAATCAATCGAAAAAATAAAAAGTTTTTAAAACTCAAAAAATTATTCGGTGACATTTACTAGATTTGCACCGTTTTCTATGAAAAAGTATTACAAATAACCCCTAAAACTAAAGGTAATGCTTGATAAAATTATTGATTATTATAAAAAAAGAAATGTAAACCTTCCACAAGACGAAATTGATATTATATCAAACAACATCTCACTAAAAACCTTAAACAAAAGAGAATTCTTATACAAAAAAGGAGACACAAATACCCCTGGAGGATATATCTTAAAAGGATGTGTTAGAGTGTTTATTGAGGATAGTAAAAATGTTGAATACAATCGTTTTTTTGCTTTTGAGGATTGGTGGATAGGTGAATTTCACCAAATACTAAACAGTTTACCTTCTAAAACTAGCTTACAAGCTATAGAGCCAACACAAATAATTGAGATTACTAAAGAGTCTTACGAAACAATCTTTAGAGAGTGCCCTGTGTTTACAAAGGCCACTTTAAACCTATATTTAAGCAGTTATGCAAATCTTCTAGAAAGAGAAGAGGTAAAAAAGACACTTACTATAGAAGAACTGTATGCTAATTTAATAGAGAAGCACCCAGAAGTTATAGAAAGAATACCATTATACCACATTGCAAGCTATCTTGGTGTTAAGCCAGAATCTTTAAGTAGAGTTAAGAAAAAATTTAAAGAGGCTACTGTTTAATCGTTTCAGCTATATAAACATTCATTTTACGTATCTTTGCACAAAATTTACGTTTCATGAACAGTATTGTAGCCATTGTAGGGAGACCAAATGTAGGAAAATCAACATTATTCAATAGATTAATTCAACGAAGAGAAGCTATTGTTGATGATATGAGTGGTGTTACAAGAGACCGTCACTACGGAAAAAGTGATTGGAACGGTAAAGAATTCTCTTTAATTGACACCGGAGGATATGTTGAAGGTTCTGATGATGTTTTTGAAGAAGAAATTAGAAAGCAAGTAATATTAGCTTTAGACGAGTGTGATATTATTGTATTTGTAGTAGATGTTACTTCGGGAATATCTCCATTAGACGAAAGTGTAGCCAACTTATTAAGAAAAAGTAAAAAGCCTGTCTTTTTAACAATTAATAAAGTTGACAATGCAATGCGAGAAGCTGATGCATACGAATTCTACAACCTAGGGCTTGGCGATTATTACAGCATATCTTCTATTAACGGTAGTGGAACTGGTGAGCTATTAGATGCTCTTACCAAAGAAATGCCAGACACAAAAGAAGAAGAAATAGAAGAAGCTAAAGATGAACTGCCTAAGTTTGCAATTGTAGGAAGACCAAATGCAGGAAAATCTTCTTTTATAAATGCGTTAATTGGTAAAGATAGAAATATTGTTACCGATCAGGCTGGAACAACCAGAGACACCATAGATACTGTTTACAACAAATTTGGTTTTGACTTTAAATTAGTAGATACTGCAGGTATTAGAAAAAAGTCAAAAGTTAAAGAAGATATTGAGTTTTACTCGGTAATGAGAGCGGTTAGAGCTATAGAACATTGTGATGTTGCTGTTCTAATGATAGATGCCTCTCGTGGGTTTGAAGGACAAGATCAGAATATATTTTGGTTGGCTCAGAAAAACAGAAAAGGAATTGTTATTCTTGTCAATAAGTGGGATTTAATTGACAAGGAGACCAATACCATGAAAAAATGCGAGGAAATGATACGAAAGGAAATTGCTCCTTTTACAGATGTTCCTATCGTATTTACTTCTACAATTACCAAGCAACGTTTGTTAAAAGCGTTAGAAACGGCTGTAGAAGTTCATAAAAGTAGAAGCAATAGAATTGCTACAAGTAAGTTAAACGAAGCCATGCTACAGGTAATAGAAAATTACCCTCCACCAGCAGTAAAAGGTAAATATGTTAAAATTAAATACTGTATGCAGCTTCCTACACCAACACCACAGTTTGCGTTTTTCGCGAATTTACCACAGTACATAAGAGATCCATACAAGCGTTTTATTGAAAACAAAATGCGTGAAATTTTCGATTTCAAAGGAGTGCCAATTACAATTTATTTTAGACAAAAGTAAACTTGTAAAACACTGTTAGTTTACATCTCTTATTACGACAAAAATTAGTATATTCAATAATGGATATACATTGGCCGTATGCAGATTTTAAAAAGCACCATTGAGCATAAAGAATTGCCTATCAAAATTCATATTAGTTTTGACAAGGTATACGATTATTTAGAAGAACAAGTTGCTGATAAAAGCAGTGTTTTACACGCTAGTGCTGTTACACTACTCCAAGAACTTAATCAGTACCCAGCGCTTAGGGAAGGGTTTGATGACTTTAGTTTATTAGAAACTTATAACGTTCCTATTAAAAAACTATTGAGCCTTCTTTTTCCAGATTTATTACAAACCAACGAAATAAAAGCAGCCTCTATTCCTTTTGACATGACTACTTTTATGTTGTCTAAAAGGTTTAAAAAAATTATAGAAGATGCTGGGGAAGACTATCTATTTGATTTAAGAAACTTTGAAAGCAACAATATGTACATACTATCTTGTGTGTACGTATTGGCTATATATTACAACACATACATAGATTTTAAACGTCCTTTCTTTTTTGATATTCCTGATCAACACGGAGTACTAAAAAGTTACAGAGCAATGTTTAATGCAGATTTTGCAAATATTACCAAAACAGAAATAGCTCCTGAAATTACCGAAGAAGACATTCATTTGTTAATGAATAATTTTGAAAATGTAGAGGTTTGGAAAGAAAAATTCCCGCCTAACTCTTACACTTTTAAAGGCTTTGGTATGATGAATCTTTTTGATGTAACTCAAGATGAAACAATTTCTAAAATAAAGAATACTTTCATCAAAAGAGACATGGATAGCTTTGTACAGCTAGAAATGCTTATTCAACAGCTATACAACATAAAAGATTTAAAACTGGGAATTTCTGTTTACTCTAAAAATGAAGAAAATAAGAATAGTCCTCTTAATTTTAATGACATGAGCTTAATTTCTTCTGGTTTTTGTTCCTGTCCAGGAGATCATTTTTGTGACGGAATTGTAGAACGTGTTTTTAGTTCTTCTATGATTACCGCTATTACAGATATTGAAAATTATGGAGAAAGAGCTGGTAAAAACGACTTTTACAATACCATTATTAACAACGGTATTAAAAGCATTATACTGGTTCCTATTAGTTTAAATGATGATTTTACAGCCATCTTAGAAGTTGGATCGCCTAACGCTTACCAACTAAACTCTATCAACGCGAATAAATTAAAAGACATTATTCCTGTTTTAGCCATTACTGTCGAAAGATCTATAGACGAACGTCACAACTTACTAGAGACCATCATTCAAGAAAACTACACTACCATTCACCCAAGTGTAAAATGGAAGTTCTACAATGCTGCAGACGACTATATATCTAACGAGAACGATCTTAAAAAACTAAAGGACATTCGTTTTAAAAACGTTTATCCTATTTATGGACAGTGCGACGTTAAAGGATCGTCTACCGCCAGAAACAATGCCATACAAGAAGATTTAAGCTATCAATTAAGTCAAACAATATCTTTATTCGAAACCATTTACGCCAAAGAGAATATTGCTATTTATTTGCAATTGATATACTGTTTACAAGAAAAGTTAGACTCTATTAAGGACGGAATTAAAACCACAGATGAGCTACAAATAACCGATATCTTAAAAGAAGAAGTATATCCTATATTAAATCATCTAAAATTAACCCAACCATCGCTTAGAGAAAAGATTAAGGCTTACGAAAGTGAAATAGACGATAGATTGGGTATTGTATATCAAAAGCGTAAAGCCTATGAAGATTTTATTACGCATCTTAATTCTAGTTTGGCAAAGCATTTAGACGAGGCTCAAAACGAAGTACAACGCTTTTACCCTCACTATTACGAACGTTTTAAAACAGATGGTTTAGACTACAATATGTACATAGGAGAAAGTATTACCAATGCTAAAAAATACCACTCTCTATACATTCAGAATTTACGTTTGTGGCAATTGCAACAACAGTGCGAAATGGAATACATTGCCAGAAATATAGATGTAGACCATCCTGAAATAAGCCTGCAAGTAACGTCGTTAATTTTAGTGCACTCGCTTCCTTTGGATATTAAATTTAGAATGGACGAGAAAAAATTTGATGTGGATGGTGCGTATAATATGCGTTACGAAATCATCAAAAAAAGAATTGACAAGTCTTATTTAAAAGGAACGCAAGAACGTTTAACTCAGGCAGGTAAAATAGCCATCGTATATACGCACGAACACGATTTGCAAGAGTATTTAACCTACATAGACTACCTAACAAAACTAAACTATTTTGTAGGCGAAATTGAGCATGTAGACATAGAAGATTTACAAGGAGTATCCGGACTAAAAGCTTTAAGGGTAAACATCAACTTTGATAAGAAAAATAAAGACGATCTATCTTTTCAAAAGCTATTAGAACTTACAAAGTTAATGGACTAGTTTACATTCCTAATGTTAAACTCATGTTGTAAAAAGCCAATCCAAAAGACACCACAGAGATAATAATACCTATCATAAACACAGTATAGGTTAATCTAAGCAACTTGTACTTTTTTGCCAATACCAACCCTAAGAAGTACAAGTCTTTGTTTAAAGATTTGTACAAATATTCTTTGTCTTCCATTAAAGTAAACATCCCTTTATCAAAAGCCTCTAGCGGCATTTTATGAAAGTTTCCAAAGAATAATAAATTTACTTTTTTATCGTCTATATCTTGCTGTGTAAATGTTCCCGAGGTTACTTTGGGCCTTGTAGATAACACCGCAAAAATAATGGATACTACGGCTGTAATTAAAAAGATAATAGTTGGCAGAATTAAATAATAATTATCTGCCTTGTCTAATTTTGGAAATAAGTTAGACAGTGCCAAAGACAAAATAATTGCATTTACACTCAACAAAATATTAGCCTTGGTATCTGCAATATCACTTAACTTTATATGATTCTTTAAGGTAACGCGATACATGGTCTCTATCGTTTTACCCGAATCTTCTTTTTTAGTGGCTTCCTTAGGCTTTTTACTACTTTTCTTTTGCCTTTTTAGCAAAGCTTCGTCTTCTTTCTGTATTGCATTCTTTAATTTCTTTTCATTAGAAGCCAAGTTAGATGCTTTCATTCCGCTCCAGTGTCTAAATGCAAAATCTGTAAAAAATTTATGAGCCCTTAAAAATTCAGAATTGCATTGGTACCATTCTACATCTGTTAATGTTTTTCCCTCTAACAACTCCCACTCTGCTCGTAATAACTTACTACTCGGTTCAAAGGAAGTAGTGGCTACATGAAACAAATCGGCATCGCACATAATTTTCTCCATCTTGTTCTGAGGATCTTGTGGCATTTCTGTTGCTCTAATACAACCTACTACACACTCTATTTTTTCTTGTGCATAACCATAATCTTTTAAAAAACTAATCGCCTCTTGTACACTCACCTCCTCGTGTCCTTTTCCTCCCTGTGTATAACCTATATCGTGAAACCAAGCAGCAAGTATGACACATTCTGCTTCTTCCTCTGAAATTTTCTCTTCTTTAATTAAGGTTTTGGCTGCATCTACGACATCTTGTGTATGAGATATTCCATGGTAAAGGGTACCAGTTGGCAGATTATGTTTTAAATAATTTACAACATACAACTCTGCAGACTCAACAATGGGAGATTTCATATTTTTTGGTGATTTGATCAAATTTATTAAATAATAAACTTATTTTTAATTGTCTATTTTATGAAAATTACAATGAAGTTAATTTATAAAAAAAAATCGTTTTTCTTTATACCTTTTTTATTCTTGGTAGGCTGTGCTACTTACAAGCAACAGTTCTCTAAAAATTACAAGAATTGGCAAGAAAAACAAGACATTACAACTAAAAAAACACACGCTATTTACTTAATAGGTGATGCTGGTAATAGTCCTAAAGGAAATACAACCTTACAAAATCTACAAGAAGAACTCCTAAAAGAAGATAAAAACGCAACCGTTTTATTTTTAGGAGACAATGTATACCCAAAAGGTATACATCCTAAAAAAGGGAAAAAGCAGCAAGACGGGATTCTTAAACTTAATGCCCAATTAAATGCAGTAAAAGGATTTAAAGGGCAAACTATTTTTATTCCGGGAAACCACGATTGGTACTATGGTTTGGATGGATTAAAAAAACAAGAAAAACTAGTTGAGAAAGCTCTAGGTAAAAACACCTTTTTGCCAGAAAATGGTTGCCCTTTAGAGGTGGTACATCTTACAGATAAAATAGAAGTAATTGTAATTGATTCTGAATGGTTTATTACAGACTGGGACAAACATCCAAAAATGAACGACAAATGTGATGAAATCAAAACAAGAGAAAAATTCTTTGTAGAATTAGAAGGGTTGATCAACAAGAGTCAAGACAAAGTAACGCTAATTGCAATGCATCACCCGGTAATTACCAAAGGAACCCATGGTGGTGCAGCCTCTGTTAAACACCATTTATTCCCTTTTTCTAGTAAAGTTCCTTTGCCAGGGTTGGGTACTTTTTTTCATCTACTACGAAAAACTAGCGGATTAAACACACAAGACACACAAGCTAGTCATTACAATGAGTTGGTGCAACGCGTAAGTACTTTAGCCAAAGAGCATTCACATTTAATTTTTGTTTCTGGTCACGATCACAACCTTCAATACCTATCAAAAAACGGAATTCCGCAAATTGTTAGTGGTGCTGGTTCTAAAACATCGCCTACTTATTTAGGTAACGAAGATGGATTTACTTACGGTGGTAATGGCTATGTAAAATTAACAATCCATAAAAACAAAGGGGTGGTTGCCAATTTTAAAAGCAACAACAAAACAATTTTTAAAACAACTGTTTTTGCTCCGTTAAAGGAAAAAAACACGAATAAATACGCTACAAGCAATATTCCGTCTGTCGTAACATCTCAGATATATCCTAAGAGTTTAACCCAGAAAAACAAGTTCTACAAAACTTTATGGGGAGAACACTACAGAGAAATTTACAGCAAAGAAATTTTAGCACCAACTGTCTTGTTGGACACCTTGTACGGAGGTTTAACATTGGTAAAAAAGGGAGGTGGACATCAATCCAAATCGTTGCGTTTAAAAGATAAAAACGGAAAACAATATGTAATGAGAGCCTTAAAGAAAAGTGCCATTCGTTTTTTACAAACCGTAGCTTTTAAAAAGGATTATATTACTAAAAAACTAAAAGGAACATACACAGAAAACCTATTGTACGATTTCTATACTTCTGCACACCCGTACACTCCTTTTGTTGTGGCTGATTTGTCAGACCCTGTGGGAGTTTTACACACCAATCCAAGGTTATTTTATGTACCAAAGCAAAATACCTTGATTCCTTTTGATGATGAATTTGGAGATGCTTTGTACATGATAGAAGAGCGACCAGAAAAACACCATACCGATGTGGTTTCTTTTGGATCTCCTGATGATATTATAAGCACAGACGATTTATTTGCAGCATTACGAGAAAGCAAAAAAAACAAACTGGACGAAAGAAATTACGTTACTGCTCGTCTGTTTGATATGATTTTGGGAGACTGGGATAGACATGTAGACCAGTGGAGATGGGCTGTTTTTAAAGATGGAAAGCGTAAAACTTTTAAACCAATCCCTAGAGACAGAGATCAGGCTTTTTCTAACTACGATGGATTTATCTTAAAGTCTTTAACCACCATGATTGACCCCATTAAATTAATGCAAACCTACGACAAAGAACCTCGTAACTTGTTTAAATTTAATGATGAGCCCTACCCTATTGACGTGTCTTTATTACAAGAAAAAAATTATGACTTGTGGAACGAGCAGGCTACTTTTATAAAAGAAAAATTAACAGATGAGGTTATTGAAAAAGCTTTTGGGAAATTGCAATCGACTCTGCAAGATGAAAAATTAGAACGCATTAAAACGGTATTGAAACACAGAAGAGACCATGCAAGTGATATTGCGAATGAATACAGAAAAGAATTAGAAAAATTTGCCATTGTAAAAGGAACAGACAAAGATGATTATTTCTTAATTTCTGCAACCAAAGATAAAACCACTGTAAAAGTATATAATATTAAAAAAGGGCAAAAAGAAGACATATACTTTACACGTGAATTCAACAATAAGAATACCAAAGAAATTTGGATTTACGGACTAGACGATGACGATTATTTTTATGTTGTAAACACCCACTCTAAAAGTCCTAAAATTAGATTAATTGGAGGACAAAACAAAGACACTTATCATGTAGAAAAATCTGCAAAAAGAGTCCGAGTACACGATTTTATCAGTAAGAAAAACAACTACAAAGGTCGCTTAAAGCAACACCTGTCCGACAAATACAACAACAACATTTATCAATACAGAAAAGTAAAAGACCACAACCAAACAGTAATTCCGCTACTTGGTTTTAACCCCGATGATGGTTTTGCACTGGGAGTTGCACTAAACAGAACCAATTTTGGTTACAACAGACAACCTTTTACCAACAAACATAATTTTAGTGCTAAATATTACACCGCTACAAATGGGTTTGACTTTTCTCATAACAGTGAAATAGCGACTTATTTAAGCGATTGGAATGGTTTTATAAAAACAAGATTAACAAGTTCTAACTTTAGTCAAAACTTCTTTGGTTTTGGAAATAACACTACCAATATAGACAATACTAAAGGGCTAAACTACAACCGTGTAAAAACCGAGATTAAGCATTTAGAATTGGGAATGAAATGGAACAACCACAAAGGAGCTTCTATAGCAGTAAGCGCACCTTTAAAAGTTTATGAAATAGAACCTACAAACAGTCGTTACATAGACACACAAAACATTCGCTTTGACTCACAGTTCTTTACGGGAATTAACACCAAAATAGACTATAAAAAACACAATAGCAATGCACTACCTACTCTTGGTTTTCATTTTGAACTAAACTCGGGTTGGGATTATAATATTTCTGAAGAAACCTCTTTGGTATTTATAAAAACAGGAATGGGAATGGTACATCCTATTTCTGCTAATGACAAATGGGTAATTAATAGTAAAGTTAGAACTCAGTTTAATATTGGAAGTAATGCTTTTATGCCGTACCAATCAGCTTTTATTGGGGGTAACAATGGATTAAGAGGATTTAGAAACGAACGTTTTGCTGGAAAACAGAGTTTTGTACAAAACACAAATATTAGATATACTATAGACGAAATAAAAACGCCTATTTTACCGCTAACCTACGGTTTTTCTTTAGGTTACGATTACGGTCGTGTTTGGATTCCTAACGAAACTTCGGATCGTTGGCATGTGGCTTACGGAACTACATTTTGGATGAGTGCCCCTGGAGCTACCAAGGCGAACCTAAATTTATTTAACAGTAGAGAAGGCTTGCGTTTTACTTTTGGTGTAGGGGTGAATTGGTAGTTTTAATGAATTGTTAATGTTCAATGATTAGTTGATAATTATAGCCAAACGCATTAACAATTAAACCTTAAATACCTGAACATAAACCACAAAGAAGTACAACTATTCCAGTGGTTTTCTTCCAAAGTCAACGTAACTTAAAAAATATAAATGCTTCTTTTTCTTTTATATAAAACCAGTAGTAATATCGAAGCTATAACTACAAGAAATAATCCAGGTTTAATGATAAAATGTACTGATTTATATATTGATGAAACTTTCATTCCAATGATATTTAAGAAGTAAAATAGTATAAAAGCATTTTGAAAAATCACATATCTTAGTTTGTTAAAAAGTAGCCCTAAAGAGTTAAATATAGTTAATACTCCCACAGATATTGCACAAACACTGACAAACCAATTATACATAGTTATTGGGATAAACTTCACAGATAGACTACCACTCCAACCATAAGTAGTCATTCTCATCTTTCCAAATATATCATGCATTTCACCGCTAGTAGTTTCAAACTGACACCACCCCATAAATGAACTTACTATAATTAACAAGGTTAATAAAACACTTGCAATCAAATACTTTTTATCTATTCCGTTTTCTTCTTCAACAAACACATCATCTTTCGTTATTTCCAACGCATCATAAATTAATGCCAATGTTTTAGGTCTAGCTTCTGATTCGTTGTTCTCAATTCGCTGAATTGTTCTTGAACTTACTTTTGCTAACTCTGCTAAATCTTCTTGAGAAATTCCTTTTTCTACTCTAATTTGTTTTAGTCTATCTCCTATTCTTTCCATGTGTATTTAATTATTTTTCTGAGGACAAAACTATTACTCGTTTCTAATTTTGATAGCGTTTTAAGCACGACATTTATACGACATTTGTAGGAAACCCTTATCTGTTCGGGTATTCTGAATTCTATTCAGAATGTATCGAGAACAACTTTGAGATTACACTTCCAAATCACTTCTCGATACTAATTCACTCCGCAACGCTACATAAATTAACTCGAAGTGACAGTATAATAACTAACCATTAAACCTCAAATCTTTTAACATTAGCTGCAAAGAAGTATAGCCATTCCAACAGTTTTCTTCTAAGGTAAAAGCAGCATCAAACGTTTCGGCTTCTTGGAGTGGCTCTAGTTTATCTCCCATTCCAAAACCAATGGCATTGTACGTTTTTTTATCTGCTCCATACACAATATTTAAACGCAAGTGCTCGGGTAAATCGCCTTCGTTTTCTACCTTCCCTATTCTTTTTCCATAGCCATTGTCTCGTAAACTAGTAGCTTTAAAAACAGGTTTCATATTGGCAGGACCAAAAGGAGCAAACTGTGCTAATATTCTATAAAATTTGGGAGTTAAATCCATCAAGTCTACCTCTGCAGCAATTGTTATTTCTGGAGTTTTTAACTCCTCTGGCAAGGTCTCTTTTACTACTTTCTCAAACGCACTTTTAAAGGCTTGGTAGTTTTCTGGTAAAAGTGTTAAACCTGCTGCATACTTATGCCCTCCAAACTGTTCTATATGTTCCGAACAAGCCTCTAGTGCATTGTACACATCAAACCCTTTTACAGAACGTGCAGATGCAGCCAACTTATCGCCACTCTGGGTAAAAACCAAGGTAGGTTTGTAATAGGTTTCTATCAATCTAGAAGCCACAATACCAATAACACCTTTATGCCAAGTTTTATGAAAAACAACCGTTGTACTGTTTTGTTCTTCGCAATTTTCTCTAATTTGTTGTAAAGCTTCATCGGTTATTTTTTTATCTAATTCTTTTCTATCTGCATTGTATTGATCTATTTCACGAGCATATTTTTGAGCCAACGAAAAATCGGTTTCTGTCATTAACTCCACAGCATGAATTCCTTGTTTCATTCGCCCAGCCGCATTGATTCTCGGAGCAATAATAAACACCACATCGGTAATGGTGAGTTCCTTTTTTTGCACCTGCTCCAAAATTGCCTTAATTCCTGGTCTTGGATTGGAGTTTATCACTTTGAGTCCATGAAAAGCCAAAATTCTGTTTTCACCATCCATGGGAACAATATCCGCAGCAATACTAATGGCTAAAATGTC
Source organism: Wenyingzhuangia sp. IMCC45574 (assembly GCF_054182685.1). Classification (NCBI taxonomy): domain Bacteria; kingdom Pseudomonadati; phylum Bacteroidota; class Flavobacteriia; order Flavobacteriales; family Flavobacteriaceae; genus Wenyingzhuangia; species Wenyingzhuangia sp. IMCC45574. The sequence goes on along the minus strand of NZ_CM135169.1, from coordinate 3,510,390 downwards.
TAAATACGGAACTAAATCCGAAAAAGGTTGCTCTTGTACTTGGGCAATGGCCTGAATGAGTTTAAACCCTACTCCACACCCCGACAACTCATCGTAAGGATAATTACAATCTTCTTGTTTGGGATCTAAAACTGCCACTGCATCGGGAACCGTAGCTCCAGGTCTGTGGTGATCGCAAATAATAAAATCTACTCCCTTTTCTTTGGCATATTCCACTTTTTCTATGGCTTTAATACCACAGTCCAAAGCAATAATTAAAGAAATATCATTGTCGGCAGCAAAATCAATTCCCTGATACGAAATTCCATAGCCTTCTTTGTATCTGTCTGGAATGTAAGTAACCACATTTGGGTACAAACTCAACAAATAGGTAGATAATAAAGCTACAGCTGTGGTTCCATCTACATCGTAATCTCCGTACACCATCATATTCTCGTCATTCTCTATGGCCTGAAAAATACGGCTTACCGCTTGCTCCATTCCTTTCATTAAAAAAGGATCGTGCAAGTCGTCTAAATTAGGTCTAAAGAAACTTTTGGCCTCATTAAAGGTTTCAATTCCTCTTTGCACCAACAATTGAGCAAGCACTTTGTCTACCCCTAAAGATTTAGACAAAGAATTTACAGATTCAGAATTGGGTAACGATTTGGAAATCCAACGCATAGCTTTTTAGCTTTGAAGTTACAGAAATAAAACAAACTTAAGAGAAATGTGTGTGATAGAGGAACGTATCAATAATAAAACTTGCAAAATAATTTTCGTATTTTTGTGATATGAGCACCAAAGAAGACATTCAAAATTATATTTCTAATTTAAAAGCTAAATTCGAACTTGAACTTCCAAAAGTTTCAGAGGAAATTAGTGTATATGAAAGAAAATTGGCTCAAGGTACACTAACTCCAAATCCAATCCCAGGTCCTCAATTTAATGAATAGGCCTAAGTTAACAATCATTGCAGGTTGTAATGGTTCTGGAAAATCTTCTTTTTCCAAATCTTTTACAAAAAATGATGTAACACCTTATGATTACGATAAGGTTTATAAGCAAAAATATCAATCACTTATTGAAACTGAATTTAGAGACCAAATGGCTCATAATTTGGCCCGTAAAGATTTAGAAAGCACTATTCAAAACCATCTAGAAAATAAATTAGACTTTTGTTACGAAACCAACTTTAACTCTACACCTTTGTTTTGGCCTGAAAAATTTAAAGCGAACAACTACCAAATAGAGATTGTTTTCTTTTGTTTAGACTCTCTAGAAAAAGCTAAAGAGAGAGTTCGAATTCGATTTGAAAATGGCGGGCATTTTGTTCCTGATAAAGAAGTAGAAAAAAGATATTTCTTAGGGTTTGAAAATTTGAATATGAATTGGGACTTTTTTGACATTATTAGTCTTTTTGAAACTAGCAGATATAATCATACTCCCGAACATTTAGTTACTATAGCAGAGAATCTTGTTTTTATGGAAAATGGATTTCCTAACTACCTTAAAACATACTTACCTAGACTTAAACAGATTCCTTGTATATAAGAGAGCTTATCTTATAATAAATACGCTTGTAAATCTTTTCGGAATAATTTTTGAATCTGAAACAACAAACAAGAAGGCTATGTATTTTGAACTCGATGAGCAAACCAAAAAAGATCTCAGTATTTTTCCCTCTAAAAACAATGCGATATCTGTATTTTCTATTTTTGACAAAACCAAAACTGGTGGCGGTAGTGATTGCTTGTTAAGAATGCTAAAAACACCTAGTAATGATCTTACATTTTTAGAAGAGAGAAAAAACAACATTCTTTTTACGCTTAATGCTTCAAAAAAACTCTACTTAGAATACAACCAACTTAACGATATTGAATTTTATTTAAGAATTGGAAGAGCTTCTTTACACGACAACTTTATTGATGCTTTGATTGAAAAAGTATCGTACCAATACAAACCCAATAGCGACTACTACAACATTCAGAACGGAATTTTACAACTCTATAAACTACATCTAGAAATAACACTTTTTTTAAAAGCAAATACCAACAATCAGCAAACTCCTTTTTATACTGATTTTCAAGAAAAAGCACTTAAACTTTCAGCTCTCCTAAAAAAGCATATCAAACTAACTAAAAAAGGGAAAATACACTACAGAAGCATTAGTAAATTAGATGTTATATTTAGAAAAAAGGAGAAAAATTTTATTCAAGAATTTTTAAACTCCATCTATCAAATAGACGTATTCAATTCGGTTTGTACTGTTATTAAAGAACATAAATTTACTCTACCAGAGTACACCCATCAAGAGCAGCCTACTATTAAAATGGAGGCTGTTTGGCATCCCTTTTTAGCAACTCCAAAGCCCAACAACTTAGAAATAGGTCATCAACATAAAAACGTAATTTTCCTTACAGGTTCTAATATGGCAGGGAAATCTACCTTTTTAAAATCTATAGGAATTGCTATGTATTTAGCACATATAGGTTTTCCTGTACCGGCTAAAAAAATGCAAACAACACTTCACAACTGCATTAGTACTTCTATTAATTTATCTGATGATATTACTTCTGGACAAAGCCATTATTACTCCGAAGTAATGCGAATTAAAGAAGTTGCCGAAACAGCATTAAAAAAAGGCAACTCTTTTGTGCTTTTTGACGAACTTTTTAAAGGAACTAATTTTAAAGATGCACTAGAAGCATCGCAAAGACTAATGAACCAATTTGCCCAACTAAAAAATAGCTTGTTTATTGTTTCTTCACATATTAGCGAAATTGCAGATTATCTAAACCCTAAAGAGGATTTTCTTTTTAATTGCTTTACCTCTAAAATTGTAGAAAACCAGCTTTCCTTTGATTATATTCTTAAAGAAGGAATTTCCAAAGAACGCATAGGACTACAAATTATTAAACAAGAAAAAATATTTGAATTGTTAGAAAATATAAAGACTATGAATTCTTAAGCTTTTTGTAGCTTTAAACATCTTACAACCCATACAATGAACCCAGAAATTCTTAACAGAAAAGGAGCTAGAAAAGCACAAGATATTCCTAATGAAGTTTTAGAACTTCTTAACCAAGGAAAAATTGAAACCGTAAATTTAACCGAATGGTTGGCCATTGACTTTGTTTTACTGATTGAAACTACTTTTCCCACAATAGGAGTTTCTAAAAACGCTATTGATAGACTTATTGTAGAGCTTAAAGCACAAAAGAAACCTACTACCATGAATAGCACCAAATTGGTAGGAAACTATTTGTATGAAACTTGTCAAGACACTCCTCAACTAGAAAATATATTAACACAGCTTAGCTGTCACACTTCAGATGCCATTCGTTGTTTTGCTCCTTATTTGATTGGTTTAAATTCTCAATTAACCATTAAAGAAAAACTGAACAAAGCCAAAGGAATTATTGCAGATAGCCATTTTGGGGTAAGAGAAGTAGTCTGGATGGCTTTACGTCCTGAAATAACCGAACACATAGAGGAAACTATTGAAATTCTAAGCACTTGGACAATCGATGCTGACGAAAACATACGACGTTTTACTACCGAAGCTACTCGTCCTAGAGGGGTTTGGTGCAAACATATTGATGTTCTAAAGGAACAACCAGCGTTAGCTCTACCTATTTTAGAACCTTTAAAAGCCGATACTTCTAAATATGTACAAGACAGTGTAGGAAACTGGTTAAACGATGCCAGCAAAACGCAACCTAATTTTGTAACTGACCTTTGTGCCACATGGGAAACAGCATCTCCTACCAAAGAAACCGCTAAAATTATAAAACGAGGGATGAGGAGTATTGAGAAAAAATAACTTATTTGTTTTCTATGATAAATTGAAATACATTTAGTTAAAAATTGAAAAGCTATGTTAGCAGGATTATCGCAAGGGAATGCCATGGTAAAATCTGTAGAAAGCAACAGAGGGCAATTAAGAAACCGAAAATTTCTGAACACAGATTCTAAGGATTTAAAACTTAAGGAAAACGAACTTAAATTCAACGAATTTACCGCAGAAGAACGCAAAGCTTTTGAAGAAAAACGATTGCTAAATAAAAAACGTACGCAAAGGAACACATACATTGTATATGGAGCTTTTGGCATCCTTTTTATTGTGTTTATTTATCTATTTAACTATTAATAAAAAGCTTAAAAAGGTAAGGTTATCAAAGGATTTCAATGAATAAGCTTACTTTTACAATGCTTATAACGAGTTATCACCAATATGAATAAATGGACTTAAGCAACATAAATACTGAGGAACGAAGAAAGCTTGAGTTAGATTTTTTATCTAAAGCTGAATTTGAAAAAGTTGAATTGGCTTCAACAAATGAAGAAAACTATTTCCGAGCTGAACTGGAAAAGAATTTCGCAGGAATCGAGATAATTAAATTGAAAATCAAACCCTATAACGATACTTTATGGGGAAGCATGGGAATGCAACAGTTCACTCAGAAGTTTTTAAATAATTCTAATCTGAAAGCAGAAATTACGGAGATTCTTCCTTTCGAAAATGAATATGAATTAAAAAATGAAGTTAGAGTTGGCGGAAATCTATTCAATTTGCTCGGTGACCTATGTGGAATAATTAAACAAGGTGGATGTTATGGCAGTGGATCAGACCTGAAAAACGAAGAAATTTTACGGATTGTAAAGAACTTTATTGATCAAAATCTCAAAGAAGGTTATAAAATGTATCACTACATCAAAATCAATGAACCATGGGCAAAATGGTTTGGACATAACCCAATTTATTCATTGACCTATCTACTGATTAACATTTATAGAGATGAGATGCTCATGATTTGTATTGTAGATGATGATTAAAAAGGTGATAACACGGTATATAGCAAATAGGGCGTGCGGTGGTTTACGAAAATTCAGTGCTATTTACCAACACCGCCAAATCGTTGATTTGGCTTTTAAGAAATGAAAAAGTTAAAAACAAAATACAACGCTTTGGCTAAGTGCAAACTTGAAAGTTTATCGCTTTCTACTGCCCTACTTGCTATATACTAAACGTTAGCACTAATTATAAAAAATATGAAAGAAGAAAAAGATTCAGAGAATGAAAAAGTTTATAACGTTGAATCAATTTATAATACATTTTTTGAAAACCTAAATAGTGTTAAGCTTTACTTTAATAAATTTGGAAACCTAGCTTCTGGTGAAGATGAATCTATAAAAGAAAAATCCAAAGAATTTTTTGACCTTGCTTTAGCTGAAACTAAAGAGGAAATGGAAAGTATCAAAAAGGAGAAAGGAGAATTAGAAAATGACTCTTTGTCAAAAGAAGAAGTCGAAATATATCTTACCAAATTTGCAAGGAAGTTAAAAAAACAACCTAATATATCACCTAGAAACTATGACATTCTTTCTCGTAGTTCTTTTTTAATGTTAAATAACTATTTTGAATATTTAATAGCTGATCTACTTAGTTACTATTATAATAAATATAAGAATTCACTTAATGAAAAAGAGTTCAAATTTACTTTAAAAGAACTTAATGAATTCGATAGTATCGAAGAGGCCACAAAGGATCTAATTATAAAAGAAGTAGAGAGTTTAATTATTGATAAGTCTTTTAATGAGCTTTTAGAACATTTTGAGGACAAATTATCCATCTCACTTGAAAAACAATTGATTAAATGGGATGAAATAATAGAAGTCAGAGAAAGAAGACACTTGATTGTCCATAATTCTTCCGTAGTTAACAAAAAATATATTTTAAGAACGAAAAACCCTTACGATTATAAAATTGGAGATATAGTTCATATCGACAAGGATTATTTTTTTAAATCTTGGTTACAATTTAAATTAGCTGGTCAATTGCTAATATTTAATTGTTGGGGGAATTGGGATAAAGACAATATTGATAATGCTATTTATGAAATAATGATTCAAACTTTCGAAGACATAAACTCCAAAAACTATGACTTGGTTTGTAAAACTTGCAAATATTCTGATCAAATAGACCCAAAAAATGAACAACAAGAAGATATAATACTTAGAATAAAAATTAACAACGCTATTTCATTAAAGAAACAGAATAAAACAAATGAGTTAAAGCAAGTTTTGAAAACAATAAAGGTCGGAACAGCAACACCTCTTTTTAAAATAGCTCATAATATATTAAATGATAAATACGATGATTTAGAGGAGCTTTTTAACCAATCGGTTGTTGTTGATGATCTGAATATTGATTGGTATCTTGAATGGCCTATTTTTGATTTTGTGAGAGATAAAAGCGAATTGCATCAAAAATTAATTAAAACATTCCAAAATTAAAACTAGTGCTAACATCAAATAAGCTAAATTTTGGGATTTGTTCTTGGCTTAAAGCTCACTATTTTAAACAAGCTTTGTCATGGCGGATAGGTTCCTTGCTTGTTAAGCGCAAAACCAACTTATGTAAACCCGTTCTACTACTTGCTCACTGACTCACAAAAAAGCTATGAATAATCTTGAAATTTTACTTCTTGAATATGAAAAAAAATGTACGGTAATTGAGAGTGAACTGAATGAAAGCATCAAGGAAAATGACTTCTTAACTGCTGATTCTCTTCAAAAAATATTAGTCTACAACAAACAAAAGTTAAGAACTTTAAAAAACTTGAAAAATCCAGCATATTCGAAAATTGAATCACTTGAATTCTGGAATAATAATCTGAGAAGAATAAATACTGAAAGTGAAGAATTCCCTCCTTATAATTTTGAAAGTAATTTAAAGGAAATCGCTCTAAATGAAAGTAAAATAAAAGAACTTAAAAAAATAAAAAGTGAAAATGATGATAGTGATGAATTATTGAATTTTATTCATCAAATCATTGAAAAACAAATTAGACAATTTTCTATTCAGATCGAAAATGAATTTGAAACTAAAGTTCTTAGAAAAAAATCTTCATTGAATATTGAAATTAAGCGTTTAGATAATTTTTCATTGAAAGGAACAATCCGAGAAGAAACATATAAAGAGCTTGAAACGTTAGAATTTAAACTGGAAAATGAAAATTTAGCTATTAAAAAAATAGAAATGAAAGAGGTTAACGCTCTTAAAATTCTTGAACTTATCTCGTGTGTGAATTACGATATATTTCAGTGCTATGGAGAAAAAACAGCAACCATAAGAATAACTTAGAAACTAAAAAAAGTAGATAGGCAACAACAAATAAATTCTACGCAATTTGACCACACTAATGAAAATCATAATTTCGATATTAACTTTTTTACTTCTTTGCCCGTGTAACGGACAAACTGTTTATGAATTAAATAAAGCGGAATTAGAACATTGTCATACTTGCAAACCGAAAGACAAAAATCAGAATCCAAATCCTGAATGGGTTGTAAACGACTTATCACGATTCAAAGAAATGGTTAATCCTATATCGGATTTAAAACCGACCATTTCTGATTATCTAAAAGTGTATCCAGAATTATTAAAGAGAGTTAGAAATACATCAAGTAATACTATTGAATTATTAGATGAATTAAAGTTAATATCTCACGATTTTTATGGTGGATATACAAATTTTAACTTAACAATTCTAACCTATAAAAACAACATCTTATATTCAAAATTGTGGTTTGAAGTTGAAGAAGATGTATTTGAAAACATCTACTTAAAAGAAATAACAATTCCATTAACTTGTAGTGGAGCAAATATGGAATATTATAAGGTTCATGAGAAGAATTTAGCCGAATACGTAAAAAAATATCCAAACTTCACATTAGAGGTTGACATTGACAAATATACACCTGACGAACTGAACGCATATTATAATATGAATCAAGTTGAGAATAATTTCGGGCCTTTTCAAGTTGATAAAGACTATGTTCATTTAGCAAATGAATTTATCAAACCTCTTTTGAAACAAAAGAAATATAACATTTTAGAAAAAATATTGTTTGGAGTTAATCCAGTTGGTAGAATTTATTCATATACAGCATTAAAAATAGCAATAAAAGAGGGTTACAAACCTAATTCCAAAATAATTAAACAAATGGAAAAGGTAAAAGAAAACGGACTGAAATTTAAAATCAGATTTAACTCATCACATAGTGAAAAAACCGATTTTGACTTTACCGATAAATTAAATTTTGAATAAAAACTGCGTAGAATACAGTTTATAATTTATAGCTAGTACTCGCCTACTTACGAAAATCCTCGCGGATTTTCTATTCGGTTTGTATTTACTAATTTAGTTGCTAAAACAAGCAACAATACATATACCAAACTATTATAGTGCATTTGAAAAAAAGATATGCTGAAAATAATCCGAATAACATTTTAATTTTATGAGTCAAAAAAAGATTGAGTTTTCTAATTCAATAATCAAAGACCGCATAGAAATACTAAATAATTCAAATCAAAAATTGATATTTCGAACATTTTTAGAGCCTAATGGAGGACAGAATCAACTACATTACCACTCTAAAATATCTGAAACTTTCCGAATTATTCAAGGCGAATTAAACATTGTAATAAATAATCATGAAAAAAAAATGATTGCGGGAGATGAGTATTCTATTCCTCCTTACACTAATCATATGTTTTTCAACAAATCTAATAAGGAAGTAATATTTGATGTAGAAATTCTAAACTGTCCAAAAATGATTAATGCACTACAAATTATGTATGGACTAGTTAATGATAGAAAAACAAATAGACAAGGGCTTCCTAAGAATATTTTTCACACAGCAATCGGGTTAAAAATGATGGATGCGTTTTCACCAAAAGTCCCTCACTATATTCAAAAAGCAGGTATTTCTATTTTCGCATTTTTTGGTAAAATAATTGGAATAGAAAAAATGTTACTTAAAAAGTACTGTACATAAAAATTACTCCCCACAACACTATTTAAAAACATAGGGCCGTCTAAATTTGTTCAAAAAGGTTTGGGCTTATCCGCTATGTCGTCAAATATAAAGTTGGGCATTTAGGGTTGAGAAGATAAATGCAAAATATTTATATTTGGCTTAGTTGTAAATGTAAAGTTAGAGCTAACCGTATACTCACCCTTATAGGTAATCTTGACCCGTCCTAAAATATGAATACTGAACCAATCATAAATTACTTTTCTAACATACTACCTATTAATAGTGAAGAAATAGATGCTCTAAAAGAAGTATTTAAAGAACGTAAAGTTAAACGAAGACAATTTATTCTTCAAGAAGGAGATGTATGCAAACTAAACACATTTGTGGTTCAAGGTTGTTTCAGAATGTATTTTGTTGATGAAAAGGGTAAAGAACACAACATCCAATTTGCTGTGGAAAATTGGTGGATTGGTGATATCGAAAGTTTTCATTCTGAAGAGCCTAGTAGATTATATATAGAGGCCATTGAAAATTCAATAATCCTTCAAATAAGAAAACAAGACCAACTGGATTTATTTGTTAACTACCCTAAATTCAATCGTATTTTTAGAGTCTTTACCGAAAATGCTTTGATAACTTACCAAAGACGTGTTTTACAAAATATTAGTTCGACTGCCGAAGAGCGCTATCTTGATTTTATAAAGCGTTATCCATACTTCATCAATCGTATTTCTAATGTTCAAATTGCTTCTTTCCTAGGAATTACTCCAGAATTTTTAAGTACTCTTCGCAAGAAATTAGTAAAATCTTAATCTATATTAAGATGCTTTCTTAAAGTACCTTATGGGTACATCTTTCCATTTCATTTCATCTTTGTAGTGTTAATAATCAATACTACAAACAATGAAACAATTAGCAATTATTTTATTTGCAATAACCGTTTTAAGCTCTTGTCAAGACAAAGAGAAATCAGAGAATTTAATTAAAAACACAGAAACAATGGAAAAATTAGCAAAACAAGAAATTGAAAGTTTATTAATGATCTATAAAGAGACATTAAACACATCTAACGCAGAAAAAGCAACTTCTCTGTATACAAAAGATGGAATTTTTATGCCAACTGGAGCCCCTTCAGCAATAGGCTCTGAAAGCATTCTAAAATCCTATGAATTTGTGTTTTCTCAAATACAATTAAACATCGAATTCTTTATTGAAGAAATTGAAGTAGAAGGGAATATGGCTTTTGCAGTAACAAGCTCTAAAGGGACTGTTAAAATACATGCTAATGGTGTTGAAGCACCAGAAGCTAACAGAGAACTCTTCGTTTTAGAAAAAGTAGGTGGCGAATGGAAAATTGCTCGCTACATGTTCAATAAAACAAAATAACAAAAATAGTAATCGCATGAGTAGTATCATTATTAGCTTTTTAGACAATCTAAAAGACAAAGCTATTTGTGATGAATTTGATGTAGTTGTAGATTTAGAATTTTAATAGGAAAAAAGACGACCTACAACAACACATCTAAAAAACAGCAGTTAAGAGCTAAATAAAAGTTTAGTTATTAACTGCTTTTTTTGTTTTTAACTGAACATGGCACAGATAAATCTGCTACTTTTCATACACGAAGCATTACCTTACCCTAGTAATCGTTAATCCCTTTCTAATAGGCAACAATACGGTTTCTGCTCTAGGGTCTTCGTTTACTTTTGAGTAACAATATTAGAATTGTTATCTTTGTGAAAAAGCTGTATATCATGGACATACAATCTTCTAATGATGAACTTGGACCTATAAGTACTGAAGAATTGAATGCTAGAATTGACAAATCTCTACAAGACTCAAAAAATGAGAGAGTGATTGAAGCTAATGAACTCCTATCTCAAATAGAGAAATGGGTTTAAAACAACATTAAACATTTGCATCTCTCCCAAAACTTCGGGATCAGCTCGATGACCTAAAATCAATGGGTGTTCTAGCAGCCTGTGCAGAAAGAAATCGAAGTATCGAGAACTATTATTTAACCCTCGTAATCGTTAATCCATCTCTAATAGGCAATAAGACCGTTTCTACTCTAGGGTCTTCGTTTACTTTTTTGTTGTAAATAATTAACTCCTTAGTGTCTATATCTTTTTCGTTGATAACTTCATCCGTTACTTTTCCACTCCACAATACATTGTCAGACAAAATAACCCCACCTGGGTTCATTTTTTCTATGATCAAATCAAAATAGTTAGAGTAATTGGCTTTGTCTGCATCTATAAACACCAAGTCGAATTTTAAGTCTAAACTTGGAATAATGTCCAACGCTTTTCCAACGTGTTGGTGTATTTGAGGACCATGGTTAGACTTGTCAAAATATTTGCGTTGCAAGTCGTACAGTTCTTCGTTTATGTCTATGGTATGCAATTGCCCATCGGCTTGCATTCCTTCGCACATACACAAAGCAGAATAACCGGTATAAGTTCCTATTTCTAGTATATTTTTTGGGTTTACGAGCTTGGCAATCATAGAAAGCAATCGTCCTTGGTAAGCTCCACTTAGCATACGCGGATTTAAAACGGTTTGCCAAGTTTCGGTATTTAAGTCTTGTAACAGTTGGGGCTCGTTCTGAGAATGTGCTACTGCATACTCATCAATTTTCTCGGGTAAAAAGTGCATTAATCTTCTTTGTTTTCGAATCCTTTAATTTTCTCTTTCCACGCCTTCTTATCGTCCTCACTTAAACAACCCTTATTTAATTCTTGGTGCTGTTTTGCCAATTTACACATCCCCGAAAGTTCGTTGTTTTGCTTGCTAAATTTTCTACAAATCTTGCAGTAAACAAAGTGTAAATTCAACTTAATCTTATCTAAAAGTGTAGCTTCTCCATACTGTGATTTTGTACAAATCATGGTAGCCTCTTCACATGTAATTTTCAATTTTCCCATTGCCTTTCTACTTTAAAAACCAGTTATCCTCCATACATCTTCTTAACTGAGTTCTAGCTCTGTGGATGATAACCCATAGGTTAGACGACGTGATGTCCAGTTCATTACAAATATCTTCGGTATCAAATCCTTGAATCGTTTTCATCTCGAAAACCATTCTGTATTTCTCAGGCAATTTTTCAATGCACTCATTTAAGGCACCGCCTAATTCTTCTGTTTCAATATCAGCATCTGCTCCTCCACTACTCCAATCTTGTGGCACACGTTCTTCTATCCAGTTTCCTTCGTTTTCACCATCTTGGTAAAAATTCATACGAACCTCTGCCTTTCCTTTGTTGGAATTAATTTTTCTGTAGTGATCTATTATTTTACGCTTTAAAATGGAAATTAGCCAAGTTCTTTCACTGGCTTTCCCTTCAAAGTTTTTCATAGATTTTAGTCCTGCAAAAAAAGTTTCTTGCACTAAATCTTTAGCCTTTTCAGCATCATTTACCCTGGCTATGGTATAGTTAAATAGATAATCTGCGTATTCATCTATCCACTTATCAGGGTTCAACGTATGTGTTATATTTTCTTCAGACATTTTTCTGGAGTGATTTTGCTCGGATAAAGATATGATTTTATCAATAATTCTAAACATTAATATTTAAAACTAGTTTCTGTAGTTCTATTAGAAAAAAGAATTCTATTCTTTAAAAAATGAGTAATTTTACATTTGCTAATTTTTGAATTAATACGATGTCGGCAATTAAAAAGGAATACAAAAGGGTTACTACCAATTCTATTATAGAAATGAAAAGTACTGGAGAAAAAATCTCTATGCTTACAGCCTATGATTACACCATGGCAAAAATTATTGACAATGCTGGTGTAGATGTAATTTTAGTGGGAGACTCTGCTTCTAACGTAATGGCCGGTCACGAAACTACGTTGCCTATTACGCTAGATCAAATGATTTACCACGCAAGTAGTGTGGTAAGAGCCTCTAAAAGAAGTTTGGTTGTAGTAGACATTCCTTTTGGTAGTTACCAATCGGATTCTAAAGAAGCGTTGCGTTCTGCCATCCGAATTATGAAAGAATCGGGAGCACATGCAGTTAAGTTAGAAGGAGGAATAGAAGCCGATCATGCTTTGGATAGAATTATAAAAGCAGGAATTCCGGTAATGGGGCACTTAGGATTAACCCCACAGTCTATTTACCAATTTGGAACTTATACCGTTCGTGCGAAGGAAGAAGAAGAAGCTAAAAAACTTATAGAAGATGCTAAGTTCTTAGAATCTAAAGGTTGTTTTGCCTTAGTATTGGAAAAAATTCCAGCTAGTTTGGCTAAAACAGTAGCAGAACAGTTAACCATTCCGGTTATTGGTATTGGTGCTGGTTCTCATGTAGATGGTCAGGTATTGGTTACGCACGACATGGTAGGAATGACACATGAATTCCACCCTCGTTTTTTACGTAGGTATTTAAACTTGTACGACGAAATGACCAACGCTTTTCAACAATACTGTAAAGACGTTAAGTCTGTTGACTTCCCGAACGAGAAAGAACAATATTAATTTTTTGCCATATGCATTAGGCTCTATGCCATATGCTATTTTCAAAGTTATTAATCGCCTACTGCCTAAAGCTTAGAGCCTAAAGCAATAACAAAATGAAGGTACTACACATAGACAGCAATCATCCTGTACTAAAGGAAGACTTGGCTTCTTTTGGATGTGAAAATCACGAAGACTATACATCAACAAAATCTGAAATTGAAGCAAAAATGCAAGCCTACAATGGTATTGTAATTCGTAGTCGCTTTAAGGTCGACAGAACTTTTATAGATGCTGCTCCAAATTTAAAATTCATTGCCCGCGTGGGTGCTGGTTTAGAAAGTATAGATTGCGAATATGCCAAAAGCAAGGACATACAATTAATTGCTGCTCCAGAGGGAAACATGAATGCCGTTGGGGAACATGCATTGGGTATGATTCTGAGTTTATTTAACAACTTAAAAAGGGCCGATTTAGAAATACGATCTGGAAAATGGTACCGAGAAGCCAACCGTGGTTTAGAACTAGAGGGAAAAACCGTTGGATTGATTGGTTATGGAAATATGGGAAAAGCCTTTGCCAAAAAACTTAAAGGTTTTGATTGCGAGGTAATCTGTTACGACTTAAAAGAAAATGTAGGCGATGAGAATTGTCAACAAATAGATTTAGCTACTTTATTTAAGAAAACAGAAGTATTAAGTTTACACACACCACACAACGAACAATCGTTTCAAATGGTGGACGCAAACTTTATTAACAACTTCCAAAAACCGTTTTATTTAATAAACACCGCAAGAGGTACAGCCGTTGTTACCAATGCTTTGGTAGAGGGATTACAAGCTGGTAAAATTTTAGGAGCCTGTTTAGATGTTTTAGAATACGAAAAGACATCTTTTGAAAACCTATTTGAAAACGAACAGTTACCCACAGCATTTAAGTACTTAATTAACGCAGAAAACGTGTTGTTATCTCCGCATATTGCAGGTTGGACTGTAGAGTCTAAGTTTAAACTCGCCAAGACAATTACGCAAAAGGTGCAACAACATTTTTTTTCCTAAGCGTGTAATGTTTACTTTTATGCTTAGACAATTTTGATATGGAAAAAATCATTACAGAATTACAAGCTATCAAACAAAAAACAAATCTTAACTACAGTGTAAAAACATTGGTAGAAGAGTTTACTCAAAAGATTTTTGGGGTTTTGTTTGATGACACTATAGACCTAAAACAAGGCTTTAAAGAACTAGAAGTTCCTTTTAAAAAAGCTGCTAAAATATCGTGCATTTCTCCAGAATCTATTTGCGATGCTACTTGGGAGACCTTTGCCAGTAAATTACCAAAAGTACTAGAAGATTTAAACAAAGATGCTAGCTATTTTATGGAATCGGATCCTGCTGCACGTAGGTTAGAAGAAATTTACTTTGCATACCCTGGATTTTATGCCATTGCCATTCACAGACTTAGCAATGTGTTGTATCATCAGCAATTGTACTTATTTGCTCGTTTAATGAGTGAGTATGCACATAGCCAAACAGGAACCGACATACACCCTGGAGCAACAATTAAAGCACCTGTGTTTATAGACCATGCAACGGGAATTGTAATTGGGGAAACTTGTATTATAGAGCCTCGTGTTAAAATTTACCAAGGGGTTACTTTGGGGGCTTTAAGTGTTACCAAAGACAAACAAGATGTTAAAAGACATCCTACCGTAAAATCGGATGTATGTATTTATGCAAATGCAACCGTTTTAGGGGGTGAAACCGTTATTGGCGAAAATTCCATTATTGGTGGTAACGTTTGGGTGGTGAAATCTGTCCCAGAGAACTCCGTAGTGTACAATAAAATAGAATCTAACATAAAAGCAAGGTAACTATGCATATTGAGCTTTTACAAGCTGACATTATCTTAGAAAATAATCGTGTAAAACTAGTTCCTCTTGAAAACTCAAGAAATACGGAACTTACCTCTATTATTTTTGACGATGACATTTGGAAATATATGGGAATGTATGTTCAAAACGAAGCAGACTTTAAAAGCTATTTAGCCACTACTTTTGCCCAAAAAGAAGCTGGTGTTTGTTATCCGTTTTTAATTATCGATAAACAAACCAACAAAGTAGCCGGAAGCACCAGATATGGATATTTAAACCCAGCTAGTGCCAAATGCGAAATTGGATGGACTTGGTACGGAAAAGAATTTCAGGGAACGGGTCTAAACAAAGCCTGTAAATACGAATTGCTTAAGTTTGGATTTGAAGTCTTGGACTTTAGACGAATTCAGTTTAGTGCCGACCTAGAGAATATTAGATCGCAAAAAGCCATTCAGAAACTAGGAGCGCAAAAAGAAGGTGTTTTTAGAAACAACTATATAGACTCCAACGGAAATAGTAAAGACGATGTGTATTTTAGCATTATTAAAGAAGACTGGCCCACAATAAAAGAAACTATTTTTTCTGAGTATTCAGAAACAACCTTTTCAACATAAGTTATGTATCACAAGTTATTAGAATATATAGGAAATACTCCTTTGGTAGAAACAACAAATTTGGTTACTAATCCAAATGTAAAACTATTACTAAAACTAGAAGGAAACAACCCAGGTGGAAGTGTTAAAGATCGTGCTGCATACAGCATGATTAAAGGTGCTTTGGAAAGAGGAGAAATAAAAGATGGTGACAAACTAATTGAAGCAACCAGTGGAAATACTGGGATTGCTTTGGCTATGATTGCACAACTTTTAAATATTGATATTGAGTTGGTACTGCCTGAAAACTCTACAGCAGAACGTGTACAAACTATGAGAGCCTACGGTGCTAAAGTAACATTAACTTCTGCTGATACAGGAATTATAGGATCTAGAGATTATGCAGATGCCAAAGTTGCTGGTGGCGGATACATTATGCTAAACCAATTTGCCAATAACGATAACTGGAAAGCACATTACAGAACTACAGGACCTGAAATTTGGAGAGACACCAACGGTGAAATTACTCATTTTGTTTCTGCGATGGGAACTACAGGAACCATTATGGGAACCTCAACCTATTTAAAAGAACAAAACTCGAATGTGCAGATTGTAGGAGCACACCCAAGTGATGGTTCTAAAATTCCTGGAATTCGTAAATGGCCAGAAGAATACTTACCTAAAATTTTTGATCGTTCTAAAGTAGACCAAGTTATAGAAGTGTCCGAAGCGGATGCAAGAGCCATGACAAAACGTTTGGCTAAAGAAGAAGGAATTTTTGCAGGAATGAGCTCTGGTGGTTCGGTAGCTACAGCGGTTAAAGTAGCAAATTCTTTAGAAAGTGGTGTAATTGTAGCAATTATTTGCGACAGAGGAGACAGATATTTATCATCCGATTTATTTGATTAAACCACCCAATTATGAAAACAAAACAAATCTTACTAAGCACTTTATTTCTAAGTGCTTTTTTTGTGTCTTGTCAACCAGCAAAAGACAAAAAAACTCAAACAATAGAACCAGCTGTTGAAACTAACAAAGAAACAGAGATTCAAAAAATAGAGCAAGCACATCATAAAGCTCATTTTCTATCTAAAGAGGCTATTGCTTTTGATATTGAAATTGCTTTTGGAGGAAACGTAATTTTAGACGGAACCATTTCTTTACTAACCAATTCTACCAAAGCAAAGATTGAATTGAAAGACGGAAACAAAATTATAGCTATTGGAGACAAAGTATACCATTCTCCAGAAATGAAAGATAGCCCTATGATTCGTTTTCACGCTTACACTTGGTCTTACTTTTTCTCACTACCTTATAAACTTTCAGATCAAGGTACTCTTTGGTCGGAATTTGGAAATGAGAAATTAAACGAAACCGCTTACAACATTCAGAAACTAACTTTTGAGAACAATGTGGGTGACTCTCCAGACGATTGGTACTATGTGTACAGCAATCCTAAAAACCACTTATTATCTGTTGCTTCTTATATTGTAACCTATGGAAAAACCAAAGCAAAGGCAGAAGAAGATCCTCATGCCATTCAATACAACGATTTTACAACCGTAGAAGGAATTCCTTTTTCTAGTAACTGGACGTTCTGGGGATGGAATAGAAAAGAGGGCTTAACACAAGAACTAGGAAAGGCTACTTTAAAAAACATTCGTTTTGTAGAAAACGTAGATTTCAATACCGAGAATTTTACCGAGAAATAAAACATAGCTATGTCAACAAAAAACAGCCTGAAATAGGCTGTTTTTTTGTTTAAATGCAAAGCATTAATTATTTAATCTTCACTCTTAGTACTTTATCATCCGCAGTAATGTAAAGTATGCTTTTATCTTCGTTAAATGTACAGTTTCCTATTCTGGTTTCTGTTTTAATGGTACCAAGGTATTTTCCTTTAGGACTTAATAACAAAACTCCATCAGGCCCAGTCATAAAAATAGTTCCATCTGTATAAACGGCCATTCCATCAGGCTTTTGTTTCGCCTTGCTCTCTTTCCATAATTGCTGCGTATCAAACAATACACGCTCATTTTTAAAGCTGCCGTCTTTCGCAATATCAGTTGCCACCAATTTATTAGGGTTAGAATATGCTACATATAATGTCTTTTCATCAGGAGAAAGTCCTATTCCATTAGGGGTTATCCATGTTTTAGAAACCAATTGCACCTTTCCTTTAGTATTTAACTTATATACACCTTGAAAATTCAATTCCTTTTTAGTTCCTTTTTTACCAAATACAGGATCTGTAAAATAAATATTTCCTTTGCTATCTACTACAGCATCATTGGTCGCGTTTAAACGTTTTCCTTTGTAATGAGATGCTAAAACTTGAATCTTTTTTTGTGTATCATCTAACTTTAACTTGGCTATTTGTCTATCTCCTGTCTGACATAAAATTAAATCTCCTTTATTGTCTAACACCAAACCATTAGAACCTTTACCTTTTCCCTCTCCTGAGTAACCACTTGGTTTTAAAAACACCTTAGCCCCCTCCTTTTCTGTCCAGATATAAGCCGTATTTTTAGGAACATCAGAAAATAACAAAGCGTTTAATTTTGGCACCCATACAGGTCCCTCAATCCAAGTATACCCTTCCGAAAGGATTTCAATTTTGGTATCCGGAGCAATTAAGGCATCAAATTTTTTAGATTTACTATCTAAATATCCCATAGTTGCATACTTCTTTTGAGCTTCTAAATACTGGTTACTCATCAATAAACAAAATAGCAACAGGCACTTTATTACTTTTATCTTTTTCATCTATTCTTTAAAAATTAATACATTTTTGCTTTTGCGAATTTCCGCTTCGTTTAGTAACATTCTATGGTATTTTCCTTTGGCATAGTCTTCCGCTTGGTTGTCGTAAAAAGGACTCATAAAATTCCCCGACTGCCCTGTAGGTAAAATAGCATAGGAATTTTCTATGTCAGAAAAATCTACAATTCTACGTGTAGAAGGCCCTGCATTTGTTTTATAAAACCCCGTATCTGTATAATCCCACATGGTATTATTTATTGTCTGATTCCCCCCTGTTATTGGAAAAGGTCCTACATTAAAAATTTTCTTTAGTAGTTCCATTTTAGCCAAAGCATGCTCGTGCTCAATAGTGTGTACTTTCTCCCATTTCCACGTTTCTATATTTTCTCCTAATTGAGTTTTTAATTCTTTTACACAAGCTTTAAAAGTAGTCGTTGCAATCTGTTTAAAATCTTCTTTCTCTTTTGTGTTTACATTATCCCACCACGGAGAATTGGGTCTGTATATAAATTTATTCAACGTCCTTTTCCCTAGGTTGGTATTTACAAAACCTTCAAAATAATCTTCTGGTAATTCATCGCTAAATGTATTCTTAAGCAATTTTGCCGTTAACTTATAGTAAATGGTTACTCCCACATTGTCTAATCCATGATTTCCTTTCCATTTTAACAACCTATCCAAAACCAATACCTCATAATCCGATAATTCCTCTAATTGAATTCCTTTGGCAATTGCATGCATATTGTCTACCGCAATAGGGTTAATATTGTTATTTGCCAAACTTTGATTGTCTAATACCGTAAGTTTTTTCTTAGCTTCTAAGCCTTTTACAATAGCAACAGCCCTATCTCTAGACAAATAATAACCATGAAACAATCTCCCATTCATTGTATCTGCTTGGACATTGGCTGTCATTACATATCCTTTTTTAGGATTTATCGCCTTTGGGTTTTCTGAAAAAGACAACCATTTTTTATTGGTCTCTATAGGATTCATACCGTCTAAAATAAACTTGGTATTAACATCTTCATCAAACTCGTACAATTTAGCCACAGACCAAAGCGCAATATTGTTTAAAGCATCTCCATACACAAAATTCAACCCTGGTGCAGTTAAATTATCTAATGAACTTTCGAACTCCTTTATACTTTTAGCACGCGATATTCCATATCCGCATTGCAACACCTTACTTGGCTGCTCGTTAAACACCCATTGAATTGTAATAGGACCTTGGCTACTCTCCAATGTTTTTTGTTGCTGATTAAATACAGTTCCCAAAACTGTTTTTTTAATGGTGATGTTTTTAGAAGGCTTTCCTTTTACTTTTATTTCCTTGGCAATGTACTCGTAATTATAAGTTCCATTAGCCGTTATATATTTAGTTGTATCTGTTGGATGACTTTTTAATTGATAAAAATTAATATCATCGTTCTCGAACATGGTAACCCCATATGCATATTCTCTATTATGTGCCAATAAAGGGAAAGGAAACAGTCCTAAATAAAAGCCATAATTCTCTAAAGTTGGTGTTTTAATATGTGCCTGATACCAAACACAAGGTTGTGCATAACCAATATGTGGATCGTTTTCTAAGACTACTTTTCCTGTTGCAGATTTTTCACTTCCAATGACCCAACCATTACTTCCTATAAAAGGAGGAACGGGCAACTTGCTTAAAACATTATTTACCAAAGAGACTTTAATTTCTCTTTCTGTATTCGTTCCCTGAAAAACTGTATTCTCATCAGGGTTTATAGCAATATCTTTTAAATATTCTTTTCCGTATGTCTGGTCTATATAACTTAGTAGGGGATCTGTTTTAAATGCATTGGCAAAACTAAATCCCATATAAGCCGTTACATAAAACATATCTCTAGCCGTGTAATGCTCCTTTTTAATTCCCAAGAGCGTAAATTCAATTGGAGTAGTTCCGTTATCTATAAAAGCATTAACACCTTCTAAGTACGCATTTACAATACGGTTTACTTTAGGGTTCTTTTCCAGGTTTGCTACTTGCTTTTCTGTGGTTTCGTCTATCCCCATATGCGAAAAGAATTCGTCTACAGACACCAAGTCCTCCCCTAGTATTTCTGCCAACCTTCCCGATGCAATTCTACGTAACAATTCCATTTGCCAAAGTCGATCCTGGGCATGAACATAGCCCAAAACTTTCATTGCATCTACTTCTGAATCAGAAAAAATATGAGGCACCCCAATTTCATCAAAAACAACTTCTGTGTTTTTAACCCCGGCTAACTTTACAGTTCCTTTGTATTGTGGCTTTAAATTTTGAGTATAAACAAATACTGATAATACAAGAATCACAACCAGTAAGCTTAGCCCCAATAGAACTCTTTTGAGTATTTTCATTTCTCTTTTTTTTGCACGCTAAATATAACGAATCCTTAGGGTAGTTTTATAGGAATAGTTCGGAGTTTTTTGTTTATTTGTAATTCAATCAATCTTAAATGAAAGAATTGACAATGGTTGACTTAAAGAGTCAATACCTAGATATTAAAGAACAAGTTGATGCTTCTATCCAAGAAGTCATAGGTAATTCTACTTTTATTAACGGACCCCAGGTTACTTCTTTTAAACAAAACTTAGCCAATTACTTAGATGTAAAACACGTTATTCCATGTGGTAATGGAACCGATGCTTTGCAGATTGCTTTAATGGCTTTGAATTTAAAGGAAAGTGATGAGGTAATTACAGTTGATTTTACTTTTGCTGCTACAGTTGAAGTGGTAAAGTTGTTAAAATTAACTCCTGTTTTAGTAGATGTAGAGGAAGACACCTTTAATATTTCTATAAACGCTCTAAAAAAAGCAATTACACCCAATACAAAAGCAATCATCCCTGTCCATTTATTTGGGCAGTGTGCAAACATGGAAGCTATTTTAGAAATTGCCAAAGAGCACAACTTACATGTAATAGAAGATACCGCACAAGCTATTGGTGCCGACTATACTTTTAGTGATGGAACTGTAAAAAAAGCAGGAACTATGGGAACTATAGGAACTACTTCTTTTTTTCCATCTAAAAACTTAGGATGTTATGGTGATGGTGGTGCTGTGTTTACCAACGATGATGCATTGGCACATGCTATGAATGGAATTAAAAATCATGGAATGTACCAACGATATTATTACGATGTAGTTGGAATAAACTCCAGACTAGATACTATACAAGCTGGAATTTTAGACATCAAACTTCCTTTGTTAGACACTTACAACCAAGCTCGTAAACAAGCTGCTATGTATTATACAGAAGCTTTTAAAGATTGTGAATTCATTATTACACCAAAAGAATCGGATTTTTCTACACATGTATATCATCAGTATACCTTACGAATTACACAGGGAAAAAGAGATGGTTTGCATGAGTTTCTTAAAGAAGAAAAAATTCCTAATGCCATATATTACCCTGTAGCATTACACAATCAAAAAGCATACAAAACAGAAAACGTTGTAGCCAAAAACTTTGCGAATACCAATAGATTAATTACGCAAGTAATATCTTTACCAATGCATACTGCGCTCCAAAAAGAGCAACAAGATTACATAATCAAAAAGACACTTAATTACTTAAATAATACTTATTAACATGGCTAAGCAAATATTAGTTACCGGAGGTTTAGGATTCATTGGATCTCATACCGTAGTAGAATTACAAAATGCAGGTTTTGATGTAGTTGTTATAGACGATTTATCAAACACCACTATCAAAGTTTTAGATCAAATTGCAGATATTACTGGTACTAAGCCAGCTTTTGAGCAAATCGATTTACGTATCAAGCAAGATGTAAAGAACTTCTTTGACAAGTACCAAGTTGATGGAATTATTCACTTTGCTGCTTTTAAAGCTGTTGGAGAAAGTATGAGCAAACCATTAGATTACTACGAAAACAACTTAGGGTCTTTAGTTTACTTATTACAAGAAATGAGAGATAGAGGTTTACAAAACTTTATTTTCTCTTCATCATGTACTGTTTACGGACAAGCTGATGAATTACCTATTACAGAAAAAGCTCCTGTTAAAAAAGCAGAGTCTGTATATGGTAACACCAAACAAATTGGAGAAGAAATTATTCAAGATGCTTCTAAAGCACATGGATTAAATGCAATTGCATTACGTTACTTTAACCCAGTTGGAGCACACCCAACAACAAAAATTGGAGAATTACCATTAGGAGTTCCTCAGAACTTAATCCCGTTTATTACGCAGACTGCGGCTGGAATTAGAGAAGAATTATCTGTGTTTGGAGATGATTACCCAACAACAGACGGAACTGCAGTAAGAGATTACATTCACGTAGTAGATTTAGCAAAAGCACACATTGCTGCTTTAACTCGTTTAATTGAAGGTAAAAACAAAGAAACTTACGAGTTTTTTAATGTTGGAACAGGAACAGGAAGTTCTGTTTTAGAAGTTATTAACGCTTTTGAAACTGCTAACGACGTAAAATTAAAATACAAAATTGTAGACAGAAGAGCTGGAGATATTACTGCTGCTTATGCTGACACGACTATTGCCAATAAAGAATTAGAGTGGAAAACTGAATTAGGTTTACAAGAAGCTTTAAAATCTGCTTGGGAATGGCAGTTGAAACAAAAGTAATTAAATACACTTTTCTTTATACTTAACCAAAGTTTAAACCCTTTCTGTTAACACAGAAAGGGTTTCTTTTTTACTTTAGTACAAGGATTAATCAACACCAGCATGAACCAACACCTAAAAATTAAAGAAATAGAACTTCTTTCGGATGATTACCATACGCTAAACAAAGTCAATTATCATTTTTTAAATCAAAAAAACGAATGGGAAGCTACTTCTAGAGAATCTTATGATAAAGGAAATGGTTCTACCATAATTCTATACAATTTAGAAACTAAGAATATTATTCTAACCAGACAATTAAGAGTTCCAACCCATTTTAATGGAAACGAAGGAGGAATGTTAATTGAAGCCTGTGCAGGGGGAGTAGAAAATGGAGAAGACCCAAGCACATCTATTGTTAGAGAAACAGAAGAAGAAACAGGATATAGGGTTAAAAATGTGGAACGAATTTTTCATTCCTATATGTCTCCTGGCTCTGTGACAGAAATTTTATTCTTTTTTATAGCAGCATATGATGAGAACATGAAAGTAAGTTCTGGAGGTGGTTTACAAGAAGAAACAGAGAATATAGAGGTGTTAGAAATTAAATTTGAGGAAGCTTACAATATGATTGGTAAAGAAATTTTAGATGCCAAGACAATTCTATTGCTTCAACACCTTAAAATTCATATATTTTAAGTGTATTTTGTAATGTTTTATAAAAAACAAGACTCCCTATGAAAAAGACAAAAAATCAACCAAAAAAAATGAAAAAAATTGTATTTATTTTAATGAGTTTTTTAATCCTTTCTTGTACCAAAGAAGAAGAAAGCCCTTTTAAGGGAGATGGACTCATAAGAACTATTAAAGTAGTTAACTCCGACAAACTAAAAGACACTAGAGATCAATTTTTCTTTTACAACGATGATGACTCTTTAAAAAGAATACTTGGTTTTAATACATTTGCTGGTGAATACGAGTACGATTTAGAAGGTAATTTGTCTAAAATTACAAGTACCGTAACTAGCTCTTTAACTAAAACTACTACTTTTGAATATAACGAAGAGAACAAATTAATCTCTGTTACAGAACTCGCAAATGATGTTGCTGTGAGTGATCCATTAGAATTTAGCTATGAGAACAACACAATATCTATACTAGATGTTAGAGAAGGAGCTATTTTAGATATAAAAGTAGAATTAACCCTAGATACAGAAGGTAGAGTAATCACTAAGAAAACTTTTAATGGTAACGATTCTGACTTTGACCTAATTTCAGAAAAAAAATTCAATTATAATACACTCGGAAATGTTGTTTCTGTCTTAGAAACAGATTACTTACCAACGGAAACCTCAAAAAGCACTAATTATAATTACGAAACATTAAAGAATCCCTATTACGGAGCTTACTCAGAGATTTTTAAGTCTATATACCCTTGGCTTTTCTTTTCTAATATTGAAATAAACAATCGCTCTGGTATTACCCCCAATATAGTTAAAGATGCCAATATTAGCTATAAGAGAAATAACGACCTACCTACCGAAGGTTTTAACAGAAACGATGGACTTAGAACAGAATTTAACTATTATTAACATTTGTAATGTTTTATTCGTAAAATAAGTTAGAGAATAGCAGTATATTTGCCGTATATATAGTGCTATTTTCAACCAGTAAGTCCAGATTATGAAAACCTTAAAAACCATATTTTTCTTTGCTTTAATTAGTCTTTTAATCAATTGTGAAGCTAAAGATGTTGAGGGGGAATTGAAACCTGATCCGATATCTGGAGGAGGTACTGGAGGTGCCGCTGAGATTTTTGACAAAAATGTGATTATTGTAGGTTCAGGTGATGCTTCAAAAGCTGGATCTGGCTCTATAAGTTTTATTTCTACAACTGGAACGCTAACAAGAGGTATCTACAATAGAACAAATACAGATCGTACTCTAAACAATCCAACTTCATTTGGAAGAGACGGTTCACTGGGGTATATATGTACTGAAGATGGGCTCTATACTACATATAATTTCAAATTTTTACATGATACTGCTCTAAAGGATTCGGAAGGCAATATCCAATCCATTACTGATATTAAAGATGGTCTTTACCAACCTAAAGATATAGTTATTGACGGAAGTTCTGCACATGTAATTAATTGGGGAATAAATGAAGCAACCTCTACTGAACAAGCTTTTATTGAAACGCTTAGCATAGGTCAAAATGAATTCCCAAAATCAACTAAAACTATAAACTTAGATGAAGAAAAACCTATCAGTTTTGTATTACAATCCGAAAAGTTTGTAGTAATTCACCAAGATAAAAACATTATATCAATTGTAGACCCTGAAGCCTCAGAATCAAACAATGTAATTCCAGTCACATCTTTACCTTTAAAATTAATTTCGTTACCTAATGGAAATGCAGCTGTTTTGTGTGCAGGTGATGTAGAGGATGATGCTAATAATGCGATAATTTATGAGATTGATATCGACACTGAGACTATTAGTATAAAAGTAGCTTTCGGTCCTAGAGAAGAACCTAAATCGTTCGACTTTGCTAATAACTCTTACTATTATACTTTGCAACCTAATATCTATAGAATACAACCCAATGCAACAAACTCTGTTAACTCTTCTAGTGCTACAAAACTTCTAGATTCAAATGCAAATAGTGATATTGCTGTTAGTGATAATGTTATATATGCTATTAACCAAAATGATGCTGGAAGCCAAGCAAACTTTTTTGCCTACGATATAGATTCAAGAACCTCTATTAAATCGAGTATTTTAGATGAAAGGGGAACTGTTCGAATTTACTTACAAGATAAAGATTTTGGATACAATCCTAATTTCTAATATCAATACACCTATTTTTTTTGCAATATATATTCTTGTTTTTTTGCATTGCTTAGAACGAGTACTCCATCATTTACTTTATATTCCCACCTTCCATTTAGCACATAACTATCCGGATGCTGGCTATCAAAAACAGATTCGTTTATAAAAGTAATCGATTCAGTATCTAGATTTAGAATATACTTTCCATACCTAACAACTGGAAAATCAGAGGAAAGCTCACTATAACCAGAAAAACTAGAATCATAGAACTTAAGATTTATATTTGCCTCTTTCCCTTTACACTTAAAGACTCCTTTATAAGTTCCTTCTAAACTAATGGCAGATTCATTAGACGTTTTAGTACATCCTACTAATAAAAGAGAAAACAGTATGGCAAATAATAAGTTTTTCATTTAGCTTTAATTAAATTAAAAATCTTGAACCACAAATCAATTTTCACGATTCAAAATTTATTACTTAAATCTCTAAAAAAATACTAAAAAAAAGAGCTACGTATTAACAATTTCATAAAACATATATCTTTTGAGTTTCTTTCAACAGTATAACATTTAATTAATTTAACCAATAAAAATAGCCTATTGACCAAAGATCAATAGGCTATTACAAACTATATTAATTAACCTCAAACTATCTTATGTTCAACAAATATTCTATTCAACCAAGGAAAACTCAACTTTCCATTTGCTATTGTTTCATCCAAGACAACAGCATCAATATAATTATTCACTAAATCCCATTTAGTGTCCTTAATAATCTCGTATACAAATCCTCTTGTTAATTTTTTTTGATTGAATTTTTCCTCCATAAAATCATAAATCTCTTCTGGAGATTCTAAATACAAATACATTTCTAGACAAAATTCTTTATAGATATGTCCAACATAATGTATGTTCGTATCTGACTCACTCATCAACTCAACAATCAATTTCTTTTCAAATTGACTGGATATAAAACTTTCTTCTATAAGAGGTAATCCATCCTTATCACAAAACTTCTTATCCAAACTAACGGTTATATTCAAACACCAAGAAGCAGCATTTCGTTTTTTAAATTTTCTATAACTCGAATTAAACAAACTAATTCCTGATTTGTTATTAGGAAGAGAAATCCTTTTTTCTATAAATCTCAGAGGAATTAATTCTCTTATTTTATCCTTTTCTTTAAATCCATTTTTTTCTAAAATCGCAGTACTTTCCATAGCAAATATTTTTTTAGGGTGGGTATTATACATTGTTACTAATGTTAAATAGGGTAATACATTCAATTAAACAAATTAATTAAATATTAGTAACTTTAAGTTTATTCGTTAAAATATCAATTTTCGTGACAAGAATCTATCGTACCATCTTACATCAATCTTCTCATTCAGATTATTCATATTTTGGATAGCTCGTTTAAAATATTCATTAACTAGATTCCATTTTACATCTCTCTTTAATTCATAACTAATTAGTTCAACGGAATTATTTTTCTTTTGTTCTAGGAAATGATTTACAGGAACAGGTACCTTTACATATAAGAACAACTCCAAACGGTAATTACGATATATAAATCCAACATAATGAATAGAAGAGGGGAACTTTTGCAATAAGTCTTTTAATATAATATGTTTTACCATAGAAACTTCAGTCCTATAGTCCGCACTAGGTAAACCATTATCTAAGCAACGTTCCTTTTCTAAATTAATTTCAATTTTTAAACTCCATGGATAAACAAACTTTCTCTTGTATTTTTCGTAAGCAATATTAAACTTACAAATTGCTGGCACAACTTGTTTTAAAGAAATGCTCTTTACTTGCAACTCTTTATTGATTTCCTTTTTGTTTAGAATATTTTTTTCCATAGCAAATATTTAAGGGGTTAATGAACTTAATTGCTATAGCTTGTGGGGTTATTTGGTAGGTATACAAAAGATATACCAGCTTAATTAAGCTAGTATACTATAGCAATTTTCATTTTAAATATATGACTAATTAACTTATTTTCAAAGCGATTGTTAAAATTAGTTCATAAAAAAACCTCAACACAAGGTTGAGGTTCAATATTTTATAAATCAGTATTCTTAAATCTCGGCACTGCTTCTAGCCACAGATCTGTCTATTTTAGCAAATAAACCTTGCAATACTTTTCCTGGTCCAACCTCTACTACTTCTGTTGCTCCATCTGCAATTATTGCTTGCGCACACTGTGTCCATTTTACCGCTCCAGTTAACTGAGCAATTAAATTTTCTTTAATCTCGCTTGGGCTAGTAACAGCTTTAGCCACCACATTTTGATACACAGGACAAGATGGCTCATTAAACTGAGTTGCCTCAATAGCAGCCGCTAATTCTTCTTTAGCAGGTGCCATTAACGGTGAATGGAAAGCTCCACCAACTGGTAATAATAAGGCTCTACGAGCTCCTTTTTCTTTAGCAACCTCGCAAGCAGTTTCTACGGCTTTTAATTCTCCAGAAATTACCAACTGTCCAGGACAATTATAATTTGCAGCGACTACATCTCCCTCTACAGAAGCACAAATTTCTTCTACAACGGCATCTTCTAATCCTAATACAGCAGCCATTGTTCCAGGCACACTTTCACATGCTTTTTGCATAGCATCTGCACGTTTAGCAACTAGCTTTAACCCATCTTCAAAAGATAGAGTCCCATTTGCTACCAAAGCAGATATTTCACCTAAAGAGTGTCCTGCCACCATAGCTGGTTTAAAATCTTCTCCTAATACTTTTGCTAAAATTACTGAGTGTAAGAAAATAGCAGGTTGTGTTACATTGGTTTGCTTTAAATCTTCTGCAGAACCTTCGAACATAATTTTAGTAATATCAAACCCTAAAATTTCGTTTGCTTGCTCAAATAATTCCTTAGCCAATGGAGAGTTATCATACAAATCTTTTCCCATACCTGTAAACTGTGCTCCTTGTCCAGGAAATACATATGCCTTCATATACTTTATTCTTTATGTTATTTCTTATATTTAAGACTTCAAAAGTAAGAAAATTAGACTATTTTAAGCGTATATTATTCCATATCTGACTCATACTAATTGTTTATGAAATCATCTTCGTTTGCTGGTAATGTGTATTTAGCCCTTTCCGCTCTATTTATAGCCTCTTTAGTAGCCTCTAACTTAATTTTTCAGAAATTCTTTTATTGGAATCCTTGGGGATTGTTCAATTTTGAAATTTCGGTAGGACTACTTCCCTATCCTGTTACCTTTCTAATTACAGATACCATTTCTGAAATCTATGGCAAGGAGAAAGCAAACAAGTTGGTATTGGCTGGAATCTTTGCTTCTTTTTTCTCGTTATTGATCATTTTTATAGGAGATATTGCACCTGCTACTAGCTGGTCTCGTGTAAACGATGCTACTTATACTACTGTATTTGGGTTATCACCATTAGCTGTATTAGCTTCTATGTTGGCTTATTTAGCGGCTCAATTCTGTGATATTAGAGTATATCATTTTTGGAAAAAAATTACCAAAGGAAAACATATGTGGCTAAGAAATAATGCTTCTACTTTTACCTCTCAATTTATAGATACTTTATTAGTTCTTTTGTTTTTATGTTCGTTTGATGTTATCCCATGGACATCTTTTAAAACACTATTAATCAGTGGATTTTTGTTTAAAATTATCGTTGCTTCTTTGGATACTCCCCTACTTTACCTAATTGTTTTTTACCTTAGAAAAAAGATAGGTATTAAAGGGACAAAAGAAATCACTACACCTATTTTGTAATGTCTTTAATGCTTCTACTACTAAAGGAGCATGAATTTATTAT
The DNA here is from genome assembly GCF_054182685.1 of Wenyingzhuangia sp. IMCC45574. Classification (NCBI taxonomy): domain Bacteria; kingdom Pseudomonadati; phylum Bacteroidota; class Flavobacteriia; order Flavobacteriales; family Flavobacteriaceae; genus Wenyingzhuangia; species Wenyingzhuangia sp. IMCC45574. Next base: position 3,480,652 of record NZ_CM135169.1, on the reverse strand, counting down.
TACTTTTTAGTATTGGTTTACTCGCATCATTTATAGGAGCACTTCCATTAGGAACTGTGAACCTTGCTGTGATACATAACAGTATCTACCATTCAAAAAAGTCTGCCATGACCATTAGTTACTTTGCAGGTATTGCGGAAGTAATTATTGCCATAATAGCTTTTATCAGTAGTAAACCAATTTTTAAATTCATCCAGCAATTTCCAAGCATACAATATGCAATCCCTATAGTATTGATTACAATAGGTTTTGCTTTGATCTATAGTAAAGAGAAAAAAGAAAAAACGGCCCCTAAAATAAAAATTGGAAACTCTTTAAAGGGGTTGGTATTAGGAATTGTAAATCCAGCCGTTTGGGCATATTGGGTGGTTGTTTTCTCGTTTCTAATAATGACACTAAACAAAGATTACCATATTTCTCCTAGTATCTTTTTATGGATTGCATTTTTTACAGCAGTGTATTTGGGTAAAATAATAGCCCTTTATCTATACGCTAAATTGGGTAATACCATAGCAAATAAAAACACAAAGAAGATTAAAACAATTATTGGTATCGTTTTAATCTGCACATCATTCATTCAAATAATTTGTAAATCAATATGAAAATAGCATACACTTTTATAGCAATACTTTTGATAAGTATTAGTTCTTTACAAGCACAAACAAAAACCTGGAACAGCTTATTGCAAAAACATGTAGACAATAAAGGTTGGGTTAACTACGATGGTTTTAAAAAAGACCAAACTCAATTAGACTCCTATCTTAACTATTTAGAAAAAGCAAACCCAAATAACTTAAAATCTGACAATGCTAAAAAAGCTTTTTGGATAAACGCTTACAACGCATATACAATCAAACTGATTTTAAATCACTATCCATTAAAATCCATTTTAGATATTAAAGTAGATGGGAAAAATGCTTGGGAAACTCCTTTTGCAAAAGTTGGAGGTAAAACCTATACGTTAAATCATATTGAACATGAAATTCTAAGAAAGCAATACAGCGACCCTAACATTCACGTAGGTGTAAACTGTGCTTCTGTTTCGTGTCCGGCCCTACCCAACACTGCATTTACAGAAAAAAACATAGATGCATTGTTAACTAAAAACATGAAAAGTTTTGTGAACGATGCGGTTAGAAATAGCATAAAAAAAGATACTTTAGAGTTATCACAAATTTTTAACTGGTTCCAAGACGATTTTACTAAAAAAGGCAGTCTAATAGATTTTATAAATCTACACAGCAAAATTAAAGTAATTAGCAATGCTAAAGTTAGCTACAAAGCGTATAATTGGAACCTAAACAAACAATAATTAAAAACAATTTAGATGCAAAAGACATATTACGACCCTAAGGATTTAAAGGATTTTGGAAAGATTAGTGAATGGGATCAGGAACTAGGAGAAAAGTTTTTTGAATACTACGGAAAAGTTTTTGAAGAAGGTGCTTTAACAGCTCGCGAAAAATCTTTAATTGCTTTGGCTGTTTCACATACAGTTCAGTGTGCTTATTGTATAGATGCTTATACTTCAGATGGCTTAAAACGAGGATTAGAAAGAGAAGAAATGATGGAAGCTGTACATGTAGCTGCTGCTATTAAATCTGGTGCAACCTTAGTTCACGGTGTACAAATGATGAAAAAATACGATAAGTTGTCGATGTAAAATTAGTACAGAGTATTGAGTAGTTAGTACAAAGATTAACGTACTACAATCAACTCAATACTCAGTACTCAATACTCAGTACTAAAAATGAAATCACTCGCTAAAAGAAAAGATAGCTTAGCAGATCCTAAAAACCAATTGGCTTTGTTTAACAGTGGAATTTTTGCCAATGGTGAATTACCAACATTCAAACAAAAGGTTTCTGAAAGCAATCAATACCCCTTAAAACCTACAAAACTGGAAATCTTCCAAGTAAATGTTGGTTATATGTGTAATCAAGTTTGTGCGCACTGTCACGTAGATGCTGGTCCAGATAGGAAAGAAATCATGACTACAGCAACCATGCAGTTGTGTTTAGATAAATTAAAAGAATCTGGTGCTACCACATTAGACTTAACAGGGGGTGCACCCGAAATGAATCCTCATTTTAGGTGGTTTGTAGAAGAAGCTAGTAAAATTGGTGTTCAAGATTTTATTGTACGTTCTAACTTAACCATTTTAAGAGCGAATAAGAAATACTACGACATGCCGGAGTTCTTTAAAAAACACAATGTTCATGTTGTATCTTCTTTACCATTTTACAAAAGAGGGAAAACAGACAAACAACGTGGTGACGGTGTTTTTGATGCTTCTATAGAAGCTTTAAAAGAACTGAACAAAGTAGGATATGGAGTTGAAGGGTCAGGCCTAAAATTAGATTTAGTTTTTAATCCTTCTGGAGCTTTTTTACCTGGTAATCAAGCAGAATTAGAACATGAGTTTAAAACTGCTTTAAAAGAAGATTTTGGAATAACATTCAACAATTTATTTGCTATTACCAATTTGCCTATCAGTAGATTTTTGGAATTTTTGGTTGCCTCTGAAAACTACGAAGATTATATGGATGAATTGGTAGATGCCTACAACCCAGCTGCAGTAGAAGGTGTAATGTGTAAAAACACAATCTCTGTAGATTGGCAAGGGTATTTATACGATTGTGATTTTAACCAACAACTAGATTTAAAAGTTGCCACTACTGGTAAACATTTATCAGAGTTTGATACCAAAGCTTTACAAAATAGACAAATAGTAATCTCTCAGCATTGTTATGGATGTACAGCTGGTGCAGGAAGTAGTTGTCAGGGAGTTGTTGCGTAAAACCGCTATAAGCTATAGGCTATATGCGCTAAGCTTCTTAAATTTACTTTCAAATAAATTAAAAAATTAAAAAGGCATATAGCGTAAAGCTTATTGCCTAAAGCAATCATGAACAATCAATTACTAATTATATTTACGCGTAGACCCGAGCTAGGAAAGGTAAAAACGCGTTTGGCAAAAGACACTTCTAAAGAAGTCGCTTTAAATGTTTACAACGACTTGCTAAAACATACACACAGCATCACCAAAGACTTAGCTGTAGACAAATGGGTATTCTACACCGATGAAATTGAATTCAATGACTTATGGGATGAAGGAGAATTCATGAAAATGATTCAAGCTGAAGGTGACCTTGGGCAGAAGATGCAAGCTGCATTTCTAAAAGGATTTGCTGCCGGATATTTAGAAGTAATTATTATTGGCAGTGATATAGACACCTTAACCTCAGAAATAATTGAAGATGCTTTTGCGGAAGTTAAAAGTCAGAACGTACTAGGTCCTTCAGAAGATGGAGGGTATTACCTGTTAGGCTTAAACGAACCTAGAACCGATGTTTTCACCAATAAAGAATGGGGAACAGACTCTGTTTTAAGAGATACTTTAATCAATTTTGAAAACGATGAAGTCTTTTTGTTAGATGAATTAAATGACATAGACCATTTAGAAGATATAGAAGAAGATTCGTTTTTAGCCCATCATGTAAAAGATTATAGATAATGACAGCACAAGACATACAAGAAAGCATTGATTTTTTACAATCAAAAGGTATTCCAACACCTCAGGTTGGAATTGTTTTAGGAACAGGTTTAGGACAATTAGTAAATCACATAGAGGTTAGTCATGAAATAGATTATACCGATATTCCTCATTTTGTTTCTGCCACCTTAGAGTCTCATGCAGGAAAATTGATTTTTGGAAAGCTCGCAGGCAAAGAGGTCGTAGTGATGAATGGACGTTTTCATCTATACGAAGGATATCATTTTAATGAAGTTACTTATGGTGTTCGTGTTATAAAGGCTTTGGGAGCTAAACAATTACTAATTTCCAATGCAGCAGGTGCTATCAATCTAGACTTTAACAAAGGAGAGTTAATGCTAATTGACGATCATATTAATTTGCAAGGTGGTTCTCCTCTAGCTTTTAAAAACGCTAAAGAATTTGGGAATATTTTTGTAGATATGTCTGCTCCTTATCATGCAGGTATGAATAATCAATTAGAAATTATTGCCAAAGACAACAACATCAATTTACACAAAGGTGTTTATGCATCTGTAGTAGGCCCTCAATTAGAGACTAGAGCAGAGTACAAATATTTAAAAATTATAGGTGCAGATGCTGTAGGTATGAGTACTGTACCAGAGGTTATTGTTGCCAATCAAATTGGTTTACCTTGTGTTGCTATTTCTGTGCTGACAGACGAATGTGATCCAGAAAACTTAAAACCGATTGATATTCCTGAAATCTTTGCCATGGCTGCTAAAGCAGAACCGCAATTGATTACATTGTACACAAAACTAATTGAACGACTGTAAGGTCTAGGTTTTAATTACGAATAATCTATTACGAATTACGAGAGTTCATAAACTTTTAACTTTCTAACTTTTAACCTTAGAACATAACGAATGAGTTACTTAGAAACCACCAAAGACGTATATAAAGAAGCTGCTTTAACTCCAGATGTAGGATTGTGTTGTACCACTAACCCTATTTGGGAATTACCAGGACTAACCATTCCAAAAATAATGCAAGAAATGAACTACGGATGTGGTTCTACAGTCCATGCAAGAGATTTAACACGCAGCCCTAAAATTTTATATGTTGGTGTAGGTGGTGGAATGGAGCTATTACAATTCTCATATTTCTCTCGTCAAAAGGGAGGTGTTGTTGGTGTAGATGTAGTGGATGAAATGCTAGAAGCTTCTGCCAAAAACTTTATAGAGGCAGAAGAAAAAAACGATTGGTTTAAAAAAGAGTTTGTAGACCTTAAAAAAGGTGATGCTTTAAACTTACCCGTAGAAGACAACTCAATAGATGTTGCAGCACAAAACTGTTTGTTCAACATTTTTAAAGCAGATGATCTTAAAAAAGCCATTGCAGAAATGTATCGTGTATTAAAACCGCATGGCCGTTTGGTAATGAGCGATCCTACTTGCGAACAACCTATGAACGAGGAATTGCGTAACGATGAACGTTTACGTGCCTTGTGTTTAAGTGGTAGTTTACCTATTGCCGAATACGTAAAAGCTCTTACTGATGCTGGTTTTGGAACCATAGAAATTAGAGCTAGAAAACCGTATAGAATTCTAGATCCTAAAAATTATCCTACGGATGAGTTGATTTATATTGAATCCATTGAAGTTGCTGCTATTAAAGACCCAATGCCAGAAGATGGTCCATGTATATTTACAGGAAAAGCTGCTATTTACTATGGTGATGAAGATTTCTTTGACGATGGCAAAGGACATACTTTATTAAAGAACCAACCATTAGCGGTTTGTGATAAAACAGCACAGGCCTTAAAAGATTTAGGACGAGATGATATTTATTTCTCTGAATCTACGTTCCACTATGATGGTGGTGGCTGTTGTTAATTTTTAGTTGATCGTTGATGTAAAATTTACTCATTATGATTTACATTACAGCTTTGTTATATAAAAAAGAAGGTAAAGAAACAGCTTTTCATGAATATGAAAATGCTGTTTTGCCTATTTTAAAAGAATACAATGGCATTTTAATTCACAGAATAAGACCTACTAAGGAAAACTATGTAGGTAAATCTACAGAAGAACAACCTTATGAAATTCATTTGATTTCTTTTCCTTCTGAAGAAGATTTTAATGGTTATTTAAAAGACTCGAAAAGGATTTCTTTTAATCATTTGAAAGAGGAGTCTCTAAAAATGGGGTACATCTACAAAGGAGAAAGACTAAAATAAATGAGACTTCGTCTCTAAAAATACTGCCCTATACCAAATACCCAACCTCCTTGGTTTCTATCCTCAAACACACTCTGTCCATAATCTATACGAAACACGGCATTGTAGATCTTTTTATGGATAAAACGCAATCCCACACCTGGATGAATTCTAGCTCGGTTTATCATAAACAATTCTCTTAGCTCTCCTCCTGCAGTTCTCCAAGCTCCAGCATCTACAAAAGCATTGGTCTGAATGGCAAACCATTTTTTATCTAAAACGGTATGTCTATATTCAGCATTTAAAACTAGTACAGCTGTTCCTCTATCAATAATATTTCCAACCCCTCTAATATTCAAATTATTATCCAAAGCAAAAGGAGCAAAAGGATTGTCGTCATTACTGGCAAAACCTGCTCTTAAACGAGAAGCAAAATTCCCTCTTCCTTTTATTTTTTTATAATAGTAAAAGTCGTTCCAAATAATATTAAACTTTTCTTGACCATCTTCAATTGGCATTACATGCTGTGCGTACAATAAACTTCTAAAACCATCCACATACTGATATTCGTATTGCAAGCGATTGTAATCAAAACTAGCTTTAAAGAGTAATTTATTTTGTTCTAAATTGGTAGGTATCCCAGCATCCTGAAAACCGTTATTGTATTGATATTTCTCTTCAAAAAGATTAACTCCTAATTCTACTTTATGGGCTACAGTAAGCAACTTAAATACCGATGCTTCTATGGAAGAGTTTGTATATTCATAGTCTGCACTTCCACTCTCAAAATACAATGGTTCTAAAGTAGTTAAACTCTGTACAGTTAGAGAAGCTCCACAAAAGTTCCCAAACAACTGAGGGTCTGTATAATTCAGAGAAAAAGAATGAAATCCGTTATTCTGATAAAAGCCTCCTATTCGCTTATTCTCTCCTAAAAAATTAAACTCTTGCAAACCCAACCTATACGTAAATTGCTGATTGGCTGCTGTCCAAAAGCTTACCGAAGGAATAATAGTATTGGTTTCTTCTACCTTGTAAGTAATATCGTAACTTCCGTTATTGTTATCCTTAACAATAAAACTCGCTTTACTAAAAGCTGGCAATCTACTTAACAAAACAGCATCGTTTTGTAAAACAATGCTGTCTAATTCTTGCCCAACTTCTAATCGGGTTAATTTATGTAATATCTCAGATTTCGTTTTTTTGTTTCCTTTAAAGTCGATTTTTACTACTTTCTGAGCAAAACCATTCATAAAAAGAAACATTACTAAAACTAAAATCAACTGTTTCATAAAGTATCATCTTATTTTACCGAAAAATAAGAATTAATTTGCTGATAAATAACGAAGTCCTAAACTAAATGTTTGTCCTAAACCTTGAAAATTGTGTCCCCTTACAAATTTTCCAAAAGATGCTTCTAAATTTAATCGTTCTGTAGCTTGATATTTTCCTCCTAAACCTAATGAAGTATAGTTTTGCTCAAAATCGTTTCCTAAACTAAATAAGAAAAATTGTTGTGCATTTACAAAAATAGTCGATTTACTATCTGGAAAATAGCTTAAAAAAGCACTCACTGGTACCCCTAAACTGTTATTTGCAAAATTCTCACCATTATTTAGGGCTTCATCATCTCCAAAGTTAAACCCTAAATCTACCTCGGTAAAAATCTGCCATTGGTTTCCTCCAAAGGTATGATCGTAAAAGAATTTAGTCTCCCAAAAAGTACTGTTCTTATCTAAATACCCAGCTTTCTCTTTTTCAAAAATTGGTAAGTATAGAGAAGATGTAAAAGAGAAAGTTGGAATACTAGCAAAAGGTTGAATTCTAATAGAAGGTGCAAAAGTAGTGAACCCCGAACGTGCTGTACCGGCTCCATCTCCATTATCTTTAAATCCAAAAACGCTTAATGCATTAGAATCTCCATAAGTGTTAGCTCTTGCCTGTGCAATAAAACCAACATTGACTCTTGCATTTTCTGTAATACCATAATAAAACTCCAACGTACTTGTAAAAAATGACTGTCTTGGAATATCTATTGCATCAGACGATTCTCCTAATGTTTGTCTTGTTTGTGTATACAAACTATTAAAAAACTTCACATCAAACTGATTCTTAGCCAACAACTTAGACGGAGTAAAAGCCTGAACGTTCGATAATGATGAGGTAGTTGCTTCTGCTACAACAGCCACAGCTTCTTTTTGTTCGTTTAACTGCCAATTATAAGTGTAGTATCCAAAGTCTTTGGTTATTTTTTTACTTCTATAACCATTGATAAAAGCTGCCACTTTCGCTTTCGCCCCTCCAAAATCTTGTTTGTACCATGAGAAAATTTCAGAAATCTCTGTTTTCCCATTATTATTCTGAATGAACTCATCGTTGTTTAATGCCAATTTGGTTTGTTTTTCCAATTGCCCTTCTAAACCTTCTGGAGTATATGCATAATTTACAATTGGTGGACAACTTACGGCACCACACACCAATACAAAATGAAAACGTGGTTCTTTAAAATTTCCGCGAAGCAGTTTGTTTTCAATATCATTTAAAGTAATATTTTTCCTACCTAAGCTTCTTTTGTTTCCATCAAAGAAACCAGAAATTTTCATTGGAGAATTCACGGGGTAACTGTCCACAATTTGATCAATCACACCTAAATTGTAAACATTAATCCAAAAAGCTTTGTATGTAGTCGCATCGGATTTGTCTACAGTGATTTTGTTTGATAAATCAACTAGTTTTTTTAGGTCTGAATTGTTCTGAGCTAATTTGTTATAAGCTACTTTCCCTTCTTTTACATAGGTCTTAAAAAAAGCATCTGCTTTAGAAAAAAACTGAGAAGTTTGGTTTTGCGCAGTTGCTAAAAGTGTACTTGCAAAAAACGCTATTGCTAAGATTTTATTTTTCATTGTATTGTTTTTATTGACACCTATTTGGTTGCCCTTTTTTTCTTTTACTTACACAACAAAAAAATATTTTTTATGCCAAGCATCTAAAAACAACGTCACTTACCGCTATAAACCAACACATTAGAATGTAAAATTTTATTCTTAGAAAGTTCCATTCTATTCAAACCATCTACCTCAATTAGTAACTCAAAGTAGTCTGGAACCTCTTTATATTTTCCCACTAAATAGTCCTCAATTTCTTTTTGCAACTTTAAATTCGTTAGCATTTTTACACTTTGAGATGCACCTGTATCCCATACTCCTCCTAACAAATAAATTTGGTTTTGATTCACCCCTGGAACTTTGGCTATAATCGCATAATCTTGATGATACAAATCTGGGTCCCCCCCTGGTTTATATTCGTATTTCTTTCCTGTTTTGCTATCTGTAAAAACAATTCCATCCTTAATAAATTCAATTGCAGAATTGTCAGAATACTTCTTTAAAAAATCAAACGTTTTTACCAAACCGACTACAAATAAATTATAATCTCTAACTTCCTTCGTAGTTACTTCGGACATTTTTCTGATTACAAAATCTTGTTCCTGCTCATGAAACAAACCACTAATATCTTTCACCCAATTGGCACTATTGCTAGACAAAAAAGAATAGTTCAACAAATTGTATGTTAAATCTTCATTTTTCTGTTTTTCCTGAAACTCCTCAAATTCAGACCTTGAATTGATATTCTGATGACGAACCACTTTTACTTCTTTACCAAGCGTATCCGTCTCTTTTAAAATCAGAAAATCACCAATAATTACCATTGCATTTTTCCCATTATCAAAGAAACCATCAAATAAAACGCTATTGGAAGCTTTTTCTGTTTTGGAGAAAATCAAAGTATAAGATACTACGCTTACAAAAATGACCACACAAGCAAAAAATCCTATTTTAAAAAAACTCTTATTCTTTTTTTCTGGCTTGTCTCTTTTTATCAATTCTACTTCATAGCTACCTTTTGGAATATGTAAAATTAAAGCATCATTCTTTCCTTCATTCTCATAATACTTTTCTAACTTTTTTCTAAGATTGTACAAATAGACTCTTACCAAAGTACTCTGAGAAGGATCAAAATCTGTCTTCCCAAATACCTCAGATGCAATGGTAGTTTCCTTAGGAATTTCTTTTTTAGAAGTACAATCCACCAAGTAGTTCAATAAATTCTCATAGGTTGTTGAACTTCCAAAAGAATTGCTATCAAAAATTTTCTTCAAAAAGGCCGAGTCTACATTTTTCATCTTTTTTGTTTTCATCAAAGATAGTTTAACTGTTAAAAAATCAAAAAATTAACTGTTAACTAAACTGTTTAACATGCTGCAAAACCTATATTTTATCAATGAAAACATAATTTAGTTAGCAAAACAACAACGAACTACTTAAAACAATGAAAAAAACAATGCTTGGAGGGATTATCGCCCTTTCGCTTGTCCTTTTATCGTGTAATAACAACAGTACCTATAAAACTGGATACAAAATTCCAGATGAAATTAGTTATAACTTCCATGTTAGGCCTATTTTATCGGATAAGTGTTTTTTATGTCATGGTCCTGACAAAGCAAAACAGAAAGCAAACCTTAGATTAGATACTTATGAAGGTGCCACTACTCAAAGAGAAGATGGTAGTTATCCTATTTATCCAAATAAATCTGGAAAAAGTGCCATCATTCATAGAATGACTACAAAGGATACAAAAATCTTAATGCCTCCTGTAGATTCACACTTATCCATGACGGATGAAGAAATTGCCATCATTAGCAAGTGGATTGATCAAGGAGCGAAATATGAAAAGCATTGGTCTTTTGCTGCTTTAGAAAAAGTAGACATCCCAGACGTTGATATAGAAGAATGGCCTAAAAATGAAATTGACCATTTTGTTGCTGAAAAACTAGAACAAAATGGATTGACTCCATCTGAAAAAGCAAGTAAAGAAATTTTAATACGTAGGTTGAGTTTTAACTTAACGGGGCTGCCTCCTACTTTAGAAGAGATTGATGACTTTGTAAACGATACTTCTGAGAACGCATATGAAAAAGTGGTAGACAGACTCCTTTCTTCTTATAGTTATGGAGAAAGAATGACCGCTGAATGGCTAGATGTTGCTCGTTTTACGGATTCTGATGGATATTTAGATGACAAACACCGTGACATGAGTCCTTGGAGAACTTGGGTGATTGATGCCTTTAATAGAAATAAGAGTTATAAAGACTTTGTTACGGAACAAATTGCAGGAGATTTGTTACCCAATGCTACTCAAGAAACTACGCTAGCTACTGCATTTAATAGATTACATAGAAAAAACTCCGAAGCTGGAATTATTTTCGAGGAATTTAGAGTAGAAGCCGTTGCAGACAGAGCCAATACGTTTGGAAAGGCTTTCTTAGGTTTGACTATGGAATGTGCTCGTTGTCATGATCACAAATACGATCCTGTAAGTCAGAAAAACTACTTTGAGTTGTTTAGTTTCTTTAATAGCACTCATGAAATAGGAACAGCTGTTTACGGTCCTGGTCAGGTTCCTGGTCCCTCTTTATTATTAACCAGTAAGGAAAAACAAAAAGTATTAGATTATTTAAACGGAGAAATTAATACTCATGAAAAACAATTGACCAAAGTAGTTGGTAACAATAAGGAATTCATTGATTGGTCTAAAAACAAATCTCAAATTAAACAGTCTATTAAAAAGGAATACAAAAAACACCTAGTTGCAGACTATCCTTTAAACAGTTTTAAGCTTTTACCAGACCATAAAAAGAACAAATGGGAAAAGAAATCTGTAATACACACTTCTCCAAGTAAACTTGTAAAACAGAAAGCAGTCAAAGTAACCCAAGGAATTTTCAAATCTAAAAAATCTCGAAAGGGGGCTTTTATTGATAGTTACACGAAGATCGTATTAGAAAAACCTATCGGAAATTTTGATCATATGGATGCTTTTAGTGTTTCGTTTGACGTGTATCTAGATACTATTTATGAGGAAGTATGTGTGATGGCACATTCAGAAGGACGTAGAAATGGGTTAAAGGGATATTCTATGTTCTTAGAAAACAACAAACCTAAATTCATTATTGCTCGTTCTTGGCCACAAAATGCCATTGAAGCTTTTGCTTTGGATTCATTACCAACCAAAGAGTGGATTAATTTAGCAGTTACTTATGATGGTTCAGCTTCTTCTAAAGGAATGCAGATATACGTGAATGGAAAATCAATTCCTGTAGAAAGAACGGGGCAAAAGGTTTACAAAACACTGAACTTTAAACCGAATATTCATACCTATGGTTTCAAAGGATTTTTATTGGGATTCACGAATGGAAAACCTATAAAAAACGGAGGTTATAGCAACTTAAAGATTTTTGACAAAGAGTTATCTCCTTTAGAAATGGGTTACAATTACGATCCTAAACAATTGGATAAGTTGGTTGCTAATAATGAGTTTGTCCAAAAATATTATCTAGGATCGATTGATCTAAACAACTTAGAAGTAAATCAAAAATTGAAAAAACTGAGAAAAGAATTAACGACTGAGTTAGACTCTATTCCAGAAATTATGGTGATGGGAGATCTTCCAAAACCAAGACCTACTTACATCTTAAATAGAGGAAATTACGACAGCCCTGAAGAGGAAGAATTGAGCCCAAATACTCCAGAAAGTATTCTAAAATTCGATAAAAAATTTCCTAGAAACCGTTTAGGTTTGGCTCAGTGGCTATTTGATGAAAAGAACCCTTTAGCATCTAGAGTATTTGTAAACCGTATTTGGCAAATGCACTTTGGAAAAGGATTGGTGAAAACTTCGGATGATTTTGGAAATCAGGGAGATTTACCTACACATCCAGAATTACTAGACTGGCTATCTAAAGACTTTATGGATTCTGGTTGGGACATCAAAAAATTACATAAGAAAATCGTGATGACTGCTACCTATCAGCAAAGCTCAAAAGTAAAAGAGGAATTGCTAAAACTAGATAGCGACAACAAATTGTTAGCTAGAGCTCCTAGCAATCGTTTTTCGGCTGAAATGGTACGTGACAACGCATTAAAAATTAGCGGATTGCTAGTAAATAAATTAGGAGGAGAGAGCGTATACCCATATCAACCTAAAGGACTATGGAGTGAATTGACTACCAAAAAATGGAGATACAAATACAAACACGGACAAGATGAAGGTCTATACAGAAGAAGTATTTATTCTGTATGGAAACGTAGTAGCCCACCTCCTACCATGTTAATTTTTGATGCACCTGACAGAGGAGTTTGTACCGTAAAACGTAGACAAACAAGTACTCCTTTACAGGCATTGGTATTACTAAACGATCCGCACTATTTAGAGTCCGCAAGAGCATTGGCAGAAAAATTAGTAGGTACTACAGATACTATTGACAGCAAGCTAACCAAAGCATTTAGATTGGCTACGGGTAGAAAACCAAATGATAAAGAAACAGGAGTTATTAAAGAGTTTTACCAATCTGAATTGGATAAATTCACCAAAACTCCAGATGATGCCATTGCTTATTTAAGTACAGGAACTTTGGAAAGAAACAAGACTTTAGATCCAGTAAAAACAGCCGCTTTGGCCAATGTGATTAACGGAATTATGAATACTACAGAGGGATACACTCTGAAATAAAATATACAGAAATGGACGAATTTAAACATCTACAATTTTCTGAATCGAGAAGAAACTTCTTAAAAAAATCATCTTTAGGTTTTGGATCTATTGCATTGACTTCTCTATTGAATCCAACATTGTCACAGGCACAAAAGTTTTTACAAAACCATGATAAGAATTTTGAAAATGGGAATCTAGGTTCTGGACCTATCCTATCACCTCATTTTCCTGCAAAAGCTAAACGAGTAATTTACTTGTTTCAAAGTGGAGGTCCTTCTCAATTAGAAACTTTTGACTACAAACCATTGCTTCAAAAGAGGCACGGTCAAGAAATTCCACCTTCCGTAAAATCTCAACAAAGAAATTCTGGAATGGTAGCTGGTCAGACAAGTTTTCCAATGGCAGGATCCGTTTACGATTTTAAACAACATGGACAATCTGGTGCTTGGGTGAGTGAGTTATTCCCTCACACCGCTTCGGTAGTTGATGATTTATGTGTGATCAATTCGGTGTATACCGAAGCGATCAATCATGAACCAGCCGTGATGTTCATGCAAACGGGTTCTCAGCAAGGTGGTAGACCTTCTATTGGTTCTTGGTTGAGTTACGGATTGGGAAGCGATAACGAAAACCTACCTGGTTTTGTAGTATTAACCTCTAAAGGAGGAGGTGGTCAACCTTTAAGTTCTGCTGCTTGGGGAAATGGGTTTTTACCATCAAACCACCAAGGAGTAAGCTTTAGATCAGGAAAAGATTCCGTATTGTATTTAAGCAATCCAAGTGGGATTAAAAAAGAAGACCGAAGACGAGCTTTGGATTATATCAATCAATTGAATAATGAACAATTTGATCATTGGCAAGATCCTGAAATTCATTCGAAAATTAGCCAGTATGAAATGGCTTACAAAATGCAAAGTTCTGTACCCGAAGCGGTAGACACAAAGAATGAGCCAGAGCATGTATATGATTTATACGGAGAGGATGCTAAAAAACCAGGAACCTTTGCTGCCAATTGTTTACAAGCTAGGAGATTGGCCGAGAGAGGTGTAAAATTCATACAATTATATCACACAGGTTGGGATCATCATGGAGGATTGCCTTACGGGATGAAACACAAAGCCAAGCAAACAGATCAGGCTGCTGCTGGGTTGATTAAAGATTTAAAACAAAGAGGTTTGCTAGAAGATACATTGGTTATATGGGGAGGAGAGTTTGGTAGAACAAGTTTCTCTCAAGGAAAATTAACGGCTACTAACTACGGTAGAGACCACCATCCAGGATGTTTTAGTATGTGGATGGCTGGTGCTGGAGTAAAACCAGGAATGGTGTACGGAAAAACAGATGATTTTGGGTACAACGTAGTAGAAAACGGAGTACATGTTCACGATTTACAAGCCACTTTATTACACTTATTAGGAATTAATCACGAAAAATTGACTTTCAAACATCAAGGAAGAAGATTTAGATTGACCGACGTGCATGGACATGTGGTGAAAGATATTTTATCGTAGCAACTAAAAACATAAGTAAAACGAACAACTTTTATAATGGACATTATTTCATTTTTGGGGAGGTTACACCCATTAATTGTACACTTACCCATCGGGTTTTTATTGATTGCTTTTTTGATAGACCTCTTTTTTAAAGGAAAAAAAAGAAAAAGCTTAAAATCTGGTGTCTTATTTATTTTAGTTCTTGGATTTCTTTCATCAGTAGGAGCATCTGTTTTAGGCTGGTTGCTGTCTTGGGAAGGTGGTTACGAATCTGATGTGCTACAATTGCATAAAATCTTTGGGATTATTACAGCTGTATTTGCACTCGTAGCTCTTTGGAGTCGCTTTTTTGATAAAGACAAAGTATACGCTACCAGTGCTCTAGTCATTATTACACTGATTTCATTAACGGGACATTACGGAGGGGTTTTGACTCATGGAGCTACCTATTTAACAGAACCTTTGATGAGTCCGCAAGAGGAAAATGATGAGGAATCCAGTTTAGCATCAAGTGATTCTATCAAACTTTACGAGCATTTAATCACTCCTATTTTTGAAGAAAAATGTTACAGCTGTCACAACGATGGTAAAATGAAAGGTGGTTTGAATTTAACCTCTTTAGCTCATTTAGCAGAAGGTGGAGATAGCGGGCACTATTTATTTACCAAAACTTGGGACAATGAAATTTTTCAACGTGTTATTTTACCTAAGTCTGATGTAAAGCTAATGCCTCCAAAAGGAGAACGGTTGACGTATCAGGAAATGGCCTTGTTAAAATACTGGATAGAAACGGCTAAAGGAGAAGAATTAGTACTATCCGCAGACAACACTTCGGATGAAATTCAGTTTGTGTTGTTAGACCAATACAATTTGGATTTAACACCAAAACCTTTGTACGAAAAAATCAAAGTAACTAAAATTAGTGATGAAAATTATCAAGATTTACGACAAGCAGGTTGGAACCCAAAAATGTTAAGTGAAGAAAATCATTTGATAGAAATGACTCCGATTTCTCCTAAAAAAAGACCGTCTTTCCAAACGATTATTGATTTAGGAATTCAGGATAACATCTACAAATTCAACCTCAACAACTTCAACGTAACTGAGGAGGAATTAGGTGTTATCGCTCAGTGCAATCATTTGATGTATTTGAATTTAGCGAATAACAACATAGACGATTCACATTTGAAAAAAATTAGTAATTTGACTCATCTCGAAATCCTAAACATTCACAGAAACGCAATCACAGATGAAACTTTGGCCTTGTTAAGTAAGATGCCTTTGTTGAAAAAAGTCTATGCTTGGCAAACACAAATTACTAAGGAGAAAGCAGCAGAAGTTGCTTCTAAAACAAAATTAACGATCAATACAGGTATTTAATTCCATGGACAACACTACAAACAACAACTCAAGAAGGCAATTTATAAAATCAGCATCTGCATTGGCACTAACAAGTACTGTAGCTCCTTCCATAGCTGCTTCAACTTTTGAAATTTTACCTTCTAGACCTAAGCTAGAGAGTAAAATTATAGGGCATGGAGATTTTAAATACCGAGTAGAAACAGGTTGGGGAAATCTAGATCCTAAAAAGACACCTGTAAAGAACTGTCATGAAATGGTGATGGACAGTAAAAAGCGAATCTTCTTGTTAACCGATCATCCTAAGAACAACATTATCATTTACGATAAATCTGGAAAGTTTCTAGGAAGTTGGACTTTGGGACTAAAACGTGCGCACGGTTTGACTTTACACGATGAAAACGGAACAG
Source organism: Wenyingzhuangia sp. IMCC45574 (assembly GCF_054182685.1). Classification (NCBI taxonomy): domain Bacteria; kingdom Pseudomonadati; phylum Bacteroidota; class Flavobacteriia; order Flavobacteriales; family Flavobacteriaceae; genus Wenyingzhuangia; species Wenyingzhuangia sp. IMCC45574. The sequence goes on along the minus strand of NZ_CM135169.1, from coordinate 3,464,125 downwards.
AGTTTTTATACATCACGGATAATGGAGGACGAATTATCAAAACCACCTTAGATGGTAAAATTCTATTTGAATTGAAAAATCCGAAAATCACGGGGGCTTACAAAGCACATGCAAAGTTCACCCCTACCGAAACTGCCATTGCCCCTAACGGAGATATTTATGTAGCGGATGGTTATGGTTCTCAGTTTATGTTACACTACGATAGCAAAGGAAACTTTATTAGAAAATTTGGTGGTGATAGTTTTTTACAACCTCATAAATTCAAACAAGCACACGGAATCGCTATTGACAACCGTGACCCGAATAATATCACCTTAATCTGTTCTGCCCGAATTAAAAATGCCTTTAAACGTTTTACATTAGATGGTAAGTATATTGAAACCATCTACATTCCGGGAGCCTATGTAAGCAGACCCGTAATTGATGGTGAAAACATCTATTCTGGGGTCTGTTTTGGAATGGAAGAAGGTAATTATAATATGACGATGAACAAAGGTTTTGTTACGATTCTGGATAAAAACAACAAAGTAGTTTCCAACCCCGGAGGAACCAAACCAAAGTACAAAAAAGGAAAATTAGAATTGGTATTGCAAGACGAACCTATCTTTAAACACTGCCACGACGTATGTGTAGACGATGATAAAAACTTATACGTATGCCAGTGGAATGCTGGAAAAGTATATCCTTATAAATTACATAGAGTGTAATTTTATACTCGTATTTATTTTCTAAAAGACCTCATTTTTTAATGGGGTTTATACATTATAAAATTAATGGTTATGTATATAATGTTAAATGAGGAACTGAAAAAGCAATTCCCCATTTAACAACATGAGTTTCTATACTTTGTTTTTATAGTTCTTTAATTTTTCAGGTTCAAATCCAAAAATCATAGATAATCTTCTTAATTTTTCACCAGGAATTAATTCACTACTTAATTGTTCAATAGAAAACCATTCCCTAATAATTTCTGAAGTTTCACCTATTTCAGCTCCAATAATTCCATAAATATTCTTTTTAGGAAGATTCTCTCCTACTAAAAGTCTAATTATTAAGTTAAAGTGATACTTGTATTTTTTAAATTTTCTATTAAGTCGCAGATAATCTTCAAGTTCATACTCCCATGATGTGTTTAAAGATTCTAGGAGTTTGTTTGACTCTACTAAATTTCTCAAACCAATTGAACTTATATTGAAATGACAATTAATTCCAGGATGGTATCTTTTTATCTTGTAACCTTCTAAATACATAGCATAAATCAACTCACCGTAAGCTACATATTCTCCAATATGTATTTCAAGATTACGTGTTAAACCTCTAGAGCCTATAGTAGAGTTAAAAGATTTTGTTTTTGTAAAGTACTTTTTTATCTCAGCTCTTATTTTCTCAATTCTTTTTGTTTTAGAGAAGATTTTAGGATCAAACACTTCTGTTTCATATAAAAATCCGTTAATACCTAAACCATTTAATTCTTCTATCGGAATTACTGATAAATCCTTGAATGTGTTATAATTTTTGTTTTCATTGATGAAATGCTTCCAATTATTGTAATTCAGTTTTTTTGCAATAAGGTCTAAGGCTTGATAGTGAGGGATATTTTTTTCTTTTGCTAGTTTTTTAGCTTGTCTTTTTACATAATCAACGTTATGTTTCTCTCTTTTTTCCATTGGATAATATATTTAAAAATCGCTAGAAAAAATGTCACTCATCTACCATTCTCCATAAGCGAGAATATATTATATAAATGGTAAAGTAAACGGTGTTAGTACAACTTTTCAATGATGAGTGGAAGGCTTCCGAGTAGGCCTTCGTAAATTTAAGGATTTATTATAAAACTTTCCATTTATAAATGAAATTTCCCTGAAAATTTAAAAAAATAGTCTACAACTTCTTTTTAAAGAGTTGAATTTATAATTAGATATCGCTGCTGAAACTTACTTCCTCACTCCCAAAGGATTCCTGTAAGAATCAAAAATTTCTAAAATGATAATAGAGGTGTTACTTTCTGCTTTGTAAATAATTTTAAAATGCCTTACAATCATTCTTCTGTATGGCTCTCCTAAAATTTCATCTACTTGGTATTGAGTAATAAAGTTTATTTCTTTACTCGCTTTTATAATATCTGAGGTAACATTTTTAGCATAAGCAGGAGTTTTGGTTTTCTTTAGAACTCTGTCATGAATATACTTTAAATCCAACTTAGCTTGATCGGACCAAATTATGCTAACCTTTTTGTCCGTCATCTACCAGTTTTCAGCTTCTTTTTCTAAATCTTCAATTGTAGTAAAGTTTCCTGCTTTAACAGCTGCTTCTGTTTTTTGTACTCTTTCCAGGTACATTTCTTTGGTTAAAGGCTCTCCTTGTACCGTATACCCAACAATCCCAGAATTTTTATCTGCTTCTTTTTGTTCTGTATAAGCAAAGAGTTCTCTTAGATAATCCTCATCAACTGAGTTTATTAACTGTACCAATTTATTTCGTAAATCAACTGCTCGCATACTACAAATATACCTTATTCCATCGGCTTACACAAAGTTGCTCATCTTTTCAAAAAGCTATTTGCAAACCACTTTCCTCAATTCCTTACACTCAAAACTTAATTTGTAAAAACTCTAAATAGCACTTTTTTTTTAAGAACTTGGAAAAGCTTGCGACTTAAAACCTGTAAATTGAGAATCAAAAACGCTTTTACTTATGAAAAACGTCATAATTATAGGGAATGGAATTGCAGGGGTTACCGCTGCAAGGCACATCCGCAAAAAGTCCGATCATAAAATTACCATCATCTCTGCAGAAACAGATTATTTCTTCTCCAGAACTGCTTTGATGTACATTTTTATGGGTCACATGAAATTTGAACATACACAACCTTACGAAAACTGGTTTTGGAAAAAAAACAGAATCGAATTGGTAAAAGCCTATGTAAATTCTGTGAATACAACTACCAAAGAATTGGCTTTAGACAATGGAACTTCCCTACACTACGACGATTTAATTATAGCTACAGGATCTACACCCAACAAATTTGGATGGCCTGGTCAAGACTTAAAAGCGGTTACTGGAATGTATTCTAAGCAAGACTTAGATACCATTACGGAATATTCCAAAGATTGCCACCGAGCAGTAATTGTAGGTGGTGGATTGATTGGAATTGAAATGGCAGAAATGTTAGTTTCCAAAGGAATTCCTGTAACCTTCTTAGTAAGAGAAAGTAGTTTTTGGAACGGAGTTTTACCAGATGGAGAATCGGAAATGGTAAACAGACACATTAAAGAACATCACATCGATTTAAAATTAGGAACAAGTCTTTCTGAAATTATTTCTGATGAAAATGGAAGAGCTAAAGCCATTGTTACAGACAAAGGAGAAACTATAAGCTGTAACCTGGTAGGTTTAACCGCAGGCGTAAGTCCAAACGTAGCTTTCTTAAAAGATTCAGGAATTGAATTGGGTCGTGGTGTTTTGGTCAATAGACAATTAGAAACCAACATTCCAAATGTATATGCTATTGGAGATTGTGCCCAACAACACGAGGGTATTGGAGAACGCAGACCTATAGAAGCGGTTTGGTACACGGGTAGAATGATGGGAGAAACCGTGGCTAGAACCATTTGTGGGAAACCATCGGAATACCAACCTGGGCAATGGTTTAACTCTGCAAAATTCTTAGATATAGAATATCAAACCTATGGTTGGGTATGGGCAAAACCTAAAGAAAATGAAGCTCGTTTTTACTGGGAACACAAAGACGGTAAAAAGTGTATCCACATTAATTACGATAAAGATTCTAAAGAATTCATCGGAATCAACACTTTTGGAATTAGAATGAGACACAAAAAGTTTGACCAATGGTTGAATGAAAAACAATCGGTACATCATGTGCTAGAACATTTAAAGGATGCCAACTTCGACCCTGAATTCTACGCACAACACGAAGAAGAAATCTTATCAAAATTCAACTCAGAAAACGGAACGCAACTAAAAGCTAAAAAGAAAAGTTGGAAACGAATCTTTATGAACGTTTAATCGTTGATTCGTGTATTTGTTTAGCTGTCTATCTTAAAACATATCTAAAAGAATGAAAACAATTAAAAATATAGGATATATAATCACCTTTTTAGGCTTTACCTTTTTTATTGGAAGCCTATTTACAGGAACATATAAAGTAACTCCGGAAGCTTATGATCAGTGGATCAATAGCAAAGGAATCAAGAGCGAAGTGTTTATAGAAAACACTAAAAAAGAGATTGTAAACCAAGAATTAAACTCTTGGCAATTGTCTAGTAGCATTATACAAAATATAAAAGATTCTAATGCTTTTCAAAAAAGTCAGCCAGAAATAAAATGGGAGAAAGTAGTACACCTTAAATGGAGTAAAACATACAAAGAATACATTTATCCATTAATTAGAAATAGTGCTACCGGATGGTTTGTAGAAAACACAGCTTTGTGGTTCTTCTTAACCTTTGGATTGGCAATTATTGGTGGTTTGCTAGTATTTATTCCAGACTACAAATTATTAGGACCTGCGGGAATTAAAAACAATGGAATTTTTCAGCACAGTGCTACCAACAGAGGGGTTTTAGGTTTTGTAACAGCTTTCTTTTTTATTGGATTTTACTTTTTCTTATACTTTTTCCCTAACTATATTGTAAACCCTATTTTGGCAGTAGACGGAGTTAGTAAATCGTTGAGTGGAAACGCTGCAAGTCAATGGTTTTTATACGGATTTATGTACTGTTCGGTAATGACTGTTTTTGCCATCAGAATGTTTATAAAATACCGTCACAACAAGTACCAATTAATCCGTACAGCTGTTGTTTTATTCTTTCAAGTAGCATTTGCTTTCTTAATTCCAGAAATATTAGTTGCCTTTAACAAACCATGGTTCGATTTTAAAAATGCTTGGCCCTTAAACTATACTTTCTTTTTTGATTGGAACATTAACGGATTAATGCAGAGTGGAAACTTAGGGATTTTTATGTTTGTTTGGGGAATTGTGTTAACATTAATAATTGTTCCTGTAATGGTCTATTTTTATGGGAAAAGATGGTACTGTTCTTGGGTTTGTGGATGTGGAGGATTGGCAGAAACTCTAGGAGACCCTTACCGTCAATTGTCCGATAAATCTTTATTCTCTTGGAAAGTAGAACGTTGGTTGATTCATGGAGTTTTGGCTTTTGCTATTATTATGACAGGGTTAACTTTATATGTTTATTTTGCTGAAATTCCTAGTTGGAAAGAATTGGCTTTTGGTATTTCTGCATACGATGTACAAACCTGGTATGGATTCTTTATTGGATCTATTTTCTCTGGAGTAATTGGAACAGGATTCTATCCTATTATGGGGAACAGAGTTTGGTGTCGCTTTGGATGTCCGTTAGCAGCTTATATGGGATTGGTACAAAGATTTAAATCTAGATTTAGAATTACCACCAACGGTGGACAATGTATTTCTTGTGGAAACTGTTCTACGTACTGTGAACAAGGTATTGATGTAAGGTCTTATGCGCAAAAGGGACAAAACATAGTACGTTCCTCTTGTGTAGGGTGTGGAGTCTGCTCTGCAGTATGTCCTAGAGGAGTTTTAAAACTAGAAAACGGACCCGATACAGGAGCTTCACGTGTAGAAGTACAAGATGTTGTTTTTGGTAACGACATAGATTTATTAAGCATGACAAAAAAGAATGATTAGTAGACTAATCTACATATATATACTACTTCCTTTTGTTGCATTTTCGCAACAAGAGGAAGTCTTACATCGAGAATATTTTCCGGATAGCACCCTACAATACGAGTGGTATACACAAAACAACCACCCTGTTAAGTATTGGAGAACGTATACAAAAAACACGAATAAATACTATCAAAGAAATTATAACTCTTCTGGAATATTAACTGCGGAGGGTTGGTTTAAAAATGATCAAAAAACTGGTTTTTGGAAAGAGTATCCAGGCAAAAATAAAATCGCTATGGGTTATTTTTTTAACAATCAAAAAGACAAAAGCTGGACCTATAGCTCACATCAACAAATAGACTCCGTTGGTAATTATAAGCAAGGACTTAAAACTGGTGTTTGGAAATACTTTACCCACCAGCATTTAGATTCCTTAGGAACCTATCAGCAAAATAACAGAATCGGTTCTTGGGAATATTTTAAAAACAACCAACGCACCCATCAAAAAAAGTTTTATTCCAATAATAAATACTATCAAAAAGAATACTTTCCCAACCAAACACTTAAACAAGAAGGCTGGTATCAAAATGATTTAAAAAACGGGTACTGGAAATTTTATTCGAATCATAATGTTTTAATAGCATCTGGAAATTTTAAAAATGACAAAAAAGATGGATATTGGCATTTTTTCGCAGCTAAAGGACTGCCACTTAAAAAGGGGGAGTTTTATGAAGATAAGAAAAGTAAATGGTGGGTATTCTTTAACGCTATGGGAAAATTGTCTCATAAATGCGAAATGAAAAATGGAGAAATAGACGGTTTGTGTGTTTACTATAAAAACAACAAAATAGTAAAAGGGAAATATTTTAAAAAAGGGGTTCAACAAAAGGAATGGACCAATTGGAATTCCTTTCAAAAAGATTATAACCAAATAAATGAATAAAGTAATTGTTATTATACCTGCTTTTAACGAAGAAGAGTCTATAGCAAAGGTTGTTAACGACATTCCTAAAGATGTAGTTAGCCAAGTAATTGTTGTAAACAATAACTCTACTGACAACACTTTTGAAACAGCAAAAAATGCAGGAGCTACCGTTCTTAACGAAGAAAAGATGGGATATGGTTATGCTTGTTTAAAAGGAATGGATTATGTTGCTAGCCATAACTTAACACCAGACATTATAGTTTTCTTAGACGGTGATTACTCTGATTATCCAGAACAAATTACAGAACTTATTTTACCAATAACAACACAAGATTACGATTTTGTAATTGGTTCTAGAAACAATTCGCAAGTAGAAAAAGGAGCTATGACTCCACAACAAGTTTTTGGAAACTGGCTGGCTACCTTCTTAATGAAACTCTTTTTTAGCGCTAATTTTACAGACCTAGGCCCTTTTAGAGCTATAAAGTATCAATGCTTATTAGACATGGAGATGGAAGATAAAACTTATGGTTGGACCGTAGAAATGCAGCTAAAAGCTGTAAAAAACAAACTAAACTATACAGAAATACCTGTCAAATATAGAAAGAGAATAGGAGTCTCTAAGGTATCGGGTACAGTAAAAGGGACTATCTTTGCGGGTGTAAAGATATTAACCTGGATTTTTAAATACAGTTTTAAATAATAACAATGGGAGGAGTTGTACTATTTTTTTTAAGTGAAGATTTTAGTTTCTGGTTTACCTTTAGTTGGTTCTTAATGATTATTTATATCATTTCTCTACTGATGGTCTTTTTCTATGCTTTGGCTCAATTAAACTTGCTTTTTAATTACCTAAAGGCTGTAAAAAGAAATAGAAAAGAAAACGATACTTGTCCGCAGTATGATTTAAGTAAACTTGATGAAGTACCGTATGTTACCATTCAACTACCGGTTTACAACGAAAAATATGTAATGAAGCGATTGTTAAAAAACATTGCTGCAATTGAGTATCCTAGAGAGAAACTAGAAATTCAAGTGTTAGATGACTCTACCGATGAAACCGTTGCAAAAACCAAAGAAAGAGTAGAAAAACTAGCAGCAACAGGCTTAGATATTGTACATATTACTCGTACCAATAGAGAGGGGTTTAAAGCAGGTGCTTTAAAAGAGGGCTTAGAAATTGCCAAAGGTGAACTCATTGCTATTTTCGATTCTGACTTTTTACCAGAAACGAACTGGTTGTACAAAACCATCCCCTACTTTAAAAACAAAAAAATAGGTGTGGTACAAACCCGTTGGGGGCACATTAATAGAGAATATTCTTTACTTACTAAAATACAAGCTTTTGCTTTGGATGCGCATTTTACATTAGAGCAAATGGGGAGAAATGCCAAAGGTCACTTTATCAATTTTAATGGTACAGCCGGTGTTTGGAGAAGAGAATGTATTTACGATGCCGGAAACTGGCAAGGAGATACCTTAACAGAAGACTTAGATTTAAGTTATAGAGCACAATTAAAAGGATGGGAATTTAAATATTTGGTAGATGTGGAAACTCCTGCTGAACTACCTATTGTAATTAGTGCTGCACGTTCTCAACAATTCCGATGGAACAAAGGAGGAGCAGAAAATTTCCAAAAAATGTTCCGCAAGATTGTAAGCTCAGACTTGTCTTTTAAAACCAAAGCACATTGTGTACTACACTTATTAAACAGTACTATGTTCTTAAATGTATTTGTAGTGGGTATTCTAAGCGTACCAATGCTTTACATTAAAAATTACTACTCAGATTTTAAGGTCTACTTTATTGCCATGAGTTTCTTTGCTCTTAGTACGTTGATCTTTTTTATCTGTTATTGGCATGTGTACAAAAATATCCGTCAGCAAAAAGGGTTAAAACTATTTGTAAAATATACACGAACCTTCTTTACCTTTTTTAGTGTTGCTATGGGATTGTCTTTAAATAATTCAGGAGCGGTAATAGAGGGACACAGAAGAAAAAGAAGTGAATTTGTACGTACACCTAAATTCAATATTAAATCCTTAGCTGATAATTGGAAAAACAACAAATACATTCGTAAAAAACCTTCTAAGAATGTGGTTTACGAAGGGATTTTATGTTGTTATTTCTTATTTGGAATTGTAAGTGCATGGTTGGTACGTTATATTGGAGAAAACGACAAAAACACCAATTACACGTTTAATGCTAAAACATTGTTTGCCGCAAATGAATGGTACATGCCTTTTGATTCTGGAATGTTAATTTTCCATGTAATGTTATTCTTGGGCTTCGGTTTTATTTTTTACAAATCGGTGTATAGAAAAGTATAGTTACTTTTAGGTTGATGGTTTATTAAAAGTACTTTTTTGAATAAAAACATGTAACAAACTCTTTTATTACACGACCAACAAGCTATAAGTAGAACGCTATGAAAATATTTAATACAACATTTAAAATGACTAATAAGCATAGCTTGTTGGTCGTTTTTCTTTCTGCCCTTGCCTATTTTCTGTTTGCTTACCATACTGTTAGAACAGATTTTACCAGAGTTTTTGCTTTGTATTCGTTGTTATTTATTGCCTTTGGACTCCTATATAAATACAGTGTTTTAAATACCAAATCGCTTGTGTTTGCTGGAATCCTATTTCGGTTTATTTGTATTCTTGCAATACCTAATCTTTCTGATGATTTCTATCGTTTTTTATGGGACGGTAGAGCCTGGGTTACAGGAATTAACCCTTATTTAATTCTACCCGAAAACAATACGAGTATTATTGCAGAAGGAGCAACCTTGTACAAGGGAATGGGAAGTATGAATGGGAGTCATTACACTTGCTACCCTCCTCTTAATCAATATGCTTTTGGAATTCCTGCCTTGTTAGATGGTAAAAACTTATTGTTGAGTACCATTATCATGAGAGTTACATTAATGCTGTCTGATTTGGTTACCCTATTTTACGGAACCAAGCTATTACAACTTTTTAGAATTGATAGTAAAAAGATATTCCTATATTTTTTAAACCCGTTTATTATTATAGAATTAACAGGCAACTTGCATTACGAAGGAATGATGATTGCACTTTTAAGTGCTAGTCTTTATTACCTATTCAAATCTAAAAACCATTTATCTGCTACTTTATTTGCAGGAGCTATATCTATAAAGTTAATTCCCTTGATTTTCTTGCCTGTATTTTTTAGAAAATTGGGTTTCAAGAAAATGATCGTTTATGGAGTTATTGTAGCTGCTGTAAATATTATTTTATTCATTCCTTTTTTAAGCCAAGACCTACTAGACAACTTTATGTCTAGTATTCACTTGTATTTTCAAAATTTTGAATTCAATGCCAGTATTTATTATATAATTAGAGCAATTGGTTATAAAGTAAAAGGATACAATATTATTCAAAGTGTAGGTAAGGTTACACCATTTATAGTAATCGCGATTACGCTAGCACTGTCTTTCTTAAGAAAAAATGAGAAAAAGGTAACGCTTATTACAAGTATGCTATTTGTTATCTGTTGTTACTATTTCTTATCTAGTATAGTACATCCTTGGTATATTGCAATTCCTTTGTTTCTTAGTTTGTTTACAAGATTTAATTTTGCCGTAGTATGGTCTTATGCTGTTATTTTTAGTTACAGTGCCTATATAAGTAGTACTTATCAAGAAAATTTATGGCTTGTAGGTTTGGAATATATTCTAGTTTTTGGATGCTTACTACTAGAACTTTTTAAATGGAAAACTTTTAACAAGCTAACCTTTATTCGTTGATTTGTTTATTTATATCTTTAAGCAAACGCTTAAATCATGAAAGTAGTTAGTGCTTGTTTGGCAAATATTCCATGTCGTTTTGATGGAAAAGCGAAACCCAATCAATACATCATAGATTTGGTAGCCCAAGGAAAAGCAATTACTGTTTGCCCAGAAGAATTGGGTGGCTTATCTACTCCTAGAGTTTCAGCAGAAAAGCAAGGAAACAAAATCATTAACAAAGAGGGTAAGGATATTACCAAAGCCTATCTTAATGGAGCTAAAAAAGCCTTAGAAATTACCCTCCATAACAATTGTACTCAAGCTATTTTAAAATCTAAATCTCCCTCTTGCGGATGTGGCAAAATATATGATGGAACTTTTACAGGGAATTTAACCGATGGTGACGGTATCTTTTGCAGTTTGTTAAAACAAAACTCTATTAAAACATCCACAGAAGACGACCTGCAAAACATATAAGTTAACACCTTATATTTTAGTCTGTTTACTCGTTATAATTTGTATCTTTAGTTTAAAACAGAGTCTATTGAAATCTAAACTTTTTCATATAGTTTTTAGTTGCTTTTTTATTGTGAGTAGCTATGCTCAGTCTGGTTTTTATTTTAAAGATCCCTTAAAAGAAAAACAAACCATCCGCTTTCAACTAATCAACAACATTATTGTTATTCCTATAGATGTAAATGGAGAAAAATCTTCTTTTATTTTAGATACAGGAGTAAATAAAACCATTCTTTTTGCCCCTTCTAAAAAAGATAGCATTCACTTTGCCAACACAAGTAATACCATGATTAGAGGTTTAGGTCTAGGACAAAGTGTAAAAACAATTACTACAAAAAATAATGTTTTTAGTATAAAAGGTCTTAGTTCCTCTAACGAAACTGCTGTAGTTACGTTTAATAATCCATTAGATTTTTCTGGAAGAATGGGAATAACCATACACGGTATTATTGGCTATAGCTTATTAAAAAACTTAATTGTTGAAATCAATTATAAACACAAAAAAATAACGTTCCACAATCCAAAAACATTCCAATACAAAAAGTGTAAAAAATGCGTAACCAAACCACTTACCTTAAGTGGTAAAAAACCATATATAGACACACAAATTAGTTTGGATAGCTTGGGAGAAAAACTAATTGATGTAAAATTATTAATTGATTCTGGAGGAAGTGATGCCATTTGGCTCTTTGAAGACTCTAAGAAAGATATTAAAACCCCTAAACGTTTTTTTAATGATTTATTAGGAGAAGGAATTAGTGGACACGTTTATGGAAAAAGAAGCAGATTAACTAAATTTAAACTAGGTCAATTTGAAATTAAAGGTCCAACCGTCTCTTTACTTGATGAAAAATCTACCCAAATTGCAAGAAAATTTAAAGCTAGAAATGGAAGTATAGGAGGTAGAATACTCAAAAGATTTAAAATTTGGCTAGATTACCCTAATTACAAGGTTACTTTTAAGAAAACAGGATCATTTACCAGCGATTTTAACTATAATATGAGCGGGCTAGACGTGGTATACAATGGGATGATGCTTGTAAGACAAAAGATTCCGAACTCAGGAAGTAGTGATAACAAAAACCTTATAGCCTCTGTACTTGCTTATACCTATAGCTTTAAACCCTCGTACATAATTAAAGATGTAGTTAAAGGTTCTCCTGCGCACAAAGCTGGAATTTTAAAAGGAGATATCATCATAAAAATTAACCACAAATACTTTTACAATCTAAAGCTAGAAGACATAATTTATCTATTTCAAGAAAGAGACAAAAAGAAAATTAAGATGATTGTTAAAAGAAATGGAGAAGAACTAAAATTCAACTTTCAACTGAAACAAGAAATATAAAACAAACCACTATATACCAACAACTTAACAAAACAAAGCTCATTACAAGTATAAAGTTTAATTATAGTATTATAGAAACAATTAATTTCTATAAATAGGTTCTGTTTAGTACATTTGAATACACAATTATAAAAAATAAATAAAATGGCATTTGAATTACCAAATTTACCATATGCATTAGATGCATTAGAACCAAATATTGATGCTAAAACTATGGAAATTCACCATGGAAAGCACCACGCAGCTTACACTGCTAAATTAAACGGAGCTATTGAAGGAACTGATTTAGAAGGAAAGTCTATTGAAGAAATCTTAGGAGGTTTAGACATGACTAACGGAGCTGTTCGTAACAATGGAGGTGGATTCTACAACCACAACTTATTCTGGTCTGTAATGTCTCCTAACGGAGGTGGAGAGCCTACAGGAGAATTAGCAGAAGCTATTAACACTGCTTTTGGATCTTTTGAAGAGTTTAAAAATGCTTTTTCTAACGCTGCTGCTACTCAATTCGGATCTGGATGGGCTTGGTTATGTGTTGCTAAAGGTGGGGCTGTAAACGTATGTTCTACTCCAAACCAAGACAATCCATTAATGCCAGGTGTTACTTGTGGTAACCAACCAATCTTAGGATTAGACGTTTGGGAACACGCTTATTACCTAAACTACCAAAACAGAAGACCTGACTACATTAACGCTTTCTTTAATGTAATTAACTGGGAAGCTGTTTCTGCAAACTATGCTGCTGCAAAGTAATTAGATAGTTTTCAACAATATTAAAAGCCTTTCAAGTACTACTTACTTGGAAGGCTTTATTTTTTTAGTTCCATACGCTCTAATTCATTTTGTTCTATCCTGTTCAGTAAATGATTTTGAAGTATTATTACAGAGCATATAATGAATATTCCAATCAACACCATTATCAATCGTTCCTTAAAAGAATAGACTCTTCTTTTCTCTTTTTCTCTTAATAATCTATGTGTGTTTCTTGTTCTAAAATATTCTGTATTTAACTTATTCATTGCTTTCTATAATAATTCCAACTCCCTTTGCATATTTAACTTAGCTTTCTCTTCGTATTTTTGGTAGAAATAATCTGTTTTGTAAATTCTCTCCATTTCTAAAAAGTGTTTTAATACTTTCTTTCTCCCTTTCGTGTAAATCGAATCTGGATAAATAGCAAATTCTTTTCGCACATTTTGAGTATAGATTGAATATTCATCCCAAGCTTTTCCTAAAATAGAAAAATCTGCATCTGTAAAATAATTTGTGTCTTGATTGTCTGATTTCACGTGAGATTTCGTCGCTCTTATTTGATAACTACATAAATCAATCAAATCCCTAGGAACATCCAATGTTTTCATTCTTTCTTCAGCCAAAACTGCACTCTTCTCTTCATTATCTTGTCTCTGTGAATTGTATATACTATCATGATAAAAAAGTGTAAACAAAACAATATCCCAATTATGTACCTGTTTCTTTATAGGAAGTAACTCTTGATATATATTTTCTAGGTGGTGTAAATTATGATAATAACGCCCCTTATCAGTATAATTTAGCTTCTAACTCATTCCAAAATTGATGTTTCATTTTGGTTGATTGACTATAATTACAAAACAGAATTCTAAAGACCTCTTTTAAATTCATACTTCTTTTATCCTAAATGGAATCAATATATTTCTTTAACTGAGCTGCATTCATTTGCACTACTCTCCAATCATCGTACACTTCGGCTCCAGAATTCTGATAGAACTCAACAGCTGGAGTATTCCAATCTAGTACAGCCCACTCTACTCTTCTTAATTTCTGTTCATGTGCATAGGTTAGCACCTCATTGTACAACAATCTACCTATTCCCTTACCTCTTGCTCTTTTTCTTACAATTAAGTCTTCTAAATGTATGGTTTTGCCCTTCCATGTTGAATAACGATAATAGAATAAAGCCATCCCTAATATTTCATCGTTTTGTTCAGCTACAAAAACTTCAAATTTAGGTTGATCTCCAAAACCATCTAATTGTATATCCTCTACTGTAACTTCTACAGCATGCGGTTCTTTTTCAAAAACTGCCAATTCTTGTATTAAAGCAAAAATTGCCTCAGCATCTTTTAATTCCCCTTTTCTGATTGTATATTCCATCAAGTTGTCATTTATCATCATTTTCAAAATCTAGCTACATTCAATAATGATAATAGCCTTAGCTTTGTTCTATAAAAATAAAAAAGCCTTCTCAATTAAGAGAAGGCTTTCTAATATTTACTTTGTTAGAGAATTATCTCTGAACTTTAAAAGCTTTGTCTTGTGGGAAATAAGCTACTTCGCTCAATTCTTCCTCAATTCTTAACAATTGGTTGTACTTAGCCATACGGTCAGAACGAGAAGCAGAACCAGTTTTGATTTGACCTGTGTTTAATGCCACAGCTAAATCAGCAATAGTAGTATCTTCAGTTTCTCCAGAACGGTGAGACATTACAGAAGTGTACCCAGCATTGTGTGCCATGTTTACAGCTGCAATAGTTTCAGTTAAAGTACCAATTTGGTTCACTTTAATTAAGATAGAGTTTGCAATACCTTTTTCAATACCTGTAGACAAACGCTCTACGTTTGTTACAAATAAATCATCACCTACTAATTGAACTTTATCTCCAACTAATTCAGTTAAGTATTTCCAACCTTCCCAGTCATTTTCATCCATACCATCTTCAATAGAGATAATAGGGTATTTAGCAGATAATTCAGCTAAATATTCAGCTTGTTCTTTAGAAGTACGGATAGCTCCACCTTCTCCTTCGAATTTAGCGTAGTTGTATTTTCCATCTTCGTAGAACTCTGCAGAAGCACAGTCTAAAGCTAACATTACTTCGTCACCAGGCTTGTATCCAGCTTTTTCGATAGCAGATAATACTGTTTCAATAGCATCTTCTGTTCCATCAAAAGTTGGAGCAAATCCACCTTCATCACCTACAGCAGTAGATAAGTTACGTCCGTGTAACAATTTAGCTAAGTTGTGGAATATTTCAGTACCCATTTTTAAAGCTTCAGTAAAGTCTTTTGCTTTAACAGGCATAATCATAAACTCTTGGAAAGCAATTGGTGCATCAGAGTGAGAACCTCCATTTACAATGTTCATCATTGGAACAGGTAAAGTGTTCGCAGAAACTCCACCAATGTAACGGTATAAAGGAATTTCTAACTCGTTAGCAGCAGCTTTAGCAACAGCCAAAGAAACTCCTAAAATAGCGTTAGCACCTAATTGAGCTTTGTTTGGAGTTCCATCCAATTCAATCATTGCTTTATCAATAGCATTTTGTTCAAAAACAGAATAACCTATTAATTCTTCAGCAAGTTTAGTGTTTACGTTTTCAACAGCTTTTAAAACACCTTTCCCCATAAAATCAGATCCTCCGTCTCTTAATTCTACAGCTTCGTGTTCTCCAGTAGACGCTCCAGAAGGAACAATTGCTCTACCTAAAACTCCGTTTTCAGTAACTACATCTACTTCTACAGTAGGATTACCTCTTGAGTCAAAAATTTGTCTTGCATGAATGTTAACTATAACGCTCATATTATTATGATTTAAATTATTATTATTAAAGTTTACGTGTGCAATTTACACAACATGTGAAACGGAATGTGAAATTATATAAATAAGTTTCGAAAACCTATTCGTTATCGTAATTTAACATAAGGTTCATAAAAAAAACATCCGTCGATTGACGGATGTTAATTTATTATTTAAAGTTGTTAGAGACATCTCCGGTACCCGAAGAGTAACTAATCTTTAAGGCATTTATATCAATCAATTGATCTTTAATTTCTGATACAGTACCCACGTTTGTTTTAAGATCCGCTTTGATAGAAGTTACCATCGCTTTTTGCTCTTCAGCATCGTGTTTATCTCTCTCAGAATAAATAAAATTCTGTATATCGTTTACAGAAGAAATTTTATCATTCAATTGAATTTTATCTCCTTTTCCTCCCGATGCATTTTTGGATTTACCAACATAAATGGTACTTACTAAACTTTTGTGCTCTAACTTTTTCACCTCTGTTGCACTTGGTAACTTTGGTGCTTTTATTAAAAGTGTAGTTTCACGCATAGTTGTAGCAACCATAAAGAAGAATAAAAGCATAAATACAATATCTGGTAATGCTGCAGTGTTTACTGCAGGTACATCTTTTTTCTTTTTTCCAAACTTTGACATACGCTTCTATTATTTAATTGGTTTCGCATCTGCTAAAATCTCTGGGTAAGCTTTCTTTACCTTAGCGATTGCAGCTTTTACATCTTCGTTTTCTTTATCAGCTTTCTGAATATTTAACAAATCTGTATAAGATAATCCTTTATACTTTCCTGTTAAATATTTCTTTGCATATCTATTTCTTAATTCGGTGTAAGCAGCTAACAACTCGTTCTGAACCGAAATGTACATTCCGTAAGAAGTTGTTTGTGCTGTTTGTACAGAGATAATTGCTTTTGCTGGGTGGTCAGATGAAGATTCATCTTTCTTTCCTCCACAGTAGTCACATGATTTACCTTCGTACGTTCCACCTCCATTATCAATAAAATCAATAGCCATTTGTCTAACATCTTCGATTTTAGCTGGCTCCTCTTCGATTAATAATTCATCTAAACGGTTGATGTTTACTTCGAAGATATTTTTTTGTTTTACTGGCGGTTGTTCTACATCTTCTGGTTGCTTCTCAGGTAATTTTCTAAAAACCCCTGAATCCGTATCCATAGTAGTCGTTACTAAGAAAAAGATAAGTAGCAAGAAAGCAATATCTGCCATAGAACCTGCGTTGATTTCTGGTATATCTCTCTTTGCCATATCTGTTATTATTATTTAATTGCTGATTTAATTCCTCCAAAACCAACTGCTGCTAAAGCAATTGCTCCTAAGTACACACTATAATTAATAATTGTACTAATTAATTTTGAAGTTGAACCTGCTTCTCCTCCTTCTAAGATTTGTCCTTGTACATCTAATACCGCAGCATCAGAAGCAGTTACATAAGCAACTACATATACAAGTCCTAGACAAGCAACATTGATAGCAATCTTCTTTAAATCTTCTGGAGATTTAAAGATGTTAACTATAGCGAATACAACAGTTATAGCTCCTGCTAAATAAAGTAACCAAGCTGAAAACTCAACCATTGGGCTTACTTTACCATACACAGCATCAGCTTCATCTCCAGCAGTTAAAACTCCTGCAAATAATACGATACCGATTACAGCGATAACAAGTATTACGATAGTTAATATTTGTGATAATTTACTACTCATAATACTAATTATTTTTTGTATTTAACTAATAAGTCAATTAAAGAAATAGATGCATCTTCCATCTTGTTTACGATACTATCTACTTTTGCAATAATAATGTTATAGAAAATCTGTAAGATAATTGCTACAACTAATCCAAATACAGTTGTTAATAAGGCTACTTTAATACCTCCTGCTACTACTGCTGGGTTAATATCTCCTGCTACCTGAATAGCATCAAATGCATCAATCATACCAATTACTGTTCCCATGAACCCTAACATCGGTGCTAATGCAATAAATAAAGATAACCAAGAAATGTTTTTCTCTAATAATCCCATTTGAACTCCTCCGTAACCAACAACAGCTTTTTCAGCAGCATCAATTCCTTCAGTAGATCTATCTAAACCTTGGTAAAAGATAGAAGCAATAGGTCCTTTTGTATCTCTACAAATATCTTTTGCTGCTTCAACTCCTCCAGAAGCTAATGCTTCGTCTACTTTAGCAACTAATTTCTTAGTGTTTGTAGTAGCTAAGTTTAAATAAATAATTCTTTCAATAGCGATTGCTAATCCTAAGATTAATGCTACCAATACAATCCCCATAAATCCAGCTCCACCTTCAATAAAACGTTGCTTTAAAATTTGGTGGAAAGTAGCTTCTGCTTCTGGCTTAGCCTCTTCTGGTGCAGCTGCTGGTGCTTCCTCTTTTGGTTCCTCTGTTGCAACAGTTTCAGTTGCTGCTACGCTAGTAGAATCTACAGTAGCTTCTTCTTGTGCAAATGCATTTGAAGTTCCTAAGAACATTAATCCTGCAATAGCTAGGATACTAAAAACTTTTTTCATTTCTATTCTAATTAAATACTATTAATGATAATTGATAAACGATGAGCAAGTAACAAAAAAATGTTTACTTTAAAAAATATTCTATCATTAAATATTCTTAACATTATTATCACTCACCTCTCATGGATTCTGCAAAGAATCGCTGATATTCTTGACAATTCAATTCCTTTGTTGATAAGTACATCATCTTTGCTAATGCAGATTCTGTAGTTAGTTCTCCTCCACTTATAAAACCTAATTTACCTGCTTTTAAGCTCGTTTCGTATTTTCCAAAGGTCACTCCTCCTCTTAAGCACTGAGTTACAACGACTACGCGAAAACCTTGAGAAATCCTTTTTTTAAAAAGACTTAGTAGTTCATCATCAAAATCGGGTAAATTCCCCGAACCAAATCCCTCTAAAATGATGCCATTTAAACTTTGAATCGCTAAAATTTTCTTTAAAAAATTGTGATTATAAAAAGGTGAAAATTTCAAAATCATAAATTCTGACTCTATTTTATTTACAATTTCAAACCTTTTTGTTGATAAGTTTATGGAGGTTTTATTCGTTTTTAACTCTCTATAGGCATCAAAATTGTCCGTATGAATCTTTGATGTTAACACCGCTCTCATCCATTTTTTATAAAAATAAATACCAACCTCTATCGGAAATTCATCATTTAACAAACCAGAAACAGCACCCACTAAATTCTCTTTGCTATCGGACTCTTTAGCAACCAAAGGCAATTGCCCCCCTGTAAATACTATAGGTTTAGACAAACCTTGGATACAATAACTTAGTAAAGAACTAATATAAGACATTGTATCTGTACCCATTAGAACCAAAAAGGCATCGTATGTGTTGTAATTGTTGTCTACAATAGTAGCTAACTCTTGGTATGCTTTTAAATTAAAGTTAGAAGAATCTATTAATTGCTCCGTTTGTATATAATTAATTGCAGCATCTTTAAATTCTGAAGCAACACAACTTTGTATAACATGAATAGCACCTGGTTTTAAAGCTCCCGTTTTAGAATCTTTTTCCATACCAATAGTACCGCCTGTGTAGATTAACAATAATTTCATAGAATCGAATTTAATAAAAAAATGAGAGCTAAATAGAGTGCCCCCAAAATGTTAGACACAATTGAGGCTACTGAAAAAGTATATTTATAAAAAAGAGGAATAGAATTATTAAATTCTATTCTTCTTTTTTTGTATTTTTCTTTATGCTGAATCAACAACAAACTTTAGGTCTAAGTGAATATAGTTCACTTTACGATTTGATAGTTCCCCAAGATAATTTATTAAGAAAAATCAATGACTTAATAGATTTTAGTTTTATTTATGAAGAACTTTTAGATAAATACTCCATAGATCAAGGTAGGACAGCTGAATGCCCTGTAAAACTTTTCAAGTACCTATTATTAAAAGTGATTTACACTTTATCAGATGTTGATGTGGTAGATCGTTCTCGTTATGACATGTCTTTTAAGTATTTTTTAGAAATGCTACCTGAGCAGGGAGTAATCAATCCAAGTACCTTAACAAAATTCCGTAGGCAACGTCTTAAAGACACCAATTTACTAGATTTATTAATTAACAAAACCGTAAGTATTGCTGTCGAAAAAGGAATCATCCGTTCGGGTTCTATCATTGTTGATGCTACGCATACTTTATCCAAATCTAATCCATCTTCAGCTATTGATATCTTGCGAGAAAGATCAAAACAACTTCGAAAAGCTGTTTATACCTACAAGGAAGATTGGAAACATAAAATGCCTACTAAAAACGATTGTAATGATTTAGAAAAAGAAATGACCTATAGTAAAAAGTTAGAAACTTTACTTGAAGCTTCCCCAACAATTAGCGAAGTACCTTTTGTAAAAGAAAAATTGAACCTATTAAAAGAATCTATCGATGATATAGAACAACACCAACAAGAAGTTGTATCTAAAGATATGGATGCTAAAATAGGACACAAGTCATCAGATAGTTCCTTTTTTGGATTTAAAAGTCATCTGGCCATGACACAAGAAAGAATTATCACAGGAGCCGTTGTTACTTCAGGCGAAAAAGGAGATGGACCTATTTTGCCAGAACTTATAGCGCAAAGTCAAAAAAATGGAATAGCTGTAGATACAGTTATTGGGGATGCAGCTTATTCAGGCAAGAAAAATTTAGAATTAGCCAAAGAAAAAAACATTCAAATAGTAGCAAAGTTAAATCCTGCGATTAGTCAAGGATTCAGAAAAAAAGAAAATGAATTTGATTATAATAAAGATGCAGATATGTTTGTTTGTCCTGCTGGACATCTAGCAACAAAAAAAGCAATTCAAGGCAAGAAGAATACTCAGAAAAATCAAGTAATCACCTATTATTTTAATGTCGAAAAATGTAAAAACTGCCCTTTAAGAAAAGGATGTTATAAAGAAGGAGCTAAGTCAAAAACATATTCGATATCCATAAAATCAAAAATACACCAAGAGCAAATTGATTTTGAAAAAACAGACTATTTTAAAGAAAAATCAAAGCATCGCTATAAGATAGAAGCTAAAAATGGTGAACTAAAAAATGTTCATGGTTATGGAAGAGCTACCTCGTATGGTATTGAAAATATGCAAATGCAAGGTGCTTTGACCATTTTTGCTGTAAATCTTAAAAGAATTTTGAAATTAAGCTAAGAACGAATAGTTCTAAAACTAAAGCCTATAAAAAGGCTATAAACAACCTCTTCAAACTCTTTTAAAGTCTCAAAAATTAACCCAAAAAAGTATTGAAATAAAAAAAGAGATTCAACATTTACATGTCAAATCTCTTTTTGAAAAACCTTTTTTACAAAATAAGCATACTTTGTCAGTAGCCTCGACACAATTTGGGGGTATTTTTATGTCTAGAAAAGTAAAGTACACATTTGAATTTAAACGTAAATGTGTTTTGTTGTTTTTTAAAGAACATCGATCAGTTATTAGTATTTGTAAAGAATTAAAGCTTCATCATTCTATTGTTTACCGTTGGTGTCAGCAGTATGAGAAAGATGGTCTACAAGGATTATTACCAAAACAAACAAAGCATTACTCTCCATCTTTTAAACTAAATGTATTACAGACTATAGATAGAGACAATCTCTCTATGGCTGAAGCTAGTTTAATTTTTAATATCGGAGGAGATTCTGTAATACATAATTGGAGGGTACGCTATAATTCTTTAGGTTTGGAGGGTCTACAAGATAAACCTAAAGGTAGACCTATTGGTATGAAGACTAAACATACAAGAAGTAAATCTAAACCATTAACTAAAGAAGAAGAACTTTTAAAAGAGAATCAATCTTTAAAAGCAGAACTTGATTTGCTAAAAAAGTTACATGCCTTAGCTCAAACCAGAGAGAAAAAGCAATAGCCATAGATGGGTTAAGGCATAAACATGATTTATCACTATTGTTAAAGCATGTGAATATGGCTAGAAGTAGCTTTTATTATCATTTGCAAAAAAGTAGAGAGCCTGACAAATATGAACTTATTAAAAAGTTAATTACTCAGATTTATCATCAAAACAAAGGAAGATATGGTTATAGAAGGATCACCTTAGAGTTAAATAATCAAGGAATAATGATCAATCATAAGACAGTATTTAGATTAATGAAATCTATGAAGTTAAAGTCTCTAGTCAGAATAAAAAAATATCGTTCTTATAGAGGGAGTCAGGGAAAAATAGCTCCTAATATTCTCCAACGAAATTTTAAGGCATTAAAACCTAATCAAAAGTGGGCTACAGATATTACAGAATTTAAAGTTCTGGGTGAAAAACTATATTTATCACCAATCATAGACTTATATAACAGAGAAATTATAAGTTATCATATCTCTAGAAGCCCTAACTTCAAACAAATAACAACCATGCTTGACAAAGCTTTTAAAAAGCATAAGCTTAATAAAACATTACTGCATTCTGACCAAGGGTGGCAATATCAAATGAAGAGATATCAGACTTTATTGAAAAAAAACAATATCATTCAAAGTATGTCTAGAAAAGGAAATTGTTTAGATAATGCTATTATTGAGAACTTCTTTGGAACTTTGAAATCAGAACTATTTTACCTAAAAAAATGGAACTCAATTAATCAACTAGAAAAGGAAATTAAAGAATATATTAGCTATTATAATGAGAAGAGAATCTCATCGATTTTAAATGGAATGAGCCCGATAAAATATCGAGCTCAGTTCTATAAGTAATTTTTAACCGTCCAACTTTTGGGGGCTAGTCCAAAATAGCTCTCATTTTTTTATATATAATAGTCTATGTTTTTAGACTGTTTTCTCAATTACAAAATCTTCCATAAATTTAGTAGTATAGTCACCAGCAATATAATCTGGATGATCCATTAACTGACGATGGAAAGGAATTGTTGTTTTTACACCTTCAATGATAAATTCATCTAAAGCACGTCTCATTTTACTAATTGCTTCTTCTCTAGTTTGTGCAGTACAAATTAGCTTTGCAATCATAGAATCGTAGTTTGGTGGAATTGTATAACCAGCGTAAACATGCGTATCTAAACGAACTCCATGACCTCCTGGTGCATGGAAAGATGTTATCTTTCCTGGAGCTGGTCTAAATCCTGCAAAAGGATCTTCCGCATTAATTCTACATTCAATAGAGTGTAATTTTGGCAAATAGTTTTTACCAGAAATAGGAACTCCAGCAGCTACAGAAATTTGTTCGCGAATTAAATCGTAATCTACTACTTCTTCTGTAATTGGGTGCTCTACCTGAATACGAGTATTCATTTCCATAAAGTAGAAGTTTCTGTGCTTATCTACTAAGAACTCAACCGTTCCAGCACCTTCGTACTTAATGTATTCTGCAGCAGCAACTGCAGCTTTACCCATTGCCTCTCTTAATTCTTCTGTCATAAACGGAGAAGGTGTTTCTTCCGTTAATTTTTGGTGACGACGTTGTACAGAACAGTCTCTTTCTGATAAATGACAAGCTTTACCGTAAGAATCTCCTACAATTTGAATTTCAATATGACGTGGCTCTTCAATCAACTTTTCCATGTACATATCGTCATTTCCAAAAGCAGCTTTAGATTCCTGACGAGCAGAATCCCATGCATCTTTTAAATCTTCAGCTTTCCATACAGCACGCATACCTTTACCTCCACCACCGGCAGAAGCTTTTAACATTACTGGGTAACCTGTAGAAACAGCTAAAGTTTCGCACTCCGCAAAGTCTTTTATTACTCCTTCGCTTCCTGGTACACAAGGTACACCTGCAGCAATCATAGTAGACTTAGCATTGGCTTTGTCTCCCATTCTATTAATCATTTCTGGAGAAGCTCCAATAAATTTAATATCGTGGTCTTGACATAACTTAGAAAACTTAGCATTTTCTGACAAAAACCCATAACCTGGGTGAATTGCATCTGCATTTGTAATTTCTGCAGCAGCAATAATGTTTGCCATTTTTAAGTAAGACTCAGGACTTGGTGCAGGTCCAATACAAACTGCTTCATCAGCAAACTTTACATGTAAACTTTCTGCATCTGCAGTTGAATATACCGCAACCGTCTTAATTCCCATTTCCTTACATGTTCTAATCACACGTAAAGCAATCTCACCTCTATTGGCAATTAATATCTTTTTAAACATATTCGTTCTTTTAGAAAAATTAGTACTATAAAATTTTAATCGATCTAACGATTAAGATGGATCTACCAAGAATAATGGTTGTCCAAATTCTACTGGAGTACTATCTTCTACTAATACTTTTACGATTTTTCCTGATACCTCAGACTCAATTTCGTTGAATAATTTCATTGCTTCAATTACACAAACAACAGAATCTGCCTGTACAGAATCTCCTACCTCTACAAATAAAGGCTTATCTGGTGATGGCTTTCTGTAGAAAGTTCCAATCATAGGCGATGTAATTGTAACATACTTAGAATCATCTTCTGCAGACTTTTCTTCAGCTGGTGTAGCAGCAACTGGTGCAGCTGGAGCAACTGGTGCAGCAGCAGGAGCAACAGGTGCAGCCATTTGTAATGGAGCAGCATGTTGTACTATAGTTGTTTCTCCTTTTTCTTCACCTGTTTTAATAGTGATTTTAACATCTTCCATTTCTAACTTAACTTCGCTTGCTCCTGACTTAGCAACGAATTTTATCAAATTTTGAATGTCCTTTAATTCCATAATAGATAGTTATATTAAGTAAGTTATTTACTAATTATTAGTTTAATTTATAAAAAAATTATGAGTTATATGCCCATTTTAGATAAATAGCACCCCATGTGAATCCACCTCCAAAAGCAGCAAAAACAATATTGTCTCCTTTCTTTAATTGACTCTCATAATCTGCTAGTAATAATGGCAAAGTTCCCGAAGTTGTATTTCCGTAATTCTGAATATTCATCATTACTTTCTCTTTGTCCAATTCAATTCTATTAGCAGTAGCTTCTATAATTCTAGTATTTGCTTGATGCGCTGCCATCCAGTCTACATCTTCTTTGCTAAGGTTATTTCTTTCTAGAATTTTAACTGCTGCATCGGCCATATTAGAAACGGCATATTTAAATACAGTACGCCCTTCTTGTCTAATAAAGTGTTGCTTGTTATCTACAGTTTCGTGCGTTGCAGGATTTAATGATCCTCCTGCTTCCATTTTTAAGAATTCACGTCCAATACCATCACTTCTTAAGTATTCGTCCTGCAAACCTAAACCTTCTTCATTCGGTTCAAATAATGCAGCACCAGCACCATCTCCAAAAATTATACATGTTGCTCTGTCTTCGTAGTCTATTATAGAAGACATTTTATCTGCTCCAATAATCAATACTTTTTTGTACCTACCAGACTCTATATAAGCTGCGGCAGTAGACATTGCATATAAAAAGCTAGAACAAGCAGCTTGTAAATCGTACCCAAAGGCATTTACAGCTCCAATTTCTGTTGCAACAAATACGGCAGTAGAGGCTACATTCATATCTGGAGTAGCAGTTCCTACAAGCACCATATCTATCTCTTTTGGATCTATTCCTCTTTTTTGGATTAAATCCTCAGCTGCTTTTATAGCTAAGTAAGACGTTGGCTTATCCTTATCTTTTAATATTCTACGTTCTTTAATACCTGTACGAGTTGTAATCCACTCATCATTCGTATCTACGATCGACTCTAACTCTTTGTTAGTCAACACATAATCAGGGACATATTTCCCAACGGCTGTAATAGCAGCACTAATTTTTGTCATAAAATGATTGTTAAGAAAACTTTAAACAAAATGGTGAGCCAAAGTAATAAAATTTATTTCTAATACTTGTTTAAAAAAGCCCCTTTTTTGCTCGATTTTATTGAATTTAACAAAGAAACCCTCATAAAATGAGGGTTTACTTGTATAATTTGGTACTAAAAGACAATATTAAGCTTCTGCTTCTGTAGCATCGATTACAACTTGTCCTCTGTAGTATAATTTTCCTTCGTTCCAGTGTGCTCTGTGGTATAAGTGTGCTTCTCCAGTTGTTGGATCTACAGCAACTTGTGGAGCTACAGCTTTATAATGAGTTCTTCTCTTATCTCTTCTTGTTTTTGAGATTTTTCTCTTTGGATGTGCCATTGCTATAAATTTTTATTTTTTATCTAATAATTGTTTTAACTGATCCCATCTAGGGTCTGTACTTTCTTCTTTACTATTCTTTTCTTCTTGATCGCTTCTTAATTCTGCCTCTAATACTTCTGCATCTTCCAATTCATTATCTTCTGCTCCAGGCTTTACTCTTTTTTGAGGTACAGACAATACAATTAACTCGTATATATATTGTTGTACTTCTATTTGATAAGCTTCCTGAGGCAAAATCAATAAATCATCTCTCTCATCGTTGTAAGCCTCTCCAAACTTTACAACCAACTCCATATCTCCTTCCACCTTCATGTTAAATTCCTCTCCTGTAACATCACAAGGTACTTTAACAGTACCATCTGCTACGAGTTTTAACTCCATAAAAGTTGTTTTCTTAGTTAACAATAATGTTACTTTAAAATCAACCTCCTCATACTCATCAAAACCAAAAGCATCAAAGAACTCTCTATCAATCTGAAAATCAAACTGATGCTCTCCATCTCTTAATCCAACAAAAGGAATTCTAAATTCTTTAAACCGTTTCATTTAAAAAACATCAATTTGAGCGTGCAAACTTACAAAAACATTTCCTTGAAACAAAACCAAAAACACTAATTTCTTATTTTTTAGGCTTTAAGGTATTTTTTGTTAATTCTAAATACTCTTTTCTATTACGTGCAACGGCTATTCCGGTCTCCAAAGCTTCCTTAAAAGACGAAATATTCGCCTTTCCTTTTCCTGCCAAATCAAAAGCAGTTCCATGATCTGGAGAAACCCTTACCTTATCTAAACCAGCCGTAAAGTTAACACCGTTACCAAAAGAAACAGCCTTAAACCCTACCAACCCCTGATCGTGATACATTGATATCACACCATCAAAATTTAAATAGCTTTTATTCCCAAAGAAACCATCTGCTGCATAAGGCCCATAAACTAACTTTCCTTCTTCTTGATATTCCTCTAATATAGGTCTTATCAACTCATCGTCTTCTTTACCTATCACACCGTTGTCTCCACAATGCGGATTCAACCCCAAAACAGCCAACTTTGGTCTAGATACTTTAAAATCTTGCACTAAAGACTTATATAGTATGTCTATTTTCTTTTTAATTAACTCTTTGCTTAAAGTATTAGGAACCTCAGCCAATGGCACATGCCCTGTAACCAATCCCATTTTTAAATCATCAGACATTAGAATCATTAAACTTTCTCCTTTAATTTTAGATTCTAAGTACTCTGTATGCCCAGGAAAACTAAACGCTTCAGACTGTATATTGTCTTTACTTATAGGTGCTGTTAACAAAACATCTACCAAACCGTTATTTAGCGCTTCTGTAGCAGCTTGTAAAGACTCAAATGCTTTTTGACCAGAAACCTCTGTTGGTGTACCTGGTTTTATATCTACAAAATCAGACCACACATTTAAAACATTCAACTTTCCTTCTTGAATATTACCTAGGTTATTGGTTGTAAATACGGAATGATTATACTTTAATTCTTTCTTATAAAAAGTAATTACTTTATCTGATGCGAATACTATAGGGGTACACAGTTCGTATATCCTTTTATCTTCAAAGGTTTTTAAAATCAATTCTACTCCAATACCATTTAAATCTCCTACCGAAATTCCAACTCGAATTGTATTATTTTCCTCCATTATGTATTAATTTTGAGTTGTCAAAATTAGTCATTTAAAACAATATTTATCATGTTTACAGGAATTATTGAAACCAAGGGGATTGTAAAAAAATTAAATTCGGAAAATACGAACCTACACATTACTGTAGCATCAGACATTACTAATGAATTAAAGATAGATCAAAGTGTTGCACACAATGGAGTTTGTTTAACAGTTGTAGCTATTAACGACAATGAATATACGGTAACTGCAATTGACGAGACACTTCAAAAAACCAATCTAAATCTGTTAGCTGTTAACGATGAAGTTAACCTGGAAAGAGCGATGAAATTAGGAGACCGTTTGGATGGACATATAGTACAAGGTCACGTAGACCAAATAGCTACTTGTACTTCTGTAGAAAACAAAGATGGTAGTTACTTCTTTAGCTTTGAATACGATAGTACTCTAAACAACATTACCATAGAAAAAGGCTCTATTACTATTGATGGTACTAGTTTAACAGTAGTGAATTCTGGCATTAACACTTTTAGCGTAGCTATTATTCCATATACTTTTGAACACACTCGCTTTAAACACTACAAAGCAGGAACTGTTGTAAATTTAGAGTTTGATGTCATTGGAAAATATGTTGCTAAAATCTCTAGCATCAACTAATTCCTACAAAAATTATTTCTGTTTTTCACTCGTAAAACTGATGAAAAACAGAAATAATTAAATCCAATAGCAACCTGTTAAAATTAAAAGGTTACTAAGTTTGTTTTAAACAAAGTACAAAATGAAACACTGTTTAAAACTGGTTACACTAACCGTAACTCTTTTTATATGTCTTCTTACTACTAATTGTGGAGACAAAACCCCAATAGCTACTTTTACTGTTGATGCAGTAACCAACAAAGACTACATAATAGAAAGCGAAGGCTTAGCAAAAGCTAAAAACCCAACTCTTACCTTAAAAAGAGGGGAAACTTATGTTTTTAACGTGGTAGCATACAACCATCCATTCTTTATTAAAACTGAAAAAACAGCAGGTAAAGACAATTCTTACGACGACGGAGTAACGAATAACGGTACAAGCGAAAGCACTATCCTTTTTTCAGTTCCTAAAGATGCTCCAGAAACATTATACTACGTGTGTAGATATCACGAAATGATGGCTGGTGAAATTAAAATTATAGATTAGATATATTAAGACAGTAAAAACTCCCATTATTTATTGTTAATAACAACTAAAAAAAGCTCTTTCCTACCCACAGAAAGAGCTTTTACTTTAAAAAAAAATTGCTATGAAAAAGATTAGCTTGCCAAGCCAATAGTATTATACGTATTCATTAAGCTATAAGAAACCCAAATAGTTAATAGTTTATATGGAATTTGCACTGCATCTTTCATTCCTAATTTAGAGTCGTCTACATGTACCCATCTTGTTAATGCTTGCTCATAAACTTTATTCATTACCTCACTAGCTCCGTAATATTTTTTTAATCTGATAAAGATCTCCACATCAAACAACCATCTTGTTAAGAAAGATTTTCCATAAGCTACATTGATAATCTCTTTCTTAAATACTTTAGCTCCACACTGTGTATCTTCTATTGGTAATCCTAAGATTAAAAACACAATTCCTTTTACGATCTTAGAAAAAATATTTCTAAAAAAGTTTCTTTCAATATCTCCTTCTCCTTTTCCTCTTGATCCGTACACAAAAGTCAATTCGTCATTATTCTTTAAGGTTTTTACCAAACTTTTAAAATCTTCAAAATCTGTAGATAAATCTGCATCTATAAATCCTACATAACCTATATCTTCTTTTTGATCTAAATACTGAACACCCGATCTTACTGCTGCTGCCTTTCCTGCATTTACTTTTACATCTATTACACTTATGTTACTTGGCGATTCTGATTTTACACTGTGTAATACTTCTAAGGTATTGTCTGCACTTCCATCGTTTACA
This sequence comes from Wenyingzhuangia sp. IMCC45574, assembly GCF_054182685.1. NCBI lineage: Bacteria > Pseudomonadati > Bacteroidota > Flavobacteriia > Flavobacteriales > Flavobacteriaceae > Wenyingzhuangia > Wenyingzhuangia sp. IMCC45574. The sequence goes on along the minus strand of NZ_CM135169.1, from coordinate 3,434,603 downwards.
AAACAGATATGGTAATCGTTGTGTGTTTTAGCAAAATCTGCAAATGCTTTTGTGTCTAATCTGTTAGCTTCGTTGTAGCAAGGTATGATGATTCCAGTTTTCATAATTTCTAAGTTTTTTTGTTTTTGACTATTGTTTACACTTCAAAATTACGAACGCAAAGAGCCTGATTTCCTGAATTTTAGACAACTAAACGTTCTACTTAGACCAATGAATATTAACCAACGACTAAACCTTTTATCGAACCATTCGACTAAATAATGTTCGATAAAAGGTTAGACAAACACTTTAAACACCTTTTAAGACTAAAAACAAAAAAAACTCTCCTTATATAAAGAAGAGCTCTACTATTAAAATTGCTATGAAAAAGTAATATACCGCACTAATGATATATCTATATATTATACTATGAACCTACCACACCTTAAGAGTTCTCATTAAATCTGCAGATAAGTTAGCTTTTACAAACCCTACATAAGTTACATCCTCTTTTTTATCTAAATAGAGTACCCCCTTTTGCACTGCCTCTGTCTCTAATGTACGTTTATCTACATTTACAATACTTATGCTTCTTGGAGCTTTAGCCTTTACACTTTTTAAAACCTCTAGCGTATTGTCAGAACTTCCGTTATTAACAAAACAAATATGATAATCCTTTCCGCTAAACCCGTTAAAGATTGTTGCATCTAATCCACTTGCTTCATTGTAACACGATATGATAATTCCAGTTTTCATAATATTTAATTTTAAGTTTGTTTCCTATTTGTATTGCTAAATTACAAGCTATCCTTAGCGAAAATTGATATTTTAGACAAAGCACATTTAATTGCAGTTTAACGAACTATAGAGAACGATAAAACCACTCATCGATATTTGCTGTAAAAACAAAGTAATGAGTGGTTTATAACAATAATTCAAACTATTAAAAACAAATGTAAACTTCAATTCAAAACATATAGGACCTATAATATATAAAGTCCTATTGTCACTACTACTAGCTTGCCAAGCCAATAGTGTTATACGTATTCATTAAGCTATAAGAAACCCAAATAGTTAATAATTTATAAGGAATTTGCACTGCATCTTTCATTCCTAATTTAGAGTCGTCTACATGTACCCATCTTGTTAATGCTTGCTCATAAACTTTATTCATTACCTCACTAGCTCCATAATATTTTTTTAACCTGATAAAGATCTCCACATCAAACAACCATCTTGTTAAGAAAGATTTTCCATAAGCTACATTGATAATCTCTTTCTTAAATACTTTAGCTCCACACTGTGTATCTTCTATTGGTAATCCTAAAATTAAAAACACAATTCCTTTTACGATCTTAGAAAAAATGTTTCTAAAAAAGTTTCTTTCAATATCCCCTTCTCCTTTTCCTCTTGATCCGTACACAAAAGTCAATTCGTCATTATTCTTTAAGGTTTTTACCAAACTTTTAAAATCTTCAAAATCTGTAGATAAATCTGCATCTATAAATCCTACATAACCTATATCTTCTTTTTGATCTAAATACTGAACACCCGATCTTACTGCTGCTGCCTTTCCTGCATTTACCTTTACATCTATTACACTTATGTTAGTTGGCGATTCTGATTTTACACTGTGTAATACTTCTAAGGTATTGTCTGCACTTCCATCGTTTACAAAACAGATATGGTAATCGTTGTGTGTTTTAGCAAAATCTGCAAATGCTTTTGTGTCTAATCTGTTAGCTTCGTTGTAGCAAGGTATGATGATTCCAGTTTTCATAATTTCTAAGTTTTTTTGTGTTTTTGACTATTGTTTACACTTCAAAATTACGAACGCAAAGAGCCTGATTTCCTGAATTTTAGACAACCAAACATTCTACTTAGACCAATGAATATTAACCAACGACTAAACCTTTTATCGAACCATTCGACTAAATAATGTTCGATAAAAGGTTAGACAAACACTTTAAACACCTTTAAAGACTAAAGAAGAAACACCACATATAGTTATTGATACTTTAGAGGAGTATTCATTCTTAAACTATATGCTTAATTAGGTTTACAAAACCTTTTATCGATAAAAACAATATTATATCTTTAGGTTGGCGGTCCAAACAAGAACCAAAAAAGCTATAAATGAAAGAAAGCACCAATAAATATCTGATAACTGCTATTTTGATAGGTCTTATTTTTCATGGCTCTGCTATGTTTTTTACTATAGAAAAGACCTACGATGCACTCATTCATCTTTTCTTTGCAGAACATTATTCTACTAGTTGGTTTGAACCTTGGAACTTTAAATGGTATACAGGATTTACCGTTACAAGCTACCCTCCGCTTGTACATCAGGCAATAGCTCTTTTTTCGTATATAGGAGGATTTAAATTTGGTCTTTTTTCAGTAACACTCATTGGTGTTGTTTTATACATCACTGGTGCGTATCGTTTTTCATTACTAATCACCTCCAATAGATCTGCTGCTGGATTTGCTGCCATTATAGCCAGCCTTTCGTCCACATTTATAGAAACCTTGCATATATTTGGCCAACTGCCTAGTATTATAGGAGTATCTATACTAATGCACTCCTTGCCAGAAATCTACCTATGGATTAAAAAAGGACAACTCAAATATTTTTTCACCTCTACATCACTTATAGCTGTTACTGTCACCTCGCACCACGTTACTCCCATTTTTGGAATGGTATTTTTTATCTTTCCTTTAATAGGAACAGTCATTATAGATTATACAGGAGAGCAAAAAGGAGGAATTCAAAAAATTAATTTCTTAGATTTCCTTCTTGGTTTTAAAACCTTGTTTTTTCGAATTATTTCTTTCGGACTAACCTCCCTGTTTATCATCATATTCTGCATGCTACCCTACTGGATTAACTCTAAGAACAATCCTATAACACAAGTCCCTATTCCGCATGGTTCTAGAGATAATTTTTTAGAAGTAACCTCTTCTGGGTTGGCTTTTTTCCTAATTCCATGGGGAGCGGTATTATTTTTACTTCCATATATTTTTTACAGGTATTACAGCAAGCGTTTTATCTGTTTTGGACTCTCCATTTCTATGTTAACATTACTTGGTACAGGAGGAACCACTCCTCTACCTAAAATGATATTAGGAGAAAATGCATTTAACATACTTACACTAGATAGGTTTACGTTATGGGCAGCCATTATGTCTATTCCAATGATTGGTGAATTTGCTTTGCGATTTTCTCAAACAGATTTAAAAGAAAAAATACAAAAAAGACTAGGGTCAATATACCACAGAATGATTGGAGCTTTTTTAGCATTGAATTTTTTATTTATGGCCATTTTCACCATAAGCCTAGGGTATTTTAGACCTACCCAGCCACAAAAAATTAAAATGCTACCTATCATTAATTTCTTAAATCAAGATCATCATGATCAATGGAGGTATTTAACTCTTGGTTTTGGAGATCAAATGGCTTGGCTATCTACAAATACCAAAGCCATGACGGTAGATGGAAATTATCATTCGGCTAGAAGACTGCCAGAACTTACAACAAGAGCGGTAGAGAGATTAGAAAACTCTAAATTTTTGGGGATTGAAGGAATTGGTTCCTTACAACAGTTCCTTACTGTACCAGACAAATACAACCTAAAATACATTTTCTCTAATGATAAATTTTACGATCCCATCCTATACTTCTGTGGTTGGCAACGATTACGACAGTTAGAAAATGGAATTATGGTTTGGGAAAAGTTAAATGTGCCTCCAGTAAGTGTAATACTTCCTAGAATAGATATCTCTACCTGGCAAAAAATACATTGGGGAACTATTCCTGTGGGAACCGTAGTTTTAGCACTTTTAATAAATTTAAGGTCGGTACTTACAAGAACTTTAAAAACAACTCAGTCAAAAAAATCAGACTATCTTAAAGAACATTACACCGCTAAAAAAATTCCTTGGTGGTTAATTGTATTTAAACACTTTTGGGGAGCATTAATAATTGTTATAGTCTGCGTTTCTTGCTATACTTTCTACATAAAAAACGATTCGCAAAAAACAGCAAACAACGCACTACTTACATACTATGACGCACTAGATTTTAAACGTTTTGAAAAAGCACATAGTTTATTAAACCCTAAAAACGATATATCTATAGCTCAATACATGTTGCAAATTGCTGTTACCGATGGTCTATACAGTTCTTATGCAAAACTAGATAGTATAGAAACTTTAACGTTAAAAGAAACAGACAGTACAGCTACTATAAAAGTTAATACCGAGTGGATTACAGCGTTAAAAGTTATTAAAGACAGTACCATAAAAACACTTGTAAAAATTAACAACAAATGGTACATAAACCCAGAAACCAACAGTAAAGATCTACCACCAGATCAACTATACATAGAAAATAAGCCTAAGTTTTATAACCAAGGAAGAAGAAGAGTAACCACAGAGCAAACTTATCATGAAGACGTTTTAAAACAACCTGTATTAGAAATACTAAGTGCCAAACTTATTCTATACAAAGGAAAATACTCTATTATAGGAGAGGTTCAGAATATAGACAATGTGCCCGCAGATGTAGTGCTAAAAGGAAGCTTATACAGCAAGAATGATATTCAGCTAGCAATCTACAATGCCAAAGATCAAATAAAACACAAACTACTACCCAAAGAAACCACTTCATTTAAAATTGACTTTGAAGGAACTGCTTGGGTAGAGTCTCACGAAGTATCTCCTAAAACTTTTGACCCAGATATGTTTACCGATATTGACTTTAAAGAAATGCCTGTTAAGTTTAACTTACAAGCCGCAGGTAATGTTTCTGGATCCGATTTATATAAAAAAGTAGCCATATCAAGCTCATCAATTAATCCTACTTCCATATCAGGAACTTTATTTAATTACGGAACTATGCAATCTACCATTCCGCAATTAATAATATCGTATTACGATGAAAACAAAAAAATTGTTTTTGTAGACGACATGTATTTAACAGAAGGAATTCGTCAACAAAGAAAACTATTCTTTAAGTACCCAATAATATCGGCTCCTTCTAAAGTAATAAACGACAGTATGGAATTTTGTTTTGTAAATGGACTTCCTAATAAATCTATTGTAGAATCAATCACCAAATACAGATTACACTACAATGATTTTAACTTGCAGAAAGTAAATCACCCAAACTATTCATATATTAAAATTGAAATTAACAACTACACCGGTGTTCCTTATTAAATGAAACAACTATTACTACATATTTTATTTTTTCTCTTTACAAACGCTACCTTGGGGCAGGTACAGCTAGAACCACTGCACAAAAGTTACGAGGCAGGAACTACCATTGTACTTAGATTTAAAAACTTAACCAAACCAACAGCTATGTACTGTAGCAACAGTTATAGCAACACGCTGGTTTTCCCTGAAATACAAAAAGAGATTACACAATACACCATACCTCTTTTTATTACTAAAAAAACAGGTTGGTTGTATTGGGAATTAAGCAAACCTCACCAAAAGCACTCTGGAAGAATTGATATTACTCCTATTAAAAAAGCTCATAAAATTGAAACCTATTTAGGGCCTCCCAGCATATTAGCTGGTTTTGATGAAAAAAGCATGATCGTTACCATACCTACAGACAGCTTAAACAACCCATTGAGTAAAGGAACTCCGGTAAAAATTAAAAAAAGTTTAAACGGAACCGCTAATGAAAAAATAATAAAAACTGATGGCCTTTTTGCTTATTCAACCATTTACGGGGGAACTAAAACCAATAGAGCACTTATTACTTCTGAGTGTTTAAACCTTACCTCCAAAGAACTAAGTTTAGAAATAACTCCTAGCACACCTACGGACTTTAGCATTTTCTACAACAGAATTCATCAATATGCAGACGGAAATCAAATTACCTCCTTTTATACCTCTACCATAAAAGATCGTTACGACAATATTATTGCTGATGGAACCATTGTAAACTTCACCATTTTAGACAAAAAAGGAAATTTACTTCAAACTCAGGGTATTAGTATTAGAGGAGTCGCTACATCTCAAATGGTACACCCAGACCATCAAGAAACATGGACTGTACATGCTTTTATAGATAAATTTTGCCAAAGTAATTCTATTCAAATTGAGTATATCAAGGCCGTAAAAGACTTTCCGATACGCTATAAAAAAGATCAAATGCTTCTTGTAGTTGGACCATTTAAAAGCTTTATGAGCCAAATATTACCCGATGGCTTAATGGTTCACCTAAACATATACCACCAAGAAGAACTCGTAAATTCATTCACCGTACAATCCGAGAAAGGCTTTGCTAATTTTAAGCTAAAAAACATTTTAGAGCCTAATAAAGAATATAAAATTACTGTGAGAGCTGCAGAAATTTCTAAAGAACTAAAAATAAAAAACTAATGACTTTAAGTCTACATAAAAATACAATCAAAGCCCTATTAATAATCTTATATATAGGCATTAGCTCTATTGTTGTTTTTGGATTAAGTGCTGTTTTTACTTACCTAAACACTGGAGCCGACAGGAATTTAATGCTTTACAATAAGGTAAACGAAACCGTTCACTACCAACCTATAATTAACTGGAATATAGACCATACATTGGGAAGGCAGATGGACCAAGTTACCCTTAAAAAAATTGAAAAAGATTACTTAAACGCATGGTATGTAAAAAGCATCGCTTTTAAAAAAAACACCCTTAAAGGTCTTAAAGACTACTTTACCAAAAGCTCTTTACAAACTATTTCTGACGGTATTGCACACAACCTAAGCAAAAACATAACCATAAACACAACCAGTTTAAATCATAATACCTCTATAGATTTCTTTAGCGAAGACGGACAACAAGTTGTTATTACAGATAGCAATGTAAGAGAACATAAACGTATTTATAAAAACAAAAAACTTCAATTTGCTACAACAGAAGTTAACACGTATAGATACATTCTTTTACTAGAAGATGGTTTTTGGAGAATTAGACATATTTTAAAAACCGAACCCACCACAAAACACCAGTTAAACTTTCCTAGTAAAAACTTAGATGTAACCGTAAAAGGAATTAACTACTATCCTAGAGACACTCCTTGGGACTTATTTGGAGAAGAATTCAGCACAGAAGTTCTCTCAAAAGATTTTAACATTATTAAGGAAGCAAACCTAAACACAATTAGAGTATTTATTCAATACGAGGATTTTGGAAAGTCTGAAATAAAGCCTGAAAAACTGGCAAAATTAAAACAGCTATTAGATTGTGCACAGGATAAAAACCTTAAAGTAATTCTTACACTATTCGACTTCTATGGAAATTACGATGTTTTAGATTGGACGTTAAATATTAAGCATGCATTAACCATTGTAGAAAACTGCAAAGACCATCCTGCTTTACTTGCCTGGGATGTAAAAAACGAACCTAATTTAGATTTTGAATCTAGAGGTAAGGAAAAAGTGATTGCTTGGTTAAAACAAATTTTAACAACCGTAAAATCTACAGACCAAACTCACCCAGTTACTATAGGTTGGTCTAATATAGAAAGTGCAAAGATACTGCATAGAGAAGTAGATTTTCTTTCCTTTCACTATTACGAAGACTTAAACAAACTAGCTGATGAATACGGAGCGTTAAAGAAAGCCATTCCCAACAAAGACATTGTTTTGGGAGAATATGGAATATCCTCCTATAGAGGTTTCTGGAATCCTTTTGGAAACTCAGAAGAGGACCAAGCTAACTATCACAAAAAATTTCAAGAGATCGCTCAAACAAATCAGATTGAATTTCTTTCTTGGACATTATACGACTTTACAAAAATCCCCAAGGAAGTTGTTGGTAAACTTCCTTGGAGAAAAAACATTCAAAAACACTTTGGGTTTATCAATAAAAATCAGCAACCCAAAAAATCCTTTCAATATATCTCTAAGCCTTAACAGAATTTACGACTGTTCTTTTAGAAATAATTCCATTAAACTTTTCTAAATACATATCTGCAATTGTACTCATTGGATAAGCAGTTGCAGCATTGTAATTTGCTTGTCCTAAGCTTACTCTATACAATTCGTCTTCTGCTATTTTCTGAATAGCATCTGCCAAACTTTCCACACTCGTAGGGTTAAAGAACTCTCCTTTGTACCCTTCATCTTTTACCAACAAGGCTAAATCTCCTAAATCTGGCATAACAACAGCTTTCCCATAACTTCCTGCCTGATGCAAAACACCAGAACTACCTGTTGTTGACGTATACGGAAAAACCACCATTGCACTTTCTTGAAATAAAGGAGCAACCTCCTCTTCTTCTACATATCCTGTAAAACGTAACCCTGAAACTTCTTTATACTCTTCTTGAACTTGAGCTAAATATCCAGGAACATTAGGATTGTCTGTACCAGCAACCACTACCTCTAAATCTAAATCTGTTCGTTTTCTTATCATTTCTACAGCCTCTATCATTAGCTCCACTTTTTTATACGTTCCAAATTTTCCAAAAGTCATTATTTGTAATGGACCAGGCACAGTTTCGTAGTTAGGTGTTTCGGCTATTTCAAATGTACCATGAGGAATTAAAACTACATTGTCTACATGGTATTTAGATGTTAAAACATCTACATATTTTTTAATAGTTACAGCAACTACATCTGCTTGTAAAATAAGCTTGGTTAATGTAGTTCCTATAAAACCATAAATAGATTGCATCAACTTATTAGAAGTAAAACCAGCAGTTCCTAAGTCTACTTCCTCCATAATATTATGCAATAAAACAATGGTTGGAATTTTCTTTATTTTAAAAAGCATTGGCAACATTAACCCCAAAGCCGCTGCCATCTTCTTATCTCCAAACTTCATAAACTGAAGATTAAATAAAATAGCATCGGGCTTTACCTCTTTTACTGCTTTGGCTACACTTAATATATTTTTATAGCTATTAAAAGACCAACACTCTTTTACTGTTATCTTACATCCTTTATGCTCAAAAGCAATATCTTTTTCGTCTAAGGTTTTATCAGTTAACAAGACCAGTTCTGTAATTTCTTCTTTTAATCTAAAGCTTTTAACCAAATGATATGCATATTCATTTAAGGTTACTTTACTTGGCGGATAGGCGGTTACAATAGCTAATTTCATTTTCTTTATTTTTTATTTCAGGGTAAAACTAAATTTCTTCTTCTTTATATATCACAATTATCGACAAACGACTTGTATCAATCGACTAATGGTAAATATTACGCTTCCTTTGGAGCAACCATCTTTTTGTTGCTTTCCCATGCAAAAAAGGCTAACTGTATGCACAACAAAGACAACATAGCAATCATCTGCATATGAACCACTTGCTCTAAACTATTATGATACAAAACGATTAACACCACTTGCATTCCTCCAAAAATTGCAGAAACCAATACGGGAACATATCTATCCAAAGACAAAAAGTAATATGCAAAAATATTAGCAACAGCAAAAACACCCGTAGCAAAAGCATACTTCCACATTAAATTAGCTATAGATACATAAGCATCTCCAAACAAAAGCTTTACAATTAACACGGGGAATAATTTACATGCAACAATAATAATTACCGCTATAAACGATATGTATACCACATATTTTGTTAAAACTTTGGTGGTATTCTTCCCTTCTTTATGCAACTGAACCACGGTAGGCAATAGCAACATTACAAACATCCATGCTATAAAATACACAATTCTACCTATCAACGCTAAAGATGCATACAACCCAGCATCGTATGGATTAAAATAGTGTTTTACTAAAAGTATATCGCTATTATTAATTATGATTTGTGACAACTCATAGAAAGCCGTTATTAGAAAGAATTTTTTGATTAAAATCCAATTTTCACTAGGTAAAGAAATATAACTTTTAAGATACTCTTTATTAAATTTAAACGGGAACAAACCAACTAGTAACGATACTAAAACCCCCAAAGCAATTACTTCTGAAGACCTCGTTGGAAACAAAAACACAAGTACAAGCGTTATGGCAAGTCTAGACAACATTTCTAACTGATAAGTAATAGAAAGCAACTTAAACTCCTTTTTACCTTGATACAAACCTCTGTTAACACTCATAAAAAAATACAAAGGTATTCCCAAGCCGAAAATGGTAAACATATTAGACGTTGTGGTATGAAATATATCTTGTAGCTGACCTGCAAAAAGCACGACCAAAGCACCAAATGCTACCCCAGCTATAGTAGAATACTTGTATATTTTAGCGACAAAAGGATTGTAAAACTCGTTGGGAATTGTTACTGAAAATTTTGCGACAACCAATTGAAATGTCATGGCAACAAAAGAAAGAATCAATAACATTGTAATAAGGATCGCAGCATCAGAAAAGTGAGCTGGCCCTAAAATTCTCCCAAGTAAAAGATTGTATAAATAATTTCCTCCATTTACTACAAGAGCACTTAACATGAATAAATTTTCTTGTGTAAAAATTCTTTTTCTAGCAATAGACATAGCGATATTTTTCATTTCAAGCTGTATTACAATTTATTACAAAAAAACAGCAAAGCAGTCATGTTGCTTATTTTTTTCGTCTAATCGCAATTTATTATCGATGAATGAATGAATTTTAATACGTAAATTGTGAATGAAAAATGCTCGCAATGAAAAAAACTTTCTTTCTATTTCTTTTTGTAACAAGTCTTTGTTTTTCGCAACAAATGCAGAAGGGTTTTAATTTTTTAGAAACTGGACAATACGCCAAAGCAGAGGTGTTCTTTTCTAAAATTTTAACAGATTTTCCTAAAAACAAAACTGCAAAATTATGTTATGGTAGAGCTGTAGGTTTAAACGGTAAACCAAACAAAGCAGTAACAATATTTACCGAAATGTTGAGCGATTACCCTAACGACTTTGAGATAGAGTTAAATTATGCTGAATCTTTACTCTGGAGCAATCAGTTTGAAAAAGCAGAAAAATTTTACGAGGCATTGATCCAAAAAAACGACCAAAGCTTTGCTGCCTTACTGGGTTATGCAAACACTTTTTCGAACCTAAAGAAATACGACAATGCTTTAGACTACGTAAACAAAGCACTAGAAGTAATCCCTGGAAATCCAAACGCGATGGTTTCTAAAAAGTACATCTATTTAGGAATGGCCAATCAACAAGTACAAAACCAAGAATACGACGAAGCGATTGAAAACCTACTTAAAGATTTAGAGCTTTTTCCAAACGACAAAGACATTTTACTAAATTTAGGAAACACCTATATTATTGCCAAAAAGTACACAAGTGCCACTGATGTTTACAACAACATGCAACAAGACACCACTTTATACTTTACTGCAAAAAACAACCTATCCTTAATAGCACACTTACAAGACAAGAACAAAATGGCTTTGGAGATAAGCAAACAAACTCTTGCAGAAATTACTCCTAACAGCACTCCTAAAGACACAAAAAACACTCAAGAAAGATATGCCCAAGCTTTAATTTGGAATGGAAAATACAAAGACGCTAAAAAATTTATAGATAAAATTTCTGAAGGAAAAGAACCCCAAAGTTGGATTCTAGGTCTCCAAGCGACCTTATACACATACACCGGAGATTTTAAAAATAGCCTTACAAAATACGATCAAATTTTAGACAAAGACATTGCCTCTTTTGATGGTAATCTTGGAAAAGCAAATGCTCTAAAAGCAAACAACAGAATTAAAGAAGCTTTAAACGCAGCAAACACAACCTTAACTCATTTTCCAAATCAAAAAGATGCGGTAAATTTTATAAAAACAATAAAAACAAGCTTCACTCCTATTTTAAACACAAAAGCTAGTCATAGTTACGACATTGGAGAAAGTAAAAACAATACTTACGAACTTTCCCTAACCTTACCTGTAAGTATAAAAACAAGTATCTTAACATCTTTTAATCAGAAAAACGCAACAAACAATAGAACAAATAATGAGAGTACCTCTGAAACTATGAACTTTGGTTTATCGTATCAATTACACTCTAAAATTAACGTTACAGGAACTATAGGAACCAACAGAGTACAAGGATCAAACAATGGAGAAAAAACAGAATACGATCAAGCAACCGCTCTTGTTCTTTTTAAAACAACTCCATTTAAACGTCAAAATTTAGACATTGGATACAAAAGAGAAACTCAAAACTTTAATGCGGAATTATTAAACAAAGAAATTGTGTTAAACGATGTGTTTCTTAACTACAACCTAAACACAACTTTTAACCTTGGTTGGTTTACACAATACTTTTACACTTTCCAGAGCGATCAAAACAAAAGACACTTACTATTCACCTCTTTGTACTACAACCTTTTAAAAAAACCTGCTATAAAAACAGGAATGAATTTTCAATACATTACGTATGCAGAACAAAAGCCTACTACTTATTTTAGTCCTTCGGCGTTTAAGTCTGTGGAACTTTTTGTAAATCTTATAAAAGACAAATTGTCTGCAAAAAACAACACTCTTTTTTACGGGATCACTGCTGCATATGGATACCAATATATAGAGAAAAACCCAAAAATAAGTGCTTATAGAGCACAAGCCAATTTAGGTTATAAATTTAACGACTATGCCTTACTAGACACTTATTACTCTTTTAGTAATATTGCAGCAGCAGCAGTAAACCCTAACGATGTTGGTTTTGAGTATACAGAATTTGGACTGAAATTTACTTGGAGATTTTTAGAAAAACCCTTGTTTAAATCTTTACAATAGATTTAAACGTTTCATTAACTCTGGTCTATTAGATCGGCTTACAGGAACTACGTCTTTTTTTATCAATACACTATTATCTTCAATATCAATAATCATTTTGGTATTGATAATATAAGACCTATGAATCTTAAGAAACAAATCACCAGGTAATTTGCTTTCTATTTTTTTCATAGTAGAATGTACTATATAGTTTTTTTCCTCTGTCTTAATCTGAATATAATCTCCTTTAGCTTCTATTAAATAGATGCTTGGAATATTAATTTTCACCAGTCTTCTATCAATATTTACATAAAGTTCGTTGTCTGTTTCTTCTTGTTTAGAAGTAGCATCTAATGCTATGGCAGAAGATTCTTTATCTACCGGTATTGAATTAGACAACAATGCTTCGTTAGGCTTCTCCTGTACAGGATTCACTTTTTTTACTTTGGCTACTTTCTGAATGGCTTTAAGAAACCTAGGCAACTCCAAAGGCTTTACAATATAATCCACTATGCAATCGTACTCAAAAGCATCAATTGCAAAGTTTCTGTCTGAAGTAATTAAAATAACCTGTGGAGGATTTTTTATTGTTTGAATAAAATCAAATCCTGTAAAATCAGGCATATGAATGTCTAAGAAAATCAAATCAACCTGATTCTGATTTAAAAACTTTATTGCCTGGATAGCGTTTGGAAACTCTTCTAATACATGCAAACTTTCTTCATGTCCACAAAGTCTTCTAATAACCAATCGCGATGTAGCTTCATCATCGATAATAATACAATTCATAGATTCTTTTTTAAAGCGATGCTAAAAACGTTGTAATTGTTACTAAAACCTCCTCAAATTCCTCCTTCAATTGGTAATTCCCATCCCTAAGGTTTTCTTCATAATCCATCGCAATTTCATAACTTTCTTCCAAACCTAATATACTAAATTTATGTTTAATCTTATGAACTATTTCTGCAATTGCTATTTTATTATCAGCTAGAATATTTTGCTTGTAGACATCTTTCTCTAATGGAAACTCCATTTTAACAACCCCAATCATTTCTTTTTCAAACTCAGTATCTCCACCCGATATTTCTTTAATATAATTAAGATTTGGCTTTTCCATATGCTATTTTTTTAATGTAAAATAAAACGTTGTTCCAACTCCAACTTCAGAATTCACCCAAATTCTACCATGGTATAACTCTACAATTTTCTTAACCATAGACAATCCTATTCCTATAGACTTGTGACTATTTTCGGCCTCTAATCTAAAGAATGCTTTAAAAATCTTATCCAAATAATTATGCTCTATTCCTTTACCATTATCTCTTACATAGAACTCATAAAACTTACCAACGTCTACAAAACCTATCTCTACACTTCCAATTTCTTTATCGTTGTACTTTATAGAGTTCACTAACAAATTTTGAAACAACTGCTGAAGTCTATACTTATCTCCAAGAATCGTAGGTAAATTCTGTATTACATTAATTTCTATATTATTAGGCACCTCTATAAAACGAATCAACTCGTGCATTAAAACGTTTAAATCTACTTTATAAGGCTGGTAATTATTCTTATCTATGGTAGAATACTCTAAAATCCCCGTAATTAAGGAGTCCATTTTTTCTACATTGGTTCTTATCAAGCCTAAAGTTTCCTTTCCTTCAGTATCTAAAAACGAACTATAGTCTTCTACCAACCATGCTGTTAACGCATCTATACTTCTTAAAGGAGACTTTAAATCATGAGAAACCACATGTGCATATTCACTTAGCTCTTCGTTTTGACTTGCCAATTCATCTAACAACTCTGCTCTTTCTTTATTTATTCTAACAATTTCTTGTGCTTGCTTCTCCATTAAAGCGGTTAAATTCTCCTGAGAAACATCTTGCAAAGCCCCTAATTCATCTCTTTGTTCTCCGTTTAATGCTGCAACCACATTCTTTAATTGTTCTATAATTTCTTGTTGTTGCTTTGCATCATCTCTTAAACGTTGATTAGCCTCGTACAATTCTTCAGAACTAATCATCATACTTCGCTGCAGCATTCCAAATTGATTCTCGTAATTATCGTAAGACCTCCCTATTGTTTCCAAAAAAAGCCCTAGTTCAGACTCTTTTTCAACATTCTCAAACCCATATTTTTTTAGTTGTCTTTTTAGTAATGGATTCATTTTTATTCGCTTATTAAAGTGAGAGTTATTGTTTGGTTATGGAGTTTACACCTATCCTGACCGTTAAACGGAACAATCTCTCCATAGGAATAAAAACCACACACAGTAGAAGAATCTCCCGCTACCTCTACCACATTTTCCACCTCTTCTTCTACTCTTTGATCGAGTACTAACTTTCGCCCTATACAACTTACAAACAGAATAAGTTCTGCTGCTTTTTCTCTTTCTTCATTGGCTATATTTATTGCATTTTCTGCTGCTAAAACAATATTATCAACATTACTCATCATTAAATGAACCGTTGACTCTTCGGGAACATCTCCTGCCAAAATCATAGCATTTTTTTCTTCGTCTATTCCCAAAACAGTTCTTACTATAGACTGATCGTCTCCTACAACTTTTACATCTAACGGATACAATAAAGCAGCACTAGGCAACTCTTTTGATTTTTCTCCTAAGTACAGTTTGTAAAGATCTAATGCTGGCTTTCCATCTAACTCATACAATACATTCCCATCAGATTTAGTTATCGTTCTCTGAGGACCAAAACGTGTCCAACCTCCAGAACTAGAAAACGACACTTCAATTGTATCTCCATAAAACCCAACAGCAACAACCTCTCCTTCTTTTGGTGCTTCGTTGTAAGCAGTTATTGTTTTTTCAAAACGTTCTGCATCTCCACACAAACCTCCCGTAACCAAAACCTCAGATGGTAATGAATTTTCTATTCCCTGAGCAAGCTTACTACCATTTACAAAGCTTCCTTCAGAAATTATCATTACATATTTTAAATTCTCTTTTGGAAATTTAGCCATTAAATCTTGTCCTGTTCTATAGCTATCTTTATCTGTCTCTAACAAGCTACTTCTTTTTACTAAAAAGTTAGTGTTCTCAAACTCAATTGCGGTAACTACTACTTCTTTATCTTCAATAGAAGTATTGGTAACATGCCCACAAGTAGAACCAATTACAATATGTCCGTCGGTAAAAATTTCTCTTACCTCTTTATAAATGGCTATCTCATCTAAAACCAAACGATTCCCAAAAACCAACACCAAAGGCTCCTTTAATGTCAACATTTCCCCAATAGGATTCCAATTTCCAGTAAGACTCCTTTTTAATTGAACTTTTTTCATAGCAGAATTTTTATTTTTTTAACGTAAAATAGAAAGTTGTCCCTTCTCCAAAAGTACTTTCCAACCACACCCTTCCATGATGTAGTTCTACAATTTTTTTCACTATAGACAAACCAATTCCAGAAGAGTCTTTTCGCTCTTCTAAAGAATTAAAAATTTCAAAAATTTTATCAAAGTACACTTTCTCTATTCCTATTCCATTGTCTGTAACAGAAAATTCATAATAACCACCAATATCTTTACATCCAATAGATACGATTCCCTCTTCCTTATCGCAAAACTTAATAGCATTGCTCAATAAATTCTGAAATACTTGCTGTAATTTTACTTTATCGCCACTAAGCGTAGGCAACATATCTTTGGTGTTAATTTTAATGTGCTCTGGTGTATACATTACTTCCAACAAATCATTTACTAGTTCCTGTATGTTCACCTGCCCATTTAACTGTACATTGGCACCAACACTAGAATAGGCCAATACATCTGAGATGAGCCCCTCCATTTTTTCTAATGTTTTTTCAATCATTTGAAAATTCTCCAAAGTTGTATCGTTTAGATTACCAACATTATCTTCTTTTATCCAAGAAATTAATGCATCTATACTACGCAAAGGAGATTTTAAATCGTGAGACACCACATGTGCATATTCCTGAAGATTTTCATTACTTTTTTCTAATTCTTTAAGTAATTGTTCCTTCTGGCTTTCTAATGCTTTTAGCTTGGTAATATCAAAGTTAATAGCAATAGTTCCTATATAGACTCCATTTAAGTTGTAGTTTGGAGCACCACTTACCAACAATATCTTTTCTTCTCCTCTTCTATTCTTTATTTTTATTTCATAAGAATCAGAAATTCCTTGCTGTCTTCTTTTGGCCAAAGCCACAAAATCTTCTTTATCCTTTTCCTCTAAAAAGAAATCTATAGCTCTTTGTCCTTGTAATTCAGATTTATTGTACCCAGATAACTCTTCAAAACTTTGATTTACATAAATAATCCTTCCAGCTTTATCCATCTCCATTAAGCCCAAATTCATATTCGCAATAATATTACTATACTTTTGCTTTTCTGCCTCTAAACTTTTTTGATATTTCTTTCTTAAGGTTATGTCTTTAAAGTTCCAAAGATGCCCTTTGTAGGTATTATCCTTAAAAATAGGTGTGTATTCTCGTTTTAAAACTCGCCCATCGGTTAGTTCTATTTCTTCACCCTCTAACACTTTTCTATCGTGTAAGATCTCTATAGTTCTAGGAATAAAATCTTTAGATGTTTTAGAAATAAAGTTCGATTTTTTGATAACATCTACAACCTGTTTCCCTTTTAAATCTGCAGGCTTAGACTCTATTTCTAGCAGGTCGCAAAAACTTTGATTTGTTAGTACAATTTCCCCTTCTTGATCCTCTAAAACAACTCCACTTTCTAAACTTAATAACAGGGTAGACATTCTATCCTCCGACTCCATTAACTTTATCTTGGCTTTGTTCTGCTTGGTAATATCTCTAAAAATTCCTTGGGCTGCTACTGGCTTATGATGCTCATCGTAAATAATACTTGCATTTAAATGCACAAGTCTCTCTTCTTCTTGTTTCGTTTTTAAAGTAATTCTTAAATCTGCAATTCTTCCTTTAGAATGTAACGAATGAAAAGAACTTTCTATAATATGAAGTTCCTCTGGAATGGTTAACTTCATTAAATTAAGGCTAGACTCCGAGAGTTTGTAACCTGTCAGTTCCTCTGCAGCTTGATTCATTTTGATCGCATTTCCAAATAGATCCATCATAATATAAGGATCTACAATGTTCTCAAAAAAACCTTTTAACTCAGAGTTTTTTACCTGAAGCAATGCCTCTACTTTTTCCTTAGAATCTTTAATTTTTTGATTTAAATAAAAAAGTTCTTCAGATTTTTTTTCTAAAATTTCTTCTGCTTGTTTTCTTGCAGCTCTTTCTCTGGCTAATGTGCGTTTTAATATTTCTATTTCACGACTACTCATAACCTAAGATCTTACTAGTATGAACTTAACTTCCGTTCCGTCTTCTTTTAATTTTTCGTAAGTGATTTCTGCATTTTGACCAAATAGTTTAAAAGTCTCTTCCATAAGTCCTTTCCCTAGCATATACAATCCTTTATCAGATTTGTATATCATCTCCATTTTGTTCTCATCTTGACTAACCATTTCAAAGGTAGGCAACTGGGCATCGGGATAAATTTTTTGTACCTCTACATGAATGTGGTTTTCTATAGAAGATAACAAAATCATTGGATCTTTGTAATGTTCTACAAGATTAGGATGTGCTTTGGTAAGCCCTTTAAATAAGTGTTGAGAAAAAACCAACAGTAGATCATCTGCTGCTATAGAAGTATTCTTGCTAAGACTGGTAATAAGCTGTAACATTTCGGAAAACTCGTATGTTCCTATTGATGTATATGCTCCACCAGACTCTAGCTCAGATTCAGTTATAATTTGATCCACCATTTCTAGTCCAAACTTCTCTTCTACTAACTCTAAAAATTCCGTAAATATAATTCCCTTCATCTATACTGTTATTAACTGATTTACACTCCAGTAAGCTAGAAGTTTCTCTATCTTGGACACATAATCCTCGTACTTTAAGGGTTTAAGAACATACCCCGCAATTCCAATTTTATAACACTCTAGCAAATCTTTTTTATTATTAGAAGTACTTAAAATAACTGTAGGAATGTATTTTAAGACTTCATCGTTTTTAAGGATCGTTAAAAACTCAATACCATTGATTTTTGGCATGTTTAAATCTAATAAAATAATATCTGGCAACCTATCTTTTTGCGCTAATATTTTTAATGCATCCTCCCCATTTACAGCATTTTGTAGGCTGTGATCTAAACTCAATTTAGAGATTGCTCTCTTAAATTTCATTACCTCAATAGTATCATCTTCTATTAACAAGATATTTAATTTAGACCCCATAATGCTAAAATTGTTAGTTGATTGTTGTTTTATTGTTCTGCCCCAAAGTATAAAAGTAATTTATAAACAACTCGAATCCCTTTAAACTCGATGTGTCCATTTTAACTATCGATGAAATGCAACTTACTATCGACGAATGGTAAAAACTGGTATTATTTGTGTGTTTTTTCAGCTCATCGAGCTTTCTAAACTTACGACAATAGGATAATTACCATTAAACGAAAGTTTGTAAAATCACGATTACATGCAACTTACTTTTGATGAAACAAACTTTAAATGGAAAGCACTATGAAAAATTTAACCTACAACCAATACGTAAATCTTATAGAAAAAACTAGAGGTACCAATCATTACTTACATATAGAAATGTATAAGGATGCAAAAAAGAATTTAATTCCAGAGCAGTTTATACAACTACAGCAACAACTTGCTAAACCTGCCTAGAGATGGTTATTTAAACAAGCACTTAAATTAACATAAGTTAAAAAGAAAGAAATAGAGACGTTAATTAATTGTTAATTAAACTTTAATTTAATACCTTAATCATGTCGAAATGAATTTTTAGCGTAAGTAATAATTAAAATTAACTCGTAAGTGAAAGCTACCCCCTCTATCATTTTCACGTTAAGAACCACATACCCTAAACTGATTTTCTTCACATTACACACTAACACTAAACTTTCTACTATGAAAAAACTTACTTACAATCAGTACTTTGATTTGATTCAAAAAGCCAAAGATACAAGCCCTTATTTGTATGTATCAACGTTTAAAGATGCAAAAGAGAATTTAGTACCCGAACATTTTAACTTATTACAACAACGAATTGCTAAAGTAGCTTAGCAATTATAAAAACTAAAAGAAAGCCATCTATAAATTTATAGATGGCTTTTTTAATTTTAGTTACTTACTAAATACGTGGAAACAAAAAAAGCTCCACTAAAAAGTGAAGCTTTTGGCTTTAGGTAGTGGTCCCACTAGGGCTCGAACCTAGGACCCCCTGATTATGAGTCAGGTGCTCTAACCAGCTGAGCTATGAGACCTAAAGCGGTGGCAAATTTACTATATTTTTACATTCGAGCAAACATTTTTTATGCTTATTACTAAACAGTTCTACCCATTAAATAATTTCCGAAAGCAATTAGTTGATTTTTAGACTCATTGCTAATATTTAAATGCTCTAACTCCGAAAAAGATTTTTGAGTATACAACGCTATTTCTTCTTTAATAGCCGTTACAGCTCCAGATTTTTCGAACAATTGTTTAACGTCATGAATCTTCTTTTCTTCGTTTGCACCTTCTTTGGTGTAATAACTAGTAAACAATTCTAAATCTTCTCCTTTTAAGGCTTGTTCTGCTTTTAATACTAAAAACGTCTTTTTGTTTTCTACAATATCACCTCCTACCTTTTTACCAAAAGTTTTAGGATCTCCAAAAGCATCTAAATAATCATCTTGTAATTGAAAAGCCAATCCAAGATTTAATCCAAATTGATAAAAAGCTTTGGCTTCCTTATTAGAAGCCTCTGCAATAATAGCTCCCATTTCTAATGCGGCTGCTACCAAAACAGATGTCTTCAATCGAATCATCTCTATATATTCATCCACTGTAACATCATTTCTAGTTTCAAAATCTACATCGTATTGTTGCCCTTCACAAACCTCAATAGCCGTTTTTTGAAACAACTGCATCAACTTCTTATAAATACCAGCTTCATAAACTTCTAAATACTGGTTTGCCATAATCATCATAGCATCACCAGACAATATAGCAGTGTTTACATCCCATTTTTCATGAACTGTTTCTTTCCCTCTTCTTAAAGGAGCATCGTCCATAATATCATCGTGCAGTAAGGTAAAATTATGAAACACCTCAACAGCCATTGCTGCATTTAATCCTTTTTTAAAATCTTTTCCAAAAGCATGTAAACTCATTAAAACCAATAAAGGTCTTATTCTTTTCCCCCCTAATTTTAATATATAATCTACTGGTTTATATAAATTTGAAGGCTCTTTAATTTGAACCTGATCTTCTAAAAAAGATAAAAAAGAATCTCTGTAAGTTGATAAATCCATGAAATGAAATTTTAGGGTAAATGTATAACAAACTTGCACTTTACAAAAGCCTAACTTAAACTTTAAAAAAGGCTAAGGAAACTAATTTGCTTCTTAAAGTTTCCTTTTGTTACTTTATGTAGTATTCTTATTAACATTGATTAAAAAAATAAACCAAGGAAACTTTTAATGTTTTATTAGTTTCCATTTTACATATATTTGCTGTGAAATTCATCAATACATGAAAGAAAAAATTTTAAACAAAGCCAACGAAATGTTCTTAACCTATGGTTTTAAGAGCGTTACTATGGACGACATATCTAAGGATTTAGGGATTTCTAAAAAAACTATTTACACTCATTTTAGTAACAAAACAGATTTGATAAACGAAACCACCTTGTTTATGCATGAAAATATTGAGTGTGGTATCAACGAAATTTGTGAACAAAACCTAAATGCAATAGAAGAGCTATTTGAAGTAAAGAGGTTTGTTCTTGAGAAATTAAAAAATGAAGAAAGTTCTCCTTTTTACCAACTTCAAAAATTTTTCCCAGAAATACATCAAAACCTAAAAACCAAACAACTAGCAGCTGTTAACGACTGTATTGTTAGAAATATAGAAAAAGGAATTGCTTCTGGAAGCTATAGGAATAATATAGATATTCAATTTATATCTAGAATGTACTATGTTGGTATTGTAGGAATAAAAGATGAAGAAATTTTTCCTAAACAATCATTTAAACAAACAGAACTAATGGAGTTAGTTCTAGATTACCACATTAGAGCCATTGCTACAAATAAAGGATTAGAAATACTAAATACAATAACAAACAACCAAATAAAATAACAACACTATGAGAAAATCGTTTTTTCTACTTGTATGTATTCTTACATACTTTGTAATTCCCTTGCAGCTAAAAGCGCAAGAAAAAAATTCTTTTTCTTTGCAAGAGGCTATTAATTATGCGCTTGCACACAACAGATCGGTTAAAAATGCCGATTTGGATATTAAAAGAGCTAAATGGAGAAAATGGGAAGCTATATCTGCAGGGCTTCCACAAATTAATGGTAAGATTGAATACACCAACAATGTATTACTTCCAGACGAACTAAGTGCTACTGGTAGTGAGGAAGGACCTAACTTATTGGCTTTCATTTTCCCAAAACAACAAATTAAACCTGCAGCAACCTTAACACAATTAATTTTTGATGGTACTTATTTAGTTGGGTTACAATCTGCAAAGGTTTTCTTAGAGATTTCTGAAAATGCTAAAGAAAAAACAGATAAAGAAATTATCAAAGCCGTTACAAACACTTATGGAAATGTACTACTAAACCAAGAAAGTTTAAACATTGTAGACAAAAACATAAAAAGTTTAAACCTTACTATTAACGAAACAAGCAAGTTATTAGAAAATGGTCTTGTTGAAGAAGAAGATTTAGAACAACTAAAAATTACATTAAACAATTTAGAGAACAACAAAACTAGATTAGAGCAGTACTCTGACTTTTCTAAGGATTTGTTAAAGATGTTATTGGGTATTGAAGAAAACAAAACCTTAACCATTACAGACTCTTTAGACCTTCTTACTAAAGATGCAATATTCACTCCTACTCTTACCAAAAACTTCTCTATTTTAAACAATATAGATTATAAAATTGCCGAAAACAATGTTGAAGCAAAAAGATTACTATACAAAGCCGAGCAGGCAAGAGTACTTCCTAGTATTGCTGGATTTGCCAATATAGGAACCTTAGGAATTGGTCAAGAATTTGGAGATTTTTACGATCAGCAGTGGTTTACAACAGGAACAGTAGGTTTATCTATTGACTTTCCAATTTTTACTTCGTTCCAAGGAAAAGCTAGAAGAAAACAAACACTTTTAGACTGGGATAAAGCTAAAAACGAATTAACAGATGCTAAAATTAAAATTAACCTAGATGTTAAAAATGCTTTGGCAGATTTAGAATTGGCACAAAATACATTAACAAACAAAAAAGACAACTTGTCTTTAGCAGAAAGAATTGAAAAGAAAAACAACATTAAATACAAAGAAGGTGTATCTACTAGTTTTGAGTTAAGACAGGCTCAAATGCAATTGTACAGTAGTCAAAATGAATACTTACAAGCCATGGTAGATCTTATCAATAAAAAAGCTGAACTAGAATCTTTAACAAAATAAAACAACAATAAAATCATGAAAAAAATATTAACACTAACAGGACTAGCAGTTGTTATACTCGTTTCTTGTCAACCAAAAGCCACTTCTACAGAAGACATTATAAAATCTAATGATTTAAAGGCTATCAAGACTCAAAGAGTTTCTTTATTACAAGAAATTAAAAGCTTAGAAACTGCTATTTCTAAATTAGATACCGTAAAGAAATTGGCCTTAGTTTCTACAACTAAACTTAAAGTAACGGACTTTTACCACACTTTTGAAGTACAAGGAAATGTAGAAACAAAACAAAACTTATTAATTCAACCAGAATTTAGCGGAAACTTAAAAAGAGTTTTAGTTAAAGAAGGACAAAAAGTAAGCAAAGGGCAAGTGATTGCAATTATTGACGATGCAGGTTTAAAAAACCAACTAGCACAAGCAGAAGCACAGGCAGATTTAGCCAACATTACTTTTGAAAGACAAGAGCGTTTATGGAATCAGAAAATAGGTTCTGAAATTCAGTTCTTACAAGCAAAAGCAAACTACTTAGCTAGTAAAAATCAAGTTGCACAAATAAAAGCACAATTAGACAAAGTAAATGTTAGAGCTCCTTTTACAGGAACAATTGACGACATTATTACAGATGAAGGTTCTTTGGTAAGCCCTGGACAGAATCCTATTGCTCGTATTGTAAATTTAGACAACATGACTATTACGGCTCAAATCCCAGAAACGTACATCACTTCGGTTACCAAAGGAAAAACCGTAAAAGCAGTGTTTCCTATCCTAGGAACAGCAGCAGCAACAACAGTTAGCTCTACTGGAAGCTTTATAAACCCTGCTAGTAGAAACTTTAAAATAGAGATGAATGTACCTAAAGAAGTGGATGCAAAACCTAACATGACCGTTAAATTAAACATTAACGATTACCACAACGAACATGCTTTTTTAATTCCACAAAGTATTATTTCGGAAAACGAGCATAACGACAAGTACGTCTATGTAATTGCTAAAAAAGGAAAAACGGCTACTGCTAAAAAGACCTTTATCGAAACAGGAAAAACACAAGGAGACAACATTGAAATTTTAAAAGGATTGGCAGAAGGTGCTGAGATTATTATCGAAGGTGCAAGATCTGTAAAAGACAATCAAGAAGTTTCTATCATAAAGTAACAAGATTATGAACAACAAAAAGACCATAAAAGAATTTGTGCTGTCATCGTGGGCTATAAACAACACGACCACTATTTATGTATTGATTGCACTGATCTTTATTCTAGGTTTGTCTGCTTACAATAGTTTGCCTCGTGAAGACTTTCCAGAGATTAAAGAAGTTAAAATATATGTAAATGCAATTTACCCAGGTAATACAGCAGAAGATATAGAACGTTTAATTGTAGATCCTTTAGAAGAAAAACTAGAGGGAATAAGTAACGTAAATAAAATTAACTCTACATCTGAAGAAGGTATGGGGGTAATTATTATTGAGTTTGATGAAAAATTAACCGTTGAACAAGCAAAAGTTAAAGTAAAAGACCAAGTAGATGCTGTAAAAGCAGGAGAAGACTGGCCTACATTTAACGGAGCTAAAGTAGATCCTGCTGTTTTTGACTTAAACATTGCAGAGGAAACTCCAATTATGAACGTAAGTATTTCTGGAGACTACCCTGTAGAAAAGTTAAAAGAATATGCTGAATTGGTTCAGGATAAAATTGAAGAAATTAAGGAAATTAAAGATGCAGATATTCGTGGTGCACAAGACAAAGAAGTAGAAGTTGCTGTGGACATTTATAAAATGATGGCCGCAAAAGTAAGCTTTGATGATATCTTAAACGCCATCCGCCAAGAAAATATAGCAACTTCTGCTGGTAACTTAATTATTAGCGGACAACGTAGAACCATTCGTGTTTTAGGAGAAGTTCAAGATCCTAAAGAATTAGAAAACTTTGTTGTTAAAAAACAAGGTGGAATTGTTTACCTAAACGATGTAGCGGAAGTTAAGTTTCAAGAAAAAGAAAAGACTACATATGCACGCGAGTGGGGACACAATGTAGTTATGATGGACGTTAAAAAACGTAGTGGTAAAAATATGGTGGCTGCTACCGATCAGGTAAAGGAAGCTATTAAGTATGCTGAAAAAAACCTACTACCCAAAGATTTAAAAGTATCTATATCTAACGACATGTCTTCTAAGACATTAAATCAAGTAGACGAACTCGTAAACAATATCATCTTTGGTATTTTATTAGTAGTTACCGTATTAATGTTCTTCTTAGGATTCCGTAACGCACTATTTGTAGGTTTTGCTATTCCTATGTCTATGTTTATGTCTTTTATGTTGATTGAAGCATTAGGATATACCATGAACACTATGATTCTTTTTGGAATGATTATGGGACTAGGAATGTTGGTAGATAACGGTATTGTAGTAGTAGAAAACGTATATCGTTTAATGGAAGAAGAAGGAATGAATCGCCTAGAAGCTGCCAAAAAAGGTATTGGTGAAATTGCAGGTCCTATTATTATTTCTACCTTAACCACTGTAGCTGCCTTTGTACCCTTAGGTTTATGGCCAGGTGTAATGGGGCAGTTTATGATTTACTTCCCGCTTACTTTATCTATTGTATTAGGATCTTCTTTATTTGTAGCCCTATTCTTTAACTCGGTATTGGTATCTCAGTTTATGAATATCGATCAGAAAATACTAAGCGTAAAACAACTGGTAAGACTAACTATTATACTGGCTGTTTTAGGAATTCCTATTTTACTATTTGGAGGTGCTTATAGAGGATTAGGAAGTGTAATGTTAGTTACAATTGTATTATTCTGGGCTTACAAATACGGAATAAAAAAATTAGCTACTTGGTTCCAAAATGTTGTATTGGTTGGTTTTGAAAATTTCTACGAGAAGTTCTTACGTTTTGCGTTGAATTCATGGAGACCTTATGTATTTGTAATTGGAACTATTATATTGTTAGTTGCTTCTTTTGCATTCTTTGGTGCCTCTGTAGAATCTGGTAGAACTAAGGTTGAGTTCTTCCCAGACAACACACCTAACCAAATTATTGTGTATTTACAATACCCACAAGGAACAGATATTGAAAAAACAAATGCCATTACCAAAAAAGTTGAAAAAGACGTCTATAAAGTACTAAACAACGAAATGTATTTTAAAGACGGAGAAAACTTTATGGTAGAATCTGCTGTATCTCAAGTAGGTATGGGAGCAGGAAATCCACAAACAGACAGTGGAAGTCCAGACATGCCGCATAGAGGTAAAATTACCGCTTCTATGAGACAGTTTAAATACCGTAATGGATTAGATTCAGAAGAATTACGTATCAAGGTACAAGAAGCCTTAAAAGGTAAGTATCCTGGACTATCTATATCTGTGGAAAAAGAAGCAGTAGGACCTCCTGCAGGATATCCTATCAACATAGAAATTCAGGGAGACGATTATGATGAGTTAATTGCCGTTGCGAATAAAATGCAATTATTTATTGCAGAAAAAAATGTTCCGGGTGTTGATGAGCTTAAAGTAGACGTAAACAAACAAAAGCCAGCTTTAGAAGTAGTGGTTGACCGTAAAAAATCTGGTGCTTTAGGAGTGCCTGTAGGAATGGTTGCCAACCAATTACGTAGATCTATCTTTGGAGAAAAAGGAGGCGTTTATAAAGAAAATGGTGAAGATTACGATATTTATGTTCGTTTTAAAGAAGAAGATAAAACCAACACGAGCGCTATCTTTAATCAAAACATTATTTTCCGTAGTCAGATAGACGGACAATTAAAAGAAGTACCTATTTCTGCTGTTATTACAAAGAAAAACACTTCTTCGTTTAGTGCTATTAAGCACAAAAATGGAAAAAGAACTGTTACAGTATACTCTGCTTTAGCCCCTGGTTTTACAGATGCTGGAGCGGTAGTAAAACAAATTGTAGCAGAAATGGCAGATTTTGATGCTCCTAAAAGCGTAACATTTGATTTTACAGGACAAATTGAAGAGCAAAACAAACAAATGGCCTTTTTAATGGGAGCCTTGTTTACTGGACTAGGATTGATTGCGTTTATCTTGGTATTCCAATTCAATTCGGTTACCAAACCAGGAATTATTATGTTCGCTATTTTCTTAAGTTTTACAGGTGTATTCTTTGGATTGATTGGAGCTGGAATGAACTTTGTAATTATGATGACTATGATGGGAATTATTTCGCTCGCTGGTATTGTAGTAAACAACGGTGTGGTATTATTAGACTACACACAGTTATTGTTTGACAGACGTGCTGAAGAGTTAGCATTACCCGAAGGAAAGGTTATTAGTGTGGCAGATGCTTACGAAGCTATTGTAAAAGGAGGTAAAGCACGTTTAAGACCTGTAATCTTAACCGCTATTACTACCGTAATTGGTTTAATTCCTTTAGCACAGGGTATTAATATAGATTTCTTCGGATTATTTAACGAAGGAGATGCACATATTTATGTAGGTGGAGACAACGTTATATTCTGGGGGCCTTTAGCATGGACAGTAATCTTTGGATTGACCTTTGCGACTTTCCTTACCTTAGTAATTGTACCAATAGTTTTCTACTTGTTGCATAAATTAAAAGTGAGAATTAAGAACTAATTAATTATAGAATTCAAAATAAAGCAGCCTGTGTATTTTCACAGGCTATTTTATTTACAGTATAACCTAAAGTTAACTTTGAAATATTAGCTTCGTCTTATGAAAAAAATTCTATTATTAGTAGTAGTTGCTGTACTAGGTATTAGCACTGCAAAAGGACAAGATTCTAAATTTGGAATTACTGCTGGTTATTCCAGTATTACTCAAAAATTTGAAAGTGATGGTTTTGATATTAGTGCAGATGAATCTGGTTTTTTTATTGGGTTATTTACAGAAATAACTTCGAGTGAAACTTTACGCATTCAGCCTAGCTTATTGTTCTCTAGTTATAGTTTTGAAGACATTGATGGTGAAGATGAGACATTTAAGGTTTTACAACTTCCAATTTTGGCAAAATATTATTTAGCAGAATCAGTTTATGCTGCTGTAGGTCCTCAAATCAACTATATCTTAGAAGAATCAGAAGATGATTACACAAACTTTGGTATAAATTTGACAGTAGGAGCTGGATATGAAATAAGCGAAAACTTATCTGCTGATCTTACCTATAGTTTTCAGTTAAACAATTCGTACACTGGTAGTGAAGATGCAAGTATAAAGAACAACTTCTTTAATATTGGTTTAGCCTATAAGTTCTAAATATTAAATAATTAAAAGTAAGAAGCCTGTTTGTACATACAAACAGGCTTCTTACTTTTGTAACAATGCTACAAAAAAAATCACAAAAAACATATACTGTAGAAGAAGCCAAAAGAGCTTTAGAGAACTATTGCGTTTACCAAGATCGTTGTCATAAAGAAGTAGAAGATAAACTACGTAAAATGAATATGATTCCAAAAGCGTGCGAAGTTATTTTACTGCACTTAATGGAACACAACTTTTTAAACGAAGAACGTTTTGCCCAAAGCTTTGCAAGAGGAAAATTTAGAATTAAAAAATACGGTAAGGTTAGAATAACGCAAGAACTAAAATTACGAAACATTTCGGAGTACAATATTAGAACTGCTTTAAAAGAAATAGACACTTCAGACTACTTCGATACGCTTGCAAATCTTAGCGAACAAAAATGGCAAAACACCAAGGAGCCTAACTTCTTTAAGAAAAAGAAAAAAGTAGTAGATTTTTTACTTCGTAAAGGCTACGAGTCTCATCTTATTTTCGAGGCTTTAGAAAAATATGATATGTAGATGTTGATTTGTTTAGTTAAAAACAATGCACTCTACTCTATTGAATTGAATCGAGTTTAGAAAAAACAAAATTCTCTTTTACCAATTCATTTTCAAAATCTATTTGTTTGTATACAGCATCTATTTTTCTATTTATCATTCTAAAAATAACAAATAGACCCTGTGTTTGTTTTTTTACTTCTGGAATTGTAATTGCAGGAATATTCTTCATCTCCTTTAACCTTAGAGATTGATTATACAATGCATTTAATCTTGCTCTAACACCTCTTATCTTTAGTTGAGTTACGGTAATAGAATCTTTCATCAATTTTACATTGTCTACCAATTCTTCCGATATATTTAAAGCTTCGTTAGGAGTATTATTTTTTAATTTCTCCAGAGTTTCCACCACCTTATGATAACCTTTCCAATTCGCAATAGAATCTTTGTAGACCACTGCTTCTGCCTTTAAGGTATCAAATTGCACAAATTCATCTTTAGGATTCGAATATTTTTTCTGTTCTTGAGTATTTTCTTCAGAGATTGAAACTTTTTTATCAGTCTCACAAGCCGCTAAAACACTCATTAACAAGGTGTAAAATATTATTTTTTTCATAGGATCAAATATAGTAAGATTCTTTAGTGATTTTATGTAAGCAACAAAAAATCTTGCGTCTAAAAGTATGTTAAAAACTAAAACTATGCCGAATTTATCAGATGCCATTTACAGTACTTTAAGAAATTCTTTTAGTTACAATGAGTATCAAGAAAAAATGCTAGCCTTTGTAGAAACTAAAAGCAGCTCTGGAACTGACCAATCCGAAGAAATGGTGAAATACACAAAACTAAACCAATCTAGAATGAAACGTTTGAATAAAACGCTTACGATAGATGATGATTCTTTAAAAACAATTCACAGTATAAATGAAAAATATACTTGGTTGGTCTTAACCGAAAGCTGGTGCGGAGATGCAGCACAAACAATGCCCGTAATGCACAAAATTGCCGAACAAACCCCCAATATTGATCTAAAAGTTGCTTTTAGAGATGAAAACTCAACGTTAATGAATTATTTTTTAACCAATGGTAATGCTGCCATTCCAAGGTTAATTATCTTAAACGAACAAGGTAAAGTTGTTGGAGACTGGGGGCCTAGACCAACTACAGCTACAAAAAAGGTGAACGATTTTAAAAGAGAACACGGAGGTCTTACTACCGAGTTTAAAGAGCAATTACAAATATGGTACAACAAAAATAAAGGAGTAGATACACTAAATGATCTAAAAGTATTAATGATAAATATTGTTATAAAAAACGAAACCGTACTTTTTGACAAATAATTACCCATATTTTGCAGATTGCTAATATATTTGTGGCTAAACCAAAACAGGTATGTTAGTAGACTTTGATCAGCTAGAAAATAACGCTAAGATTTTTTTATATCCTAGCAACAAAAAATTCTACCCCGATTTGTTAATTCAAATCCAAAAAGAGGTTGAAGAATTTATGCAAAATTGGACTACTAACAACAGTATTAAAGCTAGCTTTAAAATTGACTATCAAAGGTTTATTATTATTGGTATCAACCCAGAAAAACCAGTAACTACTTCTTTAATTGATGAGTTGGTTTCTTTTATTTTTAAACTACAGTCTACGCACAACATTGAACTGTTAGACAAACTAAATGTTTGCTTTAAACAAGGAGAGCATGTTCAATACAAAGAAGTTAAAGAGTTTAAAAAACTCATTAAAAACAAAAGTGTTACAGCCAATACCATTGTTTTTAACAACCTCATCAACACCAAAGAAGAATTAGAGTCAGACTGGGAGCTACCGGCAGAAGATACTTGGTACAATAGAATGTTTTAAAACCTTTGATTTTCTTAACTACTTTTTCTGTATCTAAATCTTGTGAAAAAACAACAAAAGAACACAATACCAAACCTAAACTTATTATTTTTTTCATATTTCCTTTTTATTATTCAACTCTAAAAACAATTGGTAAACTAAATTTTAAATTTACAAACCTATAATCTACATGAGCAGGTATAAAAGTTGGTGCCTTATTTAAAACCCCTGTAACATATCTTTTAACTAATTTTTGATTTTTTTTAGCTCTTACTTTTACATCATCTACCTCTCCATAGACATTTATTTTAAATATACATGCAACCCTATGAACCTGTGATGAATTTGAAGAATCTAACAAACTAGCCAGATATTTTGTGTCAACATTTTTAGCAAAGAACTTATTTAGCGTAGCGCTAAACTCTTTTTTATGGAATTTATTTCCTTTCTTCTCCTTTCTATTCTGCATTAATAAAACAGGCTTTAAATTAGTTCCATTAATATAGGGCAGTGCTCTTTCTGTATAATTCTTATCTATCTTTTCTTGCGTTAACTTTTTATATTTTTTTCCTACTAATTGCTTTTTTTTACTAGACCACACTTTCCAATCACCAACCTTTTCACTTTTAAATAAGTAGCCCATGCTTCTTAAATCTCCTTCTTTATTGTACTCCAAAAATCTACCATTAGGAATACTATCCTTATAAGTAGTTACCGTTTTACCTATAAACTCACCTTTACATATAAGCTCATCTATAAAAAAGTCTATGTCTTGACCTTTTCCGTTATTCAAAACAACTTTTCTAGCTACAGTGCCATCATTCTTATAAATATTAGATACCCAAAATAGCTTTCCTTTGTTATATTTTTTTTCTTGTAATAAGAACCCATTCGGATAAAATACTTTAATATCTCCATGGTTCACTTTATCTTCTCCATAGTTCATGTACTCAACTTTTGCTCCATTTAAATATTCTCGATACCCCTTACCAATCTTAAGAAACTCATCGTAGTAATAATCCCCTGTTACATTGCCATCAATATCATAATACTTAGACTCAATTACTACCCCATTATCATTATACAAAACCTCACCAATTAGATTCCCTTTATAATATTTCTCCCACTTTCCAGACTCCTTCCCTTTTTTAAAACTTCCCTTTTGTAAATAATCTCCTTCGGGATCTTTATATATCCAACTCCCTGTTTTCTGACCATATTCATACACTCCAGAAACCACTAAATCTCTTTTGTAATACTCTTTATAGTCACCATGTCTGGTTCTATCATGTTTTTCTAAAACGGTATAGACTTTCTTTGTCTTTTTATAAACGTCAGGATACTCAACTATTCTTTTAACTGCTAAATCTTGACCTAATATTGCCACGCTAAAAAAGAATGTAAATAGAATTGTTATTGGTTTCATAGTATTTTTTTGGTTTCTCAAATATAACTTTTAAAACAAAAAAAGAGTCATACTATAGTATGACTCTCTGTATAATGTTTCAATTTTAAATATTTTATTTCTCTTCAGAAACTAGCCCAAAATCTTCTAAAAATTCAGTAACTGAGATGCCGTCATCAACACTAAAATCTCCAATTTTAGTTCTTCGTAAAGCTGATAAGTGTGAACCCGAATTTAAAGCCAAGCCAAAATCGTAAGCTAGCGATCGGATATACGTTCCTTTACTACAAGCTACTCTAAACTCCACATTGAGTCCATCTATTTTGGTAATCTCAAATTCTGAAATCGTAACTTTTCTAGATTTTATTTCTGTAGTTTTTCCTTCTCTGGCTAACTCATACAAACGTTTTCCTTCTTTTTTAATAGCCGAAAAAATGGGGGGGGTTTGATCTATCTCTCCTACAAACTGTTTCGTTGTTTCGTATATTAACTCCTCCGTAATATGTTCTGTTGGATAGGTCTTATCTACCTCTGTTTCTAAATCGTAACTTGGTGTGGTAGCTCCCAAAGTAATAGTACCTGTATACTCTTTATGTTGTGCTTGATAAGTTTCTATTTTCTTGGTAAACTTACCAGTACATAAAATTAACAAGCCTGTAGCTAAAGGATCTAAAGTACCTGCATGTCCTACTTTTATGTTTTTTATACCAAAGTGTTGCTTTATTACCCAACGAAGCTTATTTACAACCTGAAATGATGTCCAGTGTAGAGGTTTGTCTATCAACAACACCTGCCCATCCTTATACTCCTCTAGTGTTTTCATCTAGTTTGATTTAAAATATAATTTAGCCTTTATTTATCCATTATAACGCATCTTAACTCCGCTAGATGACCTAAATGGCTAATAAGTTGTGGCTGAAATAATAAATAATATTCTTCCCAATCTCTACTTTGCGTATGTATACACAATAGCAATAACCCCTACAATAGCACAGTAAATTGAAAAATAAATTAGTTTACTTTTTCTTACCAAAGCAATCATCCACTGACAAGCTAGTAATCCCGCTAAAAAAGCAGCAACAAAACCAGCTCCCATAGGGATAGCTTCTTCAGTTGTAAAATGAATATCTCCTCCTAAAATATCTTTTGCAATCTTTCCAAAGATCAATGGAATTACCATTAGAAAAGAAAATCTTGCTGCTTTGCTTCTATCAATCCCCAATAATACCGAGGTAGAAATAGTAGCACCAGAACGAGAAATACCTGGTAACATAGCTATTGCCTGCGAAATCCCTACAATAATAGATCCTCCTACAGAAACATCTTTATCCGTAGTTTTAGCCTTATCTGCAAATAATAAAAGAACTGCAGTAACAATTAACATAAACCCTACAAATAGAATATTTCCTCCAAAAAATGCTTCCAATTGTTTTTCAAATAACAACCCTACAACCACTGCTGGAATCATAGACAATACAATTTTTACGCAAAACCAGAACTCGTCATTGTTCTTAAACTGAAACAAACCTTTTAAAATTTGACCAATATCTTTTCTAAAAATTACAATGGTACTTAACGCCGTTGCAAAGTGTAAAACTACCGTATAAGTTAAACTCTCTTCTGGAACAGAAGTATCGCCTAAAATAAACTTTGCTAGCTCTAAATGTCCACTAGATGATACAGGTAAAAATTCAGTTAATCCCTGAATAATCCCTAAAATAATTGCTTGAATAATTCCCATGTTGATTGTTGATTTATTTCTTTATTTGGTTGGTTTTGCTAAAATTGCCCAGATTTCTATTCCAAATCCTATTAACACTAAAGTAGGTGCAATACGAATTCTTCTAAAATTATACATTGCTTCATTAAACACCTCTGGATCATCAGATCCACCACCAGACATTAAAACAAATCCCACAGCAATTACTATCAACCCTATAATCATTAATTGATAGTTTCTTTTTCCAAACACAAAGTCTTGTGCAAATTTTCCTTTCATATCTTATATATAAAGTTGATCGGTTTTTAACCTTAAAAAACGTTGCGTTGCTAAAAACGAACTAAACGCGGTAATTACAAAGGCTACCACAAAAACTCCGCCAATAACAATCGACAATACTTCAATATCTTCTAACAGTGCCAAAGCAGGTAACTTACGATCTACCTTATAACACAAGCCTAAAATAATTGCCGATGCTAAAAAAGCTCCTATCAATCCTAAACGCACACTTGCCCATATAAAAGGCTTGCGAATAAATGATTTGGTAGCTCCCACCATTTGCATGGTTTTTATCGTAAATCTCTTTGAGTATATTGACAATCTAATAGAACTATTAAGCAATAAAATAGCGATAAAAGCAAGTACAGAAGCTCCTACAAACAACCAAAATCCTATTGCCTTAATATTTTTGGTTAACAAATCTACCAAAGGAGCATCGTAAGCTGCCTCGGTTATAAAAGCATTTTCTTCTAGTTCTCTTGTAATGTAAATTAACTTTGCTGGACTTACAAAGTCTGCTTTTAGCTTAATTTCGTAAAAGCTCTTTAATGGATTGTCTCCTAAAAAAGTTAAAAAGTCCTCGCCTATCTCTTTGCTAAAATCTTTTGCTGCTTGCTCTTTTGATACAAAATTGATGGTATTGATATATTCTTTCTTTTGCAAGAAGGCCTCCAACCCTTTTTTATCTGTGGCTTTTAAATTGTTCTTAAGAAACAAGGTCACAGATACCTTCTCTTTAAAATAACCACTTAAACGATTGTACTTTAAAACGGTTAGACCTAAAAAACCAACCAACATTAATACCAACGTAATACTAAGTACTACAGATAAGTACGAAGCTTTTAAACGTCTTTTTTGGTATTTTTCAAAAGATTTGGACATGTTTACGTCTTTCCTAATTTTGTGTTGCAAGGTAGTATTTAGCGATTAACTATGCAATTTTCATTTGCTTTATCAAACAAGCTTTAAGTTGTAGGTTATAGGCTTAAACCTTAACACAATTCTTAATCTTTATCCATCCGTTTGTTAGTTGATTCGTGCATCTATTTATTTGAAAAAGACAAACCTAAGAATGAAAGCAGAAATTCTATAGCACAATGTTGATATTGCCAATTGTACATTGCAAATTGTTAATTGCAAATCGTATCTTTGCAACATGGAAGAATCTAACAGACAGAAGAAAATTGCAGGAGTAATTCAGAAAGATTTAGCAGAGGTATTACAAGCCGATGCTAGAAATGGAATGATGGGGGTAATTATTTCCGTTTCTAAAGTACAAGTAACTGCAGATTTGGGACAAGCAAAAGCTTACTTAAGTGTATTCCCTTCGGATAAAAGAGACACCATTATTAAAGCAGTAACAACTAATACACCTGCTATTCGCCATGAATTAGCACAACGTACCAAACACCAACTAAGACGTATGCCCAACTTATTGTTTTATGGTGACGATACTTTGGACTATATAGAAGATATAGACAATTCTTTACAAGGGAAAGATAAAAACCCTATTGAGAATCCTGAGATTTTAGACAAACGTAAAAAATCTTAACCTACACTCCTTTTGAAGTTTCCTTTATATATTGCGCAACGATACATTAAGTCTAAAAGTGGTAACAACATTATAAACATTGTTACAATTTTAGCTTGTTTGGGAGTAGTAGCGGGAACCATGGCATTGTTTATTGTATTGTCGGTTTTTTCTGGAATTAAAGATTACAGTTTAACTGTATTAGAAACTAATACACCAGACATACGAATTCAACCTACAAAAGGAAAAACTTTTGAGGTAACAAAAGACCTACTAACACAACTAGAACAAAGTCCTTCGGAAATTGTGTACTCACAAATACTAGAGGAACGTGCTTTTTTTAAAAATAAAGAGAAAGAAGAAATTGCTATTGTAAAAGGGGTAGACTCGCTTTTTAATAGCGTAATTCCTGTAGACTCCTTACTAATTGTTGGCGAATGGTTTGCACCAGAAAGCATTAATTCTTGTATTGTTAGCTACACCATGTATCGTCAGCTAGACTTAAATGTATACACAGATCGACTAGATACTTATGTGCCAAAAACAGGAAAAGGGTATATCAATAATCCTAAAAATGCCTTTAGAAAAGTACTCCCACAACTAATAGGTGTATTATCTGCTCCTAACGAAGAAGATAGCAAATACATATACACACCATTAAGTCTAAGCCAAACTTTATTAGGCAAGAAAGAAAACGAGGTGAGCTATATTGATATAAAAGTTATGAATTCAGATGATATAACTAAAACCACCTCTTACCTAAAAAGTATATTTCCTGATTTTAACATTTTAAGAAACGAGGAAATCAACAGCTCTTTTTACAAAATCCTAAACTCAGAAAAACTAATTGCTTACTTGGTGTCTTTATTAGTGGTTATGATGGTATTATCTAACACCAGTGGAACCATTATTATGGTAATTGTAGACAAGAAAAAAGACATTAGAACTCTGTTAAATATTGGAGCTCCAATTAAAAAAGTCCGTCGAATTTTCGCACTCTACGGATTCTTACTAAACCTAATAGGTATGTTCGTTGGAATAGTATTAGGTTACTTAGCGGTACAAGCTCAAATATCATTAGAACTAATTATGATAAACCCAAGCATTGCCTATCCTGTTGCTTTTGAATGGCAAAATGTATGGGTGGTTTGCATTACCATTGTAACTTTTGGAGCCCTGGCTAGTTTGTTAGCAAGCGGTCGAATTTCTAAGAGGTTTGTGCAAAAGCAGTAGCTTTTGAGTACGTAGTACAAAGTAGTCAGCACATGGTTTGTTTATTAATTTCAATTAAAAAACTTAATACTCTATACTAACTACTCAATACTATATTAACGTTGCATAAAATTCTCTACGTTCCCAAAACGCTCTATGATTTCGTCCATCACTCCAAAAACACCTGCAGCAGTATCTTCGGTTACCAAACGATTTCTATATTCTTTTACATCACGAATTCCCTTAAAGTAGTTTGCATAGTGACGACGGGTTTCCATTACTGCCTGACGTTCGCTTCCTTTCCAATCAATCTCCATTTGTAAATGTCTACGAGCCACCTCTACCCTATCTGCAACAGAAGCAGAAGGCAAATGTTCTCCAGTAGCAATAAAGTGTTTTACCTCTTTAAAAAACCAAGGATTTCCAATACTCGCACGACCAATCATACAACCATCTAACCCATAATCATCGCGCATTTCTACTGCACGTTCTGGAGTATTTACATCTCCGTTCCCAAATACAGGAATGTGCATTCTTGGGTTGTTTTTAACCGCAGAAATACGAGTCCAGTCTGCATCTCCTTTATACATTTGCGCACGCGTTCTACCATGAATAGAGATTGCAGCACAACCTACATCTTGCAAACGCTCTGCTACTTCTTCTATCATTATAGAACTTTCGTCCCATCCTAAACGAGTTTTTACCGTAACAGGTAAGCTGGTATGTTTCACCATGGCATCGGTTAACTTTACCATTAAATCTACATCCTTTAAAATTCCAGCACCAGCTCCACGGCTTACTACTTTCTTTACAGGACACCCAAAATTAATATCAATAATATCTGGCTTAGAAGCTTCTACAATTTCTACAGTACGCAACATAGACTCCAAGTTGGCACCAAAAATCTGAATTCCAACAGGACGTTCTTTTTCGTAAATATCTAGTTTCTTAACACTTTTGGCTGCATCTCTAATCAGTCCTTCAGAAGAAATAAACTCTGTATACACAACGTCTGCACCTTGTTCTTTACACAAAGCTCTAAAGGGAGGATCACTAACATCTTCCATTGGAGCCAACAATAAAGGAAACTCTCCTAACTCAATATCACCAATTTTCACCATAATCTTCTGATTTTAAACTCAATTTAAAGGCTTGCAAAGATACAAAAAGTCCTCCTTAAACTCAATTAAGGAGGACTTCTAAATTTATTTGTTCTGTAAATTAAACTTCCGATTCAGGAGCCAATTCAATTTCTAATCCATCTAACTCCTCTGTAATAGGAATTTGACATCCCAAACGAGAGTTATCCTCTACATAAAATGCCTGATCTAACATATCTTCCTCAGCATCTTGCATTTCGGGTAATTGATGATCTGACAATACATAACACTGACAAGAAGCACACATTGCCATACCTCCACAAGTTCCTTCTACTGGCAACTCATAAGCCTTACAAAGTTCCATTAAGTTCATAGCCATATCTGTAGGGGCTTGTAACTCGTGAACAACTCCTTCTCTATCTTTAATTTTTACTGTAATATCAGACATAATCTTGTTTATTTGACTGTGTTGTCGAAAATTAGGTCGCAAATATACAACCTATCCTGTAATAATTAAAAAATTACGTTCACATATTTGCTCTAAATGTAGTAGTTTCGTCATTCATGAAAGTCATAGAATCTCACAAAGCATTAAATACTTTACAACCTCAACGTTTGTCCGATTACGCTGTGGGTATTTTTGCTAGTATCCCAAGTAAAGCTGGAATTAAAAAAGCGATTAAAAAAGGCTTAGTTCTAGTGGATGGTAAACGTGGGGTTTCTGGTCAATTTATTTCTGGTGATGAACTTATAGAACTATTAGAAGATGAAAATCTTATCAAAAGAAATATAGATTTAAAATTAGATGTTCTTTTTGAAGATGATTATTTAGCGGTTATATACAAACCAGCTGGCTTATTAGTTAGCGGAAACAAAGCCAAAACAGTAACCAACGCATTAGAATTTAATTTAAAACCCAGTTCTCAGGCCAATGTAGTAAAACCGCAACCTGTACACAGATTAGATTTTGCTACGAGCGGACTGTTGTTAATTGGTAAAACCGCAGATAGTATTAGAGAGTTGGGAAGGTTATTTGAAAATAAAACGATTCAAAAAAACTACCTAGCCGTTACACAAGGTAAAATGCCACTAGAGGGAACCGTAAATTTCCCTATTGATGAAAAAGAAAGTATTTCTGAATACCGAGTTTTACAGTCTATACCTTCTGAAAAATATGAATTTTTAAATTTAGTAGAGTTTAGTCCTAAAACAGGTAGAACACATCAGTTAAGAATTCACTGTGCACACTTAGGCACTCCTATACTAGGAGATACTACCTATGGTATAGAAGGAAAAATATTAAAAGGTAAAGGGCTTTACTTACATGCTTTTTCTTTAGAGTTTCTACATCCGTACACCAAAGAAACACTACATGTAGAAAAAGAACTTCCTAAAAAGTTCCGTCACTTATTCTCTTAAAAACACAAAATCCATTAGTTAAAAACTAATGGACTTTATATAGATAAACTTCTATTTTTCAAGAATAAAAAAAGGCAAGCGACCTACATCGCACCGCTACAACCAAGTACCCTTGCTGCGTTCCCGCCCTGGGGGATTCCAAGGGAGCTAGTCGTGTAGGACTTGCCGGCTGCAAATGTACAACCTTAATAGAATTCTCACAACATTTAGCACATCATTTTTTTACATTCAATTCATCTTATTGTAACAGGGTGTTTTAGCACAATATTTGGTTATATTTGCCTTCAAAATAATATCATCTTTTTATTAATGAATTCATTTTTTAGTACCAAACCCGTCTTAAAGTTCGGATTGATTTCTGGTTTTTTAATCGTTTTAAACCAACTTATCATATATGCAGTAACAGGTAATAATCCTTATTTAGGAGAACAAACCTCTATTTTTTCTGCTTTAGGCCTTCTAATTCCTGTAGCAGTAATTGTTTTTGCAATTATATATTTAAGCAAACACAGTAGTTTTGAAAGTTTTGGTCACGTTATAAAACCGGGGCTTGTTATTGGGTTCTTAACTGCCTTTGTTTACATTGTTTACTCTCTTTTATTTATCTACAATATTGAGCCAGATACCTTGGCTAAATTCGAAGAAATGAACAGAGAACGTTTAATTGCAAGTGGAACAATAGACAAAGAAGAAGATCTAAAAAATGCGATTCAGTTAGCAAACAATGCTTTTATTCCTGGTACCATATTATTTAGTTTAGCAGTAAACTTATTTATAGGTTTCTTAACAGCAGTAATTACTGCTATATTTGTTAGAAATAAATAATTCTCCATGCAGATTTCCGTTGTTATACCTTTACTAAACGAGGCTGAGTCTTTACCGGAATTACACCGTTGGATTGTTTCTGTAATGAAGCAAAACAATTACAGTTACGAAATTGTTTTTGTTGACGATGGGAGTACTGACGAATCTTGGGAGGTAATTAGGCAATTACAACAAGAAGACAGCAATGTAAAAGGTATTAAGTTCTTAAAAAACTTTGGAAAGTCGCAAGGACTAAATGCAGGATTTAAGAAAGCCGAAGGAGACGTTATTATTACCATGGATGCTGACTTGCAAGACAGCCCAGAAGAAATTCCGGGATTGTACAACATGGTTACGCAAGAAGGTTTTCATATTGTAAGTGGATGGAAAAAGAAACGTTACGATTCTAAAATCCGTAAAAACATTCCTTCTAAGCTGTTTAACTGGGCTGCCAGAAAAACATCTGGTATAGAATTAAATGATTTTAACTGTGGTTTAAAAGCTTACCAAAAACAAGTCATTAAAAATATAGATGTAACAGGAGAAATGCACCGTTACATCCCAATATTGGCTAAAAACGTTGGTTTCACAAAAATTGGTGAAAAAGCAGTACAGCATCAAGCAAGAAAACATGGAGTTACCAAATTTGGTATCGATCGTTTTACCAATGGTTTTTTAGATCTAATTACACTATGGTTTTTATCTAAATTTGGAAAAAGACCCATGCACCTTTTTGGCTTGATAGGAACTTTTATGTTTTTAATTGGTTTAGGAGTTGCTTTTTATCTAGGAACTGAAAAACTGATTACCGTTTTCTATTACCACCAACCAGCAAAATTAATTACAGACACCCCTCTTTTTTACATTGCATTAACCTCTATGATACTTGGAACACAGTTGTTTATTGCAGGGTTTATAGGAGAGATGATTTTAAAAAACAGAAAAATAACACATTTATATTATACAGAAAAAGAAATATAAATTGATATTATATATATTTACGCTTTAACAAAACCAATAACCTATATCGATTAATACTATGGTAAATCCAGAAATTATTGAAGCATCAAAGCTATGGTTGACACCAACTTTTGACGCTGAAACTCAAAATGAAATTCAAGATTTAATAGACAACAACCCTGAAGAATTAACAGACCGTTTCTATAAAAACATGGAGTTTGGAACCGGAGGAATGCGTGGGGTAATGGGTGCTGGTACTAATAGAATTAACAAATATACTATTGGTAAAGCTACTCAAGGTTTGTCTAATTTTTTATTAGCAAACAACACTACTAAAGATGAATTAAAAGCAGTTATCGCGTATGACTGCCGTAACAATAGTAAAGAATTTGCAAAAATAGTTGCAGATGTATTTACAGCAAACGGAATTAAAGTTTTCTTATTTGATGACTTAAGAACCACTCCAGAATTATCTTTTGCGGTACGTTACTTAGGATGTGATGCAGGTATTGTATTAACAGCCTCTCACAACCCACCTGAGTACAATGGTTATAAAGTATACGGATCTGACGGATGTCAAATTACACCTCCTACAGATGGAATGGTAATTGACGATGTAAACAAAGTAAACTTTGAAGATATTAAGTTTGAAGCAAATGACGACTTATTAACATATATTGGAGAAGAAGTAGACAATGCTTTCCATACAGCTTCTGTTAAACACGGAGCATTTGTAGATGGAACTAAAGACCGTAAAGATGTAAAAATTGTCTTTACTCCTTTACACGGAACTTCTGTAATGTCTGTACCAGCTGTATTAAAAAAAGCAGGATTTAGCGATGTTAACATTGTTAAAGA
Organism: Wenyingzhuangia sp. IMCC45574; assembly: GCF_054182685.1. NCBI lineage: Bacteria > Pseudomonadati > Bacteroidota > Flavobacteriia > Flavobacteriales > Flavobacteriaceae > Wenyingzhuangia > Wenyingzhuangia sp. IMCC45574. Next base: position 3,392,556 of record NZ_CM135169.1, on the reverse strand, counting down.
ACAAGAAGAACCAAACGGAAACTTCCCTACAGTTAAGTCTCCAAACCCAGAAGAAACAGAAGCTTTAGAAATGGCTACCAACATGGCTAACGAAATTGGAGCTGATATTTTAATGGGAACAGATCCTGACAGTGACCGTTTAGGTATTGCTGTAAGAGATTTAGACGGAAACATGAAGTTGTTGAATGGTAACCAAACCATGATTTTAATGACCGACTTCTTAATTCAACAAAAGAAGAAAAACGGAGGACTAAAAGACAACCAATTTATAGCTACAACTATTGTATCTACAGAAATGTTAAAAACATTGGCAGACTACTATGGTTTAGAAACGGTTATTACTTTAACTGGTTTTAAATGGATTGGAAAATCTATTGCAGACTTCCCTACCAAAGAATTTATTGGAGGTGGTGAAGAAAGTTACGGTTATATGATTGGTGACTTTGTACGTGATAAAGATGCTGTTACTTCTTGTTTATTAGCTTGTGAAATGGTTGCCCATGCAAAAGCAGAAGGAACTACTTTGTACAAAAAATTATTAGACATTTACGCTAAACACGGATTCTACAAAGAATCTTTAATCTCTATCACTAAGAAAGGGATGGATGGAGCTGCTCAAATTCAACAAATGTTAGTTGATTTTAGAGAGAACCCAATGAAAGAAATTGTAGGTTCTAAAGTTGCATACATTTGCGATTACCAATCTTCTATAAAGAAAAACGTTCTTACCGGTGAAGAAACTGCAATTGACATGCCTAAATCTAATGTATTAATTTACCATACAGAAGACGGAACTAAAGTTTGTGTAAGACCTAGTGGTACAGAACCAAAAATTAAGTTCTACTTTGGTGTTAAAGGAGAATTAAACAGTATAGACGAGGCTGTAGAGGCTGAAGCTAAACTAGATCAAAAAATACAAGATGTTATTACTGAGTTAAAATTAAGCTAGTTAATAACATACTTACCCAAATAAGAAGAGCTTACTATTAATAGTAAGCTCTTTTTTATTTAAAACGAAACCTCTGTAGCTCCCAATCCATATTTTTGATAAGATGCATCTTCATATCTAAGCGAATATCTATTAAACATTCTATACAACTCTTCCCTTAAAACGCCTTCTCCAACCCCATGAATAAATACTATTTTAGGAATTCTATTTTTAATAGCAAACTCAACCTTGTGCTTTGCAGTATCTAATTGTTTGTTTAAAATATCTGCGTTTTGCATGCCCGAAATAGACTTTACCAGTTTTTCTATATGTAAATCTACCTCCATTACAACCCCGTATTTTTCTTGTTTTGATTTTTTTGAACTTCTTTTAGGAGATTCAACCAAATGCTCTTTCTGGCGAAGCATCTTGTTATTTATATCAGAATACTTGCTAAGTTCAGACTGCTCAATCTCTATTAAGATTAACTGGTCTTGCTGGTAAGGAATTTCAAAACCATGTTCATCTAGCACAAAAACTTTGTCTTGTACTATTTTAACAACACTCCCCTTACCTACACTATCCTTGATCAATACGTTATCGCCTATTTTAAGTTTCATTTTTACTTAATTATATATTAACATTTGATTATCTATCACTCTATATATTTGTTTCTTAATAAGAAAGAGTATGCGCTGATGACAACCATTCAAAAAAACTACGTAAAAGATATATTTGAAAAAGCTATTAAGAACACAAATTTAGCTAATAATAGAGAAATCTTGTTAGAAAAAATTGCAAATAAAATAGCCGACACAATCAAAGAAAAAGGCAATGTAAATATCAATTTTATTTGTACCCATAATTCCAGAAGAAGTCAGTTTTCACAAATTTGGGCTTATTATGCAATGGAATATTTTGGCATTGATACTGGAAATAGTTTTTCTAGCGGTACTGCAGTTACAGCGTTTCACGGAAACACAATAAAAGCCTTAGAACATTGTGGTTTTAAATTCAGTTTAGAAGAATTTAGCCATAAAAACCCTAAGTATATTATTAACTATAAAGGAGCCACAAAAGAAGTACTCGGTTTTTCTAAATTGATAGAAAACGAAATAAACCAATCTCCTTTTATTGCAATTACTACATGCGATCATGCAGACAAAAACTGCCCTGTAATTATAGATGCAGAAGAACGTTTTCATTTACCATATGCAGATCCAAAAACTAGCGATGGAGCATCAGATCAAAAAGAAACTTATATTAACAGCTCAATGTTAATAGCCGGAGAAATAGGATTCATTTTTAAAAAAGTGAAAGAACAATTGTAAAATTTGCTACACAGAAAAAGAAAAAAGGTTTCATATATGAAACCTTTTTTCTTTTTTATTGTTTATATAAAAACTCTTTTAATACTTTTGAGTAACACCCTATTGTTAAGTAAAAGATATTATTTTGATGAAAAGAACACTTTTTATTCTTACCTGTTTTGTTACACTAATTTTACAAGCTCAAGAAAAAAACAGCCTCCTCTGGAAAATTTCTGGAAACGGTTTACAAAAAGACTCCTACCTATATGGGACAATGCATGTTAGTGAAAAAATAGCATTCCACTTAGACGATGTTTTTTTTGAATCGTTAATGGAATCTGATTTTGTTGCTTTAGAAACAGACCCAACCTATTGGCTCGATTTCTTATACAAAGAGAATGAATTAAACAACGAGTTAAAAAGCTTCTTAAGCTCTTCCAACTCTAACTTCTACAACAATCCTTTTAAATTAGAAAAGTACAAACAAGAGCAATTAATGTTCTTTCTTTCTAGAGAAAACATGATTTTAAATGGAGTCTTGTATAGAACAAGCCCAATGGCTTTAAACTTTCAGGAAGATACTTTTTTAGACATGTTCATATATCAGTCTGGTAAAAAATGGAACAAACCCATTTACAGTTTAGAAGATTTTGAGCGTTCTTCTTACTTGGTAAAAAAAGCAACATCTAGTAGCTCTAAGAAAAAGAAAGATCTGTGGTTGCAAAAGCTTCTAAAAAAACAGAACTACTACCAACTAATGAACAACGCTTATAGAGACCGAAATATTTCTTTTTTAGACTCTTTAAACAAAGGCTTTAACAGCGAATCTTACATGGACAATATGCTTTACAAGCGTAATGAAGAAATGGCTGATAACATTGATAAAATTGCAAAAAAAGGAAGTTTATTCTCTGCCATTGGAGCTGCACATTTAGCAGGAGAAAAAGGAGTGCTTCAACTCCTAAGAGACAAAGGATACAAAGTAACTGCCTTAATATCTAAAGAAACTTTAAAAAGCAAGCAGCTAAAAGAAAAAATAGACACCAAAATAATAGACACTAAATTTACGGAACAAACTAGCCTTGATGGATTTTTTACAGGAAAATTTCCAAACAAACTTTACGAAATTGACTTCCTAAACAATACCATTTCTTTGTGTCCCGATTTGGTAAATGGTTCCTATGTAATTGTTACCAGAATTAGTACTTTTTCTGGTTTGTACAAAAACAAACTAGACGATATAAAAACCAATAGACTGTTAACAGAATCTATACCTGGAGAAATAATATCAAAAACAGACATCGAAAAAGATGGGATTAAAGGCTTAAACATTGTAAACAAAACCAAATCTGGAGATTACCAACAATACCAGATTTTCTTTACCCCTTTAGAAATATTAATTTTTAAAATGGCTGGTAAAAAAGAGTATGTTAAAAATCATGGAACACAATTTTTTAACTCTCTTAAGTTTAACAACACAACTTCTAAATTTAAAACAGTAACACCTACTTATGGAGGTTTTAAAGTAGATGTACCTTCGTACCATTCATTTACCAACTCATCGAATACTGGAAATAGACTTTTACAAGCAATTGATACCAATGACAACTATTATTTTGTAAAAGAAGTGACTTTAAACGATGTAAACTACATAGAAGAAGATAATTTTGAATTAAAAAGAATTCAAGAACGTTTTTACAAAAACCATAAATTTGAATTTAACGAAAATGAGTTCACTTTTTCTCAAAAAGAAAAAAGCTACACCAGTACCTCTAAATTAAATACCTCTTTAAACAAATACTTGCATTTAAAAACATACATAAATGCAGGTCATTATTATTTACTAGGTTGTTTGTCTAATACAGACAAACCAAACAATGCATTTTTCTCATCTTTTAAGCTAACTGATTTTGCTTATCCCGAAGAAAAATTTGAGATTAAAAAAGATACTTCGTTATTTTTTACTGTAAAATCTACCGTTAAGCCTAAGTTTAAAAAAACCTACAACCACTACGGAAACAATAAAAAGAAAGACTACGAATCTTTTACAAAAAGTGCCACTTATACCAGTAGAGCGAACGAATCTGTTTTTGTAACACTAGAAAAAAAACACGATTTAGTTTCTTACAAAAACATTGATTCTCTATGGACCGATATAAGTTACTCTCCAAACCCTATATCTAAACACCTTTATAACAATTACTACGATAGCAGTTCTAAAAACTTTATAATTGACAATAAGGTAAAGGGTAAAAACAAAAACGGATACTACTATAATTATTTACTAAAGGATTCGCTTAGTAGCAAAGCTATAAAAGTGAGCCACTTGGTTTCTAATCATGTAATTTATACTTTAGAAACACTTACAGACACACTACATAAGGAAAGTGAGTTTGTTACACAGTTTTTTACATCTTTTACTCCTAAAGACACCATTATAGGAAAACCTTTATTTAAAGATAAGACAGACCTATTTATTACAGCCTTAAAAAATAAAGATAGTATTGTTTTAAACTCCTCTTATTTAATAGATTTTAACGAAAGTCAGACCAATAAACTATTAAAGCTTTTAAAAGAGTATGAGTTTGCAGACAATCAATTAAATATTAAAAAGAGTCTTATACAGAAAATAGCAAAATTTAAGAATAAGAAAGTTCAAAATTTCTTAGAAAAAACCTACAAAAGTTCTTTTGACAACCCTAACAATCAATTTGCAATTGCAAGTGCATTGGCAAATCAATCAAACCAAGAAACCTACAAAAGGTTGTTAAAGCTATTTAAAACAGATATTCCGTTAACATCTTCAGAATATAATATTAGTTCTTTATTTAGTAAACTTGGAGATTCTCTACAGGTTGCCAAAAACTTATACCCAGAGGTGTTAACCTATAGTACAATTTCGGAATACAAAGATCCTATTTACCAACTTTTAGCAAAATTGGTAGAAAAAGAAATAATAGATCCTGCTACATACAAAGCTTATAAAGATCAAATTATTACAGATGCCAAAATAGAATTGAAGCGACAAATTAGTAAAAAAATTACCGCCAAATCTTCTAACCATGGATACAGCAGTTCTACCTACTATTCTGAAAATGATGAATTAAATAATTTTGTAAAAATTCTTTTCCCGTATAGAAAAGAAAAAAATGTTAAAGAATTCTTTACCAGACTAGATTATACAGACAATTACTATGTTAAAAGCACCTATGTAGCCCTAAGACTTAAAGAAGATAAAAAACTAGAAAAAAAGTTCTTCAAATCGCTGTTAGCATCTACAGGTAGTAGAGGGGTATTGTTTAAAAAGTTAAACAAAATCAATAAAACAGACATCTTCCCTAAAGAATACAAAACAAAAGAAGAAGTCTATAAATCTTATTTATTTAAAAGCAACAAAAACAACGGTCTAAAAGACTCCATCGCTTTTATAGGTACTAGAGATTTTAAGTTGGCAAAAACGCCTTATGAAGTTTACTTTTATAAATCTAAACCTCATCCCAACTCCAAATCGTACAATAAAGACTGGAAACTAAGTTACATTGCGTTTAAAAAAGAAGCGACTATTGGTGTTAAATCATACCACAAAAAAACCAACCAAACTTTAGATGAAACAAAAGAAATAGATAAAGTACTTGACATCGAAACTGAAAAAATCAGGTTAAAAAACCGAAAAAGAGTCAATCTAGAAGAAGACAGATATCCTAGATATTAGTCTTTCACCAACAAAAAACGCTTCACTAATTATGAAGCGTTTTTTGTTGGTTTTATAAAATCTATTAAAAATCTTTTCTGGTATTCTTTCCTCCTAAAATATCGCTTGGCTTGTCCTTTAATTGAATTTTAAAACACAAAGCATTTTTTAGCTTCACTCCTTTAGGTACTTCAATCACCAATTCATTTTTCTGTTGAATCCATTTTATACTTTCTGTAGAACCCAACAAGCTAACCTCTACTATTTCATCATTAATTACTCTATCCTCTGCTCCTAATGCATCTAACACGATTACCTTTCTATCATCTGGTTGTAACCAAAAAGCATACACCGTTTGGTTATTTTTAGTGTATCTAAAATCATTTGGTGTAAAACCAGACTCATGTGAGTTTCCGTGTAATTTCATAGCAGCATTGGTAGGTCCTTGCCCAAATACCTCAAAAGGTCTACTACTATATATTCCTTCTCCATTTATTTTTAACCAAGCTCCTATTTCCTTTAAAATAACTTGTTGCGGTGCTGGAATTACTCCGTGTTTATTAGGAGCAACATTCAATAACAAACATCCATTTTTACTAACTACATCTATTAGGTCATTTATATATGCTCCAGCTTCTCTCATTACATAGTTATTGGTATAGCCCCATCTATACCCCCCTAAAGACATATCGGTTTGCCAAACTTTCTCTCTTATCCTATCTAGTTTTCCGCTTTCTACATCTAAAACTGCTGTTCCATCAGGTGCTCCACGGTATCTAATATTTTTATAGTTTAAAACTACCTCTTGGTTATTCTTCAACCCTTGATTGTAATAATTTGCAAATATTTTCTTTCGAGTTTCTTCATATGCTGGTTCGCTAAAACCTAAATCAAACCACAATAAATCTGGTTTATATTGACTCATTAAATCTGAAGTACGTTTGTAAAAATGTTTTATATATGACTTAGATGCTGGCTCCCATCTTTTATGCTTGTCCCAGTAAAAATCTTTTAACTTAGGATCAGTCGTTTCAAACTTATCTTTATAAGTCCACCAATGCCAACCATACGCAAAATGAGAAGATACTCCTACCTTCATATCTCTAGATCGGGCTTCCTTAAATATTTCTCCCACAATATCCTTCTTAGGCCCCATGTTAACAGAATTCCATCTGGTAATTTTTGAGTTATACATCGCAAAACCATCGCAATGTTCCCCCACAGGTACAATGTATTTAGCTCCAGCTTCCTGAAACAAGTCCACCCATTCTTTTGCATTAAATTTTTCTGCTTTAAACATTGGAATAAACTTGGTGTACCCAAAATCCTCTGGCTTTCCAAAATTTTCCACATGGTATGTATAGGAACTAGAAGGTTTCTTTTCTGGATTTCCCAATGCATCTACAACACCTTCGTTCCACATTTGAAAACCATACCATTCTGCAGGACCATGAGCAGGTACCGTGGTTGGTCCCCAGTGAATAAAAATTCCAAACTTGGCATCTTTAAACCATTCTGGAATTTCATACTTCTTTAAAGACTCCCAAGTGGGTTTAAATTTTTTTTGGGCATTTACCAACTGACTACTTACACATAAAATGATTATGTAAATAAGAGAATTCACCTTTTTTATACGTATCATACCTTTATTTTGACTACTTGTTTGTTATTATAAAATTGGACAAATAGGAACACTTTAAATTAAACCAGTTAGGCCCACTATTTCTTTATACTCCAAAGTTATAATTTGACAATTCAACAACACTTAACAAATCAAACCAATAAAAACACAAATCCGACTTAAAACAAATAAATAGCTATCATACAAATAGGCTTAAAAAACACAATACCGACAAAAGGTGAACTACTAAGTTTCTTAAGAAGAAACTTTATAAAACAAAAAAACTCCAGTTTTCACTGAAGTTTTATAGTACGGGCGGAGAGACTTACTTCGACTATGCTCTGCATAAACTTCTCGCCTCTCCACTTTAAAACAAAAAAACTCCAGTTCTCACTGAAGTTTTATAGTACGGGCGGAGAGACTCGAACTCTCACACCTCGCGGCACTAGATCCTAAATCTAGCGTGTCTACCAATTCCACCACGCCCGCTTGTTAATAATTTAACGAGTGCAAATATAAACAATACTTACAATTTCCAAAGAGAAAAATTATATTTTAGTCATACATTTAATCAACGTATGAAAAACCTTACCACATATATACAAAATCATCAGCAAAGATTTATAGATGAACTTTTCCAACTACTTAAAATTCCGTCTATTAGCGCTGATTCTAGTTTTAATCCACAAATTTTACAGACAGCGAATGCTGTGGCAAATACTTTAAAAAAAATTGGTTGTAACAATGTACAAGAAATTAAAACAAAAGGAAACCCCGTTGTATATGCCGATAAACTTATTGATACCAACCTACCTACAGTTTTAGTATATGGTCATTACGACGTACAACCTGCCGACCCTATAGAATTATGGGATTCTGAACCTTTTGAACCCACAATTAAAAAAACAGACATTCATCCAGACGGAGCTATTTTTGCGCGTGGTGCTTGCGATGATAAAGGACAGTTCTTTATGCATGTAAAGGCAATTGAATATTTAATAGCTACCAACCAACTACCTTGTAATGTAAAATTTATGATAGAAGGAGAAGAAGAAGTTGGTTCTCCTAGTTTAGAAGCCGTTATAAAAGAACATACAGAACTTTTTAGCAATGATGTGATTCTAATTTCTGATACAGGAATGATTTCCAATACACAGCCCTCTATTACTACTGGACTACGTGGCTTAAGTTATGTAGAAGTAGAAGTTACAGGACCTAATAGAGATTTACACTCAGGATTCTTTGGTGGTGCAGTTGCCAATCCTATTAATATTTTAAGTCAGATGATTGCAAAACTGCAGGATGAAAACAACCGTATCACCATTCCGGGTTTTTATGATAAGGTTGTTGACTTGCCCGATGAGGACAGAGCAGAAATGGCCAAAGCTCCATTTGATCAGACAAAATACAATAAAGCGCTAGAAATAGAAGAAGAATACGGAGAAGAGGGATACTCTACCAACGAAAGAAGCTCTGTGAGACCTACACTGGATGTAAATGGAATTTGGGGAGGTTATATAGGACAAGGAGCCAAAACAGTATTACCCTCTAAAGCTTTTGCTAAAATATCTATGCGTTTGGTTGCCAATCAAGACCCTGACGAGATTACACAGCTTTTTACAGATTACTTTTTAAGCCTTGCTCCAAAATCGGTAAAAGTTAAAGTAACACCGCACCATGGAGGAAATGCTTATATGACTCCGTTGGACAGTATTGGCTACAAAGCAGCTTATAAAGCTTATTCGCAAACTTTTGATAAAGCTCCAGTACCTCAACCCTCTGGCGGTAGTATTCCAATTGTAGCATTATTTAAAGAAGTCTTTAACAGCAATACTATTTTAATGGGCTTTGGATTAAATAGCGATGCCATCCACTCGCCTAACGAACATTTTGGTGTATTTAATTTCTTAAAAGGAATTGAAACCATCCCTTATTTCTATCAACATTTTACAGACTTATACTTAGAGAATGAAGCATAGTTATTCTTACCAAATTGGTTTAACATGGTTGGGAGGTATAAATATTGAAAAAAGATATAGATACAACAAAACCTACGAATTACATTTTAAAAACAAACCTTCTATTACAGGTTCTGCAGATGCTACTTTTCACGGAAACGCAGAGCTTTACAATCCAGAAGAAATACTACTAGCTGCATTGTCCTCTTGTCATATGATGTCTTTCTTTTACCTCTGTGGTAAAGAAAAAATTAGTATTAAAAGTTACAAAGACCAGCCTACAGGAATGTTAGAGATAAACCCCAACGGGAGTGGTCAATTTAAAGAAGTGATGCTACAACCAGAGATTGTTGTAAACTCATCAGAAGAAATAAAAAAAATACAGGATCTATTTTCCAAAGCAAACGAATACTGCTTTATTGCTAGATCCTGTAATTTTAAGATTATTCATCAACCCACAATAAAAGTGGCTAATTAAATATATAATTTCACCATTCTCCTCCAGTAGTAGGCTTTATGAGCTTCTTCGTCCCACTCGTAGAATTGATATGAGATTCCTTTTTCGTCTAAAATGGTTTTTAGCTGATAGTTGTTTTCTAAAAACAAATCTTCTTTACCAATGACCAAGACAATGTCCATTTTATTGATTTGCTCTATATAAACAGGATCATCTACATTTTTTAGGTATTGAGTAGGCATGTTAAAATAGACATTCTCGTCACGATGTCCTGCCATTAAATCGTTAAAGTACTCTTTAGAAAAAGTCAAATCATAACGACCACTCATCCCTACTACTTTACAAAATTTAGTGGGGTGCCTCATTGCAATGTTTACTGCATGATACGCTCCCAAACTACAACCTGCAGAAATAATATTAGGATCATCGTTTAATTCTTCCATTACAGGAAAAACCTCTTCTAAAATATATTTTTCATACAAACAATGCCTGTAAATTCTATGAGCTGGATCTGCCCAATTGTTATAAAAAGTCTCGGTATCTATACTGTCTAAACAGTACACCTGAATATATCCTGCTTCTATTTTATCTTCTAAAGATTTAATTACTCTCCAGTTTTCATAATCATAAAAACGTCCCATTCTAGGAGGAAAAAAAAGAACCTTGGCTCCAGCATGCCCAAATACTAATAGTTCCATATCCCTTTCCAAAACCGTACTATACCACTTATGGTATTCTCTTTTCATAGCTTCATTTAAATTTACGTGTGTTGTAACTTATGTATCTTCTTTAAATGTTTGGAGATGATATCATACCAAACTCTATATCCTAATTTACTTAAGTGCAACCTATCCTCTCCGTAATAAGATTCATTAGGCTGCCCAGCTTCATCTAAACTTGCTTCATAAATATCAACGTAGTAAAAATTTTCATCGTACTTGGTTAACTTTTTTATATTACCGTTTGTGTAATGAATACTTCCCGCTAAATCCCATCTTGCAGGACTCGGTTTAATAGAAATAAAACTAACAGGAATATTCCCGTAATCTTCTCTAATTTGTGTTAACAAAGTTTTAAAAAATAAGACCACCTCTTCTGGGTGTCTTTTATCTCCTAAATCATTATCTCCAGCATATATAACTACCGACTTGGGATTTAATCCTTCAAAGTTTTTCTTGTAAAACCACGAACATGCAGCTAATGTAGATCCTCCAAATCCTAAGTTAATAGGTTTATATTCTTTAAACAATTCTGGTAAATCGTCCCATAATCTAAAAGATGAACTACCGTAAAAAACCATTTCTGGAGTATAACCCACCTCTTTTTTTTCTTCTTCTAGCCTATTTAATTCTTCATGATACCAAAACATCTTCCTAATCTTTTAAAACAGAATGCAAAGATATTTAAAATATACTCTTTGCTCCTAAACATCTGTTATTTAACTATTTCGTAAAGCCCAACTCCAACTGCTTTTTTTTAGAAAAACCACTTACTACTAAATCATACGAATGGTCTACCCACTTTGTAAGCTCCACTGCATCCATATCAGATGCTAACGTTATAGTATTCCAATGTTTTTTACTCATATGGTAACCTGCTGTTACGGCATTGTAATTCTCTCTTAATTCTATTGACAACTCTGGATTGCATTTTAAATTTACAGCATGAGGCAAACGCTCTAAACTAGTTAGTGCAAACATTTTATCTACAACCTTAAAAACCAATGTAGATTCATCAAAAGGAAAACTTTCTGTTACATGTTTTTTCTGTAAACAATAGTCTCTTAACGCTTCAATATTCATTACTTAAAACTTTCAAATTATTATTTCAAGTCATTTTGTAAGTTTGCATTCCAAACTTTGTACAAGATACATGATTGTTAGCAAAAATCCATACACTCAAGAAGCACTTGAGAACTTTTCTTTTTTAAGCGAAAAAGAACTAGCTGCTGAATTAAATTTAGTTGCAGATACTTTTACTTCTTGGTCTGTTTCTCCTTTAGAGGATAGAATTAAACTCTTTAAGATTTTTAAGAGCCTACTGTTGGAAAAAAAGGAGCGTTTGGCACTCTTAATCTCTAACGAAATGGGAAAACCTCTTTTAGAGGCATTGGCAGAAATAGAAAAAAGCGCAACCTTGGTAGATTATTTTGTATTGAATGCACCAACATTTTTAGCACCTAAAAAACAAACAGACTCCACCTATATTTCTTACCATCCTTCTGGAGCTGTTTTTGGTATTATGCCATGGAATTTTCCTTTTTGGCAGGTTTTTCGTTATGCAATTCCTAATATGTTGGCGGGTAATGTTTGTATTTTAAAACATGCTCCTAATGTTTTTGGGTGTGCTAAAGCCATAGAACAACTATTTTTAGATGCTGGTTTTCCAAAAAACGTGTTCACAAATTTAACTATAGATATTCCACAAGTAGAATCTGTTATTGCCCACAAAGCAACACAAGGAGTTTGCGTTACTGGTAGCACAAGAGCAGGAAGTTCTGTTGCTGCTTTGGCGGGTAAGTATTTAAAAAAATCTATTTTAGAGCTAGGCGGTACAGATGCATTTGCCATTCTTAAGGATGCCGATCTAAAAGATGCACTGAACAACGCTTTTACCTCTAGATTAAAAAATGGAGGACAAGTATGTATAGCTGCTAAAAGAATTTTTATTCCTAGGGATGATATAAACGCAGCTGTAACAATTTTAACAAAAAAAATAAACGAACTAGTACTTGGAAACCCGCTAGACAAAACAACAAATATTGGTCCCATAGCTAAAGATGAATTTTTACCTATACTGCAACAACAAGTAGAAGATTTTGTTACAAACGGTGCTAAATTAATAGTTGGCGGAAAAATAGCTGCACCTTTTTACCCCCCTACACTACTTGTAGTAAATCCAGAAAACCCTGTTTTACAAGAAGAGGTGTTTGGACCTGTTTTATGTTTAATTCCTTACGAGGAAGAAAACACACTGATAGACCAAATTAACAATACCGACTATGGCCTTGGAGCAGCAGTTTGGTCTAAAGACATAGAAAAAGCAACAACCATGGCTTCTCTAATTCAGGCAGGACATGTAGCCATCAATTCGGTGGTAGTTTCAGATCCTAAACTTCCCTTTGGAGGAGTAAAAAACTCGGGATATGGAAAAGAGTTAGGCGAAGAAGGATTTAAGAGTTTCTTAAACGCAAAAACGGTCGTAATTAAGACCAAATAATTATTTTTGAGTCTTAAAATTTAACTATGAAAATTAAATTAGGACTCTTATTTGGATTATTTACAATTTCTGTTTTTTCTCAAGTTTCAGTTGATGACATTTCTTTTAGCTCAAACTTTGAAAAAGTATCTTTTTCTAAATCATTAAACAATGATGCTGAGAACTTTACGGATTTACTTTTTTCTATTGATTACGACTCAATAGCTCTTAGTTCATTAAACAGTAAGATTACAAGCATTCAAAAAAGATTAGACAGTAAGAAAATAGCCAACAAAAGCACAAAAAAGAAAATTAAAAGTATTTCTAAGTTTTTAGAAACCTATTTCTACAAAGATTACAAATACGACGGATCGTTTAAAGAACTTTTAGAAAACAATAAATACAACGCTACATCGGCTGCGATGTTAGGTGCCATTTTACTAGATTATTATAAAGTTCCATACTCTATTAATTATGCTAACGGAAGTGTTTATTTGTTAATTTTTAACAATGGAAACAAATTAATACTTCAACCATCAAGGTTACCTGAGGGAGGAGGTTTTAGCTACGATCATCAATTTAAACAGGCTTACATAAACTACTTAGCAGAAAAAAAATTAATCTCTTCAACAGAAAAAGAATCTTATAGTGTTGACGAATTATTTAAGACTCACTTTAGCGCTAACAATACCATTAATAAAACACAATTAGCAGGTGTTAGTTATTACCAAAGGGCAAAAATTTTAGCTACAGAGGATAAAAACTCAGAAGCCCTAATTTTTCTAGAAAAGGCTCTATTCTTAAACCCTGACAATCAAACAAATCACTTATACTATGCAACTCTTGCACAAGTTATTAATACTGATTTAGTAGCAAAAAAATACAATGGTAAACAATTTGCAAAGTTTTTAAATATCAGTCATGAAAATCAGCTAGAGAAAAACCAAGTACTCAATACATTTCGTATTGCAGCAGATGAATTCTTAATTAAAACCCAAAATCTAGAAAAGTTCGAAACCTTGTTTTCTGAATTTAAAAACAACGTAAATGAAGATGTTGAGTTTGACGATTTTCAAGAGCTATATCATGAGGCTTTAGCTAATTACTTTTACCTAAAAAGAGATTATGAAAAAACCATTCATCATCTTTCCGAAGGTTTATTAATCAACCCTAACAACCTACAAACTAAAAACAATATTGAAAATACGTTTAGCGGAATGATATCTGTAATAACAGATACAGATGAGCAATTAAACAAGTTCAACACTTACTTTGAAGTATTCCCTTTTTTAAGAGATAATGAATACTATCAACTAAGCTATACAGGTAGCTACTTAAGAGCAATTTACCAGGCTTACATGCGTAAAGACAAAGAAGATGGATTGGTGAGAATTCTTGAATTTGAGCAAGTAATGAAGGAGGCTCCAGATTTAAAAATAGATCCAAATTTTGTTGACGGAGCTTATATTACTGCTGCTACATCATATGAATACAAGGAAGTAAATACTATGTTTTCAATTTTAGAAAAAGGACTAAAACTAGCTCCTGAATCTAAAGCCTTGTTAGAAAGATATAATGAATTAAAAAAATACAAAGCATACAGAAAACAAAAAGCTGTTGAAAGAAATGCTTATGCAAACAAGAAAACTTTATCAGAAAAAATAAAAGAATATTTAAAGAGTTGTTGGTCTGTAACTGAGATTGAAAAATTAGGTAAAGAAATTGAAAAAAATCAGCAATTAGAATTTACCATCAACCTAAAAGGAATTCAAAAAGCTCAATTCTCTTCAGAAACTAAAAATTTTGAGGGAGAGTTTTCTATTCGATACAAAAGCAAATTGTTGTATCTAATACCTAAGAACAACCGTAGTAAATACCTTATCTATAAAATTGTAGATATTGATGCATACGAATTGGCATTGAGACCTTTTGTAAATAATAAGCTTACAAATAGATTATTAACGCTTACTCCCTGTAAAAAAGTCGATTAAACCCAAAACAATTCACTAGCAATACCATCGGCTAAGAATTTCCCTTTTTGGGTTGTTTTTAGCTGATGTTTTTCTACCACTAAAGTTCCTTGTGCCACGAATGGTGTTATTTGTTGTTTCAGTTCTAATAATTTTTGTGCTCCAAAATCTTGTTCAATTTTTTCTAAAGAAACTCCCCAAATTGTTCGCAAGCCTGTCATTAACAATTCGTTATAAACATCCGCTCTAGATAATTCCTCTTGGGTTGATGGTAACTCCCCCTTATTTAACGTCTTTATATATTTGGCATTATTGGATACATTCCAACTTCTGATATTCCCATTATAAGAATGAGCAGATGGCCCAAAACCTAAATAGGTTTTTCCTAACCAATAAGAGGTATTGTGTTTGGAATAAAAGGCTGGTTTTCCAAAATTGGAAATTTCATAGTGATCAAATCCAGCTTTTGTGAGTTTATCCACTAAAATATTAAAATGAGTAGCTGCTAAGTTCTCATCTAATTCTGGATACGTTCCTTTTTGAATAAAATGATGTAAGGCTGTCCCTTCTTCCACCGTTAAAGCATATGAGGAAATATGTTGAATTCCAAAATCCAACGCTTGTTGAATGTTTGCCTCCCATTCTTCATTACTCAACCCCGGAATTCCGTACATTAAATCAATGGTGATATTTTGGAATAATTGAGTGGCAGTTTGTAATGACTGTAGCACTTCCTTTGCCGAATGAGCCCTATTCATCATTTGCAATTCCTTGTCTCCAAAAGACTGCACCCCTACGCTCAGCCTATTTATTGGAGTTTGTGCTAAAGATCGTATTTTATCATTGGACAAATCATCTGGATTGGCCTCTAAAGTAATCTCTGGATTTTTGACTACACTGTAGTATTTATGAACAACAAAAAGTATATCCTTTATCTCATCAATCTCTAAAACACTAGGTGTTCCACCTCCAAAGTAAATAGTTTCTACTACTTCGCCTTTGAACTCATTAGCTCTTAATTCCATTTCTATTTCTAAAGCTTGTAGAAAAGCCTCCTTATACTTTAAAGAAGTAGAAAAATGAAAATCGCAGTAATGACATGCTTTTTTACAAAAAGGAATATGAATGTAGATGCCGGACAATGGTTAATGGTTAATGGTTAATGGTTAATGGTTAATGGTTAATGGTTAATGGTTAATGGTTAATGGTTAATGGTTAAGAAAAATCGTAATTCTCAATTCGTCATTCGTAATTCTCAATTACTAAATTGCTAATTACACATTGTAAATTGTTCATTGCACATTACCTTCCAGTGATTTTATCCTTATTCTGACTCACAAAACTTGCCCAACCCGAATAATTCTTACCTCCTACTTTAACACCGCTATTGTAAAAATGACAAACGGCAGCTGCCAATCCATCTGTAGCATCTAAATTTTTAGGTAACTCCTTTAAATTCAGTAGACTTTTTAACATTAGTGCTACTTGTTCTTTACTAGCATTACCATTCCCCGTAATGGCCATTTTTATTTTTTTAGGTAAGTACTCTGTTACAGGTACCTCTCTAGACAAACCTGCAGCCATTGCCACCCCCTGTGCTCTACCTAACTTTAACATAGATTGTACATTTTTACCAAAAAAAGGTGCCTCAATGGCTAATTCGTCTGGGTGATAGGTATCAATCAACTGTATGGTACGCTCAAAAATCAATTTTAATTTTACATAAGGATCATTGTACTTACTTAAGTGCAGCTCGTTCATCTGAACAAATTCCATTTTCTTTCCGATAATCTTTATAACTCCAAACCCCATTATGGTAGTTCCTGGATCTATTCCTAATATGATTTTTTCTGTAGCCAACGATTTGTTTTTGGATTCCAGCAAAGATACCCAATACAATTTTAAATTTATTCTGTCATAAATTTAAAAATTGATTTGTTGAACATCTGATTCGTTTATTACAAAACCACCTTAACAATAACAAACCTAAAATTAACTTTATTGAAACAAAATTGAATTATATTTAAATTTTATTTACATTTGACTTAACAATATTAAAGTCTATGATTAAAAAACTACCCATAAAATGTCCAAGCTGCGAAAACAAATTAGCTGTTAGTGAATTAACATGTGATTCTTGTGAAACTAAAATATCTGGAAACTACTCCTTACCTATTTTATTACAACTCCCTGTAGAAGATCAAGAATTTGCGTTTGAGTTTTTAATGTCTAGCGGTAGTTTAAAAACCATGGCAGCCAAAATGAACAAAAGCTACCCTACTGTTCGAAACAAGCTCGATGATATTATCGAAAAAATAAACGCATTACAAAATAACTAGACTATGAAAACCATTTTATTCAACCCTTTTGAAAAATACGCTGAAAAAACATTAATTTTTATTGGAATTATATGTACTCTTTTAGGTTCTTACTTGGCTTTTTTATTCAATGCTAGGTTTGATGGAGCTTTGGACTTTCACTTAAACACAAACCCATTCTTAACACAAACTTTTGTAGATAATTTCATCAATGTTTTTTGCCTTCTTCTGCCATTATATATTGTTGGAAAAATAGTAAATAATAAAACCCGATGGATAGACATCCTAAGTAGTATTTTGGTCAGTAGAATTCCTTATTCACTACTTCCCTTATTTAATATTAATAACACCATACAAAATGCAACCTACAAATTGCTCGAAATTCAGAAAACAGGAACTATAGAGAACCTTTCAATTGCTAACCTTGTACTAATTATTGTTTTTAGTATTGTTTCTATTCTATTTTTAGTTTGGATGATTGCCTTGCTATACAATGGATATAAAACTGCCACCAATGGAAAAGGTAAAAAACCTGTAATACTATTTATTGTTGCCTTGATAAGTGCTGAAATACTTTCTAAAGTACTCATCTCTTTCTTTCATTAAATCTTAAAAACATGTTACTCTTAATTATACCGCCTATTTTTTTAATCACAGGGCTTATTATGTATAAATTCCCTCCTAAAAACATCAATTTCCTTTATGGATACAAAACCCCTAGATCCATGAAAAATCAGGAGAGTTGGGATTTTGCACAAATATATAGCGCAAAAAAAATGATGCTCATCGGGGGATTGCTATGCTCCTTGGGACTTGTAAGTTTTCTTTTAAAAGTTTCATTTCCTGAACCGTACAATTTAACAATCACATTACTTGCTGTAGCCTATTTAATTCTAGACACAGAAATTACATTAAAACGTAAGTTTAAATAAACACATACTCAAATGAAAAAAATTTGCTTATTACTCTCATTTCTTACTTTCCAGTTATTGATTTCACAAGAGCTGGACTCAAAAAAACTAGATCAGTTTTTTAACACTTTAGAAGAAAATAACCAATTTATGGGAAGTGTTTCTGTGTCTAAAGAAGGAAAAACAATTTACGAGAAATCCATTGGTTTTAGTGATTTGTCTAACGATGTAAAAAACAATGCAAAAACCACCTATAAAATAGGTTCTGTCTCTAAAACCTTTACGTCTGTATTGACGTTTTTGGCAATTGAAAAAAAGTTATTGAGCTTAGACACCAAATTAGATTCTTTTTTGCCAGAAATTGAAAACAGTTCTAAAATAACTATTGCACACTTATTATATCACCGAAGCGGAATTGCAAACTATACGGGGAAGCCTTTATATAGAAAATGGGATAGAACGCAACCTAAAACCCAAAAAGAAGTACTTGATTTGATAGTTGATTCAGGTAGCGACTTTGCTCCCGATACTAAATTTAAATATAGCAACTCTAACTACTATGTCTTATCTTATATACTAGAAAGTGTTTTTGATCTACCCTATGGTAAAATTCTAGAAAAGTACATTACCAAACCCTTACACCTAACACAAACTTATTACGATAAAGAACCCAACAGTAAATCATACCTGTACCTAAACAATTGGCTAGGTCAAAAAACAACACATTCTTCAATCCCTATGGGAGCAGGTGCAATTGTTTCTACTCCTAGTGATTTAAACCTATTTATTGAAGGACTATTTCATGAAAAGCTCATCACTAAGGAAAGTTTGGAAAAAATGACTACATTAAAAGGTCGTGTAGGAATGGGAATTTTTAGAATTCCTTTTAAAAATAAAGTCTCTCTAGGTCATAATGGACGTATTAACGGGTATCGTTCCATCGTTTCTTATTTTCCAAAAGAAAAACTAGCACTTGCTATTATTTCTAACGGAGAACGCAATAACATAAATGACATTGGTATTACAATACTAAAAGCTGTTTTTAACGAAAAGTATCAACTACCTGATTTTAAAAATTACGGTGATGTTTCTCAATTGTTAGGAACGTATAGCTCTAAACAACTCCCTTTAAAAATGACCATTGCAATCAATGCTAAAAAACAACTAACAGCACAAGCAACGGGTCAAAGCTCTTTTGTTTTAGATAAAACAATAAAACCGAATATATTTAAGTTCGAAACTGCTGGGATTCAGATAAATTTTAATCCCAAAAAGAAACAATTTATTTTAATACAAGGAAAACGTTATTTATTCACCAAAGAAGAATAGGCTACTCTTTACAATCTATTGCTTTAACACTCCTTTTTAAACTACTTTCATAAAATGGTTTTGTAAGTTTACAGCAAAACTTTTTTATGAAAGTAGTATTGCATCAAATAGAAAAAAACTTTCTTGCCATTGTATTGATTTTCTCTGCAATTGGCTTTTTCTTTCCCAACACATTTATAGATTTAAAAAGCTACATCCCCTTTTTATTGGGTGTTATTATGTTGGGTATGGGACTTACCTTAAACTTTTCGGATTTAATTGGAGTAGGAAAACAACCCAAATGGATATTTGTAGGAGTTGCTTTACAATTTATATTGATGCCCTTATTGGCTTTTGGAATTGGAAAATTGCTTCAACTTCCCCAAGAACTATTAATAGGATTGGTTATTGTAGGATCTTGTCCGGGTGGAACAGCCTCTAATGTAATGGTATATTTGGCCAAAGGAAATATTTCTTTATCGGTTATTATGACCTTGGTTTCTACATTACTTGCTCCTGTATTAACTCCCTTTTGGATTTATTCTTTGGTAGGAGAATCTATAGACGTATCCTTTTTTGCTCTGATTAAAACTACGTTTTGGATTGTTATTTTCCCCTTAATTGATGGATTGGTCTTAAGACGATTGTTCGAAAAGAAAATTCAACCAATCATCGCTATTTTTCCTTCGATTTCAATTTTTTCGATTGCTTTGATTATTGCTTGTGTGGTAGGATTGAATCATGAAACTTTAAAGAGTTTCCCTTTACTGGTTATTCTAGCTGTTGTCCTACACAACTTAACAGGGTTCTTTAGTGGATATGGAATTGCAAAAGCTTTAAAATTCCCAAAAGATGTTTGTAAAACCATTGCCTTTGAAGTAGGAATGCAAAACTCAGGCTTAGGAGTAACTCTGGCTTTGCTTCATTTTTCAAAAATTATTGCACTCCCATCTGTACTATTTAGTGTTTGGCACAATGTAGCGGGGATTAGTTTTGTAAAGGTTTTTAAAAGGAAAGATTAACTTTAGTAACTATTGTCCAAAGAATGCAGCAATCAATGCATCTGCATTTTTTAACAAATACAATACAACAAACAACACTACCACTAATAAAATTACTCTACCTCTGTTAGGCTTTTTTCTTCTTGTTCTAGAAAACTCTGTCATTCTTCTATTGTTTTAGTTCCTCTTAACATTTCTCTTTTTCCCGGAGGTCCAGGCAATCTTTCAACTTCAAAACCTACCGCTTGCATAGCTCTACGCACACTTCCTTTGGCAGCATAGGTAACTAATTTACCTCCTGGCTTTAGTGCTTTCAACATCAACTCAAAAATTTCTTCTGTCCAAAGTTCAGGTTGTACACGTGCTCCAAAGGCATCAAAATAAATCAAATCAAAAGCAGCTTCGTCTGTTATATTATGAATAAACATTTGACGTTTGGTCAATGTAAAATTAGGACTCACCTGCTGTGGTTTGTTCCAAGGAGTTAAATGCATTTCTTCAAACTTATGCGCTAAGTTTCTTGTTTCCAACTCAGAAACATAATTTAAGGCAAGCAGTTCGTCTTCTCTTACAGGATAAGCCTCTACCCCCACATAATTTACCTTACGCGTTTCTTTAGAAGTCTCTAAGAGTGTAATAAAAGCATTCAACCCAGTTCCAAAACCTATTTCTAAAATAGAAATCTCATCAGAATCTAAAGCCTTATAGCCATTATCTATAAAAACATGATAAGCTTCCTGAATAGCACCATGTGTGGAATGATAACTCTCATTCCAGTTTGGCAGGTGTATGGTGGTAGACCCATCGGATGTTATGATAATTTGTCTCTTCAAAATGGTTTGAATTCTTTTGGCAAAGATAGCTAATAATATAGTTTGCGAAAAAGCGTTTTTAATGCTTCTATTAGGAATATTATATTTATTTTTGCGTTTGCATTATTTATTTTTTTTACAAACGAATCATGGGAATTAACAACCAGAACATCACGATTACTAAATCTACAACTACCAAGATAAACGAGGTAGATTTTAGCAACTTATCGTTTGGAGAAATCTTTACAGATCACATGTTTGAATGTGACTATGTTGATGGGGAGTGGAAGAATGCACAAATTCGACCTTATGGTCCTATTTCATTAGACCCATCAGCCAAAGTATTTCACTACGGTCAAGCTGTATTTGAAGGAATGAAAGCCTACAAATCGTTTGATGAGGTCGTCTGGTTATTTAGACCTGAGGAGAACTTAAATCGTTTAAACAAATCGTCGGAGCGTTTGGCAATTCCAGAATTCCCTAAAGACTTGTTCTTTGATGGAATGGAAACATTGTTAAATATTGACAAAGAATGGATTCAGACTACTGAAGGAAGTTCTATGTACATCCGACCATTCATTATTGCAACAGAACCTGGAGTATCTGCAAATCCAGCAAAAAAATATAAGTTTATGCTGATTTTGTCTCCTGCGCAATCATACTACAGTGGAGAAGTAAGTGTATTATTTGCTGATAAATTTAGCCGTTCTGCAAATGGAGGGGTTGGTTTTGCTAAATGTGCAGGAAACTACGCAGGGCAATTCTATCCTACTAAATTAGCACAACAAGCAGGATACCAACAAATTGTTTGGACCGATGCTAGTACACACGAAAACTTAGAAGAAGCTGGAACGATGAACGTTTTCTTTAGAGTAAACGATACTTTAATTACTGCACCAACATCTGACCGTATTTTAGATGGTATTACACGTAAAAGTGTAATTGCTATTGCGGAAAGAGAGGGAATTAACGTAGAAGTTAGAGACGTATCTGTTTACGAAATTGAAGAAGCGGCTAAAAACGGAAGCTTAAAGGAAATGTTTGGAGCTGGTACTGCAGCTGTAATCAATCCTATTGTTAGCTTTAACTTTAAAGGAACTGATTATGACTTACCTAAGTTAGACGATAGTTTTGCTTCTTTATTCAAACAAAAAATTACAGATATCCAAACAGGAAAATCGGAAGATACTTTTGGATGGAGATATCAAGTAAGGTCAATCTAAATAAGTACGACTAATAATACAAAAAGAGCCTAAATGGCTCTTTTTTTGTAATTTTGTATTCCAAATCTTTTTAACAAATGGACACTTTAGCTCAAGCAAAAGAAAATATAGACAACAAAG
Source organism: Wenyingzhuangia sp. IMCC45574 (assembly GCF_054182685.1). Taxonomy (NCBI): domain Bacteria; kingdom Pseudomonadati; phylum Bacteroidota; class Flavobacteriia; order Flavobacteriales; family Flavobacteriaceae; genus Wenyingzhuangia; species Wenyingzhuangia sp. IMCC45574. The sequence goes on along the minus strand of NZ_CM135169.1, from coordinate 3,369,730 downwards.
GCTTTTTAGATATTAGTGTAGAAGACAACACAGACTATGTCGCAGAGATTAATAGACTAAAGAAAGAAAAGAATGCGGTTATTTTAGCACACTACTACCAAGAAGAAGCTATTCAAGATATTGCAGATTTTGTTGGGGATAGTTTACAATTAGCTCAGGAAGCTGCAAAAACCAAAGCAGATATTATCGTTTTTGCTGGGGTTCATTTTATGGCAGAAACGGCAAAAATTTTAAATCCTAACAAAAAGGTATTGTTACCAGATTTAAAAGCAGGATGTTCTTTAGCCGATTCTTGTCCGCCAGAAGATTTTAGAAAATTCAAAGAAAAATACCCAGACCACAAAGTGGTTACCTATATCAACTGTTCTGCAGAGATTAAAACATTAAGTGATATTGTTTGTACCTCTTCTAACGCAGTAAAAATAATTAACTCTTTCCCTAAAGATGAAAAAATCATCTTTGCTCCAGATAAAAACTTAGGAGATTATCTTAACAAGCAAACAGGTAGAGACATGGTATTATGGGACGGTGCATGTATGGTTCACGAAGCTTTTTCTATAGAAAAATTATTAGACTTAGCAGCAGAGCACCCAGATGCAGAAATTATTGCTCACCCAGAATCTCCATCACATATTTTAAAAACAGCAACGTATATTGGTTCTACTGCTGGATTGTTAAAATACGCAAGAGAAAGTAAAAACAAGAAATTTATTGTTGCTACAGAAGCGGGTATTTTACACGAAATGATTAAGCAAGTGCCAAATAAACATCTAATTCCTGCTCCGGCAGAAGAAGATAATACTTGTGCTTGTAGTGAATGTTTCTACATGAGAATGAATACTATGAAAAAATTATTCTTATGTTTAGAACATGAATTGCCTGCTATAGAGGTAGAAGAAAAATTAGCTGCAGAAGCATTGGCTCCTATCGAAAAAATGTTGGCTCTTTCTAAATAATCTATGATTCAAACAGATTTCTTAGTAATCGGTTCTGGTATTGCAGGACTTTCTTATGCTTTAAAGGTTGCAGACAACCATAAAGATGCTTCGGTAATTTTAGTGACCAAAGCAGAAAAAGAAGAAAGCAATACCAAATATGCTCAAGGTGGAATAGCCACAGTGGTAGATACAGATGCGGACTCTTTTGAACAACACGTACAAGACACTCTTATTGCGGGTGATGGTTTATGTGATGAAGAAGTGGTTCGCATGGTGGTTGAAGAAGCTCCTGAGCGTTTGAATGAATTGATTGAATGGGGAACTAAGTTTGATAAAACCGATGACGGTGACTATAGCTTAGGAAGAGAAGGTGGACATTCGCAAAATAGAATTTTACACCACAAAGACATCACAGGTTACGAAATTGCTCGTGCCTTGTTAGACAGAGTTGTAAATACTCCTAATATTACGCTATTAGAAGATCATTTTACCATAGACTTTATTACGGATCACCATATTTTAAGAGCACAGGGTCACGAAAAAACGGTAACTCACAGAGACCATATTGTTTGCTACGGAGCTTATGTTCTAGACGAAGCAAGTCAACAAATTAAAACCATACAAGCTAAAACAACGCTTTTAGCTGCTGGTGGAAGCGGACAGGTTTATAGAACTACTACCAACCCAAAAATTGCTACTGGTGATGGGATTGCAATGGCCTATAGAGCAAAAGCTAAAATTCAAGATTTTGAATTTATTCAGTTCCACCCTACCGCTTTATATCAAGAACCAGCACAATCTCCTGCTTTTTTAATTACCGAAGCCGTAAGAGGACAAGGAGCTTACTTAAGAAATACGCAAGGAGAGCGTTTTATGGAAAAATACGACACTCGTTTGGAGTTAGCTCCTAGAGATATTGTAGCAAGAGCCATAGACACCGAATTAAAAATTTCCGGTGAAGACTATGTGTATTTAGATTGTACACATTTAGAAAACGAAGCTTTTGTAAAACACTTTCCTAACATTACCGAAAAATGTAAAACTTTAGGAATTGATGTACATACAGATTTTATTCCAGTGACTCCTGCTGCTCATTATGTGTGTGGTGGAATTGCTGTAGATAAAAACGGATGTACTACTATAGAAAATTTATATGCATGCGGAGAATGCTCTAGAACAGGGTTGCATGGAGCCAATAGATTAGCTTCTAACTCCTTATTAGAGGCTGTTGTGTATGCACATAGAAGTTATGAGCATGCTTCTTCTATTATTGATACAATTTCTTTTAAAGAGGACATTCCAGCCTGGGACGACACCGATACTTCTTTAAACAAAGAGAAAATCTTAATTACCCACGATAGAAAAGACATTCAGAAGATAATGAGTAACTACGTTGCCATTGTACGTTCTGATATTCGTTTGCAAAAAGCTGCGAATCGTTTGGAAATTTTATACCAAGAAAATAAAGAATTGTACAAAACAGCAAAACTGTCTGTTCCTATTTGTGAGCTTCGTAATTTAATTACCAATGCCTACTTAATTATTCAATCTTCTATGGAACGTACCGAAAACAAAGGTGGTTTTTACAACAAAGATTTTGAGTAAAAAATAACTCGATTTAATAAGTTTACTCATGGTGCTTGATAGATTTCTCTATATTTAGCATATGAAAAAACTATTCCTTTTTTTAGTATTCGCAACTACATCTATTGTAGCACAAGTCTCTCCTAAGTCTAACATTTACCAAACTATTATTAAACTAGACAGTCTACTTTTTTCAGTGGGGTTTAATACTTGTGATATTAATCAATTTAAAAACTTATACAGTGAAGATTTTGAGTTTTTTCATGACAAAGACAGTATCTCTAACAAGAAAACATTTTTATACAACCTAAAAAACGGACTCTGTGGTTCTCCTGATAATTATCAGGCAAGAAGAGAACTCGTAAAAGGATCTACCAACATATACCCACTTTATAATAAAAAGAAGCTCTATGGAGCCATACAAACTGGAACCCACCTCTTTTTTGAAAGTATTAAAGGACAAAAAGAAAGATTTGGAAGCTCTGCGGACTTTACACATGTTTGGCAACTAAAAAACAATCGTTGGAAACTTACGCGCAGCTTAAGCTATAATCATCAAGCTAAAATGGTGCATCCAAAAATAGATCTAGAAAACTCTAAAAACCTAGAATTATGGCTAAAAGAAAATAATATTCCTACCCTAGGATTGGGAATCATCAAACAAGGAAAACTGCAAGAAATTAAAGTTATAGGTAAATTAAACAACGGAGAAAGAGCTCCGTATAATACTATTTTTAACGTAGCATCGCTTACCAAACCTGTAACCGCTGTAGTTGCTTTAAAATTAATTAGTCAAGGAAAGTGGAAATTAGACAAACCTTTATATAAATATTGGGTAGACCCTGATGTTAAAGACGATGCTAGAGTTAAAAAACTAACAACTAGGCATGTATTAAGTCACCAAACAGGTTTTCCAAACTGGAGGAATAAAAAATTACAATTCCTTTTTACACCAGGTACTAAATATCAGTATTCAGGAGAAGGAATGGAGTACTTACGTAGGGCTTTAGAAAAGAAGTTTAAGAAATCTTTGAACGAATTAGCCTCTGAGTTAATTTTTGAACCTTTAGGTATGACAGATACACAATATGTCTGGAACGATAAAATTGACGAAAGTAGAGTTGTAGCGGGTTACAACCCTAAAGGAGATGTCTACAAAACCCACAAAAGACAAATAAACAATGCTGCTGACGACTTGTTAACAACCATTCCAGATTATGCTACTTTTATTCTTTCTTCTATAAATGATAAAGGATTGAGTAGTGAAATGCACAAACCACAAGTGGCTTCTAACAACGGGAAACATTTTGGACTTGGTTTTGAACGTTACGATTTTAAAGACGGAAATTACGCTTTATCCCACGGTGGAGCAGACAGAGGTGCACAAACCATCTTTTTTTATTTCCCTAGAACCCAACAAGGAATTCTAATTTTCACCAATGTAGATGATGGTTATAAAGTATACGAGAAACTTTTAACTCATTACTTAGGGAATTATGGAAAAGAGATTATAGCTATAGAGATGGGGAAGAAATAACAAGACTATTTAAAAGAATCACCAAAGTTTCTTTTTATTTATTCAAATAATAAATTTTCATTTACCGTTTGCGCACACTATATTTGAATTATCTAAAAATCAAACCTAAAAATGAAAAAAAGTTTATTAGTTATCTGTGCTCTTTTTGTTGGAATCTCAACAGCAAATGTGAGTGCACAAGGAAAAACGAAAGCCCTATTTAACGGAAAAAATTTAAGAGGCTGGAAAGCTTTAAATGGTTTTGCTAAATATTATGTAGAAGACAATGCTATTGTAGGAGTTACAACCAAAGGTTCTCCAAGCACCTATTTAGCGACTAAAAAGAAATATACCAACTTCATTTTGGAGTACGAAATTAAAATTAATGACATCTTAAACGGAGGAGTTCAAATTAGAAGTCAGTACGACAAGTCTAAAGGTAAAAACTCTGTTTACGGACCACAGGTAGAAGCAGATCCATCACCAAGAGGTTGGACAGGAGGTATTTTCGATCAGAGTAGGTATAACTGGAGGTATACAGTAGAATACAACCCAGAAGTTAAAGCGGCTTACAAACATGAACAATGGAATAAAATTAAAGTAATAGCAAGCGGAAATAGAATAGCAACTTGGTTAAACGGTGTAAACGTATCTAATTTAGTAGAGAACCAAGTAGAAACAGGTTTTATTGCTTTACAAGTGCATGCAGGTGGTGGTAAAAAAGTAGGTAAGAAAACAATGTGGAAAAACATCAACATTACAGAAATTGATGAAAACTACCAATTTGAAACCACTGCTCCTGTAATTAGCTATTTAACCAATAAATTAACAACAGAGGAGAAAAATAACAACTGGAAATTACTTTGGGATGGAAAAACATCTAACGGTTGGAGAGGTGCTAAAAGAAATGATTTTCCAGATAAAGGATGGACCATGAAAGATGGGATCTTAACGGTACATGCTTCTGGTGGTGGAGAATCTGTTCACGGAGGAGATATTGTAACTACACGTCCTTACGAGAATTTTATTTTAGAAGTAGATTTTAAATACACGCCTGGAGCTAACAGTGGAATTAAATATTTTGTAGATACACAATTAAACAAAGGAAAAGGATCTGCTATTGGTTGTGAGTTCCAAATTTTGGATGACAAGAAACATCCAGATGCAAAAAGAGGAAACGATGGTAACAGAACAATCTCTTCTTTATACGATTTAATTAGAGGAGATGCGCAAGAATACATTCCGTCTTTATACACAAAAAAATACATTAACAAAGAAGGATGGAACAGAGCTCGTATTGTTGTAAATGGAGCTAAAGTACAACACTTTTTAAACGGATGTAAAATGGTAGAATATGTAAGAGGAAACCAACAATGGAGAGCTTTGGTAAAGTATAGCAAATACAAAAAATGGCCTAAGTTTGGAGAAGCTAAAGAAGGTTTAATCTTACTACAAGACCATGGTGACGAAGTTCACTTTAAAAACATTAAAATTAAAGAACTATAAGACTCTTTAAAAGGTGATATAACTACAAAATATATCATAAGATATCTTGAAAACAAAAAATGCTTCCTAAACAAGGAAGCATTTTTTATATCTAATTTAAAGATACACAAATAAACATCTTACTCTGGTTGCTTTATAGCAGCATCCCATTTGTTTAATGCTCCTTTAATAGCTTGTGTAACTTCAGAATCATCAACTATATACCAACTAACAGATTTATAAGTAGTAGTTCCATCTGCTGAATAATGGAAGAATAATACCGAATTTACCAATGGATACTTTTCATGAAAATTGTTTAAAGCCTGTGAAAACCATTGTGCTCTATTACCTCCTGGTTTTAAAGAACCAAATTCAGCAATCATAATTGGTTTTTCAAAAAAAGCTAAGTCCTTATAAAAATTACCAAAAATTTGTTCAAAAGACCACCAATTACTCCAACTTGTACTTGTTCCATAATTTAAAGCTCCTGTAGCCACTACATCTACATAGTCACCCCCAGGATAATATTCTTTAAACTTTCCATAAGCCAAGTGCGGACTCCAAACCCATATTACATTGGTAGCACCAGCCTTGTTAAACACATTATGCACATGTCTCCATGCAGAAATATACTCTACAGGATCGCTGTTCTGAGGCCCCCAAGGATATCTGTATGGATCGTTCATTTCATGCCCCAATCGAATGTAGATTGGTTTCCCAAATTTCTTTGCTTCAATCGCCCAATCAAAAATAAAAGAATCATAATCTCCTTGTGCAATACTTGTCATGCAATGTTTATCTCTATCTTCTTTGGGTTTAATTTTAGGAAAGTTTTTTTGACTAAACAAAGCCAACCAAGGTTCCCAACTTATTAGCGGTACAGAACCTGTTCTGCTAATTGCTTCTACTTTATTAACAGGAAACTTATGTTCCGATTTTTCTCCCCAAGCTTGATAGATATGAATGATAGGAAAAGACATAGCCAAAGAATCTTCTAAATTATAGATTCTCTCATAAGATTCTTCTTTAGAGTCATCAGAAGCTCCAAACAAAATAACTTTAGAGTTTATTAAAGCATTTTTATCTTCTTTTTGTTGGGCAAACCATGCCAGCTTATTTTCTCTATTTTCTTCTCTCTCTTCTAAAATTAGGTTATGTTCTACTCCATAGACCCAATCGCTTACTCTTTCTAAAACTGCCTCAATAGGTCCCTTAGAACGATCACTGGCAGCCGCAATTAAATAGACCAAAAAGTAACCTAGTACTATAGCGAGAACAACATATAATAATCTCGAAATTTTTTTAAACATAGACGTTCTTTTTACGTATTTTCTATTACTCTTCGCATTCCTTCCGCCAAACTCACATTTGGAGAGAAACCAATACAATCTTTAATTTTTTTATTATCTCCTATCATTTCCCAAACCTCACTATCTCTATACGGAATAGCTCCCAATACTATTTTAGCATTGGTTTGTAAATTGGTCTGTACCTCCAGAGCCAATTCTGCTAATTGAGTTCCTTCTCCACTACAAACATTCAACACTTGTCCGTATGCTTTTTCTTTACCAGCAGAAAGCAACATGGCATTTACAACATCATCTACATATAAGAAATCCCTTACTTGTTCTCCTTTGGTCATTAAAAAGTCTTCTCCCTTTTTTAGGGTCTGAATCATCTGAGGAATAAAAAAAGACACAGGCATTCCTTCTCCATAAAAATTAAACACGCGTAAAATTGTGTGCTTTTTTTGATGATTGGTACAATAGGTATTAATTAAGGACTCTGCTTGATATTTTGTTAAAGAATAGGGAGATACTGGTTTAGGAAACTGATCTTCATGAAATGGAGATTCGTTATTACCATATACTTCACTTGTAGATGTAAAAATAAAATGAGTATCTAAATTTTCTATTGCTTTTAGCACGTTTAGTGTTCCTTCTACATTTACTTTAGACATGCCATTAAAAATGGAAAAATCTCTATTTCTACTAATACTTGCCGCTAAATGATAAATTACATCGGGTTTAATTTCTTGTACTACTTTTCTGGTAGCCTCCAAATTGGTAATATCTAATTGATAAAATTGTCCCTCCGTTTTACAATCTATAGAAGCAATATAAGCGATTGCTTTTTCTTTGTGCAAAGCATTAACTAAAAAAGAACCTAAATAGCCATTACCACCAACAACTAAAACTCTTTTATTTTTTAGTTCTATGCCCATACTATATTAGCTGCTTTAGCATCTGTCACATATGCTTCTAAATCTGCATAAGACATGATTTTTTGATTTAAATAAAACTCTTTATACCAATTAATTGTTTTATCAATGGTTTGGTCTATCCCCCAAACACCTTTCCACTTTAACAACTTATTTGCCTTAGAACAATCTAACATTAATAAGTTTGCTTCGTGGTGCTCATCGGTATTCTTGCTGAATTCAATCTTAACACTATCCCAATATTTGTTGGATAGTTTTACAATTTCTCCAACTTGTAAATTACTATCTAAATCTGGCCCAAAGTTCCAACCTTCGGCTATAGAAACTTCCTTATTTAACAACTTCCATCCTAGAGTTAAGTAACCACTTAGAGGTTCCAAAACGTGTTGCCAAGGTCTTGTTGCTTTAGGATTTCTTATTAAAACAGCTTCCTCTTTAGAAGTTGCCTTTGCAATATCTGGAATCAGTCTATCAATAGCCCAGTCACCCCCACCAATTACATTACCTGCACGACCACTAGCGATTAATACATTATGTTTGGTTCCAAAATCTTTAGTGTTAAAATACGAATTTCTATAAGAAGCAGTCAACAACTCTGCACATCCTTTAGATGCACTGTAAGGATCGTATCCTCCCATCGCCTCATTTTCTCTATATCCCCAAGACCACTCTTTATTCTCGTAACACTTATCACTGGTAATGTTTACAATAGCCTTTACAGAAGGTGTTTTTCTACAAGCTTCGTAAATATGTAATGTCCCCATTACATTAGAAGAAAACGTTTCTACAGGATTTTCATAAGAAGGTCTTACCAAAGCTTGTGCTGCTAAATGAAAAACAATATCTGGCTGTACTTCTTTAAAATATCTTTCCAACTCATCAGTATCTCTTATGTCATTTAGATTTTGTTGTATTTTTAAATCTAAATAATCTAAATGGTGCTGCTCTGTATTTTCCAAAGAATAACCATATACCTTGGCTCCCATTTTTTCTAACCAAAGAGCCAACCAAGAACCTTTAAAACCAGTATGCCCAGTTAATAGTACTTTTTTACCTTTATAAACACCTCCGAAAAGATTTTCAAAATCTACCATATTTTCCACTCTGCTTCTTTATTTCTCCACATTTCGTTCAACTCCGTATGATCTCTTAAAGTATCCATAGGTTTCCAAAATCCATAATGCTTATAACCAGATAACTCACCATCTTTTGCCAAGTTCTCTAAAGGTTCTTTCTCCCAAACCGTAGAAAAATCATCTCCTATATAATCAAACGCTTTAGGTTCGCATACAAAGAAACCTATATTAATCCACCTACCATCTCCTTTCGGTTTTTCAATAAACGAGCTTATTTCTCCAGACTCTTCATCCATAGAAACACCACCAAAACGTCCACTAGGTTGGAACGTTGTCATGGTTACAGCCCTATCATGGTTTTTATGAAAATTCACTAGTTTTTGAATATCAATATTACCTACACCATCTCCATAAGACAACATAAATGTTTCATCTCCAATAACCTCTCTTGCTTGTGCAATTCTTCCCCCTGTCATGGTATGTAAACCTGTATTTAACAAGGTAATTTTCCAAGGTTCAGAAGTATTGTTTAAAATTTGCATTTCATTATTGGTTAAATCAATGGTAACATCGCTATTGTGCAAAAAGTAGTTTGCAAAATACTCTTTAATAATGTGCCCCTTGTAACCTAATAAAACAACAAACTCATTAAATCCATACTTAGAATAAATTTTCATGATATGCCATAATATTGGCTCTCCACCAATTGGAATCATTGGTTTAGGTATTTTATTAGTAGACTCACTAAATCTTGTACCAAACCCACCAGCCAATAATAATACTTTCATAGTTCTCTTTTAGTTTTAATTCTTAATTTTTATTTCTTTATTTTCTTTTACTTTAATTCTACTCCATGCATCTTCCACCTTTAAATGCACAGCTTCATAAGCTGCAAAAATCCCTCCAATACTTTGTAAAACAGCAATCATAGCAAATCCCATCATAGCCCAAGCTCTATGCGCAGTGAATATTAGTTCACTCTGAGGTATAAAATATTTCCTCTCAACATACACTCCAACCATCATTAGCAAAAAAAGAACCACATATACAATAAGCGGTTTTACAAAAGGATTCATAAACTTTCTTTCTGCAATTTTTGCTGTGGGTATATAAGGTATCTTTTTATTAATCAACGTTAAAAAGAAAGCATAGGTAAAAACTGGCCAGCAAGAATACTTTAATATCATTCCTCTCCAGTGAAAACCTCTTTCTGTTTCTCTATCGCATAAAAACCTCTGTACATAACTATATATTAAAATAGCTATCGTAAATATCGTTGCACCGTGCGTTAAAAACTCCGCAAAATCCATTCTAGCAGGCGATATCTTTGTAAAAAAATACAGAATAGGTACGAAGATAAAAAAAGCAGTAATAGCACCAAATAAATAATAGCTACCAATAGACAGGTATGATACTTTTTGCCAGAACGTTAGTTTGCCTAGTAATGGTGGCATTTCATCAAAAAGCAACTCAAAAACTCCTCTAGCCCATTTTAACTGTTGCTTACAAAAAGAAGCAAAATCTTCGGGTACCAATCCACGACTTACAATAACAGGATTGTAAATAGATTTCCACCCTTTTGAGTGAATTCTAATTGACGTTTGTAAATCTTCTGCTAATCCTTGTGCATGACCGCCAATACTCTCTAAAGCTTTCCTTCTAAAAGTACAATTGGCACCAATAGCTACCGCCCCACCATAACCATCTAATCCCATTTGAGTGGGTCCATAAAATGTATAGGTTTGTTCTGCAGCTCCCTTGGCAGTAAAAGAACGGTACATGTTATAATACCCTTGACTTACTTGTACAAAACCTACATTTTCGTCTTTAAAAAAACCTAAGGTCTGATCTAAAAACTCAGGAAATACAATATGATCTGGATCTAATATTAATATAAACTCTTCGGATGTCTTTTTTAAGGTCTCGTTTATTTTCCCCGCTTTGGCTCCCGGAACTCCAACCATGTCTAACCAAACCACTCCGTGCGCTTCGGCCAATTCTTTAAAAGCAACATCTTCGGTACTATCTAACAAGTAAGTAGTATGTGGATAATTTAAATTCTGCAAAGCTTTAAAAGTATTCTCAAACATAGAAAGTGGCTCCCCTGGTGCCGATGTTGTAAAAACAGCTACACTTAAATTCTTTTCGGGAACTGGAACTTCTTTGGGTTTATTTAAACGCAAATAATTAACCCATATAAGAGCAATTCTTATAATTCCGTACCAAAAAAACAGACTTAACAGCACAAACAAAAACAAGTTGCTTATATGTTCTTTTCTAAACCACCACTCAGCTAAATTCACAATACTAATAATTCCGGCAATGGCTAATACCAGCAGAACTATCTTGTCTACAAACTTTACATTTTTAGCTTGCTTAAAAACCCATAAATCATCTCTTAATTGTACATTCATTAGAATCTATACTTTGCTTCTAAGCTTATATTAGATCTATCGTAGAAAAACGTTTCTTGGTACAGATACGTTGCTTTGATAGTAAATTGACTATTCACGAAATACTTTACATACAGAGAAGACTCTGATGGATAAAATAATGTTTTCTCTGTTGGCAAATAGAGATCTCCTTTAGGATTTAACACCGTTATAGAAGATTCTTCTATAATAGGATTTATAGCCTTTGCTTCTATACCATAATTTGTTTTCCCACCAACTTCTAAAAAGTCAAATATTTCGTAGTTAGCAACTAATAAAAGAGAATTAGACTCTAAGCCCTTAGGTGTAAAATAGGGATCATATATTTTCTCATAACTCAATAACTGCGGCTCTTCTACTTCTTCTCCTTCCTCTGCCGTTTCAGGTTCACTAAAAACGGCAGCATCTGCTATGTAAAAAACTTTTTCAGAGTCTGAATAACCATAACTATATCCTATTTGAAATTCTAGTTTAGAAATTTTTATGGGCTGACTAATAATCCAAAAAACATAATTTTTTATGGTATTATCCTCTGTACCTTCTACAGTAAAGTTTTGCTGATTGTATTCTAAATTCGTAGAAAATATTTTGTTGCTGTAGTCTATTCCTCCTGAAATTGTTGTATTTGTTACATTCTTTACAGTACTAGCAATTGTACCCAAAACAGGGTTTACATTATACCCTAAAGTTACGGAAGTTCTATATGGTAATTTTTTATTCAACGTAACACCAAACAAAGAAGCACTCCCTCCATCGTTACTAAAAGTTCCTATGTTAGCTGTTGCAGAAAGTCCAATACTAGAAAAATAAAACTGATTGCTTACTTTTAAGACCATTGCACTTGCTGTAGGAGTATATGTATAACTTGCTACTTCTACTTTAGGACTAAAAAATTTTGATTTATACATTCCTGCTTCTGCTTTAATGGCAGAATAATCCAATGGCTGACTGTCTGTTTGCATTTCATAACTTGCCTTTGCATAAATTGCGGTAGCATTAGACATTTCAACAGACAACTCATCTAATTTATCAGAACCAGGAAACTCACTTCTAAAATTTCGTATAATTCTTTTACACTTATCTATATTCCCTTGCCAGTAACTTATTTTGGCCAACATTATTAATCCTTCTGCCTTTAAATTGTCATCTAGATTCCTAAGCCCTTCTAATACCGTAACTGCCTTTTTAAATTGAGCTTTTTCGTAAAGCACTCTAGCATAATCCATCTTTATACTATTGTTTTTAGGTGCTAGAGACATCGCTTTTCTGTATGTTTCTCTTGAAAGTTTATAGTTTCTATTGATATGTAAAACATACGCATACAACCATGTAATTTGTGGATCTTTAGGGTGGGTTTTAATATAATTACCAAGTCTTTCTTTCGCCTTATAGTTCTCTTCTCTTTCTATAAGCGATCTTATCCCCTGCAACACCCTTTGATCTTTGGTCTCTATTTCATTCTGAATACTTTCCAATATCACTTTCCTCTCCGTTTCTTGAGAAAACCCCAAGGAGAAAAAGTGAAGAACCATTGCTAATATCAAACCTCTGTATCTCATCAATCAAAAAAAGGAGCTATTAACTCTCTATATTAAAAAATTAAAGACAAATACTAAGCCCACAATACAGTAGAGTTAACATTTGTCATATTCAAGAGCAAAGATATAAATCTTTTTTTGTCCTGTTTCTGATTAATAGCAGAGTTTATGTTACGATACCATTAAAAGTAAGGCTTTCTCTTATCATTCTTTTATAAAACGCCTATGTTATTCTTTTTAACACAGAATTTAAAACAGAAATCATCGTGTATATACTTTGTTTTCTTGTTCTGCAACTCGTATAAAAGTAGTTCTTTTTGTCAGTTCTTTTAATTTCTGAGCCCCAACATAAGTACAAGTACTTCTGATACCTCCTAAAATATCTTGAAGTGTTTTAATTACTTTTCCTTTGTAAGGAACCTCCACTGTTTTCCCTTCACTTGCTCTATACTCTGCTACACCTCCTACATGTTTTTCCATGGCAGTGCTAGAACTCATTCCATAAAATTGCTTAAACTTTTCGCCATTTTTTTCAATAACCTTTCCTCCACTTTCGTCGTGCCCTGCCAACATTCCTCCTAACATTACAAAATCGGCACCTGCTCCAAAAGCTTTTGCAACATCACCTGGTATGGCACAACCACCATCACTAATAATTTGTCCTCTTAGTCCATGTGCAGCATCTGCACATTCTATAATTGCAGATAATTGAGGATACCCAACTCCTGTTTTTACTCTAGTAGTACAAACCGACCCTGGACCAATTCCTACTTTTATGATATCTGCTCCAGAAATTAACAATTCTTCTACCATTTCTCCCGTAACTACATTCCCCGCAATAATAACTTTATACGGATATTTCTCTCTCGTAGCTTTTACAAAATCTACAAAATGTTCTGAATAGCCATTCGCTACATCTACACAAATAAATTTTAAATCTGGAGACAATGCTAAAACTTGTGCTAACTTTTCCGAATCTTTAGCCCCAGTTCCTGTGCTCACAGCAATATACTCTACCACATCACTAGAAGCACCTTTTAAGAACGCTGCCCACTCCTCTATTGAGTAATGCTTATGAATCGTTGTAAATATTTTATGCTTAGATAATTCTTTCGCCATTTCAAAAGTACCAACAGTATCCATATTGGCAGCCATAATTGGAACTCCTTTCCATGTAGCTTTACTGTTTAGAAAAGTAAATTCTCTTTCCAAATCTACTTGAGATCTACTTTTTAAGGTGGATCTTTTAGGACGAATCATAACATCTTTAAAACCTAATTTAATATCGTACTCTATACGCATAAGCTTGTCTTTTGTTCTAATTAAATGTAAGGTTTCTTAAAAACATAGACACTTCTAAAAGTCAGTTCTAGGCTTAAACTTATCAACAATTTATTAGTACTTTAACCCAATGGAGCAACTTTTAGAAGAAATAAAAAACTGTACCATCTGCGAGAAACACCTTGCACATGGAATCAATCCTGTTTTAACTGCGCACCCTAAAAGCAAAATTGCCATTATAGGCCAAGCTCCAGGTAGTATAGTCCACAATACGGGAATACCATGGAACGATAAAAGTGGTGAACGACTACGTGAATGGCTAGCTGTTGACAGTAAAACTTTTTACAATACAGAAATTTTCGCCATTATCCCCATGGGATTTTGTTATCCTGGCAAAGGTAAAACAGGAGACTTACCCCCTAGAAAAGAATGTGCTCCTAAATGGCATCCTTTACTTTTTGAACAGCTAAAACATATCGAATTATTTATTTTGATTGGGAATTATGCTCAGAAACACTACCTACCAACTGCAAAAAGAACACTAACCGAAACGGTTGAAAATTTTCATTTATATACGCCTAAACATATTGTTTTACCTCATCCATCACCTAGAAATAATATTTGGTTAAAGAAAAATCAATGGTTCGAAAAGGACAATCTTCCCTATATTAGAGCTCGAATTCAAGAAATTATAACATAAAAAAAACCAAAACAATATGTTTTGGTTTTATATCTTACTACAAGTAGTTGTATACTATTTTTCTTCGTAAACTCCCATATTTGCATATTTATCAATACGCTCGTTTACCATAGTGTCTACATTTTTCTTTTGTAATTCTGTTAACGATTTAATTATCGTTTCTCTAACAGTCTCAAATGTAGTATTTCTATCTGCGTGCGCACCTCCTAAAGGTTCTGGAATAACACCATCTACCAATTTTAAAGCACTCATATCTTTAGAAGTTAACTTAAGAGCAGCTGCTGCTTTCTCTTTAAACTCCCAAGACCTCCATAAGATAGTAGAACAGTTTTCTGGAGAAATTACAGAATACCAAGAATTCTCCATCATTAACACTCTATCTCCAACACCAATTCCTAAAGCACCTCCAGAAGCTCCTTCACCAATAATAATTGTGATAATAGGTGTTTTTAATACACACATTTCAAAAATATTACGAGCAATTGCCTCTCCTTGTCCTCTTTCTTCAGCTTCTAAACCTGGATAAGCACCAGGAGTATCAACAAAAGTTACCACAGGAATACCAAACTTTTCTGCCATACGCATTAAACGTAACGCTTTACGGTATCCTTCTGGGTTTGCCATACCAAAGTTTCTGTATTGTCTCATTTTGGTATTAATACCTTTTTGCTGACCAATAAACATAAAACTCTGATCCCCAATTTTTCCTAAACCACCTACAATTGCTTTATCATCTTTAACAGTTCTATCTCCATGTAACTCCATAAAGGTATCACCTGCCAAAGCTTTAATATAATCTAGGGTATAAGGTCTATTTGGGTGTCTTGACAATTGTACTCTTTGCCAAGGTGTAAGGTTTTCAAAAATTTCTTTCTTTAGATTGGCTATTTTGTCCTCAATCTCTTTACAAGTATTGGTAACATCTACATCACTCTCTTCACCAATAGCAGCACATTTTTCTAACTGCTCTTCTAAGTCCTTGATTGGTAATTCAAAATCTAAATATTCCATTGTTCTAAATTTGGGCTGACGACAAATATACTAACTTCAAATCATTCACGATAAATTTTGACTTTTTTTTAATTAACAATAACACAGGTCAAATATTCATCATCAAGAGTTTTTCAGTAATTTTACGCAACTAAAAAGAACAAACAAGCAGCATGATATTCTTTAAAAAAAAGCAAATAGATCTTAATGCGTTTTTCCCTTCTGATTTTGTAGACATGCACTCACACATTCTTCCCGGAATTGATGATGGTGCTAAAGACATAGAGACCTCTATAAATCTAATACAAGGTTTAAACAAATATGGAATTTCTAACTTTAGAGTTACTCCACATGTATTAGGCGGTGTTTGGGAAAATAGTTCTACTACCATAAAAGAAACAGAGCTATATTTAAAAGAAGAACTTAATAAAAGAGGACTAGAGCACATCCAAATTCATGCTGCTGCCGAATATTTAATGGACCCTTTCTTTTCTGACCTTTTAGAAAAGGATGATATATTACCGCTAAAAGGCAAATATCTTTTAGTTGAAATGTCTTTTTTAAACCCTCCAATCAATCTAAAAGAAATTCTATTTCAAATTCAACTAAAAGGGTACACACCTGTATTGGCACACCCAGAGCGTTACTTATTTTATCATAATAACTTTGCTATCTATAAAGAATTGATAGATGCGGGATGCTTATTGCAATTGAATTTGTTTTCTTTAGCGGGTCATTATGGAAAAGAGGTAATGAAAACAGCGCATAAATTATTAAAGAACAACCTATATACTTATGTAGGAACAGATATACACAAAGAAAGACACTTGCCTGTAATAGAAAAATTAGCTACGGCTAAAAATCAAGAACTTTTACAGCCTCTATTTAAAAACAACATAGACACTTTTTCTTTTTAAAAACAGACAATAGGCTATATGTGTTACGTCCTAAAAAACCGTTACAGTTTTATAAAAGATTAAATTTATTAAATATCATCACAAATCATGATTTGTGATGATATTTTTCTTTTTATAGGACTTTATCCTTATTGTGTCCTGTTTATGCATTTGTTCAGGAGTCTTCATCAAACATGATAAATGAGGCCTTTGAGTATTGTATATTTTGATAGCTTCTTCTACGACCTTTGACATTAACCTAATATTCAGTTTTGAAGTATTAATTAAGAACTCTTGTTTTAAAATACCATTCACTCTTTCTGCTATTGCATTTTGATAAGGATCATAGGACTCAGTCATACTACATTTGATTTTTGTTTTCTTAAGTATTTCTTGATACCTATTACTGCAATATTGCAGCCCTCTATCGGAATGATGAATTAATTGATTTTTGGGGTATACTCTATTTTTGATAGCCTTTTTCAATGCTTTAATACTAGCATTTACTTCAAGGGTATTATCTAGAGAATAGCCCATGATCTTCTTGGAATAAGCATCCGTTGTTAGTGATAAATACATCGGATTTTGTCTATTTCCCACATAAGTAATATCAGATACCCATACCTGCTCTGGTCTTGTAATACTCAGATGCTCAATCAAATTCTTGTGCTTTCTAAATCGATGATGAGAGTTAGTGGTTATATGATAACTTCGTTTGGGTTTGATTAATAGATGATTTGCTTTGAGAATCTTAAACAACCTATCTCTACCCACTCCTAATTCCCGTAAAGGCTGTTGTAAAATATGATACAATTTCCTTGTGCCAATACGAGGTTGATTCCCACGAATAGAAACAACTAAATCAACTACTTGTTGAGCTATTTCTTTCTTTTTTTTCTTTGATTGTACCGCTCTATAATATACCTGTCTGCTCACCCCAAGTAACTCACAGGTAGCGGAGATACTTTGCTGATAATCTATTCTAAACATATCGATTACTTGGGTTTGGAGTTTTTTCTGATAGGAATATTATACTCCTTTTCAGCCAGATCAATCATCATATCAAATAAGATAGATTTCTTATCGGATTGCTCTAATTGTTTTTCTAAATGTGCCTTTTGTTTTTCTAATAATCGAACCTTTTGTTCAAGTTCCATTAATTTTTGTTCGGGAGTCTTGGGCATATTGGAAGGAGTTTGATTTTCCCAATCAAAGTTACCATATTTTCGTAACCAACTTACAACAGTACTTCTTGCTTGGATACCATATTTACGTTGAGCAGCGGTTGTGGAAAGTTCACCTCGCTCAATCTCTGATACTACTTGAAGTTTAAAGGACATAGTGTAGTCCTTTTGAGTACGCTTTACATAATTTTTATTCATTGCTAAAAAATTAGTGTAACGCTATTTCAGAACGGGACATTCTTTCTTTAAAAAAACTCTAGTTAATTTTACTAGAGTTTTTTTATGAATATATTGTCCGTCCTAAAATAATGATACAGTTCAACATTATTATTTATGGAAAACATTCCTCAAAAACGCACACAGAAAGACTATAGTTTGTCTTTTAAACCCCAAGTTGTTAGAACGCATGCTCAACAAGAGCAACAAAGCATAACAGCTACCTGTAAACTACTCGGGGTAAATCGTCAGGTTTATTATAGGGATTTACAAAGACTCAATCATCGTCAATCTTTAGCAAATCAAGTGGTAGAGTTGGTTAAAACTATTCGTATTCAAATGCCTAGAATAGGAACAAGAAAGTTATATCATATTTTAAAAACACAATTAAGCACACTAAAGGTTGGTCGGGATAAATTGTTTCATATTCTTAAAACTAATAATATGCTTATTTACCCAAAACGAAAATATCATGTAACCACTAACTCTCATCACCGTTTTAAAAAACATAAAAACAGAGTTAAGGAGTTAGAAATAACTAGGCCTAATCAAGCATGGGTAAGTGATATTACTTATACGGGAGATAGAGACAATCCTAGCTATTTAGCTTTAATAACCGATGCTTATTCAAAGAAAATTGTAGGTTACGATTTATCTAAAAGCTTAAATGTATCTGGTTCTATCAGAGCTTTAGAAATGGCTATTGAAAATGAAAAATATATAAATGAGCCACTGATACATCATTCTGATAGAGGCCTACAATATTGTTCTAATGAATATCAAAAGCTATTGGTAGATAACCAAATAGAGACTAGTATGACTGAGCAGTATGCCCCTTATGAAAATGCAATAGCTGAAAGGGTTAATGGGGTGTTAAAGCAAGAATTTACTATTGATATTCGAGATGTTGAGTTTGAAAACAGAAAGGAATTGACTAAAAATTTACAATCAAATAAGACCACACTGGTCAAACAATTTATTAACTCCTAACCAAATGCATAGACAAAAAGAACTCAAATATAAATCGTACAAAAAGAGAAAGGTAGCAATATAAAATATCATTACCTTTAAATTATTAATCTTGTATCGATTATTTAGGACAAGACATATAAATTCACCCCATGAGAAAAATAAAACTGATTTGGGATTTCAAAGGACCTACTGGTTTAGGAACTGCCAAGCATCACTGCATACACTTAAAAGAATTTGCTGAAACAGAAACGTTAAACTACTACGAAATAGATCATAGCGAAGTAAACGAAATGTGGGCTACAGCTTTTATTGTAGTCGACGAGCAAGATATGAAAACCTATAGAGATGCTTTAAGACCTCATAGAGGGGAGGTAGCTTAGTGGTTCTTGGTTCTTGGTTCTTGGTTCTTGGTTCTTGGTTCTTGGTTCTTGGTTCTTGGTTCTTGGTTCTTGGTTCTTGGTTCTTGGTTCTTGGTTCTTGGTTAAGTAAAATTCGTGATTCTAAATTTCGTCTTGCTTAATATCCCCGTTATTCTATCACTATTTTATAATCAGCCAATAAACCCTTTACCTGCTCCAACGAAAACTTTGCTCCTCGTATTTTATTTCTTTCAGGTGCTATTTGGTAATTAATTGCAGTTCTAAAATCTGCTTTTTCTAAAAAAGTATTTTCAAAAATAGTTTTTGATAAATCACAGTGAGCAAAGTTGGCCTTTTCTAAATCTGCTTCCGTAAATTCTATGTTCATCAGACTAGAACCTTTAAAGCTAGCTCCATTTAATCTTACTTGGTAAAAAGAAGAATGATCTAACTGACAGTTTTCAAAATTTACCGAAAAGCCAAAGTCATTGCATTCTTCAAAAGATAAACCTAACAGTTTACAGTTTTTAAAAGTAATGTTCTGAAAAGAGGTGTCTTTTATACTGATATTGGATAGATTACAGTCCACAAACTCACAATCCACAAAAATAATTTTATACAGTCTATCCTGAGTAAAATCTACATTTATAAATGTACATTGCTCGTACTCTCCTTGTTCAAACTCACCCTTAACGTAGGTCTTATTTTTTATTGCTATTTCATCAAAATATGCATCCATAGTTTTAAGAATACGCTATCGCTTCCGAAATCACCCAAATGGCTAGGATTTGCACCTTAAATCCGAACCATCTAGTTCGAGCATAAAAGAGCAATCATTTAGTTTTTTAAAAAAATTAGAATTAAAACAAGAGCTATCAAAATAACCCTATTCATAATTTTCTCTTTTTTATTAAAACTTATAGAATCAATTTTTTCAAATTTCATAAAAAACCCCACTATGAAACTCAAAGCGATTATAAATAGAGAGCAATAAATAAATACTATGCCACCATACCTTTTTAACGGCAATAATTTAAAAAATGCTAACCAAAAACAAATATAAAATCCAAGTATACCTCCAAACTTCATTCTCAAACTAACAGAGCTATCAATTTTTGAGAAAAAACATGCTTGATTGTATATAATTTTTAAAAGATACTTAGCAAAAATCTTTATCATAACAGAAGTTTAGAAAAAACAATATATAAAAACACTTAAGAATACGCTATCGCTTCCGAAATCACCCAACCACCAGTCCATGCGTTTTGGAAGTTAAATCCTCCTGTTACTGCATCTATATTTAACACCTCACCTGCTAAAAACAGGTTTGGATGTAACTTGCTTTCAAAACGTTTAAAGTTTACTTCTTTTAAGTTTACACCTCCAGCAGTTACAAACTCATCCTTAAAGGTACTTTTCCCTTGGGCATGAAACACCGTATCGGTAAGACGATTAGCCAGTACCTCTAACTTTTTATTCGATATATCTGCCCATTTGGTATGACCCTCAATTTCAGAAACCTCTAAAAAACGACTCCACAAACGTTTGCTAATGGTTTCAAAAGGGCTGTGTTTTTCTATAATAGACTTCGCTTGTTTCTTTTTCATCTGAAACAATACATCTAAGGCTTGTTGTTTGTTACAATTCAACCAATTTACTTTTACTTGGTATTGGTAGTCTTTTTCCGCCAACAAAATAGCTCCAAAAGCGGATAATTTTAACACTGCTGGTCCACTAGTTCCCCAATGCGTAATTAACAAAGGACCTGTGCTTGTTAACTTGGTATCTTTTATGCTTACTGCCACATTCTGAACAGAAACCCCAGGTAAATCCGTTAGTAAAGGATCTTTAATATTAAACGTGAACAAAGACGGAACGGGGGCTACTACTTTATGTTCTAACCCCGCTAACAACTTCCACATTTGTTTGCTACTTCCTGCTGTAATCACCAGTTTATCACACTCGAATTCCAACTCTTTCGTACTTACTTTCCAAGTATCTTCTATTTTATCAATAGTGGTTACCCCTGTGTTTTTTAATACATCAATCCCCAACTGGTGAGTAGCATTTAAGAAACACTCTATAATAGACTGAGAAGAATTAGACTCAGGAAAAATTCTATTGTCTGCTTCTATTTTTAAAGGCACTCCATGATTCTCGAACCACTCCATCGTATCTCCAGTCATAAACTGATGGAAAGGCCCTAACAGTTCTCTTTTTCCTCTTGGATAAAATTCGGTAAGTTCTTTAGGATCGAAACAAGCATGGGTAACATTACAACGTCCTCCTCCTGAAATCTTAACTTTTTGGAGTACTTCTTTCCCTTTCTCTAAAATAGCTACAGAAAGAGACTCGTTTTTTTCTTTGATGTTAATCGCTGTAAAAAATCCAGCCGCCCCACCTCCTACTATAATTACATCGTATTTCTTCATCTATTCTGATACTAATTCTTGATACGCTTCTAACAACGTAGGAAAAACTTTAACTGCTCCATTAGCTTTTAACTCTTCTTCTGTATACTGAGTTAACAAACCAATAGCCACCATACCAGTAGCAGCTGCAGCTTTAATTCCTGTTAAACTATCTTCAAAAATAAGCGTTTTTGTAAAATCTTCTTCTTTTACACCCAATCTCTCTGCCAAAGTCCAGTAAGGAACCGGGCTTGGTTTAGGCTCAGAAAACTGATCTACTCCCATACATACAGGAAAAGGAACACCAGCATGTTTTAAAGAATTCTCTACAAAAGCAGTATAAGCATTACTCGCAATTCCATGTATTATATTTTTCTTATCTAAAAAAGATTTTATCTCTCGTACACCCGGTAATAAATCTGGCGGGGTTGGTTTTGTTAATAAATGTCTTTGCTTTAGTTTATTTAACTCAGCTGCCTTACTAATATCTCCTCCAAACTCCGCAAAATACTCTGCAATAATATGTGGAGCTTTCCCTGCATGTGTAGCTTCTGGAAAAGGACAAATATCCTGATTAAACAATACTTTAAAAGCTGATGTCCAAGCCGAATAATGACTTTTAAAGCTATCAACAATGACACCGTCAAAGTCAAATAAAATAGCTTTAGGATAAGGTAATTTTTTCATTTGTTAAGTTAATTTTTGGTTTATAAAAACAGCCTAAAAGTATAAACTTTAAGGCTGTCATTTTTATTTTACAAGTAATTCTTTTAAGTATCCATTTAAAAACTTTCCTTTAGGATCTAAATCCGCTCTTAGTTTTACAAAATCATTCCATTTTGGATACAACTTAGACAACTCCTTGTATTTTATTTTAAATCGTTTTGCCCAATGTGGCCTTGCACCATACTTTAAAAAAACTTCTTCTATTAAATTAAAAGCCTCATATTCATTTGCGGCAGCAGCATTTCTACAAACACAGCCCATGGTTACCACATCTGTTTCCGATGCACAGCTTAGCCATATATCATCTTTCTTTAGAAAACGTACATCCATTGGTACGTGAACATAGGCATCATTAGCTATATCGTCTAATTTTTCTTTTAACTCAAAAAACAACTCCTTAAACTTGGTATACTCCACAGTCCATTCTGCCAACTCCATCGTTACCCCTCTGCTCTTGGTTACGGTTGCATCGTACAAAGAACCTACATGTTCTTTTTTATGTCTAAAAAACATACGGTACAATATTTTATTAGCTCGTGTAGTAAACCTAGGCTTTTTATGAGTTCTCTTATACAACCTTTTAGACATCTTTCTACGATGTTTTAGGTAGTTAGGGTCTTTTTGATTTTTGTACTCGTATTTAAACGGCACCTTATTTCCCAAAATAACATAACCGTGATTGGTATGTGGAAGCCAAAGAATACGAACAAAATCGTAAGTAGCTAAATACAAATCTAAATTTTCTACCCATTCTTTGTCTTTCATGGGTGCTTCCTTTAAATGCAACTTATAATTATCCTCACATTTAAAAGTAACTTCAGAAATAACCCCTAGCACACCTAAAGACATTCTTACCGCAGGCATTTCTTTATCTTTGTCTGTGTACTCTTTTATAGTTCCATCTGCCAACACCATTTTAAACTTAGACACATAGTTGGCTAAAATAAATCCATTGGTTCCATGTGTTCCTGTAGATAAAGCACCTCCAACGGTTACCTTATCAATATCGGGCAAACAAGGAATACACCAACCACAAGCTTGGATTGCGTTTAAAGCTCTTTCTAAAGTTGCACCAGCTTGTATGGTTACTTCTTTTTTAGACATCTCTATCTTTACAATCTTATCGTACGATGTTATATCTATTAAAGCCTGTGTACCAGCACATATATCCGATGAAGAATACCTGTTACCGAACACACGTATTGAGTCGTGTTTTAAGACTGCTTTTACAATTTCTTTTTCTTTGGTAACCTTTACAATTTTTTCGTAGGGATGCCTTATATTCTTATTCCAGCTTACCCACTCTTTTACTTTTTTTGTTTTACCAGAACCTTTCAAAATTTGGGGGAGGTGTTATTTGATTACTCTATAGTTGTTAATTCTCTAAAATCTTAGCAATATTAGGCTTAAAATAATTAGGCCCTTTTAACACTTTTCCATCTTCTCTGTAAATAGGTTCTCCATCTTCTCCCAATTTACTCATGTTACTACGCTGAATTTCTTCGAAAACTTCTTCTATTTTATGTTGCATTCCATGTTCTATAATGGTTCCACAAAGTATGTACAACATATCACCCAAAGCATCTGCCACTTCTACCAAATCTCCATTCTTAGCAGCTTCTAAATACTCCTTATTTTCCTCGTCCATTAAATTAAATCTTAGATCTATCTTGCTATCTCCAATAGCTGCTATAGGAGCTTCTTTATAACCTAACTTATACGCGGTGTGAAATTCTTGAACTGCTTTGATTTTATTCTTCATTTGTTTAGTAATTTTGGGGAAAATTATTTTTTATGTTTTCTACGGGACAAATTTACTTTGCTATATTCTTTATTATTGCTTTTACTAGTGCTATGATATGGAGTTATCGTAAAGATTTAAAACTTCATAAAATTCATTATAAAAATGCAGCCATTACAGTTTTTGCTTTAGGTATTCTTATTACCGTTGCTTTTGTTATGGTTAGACTTGCTTTAAAATAGTCTACATTTTCTCTATATGATTTAACAAATCATGATCTATTACTGTGTACCCATGCGCATCAAAAGCATAAGAAGCACCAAATTTATAATCTGTTTTTAACTCACTAAAATCGTACGACTGCATTTGATACACTTGTTGATTAAATGCTTGTTCGTGATATTTAAACAGAATGTATATTTCTACCTCTAGCTCTTTTAACTCCTCATTAGAGTATTTAGTCAAAGGACTATCCTCGTCTAGTTTATGAACCAAAGTCCACATAGTAGGCAAATACATAATTTTATTCCTTACTAAAGGCAACTGGTAAAACTCTCTTTTAAACTCTCCGTTCTCTTTCTTCTCTGTGATATTTATTACCGCGTTCAACTCAGGCTCTATCATCATATTGGTCCTTCTATTCATCACCCTAAACATAAGTGCTCTACTTTCTTCAAAATCTCTTACTACCAAAAAATCAGAAAATTTGATCTTGGCCTTGGGTTTCGAAAATCGACCATACAAAAGCCCTGTAATAAATGAGAAGGATAATAAACCTATCAATGCCTCAAAAGACGAAATAAAACCTGCCAACACTCCATTGGGGGCAATAGCACCATACCCAACCGTAGTAATTGTCTGCGCACTAAAAAAGAACAAATAAGCAAAGTCTTTCCACACACTCCCCGTAGTTGCTAAAAACTCCTGTGCTCCAATACATAAATACACCAAAGCAAAAAAAGCGTTTATCAACACGTATCCACACAACACAAACAATAAAAACAACCACCAAGGAATGTCGATTAAGTACGTATACAAATCGTCAACACTCTTAGGTTTGTTTATATGCCTTATATTGGGTTGTCCATCAACAATAATTCGTTGTGCATTTCTATTGGACTTATGACCTATACCTGGGTCTTTTAATTTTTTAGCCATACGAAGCAACTAAATTAAAAAAAAACAGCCTTGATTTCTCAAGACTGCTGTTAATTTAGTGTTTCCAATTTTGTTTAAAGCTACAATCCTTGAATTTACCGTTGAGCTTTACGTAAGTATCTTTAATTTTTGTGTTATACCACTTCTCTAAAGTTTCTTGTTGTTTTTTCTGCAAAGCCAATTCCTGAATCTTCACATAATCTTTTACCAAATCTGCTTCGTGTGCATCTGTTCTCTTAACCACTTTTATGAACTTGTACATTTTTTCTCCTTCTCTAGTCTCTTCATAAAACACATCTGTTAGTTCCCCTTCTTTTAATTTATCTACTTTAGAGAACAACTTAGCATCCATTTTATTCAGCTCAAACTTAGCATCGTTTGTATAAGGGTTTACCAATTTCCCTTTATTTAATTTTGTAGCTTCATCATCTGAGTGTTTTCTTACCGCAGCATCAAAAGTAAGCTCACCTGCTAAAATTTGAGCTTTAACAGATTCTATTTTTTTCTTTGCAGAAGTTAATTTTGCATCGTCAATTTTTGGTTTAATTAATAAGTGTCTTACATCTCTTTGTTGACCTTTTACTTTCTCTACTTGTAAAATATGATACCCAAACTGAGACTTAAACGGTTCTGAAACCTCTCCTTCTTCTATACTAAAAGCAGCTTCTTTAAATTCTTTTACAAACTGGCTCTCTCTTGTTATGGTATACTTTCCTCCATTTTGAGAAACCCCTGGATCTTCTGAATACAATATTGCTTTTAATCGCATGCTGTACCCGGTCTCTACTTCTTTCTTTATCTCATTTAACTTATCTATAACTTCTTGTTCTGCTTCTTTAGTTGCAGCCGCTCTCATAGTTATCTGAGACAATTGTACCTCTATACCAAAACTTGGTAAATCTCCTTTTTGTTTTAAATCGTTGTAAAAAAAGCGAACCTCTTCTGGAGTTACAGCAATATCGCTAACAACACTTGCTCTCTCTCTTTGAATTAATAAGTTTTCTTTTTCTATTCTTGTCAACTCAGACCTTAAATCTTCTAAGTCATCAAAACCGTACAGTTCCACTACTTTATTCATGTTACCAACTTGTTGCTTAAAGTGAGCTAAGGTTCTATCTACCCCAGAATTCACCTCTGCATCAGACACAATTACACTATCTATAACTGCTTGGTGAGCCAATAGTTTCTGACTCATTACATCCTCTAATATTTGGCAGTCATCAAAAGTTACTTTCCCCTCTGATCTTGATTCTACTTCTTGCTTGTATTTTGCAATATCTGAATCTAAAATTATTTTATCACCAACCACCGCAGCAACACCATCTATCTTAATCTTATCCTGAGCAAATACACTTGTAATACTCAATAAGACCACACCTAACAAGTGGCTCTTCTTAATAAACTTCATACTTCTTTTGTTTTACAGCATCATCAATCAAAATTTGTTCCATTTGATTGAAAAACTTCATCTTATTTTTATGTAGTAATATACTCTTAATTGTTTTCTCTACATACGGCAACGGAGCTACATCTCCAATATTTAGTACCTTTTGTATGTAAATTAAATAATAACTCCTATCGGCTAGCTTTGTTTCAACTAATATCTTCTCCTTAGATAACTGATACTGAGTTAATGTTGGAAACTCTGGTTTTTGTACGTATACATCTTTTAGAGACACCCATACAGAATCATTTAAAGAATAATCATCTACCGTTTTATACGCTTCTAATAACTTTTGTTGATCTTCTGGTTTGCCCGAAAGGAATAGCTTTCTTACCGTTTTACGCTTTCTTTGTTCAGGGGCTAAATGTATGTATTTAAATTTAATTAAAGTCTCGCCTAACTTAAAGTTAGCCTTGTTGTGCACATAAAAACTATCAATCTCTTTTTGAAACACCAAAGTGTCTAATTTTTTGTTCACCAGAGCGTTTTTATAGTAAGACACATACAACTCTTCCTTGTACTCATCTACCATTCTATCTAGCTCATCCGTTTTGTCTAAATTGATAATGGCATTTCTATACAATAGTTTCTTTTTTGCCCATTCCTGAATGTATTGCTTAGATATCCTAATACTATCTACTTTAGAATCTGTAGTCGCTATTTTAGACTTTAACTCATCGTTGGTTAACGTATACTCATAGACTTTAGCTGCTAAATCTTTAGCTATAGTTGGTTCTTGCTTTACATCACATGCAAACAAAGCTAATACAACTAAAAAAGGATACCACTTATTCATTCTTACTTATCGGTTTTCTTTAACTTTTTAACAGCTCCTTTTTTAAACTTTATTTCGCTATTATCTCTTAATTCTTGCAACCACTTTTTCTCTATCATATTCTGATAGTCGCTTTCTACATATCCTCTTACATCTTTAAAAGCAGTTCCTTTTTCATTGTATTTACTTTTATTCTCGTTGTAATATACCTCTACTTTCTCTTCTTCTTTCTTTGGCACATCCCACACATGAGACTTCATCAATTCAAATATCATTAGTCCTTTTCTGTAGGTATCTATTGTTTTTTTAAATTTTAGATTTTCATCCTCTAAATGATCTATGATGTAATCTTTTAATTTAGCTTGCTTGTAACTTTCTACCAAAGACAATTGATCTTTTAATCGTTTGTACTTAATAAAATTTAAATAATCCTCTTGTAAATATTCTGTTTGATCTATTGTTAAAAACACTGCTTGTAAACTATCCGAAGGAAATTTTAACACTTTACTATCTTTAAACACCTCTTGTGCCACCTTGTTAAAAGTAACCGTATGCTTGGCTTCTAATTTAGCAAATGCAACCTCTTTAGGCTTACTACCTCTATCACTACTTAATATCTTTTTCTTTAAGTCTTTTTTAAGCGTTTCAAAACTAGCAATAGTGTCTTTACCTTTAAACTGAACTATATGCCAACCATATGGAGTTGTAAAAGGTGCAGACAGCTCGTTTTCTGTTTTCATAGCAAATGCTACATTCTCAAAACTTTTTGGCAAGTCTCCTTTTCCAAAAGGCCTTAGCTCTCCACCGTTATTTTTTGTTCTACCATCTGTAGAAAATTCTTTTGCCAACAATCTAAAGCTTCCACCATTTTTTAACAAACCGTGGATAGAATCTATTTTTTGCTTTCCTTTAGATGTTAAATCATGTAACATTATGTGTGCTACACGAACTTTACCCGCTGTTTTTTTCTCGTCTACAACTTTTACTAAGTGGTAACCAAACTGAGTTTTTACTGGTTCGGACACTGTTCCTACAGGAGTAGTATACGCAGCCTGCTCAAAAGGATATACCATTTTAAACGCTGAAAAATAACCCAAATCTCCTTTGTTGGTTTTAGCACTTCTATCTGCAGAATACTTTACCGCTAAATCACCAAAATCAGCACCCGATTTTAATTCTTTTTTAATTTTTTCTATAGTATTTAAAGCAGCTACTGTATCGTTATTCTCAATAGAAATTAAAATATGACTCGCTCTTCTTTCCCACTTTGTTCTGTGGTATGCTTCTTTTAAAAGATTCTGCAACGTTTCATCGTCTGTTAAATAAGGTGCTGCTAAATCTGTTTTATACCCCTTTAACTCTTTTTTAATTTGCCTTAAGGTATCTAACCCTTCTAACTTAGCTTGCTTTAATTTTAACTTATAATCTACCATCAATTTTAGATTCTGATCTAAATCTGAATTAGAAATGGTATTCTTATTTTGTTGAAACAAATCCTTAAACTCTGAAACATAACTAGGAGTCCCATCTAAATAAAACAACACCTGTTCTTTATTTTTTCTAAAAACAGAGCAGCTTACTACTAAACTCGACAAAACAACTGCGACTAAAAACTTTTTCATCTTTTAAACTTTAATTTTGAGCAATTATAACGATATCAATCCTTCTATTCCTTCTACACTGTAGTAATTCTGAATTACTTCATCTGCATTTTTTACTCTTAACTTTATTGAAATACTAACATATTTACCATTCTTAGAAGCCTTTTTAGCAGTAGCAATCTTTTTACCCACAAAAGCTGCTAACACTTCTTTTTCTTGATTTTTATCCGTTGGTACAATAAACTTGTATAGATAATCCGAAGGAAATTTAGTATTCTCCTCTAATTTTATCTTTAAATCTCTATAAAACGTTTCCTTTTTTGTCATAATTCGTCTTTCATCTAGAACATCAGCCTACAAAACTATAATATTTATTATTTTTACTTAACTAGTATTCAATTTTATTTTGCTATATGTCACTAAAAGTAGTTCTTACGGGTGCTCCTGGAACTGGAAAATCCACAACATTGAACCTTCTTATAGAAGAAGGCTTTTTTTGTATGGAAGAAATCTCCAGAGAAATAATACAAAAAGCAGAAAGAGAGGGCAACAAAAATTTATTTCTATCGGACCCTATTTTATTTAGTGAAACCATACTTAATAAAAGAATAGAACAGTTTGATGCCAGTGCCAATACTCCTTTTATTTTTTACGACAGAGGAATTCCAGATGTTACTGCATACCTAAACTATGTAAAGACACCTATTCCGGATTTCTTTTCCAAGGCATTAGAACAACACGTTTACGATCTTGTATTTGTATTTCCACCATGGGAAGAAATATACACTACCGACAGCGAACGCTTTGAAACTTTTAACCAAGCACAGCTTATTGACAAGTCTATTAGCGAAGAGTACTTAAAAAAGCACTCACAAATTATCCCTGTACCCATAGGAACTCCTAAAGAAAGAGTTGCTTTTATTTTAAAAAAATGCTATGCCCATCAACCCTGCAACACTTAAAGAAACTCTTTTTACATACTGGAAACACACATCCTTTAGACCTTTACAGGAAGGTATAATAACGTCTATACTAAAAGAACAAGACACATTAGCCATATTACCAACAGGAGGAGGTAAATCTATCTGTTATCAACTCCCTGCATTAATTTTAGAAGGTACCTGTGTTGTAATCTCTCCTTTAATTGCTTTAATCCAAGATCAAATTTCTAATCTAAAAGAAAAAGGAATAGAGGCACTTTCCATTCCCAGTAAATCTTCTATTGATGATATTGTGATATTATTTGACAACATTCGTGTAAAAAAAATAAAACTACTATACCTATCGCCAGAACGATTTAATCAACCTCTAATTCAGGAAAAACTACAACAATTAAAGGTCTCTTTTTTTGCTATTGACGAAGCTCATTGTATATCGCAATGGGGACACGATTTTAGACCTAGCTACCTAAACCTTGGAAAGTTAAAAGAACTATACCCTAAAAAAACCATTATAGCAGTAACAGCTACTGCAACACAAAAAACGCAAGAACAAATTATAGAAATTCTACAACTAAAAAACGTAGAAAAACACATAGGGTCTTTTTCTAGAGACAACTTAGCGTATCAAGTATACAAAACTCCGCAGAAATTAGATTTGCTCTGCAAGATCCTTTCAAAAAGAAAACTACCTACAATTATATACCTACAGAACAGACTCGCTGTAAACGAGCTTTCGCAAAGGTTAACTCTTTTAGGCTTTCAGACCACTTTTTTTCATGCTGGCTTAGAATCCAAAACAAAAGATCGCAACTATCAACAGTGGTTATCCGAAGAAAAAAACATAATGATTGCTACCAGTGCTTTTGGAATGGGGATAGACAAAAGCAACGTCCGCTTGGTTATTCATTTAGAAATACCGAACTCTATTGAGAGTTATATTCAGGAAGCAGGAAGGGCCGGAAGAGATGGAAAAAAGTCATTTTCTTGTG
Source organism: Wenyingzhuangia sp. IMCC45574 (assembly GCF_054182685.1). NCBI lineage: Bacteria > Pseudomonadati > Bacteroidota > Flavobacteriia > Flavobacteriales > Flavobacteriaceae > Wenyingzhuangia > Wenyingzhuangia sp. IMCC45574. The sequence continues at coordinate 3,338,556 of NZ_CM135169.1, read as the reverse complement.
TCATTTTAAATCAGAACGATTTTCAGAAATTCAACGATAAAATTACAAAAAACCTTTTAACACCAGAATTTATTTCCACAACCTACCACAACTTAAACCAACATTATCAGGTTGCCTATGGAGAAGTTATAGAAGAACAATTTGATTTTAATCTAGATAAATTCAGCCTAAAATACAACCAGAATCCAACACTAACCTTAAAAGCGCTCCAAAAACTAAATACATATAGGATTATCGATTTTAAAGAAAATCCGAGAAGTAGTACTTATATTAAAATTATTTGCAGCAGTAATACCTTGCTTGATTTTTGTGCATCTAGAAAAGGATATAGAAACCTTATAGAATGCCTTTTAAGAAACTATACAGGGCTCTACGAAGTCACTAAAAAAATAAACATTGCTAGAGTCTCTCAAAAAACACAGCTTTCTGTAGTAGAAATCTATAAAAAACTTAATTATTTAAAAGAACTAAATTACATAGAGTACGAGAAAAACGAAAATAACCAATCGTTAACTTTTTTAAGCCCAAGAGAAGACAATAAAACCACAGCTATCCTTAAAAAGGATTTAATTTTATTGAATGAAATAGACCGTATTAAAGCAGAAAAAACAGAAAATTATTTTAAGAACAGTCGCAGCTGTAGAAATCAATTAATTTTAAATTACTTTCAGGAAGAGTCTACAAAAGACTGTGGTATTTGCGATATTTGCCTTGAAAATTTAAAAGACTTAGATATAGAAACTCTTGGAAAAGATGTTATTAACCTTTTACAAAAAAAACCGCTTACTTTTAACGAGCTAATGATTGCCATAAAAAGCAACGCAGACACCACTCAGAAAGTTTTGAGTTTTTTACTAAGCGAAAACTTTATATCACAAAACCTACAACACTATCAATACAAACATGAGTAAACTTAGAATTGTATTTATGGGAACTCCAGATTTTGCAGTTACCATTTTAGACAGTATCCTTAAAAACAACTATAACGTAGTTGGAGTTATAACAGCTCCCGACAAACAAGCAGGACGAGGAAGAAAAATTCAACAATCTGCAGTTAAAAAGTACGCGGTAGAAAACGAGTTAAACGTATTACAACCAACCAACTTAAAGTCTCCAGAATTCCAAGCAGAATTAGAAGCTTTAAAACCCAACCTACAAGTTGTTGTTGCTTTTAGAATGCTGCCAGAAACTGTTTGGAGCTTACCCGAATATGGTACCTTTAACCTACATGCATCTTTATTACCAGACTACAGAGGAGCTGCTCCTATTAACTGGGCAATTATAAATGGAGAAACTGAGACTGGAACCACTACGTTCTTTTTAGACAATAAAATTGATACTGGGGAAATTATAATGCAAAACAAAACCTCTATTGATCCAGACGAAACGGTTGGTGAGCTACATGATAAATTGATGCACTCTGGAAGCGACTTGGTTATTGATACACTTACACTAATTGAAAGCGGTAACGTAACAACTCAAAAACAAGCAGCCACTAGTAACAAGCTAGCTTATAAAATTCATACCGATACATGTAAAATAGACTGGAGTTTGTCTTCGCAACAAATCTACAACCATATTAGAGGACTAAATCCATACCCTGCTGCATGGACCACCTTAGTTGAAGAAGAAAACCAAACAAACGTAAAAATTTACGATTGCGAGATAGAAATAGAAAATCACAATTTAAAACCAGGAGACCTAGTTATCAACAAAAAAAGCTTAAAAGTTGCTACCAAAGATGGTTTTTTAAAAGTAAAACGCCTAAAACTGGCTGGTAAGAAACTTATGGATACTGCAAGTTTACTGAACGGACACTCATTTTCGGACAAAGCAGTCTTTATTTAATTAAGTATTTTAGAAAAAACACAAGCTTTAAGCGGCATGTTTATTAACAAATTAAAAAAGTTATTAACATTTCAATGTTTTTAAGGGCTGAGCGCTTGCATAAGCTAGATTTACTTATATATTTGTTTACAGATAAACTTATTATAATTTAACAAAATACTAGTTATGAACAAATCAGATTTAATCGATGCTATCGCTGCCGATGCAGGAATTTCTAAAACTGCTGCTAAAGCTGCATTAGAATCAGTTACTAACAACGTTACTTCTACTTTAAAAGAAGGAGGTAAAGTTTCTTTAATTGGTTGGGGAACTTGGTCAGTTTCTAAGAGACCTGCAAGAGAAGGTAGAAACCCACAAACTGGAGCTACTATTCAAATAGCTGAGAAAAACATCGTTAAGTTTAAGCCAGGTGCTAGTTTAGCTGATGCTGTAAACTAATAGCTGCTATTACAACATAAAAAAACTCCTTTATTTTTAAAGGAGTTTTTTTTTATGCTTTTTTTTAGTAGCTTTATTCAAAAGCTGTGAGTATGGTATACTTAAAACCCCTTAAAGGTAGACTACTTGTTGCGGAACCCTCTATTGCTGGAGATGCTTCATTCAACAGGTCTATTATTTTACTAACCGAACACAACAACAATAGTTCTATAGGATTTATTATCAATAAACCATTAGAATATAACCTGCATGACCTGATTCCCGAAATAGACTGCGATTTTAAAGTTTACCAAGGCGGTCCTGTAGAAAAAGACAATCTATATTTTATTCATAAGATACCAGAGTTACTTCCTAACAGCATAGAAGTTGCACAAGGAATTTATTGGGGAGGCGATTTTAATGAATTAATCACACTTTTAAATCAAGGACTGGTACACAAAGAAGATATTCGTTTTTTCTTAGGGTATTCTGGTTGGGGCAAAGGGCAATTGCATCACGAATGGGAAACAGAATCTTGGCTGGTTGCCGAAAATAAATATAAAAATATTTTCAACACCCAAGACAACACTTTATGGAAAGACAACTTACTAAAATTCGACAGCAAATACCACATATGGGTAAATGCCCCAAAGAATCCTAGCTTAAATTAGATATTTGCTTTCCTAAGGCAATACTTAATTTGGTAGCAAATGTTTTCTTTCTATACTTAGTAACTGGCTGTACTCCAACTATCGCATTTGTTAAAAATACCTCATCTGCTTTCTGAATTGCAAATGGAGATATAGACTCCTCTACAATTTCGTACTCTTTTAACTTTGTAATATAATCTATTACATTTTTACGCATTACTCCTTTTAAACAACCGTCTGATAAAGGAGGGGTAGTTACCGTGTTCCCTTTTATTAAGAAGATATTACCATTGGTAAACTCAACTACATTCTTGTTAGAATTTAACAACACACAATTGTCCATTCCATTTTCCTTAGCATATATAGAGGCCAATACGTTTACCAACTTATTATTACTTTTAATAGTTGATAACAAATTAGGGTTGATCATAAAGTCTTTATACAACTCTACCTCATAAGATGTTTTAACAGCTACAGTTACTTTCTTAGCTTCTACAACATAAGAAATTGAATTATTATCTGGTGCATACAAACCTTCCGAATCTCTAAAAACAGTAAACTTTACTCTGTTTTCGTCTCCTTTGTTAGCATTCACTGTTTTTAAAATCTCCGCTTCAAAAAACTCCAATGTAAAATCCATTGGAATTTCCATACGCAACATACGCATAGAAGCCATTAGTCTAAAATAATGATCTTCACAAAAAACCACTGCTTCGTCTTTAATCTTAATAGATTCAAATAAGGCATCTCCGTATTTATAAGCTCTGTTATTAAAATCTATGCTATTATCAGTTTCAGAAACAATCTGTCCGTTGTAGTTAATCATCATTCAAAAATTTTGGCAAATTTATAAATAAAAAAGCTTTGATTTTCATCAAAGCTTTATTCATTTCGTATCGTTTAGTTTAGTCGTTACGCTCCAATCAAATGTTTTAATTCAGCAATTTGATTTTCCCATAACATTTTTGCTTCGTCTATTTCGTCATCTTCTGCAAAGTCCGTAATAATTAAGGAAACATCTTTGGTTAGAGCATCTACTTGAATTTTAAATTCAAAGTACGCTTCTTCACCTTCGTCATCTGCCCATTGGAACTTGGCTCTGTCATCAGCTTTGTAAGTTAAAAGCTTTGCCTCTTCTTCGGCACCATCCCATATAAATGTAAACAACTCTCCTCTAGAGTTTACATTATCCGCAAACCATTCACCTAAACCAGAAGGAGTTGCAAAATATTGATACAACATAGATGGTGATGCGTGAATTGGGAATTCTAATTGGTATTTTTCTTTAGCCATGATATTCGTCTTCATTTTGGTGCTCGGAAAAGTAAGACTTTTTTTTTATTTAAAAAAACAAGTTCTTTTAAAGTTATTTCTTTTTTTCAATGTGAATTTCGCGTCTGGAGTAAATTGTATTTGCACTTTTTAAGACTGAAGGTTCTTCTTTTAACCTTCCTTGCTCAAATGCTTTTTGTAAAATTGACTCTATCATATAATCTTCCTGAACACTCTCTGGATGATACTCTAAACTTAACTTTATCTTAAATAAACTCGCAGAAACTCTGTACCAAAAAGCTTTAAACTTTCCTCTTTTATCTTTTATATGTGCATCTACTGTTTGACCCGTTAATCTATGTATCAACTTAATTAAAATCCTTCCCTCGGTTCTTGTTAGTTTCTTAATGTCGTCCGTAAACTGCTGTTCAAAATACTTTTGCTTCTCTTTGATAAACTTTTTTCGCTTTCTTTTAGACTTTATGCTCTGTATAGAATCGTTTATTTGCGTAATTTTTTGCTTGGCCAAAACAGCAAACGGATATGCTTTGTATGTTTTTCTAGTAAACCAAGCGTAATATCTCCTATCGTAACTTGTCCTAAATTTTGGCTTAGGGAATAGAATTACTGTATCTAACTCTACTTTTTGATTGGGATCTGTCACCAACTCCCCACCATACTTATAGAGATCGTTAAGAGTATCTTTATCTTGTGCTGCAGAAAACTGAAAAGTCATTAACAAGACAAAACACAAACTATATGTAAACCATTGCTTCATTACCGTCAAAAATACATAAAAAACCTAGTGAAAAACCACAAAACGTATGCCTAACATCTAAAATCAAAATAGTATTTTTGAGAGATTTAAAACAGAAAATGATGAGTGAAAATACAATTTTGAATGAAAAGTCTATGGACTTTTTAGAAGAGTACCTAAATAACGCTTCTCCAACTGGATATGAAAGTAAGGGACAAAAAATATGGATGGATTACTTAAAACCTTATGTAGATGAATTTATTACAGATTCATATGGAACTGCGGTTGGAGTAATTAATCCAGAGGCTAAATACAAAGTTGTAATAGAAGGACATTCTGATGAGATTGCTTGGTATGTTAACTACATTACAGACAATGGATTGATACATGTAATTAGAAATGGTGGTAGCGACCATATGATTGCCCCTTCTAAAAGAGTAAACATCCACACAAAGAACGGAATTGTTAAAGGTGTTTTTGGATGGCCAGCTATTCATACAAGATTAAAAGGAGCCAAAGAAGATACTCCTAAAATTGAAAACATTACTATTGATGTTGGTTGCGAAACCAAAGAAGAAGTACTTGCTTTAGGCGTACATGTTGGAAGTGTAATTACATATCCAGATACTTTTGAAGTATTAAATGGTAATAAATTTATTTGTAGAGCCCTAGACAATCGTATGGGAGGTTTTATGATTGCTGAAGTTGCACGTTTAATTAAAGAGAACAATATTGATTTACCTTTTGGTTTATATGTTACCAATGCAGTTCAAGAAGAAATTGGTTTACGTGGAGCTGAAATGATTACACAAACCATTAAACCTAATGTAGCTATTGTTACCGATGTTTGTCATGACACCACCACTCCTATGATTAAAAAATCTGTTGAAGGAGACTCTAAAATTGGTGATGGTCCGGTAATATCTTATGCTCCTGCGATACAACACAACGTAAGAGAATTAATTATTAACACTGCAGAGAAAAATGACATCCCTTTTCAAAGACATGCATCATCTAGAGCAACTGGTACAGATACCGATGCTTTTGCGTATAGCAATGGTGGTGTTCCTTCTGCATTAATTTCTTTACCCTTAAGATATATGCACACTACTGTAGAAATGGTACATAGAAATGATGTAGAAAATGTTATCAAATTAATTTTTGAAACCGTAAAATCAATCGAAAACGGAGATGACTTTAGTTATTTTTCTGAAAACAGTTACAGCATTTAATATTTAACAAAATACACCTAAAAAATCCGTTTAAAACTAAACGGATTTTTTTATTATGATAAATTCACCACCAGTTGGTAAAATATTTTACGAAATCGTTGTAGTAGTTTAAAAAAGTTAGCATATTTACATAAAAATTAGTAATTCAATATGTCATTTAAGAACAAAACGTTAGGAGAATTCATCAACGAGAATCAACACGCATTTAAGTACACCACAGGAGAGCTATCTAGCTTAATTAATTCGTTGCGCTTAGCTGCAAAAGTGGTAAATCACGAAGTAAACCAAGCAGGTTTAGTAGATATTACAGGAGCTGCTGGTGACACCAATGTTCAAGGAGAAGATCAACAGAAATTAGATGTTTATGCCAATGATATATTCATTCAAACACTAATTAACAGAAATATTGTTTGTGGAATTACGAGTGAAGAAGAAGATGATTTTATTATTGTAAACAGTAAAGACGAAAATCATCAAAACAAATATGTTGTTCTAATGGACCCTTTAGATGGATCATCTAATATAGATGTAAACGTATCTGTAGGTACTATTTTTTCTATCTACAGACGTATAACTCCGGTTGGAACTCCTGTAACTAAAGAAGATTTCTTACAAGAAGGTAACAAACAAGTAGCCGCTGGTTATATTGTTTACGGAACTTCTACCATGTTGGTTTATTCTACAGGACATGGTGTAAACGGATTTACATTAAACCCTGCCATCGGAACTTTTTACTTGTCTCACCCAGACATGAAATTCCCAAAAGATGGTAAAATTTACTCTGTAAATGAAGGAAACTATTTAGAGTTTCCAGAAGGAATTAAAAAATACATTAAGTACTGTCAGGAAGTAACGGAAGATAGACCTTATACAAGTAGATATATTGGTTCTTTAGTATCAGATTTCCATAGAAACATGATCAAAGGAGGTGTGTATTTATACCCAAAGAGTACAAAAAACCCTGATGGTAAATTAAGATTGTTGTACGAATGTAACCCTATTGCTTTCTTAGCAGAACAAGCCGGAGGTAAAGCATCTGATGGAACCCAAAGAATTTTAGATATCAAGCCAACGGAACTTCACCAAAGAGTTCCTATTGTTTGCGGAAGTGTGAATATGGTAGAAAAAGTTGAAGAATTTATTAGAAAATTCCCTTCGTAATAAATTTAGATTTTACAGAATAGAACAACAGCCTAAGGACCAAAAACCTTAGGCTGTTTTATTAAAAAAAACTAAAAACCTAATAAAGAACTAACTAAACGCTATCCCCTATTATACTATAGCTATTCAATTAAGAATAGTATACTTTATAAATTCGTAAGTAGTTATTTAGAAACTTACTCTTCCCCTTCGAAAAAAGAGTCTTTTGCTCTATTACAACACTCACTTTAATCACTTTCTTACTGTTTAAATTCCTAAAGCTTGACCTCCACCAATTTGGATAGTTTCTGCAGTAATAAAAGCAGCATCCTTACTTGCTAAGAAAGAAACCACAGAAGCAACTTCTTCTGGCTGTCCTAACCTTCCTAACATAATATTGTTTTTCCAAGAAGCAAAGACTTCTGGTTTTGTAGATTTAATTTGTGCGTGGAAAGGAGTATCTATAGTACCCGGAGATACTGCATTTACTCTAATACCATATTCTGCCAAATCTTTTGCCAAAGCTCTTGTAATAGTATGGACTCCTGCTTTAGAAGTACCATAAATACCAGCTCCTGGACCACCTGCATTCCAACCAGCATTAGAAGTATAGTTAATGATTGTAGCATTCTCTCCTTTCTTTAAAAATGGAATTGCTGCTCTAGATGCAAAGAATACAGAATCTAAATTTAAAGCCATTACAAACCTGTAAAACTCTGTAGTCATTTCTTCAAATCTAGATCTACCACCTAAACCTCCTGCATTGTTTACCAACACATCTATTCTACCATATTTCTCTCCAATAGCTGTTATGTTAGCTGTAACTGCCTCATCGTTAGTCACATCAAAACCATAATACTCTGCAGTAATACCTAAAGCTGTTAACTGCCCTATTCTTTCTTCACCAGCAACATTATCTATTCCGTTTAATATTACTGTATACCCGTCCTGACCTAGCCTCTTGGCCACCTCAAAACCAATTCCTCCAGTAGCACCTGTGACTACTGCAATCTTCCCTTTTGAACTCATGTTTCTTAATTTTTGTGCATTTGTTATTTATCTATTATCCCTGCTCCACAGGTTTAATGTTCTTAATTAATAGGTAGATAGAACCTACCGCTAAAGGAGCCAATACTGCAATTACAATAAATGCTGGTGTATAAGATACCGAAGCAATTAATGGAATTAAACTGTTCATAATAATTACAGAGAATGCTGCAATGGTTCCTGCAAAACCTGCTAAAGTTCCTACAGATGGCCCACTAAATAAATCACTAGGTATGGTTTGTATATTTCCAATTGCAAACTGGAATCCAAACAATACTACAGCAACTATATAAATAAAGGTCATTGGGTTGTTTTCGTTTACTAAGAAAATAATTCCTAGCAACCCTAAAAATATCAATACTCCTCCTATAGAAATCGTTCTTTTTCTTGCGGCATCTACTGTTTTGGTTTCCATTAATTTTCCAGAATACCATCCTCCAATAATACTACCTGCCATTCCTCCTAAGTAAGAGATCCAAATGGTCGCTCCAATTTCTTCAATACTAAAACCAAACTTAGAATTTAAATACAACGGCATCCATCCTACAAACAACCACCATATTGGTTCTATAAAAAATCTGGCTGCCAATACTCCCCAAGATTCTTTGTGACTTAAAATTTTCATCAACGAAAGCCCTTTTGGTTTCTCTGTGCTTTCAGCTGGTTTTTCTATTCTATCTTTTAAAATCAATTCTTTTTCCTTGTCTGTTATCCACGGATGTAATTCTGGTTTAGCTTTGTTTACAATTAACCATGGAATTACCCATAACAATCCAATAACTCCAATAATAATAAAAGTAGTTCTCCATCCAAAATGTCCATATAAATAAGCAATTAATACAGGAGCAATTACACTACCTAAAGACGCACCCGCATTAAAAATACCTTGCGCAATGGCTCTTTGTTTAATAGGAAACCACTCTCCATTACTCTTTACCGCTCCAGGCCAATTTCCTGCTTCTCCCAATCCTAAAAAAGCTCTAAAAGCTGTTAAGCTTATCAATCCTCCTGCAAAAGCATGCAGTACAGAAGATAAAGACCATACTACTATAGAAACTACAAATCCTAAACGTGTTCCTATTTCATCGTATAATTTTCCTGATAAAAACTTACCTAAGGCATAAGTTACCATAAATATGTTTAACATTACTGCATAATCAGATTCGTCTAAACCTAAATCTTTTCCCATTTCTGGCCACATTACACCAAATGCGGTTCTATCTATGTAGTTAATTACTGTTGCTAAACAAATTAACAGTATTACCCACCACCTAAGTCCTTTTACTTTCATAATCGTATGTTTTTCAATATATTAACGTAATTATTTCTTTTGTTTTTTATCAAAAAAATCCCTGCAACAAAAAAACATTTATTTTTTGTTGTCAATCTTGAATGATTAGATCTAGGTTGAAATGAATTTACTAGTTCTAAGTACTCAAGCTTTAGTTATTATTTTTCCCTTCTTTTTTCTTAGAAACGATTCACAATCGTGCATTTGTAAATCGCCGATTTTAGATTTTATAACAATAATGATACAGTACACCAAAGTGAACTTTCATCATTACTCTCGCTTTTTCTGATTCTTGTTCTTTAATTGCATCATATATATCTTGATGCTCTTGAATTCCTTTTACTGATTGTCCCTTATCACAAACATGATATTTTTCAAAATTGGTAATGATATTTGGAGTAATCATCAACATAAAGGTATTCATTGTACTATTACCAGTGGCTTGTGCAATGGCCAGATGAAAAAGTAAATCTTCTTGTACTGCATTTTCCCCATTTAACACCTTTTCTTTATAAGCCAATAAAGCATCTTCTATCTGTTGTAATTGCTCTTCTGTTCTTCGTTGGGCAGCTAAACCAACAGTTTTTAACTCGAGCATTATTCTGGTCTCTACCAACGATCTAAAATCAGGATCTTCTAATCTTAGAATGTCATTTATCATTCCATTAAGTGCTATAGGTCCAATATCTGCAATAAAAGTCCCACTCTGAGGCTTGGATTTTAACAACCCATAAAACTCTAATAACTGAATTGCTTCTCTAATATTACTTCTACTAACTTCAAACTTTTCTGACAACATTCTTTCTGATGGCAACTTATCGCCTGTTTCGAGATTTTTTGCATTGATTAAATCTCTTAACTTAGAAATAATTTCGTTCTGAACTGTTTGTTCTCCTCTGGACACTAACTCTAACTTCATATTAAATGACTTTAAATTAAATTGGTTAACCAGTTACCTTAATACAAATATAGTAAATATTTAAATTGGTTAACCAGTTTTACTCCGTAAATATACTAAATAATTCCACGGTGTATAACTTTGTTAATGGCTAGTACTTAACGAGTAATAAGCCACCTTTGCATAGGCCCCATTATCTCTGGTTGTTAAGTAGTTACCAGCTTTAAAGTAGTTTTCAAACACAGACCACTTTTGCATATGTATATCGTTGTACACCTTTGATTTTCCGTTTAATAAGACCTCCATTCTCCCATCTGACACTTTTACCTCTAATGTAAACTTGTTAAAACCTACATATTCTGGAAAATTATACCCATCATCATCACCCCATGCATCTGTTTCTAAAATTTCTGTATTTGATGCATTTAGATCTTTTAATACTTTTGTTTTTACCCTAACATATCCTTTATGCCAGTAAATTTTTAACATTGGTGGAGCATTATTATCTTTTTGACCTATTAAATCTCGTTGGGCATTGGTTAATCTCCCATGGATCTGCATTATAATAGTTCGGTGATAATCTCCATTATCCTCTTTGCTAATATCTGTTACCGCTAATTCTCCCTTTAAGTACCCTCCTTGTTTAAAGGTCCAGTTTACACTATTGCTACCTGGTACCATTTGCTCTCTTAATTCTGTTCTGGAATAAGAAGTATTTGCGGTAGTACTACCTGGATATGTGTAAAATACCAATGCTCCATTAATAGAGTCATTGTACATAAATGGTTTAACGGTTGTGTTGGTTCCATAGTTTAAAATTTCTGGTGGCTCCACCTCTGTTGGACTTCCAATAGGCAATGTTACCTTCCAGTTACTTAAATCTATATTTGGCAACTTATATTCTTTAACAGGTGGAGTTTCTTCTTCCTCTACCGGTTCTTCTGGTTTGTCTTGTTCTGTATTGTCTGTTACAATAGGTTTGCTAATTCCATTGTCAGAATTACAATTGGTAAAACTGAAAATAAAAATTAATACTCCCCATATATGTAGATTTTTAAACTTCATGTTGTTTTGTTTCTTTCTTAGTGACTTACTTCTAATTTGTAATAATTCACTTTTGCAAAAGCTCCTTCATCCCTGCTTTGGAAATAGTTTCCTGCTTTGAAATAATTTTCAAAAACACCCCATTTTTCCATATGAATGCCTTTGTAAGATTTAAAGCTTTGACCGTTTAATACAATCAGCATTTTTCCTTCGGATACTTTTACTTCTAATGTAAACTTTCTATGTCCTACTTCTTCATCAAAAGTGTAACCTTCGTCATCTCCCCAAGCATCTTCGTGCAACAATTCTTCTCCTGTTGCTTTTAAGTTTTTAAGCACTTTTGTTTTTACTCGTATCTTACCTTTTTGCCAATATATCTTTAAAATTGGAGGGGCATTATTGTCTTTTTGACCTATCAAATCACGTTGTTCATTTGTTAATCTTCCGTGAATTTGCATTATAATTACTTTGTGTGGTTTCCCATTATCATCCTTAGAAATCTTGTCTACTTTAAGCGTTCCTTTCATTTTACCCCCTTGCTTAAATGTCCAGTTTACATTATTGTTTCCTGGTTCCATTTGTTCTCTTAACTCAGATCTAGAATACTTAGTATTGGCTGTTGTAGCATTACTTGGGTATGCATAAAACACCAAAGCTCCTTTAATAGAATCGTTGTACATGTATTTTAACAACCTCTTATCCGTTGCATAATCTAAAATTTCTGGCGGTTGAATATTAGTTGCCTTCCCTTTATGATTTAATTCTGGTGTAGTTACACTCCAATGACTTAAGTCTATCTTAGGTAATTTTACCTTTTTACGCTTCTTCTTTTTCTTCTTCTTTGCTTTCGTCACTGTTTGTATTTCTGAGGTGTTACTTGCCTTTTCTTGGCAAGTAACATTCTCAGAAAAGAATATAAATACTAAAACAGATATGATTTGTCTTATAAATTTCATCTTTATATCTTCTATTCTAAAGGATATACCTTTACGTTATCTAGGTAAGCATCTTGTTTCGTTTCACCCCAGAAAAGAATCATAACATTACCTGTTGCATTTGCGGTAAAGTTTTGTGTTACTTTTGTGAAGTTCCCTTTACCTTCTAGCTTATTACCTACGTTGGTAATAATTCTAGGAGCATTATCTACAGCTTCTTTACCATCTGTAAAATGACCGTCTAAAATTTCTACTACTATTTTAGCTCCTGTGTTTAGATCGTCATCATTTTTAATTGCATATTCATACTCTAACACATAATCTCTGTTAGCAGAAACTACAATTGCTTGTCCTCCGTATCTACTTTTACTACTTCTGTAAATACCTCCTGAAGTACCTTGTGTAAACTTAGCTCCTTTGGTTTTAGCACCAGAATCTGTACCATCAATCAAGAAAGTAGATCCATCACTAGTTGTACCATAAGGATAGGTATCTCCATCTGTAAACGTTTGCCATCCCCATCCATCTCTAGGAGAAGCACCACCCATATCTCCATCTATAACATCTGGAGTAATAGCTGCTGGAATTTCAGGTTCTACCACTTCAATATTTAGAGAGTAGGTACTAGAAATACCTAATTTATCTGTAGCTGTTAAAGTAATGGTATAAGTCCCTTCTGCCGGATAGGTATTTTCCCCATCAACACCTGTTGATGTATTACCATCTCCGTAATCCCATGCATAATCTGTAGCACTAGTAGAAGAATTTGCAAATGTATACGTTAAATAATCTTCTGTCTCTGTTGCAGAAAAGCTAGCCGCCGGAGGAGTTGTATCTTCCTTAGAGTTTGCCTCTGGTAAATCGTACTCAAAAGATTCACAAGATGTAAAAGAAAGTGCCGCTAAAACCATCAGCCCAAAAAATGATGCTGAAAATCGGCTTTTATATATATTTATTGTTTTCATGATGTTCTTTTTAATTCGTTAAACATTAGTAACCTGGATTTTGTGCCATTACTCCTTTTCCTAAGTTGATTTCTCTCTGAGGAATTGGTAATAATAAATCCGAAGAAGAATAACCTAAACCATTCGTTGCTGAAAAAGTTGAGAATACCGCTTCGGCTCTTCCCATTCTTACCAAGTCAAAGAATCTATGGTTTTCAAAAGCTAATTCTACTCTCCTTTCTAATAACAACTCATCTTTGGTAACAATTCCATCAGTATCGTTAGCTAACCCTGCTCTATTTCTTACTTCGTTAAAAGAAGCCACAGCATTAGTATTAGACGTTTCTGTTCCTCCAGCCATAATCGCTTCTGTATGCATTAACAATACATCTGCATAACGTAAAACTATCCAGTCATTACCAGCCAAAGTAGCATCCAATGTAAAAGTCTTTCCATCCGATCCTCCACTGTCTCCATTTGGTAAGTATTTCATCACTTGATTTTGTGTGGTCTGACTAGGATCTACTCTGTAAGAATATTGTGTTCTATCTCCACCTGCAGCATCTAAAGCAGTTACTGCATCTGTGGTTACATAGTTTACACCAGATGTACGTCCTACACCATTCATCCATTCAGCAGAAAAATTCTGACTATCATTTGAAGTTGTATTGTAACCAATTGCAAAAATAATCTCTGCATTCTCTTCTGAATAAAACACATCATTAAAGTCTGACATTAAAGTATATCCAGCCGTCATTACATCTTCTAACAACAACTGAGCCTCTGTGTAATCTCTATCTTCCTTTGTTAAGTATACCTTAGCCAACAAAGTCTGAGCTGCTGCTTTTGAAGCTCTTGTTTTAGACGAATTGTCTAACCCTGCAACTGCAGTTGTTAAATCTGATACAATTAAGTTATAAACCTCAGCAGTTGCAACTCTTGTAAATTGAGTTTCGGTTTCTAATGGAGAAATTACTCTATCTACTAAAGGAATGTCTCCAAACAATCTAACCAAGTTAAAATATGCATAAGCTCTTAAAAACTTTGCCTCTGCTTCAAATGCAGCTTTGGTTGTTTCGTCTGTTACCACTTCTAAATTTGCCAATACAATGTTTGCTCTATAGATTACATTGTAAAAACTTGCATAATAATCTTGTACAATACCATTGGTAGCTTCTACATTGTAAAACTCAAACTGAGCCGCTTCTCCTTCTTGACTTTTAGTTCTGGTATTATCACTACGCATTTCTGTTAAGTAATATTCGTACATAATACCGTGATTGTCTGATGGACTTGTACTATTAGTTCCTTGAATCGCATCGTAGATACCAATAATCCCTGTTTCTACCTCGCCTGCATTGTTAAAGTAAGCATCTACTGTAATTCCAGACTCTGGTGTTATTTCTAAGTAATCGCTACTACAAGAAGCCATAAAGCCTCCAACTATAAGTAATAGCATATATTTTATATTTTTCATGATATACATTTTTAAGTTTTAGAAATCTAGATTTAAACCAAATGAAATTGTTCTGTAAATAGGAGAACCTGCACGCTGATAACCGTAGTTAGTTGGACTTGTTCTATCTATAGACTCAGGATTAAATCCAGTATAATCATCTGCTGTTACATATAGTAAGTTTTGCCCTGTAGCGTACACTCGTAAACCTTCTATCTTATATTTTGATAAGAAATCTTTAGGGAAAGTATATCCAATATTTATGTTACGTAACGCAAAATAAGATGCATCTTGAATGATATCGTCTGTAAATATTTTTTGCTTAATAAACTCTTGATCTGGTGTAGACGAAATAAAATCTTGCGCACTATTAAACTGATTAAAGATATACTGGTCTCCCATATTTCTTACCTCAGCACCGTGAGATCCTTGTAACATAACACTTAAATCTACATTACCAATTTTAAACTCGTTGGTAAAACTCCAAACCAATTCTGGATATGGATCTCCTAACGCAGCTTTATCTTCATCATCAATAATTCCATCACCATTTAAATCTTTTACATACACATCTTGTGCTTCTCCTCCTACTGGGTGGAAAGGATTATTTAAGTATTCTGCCGGAATGTCTCTATCTACAACCCATCCATAGAATGTAGAAATTGGTTGTCCTGCTAAGTTAATCCACTCTGCAGCTCTTTTAGAATCTACACTCGAAATCTGTCCATCTGAATCTGCAAAATCTACTAAAGTATTCTTGTTAGTTGTTGCTATTAAAGTAGAACTCCAACTAAACTTTTCAGAAGCAATATTCTTAGTTCTCAACTCAAATTCCCAACCTTCATTTCTAACTTCTCCTAAGTTTACTAAAGCACTGTTAAATCCTGTAGTAAAAGATATCGGGTTGTTTAATAATAATTGGTCACTTGTTCTTTGGTACCAATCTATAGAACCAGAAATTCTATTGTTTAACAATCCAAAGTCTACCCCTGGGTTAATCTCTACCAATCTTTCCCATTTTAATTCTGGGTTTGCAATATTTAATGGAGCAAAACCTGAAGTAATAGCACCACCATCTACTACCGCTGTATTTGCTTGTAATAAAGCCAATGATGGATAGAAATCTACTAACTTATCTCCTGTACTTAAACTACTTGTACTACTACTAGTATCCGGATTAACACTTCCAGTATTTAAACGATCGTTACCTGTAACCCCGTAACTTGCTCTTACCTTTAATCGGTTAATTACTTCGTTATCTTCCATAAAGTCTTCGTTAGAAACATTCCAACCAATAGAAGCAGCAGGGAAATTACCAAATTTATAATCCGATCCAAAGATTGAACTACCATCGCGTCTAAAACTAAAAGATGCTAAATACTTATCGTTGTATGCATAATTTAATCTTGTTACGTAAGAAATACCTCTTTTTTCCCATTCAAAAGCATCTGCAGCACTAATAATAGAAGCATTCGTAATTTCTTTAACTCCATCGTTTGTATATCCTGTTCCAGAAATAGAAGAGAAAGAGAACTTTCTAGATTCTACAACCATACCTGCAGTTGCACTAATATCGTGTACATCTTTTATTGTGGTATTGTAATTAAAGAAGTTGTCTGATATTAAATACAATTCTCTTTGAGAAATTTCGTTCATTTGAGCAGCAGAAGCACCATTTCTGTTAGACTCCACTCCTTGCCATCTAGAACGTTTTGTATCTTGATAAGATCCTGATAAAGTAGTTTTAAAGTTTAACCCTTTTAAAACATTGTAACTAGCATAAACACTACCAAACATTTTAAACTTATCATCGTAACGCTCACGCTCTAAAATTTTAGCAGCCGGGTTTGTATTAGATGTATTACTAATATCTACTAAGGTACTTGCATCTCCGTATAAATCATAGTTATCAAAATGACGTTGAAAAGCATAGTCTCCAACTTGTACATTTGGATATACTCCTCTGTCTAAATATTGAATCGTGTTCTCATCATGATAAACAGGCAACCAGTTGGTTTGTCTTAAAATATCGTGTGTAGAACCATCAAAACGTCTTCTTTTAGTAAAAGATGGAGTTAAATTTACTCCTACAGAAAACTGATCGTTTAATTTACTATCTACTTTTAACCTTAATCCGTATTTTTCAAAGTTATCTGTTAACAATACCCCTTCATCATTAGAGTAGTTAATACTTGTTGCGTATTTTGTTTTCTTGTTACCTCCTCTTACAGATAGAGAATGACTCTTAATAGTTCCTCCATCAAAAATAACATCTTGCCAAGAACGATCAATACCAATTAATTGCTTGTATTTAGTTCTGTCTGAAAGATAAATTCCTCCATTCTCTTCTCTATGCCCTAAAGCAGCAAAAGCAGTTGGATCACTTTGTTCCAAAGCTTGGTAATAAGCTGTTTCTGCAGCAGCTGTTTCTGCAATAGAAAAATCGTACTTATCATTGTGTCTAGCTTCTTTAAATCCAATAAAAGTACTGTAGCTTATTTTTGTTTTTCCTGCAACACCGTCTTTCATAGTAATCATAATTACCCCGTTTGCTCCTTTAGATCCGTAAATAGAAGAAGAAGCTGCATCTTTCAAAATTTCGAAAGAAGCTACATCGTTCATATTTAAAGAACCTAAAAAGTCAGCATCTACAATTACTCCATCTACCACTACTAAAGGAGTAGAATCTCCAGACATAGAACCAACACCACGTATGCTAATAGTTGGTGCAGCTCCCGCTTCTCCATCTGTAGCCTGTATGTTAACCCCAGATACTTGTCCTACTAAGGCATCATCTACCCTAGCCACCGCAATCTGGTCTAATTTTTCGTTGGTAACTTTAGAAATAGCACCTGTTAAGTGTGATTTTTTCTGAGTACCATAACCAACAATCACAATCTCATCAAGTTGTGCAGAACTTTCTTTTAATTGTGTTGTTATTTTCTTCTGATCACCTATAGTAACCAGTTTCGTTTCGTATCCAATAAAAGAAATCTCCAGTACATCTCCTTTTTTAACGGAAATCTGATAATTTCCATCAAAATCTGAAATAGTACCTTTTGAGCTTCCTTTTATAACAACTGTCGCCCCAGGAATAGGTTCATTACCTTCGGAAACAACCGATCCCGAAACAGCGAACTCCTGCGCAAACAAAGCGATATTGAAAAACAATAAAGCCACTAGTGTTAAACTTCTCTTTAGTTTCATTGGTATTAGTATTAAGTTAAGTTGATTAAAATGGGACCTTCCCATGGTGAGCATCCTTTTTTGTGCATTTATTCGTTTGAATAGTAGGTCTCACCCTTAACACACTAGTGCATAGATAAATTTTATTACTTTTGCAGTAGTATGTTACTAGATTACATGCTTTAGATATTACTTCCCTTCGAAATGAAGTAATTTCCCTTTTAAGAGGATGGGCGTGCACCCATCCTTTTTTTTGTTTACTTATGTTTTACCTCTCATATATATATTGTAGTTTTTGTTAGACATCTTAGTTATTTTAATTGGTTTACCAGTTTGGTTTACCAAATATATATAATAAAAACATTATTAACAACTTATTAGTCTGTTTATTATAAAAAAAACAAAAAAAAACACATACCAGTAGGTATATGCTATTTTTAATAGATGTTTACTTCTAAAACAATCTTATTTAGACTCCTTATCTCCAAAATAAGAAACTCCATCTCCGCTTAAAAAATCTTCTCTTACAGGACTAAAAGTATCTATTAGTATCCCTTCTTCTAAACAAATGGCACTATGTAGTAAGTTAGGCTCCATATAAACTCCGTCTCCTGCTTCTACAATTTTCTTTTCTCCATCTATTTCAAATTCAAATTTACCTGAAACGCAATAGGTAGCCTGTGTATGAAAGTGTTTATGCGGAGATCCTAATGCACCTTTTTCAAATTTTACTTTTACCATCATAATTTGATTATCGTATCCTAAAAATTTTCTAGATACTCCTCCTCCAAGCTCTTCCCATTCCATTTTTTTGGTCATCATGTACTTTTCACTAAATCGTTTCATTTATTTATTTTTTTGTTTGTTGATAATGATAAACTCCTTTCCAGCTATATTTTTTATCCTTAATTTTTACACTATGTTTCTTAGTAGTATCTCTGCTATTGTTTGCTATAATTAATAATCCAACTACTCCTTTTACTGTCTTAATAGAAACTGCCGTGTAGTATTTATCATCATATACTACAGCTACTTCTGCAATATTGCTATTTGCTCCTTTGGAAAACTCAGACACATAACTATACCCTCCATGAGGTTCTATAATACTTGCAAACACAGTATTCTTAGCCTTTCTACGAATCATAAACCCTGGATCTCTTCGTAAATTAAACTCAGGATCATTCGCACCAATTCTAGTTAATAGCAACTCATCTTCTAATTGGTTCGCTGATGATATTGTGTAAAATGTCTGCTTATTTAAAAAGGTAAATTGATGGGTCTCTTTGCTAGCTTTCCCTCTTCCTTCTAGCCACAAATGCTGATACCCATTTTTTTCTCCTAATGCCTGTAAATTCTTAGGTGTTTGGTAACTAAAATTAGTATTGATAATTTGTCCTAAGTAGTAAAAAGGAAAATCATATTCATTTTCTTTTTCTGCGGTAACTTTCATTACATCTAGTACAAAAGGCTTTAGATCCTTTAACTTTATAATTGCCTGAGTTCTTTGCATTTTAGTCCCAGCGTAAGCATTTTCTTCTTCAGCACTAAGAATCTGAAAATCTTCGTTCTGAATATCTGCAAATAACAATTCTGAATGGTGTTGACTTCCTATTTTATACTTTCCTTTAAAGTGAGATGCTCTGTTTTGTATAACGGTGTTATGAGCAATACTTTGCTTAGCCCATGTTTTATTTTCTTTTAAATAATTTCCTCCTCCTTTTTGTTCTATGTTTACAAATCTTGCCAATCCGTAATCCTGAATAATCTCATCTCCTTTGGCATACATAGAAAAAGAAAGTTTATCATAATGTCCATGACTCAGTCCTTGTGCTGCATACTTAAAAACAACTGTTATATCCTCATCTCCATAACGTAGTACACCAACACCTCCCTGTTTCCCATCCATTCCATCAGAAAATAAAATAGACTTCTTTGCAAATTCTTTATTTTTCCCATCTCGTATAGCCAACGCAACCGCCAAACCAGCATCACTTAACAATACTCTATTTTGCTTTTTAGAAATACCCAACAACGCAGGATTTTTATCCCCAAAATAATAAGCCGTATTGATCGCATTTACCAACTCTCTAGAATAATAAGACATTCCTTTTTGCCCATCGTTCAATGGGAAAAAATTACCCGATGCATCTGTTAAGTTTAACAAAGCATCTACAGATTTTAGTAAAACTCCATTTTTATGTTCAAAGATTTTTAATGATGGTTTTGCATTTTGCAAAGCTTGTGCAAATGCTAAAAAAGGATACATGGCATAACGTTGGTAGTAAGGCCCTTCCGTATAATATCCGTCTGGTGAAAAAGGCTCGTCTATATTGGCTAAAAAACCTGCTTTCTGTCCTTCTTTTTTAATAAAACCTCCGTCGTTATCTCTAGCATCTGGAGACAAACCATCGTTTTTAATTCCATACAAAGCTCTATCAACCAATTCATCATCATTCATAACCAAACCAATCATTCCAACAGCTGCATTTCCCCATGTACTATGATTGTGTACACGATTAAAAAACTGAGGATTCTCTATAGAGATAAAATCAGCAAATGGTTTAAATAAGTTTTTTTCTAATTTTCTTCGCTCCTTTTTAGACAACCAATTATAAATACAATCGTAAGCTTGGCTAGTGTACACCAGCCAATTAGAGTCGTTTAGACATTGCCAAAACAACTTTCCCCTAGCATAAGATCTTGTTTGCGGATGTAATGGTAAATCCTTATACATTGCCTCGTACTGAAACAACATATCGCGAACATACACAGCATATTTTTCGTCGTTTAAAATCTGAAACAACAAACCTGCTTTTTGCATGTTTAAGTAGTTCTGCTTGTGTTTTTCGTGCGTGTAACCTCCTGAGTAATCTTTGGGAGTTGGAGTATCAATTCCTAGAGCTATTACAGCATCTACTTCTTGCTGTACTCTTTGTAAAGTTGCATCAAACACAGGCACGCTTCCTAATTCTTTTCTAATGCTTTCAACACCTTGTTGTGTCAAAATCAAAATTGGGTGTTCTTGAGACCTAATCTCTGTAGAAAAGATACAACCTAAAAAGAATAGAAATAATACGATATTGTGTTTGATGTTCATTTGGGTAGACATTTATTGAATTGAATGTTTTAATCCTATATCTTGTCCATTGGTCCCTTTATTTCTCAATGGAGACTTTTCTGACAATTCATAGGTGTTTGGGTTTGAAAACTTTGGGTTAAAACTCCAAACGTTTTTTACGGTATACTTTTGATCTCCAGTAATTGTTAACTTTTCTGATTTGTAAAAATTATTATTTAAAACCTCTACTACAGGCTCACCAACTACTAAGTGCATTTGCACCCCCTTGCTCTCTTTAAAAATATTGTTTTTTAACTCAATTTTTTGCACTCCGTACAAAGAAATTGCAGATTTAGCTTTGTTTCTTTTGTTATTTCCCACATTATCAAAAACCGAGTTTTCTAATTGTAAGAAAGGTCCATAAGTACTTTCATCTGTACCTCCTCTGTATAAGTTAAGAACAGTACATCCTATGTTTTTAAACGAATTGTTCTTAAGGATTACATACTCCCCATTATAAATACCTATATCATCTGTTTCTTTGTCTAACGCAATTACAGACCCTGTAACATCTTTAAAACTAGAATTGGTAATGCTTATGGTATCTGCAAACGTATTCTTGTAAACTTTAATAGCATCAAAAGCATAATTAATATCCAAGTCTACAAAGTCACAATCGTTTACAAATAAATTGTAATTGGTATTCATTGAATACTTACTTGTAGAAATTACAGCGTTTCCGTTATCATCTGGAGATTGTTTTCCATTTAAAACTAACCTATTCAATTTTAGTGCACCGTAGTTATTAATCTGAAAAAGATATTTCTTTTCAAAATAGACTACGGATTTCTTTTCTCCTGATGATCTTACTGTAATGGGATGATTTACTTCAATAATTTTACTATTTCTGTAAACTTCCCCTGCTGTAAGCTCTAAGATATCCCCCTCATTAGAACTTAAAACTGCTTCTACAAGTGTATTCAATCCTGGTTCAACTTTTATTACTTTTCCTGACGACAAAGTCACTTTTGTATCTGTCTTAGAATACCAACTTGCTCCTGTATTATTTTTGGTTGGTAAATCCTTAGACAAGGTAGCCCCTACTTTTACAGTTCCTGCTGGAATTAAAAAACCAGATTTATTTCTTTTAAAATCTAAAACTTGCTTTTTAAATCCTTTTGGAGTTAAAGGTTCTATATTCTTACTAATTACATTATTAGTAAAGGCAATTCCACTAATGTCATCATATGCTTTAAAGACATTGTTTTTATGTTCGTTGTAAAAAATATTATCAGCTACAATAGAATTCTCAGGAGTTGCACTACGTTCTTTATCGCTACCTGCACACAATTGAACATTGGCACAATTTACAAACGTGTTATTCTTTACTACTGCATCTTTTACTTGGTGGTAACGATTGATAGGAGAATTTGGAACCCCATTCATAATTACAAAAGCACCTCTAAAACGACTTCCCATTAAACCTTCTGCGTAATTGTTAACTACCTTTTGCTGACCGTTAATTACTCTAATCCCTCCTGTACATGGTTTGTTATTTCCAAAGAATGCATTTCCTTCTACCAAAGTTCCATTCCCATGTCTCATAGTTAACGTTCCTCTACACTCATAAAACACATTGTTCTTATAAATATTTTTACACGATTTATTAGAAATGGTTTCGTGCTCACCATCACATCTATCAAAGTAATTATACTCCACTATAGTTTTAGAATTAGACAGCGAGTAATGACTTGTACCAATACGTAAGGTTTCTCCTCCATTAGCCCCCAAATTTGGTCTTGGCCCAAAGTAGTTGTGATCTATTCTGTGATTGTTCTCCTGACTCTCTTTGCTATTCAAACGAACAATCATAGTAACGCCTTTATTGTTTTTACCAGCCAAGTGACAATGATCTACCCTGTTATTTTTTCCATACAACGCTACCCAAGTATCTGTTTCGTGACGTTCGGGATTGCTGTAGTTTTCTATTACACATTCCGTTAGTCTACAATTACTAGCTAATGTTTTTTTATCCTTTTTAAATGTTATTACCTCATTCGTAGGTGTAAAACCGTTCTTAAAAACCAACCCTTTTACTACCAAATGGCTTCCTGCAATTCTTAAATTAGAATTTCCACTTAAAATAACCTTTCCACTATCTTCCGATCTTAAAACAATTGGTTGTTCTTTGGTTCCGTTTGCATGGAATAAAATCTCTGTATTTTTCCACTCCCCATTTGCCAAAACGATCTCATCTCCTGGTTGAGCTTCGGAAATTTTTTGTTGCAATTCTTCAATCGTTGCAATTGCATTTGATTTTTTTGAAATTTTTTCCGTACACGCTAGTAATAAAAAACTAGCTGCTAGTATGATGTATTTGATTTTCAACATAAATAAATTGGTTTACCAGTTTGGTTTACCAAATATACTTGTTAATAATCATTAAAACAAAAGAATATTTAACAAAAAGTATCTTCTATTGATAAATAGCCATTTATCACACCTCATTTTTAATTATTAATACTTTATAAAACCTAGGTTTAGGCATCATTATTTAACTCGAAGACACAAAAAAAGTCGAAGAAAAATTTCTTCGACTTTTAATAAGTTTTTATGTATTTAGCGGTTATTTTTTAGGCTCTAGCCCTAACTTTTCACCTCTTTTTAGCATTAATTGATAAGCCTCATCGTAATTATTGGCTATTTCTCCATCTAAAATAGCTTCTTTTATGTGGTCTTTAATCTGACCAATCTCTCTACATGGTTTTAAATTAAATGTCTCCATAATCACCTCTCCAGAAATTGGAGGTTCAAAATTACGAACATGATCTCTTTCTTCTACTTCTTTAATTTTGTTGCGAACAATCTTAAAGTTATTGTGGTATTTTTTAAACTTAGCAGGGTTCTTTGTTGTAATATCAGCTTCGCATAAGGTCATCAAACTTTCAATATCATCCCCTGCATCAAAAATTAATCTTCTTACTGCAGAATCTGTTACTTCGCTTGCCAATACAATAGGCCTAGAACTTAACAATACCATTTTCTGAACAAACTTCATTTTATTATTCAAAGGTAGTTTTACCCTCTTAAACAATTTAAAGACCATTTTAGACCCCACAAATTCGTGGTTATGAAAAGTCCACCCTACTTTTTTACTAAAACGTTTGGTAGGAGCTTTTCCTATATCATGTAACAAAGCAGCCCAACGTAACCAAACATCATCTGTATTTTCCGAAATATTATCTACCACTTCTAATGTATGGTAAAAATTATCTTTATGCTTTTGCCCTTCTACTTCTTGCACTCCTTTTAGAGCGGTTAGCTCTGGTAATATTTGATGTAACAACCCCGTTTTTTCTAAATGAAGAAACCCAATGGAAGGTACCGGAGATTCTAATATCTTATTAATCTCTACCATTACACGCTCACGAGTAATGATTTTTAAGCGTTCTGAATTCTTAGAGATAGCCTCTAAAGATTCTTTTTCTATCGTAAAATTTAATTGAGTCGCAAAACGAATAGCTCTCATCATTCGCAATGGATCGTCCGAATAGGTTATATCTGGATCTAAAGGAGTACGTATAATTTTAGCCTGTAAATCATCAACTCCTCCAAAAGGATCTAATAAATTTCCTAATGAAGCTTCGTTTAAAGAAACTGCCAATGCATTAATGGTAAAATCTCTACGGTTCTGATCGTCTTGTAAACTTCCTTCTTCTACATGAGGATTTCTACTATCTTCCGTATACGATTCCTTACGCGCACCTACAAACTCCACTTCTATATCTTGATAACGTAACATGGCTGTTCCATAGGTTTTAAAAACCTGAACCTTTGGTTTGTTAGGTAACAGCTTAGCTACCTTTAAAGCCAAGTCTATACCACTACCTATTGCAACAACATCTACATCTTTAGCTGTTCCACGTTCTAGAATAAAATCACGCACAAAGCCACCTATAACATAGGCATCTACATTTAGTTCTCCTGTAGCTTGTGTAATAAATTTAAAAACAGGATGTTGTATAGCAGTTTTATAATTTTCTAAAATTTGCATTAAGGTCTAATTACGGTTACCTGATTACTTTTTGTGACTTTTATGATGGTAGAAGATTTTTCACAAATTTTATCGTGGTGCAAATCTACTATATAATCTACATTGTCCAAAATAGCTTGACTTATTTCGGAAAATTGCTTTGGAGTGGCTTCTCCGCTAATATTGGCCGATGTAGAAACAATGGGTTTCCCAAACTCTTCTATTTTCTGTTTACAAAACTCATCCGAAGCAATTCTTATAGCAATGGTATTGTCTTTACCAATAGCATTCTTTGCAATTCCTATAGGAGCATCGTACACAATAGTTGTAGGCTTTTCAGATTTTTCTAAAATCTCAACAGCCTTTGTTGGTATATTGTCTATATACTGTTTTAGCATATCTATAGAAGCTACTAAAATTACCAAGCTCTTTGTTTCTTCTCTTTTCTTAATCTTATAAATTTTTGCGACTGCTTCTTCCGAAGTAGCATCACAACCTATCCCCCAAACCGTGTCCGTTGGATATAGAATTACTCTATTTTCTTTTAATTCATTAATCACAATGCAAAAGTACTATATTTGTTGATATTTTATTACAACGATAAATGAACAACTTTAAACGTTTCGTTAGATACGCAATACCCTATAAATCAACCGCTTTCTTAGGAATTTTCTTTAACATACTTTACGCATTATTTACTACGCTTTCATATGTAATATTAATGCCCATGTTAAATGTTCTTTTTGGTGACACTGAAAAAATACTTATAAAACCTATATACCCTGGTATTAAACACTTAAGCAAAAATTATTTATCTGATTTACTTAATTATTACGTCACTTTAACAAATCAAAATCAAGGACCAGAGCAAACACTTATTTATTTAATTAGTTCTGTGGTAATTGTGTTTTTACTAAAAAACATTTTTGCTTACTTAGGTAGAATTTCTATGACCTTTTTAAAGAATGCTGTGTTAAAAGATTTAAGAAACGAAATTTACGGTAAAATTATAAGCTTGCCAGTTTTCTACTATTCAGAAAAAAGAAAGGGAGATATTATTGCAAGGGCAACTGGGGATATTGGAACTGTAAACTCTACTTATTTAGACCTTATAATTACTTACATAAGAGAACCTTTAAATATTGTTTTCACCTTAATCGTAATGTTTAACGTTAGTTGGAAACTTACTTTGGTAATGTTTGGATTTATTCCTTTGTCGGGTTTTATTATTTCTTTAATAAGCAAAAAAATAAAACAACAGTCCAAAGAAATTTTTGCAAAAGGAGGGAATTTATTAGGAATAATAGAAGAAACCATTAGTGGTTTAAAAATTATTAAAGCCTTTACTTCTGAACTATTCTTTAATAAGAAATACCTAAATGAAACCGAAGAGATTAGAGTTTTAAGTAATAAAATGGCTGCTAGACAGTCTTTAGCAAGCCCTATAAGTGAGTTTTTAGGAGTACTCTCTATTTCTTCTCTACTATGGTTTGGTGGTAAAATGGTTTTAATTGATCATGTTATGACTGGGGGGATATTTATAGGTTTTATGGCCTCTGCTTATAATATTTTAACTCCTGCTAAAATATTATCTAAAGCCAACAATGCTCTTAAAGTTGCAAACTCGGCTGCAGAACGTGTGGTAGAAGTTTTAGATACACAAAACGCATTGGCAGACATTAAAAACCCTACAGAATTGTCTCAATTTAATTCTAAAATAGAGTTTAGAAACGTTTCTTTTAAATACGACGAACAATATGTATTAAAAGACTTTTCTTTAACCATTCCTAAAGGAAAAAAAGTAGCATTGGTTGGACAATCTGGTAGTGGAAAATCTACTCTTGCTAATTTAATTACTCGTTTTTGGGATGTAAATGAGGGAGAGATCTTAATTGATGGTACGAACATTAAAAATGTTAAAACGGACACCCTAAGAAAATTAATGGGAGTAGTTACTCAAGATTCAATTTTGTTTAACGACACCATTAAAAACAACATCGCTTTAGGGATCGATTTAAAAGGAGACAATACCAAAGTAATAGATGCTGCAAAAGCTGCACATGCACATGAATTTATTTCGGACTTTAACAACCAATACGATTCTATGGTTGGCGACAGAGGAGGAAATCTTTCTGGTGGACAAAGACAGCGTGTTTCTATTGCTAGGGCTATTTTTAAAAACCCTCCCATTATGATTTTAGACGAAGCAACCTCTGCATTAGATACTGAGTCTGAAAAATTGGTACAAGATGCCTTAGAAAACCTAATGGAAAACAGAACTTCTCTGGTAATTGCCCACCGCTTGTCTACCATACAAAATGCAGATACTATTGTAGTAATGAAAAAAGGTAAGATTGTAGAACAAGGAACTCACGAAGAATTAATTAAAGCTAAAGGAAATTATAACAAATTAGTAGAATTACAGAGTTTGGAAGGATAAATTGTTATTTTAAATAACGTTAAAATCCCCTTTAGAAAATATAGTTATTTTCTAAAGGGGATTTTTTTACAAATAAACTTTTAATCTAAAGACTTCTTTGCTCTTTCTATTAGATCATTGTAAAACACTAAGCTTGGAGGCCTAGAATTTGTACATGATCTAGCGTCTTTTATTTTTGCTTCTACGTTACTCTTAGCCATATGTAGCTCATCTAAAAGAACACCATCCTTTACCAAGGGAATTACAGCTTTCAATTCTGTTAAAATATCTGTCCATTCTTCTAAATGAGACAAACAAACGTTATAATATAATCTAAACTTGGAAAGAAAATCACGATAATTATATACAATATCTTCGTAAGATCTTAAACTAAAGCCTACTGACGGTAATTTGTCTGAATTGCTACTCGCATACTCTACAAACTTAGAAATTTCGTCATCTAACTCTTTAACATTTCCGGTTAAGGAGATACTATAGTCCGGCAAATTTGTGTGGTAATCGTAATTGACTTCTAACTTCGAAAATACGTTTTTCTCAAATTCTGTTAACTCTTCTCCAAGTACATGTTTTTTAATAATAGACTCAATTTTATTCTTATTTAAATCTAAAACATTTGAAAAATCATATACGTAAATAATCGACATATTAGCTCCACTAATATTACTACCTACAAAATAACGCCCATATATTTTATCAAATTCCCCTATACCCTTTTCCTCAATTATGTTAACCACTTCTTGTTTAAATTTTGGAACACCAACAATTGCATGATGCTTTAACTCCAAATGGGCTTCTCTAAGAAGGTATATTTTAGAATCTTCACTGTTGAAGAATTGTAATAAAAAATCTCTATATGACTTTTCTATCTTTTTATGATTCAAGAAATCTCTATCAGCTTCTATGGTAATAACGGAACTAGTTTTCCTTGCAATAGCTTCT
Source organism: Wenyingzhuangia sp. IMCC45574 (assembly GCF_054182685.1). NCBI lineage: Bacteria > Pseudomonadati > Bacteroidota > Flavobacteriia > Flavobacteriales > Flavobacteriaceae > Wenyingzhuangia > Wenyingzhuangia sp. IMCC45574. The sequence continues at coordinate 3,309,969 of NZ_CM135169.1, read as the reverse complement.
TCAAAGTCTAAACCAAAAAAATCAAGATCATAATAACTAGTTATTGAACTCTGAGGTATAATACTAATCGTACTCATATCTAAAGGATTTCCTTTTTCTTCCTTTTTTTCCAAATTATATCCAATACCTAATTCAGTAGTACTTAAATCATACAGTATTGCATTATTTTCATCTATTGCACTTGGAACTTCATCAGGTGTAGGAAGAAATACAATTTCTTCCTCTATAGTTTCTGTACTGTTGTTATTACACGAAACAAATAATGTTGCTAGAAATAACATAGCAACTGAAACCCTTAATTTAATCATCTTTTGTAGCTTTTTTTATTAACAAATTTACTCTTTCTTATTCAAAACAGTTAGCTTTTAAAATCAATAATTTGTTAATAAATTTAGTTCCAAACAATGTACCAAAACAGACCTAAGATACTATTGTAGTAATAAAAAAAGGTAAGATTGTAGAACAAAGAACTCACGAAGAATTAATTAAAGCTAAAGGAAATTAGAACAAATTAGTAGAATTACAGAGTTTGGAAGGATAAGTTGTTATTTTAAATAACGTTAAAATCCCCTTTAGAAAATATAGTTATTTTTAAAGGGGATTTTTTACAAATAAACTTTTAATCTAAAGAATTCTTTGCTCTTTCTATTGGATCTTTAAGAAAATCAAAGACTAGACTTTTCGTTTAAAAATTCGATGTTATCTTTTAATATATACATTGATATTAGAAGAATTACCATTTGCCCAAATCTTAGCTACTTCCTCTATACCACCTCCATTAAAATCTCCAGACAACCAGTGTTGGTTAGAATTAAACCCACCTAGATTTCTTACCCAAATACTTGTTTCAAAATCACTACCATTTGAAAGATGAGCACTCATATTAGAAACTCCTCTATTAACCCATACTTCTGATTTGACCTACAACCTATTTTAAAAACTAACATTTATCAAACACATCTGCTGTGTTTTTAATAGTAACATACTCTAGTAAGACATAATTAATAAATTGGAAAAGTTACAAGGTTTGGAAAATTAGGCTGTTTTTATTTCCTCCTCTATTATTGGTTCATCATAATTATTCAACCCTTTTTTATTAGTAGACAATAGAACATCTAGTTCTCATTCTAATGTTTAATAACTAACTTTGATTAAAATATAATTCTTTACAAAATGAATAAAACTTGTATTATTTCTGGAAGATATACTAGTACGGATTTTGAATCACCTACCAATCACAAAATGTACGCAGATAAATTCGGATATGATTATATACATTGTAATTGGCCTACAAAAGCTCAGAATGTATATTTAAACAAAATTTATTATATATTATCATACATTGAAAAGTATGAATACATAATTTGGATTGATGACGATGCTTTCTTTTGGGATTTTTCAAAAGATATAATGCTATTTAAACCAATAGGATCAGATTTAATTTCATTTTGCAAAAGTCCAGATTATAAAGAATTAAAAACAGAGTTAAGTTCTGGACAGTTTATTACAAAATGTAACAGCACAACCAAACTTTTTTTTGAAAATATCTTGTCAACCAAACTTTCAATTGTAAAAGCATGGTGGAAAGATGAGTATGGATATTTCTCTAATGGAGATCAAGATATAATGATATATTTACTTTATAATAACCCTGAAAAATTTCCTTTCAAAAAATATAATTACAAAAAATTCAATAGTAGGTTCGAGAACCTATATCAAACAGAGATACACAAACCCTTAATTTTACATTTTACTGGAAGACCTGAAATAAAAAAAAACAACTACAATAAAGTACAAGAGAAATATCTTTTAAATCCAGCATTGGTCAAAAAAGAATTTACGGAAGACTATCACTTAAGATTTAAAAGAAGAAAGAGTAAGCTCTCTAGAATTTTTAAAATTATTTTTAAAGAAAAATGTTAAAACTATATAAATCTTCTAAAGAATCTTTACCAAAAGGGTTACTTAAAGTATTAAATGATACTAATATTACTTTTAACCCTAGTTACGTAGAATTAGGAAATAAAATTTATGTTACAATTAGAAAGTACGACAATATTAACCAAAAAGTTTTAGCTTTCTTATACATTTATAACATTAAAGAACAATCAATTAAGGAACTAAACTTAAGCGAATTCCTTAAACATAAAATAGACAAAGTATCTGATCCCAAAATTTTCTTACTTAATAAACAACCTTGGATTAACATTAACAACGGACATACTCAAAATAAGGAAAACACTATTGCCATAATTGAAGTTTTAAATGATAATGATTTAAATTACTATGAATGTCTATATACGGAAAGACAAAAAATAGAAAAGAATTGGGGGTTCTTCATGTATCAAAATAAAATCCATTCTTTATACAACATAAATAAATGTGTTGTCTTAAAAGAATACAAAAGAGAGGCTCATCAAATTTTTTTCGAACAGATTTATAGTGATAAAACTAAAAGTAAACATACAATTGGTACCCCTCTAATACAGAACTCTACAACCGAAAATATATTTATTGGACATAAAAAAGTTTATTTTTTAAAAAAACGACTATACCTTGGTAAATGTTTTAGATTGATTATCAACGATAATAAATTTAAAATTTTATCCGAAAGAAAACTTTTAATTCACTCAACAAAACAGTTATTTGGTTCTAAGTTTAAATTGAACCCAAACTTAATATCCTGCACCTATTTTTCTGGTTTATTTAAAAAAAATGATTCCGTAATTATTGGTTATGGTGTAAATGATATCAGTTGGAATTTAATTAGAATTAATTTAAAAAAACTATGGAAATAAAATCTTACTTCTGGAATTCAAGAAAATCATCTCTGCTTAAATACTACTTTAGTAACAAAAAAAAAACATATTTTAGATACGGAAATGTAGGTGATATATTTAATATTGATTTGATTAATTTTCTTTATCAAAAAGAAATATCCAACTCTAAATCTCAAAACTCAAAAGCATTATTTGTTGGTTCAATTGCCTCAACTATTAAAAAAAATGACTTGATTTGTGGTATTGGATGGAAAGGAAATGACTTATCCGAAATTTCTGAAAATATATCTAGCTCAACTGTATATGGAGTTAGAGGCCCAAAAACGCTTGAATTGTTTAAACGATTTGGAGCTAATATAAAAAACAATTGTTTTCAAATGGATCCTGGTATATTACTTCCTGAAGTTTGTGGGATTAATTTAAATAACAACACTTCTGAGAACACTGTATTTATTCCCCATTATAATGATTATAAAATCTACAAAAATAATTTCCCAAAAGAATTTAAAATTTTAAATATTGATACTAAACCTAAAAACATCGCCCTAGATATCGCTAAATCATCAGTTGTGTATTCATCTTCTTTACACGGTATTATATTTGCACACGCTATGGGTAAAGAGTGCGTCTTTGTAAAACCTCTATCTAATGAACCTTTATTTAAATATGACGATTATTTTTTATCCCAAGGAATTCATACTCCGCATGCTATTAATAGCATTCATAATTTTAACTTTAGAAAAGATAAAACAACTTTTTTAGAAAAAAAAATAACTCTTAACGACTTTAGCTTTCCTAGTATTGAAGACCTAATTAAAAATAATTCTGTGATCTTATGAAATTAATTTCTTACAAAAACAAAAATGGTAATTTCGGTGATGATTTAAATAGTTATTTGTGGCCTAAAATATTTGGCCCTAAATTTTCTGAAAATGAAAATATAGCTTTTCTTGGAATTGGCTCTATATTAACGGAAAACAGCACCTTCATAAAAGAAGCTAGTCTATTTGATAATAAATTAATTTTAGGAACTGGGGTTAGATCATTAAAAGAAAACTTAACTTTTGATGAAACTTGGGATTTTTCTTTTCTAAGAGGCCCATTAAGTTCTTTTAAAATTACAGGTAGTTTTAATAACTTTATAACGGACTCAGCCTATTTTTACGCTTTACTTGATGAGTATAAAAAAGTAATGAAACTACCTAAAAAGCATAAAATAAGTGTCATCCCTTATTTCAAATCTATAGACTTAATTAATTGGAAAAAATTTTGTGATAAAAATAACTTAAACCTAATAACACCTTCTAATTTATCTGTAGAAGAGTTCATCATACAAGTAGCAAGTAGCGAAAGAGTTTACGCGGAAGCTATGCATGGTGCAATAATGGCTGATATTTTAAGAGTACCATGGAAAAGGATAAAATTTAATGCTCATTTTTCTGAAACAGAAGTTGTTTCAGAATTTAAGTGGCATGATTGGTTTGGCTCTATAAATCTACATAATGTAGAAAATATTAGCCTATACAAGAGACCTATTCCATACAATGAACAAAATTTATTTAAAAAAGTAAAAAGTGAAAAAAGGTTTTTCAAATTAGGTAAAAAACTTACTCATAATAATAGTTTTTATCTATCAAACGAAAGTCGTTTCACTGAAATAATAACACAACTTCAAGAAAAAAGATCAGAGGTATTAAAAAAGTATTTCTAATGAACATCGCTATTGTAGAAATTAACGATTGGCATGCAGAATGTGTTGTTTCTCATGTAAAGAACTTAAAAAAAAGTTCCTGTAACCTTACTGTTATATGCCATAGAAAATTAAAAGAAAGCTTAAAAAGTATTAGCAACGATTGCGCTATTATTTATTTAGATTTTGGTAAAACTAAATCTGAAATTAACAGCAAATTTGAACTCTGGAAATTTCTATATAAGCAAAAGTTTGATAAAATTGTATTCAACACTGCAGAAAAAAAAGCGTGGAAAATTATTTTACCTCCATACCCCAAAAAAACAGAATTAATTGGTTGTGTTCATAATCTCCATCGTTTTAAAACACATACTACTCAAAAATTAATTGGAAAAAAACTCGATAAAGTTTTGGTATTAGGAGACTATCTTTTAAAAAATTTACCTCCAAAGATTAAAACAAAAGCACATACTTTTTATAGTATATATTACCCAGAAAGCAATTACACCCTAAAGAAGCCAGCAAATGAAATTTGGATTGTAGTTCCTGGAACTGTAGACTCTAAAAGAAGAGATTACAAAGCTTTAACCCAAGTAGATTTACCAGTAAACTCGCCTATAAAAATTATCTTATTAGGAAATTCTACTTCTCCAAAAGAGCAAGAAATTGTTGCCGTATTAAAACAAAAAAGCTGGTGTATTACTTTTGATGACTATGTGAATGATGACCTTTTTAATGCTTATATAAAAAATTGTGATTACCTACTAACTCTAATCCATCCTAACATTTCTTTTTACCAAGAATATTTAGCTACTAAACTATCTGGTAGCTACAATATAGCTTGGAGTTTTGATAAAACGTTGCTTATGGAAGAACAATTTAAAAACACAGAAATAGTAAACAAAAACGCTATTTTCTATAAGCTAAATAGCCTAAATAACACCTTAGAACACTTAGAAAATAAAAAAGGTACTTTTGGACTAAGCAAAAAAAACATTGTAAAAGAATATCTTATATTTATCTATTCTTAAACAACCTTTTTCTATACTTTACGTAACCTATTAGTATAGAAATAAAAACAAAAGGAATTTTTTTATCAATGGCCCCTTTAAAAATTGCTATTGCATTTTTACCATTATAAAACTCAAACTTAGCATAATACGAATTATGCCTTAAATAAGCTATAATAGATTTTTTTTTGTAGTAATTTAATTCGTTATAAAAAATAGCATTAGACAATGGATATTTAAACAACTGTTTTTCGTTGTTAATACTACAAGTAATTCCTCCTTGTAAATATTCTTTTGCCATTAATTTATCATTACTAACACCTACAACCCCACCATTATGACATAACCGATTATGAATAATGCTCATCCTCATATTTTCTTTCTTTATAATGGGAAATCTATGTTTTTTTAATTCCTCTGTTAAGAAAACAATTGTTTTATCTCCTTTTATCTTGTGTTTAAAACGAAGATCGTATAAACTCGCATATTTTAATCCTTTAGGAAATTGACTTCCTATCACCTCTTTACTATGATGGTCAATGGCTAAAAAACGCATACCTACCATATTTATCTCCTTACTACTATAAGCCTTCCATCTTTTTTCTACGGTCTCTAACGCATTTGGCAAAATATAATCATCAGAATCTAACTCAAATGTGAGCACACTTTTTAATAAAGGAATTCCATAATTATAAGCACTAGATTTTTTTCCATTTTCCTTTTTATGATATACAATAGGGTATGTAGCAGTTTTTAAAACTTCTTTCACTAAATCTTCAGTATTATCAGTAGAACCGTCGTCTACTATTAATACATTAAAGTTTCTAATAGTTTGTTTCTCAAGACTGTTAAATAACCTAGGCAAATATTCACCTCTATTATATGTAGGTATAAAAACAGTTATATATTCTGAACTTAAATTCATAAATTGACCTCTGTACTTGTAACAATTTTATTAAACGTCGTCATTATAAAGGGGCAAAATTTAACACCTCTAACTATAAAGAGTTAAATTAAGTATAATAGTTGCGTAAAATCACTTAGCAATTTTCAGTTTGCAAAGTTACCACTTTAGAACAATACAATGTAAAAACTACGTATTTTTTATCCCACTACTTAAATTATGTTTACCAAAAAGAGTACTGTACTGGTATTTTTTGACAATTAAATACAAAACAATAGAGATGATAACGAGATAAATGTTTAATAAAAGATAGCTATTAAAAAAGAAAAAGGTAACTAACTATCTATATGCAAATAGCTTAACAGAATTCACTTTTCTTTCAAAGTTGTAAGTTCCTGTATTTTTTATAATTTTTTCAATTAGGGAAACATCTTGACTATGCTCTTCATCAAACGGTAAGTCTAAGTCTTCTATATAACCTGTTTCTAAGACAAATTCTTTTGGAAACTCTATCCATTCTACTTCTTTGTAGGCAATAGTCCCCATAAAATTCGTTTTAGATGCTGGGTGCTTTATAGATGTAAAAGCTAGTTCATCATTATACACCAGCTTATAAAGAACAAAAACTTCTTCTAGTTGCTCTGTTAATGCCAAAGCTAACTTATACCATTTACCGTCTGTCATATAAGAGACCCAATATTTATCTCTTATTATTTCATTTAGTTTTTGTTTGTCTTCAGATTTCATTAAGCAACTTTCATTTAAACTTCTATTCTGATGGAACATTAGCTTTGTACAAATATTATATTCAATTTTAACAACCGATTACCGTACAAATATATTGATTTAACCATCGAAAAGACATTAATATAATACAGTAAAAAATTAACTATTAATAGCAACCATGGCTAGATTGTTTATTTTTTCTATTTGTTTAGACTGTAAATAGTTTTCCTTTATATGTATTCTTGCCTTTTCCCCTAACTCTTCTGCTTCTTTCCTATCTTCATAAAGCCTTAGCATATAATTAGACATTCCTTCAACATCTTTCTCATCAACTAAAAAACCTGTTACCCCATGAACAACAACATCATTAATACCACCGTGTTTAGTACTAATAATAGGTAAACAAGACGCACTCGCTTCCATAATACTTACTGGTGTCCCTTCCATATCTCCATTAGGTGCAGTAATAGAGTGCTGTACAAAAGCGATAGAAGACTTCATTAATTCTGACACTTCTGTTGGTTTTAAAACCCCTGTAAAATTTATATTTTTTTCTATCCCTAAGGCCTCTACTAGCTTTACACATTCTGGATATAAGCCCCCCTTTGAACCAGCCATTATTAACCTAGCTTCAGGGTATTTCTTTACAACCTCTTTAAAAGCTTTAATAGTGTAAAGGGGTCCTTTCTTTACTGCAAATCTACCCACTGATAAAAACTGATTCTTTCTTGTAATACTTTCATCTGGCTTAAACCTCGTTATATCCACACCACAAGGAATCACCTCTATCTTACTAGATTCCGCTCCATAACTAACAAGTTTTCTCTTAATTTCTTGTGAAACAGCAATTAGTCTTGTGTTATAGTTAAATAACGTTCTATATTTACTTAAATATTTTTTAAGTATTTTCTTCTCCGTTGCATCATGCCCATGAAAAATTACTACTAAAGGAATGTTAAGTGCCTTACAAACAGGCACCATATGAGAGCCTGTCGTCCCATAATTACATAAAACAACATCAATCTTATTCTCATCTAAAAACTTCTTCATTCCATAATTACTAAAGAAATTATTCCTTCCAACAATTCCCTTTATTACTTTATGCATTATCCAAAAAAAATAAGGACTTAATAATTTTCCATCTTCTGATCTTTCTGGAAAACGACTTGTATGAACAGTAAACACCTCTGAGAATTTAGAAAAACCATCAATTTGATCTTTAATAAAGGTTTCTGAATATGAAGTTTTTTTAGTTCTAGTTATACAAATTCTCATTATATAATTCTTTTAAAGTATATGCTATTAAGCCTTTTTTTATTTGTTAATCCAAAAGTACAATTTATTGATACAATACTTTTATTTTTGCATCAAATAAAATTCTATCTGAATATGTTTAACAAATCTATTTCTGTAATAATTAGCACGTATAATTCCAAAGAATGGTTAAAAAAAGTACTGATTGGTTATAACCAGCAAACTTTACAAAATTTTGAAATTGTAATAGCTGATGATGGATCTAGAGAGGATACCAAAGAAATGATAGAAAACTTTGAAGCTCAATATCCTATAACTCATGTTTGGCATGAAGATAATGGTTTTCAAAAATCTCAAATACTAAACAAAGCTATTTTAGCTTGTAAAACAGACTACATAATAATGTCTGATGGTGATTGTATACCTAGAAAAGATTTCATTGAAGTACACAACACACATAAGGAGCCTGGATACTTTCTATCTGGTGGTTACTACAAACTAACCATGACTATTTCTGAAAAAATAAACCAAGAATATATCGAAAATCAAGCATGTTTTAATTTAAAGTGGTTATTAGATAATGGATTAAAAAAATCTTTTAAAAACAACAAGCTAAACTCTTTTGGAAAAAAGGCCACCTTTTTAAACTGGGTAACTCCTACAAAAGCAACTTGGAATGGACATAATGCTTCTGGATGGAAAAAAGATATTGTAGCTATAAATGGGTTTGATGAAAGAATGCAATATGGAGGTCAGGATAGAGAACTGGGTGAAAGATTGGTAAATTTAGGTATAAAATCTAAACAAATTCGTTATAGTGCCATTGTTATACACCTAGACCACCCTAGGGGATACATGAATAAAGAAAGTTGGGAAATTAACAATAACATCAGAAAAAACACCCGAAAAAATAAAATTAATTTTACTCCGTTTGGAATAAAAAAGGGAGATTAGTTAATCTGTCTTTGTATATAATATCTTATATTCTTTAATAAAAAAGAAACTCTTTGTTTTAATGAAATTTCTAAGGCTCCTTCTGGTAAAACTTTCTCAATTTTATGTCCTTGTCTTTTAATCCATCCTCTTGTCTTCTTTAGACCAACAGCATCTATTATAGAACCAAAATCAACAACAAAACATCGTACTCCTGCATTCCATAACCTTGTAGCTACCACATTAGAAGAACTCCCAATAGAAGGGATAATTAAATCAACATCCCTTGCATATTTTTCAACACTGGGCCACCACAAATCTATTTCTTCGTAAGCGCTTTTAAAAGGAGTTTGTACATAATAATCAATTTTACCAAACAATTTCTCTGCATCTTCTTTACTTGCTCCACCTATAAACATCTTCTTTTTGGGTCTAATCTGCTCTTCTAAAAAGCTTTTTAGCTCTTTAGGCTTACGAACTAGTTTACAATGAATAATACACGGATTATGATAAAGTGATTTAAACTTTAAAGACCTTTCAGCCATAAGTTTAACCATATCATCTTGCCAATTAAATCTTTTGTAAACTCCTTGAGCCCAATATTCATCAAAAGGATAATTAATTGGGAGAGAAATTAAGTAATCTTTGTGATCTATGGTAAAAGACTCTTGCAGTTCTTTAGCTAAACCAGGATTAAAAACATAATTTCTATGATTATGCCCCATTAAAGTCTTAAACTCACCATCTCCAAAACGAACAAAATAAAAAGGTTTATTTTCCTTAAACCTATTTACCATCTCAGAAAAGCTATCATTAATAGACATGACTTTAGGCTCTACCTCTTTAGGTAAATCGTATTTCTTTTTTAATAGATAACATTTTAAAGGTTTCATTGAGTTATGATATGATTTGCTTAAATTCTTATTTCTTTATTCCATTTTTACAAAAGTAAAAACCATCTCTTTTTTTCTTTTCCATAAGAGCAACATTAAAATCGTTATCCTCTTTAGAATATTTATGGTCATGGTAAATGTGATAAACTACTGCAATATTTTTCACCCATATACTCTTAACGCCATTTTTTTGTAATCTCCAGTTAACATCTGTATCCTCTCCTACAGACGGCTTTACATAATCCTCATCAAATCCATTTACATTTATAAGAGACTGCTTATCTATTCCCCAATTACAACCTAGCAATCCCTTTACTTTTTTAGAAAAAGTTATAGGTCGCTTAGGAGAATATATAGCTTCTTTTTTCTTTGTAGAATCAGAAAAAAGTATCCCTTTAAAAGATAACTTTTTAAGAGAATTGGTTTCTTTAATTTCTTTAGAAATTTTCTCACCCAACATTACTCTTCTTCCTTTCATCAAAGTATTAGGCTGATAAAATTTAATATAATTTTTAATAAAATTTTTATCTGGAATACAATCTCCATCTATAAAGATTAAAAAATCACCATTAGAAGCAATAATTGATTTATTTAACATAGAATTTTTTCTAAAACCATCATCTATCACTTGGTAGGTGTGAAGAATTCTAAAATTATATTTATTACTATTCTCATTAATATACAAAGGAGTTTCTGGATTATTATCATCTTCAGAAATTACTACCTCAAAATCTTTTACAGACTGATTTTGTAAAGCTAAAAGTATTAGCTTTAAATTATCTAAAGCTTTGTAATATGAAATTATAACAGATATTTTCATTTATTAATTTTGGTTAAAATTTACCTAACTCCAAAGAAGACCAAAATTATAAAAAAATACCACTTATAAATAAATTAATATCATATCATTCCTTATTTTCGCATTTAATTATGTTAAAGGCTGAATTTAAAATACTTTCCATCGATTATGGTACAAAGAAAACAGGAGTTGCAATTTCTGATACCTCCAAAACTTTTGCTTTTGCACTAGATACCATTGCTACCAAAGAACTTTTTGCTTTTTTGCAAAAAATAACAAAAGAAGAGAAGATTGATACTTTTGTTATTGGAGAACCGAAACAAATGGATGGAAGCCATAGCGAAAGTGAAGTTCACATTAAAGAATTTATAAGCAAGTTAGAAAAAACATATCACCATATTCCTATAAAAAGGTTTGATGAACGTTTTACCTCTAAAATGGCTTTTGACACGATGCTTGCAAGCGGAATTGGAAAAAAGAAAAGACAAAACAAAGGATTGGTAGATAAAATTAGTGCTACTATTATCTTACAAGAATTTTTAAATACGCTACAAAAATAAGTACATTCACTCTACAGAAAACTTACCATGAAAGGAATTATACTTGCTGGAGGGTCTGGCACAAGATTGTATCCACTAACAAAAGCAACTAGTAAACAGTTATTGGCTATCTACGACAAGCCAATGATATACTATCCGCTATCTGTACTTATGTTGGCAGGTATTAAAGATATTTTAATTATTACCACTCCCGAAGACACCGTACGTTTTCAAAACTTATTAAGTGATGGAAGCCAACTAGGAATTCATATTTCTTATGCAGTACAACCCAAACCAGAGGGTTTAGCACAAGCATTTATAATAGGTAAAAACTTTATTGGAACAGACGATGTTGCATTAATTTTAGGAGATAATATATTTTACGGACAAGGGTTCACCAAACTGCTTAGAAGTTCTATAGACAGGTTGCAAACCGAAAAAAAATCGACCATTTTTGGCTACTATGTCAACAATCCTCAACGCTATGGTGTGGTAGAGTTTGATGAACATAGCAATGTTCTTAGTATAGAAGAAAAGCCCGAAAATCCTAAAAGTGACTATGCTGTTTCTGGACTGTACTTTTACCCTAACGATGTTATTAAAATTGCAGAAGACATTCAGCCAAGCGAACGTGGAGAATTGGAAATTACAACGGTAAATCAAGTCTACTTAGAAAAAAACAAATTACACGTAGAGATAATGGGAAGAGGCTATGCTTGGCTAGATACTGGTACGCACGAATCTATGTTAGAAGCCAGTAATTTTATACATACCATAGAAAAAAGACAAGGTTTAAAAATTGCTTGTATAGAGGAAATTGCTTTTGAAGAAGGATATATTAACAAAGAACAATTATTAGTTTTGGGTGAAAAAATGAGTAAGAATGAATATGGACAATATTTAATAAAGAAAGCTAATAAATAAAATGAAATACACTCCTACAGAAATTCCAGATGTTATATTATGTGAACCTACAGTTTATGGAGATCACAGAGGATATTTTATGGAAGCATATAAAAAAGAGGAATTTGAATCTTTACTGGGATACGATTTAAATTTCTGTCAGGATAATGAATCTAAATCTAGTAAGGGTGTCCTAAGAGGTTTACATTACCAAATTGGAGCTTTTGCACAAACAAAACTAGTCCGCGTTATACAAGGAACAGTTATAGATATTGCCGTAGACATTCGTAAAGGTTCGCCTACTTTTGGCAAACACGTTGCTGTAGAGTTATCTGCAGAAAACAAAAAACAACTGTTAATTCCTAAAGGGTTTGCACATGGTTATATTACCTTAAGCGATACTGCTATATTTAGTTATAAAATAGATGCTCCATATAGCCCTAGGGATGAAAGAGGAATTGCTTATGACGATATTTCATTGAATATTAATTGGGGGATGGATGCTCATCATTTTATCCTTTCTGAAAAAGACACAAAAAACCCAAGTTTAGAAAACGCAGCATTATTCGACTTTAATTTAAACTTGTATGAGTAATATATTAGTTACTGGTGCCACTGGACAAGTAGGTTCAGAAATTAAAAAACTCTCGGAGCAATACGTGCAATTTAAGTTTTACTTTACAGCTTCTCTAGATTTAAATATTACAGACCTTGCTAAAGTAAAAGAATACTGCTCTAAGCACAGTATTGATGTAATTATAAACTGTGCAGCTTATACCAATGTAGAAAAAGCCGAAGATGCTATAGAAGATTGTTTTGCTGTAAACCATGTAGGAACTCAGAACTTGGCTATAGTTGCCAAAGAATTAAATCTAAAATTAGTACATATTTCTACAGATTATGTTTTTGATGGAACAAACAGTCAAGCTTACCTAGAAACCGATTCAACCAACCCTAATAATGTATACGGTGCTTCTAAACTAAAGGGAGAACAAGCTTTAAAAGAAATAAACCCACTAAACTCTATCATTATAAGAACCTCTTGGGTATATTCTAGTTTTGGCAGCAACTTTGTAAAAAGCATGCTGCAATTGGCCAAAACAAAAAAAGAACTAAAAATTGTATCAGATCAGGTTGGAACCCCTACCTATGCAGCAGACTTAGCAAAAACAATACTAGAAATTGTACCTAAAATAAAAAACACCTCTGTAGAAATTTATAATTACTCTAATAATGGTAACTGCAGTTGGTACGATTTTGCTAAAGAAATATTTTCGCAAACAGCAACCGAAATTAAGGTATCACCTATTACAACAAGTGAATTCCCAACAAAAGCAAAAAGACCTTTATTTAGTATCTTAGATAAAGAAAAAATTAAAAGCACTTTTGGAATTACAATTCCACACTGGAAAGAGTCTCTGACTCAATGCCTAAAAAACATCTAATGAAAACAATTTTAATTACTGGAACGGCTGGTTTTATCGGTTCTAATTTCACATATCACTTTATAGAAACATACCCTGATTATCATATCATTAGTCTCGATAAATTAACGTATGCTGGGGATCTAGAGAACTTGGCTAAGATTAAAAATCATAAAAGACATACCTTTGTAAAAGGTGATATTTGTGATAGAGAATTGATAGAATTACTATTTAAAGAAAATAACATACAAGGGGTTATACATTTTGCAGCAGAATCGCATGTAGACAATTCTATTACCAACCCAGATGTTTTTATACAAACCAATGTAAACGGAACATTTACCTTACTAGATGTTGCTTACAAGCACTGGATGGAAAAACCTTTTGTTGCTAAAAAAGAATACACAAATTGCCGCTTTTTACACATCTCTACCGACGAGGTTTATGGTACTTTAGGTGAAACTGGTTTATTTACAGAAACTACACCATACGCTCCTAACTCGCCTTACAGTGCTTCTAAAGCTAGTAGCGACATGTTGGTTCGCAGCTATCACCATACCTATGGAATGGATACTATTATTACCAATTGCTCTAACAATTATGGACCCCAACAACACAATGAAAAATTAATTCCTACAGTAATTAGAAAAGCTCTTAAAGGCCAAAATATTCCTATTTATGGAGATGGTAAGAATATACGAGACTGGTTGTATGTAACAGACCATTGTACAGGAATAGATGTAGCTTATCATAAAGGAACAGCAGGAGAAGTATACAATATTGGAGGAAAAAATGAACGTAATAACAATTACATTGCTGCTAAGATTTGTGAAATTCTAGACGAACTACAACCAAAGACTGCAGGAAGTTACAAAGATCAAATTACATTTGTAGAAGACAGAGCTGGTCATGATAGACGTTATGCTATAGATGCAACTAAAATTGAAAAAGAGTTGGGTTGGCAAGCAGAAGAGAATTTCGAATCAGGAATTTTAAAAACAATTCAGTGGTATTTAGAAAAATATAGTTAGGCGTTTGGAATTATTGTAATTCACAATTCGTCATTTCTAAGAGCAATAACTATCTATTAAAAACTCACAACCATTGTTAGTTGTACATTCCTCTCTATGCATTGTAAACTGTTAACTGCAAATTGGTCATTACTCGTTGTAAATTATTCATTGCAAATTACTCACTGTACATTGTAAATTATAAATTGTTAACCGCACATTGTAAATTGCTAATTACTCATTGCTAATTGTTCACTCCTAATTCGTATTTTTGCACAAATTTTAGCAAATATTATGATTTTACCTATTGTTGCATACGGAGATCCTGTTTTAAGAAAAGTAGGAAAAGAAATTGATAAGAATTATCCAGACTTGGCTACTTTGATTGAAAATATGTGGAAAACAATGGAAAATGCTAACGGTGTTGGTTTAGCAGCTCCACAAATTGGTAAATCTATCCGTTTATTTGTTGTAGATGCAACTCCTTTTGCAGAAGATGAAGAGTCAACTCCAGAAGAAAGAGAAATGTTAGCTACGTTTAGAAAAGTATTCATCAATCCAAAAATTGTAAGCGAAGAAGGAGACGAATGGCCGTTTGAAGAAGGTTGTTTAAGTATTCCTGATGTTAGAGAAGATGTCTACAGACAAGAAACGGTTCATATCACGTATCAAGACGACGAATTTAAAGAACAAAAAGCAACCTTAACTGGTTTAGCCGCTAGAGTATTTCAACACGAATACGATCATATAGAAGGAGTTTTGTTTACAGATAAAATATCATCTTTAAAGAAACGTCTGATAAAAAGAAAATTAGAAAATATATCAAAAGGAAAAGTAGGTGCTGACTACAGAATGCGTTACCATAGCGCAAAAAGAAAATAATAAAAATTAAGGAAAATGAGTTTAACAAAAATTATTGCCATTGCTGGTAAACCAGGTTTATACGAAATTTTAGGACAAACTAAAGGTGGATTTATTACAACTTCTTTAGTAGATGGAAAAAAAGCTCCAGTAAAAAATACACAAAACGTAAGTGTATTAAGTGATATTGGAATATATACATATGAAACTGAGATCGCTTTAGGACAGGTGTTTTTAAACATTCACGAAAAGTTCGAAGGGAAAGAAGCTATCAGTCACAAATCTTCTAATGGAGAATTAACAAACTTATTTAGCGAAGTTTTACCTGAATATGATGAAGAAAGAGTATACGTTTCTAACATCAAAAAAGTGATTCAATGGTACAACGTTTTAGTAAAAGCTGAATTTAACTTTGAAACAATTAAAGAAGACATTCAAAAATTAGAAGAAGCACAACAAGAAAACGCTGCTGAATAATTTTTACCAAACAAGACTTTTAAAAGAGTTATAATTTCTAGATTTACAAGGAATTATAACTCTTTTTACTTTGAGCATATGAATTCTAGAAAAGAACAACTAGCTGCTATAGATCGTTTGTTAACTATAATGGACGAACTAAGAGAACAATGTCCTTGGGACAAAAAACAAACTTTAGAGTCTCTTAGGCATTTAACCATAGAAGAAACTTACGAGCTTGCAGATGCCATTCTAACAAACGACTTAGAAGAAATTAAGAAAGAGTTAGGAGATTTGTTACTTCACATTGCTTTCTATGCTAAAATTGGAAGCGAAAAAAAAGCTTTTGATATTGGTGATGTAGCACATGCAATTTCTGAAAAGTTAATACATAGACATCCACATATATATGGAGATGTTAAAGTAGAAAGCGAAGAAGAAGTAAAAGAGAATTGGGAAAAATTAAAACTAAAAGAAAAAGGGAATACGTCTGTATTACAAGGAGTTCCTAGCTCCTTACCTGCTTTAGTAAAAGCCAATAGAATTCAATCTAAAGTATCTGCTGTAGGTTTCGATTGGGAACACCCAGAACAAGTATGGGCCAAAGTACAAGAAGAACTTACAGAACTAAACGAAGAAATTAAAAAAGGAAACAAAGACCAAATTGAAGCTGAATTTGGTGATGTGTTATTTTCTATGGTAAATTATGCGCGTTTTATTGGTGTAAATCCTGAAAACGCTTTAGCTAGAACCAATGAAAAGTTTAAAAAACGTTTTGAATACCTAGAGGAGAAAACCCTTAAAAAAGGGATTGATTTAACAGAATTATCTCTGGAAGAAATGGACGTATACTGGGATGAATCTAAGAAAATATACAAATAGTATGAAGATATTGACTATTGGGAACTATAATGGAAACCTTTCGCTATATGAAGCACAGTTAAAACAATTTATAATCATGCATCATAGAGGTATTGATGTAACTATACAAGGTCATTTTTCTGATGAAATTAAAAGCATCTTACTAGAAAATAATGTGCCTTATATAGAGGATCGAGCAAAAAGCAAAAATGACAAACTTTTTGCCGATAGGTTAAAAAAAACGGTTGTAAATAATCAGTTTGATATTGTTCATGTCTTTGGAGGAGCTTATACTAGTAACACTTGTAAAGCGTTAAAAAAAGTAAAAGTAAAAATTATTGGTTACATGGGGTCTACAAGCATTCATTGGCACGATCCATTAGCTTATAGAACCTATTTAAACTTTAGATTAGACAAGATTATATCTATAAGTAAAGATATTACTAGGCATTTAAAAAAACAACTTTTTAAAAAAAACAAAGTTATTACAATCTATAAAGGTTATAATACTGATTGGTTTAATAACACTACTCCTTTTGATTATTCAGAACTAGGAATACCTAAAAATGCTATAATTATACTATCTGCTGCTCACCATAGACCTGTAAAAGGTATGAAATACTTAATGAAAGCAACCAATTATATCCAGAATACCAAAGACGTATATTTTGTATTTGTAGGAAAAAATACTGATAGTGAAGACTTAAAAAAATTAGCTTCTAAGAGTAAACTTAAAAACAAAATTTTACAATTAGGTTTAAGAAGTGATATAAAGAATTTAATGATGGGAGCGCATATATACACCCAAACATCTAAAAACGAAGGGCTTGGAAGAGCTATTATAGAATCAATGTGTTTAAAAAAGCCTGTTGTTGTTACCAATGCTGGTGGATGTACAGAATTAGTAGATAATGGAGTTAGTGGATATATTGCCGATAACAAAAACCCTAAATCTATTGCAGAAAAGCTTAACTTATTGATTAAATCAAAAGAAAACAGAGAAAAATTTGGAATAGAAGGATATAAAAGAGTTCAAAACATCTTTGATATTGAGACAACTGTAGACAAGACAATAGCACTATATCAATCTATATTAAACTAAAAAAAAATTATGACAACTATAATAAAAACCCCACAAGATTCGGCTGTAGAAATAACAGAATTAATGAAACCTATCCACTCTAATTTTAGTGGTAAAATTCATGGAGGATATATTTTAAACCTTATGGATCAGATTGCGTTTGCCTGTGCCTCTAAATATTCAGGTAAATATGCTGTTACGGCTTCTGTAAATACAGTAGACTTTGTAAACCCTGTTAGTGTAGGAGAGTTTTTAACCTTAAAAGCCAGGGTAAACTACGTAGGTAATACCTCTATGACGGTTGGAATTAGAGTTGTTTCTACCAATATACAAACAGGAGAAGAAAAACACTGTAACTCTTCTTATTTTGTAATGGTAGCAAAAAATGAAGATGGTACCAATGCAAAAGTACCTACTTTAAAATTAAACACCTTAGACGATATTAGACGTTTTGTACGTTCTAGGACTCGTTTATCTAGTAATAAAAATAGAAGAAGAGAATATAGCCAAGAAGTTTTTGACTATAAAATTCATTTAGACAAATTAGAAGGAGCTAATTGTGTTATAGATGATGCTATTAAGTTATAAAAAAAGCCCTCTTAAAAAGAGGGCTTTTATTTTATATGATTTTTAACTTATTTCTTTAAACTATCAACAAATTGATCGAATAAATAAGCGGCATCGTGTGGTCCAGGATTTGCCTCTGGGTGATACTGCACAGAAAAAGCATTTTTATCTTTAATTTTAATACCAGCAACAGTATTATCGTTTAAGTGTACATGTGTAATTTCTACATTATCACTTTTCTCTACATCTTCTCTTACAACATTAAATCCATGGTTCTGAGAAGTAATTTCTCCTCTTCCAGTAATTAAGTTCTTAATTGGGTGATTAATACCTCTATGCCCATTGTGCATTTTATAAGTAGAAATTCCCTGAGATAAAGCAATTGTTTGGTGTCCTAAACAAATACCAAATAAAGGTAAATCTTTCTCTATAATAGTCTTAGCTACCTCTTGAGCAGATTTTAATGGTTCTGGATCTCCAGGTCCATTAGATAAGAAATATCCATCAGGCTCAAAAGAAGCCATATCTTCAAAAGATGCTGTACAAGGGAAAACCTTAATGTAACAATCTCTTTTTGCTAAATTTCTTAAAATGTTTGTTTTAATACCTAAATCTAAAGCAGAAACTTTATACGTTGCATTTTCGTCCCCATAGTAATATGGCTCTTTTGTAGAAACAACAGAAGCTAAATCTAATCCTTTCATACTTGGAGCATCAGACAACTTAGCTTTTAACGCATCAATATCTTCCACCTCTGTAGAAATTAACGCATTCATAGCCCCATTTTCACGAATATAGCTTACAACTGCTCTCGTATCTACATCTGTAATAGAAATTAATCCATGCTTTTTAAAATATTCCTCTAAAGATCCATCTGCACGGTCTCTAGAAAACTCATAACTAAAGTTTCTACATACCAAACCAGCTATTTTAATACCATCAGATTCTACTTCGTCATTATTTACACCGTAATTACCAATATGAGCATTGGTAGCTACCATAATTTGTCCAAAGTAAGAAGGATCTGTAAAAATCTCTTGATAACCTGTCATTCCTGTATTATAACAGATTTCTCCAATAGTTGTACCTTCTACACCTACTGCTTTACCTTCGAATACAGTACCGTCTTCTAGTAATAAAATTGCTTTTTTTAATTCTTTGTACTTCATAAAAGTTGTTTTTATTGTTGGGTGGAGGTTTGTCACCTAAGCTTTCAACAAAGAATGTTTTTAAAAAATATTTTTGCAAATATAAAAAAAGGATAAACTAAAAAATAGTTTATCCTTTTGATATTTTGATTTTTAAGTAATCATCTACTCTTCTGATTTCTCAGTTGCATCAGTAGCTTCTACTTGAGCTTCAGCAGCAGTATCTACAGCATCAGTAGCTTTTCTTCTACTTCTACGTGTAGTTTTCTTCTTCTTAGCTCCATTAGGGTTGTAAATTTCGTTGTAATCAACCAATTCAACCATTGCCATAGGAGCATTATCTCCCTGACGGTTTCCTAACTTGATGATACGAATATATCCACCTGGTCTATCTCCAATTTTTACAGAAATTTGTTGGAATAACTCACTAACTGCATACTTGTTCTTTAAGTAAGAAAAAACAACTCTACGGTTGTGAGTAGTATCTTCTTTAGACTTGGTGATAATTGGCTCAACAAACTGACGTAAAGCTTTTGCTTTAGCTACAGTAGTGTTAATTCTTTTGTGCTCTATTAATGAACAAGCCATGTTAGATAACATTGCGTTTCTGTGAGCAGTTTTTCTCCCTAAGTGGTTAAATTTCTTTCCGTGTCTCATTGTAAAATGATTTGTGCTTTCATCTTGCTTCTTACCCTTTTGGGGAGCAAATTATGAAAGGGGTTTTTAAATTATTAATTTTTTAAAAGTAAAAGTTAGACATTAAAAATTTTAACATCTAACTTTTGCTTTTATACTATAAATTAGTCTTTGTCTAATTTGTATTTGCTTAAATCCATTCCGAAATGTAAATTTTTAACGTTTACCAATTCGTCTAACTCTGTTAAAGATTTTTTACCAAAGTTTCTAAACTTCATTAAGTCGTTTTTATTAAATGATACTAAATCACCTAATGTTTCTACTTCAGCAGCTTTTAAACAGTTTAATGCTCTTACTGATAAGTCCATATCCACCAACTTAGTTTTTAACAACTGTCTCATGTGTAATGACTCTTCATCATAAGTCTCTGTTCTAGCAATCTCATCAGCCTCTAATGTAATACGCTCATCAGAGAATAACATAAAGTGGTGAATTAAGATCTTAGCAGCTTCAGTCAATGCGTCCTTAGGGTTGATAGAACCATCAGTAACGATGTCAAAAACTAATTTTTCATAATCAGTCTTTTGTTCTACACGGTAGTTCTCTACAGCATATTTTACATTCTTAATTGGAGTGTAAATAGAATCTGTAAAGATAGTTCCCATAGGTACATTTATCTTCTTGTTTTCTTCAGCAGGTACAAATCCTCTACCCTTTTCAATAGTAATATCAAAACTAACAGATACAGAACTATCTAAGTTACATATTACTAAATCTGGGTTTAATACTTGAAATCCAGAAGTAAACTTTTGAATATCACCAGCAGTTATTTGGTTTTGACCTGATACAGATACCGATACTGATTCTTTGTCGGTGTCCTCTATTTGTTGCTTAAAGCGAACTTGCTTTAAGTTTAAGATGATTTCTGTTACATCCTCTACAACACCTTCTACAGTTGAGAACTCATGCTCAACTCCTTCGATACGTAAAGAAGTAATAGCGAAACCTTCTAAAGACGACAATAATACTCTTCTCAAAGCATTACCTACAGTTAAACCAAAACCTGGTTCTAACGGTCTGAATTCGAATTTACCTTCAAAATCGGTAGATTCGATCATAATAACTTTATCTGGTTTCTGAAAATTTAATATTGCCATAGCTAACTGGTGTCTATTTATTATTTCGAGTACAACTCGACGATTAATTGCTCCTTGATGTTTTCTGGAATTTGAATTCTTTCCGGTACAGCAACAAACGTACCAGTTTTTGTATCAGTATTCCAAGTTAACCACTCATAAACAGCTGAAGAACTAGCTAAACTGTTCTCAATTACTGTAAGTGATTTAGATTTTTCTCTTACACCAACAACATCTCCTGGCTTTAATTGGTAAGAAGGAATATTAACGATTTCTCCGTTAACAGTAATATGTCTATGAGATACTAACTGACGTGATCCTCTTCTAGAGTTTGCCAATCCCATTCTAAATACTGTGTTATCTAAACGAGATTCACATAACTGTAATAAAACCTCACCAGTAATACCTTTACTAGCAGAAGCTTTCTTAAACAAGTTAGAGAATTGACGCTCTAAGATACCGTAAGTATATTTTGCTTTTTGCTTTTCTTGTAACTGTAAAGAATATTCAGAACGTTTTGCTCTTTTCTTTGCCTGACCATGTTGTCCAGGAGGATAGTTACGTTTTTCGAAAGACTTGTCGTCACCAAAAATTGCTTCTCCAAACTTACGAGCAATTTTAGTTTTAGGTCCATTATATCTTGCCATAATAAAAAATTAAAAATCGACAGTTATGAATTAAGGCGTGCTCCTTCGATAACTTTAAGTGTCGATTTATAGTTAATAAATATAAAAAAAATTAGATTCTTCTTCTCTTAGGAGGTCTACATCCGTTGTGTGGTAATGGAGTAACATCAATAATTTCTGATACTTCAATTCCAGCATTGTGAATAGTACGGATAGCAGATTCTCTACCGTTACCTGGTCCTTTTACGTAAACTTTTACCTTACGTAATCCTAACTCATGTGCTACAGCAGCACAATCTTCAGCAGCAGTCTGCGCAGCATAAGGAGTGTTCTTTTTAGAACCACGGAATCCCATTTTACCAGCAGATGACCAAGAAATTACATCTCCTTTTTTATTTGTTAAAGAAATGATGATGTTGTTAAAAGATGCAGTAACGTGCGCTTCTCCAACAGCTTCAACAATAACTTTACGCTTTTTAGCGGTCTTAGTGTTTGATTTAGCCATGACTTAATTATTTCTTTTTGTTCGCTACAGTTTTACGTTTACCCTTTCTTGTTCTAGAGTTGTTCTTTGTTCTTTGACCTCTTAAAGGTAATCCAGCTCTGTGACGGATTCCTCTTTGACATCCGATATCCATTAAACGTTTGATGTTTAACTGGATCTCTGAACGTAACTCACCTTCGATTGTGAAAGTTCCTGCTTGCTCACGAATAGCTCCAATTTGTTCATCTGTCCAATCTTGAACTTTGATGTTCTCGTCTACTCCTGCGTTTGCTAAGATTTCTTTAGCTCTACTTGGTCCAATTCCAAAAATATAAGTCAAAGCGATTATACCACGCTTGTTCTTTGGAATGTCAATACCTGAAATTCTTGCCATAACTAACCTTGTCTTTGTTTGAATCTAGGATTCTTTTTATTAATTACATATAATCTGCCTTTTCTACGCACAATCTTGCACTCGGCACTTCTCTTCTTTATTGATGCTCTTACTTTCATCGTATGATATTTTTAGTATCTATAAGTAATACGAGCCTTAGATAAATCATAAGGACTCATTTCTAGTTTAACTTTATCTCCTGGTAACAACTTAATGTAATGCATACGCATTTTACCAGAAATATGAGCAGTAACTATATGACCATTTTCTAACTCAACTCTAAACATTGCGTTAGATAATGCTTCGGTAATAGTACCGTCTTGTTGTATGGATGCTTGTTTTGCCATAATTTAAGATGCTCTTCTTTTAGTTCCTGTTTTCATTAAACCATCGTAATGTCTGTTTAGTAAATACGAGTTAATTTGTTGGATAGTGTCTATAGCAACACCTACCATAATAATTAACGAAGTACCTCCATAAAACAGTGCCCAGTTCTGTTGTACACCGAAATGAACAATTATCGCCGGAAAAACAGCCAGCAAAGCTAAGAAAATAGATCCAGGTAACGTAATTTTTGACAAAATATTATCTAATTTTTCTGCAGTTTCTACTCCTGGTCTAGTCCCAGGGATAAATCCACCACTCTTTTTTAGATCATCTGCCATCTTATTTGTTGGTATTGTGATTGCTGTGTAGAAGTAACTAAACACAATAATTAATACCGCAAATAAAATATTGTAACCCCATCCGTTAAAATCTGAGAACCAGTTGAAAACTGTTTGTACTGTTCCGTCAGAGTTTCTAGCAATTAATCCTGGTACAAACATAATAGCTTGTGCAAAGATAATTGGCATAACTCCTGCAGAGTTAAGTTTTAATGGAATGTATTGTCTAGCACCTTGTGCATCGTCAATACTTCCTACTACAGTACGTCTAGCATATTGAACGGCAATTCTACGAACCGCAGTTACTAATAATATACTAGCTAAAATAATGGCAAACCAAATAATAATTTCTAATAAAATCATCATTAATCCACCAGCTGCATCACCTGATATCTTAGAAACTACTTCTTGAGCAAATGCACCTGGAAAACGAGCAATAATACCAATCATAATTAATAACGAAATACCGTTACCAATTCCTTTTTCAGTAATACGTTCTCCTAACCACATTGCAAAAACAGTTCCTGCAGTTAACAAAATCATTGAAGAAATCCAGAACATACCGCCTTGACCTAATAAATAAGCTTCAGCAGGAATTCCTAATGTAGGTAAACTTGTTAAATAAGCACCACCTTGAACAATAGTAATTCCAATAGTTAACCAACGTGTTATTTGGTTGATTTTATTCCTACCACTTTCACCATCTTTTTGCAATTTTTGTAAATAAGGAACAGCAATTCCCATTAACTGAACCACAATAGATGCTGATATATATGGCATAATCCCAAGAGCCATAATAGAAGCTCTTGAGAATGCACCACCTGTAAATGCGCTTAATAAACCTAAAAGACCGTCCTTTGTATTGGTCCCTAAATCAGTTAACTGTTGAGGATCAATACCTGGCAAAGTTACCTGTGCCATGAATCGGTAAATTGCCATTAACCCTAGAGTTAATAATATCTTACCTTTTAATTCTTCTATAGACCAAATGTCTTTTAATGTTTGGATAAATTTCTTCATCTACTTGTTTAAATTATAAAGCTACAGCTTCTCCTCCAGCAGCTTCGATAGCAGCCTTAGCAGATCCTGTAAATTTGTGAGCAGTTACGTTTAATTTAGCCTTTAACTCTCCTCCACCTAAAATCTTCACTAATTCATTCTTGCTAGCTAAACCGTTTTTAACCAATACAGCTAAATCTACTGTATCTGTAACTTTACCATTATCTACTAAAGCTTGTAACTTATCTAAGTTGATTCCTTGGTATTCCTTACGGTTTACGTTTGTAAATCCAAACTTAGGTACTCTTCTTTGTAATGGCATTTGCCCTCCTTCGAATCCTACTTTTCTAGAATATCCAGAACGAGACTTTGCACCTTTGTGTCCTCTTGTAGCAGTTCCACCGTGTCCAGAACCTTCTCCTCTTGCGATACGCTTGCTACTTTTTACAGACCCCTTAGCAGGTTTTAAATTATTTAAACTCATAATTTTCTATATCTTATTTAACTTCTTCTACAGAAATTAAGTGTTCAACTTTTTTAACCATTCCTAAAATAGAAGGAGTTGCTTCATGTAACTTCTCCTTACCTATACCAGTTAAACCTAATGCCGCTAAAGTTCTTTTTTGAATTTGCGTACGGTTAATTTGGCTTCTTACTTGTGTTATCTTTAATTTTCCCATGGTACTCAATATTAACCGTTAAATACTTTGTCTAAAGAAATTCCTCTCTCTGCAGCAATCTGCTGAGGGCTTCTCAATTGTAATAATGCATCAAAAGTTGCCTTTACTACGTTATGAGGGTTAGATGATCCTTGAGACTTTGATAATACATCGTGTACTCCAACAGATTCCAATACGTGACGTACAGCACCCCCTGCAATAACTCCGGTACCGTGAGAGGCAGGTAATAATAATACCTTAGATCCTCCAAATTTACCTTTCTGTTCGTGAGGTAACGTTGCGTTTAATAAAGGAATACGAACTAAGTTTTTCTTAGCTTCTTCCACAGCCTTAGCAATTGCAGATGCAACATCTAAAGATTTACCAGATCCGTAACCAACAACACCATCTCCGTTTCCTACAACAACAATTGCAGAAAATCCGAAAGTACGTCCTCCTTTTGTAACCTTAGTTACACGGTTTACAGCTACTAAGCGATCTACTAATTCTAATCCGCTTGGCTTAACTCTTTCTACGTTTTTATATCCTTGCATAATATAATTTTCTTAAAATTTTAAACCAGCTTCTCTAGCTGCTTCAGCTAATGCTTTAACTCTACCATGGTATAAATAACCATTTCTATCGAATGCTACAGTTTCTACTCCTGCAGTAGCTGCTTTTTCAGCAATTGCTTTACCTACTAATGCTGCAACTTCAACCTTAGTCCCTTTTGCATCGATTTCTTTATCTCTAGATGATACAGAAGCTAATGTAACTCCTGCGTTATCGTCTACTAATTGAGCGTAAATTTCTTTGTTACTTCTAAACACAGATAATCTTGGTTTAGCTGTAGTCCCAGTAGAAATTTTTCTAATTCTACGCTTAATTCTCTGTCTTCTCTCAAGCTTTGATAATGCCATAATACTATAAATTATGCAGATTTACCTGCTTTTCTTCTTAATTCTTCACCTACAAACTTAATTCCTTTTCCTTTGTACGGTTCAGGTCTACGGAAAGAACGAATCTTTGCAGCTACTTGACCTACCAATTGCTTATCGAAAGAAGTAAGTTTAACGATTGGGTTTTTCCCTTTTTCTGACACTGTTTCAACTTTAACTTCTGGTGCAATACTCAACACAATGTTGTGTGAATATCCAATAGCTAAATCTAAAACATTTCCTTGGTTTGATGCTCTATAACCAACCCCAACTAATTCTAATTCCTTAGACCATCCTGTAGAAACTCCTACAAGCATGTTGTTGATTAAAGCTCTATATAAACCATGTTTAGCTCTATGTGGCTTAGATTCAGACGGACGCTCTAAAGTTAAAGTTCCATCTTCTTCTTTAACAGAAATACCATCTGTTAATTCTTGAGTTAATTCTCCTAATTTTCCTTTTACTGTAACTGTGTCTCCGTTAATAGTAACAGTAACACCAGCTGGAATTGCGATTGGGCTTTTTCCTATTCTTGACATACTATTCTATTTTTTAGTAAACGTGACAAATTACTTCTCCACCAACGTTCTCGTTTTTAGCTTGCTTAGACGTCATTACTCCTTTAGAAGTAGAAACGATAGCAACACCTAATCCGTTTAACACTCTTGGTAAATCTTCAACACCAACGTACTTACGTAAACCTGGAGTTGAAATTCTTTCAATTTTCTTAATTACTGATTCGTTAGTATCAGCGTTGTACTTTAAAGCTATTTTGATAGAACCTTGAACTTCGTTCTCTTCAAATTTATAACTTAAAATATACCCTTGGTCAAAAAGAATCTCTGTGATTGCTTTTTTAACTTTTGATGCAGGAGCCTCCACTACTCTGTGTCCTGCTAAATAAGCATTTCTTATTCTTGTTAAGAAATCTGCTATTGGATCTGTATACATAATATTTGTATTGGTTTAGATTATCGCCGAGTTAGATATTAGTACTTAAATTTTAGTAATCAGATATATGAATCCTGATTACTAAAATCTAATATCTACTTTCAGGTTAGCATCTAAAATTTAATTCTTAAAAATTTTACCAACTTGCTTTTGTAACACCTGGAATTAATCCTTGGTTAGCCATTTCACGGAAAGTAACACGAGAGATACCAAATTGTCTCATATAACCTTTTGGTCTTCCTGTTAACTTACAACGGTTGTGCTTACGAATAGGAGAAGCGTTCTTTGGCAATTTTTGCAAAGCTTCGTAATCTCCAGCTTCTTTTAATGCTTTACGCTTTTCAGCATACTTAGCAACAGTTTTAGCTCTTTTTCTCTCACGAGCTTTCATTGATTCTTTAGCCATGATTAGTTCTTTTTAAATGGTAAACCTAATTCTGTTAATAAAGACTTTGCTTCTTTATCAGTATCTGCAGATGTTACAAATGTAATATCCATACCACCGATTTTTTTCACTTGGTCAATATTGATTTCTGGGAAAATAATTTGCTCAGTAATACCTAAGTTATAGTTTCCACGTCCATCAAATCCAGTAGCTTTAATTCCACCAAAATCTCTTACACGAGGTAAAGAAGCTGTGATTAATCTGTCTAAGAATTCGTACATTTTAATTCCACGTAAAGTAACTTTAGCACCAATTGGTACACCTTTACGTAATTTAAAGTTTGCAACATCCTTTTTAGACAATGTAGCTACTGCCTTTTGTCCAGAAATAGTAGTTAACTCTTCTACAGCGTAATCTACTAATTTCTTATCTGCAATTGCAGCACCTACACCTTTAGAGATAACTATTTTCTCTAATTTAGGAACTTGCATTACATTGCTATATCCGTACTCTTCAGTTAAGGCTGCCTTAACTCTATCGTTGTACTCTTGCTTAAGTCTTGGAATATAACTCATGATTAAATTGCTTTATCTGTTTTTTTAGAAAAACGAACTTTCTTTCCATCTTCAAATCTGAATCCAACTCTAGTAGTGTCTCCATCTACTACAATTGCTAAGTTTGAAATTGGTAAAGCAGCCTCTTTTTCAATAATTCCACCTTGAGGGTTTTGAGCACTAGGCTTTGTGTGTTTCTTAACTAAGTTAACACCTTCTACAATTGCTTTATTATCGTTAGTTAAAATCTTAACTACCTTTCCCTCTTTACCTTTTTGATCTCCAGCAATAACTCTTACTGTATCTCCTGATTTAATTTTAAACTTTGCCATTTGATTTACAAATTTTAAAGCACCTCAGGTGCTAATGATACAATTTTCATGAATTGCTTATCACGAAGTTCTCTTGCTACAGGTCCAAATACACGAGTTCCAGACATCTCACCAGTTGCATTTAATAAAACACAAGCGTTATCGTCAAAACGAATGTAAGATCCGTCCTTTCTTCTTACTTCCTTAGAAGTACGAACAACTACGGCTTTGAATACCTGACCTTTTTTAGCGTTTCCATTAGGAGTTGATGACTTTACAGTCACAACAATTTTGTCTCCTAAAGAAGCATAACGCTTTCCTGTTCCTCCTAAAACACGGATCACTAAAACCTCTTTAGCTCCAGTGTTATCTGCTACGTTTAATCTTGATTCTGTTTGTAACATATTATTTCGCTCTTTCTAGGATTTCTACTAATCTCCAACGCTTAGATTTACTTAAAGGTCTTGTTTCCATGATTCTTACCGTATCTCCAATGTTGCAGTCGTTTGTTTCATCGTGTGCAACGTACTTCTTAGTGTTCAATACGAACTTTCCGTACATTGGGTGTTTTACCTTCTTAACTTCAGATACAACAATAGACTTGTCCATTTTGTTGCTAGATACAACACCAATTCTTTCTTTTCTAAGATTTCTATTTTCCATCTTGTAAAATTCTATTATTGTTCTCTGTTATTTAACTCAGTCGCTACTCTCGCTACCGTCTTTCTTAGAGATCTTAACTCTAACGGATTCTCTAACGGAGAGATTGCATGAGCCATTTTAAGATCTGAATAGCTCTTCTTAAGAGTTGCTAACTTCTCTTGTAAGTCAGCTACTGATAATTCTTTAATTTCTGCTTGTTTCATGTCTCTTTAGATATTAAGCGTTATCATAATCTCTCGCAACAACGAACTTAGTTTTCACTGGCATCTTTTGACCTGCTAAACGCAATGCTTCTTTAGCTACATCAAATGGTACACCACCGATTTCAAATAAGATTCTACCAGGCTTTACTACAGCTACGAAATATTCTGGGGCTCCCTTACCCTTACCCATACGTACCTCTAAAGGCTTTTTAGTAATAGGCTTGTCCGGGAATATTTTAATCCATAATTGTCCTTCCCTTTTCATATAACGAGTTGCTGCAATACGCGCTGCTTCTATTTGTCTTGAAGTAATTAAAGCTTGCTCCATAGATTTGATACCAAACATCCCGAAGGCTAATTGGTTACCTCTATTGGCATTCCCCTTTAAATTACCTTTACCTTTCTGTACCTTACGATACTTTACTCTTTTAGGCTGTAACATTTCTAAATTCTAATTTTTGTGAAAAATTATTTTCTTTTACGAGGTCCTCTTTTAGCTCCAGAGTTTCCTCCTTTACCTCCAGATTTCTTAGACATACCTACTAACGGAGATAACTCACGCTTTCCATATACCTCGCCTTTCATAATCCATACTTTAACTCCCAGTCTCCCGTAAGTAGTATGAGCTTCAACCAAAGCATAATCAATATCGGCTCTAAAAGTAGATAGAGGAATTCTACCTTCTTTGTAGTGCTCTGAACGTGCCATTTCAGCACCGTTTAAACGTCCAGAAATCTGAATTTTGATTCCCTCTGCGTTCATACGCATTGATCCTGCAATAGCCATTTTGATAGCTCTTCTGTATGAGATTCTATTCTCAATTTGACGAGCAATACTTGCTGCAACCAACTTAGCATCTAACTCAGGACGTTTAATTTCAAAAATATTGATCTGTACCTCGTTCCCTGTTAACTTCTTAAGCTCTTCTTTTAACTTGTCTACCTCTTGTCCACCTTTTCCGATAATAATACCAGGTCTAGCAGTAGTGATAGTAACGGTTACAAGTTTAAGAGTACGCTCAATGATTATTCTAGAAACACTAGCTTTGTATAATCTTGCGTTAAGGTACTTTCTTATCTTATCGTCTTCAGCAATTTTATCTCCGTAGTCATTACCTCCGTACCAGTTTGAGTCCCATCCTCTGATGATTCCTAAACGATTTCCTATTGGATTAGTCTTTTGTCCCATTTCTACTTATGATTATTTGCTTTCTTCAACGTTTTTACTTCCCAACACAATAGTAACGTGATTAGAACGCTTACGAATTCTATGCGCACGACCTTGTGGTGCTGGTCTTAATCTCTTTAACATTGCTGCAGAGTCTACAGTAATGGTTTTCACATATAAATTAGCTTCTTCTATGCTTGCATCTTCGTTTTTAGCTTGCCAGTTTGCAATTGCAGACAACAATAACTTTTCAACGTTGATAGATGCTTCCTTAGAGCTAAATTTCAAGATTTGTAAAGCTTTTTCAACCTCTACTCCTCTTACTAAATCAGCCACCAATCTCATTTTCCTTGGTGATGTAGGACAACCAGTCAATTTAGCGAAAGCAACACCTTTCTTTGCTTCCTTGATCTGTTTTGCCATATTATGTTTACGAACTCCCATATCCTACTATTTTTTTCCTTTATTTTTCTTGTCTGCACCGTGACCTCTAAAGGTACGTGTTGGTGAAAACTCTCCTAATTTATGACCTACCATGTTTTCTGTAACATATACTGGTACAAAAGTTCTTCCGTTGTGAACTCCAATAGTTTGACCAACGAAATCTGGAGTAATCATAGAAGCTCTAGACCAAGTTTTGATCACATCTTTACTTCCTGATTCAGCATTCGCTATAACTCTTTTCTCTAGCTTATGAAAAATGTAAGGTCCTTTTTTTAATGAACGTGCCATGTCGTCTTATTTTTTTCTACGTTCTAAAATATACTTATTACTCGCTTTTGTCTTAGATCTTGTCTTGTATCCTTTAGCAGGTATACCATTTCTAGATCTTGGGTGACCTCCTGAAGAACGTCCTTCACCACCTCCCATTGGGTGATCAACTGGGTTCATTCTTACAGCGTTAGTTCTTGGTCTTCTACCTAACCATCTAGATCTACCAGCTTTACCAGAAACTAGTAATTGGTGATCTGAATTAGATACAACTCCAATAGTTGCTAAACAAGTTAACAAGATTAATCTTGTTTCACCCGACGGTAATTTAACAGTAGCATACTTTCCTTCTTTTGCCATTAACTGTGCAAAAGATCCTGCAGAACGAGCCATAACAGCTCCTTGACCTGGTCTTAATTCGATACAACAAATTGTTGTACCTAAAGGAATGTTTGCCAAAGGCATTGCATTACCTACATCTGGAGTAACAGCCTCTTGACCGCTAACGATAGTTTGTCCAACCTGTAAACCAGCCTGAGCAATTACATATCTTTTTTCTCCATCAGCATATTCTACTAATGCAATAAATGCTGTACGATTTGGATCGTACTCAATTGTTTTTACAGTAGCTTCAACACCAAACTTATCTCTATTAAAATCGATAAGACGGTATCTCTTTTTATGACCACCACCTACGTAGCGCATTGTCATTCTACCACTGTTGTTTCGACCTCCAGACCTTTTTATCGGTGCCAATAATGACTTTTCCGGCTTATCAGTAGTAATAGCGTCGAACCCATTTACTACTCTAAAACGCTGACCTGGTGTGATTGGTTTTAATTTTCTAACTGACATGTTAAAACTTAAAATTATTTAATTAATTAAATATTGCTGTATAAGTCAATATTCTCTCCTTCAGCCACCTCTACGATAGCTTTTTTATATGCAGATATTTTAGATTCAACCATACCTTTCTTAGTATACTTTGTTGATCTTTTTACTGGATATATCATTGTTCTTACTTGCTCAACTGAAACTCCGTAAGCAGCCTCTACAGCTTCTTTAATTTCAATCTTGTTAGCTCTCTTGTCTACAACAAAAGTATAACGGTTTAATAACTCGCTATCTTTAGTTGCTTTTTCTGTGATAATAGGTTTTACTAAAATACTCATAACTGACCTCCCTATTTACTTAAATTAGCTTCAATACCTGCAATTGCTCCTTCTAATAAAACTACTTTATTAGCGTTTAATACTTTGTAAGTATTAACTTCAGAAGAAGTTACAACCTCAGATCCTTTTAAATTTCTTGAAGACAAGTAAACATTGTTATTTGCCTCTCCTAACACAAAAAGTGACTTTTTGTTATCTAACTCTAAAGCTTTTAAAACACCAACAAACTCTTTTGTTTTTGGAGCTTCAAAGTTGAAGTCTTCTAAAACAATAATGTTAGCATCTTTTGCTTGTAAACTAAAAGCTGACTTTCTAGCCAATCTCTTTAAGTTTTTATTCAATTTGAAAGAGTAATCTCTGTTTCTAGGTCCAAAAACTCTACCTCCTCCTCTAAAAACTGGAGACTTGATAGATCCTGCACGTGCAGTACCTGTACCTTTTTGTTTCTTAATCTTTCTTGTAGACCCAGCAATCTCAGCTCTTTCTTTAGCTTTGTGAGTACCTTGTCTTTTGTTTGCCAAGTGCTGTTTTACATCTAAGTAAATTGCATGATCATTTGGCTCTATAGCGAACACTGCATCAGATAACTCAATCTCACGCCCAGTGTCTTTTCCTGTATAATCTAAAACTGCTACTTTCATTATTTCACGATAGTTAAGTAAGAGTTCTTAGCTCCAGGAACACATCCTTTTACTACGATTAAGTTCTTGTCAGCAACAACTTTTAACACTCTTAAGTTTTGAACTTTAACTTGGTCTCCTCCCATTCTTCCTGCCATACGCATTCCTTTGAATACACGTGCAGGGTAAGATGCAGCACCAATAGATCCCGGAGCTCTTAAACGGTTATGTTGACCGTGAGTAGCTTGACCTACACCCGCAAAACCATGACGTTTTACAACACCTTGAAATCCTTTACCTTTAGAAGTACCTGAAACATCTACAAATTCTCCTTCTTTAAACAAGTCAACACCTACAGTGTCTCCTAAATTTAATTCCTCCTCAAAACCTTGAAATTCAACAACCTTCTTCTTAGAAGTAGTACCAGCTTTTGCAAAGTGTCCTTGCAATGCTTTGGTAGTATTCTTGTCAGACTTGTCATCGAAACCTAATTGAACAGCTTCATAACCATCCACCTCTTCGGTTCTGACTTGGGTAACTACACATGGACCAGCTTGAATCACAGTACAAGGAATATTCTTCCCGTTCTCGTCAAAAATGCTAGTCATTCCGATTTTCTTTCCTATTAACCCAGACATTATTTAAAATTAATTATTAATTGAATTGTTTTTTTCCTTCCTAAACGATGCTTTGTAATGAGCCCAAAAAAATCGCGAACAACACAGTCTACTCCCTTGTAGAATCTACGTTCCCGCAATATTTTCCTTGCTTACATCCTCAAATCACCCCCTAAAAAGGGACTGCAAAGATAGCAATATTTATTTAACTTGCTAATATACAGCGAGAAGATTTACAGGAATTTGAAAAAAAATTATAGCTTATTAAAATTTGTAAAGCTTTCAATCAAAGCTTTTATAGAATTCAAAAAAATAGCCCACAAAAAATAACAAAAGACATACCAAGGTTTTGCATAAGTCGAAAACACTTGTAAATGCGATTAATCTAATCTAGTAACAAACTTAACTCGTCACCTAATTTCGCAAATAACTGAAAATCAAACTGGAAATCTAAAATAAAATGAATTTATAAAGGGGCTAATCAATTCCTTGATACAACTTACAATAATACTCTTGTATAACTTCAATTGAGATAGCAACAAGTAAAGTTTCCAAATACGCTTCATCAAATACTGAAACTCGCCTTATTGTAGACTTAAAAAAATCTAAAAACTTTTTATCGGTAACTCCAATCTTTTTTCCATTTACACAATAAGAACTACGCTTACCATCAAATTTTATCTCAATATTAAATTCTTTACACTCAAAAAAACTCGCAATTGCATTAAAACCAAAAGATTTCTCTTTGTTAGGATTTGCTAAAACTATTTGTTTTTCATTTCTCTCATCATAAACATCGAACTCTAAACCTACACCATCTAAACATTTTATATTATAGTACCTATTATCGAAGCTCAACCTGAAAGTATCTTCTTTTTCATAGATCAAATTAGCAAATACTAAACCATCCAAACAAAACTGAGCAGTCCTTAACCTTTCAAGAACCAAATCAAGCCAATTTGTTTTAACAATAACTTTACTCATCTTTTTTATAGCTATATTTAATCATACTCAAAAATAACAAAAAACCCTATCAGCAATAAGCCAATAGGGTTTTGTATCATCTAATGTGATGCTGAAAATGAATTCAGCAGTTTCTGAAACAAGTTCAGGAATTCTATCACACTTTAATTTCTACTTCTACTCCAGAAGGTAATTCTAACTTCATTAAAGCATCGATAGTCTTAGAAGAAGAACTATAGATATCTAATAATCTTTTGTATGAAGATAATTGGAATTGCTCTCTAGATTTTTTGTTTACGTGTGGAGAACGTAATACAGTAAAAATCTTTTTGTTTGTTGGTAAAGGAATAGGACCGTTTACCACAGCTCCTGTTGACTTTACCGTCTTAACGATTTTCTCAGCAGACTTATCTACTAAGTTGTAATCATAAGACTTTAATTTTATTCTAATTTTTTGACTCATAATTCTTATTTATTTACGCTTTAGAAGCAGCAATTACCTCCTCAGACACGTTTGATGGTGTTTGAGCATAGTGAGAGAATGACATAGTAGATGTTGCTCTACCTGAAGATAATGTACGTAATGTTGTAACATATCCGAACATTTCTGATAATGGCACCTCAGCTTTAACAACTTTAGCTCCACCTCTATCACTCATATCGTTAACCTGACCTCTACGTCTGTTTAAGTCACCTACGATATCTCCCATGTTTTCTTCTGGAGTTAATACTTCTAATAACATGATTGGTTCTAAGATTACCGCTCCTGCAGCTTTTGCACAAGCTTTGTATCCCATTTTAGCAGCTAATTCAAATGACAATGCATCAGAATCCACCGGGTGGAAAGAACCATCAAACAATCTTACTTTTAATGAATCCATTACGAATCCAGCTAAAGGTCCATTACTCATAGAGTCTTTGAATCCTTTTTCTACAGCAGGAATAAATTCTTTTGGAATACGTCCTCCTTTGATTTCATCAACAAACTGTAATCCAGTTCCTTCGAAATCCTCATCAACAGGACCCATTTCAAATTGAATATCTCCAAACTTACCACGTCCTCCAGATTGCTTTTTATAAGTTTCTCTGTGTTCTGTAGATCTAGTTACTGCTTCTTTGTACTCTACCTGAGGTTCACCTTGGTTTACTTCAACCTTAAACTCACGTTTCATACGGTCAACTAATACTTCTAAGTGCAATTCTCCCATTCCTGAGATTACTGTTTGTCCAGAAGCTTCGTCAGTTTTTACTGTAAATGTTGGATCCTCTTCGGCTAATTTACCTAAAGCGATACCCATTTTATCTACATCAGCCTTTGTTTTAGGCTCAATAGAAATACCAATTACTGGATCTGGGAAGTCCATAGATTCCAATACGATTGGTGCATCTAAAGAAGACATTGTATCTCCAGTCTTAATATCTTTAAATCCTACAGCAGCTCCAATATCTCCAGCCTCGATAAAATCGATAGCTTTTTGCTCGTTAGCGTGCATTTGGTAAATACGAGAAATACGCTCTTTTTTACCTGAACGGTTATTTAAGATATAAGAACCAGCATCTAAACGACCAGAATAAGCACGGAAGAAAGCCAAACGTCCTACGAAAGGATCGGTAGCAATTTTAAATGCCAATGCAGCGAAAGAATCTTTTGCATCTGGTTTTCTAGAAGTTTCCTCATCAGTATCTGGGTTTGTCCCTACAATGTTATCTCTATCTAATGGAGAAGGTAAGTAACGACATACAGCATCTAATAAGAACTGTACTCCTTTGTTTTTAAATGAAGATCCACAAATCATTGGAATGATTGCCATATCCATTACAGCAGCTCTTAATGCAGCGTGCACTTCTTCTTCTGTAATAGAGTCTTCATCTTCCATGAATTTCTCTAATAAGTTCTCATCGTAAGATGCAACTTCTTCAATCAATCTAGCACGAGCCTCAGCAGCTTCGTCTACTAAATCTTCAGGAATATCAATTACATCAAAAGTAGCTCCTTTAGTTTCGTCATGCCAAATAATAGCACGGTTCTTTACTAAATCTACCACACCTTTAAAATCTGACTCTTCACCAATTGGTAAAACGATTTCAACAGCGTTAGAACCTAACATTTCTTTAACCTGCGTACATACGTTCGCAAAGTTAGATCCCTGACGGTCCATTTTGTTTACGAAACCGATACGTGGTACTTTATAGTTATCAGCTAATCTCCAGTTAGTTTCAGACTGAGGCTCTACACCATCAACTGCACTAAATAAGAATACTAATCCATCTAAGACACGTAAAGAACGGTTTACTTCTACAGTAAAGTCAACGTGACCTGGAGTATCAATAATGTTAAAGTGGTAACCTTTTGCATCTGCAGTTGGCTGACCATTCTCAACAGGAAACTGCCATGTACAAGTTGTAGCAGCAGAAGTAATTGTAATACCTCTTTCTTGCTCTTGTTCCATCCAGTCCATTGTAGCAGCACCATCATGTACTTCTCCAATTTTGTGAGAAACTCCTGTGTAGTAAAGAATACGTTCAGTGGTAGTTGTTTTACCTGCATCAATGTGAGCAGCAATACCAATGTTTCTTGTAAGTTTTAAATCTCTTGCCATTTTGTTGTCTTATTAGAATCTAAAGTGTGAAAATGCTTTGTTAGCTTCTGCCATCTTATGTACATCAACTCTCTTCTTAACAGCAGCTCCTTCTTCTTTTGCAGCAGCTAATACTTCTGCAGCTAATTTCTGAGCCATTGTTTTTTCATTACGATTTCTTGAATAAGAAATCAACCACTTCATTGCCATAGAAACCTTACGGTCTGGTCTAATCTGCATAGGGATTTGGAATGTAGCACCTCCTACACGACGGCTACGAACCTCAACTTGAGGCATTACGTTAGATAACGCATCTTTCCATATTTCTAATGAAGATTTCTCTTCGTCTTCTCCTTTTTTAGAATCTACTATTTCTAACGCATCGTAAAATACTTTAAATGCAACAGACTTCTTACCGTCTAACATTAAGTTATTTACAAAACGTGTTACCAACTGATCGTTAAACTTTGGATCTGGTAAAAGAACTCTTTTTTTCGCTCTCCTTTTTCTCATGATTTCTTATGAATTTAAGTTTAACAGATTATTTCTTTGGTCTCTTAGCTCCGTACTTAGATCTACGTTGAGTTCTTCCTTCAACACCTGCGGTATCTAGGGCACCACGTACTACGTGATACTTAACTCCTGGTAAATCTTTTACTCTTCCTCCCCTTACTAATACTATCGAGTGCTCTTGTAAGTTATGTCCTTCTCCTGGGATGTATGCGTTTATCTCGTTACCGTTAGTTAACCTAACACGTGCAACTTTTCTCATTGCCGAGTTTGGTTTCTTAGGTGTTGTAGTATAAACACGTGTACATACTCCACGACGTTGTGGACATGCCTTCAAAGCAGCCGATTTACTCTTCTTAGTAACTTGGGCTCTTCCTTTTCTAACTAATTGTTGAATAGTTGGCATAAATAATTATATATAAACGTTTTAATAACCCTTGAAATATGTCCAAGGGCTGGCAAAAGTACAAATAATTTCTAATTAATCAAATATCAATGAGTTAAAAAAAAATACAATTGTGTTTTTTTTGATTCAGCATACAAGAATCTGGAGTTAAAATGCTAACGAAATAAGATGCTTTTTTATGTAACTTTACCACCTAGCAACAATATTTTCCCATTGAAATTCTTTAACAACCGTTTTCCATTTCTTTTTTTTCTGCTCCTGTGTTTCTTTGCGCACCATGGCCAAGGACAACAGAAAAATACTCGGTTTATTTTAAAAGACACAACTCACACTTCCTTTTCTTTGGTGGGTATAACCAATGCAAAAGACTTAAAAGAACTGTTATATAAAGAAGGCTATTTTTATTTTAAAGCAACTAAAACAGCAAACGACAGTATAGCCCAATATACCATTGCTCTAGGAAAACCAACCAATACCATTTTAATACAAGGCCTTCCTAAAAACATTCAAAAATATATAAAAAGTAAAAAAACAAGCTTGGTCTTAAGGCCTAAAGAGGTTAGTCCATGGATAGAAAATGTAAAACAGTATTTTGACGAACGTGGAGAAAATTTTTCCGAAATACAATTGACCAACCTCATTGTTAAAAACGATACACTGCTATGTAAACTATCTATTAAAAAATCTGAGCAACGAAACATAGACAGAATTGTAATTAAAGGATACCAACGTTTTTCTAAAAGTTTTCTTCGTTACTATATAAAATCTAAAAAACCGTTTAGCAAAGACCTCCTAAAAAATACCGAAGAAAAGATTAACCAACTCAACTTTGTAAAAAACACCAAAGCTCCCGGTGTATTATTCACCAAAGACTCTACCCATTTATATTTGTACCTAACCCGAATTAAAGCCAACAAGCTAGATGCTTTGCTTGGATTTACCACAGAGGACAATGGAAAATTACAATTTAACGGACATGTAGATATTTCTTTGGTAAACGCATTGCACAAAGGAGAGTCTTTTGCTTTTCAATGGAAAAACAACGGACAAGAACAAGAGACTTTTCATTTAAATTTAGAAAGTCCATACATATTTAAAACTCCTATAAATTTTGGTTACCAACTCAACATATTTAAACAAGACAGCACTTTTGTAAATACCAAAAACAGACTTAGTCTTAGTTATCAGCCTCATTACAAACACACCCTGAGTTCCTACTACCAAACAGAAAGCTCTACCGTTTTGGCAGAAACAAGTCCGCTGTTAGGATACCAAAAAAGCTTTGTGGGTTTTACCTACTTATTTAAAGAAGTTAACAACTTAAAATTACCTAAAGTTCAATTTGGCATTGACTATGCTTTTGGTAGCCGCGAGCAAGAAGGCAGCAACACCCAACAGCAAACCCTACAAACCAACGCAATTTACAACATAGAGCTTAGCGCAAACAACCATCTATTTTTACAAAACCGCAGTGCCTATTTATTGTCTAACAACAAAACCACCAACGAACTTTTTAGAACAGGTGGTGCTACCACCCTACGTGGTTTCTTAGAACAAAGCATTTTTGCACACCTCTATAGCTATGCCAATTTAGAGTACCGCTTTTTTACCAACACCGCTAGTTATTTATACGGTTTTAGCGACTATGGTTACTTTAAAAACCTAGCACAAGAAAACAGATTGTTAAGCTTAGGGGTGGGTTATACTTTTGCAACCCGTGGTGGACTCTTAAAAATTAGCTATGCTGTGGGTAAAAGTAACGAATCTGACTTTGACTTAAACACAGGCTTGTTTCATGTAAATTTTGTGACACTTTTTTGATTTAGATACTAGAATTTAGAAGTTAGACAACTAGACTACAGAATCTTATTTTTAATTTAACGTAAAAAGTGCTCGA
The DNA here is from genome assembly GCF_054182685.1 of Wenyingzhuangia sp. IMCC45574. Lineage (NCBI taxonomy): Bacteria > Pseudomonadati > Bacteroidota > Flavobacteriia > Flavobacteriales > Flavobacteriaceae > Wenyingzhuangia > Wenyingzhuangia sp. IMCC45574. Next base: position 3,269,884 of record NZ_CM135169.1, on the reverse strand, counting down.
TGCTTCTTTTGAAACTTTTCAACAAAAGCTAACTTTTATCAGAAAAATAGTTTTATAGCTTTTAAAAAAATTAAATTTATGTCTGATAAAAAACTAAAAAGGTGCAATTGCGAATGAATAAAGGATTTGAATGCAAAGGAAAATGGAAGCTTCCTGAAAATAATGATTGGATATTTGGTACATTAACTTTTGACCCAGAATCAGGAGGTCAACTTGAATTGTTCGGGACATTTAATAGAGATATTACAGACCAATCAAGTAAGGAAATAATAATAGGTCTAACAGACTTAGGTGAAATAACTTTAATAGATAACTGGTTCAGTGGTATCAAAACATCCAATGGCATTGTTATTGGGAAATATGAACCAATTAGAATAATAAAAGGACATCACTTTGAAAGTGAAAATGAGATTAATTTTGAAAGGGTAATATTCAAAGTATTTAACTTATTCCAGTGGTTCGATATAACTGGGCAGACTCATGAATTTAAAAACAGTGATAGCACTTCATACTCTATACACTATGATAAAATTAATGAAATACCTTTTGTTATAAATGAAAATTGTAGCGGGGTTATTAGTTTTGATGCTCCAGTCCATTTTCAAAAAAACTACAACTCTGTCTCTCTTAGAGAAGAAGCGTATGTAATGCTTTCATACACTAAGAAGACTAATTATCTTGAGATTATTAAGGATATAACTAATTTTATAGATTTAATTACACTTTTTGCCTTTGAACAAAGCTACCCCATAAGCATTACTTTAAAAGACGCAAATTACACAACCGGAAAGAGACTATTTGAGAAAGAAAAATATATACACCTTTTTTACAAAACATCTTTCTACAATAAAAAACACAAACTAAGACACCCAGGAAATCACGTAGTAAAATACTCGAATATTAATATAAATCTACCTACAATAATTGAAAAATGGTTTACCTTTTACAATGAGATAGAAGATGTTATTTCATTAATGCTTAGTCACTTTAAAACAAAACACTGGTTTTCTACAGATAAGTTTTTGGAAACAATAAAAGCTTTGGAAAGTTTCCATAGAAAATATTATAACAACGAAAGAGTACCGTCTGAACAATTTGAAGCTATTAAATCATCCATTCTTGAACAAGTTGAACTGGAGGAAAACGACATTAAATGGTTAAAAAGTAAGTTAATAGGAAATGAACCTCATCTTGTTAGTCGTTTAAAGGAACTCGTAAATGATAATAAGAATAAATTTATTATTGAAAATATAGAAAGCTTAGATAAATTTTGTTATAAAGTAACTGACTCAAGAAACTATTATACTCATTACTCTCCTCATCTAAAAAAACGTGCTTTAAATGATTCAAAACTTTATGAAATTACAAGAATAAGTAGAGGTTTATTATTTTCATGTATTTTAAAGAAACTTGAAATTGAAAACAACGACTTTGAAGATGGTTTAAAAATTAATCTCTATTAATTAAAAAGCACCTAATAAAACATACAGTTCAAACTCCGAACAAGAAAAAATTAAAGCTTTAAAAGATGCTCTTCAAGAAGGCTTAGACAGTCCTTTGGTTAGAGATTTTAACTTTGACAAGTATATAGAAGAGTTAAAGTCTGGAAGTAAAGCCCCCATGAGTATGGAAGAATACGAAGCTGAAATTGACCAAGCATTAGAAGATTCTAAAAACGAACGAGTGATTAAAGCAACTGATTTGAAAGCTAAAATCAACAAAAAGTATAGTTAAAAATAATTCATATATTCATAGGTAATTGCTAAAAAAGAAGATTACATATGATTGAAATTGATTTAGACAACACTTTTTCTATAGAGGTTAGAATGACACAAAGTCAAAAACATAGACAATGATGGTGATATAAAAATTACCGAAACAATAGTTCATGAAGTTACTGCTACAGTAAAAAATGAAATAAGAAAAGAAATCAACTAACTCAAAAAAATCCACCTCCTTGATCTACCACACAAGCTGTCCTTACTGTAAAAACAACTGGAAATTTCCTTTTAAAATACCCCCTCAAAATAATCAAACATATCAAATCACATGTCCTGAAGGACATAAGTTTTCATTAGACATCTATAACAATCACTTTCAACTATTATTTGAAAATGCACTTTATTCCCTATCGGAAGGCTTTTACATCGAATCATTAACATGTTTTGCTTCTAGCTATGAAAGATTCATGGAATTTTTTATACGGGTAATATATTTTTCAAATAATATTCATGACGATTGTTTTGAAAAAACATGGAAACTACTATCATCAAGATCCGAAAGACAAGTTGGAGCTTTTTTAATCACATATATTCAAGAATTTAAAGAAAAACCACCCCTTTTATCAAATAAAATGACTGAGCTTAGAAACAACGCAATTCACAAAGGCCATATTCCTACAAAAGAAGAATGTATAAAATACGGAGAAGCAATCTTAAATTTTATAAGACCAATAGTATTCTTATTGAAAAAAAATCAGAAATATGCATGGCAGGTTGTTGGATCAGCTAATAACTATGGTCTCAATAATTTTGAAAACAAAAAGTATAGTACTTTTGCAAATCAAATTTTCCCAATCAATAGAATAGTTAGTGAAAGAGACTCATTATCTATTACAGAATTAATGGAGGAACAGCAAAAGCTTATAAAAGCATATTCAATGGCAAAGGACAAAAAGTAAAAATCACATCTCCTATCTTCAGTAAATGAATTCACCAAACTCAGAAAAAGAAAAAATCAAAGCCCTAACAAAAGCTCTTCAAGAACGTATAGATAGTGGAATAGCAAATGATTTTAACCCTAACATGTATTTAAATTGGTTAAATACAAGAAATCAGAATACTACAAATAATTAGTGGACTCATATAGAATTCCATCGATACTCAATACCTGATACTTGCTACTCTATACCAAAACACTACCTTTGCAGCATGGAAGAAAAACAAACCTCTAAGATATTTGGAATTCGTGCTATTATAGAAGCTATTCATGCAGGAAGTTCCATAGACAAAGTCTTTTTACAAAAAGACGTGAGCGGAGCTTTAATGAACGAGCTAAAGCAACTTATAAAAACGAACAACATTACTTCTAGTATTGTTCCTGTGGAAAAGCTAGATAGAATGTCTAGACATAGCAACCACCAAGGAGCGGGTGCTTTAATTGCTCCTATTTCTTTTTACGATTTAGACGGTTTAATTACCAGTACTATAGAAAAAGGAGACACGCCTTTGTTTATTTTACTAGATCAAATTTCGGACGTTCGTAATTTTGGTGCTATTATTCGTACAGCAGAATGTACAGGTGCGCACGGAATTATTATTCCAAAAAGCGGAAATGCTCCTATTAACGGAGAAACAGTAAAAACCTCTGCAGGTGCTGCTTTTAATGTACCTATTTGTAAAGTAGACCACATTAAAGATGCTATTTTTATGTTGCAAGCCGCAGACATTCAAATAGTTTGTGCTACCGAAAAAACAGAAGACACCATTTTTGATGTTGACTTTAAACAACCAACTGCCATTGTTATGGGATCCGAGGATAGAGGTATCAATCCATCGGTATTAAAATTAGCAAGTGCCAAAGCAAAATTACCTTTGTTAGGTAGAATTGGTTCGTTAAATGTGTCTGTTGCTTGTGGTGCATTTTTATACGAAGCGGTGAGACAACGAATGTAGCTTTCGCTACAGCTGTAAGCAATAGGCTTTACGCATTAGGCTTACACAACAACAAAATCTCATTACAAAACAGCACATAGCTTAGAGCATACAGCCTAAAGCCTTCTAAAAAATGAATATAACTGAAGAATTAATCCAACGAAGCGGAAATAAATGTGAATTGTGTGGTGCTACGCACGATTTAAGTGACATTAGACTAAAACCTAGTTTAAACGATACTTTGGAAACCAATATTTTGGTATGCGGTACTTGTAAGGATCAGATTGAAAATCCTGAAAACATGGATGCCAACCACTGGAGGTGTTTAAACGATTCTATGTGGAGCGAGCACAAAGCCGTGCAGATTACCGCTTGGAGAATGCTGCAACGTTTGCGTGGTGATGGATGGCCACAAGACTTACTAGACATGATGTACTTAGAAGATGCTGACTTACGTTTTGCAGAAGCTACAGGAGATCATTTAAGCGAAGATGAAAAAATTATTCACAGAGATTGTAATGGTGCTACATTAGAAGCTGGTGATAGCGTAACCATGACCAAAGACAAAGATTTAAAAGGGGCTGGTAGTTTTACCATTAAAAGAGGAACGGTAATCCGTAACATTTCTTTGGTACACGACAATGCTACACAAATTGAAGGAAAAATAAACGGAACCAGCGTAGTCATCTTAACCAAATACTTAAAGAAAATAGGTGCTGATCAGCAGGGATAGTAAGCAATAGGCAGTAGGCAGTAGGTAGTAGGTAGTAGGTAGTAGGTAGTAGGTAGTAGGTAGTAGGTAGTAGGTAGTAGGTAGTAGGTAGTAGGTAGTAGGTAAAAATCGAAATTCTGAACTCGTAATTCGTAATTAACTCAGAAAAATACACTTAACCCAACCATTCAACTGTTACTCCACATACACAAAAAGTATACATTATAAAAAAGCAGAGCTATCGCTCTGCTTTTCTTTGTTGTTTGCTTATCAACTTTGGCAAAATTGCCAATACAAACATCAACACTATTAAAACATATACAAAATTAGGGATAGGTACAGGATCTCCTGTTGCATAACTGTGCAAACCTGTTAGGTAGTAGTTCACCCCAAAAGAAGTCATTATGATAGACCAAAAAGCAAACATACTTACCAAATTCAGCACATACTTATTATTAAAAGCTGGAATAAAGCGTAGGTGTAACACTACTGTATAAACAATAATACTAATCAAAGCCCACGTTTCTTTAGGATCCCAAGCCCAGTATCTTCCCCACGACTCATTTGCCCAAACTCCTCCTAAAAAGGTTCCTACAGAGAGTAAAAACAAACCAACCGTCATAGACAATTCATTGATATAACTCAGCTCCTTAATTTTTACTTTGATGATTTTTGCATTCTTCCCTTTCTGAAAATTCATCAGGATTAAAGCCATCATTCCCAACACACAAGACAAACCTAAAGGTGCATAGCTACTCACAATAGTGGCTACGTGTATTTTTAACCAATAAGACTTTAGCACTGGCATTAAATTGGTAATTTCTGGATTGATCCAATCCAAGTAGCTTACCAACAATAACACCCCTGTAAACAAGGTAGCCAACGGCAAAGCAAAGTCAGATTTCTTATGCACTAGCAAGCCGCTTAACAACAATCCCCAAGCTACAAACACCAACATTTCGTATCCGTTACTCCAAGGTGCATGCCCAGAAATATACCATCGTAAGCCAATGTTAAAAGCAAATACCAAGAAAGAAACTACGGTTAGTAAAAAAACTACAAACCACACATGCTCCAGCCACTTTTTCTGATTGAAAATTCGGACAATCGCTAACACCAACAACACCAGTCCCAAGGTAAAATAAGCTTGAAACAACCAGAAGTTCAAGTTGAATTTATTGTACCATATTTCAGCTTGCACTTTCTCTTTTGATGGAATAATATCTTTAGAAATCTCTGTCTGATACAAATCTACATAAGAGATCAACTGCAATACCCCTGCCCAATCTTGTTGTTTGGCTTTAGAAAATAAATCGGATACTACTCCTTTGCAAAAAGCAGCATCTTCTGCATCGTAATCCTCAAAGTGATGTTTATGACTGTACCAAGTGTGATTTTTATCCAAACGGTTTGGGAAAATCTTTAGGTAATTCCCCAACAGGACATTGTATAGAATATTAAAGCGTTCGTCTACTTTAATAATTTCTTTGTCCGTTTCGTTTCGTTCCGCAGGCTTCTTCTGATTGGATGCCACAATCGCCTCCGATAATTTATACGCTCCTGCCTCCTTTAGTAAATCTTTAAACGCTAAGCGTTTTTTATCTTTTAACTCCGCTAAAACAGGACTTAACTTTTTTCCGTTTGCCTTTATCACTGGAATTCCTTGCCACAATTCAGGATACATATGAAACATTAAAAACACCTGAACCGCATTGCATTTATAAACTGTTCCTTGATACTCGTATTTATAATAGGGCTTTCCCGAAATCTTTCTTAAAAACTCCAAAGCCAAGGTGTTTACGGGTTTAATTCTACCATCTAAATCTTGCACCAACAAAGCACCAAATTCTTCTGCCACCGGGGCCGGAATCTTTAATTGGTGTAATGATTTTGAAATGATTTCAGCATCGGAATTCGGATTTGCAAACAGCCCATTCCCCCACAACAAAGCCAACAGCACCACTGCTGTTTTTAGTTTTTTAAGCTTGTTTACAATCACCCTAAAACGAGTTTGTCTTCCAAAAAGTGTAAAAAACATTCCAACCGTCATCAAGAAATATCCTACATACGTAACATTGGTTCCTATTGCATCGTGATTAACAGATAGCACCGTTCCTTTTTCATCGGTATCGTAACTCGCCTGAAAAAAACGAAAGCCTTTATAATCCAACACATTGTTCATATAAATCCTAAAAGGCATGGTTTCCGCTCCATCTATTACCGTTACCTCACTGGCATACGAAGACGGACTCGTAGAACCTGGGTATTTTTCTAACTGAAAATCGTTTAGCTGTACTTTAAACGGTAATTCTAAAGCTTTAGAACCATAAGACAAATCAATTTGGATACCCGCCAATTGTACATTGCTCTTTGCTGCCAAAAAACCCTCTCTATACAACAAGGGAACGGTCTCTAATCGATCGCCTACTTGTACATCTGCCAACACTACATCGTCTAACTCTTTTTTGTTTTGAGAAATACCTGCTGGATTTACAGACTCCACCTCTATTTTTCCATGCTCTACAAACTGATTAGGAACAATGGCCAAACTCCCCATTTTATACAAGGTCTTTACAAAAAATGGATGTTTTTTATGAGACTCTAAGCTACCCGCTTCTTGAGTCATCATTTTGTAATACTCTATTTTTTTATCTCCAACCACTTCTAAACTACCTTCTTTAGAGGTAATGGCTATATTAGTAAGCTCCTTGCAATTAAACCCAATGATTAGTTTATCACTTCCAACGGTTTTATAGTTTCCAGATTTTATAAAAATAGTTTCCTTTCCTATTCCATAAGAAATTACCAATTCTAGAATTTGCTCATCACTCTGTTCATCTTCTATCAACACTGGAACAGCATCTACCACATAACGTAAATTCCCTATTTTAATAGCAGAATTATCCAAAGTAGTCTCTAGTGAATAACGACTTTTCTTTACGTTAGACAATCCTAATTTCTCTATTATACGAATAGAATCTTGCCCAGCTCTTAACTGAATTTGCAAATAATTATCGCCAGAAATAACAGTGCTTTCAGCCTGTCCTTCTCTAATTCTTAACATCCCTCCATAAGAAGTATATCTTGTAATTCCAGCTCCAATAACAATAATGATAAAAGCCACGTGAAAGATTAAAACCGCCCACTTTTCTTTTCTAAATAATTGATACTTAAAAATGTTGGCTACAAAAGAAAGTGCCAAGCCCACCATTACGACCTCGAACCACCAAGTCTCGTAAATATACACCCAAGCAGCCTTGGTACCGTAATCATTTTCTACAAACGTAGCCCAAGCCATGGCAACTGAAAAAATCAGCAATAACAAAATAGCCAATATGGGGGATGAAAAAAATTTATATAGTTTTTTCATAAATTTCTATTTTGAATACATACAAAACATGCCCAACATGTTAACAACTCACATCAGGCATGTTTTTAAAACAACAACAACTATTACTGAAGCGTTTTTACTACTATTTTCGCTTCTCTCTTTTTAGCTTCTTCCATCCATTTAGGTAACAGATTTTTCTTGAAATAAGCTTTTTCTTTATTCAGTTTCTTCATGTCCAAACCAATATACTCTTGTGCTTTTTCTTTTGATGTAATATCTGGTACTGGAACTTCTTTGTTATATCCTAAATCTGCCAACAGTCTGGCTAGTTTTACCCTACCTTTTTGCACAATATCTAATCCGCTACCAATAACTCTTGCAGTTTCTACTGGCGAGTGGAACGAAGCACCATGAGATGCAGCCGCATAATCCCACCTCCATTGCGCATGACGAATGTCTTGTAAAATATCTTTCATCTGAGCTTCTGTTGCTCCTAAATCCCAGGCTTTTTTAGCCTCTACATGAAACTTCACTAAGAAATCTTCTAATTTAATTCTGTTTTCAGTTGCTTTTTGCTGTCTCTCGTACACGTTTTCAATCAACTTGTCTTTGTCTTCTCTGTGACATACCTGACATGAATTTGCAACATTGTTTAAAGGCGACTGAATGTGGTGATCTGTATACTTCTGTCCTCCTTCGCTCTTGTAAGGCATATGACAGTCTGCACAAGAAACTCCTCTATCTGCATGCACTCCAGTTAAATATGTTTCGTAACCTGGGTGCTGTGCTTTTAGCATTGGAGCCTTACTTAGCTTATGTACCCAATCTTTAAAGTCTAAATTGTCGTAGTATTTTTCCATAGCCTCTACACTCATTCCGTTCTTCCATGGAAACTTTAAGTAAGGAACTCCCTCTTTACCTGGTATTTTTTTATCAAAATAATATTCTACGTGACACTGTGCACACACTAAAGATCTCATTTCTTGGTGAGAAGCCTTTTTAATGTCTTTCCCCATTGCCTCAAAAGCCTCTACCAATGCAGGCCTAGTTATGGTTAATTTCATAGTTTTAGGCTCATGACAATCTGCACATCCTATAGGGTTTTTAATCTCGTGTCCTTTGTCTGCCCATTTTCCTTTGTAGAATTCAGCCACTCCTTTTTCGTTCATCAACCTTGGTACATCTGGACTCTTACAGGTCCAACAAGTAGCTGGCATTGGTCCGTCTCCTTTTCCTTTAGGACCTCCTGTACGTAAAGTATTATGTATATCTGTTACTGCATTCATGTGCCCTCCCCCTTGATTGTAATCTTTAGAGAAACCATAACCTGCCCATAGCACTACCAAACGAGGATCTTCTTCTAACATATCTCTCATTTTAGAACCACCTTGGTAAGATGCAAAACTAGTATCTGCTGTTTTTAAGTACGATTGATACTCCTTTGGGAAATTATCTCCCCACACTTCGTTTCTAGGTTCATTTTCGTTAATTTCTACCTGAGGCAAGTACTTATACTTGGCCTCGTTCTTTCTATTTATAATACTAGAAGCCAATAACCCTAGTAAAAAAACAGTAGCAATAGATACCGCGAATAATAGTTTGTTTTTCATCTGTCTCTAATTTTATCTAGATATTTTCTTTGTTAGTTTTCTTCTTTTATTTTTTGTTCCAACCAATCTGGCACAACCGTTTCTTGAACATCTGTAGGTATTGGAGCAATGTTATATTTCACCGTAGAAATACCATGTACTCTTCCATGAGGCACTTCTTTATGGCATGTCCAACACTGTCTTTCTGTTCTATTTTCTTTATGATGTTTAAATGCTCCGTCTAATTTTGTTTGCGTTACCTGATTTTGATGGCAACGAACACAATTATTCTGAACAACTTCTTGCGAAGCTTTTCGCATATGCATTACTTCTGGTTCTGCTCTTAGCGTAAAGATGGAAGCATGCCTAAGACCATCCATTGCTTTGAAATAGTACTTCTTTACAACACTTTCGTGCGGTACATGACAATCGTTACAACTGGCCCACTCTCTATGGGAACTATGCATCCAGCCGTTGTATTCTGGAACCATTACATGGCAATTAATACAAGCTTTAGGATCGTCGGACATATAAGAAATCACTTCCGACTCTTTGGCCATAAACAGTCCAATACCAAATACAATGGCTATAAACAACACTGCAATAGATCGCCATTTGGTGTTTTTCTCTGGTAAAACCTTTTTAGATATCTTATTCAACTTTATATATTTTTTTGAGTTTTACTACGCTAACAATGTTTTGTACTACTTTTGCTTTACACGTTGCCAACTTCACTTTGTCTTTCTTTAACATTGGTAAAATTATGTTGTAAAGTCAGCAGTGAATATGATATTTATCAGCAAACGAAATAAAAAAAGGACAAAAAAGTATTTTATAAGTTAACTCATGGAATTTCAGAATTTTAAAACCTCAATTAAATCCGTTTGCAGTCCACTGCCTGGAAGTATTCCATATGCAACCAAATACAGACTCCCCGTTAAGAAAAAATACGAGGGTTATACCGTTATTGACTTTTTTTTAGAAGTAGTCCCTAGATCTACCAAAGACTTATGGTTAAATAAAATTAAAAATGAAACTTTGCTAATAAATGGCAAACCTGCTAAGGAAAACGACATTTTAAAAGGAGGTTACATAACAGAACATACCTCGGACCCCAAAGCAGAGCCCAATGTTTCTGTAGCTATAGACTTGCTATATGCAGACAATGCTATTATTGTTATTAACAAACCAGCCCCACTTCCTATGCACCCTAGCGGAAGGTTTAACAAAAACTCATTGACTAAAATTTTAGAGCTTGCTTTTCCAAAAGAGGATCTTAAAATTATACACAGGCTAGATGCCAATACTACAGGAATTGTAATTCTAGGAAGAAACAAAGAAATTGTAAATACTATTGGTACACAATTTGAAGAGAAATCTACGACTAAAAAATATTTGGCAATGGTAGAAGGAATTGTAGCAAAAGACTGGTTTGATAGCACCACCAAAATAGGAACCGAAAAAACAGCAGGTGGAGGAAGAGCCTCTAGCGAAGAAGGACAGGAAGCTTACACAGAGTTTAAAGTACTAGAAAGAAGACATGCAACAAACGAAACTCTGTTAGAAGTAACACCGCATACAGGAAGAACCAATCAGATACGTTTACACTTAGCAACCATGGGCTATCCTATAGTAGGAGATTATGGATACAAAGATTCCAACTATTTTAAAAACAACCCACTTACGTACACAGACGACTGCTTATTTCTACATGCCTGGAAGTTAAGCATTCAGCATAATTCTAGCACCATGAACTTAATTGCTCCTCCCCCAAAAAAATTCTTGTTCCAACAATAATAACTCCAAATTATTTTTAGTCTCCTAAAAACTTGTAATTTTACAATCAAAGAACGCTAAAAAAGTAAATATTCAACCGTTATGAATTTACAACTCAAGTCTGTTGAAGTAGTAGAAAACATAAGCAAAGACGAATTTTACAATGACTACTACAAAAAGCAAAAACCTTTAATTATAAAGGGATTTGCAAAAGAATGGCCAGCTTTTGAAAAATGGAGCTTTGACTACATTGCCGATATTGCGGGCGATATTGAAGTCCCTTTACACGGAGACAAACCTCTAGATGCAAAGAAAAAGTTTAACGGTGCAGACAAGCACATGAAAATGAAAGACTACGTTGCTCTTTTAAAACAAGGACCAACCAAGTATAGAATATTTTTATGGAACGTTTTAAAAGAAATCCCATCTCTTCAAAACGATTTTTCTTTTCCTGAATTAGGAATTCGTTTTATGAAAACCCTGCCTACTTTATTTTTTGGTGGAGAGGATTCTTATACTTTTATGCACTATGATATAGATTTAGCGAACATTTTTCACTTTCATTTTGAAGGAAAAAAACAATGTATCTTGTTTGACCAAGAACAAACACCTTATTTATACAAGCTACCCAACTCTTTAATTTCTAACAGAGATATAGATTTTTCTAATCCAGATTTTGAAAAATTCCCAGCCCTAAAAAAAGCAAAAGGTTTTATTGCCAACTTAGAACATGGAGATGCTTTATATATTCCCGAAGGTTATTGGCATTACATGAAATACATTACTCCTGGTTTTTCTATGAGCTTAAGAAGTATTGCTAGAAACCCTAAATACTTAGCACAGACTTTTTACAATTTTACGGTAATGATTCCTATTGAGAACATTATGAGAAAAACACTGGGAAACAAATGGTTTGAATGGAAATATAAAAAATCGTTTGAAAACACCAGACAATACGAAGAAGCTTCTTAAAAAACATACTACACTCCCATCTTATGATGGGATTTTTTATCTCTATAAACATCTACAATAATTGTCACCTTCATGCGTTTTAGTTCCAAAAACAATCTATGAACACGGAATTAAAAAGGAAAACAAAAAAAATATCACTTTGGCTAAGTATCTCTTTTATTATTTTATTCATTTTTAGACTTGCCTACGGATACAGTTTAAAAATTGAAGAGATTGAAACACCAATGATTGACTCTTTTGAAAGTCTCTCCAACATCCCCCTATCTAATAGAAATTACGCATCTAAAAAACACATTGTAAAGAATAACAATGCTACAGTTAAAGTTGATCAGAAATACGAAAAAATTGCTGATATAAAAACACTGTCAACTGCCTTTGAGAGTGAAGAAAAAAATACACGTAAAAAAATTAAAGACTTTAGTGCCTTAATTCAATTTGAACAAAAAAGTGGAAACAATGGATACCGAAGTTTAAACTTAGTCATTGGTGTTCCTCCAGAAAACTTTGATTCTCTTTATCAACACTTAACAAAAATTGGAAAAGTTAGTTCTAAGCTTATTACCAAAAAAGACAAAACCAACGAGTACAAAGAACTGAATGCAAAAAAACAATCACTAGAAAAGATTCGTACTTCACTTATTTCCCTTAAATCTAAAGGAGGGAAAATAGAAGAGTATATGAATTTAGAAAACCGAATATTAGAAATAGAACAACAACTGCAAGACCTAGGTGTTAGCTTAGGAGATTTTGATGATGAAAATGAATTTTGCACCGTAAATTTCTCATTAAAAGAAACTCGTAAAACCGAAATAGGTACTTTACACAGAATAAAAGTAGCATTGGAATGGACCATTAAAACTCAAATTAAAATTATGTTTGCTCTTTTGCTAATAATCGGATTCTCATATGTATTCGTTAGTTTGATAAACAGTGTAAAATCAAGCAACTTGTTGAATAACAAAAAATAAAATTTTACTACACTTAAATAAAAAGCATTGAAATTTTCTTATAAAATTTCAATGCTTTTTTTATTTTCTAATGTAATAAATTTACTTCTCGGCCACTAAATAGTAAAACACTATGTAAATGAGTAGCGATTTTTACACAACCCACATACTCCCCATAGCTCCTATAATTATTAAGATATGTAGGGCATACACCCATTCTCAAGAAGACTTTGAGGATTACTATCAGGAAGTATGCTTGCAAATATGGAGAAGCAAAGACAACTTTAACAAACAATCTAAGTGGTCTACGTGGGTGTACAGACTTACCTTAAATGTCTGTATGACTTTGTTAAAGAAAAAGAAAAACAACCATCAGAATTTTGCTTCGGATTACATTCCCATAGAAGCCAGTGAAGAAAGTTTTGCTTTTGAAGACGAATCTTTAAACCAACTCTACAACGCAATTCGCCAATTATCCGAAATAGACAGAGGAATTATCATGCTGTATTTAGAAGAAAAATCATACAAAGAAATTGCAGAAATTACTGGAACAAACACCAACAGTGTAGGCGTTAGAATTACCAGAATTAAAGACAAACTAAAAAAAATCATAAACCAACAATAAAACCAAAAAGATGAATAATAAATCAATAGAAGATATTTGGAAAGAAGGTTTTGTAAAAGAAAACGACTTAGTAGCACCTAAAATAAACAACCTATACAATCAAAAATCTAAGGGTGCCGTAGATAAATTCTTTCAGATAGGAAAAATTAACATCATAGGAATTATAGTTGCTGCAATTGTAGTTTTAATTGGCTCTTATTTTATGGAAACCCTTGTTGCAGGAGGATTGATCTTTGCACTTCTACTTTGGTTTGCATACTACAGTAAAAAACAAGCAGACATTCTAAAAAAATTAGACAAAGGAATGAATAGTTACGATTATATAAAAACAGTAAACGAATGGGTTAGAGAGAGCACTATTAAGTACGTTAAAATCTATCGTTTTTTCTACCCTTTATTTTTTATTATTTTTTTTCCTGGTGTGTGGTATTCTAAATACGGAAAAATTGTTACCGAAAAATTCCTTCGTAAATTCCCTAATACAGATACTTTCTTAAACGTCCCTAGCTTTAACTATATAATTCTAGCTGTAGTCGTTTTGCTTTTAATTGTGTTTGCCAAAAAAATATTTCAATTAGACGTTACCTTAGTCTACGGAAGAGTTTTAAAGAAATTAGAAACTTTAGAAAAGGATATGGAGAAGCTTAGATAAACTTTAAGCTGTAAACAAAACCAATCCGTGTCGACTATAAAGAAAAAATACTTTACATGATTGATATTATTTTATACGGTGCTGATTGGTGCCCAGATTGTAGAAGGGCAAAATCGTACTTTGACAGCAACAATATTACGTACCACTTTGTTGATGTTGACTTAGATAAAGACGCTACCGAAAAAGTAGAAAAAATAAATAATGGAAAAAGAATTATACCAACCTTAATTATAAATGGTAAATCTTATACCAATCCCGACAATGCAAAACTGGCTTCTGTATTGGGAATTACAGACAAAGGTCAGCTTACCTTGTTTGGTGCCGACTGGTGTCCGGATTGTAGAAGAGCCAAGAGTTATTTAAACGACAATGGCATTAATTTCCAGTTTATAGATGTAGACACGCACCAGTGGGCTACAGACAAAGTAGAAGAAATAAATAAAGGAAAAAGAATAATTCCTACCATTCTTCTAAATGGAGAGCCACATACAAACCCAGACAATGCCAAATTAAAAGAGCTATTAGACATAGATACCACCAAAGAACAAAAAGTTTACGACAGTATTATTATAGGTGGTGGTGCAGCTGGTTTAACAACAGCTATTTATGCTCAAAGAGATAGGTTTGATACTTTAATTTTAGAAAAGAAAAACATTGGAGGGAATGCTTTCTTAACCGAAAAAATAGAAAACTATCCTGGATTTACAGAAATATCGGGTCCCAAGTTAATGGAACGTATGGAACACCAAGCAGTTACCTATGGTGCCACCATTAATACAGGAGAAGAGGTTACTGCTATTAAAAAACAAGGAGATTTGTTTGAATTAAAAACAGCCCTAGGAGACTATAAATCTAAAACAGTGGTGTTATCTACAGGCTCTACTTATAGAAAATTAGGAATTCCTAACGAAAACGAACTTATAGGATCTGGTGTTCACTTTTGCGCTACTTGCGACGGTGCTTTTTACCGCGATAAAGAAGTTATTGTTATTGGTGGTGGGAATTCTGCCTTAGAAGAAGGTATTTTTTTAGCAGGCTTTTGTAAAAAAGTAAAAATTATAAACCGATCTCCAGAGTTTAAAGCATCTAAAACCTATATAGAGAAATTAGAAACCATAGAAAATATTGAAGTCTACGCTAACAATACACCTTTAGAATTCACCAAAGATGAACGCGATTTATTTCAGGGAGTTTTGGTAAAAGACAACACAACAGGAGCTACAAAAGAAATTAAAGCAGACGGAGCTTTTATTTTTATTGGCTTAATTCCAAACACCAAAAGTTTTAAAGGCTTGGTAAACTTAAACGAACAAGGTTTTATTACCACAGAAAACTTAGCCGAAACCTCTGTTAAAGGAATTTTTGCTGCCGGAGATTGTAGAGAGGGAGCCATTGCACAAGTTGCTGCTGCTACAGGAGAAGGTGTACTTGCCAGTTACGGAATTAGAAACTACCTAAAATAGTAGTATCCTTTACACCACTTACAAAACATCCTATTTCTTATAGGGTGTTTTTTTATGAAACAAAACTGCATAAAAAAAGCCTTATCAAAATTAATTGATAAGGCTTTAGTACAGAAGATGGGACTTGAACCCATACGGACATTACTGTCCACTGGATTTTAAGTCCAGCGTGTCTACCAATTCCACCACTTCTGCGTGTGTAAACTATAGGCTTTCTAATATCTTTGTACAGAAGATGGGACTTGAACCCATACGGACATTACTGTCCACTGGATTTTAAGTCCAGCGTGTCTACCAATTCCACCACTTCTGCATCTAGTTTACACTAAATATTTTGGTATGTTTTGTACAATGTTTTTAAGAACTTTCACGTTTTGCAAACGCGAGTGCAAATATAAGAGTTATTTCTGTTCTCAAAAAAATAATTCGCCTTTTTTTTCTATTTTTTTTCATTTTAAAAAATCCACTTTAAATACTACCCAGAGAATTAAATGAATAAGTTCAATTTCTAAGTAAAAAGAATCCCTATCTTTGCCAAAATTTTCGAATCAACGAATACATGTCTAAAGTAGATACTTCTATAGAACAACCTAAGAACAGTTTTATTAGCGATTTTAAACAATTGACTAAACTAGGACTTTCTTTAAGTGTCGTGTTTTCTGCAGTTGCAGGATATTTAATAGCTGTTGACTCTATTGATTATAAGATTGTTTCTCTATTGGCTATAGGTGGTTACCTTATGGTTGGAGCATCTAATGCTTTTAACCAAATTATAGAAAAAGATATAGACAAACTAATGAAGCGTACGCAGAACAGGCCCTTACCAACAGGAAGGTACTCTGTAACTACTGCTTTAATTATTGCAATTACCTTTACCATATCAGGATTGGGTATCTTATATTATATAAATGAAAAGAGCGCACTTTTTGGTGCCATCTCTATATTTTTATACACCTGTGCCTACACTCCGTTAAAAGGAGTTACACCTTTGGCTGTTTTTGTAGGAGCATTTCCTGGTGCAATCCCTTTTATGTTAGGTTGGGTAGCAGCTACCAATAGTTTTGGTATAGAAGCAGGTATTTTATTCATGATTCAATTCTTTTGGCAATTCCCACACTTTTGGGCCATTGGTTGGTTGGGACATGATGAGTATCAAAAAGCAGGATACAATTTATTACCAATGGGAAGAAGAGATAAAAAAGCAGTGGTACAAATAATACTGTACACCTTTATGCTTATTTTCTCGTCTATTATTCCTGTGTTTAAGAAAACTGGTGAATTGTATATATTTCCATTAACAGCGGTACTTATTTTTATTTGCGGTGCCATTATTTTGTACTATGCTGTTCTTTTATACAAAGACCTAAGTAAAAATACGGCCAAAAAATTAATGCTGGCAAGTGTATTTTACATCACCGTAATTCAAATTATTTACATCATCGATAAATTCCTTCATTAAAATGGAAAAAGCAATAACTGTAGATCAAGAATTAAAAGTAGCTAGAAAAAAAGCTGCAAAACCTATGTTATGGGTTTCTTTGGTAAGTATGACCATGATGTTTGCAGGTTTGGTAAGTGCTTATGTTATTAGTAGCAACAGAGAAGACTGGGTTACTTTTGATTTGCCAGCTTCTTTAATTACAAGTACTGTATTAATTGTAATTAGTAGTATAACAGTTCAATTGGCTGTTTTCTTTGGAAAAAAAGAAAACACTACGCTAACTACTTTATTATTACTAATTTCGCTGGGATTAGGAATTGGATTTATAGTTTCTCAATTTCTAGGATTTGGTGAACTAAAACAGTCTGGATTATTTTTTACAGGACCTAAAAGTTTGATCTCTTCATCTATGTTAATGGTGATTGTTTTTACACACCTATTACACATATTTGTCGCTATAATCGTGCTAACTGTAATGTTAGTGAAACAACTTTTAGGAAAATATAAAAATGGAAACACATTAGGGCTTGAACTAGGTAGTATTTTCTGGCATTTTTTAGACTTGCTATGGATAATACTATTTTTGTTCTTTTATTTTAATACTTAATGTAAATTTATAAATTTGCCATTCAAACAAAACAGAACAAACAAACAATAAATAACTCTTATGAAAGCAACAACTGCTGATCAAGTATCGAATGTATGGGAAGGTGGTTCTACAAGACCCTTAGGTGCTAGTTATGGAAAAATGATGATGTGGTTCTTCATCGTTTCTGATGCATTAACTTTTGCAGGTTTCTTAGCCGCTTATGGATTGACTCGTTTTAAATTCATTGATGTATGGCCAATCGCCGATGAAGTATTTACTCACTTTCCATTTATGCACGGAGGAAGTTATCCAATGTACTATGTGGCATTGATGACATTTATCTTAATTTTCTCTTCTGTAACAATGGTATTAGCTGTTGATGCTGGACACCAAATGAAAAAGAACAAAGTAATTACTTATATGTTCTTAACAATTATTGGAGGTATTGTTTTCGTTGGTTCTCAGGCTTGGGAATGGAAAAACTTTATCAATGGAGAATTTGGAGCTGTACAATTACAAGATGGTAAAATTGTTCAATTTGTAAACGCAGAAGGTAAACAAATTGCTTTAGAAGACTTTGCAACACCAAACAACCCTATTGTAGAGCACACACGTAAGAACGGAGTATGGTTCGAAAAAGGTGAGACTACATACGAATATACAACTGCTGGATTAATTGAAGCTTTTAAAAACACTCCAGAAATTGGAATTCGTTTAGAAAAAATTAATGCAGAAACTAAGCAAAAAGAAGTTATTTTAAACAAAGCTGTAGCTTTAAAATACTTAGAAAAATCAACAAGAGTAGTAAGAGGAGCTAACTTAGAGGTAAACGAATATGGTTCTAGCCAATTTGCAGACTTCTTCTTCTTTATTACAGGTTTCCACGGTTTCCACGTAACTTCTGGTATTGTTTTAAACATTATCATTTTTGTTAACGTATTAATGGGAACTTACGAAAAGAGAGGACACTACGAAATGGTAGAAAAAGTTGGATTGTACTGGCACTTTGTAGATTTAGTGTGGGTATTCGTATTTACATTCTTCTACTTAGTTTAATCAACAATTATTAAAGACACAAACAACATAATTATATTATGGGACAACACGAATCAAACACTAAGTTAATCTGGCAAGTTTTCGGATTCTTATCATTAGTAACTATTGTAGAAGTAGCTTTCGGTATTGTTAAACCTCACTGGATGCATTATTCTAACTTTTTAGGAACTTCTATCTTAAACTGGGTTTTCATTATTTTAACAATTGTGAAAGCAGCTGGAATTATGTGGTACTTTATGCACATGAACCACGAGCGTAAAAACTTTGTAGGATCTATTATAGTACCATTAATTATATTAATTCCTTACTTAGTAACGTTATTATTAATTGAAGGTGACTATTTACATACAACTTTAGCTCCTTGGGTGAACTGGAAATACTAATTCTTTTTAGAATTTAATCATACAAAAGGTGGATTTATCCACCTTTTTTAGTACCCAAAATAATTTTAGACCTTAGATCATGAAGAAAAAAGTTATTCTTTCCTTACTATTCATTGGCCCTCTAGCCTTCTTTATATTTCTTTCTTTGGGCGAAGTAAACTTTAAACCTTGTGAGGTTTTTAAAACTGACATTGTAGATGTTGCATCTTTAAACAATGACGCGATCACTTTTAAAGAACACATTAATGTAATTCACTTTTTAGGAAAATATCCAGAGGCAAAAAACACTCAACTGTACAATATCAACGAAGTTGTTTTTAAAAAACTATCAAAGTATAAAAAGTTCCAATTAATTTCTTTTTATGTTGGAGCAAACAATCCTGATATAAAAACAATACAGAAAAGGTTAAACCAAACTGGAGATGATAAATTATTTAAATGGAAATTTGTTTGTTTAGATAGCCTACAAACAACTACTATTTACAATTCTTTAAAAACAAAAACATCTTTAGACTCTAATTTAGCAAGTGACCATGCATTTATAATTGATAAGAAACTACAACAAAGAGGTAGAACAGACGATGATAAAATTGGAGAAGAAGTTTTTGCATATAGTATGCTTTCTGTAAATGACCTAAAAAACAAGTTATTTACAGACGCTAAAAATGTTTTTTACGAACAAGAAGTTTCTACTACTTCTAGAAAAGAAAGATTAGGTAAAGATGAAAAATAAATATTCTTTTGTTGGAATTGCATTTATTGTATTGCTATTTGGTGTTTTTGTTGTTAGAAACTTTAAACATCATACAGAACCCAGGAATAGAGTTACCCAAGCTGCCAAAGAAGAGTCTATAAACCCAAGTGGTTTAACTTACTTTGAGATAAGTGGTGAAACTAGAAAAATGCCTGATTTTATTTTTACCGATCAGAACAATCAAACTATTTCTAATACGGATTACAATGGAAAAGTATATGTAGCGGAGTTTTTCTTTACTACTTGCCCATCCATCTGTCCTATTATGAATAGAAATATGTTAAGTATTGAAAAAGAATTTGGACAACGAAATGATTTTGGAATTGCTTCCTTCACTATCAATCCTAGTGTAGATACTCCTATAAAACTAAAAGAATATGCCGAAAATTACGGAGTGACTAGCCTAAACTGGCATTTCTTAACAGGAGATTTAGACAAAATTCATCATCTTGCTAATAAAGGACTAAATATCTTTGCCGGTATCAACCCAGAAGTAGCAGGTGGTTTTGAACACCAAGGTTTTTTTGCTTTGGTAGACAAAAAAGGATTTTTACGCTCTAGAAAGGATACCTATGGGAATCCTAAAATTTTCTACCAAGGTACAGATAAGAAAGAAGTAGCTCTGTTAATTGAGGATATTAAATTATTATTAGAAAATGAGTAACGAACAAAAAACAACTAGAGACTACAAACAATTAATTACAATCCTATCTATTGCAATTCCGGCTGCAGTAACATTGCTATTTGGAATAAAATTAGATATTAAACTTCCTGTTTTCTTACCTCCTGTTTATGCAACTATTAACGGAATTACAGCTTTGTTATTAGTTGTTGCAATTTTATCTATTAAAAAAGGAAACATTAAGGCTCACGAACTATTTATTAAACTAGCACTGGCATGCTCTGCATTATTTTTAGTAATGTATGTATTGTACCATATGACTAGTAATTCTACCGCTTTTGGAGGAGAAGGTTTTATTAAAATAATCTATTACTTTATATTAATCTCGCACATCGTATTGTCTATTGGTGTTATCCCTTTGGTATTAACTACATTTGTAAGAGGACTAAATAGAGAAGACGAAAAGCATAGAAAGATTGCTAAGTTTGCATTCCCTTTATGGCTATATGTTGCTGTAACAGGAGTAGTAGTGTATGTAATGATTAGCCCGTATTATTAGTAGGCAGTAGGCAGTAGGCAGTAGGCAGTAGGCAGTAGGCAGTAGGCAGTAGGCAGTAGGCAGTAGGCAAAAATCTAAATTCTGAAAACCACAATTAAGAATTAACCTTAAAACTTTATAAACCTAAAAAGGCATAAAGCCTAAAGCCAATATCCATGAAAAAACACATTCTATATATCACTATACTCCTATCCTTCCAAATTGGAAATGCACAATGTGCTATGTGTAAAGCTGTGGTAGAAAATGGTGATTCTGGGTTAGCAAAAGGCTTAAACGACGGTATCGTTACTTTAATGCTAATTCCCTATATTCTAGTAGCTATTGTTGCTTTTGCTTTTTGGAAATATTATAAAAAAACAAAAGAATAGTTCTTGAATCTTTTAATCTATAAATCTTTAAATAAAACAATATGTCTGTAAGAGCAAAAAAACATTTGGGTCAACATTTTTTAACCGATGAAAGTATTGCTAGAGATATTGCTTACATTTTATCTGAAGAAGGTTACAAAGATGTCTTAGAAATTGGTCCTGGTATGGGAGTAATGACCAAATACCTTTTAGAAAAAGATTACACAACCCACGTTGTAGAAATAGATAGTGAGTCGGTAGAATACCTACAGGCTCATTATTTACATCTTGCTCCAAGAATTTATGGAACCGACTTTCTAAAAACCAATCTTAAAGAATTATTCAAAGGAGAACAGTTTGCCATTATAGGAAACTTTCCTTACAACATTTCTAGCCAAATTGTTTTTAAGGCTATTGAAAACAGAGAACTCATTCCTGAATTTGGAGGAATGTTTCAAAAAGAAGTAGCACAGAGAATTTGTGCAGGCCCTGGAAGTAAAACATACGGAATTATTTCTGTGTTGACTCAGGCCTATTACGAAACAGAATATCTATTTACAGTTCCTCCTACGGTATTTAACCCACCACCAAAAGTAGATTCTGGTGTAATGGTAATGAAACGTAAAAAGGAGTTAAACTTAAGCGTACCAGACAAGTTATTTAAACATGTGGTAAAAACTGGTTTTAGTCAAAGAAGAAAAACATTAAGAAATAGTTTAAAAAGTTTAAATCTATCGGATGATTTAAGAACAAAAGCTATCTTTGACAAGCGTCCTGAACAGGTTTCTGTAGAGGGATTTATTGAACTAACTGCTTTAATAGAACAAGATGGAATTTCAAATCAATAAAGATTTTTTCTCTTACGTTTCTGAACTTGTAGAAAAGCAAGAATCAAATAAAATAAAAGAGGTTTTTGAAGAGGTACACTATGCCGATTTAGCCGAGTTTATTGAAGAAGTTGATTTTGAACTTGCCATTTCCATTATTAAAATATTAGACTCCGAAAAAACATCTGATGCAATTGCTGAATTGGATGAGGATGATCGTGAAGAAATATTAAGCGGTTTATCATCTGATGAAATTGCAAAGGAACTAGATGAGCTGGACTCTGATGATGCTGCCGATGTAATAGCAGAACTTCCCGAAGCTCAGAAAAAAGAGGTAATCTCTAAAATAGAAGACGTAGAACACGCAAAAGATATTGTAGATCTTTTACGCTACGACGAAGATACTGCTGGAGGTTTAATGGGAAAAGAGTTGGTAAAAGTTAAACAACACTGGACCAACATGCGTAGCATTAAAGAAATGCGTTTGCAAGCTACAGATGTAGAAAAAGTATACACCGTATATGTGGTAGACGAAAACGATGTTTTAAAAGGACGTTTGTCTTTAAAAAGCTTGTTAACTACCTCTACTAAAAGCTTGGTAAACGATGTGTACTCTCCTTCTATTACTTCTGTAAAAGTAGACGACAAAGCAGAAGACGTAGCTAAGATTATGCAAAAATACGATTTGGTGGTAGTAGCTGTAGTCGACGAAATGAATCGTTTGGTGGGGCAAATTACCATTGATGATGTTGTAGATATTATTATAGACGAAGCCAAAGAAGATTACCAAATTGCAGCAGGTATTACCGATGATGTAGAAGCGAGTGACTCTATTATTGAACTGACAAAGGCACGTTTACCTTGGTTAATTTTAGGTTTGTTTGGTGGTTTAGGAGCTGCAGCCATTATGGGGGGTTTTGAAGAAACATTAAGCAAATTCCCTATATTATTCTTCTTTACACCGTTAATTGCCGCTATGGCTGGTAACGTTGGTGTACAGTCCTCTGCTATTATAGTACAAGGTTTGGCCAACGACAACATTAAAGGAAGTTTATGGGATCGTTTGTTTAAAGAAATTGGATTAAGCTTAATTAACGGTATTGTTTTAGGCTGTCTAGTAATTGCCTACGGATTCATTCAAGATTTTCAAATACTAACAACCTTAACAATTTCTATTTCTTTAGTTATTGTAATTATTATAGCAGCGTTAATAGGAACTTTTGTACCTATTATTCTAGACAAGCGAGGAATTGATCCTGCATTAGCAACTGGCCCCTTTATTACCACTAGCAATGATATTTTTGGAATATTTATCTACTTTATGATTGCTAAAATGATGTTACCTATATAAGTTGATTAGATGTCTATACTATACGCACTTTTAGCCATGCTCTTTTTTGGAGTGGCTGTATTCTTTTACAAACAAGGAACTCCATTTTTCTCTACAGGTCTTGGTGCTACCATTTTTATTTTAAGCCACATGATTGTATTAGGGGTGTTATCTTTGGTAGAAAAAACAAAATACGACGGCAAACACTTTAAGTACATTGCTTTGGGTGGGTTTTTAGGAGGTTTGGCACAGGTATGTTTTTTCTTGGCTATGAAACACGGAAAACTAAGTACCGTTGTACCTATTAGAAATTTAGCCTTGCTTATTACCATAGGACTGGGTGTAATTTTCCTTGGCGAACAATTAACACCAATTAAAATAGTTGGAATTATATTAGGTTTAATTTCCGTTATTTTAGTGACTCTTTAAACCAAATTCTCTCCTGTTAAATAGCAGTCTTTTTCTGCATTAAATTTTATAATTTGGTAGTGTTTTCATTCCCAACACAAGCTTATGTATAGAAAAGATTACATATTAAGAATGATTCACACGCTGATTGATGCTTTAAAAGAAATTATTGCAGGAATTCAAAGCGGAAATATAGAAGAGGCTAAACTTAAGATTGATAAGTCTTATGAAATGTTGGGTCAAAATGTTAGGTTCTTTTTAGACAATAGTATTGACGATATCTTAGATTTTTTTGAATCGAGTGAAGAACAAATTGCAATGGACAAACTGAACTTACTCTCTAAAATAATGTACTACGATAGTTTGGTCCAAGAAAACAAAAGTAGCAAAGAACAATTCCTAAAAAAGGCTATAGAAATCTTAGAATATCATATTGATTACTCCAAAGAATATTCTTTTGGAGACATTGGAAAACTCCAAAAAATGAAAAGTGAATTAAAACAATAGTTTAGATTC
Source organism: Wenyingzhuangia sp. IMCC45574 (assembly GCF_054182685.1). Taxonomy (NCBI): domain Bacteria; kingdom Pseudomonadati; phylum Bacteroidota; class Flavobacteriia; order Flavobacteriales; family Flavobacteriaceae; genus Wenyingzhuangia; species Wenyingzhuangia sp. IMCC45574. The sequence continues at coordinate 3,245,332 of NZ_CM135169.1, read as the reverse complement.
TAATTAGCTTGATGTGCTCTGTTTTTTCGTCGGTTATAACAGATACGTTATAGACCCCTGTAGCATATAAAGAAGTATCTATTCGTAATTTATTCTCTAAGCTTTCAATCTTTTTATCTTTTAGCATAATCTTTCCATCGCTTAATCTTACCACTCTTATTTGGGAATGCATAGGAGCTATTACATCTGTAAATTCTTCTGCCGGATTTTGTGTTAGCGACACTTTTAAGGCTGTTACAGCTACCTCTTTTTCCTCTTCTACTTCAACCTTTTCTTCATCGTCTTTTTCATCTTCCTCCTCTTTTTCTTCTACAGGATTAGTACCTTCTACTCTCTTCCATACTCTTATATAATCTACGTACATAGAAACAGGTATTTCTGGTAAGTTTTTACGAGCCCTTTCGTCTGTCTCTGGATTTACAGGAGAAAAACGATTGTCTCTAAACGTTACAAAAGGAACTCGCATTCCTAAAGAAGCAATTACTTTCATTGGATTGGTACTCCAATACGTGTTATTTAACACCTTCCCTACTCTAACACCGTCTACATAAAAATACAGTTTGGTAGGAGTTATTTCACATCCGTAAGTATGATACGCTTTAGATGGATCGAAACCTAGGTGGTATTTATTTAATTGTTCGTTTCTAGCTTTTGGAGCTTTAGGTCTATACCAATCTCTTCCAAAATTTGCCTTTCTCACCAAATGTAAATTAGACTCGGCATCGTCTATTAAGTCTTGTCTTGGAGTCCCCGCTGGTGCATTTCCATCATAATCAAATTGCTGTAACTCTACTACATCAATCTCTGTATATACAGCTTCACCAATAGATTTGTTATCATAAAAACTACTGTACAACCAAAAAGCAGGACATACACCTCTAAATTTATCAATACCAGAGGCTGCAGTTGCATTAATTTCTGCTCCGTGTATTTTAGCCTCTACATAACCTACAAAGCCTATAGGCAGTTCTTGAACGGATTGCAAACAACCACTATTAAAATATGTTCCAGCAACAGATTTATTGTTTTCGTTTTGTCTTGCGGTAAGTACTGCTGCTTTTGCTCCTTTATAATCTTGCAATACCACATTGGAATTATTATTCCATTTCCAAGCACTAGTATTTGGTAGGTTATTCGCTTTACTCCACTTTGACCAATCTATGCTAGTTCCATTAAATTCATCAGAAAAACTAGGCATTAACTCCCAACCATCTTTACTGTTAGAAGTTGCTCCGTTAGGTTTTTGGGCCTGAATTAGTAAGGTAAAAAACAAAAAAACTAAGAAATAACTTCTTTTATTACATGATACACACATAGATAGAATACTTAACACATTATTATCATTTCAAAGTTAGTTCTAATCTTAAAATGATAACAGTAGCATCTATGCCTGTAGTAGTACTATTTATACTTAGTCCTTACTTTTCTAGAATTTGGTACTAAATAGAATTAAAAACACTCCTATTAAAACCCCCAGGAGAGGAATCATTTTCATTCGCTTATTTTGTTCTTTAAAAATAAAGCCTCCTATTATTACAGTAAATAGAATCTGACTTCTTTTTACAGCGGCTAAAATCATGACCAATGCTTCTGGCTCGCTTAATGCTTTAAAATAGAAATAATCTGCTAAAAAAATTAGTATTCCACTGGCAGGTATAGACCAATGGAACTGAAACTTACCCATTTTTGCTTTGTTGGGTCTGTAAAAAAACCAAACCAACAAGAACATAAATAACGTTACATAAAAAAAGAACCACCATTGTACTGTTAGTACAGGATAGGTTTTATACTGAAACAAGAATTTATCGTACAAACCACTACAAGAACCAAAAAAGGTAGCCCCTATAATAGCCAATATCCATTTATTCTTTTTAAAATTAATTCCTTCTTTCTTTCCAATTCTTGAGTAGAAAATCATGGAAACCACAATTAGAAAAAAACCGATCCACTGTAATAAAACTGGGCTTTCGTTGTAAATAAAAATGGCTCCTATAAATGTAAAAAAAGGTCCAGAACCTCTAATTGGTGTTACAATGGTAATGGGTAAATATTTTAAGGCATAGAAATTTAACACCCAAGAAATGGTCATTAATACGGCTTTAATTCCAATATAAAAATGATCCTCAAAGCTGATAGAAGAAATACTCAAGCCTATGCTCTGTAATTCATCAACAAAAAATACAGAACCAATAAAAATTGGCAACAACAAGAGCAAACTCGTTGCATTAGATACTAAAAGCACAGGAAACACGGCATTCCCACTTACACTCATCTTTCTACACAAAGCGTTAAAGCTTAAAAACAACGCTGCCAACAATCCTAAATAAATCCACATAACCAAAAATTTTCGGCTGCAAAAGTACAATAAGACAAAGAGTTAAGCATTATAAATCTCTAATCTATTTTATCAAAAAATAAAACTGTTATTTCTCATTTAGGAGAAAATAAATTCTTCATATTTTGAAAAGAAAAAAATGAAAAAAAACACACCCTTTAAAACACTAAAACTTGGTATTAAAATAATTTGCCTAGTCTATATAGCAATATCAATCTACCCCAAAATTCTTTTCAAAAAAGAATTCACTTATAAAAGCTTCACTGTCTACTATCACAATTCAAAAACTATTGATTCTATGGAGCTTAAATCCATACTAGATGCATCTATAGAATTATTAAAAAATTCTGAATTATATATCCCAACTTCCCATCAAAAGATTTTCTTGTGCAATGATTTCAATGAATTTACTTTCTTTACCTTATTCGGAAGAAAGGCTTTTGGAGTCAATTATCCATTTACTCAAAACATTTTTTTATCAAAGACTTCCATTTCTCAAGATTTAATATATCGTGACGATCATCAATACAATGTCAGAAGCTTAAGTTCTGTAATTACTCACGAAACCATTCATTCTCTATTAAGAAATAAAATTGGTTTGATAAAAGTACTCCTATTACCTGAATGGAAAAATGAGGGATATTGCGACTATATAGCTAATGAGAGTTCTTTAGACGAAAAAAGTGGTTTAGATATGTTCCGTAAAAAAGAAGTTAATAACACTCCTGCTTTCAACTACTTTTTATTCCGTAAAATGACAAGTTACCTATTCAAAGAAGGTATTTCAACTATGGAGTTTCTAGAAAAAGATATTGATTTTGAAAACCTAAAAAAAATCGTAAAAGAAAGTTATATAGATTAACTAGTCATGAAATTCTAACTAAACAAAATCAAAAAAACACCTATCAACACACCAAACAAAGGCAATAACTTTAATCCTAAATTTCGTTCTTTAAAAAGAATTCCCCCTATAACAACTGTAAATAGTAACTGACTTCTTTTAACTGCAGACATTAACATGACTAAGGCTTCGGGATCTCTTAATCCGGTAAAATAGAAGTAATCAGCAAAAAGTAACAAAGAAGCAATTCCAAAAATGGACCACCTCCATTGGAACTTTGCTTTGGACAAATTGGTAAATCGTTTTATCAACACAAAAGAAACAGACATAAAAATGGTAATGTACACAAAAAACCACCATAGCAATGTAATGGCTGTGTAATCTTGCATTTGCAATAAAAACTTATCGTATAAGCCACTACAGGCTCCAAAAAAAGTAGCCAAAACTACCGCAAAGAACCATTTATTGGTTTTAAAACTTATTCCTTCTTTTCTACCAATGTAAGAATAGGCAACCATAGAGAGTAAAATTAATAGAAAACCTCCCCACTGTATGGGCATTGGATTTTCTCCAAACAAAAAGATAGCTCCTATTAAGGTAAAAAAAGGGCTCGATGCTCTAATGGGACTTACAATGGAAATGGGTAAATGTTTTAGGGCTGAATAAGCTAAAATCCAAGAACAAGTCATTAACAACGCTTTTATAAGAATCCAAACATGATCCATCAATTCCAATTTTGGAATAAAAAAATCCGTATTCAGTACCGTTTCTGGAGAAAATCTAGAAAGCAAATAAACAGGAAGTAATAAAAAAGCACTCAAACCATTTGCTACAATCAAAACTGGCAAAACAGCATTGTCCCTAACACTCCATTTTTTGCACAAATTGTACAAACTCAAAAAAAAAGCAGCAAATAATCCGTAATAAACCCACATATAGTAAATGTAGGTTAATAGAATTCAGAAAAAGTACTTTTTATGTTGTTCTTATGTAAAGAAATTTTAGCTATCCTATACTTTTTTACTAATTTTGCGTTTTTAATTGAAATTCAAAATAATGAGTGCTACAAAACAAGCTAAATCAGCTTTAATTTCTGTTTTTCACAAGGATGGTTTAGAACCAATTGTAAGAAAGTTTGATGAGTTAGGAATTACTATTTATACTACAGGAGGAACTGAGAAGTTTATTCGAGACTTAGGAATAGATTGTGTTGCTGTTGAAGATATTACTTCTTACCCATCTATCTTAGGAGGTCGTGTTAAAACTTTACACCCAAAAGTATTTGGAGGTATTTTAAGCCGTAGAGATAATGAAGGGGATAAAGCTCAATTAGCTGAGTTTGAAATTCCAGAAATGGACATTGTTATTGTGGATTTATATCCTTTTGAGAAAACAGTAGCTAGTGGAGCTCCTGAACAAGATATTATTGAAAAAATTGATATTGGTGGTATTTCTTTAATTAGAGCTGCTGCTAAAAACTTTAAAGACGTTATCTGTGTTTCTTCTATGGAGCAATACGATGAGTTTTTAACAATTATTTCTGCAGACAACGGAGCTACTTCTATAGAAGATAGAAAGCGTTTTTCTGCAAAAGCATTTGCTGTATCTAGCCACTACGATTCTGCTATTTACAACTACATGAACGAAGAGGAAACTAACTTCCGTCAATCTTTTGACAAAGCAACTCCTTTACGTTACGGAGAAAACCCTCATCAAAAAGGTGCTTTTTACGGAGATTTAGATGCTATGTTTGATAAATTACACGGTAAAGAATTATCTTTTAACAACTTATTAGATGTAGATGCTGCTGTAAACTTAATCAACGAATTTAAGGGAGAAGCTCCTACATTTGCTATCTTAAAGCACAACAATGCTTGTGGTTTTGCTCAAAGAGACAACTTAAAAGATGCTTATGTTGATGCTTTAGCTGGTGATCCTACTTCTGCTTTTGGAGGTGTATTAATTGCTAACAAAACTATTGATGTAGCTACTGCCGAAGAAATTCACAAATTATTCTGTGAAGTTGTAATTGCTCCTGCTTATGATGCTGATGCGTTAGAAGTATTAAAAGGAAAGAAAAACAGAGTTATTTTAATATTAAAAGATATTGAATTACCAAAAGTATCTTACCGTACTGCTTTAAACGGAGTATTGTTCCAAGATGCGAACTTGATTACTGATAAAAAAGAAGATTTGAAAAACGTAACAGAAAAAGTAGTTACAGATGCTCAAATTGATGATTTATTATTTGCTTCTAAAATTTGTAAGCACACTAAATCTAACACCATCATTTTAGTTAAAAACAAAACTTTATGTGCTGGTGGTACAGGTCAAACTTCTAGAGTAGATGCTTTAGAACAAGCAATTGCAAAAGCAAATCACTTTAAATTTGACTTACAAGGAGCGGTAATGGCAAGTGATGCATTTTTCCCTTTCCCTGACTGTGTAGAAATTGCTCATAAAGCCGGAATTGAAGCTGTAATTCAACCTGGAGGTTCTATTAAAGACCAGTTATCTATAGATTACTGTAACGATAATGGAATTGGAATGGTATTTACAGGAACTAGACACTTTAAGCACTAATTTTAGTACTTTTGTATTAGGACAGTATACAACTAAAAAAAACAAACTGAAAACATGGGATTTTTTGACTTTTGGAGTGAAGATATTGCGGTAGACTTGGGAACTGCAAATACATTAATTATCCACGAAGGAAAAGTGGTAATTGATTCACCTTCCATTGTTGCAAGAGATAGAACTACTGGTAAAATTATTGCAACCGGTCAGGAGGCTAGCTTAATGCAAGGAAAAACACATGAAAACATTAAAACCATTCGTCCGTTAAAAGACGGGGTTATTGCCGATTTCCAAGCATCGGAGGAAATGATTAAGCAGTTTGTTAAAAGTATTCCTAATTTTAAAAAGAAAGTATTTGCTCCTTCATTAAGAATGGTAATCTGTATTCCTTCTGGAATTACAGAAGTAGAAAAAAGAGCCGTAAGAGACTCTGCCATTCACATGAACGCAAAAGAAATATATCTTATCTACGAACCAATGGCTGCGGCCATTGGTGTAGGTATAGACATTATGGAGCCTCGTGGTAACATGATTATTGATATAGGTGGTGGTACAACTGAAATTGCAGTTATTGCATTGGCAGGAATTGTTTGTGACAAATCGGTTAAAGTTGCCGGAGATTTATTCACAAACGACATCATGTACTATATGAGAACCCAACACAACTTACATGTTGGTGAAACTACTGCAGAAAGAATTAAAATTCAGATTGGTGCTGCTACAGAAGATTTAGAAACTCCACCAGACGATATGTTAGTACAAGGTCGTGACTTATTAAGTGGAAAACCAAAACAGGTTCAAGTTTCTTATAGAGAGATTGCCAAAGCATTGGACAAATCTATTTTAAGAATAGAAGATGCTGTAATGGAATGTTTATCTTCTACGCCTCCAGAATTAGCTGCAGATATTTATACTACAGGTATTTACTTAGCCGGTGGTGGTTCTATGCTAAGAGGATTAGACAAACGTTTGTCTAGAAAAACAGATTTACCTGTTTATATAGCAGAAGATCCATTAAGAGCAGTAGTAAGAGGTACTGGTACTGCCTTAAAAGAATTAGAAAAATACAAGTCTGTATTATTAAGCTAATACATTTAAGATTCAATGCAATTTATTCTCTATTTAATTGAAAGGTACAAGAACTTTTTATTGTTTCTTGTATTAGAACTAATTGCAATGTTTCTGACCATACAGCTACATTCTTACCAAAGAAGTAAGTTTATCAGTTCTTCTGGATTTGTAACAGGAAGTGTTTATGACAATTTTATTTCCTTAGAGAGTTTTTTTCATTTAAGATCCGAAAATAAAATCTTAAATGAAGAAAATCAAAACTTACGAAATGAATTAGAGACTCTAAAAATGAGTGTTTCTGATACACTCCCTAATAAGGTCTTAAAATTTAGCTACAAAGCAGCTTCTATCATTAACAACGACTACCATTTAAACAACAACTTTCTTACGCTTAACGTTGGTAAAAAAGATAGTGTATTAACAGATATGGCTGTGGTAAATAGCAAAGGAATTGTAGGAATTACATCCAAAACATCTAATAACTACAGTGTCGCAATTTCTGTGCTAAACAGGAATTTTAAAACCAATGCTAAGTTTAAAAACAGCAATTATTTTGGGACCATTTCTTGGGATGGAAAAACCATAAACATTGTTCAGTTAAACGATATTCCAAGACAAGCAAACGTAAGTATTGGAGATACCATTGTTACAGGGGGACGTTCTGCAATTTTCCCTAAAGATATCCTTATTGGATCGGTTAAAGATATTGAGTATCACAATGAAAGATATCATAAAATAAACATTGCTCTTTTTAATGATTTAAGAAAAATCAATCAAGTTCAAATTATTGCGAACAAGCACAGAAACGAAATTATTACATTAGAAAACCAATCGCATGAATAATTCTGTAAAAGTTACTTTACGAGTAATTCTCTTGATACTAACCCAAGTATTGATAGGAAATAAAATGCGAATTTTTGATTTTGTAAACCCACAGTGGTGTATTCTATTTGTTTTGTGGTTTCCTATTAGAGCAGAAAAAGCATTGTTACTTATAACTTCTTTCTTTTTTGGGCTAACATTAGACTTCTTTTCTAACTCTGGCGGAATTTACGCAGCTGCTTTTACATTAATTGGCTTTGTTAGACTTTCTATTTTTAAAAGAATTTTAAATAAAAAAGAATTCTTTAGCAAACAATTTGAATACAACACCTATGGAACCAATACTAAAATACTCTTAGTTTTTTCTATAGCATTGTTATTTCATTTGGCCCTTTTTGGATTAGAATATTTTAATATTTCTTCTTACTGGACTGTTATATGGAAAGCTTTTGTGAGCAGTATTTTTACTACTTTTGTAAGCGTTGTAGTTTTATCTATTTTTAGTCCCAACCAATAATGAAAAAAAGTCAGCTTTTTCCTTTTCTTGTTATTATAACGAGCGTTATTTTTATAGCTAGACTTTACTATTTACAAGTTATTGTACACGATAAAACAGAGACTAAACTTACAGGATCTAGTATTAAAAAAGTATATACCTATCCTGCTAGAGGTTTTGTTTTTGACAGAAAAGGGAAACTTTTAGTAGCCAACGAAAACACCTACGATGTTAAAATTGTTCCTAACGAGGTAAAACCTTTTGATACATTAGAGTTTTGTAGGTTGTTAAAAATTGACAAAGATTATTTAATAAAAAAATACAATAGAGCTTATACATACTCTCCTTGGCTGCCTTCTGTTTTTTTAAGTCAACTAGCCAAAGAAGATTACGCTTTTTTACAAGAGAAAATTCACAAGTTTAAAGGGTTTAGTGTTCAGAAAAAAAACATGAGAACCTACCCTCACCAATCTGCAGCTAATGTTTTAGGGTATATTAATGAGGTAAATGAAGAAAGAGCCAGAAAGAGTAGTTATTACGAACAAGGAGAATTAATTGGTACTACCGGAATTGAAAAACAATACGAAAAAGAACTACGTGGTAAAAAAGGGGTGGCCTACAAACAACGAAATCGTTTAAACAAAATTTTAGGTCCTTATAAAGAAGGAATTTACGATACGTTACCAGAACCCGGTAAAGACTTAAAACTTACTTTAGATTTAGAACTGCAACAATATGGAGAGTTGTTAATGAAAGGAAAGCGAGGTGGAATTGTGGCTATTGAACCAGAAACAGGCGAAATTTTAGCTTTAATTACAGCTCCATCTTACGATCCAAATATGATGGTGGGGAGACAAAAATCTAAAAATTCGGTAAAGTTATTTAACGACACTATTAACTTGCCAATGTTTGATAGAGGATTAATGGCTTCTTATGCTCCAGGTTCTCCATTTAAATTAGTACAAGGACTGGTAGGAATGCAAGAAGGAGTCATAAACGAATACACTCGCTTCTATTGCTATGGTGGATACAGATACGGTAGAAGAGCTCATGAATTTATGGGCTGTCACTGTGGTATTTACGGACATCCTATTCAATTACAAAGAGCCATCGCAAAATCTTGTAACAGTTATTTTTCCAATGTATTTAAACGTATTGTAGACGAAAAGAAAACACCTCAAGAAGGAGTAGATAGCTGGGCTAGACACTTACGAAGCTTTGGTTTGGGACAATTTTTAGGTTATGACTTGCCTACAGGTAGAAAAGGACGTATTCCTACAGCAAGTTACTACGACAAGTATTACCCAACCCACAGTTGGCAAGCATCAACTATTATATCCAATGCTATTGGTCAGGGAGAAGTAGAAACAACTCCTATTCAATTAGCCAACTTAACAGCTGCTATTGCCAACCGAGGTTATTTTTACACACCACATATTATTAAAGAGATTGGTGGAGAACCTCATCAAATAGAACAATATAGAAAAGTAAAGAAAACCACTGTAGAACCTAAATACTTTCCTCCTGTTATAGAAGGAATGCACGACGTATACAAAAAAGGAACCGCCAAACACGTTCGATTGAAAGAAATTGAAATTTGTGGAAAAACTGGAACTGTACAAAACTACATCATCAGTAAAGGAAAAAAAACAGCATTGCCCGATCATTCTATTTTTGTAGCCTTTGCTCCAAAAGAAAACCCTAAAATAGCCATGGCAATTTTTGTTGAGAATGGAGGTTATGGTTCTACTATTGCTGCTCCAATTGCAAGTTTAATGATTGAAAAATATCTTTTAGGTACCAAAACTCTAGGTTGGTGGGAAAAAAGAATCCTCAATAAATCTTTAGAAAAAGAATACCAAAAATACGCAAAACTAAAAGCTAAAAAGTGAGAAGTCAAAGATTAAACATATTGGCACAAGTAGACCTAACATTGGTCGTACTCTATTTCGCTCTCGTTATTTTTGGATGGATGAATATATACGCAGCATCTCATACCGAAGAGCATCAACAAATATTTGATTTTAGTATGCGCTACGGAAAACAAATTCTATGGATTGGTTTGGGTATTGTTATCTGTGTTTTCTTACTCTTTATTGATAGTTATTTCTACGAAAAGTTTGCTGCTTTTATTTACCTGGCCACCATGCTATCGCTGTTAGGACTATTTGCTATAGGTAAAAACATAAATGGTGCTACTTCTTGGTACAGCATAGGAGGTTTTAGTATACAGCCCACAGAATTTGCCAAAACAGGTACACTCTTAGCCCTTGGTAGACTACTAAACGACAAGCAATTTAATTTTTCTTTGTTTAAAGATAAAGCCAAAGCTTTTGCCATTATTTTAGTTCCTGTAATTTTAATAACGCTACAACCAGATCCTGGTTCTGCATTGGTTTATGTTTCGTTGATATTATTATTTCACCGCGAAGGGTTGCATCCTAGAATTATGATTATTGGTGGAGTTTCTATTTTATTATTTCTAACTACTTTGGTTTTTGGATATCTTAAAATGATACTAGCAATAACCCTACTTACGACCCTTACCGTACTCTACATTGTTTTTATTGCCAAAAAATCTTTACGATTCCTATGGATAAAAATCCTTAGTATATTTAGCATTGCTCTTGGTTATATATATAGTGTTCACTTTTTATTTAACTATGTTTTTAAACAAAGACACAGAGATAGATTTAATGTTCTGCTTGGTTTAACAGAAGACACTAGCGATATAGGATACAACACCTATCAGGCAGTAAAAACCATTATTTCTGGTGGACTTTCGGGAAAAGGTTACCTGCAAGGAGATAGAACCAAGGGGAAATTTGTACCAGAACAAGACACTGACTATATTTTTAGTACCATTGGAGAAGAATGGGGTTTTTTAGGTTGCTTATTTGTTATCTTATTATTCTTATTTCTAATCTTAAGAGTACTCTCTTTGGCAGAGAAACAAAAATCTACTTTTAGTAGAGTATTTGGTTATGGTGTTGCATGTATTTTCTTTTTCCATGTTTTAATTAATATAGGAATGGTGATAGGTATTTTCCCAACTATTGGAATCCCTCTTCCGTTTTTTAGTTATGGTGGTTCATCGCTATGGGGCTTTACCGTATTGCTATTTATCTTTATTAAATTAGATGCTTCTAAAAATTACATACTTTAGAACCATTTGTAGTTCCATTAGATTGTGTATTTTTGCAAAGCATTAATGCAAGTGATTTATTATGAATTTAGAGCAATTAGTTTCGGAGATAAAAAGAAAACAATCTTTTTTGTGTGTTGGTTTGGATGTTGACTTAAACAAAATCCCACCTCACTTACTAGAAACAGAAGACCCTATTTTTGAATTTAATAAAGCAATTATTGATGCAACCCATCATGTAACGGTTGCCTATAAACCTAATACAGCTTTTTACGAAGCTTATGGTATTAAAGGATGGCAATCTTTAGATAAAACAATCAGATATATTAACGAAAATTACCCCGAAATTTTTACCATAGCAGATGCTAAACGTGGAGATATAGGAAACACATCTACCATGTATGCCAAAGCTTTTTTTGAAGATTTAAATTTCGATTCTGTAACTGTTGCCCCGTATATGGGAAGTGATTCTGTAGAACCCTTCCTAGCTTTTGAAGATAAATTTACTATTATGTTAGGATTAACGTCTAACAAAGGTGGATTGGATTTTCAAGGAAAAGATTTAGCAAATGGAGAGCCTTTATACAAAGAAGTGTTAAAAACAGCACTAACTTGGAAAAACGCTCAAAATTTAATGTTTGTAGTTGGAGCTACAAAAGCTGAATACTTTAAAGGAATTCGTGAAATTGCCCCTAGCAGCTTTTTATTAGTACCTGGTGTAGGTGCACAAGGAGGAAGCCTAGAAGGTGTATGTGAACACGGATTAAGCAATAATATTGGTTTATTAATCAATTCGTCTAGAGGGATTATTTATGCAAGTAATCAACTAGACTTTGCACAAGCAGCAGAAAAAGAAGCGACAACTTTACAAAAACAAATGGCAGGTATTTTGGCTCACAAAAACCTCTTGTAATGACATTTATTGACGATTTAGGACACATCCTTTCCTTTCAGCATAAAAGAACAAAAATTGTTTCTTTAGTACCCTCTATAACAGAAACTCTATATCATTTAGACGTAGAGAAATATGTAGTAGGTATTACTAAATTCTGTGTGCACCCCGCTCACTTTAAACATACCAAAGAAATTGTAGGAGGTACAAAAAAAGTTAATATTGATAAAATAAAAGCTTTAGAACCAGATATTGTTTTTTGTAACAAAGAAGAAAACACCCCAGAAATAGTAGAAGAACTACGCAAATTTACTCAGGTATTTGTTACAGAAATTAAAACTATTGACGATTCTAAACGTATGATAGATAACCTTGGTAGGCTTTTGTATCGTAGAAATGAAGCAGGTTTGTTAAATCGTAAAATAGACTTAAAACTTATAGAGTTTAACGCTTTTATAAAGAATACAAAGCATCAAAAAGTAGCTTATTTTATTTGGCACAACCCATGGATGGCTGCTGGTGATAGTACATACATCAATCATATTTTAGAACTAAATAACTACCAAAACATCTATAGTAAAGAAGACGGTTATTTAGAAATCAACCCAAAAAGAATAAGACACGAAGGAGACCCAGAAGTGTTATTCTTCTCTTCTGAACCTTTCCCTTTTAAAGACAAACACGCATTTGAAATAAGTGAATATACCAATAGATCTAGTGCTGTTTTTGTTGACGGAGAAATGTTCTCTTGGTTTGGTGCAAGACTCTTAAAAGCTTTAGATTACTTTAAAACAGTTAAGGAAAGACTAAATGAAGGTGGATCTTTTTTAATAGAAAAAGAAACAGAACAACAAGAACAACCTATTTCTTAAAACAGTTTGTTTAATGTAAACCATAGCTATATTAGCATATAACTATGGTCTTATATATTACCTACAGTTTAATGTGTATGATGGTGATGATGACCATGGTCATGCACATGCTCTGTATTATGATTCATAGCTACTTTATAATCGAACAATAGCTTACTTGCTCTATGGTGACTTGCTTTTGTATAATGCTCGTATAAAGTTCTTACTTTACCTGCATTTATAATTTGAGCAAAAATTCCATAATCACCTGCATTGTCTGTAACTGGATTATTAGGAATACGAGTAATTGTATGAACATGATTATAATCTGCACCACCTCCTCCTAGGGCATTTTCAGAATTATATTCTACCCACAAATACGGATTGTAAATTCTATAATAAAAAGGCGAAGTAGAAGTTGGATTCTCTACCTCATCAATCCACACAAAATAAGTATCCTCTAAATTGGCTGTTATATCCGCCCACCACTTATCAGCAAAACTGGTGGTCATATTGTACACATACTCTTTCATTAGTAATACAAGATTTGCTTGTGTTGCTGCAGACATTTCAGAATACTTTATCCCTACACCTTCAAAAACAGAATAATCATAATCTCCCCTATAAGGATCTACACTACCTGGTGTAGAAGCCGGACCTACCTGCATAGCGTGACTATTAGACACCACTGCATCTGTAATCTCATCGGATGTTAAAGCATTGTAAAGTACCAAACCTAAATCTCTTTCGTCCTTAAAAATATCAAAATCAGTTCCATTATATGACGAAACCGCTGGTTCTCCTCCTAAAAAGGCAGGTACTATAGACACCTCATCACCATGCACTAAAAAATTGATGGCTAAATGATGTCCATCTAACTGAAATCCCCATGAACCACTAGTATCTGGATCTCCAAAAAGATCTATAGAATAATAATCTGGGCTCCATACAGCAGCATTTCGTGTGTTTAATAAGCCTTCCGCTAAAAAAGTAATCTCATCTACTTTTTTATAACCATCATCGCTTAAAAACAATTGTAATAAGTCTTTAAAATAATCTAATTGAGTATCCGATAAATCTCCATAAATAATTCCGTCCCTTTGGGTTCCTCCACCATTAGGAGTATTGTGCCATAAATAAACACGTTCATTATCTAAACACGTTGCCGCTTGTGATAGCAAAGTAGATGATAACGAATTCCTAAAGGTTAGCATTGCTTGCCTCATGGCTTCTATCTCTGAATTACTAGACTGAGTAACTTCCCCAGATGTATTACAAGTGGTCGCAGTAGCACCATCATCATTCGTGTCGTTGTCTGTCTCCTCTTCTTCTGTTATTGATACTGTATTGTTCCCATCGCTTCCGCAGGAAATAGTTAGCAATAAAAGAGCCAATAGTAGATAAGATACAATTCTAAAGTTTTTCATATATGTTTTATTAAGTTGTTGTTTGTACCTATAAAACATCCTTCTTGCATATCTCCCTACCTAAAAAAAATTATTCAATTATCTGCTATGTTTTTTTAATGTAGTGCTAGGGTCGTCACTTAAAAATACAGTTTCGTTTTCTGGAGGTGTTATTTCTAACACTTTTCCATATTTTTCTGGTAAACCTAAAGCTTTTGCGTTCTTCCATACTCCTTTTCCATATACAGCTACCTGTTCTTCTTTCTCTAAAATTCCTTCTGCATACCTTATTGTCTTATGAAAGCCTAAAAAACCTTGACTTTCGTATCCTCTTGCACTTAAAAAAGTCTCTAAATTCTGAGTTGAACCTTCCCAAAGTCCTGAGGTATAATTTTTATCGTCCACTATATGCGTTTTAATATTTCCCGTATTAATTAACGCATAATACCCACCATCGTTTATCAAATAAGTATTAAAGTCGTATTCCTTTATTAGTGTTTTCCATGTTGAATTTTTTCCCGAAGACACTTTTTTTTCTACATGCACAAAATAGTAACCACACTCCCTTTTAGAAAGTGGTGCTATTAAAGGGGCATCTACCAAATGAATTTTTCCTACAATCTTTGCTACGTCCTCGTTCTTAAACTGAGAAAGGGGTTTAGTAGATGCTTTTTTCAACTTTCGCTTGATAATTGCTTTTTCAGTAAAAAAGAGATTGTAAACAATAACTCCTGTAATAATTATTACAAATAGCCATAAAGAAAAATCCATCGCATTTTTTTATTATAAAATAAACAATTTCATTTTTTACAGGCTTCATACTATAGAACCATTCAACACTTATTTCTTCTTTTATTTTCGTTTCATCTGATTTTTCTCATATTCTTTCGTTTGTTAAAAAACTACTTTTAACCCATGAAAAAAACAATTACAACAAAAGAAGATGTTGTCTACTTTGTAGATGAATTTTATAAAAGGATAAGAGCCCATGAAGTATTAGGGCCTGTTTTTAATGATGAAATTGGAAACTTATGGTTTTTGCATTTAGATACTTTAAGTCGTTTTTGGGAAACCTTACTCTTAGGTAATAGGACTTATTTTGGAGATCCTTTTGAAAAACATTTAAAAATCCCCATTAAAAATGAACACTTTGATTTATGGATTCCTTTGTTTCTAAAAACAGTAGATGATTTGTTTGAAGGCAATAAAGCCGAAGAAGCCAAATTACGAGGTCAGAATTTGGCAAGATCGTTTAGAAAAAGATTGGCCAAAGCAGGCACTTTAGTAGAATAGTCTCTAGCTTTTAACAAACTTTGTCATCCAAGTCTCTTCTTTTTTCTTGATTTTTAACAAGTAGATTCCCGCAGACAAATGAGAACTGGTTAGTAATAGTTTTCCATTTTTTACTATATCTGTTTTATATAGCAACTGAGTTCCTAAGGTATTGTAAAGGCTTATTTCTACTTTCTCTAAATCTGCTGTATTTAAAAGTTGAACCTCTATAACATCATTCACAACAGTTGCTGTTAAAAACATACTTGTGTCTAATGAAATTGTCTCTGTATATTTTCCTTGACAATCCTTATTTGTAACCACACTTAAATCATTATTTTGTGAATTTAAAGGAAAACTAAGATTGCTTTGTTGGGTTGTAAAATTTTCTCCGTTCAATTGAATTTGATACATTTCTCCTCCCGAAAGTTGTAAGTCTAATTGTTTCTTTTTTACATCTACAACACTCACTACTTTTAAATTTTCTGGCTCACTAATATTTATATTATAACTTCCCAAGACAGTACCCTCATCATCGGTACTAATTGATACCAAATAAAAACCCGCAGACAAATTGTCTACGGTTAGGTTTTTAGCAAAATTATATTCTTTGTTTACAACATCATTTTCTAGCTTTAGGTTGACATGCTCTAAAAGACTGGATGTTATTTCTATTTTTCCATTGGCAGCACCCGGACAAGAAACAGAAGTTACTTTTAACGAAACAGGCTCTGTTGGTATGTCAAAAGTTTGCACATCTAAAATTACCGAACTTACTCTTCCTCCTGTATCTGCATATTTAATAGTAACCGTATTGTTTTCTTTTAACAAAGAAGTAGAAAAAGGAATTTCAATCATTCCAAAAAAGTCATCTCTGTTGGTTTGGTCGTAGCCTTTCCAATTAGACGGCACTGTTACTTGCTTTCCATTTATTTTAACAACGGGGGTTTTAGATTTATCATGCTTCCTAGAAATACTCATTCTCAACACCGCTCTACCATCTCCTAAATTCTCTAGATTGTTAAATGTGTAACTAATCTCTTTATTCGCTTCTATTTTCTGTAAATAATCGGTTGTATAATATTTCTTTGTTCTAATAGCGTTGGTATAATTTAAATCTCCTTGTAAAGTATACATCATTACAACGGTTTCTCCACCTATCAATGCTAATGAAGAGGGAGCCGTTGCTAAAACCTCTTCTTTATAGTCTAACTCTTTGTTTTTATAAACCTTTAAAAACCTTTTACGAATCGTTTGAATGGTTTTGCCTTTAAAAGTTGTTGGTATACTTACTTCTTCTAAAGAATCTGATAAGTTGTTAATTGCTACATATAATTTATTTCCATCTAAAAAGGCATGTGTTTGTATATCTGGATTGTCGCTTTCTACCAGTACTCTATCTCCTTTAACCCCTTTCCATAAATCGTAAAATTTAATTCTAGGAGAATACACCCACCCTGTAGGGTTTGGTTCTCCTATGTTAGATGGAATCCACAAAGTTGCTTGATAAGGTTGATAATTATTAGCCGCTGTAATATGCCAAGTTGCCTTACCTGTAATAAAAGGGATAGAATTTACCAACCTATCTTCTCTCTCAAAAAGATTGAATAGAATATGATTGATGGAGCGTAATGTCTGCGCACTTGCTATCAAACTAAAATTATCTCCATATCCTTTTTCTATGGCACCATATTCCGTAATAGCATGAGGCTTGATAGTGTTCCATTTAATGTAACTATAATTTTCTATTAAGTCTAAAATAGCTTCAGAGTTACTACCAGACCTCCTATTATCTTGACCTGTTACATTTACACCATCGTACAAATGTGTAGAAAAGGCAAACATATTGTCACCTGCCGTGTCCATAAACATTTTAAGATTTTCTTCCCAATGCCCAAAATCGTTTAATTCCATAGATGGCCAAGCACTAGAATACCCAATAACTTTTGTGTTTTTTAAAGCAGGTGTATTATGAATTCTTTTACCCACTTCGTTGTAAAACAATGCCATTTGTTTTTTTATTCTATTGTTCTCATCGTTACTCCAACTACCCTCGTAAAAATCTTTAGCGTGTACAAAAGGCTCGTTCATTACCTCAATAAACTCTTCTAGCTCCCCATTGTTTACATAATCTTTGTAATATTCTACCGCCCAATCTGCTGCTTTTACCACATCCATACCATCTACAAAAGCATCTTTAGGATGATGAGTTCCTACCACTCCTTTTCTAACTGCCCTAACATTATCGTTTCCCCATTTACCTCCTGGGTACACACCTACCTTTCCTGTTAACTGTTTAGCCCTGGCAAAAGCTCCCCAAAACTGCCTTCCTCCGGTTACACCATAATCGTTTCTAAACTGAGTTTGTTCTGCATCAAAACCATTGTCGTGTACACTAAAATATTTTGTTCTGTCTAGCGCAGAAACCTCGCCAAGAAAACGTTGACAAGAAGGATCAACGGTAATTTTTGTTTGAGAATAAGTAAGTTGCCCCACTATCCCAATTAGTAATAAAAGTTTGGTTTTTTTATTTTTTTTGAAAATCATAAATGACAATTAAGCGTTTACTCAAAGTTCTCTTATTCTATTGAATTGTATAAACTCATATGTAGCAATCAACACACGAAAAGTTTAAAACAGTTCACAAAAAAACTCAGAATAGAAAGCTTCTACTTCTGAGTTTTTTTAATCATATGTGATAGTGATTTTTGTTTTTTTGCCCTCTGGTTGTATTTAGATACTAGAAACAAAAAACCTCAACAAGAGAATTTAAACTCTTATTGAGGTTTTGACCACTTATTAAATAAGTACCTACTTTATTCCTTAGGAACTATTTTAAATGTAAAAGCATGATTCCCTATCTTTTTTTTAGGCAATTGAATAGTCAACCCTTTTTTGTTTCTTACAAATTCTAAAGGCTTTCCATCTCCTAACATTTCTATGTTCTGAATCTCTTTTTTATACAGATCGTTTCCTTTTTTTAAACTTTTAATTGTAAAACTTTCTCCTTCTGGCCAATCTAAAGCTATAGCATATAAAATATCTCCTTTGGTTGTAAAACGAATGTCTTCTGCAGTATTATCTCCATTCTTTTTTTCACTTAAGTGACCTTCTGTAACCTTAAAACTCCCTTCTCCATAAATATCAAAAGTTCTAGTTCCATAAATACCTTCTCCATTTACCTTTAACCACTGTCCTATTTCTAACAAACGATCTTTTACTGCTTGAGGAATTTCTCCATTTGCCTTTGGAGTAATATTTAACAATACAGTTCCATTTTTACTAACCACATCTACTAAAAAGTCTATCAATCTATTTGCAGATTTATATTCTGGGTTGCTAATATGAGACCATGCTTTCCAGTCAATAGAATCATCCGTTAACCAAGGAAAATCTTGTTTTTCGCTCATTCTAGATCTCTCCAAACCAAGCAAAGCAGCTCCCTTGGCAAAATCATAAAACTTATAAGTAGAAGCTACTTCTTTGTTATTCTTTTCTGCGTGATTGTAGTAATACGACAAGAATTCTTTTCTGTGCTCTTCAGAAATCACATCCATTTTATTATCAAACCAAACTAAATCTGGTTCGTATTTGTTTATAATTTCCTTTAAACGGTTTAACCACTCATCATTAAACTTCTGATCTGCTACAGGATAATACCTTTTAATCCCTGCATCTATTTGATGCGGTCTATTGGGCATTAAAAAATCTCCTTTCTTTAATTTCGGTCCGTATAAGTCTGCAAACTCAGGGTTGCTAGCATCTGTAGTTTCATCCCAAGTAGGGTACCAACCAAACAACCACTGACGGTGATAGGTAGCAATAAACTTCATACCTCTCTTTCTAATTTCTTTAGAAAGCTCTCCCATTATATCTCGTTTAGGTCCCATTTCTTTGGCATCCCAACGCGTTAAATCACTATCCCACATCGCAAACCCATCTGCGTGTTCAGAAACAGGTCCGGCAAACTTAGCTCCAGATTTCTCAAACAAATCTGCCCACTCAGCAGGGTCAAATTTTTCGGCTTTAAACATGGGAATAAAATCTTTGTATCCAAACTTATCTAACGTACCATACTTTTCTACATGATGTTTATGAATGCGTTTTGATCTTGCACTTTTGGCTTCTGGATTGTCTTTATTTACATACATATGATGAGAATACCATTCGGTCTCAAAAGCTGGCACAGAATAAGGTCCCCAGTGACAGTAGATCCCAAACTTTGCATCTAAAAACCATTTGGGTGTTTTATGTTGTTTTAAAGACTCCCAATCTGCCTTATAAACTTCTTTCTTTTCTGCTGTATTTTGGCTTTTACACGCACCTAACACCAACAAAAAACCAAAGATTACTACTCTAAATTTAATCATCTATTACACCTTTTATTTAAAACCTCTTGTTTCTATTTTATCTGTTTTACTATCTAGTTCTCCTTTATTATCCCCAGAATATTTATCAAAGAATCTATAATAATTTCCGTAAGTATATTTTCTATTTCGCTCTCTTACCTCTGCTCCCATCTTCTTAAATTTAGCAGCCGCTTTTTTCTGATCTCCAATTAACAACATATACTCATTGGTAGAAAGAACCTCTCCTTTTTTATCTTTTAATTCCAATGTAACATAGAAATACTTCTTTACTTTTCTTAAGACATCCTCTTTAATACTAATAATTTTAGCCGAACTATTTTCTTTAATAGTATTTACATCAAAAGATTCTTTACTTAAAACATTCCCTTCATCATCTTTAAAGATATAAGTTCCTTTACAATTTTTAAAAGATTTATAGAGATCATTTACCACCCATATTTCTCCCTTAAACGCTTCGTTGTTCTTCCATCTTCTCTTATCAAATTTTAAATTGATCAAAGTAGGTTGATAAGCAGTTTTTACAAACTCATAAGAACGTTTTGGTTTGGTATAATTGTCTACAATTCCCCATTTCATATCTGGCCAATACGTAATAAAATGACATAAAGCTATTCCGCTTGTTACTGGTTTTCTTCTTCTAAAATGTTCTATCCCCAATTGAAAAATAATCCCCTGCGCATCTTGTGTTGCATCTACAAACTCTTGTAAAGAACCTGTTCTTTCTTCTCCAAAAGTGTCGAAATTTTGTATTCTTAATCTATCCAAATCTGCCCAATGGTGTCCCCAGCTTACTCCAGGAGTCCACAATTCATCTTTAGGAATAAACTTTTGCAAACTCTCTACATTTGGTACCGATGTAATTGCATATTCTGGCACAATTGGAAAATCTAGTCCAGCATACCATTCCTCCATTGGTAAATGTCCCATTCCATAAAAGTATCGTAATGCATGTACTGCCTCCTTCGGTTTGTAACCAGCCTCTCTAGAAACCTCACAGGTTAATGGAGAATCTGGCACATATGGCAAGTTTGCTTTTGCTTGTAATCTCTTCCCCAAGGTTTCTAAAAAGTCTCTTGTAAACTTTGCATCAGAGGCTCTTAATAGCATTTCTTCTCCACCTTCCATCATAATTAAAGATGGGTGATTTCTTCTTTCTGTAATTACCTTTTCTCCCTCTACAAAAATTGCTTCTAAAGCCTCTTTCTCTCTAGGTAAATTCCCCGTTCCTAATGGAATAATATCTTGCCAAACCGTAATTCCTGCCTCATCACATAATTTGTAAAAAATTGGAATTTCTGGTGGGTGCCATCCAAAGATTCTAATATTGTTCATATTCGCTTCTTTGGCTAATTTTATCAATCTTTTGTATTTTTCTTCTGATGTTCTTCCTACAAAAATATCTGGCGGTCCACCCCAACAAGCAGAACGAATAAAAATAGATTTTCCATTAATAACTGTAGTCCTTGGAAAACTAACCTCGTCTCTACTAAAACCTGGATTCCATTTCATGGTTACCTCTCTAATTCCAAAAGTCGTTTCAGAAAAATCTTGGTTGATGTTATTCTCTTTTAAAGATATTTTTGCTTTGTATAAATTTGGTTTCCCTAAATCCCAAGGCCACCAAAGCTTAGCATTTTTTATATTGATTTTTTCTTTTACTACGTGTTTTCCTGGTAACACCTGTTTAGAAAATTCGAACTTTATTTTCTTACTCTTAAAGTTTTTTCCCTCTATGGTTCCAACAAAAAACATTTGTTTTGGTTTAGATGTGGTATTTTCTACCTCTATTTCTAAACCTGCAGATGCTGATTTATTTTTATTTATTTTTGTATTTACATATACATCTGTAATTCTAGATCGTCCTGTAGTAACCAGCTTTATAGGTCTGTAAATACCAAAAGGAACTAAATCTCTCCAATAATCTCCAAACCACGGTGTTTTTTTCCCAGCTACTTTAGCATTCACCTGCGGAGGTGGTGCCAATCTAATCATTAATAAGTTTTTGCTTTTTAAATGTTTTTTTGAGGTTCTAATGGCATGATTCACATCAAAAGAAAACGATGAAAATGCCCCTTTATGGCTTCCTAAATAAACTCCATTTAACCAAACATCACAGGCATAATCTACACCGTCAAAATCCAAACGGGCTATATTATCTCCAATGTCTTCAGTTACATTAAATTGATACGAATACCACCATTCGTATTGCATTACCCATTGCGCTTTTACACTATTTCTACCAAAATAAGGATCTTCAATAGCACCCGCTTTCCATAAATCCGTATACACATCTCCGGGTATTTTAGCAGAATTCCATACCAAAGTTTCAATATCCTCTGGAGGTAACTCATGTAAACCTTGTTTTACTCCCTCACCAGGCAACATCATTTTCATCTTCCACTGATACCCACTAAAATCTCTTACCAGCTGACTGTTTTCGTTATGATTGTTGATAGTACCTGGTTGTGCGTAACCAAATAGGCCTAACAGCAAACAACACAGTACTAATAATTTCTTTTTTATTATTTGTTCCATATGATATAATTGTAATTGAAAATTCATTTAATTTTTCGTCTAGATAAAGTTTCAAAAGTTGACAAATCAAAACAATGATTTTTATCACCCACACAGAAACACTAAAACGACTTTAACAACCCCTAAACTACAATAAACACAACATCTTTAAAACAACAAATCCGACCATCATACAAACAAAAAAGACCTCGTAAATACGAGGCCTCTTTTTAAAATAAATATATTTTATCTCTGATCGTCTATAGAAATATCTTTCCCTTTTACCTCTCCTTTAGCAGTATGTTTTTCCATTCTTTCGGTAGTAAAACCTTTAATACATTGGTAATCATAAGAAACATATTCATGCGTTAATCCCCAACGTAAAACTTCTGTTGGTTCTTTTTCATTATCCGCAGTTCTATTTAAACCAATTGCATGTGGAGCTCCTTTTACAACAGCCTTAATATCAAAATTAATTCCATCTGGAGACCACTGAACCGTATTCTTTTCTGGACCATCTGTTGTGATTAATGAAGCAATTCCACCATTGTAAGGCCAAACGCATATTTCATGTCCACTATTAGAAATTGGGTTGTAATCAGATTTAATATAAGGACCTTTTGGATTGTCGGCAATAGCTACTCCGTGTCTAATTTGACGACCTCCAAAAGTAATAGCTTCTCCCATTTGTTCTCCTTTATAGTATAAATAGAACTTTCCATTATATGGAACAATACAAGGATCGTGTACCTTATGAGAATCAAAGTCTCCTTTCTTAATAACAGCAAATCGATCTTGTTCTTCTCCTTTCCAAATTCCATTTTCAGCCGGACTTAAAATAGGCTCCTCACTCTTTGTCCAAGGTCCATTTGGAGAATCAGACCAAGCCAATCCTACTTGGTTTTTTACTCTTACCGTATAATGCCCTCCAATAGTTTGGTAACTTAAATAGTACTTTCCTTCGTGTTCCATAATTTCTACAGTAAACACAGAACGATCATCATAAGCACCTTTTTCACCTCTAGCTACTGCAACTCCTTCTTCTTTCCACGTTAATCCATCTTCGGAAGTAGCATACCAAATATCACATCTATCCCACGGAAAAACTTTATCGTTTTCTATATCACCGGCAAAACCATCTGTAGCTCCTACAGATTTAGAATACCATACGTAAAATTTACCATCGTGTTTTATAACCCCACTAGGATCTCTTCTTACCACACCTTCTTCGTAAGCTAAATCTCCTTTTAATTCGTGTTCTTTATAGGTAAAAAACCAGTCGTTACCTCTTACCAATTCCTCATCCCAAAGCAATGCTCTTTTAGATGCTGCACTTAACTTATCTGCATTTGTAATCCCTAAAAAATCTAATTGTTCTTCTGTTGGTTTCATTTCTTTTTTTATATATAAACCAAACTGTCTGCTATTTAAGATAGCAGACAGTTCGCAATGCAACTGCTACTACAGTCTCATTTATTTGTATTATTTTAATTTTATTAAGCTAATGTATTAGAATAAGCAATAATAACAATTCCAATTACCATACAAGCCAATCCTAAATACAAAGAACCTTTTGCTTTTCCAGAAGCTTTAGCCCATTCTTTAGTAATTAACCCACTAATTATAGCTGTAACAACACAAGAAGTGTTAAATATTGCATAACCAACACTTCCTCCTAATTCTTTACCTAATTTAAATCCTGCGTAAGCAAAAACTACAGAGGCTGCAAAGTTAAAAACTCCCATAATGGTTGTTAACACAATATTCTTACCTAAGTTTGGAGTCTTAAATTTACCCCATAATTTCTTAGCGGTTAATTGTTGTGCAAAATAAGCAGCAATAGCAACACCTCCAGCCATGTAAATTACATACATAACTGCAATAGCACTTTTCCAAGGAGCATTACCTCTTGCCTGTGAAGCTGTATCTATAATTTCTCCACCCGCAGCATATGCGTAACTAAATCCGGTAGCTAATAAACCTCCTACAATAGCAATTAAAATTCCTGTAATCATAGAACCACCTTTTTTCTCTCCTTCTGCCGCAGCTCCATCTTCATCTTTCTGACGGATGATTCCAGCTCTACCATTGGCCATAACTCCAACCAATACTACTGCTAAACCAGCTAAAATTGTAGTTAAAACATTTGGCTTTGGTAAACCTACCTGAATGAATGGTAACAAAGAACCTACCAATATAATAGTTCCAATAAAGATTGAAAAACCTAATGATAGTCCAATATAATTGATTGCTTTTCCCCACATCATTGCACCAATACCCCAAAGGATACTACATACAATCATTGTAATTAATGCTCCAGATGGAATTTCTCCTAATATATCTGCAAATCCATCAATTAACAAGAAGGCAGCAATGTTAGGAACCACAAAAGTGTTGATAGCAAAGAACATACTCCATGTATTCTCAAACTCAAAGTCTTTTGTGAATTTTTCTGGTAATGCATATAACCCTAGTAATAAACCAGCTAATATGGCAAATAAAACACCTGTAATCATTTTTTAATTATTTAGTTGTTAATAAAATTACCATCCAAGCTTAAAGATGGTTGTACTTGTAAATTCTTCTCCGGCCTTAGTAATTGCTTTTGGAGCATCAATATTTGGTCCATTTGGAAAACGATGTGCTTCACAACAGAAACCTCTATACTTACCGTATTGTAATCCGTTTTCACGTTTTAAATCGTCCGAAGTATATTTTCCTGTGTATAATAACATTCCTACTTCTGTAGTAGAAACCGTTAAAGAACGACCCGATTTTGGACAAGCTACTTGTGCAAATTCTTTTAAGTCAAAATTCGCTTCATCCAATACATAGAAATGTTCAAAACCATCTCCCATTGCTTCGTGTACGTCTCCAATTCGCTTTGGTTCTCTTAAATCATCAACTTGTCCTTCTATGCTTACATTTTCTCCTGTAGCTGCACCCGTTTCGTCCCAAACTTGTTTTTTTGATGCATTTACTTGAGCTGTATGACACTCTACATTAGACTTGAATCCATTCAAGTTAAAGTAGGTATGATTTGTCATTGCCAACGGAGTATCTTTATCTGGAGTCGCTTTGTAATCAATCTTTAATTCATTCTCATTAGACAAAGTGTAAGTAACTACTACTTCTACATTCCCTGGAAATCCTTCCTCTAAATCTTTACTATATAATGAAAATTCAACACCGTTTTCAATTGCTTTGGCAGACCAAATACTTTTATCAAATCCAACAGTCCCTCCATGTAAGTTGTTAGGACCACAATTAGATGCCAATGAATATTCTTCTCCATTTAAAGTGAACTTTGCATCTTTAATTTGAGAACAATATCTTCCTACAGTTCCTCCAAAGTATGGCGAATTTGCTTTGTATTCTTCAGAAAAATAGCCTTCTAAAGTATCAAAACCACAAGTGATTTCTTCTATATTTCCGTCTTTGTCTGGAGTCTGAATTGAAGTAACTGTAGCACCATAAGTTGTGATTTTAACAGTCATTCCATTATCATTCTCTAATGTATAAAGATCTATTTGTTGATCTTCTATTTTTCCAAATACTGATGATTGAATTTTCATAGGTTATTAATAAGGTTAGTATTGATTTACAAATAACGAGGAAGATTAGCTCCTCGTTATTTGTATGAGAATTTTTAAGGGTCTTACATCTTGTAAGGAGCTAGCTTCTCCCAGTCAAAAATTACACCTACACCTGGATAATCTGGAGCTACTGCTCTATGATTTTCTACTACCAATGGTCTAGTTGTATATTGATCTATAGGGAAACTATGTACTTCTAACCATCCTGAGTTAGGTTGAGAAGACACTAAACTTACGTGTAACTCTTGCATTCCATGAGAACATGCAGGAATTCCATGTTTATCTGCTAATCTAGCAGCAGCTAACCATCCTGTTACTCCACCACAGTTAGAGGCATCTGGCTGTACAAAAGATAATTTTGCCTGATCCATTGCATACTCAAATTCGTGGATTGTGTGTAAGTTTTCACCCATTGCTAATGGGAATCCGGTTGCATCTGCAATTTCTCCAAACCCTTTGTAATTGTCTGGAATAATTGGTTCCTCAAACCAAGTAATATCGTATTGTTTAAAACCTTCAATCGCTTTTATTGCCTTCTCTACTGTCATAGAGTAATTAGCATCTACCATAAAAGTTACATCGGGTCCAATATATTCACGTACTGCTTTAATACGCTCTAAATCTTCTTCTAGATTTTCACGTCCAATTTTAATCTTAACGGCATTGAATCCAGCTTCTAAATAACCTTTCATGTTACCTAATAGCTTTTCAATAGGGAACATTAAGTCAATTCCCCCACAGTATGCTTTACATGTATTTCCATGCCCACCAGCCATTTTCCATAAAGGTTCTCCAGCTTTTTTACAACGAATATCCCATAATGCGATATCCACAGCAGAAATAGCAAAAGAAGCAATTCCTCCACGTCCTACGTAGTGAATGTGCCACTCTAAGAAATCGTAAATACCTTCTACATCTGTTCCGTCTTTTCCTACCAATACTCCAAAATCGTTCTCCACCATTGCTTTAATGGCAGTTCCTCCTTTTCCTCCAGTATATGTGTAACCTGTACCTTCGCTACCATCTTCTAATGTAATGGTAACAGTTACCAATTCAAAATGATAATGATCTCCGTGTTTCGCATCCGACATTACCTCTGGTAATGGCACTGTAAACAACTGAGTTTCTATTTTTGCAATATTTGTACTCATAATCTTTTCTTTAAAAAATAAAAAAGAGCAGAGAGGTCATTGGAAAAACTATAAACCAAAAAATAGAAAACCAATGCCCCTTGCCCTCTAAAAAAAACCAATTAAGCTTTGTGTCTTACGTAGAATGTCTTTTTCTCTAAGTACTGCTCAAATCCGTACTTTCCATCTTCACCTCCTGAACCAGACAATTTGTATCCGTTGTGGAAACCTTGGTGTTGTTCACCGTGACCTCTGTTCACATAGATTTCACCGTATTCTAACTCATCGTTACACTTCATAATCGTGTTCATGTCGTTAGTAAATACCATTGCAGCTAATCCATACTCACAGTCGTTTGCATATCCAACTACCTCATCAAAAGAACTAAACTTTAATACTGGTAAAATTGGTCCAAAAGACTCTTCGTGAACAATTGTCATATCCTGAGTTACATCTGTTAATACAGTTGGTTCAAACCAGAAACCTTTTTCAAATTCAGCTCCTTCTGGACGTTTACCTCCTGCTGCAATAGTAGCTCCTTCTTTAACAGAAACTTCTACTAAATGCTCCATATGCTTTAACTCATTTGCATTTACTTTTGGTCCCATGTCAGTTTCTTCTAACATTGGGTCACCCACTTTAATATCTGCAACCTTAGCTAAGAATTTCTCCATAAATACATCGTAAATATCTTCATGGATATACATACGCTCGTTACAAGTACAAACCTGTCCACAGTTGTCAAAACGAGAATGTAATGCTGCATCTACAGCTGCATCAATATCAGCATCAGCAAATGCTATAA
This sequence comes from Wenyingzhuangia sp. IMCC45574, assembly GCF_054182685.1. Lineage (NCBI taxonomy): Bacteria > Pseudomonadati > Bacteroidota > Flavobacteriia > Flavobacteriales > Flavobacteriaceae > Wenyingzhuangia > Wenyingzhuangia sp. IMCC45574. The sequence goes on along the minus strand of NZ_CM135169.1, from coordinate 3,217,209 downwards.
ATGGAGCTTTACCTCCCAACTCTAACTGAACGTGTGTTAAGTTGTTTGCTGCTGCACGTGCAATACTTTGTCCTACAGGCGTAGAACCAGTCATTGTAATCATTTTAGTAATTGGACTTTCAACTAAAGCGTTACCCATTGCTCTACCTGGTCCAGTTAAAATATTGATAACTCCTTTTGGAATTCCAACTTTATTTGCTAAATCTCCTAACTCTAAAGTTGCCAATGGAGTTTCAGATGTAGGCTTAATTACAATAGTATTTCCTGTTACTAAAGCTGGACCTAATTTTCTTCCTGCCAATGCCAATGGGAAGTTCCATGCAGTAATTGCAACTACTACTCCCTTAGGAATTTTTTGAATCCAAATTTGTTCATTCGGATTGTCTGAAGGCAAAATATCTCCTTCTATTCTACGAGCTCCTTCTGCAGCATATCTAATAAAAGATGCTGTTACCGTAACTTCAAAACGAGCAACTTTTAATAATTTACCTTGTTCTTTAGTTAACAATACTGCTAAACGCTCGTTATTAGCATCTATTTCATCTGCTAATTTGAATAATAAATCTGCACGTTCTCTAGCTGTAAATTTTTTCCACTCTTTTTGAGCAGCATCAGCAGCTTCCAAAGCCTCTAAAGCTTCTTCTGCAGTTCCGTTTTGAACTTTTGCTACTATTTCTTCTGTAGATGGACTTACGATATCGATAGTTTCTCCAGAAGTTGAAGTTTTCCACTCACCGTTAATAAATAACTGATATTCTTTTACTTGTGACATGTTTTTCTTTTTTAGGTTAACTTAATTTATGATTATCTACCCATCCATCCACCGTCTACCAACGTGATGCTTCCGTGCATGTACGCTGCAGCTTCTGATGCTAAAAATACTGTTGGACCTGCAAAATCTGTTGCTTCTCCCCATCTTCCAGCAGGAATACGAGATAAAATAGATTCTGATCTTACAGCATCGTTTCTTAAAGCTTCTGTGTTATCTGTAGCAATATATCCTGGTGCAATTGCATTTACATTTACTCCTTTACCAGCCCATTCGTTAGCAAATGCCATTGTTAACTGACCAACAGCTCCTTTACTAGCTGCATATCCTGGCACAGTAATCCCTCCTTGGAATGTTAATAATGATGCTGTAAAGATTACTTTTCCAGATCCTCTAGCTACCATTTCTTTTCCAATCTCTCTTGTTAAAATAAATTGAGCATTTTGATTTACTTCAATTACCTTATCCCACATTTCATCTGGGTGTTCAGCAGCTGGAGTTCTTAAAATAGTTCCAGCGTTGTTTACTAAAATGTCTATTTGTGGAAAATCTCCTTTTACGGCTGCAATAAAAGCATATAATGATTTTCTATCAGAAAAATCACACTGATAAGCTTTAAAAGTTCTCCCTGTAGCAGTAACTTCTTTTTCTACTTGGCTTCCGCTTAATTCTAAAGATGCAGAAACTCCAATAACATTTGCTCCAGCTTCCGCTAAACCAACAGCCATTGCTTTTCCAATACCTCTTTTACATCCTGTAACTAAGGCAGTTTTTCCTTCTAAGCTAAACTTATTTAAAATACTCATTTTTGATTTTGTTTATTTTGATGTTATTTAAATTCTACAGTTGTTGAAATTGGTGCAGTTGCTCCTAAATCTTGACTCCTTTGACTAGGTAATGAATTGGCCACAACCAATTTATATTTCCCCTTTATCCAAGTTTTCTTTCCCTCTTTGTTTACTTGGAATAAGTCTTTGGCATTTAGATTAAATGAAACTTTAGTAGTTGTATTTTTCTGAATGTTAGTCCTCTTAAACTTCAACAACTTGTACTTAGGCAATCCTTCTTCTTTATTTAAAGGAACTAAGTACAATTGTACTACCTCTTCACTGTCCATATTTCCGTTGTTTGCAACAGCACATGAAACTGTAAATTGGTCTTTCTTTCTAATTTTTGTTTTAGAAACAATAATGTCTGAATACTTAAAGTTGGTGTAAGAAAGTCCAAAACCGAAAGGAAACAAAGGTTCCTTTTCCATGTATTTGTACGTTCTACCTTCCATACTATAATCTTCAAAAGGAGGCAATTGGTCTATAGACTTAGGGAAGGTTATTGGCAAGTGTCCAGATGGAGAAATATCTCCAAATAAAACATCTGCAACAGCATTTCCTCCTTGCTCTCCAGGATACCACATTAAGACAATCGCATCGGCTAAATCGTACAATTCTCCTAAAGCAACTGCACTACCTGTAGCTACTACTAAAATTAACGGCCCTTTCTTTTTGGCAGCCATTTCTTTTATGTAGTCTATTTGATTTTGTGGTAATTTTAAATCTTTTTTATCTCCTTTATTAGGCGATGCAATAGCATCTACTTCTTCCCCTTCAAAGTCCGCAGACAATCCAACTACCGCTATTACTGCATCTGCAGTTTTTGCAACGTTAGGTGCCCAGTTTTTAGGATTTACGTTTTTATTAAATGGCAAAGCTCCCATTCTATAATTTAACGAAGTTCCTAAAGAAACTTTATCAGAAATTCCTTCTAAAACAGATACTAAATTGGTTGTCATTCCATAGTAATTTGCCAATAACACATCGCTAGATGATGCAAATGGCCCTGTTACATATGGTACCTTAATATTTTTATCTAAGGGTAATGTATTGTTATCGTTCTTTAATAAAACAATAGACTTCTGAGCCGTTTTTCTTGCCAAAGCTACATTATCATCAGAATGAATTACACTTGTAGGAATTGCATTGTAAGGATTGTCATCTTTTGGATCGAAGAAACCTAGTTTAAAACGAGTTTTTAACAACTGTTTTAATCTGGCATCTACCAACTTTTCTGAAACCAAACCTTGATTCACTGCTTTTTCCAAAGCATTATCATACACAAAACCACAGTTTAAATTCACTCCTGCTTTTAATGCTACTGCAGCAGCTTCTGGCATTGTTTTTACTTGTTTGTGCCCTTTAAAAATATCTCCTAAAGCCCCACAATCAGAAACAATGTATCCATCAAATCCCCAGCTATTTCTTAGTGTTTCTTTTAATAAGAATTCACTACTTCCAGCAGGCACTCCATAAACTGCATTGTAAGCAGACATAACTCCCTCAACATTTCCCTCTTTTACCAAAGCTTCAAAAGCAGGTAAATAGGTCTCATACAAATCCTTTTTAGAAGGAACTGCATTAAAATGATGTCTTAATTCTTCTGGTCCAGAATGAACCGCATAATGCTTAGCACAAGCTGCAGACTTTAAATACTTAGGATGATCTCCTTGTAAACCTTTTACAAAGGCAACTCCCATTTTAGAAGTTAAATAAGGATCCTCTCCATACGTTTCTTGTCCTCTTCCCCATCTTGGATCTCTAAAGATATTTACGTTAGGAGTCCAAAAAGTTAAACCTGCATATTGTCCTCTATTTCCATTTGCTATAGAAATATTAAACTTAGCCCTAGCCTCATCAGAAATTGCTGTTGCTACATTTTGTGCCAATTCAGGATCAAAAGTTGCAGCCAAACCAATAGCTTGAGGAAACACGGTAGACTTACCATTTCTGGCAACTCCATGCAATGCCTCATTCCACCAGTTATATTCAGGCACATTTAACCTCCCAATCTCTGGACTACCACTATCCAACTGAGCAATTTTCTCACTCAATGTCATAGAGTTTACCAAAGCATTGATTCTCTCCTCAAAAGAGAGAGAAGTGTCTAACCACTTCTTCTCTACTTTTTGAGCGAAAGTTAAAGCTGGAACAATAGCCAAAAGCGCTAAGAACTTAGTCAATCTCATCTTTCTCTTATGATTATAATTGACAGTCCATTAATACTTTTAATCCATCAGGATTATTGTCTATATTTTCAAATACTTGTTGAATGTTACTTAATGGCTGAACATCCGTAATCATTTGTTCGAATGGTAATTCGTTTTCTGTAATTAAACGGATTGACTTTTCGTAATCTTCTCTTTCGTATACACGAGCTCCAATTAATTTTAACTCTTTCCAGAAGAATTTAAATAAATCAATCTCTTTCTTAACTCCGTGAATAGCAACCATTACAATTCTACCACGAATTCCTGCAACCTCGCACATTACATCTAAAGCAGGCTGCACTCCAGCTACTTCAAAAACAACATCTGCTCTTCTATCTTCTGTCTTGCTCTTAACGTACTCTACTAAATCTACTTCTAAAGGACTTACAGCATCAAAACCTAATTCTTTAGCTTTGGCAATACGAGTAGGGTTTACCTCAGAAATAATTACTTGCGCTCCTACTTCTTTAGCAACCATTGCTACTAATAATCCAATTGGTCCACCACCTAAAACAACAGCAGTTTCACCTTTTACCAATCCACTTAAACGTACATCGTGAGTTGCTACTGATAACGGCTCTATTAAAGCAGCCAATTTTAAATCTGTAGTTTCTTGTAATTTGTGCAATGTAAAAGCTGGTACATTCCAGTATTGTTGCATAGAACCTGCACTATCAATACCAATAAAGTTTAACTCTTCACAAATGTGGTTAAATCCTTTGTCTGATGGCTTTGCCTTTGTATCGTCTAAAGGACGAACAACTACCTTATCTCCTGCTGCAAATCCTTCTACACCTTCTCCAACGGCATCGATAGTTCCAGACATTTCGTGTCCGATTGTCTGAGGAATATCTACACGCTTATCCATCATTCCATGATAGATGTGTACATCTGTTCCACAAACTCCAGAGTAAGCTACTTTAATTCTTACTTCTCCTGCTTTTGGTTGTTCAATTTCTTTTTCGACTACATTAAAGGTTTTATTACCTTCATAAACTGTTGCTCTCATCTTGACTATGTATGTAAGTTTCAAATACGAAACTAGTTTCTTATTTGAAACAAATATACAATAAATTGTAAATAATTTACTTTTAGTCTTAAAAAAAAATCTAAATATTAATTAGACATTAGAAATTATGAGGTTCTCGCAATAGATTAGGCTAACAAACTGACCTTAAGAAACTAATAAAGCTCCTTAGCGATGGAAAAATCCACTCTAAAGAGCTTTATTGGCATGTGTTCAGTTTTATTCTAGTACACTACATAACCTAGCTTTGAAGAAATCTCTTTGGCGTATTTAGCTACAATCTTTCCTTTTTTATCGAATAATTTTGAAGGTAAGCGACCATGCGGTGCCGTTATCCAAATAGCAGCCACCGGATAACCATGTTCGTTAAAAATTGGAGCTCCTACACAATTGATCCCTTGAATATCTTCTCCGTAATCTACAGCATAGCCTGTTTTTTTCACATTTTTTAACTGCTCCTTATAAACCTCTTTAGAGGTTACTGTGTTTTCTGTATAACTTTCAAAGCCCATATTGTTTACAATCTCATTCATTTCTTCTTCGGGTAGATAAGCCAATATAGACTTTCCTCCCACAGAACTATGCAACGTAAACTGAGTTCCTTGTTCTACAAATAGTTTTACAGGATATGATGAAGCCACCTGTTCTAAAATAGTACCATTGTCTCCAAGTATTGCACCTAGCATTACAGACTCTTTTAATTCATCTCTTAAAGCTCGCATTACATCTAAAGAAGCCTCTACAATACTTTGTTCATTAATTGATGAAATTCCTAATGTTAGTAGCTTTCTTGATAATGTTACTTTTTTGGTTGTTTCGTTTTTCTGTAAGTAGTTCTTGTAAATTAATGTATTTACAACTCTAAAAGCCGAAGTCTTTGTAATATCTAATGACTCTATAATCTCCGCCAAAGTCAACCCTCCCTTTTTAGTAGCTAACAATTCAATTATCATTAACCCTCTTTCTAAGTTAGGTACACTATAATTTGGTTTTCCTTCAGACTTCTCTTCTATCGCCATAAATGATTTTGTAAAAACACAAAAATAAGATTATTTACCAAACAATAAGTCTCTATTGTAGCTTGCAATAGAAAAAATCAAAAAGACAGCAGCTCAATAAAAACTGGATTTTTAAACTTTATTACTAAAAATAACATCAATACAATCGCTTTTCAACAAAATCTTCGATTTCTAAAAGCTCATAATCGATACCATTTAGTATATTTGAACGATTCTTTCCCTTTTTATATATTATCAATACTAGAAAATGAAAATTAAATTATTCATTATATTACTTTACACCCTTTTCAGTATTCAACACGGATGGACTCAATCTTTAAAAAACAAAGATCCTTATTTTAAAATAGCTGAAACTTTAAAGAACACCAATTTACAAGGGGCTCTTACCAATTACCAAAAAAGCTTAGAGTACTGGACTAAAAAGAAAGACTCAACTGCAATGATACGCTCTTTGGCAGCCATGTCTAAGATCTACAATCACCAAACCAACTACAATAAGTCTTACGATAATTACTGGAAAGCATTACTGATTGCTGAAAAAACAAACTCTAAAAGATGGCAAGCTAGAATTCATCAAGATCTGGCTTTCTTGTATAGTTTTTACGAGAGAGACAGCTTGGCTTTAAAGCACTACAGCATTTCTTTAAATATCAACAAAAGTTTTCCTGATGCAAACAAAGCTAAAAACAGATATATTTTAGGAAACTATGTCGCATTAACTCGTTTTTATAGAATTCAAAAAAACATAAAAAGAGCCAAGCAATATCTAGACAGCTGTAATATTATGTATCAAAAAATAAATGATTCTAAGAAAAATTACTATCTAGAAGTAGAACGTGCTTGCTTTTTAGCCTTTCATGAAGACGACTTAGAGGAAGGCGAAAAATTAATTTTAGAATGTAAAGACTTTTTTGAAAATGAAAACAAAAGCTACCTAATTGTAATCTACAATATAATAGGTAAAATACATAAAAGAAAAAGGGAATATCAAAAAAGTGAAGCCGCGTTTTTAAAGTCTTTAGAATACCTAAACGAGTATAAAAACCACAAAAACTACGAACTATACAACTACGAGGACCTAACTCAGATTTATGTAAAAACCAATCGTTTTAAAAAAGCCTACGCTTTTAACAATAGAGCTAAAGTTTTAAATCAAAAAATATTTGGTAGTAAAAGTAACAGTAACAAAGATCTTTTTGCGTTAAAAGACCGTTACAGAATAGAAAAAGAGAAACAAGTTTTAGAAGCGCATCAAAACAAATTAAAAGAACTAGAAAATCAGCATTCTATTAATATCCTAAAACAAGTTATTCTTTTAGGTTCTCTAATTTTTATAGTACTATTTGGCTTTGTATTTATAAGAAACCTTAGACTTAAACACCAGAGTGAAAAAGTTTTGATTGGAGAAAAACAAAAAGTTGAATTAGAAAAGCAAAAAGAAATTATAGACGTAAAAAACAAAGAACTTACTTCCTCTGCACTGCAATTGATAGAGAAAGAAGAGTTTATTAACCAGTTGGAAAAAAAATTATCTAACACAAACGAAAAAACAGATCTTAGAACCATTAGAAATATGGTAAAGTCTGCAACCACCAACCCTACAAATAACTGGCAAGAATTTGAAGCTAGATTTATTGATATTAATGAAAATTTCTTTGATAAATTAAAAGCAAAGTACCCAAATCTTGGCCCTACAGACTTAAAAGTTTGTTCTTTGATTAAATTAAACTTCTCTAGCAAAGAAATGTCTTCTCTCTTAGGTATTTCTATTGAAAGTGTACATACCTCTAGATACAGGATTAGAAAAAAGATTGGATTGGAACGAAACGACAATCTATCAGACTTTATAAATAACATTTAAAAAAAGGACACTGTCCCTTAATTTGTGTAAGTTCTAAAAATAGGGTTTAGCTACTTATAGCTGGATCCTATTTTCAAATATAGCTAAAAACTGGTTTAGTATTACTCCCCAATTTCTGATAGGCATCGTCCATTTTTTAGTTGATTCTCTTAAAGCTAAAAACACGGATTTAATTACTGCATCATCGGTTGGGTATGAGAGTTTATTTTTGGTATACTTTCTAATTTTTCCATTTAAGTTTTCAATAAGATTAGTAGTGTAAATAATAGTTCTAATCTCTACAGGGAAGTCAAAGAACACAGTTAGTTCATCCCAGTTGTTTTCCCAACTTTTAATAGCATAGGAGTACTTAGAGTTCCACTTCTGCTTAAAGTCTTCTAAAGCAGCTTTGGCTGCCTCTTTAGTAGGAGCTGTATAGATTTCTTTCATATCTTTAGAAAACACTTTTCTATCTTTCCAGACCACATATTTACAAGAGTTTCTAATTTGGTGTACCACACATATTTGAGTTACCGATTCAGGGAATACGGTCTTTATAGTATCTGTAAATCCATTTAGATTGTCCGTAGCTGTGATTAAAATATCCTGAGTTCCTCTAGCTTTGATATCAGTTAAAACCGTCATCCAAAAAGCGGAAGATTCATTCTTACCTAACCATAAACCTAGTACTTCTTTTTTACCATTGGTTTTCAATCCCACAGCTATATAGATGGTCTTGTTGATGATTTTTGAGTTTTCTCGAACTTTAAATACAATTCCATCCATCCAAACAATCAAATAGCAAGGGTCTAAAGGTCTGTTTTTCCAAGCAACGATATCTGAGTTGATTTTATCTGTAATTCGAGATATAGCAGAACTAGAGATATTGAAATCATAAAGCTCTAAGACTTGTTGTTCAATATCAGATACGGACATCCCTTTGGCATAGAGGCTAATAATGATGTTTTCTACACCATCTAAAGTATTTTGTCTCTTCTTTACAATCATAGGGTTAAAACTACCGTCTCTATCTCTTGGAACTGTGATTTCAGATTCCCCTAAACTAGTTTTGATTTTCTTTTTGGAGTAGCCGTTACGTGTATTATCACTTAGAGAAGTTTGGTGTTTGTCATAGTCTAGGTGAGCATCTAATTCTCCCTCTAACATTTTTTCAATTCCTCTTTTTTGAATCTTGGCTAAAAAATTACTCAATTCATCGCCCGTTTTGAATTGCTTTAAAAAGTCGTCGTTTAATAAGTCTTCTGGTTTCATAAAGTGTAAAATTAATAATTAAACAAAAAAACAGGGTTTGAACATCTTCAAACCCTGTTTTTAGAACTTACACACTTTATGGTTTAGTGCCAAAAAAAGCCCTACTTTACTTTATGTAGGGCTCTTTTTTTAACTCGCTGCTTATGGTTAGTTTATTGCAACCTGAATTTCATCTCCCTCTAAACCTGCACCACTTGCTTTAATTGTAAGCAAACCTGCTTTATCCTTAGCCTGAACAATTAACAATATTTTACCATTGTGTGTAGTTCCTTTGTTAGATTGGAATTTCTGAGTACTATTTTTCCAACCATTATCTACACCTAATATCTTAGCTCCTGCACCTACAGAGAAAACAACCTCTTTATTCTCATACTTTACCGGATGCCCTTTAGTATCTACCAACTCTGCTACCACATGCACAACATCTTTGTTATTGGCTTGTATCGTTTCTCTATCGGCACTTAATACAACCATTGTAGGTTTATCAGCAGTCATTAACCTAGACTCTATTTCTTTTCCATCTTTAAGACCTTTTGCTACTAATGTTCCCTCTTTAAAAGGCAACACCCATTTGTAAATATGCCCTACTGTTTTTGCCAACTCTTGTTTTCCTAGAGAAGCTCCATCTAAAAACAACTCCAATTCATCACAGTTAGAATAGATTTCTACAACTACATTCTCATCTTTTTTATAGTTCCAATGTTCATTTACATCTTGCCATCTCCATAAATAATGTTTCCACCCATCCTTCTTTTTCTCAACCAGCTTTTCTCCATCCATTTTATACAAAGACTTTTCTAAGGTTTGTGTAGCCATATGAATCATTGGTTCTTCTGTCCATAAAGACTGCATCATATAATAAGAACCTTTTGGAAAACTAGCAGTATTTATCATACCAGAAGGCTGAACTCTTGTTGGCCAACTCTGTCTAATCTCTCCCATATAATCTGCACCTGTCCACAAAAACGTTCCAGAAACAAAAGGCCTTTCCATAATAGCTTTCCACTCGTGGTATTGTGCAACATTCTCCGTTCCCATAATCACTTTATTAGGATAGTTTTTATGTCCATAATCATAAATTACTCTCCTATAGCTATACCCAACAATATCTAAAGCATCTGCATAACCCGATTCATGACTTGAAGAAGGTAAAATACAGTTTGCAATAATAGGTCTAGTTGTATCTAACTCCTTTGTCCACTTAGATAGCTTTTGAGCCGTTTTACCGATATCGTATTTTCCTCTAGGCAACGTTTTCATTAAATGTCTAATCTGATCTAATGAGTGAGGTGGTTCTGACCAAAAATAGTTCCCTTGCCAAGTCATTTTATCAAAAAAACCTGTTGTCTTTGCATTTCTCTTGTACGTCCATTCAATCTCATTACCTATACTCCACTGAAAAATAGAAGGGTGATTTCTATGACTTAACATAACATTCTCTAAATCCTTATGAGCCCATTCTTGAAAATGCTCTCCATACCCTCTTGTAATATAATCCGTACTTTTTTCTTCCCACTTATTATACCTCTTATCCTTTGGATTGTCCCACTCATCAAAAAATTCATCTTGCATTAAAAACCCCATCTCATCACATACCTCTAACAACACTTTAGATGCAGGATTGTGAGAACTACGAATTGCATTACACCCTCCGTCTTTTAAAATTTGTAACCTTCTTCTCCAAACATCTTTAGGAACAGCAGCTCCAACCAAACCAACATCGTGATGCAAACACACCCCCTTAATCTTCATATTTTCTCCATTTAAGAAGAAACCTTTATCTGCATCAAATTTTATATTTCTAATTCCAAAACGAGTTTCGTAAACATCCACTTCTACCCCATCTTTTATTACTGTAGTAACAGCAGTATACAACGATGGATTTTCTACCCCCCATAAATTTGGATTTGGAACAACTAAGTTTTGAGTAATTTCTGCCTTACTCGATTTTAACACCTTTAACACTCCTGAAGTTTTAGCTACTTCTTTTTTGTTCTCATCTAACACAACGGTAACAACCTCAACTTCATTATCATTTAAAAATGCATTTTCTACAGAAATATCAATAGCAACCTTTGCCTTTTCTTTAGACACCTCTGGAGTAGTTACAAAGGTTCCCCAAACAGGAATATGCAATTTATGATCCGATATTAATGACACATCTCTATACACACCTGCACCTGTATACCAACGGCTATCTGCATACCTAGAATGATCTACTTTTACCGCCAACACGTTTCCTTTACCATTGTTCTTTAAGTACTTTGAAATCTCAAAGTAAAAAGGGGAATACCCATAAGGATGAAACCCTAACTCATGTCCATTAATATATATAGTCGCATTGTTATAAACTCCGTCAAAAAGAACATAAACCAACTCATCTTTGCCTAGTTCTTTATCAAATTCCTTTGTATAATACCCATACCCTTTACTAGGTATATATCCTGTTGCCCATGCATCTTTCCCTAAAGACTCATCAAATTCTCCTTCTACAACCCAGTCATGAGGTACATTTACCTTTTTGTACTGCTCCTTTTTAATTTCTTTGAATTCAACCTCTTTTTCACTTAAAAAGAAATTCCAGTTTAGGTTAAAATTCTCACTTACTACCTCTTTTTCATTCTCTTTAGCACCAACATTAGCACAAGAAAAAAACAACATAGAGACAATACCAATAAAGATATACTTCTTACTCATTTTTAAAACTTTTTTTGATCAACTATCAAATATCCCTATTTACAAGCTATAAAGACCAAGCACCCCACTAGACTTGAACTAAACAGCCCTTAAATATTCATCAACTTTTCTTGTGTTTAAAAGCATACATCCAAAAATGTAGACCATATAACTCAACAAAGAAAAAGAGTAGCCAAAAGGCTACTCTCACTTAATAATAATTGAATATATAAGTTGAATCAACTTATTTCTTTACAACCTTAAATTGCTTCCCATTATCAGACACCAAAATATACACTCCGGCATTTACATCTGAAATATCAATTTGATTAGCCGCTTTTACCGTTTTTACAACTTGCCCTAACACATTTACTACTTGAATATTTACGATTCCTGATACATCTGGAATATTTATAACTCCTGTAGTTGGGTTTGGATACACATTTAAGCTATTTTTTACACCTCCGCTAGATAAAGTCTCATCTTCTATAGTAGTAATTGTAAGGTCCGAAAAGATAAACTGAGAAGTTCCAGCTCCGTTACTAAACTTTTTATTCCCGTCCGTTGTATCTCTATAAAATCTTAACATATACTTATCTGGAGAAGTTAAATCTGCAGATGGCTCTACATTAAAAGTATACGGCCCACCAGTAGTAGCCTCTAAAGTTTCTTCTGTTGTAAATGTTAATACAACCGAACCCGCTTGATCTGTTACCTCACTAGGAACAGAAATTGTAGGTACAATTACCTGAGGAGCAGCTGTTGCCAACGTATAACCTGTAGTAGAAGTATGCATATATAAAGTAACTCCCATATTCTCTACATCTACATTGGTAGAATAATCAAAAGTTATAGTAAACTCCCCACCCCTTGTTACTGTAGCTAGCGTAGATTGCACATTAGAAATTGTTAAATAATCTGAAACAGGAGCACTATAAGAAGCCACAATATCTATCGCAAAATTTGCAAATCTTGTTATACTACCTAAATTAGTATTAGAACCATCTCTTGCTTGTCCTCCAGAAGATTTAACAGTTCCAGAGTCACCATCAGCTGCAGCTGGACTTGCTGTACTAACTGCAATTTGGGTTAATTCCCAAGTCCTAGTTCTAACAAACCCTACCGTATTATCGGAAGCAGTATTAGAATCTTTTAATCCTCCCGAAACTGCAAAATAGTTAGCATTTGCTGCATCTTTTATTGGCAACCAAAAAGTATTGTAATTATCAAACGTATCAAGCGTTGTCTGATCTCCAAAATCAGTAACACAAGTGATGGTTACTGTGGCAGTAGTAAAAGCCCCTCCCCCATCTTTATTTAAAAAATAACCATTACTAGAGACCACTAATTGATCTGCTGCATCACTAGAAATAGTGTAAGTTGTTGTTTGCCCAATTGACAAACTAGTTACTAAAAAAGCAACCACTCCAAGTAATTTTCTTACCATAATAAAGTATTTAAATTGTTAGTTAGTTCGACTTAGAAAACATTCCTAAACCACTACAAATCAAACACTTTACAAAACCAACAACAACTCAAAAAACATTTATACAATAGAAAAAAACGTATGTTTCACTCTCAAAACACAGGAGACAAAAACCAAACCACTGATTATCAACAACCTATATTAAAACTAAACTATAAATAAAATCAACCTATAAAAAAACAATAAAGCTTACTTAAAAACCTAGATACAGACTAGACACCCTACCTGCTACCTTTACAAATACTGAGCTAAAGCTCCTATTAGAAAAAACTGACTTTTTTAGTACCCAAATAACTTTCTTCATCAGATAAAGTAATTAAATACAATCCTTTACTTAAGCTCCCTACAGGCAACACAGATTCCGTTTTAGATAAATTGAATGCCTTAACCTGAACCCCCAGCATATTATATATTTTAACAGTAGCATTTATATGCTCTTCATCCACAGCAACAAATAATGTTTTTTCAGCTGCTAAAAATTTAGTCTCAAACTTTTCCTCTAGAAAAACATTACTTACAAATTCTTTCTGACACGCTTTATCTGTTTTAACCTCTATTTTATTGTAACCCGCTTCTAAATCTAATACCGCCTTATTTGTAAATATTCTTTTCTCAACACCATTTAAACTTACCCTATAATTATCCGATCCTGTTAACTCTAAAATCACTTTTTTTTGCACTTTATCTACCACCGATGTAAAGGATACCGGAGTAGCCTCTGTTATCTTAACTACAAACTCTGTTTTATTTTCTAATAAATCTTTTGGAGCAATAGAAACAGTATAATCACCTGCAGACAAATCTGCAACTGTTAATGTGGTATTAAAATCATACGCACTATCAACCCCATTCCCTGTAATCTCTGCCTTGTATGCTACACCTACTCTCGTTTTCACCTCTATCTTACCGTTACTTTCCCCAGGACATGTTGTTCCAACAGCCTTTATCTGATAATTATTAGCAGGTAAATTCGCTAAATCTACTTCTCTAATGTTCGCACTAAAATTAAATACTTGTAATAAAACACTACTTACATGCCCTCCGTTATCTGGATACGCTACAGATACAACATTGTCTGTATTTAACAAGCCGTAAGAAACAGGAATCTCTAAAGTTCCAAAAAACCTTCCCTTATCTGCTTGATTGTACCCCCTATAATCTTCTGGCACCACCAACTCTACACCATTTAACCACACTTTAGGAATAATTACACTCCCGTGATCTCTACCTATACTTACCCTTAGCACTCCCTCACCATAATCTGATGGTTTAGTGACATTGTTAATATTGAATTGATTTTTTTCGTTTGCAACGATTGATTTTAAATAACTATCCGCATAATACTTTACCTCATTAGAAGTTTCATTTAATGTTATATTATTCTCAAATTCGTATTCCAAAATCATCGTAGCTCCGGCTCCTAAAGTAAGGCTTGTAGTATTGGTTGCAATACTTTTATCTTCTAGCACAGGAACATCTCCAGATAATTTTAAATGCTTTTGCTGAATCGCATTTACTTTTACCCCAATATGATCAAATACATCTAACTCAATCTCCTTATCTACAAACTCCAGATTGTTAAGGATTACATAGCCCTTATTTCCATCTATATAAGCATCTAGCTGAATGTCTAAATCGGATGCATAAGAATCGACCCTCATTCCCTTTACATTTTTCCATAACTGGTAAAACTTAACTCTTTCGGTATAAACCCATTCGCCAGTATAACTTGCGGGCTCATTTGTTTTTCTCATTAATCTTGCACCATAAGGTAAATTCTTATCATGATTAAACCCCCATTCTGCCTTAACAATGGTAAAAGGAATGGCAATTGCAATATCTTGTGGCCTTTCCATAAAAGACATCATCATAGAATTTTGCGCTCTTAGAAACAACCAATCTCTATAAGGGCCCCATGGCTGGTTATTGTAATCGTGAGTTTGTGCTCCATATTCCGATATTACATACTGTTTGGTATGCCCTAGCTGCAACATACTATACTGATCGTGCATATCAAAAGTAGCCTCCAAATTACTTCCCGATCGCAAATCTACTCGACCCCCAATTGCCGGAAAATCATATAAATGCCATGCCCAAAAATCCATTTTCTCACCAGCTACATCAATAAACAACTTATCTCTATTTATCCAACGCTGAAAATCTCCTGTTTCAAAATCTGGAAAAGCAACTGTATACCCCCCTACTTTTAAATTGGGGTTTTGAGCCTTTATTGCATCTGCAACCTCTACATGAAAATCTGCAATTTCTTGCAATGAATTTGTGTAATTCTTCTTTCCACCCAAAGCTTCGTATGCTGGCTCATTAATAACCTCTACCCATTTTGGTAACGGTTGGCCATTATCTCCATGAAATTCATTAAAATACCTTCCCATATACTCACCCGTTGCAGTAGGACTCGCCAGTTTCCAACCTGTACCTCTAGTTGCAATTTGACTTTCTCCAGTCCAAAAAGGATGTAGTTGAGCTCCAACCACATGATTTTTTCTTGCCTCGTATTTATGTAAGTGCGATTTTGAAGCATAATTATTTCTTGAGTTTCTCCCTTTTACAACTATTCTATTAGGATCTGCATAACCTGGCCTAGTAGGATCTTCCTCCATATAATTTAAATTCCAAGTAATTCCTCCAGTATCTCTTCCTAAATACACATCATATCCTTCCAAAAAATCAGCTCTCAAATCAGATGTAAAGTTTTCTCCATCCCACTCATTTTCCATCTGATTGGAGTGAATGGTTATAAATTTTGATCGATCAAATTCTGACACACCACCAACAATATGTTTTACGTTTACATTCACTCGAACACTTACTTTTTCTTGTGCAATGGTAATGGTGGTTACAAAAAGTAGCAAACAAACTATTTTCCTCATGATCGTTTAATTATTTATTAACAGTACTTAAATATAGGCAGTTAGAGCTTTTACACGACTAAAAACCTCATAGACAAGAACTAAACCGACCCAATTAAATCTGTTTTTAACTCTTTTCTAAACATATGAGCTAAATCTAGGTGCAAGTAGGTTGTACACTACTCCATATTGTTTGTATATTGTAAAACGTAATTCAGTAACTAACATATAAAGAATCCTCTATGTTAAAAAAATACTCTTCTATTCTATTTTTATTTTTTCTGACTTTTAACAGCGTGTTAAGTGCACAGACTAAAGATATTAATGCATTATTTAAAAGAGGTACGCTATACAAATACTCACAACCAGATTTAGCTATTAAAAACTTTGAAGAATGCCACAAACATTCGTTGTACCAAAGAGACAGTACTCTTGCTATTAAAAGTTTAATGAGTTTAGCAGAAATATACAGTCATCATACAAACTACAACAAAGCTTATGACAACTACTGGAAAGCATTAATTCTTGCCGACTTAACAAATGACGACTTTCGTAGAGCAAGAATATACCAAGGACTAGGATGGCTTTATAGCTTTTACAAACGTGACGATGAGGCATTAAAATATTTCAACAAATCTTTAGATATCGATAAAAAGAAAAGCTATTTAAAAGATTATGTAGGTAGTGATTACTTCTCTATTGTTAACTTTTATAGGATAAGGAAAAACGAACCCATGTTTAAGGTTTATTTGGATAGTTTTACGAATGAGAATCTTAAAGCTCAGAAAAAAAACATTTCTAGCGGTCAATACCTTCAAGGAGAAATTGCGCATAAACTCGCTTTAGAAGGTGAATATACACCTGCATTAGCAAAACTTGAAAAAGCAAAACTTTTCTTTCAAAAAAAGGACTCTTTCTATTTAGTAGTCATTCACCACTTAATTGGAGATGTTTATAAAAGAATGAAACAATACAAAAAGAGTGAAGAAGCTTTTTTAAAATCTATAGAAATATCAAAAAAATCGAATAGCCATACTGATTACAATATTATGAACTATGAAGCACTTTTAGATATTTCCATAATGCAAAAAGACTACAAGAAAGCTTTAAAGTATAAAACCTTGGGAAGCGACTTAAACAATAAGATATTTGGAATCAAAAGTGTAAGCAATCAGAATTTATTTGAGTTAAAAGACAACTACAGAATTACCAAAGAGAAAGAAGAAAAGCTTAAACAAGAAGAACGCTTAAAACAATTAGAGCAAGAAGAATACATTTGGTTCTTAAAATATGTAATTCTTATAGGCTCTATTATTTTCCTAATCATATTTGGTTTCTTATTCTTTAGACAACTTAAAAGCAAACACTTTACCGAAAAAAAGCTTCTTAAGGAAAGACAAAAACAAGAGCTAAAAACAAAAAATGAAATTATTGAATTAAAGAACAAAGAACTTACTTCTCAAGCATTACAATTAATTGAAAAGGAAGAATTCTTAGCAAGCTTAACTGTAAAACTCTCTAAGCACAAGGAGAATATAGACACCAAAGTAGTTAGTAGATTGGTTAAATCTATGCAAGGTAATCCTACTAGTAACTGGAAAGAATTCGAAGCTAGATTTACTCAAATTAACCAAAGCTTTTACAAAAACTTAAAGGAACAATTCCCTAATCTTGGGCCAACAGACCAGAAAGTATGTGCACTAATAAAGCTTAATTTCTCTAGTAAAGACATGGCTTCTTTACTTGGTATTTCTGTAGAAAGCGTTCATACATCTAGGTATAGATTAAGAAAAAAGCTTGGTTTAAAAAGAAACGAAAACCTATCAGCTTTTATCAACGCATTGTAATATTTTACACTCAACTCTTAACACTACGTTTACAGAAAACGAAAACTACCAATATATTAAAAGGTTAAAAAACACACAAAACCACTATTTTTTAACCTTTTAACAACTAGACAATAATTAAACATCAACTACTCATAAACTTTTAAACAAGTAGTAAACAAAGGGCTTACACACCATAAAAACAATAAACACCGTGTTTTCAACTCAAACCTAAACTAAACACAAGCAATTAGTTCGTATATTGTAACACCTCTTTTTTGTCTATCCAAAATTCAGAAATATTATGTCTATAAGGTGTTACTTTTTATTAATGTATTGTTTTTTTTCTACTCAATGGTTTTATTCACAAAACCACGATATAAACACACTACTCAACAAAGGAATAAAATACAAATACAGTCAACCCAATTTAGCGATTAGGAGTTTAACAGAATGTTACCAACATTCTATTCATCAAAAAGACACCTTAATTGCTATTGAAAGTTTAATGCAACTAGCCAATATATATAGCCATAACGTAAACTATACTAAAGCATACGATAATTATTGGAAAGCATTATTGTTGGCAGAAAACCAAAAAGACCAACTACAAAAAGCGCGAATTAACCAAGAGCTTGGCTGGCTCTATAGTTTTTATCACAGAGACAATGAAGCCCTTAAACACTTTAGCTACTCTTTAAAAATTAGTAAAGATCTATACGCCAAAAAGGAAGCTCCTATAGAATATGTCTCTAGCGATTATTTCTCCTTTACAAATTTCTACAGAAGACGAGGAAACTTACCTATGTTTGAGAAATACCTTGATAGTTTAATGTACTCGCAAAGTATATCTGATGTAAAAGGAAAAAACTATTACATGGAAGGTGAGTTCGCATATCACTTAGCCAGTAAACATCAATTCAAAAAAGCATTGCACAAATTAGACAGTGTAAAACAGTTCTTCGAACAGTATGACAAATCTTATCTTGTTGTTGTTTATCACCTACTAGGGGACACTTATAAAAAAATGAAAGACTACAAAAAAAGTGAAGAAGCATTCCTTTACTCTATAGAACTTTCTAAAAAATCTTCTAGTCATGCTAATTATAATATAATGAGCTACGAATGCTTAGTTGAACTAAGTAAATGGCAAAATAATTATAAAAAGGCTTTTGAATATTTAAAACTATCTAAAACTCTTAACGATAGTGTTTTTGGAAGTAGAAGTACTAGCAATCATGATCTATTTGAACTTAAAGACTCTTACAGAATTACTAAAGAAAAAGAAAAAATAGAAAAACAAGAACAACGACTTAAAGAACTAGAACAAGAAGATTATATCTGGTTCTTAAAATATGTAATCCTAATAAGCTCCATTGCATTTTTATTAATTTTTGGTTTTCTATTCTTTAGACAATTAAGAATGAAACACGCTACAGAGAAAAAATTAATTGAAGAAAAACAAAAACTAGAACTTAAACGAAAAAATGAGGTTTTAGAACTTAAAAACAAAGAACTAACAGCACAAGCATTACAATTAATAGAGAAAGAAGAGTTTTTATCTCACTTAAACCAAAAGCTTTCCAAACAAAAAGACACTATAGATGTAAAAACCATTAGTAGAATGGTAAAATCTGTTCAAAGTAGCCCTACCAGCAACTGGAAAGAATTTGAGGCTAGATTTACACAAATAAATCAAAGCTTCTACAAGAACTTAAAAGAGCAATTTCCGAACCTTGGGCAAACAGATCAAAAAATTTGTGCTTTAATTAAATTAAACTTCTCTAGTAAAGAAATGTCATCTCTTTTAGGAATATCTGTAGAGAGTGTTCACACGTCTAGATACAGACTAAGAAAGAAACTAGGACTCAACAGAAACGATAGCTTGTCTAAATTTATCAATTCCATATAAAAAAGACCAAAAAACAAAAAAGTTCATAATAAAAAAAGAAGTCCATTACACATAAACCAACAGAACACCTAGGTTTTCAAGACAAAAGTTTATATCACGTCTAGTTTGCAATATACTCCTGTTTATGTATCGTCTAGTATAAAAAAGCCCCTTCCGAAAGTCTTTAACTGAACTTAGTCTCCACTAAATTTAAATTATAGACTTATGAAGATTACACTATGTAAGAGTGGTAAAAACAAGCTTCATCAAATAACACTTATGCTGTTATTTTGTTTTGGAGCTGTTAACGCACAGCAAATTACCATACAAGGTAATGTAAGTGGTGATGGAGATCCTCTACCTGGAGCCAACATTACCGTAATAGAAACTAAAAAAGCTACTATTTCTGATTTTGATGGGAATTTTGAAATAAAAGCAAAACAAGGTCAAAAAATTGAAATCAGCTATATTGGTTTCACAACCAAAACAATTGTAGTTAGTGCCAACAACACAAACGTTAAAGTACAACTAGAAACAGATTCTTTTTCTTTAGATGCTGTTACACTTGTAGGTTATGGTAAACAAAAGAAAATAGAAGTTACCGGAGCAGTTGCAAACGTACAGTCCGATGAAATTACTAAAACACCTGTGGCAGATGTAGGAGCGGCCATACAAGGTAAAGTTGCAGGAGTAGATGTACAAGCAGCAAATGGTAGACCCGGAGAAGCTTCTAACATTCAAATTCGTGGATTAGGTTCTTTAAGTGTTGGTGCTTCTGGTCCCTTATATGTAGTAGACGGAATTCCACAACAAGGAAACCCTAATATTGCACCAGACCAAATTGAAAGCATGGACATTTTAAAAGATGGTGCCTCTGCTGCTATATATGGTGTAAGAGCTTCTAATGGGGTAATATTAATTACTACCAAAAGAGGAGAAAAAGGGAAAATGAAAGTAGAACTAAACAGTTATGCTGGTATCCAAAACATTACCTCTGGAACCCCTTTAACCAACACTGCGCAAGAATTCTATATTAGAGATGTGGTAGGTGCTGCTTTAAACGTACCTAACGACATTCTTTATTTTAACCCTAATGCATTACATACAGACACGAACTTTATTGATGAAATTACTAAGAACAATCAATTAGTACAAAATCACAACTTATCTATTAACGGAGGAACAGAACACCTATCCCTTAACTTTAACTCTAGTTATTTTGAACAAGAAGGTGTTGTTGTAAATTCAGGTTTTGATAGAATTGCGCACCGTTTAAACGGTCAGTTTAACAAAGGAAAATTTAAAGCCTTTTTATCTTTAGGGTTAACTACAGAAAACTCTACCGTAGAACCTTGGGAAATCTACAACTTAGCCATCCAACAAAATTCATATAGACCAGCTATTAGCAGCTTAACTAGCAACGGAGATAGCGGTGTAAACCTTCCTGTACAAAATGAAATTCAATACAGCTACTTATCTTCTCAGCTGGTTAATACAGACGAAAGAAAAGTTGACAAAACGAACTTAGCCATCAATCTAGAATACGAAATTGTAAAAGGGTTAAAATACAAAGTAAACTACGGTAAAAACACCTACAACTTTGTAAGAAAATTCTACCAACCACAGTACTTAGCTTACGACAGAACAGGTAGCTTAAGCGAACTGGCATCAAGAAAGAACGCTAGACTAGAAGAGTTTATCAATAGAGTGGAAAGTTCTACTTTAGAAAACATCATTAACTACGATGTAAAACTAGGAAGACACAAAATAGGTTTATTAGGTGTTATATCTTACGAAAAGTACGAAACACACAATCGTAATTTCGGTACTCTATTTGCAGAAACTACCAGCAACGACTTACAAGGTTTAGGTTCTGGTAGCGATGCGATAAGACCTGGTAGCTTTATTGCTACAAACACCTTGGCAGGAAAACTCTTTAGGGCTCAATACGGGTTTGATGAAAAGTATTTACTTTCTGCTTCTTATAGAAGAGATGGTTCTTCTAGATTTTCTAAAGACAATAGATACAGTGATTTCTTTGGAGTATCAGCAGGTTGGAACATTCACAAAGAGCGTTTCTTTAGAAACCTTAACATTGATGCTATTAACAGCTTAAAACTAAGAGTTAGTTACGCTGAATTAGGAAATCAAAATATTCCAGATTACGCTTACCAATCTGTTTTGGCTTCAAATATTAACTACCCTTTTACTTCTGGTGCAGATGAGAATCTACAAGTAGGTTTTACACAAACCGCTTATGCAAACGAAAATATTGTTTGGGAATCTGCCATTAGTAGAAACCTTGGTTTAGACATAGCTATGTTTAAAAACAGATTAAACATTAGTGCTGAATATTACCAAAATGACAAAGAAAATATGTTATTAGGTGTAAACTTACCAGCATCTACTGGAGTATTTACTCCATTAACCTTAAATGCTGGAGACATGACCAACAAAGGTTTTGAATTAGCAGTTAACTACAAAGATGAAACTAAGGGAGGTTTTAAATACAATGTAGGGTTAACATTTACTCAAAACAAAAACAAAATTACCGACTTAAATGGAATTGATAGAGGTTACGCTAATGGTTCTCCTACTTGGGGTGCAGACAACCTAACATTCTTAGCAGAAGGTTACGAGGCTGGTGCTTTTTTCTTAGTTAAAACTGCGGGAGTTATTAAAACACAAGAACAATTAGATACTTACAAAGCTATTGATGGTGGAGCTCAATTGGGAGACATGATGTATGTTGATCAAGATGGAAACAGTCAAATTGACGAAAACGATCGTATTTATATGGGTTCTGGTCAGGCAGATTTTAACGCCGGTTTAAACCTTGCTTTAAACTATAAGAACTTCGATGTAAACATCCAAACTTACTACTCTTACGGGGCCGAAATATTTAACGGTTCTAAATATTTTGCTTACAGAAATGGTAGACACGAAGATATTTATTACCAGTGGTCTCCACAGAATTCCGATTCAGACATTCCAACTTTTAGAAGAAACTCTTCTCACAATAATGTAAGAGCAAGGTCTGATCAATATTTAGAAGACGGAACTTATTTTAGAATAAGAAACTTAATTATTGGATACACTTTGCCTAACACATTAACCGAAAAGTTAAAAATTAACAAAGCTAGAATTTACGCAACATCTGTTAACCCATTCACATTTACTAAATACTCTGGGTACGATCCTGAAGTTGGAGGTGACGGGTTATTCTACCGAGGTGTAGATAGAGGTAATTACCCTGTTACACGTCAATTTATGTTAGGATTACAATTAAGCTTCTAATTAACAACTTAAGATTATTACATTATGAAATACTTCAATAAAATATCAATCATATTGTTAAGCTCAGCTGCCTTACTAACAACTAGTTGTAACGAAGAGGAGTTCTTAACAGAAATTAACCCAAATGCAACAACCAAAGAAACTTTTTGGGAAACCAAAGACCAATTTAACTCTGGTTTAGCCTCTGCATACGGAGCTGCTCAATTACAGAATATTAGTGGTGGAGAATTGGCGAACGAATTTCAACGCTCAGACGAAGGAGGAACGGAATCTTGGTACGGAATTCATGCTTCTTTTAGAAACCTAACCTATAATGATGCCAGTCCTTATGTTACAGGTAAATGGAACAACCTATATACAGGTATCTTTAGAACCAATCAGGTAATTGCGCGCATTGCAGACGATTCTAAGGTAAACGAAAGCACTTTTGGAGACAACGAAAGAGCCTACATAGAAGGGCAAGCTCGTTTTTTAAGAGCATTCTACTATTTTGAACTAGTACACACTTATGGAAAAGGAATTATTCAGGTAATTGATCCCCAAGGAGAAGCAGATTACAACCAACCAATGTCTACTCTAGAAGAGATTACTAACAGTATTATAATTCCCGATTTACAGTTTGCGCAAGAAAACTTGCCTTTAACTTGGTCAGAAGACGAAAAAGCAAGAGTAACAAGCGGATCTGCTTCAAGTTTATTAGGAAAAGTGTACCTATACGATGAGCAATGGACAGCAGCAGCAGCTGAATTTAAAAAAGTGATTGACTCAGGCGTATACGCGTTAACTCCTAATATTATAGATAACTTCTCTAAAGAAAATGAATTCAATCAAGAATCTATTTTCGAAGTAAACTACTCTTCTGAAATTGCACCTGGTGTACCAGGAGGAAATTTTGGACAAGGTTCTGAGGCGAGTACTATGGGTAGGCAAGTTGGACAATTAAGTTTTGGAGGATACAACACCGTTCTAGTTACGTATTTTTTACATGAATTATTTGTAAACGACGAAGTGGACAATAATAACATTGTAAACGATGGAAATGCACAATCTAAACGTATGACAGCTTCTATCGTTCCAATAAACGGAGAGGGATTATACTACGGGTTACCTATTAACGAGAAACCAGGATGGGCTTATGGACAAAGTGCTTACATTAAAAAGCACGCCAACTGGCTAAACGACTCTGCAGAAGACAACAACAACCGTTCTGGAATTAACTTTAGACACATTCGTTATGCAGATGTATTGTTAATGTATGCAGAAGCTATTTTAAACGACACAGGAGACTTTAGTTCAGCAATTACTTATATAGATCAAATTAGAGCTAGAGCTGGTGTTAAAACCATTCAACAATACCTAGACGACAACGCGGGTCAATTCCCACAACTACATATTAGTTCACAAGTTACAGGAACACCACATCCATTGGTTACTCCAAGCAAAGAAACAATTCTTACCCACATTCAAAGAGTAGAAAGACCTTTAGAACTATGTTACGAAGGACACCGATGGAAAGACTTAGTACGTTGGGGAATTGTAAGAGAGGTTTTTGACGATTTAAAATCTGATGAAGATTGGAGATTTGCAAATGAAGCTTCGTTAGACCTTACTGGACCTGGTATAGCTCCTCTATTTATTGCAGAAAGAATTCGTCCTGATTTTTCATTAGCAGCAGCTAATTACAATTCTTCTCAGCACGATTATTTTCCAATTCCAATTCAAGAAACACAGGCTAACCAAGAGTTACAAAACTAAAATATTACCATTATGAAAAAACATATATATACATTTTTCTTGGCTACAGCAGTATTTTTTACTGCATGCGAAAAAGAAGAAGTAGACCGAATAGAACCAAGTCACAGAGCCGTTTTTAACTCTGAGATGGACTTTCAAAATCAAGTACAAATAAATGGCTCTATTACTTTTGGAGACAATTCCGCAGGGGTTGTATCCAGAGCATGGAATTTCCCTAAAGATGCATTTGATATAATAAACACAAATAACGACACAATCTCCACTAGTTCAGTAGTACAAACTATTGCTAAAACAGTTGGAACGCATCAAATATCACTAAGTCAGGTTTATTATAAGGATGCCTATGTAGGCACCACTTTAAAAGGGAAAGAACTAGATACGATTATTACCATTCAGATTCTAGACTCTATTAAACCTGTAATGACTGCTAACTTCTTAAACCCCGATGGTTCTTTAGGTGATGCTCTAAACTTAGAAGACGAAGCCCTAAACGAAGTAGAAGCAGGAAATATTATTAGATATAGTTATACCGTTACAGGAGAACCTAAAGAAATAGCCTACGATGTTGACGGAGCTAGTATTGAGGTAGAAGATACAGAAAATCAATACGCAGATATTAAATACAAATCTCTAGGAAACTACGATTTCTTATTCGAAGCCTCTAGAGCCAGACCCGCAGGATACGGAGCTGTAAACATTAAAAACTTCATCAAAGTAATTAAATCTTCTCAGCCAGTAACCTTAGACAAACAAACTACCGTGAATGGTTTGGTTCGTTTAGACTTTAGTAGAGATATGGATGCTGCATCTATTAGAACAGAACAATTTTCTGTACGAATTAAAAACGGTGATTATTCTGCAACTCCAAACATTACTAAAATTTCTGTTGATACTAACGAAAATAATGTACTTGTTATAGAAGCTGATGAAACTATTTATGACAACGATACTATCTATGTTGGATATACTGCTGGAACTTTAGCTACTTCTGATGGAGTATTCTCTGAAGATATTACTGATGCTGAAGCCATTGTAGATCTATCTGGGAAACCAAATTTATTAGAAGGTAGTTCTTACGATTATACTTTTGAAACCTCAACAGCAGACAACTGGGTATACCTTTGGTGGGGTGGTACTTGGGAAAAATACACCAGTGAAATTTCTAGAGATATGGCTCACTCTGGAGATAAATCTTTTAAATTATCAATGGAAGCTAACGGTGGAGCAATTTTTGGGCATCAAGTAGCAAGCGATTTTGGGAACTATTACACATTTAATGTAGAAGAAGGTAAATCTTACCAGATTGGTGTATGGTCGTATGCCAACAATGTAGGTAGTACTCCCGAAGCTAACAACCAACCAGATTTAAGATTCTACACCAGTACACAAACAGACTGGTCTATCTCAGCAGCTCACACATATGGCTCTGATTACACTACTGGAGAATGGGTCTACGGTACCTCTACTCAGACTTTTTCTGAAACTGGAGCAACCTCTTTTATGATTAGAGGATTTAATGAATTCAACCCAGAAGCTATAGACATTTATATTGATGATATTTCTGTTAAAGAAATAAACTTAAGGCCTTAAGTGTTTAAGTTTTGTAGTTAGTTTTAGTAGCCCTCAAAGTTTTGCTTTGGGGGTTTTATTTTATAAAATTCCAAATACACAGCCAAAAAAGGCATCAAGAAAAAATTCCCAATGCCTTTTATAAACTTATCAAATTTAACAATAACTACTTATTTACTTCATCCAAAACAGGAGTCCTGTACGTATCTAACATTTTTAATGCTCTGGTTTCATACTTACGCTGTAACATCCATTTGGGTCTCTCTAAAGTTCCTTCCCATTTAAAAAGCAGCTTAAACATTTCTTTTACCTTCTCTGGGTATTTGAATGCCAAATTCTTGCTCTCAGAAGCATCTTTAACAATATTGTACAATTCTGCTGGACGATCTGGATAACGAATCAACTTCCAATCTCCTTTACGTACTACACCCCTGTTTTCTTTTTTCCAAAACAGCATTTCATGCGGCCTATTTTTATTCTTATTGGTTAAATAAGGCATTAAATCAACCCCATCTAAGTCTTTTATTTTAGTAGCATTTCCTCCTGCTGCGTTTACAAACGTTGGTAACATATCTAACATACTAACAGGGTAGTCGTACTTAGTATTTGGTTGAATTTCATTAGGCATTTTAAAAATAAAAGGCACCCTAATCCCTCCTTCCAAATGTGTCGCCTTACATCCGCTCAACGGATAATTACACGACTTGGTTGTATGAGGACCTCCATTGTCATTAGAAAACACTACTAAGGTATTTTCCTCCAAACCTAATTCTTTTAATTTATCTAAAATCTGACCACAAGCTCTATCCAAACTAATTGCCATTGCAGCCAATATCTTTCGTTTACCTGTTAAATGCTCCACTTTTGCTAAATCTTCTTTGGTAGCCATTAATGGGCCATGCACTGCATTGAAAGACACATAGGCGAAGAAAGGTTTATTTTTATTTCTTTCAATAAAATCACAAGCCTCATCTGCTAATTTATCTGTTACATATTTTTCTGGTTCTTTAAAATTCCCCAAACCTCTTTCCATTCTATGGCTAGGATGATCTGCAGCTTCTTTCTGAGTCATTTTAAAATATTTACGAGCACCACTTCTAAAACCATAAAACTCATCAAAACCTCTTTTTAACGGATGGTATTTATCATCGTGCCCCATATGCCACTTTCCTAAAACAATAGATTTATAGCCTAATGGATGTAAGTAATCGGCGATTGTCTTTAAATGTGTAGGCAAACCCATATCGCTCCCTAACTGACCAGAAGAATTACTCATATACTGCCCTCCAGCGTTTATATTGTTTTCTTCAAAACCAAAACGTTGCTGATACATTCCTGTTAACAATCCTGCTCTAGAAGGGCCACACACAGCTGCTGTTGTATAAGCTTGTGTACAGACAACACCTTCTGATGCTAACTTGTCTAGGTTAGGGGTTTTAAAGGTTTTACTCCCCTGAAAACCAAAATCATGATAGCCTGAATCATCAGCAAATAAAAAAACGATGTTCTTTTTTTGTGCGTTTACAGCTATTCCTAACAGCATGAAACACATTAAATATACCTGCTTCATACTTTATTTGTTTCTTAAAATTCTTTTACTAAAACTAAACACCTGCATGGTAACACTACTTACATGACCACCAGCATCTGGAAAAGAAACTTTCACCTCATTATTCTCTTTTAGTAAATCATATGAAATAGGTATTTCTAAGGTTCCAAAAAAGCGATGTTTCCCCTTTTGATCATATCCTCTATAATCATCTGGCACATCAATTTCCGTATTGTTAAAAGTTACTTTTGGTTGCAATACACTTCCATGGTCTCTCCCTATACTCACTCTAAGAACTACCTCCCCAAACTCGCTTTGTTTAGCAACCTTATTGATATGAAACATGACCTCTTTATTTGCCTCAATCGGTTTTAAGTAAGAATCCGCAAAGTATTTCACCTCTTCTTCTATTTCATTTACTTTAGCTTTTTTCTTGAATTTGTATTCCAAAATCATAGTCGCACCTGCCCCTATTTCAATCTCCGAAATTGAATCATCTAGCACCTCATTGTCTAAAACCGGAACTTTGGTCTTATCATTCAGCCACAAATGCTTTTTAATAATTTTAGTAACCTTATTTTTTTTAAGCCCTAATACATCTAACTGAATCTTTTTAGATTGAAACTCTAAATTATTGATAATTACATATCCTTTTTTACCATCTACATAAGCATCTACTTGAATGTCTGGATCATTAGCATAAGAATCTACTCTTGTACCATTTACATTTTTCCAAAGTTGATAAAACTTAACTCGTTCTGTATACACCCACTGACCTGTGTTACTTTCTGGTTCGTTCTCCCTTCTTAACAACCTTGATCCTGATGGGATATTTAGTTTTTTATTAAAAGCCCATCCTTGCTTTAACATGGTATACGGCAATGCTATGGCAATACTCTGTGGTCTTTCTAAAAACGACATTAGCATCCCGTTTTGAGCTCGTAAAAACAACCAATCTCTATAAGATGAATAAGGCTTCTTTTTGTAGTTATGAACTTGTGCTCCGTACTCGGAAATTACATAAGGTTTGGTATGCCCTAATTTCATCATACTATATTGATCGTTCATATCAAATGTAGCCTCTAAGTTACTCCCAGAACGTAAATCAACTCTCTTTCCAATGGCAGGAAAATCATACAAATGCCAAGACCAAAAGTCCATTTTCTCCCCAGCTACATCTATAAAAAGCTTATCTCTATTAATCCAACGTTGGAAATTTCCAGTTTCAAAATCTGGAAAAGCAACCGTGTATCCTCCTATTTTTAGTTTTGGATTCTGAGCTTTAACTGCATCTGCTACTTCTACATGAAAATCTGCTATTTCTTGTAACGAATTGGTATAATTATTCTTTCCTCCTAAAGCTTCGTACGCAGGTTCATTAATTACCTCTACCCATTCTGGTGTTGGTAAACCATCTCCTCCATAAAAAGAGTTTATAAACCTTCCCATATATTCTCCAGAAGCAGTTGGGCTGCCAACCTTCCAACCCTTACGAGTCGGTTTCTGACTTTCACCTGTCCAAAAAGGGTGTAACTGAGCAGCTATAATAAAGTTCTTAGTTCTATATTCAAAACCCTGAAGTTCTGGCTTAGTCGCATACCTCTTTTTAGAATATTCCCCCTTGCTTCTTATATAGATAGGATCCACAAAGCCTTTTCTACTAGCATCCTCTTTTGCGTTCCTTAACGTGCTAGAAATTCCCCCAGTAGCTCTTCCCAAATACACATCGTATTTTTCTAGAAAATCACTTCTTAAATCACTGGTGAAATTATCGCCCTCCCATTCTCCTTCTGTGATACCTGCATGAATAGTGATAAATTTAGACCTATCAAATTCAGCGATTCCACCTACGGTATGTTTTACATTAAGGTTTACTTGCACCTTTACTTTTTCCTGCCCAAAAGACAAAATAGAGAGTAACATTCCTGCTACAAATAGGCTCTTTTTTATATTGAATAAAATCCTAGACATCGTTTATTTTTTAGCTTTCTTTTTTACTTTATACAGCAATCTCCCCTCATCATCGTAATATTCAAAAAAAGCTACTGGCTTGTTCTTTTTTCTCTTCACCTTAATCATTAAGAAACCACCTGTTACAGATTTACTGTCAGCTTGTATGTAATATTGCTTTACCAATGCGTTAGGGTCCGAAGATTTAGGATCTCCAGCCAAGCGACCAGCACGAGCATTGTTATCGTCTAAGGCTCCTGAACAGAATTCTTCTAAACCACCTGGATGTTTTGCATGGTATTGCCAATGTCTATCTCCAGTAATCCAATACAAATTTTTCTTTAACAAACCTGTATCAGCAAACCACTTCATCAACGCTTCTCCTTCGTACCTAAACCCTTTATCATTCACTAAATTATCGTTCTTATAACCATCGTCTGGCCCTACAATTGGAGTTGGAGAAATAATCAATTTAAACGCTGCATCACTTTCTAACAAAGTAGTCTTTAACCATTCCACTTGCTTAGCTCCCAACATTGTTTTCTTAGGTCCTGGTTTTTGTCTATTAGGACTTCTATGATCTCTACCTTCTAAAAACCAAAGTTGTAAATCTTTACTCATACGCAACGTACGGTAGGTTTTCTGATTAACTTCTAATGGGTTGGTTACTGGTAATTGCTCTTTAAAATTTTTAATTCCCAGTTGATGAGAAATTGGAAATTTCATTACTGTATCTGCATCATTAGCTCTGTAGTCATGATCATCCTTTGTCCAATAAGATCCAACTTCTTTCAGTAAGCTACGAAACCTTGGAAAGGCAAACTGTTGATGGTACTTCTTTCTCATACCTGCTTCATCGGTTACTTCTTTCCCACCAAAATCTCCTGGATGTGGGTTCTTTCCTTTTTTTAAAGCTCTTTGGTAACCCGCATTGTTTGGATGATCGAAATACACATTGTCTCCATTTCCAATAAAATAATCAGGCTTTCTATTTTTAATCACTTCCAAAGCCGGATAACCCAACTCTTTATCCTTTCCTTTATATGCCTTTTTAGCATTGTACTTACCATAATAATAAAAATAGTAGTTGATACAAGTTGTCAATGCAAGTGAAATATCACCTTCTTTTTCTGCTCCATATAAAGTTTGAAATGAACCAACAGTACTTGTTTTCACATCTTTTTTATTCTGACCATATTTTAAACGATAGAAATATTTTTCACCAGGTACTAATTCATCCACCTGAATCTTTACAATATAATCGTTTTTAGGTACTGCTTGAATCCATTCAGTTGATATAGGATTCTGAAAAGACGTATCCAATGCCAATTCAAAACTCCCTATACCAGTAATACCTTTTACATCTCCATTCACCTTTTGGGTTGAAGCAGTTAATCTGGATTGTAAAATAACCGATGTAGGAGTTACCTCTCCTGCCATTATTCCTTGTCCTAAATACACCTCTTGTGCTTTGACTTGGAAAATAGTCAGTATTAAAAGGATAACCGTTGCTATTGTTTTTTTCATACTTCTTGTTCTAAAATTATTTACGTGTTATTTCTAACGCATTTAAAATCCATTTACCAGATATCACCACCTCTAATAATTCATCTTCTCCTACATTTACAGAAGTCGTTTTAATAATTTGTTGACCAATACCTGGAACCGTATCCTCATTATTCAACAACGTTTTACCGTTTATTTTAAAGGTAACAGTAAACTTTTTCGCTTTGCTATAAATCTCTTCCTCACGGTTACGCGAGTCTCCCATATAGTACTTTACATTATAGGTTCCTTTCTTTAACTTCACATAGAACTTAGCTTCTTTTTTACCTGTTAAACCATCACGCTGCCAAAACGGTACACGATTGCTAGACTCGTCATGATGAACTCCCAAACGCTTTACATCTTGTGCCCTCCATCCAAACTGATTTTTATTTGGATCAAACACATGCCTTTGATTCACAGGTGTAAATCCATGATCGTCGACCATAGCATACAAAGCAAAATTCAACTTAGCCTCTGTTAAAGGAGCTGGTTTAGGATATGCCTTAACCGCTACATCATCTCCAGTAAAAGTTGGACTCTTAACAGGAGCTTCTTTTGTAAAATTGAATGTATTAAAACTCTCTGTTGTACCTAACAAACTATTCATTTGTGTTTTTGTAGCGTGTGCATCTGTACAAATTACAAAACGATCAATTCCTATATCTGTATTTACCTGATAAATTTTAATGGTATGATATCCTGGTTTATCTACCGTAATTTCAAAAGGAATACGCTCCATTAAAGCCAATACATTTTTATACCAACTCCATTGCACTGTTTTACCCGAAGATAATTTTAAAGATTTACGACCTCCTTTATTACGAACTCCCGACAGCACTTTTGGTTCAGCATCGTCTAAACCAAAAGCTACCTCACATGTTTTTCCTTTTCCTTCGTTTAAGGTAGGTAACCTATACAGTTCTCCAAAGAAAGTTCCAGTGCTTTCAAAATACACATTGTACTCTAGTCTTGCACCGTATTCTTTTACATTTGCCACCTTCTTACCTCCTTTTACAAATACAGAAGCTCCATTATGTCCGTAGTTATTGTAAACACTCCATTTAGCATTCTCTATTCCATCAAATTTAGCACTAAAGTTTTCTGCTTCTACCGCTAAGAAACCATTTCCTTCAAAATAAGTTTTCTCTTTAAGCTCAACTTCTAATTTAGTAGCCTCTACAGGATATGATTTTGAAAAACCTTGGCCATCTTTTACTGTAATTATCGCTTTATTTTTTCCAGCTTTTACTTTTTCCCAATTGACAGAAGCCCAAATGCGTTCTTCTACTTTTACATTTCCAGAACGTTTTGTAAACTGAATCCAATCTGCAGTACTTGTCAACTCCCATGAGTTTGCTTCTACTTCTCTATTAAAAACATCAATAAAACGCTGATTGTCTTCTAACGAAGAAAAACGTAATGTTACCTTTTCGTCTCCTATCGTTTGTCCTTCGCAAACAGAACCAATTCCTTTTACAGCTTCTTCTAAGAAAACTTCATTATACACTAAATTGTTTGGAATATTAGCAACATCAATTACACGTTCTTCATCGTTATAATCTGCATACGGATCCATAATTCCGTTCCACTTTCCGTCTACTATTTCTTTATATTGTTTTAAATCTTCCTGAATTGCTTCTTCTGCTTTTTTAGATAATTCTCCATAAGCATTAACACTGGCAAAACGACCTTGTTTTGCATAGGCCACATTTTTACGATAATACGTAGCTTTTTGAAACATTAAGTTGGTAGAACGAATTGGGTAGTAAGCCAAATGCCAAAATGTATTTTTCGCCGACTCATCTAAACCATCGTAAATCTCTTTTGCTTTTTGCTCTAAAGCTTTTATTTTTTGCAACCTTATCTGTGCCTCATCTCCAAAATCTACCAAACTATGAAACTGATACATCCAAGTAGGTTTGAATTGCCAATCCCAAAACGGCACGTATACCTCTGGCTTTTTAGCCCATGCAAACTGTTGAAAATCGGTAATTAAGTCTGCTATTTCTTTCGCCTTAGCTTCGTTTACAGCAAATTGTTGCTGGGCACTTTTTTGTAAAAATGTTTTTGTTTCGTTCTCTGCATAGGAATCAATATCATACGCCAAGGACATAAAAAATTGCAAGCCCATTTCTGAAGGTTTTATATCTCCTACATTTAAAATCCAAAATTTACGCGCGTTATTGTCATATACTTTACGTAACTCTTCTTGCATTATTGTCATTGGGGTTGTGTACAACCAATCGTAAGACGTTGGCCAACCTTGGTAAGCAATATGATAGTAAATACCATTTCCTCCAGAACGTTTTTGTTCTTTCTTATTTGGCAACTGACGTGCGTGTGCAAAATTATCTTCTGTCCATACCATCATAATATCTTCTGGCATATCTACACCTTCACATTTTTCTTTACCATCTTTACTTTCTCCGTTATAGATTTCTCCAGTCTCTTCATAGGGAACAAAAATCTGAGGCACTGCATCTTCTGCTCCAAAGGTATTTTTAATCATCTCTCTCTGACGATTGATGATCTTTTGCAATAATTTCACTTTCTTTTCCAATGTAGGATTCTCCATATTATCAAATCGGAAAGGAGAATCGTGCACTCCTCTAATCCCCATGGTATAAATCATATTAAAATCCTTAGACTCATCTAATCTTTCTTGCCAATAAGCCTCAATTGCTTTAGGGTTTACTGTATAATCCCAAAGTGGTTCTCCTTTGGCATCGTACATGTCTTTATGAGCGGCTGCCCAATCGTACCATTCATCGTAGTTATTACGCCCCATTTGCTCACAGTGCGAAGCACCTACCCAAATTCCATATTCCTTTGCATTTTTAGGATTCACTGGAATACCACTCTCATCTTTGGCTTCAAAAAAGTAAGAGCTCCTATGCATCATTGCAGGCCATATAGTATTGGCTTTTAAACGCAGTAACAACTCAAAAACTCTTTTATACACCTCCGGACTTGGGTGTGTATTGGTTTTATTGGGAGATGTATTTTTACTCCATTGTGTTAAAGCCTCCTCATCGTTTATAAAAATCCCTCTAAACTCTACTGATGGTTCTTTAGGCAACACTACTAAGTCTTTAAAAACAATTTCTTTTTTCTTTTTGGGAGTAACATCGCACCACCAATACAAGGGAGAAACCC
Source organism: Wenyingzhuangia sp. IMCC45574 (assembly GCF_054182685.1). Lineage (NCBI taxonomy): Bacteria > Pseudomonadati > Bacteroidota > Flavobacteriia > Flavobacteriales > Flavobacteriaceae > Wenyingzhuangia > Wenyingzhuangia sp. IMCC45574. The sequence goes on along the minus strand of NZ_CM135169.1, from coordinate 3,182,669 downwards.
CCACTTTTTCGGAAAGTTCATAAATACCATACACGGTTCCTAAAGCATCACTTCCTACAATAACCAATGCTCTTTTTAGGGTTTTTGTTGGATTCTTTACGGTCTTTAATAAAAATGATTGCTTTAGATTTTCTATACCATAAGCCTCTTCTATTAAATTCTTATTTTGAATCTCCTGAATTTGAATATTTTCTATCGTACCAATTACAATGGTGTTCTCGTCTACATTTTCTAACGAATGAATAATAGCAGGCTTTAAACCCGTTACCATTTCAATGTCTTTTTGCAAATCGTTTACTGCTCTTATTACTTGTGGAGCTTCGGAAGTAGCGACATAAATATTTGCCACTTTTCCGTTTTTTAATAGTGAAAATCCACTTTCTCCAGCACACGAACTAGTCGTTATTACCAAACAAACAAAAGCAAGCCAACCTAAAAATTGTTTTCTCATAATCTATCAATCTATATCTGATTTTTTGTGAATCCTAATTTACGCCATGCCTCTTCTTTTAAATATTAAACCAGCCATATTTACGTTTTTTAACCGTTTAAAAGATACTTAGACCCCTTGTAAAACAAAAGACTCTATAAGGATTGATCATATTTATACTTTTATGTTTGTCTAGTAGTCTTTTACTAGTTATTCCTTATTTTTGTGTACGTAAACCCTCTAATGGACTTTAAAAAAGATCAAATATTAATTCAACTAGAAAGAATTGTTTCTAACAAATCTTTTTCTAGATCCAAAGTAAACGTGCGACTTTTAACTTTTTTAGTCAACGCTACTTTGGAAAAAAGTGATGTTAAAGAAACAACCATTGGAACTGAGTTTTTTGGTGCTAAATACGACCCTATCAAGTCGGACAATAAGGTTAGGGTATATGTGTATCATTTAAGAAAAAAACTAGAGGAATATTACAGTACCGCAACTCCTGATGAAATTGTATTTACCATCGCTAAAGGGCAATACCTTGTTCAATTTAGAAAGTATCAAAAAATAGAAAAAGCTTCCAAATCTCTTTCTTATAAAAAACTTTCTATGTTGATTGCTGGTGCAATTGTATTGTTTACTTCTATCTTTTTTTACAAAAAACCAGTAAACAATTTTTGGCAATCGTTAATGGAAAACGAATTCCCAACCACTGTTATTTTTGGAGATTACTTTACCATAGAAGGAAAAATACCCACTAGAGATATAGGAGCTATTAGGGATTATGAAATAAATTCAGAAAAAGAACTAGAAGTCTTTATAAAAGAACATCCAGAACACAAAGGAAAGCTAACTGCTAGTAGACATCAATATTTTAGCTGGACAGCACCTTATTGCACTAAATTAATTTCTGAGTTTTGGGCAGAACATAAGTATCCTTTTGAGATGAACCAAGTCTCTATGTGGAGTGTCTCTAAGCTTGGGAAAGAAAATATTGTATACTTTGGGCAAACAAAGTCTATGGGAATCTTTAAAAAAATTTTAAAAGAAAACTTCCCTTCATATTCATACAACAGCCAAGTAATTAAAAGAACAGATCCTAAAACCCAAAAGACATCCATCTATAAAGATATAATTACCTACGATGATAAAATGACAGATTACACCCTAGTAGCTAAGTTAACCATGCCAACAGGAAACGAAATGCGTTTTTTCTTATCCGATCAAGATTGTGGGGCCATTAGTGCCTTAGAGTTTTTTACCAACAACGAGCATATAAAGGATTTCTACAAAGAACACCATCTTAAAAAAGAAGACAACTATATAGCACTATTTAAAGTAACTGGCTGGCTAAGGAAATCTTACGACATGGAATTTGTCCTTTTAGACAAGAAATAACAAGGCCTAAAGTTTTAAAATTTAGACTACTAATAGTGAAATAATAAAGTCCTTCTTTTAATTCTCTTTGTTTTGATTGCTTTTAAATGAAGAGCAATCCTTTTCTAAAAGCTTAGACACCTCTTTAAAGGTTACACTTATACTTTCTACAGTTGTATTGTTTTTTTGCACAGCATAATTCTGATTGTCTACTTTAATTTTAGCTGTAACAATACAATTTTCTACAACGTCTCTTTTGTCTTTTTTAGAAATATCTTTTTGAATACAATCACATGCTTTTAACGCAATTTTCTCGTTGTAAGACTGTGCCGAACCCAACAAAGGTGCTAATAACAATATCCAAAAAAACATTTTCATATAACTATATTTAAGAATTCATTTTTGCGTGGGCTAAATTAATTAATTTATAATGAAACCCTTGCCATGAATAAATTGTTTTAGCTATACTCCTATTCTACGTTATTTTGACTACTATTAAATTCCTGTTTTAGGTATTTTACTTATCTTCCAAATCTAAATAATAAAGCTTTGCTGCTTCTTGAATCTCGGCATCAAAACTGTCATCAAAAGAGAAAGCGTACAGAATCCAATCTTTGTTTGGTTTATAAAATTTAAAAATAAAACGAATAGGCTGACGATCGTATTTGACCAAATATGAATCCAATTCGAAACTTTTAGCAAATTTCTTTGTAGTTATATGCTCGTAACCATAATATTCACCAACATATTCTTTGTTAAATCCATTAATAGTACTTATTACTTTTTCAACATCATCCTTCTTTCTATCCATCCACTTGTTAGTTTTGTATAAATCTCTAACGGCTTTACTAGGATTGGTTTTATAAGAAACAAAGAATTCCTCTATTAACTTGGTGGGTGTTTTTTGAGCTTGTAAAGTAACTGAAACCAACACTAAAAACACCAATACTATTTTTTTCATAACAACTTATTTTATTAATTGGATAATGTTGCTAATCTATAAAGATTAACAATAAAATAAAAATTAAAGCTACAACATTCAACACTGCTTATTCTTTTAAAAAAAAATTACACTCTGTTTATTACCTACATAAAAAACCTATTTACAACCCCTAGACAGATGCTAGACATACTATACAAATTCGTATAAATACCACCAAACACATCCTTATACAATTCGCATAGCAATACCAATACTAGACACTTGTAAACAAAGACCTAAGAACTCGTTCTGTCTATTTAATAATTCCTTATTTTAGAGAAATCCCTTGATTAAAAAGCATTTAAAACACATTTTAAAATGAGCAAAAAAGCCTTTACAAATTTTCTTATTGTCTTATTATTTAACACTATCTTTTCTTACGGACAAGACTTACAGCCCATAGATTCTTTATTCACAAAAGCCTACAATTTAAAATTTATCAATCCTGAACAATCTATAAGTCTTTACACTAAATACTACAAGGACGCATTAAAAGAAAAGGACACAACTAGAGCCATTAGGGGTTTATTAGAAATAGGTAAAACTTACAGTCACAACGTGGCCTATAGCAAAGCTTACGATCACTTATGGGAAGCACTCCTATTAGCAGACAAACACAATAAAAAAATGCTTCAAGGGAGAATATATCAAGAACTAGGGCTATTATACGGTTTTTTTAATCGTAAAGAAGAAGCACTAAAACTCTTAAATTCCTCATTAGAAATAAGCAAGGGACTGTACAAAAAGAACCTTGTTCCCTCTATTTACATTTTTAGCGACTACTTTAGTTTTGCAAGCTTTTATCGAATTAGTGACGACTATGAAATGTATGTAAAGTACATTGATAGCTGTTTATATGTAAAAAACAACATACAAGGACTCCATAAAAACTACTACCTAGAAGCCGAACTTGGTTATAAGCTAATGCGTGAAAAAAAATACAGTTTAGCAATTAAGAAATTAAACAATGCCAAGGATTATTTTACAGAAGAAAGCAAAACCTACCTAGTAGTAGTAGAACACCTACTAGGAAAGGCCTACAAAGCTATGGGAGATTATAAAAAGAGCATAGATGCTTACAACAAATCTCTGCTTCTTTCCAATCAATACCACTGTCATTCAGACTATAAAATAATGACGTATGACGACCTAGTAGAAGTATACAAGATTAAAAACGATTACAAAAAGGCGTTCTACTATCTTGAGAAATCTAAAGAAATGAACGATAAAATTTTTGGTAGTAAAACCGAAAGCAACCAAGGTTTATTATTACTTAAAGACACCTTTAGAACCACCAAAGAAGCCCAAGAAAAACTAGAAAGCAAACGTAAAATCCAACTTTTAGAACAAGGAAAATACATCTCCTTTCTAAAACTTTTTATTACAATAACTATAGCTGTTTCTGCACTTATTGTCGTTTTTGTGTTTATTCTTAACATTAGAAGAAAACACAAAACAGAGAAACAAAACCTAGAAGAAAGACAACGTTTGGAATTAGAAAAAAAGAACGAAATTCTAGAGCTTAAAAACAAAGAATTAACCACATCTGCATTACAACTAATAGAGAAAGAAGAATTCCTAAAGAGCTTACAGCACAAACTAAACAAACAAAACGAAAGTGTTAACACCAAAGTTGTAAGTAAAATGATCAATACCATCCAAGGAAACCCTAACAGTAATTGGAAAGAATTTGAAACTCGTTTTACGCTCATCAACCAAAATTTCTACAAAGACTTACGAGAGAAATTTCCAAACCTAAGCCAAACAGATCTAAAAATATGTGCTTTAATAAAGCTAAATTTCACGAGTAAAGAGATGTCTTCTCTAATGGGAATCTCGGTAGAGAGTGTACATACATCTAGATATAGACTAAGAAAGAAGCTAGGTTTAGAAAAAGAACAAAGTCTTAGTTATTTTATCAATTCCATATAGAAAAACCCCATTTTATAAGCATATCACAAAAACAAAAGCGTTTTAACTCTAATGCCATATCTAGACAAAAGTTGAGAGAAACCCCGTTTACCCAGTATTAGTCTACCCTAAAAAAAAGCACTGTCAGGATATGTCTATCCTAACACCCCGCATGCTGCCTTGGTTTTAATTGAAATTTGTGAATCAATTAAAACTTTTATATTCAAATGAAAATTAACTTACGCTTAGGCAGTAAGAGACAATGTTTACTAGCTTTTTTAGTATTGCTACTAAACATTGTTTCTGCAAATGCCCAACAAAACACTTACAAAGGTATTGTATCGGATACCGAAGGACCTCTTTTAGGTGCACAAATAAATATTAAAGGTGCACAAAAAGGAACTATTACAGATTTCGATGGAAATTTTGAAATCGTCACTACAAAAAACAAAACACTTGTTATTTCCTATTTAGGTTATCTTACAAAAGAGGTAATTCTAGCAAACGAGAAACCAGGTCTTATTAAAATTGTACTAGAAAAAGACGTGCAATCTTTAGAAGCTGTACAATTAGTAGGTTATGGTAAACAAAAGAAAAAAGAAATAACTGGAGCAGTAGCAAATGTTACCGCAGATGAAATTACCAAAACAGCTACCTCAGATATTGGAACGGCTATACAAGGTAAAGTAGCCGGTGTAAACATTCAAGCACAGAATGGTAGTCCAGGAGAACCTGCAAACATCCAAATTAGAGGTGTTGGTTCTTTAACGGCAGATGCGTTAGGACCTTTATATGTAGTTGATGGAATTCCTTACGAAGACAATCCTAATATTTCTCCTGAGCATATTCAGTCTATCGATATTCTTAAAGATGGTGCTTCTGCCGCTATTTATGGAACAAGAGCTTCTAATGGAGTAATTTTAATTACTACTAAAAAAGGAGAAGCCGGAAAAACAAGAATTAATTTCTCTAGTTATGTAGGACTGCAAAACATTACTTCTGGAACTCCTTTAATGAATACAAGCCAACAATTGTATCAAATTGAACAAAGGAATATTTTAAACAATACTTCTTTTGATCCATTTAGTTTAAATCCAGATGCTTTAGACTTTAACACAAACTTTATTGAGTCTATTCAGAATGATAATGCCATTATCGAAAACTATTCCCTAAATGTTTCTGGAGGAACCAAAGAGGTAAATTTAAATTTTAACACTACTTACTTCAATCAAAATGGTGTGCTTAAAGGTTCTGGTTTTAACAGATTGGCAAATCGTTTAACGGCACAGTACAAAAAGGGTAAGTTTAAAATGTTTACCTCTTTAGGATTTAATACAGAAACGAGAGATAGAGAACCTTTTAACATTTACGAGCAAGCTATTAAGCAAATGCCATATGGTAGACCTTTATCAGACCCAAGCGATATTACCATTATTGATGGTGATGGTGATGGAATTGTAAGTGTATTTGCTTCTCTTTTTGGAAACACAAACAAAACAGAAAGAAAACGTGTAAACTTAGCTTTAAACTTAGAGTATGAAATACTTAAAGGCTTAACTTACAAAGTAAATTTAGGGCAAAACAATCTTAATTCTTTTCAAAAAAGATTTTTCCCAAGGTTCTTATCTTTTAACTCGCAAGGAGAAATAAACGCAAGTTCTGTGTTAAATGCAAGATTGTTAGAAGACCATATTACTTCTAAAAGACAATCTATAGAAAACATCTTAAATTACAACACTACTTTTGGTAGTAAGAAACAACACAAACTTGGTTTATTGGCAGTGCTTTCTTATGAAAAATTCGAAAGTCAAACCTCTGGTACTGGAGCTATTTTTGATGAAAATGTACCCAACAATAATGTTCAGGTCTTAAGTGGAGGAGCAGAAGCTATTAAACCTACTGGAAACAACATAAACAGAACACTTAGTGGTAAACTTTTAAGAGCTCAATACAACTACAATGAGAAATATTTATTCTCTGGAAGTATTAGACGTGATGGTTCTTCAAGATTTCAAGGAGATAACAAATTCGGAAACTTCTTTGGATTGTCTGCTGGTTGGAACATTCATGAAGAAAACTTCTTAAAAGATATAGATGCAATTTCTAACTTAAAATTAAGAGCTAGTTATGCAGAAGTAGGTAACCAAAGTACTAGAGACTACGCAACAAGTTCTATTGTAGAATCTGGAATCAACTACCCTTTTGCTACATCAGAAAGCTTAGGAGTTGGTAGTATTCAAAGACGTATTACAAATGAAAACTTAAAATGGGAAACTACCATTTCTAAAAACATTGGTATTGATCTTGCCTTGTTCAAAAATAAGTTAAGCATGAATTTCGATTTCTACCAAAACGAAAAAGAAGACATGTTATTACTTAAAGAACTTCCTGGTTCTGCTGGTACTAGTGCAACTGGAGCCATCAATCAATACGGTGTAGTTGCCGTAAATGCTGGTAACATGAGTAACAAAGGTTTTGAATTTGCTTTGAACTACAAAAACAGAATCAACGACCTTAAATACAACATCTCTTTTACCCTTACTAAAAACGTAAACGAAGTAACCAACCTAGACGGATTACAAAGAGGTTACGGTGGTGGAGTTCCTTTTACAGAAGGAAATCAGAATGCTGATAATACCACCTACTATGCTATAGGACATGAAGCTGGAGCGTTTTTCTTATTAGAAAATCAGGGAGTTATTAAAACTCAAGAGCAATTAGATGCTTACAAAACAATTAACAGCAACGCACAATTAGGAGATTTAATGTACAAGGATCAAAATGGAGATTCTCAAATTGATGACAATGACCTAGTATATAGTGGTTCTGGACAAGCTGATTTTGAATCTGGATTGAACATTGGATTGAATTACAAAAATTTCGATTTTAATGCGCAAACCTACTACTCACATGGAGCTGAAATCTACAATGGAGCAAAACTTTTTGCTTACAGAGCTAGAAGACATCAAGATTTATATTCTATGTGGACTCCTCAAAACTCTAACTCTAACATCCCTACAGAAAGAACCGTTTCTAGTGAAAACGTAAGATCTCGTTCGGATTACTTTTTAGAAGACGGAACCTACTTAAGAATTAGAAACCTTACACTTGGATACACCATACCTGGCTTACAAAAATTAAAGGTACGTAAAGCAAGAGTTTACTTAACCTCTGTAAACCCATTTACGTTTACAAAGTACACAGGTTACGATCCAGAAGTTGGAGGAGACGGTCTTTTAACAAGAGGTGTTGATAGAGGTAACTACCCTATTACAAGACAATTCTTATTAGGTATTCAAGCTAATTTTTAATCCTTAAAAGAAGAAATAATTATGAAATTTTTTAACTATAAAATATATGCACTCCTAGCCCTATTTGTAGGTTTAGTTGGGTGTGACGAGGACAGTTTCTTAGAGGAGTTAACTCCAAACGCTTATGATTCTGCTCTATTCTGGAAAACAGAAAACGATTTTAATGCAGGACTAACTACTGTTTATGGAGCTTTACAATTCTCTAGTGTAAGTGGTAGACAGATCGTATCAGAAATGGCACAAGGAGACTTAGCAATTACAACTACATTTGCTCCTTTTACTCCACAGTTCTTAAGCTTAAGCTTTAACGATACAGATATCTCTGTAACTAACAAGTGGAATGAATTATACATTGGTATCAATAGAGCTAATCAGGTAATTAACAACATTGCAACAGCAGACGAATCTTTGTTTACCAATTTTGACAAAAATGAAATAGAAGGACAAGCCCGATTTTTAAGAGCATTTTTCTATTTTCAATTGGTTCATACTTACGGACAAGGTATACTTCATACAGAAACTATTGCTAGCGACTCGGAAGCTATTAAAGGACTTTCTACAATGGAAGAAATTACCAACAGCGTAATTATTCCAGACTTAAAATTTGCTCAAGAAAACGTTAGAGGTTCTTGGACAGGTACCAATGTGGGTAGAATTACTTCTGGTGCTGCAAGTAGCCTATTAGGAAAAGTGTATTTGTACGATGAAGAATGGAGTTTAGCAGCTGCTGAGTTTGCTAAAGTAGTAGATTCTGGAGTATACAGTTTGGTTGCAGACCCAATGGACAACTTTACACATTTAAATGAATACAACGAAGAGTCTATTTTAGAAACCAACTTTTCTTTTGATTTAAGCCCTGGTATTGGAGGAAACAATGTAGACGACAATCAATTTGCATCAGGTACAGAAGCAAGTGCGCTATCTGGTCCTATTGGAAAACAAGGTAACAATGGATTTAACCAAATATTTGCTTCGTACTACCTACACGAGTTAATGGTAAACGATGAAAGAGCAGACGGAAGCGGAGGACACTCAGACAGATTATCTGCAAGTATTTCTCCAAGTAATTTTGAAGGAAACTACTACTTGTCTGATTTGGAAAATTTAGCTCCGCCAAGCTACAATGCTTATGGAAATAGTGCCTATGTTAAAAAACACTCTAACTGGTATCATTTAGATCAAGAACCTCAATTAAGTAGGTCGGGAATTAACTTTAGACACATTCGTTATGCCGATGTTTTATTAATGTACGCAGAAGCGTTGTTAGAAGGAGGTACAAATAATGGAAACGTAGACCAAGCTATTGCATTAATTGATCAGGTTAGAACAAGAGCTGGTGTTAAAACTTTAGCAACATACAGAGCAGACAATGGAAATAAAATTCCAGAATTACACACAAGTTTACACGCAAACGATTTAACAGAATTCCCTTTGGTAACTGTAGATGCTAATGCTATTCTTACACACTTACAGTTTGTAGAAAGACCTTTAGAACTATGTTACGAGGGACATAGATGGAAAGATTTAGTAAGATGGGGTATTGTTACAGATGCATTAGCTAATGCCGATGATCAAGAAGAAAAACTGGTTGCTAAATATCCTGTTGCTACAAATGTTGCTCCATTTTTCTTTAGAAATGCACCGCAAAGACATTACGAAGATGCAGTAAGAAATTACAGTGCTTCTAAAAATTATTGGCCAATACCTAACAGAGAATTACAAAACAACAGTGCTCTATAAACAAGGCCATAAAACACAAAATAGTACAATTATGAACATAAAATATTTTAAGTGGTTCTTATTAAGTTTCGTGCTTATAGCCACTGCATGTAAAGAAGACAGTATTATCTCTATTCCCAGTCATAAAGTATTGCTAAACTCAACAGCACGTAACGAGAATAGAGTGGAAATTGGAACTAAAGTTTCTTTAGGAGACATTTCTACAGGATTAGCAACTAGAAAATGGACCATTCAAGAAGGAGTAGCAGATATTATAGATTCTGACAACGATACTGAATCTACAGCACCTGTCTTAAACTTCCGTTTTTTACAAGCTGGTAATCAAGAAATAACGTTACAACAGGTTTTTAAAGAAAATGCTTATGTTGGAGTTGACAACACTGTAAATTCAGGAGAAAAAGAGTTTACCGAAACTATTGTATTTGAAGTTTTAAAAACTATTGAACTATCTAATTTAGCAGCAACTATTTTAGATAGAGATGGTAACCCTGAGACTACTTTAACCATAGCAAACGATGCTTTAAATGAAGTAAGTGCAGGTAAAACAGTACGATATTCTTTTGATGTAATTGGACAACCTGGAACTGTTACAGCTGTTTCTGGTGATGCTAACAGCGTAGAAGGAAGTGTAAACATAGATGTAGAAAACAATACAGCATCTATTGATGTTAAATACAGTAAAGTAAAAAATTACGGTGTTGCTATTACAGCTTCTAGATTAAATCCTGTTGGTAGTGGTAGTATTGAATTTACAAATCTAATTTCTGTAGTAGGTTCTGTAGAGCCAGTGAGTCTAGACAACACAACTGTTAACAACGGAAAAATTACATTGGCATTTAGTAGAGAAATGGAAGCTTCTACACTTGACAAAAACGACTTTACGGTAACGTTAAAAGACAAAAACAACAATGTAATCTCTTCTCCTATCTTAAACGTAGCGGTGCAAGCCGATGATGCAACTTTAGTAGACATTACCTTAGACGGAGAAACCGTATACGACGATGATACAGCTACAGTTACATATACAAAAGGAACTTTTGCTACTACAGACGGAGTATTGCTAGAAAACTTAACAGATATAGAAGCACTTACAGGAGGTACTAATATTTTAGAGGGTACTGACTATGATTTCGATTTTGAAAAATCTGGAACAGGCTTAGAAAACTGGAGAAGAAATACTACTTTTTGTGGTCCTTGTGTAGAAGCTAACAGTGCTTATGAATATTCTACTGCACAAGCAAAAACAGGAAATCAATCTTTAAAATTAACAGTACAACAGGGTGGTGTAGCTGCACTTTTAAACACAACTACATCTGGTACAGATATAGAATACCCTATTGTAAGTGGTCAATCGTACGAAATTGGGCTATGGGCATACATCCCAGACACTCATAATTTTGGACCTAGCCAAATTAATATTAGAACGTTTAGCAATGCTGGTGCTGGTGCAATAGACCCAGGTTTTGCTTCGCTTATTTTAAACTCTACAACCCCAACAAACACATGGGTATACGGTAGCGTTATTGCAAGCTTTAGTAGTGATTCTGCTAAACTAATATTAAGAGTACGTAACAATGTATTTGGTCCTGTACAACCTGTAGAAATCTATTTAGATAACATTACAATTAAAGCTGTAAATCTTAGGCCTTAATTCCTTTCCCCTCTCATAACTATTTATGAGAGGGGATTTAATCCTTTAAAACACCATCATATGAAAACAAAATTACTCTTAGGTTTGCTTATTCCTGTAAGCATATTTTCGCAAACCGACATTGCAGTAACCAACAGTTCTTTTGAAACTACTGCTAACTGGACAACAACAGCAGCATCAACAAGTATAGATGCTAGTGGACAAACCAACAATGCAATTTCCTTTACAGCAGATGCAGGTTCTAACGCTACCAACTTATTAACAAGCGATACTTTTACAATTGCAAACAACTCTAATTGTATTGTAAGTCTTTGGGTTAAATCTACTGTTGCCAATCAAAAAGTAAAAATGACCGTTTCTAATAACGGATCTGCGATTTATACCAGTGCACAAATCAATTTAGCGGCAACACAGGGAACTTGGCAACTAATTTCCTCTAATGTTTTTTCATCGGGAACGCAAGCAGACGACTCTTTGTGGACTATCAACTTAACCATCCCAGGAGGTGCTAATAAAACCATGTCTTTTGATGAGTTAACAGTTACTGCCAACCCATTAACTATTAATGGAGATTTCGAAACTAGTTTTTTCCACCAAACTCAGTCACAAGGGTTAACATTCCCTTATGCTAAAAATCAAATAAACCCTTTTGAACTCTCTACAGATTTTGCCAATAGCGGTAGCTATTCTGTAAAACTTACCAATGTATTTGCAGCCAACGGAAAATCTACATTTAATGCCAAAACCGGATATAGACATTTGGCAGAAATTGGTAAAAACTACCAAGGTTCTGTGTATGTTAGAGCAAGCACAGGAGAAAGTGTTAATGTAAAAGCATCTTTACAGCTAAATGGTACGGAAAACAAAGGAGATGATGTTTTTACTACTGTTGGAGATTCTTGGACACAAATTACAACACCTGTAGTTAGCTCAACAACTTCTGACGAAGCTTATTTAATCTTAACTAGTGAAACTCAGGATGCAATTTTTTACGTAGATGATATAGTTCTTGACAAAAATGCCACTTTATCAAACAGCAAAGTTTTACAAGAAAACATTTCTATCTCTAAAGAAGGTATTTACATTAAAAAGTCTGATTCTGAAGTCATCATTTTTGATGTTCTAGGAAAAGTTATTACCCAACAAAAAATAAAAGCAGGACAAGCTCTTAACTTTAATTTTTCCATTTCTAAAATTTACCTGATTTCTATAGTCACTAAAAATGGAGAGAAAATAACCACTAAAGTTTTTTTTAATAATTGATATAGTAGTTTTTAGTAGTAAGCAAAAACCCTCAAAGCAAATACTTTGAGGGTTTTGTTTATTTTATAAATCACTTGTCTTTGCCATACTTTAAAAAAACTACTTTCTATCCTGCAAAGCAAATACTTTCTGCAACAAACCTGTAGTACGTTCCTTAAGATCGGTTCTAATTTTTTTCTCTTCAATAGCAATCATTGTGTAAACACCATCTAAAGCTTTTTGCGTTACATAATCTGTTAAGTCTGGATTTACTTTTTTAATAAAAGGAATCTGATTGTATCTCGTAATTAACTGACTCCAAATCTCAGCAGCTCCTACCTTATCAAAAGACTTTTTAATGACTGGATTAAAAGATGCATATAACTTGGTATTTGTGCTATTTGTTAAATAAGTAGTAGCAGCATTGTTATTCCCCATTAAAATGTTTTTGGCATCTGTAAATGTCATTCCTTTTATAGCATCTACAAAAATAGGAGTAGCTGTTTTAACAGCATCCTCTGCAGTAGCGTTTAAAGCAATTAATCCTTTATCTGCTAAATTCCCCAAACCAAACTTTCGTAGTGTTTCGTCTACTTTCTTTAGCTCGTCTGGCAATGCAATTCTTACCAATTGATTGTTATAAAAACCTCTTTTCTGAGTTAATTTGCTAACTTCTTGGCTAATCCCCTTATTTAAAGCTTGTTTTAAACCGTTGGAAATATCCAAATTCGTTAAAGGCTGATTTTGTTCTAAAATACCTGGTAAATTATTTACTACATGTTGTAATTCTGCACAACTTGATACTATTAAAGCCAAGGCTAATACAATTATTTTTTTCATGATTGTTTGTTTTACTTTTTAAAAGAATCTGTTTTTTTATCATATCCGTAAGGGCAGTGCTTACAACCACTCTTACAACAATACCCTCTTTTTAAATGATATTGCTCTGTAAACACCCTAAAGCCTTGCTCATTGGTGTAATAATCTCCTTCCTCAGGAGGTATATTCAATCTATTCATTGGTCGTCAAAAATAGAAACTAGAATCCACCTAATTAAAAAAACTATGTTAAAAAAGAATCTTTTTTAAAAAAGCTCCGTCTTATAAATAGATAATCTTAAAATAAATAATCCAATGAAAAATAAAAACTGTACTTGTAACTGTAGCGGTTGCAAAAGTGGAGATTGTAGCCAATGTACGTGCGAAAACTGTACATGTAGTCAATGTAATTGTTAACTTTAAAAAGAGTCTAGAAAGTTTTTAAGGTTTATAAAGTTTAAAAGGCTATGCCGCTACTTTATAAACCTTAGACTTTAAAACTTTTAACTTTAACCCATGAGCACACAAGATATTTGGAACTTATACGCAAATGACCTTAAAACATTTATTTTAAGTAAAACGCATGATACCACTATTGCAGAAGATTTATTGCAAGATGTTTTTATAAAAGTACACACTAAAAAAGAGTTCTTAGAAAAAGAAGAAAGTATAAAATCTTGGTTATTTAGCATTGCCAATAGAACTGTTTTAGATTATTTTAGATCCGAAGCAAAAAAAATAACAGATACCGATAACACCGCAACTAACACTTTTAATGATAGCGAAAACCACCATGCTGTAGACTGCATTCTCCCACTAATATTAAGACTTCCTAAAAAATACAAAGAAGTACTTCTACTTACTACAGTTAAGGGCCTAAAACACACACAAGTAGCCAATCAGTTAAAAATTAGCCTACCTGCTACAAAATCTAGAATACTTAGAGGAAAAGAATTGCTAAAACAAGGTTTTATGGACTGTTGTAATTATACATTAGACGAAAATGGACACTTAAAAGGAGAACATAAAAACATTGACGAGTGTAAAGTTTGTAGACCTCAGCCTTAGTGACTAGCTTTGTAAAAAAGTTTTTCCAATGCCTAAAGATGTTTTAGGAGATGCTTTAAAAGCATTTTATTTTAACAATAACACTACCGATACGTTACGAACCAATTCTTCTATTGCAGAAGAAGATGAGATGCCACTTCCTTATTTATTACGATCTTTTGCAGACATGCCTGCATTGGAACAAAAAGCGTTGCAATTAGCCAAAGGTAAAGTGTTAGATGTTGGCTGTGGTGCTGGTAGCCATGCCTTGCATTTACAAAGTCAGGCCTTAAAAGTTACCGCTATTGATGTTTCTACTGGTGCCATAGAAGTGGCCAAAGATAGAGGGGTTAAAAACGCAAGGGTAGAAAATATTTACGAACTAAATACTACAGAAAAATTCGACACTATTTTAGTGTTAATGAATGGGACTGGTATTTGTGGAAAACTTAGCAACTTGGCAAAGTTCTTGTTACATCTTTCTGAACTATTAACCGATAATGGGCAAATTTTAATTGACTCTTCTGACATTATTTATATGTTTGAAGACGAAAATGGAGATCACTGGGTAGATGCCTCTCAGGAATACTATGGAGAAGTACAGTTCTGGATGAATTACAAAGAACAACAATCCGAAACCTTTGATTGGCTCTATGTTGATTACAATACGCTACAACGTTGTGCTATATACAATGGTTTAAATTGTGAATTGATTCAAGAAGGGGAACATTACGATTATTTAGCAAAAATCTCTAAACTAAAATCATGAAAAAATTAATTCTGTTACTTGTTTTTTGTTGCTTTGTCTTTGGTACCAGCCATGCACAAGAAAATTACACGGCTTCCATAAAAAAACACAGAAAAGAGTTAAACGAATATTTTAAGAACAAGGACAAAAGCCCATTACCTAAAAAAAAACTAAAAAGTTTTAAAGGCTTACCTTTCTTCCCCGTTCTAGAAAAGTACCAAGTAAAAGCAAAATTGAAGTATACGTTTAATGCCCCTGTAAAATATATAAAAAGCACAGGAGGACAAACAGAAGCCTACCAACAATATGCACTGGCTACCTTTACCATTGATGGAAAAGAATTACAGTTAAGCATTTACCAGAGTTTAAGTTTAAAAGGTACAAAAGGCTATGAAAACTATTTATTTATTCCTTTTACCGATGCTAGTAATGGAAAAAGCACCTACGGAGGTGGTCGTTATATAGATACTACCATACCTGCCGAAGCTACTGGATATATTATTTTAGATTTTAACAAAGCTTACAACCCATACTGTGCTTATAACAAAAAGTACACCTGCCCAATACCTCCCAAAAACAATCATTTAGCTATAGAGATTTTGGCTGGAGTAAAGTACTAAAAACACAAAAGCCTTCTTATTACAGAAGGCTTTTTACTAACTAATTAACTTCTAACTATTAATTACAAGCCCTAGTATTTATCTGACCATTTGGAGAATATACTCGAATCCAATCTACATACATTTTGGTATTAACTCCTGATTTAATATCAGTACTATTCCAGAAATTAGTAGCACCTCCATACCTCCAAGCCTGAGCAGCTTGACTAATAATCATGTGCATTTCTCTAGTAAGTCCGTTACAATTGGTATAAGATTTAGGGTCAATTCCGTCTGCTGCTCTTAAACCTTCAACAATCTTCACTCTCTGCCCGTCTACAAAATACTCTAAGCGTTGCTCATCTACCCATTTTACACCAAAGTAATGGTAATTCTGACTCCAAACAACCTCGTTGTCTCTACTACAATTCCCTTCTGTTTTTTTTCTAGACATCCATGTTTGCTGATGAGGTTGGTAATCCAATCTAGTTCCTCCTTCGTTTTTAAAGGTATGATGACTTAAATGGATACGATCTGCATAATAAGGATATTCACAAACGGTATTGTCAGGTCTTATTCTTGGTCCATAAGTTTCTAAATTATCTATTTCTTCTGTAGTTCCAGAGTTTCCACTTAGCATCCAAATAGCATTTGCCAACTGAGAATTGCTAATCTTTACCTTTGCTTCCTGAAAAATAGGGTAACTACTCTTAGCCTTAGATGTAATCATACCACATTTTAACCTTCTGTTCGCTCCAGTTCCTGTATCTGCTGCCATTAACACCAAGGCTCTGTTTGCTCCCTCAACCGTTTCAAAAGAAATTTGTTCTCCTGTCCATTCCGTTGGCAATGGTCCTGTATAGTTATTTACAAAACCATACTTCCATTTATTAGTAAATACAGGAGCAGATTTACCACCTGTATAATCAAACTCGTCAGACAGGGCATCTACTAACTGCCAAGACCCCATATCAAAATCATTACGGTTTACAGCCTGTATATTGTTGTTTACAGGAACATCAAACAAAATATTATTTGTAGGACTACAGTCAGATAAGGTTGCTCTTGGCAATCCTGTTTCTTCTTCCTCTTCTTCAGGTTCTTCCTCTTCAACAGGATCTACGGGTTCTTCTTGTGGGGGTGTAGTTGTATCGTCTGGTACCACAATGCTTTCTGTTGTACCACCTGTGCAACTAAGAAATAAGAAAAAGCTTATACGGTAAGCCAATCTAATTATACTCATATTTTTTATTATTAAATTATTAGAAAGTAAACATAATTGTTAAAGTAAATAGTTCACAAAAAAACAGCTAGACTTCCTCTAGACAAGTCTATAGAACCAAAGCTAAGCATCAGTAAAACAAGGCTTAAAGACACAACAAATTCAAACAAGGCCACCAACACCTTTTTTTCTTAAAATATGATATGCGTATTTTAACTGTATAATTTCTGTATATCAAAAGAAAAAGCATACATAAAAAAAGCCTTCTTATACAAAGAAGGCTTTAGCTTAGAATTGCTATGCAAGCAAATTAATTACAAGTTCTTGTGTTTACCTGACCACTTGGAGAATATACACGAATCCAATCTACATACATCTTAGTATCAGCACCCGATTTAATATCTGTACTGTTCCAGAAGTTAGCAGTTCCACCATATCTCCATGCTTGTGCAGCCTGGCTAATAATCATATGCATTTCTCTTGACAACCCATTACAATCTGTATAATATTCAGGATCTATACCATCTTCCACTCTCAATCCTTTTACAATCTTAACTCTTTGTCCATCTATAAAGTACTCCAAACGATGTTTGTTTACCCATTTCACACCAAAATAATGGTAGTCTTCACTCCATACCACATCGTTTGTTCTATTACAGTTTCCTGTAGTCTTTTTTCTAGACATCCAAGTTTGTTTGTGAGGTTGGTAATCTAATCTTACCCCATTTTGCGTTTCAAATGTATGGTGACTTAAGTGAATACGATCTGCATAGTAAGGATATTCACACTGTGTATTATCAGGACGTAATCTTGGTCCATAAGCCTCTAAATTGTCAATCTCCTCTGTAGTACCCGCATCATCACTTAACATCCATACTGCATTTGCCAATTGAGAGTTACTAATTTTAACTCTAGCTTCTTGAAAAATAGGAAAGCTACTTTTTGCATTAGAAGTAATCATACCACACTTTAACCTTCTTGCAGCACCAGAACCAGAATCTGCAGCAGTTAAAACCAAAGCACGATTGCTACCACTTAAGGTTTCAAAAGTAATTTGATCTCCTGTCCATTGGGTTGGTAAGGGTCCTGTATAACTATTTACAAAACCATACTTCCACTTACTTGTAAAAACAGGGGCAGATTTCCCTCCTGGATAATCAAATTCATCAGACAAGAGATCTACCAATTGCCAGTTCCCCATACCAAAAGAACTTCGGTTTACTTCTTGTATCGTATTGTCTACAGGAGCATCGAACAAAATATCGTCTGTAGGACTACAACTAGAAAAAGTTGCTATTGGTGTACCTTCTCTCACAGGTACATTGTCTAGTCCATTAAAAGAACCATCAACCGATTCTTCGGACGTTAACATACTCTCTTTAGTTTCATCTTCACAGCTAATAAATAAACAAAAGATTAAAATGTAAGCTAATCTCATAATTTTCATACGTTTATATTTTAAATTAATATGACATAAACTTAGCCTCAAAACTATCTATAAAGCTCTTTTTTTGACTAGACATCCTCTGAATACTCCCTTCTTTATATTTCTAAAACACAGCAATACAAGAGTTTTTACCTATACAAATTCAAACAGGTGCTAAAAGTCATATAAAATGTAAAATTTTATTATTAGCAATAAAACAAAAAATCCGATGCAAAAGCATCGGATTTTTTATATCTAAAACTGAATAGAAATTAAGCTCCCAATTGGAATACTTTTTCCATTTCAATCCACTTTTCTCCGTTTTTAGCCCAAGGCAATCCTTGTTGATATTTCCACATTAACTCCTCCCATTCTTGCACCTTAGGATTGTTAGCATCCATTTCTGCTTTTTTGTTAGGGTCAAATGTTTCATCGCACTCCATTATCATAAACATTCTGTTCCCTGATAAATAGATTTGCATATCTACAATTCCAGCATCTTTAATACTAGCTGTAATTTCTGGCCATGCATTTCCAGCTGCATGGTATTCTTTATATTCAGCAATTAACGTTGGATCGTCTTTTAAATCACACGTTAAACAAAATCTTTTTGTACTCATAAACGTATTAGTTTTTTGATTTTTTATAGGTCACCATTCCGTATCTAGCAACAACTGCTAAACAGATTAATGGTAAAATAAATGAAAAGTTAACTTCTGGTATAAAACCTAAAATTTTCACATCAGAAAAACCAGGTCCTCCCCAATCTAAAATACTTCCTTGTATAATTGGCATTAAAGCTCCTCCAACAATCGCCATTACCAATCCTGCAGAACCTATCTTTGCTTCGTCTCCCATGTCTTTTAAAGCAATTCCGTAAATTGTAGGGAACATAATAGACATAAATAAAGAAACTAAAACTAAAGAGTAAAGTCCTATACTACCAGGTAATAAAATAGCTCCAGCAGCAAAAATAACCCCTCCAAAACCAAACATCATTAAAACTCTAGAAGGATTCATTGTTTTCATTAAACCAGTACCTATCCATCTTCCTGATAAGAAAATAATCATAGCTGCCACATTATACCAAGTAGCTGTTAGAGCTTCATCTGCTGGCAATCCTTCGTTAATGTTATCTACATATTGAAAAATATATGTCCAACACATAATTTGTGCTCCCACATAAAAAGCCTGAGCAATTACTCCTTGAATGTAATTATTGTTTGCAAATAGCTTTTTAAAAGATTCACCTAATCCCATTTTATCTTCTTCAGATGTCTTAGGAATTTTTGTAAAAATGATAATTGCCATAATAGCCAAAACAACCAATCCTAAAACAATATAAGGAACACTAATAACTCCTAAATCATTTTCTTTTACTGCTGCTTTTGCAGTTTCAGACAAGGTATCGTATACCAACTCTCCAGCTTCATTTTTATCATCTGATTGCAATGCAGAAATCACAAATTGCTGAGCTACAATCATCCCCATTAAAGATCCAATAGGGTTAAAAGCTTGCGCTAAATTTAAACGCTGCGTTGCTGTTTCTTTATCTCCTAATGCTAAAATTAAAGGATTCGAAGTGGTTTCTAAAAATGCCAATCCACATGTAATTACCCATAAAGACACTAAGAAATAATTAAATTCCTGAAATGCAGCAGCAGGATAAAACAAGAAAGCTCCAATAGCATACAAACACAATCCTAAAATAATTCCTGACTTGTAACTATACTTTCTAATAAATAAAGCAGCTGGCAAAGCCATAAAGAAATATCCAAAATAAAAAGCAAACTGTACCAATGAAGCTTGCATATTTGACAACTCTGGCATTACTTTCTTAAAAGCAGATACCATTGGGTTAGTTAAATCATTAGCGATACCCCACAATGCGAACAAAGAGGTAATAATGATAAAAGGAAATAGTAACTCTTTACTTACTACTGACTTTTTAGTTGTTTGGCTCATAATTTTTGTATTAGTTATAAAATTTAAGTGTTGCTAATTAAGGTAAATCTTACCAAAACCAACAACACAAAAGATTCGTTAGTCTATCACATATGTCTTATTCAGTCAATAAAGACCTGTCTAAATTCACATATCCACCATCTACAGCGATAAATTGTCCTGTAGTATGCGATGATTTGTCAGAAATAGTAAACAAACATTGATCTGCAATTTCTGCTGGTGTTGTCATTCTATTTTCTAATGGAATTTTCTTAACAATAGATTTTAATTTTTCTTCTCCGTTCTCCAACGTTTTAATCCAAGCATCGTATGCAGGTGTCCAGCTCTCAGCAATAATAATTGCGTTAGAACGAATTCCATCTTTAATTAAATCTACAGCCCACTCACGAGTTAGTCCTAACACACCACCTTTTGCAGCTGCGTATCCAGAAGTTCCTCCCTGACCTGTTAAACCTACTTTAGAACCAATATTTAAGATATTTCCTTTCCCTTTCTTTAGCATTGGCAAACAATACTTCGTCATGGCGAAGAAACTTACCATATTCAATTTTAAAGAATACATAAAATCTTCTATAGAGCTATCCAATCCTGCTCCATCATTAACCCCAACATTGTTAATTAAAGCGTGAATTTCTCCATACTTTGCTTCTATTACTTTTGCTGCAGCTTCTACTTGACTAGCATCAGATAAATCTGTTTTTACAAAGATTGAATCTATTCCTTTTGCTTGTAATTCTTCTGCATATTCCCCTCCTCTATCATTTCTATCAACAATTACAGGAACTGCTCCCTCTGCTGCTAAATGTTGTACAATAGTTTCTCCAATACTTCCTTTAATTCCAGCAGCTCCTGTTACAACAACTACTTTACCTTTTAAGTTTAAGTCCATTTCTAGTTTTTTATAAATTATAGAATTTGATAGCATTTCCTCCCATTATCGCAGCTTGTGCTTCTGGATTTAATTTTGCTATAAAATTTGTGATTGTTTCTTTTACTGCTGTATAATTTCCGGCTACCAAACAAACTGGCCAGTCAGAGCCAAACATTACTTTAGCTACACCAAAAGCATCTAAAACCAATTTCATATAAGGTTCTAACTGCTCTGGAGTCCAAGTTTTGTAATCTGCCTCTGTTACCATTCCAGAAATTTTACAATATACATTTGGTTGCTTTCCAATTTCAGTCATCATTGTTGCCCAACCATCGTAAAAACCATCTTTAATATATGGCTTAGCAATATGATCTATTACAAAATTGATGTTCGGGAATTTTTTAACGAATTCTAATACCGATCCTAATTGATGTGGAAACACTAAGATATCGTATGTAAACCCATATTGTTCTAATTTAGAAATCCCTTCTAAAAAGTTAGGACGTACTAAAAAGTTATGGTCTGGCTCCCCTTGAACCACATGACGAAAACCTTTTACTACATCGTACTTACTATAGTTTTCTAAAACGGCATCAATATCATCCCCTCTAAAATCTACCCATCCTACAACTCCTTTTATAAAGTCATTTTTAGATGCTAAATCAATTAAAAAATCTGTTTCAACCGTTGTTTGATCTGCTTGTACAGCAACACAACCATCTACTCCATTTTCTTGATATACTTTTTGTAAATCTTCTGGAGTAAAATCTCTACGGATTACAGCCATTTCATCGTCTATCCACTCGTGCTTAACAGGCTCGTAATTCCAAAAATGTTGATGTGAATCTATAACCATTTCTAATTCTTTGGTTTGGTTAGCAATAAAAAATCCTCTACAGAAAACTGTAGAGGATTTTTAACTATTTTTATTTTACAAAAGCATCTAAGCTAGCTTTCATTCCATTTGCAACAATTCCTTCTAAGTGAGAAACTACGGCTGCTTCTACTCCTTCTAAAGCAGTTAAATCTGTTCCCCAGAAATCTGTATTTGCCAATGTAGCTTTTACTACAACAGCAACATCTCCTGTTGCCCATTGTGTTTTAAAGAAATCTAAAGCAGACTGATCGTCTTTTAGAGCAATCTCTTCTCCATTTCTATCTCCTTTGTAGAAAGCAATTAAAGAAGCCAAAGAGAATAATAACCCTTGAGGCAATTCGTTCTTTCTCTTAATAAACTCTAAAACAGATGGTAATACTCTTGTTTTATATTTAGAGGTAGAGTTTAATGAAATACTCATTAACGCATGTTCTAAATATGGGTTTCTAAAACGATCTAATACATCATTAGCAAACTGATTCAACTCAGCCTCTGGTAAATCTAATGTTGGACAGATTTCGTTAAAGATGGTATTCTTTAAGTAAGTTCCTACAACTTCATCTTCTAAAGACTCACGAACTTTATCAATTCCGTACAAGTAACCAACAGGAACTAAAGTAGTATGTGCTCCGTTTAAGATTCTTACTTTACGAGTTCTGTAAGGCTCCATATTGTCTGTAAACACAATATTTAATCCACAAGCCTCAGCAGGAATTTCTTCTTTTACAGAAGCAGGTCCTTCAATTACCCATAAGTGGAATTGCTCTCCCTCTACTACTAAATTATCTTTGTATCCTAACTCCTTAGTAATAGCATCCATCTTATCTCTTGGATATCCTGGAACAATTCTATCTACTAATGAATTACAGAAAATATTATCATTTTCAATCCAGTTTACAAACGCTTCTCCTAAATTCCAGTCTGCAGCGTATTGTAAAATGATTCTCTTTAAGTTGTCTCCGTTTTTGTCTATTAACTCACAAGGAATTAAAATCAACCCTTTATCAGAAGCTCCGTTAAAAGTTTGGAATCTCTTGTATAATAAAGCCGTTAATTTCCCTGGAAAACTAGTTTGTGGAGCATCGTCTAACTTGTCATCAGCATTGTATGCAATACCTGCCTCTGTAGTGTTAGAAATCATAAAACGTAAGTCTGGGTTTTCAGCAACTGCTAAATAATCTGCATGACTTGCGTAAGGATCTATTCCTCTTTGAATACAATCTACGATTTCGTGTTCGCTAATTGCCTCTCCATTTTTAATTCCGTTTAAATACAATGTATACAATCCATCCTGATCGTTTAACATTTTAATTAAACCTTGATCAATTGGTTGAACTGCAACTACTCCAGCATCGAAGTTTGCATTTTTGTTCATTTCGTGAATCATCCAGTTAGCAAAAGCTCTTAAGAAGTTTCCTTCTCCAAATTGAATAATTCTTTCAGTATACGTTTTTACAGTAGCTGTACTTCTATTTAAAGAATTCATATTATTAGGTAGTTAGTAGTGAGTAGTGAGTACAAAGACAGAAACTACTCGTTAAACATTTTTGTTTTTTTTAATTCAGAAATACCGAGTAGTTAGTCTGTATTGCTTAGGAACTAACTACTCAGTATGCTATGCTCTTAAAGAGAAACTCCTCTTTTCCAAGGAATAAAGTCATTATTACCATGTACAACAGCTTTAGATGGAGTTTCTCCACTTGCTACTCTAATTACATGGTCTAATATTTTTTCTCCCATTGTTTGAATGGTATCTTCTCCTGTAATTACTGTCCCTGTATTGATATCAATGATATCGTTCATTCTTTCGTACAGGTTTGTATTACTTGATATTTTTAAAACCGGTGCTACTGGATTTCCTGTAGGAGTTCCTAGCCCTGTTGTAAACACAACAATATTACATCCAGAACCAACCAATCCGGTTGTAGATTCCACATCGTTTCCTGGTGTACACAATAAGTTTAATCCTGGTTTTGTTACCTGCTCTGTATAATCTAATACTTGAACCACTGGAGAAGTTCCTCCTTTTTTAGCAGCTCCTGCAGATTTCATTGCATCTGTAATTAAACCATCCTTAATATTCCCAGGCGATGGGTTGTTCTCAAATCCAGATCCTACCGCTACAGCAGCAGCCGAGTAAGCTCTCATTAAATCGTAGAACTTCTTAGCGTCTTGCTCAGTATTACATCTGTTGATAATTTCCTGCTCTACACCGTTTAATTCTGGGAATTCAGATAATACTGGACATCCTCCTAAAGCAACCAATAAATCTGAAGCATACCCTAAAGCTGGGTTTGCAGAAATTCCAGAGAAACCATCAGATCCTCCACACTCTAAACCTAAAACCAATTTGCTTAATGGTGCTGGCTGACGAGTTAATTTGTTAGCCTCTGTTAACCCAATAAACGTATGCTTAACAGCTTCTTCTATTAAAGAACGTTCGCTAGAGCTTTGTTGTTGTTCTAAGTAATGTACTGGCTTATCGTTGTCTGGAGCAATGGCTTTAATAGCATCTTGCAACATTTCTATTTGTGCATTCTGACACCCTAAACTAAATACAGTTGCACCTGCTACGTTAGGGTTCGTAATATAACCTGCTAATAATTTACACAATACTTCAGAGTCCTGACGGATACCTCCACAACCACCATCGTGCTTTAAGAATTTAATTCCATCTACATTTGGGAAGATTCTGTTTTTAGACATTTCTTCTTTAGTAGTAATGATAGGTGTGTTAAAAATATCATCAGAACTTGCTCCTGCTTTGTATTGAGCAATCAATGCATCAGTATCAACCGCAAAATCTTTCTTTGTTTCGTATCCTAACTTTTCAGAAAGAGCTCCTTCTAAAACATCTACGTTTCTGTTTTCACAGAAAGTTAGTGGAATTACCAACCAATAGTTTCCTGTTCCCACTTTACCATCTTTTCTGTGGTATCCGTTAAAGGTTCTTCCTTCGAAATTAGAAATATCTGGAGCAGTCCATGTGAACTTTTCTTTGCTCTCTTGATATTCTGCAGAAGCATGTTTTACATTATCTATGGTAATAGCGCAACCTTGTGCAATCGGTTGCACAGCTTTACCAATTAAAACCCCGTACATGAAAATTTCATCACCTACAGCAAAGTCATTTAATGCAAATTTGTGCTTTTGTTTGATATCCTCTTTTAACACTAAGTTTTGATTGGCAACATCAACCTCTAGCCCTTTAGCTAGAGGCTGAATAGCCACAATAATGTTATCTTTTGGATCGATTTGTGCGTACTGAACTGACATAATATTTATCCTCTTATTTTTTTAATTGTTGCGATAGCTCCTGCTACCTTCTCTTGTAATCCATCAAAATCTTTATCTGCTAAGATTTGCTTACTGATTAACTGAGATCCCATACCAACACATACAACTCCAGCATCGAACCATCCTCTTAAGTTCTCTTCTTCTGTAGTTACACCTCCTGTTGGCATAATAGATGTCCAAGGTTGTGGCCCTACAATTCCTTTCACAAAATTAGGTCCGTATAAATTTCCTGGGAATAATTTTACAATCTCACATCCTAGCTCCTCAGCTCTTGCAATTTCAGTTAACGTTCCACATCCTGGGTTCCAAGCTACTTTACGTCTATTACAAGCAATAGCAATATCTTCTCTAAAAACAGGTGTTACAATAAAGTTTGCTCCTAAAGACATATACAAAGAAGCAGCTGCTGCATCTGTAACAGATCCAACTCCCATAATCATTCCTGGTAATTCTTTAACAGCATACTTTGTTAACTCAGCAAAAACTTCGTGAGCAAAGTCTCCACGGGCAGTAAACTCTAACAAACGAGCTCCACCATCGTAACATGCTTTTAATACTTTTTTTCCTAACTCTATATCTGGGTGATAAAATAAAGGTACCATACCTGTTTCTTTCATCACCTGAGCAACTTCAATTCTTGAAAATTGTGCCATTTTTTTGTCTTTTGTTGTTTCGTTAATTTTTGTTTTTTGTCTAAACCAAATGGGTATCTGTTACCTATCTACTAAAGCAGATCCATCACTCTCCATAAAGTCAATTACCTCTTGCTTAGAAGCTCTGTTTACATCACCAAAAATGGTATGCTTAATAACACAAGCTGCTGTTGCAAAAGACACTGCCTTTTGTAAATCGTCTTTGTACTCTATTAGTCCATACAATAACCCTCCCATAAAAGCATCTCCAGTTCCAACTCTATCTACAACAGGAGAAACCTCTTTAATTCTTTCACGGTATAACTGACCATCTTTGTACAACAATCCTCCAATTTTCTGGTGAGAAGCGTTTACAGAGTTTCTAAATGTCATTCCAATGGTATGGATGTTTGGTAACATCTCTATAATTCCATCAAAACGTAATTTTACTTCCTCCTCTTTAGCGTAGTCAGGGTTTAACTTCCCTTTTCCTAACATAAACATAGCTGTATCTACATCTGCTAAGATGATATTACTGTACTTTAACAACTCTGGCATTACCTCCTTAGGTTCTTTACCATACTTCCACAACTTACTTCTGTAGTTTAAGTCTGTAGAAATAGTAATCCCTCTTTTAGATGCCTCTTGTACAGCCTCTAAACAAGTATCCGCTGCAGATTGCGATAAAGCAGGTGTAATACCACTCCAGTGAAACACCGTAGCATCTTCAAAAATAGTATCCCAATCAAACTGACCAGGTTTAATTTCTGACATTGCTGAATTCGCTCTATCGTATACTACTGCACTATTCCTACCAGACGAACCATGCTCTAAGAAATAAAGCCCTAGCCTATTTCCCTGTCTAAGAATATTCTTAGCTCCTACATTTCTAGAACGAATAGTTTGTAATACACAATCTCCTATTGGATTGTCTGGCACAGCAGAAATAAACTGTGCTCTAACCCCGTAATTTGCCAAAGAAGCAGCTACGTTAAATTCTCCCCCTCCATAAATAATTTCAAGGGCGGCTGCCTGACTAAACCTGAGATTATTAGGAGGAGATAACCTTCCTAATATCTCACCAAAAGTAACAACCTTGTGATCTTTTGAAAACATTGATTAATAAATTAAGTTAATATGATTTTGGTTTGGTTTTTGGTTTTTAATTTTTTAGCTCTTAGATAAAATCTACTGTTGCTTTAATCACTCCAGTAGCAGGTTTTGTCCAACTATCAAAGTTTGCTATCATTTCTGTAAAATGAACGTTGTGTGTAATAAAAGAACTTGTTGGGAACTGGTCTAATACACTAATTACATGTTCAAAATCTTCTGTAGTTGCATTTCTACTACACATAATAGTAGTTTCTTTTGCATGAATTTTAGGATGTGTAAAAGTTAAATCTCCTTTAGATAAACCAACTAACACATAACGTCCTCCGTGTGCCATATAATCTGGTCCTACTTCTAACGCTCCTTTAAATCCTGTGGCATCAAATACAGCTGTTGCCATATCTCCATTGGTAATTTCTGCTATTTTTTCTACTGGATTATCATTCACGTTAATGATATAATCAGCACCTATCTCTTCTTTTGTATACTTTAAACGATCGTCGTTTACATCTAATACAATTACTTTAGCACCTGCAATCTGTGCCAACTTTACCATTCCAATTCCAATAGGTCCACATCCTACCACTACAACAGTTTCTCCAGACTTTACATCTGCTCTACGAATTGCATGTGCACCAATAGCCAAAGGCTCAACAATTGCCATCTGATCATCTGACAAATGGTTTGCTGGTAACAATAAATCTTGACGAACAGTGATGTACTCTTGCATACCACCATCTGAATGCACACCTAATACACTAATATTAGTACAACAGTTTGTTTTTCCATTTCTACATGCAATACACTCACCACAACTAACGTAAGGCATTACTACCACATTGTCTCCTGCTTTTAATCCTCTTTCATTCTCTCCAATTTCAACAACTTCCGAAGCCAATTCGTGTCCTAAAATTCTTGGATATGTAAAGAATGCTTGATTTCCAGAATAAGCATGTAAATCTGTTCCACAGATTCCAACTTTCTTAATTCTTAATAAAGCTTCGTTTTCTTTACGCACAGGCATTTCTTTTTCTTTTAACAAAAACGTCCCTGGCTCTTCACAAACAATGTATTTCATCTTGATATGTATATGTTATTTTTTACTTGCGCAAACGTTTGAACACTTGGTGCAAAAAAATTAATAACCGAAAAAAACTCAATTATTAATCCTGTATTTTTGACAAACTAAATATCACAAATCCTAAATAAAGGATGAAATATTTTTTACTTTTGTTCAAACGATTGAGCAAATATAGTAATATTATTAAATAATGAAAAGAAAAACTACCATAAAAGATATTGCTAATGCCCTGCAAATTACACCTTCAGCAGTTTCTAGAGCCCTGCACAATCATCCACGTATTAGCGATAAAACAAAACGTGCTGTTAGAAGAAAAGCCGAAGAGTTAGGATATCAGCCAAATCATCTTGCCTCTGCTCTTAGAAGCGGAAGAAGTAATTTAGTAGGAATTGTAGTTCCAAGAACAAACAGTTATTTCTTTTCTTCTGTGGTAGAAAGTATTGAAGAAGAATTAAACAAAGTAGGCTACAACGTAATCATTACTCAATCTAATGAATCTTACGATAAAGAGTGTAGAAATATAGAAGCCTTGCTACAAACACAAGTAGATGGTATTATTGCATCTTTAGCAAATGAAACCATAACTTTTGAGCATTATGAAAAAATTAAAGAAAAAGGAATCCCTCTAATCTTATACGATAGAGGAGAAAACGATATTGGAGTAGATTATATAGGAATTGATGATTACCAAAGTAGCCATATAGTAGTAGACCACTTGGTAGAACAAGGCTGTGAGAGAATTGCTCATATTGCAGGTTTTAGCCACACTAGAATATACAAAAACCGTATTAGAGGCTATATAGATGCTTTATTAAAACATAACTTACCTATTGTAGAAAGTTTACTAATAGAAAGTGATCTAACCATTAAAGACGGACGAGAGAAAACCGAAGAACTACTAAAACTTCCTAAATTGCCCGATGCTATTTTTGCCTCTGGTGATTATGCCGCTTTAGGTGCTTTACAAGTACTGCAAGAAAAAGGAATTAGGGTTCCAGAAGACATTGCTTTGGTAGGTTTTAGTGACGAGCCATTTACAAAACTTATCACCCCCTCCATCTCTACCATTTATCAGCACAATCATAAAATAGGAAAACTAGTTGCTCAACAGTTTTTATTAAGAGTAAAAGACAAAGACTGGAAACCAGAATTGCACAAAATAATTTTAGATGCCGAATTAATTATTAGAGATTCTTCTAGAAAAAAATAAAAGGTTTTGCCTTACGACAAAACCTTTTAAACAAAACCAAAAATTAACTTAACTACAATGTAATCTCTAATGCATAAGCATAGTCACCTGGCTTTTCAGCAGGCAATTCCACTTTAACTCCGTCAGCATTTTGCTTCCATTGTAAAGTAGCTCCAGTACTTAACATTTTAACAGATTTCACAGTAATATCTTTTGCGTATTCGCTATCAGTTCCTAAAGAGTGAATATTAACATTTCCATTCTCTGGCCACTCCATCAAAATAGCGTATAACTTGTCTCCTTTTGTAGTAAAACGAATGTCTTGACCTGTTAAAGCCTTATTTTTTCCTTCTGAGTGGTGTCCTGCTTTTACTTCAGTAGGTCCTTCTCCAAAAGTTTTCCAGTATTTAGTATCGTAAATTGCATCTCCGTTAGCAGCTAACCACTCTCCCATTTGGAATAAAATCTCTTTTTGATCTTCTGGAATAGTACCGTCTGCTTTAGGTCCTACGTTTAATAATAAGTTTCCGTTTTTAGAAACAATATCAATTAAATCGTCAATTAACTGGTTGGTAGTTTTAGATTTCCAGTTAGAAACATGACACCAAGAGTTCTTACCAATAGAAGTATCCGTTTGCCATGGTAATGGTCTAATTCCTGGTAGCTTTCCTCTTTCTAAATCGTATACCACAGTTCCTATCGGAAAAGCCTCTTCGTAAAAGTTTTTGTCTTGTAATACTACTTCTTTACCCCACTCAATTCCTTTGTTGTAGTAGTAAGCAGCTAACTTAGGACGATACTCTCTAAAATCTGGAGTATCTAACATAAAGTCAAACCATAAAATATCTGGCTGGTAGTTATCAATTAAATCTTTAGTTCTTAACCACCATCTTTTCTTAAACTCTTCCGAAACTGGTTCTCTTAAGTCTTTTCCTTTAGAAGAATATAAGTCTGCGTATTCAGGATCTGTTGTATCAAAGTGATCTTTTTTATTAAAGAAAGACCAGTTAAAAGCAAAGTGAGAAGAAGCCCCCATAATTAAACCTTTAGCTCTACCTTCTTTCATCAACTCTCCTAAAACATCTCTTTTAGGCCCCATATCTACAGAGTTCCAACGAGTTGTGTTCGATTTGTACATAGCAAATCCATCATGGTGATCTGCTACAGGAACTACGTATCTTGCTCCAGCTTTCTTAAAAATATCAATCCATTCAGCAGCATTAAATTTTTCTGCTTTAAACATTGGAATAAAATCTTTGTATCCAAATTTCTTAGGATCTCCATATGTTTTTAAATGATGCTTGTGTACACTGTGTGGCCCATCTTTTTGATGCTTTAATTGTGCCGTAAACACAGCTGTATCCATATACATATTTCTTGGGTACCATTCAGAACCATAAGCAGGTACTGCGTATGCTCCCCAGTGGATGAAAATTCCAAATTTTTGATTATTAAACCAGGCTGGATCTTTGTAATTTTTCTTGATAGACTCCCAGTTTGGTTCATAAACCTTTTTTGCTTTAGTCTCTGTTGCTGCCTCTTTCTTCTCAGAAGTTCCTTTACAGGCTACAAATAAAAACGCTCCAACTGTAAGAGCTAATACGATTTTTTTAAACATCTTTCTTTTTTAATTAAGTAACAGAAAATTTTTACCGAATTGTTTTTTAACTGAGACAAAGGTCAGTTTTTAAAGGTGTTCTTTGTACAACAAAACGTTCTTAGTACGAAACATATGATTTAAATTAGCAACAATAACTCTTGAATATCTGCTAATTAACCAGAACAAACATCTAAGAACCCTTTTAAACAGTATACATGCCTTCTATTTATAACTTAAGTCAACAAAATTTAGATTTGCTAACTATTCTGTTACAAACTCTAACGTTTCAGACTTTAATCCTTCTGCAGAAGCAGTAAACGAAATTTCACCTGCACTCTCTGTTGTTCTTACAATTGCCAAACACTTTCCATTAAATGCGTTTCTCTCTTTTGCTTGGAATGAATCATGATTCATATTATCTCCATTACCAACTCCAATTAATTCACCAGCACCCTTTATATCAAACTTGATTAGATTGTCAGCCTTTGGCACTACATTTCCATCGGCATCTAAAACAGTACACTCTACATATACCAAATCTTCTCCATTCGCTTTTAAATTTGCTCTCCTAGCAAACAATTTAATTTTTGCAGCCTTGCCAGCTGTTTTTACAACTTTAGTAGCAATGACTTTTCCTTCCTTATAAGATACCGCAGATAATTCTCCAGGTTGATAAACTACATCCCATTGTTGATATTCAACATCGTTTAAATTATTCTTCTGTTTTCCTAGGGACTTTCCATCTTGGAACAACTCAACTTCATCTCCGTTGGTATACGCATACACTGTTACTTTTTTTCCTTCCATTCCATCTAAATTCCAATGAGGAAAAATATGTACCATCGGCTTATCCGACCATTGTGATTGATAGAAATAATATCCATCTTTAGGAAAACCACATAAATCTATAGGAGCAAAAGAAGAAGAACGCGCAGGCCATCCATAAGGAATAACTTCTCCTAAATAATCCCAACCTGTCCAAATAAATTGCCCCATAATATTGGGTCTGTTTTTAATATCTTTCCAAGCTTGTACTCCTCTGTAACCGATTAACTCTCTTTTTTCTACCCATTCAAACGCATCATTATACTTATAACCTAGCTTATCCCACCATGCTTTTTTCTGATCCCCATACACATAAGTACTTCTTGGATAATAGGATTGTGCAGATGCACACTCTGTAACAACCCCCATAGCATCAGGAGCTATTTTATCTTCTCTATCTAATCCGTTTTCTTTAATATAATTATACCCTCTAATATCACTTGTAGCTGCAGCAGCTTCACTTGGCCAAGCATCCCATCCGTACCCAATTAATCCGTTGGTAACAGGTCTATCATCCAATTTGTGAATAATATCAATCAACCTATTAGCAATAGGCACTCCTTCATCTGTTTTCATTTGATCGATTTCATTACCAATACTCCACATTACAACTGATGGATGGTTACGATCTCTTAACACAAAATCTGTCAAATCTTTGTCTGCCCATTCTTTAAAGATTTCTGCATAATATTTTACAGGAATACGAACTTTCTTTCCATTCTGAATAGTTGCAGGTTCTTTCACCACCTCCCATTCATCAAACATCTCGTTCATTACTAAGAATCCCATTTCATCACAGGTTTCTAAAAATTCTGTAGAAAACGGATTATGCGATGTTCTAACTGCATTACATCCCATTTCTCTTAAAATCTCTAATTGTCTTTGGATGGTTCTCTTGTAAATAGCAGATCCTATAGGCCCTCCAGCATGATGTAAACAAACTCCTTTTAATTTTGTTTGCACTCCATTAATGGAAAAACCAGTATCCTTATCATATCCTAAAGTTCTGATTCCTGTCCTAGTAGACTCTTCACCTATCAACTCTCCATCATCAAACAACTGCACTCTAACTGTATATAATTCTGGAGTTTTTGGTGCCCACAACTTAGGATTTAACACTTCTAAAGAAACATCTACCTTAGAAACTTTACTTGGTGTAACCGTACAATTTTCTTCTTTTGATGAAACTATACTTCCTTTATAAAGCACTTCTGTTTTAGCAGTAATCGTTTTTGTTTCTTTGAATTCAGTCTTCAGTTTAAATGCGGCTTTTACGATTGCTTTTTCTTTGCTAATTTCTGGAGTTGTTACGTACAAACTCCAATTAGGAACATATGTTTTGTTTCTAATTTTTAAAGTAACATCTCTATAAATTCCCGTACCAGAATACCATCTATGCCCTGGCTGAGCAGAGTTATCCAATGTAACCGTTAATACATTTTCTCCTTTAAAGTTGATGTGTTCTGTTAAATCGTACTGGAAACCTATATACCCCAAAGATCTATATCCTACTTTATTTCCATTAATGTAAACCACTGAATTTCTATAAGCTCCATCAAAATAGACAAACACTTTGTTATCTTCTTTGGCTCCATCTACTGTAAATGTTTTTCTATAAGTACATTTACCCGTTGGCAACCATCCTCCTCTAGAAAAAGAAGGATTTTCCTTAGAAAAAGGACCTTTAATACTCCAATCGTGAGGCACATTAACCGTTTCCCAACTCGTATCGTTAAAACTAGGCTGGATAGCTTCACTAATTTCTCCTTTAGTAAACTTCCAGCCTTTGTTAAAGTCTATGTCCTGAGTTTGGACATGTTTGGTTTTTGAACATGCTGTTATTAAAAATAACGCTAGCATATTCAACAAAATAGTTTTTACTGTTTTTTGGTTTAAATAGTTTTTCATCTGTTTTTGTTAGTAACCAAACGGTTTATTTTTTTAGAGGGCAATTCTTATAATCGCATTGCAAAGAAACACGAAGACTACTCTTAGCTTGATTAGATATGTTTTTTTAGACATCACAAATGGTCATATATATGCGTATACGTCATTTTAAAACAAAAAAAGCCCGCATAATGCGGGCTTTCTAATATTACACCAAAATAAAACTTATGGTCTCTTGTTTACTTTAACAATACTCATATCATCAATATAATAAGTATACTCTGTTCCAGATGTTGGCACTGGTTGGAATCTAATTCCTCCACCCGTTGTAGCCAAAGGATTATATTCTACCTCTACAAGTTCCCAAGTATCTTTTACTGGATCCCCAGTGGCAAACCATCTTGGAGTGATTGATTCATTCCCAGGCCCAAGTCTGTACCAAATTTTTTCTCCTGCATCTCCTCCTCTAAAGTTTCCAGAGTCAAAATCTACAGCAGCAGGAATATACCTCCAATAAGAGATTTTATAAGTAGCTCCATCTTCATAATCAAATACATTTGCAGCAGTTGTCTCTAATCTTGGTTTGTCATTTTTTAACTTAACACTCTGACTACCTGTCCTAGCTTGATCTGCAGAAAACTCTACTACAGCACCTGCACCACTTGCTCCACCTTTCCAGTTTTCTCCAAAGGTACCTTCAAAACTTCCATCTATTAATAGGTTCGTTAAATTATGAACGACAGTTTTAGCACCAAAAGCATTTAAAGCACCTTCACCAACCGATCTTATTTCGCTGGTTGCCGCTCCTGAAAACTCAACAGTAATAGTATCATCATGATAAACTCCTTCTGCAATTGTTAATTCTAAAACAGAAGCATCCGTTGCATTTACAGTTATAGCACTAATAGTAGCAGGAGTACTGTTTAATGTCACTGTAAAGCCATCTGTTGCATCTGTAGCTCCAGTTAGCGTTGCAGCATCAATATCTTGATCAAACTTAACTAAGACTTTACTATTTTCAGAATCACTCACTACATCTCCCGTTTGATCTACAGGTGTTGGTACATAAACAGCCACACTCTCTGTAAAAGCCAGCAATGGTCTCTCATCTAAAGAAACAATATCCTCATTTAATCCATCGTAAGACAGCTCTACAGTTTTAGAAGCATCAGATGGCTCTAATGGTGTTACTAAATTAACCACCAAGTCATTTCCATTTCTAGCACTCAATACTGATAAGATATCCGTAGGTGTCCCATCTATTGTTACTGTAAAATTAGGATGCACAGAAGATTCAATAGTACGAACTCTAGAAGATAAAGTAATAACAATTGAATTATCATCTGCCTCTGTAGCACTCGCTTTTGGAACTAAATCTTCTGCTAAAGGAGATACTTTAAAAACAACAGGAATATCAAATCTCGCCTCGTGTGCACGTAACGTTTCCGTTCTCTCTCTTTGCGATTCTAAAAAACCATAGAAGTTACCTATTGTTTTATTAAAGTTAATTGTATCCACATTCGTAGTACCTAACCCAAAATCTTCTGCATTATATCTTGTTATATCATTGTGAACTCTAATCTCATCTTCTTCATTCTCTTCTATAGTAGCAACTCTAAAAGCTGTTGCATTAGGTCTTGCATTATTATCTGGCAACAACCCTGATAAATCTTTAAAAATTAATTGATCTCCAAAATCTAAGTAAATAGTATCAACTGCATCATAATCAATTTTATTCTCATTAATATCATAAATTTCCATTGTTGGAACAATCGTATCATAGACATCTAATGTAACTTGATAAGTAGCCACCCACTTATCTCCTACCTTAGAAGTTCTAATCGTATCGTTTATTGTTTGATTACCTACAGTATCCCAATAAGAAGGTACTATAAAAGATGTTGAATCTGCAAACTCATTATACAGCTCTATCACTGTATTAGAGTCTCCCTTTTTAAACAACACATGTACAGTTTTATCTGTAGAAACCGTATCTCCCGGATTCATGATAAATTGATCGTGACTTGGCAAATTGTTAGGAATAGGCCCCTTTAAGAAAAAAGCTCCTTTAGGAATTCTCCACTCATGATGTGTAGCACCTGCAGACAAATCCATAAAACTTATATATCTATTTACCTCACCTTCTCTTAAAGTAGAAGCTCCAAAAGTAGTTGTAAAAGACAAGTCTGTAAATGACTCTGGAGTATCGTACTCATTGCCTGCACAACCTACAACCAAAAGTAGCACGACAAGCGTTTTTATTATTGTTTTTATACTTTTCATGTTCAAATGTTTTTAAAACTTAGACTATTTATCCCAATTTAAGTTTGCATTAATTTCTGTTTGTGGCACTGGAAAATAAGAATGCAACTCCATATTAAAGTTTGTAGACCCCAATAAAGCATCTCTTAAATGTGGCTCTTTAGCCCTTCTATTTGAATTATGTTGTGCCGGTTGTGCTGTATTCTTTAATAGGAAATGAGTAGGCTCCTCTCCAGTTCTCATTATAAAACATCTCCATCTATGTGGATTATCTCCGTTTAAATGAGATCTATAATGATAAGAATCGTATTCCTGTTGAGCAATTGTTTCTAACTGCTGCTTCCAAACTCCCCAACGTCTTAGATCGATAGTTCTTTCGCTCTCTAAAGCCAACTCTAAAGGTTTCTCTGTAAAACGTAAATGCTCCATTAAGTTGATTAAATTCACAGCCTCTAATCCATTGTCTGGATCCATATCAATATCATCCACGTAAGTAGTTTCACTACCAGCATATTCTGCCCCTACCTCTGTAGATTTTCCTAACAAGACTAAATGAGAACGCTTTCTAACTCTATTAATATATTTTAAAGCTTCCCCTAAATTTCCTTCTTCAAGCATTACTTCTGCATATAATAAATAGATTTCTGCCAAACGAATAACGGGTATGTTAATTCCTGATTTTTGTGCAAAATCTGGACTTTCATCCTCTCCTAAACCACCATTCGATGTATTCCAACTTGTGAATTTTTTCCAAAAATTTGGAGTTTGTCTAGCATGTGGAGATGCATCTCTCTCTGTTCCGTACTCCGCAGACGTAACTCCATACATTCCAGAATCTAAATCATCTACAGAAGAAATAGAATTCGACATCCTTAAACTGTATTGTCTAAAAGTTGTAATTGTATCCGAAACTTTACCGTCTCCTAGATCGTATAAAAACCTCTCAACAGTATTTGTCACATCTAAAGTATCTACTTTATCTTCTCTATACTTTAATGTTAACCATGATGATGGCTGTATTCTATTTCCATTATTTAAAAAATATGAAATTCTTTGAGACAATAATTGCTCTCCAACACCTAACGGATTTACATCAGTAGTATAATTAATTTCAAAAATAGATTCGTTATTAAACTCGTCAATCCCTGTAAAACATTTAGATAAATCATCTGCCAAAACATAGCCATAGTTATTAATGATATTTTGTAAATAAGGTTTAGCCCCTGCAAAATCATTATCATTCATATAGCTCTTCGCAATTAACGCCTCGCAAGCTCCACCTGTAATACGTCCTAAATGTGCACCACCTACATCTTGCTGCCATGCGTTATACGTAGCTGGTAAATAATCCATCCCATACTGTAAATCTTCTCTATAAAATGCTTTCACATCATCAGAAGCAGAAAACGTTTTTTGTAACTCATCAAAAGTTACCGGAACAGAAGCATGTAACGGCACAGAACCATTGTTAAATGAACTATGCAACACATAATACAAATACCCTCTTATAGCTCTTGCCTGAGCATAAATTAACACCCCAGTTGCTTTTGCATCTTCTGTAAGAAACGTTGACTCTAACCTTTTATATGCATCAATTACCTGATTTGCTCTAAAAATTCCTCTATAACAAGCCGCCCACTTATCTTGAACATTCCTTGTTGTTAAATCAAATGTTTGATCGTAAACAGGGTTCCCTTGAGTATTCTGTCTAAAAGTATTAGGCACCCCAATATCGGTTCTTGTAGGCTCAAAGAATATCCCTAAAATATTCTCTTCTCTTAAAGATGCATATGTTGAATTTAAACCCGTATTTAAATCTGCAGTATTTGTCCAAAAACTCCCCAAAGTAAGTGCATTTGGATTTATTTGTTCCAGCTCATCTGTACATGCTTGAAAACTTAATGCAAGCAGTAACAGAGGGAGTAGTCTTTTTATATATTTTGTTTTCATCGTAAACTCTGTTTTTATTTTTAGTAAAACTTTAAATTTGTCTTACACGATTAAAATTGTAATTGAAGCCCCATTTTCATCTGAGAAGAAAGCGGATATTTACCAGAATCAATACCTCTTGTACTTAATCCATTCCCTCCAACTTCTGGATCAAAACCGGTGTAATCTGTTAATGTTAATATGTTCTGAGCTTGCACATATAGTCTTAACTTACTCAATCCCATTTTCTCAACCGTCTTTTTAGGAATCGTATATCCTAAGGCAACGTTTCTTAATCTTATAAAATCTCCATCTTCTAAAAAGTAAGTAGACCCACCTCTATAAGATCTTGTGTTATTACCATTGTACCAAGGAATTACAGACTCTTGATTATGCTCTGTCCATGAATAGAATAGATCTCTATGAACACCTGCTTGATATGCATATGCTTTATTACCATTCATTACCTTACCTCCAAAAGCACCATATAATTGCATTGACAAATCAAATCCTTTGTATCTAGCAGAAAAATTCAAACCTGCTTCAAAGTCTGGGTTTCCACTTCCACTGTACACTCTGTCATCATCATTTAAGACTCCATCCCCATTCTGATCTATATATTTTAACTCTCCTAACCTAGCTGATGGATCTAATATCTTGTAATCTCCATCCCCAATTATATTCCCACTTTCATCTCTTACATTTAAATCTGCATCTGTAACCAATCCATTGGTTTGACGTAAATAAAAAGCTGCAGCCTCACGTCCTTCTGTAATTACACTTACCAACTCTCTAGTTCCTGCATCAGAAATAAAACTTCTGTCTAAATAAATAAATGGATTGTTTGGACTCGTTTTTGTAACCTTATTCTTATTCTTAGTAAACGTTCCAGAAACATTCCAACTTACACCCTTCTTACTATTGTGCCTGTATTTAGCAGCAACCTCAAAACCTTTATTCTCCATGTTACCAACATTAAATACCGTATTTCTGTTAGCTCCAGAAACTCCAGCCGAAGGAGGATTTACCACTTGGTATAATAAATCTCTTTTTTCGTTTTTATAAATATCTGTAGTAATGGTTAATTTGTTCTTAAAGAGTGCTAAGTCAAACCCTAAATTTTGCTCTATGTTGGTTTCCCACTTTAAGTTCTCATTTGCATATCTTAATTGAGTTGCTCCTAAGGCTACTGACTCTGATGATGGGCTATTTAAATCTCCAGAAGGATTATTAGATCCAAATACATAATCAATAGACGGAGTAATTACCGATTGATTGCTATAAGGAGCAAATCTATCATTACCATTACTACCAAAACTATATCTCATTTTAAAAGAATTTGCTACACTCTTTAGAGAATCCCAAAAAGGTTCGTCAGAAATGTTCCACCCTAAAGAAATAGAAGGAAACAACTCCCATCTATTCCCTTCGCTAAACTGAGAAGAACCATCGTAACGAGCACTTGCACTTAATAAGTATTTACCGTCATAATTGTATTGTAACCTAGCCAAGTTTCCTTGTACAACCCTAACATAATCCTGCCCTCCAGACTCTACATTCCAAATTAACTCGTAGTTATCTAAAACTGTAATTGCCGGATTAAAGTTATTTCTTACCTCTACTAAATATCTCTCATTTGTTGATTTTTCGAAAGTAGTTGCAGCCATTAAGTTGATATTATGCCTACCTATTTCCTTAGTAAAGGTTGCAAACACCTCTGCAGTAGCCTTAGAATATGTTGAAGACGTAGTTCTATTAACAGAAACCGCTGATGGATTTGTAATTAACTCCCCTTCTGTATTATAAATAGAAAAGTTTGGAGTCAATCTAATATCCTTACGATCGGTGTACGTTACACCAAATCTCCCTGTCAACTTTAATCCCTTTGTAACATCATAATCTAACTGAATATTTCCGGTATGACTATTTTGCCTTCTATTGTCATCAATCTTTAGATTTCTTGCAACATTTGCCAATCTCCTTGCTTCATTTAACTTCCAGTCATCGTTTGGATCATCGGTAGATATTTCCGAAAGTCCTCTAATCTCTGCTTCGTTTAAGTTAATAGAAGGCTGAAAAGTTCTGTATTGCAAAATTCTATTCATCATACCATTAGGAGCTACTTGTCTTTCGTCTCTTCTAAAAGTTAAACCTGCAGTAATTTTCCATTTACCTTTTGTAAATTTTGTATTAGAACGTACATTCAAACGGTTGTAGTCAGAATTAAAGAAAATCCCCTCTTGCCCAAAGTAGTTTACATTTAAACTATATGTCAAATCTTTTTTACCACCAGAAACATTTATAGAATGGTTTTCAATAGATGCTAAATCATTTAACAACACATCGCTTAAATCTGTATTGTTTGTAAAATAACTAGAATTTCTATGAATATCCCCATCAACACCTCCTTGAGGCTTATCTGTATTTAAAGCTCCTCTTAATAAGTGTAAATAATTGTATTGCTCTTTGTCCATTACATAGAAATCAGACTGAATCTTTTGAACACCATATTCAGAATTCACTCTAATGTTCATTTCACCAACCTTACCTTGCTTGGTAGTAATTAAAATAACCCCATTAGAACCACGAACTCCGTAAATAGATGAAGAAGCGGCATCTTTTAAAACATCAATAGTTTCTATTTCACTAATACTTAATTGAGGATCCGAATCAAAAGGAATTCCATCAACCACATATAAAGGACTATTGTTTCCATCTATTAAAGAACTAAATCCACGAATTACAATATTTGCTTCTTCACCGGGTGCACCAGAAGAAGATGCTACGTTAACCCCCGCTATTTGTCCCTGTATGGCTTGTCCAACATCAGAAGTAGTAGTTTGTTCTAAAACCTCAGCTTTTACTTGAACTACAGCTCCAGTTACTTCTTTCTTTTTCTGAGTACCATATCCAACAACGACAACCTCATCTAATTCAGAAACATTAGATTCCATTACAACGTTAATTGTACCACTCTCCTGAACTTTAATAGTTTTTGTTTCATACCCCATTGAGCTAAACTCAATCTCTTGTCCTTTTTTTGCCATGATGATATAATTACCATCAAAATCAGTAATTGTTATTTTACTGGTCCCCTTCACCATAACATTCACCCCCAAGAGAGGTTGGTCCTGATTATCTGTAACCAAACCTGAAATTTTTTTCTGAGCATTTGCTGAAAAAGCCCCTATCAATAAGAAGAGAACTGCTACAAACAAATGCCTGCTTATAGATTTTATTTTGCTTTCTAAAAGCATTGATCTTAATCCACGATACATTTATGTTTAAGTTTTTAGTTAGTTAATAGGTTCAAAATTGGGCTTTAAACGTTCAATTTCATGAATCATATGTGTTAAACCAAGACAATTATGATTAATAAATACTCAACAAACCAAAAACACAATCCTCATAAACCCAATAAAAACAAAGGTTTACTAACAATTCACCAATAAACACTATTATAAATATCATTTTACTAATTCGTTTTTCACATTAAACCTTTGGAAAACAAAAAATGCTGCTGAAAGCAATTAAGCCGTCAGCAGCATTTTAAAAAAAATCTAAAAAACTAGTAACTCATATTAGTCAACATGAGCTTGTACGTTTCCACCTATATCATTCTCTTTATATCCCTCTAAAGTAATCTTATAAGCAACCGCATAATCCGATGGACAAACTTTAGGAGCCTGAATTACCAAACCACTCTCGTCTCTCTTCCATACTACCTTCTCATCACTTCCTAATAACTCAATTTTTTCAATCTCAGAGTTTAATACTCCTAACTGAGTACTCATCGTTTTAATCACAGTAGATACTTCTGGCTTATCTAATACAATTGCATACACCTCTTTGTCAGACTTTTTAGTAAAACGAATATCTGTACTTCCATACTCAATCTTCATTTTCTCTTCTACCTTATGCCCTCCTTGAGGTAAACGTGTAGGTCCTTCACCAAAAACAGTCCATGGTCTTGTTCCATAAATAGCATCTCCGTTAATTTTTAACCAAGACCCCATGTTTAATAATAAATCCTTCATTTCTTGTGGAATTTTACCATCTGGGTTTGGCGGAACGTTTAATAACATTGCCCCATTTTTAGAAACGATGTCAGCTAAAATATCAATCAATTCATTTGCTGTTTTAAATTTAGCCCCTGGTCTATAAAACCATGCTCCTGGAGAAGTATCTGTTAACCAAGCTTCTTTCTTTGGCTGATTAGGACGACCTCTTTCATAATCTCTAATAGCTACGTTTTCTGGAAAAGTAGTCTCTTTATAACACACCGCTACTTTTTTACCCCACTTTTCTCCTTGGTTGTAGTAATACGCTAAGAACTTCTGTCTTGTCTCCTCATCCATTTCTTCCAACCACCAGTCAAACCAAATTAAGTCTGGCTGATAAACATCGATAAACTCTTTTAATTTAGCCCACCATTCTTTGTAAAAACGCTTGTCTGGAGTTGTGCTATCTAATGCATGCGGACTTGTGTATAAATCGTAGTCTTTTGGATCTACACCTCCATATTTATGAGCTGGTGCATAGTACATCCATGTAAAAGCATGGTGAAAAGACCCCATAAACTTCATTCCTCTAGCTTCTATTTCTTTCTTTAAAGCAGCAGACGGATCAATTCCTCCGTAATTCATAGAATTCCATCTTGTAGATTTTGCATTCCACATTGCAAAGTTATCGTGGTGCATTGCTACAGGTCCAGCAAATTTAGCTCCCGAAGCCTCAAACAACTCAGCCCATTCTTTTGCATCAAACCCTGTTGGTTTAAAGTTTTCGATTACAGTTTTGTAACCAAACTCTGCAGGATCTCCATACTTTTCTGTATGATGTAAAAAGTTATTCCCTGGCTTTCCGTTTTTAGTTGGTATTTTTTTACCATCTTCATACATCTTCATTCCGTGCCAACCTCTATAACGTCTTTTAGGATTTGCTCCATTAAACGCTTCAGATACTGGACCCCAGTGGGTGTAAATCCCAAACTTTGCATCCTGAAACCACTTTGGTTCTTCATCTGCTTTGTCTAAAGACTCCCAGTTCGCTTTGAACTTCTTTTTTTGAGCCTCTGCATTGTTAAAAGCTACCGCACCTAAAGCAGCAACAGCCAATAACCCTTTTTTAATACTTGTACTTAACATATTCACTTATTATTATATAGTTTTCTTTTTAAATGTGTTTTCCGGTTGGTTCCTTACTATCTCTGTAATGATTGTATTTATCAAACAACTCCTTTACTTTATTTTGATATTTAGGCTTGTTAACATAATTACCTGACTCTTTCTCTTGAATATTTTCTTTTAAATTGAATAATGCTCTTGGAGTTCTCGTTTTCCATGTTTTGTCTTTTTTATCAAAATCTACAATTAGTTTCCAATCTCCATCTATAATAATCCCCTGTTTACCAGAACCTCCTTGTACAATTAAGAACGAATGGATATCGTTACTTTTTGGATTCTTAAGCACTGGTAATAAGTTGTACGAATCTACTGCCTGACCTTTTTTGATTTTATAATCTGTAATTGCAGCTAGTGTTGCCATAATATCTAAACCTAGAACTGGCTTATTAATTTTTGCTTTCTTTAACTCTTTTGGCCAAGACACAATAAACGGAACTCTATGCCCTCCTTCATAAGGTTGATTTTTAGCACCTCTGTAAATATCACTTACTTTATGACCTGAATTTCTTGTGTTTTTATCAACTAACAAGCCTCCATTGTCAGAAGTAAAAATGAAAACCGTATTCTCGTAAACCCCTTCTTTTTTCAATTGATCCACCAGCATTCCCATTTGCACATCCAATTCTTTAATCATATCCATATGCTTAGAAGGTGTGGTTCCTGCAATCTTAACACCATTTAATTCCTTACAAGGTGTATGTGGTTTGTGCACTGCCTGAGAACAGTAATACATAAAAAATGGCTTGTCTTTATTCGCATTCTTCTTAATAAAATTCACCCCCTTACTCACTAACAACGGCCCTATATGGTGAGGATCCCAATTAGAATCTCCATAACCTTCGTCTTTATCTAGCTTTACATGTAGTTTGGCCATTTTAGCGTTGGTAATCACATCAATTTTTGAATTCTTTTCTAAAGGCATCCACTTACTGTTTTCATATACAGCATAAGGAACATCCTGAACCCCA
This sequence comes from Wenyingzhuangia sp. IMCC45574, assembly GCF_054182685.1. Taxonomy (NCBI): domain Bacteria; kingdom Pseudomonadati; phylum Bacteroidota; class Flavobacteriia; order Flavobacteriales; family Flavobacteriaceae; genus Wenyingzhuangia; species Wenyingzhuangia sp. IMCC45574. Next base: position 3,138,486 of record NZ_CM135169.1, on the reverse strand, counting down.
GCTGGCAATGTAAAACTGTAATCAAAACCATTGTAATTAGGACCTCCTGCTACTATTTCAGAAATATCTACTCCTAATTCTATTTTCTTACCCCTAACCTCTTTGTATATTTTAGTAGGGTTTTTCTTGTCTCTAAAACTCATTCCTAAATGCCACTTCCCAAAGAATCCGGTAGTATACGCAGCATTTTTCATCAATCTTCCCAAAGTAAGTTGATCTGGCTTAAAAGCAGAAGGAGCATAAGAACTCCAAACTCCCCAAGGCAATGGACTTTGATGACATCCATTCCCCGTCATAATTCCGTAACGAGAAGTAGCACACAAAGCAGCAGGGGCATGTGCATTGGTAAACACCACCCCTTTTTTTGCTATTTTATCTATATTGGGTGTTTCTAGAATAATATTATCCGAATGCAATCTCCTATAAGCAGAAATATCTCCTGTACCTATATCATCAGCTAAGACTACAATTACATTTGGCTTTTTTTGAGCATTTATTGAGAAAACTGTCCCCAATAATAAAGCGAATGTTATAATTTTATTTTTCATTCTTTATATCTTTTTATTCTTTAATTAAAAGTGCTTTCCTGTCATCACCAATCCATCTCTGGTTTGGTGATACTTTGCCATTAACGACTGTAACTTTTTTTGATACTTTTTTTGATTCACGAAATTGTATCGCTCATCTTCAGTATCATTGGTTTTTAAATTAAACAACGCAATTGGCTTTCTGTCTTTATTACTTTTGTCTTTTTTATTCACCTGAATAATTAATTTCCAATCTCCTTCAACAATCATTACTTCTCTATGCGAACCTCCCTGAATCATGATATGTTTTCTAGAAGACTTCTTTTCTTTACCTAAAATCAAAGGCAACAAGTTGTACGAATCTAATGCTTGATTATTAGGAATCTTATACTCTCCAGCAGCAGCAATCGTTGCCATAATATCCATCCCTATTACCAACTCTTTCTGCTCTTTTGACTGTTTAATTTTATCTGGCCAAGAAACAACAAAGGGAACTCTATGCCCACCTTCGTAAGGATCGTTCTTACAACCTCTGTAAATATCACTTGGTTCATGACGAGCATTCCAAGTATCTCCATCTACATGCAAGCCTCCATTATCCGATGTAAAAATGATCACCGTATTATTGTATACTCCTTGTTTTCTTAACTCCTTCACCATCATTCCCACCTGAAGATCTAACTCTTTAATCATATCTAAATGCTTAGAAGGTGTAGTTCCAGCTACTTTTACTCCATCTAACTCTTCGGCCGCCATGTGTGGAGTATGTACCGCTTGTGAACAGTAATACATAAAGAAAGGCTTGTCTTTTTTTGCATTCTTAGCAATATATTTTACTGCTCTATTTGCTAAAATGGGTCCAATAGCACTTGGCATCCAATTAGAATCTCCTAAGCCCGATTTTTTTTCCAAAGTTGCTCCTATAGACTCCATATACACCTTATCAATCAAAGCAATTTCTGAGTTCTTTTTTAATGGCAACCAGTTATCATTTTCATAGATAGCATACGGTTCGTTCTGAATACCAGAAGGCAACGTCACCGAATAGTCAAATCCACTTTGCATAGGGCCAAAATCTTTTATTTTGGTAATATCAATATTCAAACTCAACTTACCTCTAGTTGCAGCAAACATCTTATTAGGATCGCTCTTTTTAGCAAAACTTGTCCCTAAGTGCCACTTACCAAAGAAACCTGTAGCATAACCTGCATTCTGCATTACTCTACCCAAAGTAGGCTGTTCTTTAGAAATCACCGACTGTGCATACCCAGACCAAACACCCCAAGGTAAAGGACTACGATAATTGTTATTCCCCGTCATAATAGAATAACGAGAAGTTGCACACAACGCTGCAGGGGCATGCGCTTGTGTAAAAAACACTCCACGATCTGTTAACTTATCTATATTAGGAGTTTCTACAATTACTTTTCCTTTGTGCAACCTTCTATAATGCGATATATCGCCTACACCAACATCATCTGCTAAAACCACAATTACGTTTGGCTTTTTGGTTTGGGCATTTATTAGAGTAGAAACTCCAACAGCCAATGCTAAAAATGCTACGATTCTTTTCTTCATCTTACTTCTTAATTATTTTCTGTGTGTTACTATTAAGTTCATTCTGAACAGATAAGATGTACATTCCGTTGGTTAACTCAGAAAGATCGATTTGGTTGCTATAATTATTTCCACTTAAAACTTGTACTCCTTGTACATTAAACACCCTTACAGTGTCTCCTAATTTTAAGCCGTATACGTTTAATATTCCACTTGTTGGGTTTGGATTTACATTCAATCCTCCAAGCATAATTTCATCAGAAAATTCTCCTTGACAGTCTTTTGCCCCTTTTACTCTAACAGCATTCAGCCCAGACTGTAATGGGAACTCCACATGCTTCTGAGAAACTGTTACATGCTGATTATTCAATTGAACAGAGTACGTATCGCTACCCTGCAACTCCAATGAGAGTGTATGATTTGCTTTGTCTACTGTAGCTGCAACAGCTATTGTTTCTGGTTCTGAGATGACTACCTCAAAACATCTTTGGTCTCTATCTTTAGGAGTAATACACAAACTATAAGTACCACCAGCCAAGTTTAAAAACTCTAGGTCATTCGTAAAACTCTTTGTATCCTCTGTTATTCCGTTACCTGATAAAACTGCCGAATACTCAAATGTTTTATTCGCAGTAACCTCAATGCGACCATCTTCGTTACTTGGACATGTTACAGAGGTACTTTTTATAGCAATATCGTCTACAGAAATACTTGTTCCTCCTGGATTTTGTTCCTTTGCCATATACCAACCACTACCGCGTGTAGAAGCATAGTATTTTCCTGGAACTGTATAATCAATGGCAATATCATTTACTCTTTCAGACTGACCGTTTCCTTTATTGAACTTTACCCAAGTAACTCCTCCATCTTTTGACAAGTAGGTACCTCCGTTTCTAAAATCAACTTTGGCATTTGGTAAGGTAGAGATTAGAATTACATCTGAATCGTACTTAGCCACCTCCACTCTGTTTACCCATGGATAATCAAATATTTTAGTCCAAGAAACCATGTTATCTTTACTTACCCAAAGACCTCCTTTATCTGTATCTACATTTTTATATCCTACTGCGATGTATGCATTTCCATTTACATCAAAATGAATATCATTAACTCCAGAAGTACCAGAAATTGAAGTAGTAGAAGGTACTTCCGACCAATTTTCTCCTTTATCAGTAGATTTGTATAAGCCTCCGTTGTTATCCATAACCGCAGCATAAAGAGTATTGGTATCATTCGGATCGAATGTAATTCTAGCAACATCTAAAGAAGCTGGCAATCCATTATTGATTTCTCCCCAGGTTACACCTCCATCCGTAGATTTATGTACTCCCCAACTCTGTGCACTATCTCCAACCCACTCTATATCTTTAGATGACTGAGGCACACAGAAGTACATATTATCCGGATTGTTTTTATCAATCATTAAACCCACTTGATGCACTGCCTGATCTCCACTTCCTGGAGGGGCTGGTGCCCATGGTTCTGGAATAGCCACTCCATGTTGAAACCAATTAGCTCCTGCATCTGTAGTTTTGTATAGTTTTCCTCTTCCTGCTTGTCTAAAGAAAGTAGCAAACCAAGTATTTTTATCTGTTGGATGCACTGCAATAGCACTTACTGAATGTTCTTGCCTTATTCCGCTACTGTTGTATACCAATTGCATTACTGCAGCACCCTGAGCTCCTGCTCTAACCTTTTCACCCTCATCGTTGGTAATCCACAAACTATTCTCTCCCGATGGACAAAACACCCTTCCTGGCCATAAAGGGGACTGGTAAAATCCATGCCCAGGAACGTTACTATTTCCTGCTCCTACCCAACCATCTAAATTAGATCCCGACTCATCCGCTTCTTCATCATCAATATCTTCCCATTTATCTCCTTTATCATAAGAAACCAATCCTATTTTTGCTAACTGTGTATACAAAACAGATCCATCGGCACTAAATTTCACATAATTACATCCTTTACGTTCATATCCATCTCTATTCTTCCAATCTGCCTTGTACTTAAGAGTTATGTTGGTCCCCATAGGGTTATTTCTCTCGGTTACCCAATAAGCATCGTCTCTACCATTGTTCCAGTTTTTTCCATTCCTAAAAGCAACATACCAATGCCCTCCTCCATTTTTAGTTCTCCAAATTTGCCCAGGTTTAAAGTTGTTATCCGATGCATTGGAATACTCATTTACCAAATACAAGTTATTCACATCGTTAGGGTCTACAGTAATTGTATTAAAACGAGTTGAAATTTTAGTAGGCAACACAGGATATGCAATCTCTGCATCTATCCAACTATTCAATCCAAAATAATGAGCTACCGTTTGATAGTAACTTTTCTTCACATCACTATCGTGATTAAATTTGCTTAAATCTATATGAACATCTCCATTAAGGCTAGTCCATGTTTCTCCTCTATCCGTACTCTTAACGACTCCACCCTTGTCATGTTCCACAGAATTACCACCTGCAGTAGTTTTAGCCCTCCAGATAATATTACTTAGCGCAAATAGCGTAACTTGTTTGGTATCTTTATCAAAATGCATATCCATAGATATGATCATGTCATGATCTATTCCGTCTGATTTTAAAGTCCATGTTGCACCGCTGTCTGTACTTTTATAAAAACCATAGTTTGTAGCAGCATATACTATAGAACTATCTAGCGGATCTACAACAACATCACTAAACTCTGCATTGGAATTTATACCATTGTTAGACAAGCTCCACGTTTGACCTTTATTGGTTGTTTTCCATAATCTTCCTTTGGCATTAGGATCTAAATAAGTCCCTTTTGGATTTGCTTGTGGGTATAGAACTCGACCGTAATGTCTCATTCTACCTGCCCCTAAATACCAAATATTATCATTAGAAGGATCTACAGAAACAACAGACAAGTAGTTATTCCCTACCTGAGCTTGAGCCGACTCCATACGAGTCCATGTTTTTCCTTTGTTTGATGTGATATACAAACCTCCTTTTACACTACCTGTTGAAAAACCAAAATCTTCGTCTTGCCTAGAAAAATCTAACGAATAATAAGAAACAGGACCTCTATGACCTGTTTTGTAAGATCTAGCATCTGGATTCATTACTGTTTCATAAGTAAACCCTTTATCCGTAGAACGATACGAGTTTCCCATATTTGGACTTATAAAATGGGTATTAGAATCTGTAGGGTGCGGGTAAAATATTTTATTGTTCCCACTCATTCCGGGTCCAAATTGTACCCAAGGAATAGTATCTACAGATGCCACATCTTTTGTTTTTAAATCGTTAAAAAAAGCTGAGGTATCAGCAGATTCTTCAATGCGTACATCATCCAAGTAAACTTCTCCTGCTCCAAGATCATTTGGTCTTACAGAAAACAAAACATAGCCTCCTGTTCCATTTATTTCAGGAGTAAAATCAACAACATATTCCACCCAGTCGGCACTACTTAGGTTAAAGTTAAAATGCCCTATTTTATTTCCAGAATTGTCAAATACTTTTATGTTCGTTTCGTTGTTATCTAAAGCATCAATTGCTTTGTAATAGAAGGATATTTTATAGGTCTTCCCTACCTTCCATTCAATATTCTTTGGAGTCCATAAATTCCCTTTTTGTCCAGTTGCATTGAACTGAATTTGAAAACCATTTGTATCACTTCTTTTAGACAGGGTATTTCGTTCAAATATGGACAGACCTGTCCCACTAGTAGCAGCATCCCACTCAGCCGTAACAGCATTCTCAAAGCCACTTTGAAACACCGTGGTTTGAGACCAGCCAGCTATGGAGAGCAAAAAAGCCAGTAAGTATTTAACAATCGTTTTCATGAATTTGGTTTGGTTTGGTTTATTTTTTAATCCAATTGATTTCTCAATTCGACTAAAGCTAAATAAGTCAATAAGTATCCAAACCAGCATCTCATATGTAAAATAGTAGAATACATATGTGTAATCCTTCGTCTAGTATCCTTTTAAAAACCTAGAAAAATCATAATACACAAGAGAAAGTAAATAAAAAAGCCAACTGAAAAGTTCAGTTGGCTTTTGATCTAAAAAAATGTAAATCAATCAAAAACTATTTTGTTGTAACTACTACTTTCGCAGATTTTAAGTATTTAGACTTTGCTGTTAATTTAATTTCACCTCCTTTTTTTGTGGATCTTAAAATAGCCAAACACATTCCGCTAAAAGCCTTCCTGTGGTCTGCTTGGAAAGACTCCAAACTAATTTGATTTCCGTTATCTACTCCAACTAAATCTCCTGCTCCTCTTACCGTAAAATTCACCAAATTATCAGCATTCGGACATAAGTTTCCATTTTTATCTTCTATTCTAACCGTAACATAAGCCAAATCCCTTCCATCTGCATCAATCTCTTTTCTATCTACAGACAAGCTAATTTTTGCTGGTTTTCCTGCTGTAAAAATCTGTTCTTCCTGTACCGCTTTTCCATCTTTATACCCTACTACTTTTATATTTCCTGCTTGGTATGGAACATTCCAAGACAAACGGTATTTAGACTGAAAAGTATCTCCTTCGTAACGAATGAACTTTACAATTAACTCTGTTAAATCTTTTCCTTTTACCTTTTTCCCCATAGACTTTCCATTAACAAACAGTTCTGCAGAATCACAATTGGTATAACAGTACACAGGAATATTTTGTCCCTCCATACCTTTCCAATTCCAGTGTGGCAATAAGTGAATCATTGGCTTGGTAGTCCATTGACTCTGGTATAAGTAAAACCTATCTTTAGGAAAACCACATAAATCTACCGCACCAAAATACGAACTGTGAGATGGCCAGTGCCCGTTCCAATATCCGTTGGTTGAATTGTCTTTTCCTCCATACGGTGTTGGCTCTCCTAAATAATCAAATCCTGTCCAAATAAATTCCCCCATAACATTTGGATTTTGTTCTTGGTAATGGAATTCTACATCTGGTGGATATGCCCATGGTGGCCCAATTAAATCGTAGCTTGTTACATGTAAAGACTTATGAGTTGTATATTTTTCTATTGGTAAATGGTACACCCCTCTACTACTTGTACAACTAGAAGTTTCTGATCCATACAACGGTAATTGCGGATAAGTTTCGTGAATATACCCATACTTTGTAGGTTTATAGTTTATTCCAGAAATATCTGCTTGTGCTGCAAAATTAAATTTATATGGAGCCTCAAAATTATTCATCCCTAAAGTAGAAGGTCTTGTAGGATCCATTTCTTTACAGTACTCGTGTAACATTTTAGCTACTTTCCAACCATTCTTTTTGTCAGATTGTTCTTTGATTTCGTTTCCTGTACTCCACATAATAATAGATGGATGATTACGATCTCTTTGAATCATATCTTTTAAATCTCTTTCTGCCCAATCTTTAAAGAACACATTGTAACCATTAGGAACTTTTTCCACATTCCAAGTATCAAAAGCTTCGTCTAAAACCACCAACCCAAGCTCATCACAAACCTCTAAAAACTCTCTAGAAGGTGGATTATGGCTAGTACGAATGGCATTCACCCCCATATCTTTCATTATTTGCAACTTGCGCTCATCTGCTCTTTTGTATATGGCAGAACCTAAAGCTCCATTATCGTGATGCAAACAAACTCCGTTAAAACGAACCTTTTTTCCATTTAAGAAGAATCCCTCTGTAGTATAGGCAATAGAACGCAAACCTATTTTAGTTTCGTATGTATCTACTACCTTTCCGTTCTGTTCAATAGTGGTAACAGCCTTGTATAAGTTAGGCTGATAAATATCCCATCTCTTTGGATTTTTAATATTACACCAAACCCCAGACTCTGCAGAAGAATTTGCTTTTACAGTAATTTTATCTTCGTTTTTAGCAACACTCTTCCCTTCTGGAGAAAAGTATTCGTGCTTAACAACCACAGTAACATCTTTACTGCTTTTGTTCACCACAGTCGTTTCGTTTTGTACCACTGCTAACTTTTTAGTTACTGTTGGTGTAGTTATATAAGTTCCCCACTGACCAACATGTACGGGCTCATCTATCTTTAACCAAACAGAACGATAAATTCCTGCTCCAGGGTACCATCTAGATGATAAATCTTGAGGACGCAAACGAACCGCAATTACATTCTCTTTATCTCCATATTTTAAATACTTTGTAATATCAAATTCAAACCCAATATATCCGTACGGCCTATTTCCAACCAATTGCCCATTTACCCAAACATAAGCATCGTACATGGCTCCTTCAAACTCAACTCTTACAACTTTACCTTTAGAAGTAGCTGGTACTTTAAACGTTTTCCTATACCAACCTGTTCCATGAAAAGGCAAACCTCCACAACGTGCATTGTATTTTCCATTAAAAGGACCTTCAATAGCCCAATCGTGTGGCAAATTTAACTTCCTCCATTTAGAGTCATCAAAACTTGGCTGTTCTGCTCCTGGAGCTTCTGCATTAAAAAACGTCCACGACTCATTAAAATTGATGTCTTGAGCATTTGCTGATGTAATTCCTAATGCACAAAGCAAAAAGAAACACATGAATAAAACGATTTTCTTCATTTTAGATTTTCCTGATTAAATTACAATAACCACAAAACTAACTCCTGAGCTCTTGTTATGCTAAATACATATGATTTTGTTTACACCATAAATGTGTTTTGCTAGTATTTATCTATGCTTAGATGGAGTGTTCTGTACTTTCTATTTTAAACTTTTAAACAACTTAGAATAACCAATAATCAACTTCCCTTTGCGATCTTTTCCAATCATCTTACAAACAAAGTTATCTTTGGTTATTCCGTTTCCAACACCATCAAAAACAACCAACAAATCTTTTCCCTTGTTTACAGATCTAATAACTTTTGAACCTCTTCCGTAATCTACTACTTCTGTAGCCCCAAACCTTAAACTTTTTATAGCTATATCTTTTTGAGCATTAAACCCCTCTTCTGATTGAATCAATACTTTAATCTCTTTGGTAGTTCTATCTACCCTATTTCTGTTTAGCATTTTAATCCGTTTAGAAACAACTAGAGGTATGATTAAATTCTTTGAACTGTGATTATCATTCGCTAAATCATCTTTTTTAGGCACATCTATGGCTGCCAATGACAAATGTGTAGCCCTTCCATACTTGTCTGTTAATACATGCGGCCTTTCCAATTTATACCAAGATGTTTTTGTTCCATCGGTATAAGTTGTATTGTTAGGAGTATAAGCCGTTCCTGAATTAAATTTCCAGTGTATTCCATCAGATGATCTTAAGTAAATTGCTCTATAATCTAAAAAGGCATTAATCATCATATGATACTGCACCTCATCTTTCCATAATACTGGATCTTCAAAATTAGAGTTTCTATATTGTTCTGGAATGACTTTACTTCCTTGTAAAGGACCTGTAATTACTTTATAAGGACCTAGAGGATTGGTTCCTTTACTCACCATCATACCTCCTGCTTTGGTTACAAAAAGAAAACGACCATCATCCATTTGCACACCTGATAAATTCCTATAAAAACGATAAAAAAGCTTTGGACTCTCTAAAGATGTATTTTCATCAATTTTCATAACTCCTAATCTTTCCCATGGTCCACTCATAGTATCCGAAATAAATAAAGTTGCTTTCCAATTTACTAGAGAATACAACAAATACCTTCCATTATTCAATAAAATAACATCCGGATTGTGTCCTAATCCTTTTTGAAATTTATATACTAAATCTCTTTTAACTTTATACGGTCCTGTTGGTTTATCAGACACAGTATATGCTACAGTAGAGTGTGGCCACTCCCAATGACCTTTAATATCATTCGCTGGCCACCTAGTTACATTCATATGATACTTTCCGTCTTTACCTTTAACGGGTCTTCCTCCCCAATAAGACCAAGCTCTATCTTCTATTCCATTATCAGAATCTCGTGGCAAAACATTCTCCCCTCCCCATAATTTTGTTCTTATTTTTTTATGAATTGGCATTGGTAAAATTAAATCGCTAAAAGAAGCTCCCTTAACCATTTTCACTTTTGTTTTTATGGACTCAGACACTTGACTCCTATTCCCACTATAATCATATGCATAAACCATATAAACATTCTCCACTTCTTTAGTTGGAGTAAAATCTAAGAATCTGTTTCTAGTTAATTTATGAGCAATTTCTTGTACTTTTCCTCCCTTATTATCTCCTCTAAACACGGTATAATACTCAACATCCCTATCTTTACTTTTATCCCAAGAAATCATTACTTCAGCATCGTATGATACTGCTTTTAAATTGGTAGGTGCTGCTGGAGCTACAGTATCTTTCTTAGTTAGTCTTATTTTATTAGAACCTACAGACTCACTCCCTGTTTTACCCACACCTGTTACTACATAAGTATAATCAACTCCATGAATCAACTGATTATCTAAAAAATAATTCTCTTGAGTTTCTCCTATTTTCACGTATCCTTTTTGCCCATTTTGGCACCTATAAATAGTATGTTTTAAATATTGCCCATTTGCTTTCCAACTAATTTTTATTCCTTTTTGCACAACTTCTCCTTTTATTTTAGGCTTAAAACTGGCTGTATTTCTAACACTCACATTAATATAATCCAAAAACAATTTAATATCTCTACTAGAATAAAAAGTGACTCTTACAAATGGCAAACCCTGTTTTACATCTTCGTTAGTAATGGTATATGTACCTCTAAAGTGCTCAACTATTTTATCTGACCCTCTTAGTTTAATCTTTTTAGCCAACACTCTTTCATAAGTACCAAAAACCAAACTTACCGTTATTCTCCCCTTACTTATATACTCCAAATCTGCTCCAAAACTCCAATCCAAAACATCCCCCTTCTTAGGAACCAGATATGCTGAATTTGCATTTAAAATTACAGACTCAGCAATTCCCTCTTCTACATTGCTAAACAGCTTCCCTTCTGTTACTCCCATTTTCCCAACTCCTTTTACAACTCTTGTTTTCCAATAAGGAGATTGTTTTGCAGCTCTCCACCCCCCCAATACCTTATTAAAATCTCCGTCTAAAATATTCTCTTTTGGAGCATTGTCTCCTAATAAATTAATTTGAGCAGACACCCTGCTGCTATAACATGTTAAAAAAAATACTATAATCACAAATCTACTCATCCTATTTAAACTTACTGTTTAGCATTACAATCTAAGATTTATCTTAAACCTACTTTTAATCTTAACATTTTAAATTGTTATTTAACCGTTGTTTAAACAAGTTAATTCTATTTAACCACTAGATAAACAACCATCTTACTAGAGTTTAAACTTTCCTTTTTATATTTTTGGAATATGAGTCATTTACCAAATTCGGAATTAATTCTTAAGTACCTAAATAAAATATGTGAGAACAGAAACTTTGAAAAGTCTCCCAGAAATGTCCGTCTCCTAAAATTCCTTACTCTAAAAGCAATTGAAAAAGAAGATGTAACCGAATACACAATTGGAATTGAACTTTTTGAAAACAATTATGAGCCTGATAAAAACGATAGTAAGGTTCGTGTTTACATGTATAATTTACGTAAAAAACTAGACGAATATTACCAACAAGAAGGACTAAAAGACTCTTTAATATTTACAATCCACAAAGGTCAATACAATTTAACTTTTGAACGTATAACAACTGAATCTAAACAAGTAACAGCCCCTACAAAACAATTAGGTATTAAAAAAATTATTAGCCTTACTACCCTTAGCCTCCTATTAATCACTCTAATTTGCTTCCTCTTTAGAACGAAAGAAACCAATTATTGTTGGCATACTTTTTTTAATAGCAGTAATAATATATGCGTAGTTGCAGATCATACATTCGTTTATAAAAAAGTAGATAACGAATTCATCCCTACCATAAACCAATACATAAATAGTGAAGCAGATTTTTTTAAGTATACAAAGGAAAACCCTCAAGACACTCTAAAATTAACCAACTACACTCTGTTTTCTAAAATGGCTCCTTTTTCTATAAAAACACTTACCGCATGGTTTCTAAAAAACAATAGTGATTTTAATGTAAGATTAGAAAGCAAATTAACTGCTGATGAACTTAAAGACAATAATATTTTCTACATAGGTCAGTTTAAAACCATGAACGTATCCAGTTCTATTTTTCTAAAAAACAGTCATGTTTTTTCATACAAAGAGAATGGTTTTGTTGTTTCTAAAAAAGACAATCAAAAGCTATACAGTGCTACTTTTGACACGAAATCTTCAAAAGATTACGCAATTGTATCTTATTTTGAATTAGAAAATGGAAAAAAAGCGTTGTATTTTGTTTCTAATAATGATATTGGTGTTACAGGAACCGTAAACAACTTTACCAACCCTGAATGGCTATCTTCTTTTTTTAGAAAACTCCCTAATGAGAATAGTTATTTTAACGCTCTTTTTGAAGTTAACGGCATACAAAGAAGAGAAATTAACAGCAAACTTATAGAGCTTGAAATTGTAAAACAAAAACCATAAAAAGACACCTTTTTACCTCCCTTTACTCACCCAGTTTTTAATAAGTTGTTCTAAAGAAAACTAGGGAAAGACCAACACTAAAAATATCTTCCTTTACACCTTAAACTATCACCAATATGTAATTCTTAAGTTTAGAATTACTCAATAAAAAAAACCTCCCATTGGGAGGTTTCTAATTTTAATCTTCTTAGGATTACTATTCCATTTCTTTAGTCACTTTATACTGCTTTCGTAAATTTTGCAATTCTTGCTTTAACTTCTTAACAAGAGACTTATTCTTTTTAGTCTGATACAAATTGTTCATTTCTGATGGATCCTTTTTTAGATCGTACAACTCCCATTCTTCTCCATTTTTCACATCTTTTCCATAAAAACGAATCAACTTATAACGCTTGGTAGAAACTCCTTCATGACGGCGAACTGAATGTGGTCCAGGATATTCGTAATAGTGATAGTACAATGACTTTCTCCAATCTTTAGGTGTTTTATCTTTTAGTATTGGCACAATACTCTTTCCTTGCATGTCTGCTGGAATTGGAGCATCAGCAATATCTAAAAACGTTTCTGCAAAATCTATATTCTGCACCAAATCGTAATTAACAGACCCTGGCTTAGTTACACCCGGCCATTTTACAATTAAGGGAGTTCTAAACGATTCCTCGTACATAAAACGTTTGTCAAACCAACCGTGTTCTCCCATGTAGAATCCTTGATCCGATGAATACATTACAATGGTATTCTTATCCAATCCTGTCTCTTTTAAGTAATCCATTAAACGACCAATATTTTCATCCACAGACCAAATACAACGCAAGTAGTCTTTCATGTACAACTGATAATTTAATCGTATTAAGTCCTTTTCATTTAATTCTAAATCTTTGTATTTTTCAATACGTTCCGCAAAACGATCATCCACACCAATCTTTTTAAAACGATCAGGTCTAAAGGTAAGTGGCTTAATTTTTAAATCTGAATCGGGTCTAAAGTCATTTTTTACAGACAACGCTTGCCCTCTTGCAGCAGTAGTTCTTGTACTATAATCATCAAACAAATTGTCTGGCTCTGGTATAGTCACGTCCTCATACATATTCATGTATTCTCTTTTAGGCACCCAAGGTCTGTGTGGTGCTTTTTGGTGCACCATTAACATAAATGGCTTCTCTTTATTTCTGTCCTTGTTTAACCAGCCCAATGCTTTATCGGTAACAATGTCTGTTACATATCCTTTTTCGTTTTTAACTCCATTAGCAGATAAGAAATCGGGATTCTTATATTCTCCTTGCCTTACCAAGACATCCCAATAGTCGAATCCTTGCATATTTCCATCTATGTGAATTTTACCAATCATTGCTGTTTGATATCCATTCTTTTGCAATACTTTCTGAAACTGCTGCTGGTCATGATCAAATGCTACCTTTGTTTTGTTGTTATATTTTCCATGAATGTGGCTCATTTTCCCTGTTAACAAAGTAGCTCTACTAGGTGCACAAATAGAATTCTCTACATAACATTTCTCAAAACGCATTCCTTCTGCAGCCAACTTATCTAGGTTTGGAGTTGGATTCAATTTCTGCAATCGCCCTCCATAGGCTCCTATGGTTTGATAAGAATGATCATCCGTAAAAATCCAGATAATATTTGGCTTTGTTTGCGCTTGTAACTTTACCAACAACAATAAGAATACACTTAGGCTGATGATTATTTTAGTTCGTTGTAACATGTCTTTTAATTTAGTCTCCTATGTAAGTGATGTATGTATAATACACACCGTATTTTTGTTTACCTTCTATAAAATCGTTTACTAAGAATGTTTTCCCTTGCTCTAAGTTTACCTCAAAAGCAACCTCAACAGCATTCTCTGTAATTTTCTTTTCAAGCATTTGATTTGAAATCTGAATCCTTACCTTTTCTGGACGAATTGTTTTATAGTTGAACCAGTTTTTAGGGTTCTTTGCAGGAACTCCCCAAATAGCTCCCGGACATTCCTTAGGCCATCTTCTACAAGAAATTTTGTATTTCCCTGCTTTCTCCACCTTAATTGCATGGGTATTATTCACATTTTTCATTCCGGCTGCTACCTGTTCACTCTTCCAAATTCCTTTTCCTTCTCCAATAGCGTGCTGAATGGTAAACTTTACTTCTTTCTGAGCAGCATTACCAATGCTACTAACAGGCATTTCGTAATAGGCTGAATTTTGTTTTGTGACCTTTAAAAAAGCATCATTTTCTTGTAGCAACTGTTTCACCAATTTAGGATATTGAGCCGCTACATTATTTTGTTGATTTCTATCTTTAGAAACGTCGTACAGTTCCTTTCCATTTACCAACCTCCATTGATTCTTTACAATACAAGTCTTATCTACATCTTGCGGTGGTCTCCAATCTTGTCTGTGATGAATAAAAATACTTCTCTCTTTTAGGTCTTTTTCTTTCTTACGTAACAGTGCAGACAAATCAACCCCGTCTTGTTTTATTTTAGCCGATGCCTCTATACCACAAAGATGTAGCAAAGTTGGAAATATATCTACGTGTGAACTTGCTACATCAATATCTTTTCCTCCTTTAATTTTTCCATCTTTCCAACGGATAAAAAACGGAACTCTATGTCCTCCCTCTTTTTTAGAACCTTTTTTACCATCAAAGCCCATATTATAGCCCAACTTAAAATCTTTGCTTACCCCATTCCCCGTTCCATTGTCTGTCATAAAAATCAGGATGGTATTGTCTGCCAACTTTTTCTTTTTTAAGAACTTCTCTAGCTTTCCAAAATTCTCATCAATATTGGTAATCATTCCATAGAATTCTGCACTGTATATTTCTTTACCTACTAAGTGTTTGTAGGGATCTGAGTATTTTTTATCTACATACAACGGACTGTGTGGAGCATTGGTAGGTAAATAAATAAAGAACGGTTGCTCTTTTGTTTCCTCTATAAATTTCATGGTCTCCTGAAACCAAACATCGGTACAATATCCTTTAAATTGTTTCGGCTGATTGTTTACATAATACACATCATCAAAATAATTATTTCCCCAGTAGTCCGATAACTCTCCTACACCACCCGCCTTGTGTTGTACCACAACATCAAATCCTACATCCGTAGGACGTACAGGATAATTATCTCCCAAATGCCATTTACCAAACATTCCTGTTTTGTATCCGTTCTCCTTAAAAACAGCTGCTAGTGTTGTCGTGTTTTCAGACAATGCATCTCTTCCCTTATAAGTTGCCCAAACCCCATTATTTATTGGGTATTGTCCTGTTATAATAGCACTACGTGTTGGAGCACACAACGGACTTACATGAAAATCTGTTAACCGCACAGACTCTTTGTAAAATTTATCAATACTAGGTGTTTTAATCCACGGATTTCCATGACATCCCAAATCTCCAATTCCTTGATCGTCTGTTAGTATTAAAATCACATTGGGTTGGTCTTGTGCAGATAGCAATTGACCACATATCAATAAAAAAGTTAGAATGGTACGTTTCATTTGTAAAGGCTAGAAAATTTGGAGTTTAGACCAACTTACTCACAATCCGTTTAAATAACAAAAGGAATCCATACAAAGTACTATTTTGTACTTTCTGAATTCCTTATATATCTACAACTACTTATTTTTCTAAAAAACCCTTTACTTTCAGCATCTTACAAGGGATTTCTCTAGAATCACTTACTCCCTTTATAACTCGTCCCTCTTTTAAGAGCCTCTAAAACTTATTTTTAAATTTTATCGGAAAGGATTCCGAAAAGCTTAGTTTACATCTTCTAAAACCACCTCTTTTCTTTCTTCCTTAGACGATAAATTAAATACAATATTCTTTGTTTCTAATTTTTCTATATGTCTTGCAAACATTCCATAAGCAGGTGTTGCTCCTAATTTGGTAAACTCAGGATATTGCGTTTCGTTTTCTGGAACTACGATGCTTGCATCTTCTTTAGTTCCTCCTCCTGGCAATGTAATATTTATATTTTCTAAAGTAACATGCCCTATTTTATGATTTGGAGTTCCTGTAAAAAAGAATCCTGTTGTAGGTTTAATTCTACAGTTCTCTAGGCTTCTCACTACAGCTTTAACATTACGAATTGTTACATTGTTTATGCTTCCAACCGGTTTTCTTGCTGCATTTCTATACACCAACCTACGTTCTCCCAACCTTATAAAAATTGGCATTTCTACATTCTCCATTCTAATGTTTTCTATTAAGACATTGTCTATGTTTGCTCCATCTACACTTAACATTTTTATACCACCTCCAGTAGTATCGTGAATAAAACAATCTTGAATGGTTATATTTTTAAAATCTCCCATAGATTCAGTTCCAAACTTAATAGCTCCCCAATTACTTTTAAGTTTACAATCTTTTACCAACACATCAGAAGATGGAGCGGGACTTGTAGACTTAAAACAAATGGCATCGTCTCCAGAATCTATCGTACAATTTTTAATTACTCCGTGCGTACTCGAATCAATATCAATGGCATCGTTGTTACGATTTGCATGACTGTAAATATCGATTCCATCTACCTCAAAATGGTGTGTTTGAAACAAGTGCAACGTCCATGCAGCCGGTCTTGTTAAGTGAATATCCTTTAGCGTTATGTTTTTAGATTTTACCACACGAACTAAAAATGGTCTGTTGGTAATACGAATATTGTTATTTACATATCCTTTGCTCTTAGCTACCAATCCTGTTAAATCTGGTTCAATTAATTTTATACCTAATTTTTTAACGCGTTGCTTTATTTTTTTAGCTGTAAAAAGCTCTCCTTGCCCGTCTATAGTTCCTTTACCAGTAATTGCCGCATTCTCTACATTTACCAACCCAATAAAACACTGACCTCTATATTGTCCTGTAGCATCTATAAAAGGGTCTACTGGAGGAAAATCATTTGGGTTTAAACTCGCTAAAAGAGTTGTTCCTTCTTTTACCTGTAGGTTTACATTGTTTTTTACCAAAAGCGTTCCAGACACAAATACACCTCCCTCTAAAACAACAGTACCTCCTCCTGCTTTACTACACTCATCTATCGCTTTCTGAATTGCTTCTGTATTAACCGTTTCTCCGTCGGCTACGGCACCATACTCTACAACATTCCAGTGTGTTTTAGCAGTACAAGAAACTAAAACCGTGATTACAACAACGGCAAATAACCTTTTTAACATGATCTCTATTTTTGGTTTTTAAACATTACGTGTTCGTACACAAAACTACTACTAACCCCTTAGAACATTTTCTACAAATGTTTCTATACCTTGTACTTATGTCTTATTTACCCTTTTTTTTACCTTTCTTTTTATTAGACTTCCTACTTTTTCCATAGTCATCGGTATACAACGGCGTTTTTTCTTTTTTTGTGGCCACTCTATCAAACAAGGTGATGTATTTTTCGTACTTGTTATAATCAATTACATTGGTTACTAAGTGACGATATTGCGCATCGTAGACCTTTCTCATTTTTTTTAACTGCTTGTTATAACTCTTATTCTGTAACTGATTTTCTAACTCTAAACGATCTTTACCTATGTAGAACAATTCTTCTGTCGGTTTCATTGCATCGTTTTCGTACTGCCAATAAATATATTTCCAATCCTTAGTTACTACTGCCATTTCCTGAATCTCATCATTCCCCCACATATTGGTTAAAGCAATAGCTCTCTTGCTATATTTCTTAGGATTGACAATCATTTTACAAAGGTTTACTCCATCCATTTGCTTTTGTGGAGACAATCCTGCATACTCTAAAATGGTAGGAGCAATATCTATATTTCCGGTTACAGCCTCCACTACTTTTCCTTGCTCTTTTTGTCTTGGATCGTAGATAATTAACGGAGATTTAGAGGCTTCTTCATAGGGCAATACTTTTCCTGCAAAACCATGTGCTCCACAACTGTACCCATTATCACTTGTAAAAATAATAATGGTATTGTCTGCTACTCCCAATTCTTCTAAAGACTTACGAATCATCCCTAACGAATAATCTACTCCATGTATTAGCTGATTGTATTTTTTAATTGCCGTTTGGTAACTTTCTTCTGATTCTCTCCAAAACTCATAACCTTGATACTGTCTTCCTGTTTTAGACTGTGGTGATAAATGCTTTGCATATTTAGCTCCGTAGTTTTTAGGCTTTTGATAGGTTTTATTTTGATACACATAATCAAAATACTTGTCTGGAGTAAAAGGCAAGTGGGGTGCTTTGTAACTAATAGACATACAAAACGGTTTTCCCGATTTCTTAGCACTTTTTATAAAATCGTGAGCCCATGCCGCATAGGCTCTAGAGCTGTGCGGATATTTTTTAGCATATTTAGCAATGGCTTTGTTTTTTGCAGTTTCGTATTGTGTTTGTCCAACACCACCTCCCCAAACATCAAACTCATCTTTAGGCATTACCTCCTCCAAACGATCGTTCCAATCGCTACCATTAGCTACACCAAAACCAAACTTCCCTGCAAAACCAGTATAATACCCTGCATTTCTTAACAGTACTGGATACGACTTTTGAAACTTTTCCGGACGTAGTGGTCCGTGTAAAAAATTGCATCCTGTTTTATATTCGTACATACCCGTCATAATAATAGCTCTACTAGCCATACAAATAGAGGTGGTATTGTAATGGTTTTTAAACAGCACACCTTCTCTTGCTAAATTATCCATATTGGGAGTTACCACCTGAGAATTGCCATAACAACCGGTAGCAATACTTGTCTGATCATCGCTTAGTAAAAAAACAATATTTGGCTTTTTTTGAGCTTTTATAGACAACACAGACAATAACAATAAGAAGCTAACTTTTTTCATAATAACATATTTAAAAGACATCTACTAAATACGTAGTTTCTTTTAAAAACAAGGTCCTTATATGTTTCTATCTTTTACAGATATGTTTACAAGCTAAACACAAATGGTTCTAAAAAACAAAAACCTTAACTTTCACTAAGGTTTTGTAACATACAACAACTTTTCATTATTTTCTTTTATCTCCTGCTGTAGCTTTTTTAATAAAAGCGGCTCTCTTTTTCTCTTCTCTGTCACAATTAAACAAATGCTTGTCTTCCCATAATGGAGTTTTATTGTCCTTAGCCCATTCTTTATATTTAGCTTTTAACTTAGCCACGACCTCTGGATGTTCTTTTACAATATTGTGCTGCTCATATTCGTCTTTTTCAATATCAAACAACAATGTTTCTTTTTTGTAATACGACACAATTAACTTGTAATTCTTGTCTCTAACCGCATAACCTTCTCCACCTGAGTATTGCCAATACATAGCCCTCTCTTTTAGTGTTTTGTTCCTTTTAGTTAAAATAGGCAGTAAATTAACACCATCTATTTTTTTACTTTTTGGAGTTTTTACATTTGCTGCTGCTGCAATTGTTGGAAATATATCTAACGCAATAATAGGCTCTTTATAAACTCTGCCTCCTTTAATTTTTGCGGGCCACGAAATACAAAAAGGTTCACGAATCCCTCCTTCAAACAACATTCCTTTGTGCCCTCTATATGGGTAGCTACTAGCTCCGTGTGAGTGCCCTCCGTTGTCCGAATAAAAGAAAATCAAGGTATTTTCATACGCTCCAGTTTCTTTTAACTTGGCAATTACTTTTCCAATTCCAGCATCCATACCTGCTACCATGGCTGCATAAGCTGCTCGGTCTCCATATTCAATATGTTGCACCATATCTGTATACTCTTTGGTAGCCTGAATAGGTGCATGTGGTGCATTGTAAGCCAAATACATAAAGAAAGGATGCTCGTTTTTACTATACGTATCTATATAATTCACCGCTTCGTTAGAAAAATCGTCTGTTAAATAGGTTAAGGTATTTTCGGGCACCAACTTTCCATCTCTCATTACTCCTAATTCCTTATTCTTTGGTGTTGTTTTTCCCCAGTAGTTAAATCCACCACCGCTAAACCCAAACCAATCGTTAAACCCTCTTTGATTTGGTAAAAACTTTTTAGCATTTCCCAAGTGCCATTTACCAATAGCACAAGTTTGGTAGTTATTCTGCTGTAACAACTCAGAAATCATTAATTCGTTTAATGGCAAACCTACTACGGTTTCTTCTCCTTGCTTTGTGTTTTCTGGATTGTTTTCGTGTCCAAATTTTTGTTGATACCTACCGGTTAACAAACCAGCTCTACTTGGGCTACAATAAGGATGCGAAGAATATCCTTGACGAAACACAACTCCGTCTTTTGCCAAAGCATTTAAATGTGGTGTTGGAATATCCTTTGCTCCATTAAAGCCAACATCTCCCCAACCTTGATCGTCTGATAGGATAATAATAACATTGGGTTGTTTGTTTTTTTGAGCCTGTGTAAATGCAGCGCAAACCATAAACAGCCCCACTAAAAGCGTATTGTATTTTTTCATTGGTATATTTTATATCTCTCCTCCAAAAGTATTTATAGTTATTAAAGAGAGCTTACACAAATGTTTTTAGTTGTGTTACATATGGATTGAAACCAATTTGTACAGAAAAACCATTTGTTTTCTCAACTGGATTCTTTTACCAATCAAACTGAGCGTTTATGTAATAGAACTCACAAACAAAGACAAATCTTGTAGTTCTTCCTGAGAAAACAACTGCTTGTCTAATAAAGTTACTACCGAATTGGATTGGTACAATAAGAAAAATCTTTGGGTCTCTTTTATCTTATGAAAATGGTTCCAATACAAAGTTGCTTCTACTGTTTTTCCTGTTACCTGTATACACGAATTGCTTAAGCTGTATTGAATCTCTTCGTTTAAAAAAGCACTGGTTCTGTAATTTTTCTTAGTACTTATATAAGTAGCTACAGGTGATAAAAACAATACCAACATAGCATAGGTATATATATTAAAGCTACCTAATCCATTATACGCTCCATTGGAATTTACGTACAAAGCCAATAAATTAAGTGTTAATACTCCAAACAAAAAATAATACAAGGGTCTATTGTATCTTAACCTAAAGATTAGGTTTCTGTAATCCTTAAATGGTACCTTGCCAGACACCTGCATTTCAAAACTTTTGGTATACGCTTGTGACAAAGCTTTTTCTTTAGGTCTAATTTTTTTAATCCCAAATAGTAAGCCCACTACAGAGAGCCCCATAACAATAATAGTTCCTAAGGTTGAACTAATTATTTCTTTTGTAGTCATTTCCCCAGCACGACCTTCTATTATTCCTGGAGTAATAGCTATGCAAACTAACAAAAAAATAAGGAGCAAAAAAGAACAACCTATAATCAAACTCCAAGCTTTTACTTTTTCCATTTTTAATCTTTTTTACGTTTACGTTTAAACTCGTGATTACAACTCTTGCATTTGTATACGTACTTGTAATAAATTGGGTATACAAAAAACACAATAGAAATAATTAAGGAAAGTATTCCCTTTGTCCCCTTCATCGATCTAAAATCTGAAATTAAATCTGCAGAACCGCAACTAGGACAACAAAGTACCTCATCCTTATCGTCTGTAATAGGTTGGTTGTCTATGCTCGCTATAATACTTTTTGCTTGTAATACATCTGCCTTGTTTACCTTTAGTTTAATTCCTCCTATGGCATTGGTTAAAAAGGGGTCTATGGTAACCATTTCTTCATCAAAAGGATAACAATCTATTCCCTCTTGTTCTAGTCTATTTTTATAAACATGCATTTCTGGGGAATTGTCAAAAATTTTAATTGTAGTAAGTAATTCGCTCATTTTCATTATTTAACTTCAGAAAGATAGTAAAAAAGCATATGCTCCAACAGTGCGTTTAAACGCAACTATAGATAAAACAATGTTAAGCAGAAAAACCCTCTAAAATTTAGAAGGTTTTTATTTATTTGGGTAGAAATTCTTCTTACTCTACCTTTTTTAGTACTTGTAAAATTTGTTCTCCCCATACCTGGTAGCCTTTGCTTGTAAAATGAGTACCGTCTCTAGAATATTCTTTCTTTAACCCTTTGGCGTTAGAAAGTGTGGCGTTTATATCTAAAAAATGTATGGTGTTTTCTTTACAGAATGTATGTAAAAAAGCATTTAGCCTCTGAATCCTCTTTGTGCTTTTAGGATTGTTTTCTTGGTACACCACAGACTGTATAATGGGTACTATTTTATGTTCTTTTAAAGTAGCAACCAACTTTTTATAATTTAACTGAATACGTTGCATTGGAATCCCTGCTCCCAAATCGTTTACCCCTACTTCTAGTATACATATTTTAGGTTGATAATCTAAAACACTTTCTTTCACAATCCATCGTAAGTGAGAGGAGGTAAAACCTCTAAACCCACTGTTCTTAACATCTTCTCTACCTAAAATTTTATTCCAATCGCCTTCTGCTACTCTAGAATCTCCAAAATGCACTATGTTAACAACTTGGCTCTCATTTTTAGCTTTAGTAGTTTCTGGGGCTTTGTTAAAAAAAGCAAAAAACACAATACATGCCAATAACACTGCATTTAACACAAGAGAACTTTTTAATACTAACTGTTTCATTTTTTTTGGTTTTGTAACATCTCACTTTTCTTTGGCAAAGTTCTTTTTACGAATAAAGCATTCTTTAAAAGATTCCGTTTAAATGTACTAAACTCATACCTACTTGCAAAGTTTAAAAGTAATCTCCTTATAAAAAACAAGAGCTCTTTAAAGAGCTCTTGTTTATAGTGTTTTAAGCTATTTTGGAAACCTTAAAAGCAATGAGACCGCTTTTATTGAACTCCCATTCTTGTACTTATTGCAATTCTATTCCATGCATTAATGGTCGTTATGGCCATTATAATTGCAATGATTGTTTTCTCATCAAAAAACGTTAAAGCTTCTTGATACGTAGCCTCACTAAGTCCTTTTTCAGCAATCATTGTAATTTCTTCGGTCATGGCTAGTATTGCTTTTTCTTCTTTAGAAAAAAGCCCCGACTCACTCCAAGCATTCAGTAAATGCAAACGTTGCTGTGTTTCATTTGCTTTTAACGCTTCGTTCATATGCATATTGATACAATAACCACAACCATTTAGTTGCGAAGCTCTCATTTTAATTAATGAAATTTGTTTTTTACTAAGCGGTGAATTGTTTAAATAATCCTCTAAAGCAAACATTCCTTGGTATGCTTTAGGCTCTGATTGGTACATGTCTATTCTTTGTTCCATTTTTTAATATAATTTATAAGAAACAAAGTTATGTGTACTAAAAACCAATCTTCTTAAACAGGTTTAAGAAGCACCTTTGGCTCTAATCTCACTCACATACTCTGGAGTTAATCCTAAAAAAGAGGCTATTAAATATTGTGGAACTCGTTTCGAAAATTGAGGATGATGTTTGATGAAATGAAAATAACGCTCAGCTTTTGAAGATTGATATAAGTATTTGATACGGTATAGTGATGCACCATAGGCTATTTGGTATATCTTTCTAAAATAACGCTCTAATTTTGGGAATTTCTCTAACAATGCTTCGTGGTCTTTGCGTGTAATACATAGTATTTTACTATTCTCTACTGCCTGAATACAAAACGTACTTTCGCTGTTACGGTAAAAGTTTACAGGATCATTGATCCACCAATTTTCGATGGCAAATTGTACCGATTGCTTTTCTCCTTTTTCATTTACAAAATACATATTAAGGCATCCTTTAAGCACAAAGAAAAGATGGTCCGATGCTTTTTTAAAAGACGTTAACGTTTCTTTTTTCTTTAATTCTATCTGTTGAAAATAAAGTGCTACTTCATCAAACTCTTGCTGTTCTATTGAAATAAATGAATTTAAATGCTGGTATAAATTTTCCAAAAGAATTGATTTTAAAAATGAAGATATTTCGCTAAAGTACATTGCTATTAAATTCTAAAATAACAAAAAAGCACAAAACTTTTTGTTTTGTGCTTTTCAATATAAATTCTTGATAAGAGATAGTGCAATTAGGCCGTTAACAATGGATTGATATTCGCCCCACCGTCTACATTATACTCGACACCTGTAATAAACGAAGCTTTTTCAGAAGCAAGAAAAGCTACCATTTCTGCAATTTCTTCTGGCTGCCCGTATCGTTTTAAAGGAATTCTATTTTGCATTAAATCTCCCAATCCTTTTAATTGTTCCTCGGACATTCCTGTTTTAGCAAAAATAGGTGTGGCTATTGGCCCTGGGTTTACCGTGTTAATTCTAATTTTTCTTGGAGCTAACTCTGTAGCTGCAGTTCTAGCATATGCATTTAAAGCCGCTTTAGAGGCACTGTAAACAGCCGTATTTGGCATTCCTGTATATGCGTTAATAGACGATAGATTAACAATACTTCCTCCATCATTTACAATTGGCAAGAATTTCTCTATGGTAAACACTGCTCCTTTAAAGTTTATATCCATTAGGTTGTCAAATATTTCCTCGGAAATTTGCCCTACAGGAACAGGAGAAAACACACCTGCATTTACAAACAGAATGTCAATTTTCTCAAATTCGTTTTCTATTTTAGTTACTGCTTTATCAATAGCCGAAAGATCAGACACATCGGCTGTAATCCCCAAAACTCCAAGTTCCTCCGCAGCCAAATTCACCTTTTCTAAGGAACGACCTATAATGATAACGTTGGCTCCTTCTTCTTTAAATTTCTTAGCGGTAGCATATCCAATACCACTATTCCCTCCTGTTATTACAGCTGTCTTTTTGTTTAATTGACTCATTTTTTTAGATTTTAATTAATACTGGGTACAAATATCAAATCCAGTGGTGCTATATGAATTATCAATCTAATTTTTAAGATAGTCAATCTCTAATCGAGCTATTATTTTAAAGTCTCCTGAAATTGGAGTGGTGTTATTTTAGTATGCTTTTTAAAAAAACGAATAAAGTTAGATGGTTCTTTAAAACCCATTTTAAAAGCAATCTCTTGGGAGGTGTATTTATTTTCAGAAATATTCCTTTTAATTTCTAATAACAGCCAGTCATCTATAAAGTTTTTAGCAGTCTTATTGGTTATTTCTTTACAAATTTGATTGAGGTAATTGTACGAAACGTTTAACTTTTTAGCATACTCTTTGGCGTTATGAAACTTGCTATAATTCTCTATAATTAGTTCCTTAAACAAATAGAAATTCTTTAATCTTTCGGTTTCAAAAAAGGTATGCTTATTACAAGCAAGTCTCTTAATTTGAAACAATAAAGTCATAAAAGACGAATGGATAATTTCTGCTTTTAAGTTCTTATTTTCATCTTCCATTAACCCTTCTATTTGTACTAAAACAGGTAGTATTGCATTGCTATTCTCTTGGCCTATCTGAATGTTTATGGTGTGAAAAATTTGAAGAAAATGAAACAAGTTTTTATCATTTATATTTTGCGTAATAAAATTATCTTTAAAACCTATTACATAGCCAGCTACCTTCTGTTTTATATGGAATGAGTGTACTTGTCCTTTTTTTATGGGTAAAATGGTTCCTGGCAACAAAGCCTCTTCTTTAAAATCTATAGTATGTGTACTGCTCCCCTCTAAGACAATAATCAATGCATGAAAATCGATTCGATGAGGCTTAGACAAATCGAAATT
This sequence comes from Wenyingzhuangia sp. IMCC45574, assembly GCF_054182685.1. Taxonomy (NCBI): domain Bacteria; kingdom Pseudomonadati; phylum Bacteroidota; class Flavobacteriia; order Flavobacteriales; family Flavobacteriaceae; genus Wenyingzhuangia; species Wenyingzhuangia sp. IMCC45574. Next base: position 3,112,444 of record NZ_CM135169.1, on the reverse strand, counting down.
ACTTTCTGCAACTCGTGTGTACAATTCTTCAATTGAAATTAATTCAAATGGAATATCTTGTTTCGCAAAGCGTGAAAAAGGAATGTTCTCTATCTCTTTTTTCATAAACCTCCCTAGTTTTATTCGTGATTTTTAATAGTGCCTTAATGCAAATTCACCTTTTTAGACGTTTGCAAAGTTAATAGCATACACGCAGATAGCAAAAACCAAGTTTTAATCTAAATCATAAACAAGTAACAAAGCCAAAGTATTTACTCCTTCTAAAAAAACAGAGCGTCCTTTTTAAAGAACGCTCTGTTTTTCTTAGTTTTTAAATCCTCTGTAAAGAGTATCGTTGTTGTACTTTGCTTCTATACTGATGTAGCTCCCGTTAAAACGAATCTCCTTAGTTTGTAAAAACCTCAAGCATCTAACACCAACCTTACCCCCACAATTAGCAATAATATGGCGAATGATTTTTTTAGTGTTACTGCCGGTAACTTATGTGCAAGTATTGCTCCAACACGTGCAGTAAAAAAGCTTGCAAAACTTACACAAACAAAAGCATACACGTGTACAAAGCCTAATACACCACTGGGTAATGCTTCTTTTACACTGGCATCCAAAAATTGTCCAAAAACAAGAAATCCAATAGCTCCTGCACTGGCAATAGGCAAGCCACAGGCTGCAGATGTCCCCACTGCATTCTGAATTTTTAGACCGTAATTACTTAGAAAAGGTACGGTTAATGTACCACCACCAATTCCAAATATTGCAGAAACAACACCAATAAAAGCTCCTAAACCCGTTTGTCCTATAGGCGAAGGTAGTTTGCTAAAGTCGTTTTCTTCCAAACCTTTATTTTTCATAAACAACATTTTTAATCCTACCAAAAAGGCTCCTACACCAATAATTGCTTGAAGTGAATTTCCCTGAATAACCGAAGCAACTCCGGCACCAATTAAAGAACCTATTACCAATCCTGGTGCCATACGTTTCCATACACTCCAGTTTACAGCTCCTCGCCTATTGTGCGCTCTAAGCGAACTAATAGAGGTAACAATAATGGTTGCCAAAGAAGTACCAATACCAATATGTGTAAGTGCTGCATCGGGAATGCCTTGTGCTGTAAAAATGTAAATTAATGCAGGCACTATTATCATACCACCACCAATTCCAAATACCCCCGCAAGTAAGCCCGCAAAAGCTCCAGCTACTAGGTAGTAAAGAATAAATATATCCATAAGTAAATTAAATTTTTATTATTCAAGAGTCTCCATTTTACAAAATAAAAAGGAAACCTGTAGTTGATTTGTACATAATGATTAAATCGCAAGCTCTTGACGAATGATTTCTGCTCCGGCACTTAAAGCACTCAGTTTCCCTCTTGCAACGTTTCTAGACAAGGGAGCCATACCACAGTTTGTACAAGGATACAGATTTTCTGGAGCTACAAACTCAAGAGCCTTACGCAACGTAGTCGCTACTTCTTGGGGACTTTCAATAGTATTGGTCGCTACATCAATTGCACCAACCATTACTTTTTTACCTCTAAGTAGCTCCATTAACTCAAAAGGCACGCGCGAATTATGACATTCTAATGAAACCGCATCAACCTTAGAGTTTTTAATTTTCGGAAAAATTTCTTCGTATTGTCGCCATTCAGAACCCAAGGTCTTTTTCCAATCGTTGTTGGCTTTTATTCCATACCCGTAACAAATATGTAAAGCCGTTTCGCAATTTAACCCCTGCATCGCTCTTTCCAATGTTGCCATTCCCCAATCGTTTACTTCATCAAAGAATACATTAAAGGCAGGCTCATCAAACTGAATGATATCTACTCCCGCATCTTGTAATTCTCTTGCCTCCTCATTAAGTGCTTTTGCAAACTCCCAAGCCAACTTTTCGCGGCTTTTATAATGTGCATCATACAACGTATCTACCATGGTCATTGGTCCTGGTAAGGCCCATTTTATAGGCTTGTCTGTCTGTTTGCGCAAAAATTTAGCATCTTCTACAAAAACCGCTTTTTTACGTACCACAGTATCTACCACAACTGGAACACTTGCATCGTAACGGTCTCTAATTTTTACCGTTTTCCTATTTTTAAAATCCACACCGCTTAAATGCTCTATAAAAGTAGTTACAAAATGTTGACGTGTTTGTTCCCCATCGCTAATAATATCTACCCCAGCCAATTGTTGTTCTTGCAAAGCAATGCGTAATGCATCTTGTTTCCCTTCGAGCAACTGATTGCCTTCTAATTTCCATGGAGACCAAAGTTTTTCTGGCGGTGCTAGCCATACGGGTTTTGGTAAACTTCCAACGGTAGACGTTGGTAATAGTGTTTTCATAATAAAATAAATATAATCTGTTGTGGTTATTGGATGTAAGTGTAATCTCAAACTTTTGAATCTTGATACAAGAATCACGAACCAAGACTATTTATGTCTTCTGATTCCTGACTCATAGCTCTCAATTACTGCTTAGCAACCCACTGTTGTAAAACATTTCTATAAGGCTTTATAAAATGCTTTTCTGCATATTTTCCCTGATCAATTCCTAGCTGTGTACGCTCCTCTCTGTTGTATACAATTTTTGTTAAAGAATGATCTTGATTTTTAAGACTTGGTTTGTAGCATTGTCCTGCTACAGCATTGGCATTGTAAATTTCTGGTCTATATATTTTCTGAAACGTTTCCATAGTACTAATGGTACTTATCAATTCTAAGTTTGTATAATCTGTTAATAAGTCTCCAAAAAAATAAAACGCAAAAGGTGCAACGCTGTTACATGGCATAAAATAACGCACCTGTAAACCCATTTTCTTAAAGTACTGTTCTGTTAAAGAAGATGTATCTGTTTTGTATTCAGTACCTAAAACAGGGTGCTGGTTTTCTGTACGATGATAGGTTTTATTGTCTGACACACTTAAACATATTACAGGTAGTTTTGCAAAGTGCTCCTGGTAACTTTCTGACTGTACAAAACACTTAAATAAATTACCGTGCAATTCCCCAAAATTTTCTGGAATGCTAAAATTATCTTTGCCCTTGTTGTGCTCTAAAAGTTGTATGCTAAAATCATAATCGCGCACATAAGATGAAAAGTTATTCCCAGCAATTCCCTCTATACGTTTGCCTGTTTTCTGATCGACAATATGTGTTTTTAAAATCTCTATCAACGGAAATGTTGTCCCATTGTCCTCCATATCCAAATCAACAGAAACAATTTCTAACTCAACAGAATAGCGATCACTATTGGGATTATCCCAGTTTGCCAAGGCATTAAAACGATTGTTAATCATAGCAATGGTGTTGCGCAAATTTTTCTTACGACTTGCTCCTCTGGCCAAGTTCGCAAAGTTGGTGGTAGTTCTTGTACTGTTTGATGGGATGTAATCCTCATTAAAAAAAATACGCTTTAGTTGGAATTTAAAATCCTTTTTAATGGTATTCTGAATGTGCTTAAGAACTTTCTTGTCGGTCGTTTTTGGTACTTCTAACAGAGCTGTTTTCATCGGGCAATAGTTTTAGATTTTTTACCCTACAAATCTTTAAATAAAAGATTAATATTTTAAATAACACCCCAAAATAGGTTAATATATCTTTTTACTTTAGTTTCACAGACAATTAATCTTTTTAGAACTGCAAAAATGAAAAAAACAGATAATTTTTCTTTAGAAAACCTAGATATGATTGACCTAGAACTGCTAAGAGTGGTTCAAAAAGACGCTAAATTGACGACTAAAGAGATAGCGACCCGAGTTAATTTATCTCCCACACCTGTTTACGAAAGAATAAAACGACTGGAAAAAGAGGGACTGATAGAAAAATATACGGCGATTGTAAATGCTGAAAAAGTGGGTAAAAATTTAACCGTTTTTTGCAATATCACTTTAAAGGAACACACCAAAGAAATAGGAAACCAATTTGTAAAAGACATTGTTTCACTTAAAGAAGTGGTTGAATGTTACAATATTTCTGGTGACTACGATTTTTTATTAAAAATTATGATTAAAGACATGAAACACTATCAATCTTTTGTGATTAACGAGTTGGGATCGGTAAAAAATATTGGGAGTGCACATAGTACTTTTGTTATTGGAGTGATAAAACATAGCTATGCTGTACCCATATAAACGGTAAGTATTTCGTCTTATATTAACGAGAATAGTCCTGCTATTAATTACTATCCCTTAGTACTATTTACATACTATTCTAGCGGAAACTACTAAAAAAAGAGCTTTGTTTATTCCTCAGATTTCAGTATCCAAGAATTGCGATATTCGGTTTCGTAGTTTTTATATACGGCTTGTTTGTTTTTTAATACTTCTACCAAAAACTCTTTTTTAATTTCCTGCTCTCTATATTGATAGTCGTATACGGTATCTAGTCTTGTTTTAGACACTGCTGGTTCCTTTTCAAAATCTAGCACCAACTCTGTGGTTACATAGAAATACAAATTTGTTTTAGTATTTATAATTGATTCCGAGGATTTGGAATACACTTTTTTAATCGCCTCTTTTTCGTCAACTACATAATACCTATAGGCATATCCATATTGTCCACAGGAGATTGAGTCTATTGCCAAAATTTTATTTGTAGAGGAATATTTTGCTATGTGCCCCCAACAATCCGCTTCTCCGTAGGCATTTAAACTGTCCTGTTTCATTTCACTCAGTACAAACTCGCCTAATTCTGGTACTATTAGTTTTTTGGACTCCACTACCTCCCCTTTATAAACTGGACTTTCAGAAACAATAGTTTCTGTAGTTACCTTTTCTTGTACAGTAGTTTCTTGTGGCTTTTTTTTCTCGTTACAAGAGAACAGGAACAAACTGATACTAATTAAAAGAGTGTTTTTCATTTTCGTACGCAATAGGAGTTTTTTGTAATCAGTAAATAGATTTCTCTTGTTTTTCACCTTCGTTTTTATGTGGTTATCGTTCTTTAATTACGCAACTTCTGTACCATTAGCATCATATTCATTTTATTTATAGATAGTAGCTGCTACCAATTATAAAATACTTCAAAATAAGGTCAAAATTTATGCTACCTTCAAACTTGTTTTTAGTTTGTCTAAGGCCTTGTAGAAATTAGTTTTTAGCAATTTGTTGAAAAACACAAAGCCCTTAAAAGGGCTCTATAATCTAGTTGTTTTCTTTTTTTTAATGACAATCTTTAATGATTTCTTCCATGTTAGGGTTGACTTTGTTTCTAAAAACACTAATCTTATTGAAATTTTCTATTTTTAATATTTGACAATAATCAGACAGGCTACGATTGTATGATATTACAATCTCTCCCTTTATATTCGATAAACTATCTAGCCCGTTTAAATTTGTTAGTGATGTTTGTTTTATTATTAAATCTCCCCCTATACTTTTAATATTATTTAAGCCATTCAAAGTCCTTAAGTTTTTATTATCATAAGGGCAATCATTATGTTCAAAACTTAAAATTAAGTCTCCATTAATTTTTTCTATTGTATTTAATGAGGATAAATTATTGACTTGAGCAATTAATAAATCTCCACGTATTATGGTTTTCTTTTTACTTCCTAGCTCATCTAGTTGGCTTTGATTAAAAATTATATAATCCCCTTGAATAAGTTTATTAACTTTTGGAAATAAATAAGTTAATGTTATTGATGCTATTACTCCAATTAGTGTTAGCTTTAAAAGTTTAATAACTTTTTTGGTTTTCTTTGTGAAAAAAAAATAAATGATTCTAATTAACTGAATGGAACAAACAACAATTAAAATAATAAACAAGAGATACCAACCATAAATTCCTAAGCCATATTCTTTAACAGGCCCATCAGCAAAACCTACACTAGCAAATGAAGTTACCATTGCTAAAAAGTAAAATATAATTGTATATAAATATTTATTCACCTGTATTTGCTAACGTGTTTAATAAATTGGAGTTTTGGGTTAAGAATAGCGAAACTATCGGCCGTGACCAACTTAGTTTAAAAGTAGTGAACTGAATGTTAGAAACAAAGCCGAAAATCGTTTTTTGGTATCTATTCTATTTTTAATTTAACACTATTTAGATGATAGCTAAAGTCCTACTTTTCTATAAGTAATCTTAGTTCATCACAGATTTTAACTTTCTTAATTCAATATAAATGTCTTCCCAAGGTTCTGCTGTAATTTTATATTGAACCTTAACTTTAGATTTCCATCTATTACCTTTAAAGTTCTTCCCCATAACACAATTATATTCTAATGTGATATAATTAAGTGATTCGGAGTATAGTTTAATCAAATCTGTTGTTTTAATCACGAGAGTCTTTTTTCCAGTAAGAATAGAAAAATTTAAAATATTTATTTCATTTTCAGATACTATTAATCTTACTAAAGTTTTCTTTTTTAACTCAATTATAAAAAGAACAATTGAGTTAATAATCATAAATACTAGAGTCTCAGGATTATCTAAAAACGAACTTCCTTTAGATTCAAGAAATATTTTATGTAATATATATATAATTAGAAGGGAGAAAATTAATTTCCAAAAAAGGGAACTATATTGTTTCCAAATAAAATTATTTCGCTTTTTTTTAATCACGTCTAGAGTTTCAGAATTATAGTTTTTTCAATAAAGCATTATTTTCAATATCTAAGAAATAAAATCTATCCAACTAGATAAAAAAAAGTTTTCCATTTATTACTTCTTAGAATTTTAACGTCTTCCATTTTTAACTTTCTTTTAAACTTTTAGCTTATAACGTTATTCAATAAAGCCCATTTGACTTTTTGTTAGTTCTGTTTTCTTAGAAATTTCAGTGATTATTCTTTCAAAATCGATAAGATGCTCGTGGCATTTTACTGTAGTATGAGAATCACTAATATTCAAGTAAAGAGATATTTTATTAAACTTAACTGATTCAATTTCATTTAAGTTTATAATTCGAATTTTCCCCCACAAATTTCTCTGTGTAATTTTATTGTCACTTAAAGTTATTTTATTCATCCAAGTCATTAAACACAAAATGATTCCAGGAACAATAAACATTAATATTACAGGTATTATATTAGAATATTCTATTTCATTTTCGCTAAAAAGTATAGCAATAGAAATTAACAAAGATATACCTACAGAAATTATGCCTCCAACTCCATACATAAGAGATAACTGATGAACTGAATTTCCATTATCATCTTTCTTAGATTTTTTTTTCGAAGCTTTTTTAGCAAAATATAAGCTCGAGATTATTAACAATGGAACTAATATAGTTTTGATTGTTTCAATCATTGCATTTTTTTTCTACGTTGCACGGGGTTTACATAGGCTGGATTTTGGACTAAACGGACACGTAGCCTATCAGCCGAGACCAAGCCTATTCGAAAATACTAAACTCAAGTTAAACAACAAAGCCCAAAATCGAGGCTATGCCATGTTGTCTTTAGTTATTTATGAAAGTGTCAATATTTGTTTTATCGATTAAATTATATCTAATAGGTTTATTACGTTTATTCTCAGTTACAAATCCTAATTTAACCAGCTCTTTAATGTCCTTGCTAGCTGTTTGTCTTACAATTTCATTTTTTTCAGAGTAATCTTTAAGAGTAATAGAATTTTTAGGTTTCATATAGAAATATCCTATTAAATCAGCTTGTCTTTTGTTTAGTCCTTTCTGAATTAATTTAAAAGCAATAGAGTTTGCTTTCTCTCTCTCTTTAGTTTTTTTATCTCTATACTGAGATAGTTTTTCAAAAGCAATTCTTAAATTTTTAATTGAGTAATTGATAAAATAGTTTAAATCATTTTCATCATTTTCTGTTTTCAAAAATGCTTTATCATATTGTGTTCTAGATTCTAAAATGACTTTAGAAATAGATATATTATTAATTAACGAATAATCTTTTTTTATTAAATACCAATAAAAAAGAGCTCTTGCTGTTCTTCCATTACCATCTAAAAAAGGATGGATGTAACCAATCATAAAGTGTAATATCGATGCTTTTACTATTGGATGAATAAATTCTTTATCATTATTAATGAATTCGCACAACTCTTTCATAAGATTATTAACTTCAATGTAATCTGGTGGAATATGGGCAACTTCACCATCAACATGATCTGTTACATAAACTTCTTTAGTTCTAAAATCTCCAGAGCAGTATTCAGCTTCGGTCTTTCGAGTCATTATGCTATGTAAATCGATAATAAATTTAAAATTTAAATCTTGTTCAATAAATTCATTTATAAATTGAATTGCTTTAAGGTTATTAAAAATCATTTGTTCAGACTCGTTTTTTGGATCTCTACCAGTCTTTAACATATCTTTAGCTACTTCAGTTGTAGTTGTCGCACCTTCTACTTGTGAAGAAGAAATAGCCTCTTGGAGTATCGAGCTTTTAAAATATTCGAATCTATCTGAAGGTAAAATAGGGTTTTGTTTCAACCCACCAATTAATTTCAGGTCAAACTCATGTAATTCTTTAAGTTGATAAGATGATAAATAATAATTAAATATATGCTTCCCAAAGATCAATTTTTGATATTTAATTTTTCTATGTGTTTTAACTAATGTCCAATTTTCAAGCTGTGTTTTGAGAGGAAGATCATTTCTATATTTTAGTTCATCCCAATAAAAATAGCGTAAATCAGTTTTGTTTAAAAAGTCTGAATACTCAGTAGATGTAACTTTATCAAAAGTTTCTATATTAAATTCTACAAAAGGAGGTTTTTCAAACTTCATAATTAAACATTGTTAAATTGTAGTTCAAATTTAACAATGTTTTTTATTTGTACAAATCTAATTAAAGACAACGTGTTTAATAAGTTGGATTTTTGGGTTAAGAATAGCGAAACTATCGGCCGTGACCAACTTAGTTTAAAAGTAGTAAACTGCATGTTAGTAACAAAGCCCAAAATTGAGCTTATTGAGTGTTGGTCACAGCTATTCTGTATTTAGTTTTATTCATTTCACCAATTTTAACAAAGATTCCCAATTCAATTCCTTTTTTAAGATCTCTACTAGCTGTCGATGAGGATATATCTTTAAAAGTATCCATATAGTCTTTTCTAGAGAACTCTACGATTTCAAGCTTACTGAAATATTCAAGTCTTTGTTCGGTGTTGAAGTTTCTATTATTAAATTTTAATAATTCATTTAGAGATTTTTCAATGATAGAAAGCATGTATTCTATAAATTTTGTCGATTTCCCTTCTTTATCACAGATTGATAATACTTTATAATATTCTCCCTGATTTTCACTTACCAAAGTTTCAAATGGTATGAATTCAAATACTGGATATTTTGCAATGAGTATTAAAGTTTGCCATAATCTTCCCATTCTTCCATTTCCGTCTAAAAATGGATGTATGAATTCCATTTCATAGTGGAATACACAACTTTTAATCAACTCAATTTCGTCTGTTTTTAAGTATTCAAACAAATCTTTCATTAAAAAAGGAACATTCTCAAAAGGAGGAGCTAAATGTTCCACTTTAGAACCTTTCACAATTCCAACACCTTGTTTTCTATACGCTCCTGGTTTATCAATAAGTTCACTCATTAAAGTCTTGTGAGCCTTCAAAAAGTCTTTCTCAGAAGTAGCTTTCAAGAAGTTTACTGTTTCATACACTTTGATAGCATTTAAAACCTCAATAACATCTTTCTCAGGCCCAAGAACTCTTTTATTTTCAAGTAGAGCTGTTATTTGTTCTTCGGTTAAAGTGTTTCCTTCAATTTTCAAAGAAGAATAAATTGTTTTGATTTTATTCTGTTTTCTCAGAGTGGGAGATGGTTTATCTAGAAAAGTAGCATTAATTTCTCCTAATTTTTCAGAAATAGAAGCAATTAATTTTAAGATTTTAGAAGTTATATCATAAGGTGGCTTCATACGTGATGCTATCATTTGATACTATCAAAGATAGCTCAATTATGATAGTATTCGAGATTTTGCGTGGTAAATTTCATTATGCACAACGGCAGTCTGTCTCATAACCACCTTTTTTTAGTTAAAAGTACAGAAATTTAAGATTTACTGTTTTAGTTATGTGAAAAAGATTATTTGCATTAAAAAGTAAAATTCTTTTTGAGTATGGCTCATATTTAGCATTATGAATTTACATAAGCTTTTTCAATTTAAAATGGAACTAGTAAGGTAGTTTTTAGTTTGTATCATATAGTTAACAACTATTGCTAAAACAGCCCTTAAAAAGGCTGTTTTAGCAATAGTATTTTTAATTTTTACGGGCTTGTGCAACAATTACCCTTGTTAGCAACTGTTTTTTTTATTTATCTTCTTTTATAAATTCATCTAAATCCTCCAACTTTCCCGGAAATGGATTTCGATTTGTCAATTTTTTCCAAATTTGAGATTCCACTAAATTGTCTGAAATTCCATTTTTAAACACATAGTAAGGGTTTAAATTTGCACCTGTTTTTTTTATTTTTTCGTAATAAATTCCAGTTTCTTCAGGGTCTAATATTTCTATTTGTTCAATCTTATTTTTTAGTTTTCTAACTCCAAGAAATTCTTGTCCGCCAATCAAAGTCAACATTCCATTATACTCCACTATGTAATGATTTCCCTCATCTTCAAAATTGGCGATTTTAATATATCTATCAAGATTAATTTCGTTAACACGAACAATTCCATTTTCTATAACCTCTTCTTTTTTCTTTAGGAACTTCGGTAATCTTATCAAATCTGGTATTTCATAATATAAAAACCAAAGCATAAAAAAAGATGCAATTGACAAAATTATTATCAACCAAATCTTAGGGTAGAAATATAAAAGAATAGCAAAAACTATCAGAAATAGAACTTTCAAAATAATTAAACGAACGTCTTTTGAAATACTTGATTTAGTTTCCTCAATTTGCTTCCTCAAAATTCTTTTTTCGGATTCGGTTAATGCTCTTTCGTATTCTCTAGTCAATTATTAAGGTTGGTTTAAATTGTTGCTAACGGCAGTCTGTCTCATAACCACCTTTTTTTAGTTAAAAGTACAGAAATTTAAGATTTGTTGTTTTAGTTATGTTAAAAAAGATTATTTGCAAAAAGGAGTAAAATTCTTTTTGAGTATGGCTCATATTTAGCATTATGAGTTTATATAAGCTTTTTCAATTTAAAATGGAACTAGTAAGGTTGTTTTTAGTTTGTCTAAGGCCTTGTATAAATTAGTTTTTAGCAACTAGTTAAAAAATACAAAGCCCTTAAAAGGGCTCTATAGTGTAGTTGTTTTCTTATTTTTTGGGACTTGTGCAAAGGTTACCGGTGTTGGCAGTAGTTATTTTTGATATTGAACGTTATTAAAAATTCTAAATCTATTATTAGGAAATTTAATTAAATCACCGTGTTCAATTTTACTTTTTTCTTCTTTGAAATGAGAACATATTAATTCCATATATTCAAGGTTATCAGGTTGTTCAATTAATTTTGATAATTCAGCTCCAGTTTTTGTGAATGCTATAACATCTAATATTTTTTTAGGGCTTTGTGGTTCTCTATAAAATATGATTCCTTTTTTTCCGAATTCAATTAATTGAGTTTGCTTATTATTTCCAGAAGGATTGAAAACATATTGCAAATTCTCATTTCCTGCAATTAATCCTAATTCAACCATTAATAATTTATCTGTAAACGAAATATTTAATTTATTTTCAACGTATTTGTTTTTATTATAAATTAAATATTTATTTCCAGATACAAATTTATATTCAGCTAGTTTTGTGAAAATTTCTGCTTCATCTTTTGATAAATTTTTCAATAATTCAAGTGTCCTTAATGAAAAAGATTTTGGTTGTTTAATTTCACCTGCCAATATTCTGCCCCACAATTCCTGCATTTCCTCATTTGAAATTTCTTGTGCGATATTAAAAAACCTCGTTTTCCAATCTTCATCTATAGGTTCATCTGTTATAGCTTCCTCATTTATTAAGTTTTCGGCTGCTACAGAAGTAATTGATTCAAGATTTAGTTGTTTTTTTGTTTCTTGATATTCAATTCTATTTTTTGTTCTCTGATTAATTTCTTCACTTGGAGGTAAAGATAGTTGTTTATTAGGCAAAGAATCAATTGAAAGTTTTTCGTCAGAATATTTTATTCCTCCAGTTATTAAATAGTTTTCTTTTATAGCTTTTGACATTATTTTCATTTCTTCTGCCCTTGCCTCTGCAATTTTCTTTATTTCATAAGCTTTTGTTTCAGAATCTTTTTTGTCAAAATATGATTTTGATATTCTACCAACCGAAGATGACATAACGTCTATTAATTTGTCGATAGGTAAAATTTTTCCAATTCCTAAAATATCTTGTAGAGCCATATTTTTATTTTAATTACTGCCAACTCCTTATAAGTACTAAAAGTCACGATTATCCAACCAAATATAACCATTTAAAACTACAAAAAAGTAGTACTTTAAGACCATAAAAGCACTTGTAAACTAGGAGTAAAACAGCCCAAATGCTGCCACATATTAAGAGCAAGGTTCCAATATATAAACCGGAACGTTCCGGCTAAGGAGTTGCAGCCTTGCAATAAACAAGTTGCTGCCTTGCGGTTAGAGAGTTGCAGCTTTGCAATTTCTCTCTAAAACACAAAAAATCCTGACTTTTCAGTCAGGATTAAAAAAAAATTACGCTACGATTAAGATGGCTATTCGCCTAAAGTAAATTTTACGTTGTTTAACATGTCTTGCAAAGGAGTATCGGGTCTAAAGTTCATTTTGGTTCTTAGTACCGAGTTTATAGAAACATCTTCTTTGGCAGTAGATCCTTTAGAACGAATTCCTACCTGAAAAGAACCAAGCTCATCTAGCTTTACAATTTTCCCTTGCTGTAACTCATCCATTACGTTGTGTACCAAACTCATTACTACGGCATAGCAATCTGCTTTGCTTACGGTAGATTGGTTAGAGATTAAATAAGACAATCTTTTTAAATCTACCACCCCGGTAGAGACTGCTTGTGCATAAAACTTTTTCTCCGCATCTAAATTTTGCGGGTTAATTTTCTGAATGGCTTTTAATTTTACCATAATTACAATTTTTTAAATATTACATACGCTTTTAGTCGTATGGCAAACACAATAGATGTTTACTCCATTCAAACTATAGATTTTTTAGATTCGTTTTTTAAAAGGCAAAAAATAATCTGACTTTTTTTGCAAGAAAAAAGGCAAAACACAGTGTTTACAGTAGCTCCGTGCAAAAAGGTTTTGAACACTTGTTGAACAAGTGTTCAAATTGTGTTCAATATTTCAATAAATACGGGGGGTCTTAAAATTCAATTTTCATATTTTTTGACAAAAAACTTGACAAACCCAGTGTTTACAAGGGTTCTTTTTTTCTTTTTTTGTCAAGTTTTTTGTCAAGTTTTTGGGAATTTCTTTACATTTCTCTAAAAACTTGACATTTTTTAGGAGACTAAAAGTGCTGATTTTGGCCTAAAACGTCAGATTTTACATTCTCGCTTTTATTTTTTGATGAAAAGTTACCCTAAATACACCTCAACACTTACATCAAAGTTCTAATAACTATAATTAAATTGATGCTATTCATTTTGTCTTGATACAAAACGAACCAAAAAATCAAGACTCCGAAGAACATTTCTAAAATACTAAGCTCCTTTTCTAAAGAAAAAGAACTCGTTATCACTCAAACACCTTTTTCTTTTACGAAAACATCACTTGCATTTTTACGAAATAACCTTACGATGTCACTATGCTTAATTCTTTAATTTAGCGTTTTACGATATAACTTCTAATATTATATATCTCAAGTAAAACCGTTCTAATACCTAACTTCTTACATAGTGTCTCTGTACCATCTCTTCTATGTATACTTCTGTTTTTGCCAACGTAAAAGCTAAAGGCTTTTGCAATGCTCCAAACAAATTAGTTCCACCTCCTAACAAGACCGGAATCGTTGTTAAGATGAGTTCATCTATCAAATCTTCTTGTAAAAAGCTCTGAATCGTTTTACCTCCGTCTATGTATAAATTCTCAAAACCTTGTTTATGTATTGTTTGTAAAACTTCTTGTAACTCGCCATTTACTATAAATACCTTCTCTTTAAGTTCACTTGTCACTTCTTTTAAGGTTGAACTTAAAACAAAAACAGGCTTGTTATAAGGCCAATCTATTCCAAAACCCAATACTGTTTCATAAGTATTTCTTCCCATTACCAAAGCATCTACTGTCTCCATAAAAGCACTATAACCTGCATCATTATGCTCTGGGTTTGGTACCATTTGTAACCAATCCAAACCTCCATCACTATCGGCTATATAGCCATCTATACTGGTAGCAATAAAAACACTATTCTTCATTCAACTTAGTTTTATAACCAGACAATTCTACTGTCTAATTTCTTATACCTCTACACTTACATCAAAGTTCTAATATTTAACTTCCAATATCGAATATCCTAAAAGCTTGCTCTTATATCTAATATTAACATATCTATTTATAAACTACTTCTCCTCCTTGCTTTGTTACTTCTTCTGCCAAAGCTGTTTCCATCTTAAACAACTGGCTTACAATGGCAATAACCAACAATGCTTCGGGGATCTCTAGTGCACTAGAAAACAATATACTTTTAGAAACGTTTGCAGACTGTTCCACCGTCTCCACAGAAAATGCTCCTCGTAAAGAAAACTGAGCAACTACATTGGTTACTATAAACAACAACCACCAAGTACCTATTAAAATCCCCCCGCTCTTAACAACATAAGAAGTATTAAATTCTTTTAGTTTTTCTTGGGTCTCGTTCCATATTTCATTCATAATCTTAACGGGTAAAAACCAAGAAAGCAAAGGCACAAACCATGTCCAAATAGTAGCAGACTCTCCGTAGGTTAAATAATTAATTCCCAATCTGTGTAAATTCCCATAAGCTCTTCTAAACCAACATAAAAACACTACGATAGAAATAATACGCATTACGCTCTCTATTAAACCAATTACCATTTGTCTAGAATCGTTGGCCAACAATACAGCATTGTCTATCTCCTCGCCTGCTTCCAGTCGTTCTAACAGATCCAACTCAAAATAACTAGAAACTATCCCAACTACGGTTAACCCTATCACTACCCAAAAAATCTGAATTAGATTTTTAGCTCTTCTAGAATTGTCCCATATTTCTATGCCCATTGCCACTTGTGCCTCTTCTGTTTGACTATCTAACTCCATTGTAAGAATCTTTTATGCGTAAAAGTAGCCAATTCTGCTTTTCTAAAAGCATTGGTTTTAACAGGTATATAAAAAAATCCCCTCCTAGTTATAAAACAAGGAAGGGAACAAATTCCAAAAAACTAGGGGACTAAACCTAATGTCTTTACATACCCCCCTCTATAAAACACAAAACCAAAATGAGGGGATTAACACTTAACTCACTTATACTTAATTCTTTAATTTAGCGTTTCACTATCTAACTTCTAATATCTTATATCTACTGTTACATCTCGATACTTCGACTATGCTCAGTACAGGCAGCTCGATGACCGTTTTACTATCTAACTTCTAATATCTAATATTTAAAAACTATTCTAATTCCATTTTAAATACATTGGCAATAGGATTCATTTTTGCAGTAGGAATGGTTAAAATAAAAGTCGAATCACTATGATCAAACTCTGTTTCTATTCCCGTTCCTAAATGTACCATTCGTTTAATTTTTCCTGGAGGAATGTTTCTATGGTATCCCCCAATAGAACGCATTTTTATTTTCTGACCTGCTTTAGGCACTCCTAAGAAGAATACATACATAGCCTTTTTGTCTTTGGCAACGGTAAAACGAACATCGCTAGCAGAATAGGCTACCGAAGACGACTGCCCTGCATTGTGCCCGTGCCCTGTAGCAGCGTTTCCAAAACCATAAATATTATGCGGTCTGGTTCCATACACAGCTTCTCCATGTACTTTCATCCAGTCTCCAATTTCTTTTAACACATCTCTTTGTTCTTGATTGATAACTCCATCTGCCGTTGGCGATACGTTTAATAAAACCACTCCGTTTTTACTCCAAATGTCAATCATATTACGAACTACCATATCTGCTGTTTTGTACGGATGCCCTTCTACATACATCCATCGGCTTTTCCCTAGGGTCATGTCTGTCATCCAAGGGGTTGGCCAAGAATCTTTACGACCTCCTTGCTCATAGTCTAACACACTGTACTCTTTTGGTAAATCTTCTTGCTTATGAGCCAACATTACCTCAGCATTATTCTTTAATCCATTGTTAAAGTGATGTGCTGCCATTTGATTACGTTTCTCTTCCGGAATTAAGTTCAACCACGAGTCGTACCATAAAATATCTGGACTGTATTTGTCTACTACCTCATTTACTTGATCTAACCAATACTCGTTAAACTCCTCTATCGTTTCAAAGTTTCCAAACAACTTACGCAACTTAGGGTCTGTGGTAGCCGTTGGTAAATCTGGATGGTATACATAGTGACTATTGTAAGCTGTCTTCCACATTTTAGGATTTTTAGCATTACGTTGTCCGTTACGTGCATGGTGAAACGTAGCAATAGTCTTTAAACCTTTCTTTCTTAAAGAAGTAAAAATATCTCCTAAAATATCTCGCTTAGGTCCCATATCTGCTGCATTCCAGGGATTTACTTCACTATCCCACATGGCAAAACCATCGTGATGTTGTGCTACCGGTCCTGCAAACTTTGCTCCGGTTTGCTTAAACAATTCTGCCCAATCGTCTGGATCAAACTGAGTCGCTTTAAACATAGGAATAAAATCTTCGTACCCAAATTCCTGAATACTTCCATAGGTCTTTTCGTGATGCCTACGAACACTGTTATTATCCTTGTACATATTGTGCGGGTACCAAGCACTTCCAAAAGCAGGCACACTATATGGTCCCCAGTGAAAATACATTCCCAACTTAGCATCTGCAAACCATTCTGGTGCTGCCCCGTGCTGTTGTAAAGACTCGTAAGTTGGTTCGTACTTGGCAACCGTAGTCTCCTTGTTTCCATCTACCGACTTGCAAGCAGCAAGCCCTAATAATAAGGCAGGAACTATGTATAATTTCTTAAAACTCATCATCTATATTGTTTGGTTTACTTCTTTTTATTTCTGATTAAATACTCTTAAGGTGGTGGTTGCTATATGCCCTCCTGCATCTGCAAACTGAATCGCTATATTGTTATTCTTTTGTAACACCGATGCCTTTACAGGGATTTCAATGACTCCGTAAAATCGTTCTCTATCGGTTTGCGCTTCTCCTGCATAGTTTGTTGGAACTTTTACAGCAACTCCGTTTACTGTTACCGATGGCTGTAAACTCTTTCCATGATCTCTACCAATCCCGATTCGTAACACGGCTTTTGTTTCTCCTTCTAACTCAACATTATTTACATGAAAAACAACTTCCTTAGCAGTCTCAATTGGTTGGTAATATTCTTGCGAGTAGTACTTTAACTCTTCTTGAGTCTCATTCAGTTTGATTCGTTTTTTAAACGAATATTCCAACACCATAGTTGCTTCGGGCTCTAAAACAATACTACTTAAATTGCTCTTATAACTTGTTTCTTCTACACGTCCTTCTCTTTCTACTTCTACCGATTTATAAGGAGCATAATGTTGTTTTACTTTTACCTTTTTAAGAGTATTCCCTTCTACATTCAATAGGTTTAAATTGATAGACACCTGCTCTTCTGTCAAGTTATTTAAAACTACATAAGCTTTTTTACCATCTACAAAAGCTTGGGTTTGTACGTCTATCAAATCCGATGTTATGGCAATACGTTTTCCTTTTACATCAGACCACAATTGGTAAAAATGTACCAAATCGCTATACACCCATTGCGTTCCTGTTTCTCCTTTTTTCTCAAACTGTTGACGAAACAAACGACTTCTATACGGATGTCCTTCCTTGGTTCTTCCCCACTCGCTCTTTAACATAAAAAAAGGAATAGCAGAGACTATAGATTGCGGATGCTCCATAAAAGTCATCATCATAGCATTGGCACTTTTTACATATAAGTAATCTCGCCAAGGAGTCCATTCTAAATCTCTATACCGATGTGCTTGTACAGAATACTCAGAGATTAACATTGGCTTTAACTTTCCAAACTGTAACATGCTATACTGCTCCAACATATCTAAAGAAGCTTTTAAATTACTTCCTTTTCTGTATTTCTTAATATAGCTTAACTTACCCTTACTGTACTTTTGCTTGCAAGGAAAATCATAGAAGTGCAAAGACCAAAAATCCATGTCCTCTCCTGTTAAGTCGATAAACTGTTTCCAACGGTATTCCCATCGTTTAAAATCATACAATTCAAAGTCTGGAAACGCACAAGTAAAACCTCCTACTAAAACATCTGGATTTAACTTTTTAATTTCTTTGGCCACTGTTGAGTGGAACTTAGCCATTTTCTGTACCCCCAACAGTTCCTTTTCAGGAATTCTCCTATCTTTTCTAGGGATGATATCCCACAAAGGCTCATTAATCACTTCTATAAACCTTGGCTTTTTTCTAACACCTGTAGGATAAAACTCTTTTATATAATGTCCCATAAATTGCCCCGAAGCAGTTCCGAAAGGCTCACTCTCTGTATCTGTTTGAGAAAGAGACCAACCTTTGCGCGTTTTGTTTCCGTCAGACCAAATAGGATGAAACTGAGAGCCTATCACCATATTATTCAATCGATGCTCATAAGAAGCTAAATTATTTCTAGTATATGACTTTAGGGTATTTTCTGCCAAACGCTTTAAATGATTTACATCTACAAAACCTGGCTTTTTAGAATCTTCTCTTACTCTGTTTAAAGCTCCTTTTAACCCTCCAGTCTCTCTACCTAAATACACATTGTATTCTTCTAGAAAATCTCTTGAGTTAGACATTACATGATCTCCAGCCCAATCACTCTCTATACTTGCATGAATGGTAATATACTTCTCACGATCAAAATCCTCAATACCGGCTACTACATGTTGGGTATTTAACTGCACGTTTACAGTTGCTTTTTGTGCAAAGGAAACACTACTGATTAGCGCAAATGCAACAATCCCTATTTTATGATTCAGTAACTTATTTCTCACTTTCGTCTTCTTTTAATTTTGCATCTCTCCCGTTTAGAAATGTTGGGAAAAAGCTTTTTAATAGATGATTATTTTTGCTCCTTTACCTTTTTATTCTGCTCTTGTATTCTCTTACGTTGAGCTTTGTTTAATCCATGTTTCTTATAATAGAAATCTTGCGGATAAGAATAGTAGTGACGTTTCATTACATCATCATGTATCTCTGTACTTAAATCACAATCAAAACGGGTTAACACGGTATGTCTCCAATTTCCATTTGCATTGATAAAATGTGAAATCCCCCAAGTAATTCCTTTTCCGTCTTTGGTATCTGTAAAAGCATCTGGCACATAAGGACCTGCCGCTACAGGTAACAATTCTGTAATAGATGCAATCTTAAAGTTTACCCAGTCTTCTGCATACTGAATGGTATTGTGTTCTTGCCCGTCTCTTTGTACAATGGCTGCAACTCCTTTTCCAAATGGGAACAAAGTAGTTTCGTGCCCTGAATTGATTACGGGGTTTAATGGATGTTTTACAAAAGGCCCTAATGGAACTTCGGCAATAGCCAATCCTTGCATTCTTATTTTAGAGGGTTTAAACTCTTTTCTCTTATCAAAGTCTCCTTTATAATACAAGTATATTTTTCCATCGTGTACCAATGGGTATGGATCGTGAATAGAATACTGATCCCAAGAACCTTCTGGTCCATTTGGTAGTACTACTTTTCCTGTATGGTGCCAAGGTCCATCTGGTGAATCTGCCCAAGCTACAGACACAGGACAAAAGTCTCCTCTTAATCCACTTGCTTCTTCAAATGCCTGAAAGTATAGGTAAAATTTACCTTTAAATTTTAAAATATCAGTAGTCGTTACCGATCTCCACCCCGGTTGTGGTTTTGGTGGACGTGGTACTGCAATTCCTTCCTCTTTCCAAGTAAATCCATCTTCGGATGTTGCATACCAAATATCCGCTAAATCCCAGTCTGCAGATGGAATTACGTCTGTTGCTTCTTTAGCATGAGACATTCCAACAGGCTTCACTGGACTTTTTCTACCGGTGTACCAAACGTAATATTTTCCGTTTTCAAAAATTACTTTGGATGGGTCTCTACGGGTAATAGTTCCATCTCCTCCGTTGTAATCGAACCCTTTTAACTTAGTATACTTAAACTGCGAATACAATTCGTTTTGCTCGGGTCTTATGGCCGAATAAGCATCGTAATTACGTGCTACAGCAGCACTTAAAGGCCTGTCTGGTTTTTCTGATGGAATAAAAAACGGAAAGTCTTTCTCCGCAGTGGTTTCTGTCTTTGATTCTTGCTTAGTTTTACTTTCTTGACACGAAAATAAAAGGGAGCAAACAGCTAGGCATACTACATATTTCTTCATATTACTTTGTTTAATGTGTGGCTTCTTCCGAAGTTGATTTATGATAACGATTCTTCTTTATAAACTCTATTCCCAATTCTAAATAGCTTTTCTCTACTTCCCAAGCAAAGCCCTTAGGAGTCCAATTTACTCCTGCTTTCCAATAGTTTCCTCCATACTCATAAGCTCCCAAATCTGGAGCTGCTCCTTTGTAGCCCTTGGTAATCTTTTTAATCTTTCTTCCCTTATCTATCAATGGTGAATTCTCTAAAGGCATAAAAAGGTTTTCCTTGTCTGTAGAAAAAGGTATTGCCATAAATTGTTCATTGTTTTTAAACTCGTTATCCGCTTCTTTACCTTTAAATTCTTTTTCGTCTACTCTGTATTTCTTTCCATCTCCAGAATCCCACCAGGGTCTAACATCCGAAAAGTTATTGTATAAAACATTCCTCTTTACATTCGTTTGTCTACCATTTCTTTTAGGCACCCAAGAACTGATTAAAGCTTCGTCTGACTTTCCTACATTCCAAAAAGTATTGTTATAAATATCGTTCTCCACAGCATCCCAGTTAAAATGCAATCCTGCCCATTCTACATCCCAAACCACATTGTGGTGTACTATATATCCTGCCGAATTGTTATCTAAGTAAATGGCTGTTGCTTTCTTTCCAGCATGCTTATCGTCTGCATGTGCATTGTGAAACCAGTTGTGATGTAATTCTATATGCTTAGGAATGCTTCTTCCTGTAACATAAAACAAACCGCCATCGGCACCAGAAATCAAACACCTCTGCACATGATTGTATCCAAATTCACTATCATCTCCCGTTACTTTTACACCATCTCTAGCAGAACCATAAAAAGAATTTCTAATGATTTTATTTCGTTCTCCTTGGTTACTTAACAAACAAGCATGAATTCCGGTAGTATTAAAATTCTGAACAATGTTGTTTTTAACTATACAATCGTTTGCATTTTTTCCCAAAATAATTCCGTTCACAGAACCATTTTCCAAAACACATGTTTCAATCACATTATTGTAACCACTATTCACTTGTATAGCTGCATCGGATACAGCCGCACCTTTTAGATTGGTCACCAATCTTTCGGCACCGTGTTTTACCATGCAGTTAATAACCTTATTGTTATCCCCATCAATGCTAATCATACCACCAAAAAAGTTTAAACCTTTTATGTGTATGTTGCTCTTGTTAATAACAGTCGTATTTTTTCTAAAAGAAGCTTCTACTAAATACTTGTTTGGATTTACAGCATTAGGAGCATAGAAATACAAATCTCCTCTTTGCGCATCATAATACCATTCATTAGGCACATCTAATGCTTCTAACTTATTCATTAAATAAAAAATCCCTCTGTGTCCTTTCTCCAAACGCTTAGGGCTATGGGTTTTCCCAAACGGCCATTTGTTAGGTAAGGTTTCAAAAAAGACACGATGTAATTCTTGGTTGTACCCCGTAATGGTTCGTTGCCAAGCACAGCCACTATGTGCACCTAAATAATGAATAATTCCTCCTGTCCAATCTATATTAGGTATCTCATTATTACTAATAAAAGACATAGACCAAGTTCCTTTTCTTTTGTCTATAAACTTAGCATCCAAAGAGTACTCGTCATTATCAACATTGTTAGGCCAACGTGCAATTTGCATTTTTTTATGATTGAAATACACATTGTTACCATCACCTAAAGGCAAACTAATATTTCTTTTTACATAAATATTCCCTCTAAACTTTTCCCATCCTGTTATTTGCTCCGTTGCCGATATTATTACCACATCGTCTTTATAAGCAGTAAATACAATAGGCTTTTTTCTTGTCCCAGAACGCAGGGGTACTATTTTCTCTCTGTACGTTCCAGCGTGTATGTAACAAACATCTCCTGCTCTTAGTACTTTAGTAGCCTGAGCAATGGTTGTAAACGGATTGCTTTCCGTTCCATCTCCATTAGAAGTTTGGTTTACATCTACGTGGTATTCTTTTGCAAAAACAGAAAATGATACCCCTAATAAAAATAATATTCTGGTGACTTTTTTCATTTGTTTCTTATTTCAAATCTAGTTTGTAATCGTGAGCTCCAGGAGCAAAATTGCTTCTAAAAACTTGTGTACCACTTCCCCACTTTTTCCAGTCTACTTCTGCACGATTGTCTCCTAAAACAATATTCTGTAGCTTCTCTCTCATTTTTTCTGCAATGTGCTTGTACTTCTTATCAAAAGCTACATTGTTAATTTCCTGAGGGTCTTTGGTTGTATGGTATAAACTAGGATCAACTTTTGCATACGGTTGATTGATAGCCCATTTCATATTTTGTCCTGCATAGTCTCTTCCTCTGTGTCTAATTTGCATTGAGAACACATATTCTTTGGTGCGGATATAAGCACGTGGTCCAGTAGCCGCATGACTTTCTCCAATGATATAATCACGTACTGGAGCCGTACCATTTGCAATAGTAGCCATATCCATTCCGTCTAAATACTCGTATTTTTTAGCTTTTAAATTTGCTCCTCCATCTGCCAAAATAGTTGGTGCTATGTCTACAAACTCTGCAAATTCAGTCACTACTTTTCCTGCTGGGAATTTCTTTTTATCAGAAGATACAATTACAATTGGATTGTGCGTATCTAATTCCCAAGGTGTACATTTAGAAACTGCTCCGTGGTTGTTTAACTTCCACCCGTGATCTCCGTGTACATACACAATAGTCCAAGGTTGTTTTTTAGATTCACTGTACTTAATAAATGCCTCTGTAGACTCTCCAATCAACGCATCTCCATAAGCACAAAAAGCGTAATAATCTTGAATCATTTTCAGTTTATCCTCATCCGAAAAATAATCGGATCCTTTGCTTTTGATAAATCCTTTTATTTGCTCTGGAATTCCAGCAAACTCCTTCTTTGTTAATACAGGAATATTGTACTTTTTCTTTTGGAAACGAGCTCTATAATCTGCCGGTGGCAATACTGGCGTGTGAGGAAATTTATATCCTAAATGAACAAATAATGGTTTGTTAGGATCAATACCATTTACTGTTTGAGAACCTACTTTAAACTTTGGATCTGTATTCTTTAAGTAATCTAACAACACTTTATTATAGTAACCATCTCTGGTTTTACCTGCAGGTTGAGGACTTTCTCCGTAAATAATCATTCCTTTTTCTAGAGACTGTGGTTGTCCTTTTTTGTAATGTCTAAAGAAGTCATACTTCTCAACCATTTCTTTAGTTTTCCCTTTGTACTTTGGTTTCATTTCTTCCAAAGGCAAAGATGCATATTGAAAAGTTCCATCTGCTTCTACAATAAACTCTGTATTTTTCAACGGCTTTTCTAGCTTTTCTCCATTTACAGTTCTAATCCAATCTTTACCCCAGTCGGTTAAACCATCTTTGGCTAAGGTTTTTGCAACGACATCGCTTTGGTAAATTGAATGGGCTTTTGTTTTCCCATCTTCTTTTAACGTTTTAATACGAACTCCTAATTTTCCTACATGGAAAGTTTGATACCCCTCACTAGCCATTTGCTCTGGAAAGGTTGGATACGAGTTTTCAGTTTTGTTATTGTAATACTCAAAACTATACACTCCCGAACGGAATGGATAACGTCCCATATGCATAGCAGAACGGGATGGTGCACATACTGGTGAATGACAGTACGTATTGATAAATGTAGTTCCTTTTTTGGTTAATTTATCAATGTTTGGTGATTCAACATATCCAATTTCACTCATTTTACGACCGTGTAACATTTTGTTAAACGCTCTTACTGCATCGTAACGATGATCGTCGGTTACAATCCAAAGAATGTTTGGTTTTTGTTCCTTCTTTTTTTGACCGAACACTACAGTTGAGAATAAGAACAAACTGTAAATCGATGCTAATAAATATTTTGTTTTCATGATATATTTTTAAGTTCATTACAAGTTACTCAATACTACTTGTAATCCATGAATTTCACTTTTTTACATTTTTCATAAACCCTTAAAAATCAAAGGTTAAATCAATCTGAATCATTTCGTCATCGTTTCCGAAATAATGGATTGGATTCCCTTTTGGCCCCATTTTAAATGGTTCTTTAAATTTTGTTCCTATGGCTGGAATGTTCTTTACAAACGATATATCTCCTTTTGGAAACTTTTTAACCGTTGCTCCTTTTTTAGGATCTTTTGGTTGTTGTGGCGTTAACATTCTTAAGAAGGTGTTCTTAGAATGGCAATAGACTGTAAATCCATTCTCATTTTTACCTTTTACATTCACCCAATTTAGGTTGGAATAAAAACCTTTAAATTCAGGATATACAAAACCTGACTCTCCAGTTACTGTGTTATTATAATCATTCTCCCAAACTTGAAAACGTGTCCCCTTCATACGGTTCCTCCACACTCTGTAAGGCCCGTCTCCTAACCATTTCATTCCTTTTACTTCTTGCTCTGGGAAAGAAAATGTAATCCCCATATAATCCTTGACCATTTTAATGTTTCGAATCTCTACATGTAAATCTAATTTTCCATTAGCACTCACCGTCCACTTTATATAATCTTGTGTATAGTCTTTGCTTTCTTTCCAATCGTGGTATTTGTGTCTTTTTTGGAACAGTGCTAAAATCTCTACTTTATCTTTAGATTCATTAATTGTTACTTTATCAAACTTAGACTTGCTACCTAACAAAACGGGTCCATCTTTTAAAGGAATAATTGTATTTCCCTTTTTTACTTCTTTTAACAAACCTGTTTTGTTAGAAAACACATATGCTAACTTTCCTGTACTTACATTGATAAGATCTTCGGTCCTTTTTACCGTTAGCTTTTCTTCTTTTGCTACTAGAAAAGACATTATTTTTTTGTTGATTCCTTTAGAAGTTTTAACTGGGTACGACCATGTAAAAATCTCCATTCCGTTAGGATCTGTAGCCGTTAAATACAAAACATCTGCTTCTTGCCATCCTTTAGGAGTTGCAATTGTTAACGTTCCTTTTTCTCCCGGAGCTAAATTGGGCAACTGTATTTTTTCTTTCGCTACTTCTATACTAGCAATCTTACTGTTAGGAGTTGTAAAAGCAGCCCAACTAGCAGTCATGGTACACTCATTTAAACGGGTATAGTGGTAACGGTTCTCCACATTAAAAGTCCCATTAAAATTAGAAGTTATAAATCTATCTTCTATGTAAATTGGAGACCAGATCTCTTTAATCGTAAAATAACTTGCTTCTTTTTCTCCGTAAGGTCCTACAATTCCATCTGCTCCTTGATTTCCAGCAACATCTATCATTCCATTCTTATCGGTACGCACCACTCCTTCATCGGCAAAGTCCCACAAAAAACCTCCTGCTGACAATGGCATATTCCACATTTGTTTCCAATAAGCATCTAAACTAGCTCCATGTCCTCCATCATACAATCCGTGCATAAATTCTGTTGGGAAATATATTTTATCATTGGTAGGAGCATCGTAGGCAAAAATGTGATACTCTGGATAGTGCATCGTGTTTGTTTTCTTATAAATCGCCCATGGGTGAATTACTTCTCTTTGTTGAATATCCCACTTAGCATATTCTCCATCCAAGTCACTATTCCAACCAGACTCATTACCATTGGCCCATATTAAAATGGATGGATGATTGACATCGCGAGTAATGGTTTCTTTGATAATTTTCTTACCCACTTTGGTGTCTAAATAAGGAACGTGCCAAGTACACACTTCATCAATTACAAACAATCCCAAAGAATCACAAGCTTCTAAAAAGTGAACATCTGGTGGATAATGCGACATACGAACCGCGTTCATGTTCATGTCCTTTATCATTTTTATATGTTCAATACTTAAAGCTTTAGAAGTCGTACGACCAGATTCTGGATGAAATGAGTGCCTGTTTACTCCCTTAAACTTAATCTTTGTATTGTTTACATAAATTCCATCACTCTCTCTTATTTCTACCGTTCTAAAACCTATTTTTTGATGGATGGTATGCAACACCTTTCCTTTTGTATCCAATAAATCAAATTGTAACTGGTACCTATTTGGTTTCTCTGGATTCCAGGTTTTAACGTTGTTTGCTTTTGCTGTAAAAGCCCATTTCCCTTTCTCTTTTTGGAAATTTTCTATTCCTAAATCCTGAACCTTATTTCCCTTTACATCTTCTAGCGTTAGTTTTACTTGACTAGCTTTTCTAGAGTTGGTAAACACATTGGCTTTAATGCTTCCATCTACTTGCGCATCTACAGCTACTCTATTGATATTTTCTTTAGGCAATGCTTCTAAATATACCGGTCTGTAAATTCCTCCAAAAATCCAGAAATCTGCTTTTCTTTCTGCTGCGTTTATAGACTCGTTGCTAGAACGCTTGTGTACTTTTACTTCTATAGTATTCTCCGCTCCGTATTTTAATAACTTAGAGATATTGTACTTAAATTCGTAAAAAGCTCCTTGGTGAATTTCTCCTGCTAACTTTCCGTTAATCTTTACCTCAGCATCGGTCATTACTCCTTCAAAAACAATCTTTACCTCTCGCTGTTTCCAATCTTTTGAAACCGTAAATTGGTACTTGTAAATTCCATGTTCATCAAAATAGGAAATCCCATTTTTAAAATCTCTACCGTAATTGTAGTGACCAAATCCTTGTTGTTCCCAACAAGATGGAACTTGAATTTTAGTCCATTTTTTACTTTGCATTCCATCGGAACAATAGAAGTCCCAAGCAACAGTATGGTCTTTATCTGTTCCTGTTAAGTACTGTTTTACAGTGGTGTTTTGCCCCTGAACTTGACTTACATAGGTAGCCAAGAACAACAGAACAAAAGTTCTTAAGATTAAAATTATTTTCATTTGTATTGGTTTGGTTTATTTTTTTCTTTGTCTAGAACTCAAATGTTAAGTCCATAACGATTGGCTCATCATCGTTTCCAAAATAATGCTCTTTGTGACCATGAGGTCCTGTGCTATCCGAAAACTGGAACTTGGTTCCTATTCCAGGAATATTCATTACAAAAGAGATATCTCCTTTAGGGAATGTTGGGTGTAACTTCCCTTTTTTGTTTTGTTTTGGTTGCTCCGGAGTTAACATTCGTAAGTAGGTATGTGGAGTTCTACAATACACTGTAAATCCATTATTGTTATTCCCTTTTATTGTAGACCAATACAAACTAGAGAAGAACCCTTTAAACTCAGGATACACAAACTGATCTTCACCTGCCTGTCCAGTTACCGTATTGTTGTAATCGTTTTCCCAAACTTGGAAACGAGTTCCTTTGGTTCTGTTTCTCCAAACTCTATATGGCCCATCTCCTAACCACTGCATCCCTGCTACTTCTTTTTCTGGGAAAGAAAAGGTAATTCCTCGGTATCCTTTTAAGTTTCTGAACCCTTTGAACTCAACTCTTAAGTCTAACAATCCATTAGAATGCACAGTCCATTTTATAATATCCGATCTTTTTTCTTTGATGGTTGACCAAGATGGAGATCTACTTTTTTCTTCGAAAACCGTTAAAATTTCTACTTTGTCTTTTGTCTCGTTTACAGATACACTCTTAATCTTATCTTTCTGACTTAAAATAATAGGCCCGTTATTTAAAGGAATGATGGTATTTCCTTTTTTAACTTCTTTTAACATTCCATTCCCCTCAGAAAACTTATATGTAAACGCTCCTGCAGTTACTGTAACAATTTTGTCCTTTGTTTCTGTTTTTAAAGCCCCTGCGATATTATAAGCTACTTTATCTTTGTTCAACTCTTTTGGAGTGGCAACTGGGTAAGACCAAGTAAAAATTTCTTGCCCATGTACATCGGTAGCTGTTAAATGTAAAGCATCGGCAGTTTTCCAATTATTGGGTTTATTTACCACAAACTTTCCTTTAGCTCCTGGTGCTAAGTTTGGCAAAGCTACTTTGCTATTTGCAATTACTTTGTCTTTTCCACCTTTAGGCCCTTTAAACTGAACCCACTTTGCCTCCATTTTACAAGCAGCCAAATTGGTATAATGATATCTGTTCTCTACTCTAAAAACTCCGTTAAAATCGTTTCTAATAAATCGGTCTTCTATATATACTGGTGACCAAATTTCTTTAATGGTAAAGTAACTTGCCTCTTTTTCTCCATAAGGACCAATAATTCCATCAGCAGCCTTATTTCCTTGTAAGTCTATTTCATTATTTCTGTCTGTTCTTTCAATCCCTTCGTCTGCAAAATCCCACAAGAAACCTCCTGCACTTAATGGTAAGTTCCACATCTTTTCCCAATAATCTTGTAACCCTGCACCATGACCACCATCGTACAATCCGTGTAAGAATTCTGTTGGAAATAAAATTTTGTCTTTGGTATAGGCATCGTTAATTAACGAATGGTAGTGACTGTAGTGAATGGTATTCGTTTTTTTATAAATACTCCATGGGTGAATTACCTCACGTTGTTGAATATCCCACTGTCCATAATCGTTATCTACTGCTGGATTCCATCCTTGTTCATTTCCATTTGCCCACAATAAGATAGACGGGTGATTTACATCGCGAACCACCGTTTCCTTCACCAATTTACGAGCCACCTTAGTATCTAACATAGGGTTGTGCCAAGTACAGATTTCATCAATTACAAACAACCCCAAAGAATCACAAACTTCTAAGAAATGAACATCTGGTGGATAGTGAGACATACGCACCGCATTCATATTCATATCCTTCATTAATTGTACGTGTTCTATACTAATCGCTTTAGAAGTAGTACGTCCAGATGCTGGATGAAACGCATGACGATTGACTCCTTTAAACTTTATTTTTTCTCCGTTTACATAAATTCCATCACCCTCTAAAACCTCAACAGTTCTAAACCCAATTCTTTCAGAAACAGTATGTAATACCTTCCCTTTTTTATCCAACAAATCAATTTGCAACTGGTACAAGTTTGGGTATTCTGGATTCCAAGTTTTTACAGAAGTTGCTTTGGTAGCCACACTAATTTTTCCCTTTTCTTTTTTAATGTTAGAAATGGTTAAATCTTGTACTTTGTTTCCTTTTATATCTAATAAGGTTAAAGCTACATGGTCGGCTTTTTTACCACCTAAAAACAAATCAGCTTTGATGTTTCCATCTGCTTTTGCATCAATGGCAAATCTTTCAATTCCTTCTTTTGGTAATACTTGTAAATAAACCGGTCTGTAAATCCCTCCAAAAATCCAGAAATCTGCTACTCTTTCTGCATGATTGATCGACTCGTTGCTAGAAACCTTATTTACTTTTACTTCTAATAGGTTCTTCTGACCGTACTTTAACAACTTAGATACTAAATACTTAAACTCATAAAAAGATCCTTGGTGAATTTCACCTGCCAATTTCCCATTTACTTTTACCTCAGCATCGGTCATTACCCCTTCAAAAACCAATTTTATATCGCGTTGCTTCCAAGCTTTTGGCACCATAAACGTATGCTTGTACAAACCGTATTCTTTGGCACGTCCCTCGGCTTTATCAGTTCCATAATTGTAAGCACCAAAACCTTTTTGTTCCCAACAAGATGGAACATCAATTGTAGTCCACTTTCCACTTTTTCTACCTTCCGAACAAAAGAATTGCCACGCTACTGTGTTGTCTTTATCTGTTCCTGATAAGTATTTAATAATGGTGTTATTGCTCTTCTCTGCTGTTTGAGAAAAACACATATTAAAAGCAGCTACTATAAAAGCAACGGCAAAAGTTCTTGTTTTTGACATCATCATTTAGATTCTAGTTAAATTCAAAGTAATTTTTAGCATTGTTGTAACAGATATCCTCTACCATTCCTCCTAGTAAATCCATATCCTTGTTGATCAATCCGTTCTCAACATCATTTCCTAGTAAGTTACATAAGATTCTTCTAAAATACTCATGTCTTGGATAAGATAAAAAGCTTCTAGAATCTGTTAACATCCCTACAAAACGGCTTAATAATCCCATATTAGACAATGCATTGATTTGATTCTCCATTCCAGATTTTTGGTCTAGAAACCACCATCCAGAACCAAATTGAATTTTTCCTGGCACCGTTCCGTCTTGGAAATTCCCAATCATAGTTCCTACTACCTCGTTTTGTGCTGGGTTTAAATTATAAATAATGGTCTTTGTTAGCTTATTCTCAATATCTAATCTGTTTAAGAATTTAGACATAGCTGCTGCTCCTGTTACATCGTGAATAGAATCGAAACCTGTATCTGGCCCTAATGAATTTAACAAACGACTATTGTTGTTACGTAAGGCACCATAGTGAAATTGCTGTGTCCATTTCTTCTCATTATCCATCACTCCAAACTCATACATCATAGCCGACTTAAATTTATCGACCTCTTCTTCAGTCAACTCTATTCCTGATCTAACTTTAAAGAAAATAGTTCTAATTTCTGCTTCGGTATACTCTTCGGCATAAAAAACTTCAATTCCATGATCTGATAACTTACACCCTGCTGCTGCAAAGAAATCATGACGTTCTTTTAATGCTTTTATTAAATCTTCGTAAGTATGTATATCTACATTAGACACTTCAGAAAGTGCAACCATATAATCGTTAAAAGACTCTACATCTTCTACTGCCATTGCTTTATCGGGTCTCCATGTAGGCAATACCTTTATCTTACAATCGCTATTTCTAATTGCTTCGTGATACGCTAAAGAGTCTACTGGATCGTCTGTTGTACAAACCACTTCTACCTTCATCATTTCCATTAATCCCTGAGGTCTATAGGCATCTGTCGCTAATTTAGCATTTGCCAAATCCCAAACTTCTTTAGCAGTGTCTTTATTTAAAACCCCTGTAAAACCAAAGAAAGCTTTTAGCTCCATATGTGTCCAATGGTACAAAGGATTTCTTACCGTATGAGGAACAGTCTCTGCCCATTTCTCAAACTTTTCCCAATCAGAAGCATCTCCGGTACAATATCTTTCATCTACTCCATTGGTCCTCATAGCTCTCCATTTATAATGGTCTCCATACAACCACAATTCTGTAATGTTTTTGAACTTTTTATTCTCTGCAATTTGCTGAGGAATTAAATGACAGTGGTAATCTATAATCGGCATTTTAGCAGCTGAATTATGATACAATTCACTTGCTGTTTCTGTTTCTAAAATAAAATTGTCGTCTAAAAAAGTTTTCATTTTGATATTTGCGTTTTACTAAGGATTTCTAAAAAAGATCCTCTCAAATTTAGCGATACGTCGATGTTTTCTTAACTTTAACCCCTCTTTAACGGTAGCTATAACCGTTAAAGTCAACTATAAACCCCAGTAAACAAAGGGATTGTAAAAAACACCATAGATGCAACCAAACTCGCAACAAAAACAATCGATTGTACAAAAAATCACAAATAGTGAGAGTTTTAAGAACGCTCCTACAAGTATTGCCTTGTTACAATACCTGTTTGATGCAACGTCTAAGAACATAAATTTAAAAGAAGGTGTGATAGATATTGAGTTTTTTGGTAGCAAAGAAAATTCAGAAAAAAACAATCCTAGGGTTCGAGTAAATGTATACAACCTCCGTAAAAAATTAACCGCGTATTACGAAAAAGAAGGTAAAAACAATGTTTGGGAAGTAAGTATTCCAAAAGGACAATATGCCGTTGTATTTACCAAAAGACAAAGTGAGCTTCAAAGAATTCAGAACAAAATAAGTTGGCCTAGGCTAATCCCTTACATGGCCTTAGTAATTTGCATTTCTCTATACATATACAGTCATCTCCCTGCTACCGCTCCAAAGCTTTGGAAACCCTTTTTAGAGCGTGAAAACACCAATGTATTTATTGGAGATCTTTTTGGAATGAATGGAGTTTCTGTAACAGGAAGCCCTGGATGGACAAGAGATTATAATATTAACACAGAGACTGAATTCTACAACTTTTTAGAAAAAAAACCAGAGTTAAAAGGAAGTATAAAACCCTCTAATTTTACCTATACAACCACTATGGCTGCATTGGCCACAAGAGACTTTCAAAAACTTTTTCAAAGCTACAATCAAGAATTTTCTCTTCGTTTTACCACCAAAAGTTCCACTAGCGAAATTAAAGAGACCAATGCAATCTATGCTGGACCGCTAAAAGAACACAATCTATTTGTCCCTTTTTTTAACGAAGGAAACACTATCTGCCAGATTAAAGACCGAAAACTACACATTAAAAAACCTAATACTAAAGAAATTATTTACAATCTAAACTCTTATATACAAACAGATGAGTTTGCTTTAGTTTCTAAATATCCGGCCACTGGAGAAACACAGCATATTATTTTTATTTCTCAGCACGACATTGGAGTAAGTGCCACCGTAGAATATTTTACAAATCCAGAAACTCTAAAAGAGTTCACCAACACCTATCTAAAAAACAACGAGTATTTTACTGCTATTTTCAGGGTGAAAGGACAAGACCGCACCAGTATAGATTTAAAATTAGTAGCCGTTTTCCCTTTTTAAACTTGCTGGTTATTTTCTTCTTCTAAATCCTCTAAGTTTGTGGTATCATTTTTTAACTGTTTTACATAATCACTAGGTATATACCCATACTGTTTTTTAAAACATTTAGAAAAATAAGAAGCTGTACTAAAACCAGTCATGTACATAATTTCTTTAACTGCCATGTTACTATCTGTTAACAATTGCATTGCCCTTTTTAATCGTATATTCCTTATCAATGCACTTGTTGTTAACCCTGTTAACTCTTTTACTTTTAAATAAATATTACTCCTACTTAAATACATTTCCTTTACCAAAGATTCTACACTAAACTCTGTATTCATCATATTCTTCTCAATAATATCAATTACTTTTTGTAAGAATTTTTCATCCGTTGACGTTACAGTTACATCTACCGGTTTAACAGCAACATCTGTAGGTTTCAATCTAATTTCACGTGTAAATTTCTTTCTTAAGTCATCTCTAAACTTTAATATATTTTTAAGCTTCAACTCAACCAACTCTATATCAAAGGGTTTGCGCACATAACCATCAGCACCATTTTTAAGTCCAATCATTTCCGACTCTTGAGAAATTTTAGCAGTTAACATCAATACTGGAATATGACTTGTCTCTATCGAAGTTTTTATGTTATTACAAAACTCTACACCATCCATAACAGGCATCATTACATCAGTAATTATAATATTTGGAGCATATTTTTTAGCCATCTCAAAGCCTCTTTCCCCATTCTCAGCTTCATAAATATAATACTGGTTACCTAATCCTTTTTTAAGAAACAAACGAATGTCTTCATTATCCTCTACAACTAAAAGAACGGGTAACTTAGACCTTCTTCTAGAAATACTTTGGTCTGTTATTTCATCTATTAATTCTATTGCTTGTGGTTCTGTATATAGTTTACCAACTTCACCTACAAATTCATTTTCGTTCTTAATACTTATCCCCTCTTTATTTTTATAAGCGTTTTTAGTTTTTGGCAACCAAACATAAAAACAAGTCCCTTTATCAGCACTACTTTTTACTCTTATAACCCCTTGATGTAAATCCACCAAATTTTTAGTGTATGACAAACCTATTCCAGAACCTTTGGTATTCATTTTAAGCTTATCTACCTCCATATAAAATCTTTCAAAGATGTGATTAATTCTATGAGTAGGAATCCCAGAGCCAGAATCTTGTACCTTAATTAAGATAAAATCGTTTAATATTACTCCATCAGAAATGTCTTTTGATTCTTTAAAATCAATAGCATCCATAACCTCTAGTCTTATAGTTCCTTCTTCGGGTGTAAATTTAAAAGCGTTAGAAAGTAGGTTGTTCACAATTTTCTCTACTGCATCGGGATCGAACCAAGTATCTAAATTTGATTTTGTGTGTAAAACCTTAAAATCTATATTCTTTTTAGTACCTAAAAACTGAAAAGGTTCACCTACCTCTTTTAAAAATTCGGATATATCTCCCTTTATAATATTTAACGCCAACTTTCCTCTATCCATTTTTCGAAAGTCTATTAATTGATTGACCAACCTTAACAGGTATCCCGTATTTTTCTTCATTAATTTATACTGCACTCTGGCCTCTGCTGCAGAAATATTATCTCCATTGTTAAGCAAATACTCCAACGGACCATTTATTAAAGTTAAGGGGGTTCTAAACTCGTGAGAAATATTGGTAAAAAACTCTAATTTTAATTTATTTAACTCTTCTTTTTTCTCTTTTTCCATATGCTCAAACTCTAGAGCATATTTTTTAGTTGTTTTAATAATTGTAAATCTTCTAAAAGCCCAAAGTAATGCTACAATAAAAAAGATGTATATAAATTTTGCGAAATTAGTTTTCCAAAATGGTGGAGAAACATTTATTTTTAGCTGAACAGGAGTTGTGTCCCACACACCATCGTTATTGGATGATTTCACTTTAAACACATACGCTCCTGGTTCTAAATTAGTATAAGTAGCGTAACGTTTCTCTGATGTTGTTTGCAACCATTTTTCATTAAATCCTTCCAGTTTATAACTGTACTTATTCTTGTCGGATGCAGCATAGTGCAAGGCAGCAAATTCAAAGGAAAAACTATTTTCATCATGTCTTAATTGAATTTGATCAATCTCATTGATGGATTTGTTCAAAACAACTCTTCCATCAACCTCTTCACCAATACCTATAGATTTATTAAAGATTGAAAAATCTGTTAAAACAGTTTCTGCATTTAAATTGTTACTTTTTATATCTTTTGGAAAAAAAGCATTAAAACCATTTACTCCTCCAAACACAAATTGACCAGACTTTCTAACCAAACATGACAACTCACCAAATTCATCGCTCTGTAAACCATCATTTACATTATAGTTTTGAAATTTCTCCGTTCTTGGGTTAAACTTAGAAATTCCTCTATTGGTTGCAATCCATAAATTACCCTCATCATCCTCTACTATACCTTTAATTACATTATTAGGCAATCCATTCTCTGTTAAATACCTTTTAAAATATGCCTTATTACCATTTACAGCAGGTACAAACTTATTCAACCCTCCTCCTAATGTTCCAACCCATAGCTCATTACTTGAACTTTCAAAAACTGTTAGTATATAATCATGACTGATACTTGTGGTATCATTTTTAACATTATTAAATACTTCAAATTTTGGACTTCTTGCATTCACCTCAGACCTAGGTAACATATTAAGGCCATTCGCAGTAGCAAACCATATATTCCCAAATGAATCTTCATAAATATCTCTAATAATATTATTTGAGATACTCTTTTCCTGATATTTATTATAAGATAAAACATCCTTCGTAAACTCACCCTCAGAACCAGAAACCAACCATCTTTTCACGCCATCGTTATAGGTTCCAATCCATATATTAGAATTTTTATCCTGTAGTATTGAAAAAACTGTGTTTGTTACATCCTTAAGAGGCTCTATTGCAAAATCGGATACTTCTTTGGGCTCAGTAATATCAATCATATAAGCATTGGGAGTAGACACCCCTCCAATCATTACCTTCTTCTTACCAGCAATATTTACTTCTGTTATTGCATAAGCAGTCATGTAAACATCCAAGGACTCAAATTTATCGTAAGCCCCATCATCATGTTCAGCTGTTAAAACGTCCAAACCGCCAATTTCTGTTCCAAACCATAAATAGCCATTACTATCTTCAAACAAAGACCTAATTTTATTACTACTTATACTTCCTTTGGTAGCTGTTTTCTGTATGTGTTGAAATTGTTTTCTGTGTGGATCGTATTTATTAATTCCTGCACCATAAGTTCCTACCCACAATATACCTGTATCATCAATATAAAGAGACCTTATACTATTAGAGCTGATACCATCAATTTTATTAGGATCGTACTTGTAATGATTGATCAATATAGGTTTAGAAGCCTCTCCCTGTAGTTTAAACTGCAACAGACCACCATTTGTAGCACACCAAATATATTTATCGTCAATTTTTATATCATTAAAATTACCCCAATAAAATGCTTTACGTTGCTTTCCAAAATCTCTTTTTGAAACTAAATAAATATGATTATGAGTTCCTATAACTAAATTCCCAAATGGATCCTCTGCAATGCTTCTAACCGCAACAGTTGGTATCCCCATAAATTGATTGTAATATTGAAAATACATATCACCATTCTTTCTATGCTCTAGCTTGTAAATTCCTTTTACACTTGTTACCCATATTTGTTTATTACTATCTTCAAAAATTGAATTAATATGGATTCCTTTTTGTGCATCAAAAATCTTATTCTTTTTTAAATTGATATGTCTAAATTTTGCTTCATCAATAGGTCTATTTAGGTCTAACATATCAATCCCTTTTGATGTGGCAACCCATAACTTATTGCCTTTATCAATTAAAATGGATGAAACATGATTGTTAGAAATACTAAACTCATCATTATCATCATGAACAAAATGATGAAACCTTTCTGTGCTAGAATCAAAAAAATTCACCCCAGAACCTGTAGTTGCAATCCATAAATCTCCTTTCTTATCTCCTATTACCTTCCAAATTAAGTTACTGTTTATACTACTATCGTCCGATAAATCAGGTGTAAATACCGTAAACTTATAACCATCATACCTATTAAGACCATCGTGAGTACCAAACCACATAAACCCTTTCTTATCTTGAAAAATGGAATTCACATCATTCTGAGATAAACCAGCCCTAGTCGTTAACCTGTCAAAACTAACTGCATTCTGACCGACAGACCAATTTGTAACGAGTACAAGAACAACAATTACTAGGTTCTTAAATCTGATTTTTCTAAAATTGGTTTTCATATAACTACAAACATAAAAGGGTTAGATTGAAAATATGCTTACACATATTGTAATTTAATAAAGAATACACAAAAATAATTTCTTTTTTTAAGATTATCGAAACCCGAACTCTCCACACCAGTAAAGACATCACCTCAATCAATTCAATATCAGTTGTTTAAAATTATAAAAAACACATAAGTCGCTCTTTTCCAACGAATTTTTCGCCCCGATAAAAACATTTGTCTCCCAAACGAAAAGGATAAAATTTAAAATTCGTAGTCTAATCTTAAATCTAATACAAATATGAAATTCAAATTACTTGATAATTGGAACTTCAAAGCTCACTTAATTACATACTTGTTTTTAATTAGCTTTAGTTCAATTCAAGCACAAACAATTTCCGTTAGAGGAGTTGTATCAGGAGACGGCGAACCACTGCCTGGAGCTAATGTTTTAGTAAAAGGTACGTCTAATGGTGTAATGACGGATTTTGACGGAAACTTTGTTATTAACGCAAAACCAAACAGCATCCTTGTAATAAACTATGTGGGTTTTAAAGAACAGGAAATTCGCATAAAAGGACAAAAAAACATCAAAGTTATACTAGTCTCTGATGTTGCTTCGCTTCAAGAAGTTGTAATTATTGGGTACGGAACTCAGAAGAAAAAAGAAGTTACCGGGGCAGTAGCAAGAATTGAATCTGAAACCTTATCGCAATCTTCTACTCCCGATTTAGGAACGGCTTTACAAGGACAAGTTGCAGGGGTTACCGTTACCGCTAGTGATGGACAACCTGGTGCAGAATCTAATATTGTTATTAGAGGAATTAGCTCTATAGAAGCAAACAACTCTCCTTTATACGTAGTAGATGGTATTCCTTTTGAAAGTGACCCTAAACTAAGTTTTGATGAAATTGAAACAATTGACGTTCTTAAAGATGCTGCTTCTGCCGCTATCTACGGTACTCGTGGAGCTGCAGGTGTCATCTTAATTACCACTAAAAAAGGTAAAGCCGGACAAATGAAAGTGAACGCAAACAGTTACTATGGTGTTCAAAACATTACATCTGGACTTCCTTTGGTAAATTTTGAAGAAGATCTGTATGTTAAATTCTTGTTTGCATCATCTGTAAACCAAACACACTACAACAACACTTGGACTACTTTTGAACAAGGAATAAATCAATTTACAAACAGAACAGACCTAAGAGGTGTAATTCAACAAGATTTTGCGGCAATACAAAATCACGGTGTTAGAGTTTCTGGTGGTAAAGCTGGTTTAACTTATAGTGTTAACGGAAACTACTTTAGCCAAGAGGGTATTATTATTAACTCAGGATATGAGCGAGTTAATGTAAGAGCCAATACACAATTTACAAAAGGTAAATGGAAAATTGACACGGGTTTAGGTTTTAGAATTGAAGAACAAGATTACGCAGCTTGGGGATTGTTGACAGATGCCTATAAATACCATCCAAACCAACAAGACATTGACCCAAGTGCAGACAGAATTGACACCCCTGGTGCAGCAACTTCAAATGAGACTATTAATTTAAGTAACCTTTCTTCTAAGCTTCAACAATCTGATATTAGAAACGGAGAGAGCTTAAATGCAAACGTAACTGCTAGTTATAAAATAAACTCTAATTTTAAATTTACCACTCGATTTGGTATGGCTTATACCAACAACACAAGAGTTAGAATAAACCCATTATTTGAAGTATATGATGACCAAGGAGACCTAGTCCCTTTACAGCAAAGATCTGGTGTTTGGAACCAAAGTGATCGTTCTGCAAAAACAACATTTGAAAACTTCTTAAGCTATGAAAAAAGCATTGGAAGACACAACTTTAAAGGTTTAGCCTTATTTTCTCGTGAAAAATATGAGTACACTTCTTTCTTTGCCACTAAAAAAGACTTCTTTAGTACCGAAATAACAACTTTAGAAGGAGCGTTAAGGGATGCAGATGCAGGAACTGGAACAAGATGGTCTCAGGACAGAACAAATACACTTACGGGTAGCTTATTAAGATTCCAATACAATTTTGGTGGAAAATATTTATTCAGTGCAAGTGCAAGACGTGATGGATCTTCAAGATTTGCTCCAGAAAACAGGTACAACATTTTCCCTTCTTATTCTGTTGGTTGGAATATTTCTGACGAAACTTTCTGGCAACCTTTAAAAAAGGTAGTTAATTCTTTTAAAGTAAGAGCAAGTCACGGTACAACAGGAAACCAAGGAATTTTAGACTATAGCTACCAACCTACCATATCGTTAAACCAAGATTATGTTTTTGGTAGAGAAGGAAATGACAACTTACAACTAGGTGCCACACAATTGTCTTTTAAAAATGTTTTAACAAAGTGGGAAACTTCTGTTCAGGACAACATAGGTATTGATTTTGGTCTATTTAAAAACAAGCTAACCTTAAGTACAGACATCTATAAAACGGTTAAAAAGGACATGCTTTTCCCTTTATTAATTCCGCCAAACAATGGTTCTTGGCCATCATTTAAAACGGTTACTCTTAACACAGGAAACATGGAAAACAAAGGGGTGGAATTCGTTTTAAAATACCGTCATAAAGGAAAGTTTAGTTGGAATGCGGGACTTACTT
Source organism: Wenyingzhuangia sp. IMCC45574 (assembly GCF_054182685.1). Lineage (NCBI taxonomy): Bacteria > Pseudomonadati > Bacteroidota > Flavobacteriia > Flavobacteriales > Flavobacteriaceae > Wenyingzhuangia > Wenyingzhuangia sp. IMCC45574. The sequence continues at coordinate 3,072,742 of NZ_CM135169.1, read as the reverse complement.
ATACCAGAAACATTAACACAATTACCAAAATGTCTGGTTCTAACAAAATTGCCTATTTAGATGGTAGTAACGTTGCAGATAACAACAACGAAGATTTAGTTTCTGTAATTGCAGAAGGTTATGAAGCAGGTTCTTTCTTTTTAATAAAAACGGATGGAATAATTGATACAGAAGAAAAATTAGCAAACTATCAAGCAACGGTAGATCCAAGTGCTAAAATTGGAGACTTAATGATGGTTGATGCGAATAATGATGGAGTAATTAGTATTGATGATAGAAGATATGCAGGAAGCGGAACTCCAGACTTTACCATGGGATTAAACTTAAATGCATACTACAAAGGATTTGATTTATCGATGCAATGGTACGGAGCATTTGGTGCTGAATTAATGAATGGTAGTGCAGCATTTGCATATAAATTCGGAACACATAAAGACTTAGTATACCAATGGTCTCCTCAAAACAGCAGTTCTACTATTCCAGTAAACAGAGGTAGAGATCATAACAACTACAGAGGTTTTACAGATTACTGGTTAGAGGATGGATCTTTTATAAGACTACGTAATGTAAACTTAGGATATACACTACCTAAGAAGGTTGCAGAAAAAATCAACTTATCTAAATTAAGATTTTACGTAGCTGCTCAAAACCCATTAACATTTACAAAATACACCGGATTTGACCCTGAAATTGGAGGTAACAACCTAGCAGCAAGAGGTATTGATAGAGGAAGTTACCCAATTACTTCTCAATATAGACTTGGTGTTCAATTTGACTTTTAACAAAAGAGAAACTGAATATGAGAAAAAAGGAAATAACAGTTTTTAAAACATTTACAATAATGAAAACAAGATATATTAACAAATTGGCAATTGTGCTAGGGATCGCTTTTGGTATTTCGTCTTGCAATGACGATTTTTTGGAGCAAGTAAACCCTAACGAACTGTCTACCTCAAGTTTTTGGAAATCAAAAAAAGATCTTGACAAAGGACTGATTGCTGTTTATAGCACACTAAAAAACGGAAATTCAATTAGAATGCCCGATGAAAATAACAGAACCGATTTAACCTACCCTGGATTTGGTAGACCTAACCCAACTAATGAGTATTACTTACAACAGTTTAACAACTCATCGGATGCACCAAATAGCAAATGGCAATTTTTGTATCAAGGTATTTTTAGAGCAAATCAGGTAATTATAGCTGGAGAAAAATTAAGAGGAACTCACGGTTCTCAGGAATTAGAAGATGGAGCAAATGTTGTAATTGCAGAAGCTAGAGCCTTACGAGGGTTATTTTACTTCTACTTGCACAACTCTTTTAATAATGGTTCTGTTGTCTTAATTGATTTTGTTTCTGAAAAAGAAGAAGACTTTTTTCTTCCTTTAAGTGAGGCAAGCGTAGTAAGAGCATTTTATTTAAAAGATTTAGAATTTGCTTACAACAACTTACCAGACTCATGGAGCGACACAGATTTAGGAAGAATGACTGCTGGTGCAGCAGCTGCATTAATAGGAAAAAGTCATTTATACGCTGGTAATTATACCGAAGCACAAGAATGGTTTGGAAAAGTAATAAATGACTTTAGCTACAGTCTTACTCCAAACATTGGAAGTAATTTTACCACATTTGATGAGTTCAATTCAGAATCAATTTTAGAACTAGCCTATTCTTTAGGGTACAAAGATGAAATTGACCCTTACTCTGGTGAACAAATTTCTAGTGTAAATAACTTTTTAGTGAGTCCAGTTGGTGGATGGAGAACCATGATACCTGCTTGTTGGTTAACCATGGCTTATAAAAACGACCCTGTTGATGGATCTAATCCTAGAAATCATATTTTAAACGACGATGGTACCTTTAATAGACTAAGAACCTATTCTTTAAGAACTTCTTACTCTATAGCTTTACCAGACGATGAAGATCTTTATTACTATGTTGGAGACGGAGGAACATTGCCAACTTTAAAAGGAGATGTTAACGGATTAACACCTGCTCAATCAGCTCCATTTAACAATAAAGAGTATGCTTATTTTAGAAAATATACCAATTGGGATTTTGCAGAAACTGAAAGAACTATCTCTCCATCTACTCCTAGATCTGGTGTAAACGTACGATTAATACGTTTGGCCGATGTTTTATTAATGTATGCTGAATGTATACTAATGAACGATGGTGCTGTAGATGAAGCCTTAGTTTACATTAACAGAGTTAGAGAACGTTCTGGACTACAATTACTTGGTTTAGACGGAACGGGAGAATTCCCAACGAATGAACACGATAACATTACCTACACATCTGGTAAAACAGGTACTTTAATGGAACACTTAATCCATAGAGAAAGACCCCTAGAATTATCTATAGAAGGAAATGCGATTAGACAAATTGATTTAAGAAGATGGATAGAAAATGGAGCTTTAACCAATCCTGACACGAAGGAAGTATTCGTTTCATTAAATGATTATTTTAACTATTTAGCCTCTAAAGAATATGCTGTAACCAATCACACATATACTACTGCAGAAGGTACATCTGGCACAAAATGGAATGCTGTTTTAATAGAAGCAGCTCCTGGAAGTGGAGATTTAGACTTTCAAGAATTTCATTTATCCGCAGGGAATTTCAATCCAGAAACACATTCTTATTGGCCAATTCCTAACAGTGAGATTACAGCAAATCCAAAGTTAAATGAAAACTAGTAGCAGCCATAATATGGTATATGTATTATCTAAAAATCTTATCAAATGAAAAATAAAATTATAGCAATTGCATTCATTGCAGCTGGAATCTTTACCAGCTGTAATAATGATGATTATGAAGAACCTAACGTCTTTTCGGACGTAGGGTGGTATACTTCTGCTCTTAGACAGACAGAAATGAATGTAGGAATTGATCAGTATATGTCTTTTAGTGATCTTTCGCAGGGAACCGTTAACAATAGCTGGTCTATCAGTAGCGGAAACTACTTTCTTAAAGGCCCTATACAAAGACAGGATTCTATTTTTGATCCCTTTATTATCAATGAAGGAGATACCGTAACAAACGATAAAACAATCCACGTACTGTTTAAAAAATCAGGATTACAAACTGTAAGATTGTACAACACCTTTAACGACTCTGTTGCTTTTAAAGGAAACGACACAATTCCGGCAGTAAAAATCGGTGATAAATGGGTGATGGACAGAACGTTTGTTGTTGATGTATATGACACTATTGTTCCACAAATTGAAATTAGACAAGAGGGAGTGCTTGTAGACCACACCAATCCTTTAGACACTATTTATATTGAAGCAGGGGGTACTCTTGACTTTACTGATATTACTACAATAGGTCGTCCTAATACTTGGAATTGGAACGTTGGAGGTTCTACAAACAACCAGCAAACAGCAACCTTGGTATTTAAAAAACTTGGAATATGGCAAGGAAACGTAAACATAAGTAGAACAGGACAAAATATTCCTGGAGACTGGGAAAACTATATAATCCCTATCAATTTCAAAGTAATTCCATCATCTCAACCATTTATTGTGAGTGGAGAAATTAAGGAGTTAGAAGACCAAACAATCCAAGTACCTTTTAATGGTGAGTTTTCTCCATTTACAGACCAAAAATCATTCTTTACTGTAAATGTAAATGGGAATCCTTTTGCTATTGATAAGGTTGAAATTAATGGAGACGATGCTACTATTCTAGACATTAAGTTGGTAGATCAAATTTATGAGTCTGACGACATTACTATTTCTTATGATGGAATGGGTACCTTAGAATCTACAGACACAAGAAAACCTGTTCCCTTTACAGACTTAGCCGTTACTTCTTATTCTTTAAATGTGTTTAATGTGAATGCAGCTACTTTAGAAGATGCTGGTGCTAGTGCTAGTTGGATTCCTTCTTGGGAAGATGACACCTTAATCGAAGTAACTACGGATAACCCTCATAGTGGTGAGTATAGTTTAAAATTAACTTTTGACGGAGAAGAAAGAAACAACGCAGGAGGAATTAGATACAACCCAATGAGTAATGGTGCTAAGTTTATTCTTGAAGCGGACAAAACATACATTATTGAAATGTGGGTTTATATTGAAACAGGTGGAGATTATCCTAATATTTGGCCTCATGTTATTGGTGGACAATGGAAAGGATGGTGGACCGATGCTTCTGCAGCTGTTGGTCAATGGACAAAATTCTCTTACGAATATGCTCCAGGTGCTTTAAAACCGGCTTCTGCAATCATGCTTAGAATCCCAGCTGAAACTACAGAAAAAAGAGGTGTAATGTACTTTGATGACTTTGTTGTTAAAGAAAAAGACGTTAGACCATAAATAAAAAGTTTTTCTAAATAGGCCTGTGCTATGGGTACAGGCTTATTTAGTTAACTCAATAATTACCAAACCTTAAAAACAAACAATTATGTTAAAAAAACTACACTTCACTTTTATTTTATTAAGCAGCTTTATTTTAAATGCTCAATTAAACGTAGACTATGAAACCGTTAATTACGCACTAGGCTCAAATGGAGGAGTTATCACTAACGAGGCCATTGCAAACGACACAAAAACTGCAGATAACATGAGCGATAATTGTGGTAAAATTACTGAAACCACAGGAGCTTTTAACTGGGATTTTGCAACTTGGTCCGATCCTAAATTTGGATTGAATCCTGCCAATGGACTATATGTTAGTTGTAAAGTACTTTCAAAAAATGAAACTACTTTTACAATGAAATTTATTACAAGACATTGGGATGCTGGTAGCGGTGCCAATGTTTTTAACGAAGTAGAACAAACTGTAAACGTTGGAGCAATTGACACTTGGCATACGGTTGAATTCGACCTTTCATCGGAAACCTATATTGACAATTGGTGTAATCAGTTTGCATTTCAATTTAACTCTGCAAACGGTTTAAGAGATGGAGATGTTTACTACATAGATGATATCGTACAATCAACAAATGCTACTTTAAGTACAAAAACAAACGAACTTCATAAAGACACGTATGTACATCCTAACCCAGCAGAAAGGACTATTAATATATCAAGCTTACACGGAGCTAAAACCATTACAATTTCAAGCATTTTAGGAAGAACTATAAAAACACTACCTGCAACTACAACTGTAAATATTCAGGACTTAACTTCTGGTGTCTACATTCTTTCTACGGATAATGGATTTCAAGGAAAGATTATAAAAAAATAGCCCTCTAAAAAACAACCTTGAGTTGCCTTATCGAGTTCATCATAATTTTTAACTCCGTAAGGCAACTCAAAACCTTTTAAAAAAGAAAATGGAATACTATACATCAGCAATAGTGTTTCATTTTCAAAAACCAATATAAAATTTCAAACCAAAAACTAAGTAGCTTAAAAACAAAACAATCATTCAAATTTAACTCTAATGAACACATTAAAGAAAACACTTCTCTTTTCTTTCTTATTAGTCCATTTCTTAGGCTTCTCTAGGGATATTTATGTATCTAAAAGCGGAAATGACTCAAACGACGGAAGCGAAAGCAATCCGTACTTAACAATCTCTAAAGCTGCCTCTATTGCAGTTGCCGGAGATATTGTTTATATTAAAGAAGGTACTTACGAAGAAACATTAACTCCAGCAAACTCTGGTACTTCTGGAAATCCAATTATCTTTCAATCTTATCCAGGAGATCGTGTTATTATTTCTGCAATGCAAGCACTTTCTGGCTGGACAAAAGATACCGGTGCTGTATACAAAACCACCATTCCTTTTACCACACTAAATCAGGAAAACTTTGTAATGCACAATGAGACCGCTTGTAACTTGGCTCGTTGGCCAAACAAAACAGATGAGAACCCATTTAATCTAAACACGAAAAGAAATACAGGAGGTAGTGGATCCGATGTGATTGTAGGAGCATATTTAACCTCTCCCGAAATCCCTAGTATTGACTGGACAGGAGGAACTGTTTACTTTTATGGAGACAAACCAGGATCTGGGTGGATTGCATGGAAAGAATCTATCTTAAGCTCTAGCACTGGTAGAGTAAACTTCACGTTAGACAAAAATCCATCATGGATTAGAACATTCCACGCTCCTGCAGACAAAGGAGACTTTTATTTAGAGGGAGTTAAAGCCGCATTAGATCATCAAAACGAATGGTATTACAATTCATCTACTAAAGAATTGTTTTTACAAATCCCTTCTGGTTTAGCTCCAGAAGACGGTGCTGTTAAAATGCGTAGAAGAATAAAAGCTATAAATCTCGATAGAAAAAGTTATATACATATTAAAAACTTAGCTGTTTTTGGTGGTAGTATAACCATGGAGCAAAGTACTTCTACCAACAACCTTTTGTATGGAGTTTCTTCATTTTACGGTAATCACACCCTAGGTGTTTTTAGAGGATTTAACGCAAACAAACCTAGTGTTAGAGTAAACGGATCTAAGAATAAAATTGAACGATGTGAAATTGCTTTTAGTGCTGCATCTGGAGTTTATATTGATGGTGTAAACAACGAAATTAGAGATACTAGAATACACGATTTTAACTTTTTAGGATCTTATGATGCTCCTTTAGTTGCCCGTGGAGGTACTAATAATACATTTATAAATAACACCATTTTTAATGGTGGTAGAGATGGAATTAATTACAGCGGTAAGGATAATGAGATTGCTTATAACGATATTTCTAGAAGTAATTTAATTGCAGACGACTGTGCCTTAATATACACCGTAGGTCCTCAATACACAACAGAAATTCATCACAACTGGTTTCACGATGTTGCCTCTAGCGGTTCTAAAAAGAAAGCTGCTGGAGTTTATTTAGACAATGATGCTGCAGGTTTTAATGTACATCATAATGTCATATGGAATACCGAGTGGACAGGTATTCAAATGAACTGGGACTGTACCGACATCAACATTTTTAACAATACATTGTGGAATAATGAAGGAGGAGTTATGGGAGCTTGGCACAAAGCGGGTACCGCATTTAGTAAAATAAATGTGTGGAACAACCTTGCCATGGACAATAATTGGGAGCCCCAATCGGACAAGCAAAACAACCTAACCACAACCTCAGATTCTTTTCAAAACGTTAGCAATGGAGACTTTTATCTTACGAGTTCCTCAGCAGCAATTGATGCTGGAAAAATAATCCCTGAGTATACCGATGGTTACCAAGGAGCTCTTCCGGATATTGGTGCTTATGAATTTGGGGGAACTAAATGGGTTGCAGGGATTACTTGGAATCATAAACTAGGTCCAAACAACTTAGGTTGTTATGGTTTACCTGGTGAAGACTGTTTAACTTTTCCAAAAGAGGATGAAGATAAAGATGGTGTAGGCGATGCAGATGACTTATGTCCTAATACTCCTTTTGGTGTTCCTGTAAACACCCAAGGATGTCCGGTTTTTACATTAGAAAATGAGAACTTTAAAATATTAGCTATTGGTGAATCTTGTATTAACAGCAAAGATGGTAGTATTGCTATTACCGCAGAAGAAAACTTAAATTACATTGCAACATTAAATAACAATACTACCAAAGAGTTTTCTACCACTACTTCTTTTAACGACCTAGAAGCTGGAACTTACAAAGTTTGTATCACCATTAAGGACAATACAGAATACGAACAATGTTTCGATTTGGTAATAGATCAACCTTCCGCATTAGAAGTAACATCAGAAATGGTAGACAACTCTAATCACGTTATTTTACAATTATCTGGTTCAGATTTATACAGAGTTACTGTAAATAACATGACAACCATAACCGATAAGAATGAATTGGATGTGGTATTAGCTCCGGGAGAAAATAACATTTCTGTAAGTACCAATAAAGACTGTCAGGGAGAAGTAAACAAGTCTATTCTTATGCCTGATACTGAATTCTACATTTTAAACCCTGTAGAGGATACCATTACAATTTCTACTATTAATTATAATGATCCTAGTATCGCTTATCAATTGTACACTGTAACGGGAGAAAATATTCTATCAGGAACTGTTAAGGTGATAAATAATAAAGCCAACATTAATGTTACCAACCTTCCTAATGGAATCTACATTCTAAACACGTTTTCAAGCAACTTCAAATCCCAATCAAAAATCATCAAGAAATGATAAATTTTAAAAACCTATTCATAGCTATTTTCTTAGTTAGTATTAGCAGTTGTTCTAGTGGATCGAGTGAATCAATAGACGACAACGGATCTGTGGATGAAGGTAAAACACCAACATTGCTATTTCCTTTAAACGACTCTGAATGTTTTGAGGGAACCATTGTATCTGAAACTAGAAGTGAACTAAAATTTGAATGGAATACAACAGCATTTGCTACAAGTTATATCCTAAATATTAAAAACCTAAATACGGGTAAAGAGTCTGGTTTTAGTTCTGAGACTGGTTCTAAAACCGTAACAATAGAAAGAGGAGTTCCTTACTCTTGGAACGTTATTGCTATTGGAGAACGTTTTTCCGATCAGCATAAAAGCACTACATGGAACTTTTACAACGCTGGTGTGGGTACGCAAAACCATGCTCCCTTTCCTGCAAAACCAATATTCCCTATTATGGGGAGTAAAACTCCAAGAAACCTACAATTAACCTGGAGCGCAAAAGATGTAGATAATGATATAAAGGAGTATGATGTTTATTTTGGTATCGAAAAAACATCGTTAGCTTTAAACGCAACCGTTGCTAGCCCAGAAACATCACTCAGCAATTTAAACGCTAACACTGTTTACTATTGGTATATTGTTACAAAAGACAATCACGGAAACGTATCAACCTCTCCTGTGTTTGAATTTAAGACAGAATAGATAAAAAATTACATAGTACAACCTCCCCTTAGATCAAAGACTTCTCTTTTATCTAAGGGTTCTTTTTTTACTTAAAATTTATAATAAAAGTGATACTTTTGGCTGCATTAACATATTCTTGTTAATTTTAGTTATGCCTAGAACCATTTTCGACAATATTGTAATCCATCATTTTGAAAAAGCCAATGCTTTTGAATTTTGTCAATACACTGCTATTCGTTTTTTTGAGATACTGTATATAGAAGAAGGAAAGGGTACCCTAACCATCAATCAAAACAAAGTTCCTTATCAGGAAAAGCAACTATTCATTTTTATCCCTAATGATGAATACATGTTTGATGTTGAAACACCTACATCGGTTTGTGCAATAAAGTTTATTCGTAGCTTATTCATTAATCATAATTTAGACGACCTACAGAGTCAAAGAAAAGAATGGTTTCAACAAATAGAAACCATATTACATAGTAGGAATAGGGTCTCTAACATTCAATTTCAATCTAACAAAGACGAAAGCAGCATACTGTCTTTGTTTAATGTACTTTGTAATGAATATTTGGACTCCGAACTAAAAAGTGAAACCATTCTAAAAGCAACGCTTCACTCTATATTGCATATCATTTCTAGAAATGCAAAGTATACCGCTTTAAAAACCTCTTCCTCCAAAATTCAAGACATCATTAACTACATTCATAACAACATTCACAATTCTAGCTTGCTTTCTAAACATGTAATAGCAGAAGAATTTAATATGTCTGAGAACTATGTTGGTGAGTATTTTAAAAAACAAGCAGGAGTTCCGTTAAAGAAATACATTCTTAACTACAAACTACAGTTAGTAGAAACTAGACTTCGTTATTCTGATCTAACTTTTTCAGAAATCGCATCAGAATTGGGCTTTACAGACAGCAGTCATTTAGATAAAACCTTTTCTTCTTATAAAGGAATGAGCTTAAGAGAATTTAAATCCCATCAAGTTCAAGAGATTTAATTCAACCCTCATTTTTTACTAAAAGCACACTTTTTTTTACAAAATTCCAGCGTAACTACTAAAGTAATTTTACATCGTAAATTATTAAACAGTAGTTCCCATGAAAAATGCTCAGGAAGTATTTAACAGCCATATGAAGGCTGTAGACACGTTAAATCCTAACGAAGTAATACTGGATTATGCTGATGATGCTCTTTTCATCACCCCAGATTACACCTACAAAGGAAAAGACGAAATCTTTAATTTCTACAAAGACTTTCTACCCAATTTTAAAGGCTTTGCTTTTACTACCATTAAACAAGAAACACACAACAACGTAGTTTATTTTGTTTGGCATGGTAAAAACGAACATATCAATGTTCAGCTTGCTACCGATACTTACATCATAAAAAACGGAAAAATACAGCAACACACATTTGCAGCAGTAAACAACTAATTTTTAAATAATAATAAAATGGATTACAAAAATTTTCAAACGTTCACAGCAGAACAAAAAGGAGGAATTCTTTACGTAACAATCAATTTTGGACCAGTTAACGTACAAGGACAAGAAATGTTAGCAGACTTAAGCAGCTTGTGTTTAAGATTAGAAAGGGATAGAAGTGTTAAAGTGGTCGTTTTCCAATCTTCTAACGAAGGATACTGGGTATGTCACTACGATACGAACTTATTAAGAGACATGTCTGAAGATGCAGTACCAAGAAACGAAGTGAAACTTTTAGACTTACAAGCTGTTTTAGAAAGATTAAGCAACGTACCACAGGCAACTATTGCTAAAATTGAAGGATTTGCACGTGGTGGAGGTCACGAAATGGCATTGGCATTAGACATGCGTTTTGCAGCTCGTGGTAAAGCCAAGTTTATGCAAATGGAAGTAGGAATGGGAATTTTACCTTGTGGTGGTGGAGCTTCTCGTATGGCTAGACAAGCTGGTTTAGGAAAAGCTTTAGAAATTATTTTAGGAGCTAGAGACTGGGATGCAGATGAGGCAGAAAAATTTGGAACCGTAAACAAAGCGTTAGATGCAGATGAAATTGGAGCTTATGTAGATGCATTGGCAGAAAGAATTGCAAAATTCCCTGCAGAATCTATCGAGGCTTGTAAACGTGCTGTATATGCTTCTATTGATTTACCAATTGCCGAGGCATTAAGCGAAGAAGCTTACCAATTGTACCAAGCGACAAGTAAAACTCCAGCAATTAAACGTTTTACCGTTGCTGATGAAAACGGTGCTCAGTTTAGCCACGAAAACCAAAAGAACTGGGAAAATATGTTGATTGACATTCAGGAAATTAACTAAGAATAAAATTATTACACAGCTTAAGTGGATGCTCTATTCTTAGACATCCACTTTTTCTCATTTTAAAAACCAATGGTAATTAACACGTAAATTATTTCCATTATGTATACTAAAAAGAATTACACCCTTAAAAGAATGCTTCGCTGGACAAGAAGGGACATTCTCTCTTTTTTATTGATTGCTACCATACCCGTTTTTTTATACGAAATCCTAAACTGGAAATGGTTGCATTTACCATGGTTACCCATAGGACTAGTAGGTACAGCTCTTGCCTTTATTATAGGTTTTAAAAACAACGCATCTTACGGAAGGCTTTGGGAAGCCAGAAAAATTTATGGAGGAATTGTTAACGCTTCTCGATTGCTAGCTACCATGGCTAATGATTTTATTACCAACGAACATGCAATTGTAAAAAGAAGTGACGAAGAATTCTTTAAGATTCGTAAAACAATCATCTTAAGACATGTTGCTTGGATGACTGCGCTAAGGCATGCTTTAAGAGTTAAAAAGCCATGGGAAACTACCATTAGTAATAAATCGGATCAAGAAGTGATGAAAAAAATGCACATTCAGGAATATGAATTTTCTTTATCAGAGGAATTAGAAGGATATCTAAGTTCAGAAGAAAAGGAATATGTGCTATCTAAAACCAACAAGCAAACAGCAATCTTAAACCTACAATCAAAGCATTACAAAGAGTTAAAACTTGATGGTTTGGTTGAGGACTTTAGACATATTGAATTTAAAAACAACATTGAAGAATTACTAACATTACAAGGAAAGGCCGAACGCATTAAAAACTTTCCATACCCTAGACAATTTGCCACCTTAAATCTATTCTTTGCTTGGATTTTTGTTGCACTACTTCCTTTTGGATTGATGAGTGAATTCAATGATATTAAACTTGAAATGATTCAGTTAAATTACAATAGTACGATTCAGCAACTAGCTATAGAAAACTTTGTTTGGTTATCCATACCTTTTAGCGTGATTATCTCATGGGTATTTTTCACCATGGAACGCATTGGAGATGTATCTGAAAATCCTTTTGAAGGAATTGCAAACGATGTACCTATTACCACTATATCAAGAGCCATTGAAATTGATATCCGAGAAATGATTGGAGATCACACTAACGAAATACCTAAACCTCACCCCGAATACGAACATACACAGATGTAAAACACATACGCTAACTAAACTTATAATACTATGCTACAAAAAAAATTCGACAAGGCTGTCCAACAATTTTTCCCAAATGCTAAAGATGCAAAGGACACCTCCATTCACTTCCTTGGAAAAATGCAAATAGAGTTTGGTATTGATATCTCTAGAGTATTAATGGCAACATCGGTTTGTTCCGATGATATAAACGTACCCTCTACCACTTTCTTTAATGTTTTGTTTGGTCCTTTTATTATGGGAGGATTGGGTGGAATACCATTTGCTGGTAAAACAGGAATGACTGCCTTTGCACATCACATCCCCGATGAAGGAAGTGCTTTTATTTTTTATGGCCCTCATATTGGAATTACCTTAGAAGGAGACTTAGGAAAAATGCACAGACCTAGACAAGAAGAAACTGGTAATTCTTGTGGAGCTCTAATGTTGGCTTTAGAAAGATTAAAAGACCCTAATTACAAGCCCGTAATTAACGAAGACGATTACCAACAAATGAAACTGGAGCAATGTTTATCTAAAGAAAGAGATAGGATTGTGAATAGCGACAACCCTCAAAAAGAAATTACAGAAGTTGCCTATGAAATTATTCACGATAAAATTCATGAATTTTTAAAATCCTGTAAAGATGAGTTTCATGTGGACAAAGTTGTTCTTTTAGGAGGAGTTGTAATTAATACAGATTATGGTTTAGACGATTATTTCGATGCTAGAAATTTTGAGGTAGTTGATCTAAACCAATTAGAAAATTAAAAAGATAAAGCCTTTGTTGATATAGGTATGCTCTTAGGCTTTATTTAAAAATTGCTTCTAGCTTATTTACAATAGGTAAATCGGCTGGAGCAATTTTGTAGTTTTTTAAATCGGATATTGCTACCCATGCAAACTCATTGTGATCTTTTAGCTTGAACTCTCCCGAGACATATTCAATCAACAAAGATTTTAGCAATACTTCTTTTTCAGGATACTTGTAAACATTCTCATAGAATCTTGATTTTACTTTTATTCCCACATCAAATTCTTCTAAAAACTCTCTTACAATGGTTTCCTCGGATATCTCTCCTTCTTCTATTTTACCTCCAGGAAACTCCCAAAACCCAGCCAAGTGTTTTCCTTGTTTTCTTCTAGCTATAAAAACTTTATGCTCTTTAATGAGTATTCCTGCTGCAACTATAATCATAATGCTACTTTACCATTAAAAAGCTACTATATCCGCATCTGTAGCCAATGCTGCAATTTCTTTGCATAACTCAAAATAGACTCCTAAACCTCTTTTATCTGTATCTGATGAAGGCATAAATGATTTTAAACGAATTGAATTCATACCACTCCCAAATTCCAATCTACAGGTATAACCATCCAAACCCAGGCTATTAGAATACTGTACAAATTCATTCAAATCTATTTTCTTTACTTTCTTAAATAGCTCTTTATATGTTGATATTTTAATATTAAACGTAGTGTCTAAATATTTTCTATCAAACTCCTTTAAATCCTCTTTCCTATCTGTCGAGTATACTTTTACTTCTACATCTTTAAATCGATTGTTAATGGTAATTAGGACCTTGTTGTCAACAATTTTCAAACTCTGACTTACTTCTAGCTTTATAAAACTTAATTCATCGATTTGAGAAAATGCATTATGTGTAAAGAGAGTAAAGAAAAGGATAAAAGAAAGTTTATTCATATCATGAATGTTTTGAATTAAATATATAAAAAAATCAAAGCCCAGAATAATCTCATTATTCTAGGCTTTGATTTATCTGTCTATCAATTTTACTATTTCTTCTTTTTCCAAGTTTTAGACATTCCTTTTACAGAAGGTTTGTAACCTTCTTCTTTTGCTTCTTCTGGAATGGTTTCTTCAAAAAATTGATCTCTTGCCTTGTAATACTTTGCATAAACTGGGTTACGTATGGCAACATTATCCTTATTCCATTCTTCCCACATAGACACTAGTTGCTTAGCTCGTTTCGTATTTCCTTCGATAATACTTTTTTGTTCAGCAATATCTTTTTCTAAATCGTACAATTCAGGAGCTCTTTTTCCTTTCTGAATCCATTTATAACCATCCGATATCACTGATTTTATACTAAAGAATCGCCAATACAAAGCCTTGTGAGGAGCTCCTTTTTCTTTACCCGTTAAGTAGGGAATTAAATTCGTCCCTTCTAAAACTGTTCCTGAATTGGCATCTGCACCTGCAATCTCTACTGCCGTTTTTGCGATATCTAAAGAAATAATTGGCTTTTTGTACACTTGTCCCGATTTAATTTTTGCAGGCCAAGAAGCTATAAAAGGTACATGTACCCCTCCTTCGTAATAATCGGTCTTTCCTCCTCTAAAAGGCAGGTTAGAAGATCCGTTTCCCTTGGTAGGATGTTTTTTATCTGGTATAGGTCCTCCATTATCACTTAAAAAGAAAATTAGCGTATTTTCTCTTAGCTGATGTTTTTCTAAAGTAGCGATTACTTTCCCTATACCTTGATCCATAACATCTACCATGGCAGCATAAACCCTACGCTTTTTATCTTTTATGTGCGCATATCTTGCAATAGCTTCTTTTGGAGCTTGTAATGGCTGATGAGGTGCATTATAAGACAAGAACAAAAAGAAAGGATTCTCTTTATTACTTTCAATATAACTTACAGCATCGTTACTCAAAGCAGTCGTTAAATACCCTTCGAAATTGGCCACTTTTTTATTACGAACCAATCCTTGCAAGTATCCTGACTTTATAGGTTGGGTTACATCAATTTTATAATAATCGTGTCCTCCATTTAAAAATCCATAGAAGTAATCAAAACCTCTATTTAATGGATGAAAAGGATACCCCGATCCCAAATGCCATTTTCCTATAATTCCTGTTTTATAACCAACCTCTTGCAATCTTTTAGGAAATAGTTTTTCGTTTACGTCAATTCCAGATAAAGGATTGGCTATATCTGATGGTGGGTTGTGCTCAAAACCAAAACGATGTTGATACCTACCAGCTAACATCCCTGCTCTACTTGGTGCGCAAAAAGGATGTGTAATATATCCGTTTTTAAAAACGACTCCAGAAGCAGCTAATTGATCCAAATGTGGAGTTTTAACATCTTTAGCTCCTGTAAAACCTGTATCGGCAAACCCCATATCATCTGCCATAATTACAATAATATTTGGTTTAGAATCTTGAGCAAATCCACTCCCAAAAGCTAAAACCCAAAGAAAACAGCTTAGAATACTATACTTTTTCATTTAAAAAATTTAGAATGTTTGTGAATTGAATGAAGAACAAGATACTTATAAGTCTTGTTAAATTTTAAAAAGTCTTTCCTCATCTAGTTTATATCCATTGCTAAACACCTGTAACAACACAAATTACTCACCGTTTTTTGTTTTGTGTTACACGTCTAGTTAAGCTTGTCTAGTAAACACTTTTAAGTTTTATATAAAAATAAAAACTCAGATAAATAAAAACTTATCTGAGAATCCACATTTCGTATACTAGCTTTTTTTAACTCTCTTTTAATGGATAAAAATGAAAATAATCTACATAAAACCAAGAATCGTCATCAGAACCATTGGCATGTCCAAAATACCCGTTGGAAATAATCCAATACATATTCTGCATGCAAGTTTGTTTCATAACATCTCTAGATTGCTCGTCACCAGCAGGAACCTTTCTACCCAACTTTTGCCACTTACCATTTACCAACTCCCAAGCCTGCATATAGTCTGGATGATATTCCAAACCAACTGTTTCCCATTGCCCAAAATCCGTTTTCACATCGTGCTCCAACATTACTGCTATTAAGCTTTTGTCTCGTTGGGTATCTAAATTAGGAGGTGCATCAATATCCCAACAATTTACTTTACTCCAAGCATAATATTCAACCCAATCTAACTCCATCCAATCGTTTCCTTCTACAGGAGCATTGTAACCTTTCTCTCCCATATTGTATCGATATCCCCAAATAGCAGGATGCGTATGAGATTTTTTATTCCCTGTCTCAATCCCTTCAATCCTAAATTTGGTGATAAAGAAACCAAAGCGACAATAATTCAAACCCGAAATACCTCCTCCTTTTTTATCAGAAACGTCACATTTTACACTTAAGTAGCCTTCATCTGTAATGGTTACATACTTTCTCCCATCTCCCGTTAAACGGTCTGGTCTTCTGTATTCCCATTTGGTAAAATCCAAAATAGGTCCATCAAAATCATCGGAAACAGCTGTGTTTAACTCATCATTATATAAACTTTTTACTTCATCAGGAAACACGCTCTTTTCTGGTTGTTCATCTTTCTCCGTTTCTTCCTCTGGGGGAACAAAACTATCAGAACTGTTTTTAGAACATGAAAACAGGACGATTGATGAACATAAAATAAATCCGTAAAGTATGCGCTTCATAATCATGGTAAGTTTAAGCGGTTATTTCATTCTAAGCTACTCGGAAGTATTTATTCTTTTCCCTCTTTTACTCTAGCTAGTTGTTTAGCACTTAATTTTCTAGAGAAATACAAGTCTGGATGAAAATACAATCTAGACTTTTTCATCTCTGGATCGTCTAAGTCTAAACTTAAATCACAATCAAAACGAGCTAAAAAGCTATACTTTCTAGTTTTCCCAATATTCTCCCCTTGTCTTCCAATAAAGTGAGATACTCCCCAAGTGATTCCTCTACCATTACCATTGCTATCAAATGCATCAGGAATATAAGACCCTGCAGCAAACGGCATTAAAGAACAAACCGCAGCAATATCAAAGTTAACTCCATCAGGAGCATACTGAATGGTACTATTTTCATTTCCATCACGTAAAACTAAGGCAGCTATTCCTTCTTTAAATGGGAACAATGCGGTTTCGTGACCTGAGTTAAATAATGGATTTAAAGGATGCTTTTTGAAAGGTCCTAATGGACTATCTGCAATGGCAACTCCAGCTCCTACCAAATACTTAGGACGATCTCCATAAGCTGCTTTGTAGTAAATGTAAATTTTACCATCGTAGACTAATGGGTAAGGATCGTGGATTGAATATTGATCCCAAGTTCCTGCTTCTCCATTAGGAATAATTTCTTTATCTACAATGGTCCAAGGTCCATCAGGAGAATCTGCATAGGCAGCAACTACAGGACAGTGATCTCCTTTAGTCCCACTTGCTTCGTTATACGCCTGAAAATACTGATAATATTTACCTTCCCATTTTAAGATATCTGTAGTAGCAAGAGATCTCCAACCCAAAGCAGGCTTTTTAGGACGAGCAATCGCAATTCCTTGTTCTTGCCAATTGATTCCATCCTTACTCGTAGCATACCAAATATCCGATAAATCCCAATCTGTAGAAGGAATTACATCTGTAGACAAATGCGCATTGCTATAACCAACAGGTACATCTTTAGATACACGTTTTGTATACCAAATGTAGTACTTCTCGTTTTCCTTGATGATCTTAGAAGGATCCCTTCTAGACACAGTTCCATCTCCGTTATTGTAATCAAAACCTTTTAACTCTGTGTATTTAAAAGCCGAAAACAATTCATTGTCCTGATATCTTGGTGCCATGTAGTTGGTATACAAACGATCCATAGCCTTACTTAAAGGTCTATCTGGTTTTGTTTGTGGTATGTCCCATGGATACCCTTTTAGATTTCCTACCTCTACTTTTGTTTCTTCTTTAGATTGCTTAGTACAAGAAATAACTAGGATTCCTAACACCGCAATTAAAATATACTTCCCTCTATTTATCATCATTACTTATAGCTTTTATTTTTTCTGATAGTACCTTACATAATCCACCTTCATACTCTTTCCATCTAAATCGTCTTTTAAGACTCCGTGCCATTTAATTAAAGCCAAACTCAACCATATAGGTGTTTCGCTATAACAAAACTCGTTTTTGGTTCTTCTTAATTCTTTACCATCAAAATAAAAAACCAATTCGTTCTCGTTCCACTCTAATCCATAGGTATGGAATTCTTCAGAAAAATCGTTGGTCTTGGTAGCATCCAATACAGAAATATCTCTCCACACTCCATCTTTTAAATATTGAACTTTATAATCGTGAATTAAACTTTTCCAAGTTCCATTTTTGGTTCTCCAACCATTCGTAAACTGTACACATCCAATAGTAATAGGTTTATCCCATGAAAACTCTACCCATTTTTCACCTTTCTGTTGTGTACTCCAAGCGGTTAACGGATTGCCATCTACCAATCTTTTTTCTGATGGTTTATTCTTAAAAGATCCACTGGAAGTAATGGTTACATTTTTAGCCCTAGCATAGTTAATCAATCCAGGAACATCAGTATCTGCTGTTTTAGACAAAACTTTTGGATACTCTCCCGATTCAATCACATTGTATACTCTGAACTCCCCAATATTAAATCTTGAAGCATGTTTAGAAGTGAATCGTATTTTTTGAGTTTCTACAGGTAATTCTAACTGAATTGAATAATCTGGTTTGGTTCCGAAGTAATACATCTTATTAAAACTAGGATGTGTTTTTTTACCCTTTGCATTCACCGTAATATCCGACCAATTATGAATGTTTGTGCTAATCTCATTTGGATAATGTCCTTCGTTGATATCAATTTCAAAAATAGCACCTTCTTTAGGTTGCTTTCTTGGTTTGGTCATCAACCAAAAAGAATTATTGGTCGCTTCTCCTCCTGCATACTTATATCTACATTCAAAATATCCGTACTTAAATTTCTTTTTAGTCCAAACACTCCCAGCGGTCCATTCTTGCCCTCCTCTTTTTTCTTTTTTGATATCTAAATGCAACTCCCCATTTCTCACCACAGCATTCTCCCTCCATCGGCTACAATATAAGTTAAAGCTAGAATGATTTGCAGACTCCCACTGATCATCTAACGCTTTGTTGTCGTAATTAAATTCGTCTTGCCAAACCAATTTCCAATCTTTGTAATCAAAAGTTTTGGTGTCCTTTTGTGCATACAAACCTGTAATTGTGAATAGCATAACTGCTATATTCTTAAATTTCATTCTTATGAGTTATTAGTGGCTTTGTCCTTTTATTTTAACAACTTGCGCTCCCATGCTTTTACCAGCTCTTCGTAACTTGCATTTGAACGTATTCCTTTGTGCATTTTAGAAATAGATCCGTTAAAATACTCTAGAGAACCTAAAATCCCTTTTTGTTTTGCGGCTTCTGTTTCTGGAATATTTCCTTTTTCAGCAATGGCTAATTGTTTCTTTAATTCAGCAACCAATTCCTTCTGAACTTTTTTGCACTTTTTAGTACCGTATAAATTGTTAAATTCTGATGGATCCTTCTTTAAATCAAATAATTCAAACTCCGATTTTGTCTCTGCCATAAATTGATTGTAAGGAGCTTTTAACTCTCCTTTAGCATGTAAATAATGATACAAAGAGAAAGCAGGATATTGTAATTTTTTATAACTACTTACTTGCATCCAAGGTCTATCATAAGTTCTATTCCAGATTAGCTTGTAACGTCCATCTGTAATACTTCTCATATTCTCAACTGCATCTCCTGTTCTTTGTCTAAATCCAAAGATGTACGCTCTCTTTTCTTTCTCACTTCCCAAGAATACTTTTCCGTCTAATTTATACGGAGTTTTTAAGCCACAAATTTCCAAAGTAGTAGCAGCAACATCTACCAAACTCACCAATCGCTTGTCTTTTTTATTGGCCTTTAATTTATTTGGCCAACGAACAATTAAAGGAATCTGTAATCCTCCTTCGTATAAAAATTGCTTGTCTCTTACATGCGGACGTCCATGATCTCCAAAAAAGAAAACCACCGTATTCTCGGCCAACCCATCCTCTTCTAACTGTGCCAGTACTTTCCCTAAAATTTCATCACAATGCTGTACAGACTCTAAATACTTAGCCCAATCTGCTCTTAACAAAGGATGATCTAAATAACACTTAGGCAATCTAACATCATCAGGATTTACAGGATGTTTTGTATCAGAAACAAAAGGTCTGTGTGGATATTTAATCTGAACCTGAGCAAAGAAAGGCTGTCCTTCTTTTCTTTGTCTCCAGTGCGTTCCATCGTACGCAATAGAAGGTTCAAAATTATAATCTTTCTTTCCTCCTGTTTTTAATAGGGTTAAACCATTTCCGTTAGAAATAAAATAACCTGCTTCTTTAAAGTAATCTGTAATTGGCTTAATTCCGTTTGGTAATTCCTTACGTTCCATAGTTCTATGGTTTTCTCCATTTACAGCTGTTGGATACATAGCTGTAATCTGAGAAGTTCTACTAGAAGAACAAACAGGTGCATTTGCATAGGCATTGGTATACAATATCCCTTGCTTTGCCAAAGCATCTATATTTGGAGTTCTTACTGCTGGTTCTCCATAACATGCCACTTCTCTACCTAAATCGTCTGCATTTACCCAAACCACATTTAAAGGCTTGTCCTGAGCTTGCACAAAATTTATTGATACAAGCGTTAAAAAAGAAGCTATAATTTTTAATCTATTCATTGTTGATTTATTTTAATTCGTGATAATGAAACCAATCCACTTCTAGTGTACATTCGGTAACCTGATCATCGGTAACTTTTGTTTTTCCTTGTGGCATGTATAAATTCCCTATGTACCAGTACAATGGTTTTACGGCTTTTTTAGGAACGGTTCTTAAAGAAGGGGCTACATCGTTACTAGTAAATATTACTTTATGCCCAATCTTTACCCACTTGCCTTCATCAATTTGCCACAATTGTAAATATTCTGGATGGTATTCCATTCCTAAAGTCTGCCATTGATCAAAACTATGACTTCCGATAACTTTACCTTTGTATTTGTCTTTTTTACCATCTGTCATCATGGCTTTTTTCCATCCAAAAGCTTTTCCTTTAGGTTGATTTACTTTTACTTTCTTCTGTATAGAATCTACCCATATATAGGCTGGAGCATCCGCATTCCAATCGGTCCCACTTGCTCTCCAAGTTGAAAACTCCATGATATCAATTTCCATCCAACTCATCCCCTTTTCGTACGTTCCAGGAACTTTCCCTTTTTTGGTATCGTCTAAAGATCCCCAAACAGAAGGATGCCAAACGTTTTTCCCTTCGTGATGTATCCCAGTCGTTTTCCATTTAAACGCATAGAAACCATATTGAAAATAATCGTTTGAAATGATACCTCCTGCTTTCTTTTGTTCTTTGCGGCCGTAACAGATTAACTTTCCATCTTTTTCCTGAACATATTCTTTACCGATAGCTAAACCTTTTCTCCAAGGTTTTGGCTGACGGTAATGCCATTTTTTAGTATCAAAAGCATTGTTTTTTCTATCCCCATTAAATTCATCGGAATATTTTTTACTGGCTTTCCTTTTATAAACCTCTTTTAATTCTTTAGGTAAATTTTGAGCATTTACAGCTAAACCTATAGAGGATATCAGAAGGTATATGAGTATTCTCTGTATTTTCATTTTGGTTTATGGTTTAATTTTTTCTTTGATATCCCAATCTTTGTATGCCTCTTTTAACTGGTAATACGCCTTTTTAAGTTGTCTTCTTTCTCCAACAATTCCCCACTCTCTAAATCCAGAATCTGGTGTTCCTTTGTAGTTACTTCTATAATCATTATAACTCCATAAAGAAACTCCGGTAACATATGGATATTCTTTTAGTTTGTTTAAAAACATTACCAGATCGTCTTGCAATACAGCATCTGGAGCAGGTCCTATTTGTCCTCTTCCTATTTCTGAAACAAAAATGGGTTTCCCCGGAAATTTACCATGTACATTTTCTATGATTTTTATGGCATTACCATAACTGTTTACACATAAAAAATCTACCTTTTCATAAGGCTCTACACCTATTTCACCTCCTTGGTAAGAGGTATTACTTACATAGGTTTTTAATCTGGTAGAATCTAAACTTGCCGCATAATCTATGGTCTCATTTACATAATCATACTGATCTTTGGTTAAATGTTGTTTTCCCCATTTAGGCTTATCTGTTCTTAACTCATTACCAACACTCCACGCAACTACAGACGGGTGGTTAAAATCTCTTTTAACCAAATCTCTCATCCATTGTTTAGTTAATGGATTATTAGGTCTTGAATTTGGATCTACCGAACCCCAAACAGGAATTTCCTCAACCAATAAAAATCCATTCTTATCACAAAACTCTAAGATATTTTCCGCTAAAGGAGCATGCATTAGCCTAGAGAATCTACACTCTAAAGACATAATATCTTTCATGTCTTTTTCTATCAAAACATCTGGCTCTGTGTTTCCGTAATCCGGATGATCGTGTACACGGTTGACTCCGTTTAAACGAACCGCTCTATTGTTTAAAAAGAACTGCTCTCCTATTACTTCAAACTTTCTAATTCCAAAATTATCTACTACCTTATCTTGTAAATTTCCATCTACTAAAACTTGGGTACTTAATGTATATAAGTTTGGAGTCTTTAAATCCCATAATTCATATTCGGCCAAATCTCTTTCAAAATGAATTACCTTCTCTGCTACAGAATTTGCCTGAATTTTCATTTTTTGATCTTCTAATGCTTCTTTACCATCAACATTAGATTTGACAGCAACTTTAACCGAAGTTTCTCCCTTGTTCTCTAGCCTATATTTTACCGTAAAAGCAATTTTATTTGTTTTAAAATTAGGAACAGAAGCAATGTGCTGATATATCATTCTTACCTCTTCATCGGCTTGTAAAGAAACCGCTCTACTAATTCCTCCCCATGCCCACCAAGCACCTCTTTTAATGGTATTATCTGCCATTACAACTACAGAATTCACACTGTCTTTTTTTACCTTGTTGGTAATGTTAAAATCGAATGGCAAGTACCCTCCTACATTCTTTCCTAAATATTCTCCGTTTAACCAGACTTTAGCTGTTTGATACACCGCTCCAAACTTGATTCTTATTTGCTTTCCTTCCCAGTTTTCTGGAAGTGTGAAGTTTTTTTGGTAATACCCTTTACCTACATACTCTCCATACCTCTTACGTGTATCCCAATTTCCGGGAACCTTAAGTGTATCCCAAGCAGTATAATTTGCTTTTAAAACATCTGCTTCCTTAGCATCGTTAGATGCTAAAAACTGCCATGTTCCATTTAAAGATTGTGATTTTTCATATGAGGAATAATCTACATGAGATTTACTCTTTGCACATGAACCTAAAAACAAAACTGTTAATAATAATGAAACTCTAATAGCTCGGCATTTAAACATCTTTATCGTATTTAATTTTTATCTATTTCTTTTTGTAATATTTAACCCAGTCAATCTTCATACTAGTCCCATCAATAGCATCCGTTACTTCTCCTGCATGCTCTAGAATAGCTAAGCTTAAGTAGATATTTAATTCCTCATTACACAAAGTATTCGGTATGGTTCGTATTAATTGATCATCAAAATAAAACTTTAATTCTGTCTCATTCCACTCCATTCCATAAATATGGTAATCTTCTGCATAATTGTATGTATCAGTTACATCGTATGCAGCTATACTTTTCCAACTCCCATCGATATAAGCTTCTATTTTATAATCGGTAATTAATGCCTTCCATTCTCCTGCACTTTGCCAACCATTTACAAACTGAATATGACCTATTTCTTTGGGTTCACTCCATGAAAACTCCAACCATTTCTCTCCTTCTTTTTGAGACACCCAACTTTTATTGATTGTTCCATCAGCGGCATCCGAAATATTAAAATTGCTGTTAAATACTCCACTTGCAGTAATAGTACTTTGGCTTGCCAAATTCACTCGGCTTTGATTGTTTAGAACATCTATTGGGTAATTGCAATTTTCTACTGCTTGGTAAATTCTAAACTCTCTAATATGAAAATGAGCAGCATTATGAGATGAAAAACGAATCTTATTTGTTGTAATTGATTTTTCTAAAGTGTGTGTATAAGCAGGGGACAAACCTTGTGCAAAAGGTATTTGCTGATTTTTAATACTAGTACCTCTTTGCCAATGATGCCTATTAGTATTTACTTCGTTTGGAAAATGACCTTCATTTACATCTAACTCACAAATTACTTCCTCACTTCCGACTCCTTTGTCTCTTGGGAATAACCAAAATGAGTTATTTGTTCCTGCAGCCCCGGCATACTTAAATTTACATTCATAATATCCATAGCCAAACTTTTGTCTGGTCCAAATATTACCAGTTGTCCATTCTTTACCTCCTCTATTTTCTTTTTTGGCCAATAGTTCTAAAACTCCATCGGTAACAACAGCATTCTCTCTCCATCTACTAGAAAGAATATGACCCGGAGCACTATTTTGAGATTCCCAAAGTAGGTCTAGATCTTCATTTGGATAGTTAAAGTCATCTTCCCACTCTAATACCCAATCTGACATGTTTGTTCTATCAGATAACGTTCCCACTATATCAATGCTAGTGTCTACTTTAGCACAAGTGACAACTTCCTCTATTACTTCACCATCTGATGGGTTTGTATCAGCATTATCTTTGATATTACTATTGGATGTATCATCATTGCCACAACTTATGAATAATGATAAAAAAATCACTAGGAAACTTATTGACTTAATATGTTGTTCTCTATCACTATTCATCATGGCATGTCATTTAAATCCTAAAAAAGAATTACTCCTTTTCTTTAGTTATTTTTAATGGTATTTGAATATTGAAAGAATGTCTTACATTATTTACTAAAGTATCTGCAGCACACAATAAAGCAACTGGCTCTCCATTTTCAATAAACACTTGTGGACGTTCTAAGTGTGTAAATTGCTGCACTCTTCCGTTTTCCCAAGTAACTTTTCTCTCTGATATATCAAAGTTCTTTGCTTTATTCCATTTAATTCCGTCTTCAGAATCGTAGTGAACCAAAGAGAATAACCTTTTCTTTCCTTCGAACTTAATTCTCTTAACAATGGCTCTGTATTTTCCGTCTTGGTACCATATGTATGGATCTTCTGCAGGAAAACGCTCTCCTGGGAACACAAATACTGGATCTGGAAATTTCTTAAAAGGTCCCGTTGGACTGTCTGCAATAGCAACCATGTGCACTACTGGCCCACCAGCAGGCAACGGGAACTTTTTACCTACAGCTTTATACACCATTAATATTTTTCCATCCTTCATTTCACAAACAGAAGGATTTGATGTCATTAAAGCATCGTATGCATTTTCATCCTCATGGTTAATATCTAACACAGGCTTATCAAATCGTGTCCAAGGCCCATTTGGCGAATCTGCCACAGCAACTCCAATTCTTTGATTGTTTCTGTGCTGCCAATTAATTTTTGCTTTTCCTGGTACACTCACAATCTTTTTATCCCCTGTATTTCCCATATGATATAGGTAATACTTCCCTTTAATTTTTAAAATTACAGGATTGTGGGTTGTAGTACCGTCCCACTTATCATTCGCTCTTTCTCCCAATGCAACATCCTTAAATGTAAAAGGTCCAAATGGCGATGTAGAGGTAGCATGTGCTATTTCTGAATAATTTACCCACTCCCATCCAATGTCTTTTGGCCACCTTGAATAGAACATATGATACAATCCATCTTCTCCTTTTACTAAAGTTCCTCCCCAAACACTCTTACCTTCTTCATTAAAGACAGAGGTTTTAGCAACTTTTCCAAACTCTATTTTGTAATTCTCAATACGCTCTTCTGTTTTTTCTTCCTGAGCCTTTTTCGATTTCTGAGCACAAGAAGCCAATAAAGCGACTGCGCAAATTGTTGAAATAATAAATTTCATTTTTTATACTTTGGTTTAATGGTTTATCGTTTTTCTTTAGAAACTTTTCTACTACTCTACAAGCTTTAAACCTGTTTCTATTAGGTTAGACCACTCACTACTTTTTCCATCTACCTCTCTTTTTATCTTAAAGTAAATTGGTGTGTTTACAGTCTCTTTTAAATCAATCGTCATCATCCCTCTTACATTTGTTACAAATTCTTCTTTCATCAACCCTTTATTGGTTCCGTATGCAACGGTGTAATTTCCATCTACAAAATCACTAGAATAACCAATCACTAATTTCTGATCGTCAATAAAAGAATGCCAAACAACAGGAGGTAATATTTTGTTTCCTAACCTTACGGTTACTTCCTTAGATGGAGCACTTTCTCCTTTTCCATTCATGGCTATTAAAGAAACTTGGTAGGTTGAATTCGCTAAGCTATCTATGTCTATAAAATTTGAAATGGTAGGTTTTGTATACTGATAAGCTCCACCTTTTGTCTTATAAGCAGCTATATATTCTTTAACTCCGT
Source organism: Wenyingzhuangia sp. IMCC45574 (assembly GCF_054182685.1). Taxonomy (NCBI): domain Bacteria; kingdom Pseudomonadati; phylum Bacteroidota; class Flavobacteriia; order Flavobacteriales; family Flavobacteriaceae; genus Wenyingzhuangia; species Wenyingzhuangia sp. IMCC45574. The sequence continues at coordinate 3,046,260 of NZ_CM135169.1, read as the reverse complement.
ATGCTTTATTAAAGTAAACTCTAACTTCTTTTTTTCCAGAAATTACCTGAGCAATAGTTGGCGTATTAGGTACTGTAAAGAACACCTCCTCTTTAGCTCTTTCGTAACCTAACGGGTTTATCAGTTTTACTTTCAACCTATAAGGACTCTCCAATTTATCCCACTCAACTCTTCCTTCCCAAGTAGCTCCAGGCTTTAACAATGGTAACGATTCTTGTTTTTCAGAAAGAATCTTTCCTGTTTCGTCTGTTACCGTAGTAACAAGCATGTAATTTTTTAAAGCGTAACTTGGGTAATTACTCATTGCTTTTGAAACAATTACAATAGAAGCAGATTTCTTTGCAATGTCTATCGCTCCAAGTTTTATGGTTTTTATAGGACTGTTTTCTTTCTGGAAACGATCGAACAAACGTCTGTATTGTCCCCAAACATTCACCACTCCCCAAACTCTATTTTCTTCTGCAGATGTTCCACCATAACTACTTCTATAATCGTTAAACGTCCACATAGAAGTACCAATTACAAATTCATTTTTCCCTCTGTAATGATTATTCCACTCCGATACAATTGGCTTATCGCCATCTAAAGAAGCTGTTGGGTACGGGTCAAAACCATACTCTGAGATGAAAATTGGTTTGTTTGGCCATTTTTCTCTTAAAGTATTTAAAATCTCCTGAGGCTTTCCTTGCCATCTATACATATTGTGCATAATTACATCTACATGTGTATTTGGGTCCGTTTCTGGAGTATATGCAGCCTTTTGCCCCGAATTACTCACACAAGTCAACAATCGATGCCCATCTAATTCTGTACGAACATAGTCCATCATGTTTTTTGCATAATCGTAATGTAACTTTAACTCGTTACCAACACTCCAACCAATAATACTTGGGTGATTGTAATCTCGCTCTATCATTTCCTTAGCCCACTGCTTAATTAAAGGATACTCTGGAGCTATAAACTCAGGATTTTCAAGATGACGAACATTTACTTCCTCAAACAATAAAATTCCTTTTTTATCACACAACTCAATCAATTTTTCATTTTGAGTCCCATGCATGATACGCATAAAGTTTGCCCCCGATGCTTTCATTAAATCAACATCTCTCTCTAAAATCTCTAATGGCTCAGAAGAACCAAAAAAGCGGTTTTCACTCACACGGTTGAATCCTCCTGTTCTAATTGGCTCACCGTTTAACAACATCTGAGACTTGGTCAATTCAATTTTTCGGATTCCAAAATCATCAACCTGAGAATCTAAAGCTCCATTGTCATCAGAAATAGTGGTTTGTAAAGTATACAAATGAGGAGCATCAAAATGCCATAACGTTACATCTTTAGCTTCTAATTTTCCTTTTAAAACAATCGTTTTTATACTATTTGCTGCAACCTCAACACCTTCCTCAAATAACGCTACATTTGCAATCCCCTTTATTTTAGAAAGCACATCTACCTTTCTAACCTCGCTAGAATTGTTCTCCAATTTAACTTTTAACTCAACAGTAGCTGTTCCTTTTTCCAAATCAGGATCTGCATGCATATATTGCAACTTAATACGCACATCCTTGTCTTTTTTAATGGTAACATCTCTAATAATTCCTCCCCAGTTCCAAGTTGCTCCAACAATAAAATCATTATTCGCTTCTACTGCAATCACATTCTTTTCGCCAAATTTTACGTTATCAGTAATATCCAACTCAAAAGGTGTTAACCCTCCTTGGTGTTTTCCAACCAATTTACCATTTAAATAAACTTTTGCTAAATGATATACTGCTCCAAACTGAATACGGATTCTTTCATCTGCTTGTTTAGACCAATCTGATGGCAATTCAAATGTTTTACGATACCATCCTATTCCCGTATAGTTAGAATACGAGTTAATCATTCCCCAATGACCGGGAACTTTTAAATCGTGCCATTTAGAATCGTCATGCGATTCCAAAAATATCTTACTAGGCAATCCCTGTGCTTCCTCAAACGCTTGTTGAGAAATAGCCTGAAACATTACCGCATCTGCAGGTACCTGACCTTCTGTTGTTGCTGTAATTTCTACGTAATTATCATCTTTACTATCAAACTGAAAAATTCCTAAACTAATCCACTCATTACAAAAAGTTCTAGAGTTAATTTTTTTAGATGCCTTACCTGTTTTATGCTTAATAGTGTACAGAGCTTTGCTATGACTTGCATAAGGATGCATTACAAAAGCCTCGTAATACCCCGATTTTTTAAAGTGTGGATGAAAACGAACGTATTTATCTTTATGCTCTCCAGCTTTAAAGTTGCTTACCAAATAATCTGTTTTATAGAAAGAAGAACCTCTGTCTGCTTTTTTCCTACTTTTCCATTTTCCTTTTACTTCTACATGTTTGCTATCTGTATTGTCTATAACAATATCTCCTCTCTTTTCTACAACATTCATGTAGTTATGTCCTTGTCCATAAATAGTGTTAAACTTCCAATACCCATTTAAAGACATGGCTGCTTCTGGAACAACCGTTATCTCTTTAACTTCTGGACTACAAGCTATAAATGTGGTAAAAAACAACATAGTGATAGCCTTTGCTAAAACACTATTTTTTTTAATTGATTTAATTTTCATCTAGTAAACGAATGCTTTGGTTTAATGTAAAAAAGCTTCTGCTTTTCAAAGTTTTATAAAGATACTTACTACTTTAAAAAACCCGTAAATTTCTGAGGGTTTCCCACTAAAAAGCCTTTAATTTTCAACGGAAACGTTATCGTAATCTCCTTTCTTAAGGAATCTATAATTTACGGAAAGTATAGGTACAAAAAAACCTGTAAAATTGTTTTACAGGTTTTACATACACACAGGACTCTTATACTCCTTGTTTCTTTTTCTTATTTTTCTTCTTTTTATTTTTTTGTTTCGCTTTTTTCTTTGCTTTTAATGCTGCTTTAGCTGCTTCTTGTCTCTCTATTTTTCTTTTATGTGCTGCACTTAACGGCCCGTGTTTTGCTTCATCAAACTTGTTAAAATCAGGCAAAAGACCATTTAAGTAATCTCTTTCTTTTAACAATTCTTTGTCAACAGTGCTCCAATCTTTAATTTCTGGAAAACTAATCAAATCCGACGGATATTTTCTTACATCATACCACTTGTTTAAACCATCTTTTAGCACTTTTTCACCTCTTATTATCTGCAAATTATCTTTATACCCATACACCCAATCTCTATGCGTTTTTTTATCTGTTGTTAAGAATGGAATCATACTTTCCCCATTAATTTCGTAATCTTTAGGAAACTTAAATCCTACAATATCTGCAATGGTTGGTAAAATATCCGACAAGTTCATTAACACATCTTGCTCTCCTTTTTTAGTAAAATTAAACCCTGGTCCATACACCATAAAAGGTACATGTGTTCCTTTTTGGGATTCTGGATTGTTTTTACCATATCTACTCGACCCGTTATCTGCACAAAATATTATTAAAGTGTTTTTATCAATTTTTAGTTTCTTCAATTTTTTAAGATACAACCACATTTGGTAGTCTAAATAATTAACATGACTATGAATTCCGCTAGGAGATAAAGAATTATTTGTATTATACACTCCGTTTGCCCCAGTAATATTTGGTTCTACTCTTGTATATTTTCCGTTTTCCCAAGTAATCTTTGGAGTTTCAATCCATTTTAAGTCAGGACGTTTTGGGTTTAGGTAATTCATTGCAGCATGCCCCAAATGTGTGGTATGATACACAAAAAACGGTTTATCTTCTTTTACTTTTCTATCCATAAAATCGAAAATAAAATCCAATTCTACATCGGGTCCATACGTATTTACACCGTATTTTTTTCTTGTTTTCTTGGTATTTGGCCACCATTCAAACTGTTTTTTAGAAGAAGGATGATTCATTAACATTACATGTGGTTTCCAATACCAACTAGAAGATGCGTAATACGGATAATCTAACGGCTTTCCTGTGTCCTCATTATACAATGCTTTTTTTCCATTTACTTTTTTTTGTGTTAGCGTAAAATTAGAATACGGATTCTCTCCTATGGATTCAATAGCCGATTCTCCTGGCGTAAAAACTCCCTCGTCAAATCCAAATTTGTCTAAACTCTTAGTACGCATTTGGCTTTTACCAGACCACATAGTTGCATAACCTCCTTTTTTAGCAACATGTCCAATGGTTAAAGGAGAACTTGCAAACAACGGGTAAGAACCTAAATTTCCTTTTTCGTCTGTATATTTCCCTATATTGGCATTTCCCCACCATTTGTGTAAATGCGGATACCTACCTGTCATTAGCATTGCCCTACTTGGAGAACAAACAACAGAAGCCCAAGCTGTTTTTACATACATTCCTTCTTTTGCTACTTTATCTAAAACAGGGGTCTTAGCTCTAATCTTTGGATCCTGCGAATTCTTATTCCCATCTACAGCACTCCATGTATCGGATTTATAAATTGGGAATTCTCGCGCACTAATATCATCTGCTAATATTAAAATGATATTGGGCTTTTTACTTTTTTGAGCCACAGCAGAAACAGCAGCTAATAACAGTAATACAATTAGTTTTTTCATCCTATTTAAATTTAAAAAATTATTTCACAACAACATCGGTAACGTTTCCGATAGCTCTAAATCAAAAGAACCTGTAACTTTCGTTACAGGTTCTTTTTAGTCAATTTATACTTAGTGTTTTTTCTTCTTTTTGTTCTTTTTTTGCTTGGCCCTCTTTTTTGCCTTTAACTCTTTAGCCTTTGCCGCTTTTAAAGCCTCTTGCTTTTCTACTTGTTTTCTATGCTTTTCTGTTAAAGGCCCATGTCTTTCTATCTTAAAAGTATTGAACTGTGGTAACACTTTTTCAAACATCTGCTGTTCTTCTTTTGCAACTTTAGACATGTTCTTAAAATCTTTAACCTTCGCAAAAGAAATTAAATCTGATGGTGTGGTACTTACATCATACCATTTATTATAACCATCTTTTAATACGTTTTTCCCTCTAATAATCTGCATCCCGTCTTTGTACCCATAGATCCATGCTCTATGTTCTTTTTTATCTGTAGTTAAAAATGGCACTAAACTTACCCCATTAATCTCGTAATCTTTAGGAATGGTTACCCCTCCAATTTCTGCAATGGTAGGTAATACATCGGCTAAATTTACCAATACATCCTGCTCTCCTTTTTTAGTCAACCCTAAACCCGGTGCGTATACAATAAATGGCACGTGTGTTCCTTTTTGAGACTCAGCACTATTTTTTCCATAACCACTTGTACCATTGTCTGCACAAAAAATTACTAAGGTATTTTTATCAATTTTTAATTCTTTCAATTTCTTTAAATACAACCACATTTGGTAGTCTAAATAATTGATATGATTATGAATACCCGGATCAGTAACCGTTCCATGTGTATTGTAAACACCCTTATCTCCTGTTACATTTGGAGTAGTCCTTTTGTACTTACCATTTTTCCATTCAATTTTTGGAGTACCTGGCCATTTAGTTTTGGTTTCAGGATTAAAAAAGTCAAATCCGTCATGACCTAAATGCGTGGTATGATACACAAAGAAAGGCTTCTTTTCTTTTGTTTTTCGTTCCATAAAATCAAAAATAAAATCCAATTCTACATCTGGGCCATAAGTATTTAATCCGTATGCTTTTTTCGATTTTTTCGTATTTGGCCACCATTCAAATTCTTTTTTAGATGAATGATGATTCATTAACATTACGTGAGGTTTCCAATACCAACCTGCTTGATCATAATAATCTACTTCTTTTTTGGTATCATTATTCAGCATTACCTTTTTTCCATTCACCTTTTGAGTCTGAATTCTAAAATCTGTAAAAGGATTATCTCCCCCTTGCGATGATTCTCCTGGAGTAAAAACTCCTTCGTCAAACCCATATCTGTTTAAATTAGGATTACGCATTTGAGTTTTCCCAGACCACATAGTTGCATACCCTGCTTTTTGAGCCACTACTCCAATATTTAAAGGAGAACTTTTATAAAAAGGATAGGTTCCCGGTTTTCCGTTTTCATCAGAATATTTACCCGTAGTTTTATTCCCCCACCATTTGTGTAAATGAGCATAACGTCCTGTCATCATCATGGCTCTACTTGGAGAACAAACTACTGCTGCCCATGCCGTTTTAATATACAATCCTTCTTTTGCCATTTTATCTAACACAGGTGTTTTTGCTCTGTATTTTAAATCTTGTGTATCTCCTCCTGTTGGCGGACTCCAAGTATCCGATTTATATATAGGCATTTCTCTAGCACTAATATCATCTGCTAAGACAACAATAATATTTGGCTTTTGTTTTTTTTGTGCTACCAATAAAGTACTTATCAATAACAAACCTGTTACTACTCTCTTCATCTTTTCTCTATTTTGTTATTTAACTTTTGGAATTATTTTCTTTGGGATATTTGCTTTTTTATCATCGGATCCTAGTGCAAACGTCGTTCTGTTATAATCATTTTTTTGCTGCCAGTTGCTTTCAATTCGCCCATCTCCCAATACAATATTTCCTAATTTGGTTCTAAACCAATCTGCCAACGCAACATACTCTTTCTCATTTGCTACATTGTTTCTTTCTTTAGGATCTACCCTTAAATCGTACAAAGCCATTTCTACTTTGTTTCTTGGAGCCTCTAACCCCCACATAACATTTTTGTTTGGAGGCAACTTATTACTCGCCTTCTGATTTTTTTCTCTGGTACGCATAGAAAAAGCAAAATCTTTAGTCCTTAAGTACGCTCTAGGACCAATTACATGGTTTAATTCTGCAATTACATACTCTCTTTTTAGTTGCTTATTTGTTAAAACCTCCCCTAAATCATATCCATCTAAAAAGGAGAATTCCTTAGAATTTACATCTACTCCTCCAGCAGCTAAAATAGTAGGCATAATATCTACATACTCGGCAAATCCTTTATACACTTGCCCAGCTGGATATTTCTTTTGATCTGATGCAACTACAATAGCAGAGGTATGGTTTGATGTTTCCCATGGAGAAAATTTAGTTTCAATTCCTTGCTCCCCTAACTGCCATCCATGATCTCCACACACATAGAGGATTACATACTCTTGATGGTGTTTTTTACTATATGCTTTAAACGCTTTTACAGCTTTACCAATCTGAGCATCTCCATAAGCACAAAAAGCATAATAATCTCTAATAGCTTGTTGTTTTTCACTTTCTGTTAAATCGTCTATCTTTCCTTTGCTATATAACTTTTGCAGCTGAGGAGGTAACTTTTTTAATTCCGATTTACTAAAAGCTGGAATCTTGTATTTTTTACCTTTAAACCTATCCCTAAACTCTTTTGGTGGCATAACAGGTGTATGAGGAAAGTGATAACTTAAACTCGTAAAAAATGGTTTAGATGAATCTACCCCTTGCATTTTTTTCCCTACAGGAGATTGATAGGTTTTATTTTCATTTTTTAAATAATCTAAAAACTCTCTAGTAATATTTCCATCTAATGTTTTATCTGATGGCATAGAGTTTACTCCTCCAATAATTAAATCGGAACTACTTCTTGTGTAAGCGTATAAAATGTCTAATTCTTCCTCTACTTGCTTCTTTAACTTTTTCTCGTCAGCAGAAATTTTGTTGGTTCTAGAGAATGATTTATGTACTCCATTTGGATAATAAAAATTTACACGGGAATCCTTTTTCGTATACTTTCCATCTACCATTCCTGCAACAGTACTGTTATCCCAATCAGTAGTATTTTTATTTCTCCTTAGCTCATTAGCCATTACTGATTGATTGTAAAAATTAGGAAAACCTCTAACTCTTCCTTTTTTATCCCTATTAAAAATATAATACCCTTTTTTACCAAACATAGCCGTTTGATACCCATTATCCGACATAGCTTCTGGGATGGTTTTGTTAAAATAATCTACCTGATTATGTGTTTTCTCAAAACCGTAAATTCCCGCATGGTGAGGATATTTCCCAGTTACCATACTTCCTCTAGAAGGTGCGCAAGCTGGTGAATTACAGTAAAAATTAGTAAACACCACTCCTTCTTTTGCCAAAGCATCTAAGTTTGGAGATTCTATATACCCCAACGGGCTATCTTTTTTCCCTGTAGTTATCTTGTTATAGTAACCATTAGAATCTACTCTTTGATCATCGGTTAAAATCCATAACACATTCGGCTTTTTTGTCTGAGCTGTTAGTTTCAGCCCAACAGCTAACAAAGCCAAAATTGCAAACATTTTCTTCATTGTGATTTGATTTAAATTCGTTCTAATAGTTAGAAGATTTTCGCACCATAAAGTTTAAACAACAGTCCCGTTAAATGGAACACGTATGTTAATCTAACAAACACATATGTTTCTATGCTTCCTATACCCTTTATTTACAAGGGCTACAAGAGGTCGCTAAATTTATTTTTTTATCTAAAAAGACAAATCCTACTCCGTTTTCTGGAGTAGGATTGGCAAAAAACAGTTAAACAACTATTTATTTCTATAAAAACAATCTTATGAAAGTTCGTTATTTTACAACCAACTGTTTTCTTTTCAATGCTTTTCTATTTAGGTATACTTCTTCTACCTTGTAATTCTTTACATCGTCTAAAACAACGGCAGGACGCTCGTCTTTGTTTACCGTTTTTAAGTGAACGTTGTTTACATACAATCCATTTATATGACGAGCATAAATTCCTGATGCCGGAATGGGCACTCCTACCTTTTTAAATTCTGGCCACCAATTCCCCAAAGTTTCTAGCGTATATTCTTTTATTTCTCTTTTGGCATCTTCTTTGGTTCCTCCACCAGCTGTAGTCATTTGCACATTATGCAATTGTACATCCGTAATATCGTGCTTTGGCATTCCGGTAATAAAAATAGCTGAGTTTACATCTAACTCTCTGTTATCAACAATAATTCCATCAAAAATAAAACCGTGCATAGCTTTCATTGGTTGCATTTCTTGGGGAGCATCTACTCCCGCTCTTTGTTGGCAAAAAGTCATAAAAATAGGACGAGGCACATTACGCATTACAATATTAGAAAAAGACATATTTTTCATCTCCCCTCCTTCGTTCATCTGAATTTTTAAGCCTGAATCTTGTATATCGTGAAACGTACAATTGCTTACTGTTACCGAATTGAAATCTCCTCTAGAAGCCAAACCTATTCTCATGGCAGCCCACTTACTAGTAAACACACAATTGGTAATGGTAATATCTTTACATGGTTTGTCTGGTCTAGAGGTTTGCAAACAAATAGAATCATCACTGGTATCAAAAGAACAATTAGCTACCCTTACATTGGTACAACCGTCAAAATCTAATCCGTCTCCATTGTGATTAATCCTACTCTTAATTTTAATTCCACTCACCGAAATCTCATCGCAATACAACCAAGCAGATGTCCAAGCTGCCGGATTTTGCAACGTAATATTATTTAGATGAATGTCCTTACAATTTAAAAAGCGAAGTAACATTGGACGTCCATTTCCTTTCTTTTTATTAAAATGCTTAGTACTTCCATTTCCATCAATAATTCCATATCCCTCAATAGCAAAAGATTTTGCATCACTAGCAAAAATCAAACATCTATCCATATGAGTTTCGTTCTTATACGTATTTTTATGGGTATTGGTAGCATAATCCTTATAGTCTGGACTCCCCAATAAAACTGCTCCATTTTCTACACGAAGCGTTACATAGTCTTTTAAATAAATAGTTCCAATTACTACTGTTTTTCCAGAAGGAATTACAACTACTCCTCCCCCATTTTTGGTACAAGTATCTATAGCAGATTGCACTGCCTTGGTATCTTTAGTTGATCCATCTGCCTTGGCTCCAAAATCTATTACATTATAGGTATTGGCAAAAGTTGACAATTGAATTGCTAAAAAAAAGCAAAGTACGAATGCTCTCATAAATGATTGATTTTATTGGTTTTCAATCAAATTTAAGACAAACAAACCTAAGGTACACAAAACAAAAAGTGCTTTAGAATCCTCTTTTACGAGAACCCCAAAACACTTATTTTATTCAAAAACAGATATTTAACAAAAATATTCACCTTTGCATTGACCCTAAACTAAGGCCATCTTAAAACATCTGTCATATTGATTAGCACCTATGTGCTTAATTTTCTTCCTTCTTAAAATCAGCAACTTATCACTAGCTACAAACTACTTCAAAAATAGTAGCTGGTGTAGTTTTAGATGGATGTTTTGCTTCAATTACAATTCCAGCTGTTTCAATAGGAGCTTCTAATTGCCACTCGTTAATTGTCTGATAGTTTCCTAATTGCTCAGCAATCACCTCTCCTTCTACCGTTTTAATAACGTAATCTTGTAAACATTGAGGCACAATAGCATCGTAGTGACCAAATTGCACAGATTCCATTGCATGATCGTAATCTCCGTCTAAGAATAACTTGATGTTAGAAATTGTTTGTTTCTCTGCCCAATTAATCTTTAACGTTGGATTTTCATCTTTTAAATCGGCAGTCCAAGAATTAGCAGTTCCCCACGGACGAATATATCCATTCGTTATATTGTTTGCTCCATAGGCATTTACTGCAGGACTAATCTCCATTGCAATGTTTTTACCAGATGGACGACGGTAAGGAATCCAAAATTCAAAAGTATCTACTCCTAAACCTTCTGGAGGTGTTTGTTTTCCTTTGTTAGAAACCGCTTTGTTAACTCCATTGAATAAAGAAACAACTCCTGAGAACAATTGCTCACTCTCTTGAATGCTTACTTTATCATTGGCCATGAAACATACAAATGCGTATTGCTCTTTGTCTAATGTTTTATCAAAAGTTACGGTTACAAACTGCTCTCCTTTCTTAACGTCTATTACTTGAGTATCTAAAGTAATTTCTGGAGTGTAATTTTTCTCTTTTTCAGAAACTCTTAACTCCACTTGTAACTGAGTATCTTCTGTTGCGTTCACGGCTACTTTAAAGCTATACTGAGTCTCTTTAGCCAATGGCAACAACATAGCTGCTGAAGTTCCTAAAGACAACCACTCACCTCCAAATGCAATTTCAGATAAATCAAATTCCGATGAACCAGATACTGTTGCTTTGCTGGCTAAATTGCTTTCAGGTAAGATAGCTACATCAGGAATACTCTGACCTGTCAAGTTCAATTCGTTCTGAAGCTCTTTGATCACTCCATTTTCTAAAACTTGCGCAGGAGTAATTCCTTTTTCATTACACATATTAGCCGCCATACCAATAGCCTGAGCTGTAAACCCAGTAGTTGCCATTACACGTGTAGTACCAAAGGCAACATGCGAAGCACTAATAATACGTCCTGCTAAAAATAAGTTATCTATATCTTTTGGTATTAAACTACGGTAAGGAATATCGTACACTCCTTTAGAATGCCACTGCGTACATCCAGATTTTTCGCTGTACACACCATCTGCGGGGTGTAAGTCTATTGCCCAACCTCCAAATGCAATTGCATCGTCAAAACGTTTTTGACCAATTACATCTTGTTGTGTCATCATATACAAACCATCAAAACGACGGCTTTCTCTTTTTCCTGGAATGTTTCCTACCCATTCTAAAGTTAAATCGTCTACATCTTCAAACTTACCCGAGTTTTTAATATAATCCCAAACTCCGTAAACTACTTTCCACAATTCGTATTTAATATCTTCTGTATCATGAATGGTATCTTTTCTACCTCCATACTCCAACCACCAAAAACGACATCCAGTATCGTCTTTTTCAATTACCTTATAACGAGGAATAGATGTAATATCTTTTAACGCGTATGATGGTGCTACGTATTTAACCGGTTTTGGTGCACGCTTGCTATAAAAGAATATAGAATGTCCTAACAATTCCCCATACGATTCATCTGGAGCAAACAATTCTCCAAATTCATCTTTACTTTCAGCCCCAATTCTAAAGCTCGCTCCAGACTGAAACGCTACAATTCCATCTCCTGATGCATCACAAAACAAAGGAGCAGAAATTACGTAATGAGTTGAATTTTGAGGATTGAAAGCCTTAACAGACTTTATGTTTTTATCGTCCTTCTTTTCAACCTCGTACACCGCAGTGTTCAACATTAAAGTAATGTTCTCTTCATTTAACACCTTTTCTAACATTACAGTGTCGAAAATAACTGGATTTCCTTCTTTGTTTCTATATAAATTCTCTACAAAGATTTCGTTTACCACTCCACCTTCTCTAGACCAACGGTTATTATTCCCCATGTGCGAGGTAGCCCCTAAAGCCCATAAACGAACTTCCGAAGATGCATTCCCCCCTAAAACTGGACGATCTTGCACCAATACAGTCTTTGTTCCTTTTCTTGCTGCTGTAATTGCAGCACATACTCCTGCAAGACCTCCTCCTATCACTACAAACTCTGTTTGAATATCTAGGACTTTATTGGATCTAACTTCCTGATTAAAATCTTGTACAATCATTATTTATAATCTCTTGGTTATAATTTCTTAGTTATTTCTATTTTTCTGTGTTCTTCTTTATAATAACAGCTCCTACTAACAACACTAAAGCTCCCATTCCACCAACTAACATGGCACCATTATCGGCTAAAAAAGAAAGTATAATTACTAATAGACCTGTAGCTCCTACACCTATTCCTATTACTCTACCTCCTTTGTTATTACTAGAACCTTCTGACTCTTCTTCTTCAAACAGTTCTTTTTTCGCAACCAATTCTGAATAAGCAAGATATTGCGCTGATGTTTGCTTTTTTGAAGATTGAATTATCTCATAAATTGCCAAGAATAAAACGGGAAGTCCAACTCCCACTACCATTTCCACAGCTCTCTCTAATTTTAGATTTAGTAAACTCGGTGCAAAAAATTTAAAAAAGGCATTAATCGCTAAAGATGCGATGGTTACCCCTAAAGCTCCTTTTCCTGTTAAAGTTTTAGAAAATAAAGCCCATAAAGGAGGTAAGAACATTGCTCCACCTGTTAAGGCTGCCAAACTCATAACCACCTCTACAATTCCTCCAAAATATGGAACTAATAGTGCTATTACAATAGTTAAAATTCCTAAAGCAATGGTTGCTATTTTACCAATTCTCACCAATTTAACATCGCTTGTATCTGGTTTAATGGCTCTATACAAATCGTTTGCTAACACCCCCGCAGAAATATTTAACGTTGTATTTACAGAACTAGACGTTGCAAACACCATTCCTCCTAACATTAATCCCAACATCCCAACAGGCAATACTTCTTTACACATTAGTAAATAAGCTCCTTCATCGGCCAACCCAGATAATTCTGGATTTAAAACTCTATATATCATTGGAGGCAACATCCAAATTAACGGACTAATCGTATACAAACCACCAAATAGCCATCCTACTTTTTTAGCTTCCTTTGGAGTAGCTACACTTGTATAACGTTGTACGTAAGCCCAGTTACCCGCTATAAAGAATAAATTATAGAATCCAAAAGCCACCATAAAAAGAGGTGAATATTCATCGTTAAAAAAGTTAAAGAAGTTTTCTGGAGCCTTTGCTACAAAATTCTCTACTCCTCCAATTTTATCAAAAGAAAGTGGCACTACGATAAGTACTGCTGCAGTTAACACTACAAACTGTAGTACATCTGTTACAATTACAGCCCACAATCCTCCAACTGTAGTATAAATTAAAATTAAGATTCCAAGGAAAATGATACTTGCCACAATAGGTATCCCTGTAGACACCTCTACAATTTTAGCAACTGGGTACAAGAAAGCTCCTGTTGTAAAAATTGATATTGCTAAAAATAAATAAGTATATATCTTTTGGGTTCCTACCCCTAATCTGTCTGTAATAAACTCAGCTGCTGTAAGAGCTTTTGTTTTCTGCCATTTTGGAGCGATAAAAAAACCAATAATAATTCCAGCAATACACATGGTCCATTGAATTGCGATAGCAACCCATCCAGTTTTATAAGCTATAGAACCCCACACCACAAAAGTACCCGCAGAGAAAAAACTCATAAACAAAGAAAGCCCACTCATCCACCATGGCAAAGCACCACCCGCAGCAAAATAAGACTTCATATTCTTACCTGCTTTAGAAAAACTCATCCCGCAGATAAAAACTAAAAATGTAAAAATGAAAATAACCGAAATATCTATAGTTCCCATACTCTATTTATGATTTTACAGCAAATTAGTCATAATAAAACAGACATACACCTAGCAAAAAGAATACTCGCTCCGATAACGTTTCCGAAACAGCTATTTTAAACGGAAACGTTTTCGGGATTTGTCGGAAATGTTTTTTTATTGTAATTTCATCAAATGAAACACATTACAATTAAGGACGTTGCAAAAAAACTAAACGTTTCCATCTCTACAGTTTCAAGAGCTTTTAATAACAAATACGATATAAAACCAGAAACTCGTGATTTGATTTTAAAAACGGCTGAAGAGATTGGCTATCGCCCTAACCCTATTGCTAGAAAGTTAATTCAACAACGCTCTTTTAATATTGGTGTGGTAGTTCCAGAATTTGAGAATAGTTTTTTTCCTAAAGTAATGTTAGGGGCACAAGAAATTCTTCATGATAAAGGCTATCAAGTTTTAGTAATGCAGTCTAATCATTCTTGGGAAATAGAGAAAAAGAATGTAGAAACCTTGGTAGACAATATGGTTGATGGTTTAATTATTTCGCTAACCTCTGAATGTAAAAACAATGACTACTACAAAAGTCTTTTAAAATTAGACATTCCAATTGTGTTCTTTAACAGAGCCGTAGAAGACATACCAGCATCTAAAGTTTTGTTTGATGATTTTAAATGGGCTTTGTTTGCAACTGAACATTTGATACTACAAGGTTACAAAAACATTGTTCATCTTACGAGTACAGAAAACTTAACGTTGACCAAAAACCGATTAAAAGGTTTTGAACAAGCGCATAGAAAACATAGATTGGAACCTGGAAAAATTGTAAAATGTGGGTTTAGAATGGAAGATGGAGAAAAAATTGCTCAGGAAATGATTGATAAAAATGAAATTCCTAGAGCTATTTTTGCAGCTAACGACCCTTCTGCTATTGGAGCCATGAATGTGTTTAAACAAAATGGCTACAACATACCAAACGATATTGCATTTGTAGGATTTACAGAATCTAGTTTAGCCAAACATATTTATCCTGCGCTAACTTCTGTTGAACAACCTACAAAAGACATTGGTCAAACAGCTGCCAATTTATTACTTGAACAAATTGAAAACAAAGGAATATTTGTTCCCCAAACAATTGTTTTAAATGGAAGACTAAATGTTAGAGATTCATCTATAAATAACACCTAAATAAACCTTATATTTAAGAACCACTGTAATACCAAACACAACTAACTAATAGAACCTAAAAATTCTCCTAATTAAGTAGAACCACCAATTGTCTATTCGATTTCCATACTTAAAAAGGGGATTAAATATAAATCAAGATACTATCTAGGAAAAATCGTGTCTATTAAATGTTTTTTTAACAGATATTTGTTTTCCCTTAACTAAGCTAACTTTAACTTATGAAAATATTTAAACTTCTACTTTTAATCTCTTTCTTATTTACAGTTAATACTTCAGCTCAGGTACACTGGAAAAAAGATAGCCTGCACAAGAAAGGAGATCAATTAAAATACACCGCACCAGACGAAGCTCTGACTTTTTATTTTCAATCTCTAAAAAATTGTCAAGTAAAAAATGATACTATAGGGATGATTCGAAACTACACTGCTATTTCATTTATCTATAGAAATAATTTAGATTACACCTCTGCTTATATTGGCTACTGGAATGCTTTAATGTTAGCAAAAAACATCCCTAACGACTTAGCTACAGCAAAAGTTAATCAGCACCTAGGAGAGCTATATAGTTATTACTCTAGGAATAGAGATGCCTCTATACATTTAAAAAAGTCTTTAGCCATAGGTAAGAAAATATACAACGAGAAAAAAGTAGCCTATGGTTACTTAATTAGTAATTACTTTTCTTTGGCAAATTTTTGTAGAAGAGACAAAAGGTATGACGATGCAAAAAAATACTTAGATAGCTGCCAGACACTTCACAACAGACACTTCAAAAATCATATCAATTATTTTATAGAAACAGAAAGAGCCTACCATTTAGGTAGAGAAAACAAGTTCTTTTTAGCAAATAGAAAACTAGATTCTATCTATAAATACTCACAAGAAAATAACAGAACCTACTTTGCGATTATCAACAACATTGCTGGTGAAGTCTATTTGAAACAAAAGAAGTTTAAAAAAGCTGAAAATGCTTTTCTAAAATCTATAGAAGTAAGTGATACATACAAAGTTCACAAGGACCACAAAGTAAAGTCTTTAAAATCGCTTGCAGACCTATACCTACAACAAAAACAATACAAAAAAGCTTATTCTTATTTAAAGCAAGCTAAAGAATATGATGATAAAACCTTTAATATTAAAAACTTTAACAATCAAAAGATTTTTAATATTAGTGAAGAATATAGAACAACTATAGAAAAGCAAAAAGAAGTTATTCACAAACAAAAAGTTGTAGAAACAGTTCAGAAAGAAAAAATTAGTCAATTAAATTTCATCATTATTATTGCTTTTGCTATTCTAGTTATCGTTATCAGTTTTGTTATCATCAAAGGAATTAAGATTAAACACAAAAGAGAAAAACAAGAAATTAGTAGAAATAAAGAAATAGAAATTCAAAAACAAAAGGATTTTTTAGAACTAAAAAACAAAGAGTTAACTTCTTCTGCATTAAGATTGATAGAGAAAGAGGAATTCATCAAAAAATTAAATCGTAAAATCTCTGTAAAAGATGACAAAATAGACTTAACAGAAATAAAACGAATGGTAAAAAGAGAAAAGAGCAACAACTCCAATCACTGGAACGAATTCGAAGCGCGTTTTACCAAAATCAACAAAAGTTTTTACACCAAACTAGATGAAACACATCCAGATTTAAGTCAAGCAGAAAGAAAATTATGTGCTCTAATTAAATTAAAACTAACAAGTAAAGAAATGTCTTCTTTAATGGGAGTTTCTAACGAAAGTGTACATACTTTTAGATATAGACTTAGAAAAAAACTGGGGCTGGATAAAGACACTAACTTAATTGAATACATTGATCAGATATAGTTAAGTTATTTTATGAGCTCATTTTAAAAGCCTCTTGTTTGTGTTTCGCACAACAAGAGGCTTTTATTTTTGTTTTTTTCAAAAAAAGTTAGTTTTTAATATCGAATTAAACACAAACTAATACTTTATATATATTTTTGTAATTACAAAAAACCAAACCTAAGTATTTTATAAGAAACACTTTTCTAGTTTTTGTTTTAAACTTTTTACGTTTATTTAAATCTAAACAGTGTTTTAAAATACTCTAAGCTATACATGCTATTTTTTATGCGAAAAACCATACTTCTAAAATATCTTTTAAAAACCGTATTTTTTTTTACTGCACTAAATTTTTATGCTCAAGAAAATATTTCATTCAACCACTTAACTGTAGATGATGGATTATCTCAGAGTGATATTAACCATATATACCAAACTGAAGATGGTTTTATGTGGTTTGGAACACACGATGGACTGAACAAATATGACGGGTATCATTTTAAACATTACAAACCCAATAAAAACAAAAACAGCTTAAGCAGCAACTTGGTTTTTAGAATAACAGGAGATCAAAAAAGCAACTTATGGGTAGGAACTACTGGTAGTGGTTTAAACTTTATAGACACCTCTTTAGAAAAAGTAACCACGTATAAACACATACCAAATCAGAAAAATAGCTTATCAAACAATTACATTTCGGCCCTATTAAACGACCGAAATAACAAATTATGGATAGGTACCAACTCTGGATTAAATCTAGTAGACTTATCTAAAGGAACCGATAGTTTAAGCTTTAATCGTATTGAACTACCTGGGAAATTGAATAACAAAAGAGTTACTTGTATTCATGAAACCAAAAAGGGAGATATTATAATTGGTACAAACAAATACATATACACCGCCATAAAAAACAGAAATGGGTACTTTCTTAAAATAGCCAATCAAGATTTTGGAATTCCTGTAGGTCAAATTAAACAAATAGCAGAAGGGCAAAGCGGTAGACTTATAATCGCATCATCAAGAGGTGTATTTATTGAAAACATTATCCCTAAAATAAAAAAACGTTTTGTCCGATTTTTTACTCACGGAGGAATCACCTCTATTGTAGTAGACAATAACAACAAAATATGGATAGGAACAAACAAAGGTCTGGCCTATTTTAAAGATAACTTTTACAAGCCCCAACTCATCAACATCTTTACTCATAATCCACAGGACAATAAGAGTATCACTAAAAATATAATTACGTCTCTATACAAAGATAAAACTGGAATTATATGGGTGGGAACCAATGGTGGTGGTATCAATAAGTTCGACCCAAAAAGAAAACCCTTTACTCATATTAGACAAACCTCTAATCCTAAGAGTTTAAGCTACAATAAAATTAGATCTGTTTTTGAAGATAGCAACAACACACTCTGGATTGGTACCGAAGGTGGAGAACTAAACATGGCTTTAAAGGACGGAGAGAAATACGCTTCTTTTAAACAAATAGCACCTATCACTAAAACTTTCTGTATTAATGAAATACATGTAAACAATAAAAAACTCTTACTTGTAGGAAAAGAAGGTGGGAATTCATTGTCTTACATAGACATAACAAACCCCAACAGCTCTAATATCAAACGAAAAACAGCTTCTATAACTTTTAAAAGCAGCATTTTTAAAATTTTAATAGATCATAGAAACTTTATATGGGCAGCTAGTTACGGTAAAGGAGTATATGTGTTTAAAATAAACGCTAACAACAAATTTGAATTAGTCAAACACTACACCAACAATCCTAAAGACCCAAAGTCTATAGGAGGTTCTATTATAAGAAATATTTACCAAGACTCTAACAAAAACTTTTGGTTTGCCACAGGTAGTGGTTTAAGTAAACTACCTTACGAGGAGATTGACAAAGAAAATCCTTCGTTTATTACCTATAGACATCATGAAAACCTAGAGAATAGTTTAAGTTTAGATTATATCTTGTCTATTTACGAAAGTAAAAAAGGAACCTTATGGATTGGTACTTTTGGAGGTGGTTTAAACAAACTAACAACTCCTACTTCTGAAAAAAATGCCCAGTTTAAATCTTATTCTGAAAAAGAAGGTCTTCCTAACAACGTTATTAAGGGTATCTTAGAAGATGAGGAAGGTAATTTATGGGTTTCTACCAACAACGGTCTTTGTAAGTTCAATCCAGAAAACGAAACTTTTAAAAACTACAACAAGCACGATGGTCTTCAGAGCAATGAATTCCAAGAACTAGCTTGTTTTAAAAGAAGAGATGGCGAAATGATTTTTGGAGGAATAAATGGTTTTAACGCATTTTATCCACACCAAATAAAAGACAATCCGTACCCTCCGCAAACTACAATTTCTAAAATCTCTCTATTCAACAACGAATTAAAACCAGGAGAAAAAATAGAGGATAACATCATCCTTAACAAAACAGCAAACCAAACAAAAAGAATCGAATTAAAACACAATCAAAATAGTTTAACTTTTGAATTTGCTGGTCTAGAATACTCCTCTCCTAAGAAAAACCAATACGCTTACAAACTTACTGGTTTTGAAAAAGGATGGAACTACACACAGTCTGAAATACGACTAGCAACATACACCAACCTAGCTCCTGGGTCTTATGTGTTTAATGTAAAATCGTCTAATGGAGACGGTGTTTGGAATAATGACACTAAAAAAATTATTGTTGAAATAACACCTCCTTTTTGGAAAACCATCTGGGCTTATATTGCATACGTCATCTTTACCATTGGTTTCTTAATATCTATATGGGCTGTAATGTTAAGAAGAACCCAAAGAAAACACGATAGAGAACTTCAAAAAGTTGAACAAGACAAGTACTTAGAACTTCAACAAATGAAAATGGAGTTCTTTACCAACATCTCTCACGAGTTTAGAACCCCACTAACACTTATAAAGGGACCTCTAGAATATCTTAAATCCAAAGGAGAATCCTTAGAATTTAATACTGTTAAGCATCAATATACGCTAATGGAAAAAAACACGGACTATTTACTTCGTTTGGTAAAACAGTTACTAGATTTTCAGAAATTAGACCGTGGTAAATTAAACTTAACAATCTACGAAAAGAATGTAGCCAAGTTTGTAAAAGACGTGGCCGAACCTTTTAAGTTTATAAGCGAGAAGAAAAAAATTAACTACTCTATTAGAGCAGAAAAGGAAGACATTTATAGCTACTTTAGCCCTGATGCTTTGGAAAAAGTAATGAACAATCTTCTTTCTAATGCTTTTAAATTCTGTCCCGAGGGAGGAATTGTAGATGTGTATGTATACGTTAAAAAAACGTTCCATTCCGATCGACTTACAAAAGGAGCTGTATACAACCGAGTTGTAATAGAAGTAAAAGATTCTGGTTCTGGAATTTCTGAAGCTAAAAAACAACGTATCTTTAATCGTTTTTACAGCAATTCTGCTAAAGAATTAGCAAACCCAACAGGAACCGGAATAGGACTAAGCTACACCAAAAGCTTAATAGACTTACACCAAGGTAGCATTGCCGTTGTAGACAACGAACACGGAGGAACTACTTTTGCCGTAAATCTACCACAAGAAAAGCAGGCCTATATAGACAAAGCTAATATTGAATTTGGTAAAGAGGAAGACAATGTAAATACTAACTCTTCATACGTATCTTCAACACATGAAGTTTCTGTAAAAGACGAAGAGGAAGACAAAGAGTTAATAAGTCAAAACAGACCTGAACTTCCTATTATATTAGTCGTTGATGACAATGCTGATATTCGATTATTTATTAAACAATCATTACAAAATGAATACAATATTCTAGAAGCAGAAAATGGAGCTCAAGGGCTTGAGATAGCTCAAAAGGAAATTCCAAACATGATTATTAGTGATTATGTAATGCCCGAAATGAACGGAGTAGAATTCTGTAAAAAATGTAAAGAGACTTCCGAAACAAGCCATATCCCTTTTATTTTACTTACTGCTAAAACATCTAAAGAGAATGAACAAAAAGGGCTAGAGAGTGGTGCAGATGATTATATTACCAAACCATTTAACCTAGAAGCTTTACAGTTAAAAATTAAGAATATAATTAGTAAACGTACACACTTAAGAAAGCGTTTTAACCAGGAAATTATATTAAAACCTGAAGAGGTAACAGTAACCTCAGCAGATGAATTGTTCTTACAAGATGCAATGGAAATTGTAGAAAAGAACATGATGAACACAGAATTTAGTGTAGAAATGCTAGTGAAAGAAATGAACGTAAGTAGAAGTAATTTATACCTTAAATTAAAAGAAATTACAGGGCTTTCTTCTAGTGAATTTATTAGAAGTATTCGTTTAAAAAGAGCTGTACAACTACTCGAAACAAGTGATCTATCTGTAAAAGAGATTATGTATATGACAGGATTTAACAGTCCTTCTTACTTTGCCAAATGTTTTAAAAAGCAATTTAACATGACTCCTAGCGAATACATCAGTAAAAACAATATCGACACTAAAAACAACTAGTTTATAAAACATTCTCAAATATTTTTAAAATCCCTGTTATTATTCAAAATAATAACAGGGATTTTTTCATTAAAATAAATAACTTTACGAAAAACCATAGTTTAAAATGAAAACTAAGCATTCCTATTTAATTCTTGTAATGTTTTTCGCATTGCAATTTTCTCAAGCACAAATTACTTTCGTAAAACACAAAAACAACAAAACCTACAACATTCCTAAATGGGAAGTAATAGATGTTGCTATTAAAGCGAAAACGAAAATCAAAAATCCTTTTGTTACAGATTTTGGAGCCACATTTACACATGAGAATGGTAGTACCCAAAAAGTTCCTGGTTTCTATAACGGAAACAACGAATGGGTAATCCGATTCTCTAACGCTATACAAGGAAAATGGAAGTTTGTAACTTACGGAAAAGACAAAAAATTAAAAAACAAAAAAGGAACTATTAATGTTGGAAAGCCAAAAGCAAACAAACATGGTAGTATTGTGATTGAAAAAGACTCAAAAAAATTTAGTTACGAAGATGGCAGCCCCTATTTTCTACTTGCTTTTGAATGTGACTGGCTATACGGTCTAGACTATCATAACGAAACACAAATTCCTAAAACAGAACACCTCCTAAATTTAATTCAAGAGAACGGGTTCAATCAAGTAGTTATGAATGTTTTTTCATACGATGTTAGATGGAAAAAAGACAAAAAACTAGCACAACACCCCGACCATGAATTTGGAGCTCCAAAAGATATTTTTCCATTCTTGGGAAACAATGAGAAACCCGATTTCTCTTCTTTAAATGTTGATTTTTTCAAAAAATTCGACAGAACAATTAGCACTATGAACGACAAGCAAATTGTTTCTCATTTAATGATTTACGTATGGAACAAACTAGTTGCTTGGCCCGACATGTACTCTGATGCAGACAATATGTATTTTGATTATGTTGTAAAAAGATATCAAGCCTTTCCTAATATGTTATGGGATATTTCTAAAGAAGCCCTGTATTATGGAAGAGCAGATGCTAATTATATTAAAGAAAGAATAGAGAGAGTTAGAAAATTAGACAGCTACAAAAGGTTGCTTACCGTACACGATTTTGGTTTTTGTAAAAAAAATCCGGAAACTGTAGATTTTATCTCTAGTCAGGATTGGTCGCATAACATTTACAATAAAATGCTAGATGCGCATCAGCAATTTAAAAACAAACCTGTTTTTAACATAGAACATGGTGGATACGAGAAATCTCCTTATGTAGTATTTACTGGAAATTACGATAATGCAGAAGCTTGTTTAAGAAGAAACTACATGTGTTTATTTGCTGGAGTTTACACCACATATTACTGGCAAGGAACATCTTGGAACGCATTAATCTACAACCCTTACCAGCAACCCAAAGGAGTATACAAACCAAAGTTTGAATATTTTAAACACATGAACAAACTATTTCAAAAAGTAGATTTCACCAAATTAACGCCTATGCCACATAGAAATGCAGGCTCTTACAACCTATCTACTAAAGACTTAAAAACAGTACTATTATATGTTCCTAAAGAATGCCACAGTATGCGTTCTTGGATTTTTAAGAAAGAAATTAAAAAGAGAAGTTTTGAGTGGTTTAACACCTTAACTGGTGAATTTGCTCCTTGTAAGGGTCCAGATGCAGGTCAGTATTACAGCCCTTGGCAAGGAAAAGCAGATGCTATTTTAATCTCTAAACTAAAATAAG
Organism: Wenyingzhuangia sp. IMCC45574; assembly: GCF_054182685.1. Classification (NCBI taxonomy): domain Bacteria; kingdom Pseudomonadati; phylum Bacteroidota; class Flavobacteriia; order Flavobacteriales; family Flavobacteriaceae; genus Wenyingzhuangia; species Wenyingzhuangia sp. IMCC45574. The sequence continues at coordinate 3,022,953 of NZ_CM135169.1, read as the reverse complement.
AACCTATGAAATTACAATCTGTAAAAATTCTTATTGCAGCATGCTTAACAAGCTTACTAATAGGATGCTCAACACAACCTAAAAAAGCAAGTACAACTGCTCCTACAATCCATAGAGACATTTTAGTTTTTAGCAAAACAGCCGGGTTTAGACATAAATCAATACCTACTGGAATTGAAGCCATTAAAAAAATGGCAGAAAAAAATGACTGGAATGTAGCGTTTACTGAAGATGCAAGCGTGTTTAACAACAATGAATTAAAAAAATATCAGACCATTGTTTTTTTAAACACTACAGGTGATATTTTAAACACTTCCCAAGAGAAAGCGTTTAAAAAGTATATCAACAATGGTGGTGGTTTTACTGGAATTCATTCTGCTACCGACACCGAATACCAGTGGGAGTTTTACGAACAAATGATAGGGGCTCAATTTAAATCGCATCCCAAACAACAAAAAGCAAAAGTTTTAAAAAGTAAGACCTGCAACCACCCAGCAACAGATCATTTAGAAGATAGTTTTGAAAAGTTTGACGAATGGTACAACTTTAAAAAACCAGTTGTAAAGCATGCAAACATCTTATTGTATTTAGATGAAAACAGCTATACTGGTAAACAAATGGGGACAGAACACCCAATTGCGTGGTACCACACCTACGAAGGAGGACGTATCTTTTATACAGGAATGGGACATACTGAAAAAATATATGGTGATGCTGATTTTTTAACTCACTTAGAAAAAGGAATCCAATGGACTTTAGGAAATATTCATAAAGAAATTCCTGCAAAAGGAATTACAATGCTAGACAAAAAATTATCTAAATGGGATATTTGGATGGGAGTTCCACACACTACCGTTAAAGACTTAGATGCTCCAAAATTTGACAATGTAATGAAAGGAGGAATTCCATTAGGTTTACACAACGACCCAAAAGGAGTTTACTCTGTTATTGAAGAAAACGGTGAACTACTATTAAAGATTACTGGTGAAATCTATGGTGGATTAACCAGCAAGAATGAATTTCAGGACTATCATTTTTCAGCTCAGTTTAAATGGGGAGAAAAAAAATGGGCACCTAGATTAAACACAAAAAGAGACAACGGTATTATTTACCATGCAAAAGGACCTCATGGAGCTTTTTGGGATACCTGGATGTCTTGTTTAGAGTTTCAGGTACAAGAAGGAGACTGTGGAGACTTTTTTCCTCTAGCGAATATGAAAGGGGATGTTCCATACAGAACAGTAGCGCAAGAAAATGGTAAAGAATTAAGAATTTACGACCCTAAAGCAACACCTAAACCTACGGGTAGAGTCGCAAAATCCGAACTACATGAAAAACCTAATGGTGAGTGGAATACTATTGAAATCTACTGTTTAGGAAATGAAAGTATACATATAGTAAATGGACATGTAGTAAATAGAGTTAAAAATGCCCGACAAGTAATAAATGGAAAAGAAATTCCAGTGACTAGAGGTAAAATTCAAATTCAATCAGAAGCAGCAGAAACTTATTATAAGAACATTCAAATTAAACCAATTACTAAGTTTCCAAAAAAGTTTAAAAACAAATAAATACAACCAAGGCCTTTTGATCAATTCAAAAGGCTTTTGTTTTCATTGGCTTTAAACGAGCATAAAAGTTCTTTTTTAAGTTATTTTTACTGTACAAAACTCATGTAGCAAAAAATGCTTATCAGATAACAAGTATCAGAATTCACCAACATGGAATACATTAAAGAGTTAATCGAATTTAGAAGAGAATTACACAAATACCCAGAACTAGGATATCAAGAACACAATACAGCTAAACTTATCTGTAAAGAACTAGATAAATACGGAATAAGCTACCAAGCAAATCAAGCTAAAACCGGAATTGTTGCAGAAATAAGTAAAGGTAAAGGTAAGTGTATTGCTTTAAGAGCCGATATGGATGCATTACCTATTGAAGAACAAACAGGTTTAGAATTTTCTTCAAACAACAAAGGAGTAATGCATGCTTGCGGACACGATGTACACTCCACAATGCTTTTAGGTGCCGCAATTGAACTGAGTAAAAAAAACTTTAACGGAACCATTAAATTCATATTCCAACCCTCGGAAGAAGGCACCAATGGAGACTTAGAGAACAAGTCTGGAGGACAAAGAATCGTAGAGTCGGGAGTTTTAAAAAATGTAGACTATGCATTAGCACTCCATGTAGATCCTTTATTAGAAGTTGGAAAACTAACCTACGCAGAAGGAAATGCATTAGCGCATGTTGGAAACTTTAAACTAACAGTAATTGGAAAATCTGGACATGCAGGAGCAGCACCACATTTAGCCGTGGATAGTATTTTAGCTTCCTCTGCTTTAATTCAGAACCTAAACACTATTATTTCTCGTAATATAAGCCCCTCTAAAGCTGGAGTTCTATCCATAACCATGATAGAAGGAGGAACCGCACCTAATATAATAGCCGACAAAGTAAATATTACAGGAACTATTAGAGCTCTTGAAACGAATGAGTACAACACCATTTTAAACAAGGTAAAAGCTATTATTAAAGGAATAGAAATCGCATATGGCGTTCAAATAGAATTCTTAATCGACACCTATTATCCAAGTGTAAAAAACAATCTTTCCGTTCATCATCTAATCAAAGAAGTTGGGGAAGATGTTTTTAATAACGGTTTATCTAAAGTAGACCCTTTATTAGCATCCGAAGATTTTGCTTTCTATTCTAACGAAGTTCCAGCTATGTTCTATTTTATTGGTGCTAAGGATACAGAAAAAGAGGAATGCTTTTACCTACATCACCCTAAAATGGTAGTAAATGAAAACTGTATAGAATATGGAGTGAAATTCTTTTCAAAAGCCGCATTAAAATTATTAAACCAATAACAGCATCTTTTGTCTAAAAACTTATCACAAAAAAAATACGGAAGCAAAGCCTCCGTATTTTTTTTCTTCTTTTTCAATTACAATTTTTCTTTTCTTTTTCTTACTCTTTTTTTATCAAAGATAGCGCATAGACATCGTGTAACAAAAAAATCCTACCTGTGTGAATCCGCAGTTTTTATATTTTTTTCTGAAAAATTATAAATAGCGTATATCATTTAACATTCCAAAACTAAGAAAGAGTCAACAAAAAGGATCAAACCGCAATTAAAACTGAAGTAATTATTAAAAACAAAAAAGCCTAGCAAATTGCTAGGCTTTATGTGATCGCGACAGGATTCGAACCTGTGACCGTCTGCTTAGAAGGCAGATGCTCTATCCAGCTGAGCTACGCGACCTAATTGTGTCGGGGTGGCAGGATTCGAACCTGCGACCTCCTCGTCCCAAACGAGGCGCGATGACCGGGCTACGCTACACCCCGAATTGTCATCAAAATTTTCTGGCGGAGAGAGCGGGACTCGAACCCGCGCATCGAAAAACGATGACAGCTTAGCAGGCTGCTGCATTACCACTCTGCCACCTCTCCAAAAGCACTATCGTACTTTGTTTAGCGAGTGCAAATATATAAGTTTCCTTAAGTTCTCACAAAGTTTTTTTTAGTTTTTTTATTCAGGATATTCAATTCTTAGCTGATATATGTTTTTTAGTTTTTTCTGAATCACCTTCTTTACACTCTCAATCTCTCGTAATGTGATGTTTGCGTTTAAAAACTGCCCATCGGCCTTTTGCTTCTCAATAATCTTATCTACTAAATTATCTATAGCAACAGAGTTCGGTTTTGATAAACTTTTAGAGGCTGCTTCGGCTGCATCACACATCATTAAAATACTTGTTTCCTTAGAAAACGGAACGGGTCCAGGATATTGAAAATCCTCAATACTCACCTCAACATCAGGATTGGCATCTATTTCTTTCTTATAAAAATAATACACCAAACTAGTTCCATGATGCGTTCTAATAAAATCAATAATTCTATCTGGCAATCTATGTTTCTTCGCCAATTCTATTCCGTTAATTACATGTCCTATAATAATGTCTGCACTTTCTTTAGGTGGCAATTCATTGTGCGGATTCATATTGGTGGCTTGGTTTTCTGTAAAATAGAAAGGGTCTAACATCTTACCTATATCATGATACAAAGCACCTGTTTTGGTTAACATAACATTCGCTCCAATCTCATTTGCTGCTGCTTCTGCCAAATTAGCTACCTGCATAGAGTGCTGAAAAGTCCCTGGTGCTTTCTCACTTAACTCTTTTAACAATTCGCTATTTGTACTAGACAACTCTAATAAAGTAATATCAGAAACCAACCCAAACAACTTCTCGTACAGCCAAATTAAGAATACAGACAAGAAAGACAATACCCCATTTAACGCAAACAAACCAAAATAGCTAATCTTAATTTGATTGATTCCTCCTTCATGAATGATAAAGAATGCTAAATACGTTAACATATACACCAAGGTTATCTTAATAACAGCAATAAATAAGTTTCCTCTTTTATGAATATCAGAGACAGTTAAAATAGTAACAAAACCAGCAATAATCTGTAAATAGATATACTCAAAACTGTTAGGAACTACAAAACCAAGCATTATTACCATTACAGAATACGCAAACATTGCCAACCTAGAATCAAAAAAGGTTTTTAAAACAATGGGTAAAATACAAACTGGTACTACATATAAGTATTCCGACATCTGCTTTATAATAAATGTTTCTAAAAACACCATCGATAAAACATTTAAGAAGATAAAGGTAACATGCGTATTGTTTTCAAAAACATGCTTTCTATCCTTATATAAGAACAACATTAATATCCCCATTGCCAAGGATACCAAAATAATATAACCCGAAAGAATCCATAAATAGTTTTTCTTGGTCCATATTTGAGAAGCATACTCTCCCTTTAAAGAATTTAAGACTTCTAGTTTTTTACCTTCTACAATATCTCCCCTAGCAATAATCAATTCTTTTGCAGTAACCTTTCCTTTGGTGTAAGAGATTGATTCTAAAGCCTCTTTTAAGTCTTTTTGAGTATACTTTGCATCGTAAAAAATATTAGGCACTAAAACATCTGTCAGGATATTGGTAATAATACTTTTATACTCATAATCCATCTGATCTCGTAGCGTTCTATTAATCAGCGGAAGAATTTCATTAGGAGTTACAAAAGTTCCATACTCAACTTCTGTTACCTCTTGCCCTCTCCTTAAAAAAATTACTTTATCAACAGAAAAAATATCCTTTTCACTTGTATCAACAAAACCACGTTTGTAAATGTATTTTATTAAATCTTGAGCTGTCTTTTTATAAATAGGGGATTCAATTCTTAAGTTAAATCCTTTATTTTTTACTGTTTCATCGTAATATTCAGAGAACTTTTTTTGTACTTCAGACACCACCACTTCCCTATTCTCAAAATATACGTTGGAATTCATCTCCAACTCCTCTTTTGCTTTTTGAATTTCTTCTGGGCTTTTCTGAATTGCAAAATCAAACGGGGCTTGGTAAGTTTCGTACTGCCACGGCTTTCCTTTCTGAAATTCATACTTAAATTTCCCCCCTTTTGGAAAAAAGTAAACTATAGAAAACACCACTGTTACAAAGAGAAAAACCTTAAAAATAACAGATTGATTTTGATAGATACGGTTGATGATATTTTTCATTCAATGATTTTGATGTAACCCAAAAATAAACAATTAATTTTTGTAAATTAAAGTCTACTAATCCGATTCAGCTATGAGTAAAAAAATCGTAATTGTTGCCGCTCAGAGAACCCCTATTGGATCATTTCTGGGGAGTTTATCACATATTTCTGCACCCAAATTGGCTGCCAATGCTATTAAAGGAGTTCTAAAAAAAAGCAACCTTAACCCTACACAAATTCAAGAAGTATATTTAGGAAATGTACTACAAGCAGGCATCGGGCAGGCACCCGCAAAACAAGCTGCTAAATTTTCGGGTTTACACGATGAAATTCCATGCACTACCATTAATAAAGTATGTGCATCGGGAATGAAAGCAATTAGTATGGCCGCACAGGCAATTAAAGCAGAAGACAGAGAGATTGTATTGGCTGGTGGAATGGAAAACATGTCTTTGGTACCTCACTATATTCATCAAAGAAATGGAATTAAGTTTGGAAATCAGACTCTACAAGACGGACTGTTGCTAGATGGGTTAACCAACGTGTACGACCAACAACACATGGGCGTTTGTGGTGATTTATGTGCAACAACTCACAACATTTCTAGAGAAGAGCAAGATGCTTTTGCCATAGCTTCTTATAAAAAGTCTAGAAAAGCACAAGAAGACGGAAGATTTAACGATGAAATTTCTCCTGTTATATATAAAGACCGAAAAGGAAACGAAATCTCTATAGACAAAGACGAAGAGTTTTTAAATTTTCGTCCTGAAAAATTCCCCCAATTAAGACCCGCTTTTAGCAAAGACGGAACCGTAACTGCTGCCAATGCGTCTACCTTAAACGACGGTGCTGCCGCTCTACTTATTATGTCCGAAGAAAAAGCACAAGAACTAAACCTTAAACCCTTAGCCGAAATTATTGCTTATGAAGATGCCAATACAGCACCCGAACATTTTACCACAGCTCCAGCCAAAGCAACAGAGGCTGTTCTAAAAAAAGCAGGTTTAAAGACTCGTGATATTGACTGTTTTGAGTTCAACGAAGCCTTTTCTGTGGTAGGAATTGCCAATGCTAAATTGCTAAACATCCCATTAGAAAAAATTAACTTAAATGGAGGTGCAGTAGCAATTGGACATCCGCTGGGTTGCTCAGGTGCAAGAATTGTTGTTTCTTTGGTACATATTTTAAAACAACAGCAAGCAACTTATGGTCTTGCTGCAATTTGCAATGGCGGTGGTGGTGCTACCGCAATGATTATTAAAAACAGAGCCTAGTTAATTTTCATGGATTACGGTATTTGCAACTTAAGTGTTGTTCCTTTAAGATTAGAACCATCGGATGCTTCCGAAATGGTTTCTCAGATATTGTTGGGTGAGCATTTTAAAGTATTAGAAATCCGTAAAAAATGGAGTAAAATTAGATTGGCTTTTGATAATTACGAAGGTTGGATAGACAACAAGCAATACCTCTTACTTACAAAAGATGATTTTTTAAGCTTAGATAAAAAACCCTTGGTTCTTTCTAACGATTTAATAAACTTTGCAGAAAACAACCAACAGTTACTAACACACGTATTAATTGGTTCTCATTTACCAACATATCAAAACGATACATTTATAATTGGCGAAGAAACTTTTTCTATAGACGGTGATGTGATCTCTGGAAAACAAGCCAAAGAGAATTTAGTAGCTACTGCTTTGCAGTTTTTAAACACTCCTTACTTATGGGGTGGAAAATCTCCTTTAGGAATAGATTGTTCTGGGTTGACTCAATTGGTTTACAAGCTAAACGGTTATTCTTTGCAAAGAGATGCCAAAGACCAAGCTACGCAAGGCGAGGTATTGAGCTTTATAGAAGAAAGTGAACCTGGTGATTTGGCTTTTTTTGATAACGAAGAAGGAATTATTACTCATGTTGGAATTATGATGGCAGATCATCATATTATTCATGCCCACGGAAAAGTTCGTATTGATAGAATTGACCATTCTGGAATTTACAACGTAGATACACGTAAACATTCTCATAAACTGAGAGTGATTAAGAAGATTGTGTAAACCTTATACTTTTTTAAGATTCTTTTTCATATTTTAGAAATTAAAAACTTAAAAATTGATTAAGAAACTCCTAAAAATATTATATCAAACAAGACTTCATCTAACGGTAAGGAATTTTAAAAAAACTATAGAACTAAAAGACTTTATAGTATTTCTTATCTCTATAAGAGTTAGAAGGATAGCCAAATACAAAACTTTTGGGCATAACACTGAAAATGATAATGACGTTTCCTTTATCACTTATTTTTTATTAGATATTAAATCTTTAGAAAAAAAAGAAAAAAAACTCAAAGAACTAATTTCAAAATGTGAAAAGGATGAAAAGATACTCCAGCTTTTAGATCTATACATTAAGATAGACTCCAAATTAAAATCAACTCTTAATAAAGAAACTTCCAACATAAAGTTGTCTCCTAAAAAAGTTTTAATTGAAAATATAGATACCCAATCAGTTAAAAAAATAAAAAAAATTCTAAAAGAATTTATCAAGCCTGATCTAGACATAATAATTGAAAGATCTACTTTAAAATTCAATATAACTATTCAAAAAACCTTATCGTATCTTACTCTACTATCTACTCTTATATTTTGTGGAGGATATATATATAATCAAATTTTATTTGGTCTTTATAGAATTGATATATCTAATTACTTTAATGTATCTGACTATATAATCGTTTCAGCTAAACAAATTGGAATTGCTATCATTGCGGGACTAATTTCTTTGGCCAGCTTCTTATACCTACTGGTGGATATAAACAAAAACATTGGTCATTTTAAAAACACTAAAAATCAAAAAAAAGAAGAACAAAAAGGCTTTAGGATGTTTTTTACATTAATTGTCTTTTACACTATTTGTTCTTATTATAGCTCAGACATCCTTTATAGCTTTTCATTTGTTCCTATATTTTTATTATTTAGTTTTCTTGTACGAAAGTTCTTATTCCCATATATTGAAGGGAAAGCTAGTAGTTTATCAATTTTATTGTTCTCTAAGATATTTTTTGCCATTATAATATCAAACTCAATAAGTGATTTCCACAAAACTAAATTAGGAGATAATAAATACATAGTTGTATTTAGTTCAAAAGAATTAAACACAAAGTATAAAGACTATAATGTAATTACCGCAAACAGTAATTATGTCTTTATGCACAAGGACAAAGACACCATTGAAATTATAAAAAGAGACTTAATTAATTCTTTTAAGTACTATAAATAAAAACAGCAATCCTTTTAACAAGAATTGCTGTTTTCAACAACTAAACGTATAGCTCAACCCAAATCACTATACAACTATCTAACAACTAATTACTATTCACCGCTTTCAATCGGTCTTTTACTACTGCTTTAATTTTTGGCAACACTTCTTTCATTACAAATGGAGGATACGCTCCTGCACCCGCTTTTTTAATTTCTTCAAAAGCATTTTGCATATAGGTTGTATGCACTATTGTTCCAATGTTAATCTTACTCATCCCCATGGTAATAGATTTCTGAATATCCGCATCTGGAATTCCAGTACCTCCGTGTAATACCAACGGAGCAGGAATCGCAGCAGCAATTTCTTGCAATCTATCAAAGTGTATTTTTGGTTCTTCTGGTGTAAAACCATGTGCGGTACCAATACCAACAGCCATTAAATCTACTCCTGTAGCTTTAAATAACTGGGTTACTTCACCCACATCGGCTAAAAAGTCATTCTCAGATTTTACCTCTACGCCTCTACCCATAATTTTCCCTATCTCAGCTTCTACCACTACTCCACGAGTATGGGCATACTCCACTACTTCTTTGGTTTGACGAATATTTTCTTCCAACGGCAATTGAGAACCATCGAACATGACAGAATCGTAACCTGCATCTATGGCTCTTTTACATAGTGCTACCGAGGTACTGTGGTCTAAATGCAAGAAGATATTATTTTTGGCTAATTTTTTAAACCCATCTACTACCGATCTAAAAACCTCTGGAGTATTCAGCTCTGCTACTGGCGGATAGGTCATTACCATTACATGTGTGTCCAATTCCTCAGCAGCTTCTACTACTGCTTTTAAATCGTAGGTATCGTTTACGTTGAATGCTGGCAAACAACGTTGTGTAGCTCTATAATCTACAAACAACTCCTGCAAACTGTCGTAAGATTGATTGTAAATCACCTTTTTTTCTTCTTTAATTACTGTGTCCATATAGTTGATTTTTGTCTGATTCTATTTTTACATTTTTAACTCCTAACCAGTGGTTTAGTTCATCTAAATCCTTTTGTAAGAAACCTCTTCCTAAAATCCAGTGATGGTCTAAACCATTGTTCAACACTGCATTTAAAATGGAACCTACTTCGTGTTTTTTAGGTACTACTTCTGCATAACTTCCTCTAAATGCCATTTCCGAAGTTTCTATAACTCCCTCCCACACCAATGCTTTTCCTGCATCTGGATATTGATATTTAGCCACCGTTATAGGTCCTTCTTTCTGTAAAAATTCCAATAACATTCCCATACTACTTTCTATACTATAGTTTTCTAGAATACTATGATTTCTTACCTCATAACCCGTACGCTCATTAATCAATTTGGTAGGTGCTCCACCACAATGCCAAAAACCAATACGGTTGTTATTTTTGTTGATGAGTGATAAATCCACCAAGGTTGGAATTGCTTCTTCAAAACTTAACTGATTCATAACAATCATCGTTAACAGAGCTCCCATATCAGACTCATCTGCAACTGGAATTCCTATATCTTGTACCAAGGCTCCTGCCCCATCTCCTGCAATTCCATAATGATCGAATAGTTCCGGCCAGTTTTTTAGACCAATCCCTAAATAATCGTGTACCCTAGCATAATCTGCAATTGCCAAAGACAAACGTATTGACTTATCAATCTGTTCATCCAACACGTTATTGTATTTACACAAAGTATGATTTAACAATTCTACTTTAATTTCTTGAATAATTGCATCTGAGAATTTAGCCCCATGTTGCCAAACCGTCTGAAAATCGATACGGTCTACCTTAATTCCATAACGGTTTAGCAAGGCGAGTTCGTTCAGTTCACAATCGTAAAAACCAGGAACACGGAAACCACCAATCATTCCCACCGCTCTTTGGTTAATAGAACCCTTAACATAGACCGATTTTACAAACTTTAGAATATTCTCCTTAAAATCCGGATCCTCTGGGGACTCAAACAACCAAGAATATTTTACCCCACAAGAATTAAAAACATTCAGTAAAAAGTTCTGCCCACACAAACGGTTGTTAGACAATCTACCTCCCGTAACTTCATCATGAGACCAGCTTAATACAGGAATCACATTCTGATTTAACCAACGGGCAATGGTAGCAGCTACATCTCCTGCAATAAAAGATGCTTGGTAAATAATTAATCCATCTATATTTTCTGCATGCATACTTTGCAACCAACTATAAATTTCTTCTTTGGTTTGCAAAGGCTTTTCCGAGGTAATTAATTGGAATCTTTCTTTTGGTAAAACTGTACTTAAAATTCCTTTAGACGTTTCATAGTTTTCTAAAATAGATTCCCAATCAAAATGTTCTTCTAACCCTATTCCCACCAATGCTATTTTTGCTACATAAGCAGGCTTTGCTGGTGCAATCACTTTTTCGAATAAGTGACTTACAATTCCGTTTTCTACCGATACATTGTTTACTACTTCCATATCTATATTTTTTTAATGTGTCACTGATAAATCACAATTCGCTTCCATATATTCCTTACTGGGAAAATAAGATCTACCCCCAAAATGCTCTGCTACCTTAGATGCAAAAAAACTAGCATACTGCATTCTATCTTTTACCGATAAACCTTCTAACAAAGCAGAAGCATAGGCTGCATGAAAAGCATCTCCACAACCTGTAGTATCTACTACCTTCACCTTATATGCAGCTTGATGAACTAAATCATCATTTACCAATGCATAAGAACCATTTACTCCATCTGTAATTATCAACTGTCCTTTTGTTAATTGGATACCAGCCAACAAGCAGTCTTCTGCATTTTCTTTTCCAGTTAGGTTTTGTGCAGCTTCTAATGGTAAAATAGGATCGGTACTTAAAGCCAACATTTCTTTCATTAATGCTTCGTCCGCACTTTCCATATCTAACACCGTTTTTATCCCGTATTTCTGGGCTACTTTTAATAAGTGCAGATTGATTTCCGTATCGTATCCATCCACTAAAAACAAATCAAATTCCTTTAACTGTTCTTCATCAACATCCGCAGGACTAAATGGTATATAACTATCCATAGAATACAACACCGTTCTTTCTCCCTTTTCATCAATTTGAACAATAGCAATAGCTGGTGAAGCTTCTGTTTTCGAAAAAAGGAAATCTTCTCTTACTCCACGCTTTACCAACTCGCTTTTAGCAACCAAACTCATAGGATTGTCTCCTAAATACCCTAACAGGTAAACCTCATGACCTAAAGAAGCCAAACCACATGCAGCATTCCCTGCAGGAGCACCTCCTTGTACTACAATTTGCTCAGACTCATTCTTATGTCCTATTTTGATTTTAGATGGAGATTTCACCAATAAATCAACCACATTTAAACCGCTACACAATATTTTCATACTAAAATATCTTTTTATCAAATATATAAATGAGAAGAAGTCAACATTAAATGTTAATTAGCCAAAAACATGTACTATTTTGTTTATTTTTAAAATGGAAATACGCTTAAAAGATGAAACCACACCTAGAACATATACCGCATGAGCTAAAAGGCTCTATATATGCCTATATTTATCAGAATGAATCTTTTACTACACCTTGGCATTATCACGAAGATTTAGAATTGACCTATATTTTAAAAAGTAGTGGCATACGTCACGTAGGAAATCATATAGATAATTTTACCAAAGGAGATTTGGTATTGATAGGTAAAAACGTTCCCCACTGTTGGAAAAACGACACCGATTATAAAAACGGTGCTATTTCTAGTTGTATACAGTGGAATGAGTCTGTTTTTAAAAATCTTTTGGATAGTAATCTTGACTTACAAAACATACAACAACTCATTCATCAATCAGAGGTTGGTATTAAGTTTACCAACCCTAGTTTTAATCTTAGAATGGGCGAAAGAATTAAAAAAATGGCTGAACTAGAAGCCGGGAAAAAATTTATAGAACTGTTAGATATTTTAAACGAACTAGCAAATTGCAAAAGCAAATTCTTACTCTCTGTAAAAGAAAATGCAAGTCAGTATTCTAAAAAAACAGACACTCGAATCAAAGCAATTTTAGACCATATAGATGCTAGTTATTCTGAGAAGATTTGTATAAAGGACATGACTGATATTACATTTATGACAGAAGGTGCATTTTGTAAATACTTTAAAAAACAATTCAAAAAATCGTTTACAAACTACCTAAATGAATTTAGAGTTAGAAAAGCCTGTATATTACTACAAGAAACGGATGATAAACTATTTGAGATTGGTGCTAAATGTGGGTACGAAAATCTATCTTTTTTCCACAGACAGTTTAAAAAATATACTCAAATGACACCTAGAGAATACAGAAACAAAACCCTCTAAAACTCCATTTGTTTACAAGATTTAGCCACTACCAAATCTCCGGCCGTAACACTCTTAATATAATCTACACTTACACCAGGAGCGGTTTCGTGTAATACAAATTGATTGTTCTCCACAGTTAACATAGCCAAATTGGTTACTATTTTGGTAACGCAATTCACCCCTGTTAACGGCAAACTACATTGCTTTAACAACTTAGAATCTCCTTTTTTATTGGTATGCATCATTGCCACAATAATGTTCTCGGCACTAGCCACCAAATCCATAGCCCCACCCATTCCTTTTACCATTTTACCAGGAATTTTCCAGTTGGCAATATCTCCATTCTGAGAGACCTCCATAGCTCCTAATACGGTTAAGTCTATATGTTGTCCTCGTATCATCCCAAAACTCAACGCTGAATCAAAAAAAGAAGCTCCTGGCAATGTTGTTATGGTTTGTTTCCCTGCATTAATTAAATCCGCATCCACATTTTCTTTTGTTGGAAAAGGTCCCATTCCCAAAACTCCATTTTCACTTTGGAATTCAACATTTATATCCGTAGGAACATAGTTTGCTACCAAAGTAGGAATCCCAATTCCTAGGTTTACATAAAACCCGTCTTGTAACTCTTTAGAGATACGCTGTGCTATTTGTTCTTTGGTTAACATACTATTCCGATAAGGTTAATTTTTCTATTCTCTTTTCATATTGCTCTCCTTTAAATATTCGCTGTACAAATACTCCTGGCACATGAATTTCATTAGGATCTAAAGCCCCAACAGGAACTAATTCTTCTACTTCTACTACATTTATTCTAGCTGCTCCACACATTGCCTGATTGAAATTACGAGCAGTTCCTTTAAAGACTATATTCCCAGCTTCATCACCTTTCCAAGCTTTTATAATGGCAAAATCTGCCTCTGCAGCATATTCTAACAAATACTTTTTCCCGTTAAATACTCTAATTTCTTTTCCTTCTGCTACCTCTGTTCCTACACCTGCAGGCGTAAAAAAAGCCGGAATTCCAAATTTAGCAGAACGACATCTTTCGGCTAAAGTTCCTTGCGGAATCAATTCCACCTCTAAATCTCCATTTAACATTTGCCTCTCAAACTCTGCATTTTCACCAACATAAGAAGACACCATTTTTTTTATTTGTTTATTTTGAAGCAATAGCCCCAAACCAAAATCATCTACTCCAGCATTATTAGAAACACAGGTAAGCTTTTTTACATCCAAGCGAACCATTTCATCTATACAATTTTCGGGAATACCACAAAGGCCAAAACCACCTACCAAAAGAGTCATATTACTCTCTAAATCTCGTAAGGCTTCACTTGCAGAATTTACTTTCTTTGAAATCATTTTAAAAAAATTGGAGTTACTTAAATATAAGGAATTTTGATGATTTTATAAAAAGAAAAAGCCCCATCAACATTGTTGACAGGGCTTAACAAATTCAAAATTTTAAAACTATTTTAAAGCTGCAGCTTTATCTTTTTGTCCAACAGAATTGTACAAATTAATCAAACTCGCTTTAATACCTTCATCTGCTTTTAATTCATTTGCTTTTTCAAAAGCAGGTATAGCTCTTAAGTACATTGCTTTGATTTTCGCATCAATCTCTTTGTACTTTTTTCTATTTCTTAAATTGTTATTTAATTCATCAATTAAAGACTGCTCTTCTGCTAAGATTGTTAAACCTTTGTTGATGTATGCCCCTCTGTAGTTAGGGTCTATTTCTGTTACTTTCTCGTAAGCTGAAACTGCTTTCTCAGTCAATTTTAAATCTTGACTAATTACACCATAGTTAAACCACAAATCTTTATCTACTGGATCTATCTTTAATGCTTCCTCTAACGCTTTTAAATAAGCTTGCTTATCTCCTCCTGCGTAAACAATAGAAGCATAGTCCTTATATATCTTTGCGTTTTTAGGAAACTCTTTTTTAGCTCTTTCTAAAGTTGCTAATACTTTATCAGATTTTCCAGATTGGTGATAAACTCTAACCAATAAGTTTAAATATTCTAATCTTGCTGGTTTTTCAGTTTTTTCCTCTCTTGGTGCTTCGTGAGTTTTAATTTTTACTGCAAGATCTCTTGCTGCTTTTGTAAAAAACTCATCCTCTTTGTTCATGTGAACATTCTTAGCAATATAAAGAGTATTTCCTTTTTCCTTTTTTAATAATAACTCTAAAACTTCTGCCATTTTTTCGTTATTCTTAGCCTCTTGATAATTCAACAAAGCCAATCTTAAAATATCTCTTCTCTGAGGAGTTAGGTAAGAATATCTTTCCATTATTTTTCCAGCCTCTTCATTGTTCTTATTCTTTACAGCAGCAGAGTACTTGTTAAAATAAAAATCAGAGATTCCTTCCATGTAGCCTATAGACTTTTCAGAATATTCTTTTTGCCCTTTTTCAGCTTCTATCTGAACCGCTTTATAAAACTCTTTGTAAGCTTTTCCGTAGTTCTTCTTGTTCATTTTACCATAAAAGTTCTTTCCTTTTAGGAAATAATACTGAGATTCATATTCAGTACCTTTTACAGTTTCTTTAAGAGCTGCTAATGCTTTATTAGCCTCTCCTACTTTAAAGGACTTTACTAATTTAGCTGCCTTTTTTAATTCCTTCTTTTGAGCTACTGAGGAAAGTGAGATCCCCAAACTCAAAACAAGTACTGCTACTTTTTTCATTTTTGATTATTTATGATTCTTGATTAGTTTCAATAGTCCCTTCTCCAGAAGTTTCAGCATCATTTACTTCTCCTTCAACTTCTACCTCCTCATCATCTTTCATCACCTTAGCTACAGCAGCAATAGAGTCGTTATCTTTAATATTAATTAATTTAACTCCTTGTGTTGCTCTACCCATAACTCTTAGTTGGTCAACATCCATTCTAATGGTAATTCCAGACTTATTAATAATCATTAAATCATCACTATCCGAAACGTTTTTAATAGCTACCAACTCTCCTGTTTTATCAGAAATGTTTAAGGTTTTAACTCCTTTACCACCTCTGTTTGTAATACGATAGTCGTCTAATTTAGAACGTTTTCCATATCCTTTTTCAGATACTACTAAGATATCGCTTTCCATATCTTGTACAGAAACCATACCAATTACTTCATCCTCATCATGAGCCAAGGTAATACCTCTAACTCCAGATGCAGTTCTTCCCATTGGTCTTGTTTTCTCTTCTTCAAAACGAATTGTCTTACCAGACTTTAATGCCAACATCACTTGGCTTTCACCATTTGTCAATCTAGCTTCTAGTAATTCATCTTCCTCCTTAATGGTAATGGCTTGTACCCCATTTGTTCTTGGTCTTGAGTATTGCTCTAAAGAAGTCTTTTTAACTTGTCCTTTTTTAGTAGCCATAATCACATAGTGACTATTGATGTACTCCTCATCTTTAAGATCTTGAGTTACCAAGAATGCTTTTACTTTATCATCATTCTCTATGTTGATTAAGTTCTGTAACGCTCTACCTTTAGATACCTTAGTTCCTTCTGGAATTTCGTACACACGCATCCAGAATACTTTTCCTTTTTGCGTAAAAAACATCATATACTGGTGGTTAGTTCCCACAAATAAGTGCTCTAAGAAATCTTCGTTTCTTGTTGCCACACCTTTTTGTCCTTTACCACCTCTGTTTTGAGTTTTATATTCAGATAATGGAGTTCTCTTTACATATCCAGCATGAGAAATAGTAACTACTACTTTAGAATCAGGAATCATATCCTCAATTCTCATATCTCCTCCTGCATATTCTATTACAGAACGTCTTTCATCACCATATTTTTCTTTAATAGCAATTAATTCGTTCTTAATAATCTCCATTCTTCTTGGTTCACTTGCCAAGATATCTTTTAAATCAGCAATTAAAGTCATTAAGTCATCGTATTCTGCACGTAACTTATCTTGCTCTAGTCCTGTTAACTGCCCTAAACGCATTGCTACAATAGCTCTTGCCTGAACTTCGGTTAACTCAAAACGAGCCATTAACTTTTCACGAGCTTCGTCTTGACTTTTAGATCCACGAATTAATTTGATTACTTCATCAATATTATCCGAAGCAATAATTAACCCTTCTAATATGTGAGCTCTATCTTCTGCTTTCTTTAAATCGAATTCTGTTCTACGAGTAACTACCTCGTGTCTGTGCTCTACAAAGTGATGAATTAAATCTTTTAAATTCAACATCTCTGGCTTACCATTTACCAAAGCAATATTGTTAACACTAAAAGAAGTTTGTAAAGAAGTATACTTGTATAGTTTGTTTAGAACGATGTTTGGAATAGCATCTTTCTTTAAAACGTACACAACGCGCATTCCCTTACG
The DNA here is from genome assembly GCF_054182685.1 of Wenyingzhuangia sp. IMCC45574. NCBI lineage: Bacteria > Pseudomonadati > Bacteroidota > Flavobacteriia > Flavobacteriales > Flavobacteriaceae > Wenyingzhuangia > Wenyingzhuangia sp. IMCC45574. The sequence goes on along the minus strand of NZ_CM135169.1, from coordinate 3,005,428 downwards.
GTCAGACTCATCGCGAATATTTGCAATACCTTCTAACTTTTTCTCGTTAACTAACTCAGCAGTTTTTTTAATCATTTCTGCCTTGTTCACCAAATAAGGTATTTCGGTTACAATAATGCAATCTCTACCTTTAACTTCTTCAAAAGTAGCTTTGGCACGCATTACAATCTTACCTCTTCCTGTATGAAAAGCATCTTTTACACCGTCATATCCATAAATGGTACCTCCTGTAGGAAAATCTGGAGCTTTTATATACTCCATTAACCCATCTATTTCTATCTCTCTATTTTCTATATAAGCAACGGTACCGTTTATGACTTCAGTTAAATTATGAGGTGCCATATTCGTAGCCATACCTACTGCAATACCAGAAGCTCCGTTTACCAATAAGTTAGGTATACGCGTTGGCAAAACCGTTGGCTCATTCAAGGTATCATCAAAGTTCAACTTGTAATCAATGGTCTCCTTCTCAATATCAGATAACATTTCTTCTGATATCTTCTGCATTCTAACCTCAGTATAACGCATTGCTGCCGGGCTATCTCCATCAACAGACCCAAAGTTACCTTGTCCATCAACCATCATGTAACGTACGCTCCAGTCCTGAGCCATACGTACCATTGAATCATATACCGATGTATCTCCGTGGGGGTGATACTTTCCTAATACTTCTCCTACAACTCTCGCAGACTTTTTGTAAGCCCCTGTAGATTTAATTCCTAGCTCATGCATTCCAAAAAGAACACGCCTGTGTACCGGCTTTAATCCATCTCTAACATCTGGCAGTGCACGCGACACAATTACAGACATAGAGTAATCAATATACGCAGATTTCATCTGCTCTTCTATATTAATCGGGATCAGCTTTTCTCCTTCTACCATGTATATTAATCTTAAGTTATTTTTTTATTATCAACGTAGCAATTTACACCTTTTCATTGATTTCACAAGTCAATCTAGAAGGTAATTTAGACATAAGTTATTAACATTCTTTGTATCAGTTTGATAATATTTATATCGTTTATAAACTGGAAAAAAACTGATTTTCAACATTTTGTTTTCTTGTCAAATTGTCTTATTTTGAGAATGGCAGGTTATTTGTAATTTATCTAAAAAAAATCTACTAAATTTACGTAGAACCTAATCATAAAACCGATAGAATATGGATGATAATTTCTCAAAAGAAGTAAAAGATGTGATTGGTTTCAGTAAAGAAGAAGCTATCAGACTAGGTCATGACTTTATTGGTACAGAACATTTAATGTTAGGTATCATTAGAAATCAGACAAGTAAAGCTAATGATATGCTATTAGCTTTAGATGTAAACCTTGAGTATTTAAAACACAAGGTAGAAGCGTTACATCCTATTTCTAGCTTACCTATCCCAGCAGGTGAAAGAAAAAACTTACACCTTACTAAGCAAGCCGAAAAAGCGTTAAAATCAACGTTTTTAGAAGCGCGTTTGTATAATAGTACTACGGTAGACACTGCGCTACTATTGCTATGTATTTTACGTAATGAAAACGACCCTATTACGAAGATATTAGACAAACTACACATTAATTACAATGATGTAAAATCGTTATACAAACAATTAAACAACGGAGACACTGAGGATTTTAGTGAAGAAATAGACGATGCTTTTAACAACCCTACAAACGAAAGTTCGCAAGACTTTCCGTCTGGAGGAAACTCTGGTGCTTTTGAAAGAAGCCAACAACAAGGAGGAAGTCAAAACAAAAAATCTAAAACACCTGTATTAGATAATTTTGGTAGAGATTTAACCTTTTTAGCTGAAACCGAAAAACTAGACCCTGTAGTAGGTCGTAACGAAGAAATTGAACGTGTTTCTCAAATTTTAAGTCGTAGAAAAAAGAACAACCCTATGTTAATTGGGGAACCTGGAGTTGGAAAATCTGCCATTGCAGAAGGACTTGCTTTAAGAATTGTTCAACGTAAAGTTTCTAGGATTTTATTTAACAAACGTGTAGTTTCCTTAGACTTAGCCAGTTTAGTTGCTGGTACTAAGTACAGAGGTCAGTTTGAAGAACGTATGAAAGCGTTGATGAATGAACTGGAAAAAAACGACGACATTATTCTGTTTATTGATGAAATTCACACTATCGTTGGAGCTGGTGGTGCTACTGGATCTTTAGATGCATCAAACATGTTAAAACCCGCTTTGGCTAGAGGTGAAATTCAATGTATTGGTGCCACTACTTTGGATGAGTACCGTCAGAATATTGAAAAGGATGGAGCTTTAGAAAGACGTTTCCAAAAAGTAATTGTAGAGCCTACATCTGAAGAAGAAACAGTACAGATTTTACACAATATTAAAGGAAGATACGAAGATCATCACAATGTTATTTTTACCGAAGCGGCTATTGAAGCTTGTGTAAAATTAACCAATCGTTACATGACCGATCGTTTTTTACCAGACAAGGCTATTGATGCTTTAGACGAAGCAGGATCTAGAATTCACATTACAAATATTGTAGTTCCTAAACAAATCATCAAACTAGAAGCTGAGTTAGAAAACATAAAGGACAAAAAGACCAAAGCAGTTAGCGGACAAAAATATGAGGAGGCTGCTAAGTTACGTGATGATGAAAAAAACATGGAAGCTGCTTTAGCATCTGCGCAACAACAATGGGAAGAAAGTGCCAAAGAAAACAGACAAACTGTAACAGAAGAAAATGTTGCAGAAGTTGTTTCTATGATGACCGGAATTCCCGTAAACAGAGTTGCCGAAGCAGAAAGTAGTAAGTTAAAAGAATTACCGAATACTATAAAAGGAAAAGTAATTGGTCAAGATGAAGCTGTTGCTAAGGTCATAAAAGCAATACAACGTAACCGTGTTGGATTAAAAGATCCTAATAAGCCTATTGGGTCATTTATCTTTTTAGGGCAAACAGGAGTTGGTAAAACGCAATTGGCTAAAATACTAGCTTCAGAAATGTTTGACTCTGACGATGCTTTGATTCGTATAGACATGAGTGAGTACATGGAGAAATTTGCAATCTCTAGATTAGTAGGTGCACCTCCAGGATACGTTGGTTACGAAGAAGGTGGACAATTAACAGAAAAAGTTAGAAGAAAACCTTACTCTATTGTTTTATTAGACGAAATTGAAAAAGCACACCCAGATGTATTTAATATGTTGTTACAAATCTTAGACGATGGATATGTAACAGATAGTTTAGGTCGTAAAATTGATTTTAGAAATACCATAATTATTATGACTTCTAATATTGGTGCACGTCAGGTTAAAGACTTTGGTTCTGGTGTAGGTTTTGGTACTACTTCTAAAAAAGAACAAGAGCACGAACATATTAAGGGCATTATAGAAAGTGCTTTAAAGAAATCGTTTGCTCCTGAATTCTTAAACAGAATAGACGATGTAATTTTATTCAACGCTTTAGAACGTGAAGAAATTCACAAAATTATTGATATTGAATTGTCTAAGTTGATTAACCGAATTCAAGATTTAGGATACACGTTAACTTTAAGTGACGAAGCTAAAGACTACATTGCAGACAAAGGTTTCGATCAGAAATATGGTGCTAGACCATTAAAGAGAGCAATTCAGAAATATGTGGAAGATTTACTAGCTGAAGAAATTGTAAACTCTAACCTGAATGAAGGAGATGTAATTCATCTAGAATTAGATAAAGAGAAAAACGAAATCACAGTGAGTATTGAACATCAAGAAAACTCGGAGATAAACGAAGAATAAAAAATAAGGCTGTCAAAATTGACAGCCTTATTTTTTTTACAATTCCATTTCTTTTACAAAGGTTTCTCCCATAAACTGATAGCCTTTCGGAGTTGGATGAATAGGATCTTTACCATAACACCTTGCATCATTTGCTTTTAATGCTGAATGGATGTCTATAATTTTTACCACGGCTGGGTGTTTTGTATTCAAAACAATCTCCCTAAAAACCTGAACCACTTCAGCATCGTATTGTTCATAAGGATTTCTCCAAGAATAATGATCCGACGGTTCTCTTACCCAACCATTTTGTTTTGCCACTTCCAGACTAAAAGGAGGAGGTGTCATTAAAATAACTTTGATATTTTCTTGTTGCATTTTATCCAAAAAACGAGTCAATCCATTTTGGTATTTATCAAACAACGCTTTGGATGGTGCTCCTGAATTCCCACAGTTTATTCCGTAACAAAAAGTAGCAACCTCTGGTTTTTGTTTCGCTTTGGCTAATTTAGCATCTAAACGATCGAATAGGAAAGGACGTTTTCTTTTGTATTCAACTTCGTATTGTTTTTCTGTCAGTCCTGTAATAGTCTCAGCTCCTCTACCCCAATTCAAAAAAGTAAGATTTAAATCAGCATGATTTGTATCCATATAATGTTGTAGAAACTCTACATACCCTTTTTTCTTTCCATGAGTAGTACTATCTCCAACACAAGCTATTACTTGATTTTTAGTCAGCTTAAACTCTTCTTTAGACTCACAACTATAAAAAAGTATTGCCATCGATAGCAATAAAAAAAATCTTTTGAATCGTTTCATAAATTACAATAGAATAGCTCTTAATTTCACATTAGCTTCTTCTAAAAACGGAAGCTCCACAATCTGCAACTTAAGATCTGAAATTGCTGTTTTTTGCTTTTCAGTAAACAAGTCATAAGCTGTTTTAACAATCACCAAGCGACCATTTTTTAACAACAGCATATTAAACACACCTTGCTCAACTTGTTCTTTGGTAAACGTTACCAGTTCAATCCCATTGCTCTTCAGTAAGCTAAACAACTGTTTCTTCAGCTTCTTGTCTTTCACATAATCCAAACACATAAATAACCTGCTCTCCACAAAAAAAGCAATATCAGCTGTATCTAAACTCTCAGGCAAATCAAAAGAAAAAGGGTTGAGTTCAAAATCCTCACAATATTCTTCAAATAAAGACTCATCCGCTTTGCTATTTACTCCACAAATTCCAATTTCAAAAGGATGATTCGCCACCAAACTACTACTTCCATAAAAATATACTTCTTCTTCAGCCGCTTCGGTATAATCCACTACCTCCTTGTTTTCAATTTCCAAAACAGCATCAAAAGTCTCGTAAAAACGCTCTATTCCTTTAACAGACGAAACTGCAATAGTTCCCTCGTTCTTTAAAAACAAATCTGACAATGAAACTGGAATGGCTGTTTTTAGAATGGTAAAATCTCCTATTTCTGAAAGTGTATCAAAATCTGCTTGCACCAATTTTGTTTGGGCATTGGGCAAATACTTTTGTTGGGTCGTAAATTCCCAATTTCTAAAATCTAGTAAAATCATTTTGTGGTGATTAATTAGTAATCGCTTAACAGCAAATTTATTATCTTTTAACTAACCTTTAATAAATGACATAGTTAAAATACTTGTAAAAAGAAGCACAACAAATAGATAATGTAATCTTCTATATAGAATAGCTTTTCGGATTTCTTTTTTTAAACCACTATCTATATTAGCATTTTTCAAATCATTCTTCATTCGTTGTAACGACACATAAACATTATGAATATTACCATCATAATGTTTAAAGTGATGATTATATATTCTAGCAGATTTATCAAAAAACCTTAATACAAATGCACATGTAAAAAATGCAAAAGGGATATATATTTCCATAATTAATTTATTCAAACACTCTTCACCAGATCCCCCCTGAATCACCAACTCCTGATCTTCCCTTAAACATTACTGCACTATCTCACCACCAATTAAACACAACCTCTTTAGCTAGACTTCTTCGTCATTTCTGGAATTGCCTTTACAATAGCATTTGATAATTTCATTAAATGTTGCAAAGGGAATTCATATCCTTTTTCATGTAAAGCTGGACCATGACTTTTAAACACCATTAAACCATATACACCACTAATATCGGTACGACCTTTTGTTCTAGCTGCTTCTAAAACAGCCCCAAAGGTATCTGATGCAGAAACAGGCTTTAAAAATTTAGAAGACAACCAACCTACAAACCCAGTACTCTTTTGAAAAGCCCTAACCGCGGACACATCGTTAATAGTAGGAACCATTTTTTTTGTCTGTTTAAAATTACTAAGTCCAACACTTCCATAATTAGCTTGAATACGATCTGCCACTTCTTGAACTAGTTTCACTACTTCTGTTCGTTTGTTAAAGTCGTAGTAACGCATGTCAAAACCTATGGCATAATTGGTGGTTAACGAGTTTTCAACGGATGTATCATTTATCTTATCTAAAATTAAAGTTTTGTGATGGATCAAATTTTTGATTACACTATTATCTCTCAATCCAACTACAAAATCAGCCATTGCATATATTGAGTTTTTTTCTGGAGCACTTGAAAGCCCTCCATGTCCCGATGCCAAATCTTTGAAGATTATTGTAAAACTAGTTTGCCCAGTTTTATGATTCTTGGTACTATTAATATCAACCTTTATATCTTCTGACACTCGATTACTCAATGATAGATTGTGCTGGAGTTCACTTAGAACTTTCTCCACATCAGTAATATCTTCATCTCTTACAGTAATAGTAAAACTCACGTCTCTTTTTACGTTGCTATCAGAAATAATCTCGGAACGCTCGAATACCACTGGTTGAATCTTTACAAGATTTTCAGGAAGAAAAGAGTCCCCCGGTTTTTTAGAAAACAAACTTGTCTTTACAATTGTCTGTACTCTAACTTCTCTTAAAAAGTCAACTGCAGAGAATAAACCATCAAAACCACCTATTTTCGATTCCTCAAAATTAATTTGCAACACATCACGCCCGGCCATTGCAGCCCCTTCTTTTGCTACAAACAACACATTACGTCCCAAAACAAACAAGGGAATTTCATGAAATTTTGGTATTCTTGGGGAATTGTGGATAAATAAAACTTTTGCATTCTTCGGAATCTTATCTAGTAATCCTTTGTCAAGCATCAAAGGAGGATTCTCTCCTGTTTCTTCTCCACCATAAAACACTGATTGAAATTCTGCAAACACGTTATTATTAAGATTCATTTCAGAATTAATAACATACGTAACAAAAGCTGTTGCAAGTGCCGTTGCATGTCCGTTATGACCACAGCCATGCCATCCTTTTTCACTATCACCAGAAGCATCATGTGTAGGCAAAGCATCTATATCTGCAAAAGCTACAAATGGATTTTGCTCCCTACTCTTCTCTTTAGGACAATAATGTACAACCATCCCTTTCCCTAAATTTTCAAAAGATATTTTAGATAAGGTATCTGTATAAAGAGCCTGAGGTAAGCTTTCTTTTAATCTTTCTACAATCCATTCCTTAACTTTTTCTAGGCTTTTAGGGGTATCAACACCAATTTCTGCAATATCCGAAAGTGATTCAAACAGCTCTTTAGACCTGACAGCATATTTTATTCCCAAACTCTTTCTTTTTTATAAAACAATTCCCGATACAAGAACAAAACAACAACCTATCTTGTTTCAGCAATTTAAAACGAATGTAATACTACTATTTTTTGTAAAAAAATGAAGAAAACTACTCTATTATAACTTAACTCCATACCCTGTTATAATATCTCTTCTAAACTATAATGTCGGGATTCAAAAACCACAAAAAATAAATAGTCATACTGCTTACTTAAAAAATTCAACAGAGGTTTTATACTTTTCATATTTACCCAGATATATTCTACTATACTCTGGGTTTTTGCTTGAGTAATAAACATAGAACTTCTTTCCTATACAACATTTAGTTCCATCTTCACAGTCAAACTTCGTTACACCTACTGAACCTCGGTATTTTTTCCCATCTACAGAATAAGAATAGTCTATTGAACAAAATCCTCTTGATCCATAATCAAACTTAACAACTTCTCCTATAATCTTCTTACCATATATAGATACCTCCTTTTGATCATCATAATTATTAATCACTTGCCATAGCAAAAACAGGCCTAAAGGTATCACCAAAAGTAATCCAGAATATTTATTCTTAAGTAAATCTTTCATAGCATTTAATTTTAGTAGAATTACTAATGTTTATCTAAAATATTTTCAACCCTTTCCCAAGGCCAAACCTTTTTCTCTAACTCACCGCGTTCATTTCTGTTTGTATCTATTTTAAAAGCATAGCTTTTTCCATCCTTTAGAAAATAAAATATATTACTCTTTCTCTTTTTAACTAAGACCGTTCCTTTTTTTAGTAACGATATAGAAATTTCACCACCTAAACTTTCCTTAGAGTTCGTTAAAAGTAATTCTTCCATATAGAAACCATCAACAATCTTGGTTCTTTGATAACATACTACTCGACTATTTTTTCGTTGAGCAACATATTGTATTGGTAAACTATCAATCTTGCTTCTATAAGCAGAATTGTAAGCTGATTCATCCCCACCTACATATAGTCCATCGGTAAAAAACAAACCTAAAAAATAACTCAGTAAGCATATCAAAAATATACTTACTAGTACCAAACTCAATTTAAATTTCACTTTCTGATTCTCTTGTATTTCTTTCTTTTTCATAACACAATTATTACTAAACACTCTTCACCACATACGTCACAATCCCCCAAATCACCAACTCCTGATCTTCTTCAACTTTTATCTCTTTAAACGCTGAGTTTTCGGGAACCAAGTAAACACCCTCTTTGGTAACTCGTAAACGCTTTACGGTAAACTCTCCATCTAACATACAAACCGCTACTTTACCATCTACAGGCTCTAAACTTCTATCTACTACTAATAGATCTCCGTTTGCCATACCAGCATCTACCATAGAATCTCCATCTACCCTAGCAAAAAAAGTAGCTGTTTCGTTTTTAATCAACTCTCTATCCAAAGAAATTCGTTTCCCTTCAAAGTCTGCGGCAGGAGAAGGAAATCCAGCTTTAATTCCTTCCTCTACAAAAGGGACTTCCACAAAACCCTCCGATTTATATTTGTAAAACGTCAAACTCATTTTCTACAATTTACACTAATAATATCATTAAAATTGGTGGTATACTGAGGAGATAAATGTTCCTGCCTCATTTTCCAAGTCACTTTAATATCCTGATTTGCCAATTTTATTTTTCCTTTCCCCAACTTGCCATTCAATGCATCCACGGTATGCATTAATAACTGATGTTTAGGATTCTCATCTCCAAACATTCGTGTTTGATGTTTACTCGCTGGCTTCAACCCCATTACCACCACACCTGCTTTTTTATAAGCATAGCCTTCTTTAAAAATTTCTCTTAATTTCTGAATCACTTCTTTCGTAATGGTAATACTAGAACTAGTATCAAAACCAAAATGTACCACAGCACTCAACTTTACATACTCCTCTCCAAATCGGTTCGATCGCAAAAAAACATAAGCACTAGAACACTCACTCTTCTGTGCTCTTAACTTCTCAGCACAACTATTGGCAAATGTTGCTACACGCTCTTCGACCTCTTTTAACTCTTTTAACTCTTTAGGAAAACTTCTTGTTACCGCAATCATTTTCCGATCCTCATCTAGCCCTTTTTCTAATTGCATTGTTGGTTTGCCTTCCAAATCCTTCTTTAATCGTAAGCCTACTACAGAAAAACGCTTACGCACCAATTCATCCGACAATAACGTAAAACCATATGCCTTTTCAATACTCATAGCATTCAATTGCTTCTTCAAGCCTCTACCAATACCCCAAACATCACCAACAGCAATCCATTTCAGTGCTTTTACACGCTGTTCCTCCGTTCCAATCACATAAACATGCCCTAGCTTATCCGAAAACTTCTTCACAATCCGATTCGCAATTTTTGCCAAGGCTTTACTCTCTGCTATCCCAACACTTACAGGCATTCCCAATTGTTGTAAAATCTCTTTTTGTATTTTTTCCCCAATACACTTTACCTCTTCTGCAGTCTTTCCATTCAACTTAAAAAAAGCTTCATCAATAGAGTACAACTCAATCTCATCTACATACTTCTCAATAATGTGCATTACCCTAGAACTCATATCTCCATACAGCGGATAGTTAGAAGAAAACACATGAATTCCATGCTTCTTAAATGTATCCATCAACTTAAAAGCAGGAGCCGCCATCGGAATGTCTTTAAACGCTTTTACCTCCTTACTACGCGCAATCACACAACCATCATTGTTAGACAACACCACAATCGGTTTTTCCTTTAAATCTGGCCTAAAAACACGCTCACACGATGCATAAAAGCTATTACAATCTACTATTCCGTACATACTCCAAAGATACTTATAAAATAGGTCTTCTAGCTGCACATTTGTTATGAGTAAGGTCGCACGAACCGAGAATCACCACACAACGGAAAGTCCTAATTCCTATATCTTAACTCTAAAATCTAATGCCTAATACCTATCTTTGGTACTATGCAATTCGGAAAAGTAGCCAACCCAGAACTTCTAGATTTTACCATCCCAAAAGATCACGCATTTACAGAAAATGTATTTGATACTTCTTTTATTGGGAAAACTAAATTCTCCATTGGTTGTGCTAAGTGGAACAGACAAGATTTAAAAGATTTTTACCCTAGCGGGACTAAGGATGAATTGAATTACTATAGTTCTCAATTCAACAGTATCGAACTAAATGCTACTTATTACAAACTGTACCCAGAAGAGCAGTTCCTAAAATGGTACGATAAAACACCAGCTGACTTTAAATTCTATCCAAAAATTCCTCAGGAAATTTCTCATTACCATCAACTGCACCATAACTGTTATCCTATTGTAGAGAATTACCTAAACAATGTGTCTGTACTAGAAAACAAATTAGGTTCTATTTTCCTTCAGATGAACGAGAACTTTGCTCCCAATGAATTTAACTATCTAGAAGACTTTATACAAACCTGGCCTAAAGAGATTCCATTATCTGTAGAACTAAGACATACGGATTGGTTTAACAATCCAACCATTTCTGAAAAACTCTACAATTTGTATTCAGATAAAAACATTAGTAATATTATCACCGATACTGCTGGAAGAAGAGATTTAATACACATGAGCTTAACCAACTCCAAAGTATTTATTCGTTTTGTTGGATCCAATCACTCCTCAGACTTTAAAAGATTAGAACAATGGGTTGACAGAATAGAAAGCTGGGCAAACAAAGGAATTGAATCCATTGCTTTCTTTGTACATCAAAATATTGAAATTGAATCGGTATTACTATCTGCTCATTTTATTAAAAAGCTAAATCAAAGACTAGGATTAGACTTAAAAGTTCCTAAAACTTTAGACGATATTAATGGAATTCAGACCAGTCTTTTCTAAAAAAACTATCTAAGCTCAGTAAAAGTTAATTCAAAACCTATATCTCAATTCTAAATTCATAGATTCGGCTTTATTGTTTTTGGGTGTTTCCCTTTTAATCAAGGGTCGGGCTATCCACTATATCTTTTGGTGTAGGTTACTCTCTCTTTAAATGGTTACTCATTGTTTAAAACATTATTCCTAATCTAAACAAGCTAAGCTCTATCACCAAAAGGATGCCGTTGCTATCCCTAACACTTTTTTAGACTTTTAGATATCAGTTATTAGATATTAGAACCAAGAGTCATGATTCTTACTCCTTCACTCCTCAACTTCTTCACTCCTTTCCCCCTCATCTCCTCAACTCCTCAACTCCTCAACTCCTCAACTCCTCAACTCCTTCACTCCTTCACTCCTTCACTCATATTATATCCAGTAAAAAAGTATCTAAAACAAACAATCCTTCACTACTAATGTAATGAAGGATTGTTATAAAATAAAAAACCCTGAACTAGGTTCAGGGTTTAAAAATCCTGAATTTATTTCAGGATAAAAAAAAGGCGATGACATACTCTCCCACCAGTGGTAGTACCATCTGCGCTAATAGGCTTAACTTCTCTGTTCGGGATGGGAAGAGGTGAGCCCTATTGCAATAATCACCTTAAGGTTGTCAATTACAAATTACGATTTAGTAAATTACGAATTATATAATGCATTCGTAATTCCTAATTAATCATTTCGTAATTAATTATGTTGTACATATTGATAACTAATATCTAAGATTTTATGTCTATTTTTTCTTGAGTTTCTTTGTACTATGTACTTAATACTTTGTACTAAAATTTAAATCATAATTATTAAAGCCCGCAAGGTACATAAGCCTATGGGTTATTAGTAATACTCGGCTATGATGTTACCACCTTTACACCTGTATCCTATCAAGGTCGTGATCTACAACCACCCTTTAAAGAAATCTCATCTTGTGGTGGGTTTCGCGCTTATATGCTTTCAGCGCTTATCCCTTCCCAACGTAGCTACTCAGCAATGCTCCTGGCGGAACAACTGATACACCAGAGGTTAGTTCAACTCGGTCCTCTCGTACTAGAGTCAAATCCACGCAAATTTCTAACGCCCGCTACAGATAGAGACCGAACTGTCTCACGACGTTCTGAACCCAGCTCGCGTGCCACTTTAATGGGCGAACAGCCCAACCCTTGGGACCTTCTCCAGCCCCAGGATGTGACGAGCCGACATCGAGGTGCCAAACCCCCCCGTCGATGTGAGCTCTTGGGGGAGATCAGCCTGTTATCCCCGGAGTACCTTTTATCCTTTGAGCGATGGCCCTTCCATGCGGAACCACCGGATCACTATGCTCTTGTTTCCAACCTGATCGACTTGTAAGTCTCGCAGTCAAGCACCCTTATGCCATTGCACTCTACGTACGGTTACCAAGCGTACTGAGGGTACCTTTAGAAGCCTCCGTTACTCTTTTGGAGGCGACCACCCCAGTCAAACTACCCACCAAGCACTGTCCCCATCGCTGGGTTAGACTCTAGATAAGCAAAGGGTGGTATTTCAACAATGACTCACACACGCCTAGCGACGCATGATCGAAGTCTCCCACCTATCCTACACATTACTTATCCAAAGCCAATACTAAGCTATAGTAAAGGTTCACGGGGTCTTTTCGTCCCGTAGCGGGTAATCGGCATCTTCACCGATACTACAATTTCACCGAGCTCATGGCTGAGACAGTGTCCAGATCGTTGCACCATTCGTGCAGGTCGGAACTTACCCGACAAGGAATTTCGCTACCTTAGGACCGTTATAGTTACGGCCGCCGTTTACTGGGGCTTCATTTCAGATCGTCGCCGAAGCTAAACCCTCCACTTAACCTTCCAGCACCGGGCAGGTGTCAGGCCCTATACATCAACTTTCGTTTTAGCAGAGCCCTGTGTTTTTGATAAACAGTCGCCTGGACCTTTTAACTGCGGCCCATCCGAAGATGGGCGACCCTTCTCCCGAAGTTACGGGTCGATTTTGCCTAGTTCCTTAGCCATGAATCACTCGAGCTCCTTAGAATACTCATCCCAACTACCTGTGTCGGTTTACGGTACAGGCTGCATCCCTCGCTTTTCTTGGAACCTCTTACTTACTTTCGCTTCGACCGAAGTCTAGGCTCAGCGTACATTTCCGTCAGTACGCAAGCATCTGGGAGATCCGTCACTTTTAACGGGTGCAGGTACAGGAATATTAACCTGTTGTCCATCGACTACCCCATTCGGGTTCGCCTTAGGCCCTGACTAACCCTCAGCTGATTAGCATCGCTGAGGAAACCTTAGTTTTTCGGAGGGCGGGTTTCTCACCCGCCTTATCGTTACTTATGCCTACATTTTCTTTTCTAGCCGTTCCAGCATACCTTACGATACACCTTCAACACAACTAGAATGCTCCCCTACCACTTTCGTCCATAGCTTCGGTAATATACTTATGCCCGATTATTATCCATGCTCGACCGCTCGACTAGTGAGCTGTTACGCACTCTTTAAATGAATGGCTGCTTCCAAGCCAACATCCTAGCTGTCTGGGCAGTCAAACCTCGTTTATTCAACTTAGTATATATTTGGGGACCTTAGCTGATGGTCTGGGTTCTTTCCCTCTCGGACATGGACCTTAGCACCCATGCCCTCACTGCTGTGTATATTATATAGCATTCGGAGTTTGTCAGGAATTGGTAGGCGGTGAAGCCCCCGCATCCAATCAGTAGCTCTACCTCTATATAACTAACCACAACGCTGCACCTAAATGCATTTCGGGGAGTACGAGCTATTTCCTGGTTTGATTGGCCTTTCACCCCTACCCACAGGTCATCCCAAGACTTTTCAACGTCAACGGGTTCGGTCCTCCACTCTGTGTTACCAGAGCTTCAACCTGCCCATGGGTAGATCACCAGGTTTCGCGTCTACTCAACCTAACTAAAACGCCCTATTAAGACTCGCTTTCGCTACGGCTCCTGTACTGAATACATTAACCTTGCTAGATAAAGTAACTCGTAGGCTCATTATGCAAAAGGCACGCCGTCACCCCATAGGGCTCCGACCGCTTGTAGGTGTACGGTTTCAGGATCTATTTCACTCCCTTACTTAGGGTTCTTTTCACCTTTCCCTCACGGTACTAGTTCACTATCGGTCTCTCAGGAGTATTTAGCCTTACCGGATGGTCCCGGCAGATTCAGACAGGGTTCCACGTGCCCCGCCCTACTCAGGAATCTGATACAATAACTTCTCTTACCTATACGGGGCTATCACCCTTATCGCTCCACTTTCCAGAGGATTCTAGTTCAATTGTTTCTTGATGACTCAGTCCTACAACCCCTATTTTGCCGTAACAAAATAGGTTTGGGCTAATTCGCGTTCGCTCGCCACTACTAACGAAATCATTATTATTTTCTCTTCCTATGGTTACTTAGATGTTTCAGTTCACCACGTTTGCTCCTCTCGGTAGTATATCTTCAATATACTGGGTTGCCCCATTCGGAAATCTTCGGGTAAAGTTATGTGCACCTAACCGAAGCTTATCGCAGCTTATCACGTCCTTCATCGCCTCTGAGAGCCTAGGCATCCGCCATACACCCTTAATTAGCTTATTGTACCTATTTGCGTCTTTAATTTATTACAGTTAAACTGTAATTATTTTATAATTCTTGTAATTAATACTTTGTACTATGTACTCTATACTAATTACTAAATTTGTATGTCTACTCAAGTAAAATATTTTTCTCTTAAATATTTTTTATCAATATGTCAATGAACTTTAATCGCTGTAAGCTTTATGCTATACGCATTAGGCTTGGCAGCTTATAGCATAAGGCATAGAGCCTATAGCTATTATTGTGGAGAATATCGGAGTCGAACCGATGACCTCTTGCGTGCAAGGCAAGCGCTCTAGCCAGCTGAGCTAATCCCCCTTATACTAGTGTTAGTAATTAGTAGTTAGTCATTAGTAATTACTAATTCGTAATTTGTAATTATCTGCTTCTAGAATTTCCTTTTTTAATACAATCTGACAACTAAGTTGTCTTTTTTTATCTCTACCTGTCTTACTAGACAAGCTTCGCTTGTTGTAGTCTCGGGCAGACTCGAACTGCCGACCTCTACATTATCAGTGTAGCGCTCTAACCAGCTGAGCTACGAGACTCTATGTGATTGTATTATATATCATTAAAAATTAACAGCAATTAAAAAGTAAACCTAACTTCTTTAAACACCTTTTTTTCTCTAGAAAGGAGGTGTTCCAGCCGCACCTTCCGGTACGGCTACCTTGTTACGACTTAGCCCTAGTTACCAGTTTTACCCTAGGCGGCTCCTTGCGGTGACCGACTTCAGGCACTCCCAGCTTCCATGGCTTGACGGGCGGTGTGTACAAGGCCCGGGAACGTATTCACCGCATCATGGCTGATATGCGATTACTAGCGATTCCAGCTTCATGGAGTCGAGTTGCAGACTCCAATCCGAACTGTGACAATGTTTATAGATTCGCTCCTCATCGCTGAGTGGCTGCTCGCTGTCATTGCCATTGTAGCACGTGTGTAGCCCAGGACGTAAGGGCCGTGATGATTTGACGTCATCCCCACCTTCCTCGCGGTTTGCACCGGCAGTCTCGCTAGAGTCCACAGCTTTACCTGTTTGCAACTAACGATAGGGGTTGCGCTCGTTATAGGACTTAACCTGACACCTCACGGCACGAGCTGACGACAACCATGCAGCACCTTGTAAGAAGTCCGAAGAAATATCTATCTCTAAATAATGCATCCTACATTTAAGCCCTGGTAAGGTTCCTCGCGTATCATCGAATTAAACCACATGCTCCACCGCTTGTGCGGGCCCCCGTCAATTCCTTTGAGTTTCAATCTTGCGACCGTACTCCCCAGGTGGGACACTTATCACTTTCGCTTAGTCACTGAAGAATTCCAACAACTAGTGTCCAACGTTTACGGCGTGGACTACCGGGGTATCTAATCCCGTTCGCTCCCCACGCTTTCGTTCATCAGCGTCAGTACATACGTAGTGGACTGCCTTCGCAATCGGTATTCTATGTAATATCTATGCATTTCACCGCTACACTACATATTCTATCCACTTCCATATGACTCAAGACTAACAGTATCAAAGGCAGTGCCATAGTTGAGCTATGGGATTTCACCTCTGACTGATCAGCCCGCCTACGAACCCTTTAAACCCAATGATTCCGGATAACGCTTGCACCCTCCGTATTACCGCGGCTGCTGGCACGGAGTTAGCCGGTGCTTATTCGTAGAGTACCGTCAAACAAATACACGTATCTGCGTTTCTTCCTCTATAAAAGAAGTTTACAACCCATAGGGCAGTCATCCTTCACGCGGCATGGCTGGTTCAGAGTTGCCTCCATTGACCAATATTCCTCACTGCTGCCTCCCGTAGGAGTCTGGTCCGTGTCTCAGTACCAGTGTGGGGGATCTCCCTCTCAGGACCCCTACTTATCGTTGCCATGGTAAGCCGTTACCTTACCATCTAGCTAATAAGACGCATAGCCATCTTAAACCAATAAATCTTTAATTATCAAATTATGCAATTCAATAACACTATGGAGTATTAATCTTCGTTTCCAAAGGGTATTCTCCAGTTTAAGGTAGGTTCTATACGCGTTACGCACCCGTGCGCCGGTCGTCAGCAAATAGCAAGCTATCCCTGTTACCCCTCGACTTGCATGTGTTAAGCCTGCCGCTAGCGTTCATCCTGAGCCAGGATCAAACTCTTCATCGTTATATTTTTATATTTCGATGCTCAAAAAAATCTATGGTGATACTGAAACAAGTTCAGCAATCTTCCATGCGATCTACTCTTTAATTCGCGCTGTCAATTTTAAATTTCTCAATGAACTTAACCACTTAGTGGCTTTTGTTACTCCGCCGAAGCGGGCTGCAAATGTAAGAATCTTTTCTTTCTTAAAACAAACTTTTTTTAAGTTTTTTTTAAGAAAATTTTAAGTCTCAATTAACACCTTAATCAAACAACTAAAACTAGTTATCTTAATGATAATCTGTAACTTAAAAACTCCTACCCTGCTAATGAACTTTGCTAACTCAGCTCGTTTGCCTTACTGCGTTTGCGGGTGCAAAGATACACAACTATTTCCCTTAAACAATGCGCTTTTTAATCTTTTTTTAAAATAGTTTGTAAAGGCTTAAAGGCTAACATAATAAATCACAAAAAAAAGGCTGCTTCTAAAACAGAAGCAACCCTTTTACTTATAAACTAACTTAACTAACTATCTTAAACCCTTAAAGCGTCACTTGGTGGTAATAAGTGTTTGCCTTATTCTTAACCACCTCTAAAAAGTACTTTTGTTCTGCTTTAGACCTTGGAACAATTAACCCCTTATACTTCTTACTAAAATCTGCTTTGACTTCTTGCCCCTTTAGATTGATTAATTTTATACTAGAATACTTTCCATTATATCTTACCAACACCTCTGTCTTAGCTTTTCTTATAACTATATTCTTTCTGGACTTTTCATTTCTACTCTTTAATGCTTCCGCATATATCTGTTTCTTAGTTTTAGCCTTTTTTACAAATTCAGAATCTGAATTCCTTAAAGAACTATAACTATAGAGTCCTACAGGATATGAATAGTTTTGATTTCTTTGTACTACCTGTCCATTAATCCTTCTAATTTGCTTAGTTTGATCAACTACTGAAATAGAATCTACTACATTGTTATTCAAAGTTGATAATGTTCCATAACTATACAATCCTACTGGATAGTTATAATTTTGTCCGTAAGTTGTTACTCCTACCAACAATAATACTGCAACTAATAAAAATTTCCTCATAACTTATATGATTTTGTTTATCACAAAGTTAGAGCAGTAATACTTATTGTAGTTTAAGGGAATATGAAATATAACAACCTTATTTACAAACAGTTATTTTCACGAAAACTACAATTTTAACGCCTGTTCACAAATCAATAAAAAAGAAGAAAAATAGCTTATTGAAAAATAACCATTTTTAACCCCTTCTTTTTATCAAATTCACAAACTGTTTTAAAACAGAAAAACAAAAATCTGCCGCTGTATGTTAATTAAAGGTTATAGTGATTAAAAATTAAAGTCTAAAGGACACAAACTAAACTTTTAAACCAAAAAACCTCAAACAAGAGATACAAAAGAAATTAATTAACTTTGCTCAAGATTTAATATGCTTGTTATGAAAAAAAAAATACACAAAATAATTATTGCAGACGATAATATTTTTTTTGCTGATGCTTTAAAAGAATACTTAAACCGAGAAAGCGATATTGAAGTACTAGCCACCTGCAACACGCTGCAAGAAACAATACAAAGTTGCAACACCGAAGTTTTTGATGCCCTGGTACTAGACTTAAGTTTTAAAGGACAAAAATCCACAGACTTCATAGATCAAATAAGAAATAACGAAATTCCATTTAAAATTATATGTCTTACCACATATGCCAATAAAATTATAGAAAAAGAAGCACTGGACAGCGGAGTTGATGACTTCGTTAGTAAAGAAGGAGTTCTAGAAGATTTTCCGAATGTGATTAGAAATGTTCTAAAAAGAAGGAAACCACTAAAAACTAAAAAAACAAACATCAAAGAAAAATACAACCTTACAAAAAGACAGATAGATATTATTAAAGCCTGTTTCGATTTTACCTCTGAGAAAGAAATTGCCGATTTTCTAGGAATAAGCATTAACACTCTTAAAACTCACAAACAAAATCTTTTTGCAAAAACAGCTACAAAGAACAACATAGAACTTATTAAGTACGGCATAGAAGAAGGTATTATAGTTGTATAAATAGTCAAAACCTTTATAAAACAAAAACATCCGCCAATTGGCGGATGTTTTTGTTTTATACACTACATATTACAATAGTTGCTTAGTAGGCTCTTTTATTGTTTCCTTCATAGAAATTAATAAAAGCTTCATTCACTACTCTCTTCCCTCCATCTGTTGGGTAGTTACCTGTAAAATACCAATCTCCTTCATGGTTTGGACAAGCCTCGTGCAACCCTTCAATGGTTTGGAATATAATTTCAACATCTGCATTAATCTCAGAAGTCTTTAACATCTCAGAAATTTTAGCCGAAATTTGCTCTGGAGTAAAAGGCTTATAAATTTCCTTTACAAAATTCTCTATTCCTGAATCTTCTTTACTTCTCTGCTTTACACACTTATTATATACGTCTGTAACAATTTGATATTGTCCTGTTTCTTTTAACAATTCAACAGCTGCTCTAAAAGCAATAAAATCTCCTAGTTTAGCCATATCAATACCGTAACAATCTGGGTATCTAATTTGCGGTGCCGAAGAAACAACTACAATCTTTTTAGGACTTGTTCTATCTAATATCTTTATAATACTCTTCTTAAGTGTAGTCCCTCTTACAATACTATCGTCTATAATAACAATATTGTCTTGTTTATTCACCACTCCATAAGTAACATCGTATACATGAGCTACCAAATCATCTCTACTATCATCAGAAGTAATAAAGGTTCTTAATTTAGCATCTTTAATAGCCAACTTTTCAAAACGTGGTCTAACAGCTAAAATATCTCCCACTTCCTGAGCAGTTAACTGTCTACCTCCCGAAAGAATTCCTTTTATTTTTTGCTGATTTAAGTAGTCTTCTGCAGCCTCGCACATTCCATAATAAGATGTTTCGGCTGTATTTGGAATATAAGAGAAAACTGTATTTTCAATATCTCCATCAATACTATCTACTACCTGAGGAAAAACTCTAACTCCTAAATCTTTTCGCTCTTGATAGATATCCGCATCGCTACCTCTAGAGAAATAAATACGCTCGAAAGAACAAGCTTTTTTCTCTTTTGGCTCTAATATTTTTTTAATGGTAATTTCTCCACTTTTCTTAGCGATAATTGCATGACCTGGATCTAATTCTTTCACCTTATCCATATCTACATTAAAAGCTGTCTGAATTACTGGTCGCTCAGAAGCCACCACCAACACCTCATCATCTTGGTAATAAAAAGTAGGTCTAATTCCATTAGGATCTCTCATTACAAAAGCATCTCCATGCCCTAACAGTCCAGACAAAGCATACCCTCCATCAAAACTCTTAGTAGCTCTTTTAAGTATTTTTGCAATATCTACTCTCTCTGCAATAACAGGAGAAGCTTCTTTTTTAGTATAATCCTTTTTTATTTCTTGGTATATAGACTCAACTTGATCATCTAAGAAATGACCAATCTTCTCCATTACCGTAACCGTATCTGTATTTTCTTTTGGATGCTGCCCTAACTCTATCAACTCATCTAACAACTGCTTAGAATTCGTCATATTAAAGTTACCTGCAACTATTAAGTTTTTATGCCTCCAATTACTTTGACGAAGAAAAGGATGTACATTCTCTACTGAATTACCTCCGTAAGTTCCGTAACGAGCATGTCCTAGAAAAAGATTCCCTACATAAGGCACATTCTCTTCCAACCAAGCAATATCATCCTTTTTTTCTGGATTCGCATCTATAACATCACTAATTCTTGTGTTAATTTTCTTATAGATATGCTGAATTGGTTGTGGCTTATTAGAACGTATTCTACTAATGTAGCGACTCCCTGGATTTACATTAAATTTAATACTAGCAAACCCCGCACCGTCTTGACCACGGTTATGTTGCTTTTCCATTAACAAATACATTTTATTTACTCCATAAAATGCTGTACCATACTTTTCTTTATAGTACTCTAAAGGCTTAAGCAACCTTACCATTGCAATACCACACATAGTTGTATCTTTTAGTTAAGTCCTAGTTTAGTTTTAGAACTGTTAATTTTTCGCAAAATTACAAAGAAAATTTCGTTAACTCTTTAAATTTCTCTAAACGTAAGTTTACTTCCTCTGTAGTTACTTCCGCAATTCGCTCTACTCCAAACTTTTCTACAGTAAAAGAAGCTAAGTTAGACCCCCAAATAACTGCATTTTTAACATTTTCGAAAGAATAATCTTCTTGTTCTGCCAAGTATCCTGCAAAACCTCCTGCAAAAGTATCTCCTGCTCCAGTAGGATCAAACACATCTTCTAATGGTAACGCAGGTGCGCTAAACACTTTTCCTTGATGGAACAACAATGCTCCGTGCTCTCCTTTTTTAATAATTACGTATTTAGGTCCCATTTCATGAATAAGAGCTGCAGCTTTTACTAATGAATATTCCTCACTTAACTGACGTGCTTCCTCATCATTAATAGTAATAACATCTACTTTCTTTAATACCATCTTTAAATCATCCATTGCAATATCCATCCAAAAATTCATAGTATCTAAAACTACCAAAGATGGTTTCTTAGTTAATTGCTCTAATGCAGCATTCTGAACCAAGGGATGCAAATTCCCTAACATTACAATTTCGGCATCCTTATATTTTTCTGGTACTACAGGATTAAAATGCTCTAATACATTTAATTCTGTTATTAAAGTATCTCGTTGATTCATATTGGTATGATATCTACCACTCCAAAAGAATGTCTTTCCTCCTTTTACAACTTCAATTCCATCTGTATTTATATCTTTTTGATGTAACAAATCAAAATACTCTTGTGGAAAATCTTCTCCTGCAATAGAAACCAAACCTGTGTCTACATTTTTAAAATTACTTGCAGACAAACCTGTATATGTTCCAGACCCACCTAAAATCTTATCCGTTTTTCCAAATGGAGTTTCTAAAGCATCAAAAGCTACTGTACCAATAATCAATAATTTACTCATGTTTTTTCTTTAAAACTTTGTGTTTTACAATACCTAAAACTAACCTTGTTTGCTAGTTATATACTCAGTATCTTTGCGTTTGCAAAAATAAGTTTAAAATATGACTATCAAAGAAATACAGGAGGAAATTGTAGACGAGTTTGCAATGTTCGATGATTGGATGCAACGTTATGAATACATGATAGAATTAGGTAAATCTATCCCTGTTATTGAAGAACAATACAAAACTGATACTAATTTAATTAAGGGATGCCAATCTAAAGTTTGGTTACATTCTGAATTGGTTGACAACAAAATTCATTTTACCGCAGACAGTGATGCAATTATAACAAAAGGAATTATAGCTGTATTGTTACGTGTTTTTAACGACCAATTGCCTAAAGAAATATTAAGTGCCAACATGGACTTTATTGATGAAATAGGTTTAAAAGAACACTTATCTGCCACAAGAGCCAACGGATTGGTATCTATGATTAAACAAATTAAGCTGTATGCCCTAGGTATGCAAACCAAATTAAATGCTTAAAACAATTAAACAAACATGGACTCACAAGAAACAGTAGAAATAGGAGATAAAATTGTAAATGTTTTAAAAACAATTTACGATCCAGAAATTCCAGTAGACATATACGAGCTAGGATTGATATATGACGTGTTAGTAAATGATAAAAAAGAAGCTAAAATTTTAATGACTTTAACTTCGCCTAACTGTCCTGTTGCAGAAACGCTACCCAAAGAAGTAGAAGAAAAAGTTTGTGCTTTGGAAGAAATAGACACTACCGAAGTAGAATTAACGTTTGAACCTACTTGGACACAAGATATGATGAGCGAAGAGGCAAAATTAGAATTAGGATTTCTTTAATTTAGTAACAAGTATTAGGTAGCGAGATACCTGATACTTGGCACTTGACACCTTAAAACATGGATGAAATTGTAAATAGAGTTGCAAATAGCAACCTAAAAAATATAGATCTTGAAGATTTTTACCCTAACGGAAAAAGAATCTTATTTGATATTAAAGACTGGCTATTTGAAGGAATAATTCTTAGAGAAAATGACTTTAGAGCACATGTAGAAAGCTACGACTGGTCTAAACTACAAGACTCTTATGTTGCTTTTACCTGTTCTGAAGATGCAATTATTCCGTCGTGGGCATACCTTTTGCTTTCATCTAAAGCAAGTCCTTTTGCTAAAAAATGTGTTGTAGGAGATTTAAACTTGCTAGAATCTATCTTATACACAGAGATTATTAACAAACTTGATACCCAGGAATACACTAACAAACCTGTAATAATTAAAGGTTGTGCTAACAAACCAATTCCTGAATCCGCTTATACACTGTTAACTCAAAAGCTTATTCCTGTAGCCAAAAGCATTATGTATGGAGAAGCATGTTCTACAGTACCTCTGTATAAGAAACCTAAAAACTAAATATTTTTATTATGAAAAAACTAGTTCTATCAGCAATTATGCTGTGTACAATGGTTTCTTTTTCTCAAGAGAAAGAAAGTAATTGGAAAAAAAACGGAAATTTTAATTTGTTATTTAACCAATCTGCCTTTAACAACAACTGGCAAGGTGGTGGTGTTAGTAGTATAGCAACTAATGCTAGTATTAATTACGATGCTAACTACAAAAAAGAAGATGTTGTTTGGGACAATAAGTTCTTATTTGCTTACGGATTAAGTAAAATAAGTGGGAATGGAGGATTGCAAAAAACAGACGATCGCCTAGAAATTTCTTCTCTTTACGGTAAAAAGACAGGGAAATATTGGTACTTCTCTGCTTATGCTAATTTAAAAACTCAATTTGCCGAAGGTTTAGATGCAAATCAAACAAATCGTATTTCTGATTTCTTTTCTCCTGCTTACCTACAAGGTGGTCCAGGTATGCTATGGAAAAAGTCTGACAATTTAAAAGTAAACATTACACCAGCTTCTGGTAGAGGTATTTTTGTAAACTCAGAATTTACAGAAAACGGAAGTGCCTTTGGTGTTGATCAGGGTAAAACAAGTCGTTTTGAATTAGGAGCAAACATTGCTGCATACTACAAAGCAGAATTGTTTAAAAATGTTACGTTCGAAAACATTTTAAACTTATACGCTAACTATTTAGAAGATGCAGGAAATGTAGATATTGACTACACCCTAAACATAGCAATGAAAGTAAACAAGTTTTTATCTGCTAATATTGTAGGACAGGCTATATACGACGACAATGCGGTTAGCGAGGTTCAGGTAAGAGAAGTATTTGGACTAGGACTAAACTACAAGTTCTAAGACTAACAAAAAACACATTATAAAAACTCTCATACAGCTTATGTATGGGAGTTTTTTTCTTTAAAAAAAACATATGTACTTAACAAAAAATATAATTTCCACATAAAAAATACATCAATTGCTACTTTTGCGCTCATGTATTAAATTAAATTACACAATATGAAAAAGAGCAATTTTTTATTAACGCTACTTACAATTACAACTCTATTTTTAGCTACTTCTTGTAGCACAGAAACAACCGAAACATTAGATGTAAATTCACTAAGCTTAGAATCTTACTCCGTAAGTAAAGAACAACTAATCTACAAACAAAACTCAGTTATAAATTTTGATCTTGGGATAGCTAACTTAGATGATTTTGAAATTAACTGGGAAGCTAGCGGTGGAACTTTTTCTAACACTACAAAAAACCAGGCTACTTGGAAAGCTCCTAGTACAAAAGGAACTTATGAAGTATTTGTGAATGTTACCCACAAAGGCATTACCAAACAATTAAAAGTTACCAATTTAACAGTTGTAGGTGCTTTCTACGACCCTTTAACATTCTTAAACAATGCTATTTGGTCATTTAACACAGCAACCACTTCCTACGAACACATAGACAAAAGCCTAGAGGTAAAACCTAAACAAAACCAAAGCTACAGCACAAGTGTTATAAAACTAAAAAGTTTTTTAGGAAGCAACAATAAAATTCCACAATCTATTTCGTTAAAAACAAAAGCAAAGACAGCAGATTTTAAAGAAGACTCTAACAATTACGTAATTCTTTACGGTTTTAAAAAGCCAACAAACGTAACTAGCACAGACAAATACTTAAGATCAATCAGATTTAGAATTTTTCCTAAAACACAAAGATATTTAGTCCAGCTTACTATATACAATCAAATAGAAGAAAAAGACGAATACATTAATATAAGAGGAGCAGAAATTAACAACACCTTATGGAACAACGATGATTACAATGACATTGGACTGCAAATAAGCGAAAATTTTGAACTTAACTTTTATATAAACAAAAACAATATTTACACTATAAATATTAGTAATTACTTAACTCGCCAAAACATTATACACGGAGCACAGAACCCTGTAGAGTATCTATACATCTTTAATTATGCTGCTATAAATATTTCAGAAGTAATTATAGACAATACTAGTCAGGGCTTATATGACTACGACAACCATATAAGTTTATAACACCAGAAAACACCCCTTATGGTAAGGGGTGTTTTTAATTTCTATAAAAAAAACGTAGCTTTAGATAGACATAAGAAACTACACATTCTCACCCCTATTTTCATTTTTTTTGAATGTGTATCCTTTTTATGAATACTATATATGCTATGAAAAAAAGACACCTCCTCCGAATTGCGATCTTTATTTTCGCTACCTCTATAAGTTCATGCTCCAAAAAAAAGGAATCTGTAGAATTTGATGCAAACCAACTTGTTATAGAATCTTTTAGCCTAACAAACGACTCCCTTATTTATGGAAAAACGATGTCTATAAACGTAAACTTAGGAGAAGAGGTACCTAAAGAAGCTAAAATTGATTGGCTTTCTAGTGGAGGAACATTTACAGGAGCCAATAGAACAGGAGCAACCTGGAAAGCACCCGACCTAAAAGGGAAATACGAAATAGCTATAAAACTAAAATACAAGGACGAGAGTAGACAATACACTATTGCCTCGCCTATTGTTTTGGGGAGGTATCACGAAGATTTTAAAAATCTTAAAACAAGTATTTGGCAAAAACATTTTAACCTAACAACACATACACACAACGATAATGCTTTAGAAATAGATTTAAAAGGTGCTACTAAATACGCAGCTACACTTGTTAATTTAACACCTCCTCTTGGAACAGAAAACAAGCTTCCGCAAGCAGCTTCTTTTAAAATTAATTCAATCCCATTCAACTTCAAAATTGACGAGGATAACTATACAATATACTATGCTTTTGAAAAGCCCTTAAATTCAGGTGATAAAAAATACCTTAGCTCCATTAGAATTAAAATTCATCCTAGCGCAAAAAAGTACACCACACAAATAGTATATACCAATCCTACAAACAATGGTACAGATTCCTATACGTTTAATCCCACAAACAGCTTTACCACCAACGATTGGAAAGCGGATAACACAAACTTAGTTGGTATAAAAATCAGTAAAGAATTTGATTTTGAATTCTATTTTAACAAAAAAGAAATCTTTAAATCAAACTTAAAAGCAGGAATGGACCAACAAAACATTGCTTACGATTCAGATGTCCTTATCAACTCTATCTTTATTAACAACAATGGTAGAATAATTATACAAGAATTAATTCTTGATGACACCGATCAACAAATTTATGATTATGATAACGAAATAAAACTTTAACTATTTAGTCTCTCCTCTAATTTATTTTGTTTCCATCCTGATCGTACTCTGCGTATAAATAGTTATTATAAGGAAAACGTTTGGCATGAATTTCACGAACCTTTTCAAACGTTATATCTTTAAACTCTTCTATGTTATTTTTATCAATAGCAGAAATAAAAACACAATCATTCTCTAATCTAGACATCCACGTTTTTCTTAACTCATCTAGCGTAAAATGTTTTTCTGTTTTTTCTGTCATTAAATCATCTTCATCAATTGTTTGATGTTTGTAATTATCAATTTTATTAAAAACCATAAGAGTAGGCTTATCATTACTCTTAATTTCCTCTAATATTGTATTTACAGAATTGATATGATCTTCAAAACTAGGATGAGAAACATCTACTACATGTAACAACAAATCCGCCTCACGAACCTCGTCTAAAGTAGATTTAAATGACTCCACCAACTGAGTAGGTAGTTTTCTAATAAATCCAACTGTATCGGTCATTAAGAAAGGAACGTTTTTAATAACAACTTTTCTTACAGTAGTATCTAACGTTGCAAACAATTTATTTTCAGCAAAAACTTCGCTTTTACTAATTAGATTCATCAAGGTAGACTTACCAACGTTTGTGTAACCAACCAAAGCAACACGCACCATTTGTCCTCTGTTCTTTCGTTGAACAGCCATTTGTTTATCTATACTTTCTAACTTCTTCTTTAATAAAGAAATTTGATCGCGGACAATACGTCTATCTGTCTCTATTTCTGTTTCTCCAGGACCACGCATACCAATACCTCCTTTTTGCTTATCAAGGTGTGTCCATAACTTTGTTAACCTAGGCAATAGATATTGACATTGAGCCAAGGCTACTTGCGTTCTTGCATAGCTAGTCTGTGCTCTTTGAGCGAAAATATCTAAAATTAACGTGGTTCTATCTAAGATTTTAGTGTCTAAAACCTTCTCTATATTTCTTAACTGTGCAGGAGAAAGCTCATCATCAAAAATTATAGTACCAATATCATGCGTTACTATATAAGCTTTAACATCTTCTAACTTCCCAGCCCCTATAAAAGTTTTAGGATTTGGTCTTTCTAACTTTTGCACAAACCTTTTAACGGCCGTACCACCTGCTGTATTTACTAAAAACTCTAATTCATCTAGATACTCTGTCGATTTTTCCTCATCTTGATGCTGTGTAATAACACCAACTAAAACCGCTTTTTCAGAGGTAACTTTTTTTGCTTCTATCATGCTACAAAGGTACATAATTCCCTTTGTATCATCATTCACACCAAATAGCAATACATTATTAAAATTAAAATCTTTTTTTCTTTAAATTTTTATCAAATAAAGATACCTTTACGCCCTTAAAAAAACACTCCTAGTGGTAGAAGACAACCTTTTTTCAATAGCTTTTTACAACACCGAAAACTTATTTGACTATAAGGATGATGCACATACGCTTGATACTGATTACACTCCACAAGGAAGAAAAAAATGGGGACACTATCGTTACCAGCATAAAATCAACAAAATAGCCAAGGTCATTTCAAAAATAGGAACAGACGACTGTATGTTTCCTCCTACTTTAGTTGGATTGGCAGAAATAGAGACCAAACAAGTTGCTATTGATATTATTCACAGTGAAACGTTAAGATACTTAAACTACGACTGTGTACATTATGATTCTCCCGACGAAAGAGGTATAGATGTTGCTTTGTTGTATCACAAAGATTTTTTTGAGTTACTACACTCAGAACCTATAGCTGTACAAGTATACGAACCAAGCGGTATAAAAGATGACACTAGAGACATCCTTTATGTACAAGGAAATCTACACGGAGAGTTTACCCATATTTTTGTAAATCACTGGCCTTCTAGAAGGAAGGGAATTGACAAAACACATTTAAAAAGAATTGCCTTAGCCGAAATATTAACAGCTAGAATAGACCTAATTATTAGCCAAGACCCTACAGCTAAAATTCTAATCATGGGAGATTTTAACGACGATCCTGTTTCTGAAAGTATTTCTAAGTATCTGATGAAAGAAAACATTCAGAACCCTATGAGTGATTTGTATGCTCAAAAAAAAGGGAGTTTAATCCACAATGGTGTTTGGCACTTATTCGATCAAATTTTACATAGCAATTCATTTAAAGAGGCAACAGGTAACCAGTTTTTAAAAGCAAAAATTTACAACAAAGACTTTTTAACCGATTGGACTGGACGAAATAAAGGGGAGCCTTTAAGAACTTACATCGGAAAATTTTACAGAGGTGGATTTAGCGATCATTTCCCAGTCTTTTCTGTGTTCAAAAAATAGCTATCTAGTATCCATCTAGTTCACACCTACAGAGAAAAAACCTAACACATTCTCAATTACAAACATTCATTGCAGTATTTAATACATCCGTTCTGTTGATTTTTTACAGATAGCTTAAAAAATCTATAATTTTGATAGGAATATCAAAAAACTAACAGACCAATGAAAAAACTATCATTACTAATCTTAACAACTCTCGTTCTATTTTCATGCAAAAATGAAGATAATTCAATGTTTATCCCTCCAGCTCAGGAACAACCTAACGAAGAACCACAAGACGAAGATTTTGAAATTTTTGATCCTAGTACAGATCCAACCTTAACCAACGGAGTAAAGTACGCTAAAGATTTTATTGTATTTGAACCAGAAACTACCGAATCTGATTTAGGGTTATGGGTAGTTAGAACCAAAGGAGAAACAGGTTACTATACTACTTACGATGGTTCCGAACCTATAAACAATAGCTATTTAGAATTTACCGGTAACAACTTAAATGGAGGAGCAGCAACATCTCCAATTGAATTCACTTTTAAAGCTACCAAAACAGCTAAATTTAGAATTATTATGAGAATGTTGCAGCCTTTAGAATCATGTACTCCAGGATCGGCACATTGTTCTGAAGCGGGATATGAACTTGGAGATAAAAGAAATGACCTTTGGCTAAAATTAGAGGGAAATTACACCACTGCTTGTGCTTACCCTACTTCTCAATTAAAATCTAACCACAAATTTTGGGGAAGAGGAGTCCGTAAATGGGGTTCTCTTATAAAACTAGAATCTCATGTTGAAGGTAATAAAGTACAACAAAAAGTTGCCTACAATCTTATTAAGGGCGAAACTTACACATTAACTTTATCTGGACGTGCACAAGGTTGTAGTATCGATTATATTGTATTCTACGACGAATCTGCCACCTCTGGTGTAACTATAGATACCCACTCAGATCCTATAGTAGAATTACCTTCGGAATACAAACCCGATGAGAAATAACATCATTATACATTTAAAGGCAGTTTTACACAAAACTGCCTTTTTTACGTTTTGAAAAATATTTTTAAAAAAACTTCGTTCTTTTTGTAACAAAAAGCATTTGTCTCTCGTATATAGAAAGACACATTATAGTTTATAACAAGAAGAAAGTAGATGAGACAACTTAAAATCACCAAGCAGGTTACCAATCGTGAAACTGCATCCCTTGATAAATATTTACAAGAAATTGGAAAAGTAGACTTAATTACTGCCGATATGGAGGTAGAATTAGCTCAGAGAATCAAAGCTGGAGATCAAGCCGCTTTGGAACGTTTGACTAAAGCTAACTTACGTTTCGTTGTATCTGTAGCAAAACAATATCAAAACCAAGGATTAACCTTACCCGATTTAATTAACGAAGGGAATTTAGGTTTGATTAAAGCTGCTAAACGTTTTGATGAAACTCGTGGTTTTAAATTTATCTCTTATGCTGTATGGTGGATTCGTCAATCTATTTTACAAGCATTGGCAGAACAATCTCGTATTGTACGTTTACCATTAAACAAAATTGGATCTATTAACAAGATCAACAAAATGTATGCTTTCTTAGAACAAGAAAACGAGAGACCTCCTTCTGCAGAAGAAATTGCAAAGAAGTTAGACATGACCGTTAACGATGTAAAGGAGTCTATGAAAAACTCTGGTCGTCACGTTTCTATGGATGCTCCATTAATTGAAGGCGAAGATTCTAACTTATACGATGTATTAAACTCGGGTGAGTCTCCAAACCCAGATAAAACTTTATTACACGAATCTTTAAAAGTTGAAATTGAAAGAGCTTTGGAAACTTTAACTCCTAGAGAAGCAGATGTAGTAAGATTGTATTTTGGTTTAGGTGAACACCAACCAATGACTTTAGAAGAAATTGGAGAAACTTTCGATTTGACTCGTGAACGTGTACGTCAGATTAAAGAAAAAGCCATCCGAAGATTAAAGCATACTTCTAGAAGTAAGATTTTAATGACTTATTTAGGTTAATCATATTTTAAAGATATATAAAGATGAGTAAATTAGTTGCTCCATCGGTATTAGCTGCCGATTTTGCGAACATCCAAAGAGATGTTGAAATGATTAACGAAAGTGAAGCGGATTGGTTTCATATAGATATTATGGATGGTGTTTTTGTTCCTAACATTTCTTTTGGAATGCCGGTTATGAAAGCTATTAAAAAACACGCTACAAAGCCTTTAGACGTTCACTTAATGATTGTTGAGCCAGACAAGTACATTAAAACATTTAAAGAGTGTGGTGCAGATATTTTAACAGTACATTACGAAGCTTGTACGCATTTACACAGAACCATTCAAGCAATTAAAGCAGAAGGAATGCAAGCGGGTGTGGCTATTAACCCACATACTCCTATATCTGTTTTAGAAGACATCATTCACGATTTAGACTTGGTTTGTATCATGAGTGTTAATCCTGGTTTTGGAGGTCAATCTTTTATTGAAAACACATATACTAAAGTTCAACAATTAAAGAATTTAATTACATTTAAAAGTTGTGATACTAAAATTGAAATAGACGGAGGTGTTACAGACAAAAACGCAAACAATCTAATAGAGGTTGGTGCAGATGTTCTAGTTGCTGGTAGTTATGTTTTTGGTGCCGAAGACCCAATTAAAACGGTTAAAGAATTAAAAGCAATGATTAACTAGTATCATCTTTTTTATAAAACAAAAAACTCATCTTTAAAAAGATGAGTTTTTTTTATGCTATTTCTATATTTACTTTATAACCTTCGTTAGACCTTACATTAAAGACTTTACCATCTTCAAAAATTAAGTATTGTCCTTTTATTCCCTTAAGAACACCTTGGTATGAGTTTTCTTTTTCTAAATTTAAACTCGACACTTTTGTAGGATAATTCTCTACGGGGTAGTTTAAATCTAAAATGGTATTATCTGCTATATAATACTGTTTTACTTCCTCTGGTAAATGCTGCTTTAATCGATCTTTAAACTCAATTAAATCTTCATCAGCCACATCGTTTTTAAGCATTTTTTGCCAACTTGTCTTATCACTAACAAATTCTTTAAGCGCAACCTCTGTTACCCCTGCTAAATACCTATTAGGGACTTCTACAAATACAATTGCCTTATTGGCTCCTTGATCTATCCAACGAGTAGGAATTTGAGTTTTTCTTGTAACTCCAACTTTTACATTACTCGACAATGCCAAATAAACAATGTGCGGTTGTAATTGTGCTTTTTTCTCATACGCTAAGTCTCTATCTTCAATTCCCAAATGCGCTTTGCTTAATTCTGGCTTCATTACCCAATCTGCAACAGCAGGTTGCTCGTAAAAACAGCTATAACAATGTCCTTGTCTAAAAATTTTCTTTTCTAAACCACAGCTTAAACATTGATAACCGTCGAATGCAATTGCAATATTTTTATTTAGTAACTGATTCAAATTCAACACATGTCCTTCAGTATCTAAATAGTATTGAATAGAATCTGCGTTTTCAGTCACCATTTTTTTTAATACTCCCTGATATTTCATAGAAAAAAACTAAATTAGATACATCAAATATATGCTTTTTAAACAGCAATAAGTATTTTAATTTATGACATTGCCTCTTATAAACTCTATACTTTCTTGGTTTCTTAAAAAGAGAAAACATCAAATAGAGCTTTTTTTAAAATACCCTGTAGAAGTTCAGAACGAGCAGTTATTAAAGCTCCTAAAAACGGCAAACAAAACTACTTATGGAAAAAAGTATGAATTCAAAAAAATAAAAAACTACCAAGAATTTTCAACACTTGTTCCTTTAGTTAATTACGAAGCTTTAAGCCCGTTTATACAAGAACAAAGAACCACTGGAGAGAGTATTTTGTGGCCTAATAAAATTAAATGGTATGCAAAATCTAGCGGTACTACCAATTCTAAAAGTAAATTTATACCTGTAAGTGAAGATGCCATTAAACTTTGTCATTTTAAAGGAGGGAAAGACATGTTAACCCTATTTTTTAACAACAATGAAAATGCAAAACTATTTACTGGAAAAAATTTAAGACTCGGAGGAAGTAGTGCTGTGTATGAAGACAACGATGCTTATTTTGGTGATTTATCTGCTATTATAATAGAAAACCTTCCTTTATGGGCAGATATGAATAGTGCTCCTAAACAAGAGACCGCATTAATGTCTGAATGGGAATCTAAAATGGATGCTATTATAGAAGAAACAATTGATCAAAACATAACAAGTTTGGCTGGTGTTCCTTCTTGGATGTTGGTTTTGCTGGAAAGAATTCTAGAGCGCACAGGGAAAAACAACATATTGGAAGTCTGGCCAAATTTAGAAGTCTACTTTCATGGGGGAGTTAATTTCTCTCCCTACAGAGAACAATATAAAAAACTAATCCCTTCAACAACATTTAAATACTACGAAACCTATAACGCTTCAGAGGGTTTCTTTGCCATTCAAGACGAGAATAACGCTAATGAAATGTTATTAATGTTAGACTATGGAATCTTTTACGAATTCATTCCTATGGAAGAGTATGCTAGTGTTAATTCTAAAACTATTTCTTTAGCAGAT
Source organism: Wenyingzhuangia sp. IMCC45574 (assembly GCF_054182685.1). NCBI lineage: Bacteria > Pseudomonadati > Bacteroidota > Flavobacteriia > Flavobacteriales > Flavobacteriaceae > Wenyingzhuangia > Wenyingzhuangia sp. IMCC45574. The sequence goes on along the minus strand of NZ_CM135169.1, from coordinate 2,971,866 downwards.
GTAGAATTGGACAAAAACTACGCTATCGTTATTACTACAAATGCTGGTTTGTGGAGATACATAATTGGAGATACTATAAAATTTACATCTCTTGAACCTCATAGAATAAAAATTACAGGAAGAACCAAACATTTTATAAATGCTTTTGGAGAAGAATTGATCATAGAAAATGCGGCTCAAGCCCTAAAGATCGCCTGTAAAGAAACCAATGCTCTTATTAAAGAATACACTGCTGCTCCCATTTTTATGGAAGAAAATAAAAAAGGAGGACATGAATGGCTGATTGAATTTGAGCAGGAACCTAAATCTATTGATAAATTTACACTAACGTTAGATAAAGCGTTGCAAAATATAAATTCAGATTACGAAGCAAAACGCTATAATAACATGACATTGGATCTGCCAACCGTTACTATTGCAAAAGAAAATCAATTTCACAACTGGCTTAAAAGTAAAAACAAACTTGGTGGTCAACACAAAGTACCAAGACTCTACAACGATAGAACTTTTATGGACGAAATAAAAGCTAGTATTTCGGCAACAAGTAAAAATACCATCTAATTTTCAATAATCACATCTTTTAATATTGGTTCTATAGTGCTTTGCGGTATGTCTTCAATCGCCATAAAAATAAGAGCATCTATAGCATCGTTAAAATCATGATCTACATTGTACGCAACAAATTCTGCATTTTGCTTTATATACTGCTTAATTAATACAGGCAGCCTAAGTTTATCTCCCTCTACTTCTTTTATCAATCGATCTAATTTTTTAACATCACCCTTAATAAAGTTCTCTAAATAATGCCTTTCTCTAGCTGTTAAATCTACCTTGTAAGGAGTTTTAGAAGTAACCAAAGACTCAATCTCCTTATTATTGTAATAAAGCCTTAAAAACTCCATTAACATAGACTTAGAATATCCTGTAAAAAGATTGCTTATAGTAGCACCTCCCATTAAATATTTGTATTGAGGATACTTAATTGTTACAGCAGCTATACCTCTCCATAATAAAAACAATGGCATTGGCTTTTGTTGGTATTCTGGCACTATAAAGGCCCTCCCCATTTCTATAGTTTGACTCAATTTTGAATCCATTTTTGGAGAAAAATTAAAAAACGTTGAAACGTAGAAACTCTTAAATCCGTTTCGTTTAAATATTTCTTCTCCTAATCCCATTCTATACGCTCCAACAAACCTTTCTTCTTCCTTATTCCACAAAATCAAATGATGGTAATACTCGTCAAATTCATCCGTATCAGACTTCTTATTAGTTCCTTCACCAATCAATCTAAAAGTAATCTCTCTAAGCCTACCTATTTCTTGCATCAGGTTTGGAATAGCATTAGACTTGGTTAAAAAAACTTCGTATTCATTAGAAACAAACAATCTCTTTTTATCATTCCTTATACCTGCAATCTCTTTACAAATATCAACTTGGTTTTTAGGAGATGCTATTTCTTTCGCTCTCTTTTTTAATCGCTTCTTATATTGCTTGATTTGTTTTTTCTTTCTTAAAAAAGGCTTAGACAACAGATAGGTCTTCCCTCTTAAAAAAGCTTTCAAATTTTCTAATCCCTCTATCTTTTCAATTTCATTTGGCTTGATAGGGCTTCCAATTTTAATATGTATAACTTTCCTTCTTTTATTACTAAGCTCAGATGGTAATTTAAGTGTTCTTAAAACATCACTTACTTTAGACAATCTATAAAACCACTTGCTATTCTTTGCATGAAAATAGATTGGAACAACAGGAACATTTGCTTTTTGGATCAATCTTATCGCTCCATCCTCCCACTCCCTGTCTACATAGATATTACGTTCTTTGGTTGTAGAAACTTCTCCAGCAGGAAAAACTCCAAGTGGCATCCCTTGTTTTATGTGTTTAAGAGCATTTATTAAACCAGCAACACTAGATTTTGCATCCTTTCTATCCTCAAAAGGATTTACAGGCATAATGTAGTCTTTAATAGGTGTTAGCTTTTGCAATAAAAAATTCGCTATAATTTTATAGTCCTCACGTTGTTCTAAAACCGCCTTTAACAAAATACATCCATCAATTCCACCCAACGGATGATTTGATATTGTTACAAAAGCACCATCCTTTGGTATTTTTGCTAAATCGGCTTCTGAAATATGATATTTAATTTGATACGAATCTAAAACACCACTTAAAAATCCCATTGGGGATTTATCCTTATGACGATTAAATATCTTATTTACTTTATTCAGCTTTGTTAAAAACAAAATAAGCTTCCCTATTAACAGACCTAATACAGGAATCTTATCTATTTTTAATAAAACCGCAAAGTCCTTTGCACTAACTAACGACATACTCTAAAATTCATAGCTTACAAGAATAAAAAAAAACTTTCAGCAGTACTGAAAGTTTTTTTTATAAATATATTAAAAAATTGTAATCTAATAGGTCCACATATCAGACTCTAAATTTCTGATTTCTCCTTTGATCTTTTCAGCTTCTCTTAACTGAAATAAAGATTCTGCTCTGTATTCTTTAATGGCTCTATTTCCAAACATATTTTCCTCTTTGATAATAACAGAAGAAAAATCTCTTGTGTTTAAAATAATGTCATAAGAAGCACTATGTGCAGAGAAACCACTTTTTATAGGATAAGAGTTGTGTAAAATCTCTCTAGCATCTGGATAAAATATCCAAAACAACGGGTATACAGAGTCGTCTTTAACGTCATCTCTACCTATAGTCTGAACATCTGGTGCCATTGGAGCAATGGCTAACAAACGGTAACTCATTTCTGCAGAAAGTTTATTAAAATACCAAATCCCTTTAATTTGATAAGATTGAATATCTTGTGCAGTAATGTAGTTTTTATCTACAAACTCACTAATATCTGCAGTAGGATCTTCATTTAATAAATCATAACCATAGCTAGCAGTATCTACCCTTACTAATTTCTTTTCTATTTCAGAAATTGGTAGTTTGTTAACAAATTGTGAATCTTCGTATACTTCAGTAATCTTTTTTTCTCTAATACTTTTTAATAAAGTAGTATATAAAGATTTACTAGTTAACAACTCATCATTCACTGGATAGTATAATGGAAAGTTTTTCTTTTGATATAAATCTATTGTTTCCCAAACCACTTTAGACCACAATATATCTCTATCATCTACATATGCATATGGCAAAGGTCGATCATTATCTACTTCTATACGCTCTTTAGATTTTACGCCAATTTGAGATGCTTTTTTTGCATTTAACAAATTGAATGACTGTGAAAAACCAATAGTAGTTGTTATAACTAACAAAAACGTACTAACTATTTTATGTTTCTTCATAATATATTAATTAGTAATTTCTACACTAATAGGTAATACTTCTTTTAACTTATAAGAAGAATTACCAACGATGTTTGCTCGCATACCAAAGATAGTAACAATATCACCTCTTCTGGCAGCTCCAATTGCTTTCTGAGCCTGAGCATTCATTCTATTTCCTCTAACTACTACAGTAGTTTTTCCAGGAACCTTTACTTTAAAACTTTGTACCTTCAATGTCAAATCGAAAACAAAATCTGGTAAACCTGCTTCTACAGTAGATTTAGCTAAACTTGCTTTAGGCATTTTTAATGTACCATATTGTTTTCTGATACTTGCCATTGCCTGAGGAATGTCTTTAATTCTAAATGAAACTGGTGGAGACTTTACTTTTTCTCCATTATCTGCCTCTCCAATTACATTGATAGCAACTGTTTTACCGGTTCTTGGCTTTAAGATGTAACTAGTTCCGCTTTTTTGAGATAAACCAGGAGCCGTTGCTTTTACCTTTGTTGGGCTAATTCCCGGAATAGTAATCGTAATAGGATTCTCTAATCCTCTATAAACTACATTCATCTTATCTGCAGAAACAATTGCTTGGTTAGATGCCGCTACTACAGAATAGTTACTTTTGATTTCTACAGGAACATCTTTACCGTTCTCTTTAAAAATAAACTTACCTACAATAGGTCTATCTCCTACGTTACCAGCTCTAAAACTATACTGTACCTTACCACCTTTAAAGTTCTTTTTTAAATCAATTGATCTACCATTAACTTCAACTTTGTTAGGTACTTTAGAATCATCTTTACTTGCCAAGAAAATTTCAGCTTTTACTTCGCTTCCTGGGCTATACGTATTTTTGTCTAACTTAACAAAAGCTTGCAATTGAGTTGCAGAAGCAGCCTCCTGTAATCTTCCTGATAAAAAAGCTGTTAATGTCTCACTTTCAATATTTAACGCTGTACTTTCCAAACTAGATAAAACTGCTAGTGACCCTATAACTGGTAATTTATAAAACTTATGTATTAACCATGGCTTATTATTGATCGGTTCAGTTCCAAAGTTAACTTCAACTTCCTCCTTGATTGTTACATTCTCACCAATCAAGTTAATCATTCCATTTCTATACTTGTCCACGGCTTTTATAAAACGCTGAGCATTTTCATTATTCCCCTCTCCTTTAAAGAAATATTCATCTAACAAATCCCCTTTATCCATCTTAGAAGCAGGTAATTCTCCTGTTTCTGGATCTAATGGATTTGCATCCGTAATAACTTTTTTAACAGTTTTAAGTTCACTAATCAACTCCTCAGTTAGTACTTTAACTTTTAAACCTGTTTCATAAGTCTCTTTATATTGAGCTGGGTTTTCAACACTAAACCTTTGTAAGTTTGATAATGCAGCACTATTTTTATTTTCACCTTGTTCAATCGCTTTCTCGGTCATATTGAACATATTCAAGAAAGCATCCATAACCTCTGCTGAAACATTTAATGCTAACATTGCCATTAACACCAAATACATAAGGTTAATCATTTTCTGCCTTGGGCTTAATTTTCCTCCTGCCATAAATTAATTGTTTTTGTAAAGTTTATACAGCAGTTCTTATTTTTTCCCTCCCATTGCAGTTAACATTCCTCCATAAACAGTATTTAAAGAAGATATGTTCTTAGAAAGGCTTTCCATTTGTTTTGTTAACTCTTCAGATTTTTGAGAAACAGAGTTTACTAACTTAGATTGATTTTCTAAAACTTGCATTTGAGACTTTTGCACTTTAGACATACTCTCTTCTTGAGTAGCATACATTGCATTAATCTTTTCTAAATGATTGGCAGCAGAAGTTATCTCCTTATTATATTTATTTGTATCTGCAACTGCTCCTGAGCTATCGCCTATCTGTTTAGCAGCACTCGATAAATTATTCATACTTGTAGTTAACTTAGTAACCACACCTGCATCTAATTTAGCGGCAGCTAACATATCGTCTATTTTCTTAGTTAAAAGCCCTTCTGGAGTTTCTTTTTTAGATTTTTTAGAAACTGATTGCCCTCCAGATAATTCAGGATATACTAATGTCCAATCTAATTCTTCTTGCGGCAAAGGTTCGAAAGAAGAAATAAAAAATATAAAAGCTTCTGTTCCTAAACCTAACTTTAACATAAAATCAGCACCTGGTAAATGTAATATTTTAAATAATGCACCAATAATTACTACAGCCCCTCCAATTCCGTAGGCCATCGCCATAAACTTTTTAAATCCTTTTGAATGAAACATATCTTTTTTTTTATTATTTGTTTTTTGTTATTTCTCTGTTCTAATATCTCCTAAATAGTCTTGTACTGTTCTAAAACCAATATAACTTTTAGCAGAGTCTGCATATTCATAATCTTGTGTACTTACTTCTAAAAAGTATGCAATATCTTTCCAAGAACCTCCTCTTACAATCTTTCTTTTATTTGCTGGATCATCTACATTTACATTTAATGAAGAAGTAATATAAGCTCCAGACATATTATAAGCATTAGAAGTCCATTCAGAAACATTTCCGGCCATGTTAAACAAACCATAATCATTAGATTGGAAAGATCTAGCTTCTACAGTATATATAAAACCATCTGCTCCAAAATCATTTCTTTTAGGTTTAAAATTGGCCAAGTAATAACCAGATTTATCGGTAACATATGGCCCTCCCCAAGGGTACTTCCCATTTTGCAAACCACCTCTTGCTGCAAATTCCCATTCAGCTTCTGTAGGCAATCTAAACTCTGGTGCTTGAATACCTGATTCACTTGCTCTTAAATAATCATTTTTCTTTTTTGTTCTCCAATTACAGAAAGCTTTTGCTTGATTCCAGCTTACTCCAACTACAGGATACTCTTCAAACGCTGAATGCCAAAAATAATTGCTTACCATTACATCGTTGTGAGAATACTCAAAGTCTCTAGCCCAAACTGTTGTATCTGGATAAATATTGAATTCTACAGGTACAATCGCCTTTTTTCCTGGCGTTTTGCTTTTAGTCTTAGGAGTTGGTAAATAAGAATATCTTAACAATTCGGTATCTACAACTCTTTTTTCACCAACATCTTCACTAGGTAAATAAATTCTATCCATTACCTCAGCATATGCTTCATCTGGGTATTCGTCTTGTTCCCATACAATATCAACTTCCCAATTTAAAGGAGATGTTCCTAAGTGGTTTTGACTTATTGAACCGTAAGTATCCAACATAAACTTTTGGTAAGGTGTAATCTTATCAGAGTTTACATCAATACTTAAATCTAAGTATTTATAGTCTGCAATAGATGCCTTTCTACCTCCAGCAGTTGCTAAAGTAGATGTTTCGGCAAAACGTGCCAATTCTGTTCTTACAACAGAATCTCTAACCCAATAAACGAATTCTTTGTATTCGGCATTGGTAACCTCTGTATCATCCATAAAAAATTCTTTTACAGACACACTTTTTGGCGATGCTCTATACGCTTCCCATCTATTTTCTTCGGTTTTACCCATAGTAAAAGTACCTCCAGGAATCAAAACCATCCCATAAGGTCTTTCTGCAAACCATGATTTAGATCTAGCTCCAACAAGTTCTCCCCTGTCACTAAACTTACTACAACTCACTAAGGATGTTGCAATTGCTAACAAGAAAAGTAATTTCTTCATATTGTTTTGGTTGTTTCTTCTATTGATTAGTAGAATTCGTTGTAAACTTAGAAAAAAAATCTAACTCTACAATAGTTCTTTTAGACCATAAATACAGTCTTAACTCAATCTTAAAACTGAATTATATATTCATTTTCTTATAAACGTTGTACCAACGTTCTGGCATTTTCTGTTCCGTAGCATTTAAATAATCCTCATGAGAACAAGGAACTAAGATATGTCTTTTATACTTATCCTGTACATTTATCTCAATCTCCATCCACCATCTCATGCTTTTATCACTTTGATAAAAAGAAATTACCTGATCTTCAAATGGCACTAAATATTTATAATAACTTTCTTTAGACCCGTATGGATAGTCTTTCGTTCTTAATGAAAAACCTTCTACAAAATACCAAATCATTTGTGAAATCAACTTGCTTGTTTGATTATTTACATCAAACAATGGGTTGAATTCATATATTCCAAAAGAAGTCAATTTATCACTAATTCCTGCATATCTACACAAAGCACAAATTTCATCACCATACAAACCATTAGGATTTGCATTTTGATTTGCCGGTGCCTCACTAGCTCTTACAACTCCCATATCTACAGCTACAATGTCAGCATCTCTCATTACAGGCTCTGCAATTGTTATGTCTTTTAACACTCCAACTCTGTGCGCTTCAAAACTTAACTGATCTATTAACGCAATTTCTTCTTTTGAGTTATAAAATGTCTGATATCCTAAATTTGCATAATTGAACAAATTATTAGGCTCATCTACTACAATTTTACTTAGGTAAGAGTTAGAATTTAAATGTTCTGACTCTGTACCAAAATTAAATTTAGGACTTGCAACTGCTAAATTTACAACCTGGTCTAGCTTATCATAGGCCCTATAATTTGCATAAATTAGGTCTTGACTTCCTCCAATAATAATTGGCAATATATCCTTTTTTAACAAAAAAGATACTGTTTCTTTAACAGCATAATAAGTGTCTTTTAATTGGTCTCCTCCTTTAATAGAACCTAAATCTACAATAGAAAAATCCCAATTCCCTGGATACAAACTATAAAACTGTTTACGAATAGCATCAGCCCCTATACCTGTTCCTTCATTTTCTACAGCTCCTCTAGACTCTCTAACATCAAAAAAAACAAGGCTTCTCTCTTTTAATTCAGGAAAGCCTTGTTCTTGTGTATGTATGCTTATAAAATTTTCAAGAACATCTGCACCTTCAATACCACTTCTAAGGATATCTTTAGAAACAGGAGTAAAAAATTCTTGAATCATATTTACTTATTTTTTCTTAGTAGTTCTTTTTGCAGGGGTCTTTTTAGCTGCTGCTTTTTTTCGCGCTGGTTTCTTAGGAGCATTCTTTTCAATAATGTCCTTTACTTCTTCTAACGTTAAAGCAGGTGCATCTATTGTCTTAGCTAATTCAATTTTCACCTTTCCTTTAAGAATTGTGTGTCTTCCCCAACGTGCTTTTTCTACTCTAATCCCCTCTTCTTCCCAGTTATGAACTACTTTATCTATTTCCTTTTGTTTCTTTTCTTCAATTAAAGTAACAATATCTTCATTTGATAAATTATCGAAATCGTACTTTTTGTTTACGTTGATAAACATACCATTCCACTTTAGATAAGGTCCAAAACGACCTACCCCTTTCTGCACTGGTAAATTTTCAAACTCAGCAATAGGAGCATCCGCTTTTTTCTTTGCCTCTACTAATTCCACAGCAATATCGTAATCTACCGCCATTGGATCTTGTTCTTTAGGCAGAGACACATACATTTTACCATACTTTACATAAGGACCAAAACGACCATTAGAAACAATCATCTCTTCACCTAAATAGTCTCCTAAATTTTTAGGTAATAAAAATAAATCTAGTACATCTTCTAATGTAACTGTACCTAAATGCTGTTCTTTTAATAAACTAGCAAATTGCTTTTCTTCATCATCGGGTCCTCCAATCTGAGCTAAAGGACCAAATTTACCTAAACGAACTAACACTGTTTTACCAGACTCGGGATGTGTTCCTAAAATACGTTCTCCACTCTCTCTTTCGGCATTTTCGGCAACATCTTTTACTTCTGTATGGAAACCTGAATAGAAATCTTTGATCATTCCAATCCAATCCTCATTCCCTCTTGCTATTTCATCAAATTGTTCTTCTACTTTAGCAGTAAAACCAAAATCTAGAATTTTATCAAAATGAGCAACCAAGAAATCATTCACAATATTTCCTATATCCGTAGGTACTAGCTTCCCTTTATCAGACCCTACTTTTTCACTTAAAGTTTTTGCTGCTACTTCATTATTTTTTAAAACAAACTGCTCGTATTTTCTTTCAACACCTTCAACAGTTCCCTTTTCTACATAGCCACGTCTTAAAACGGTTGAAATTGTAGGTGCATACGTAGAAGGTCTACCAATACCTAACTCTTCTAATTGCTTTACTAAAGAAGCTTCTGTAAATCTGTAGGGTGGTTTTGTAAAACGTTGTGTTGCTGTAATCAACTCATTCTTTAAAATATCCCCTACAGTTAAACGCGGCAACATTCCATCTTGCTCTTCCTCTTCATGATCGGTACCTTCTAAATATACTTTTAGGAAACCTTCGAACTTAATCATTTCACCGTTTGCAGTAAAAATCTTTTGGTTCTTGTCATTCTCAATTTTCACATTGGTACGTTCCAACTGAGCATCACTCATTTGAGATGCCAACGTTCTCTTCCATATCAAATCATACAATCTATTTTGATCGTATTCTTGATTTATTTGATGACGAGTCATGTCTGTAGGACGAATAGCCTCGTGTGCTTCTTGCGCTCCTTTAGACTTGGTATTATAATCTCTTGGCGTGCTGTACTCAGCTCCGTAATAAGAAGTAATTTCCTCGGCAGCTGCTTCTTTTGCTTCAACAGAAAGGTTTACACTATCTGTTCTCATATAAGTAATGATCCCTGCCTCGTACAAACGCTGTGCAACCGTCATTGTTTTAGAAACCGAGAACCCTAACTTTCTAGCAGCTTCCTGCTGTAATGTTGATGTAGTAAAAGGTGCTGTTGGTGATTTTTTGGCTGGTTTTTTAGTCAAATCAGCAATTTTAAACTCAGCTCCAACACACTCATTCAAAAACTGTTCTGCTTCTTCTCTAGTTGCAAAAGCTTTTGATATGCTTGCTTTAAACTTTTTTCCTTCAGCACTTAAAAATTCTGCAACTACTTTATAACTAGCTTCAGATTTAAATTCTAAAATACTACGCTCTCTTTCTACAATTAAACGAACTGCAACCGACTGAACCCTACCTGCAGATAAACCGGCTTTTACTTTTCTCCATAATACAGGAGATAGTTCATAACCTACAATTCTATCTAAAACACGTCTGGCCTGTTGGGCATCTACTAAATCGTAATTTATATTTCTAGGATTTTCAACAGCTTTTAAAATAGCCTTTTTGGTAATCTCGTGAAATACAATTCGTTTTGTTTTCTCTTCTTTTAACTTTAGCTGCTCTTTTAAATGCCAAGCAATTGCTTCCCCTTCACGGTCCTCATCACTTGCCAACCAAACCGTTTCGGCTTTGTTTGCTAAAGTTTTTAATTTTTTAACAACCGATTTTTTATCGTCGGAAACCAGATAGGTTGGTGTAAAATCGCCATCCACATCAATTCCCAACCCATTAGAAGGCAAATCTGCGATATGCCCAAAACTGGATTCTACTTGAAAATCTTTTCCTAAAAACTTCTCTATTGTCTTTGCCTTTGCAGGCGACTCAACTATTACAAGATTACTTGCCATATACCTCTTTTTCCTTAGTTAAAGTAGTGTATTTTGCGACAAAAGTAGGGAGAAAAATTAAAACCGGCACTCATATTTATACTTTTAAGGTTTTATTAACTCTAATATATTATGACAAACTGTCATAATATCTGATATTTTATTGTAAATTTGCCTTCCTATAAAATCAGAAAAATGAGTAGAGTTACAGATCAAGAAAAGGTGATAGATGCAAACAAGCAAGGACACCCTTTATCTACTGAATATAAAGAAGGTAACAACAAAAAATTATACATTGAAAGCTACGGTTGTCAAATGAATATGAACGACAGTGAAATTGTAGCTTCTATCCTATCAGAACAAGGCTATAATACCACTACTAAATTAGATGAAGCTGACTTAGTAATGGTTAACACTTGTTCTATTCGTGAAAAAGCGGAACAAACCATTCGTAAACGTCTTCAAAAATACAATGCTGTTAAAAAAACAAACCCAGCCATGAAAGTTGGTGTTTTGGGGTGTATGGCAGAGCGTTTAAAATCTAAGTTTTTAGATGAAGAAAAAATTGTAGACTTAGTTGTAGGTCCAGATGCTTATAGAGATTTACCTAATTTATTAGGAGAAGTTAACGAAGGTAGAAATGCTGTAAACGTGCTTTTATCTAAAGAAGAGACCTATGCAGATGTTTCTCCTGTTCGTTTAAATTCTAATGGTGTATCTGCTTTTGTTACCATTACTCGTGGTTGCGATAATATGTGTACATTTTGTGTAGTCCCTTTTACACGTGGTAGAGAACGAAGTAGAGATCCGCAAAGTATTATTTCTGAAATTAAAGACTTACAAGCTAAAGGATATAAAGAAATTACCTTACTAGGGCAAAACGTAGATAGCTACCTATGGTATGGTGGTGGATTAAAGAAAGATTTTGATAAAGCAAGTGAAATTGCCAAAGCAACTGCTGTTGGTTTTGCTGACTTATTAAAAATGGTAGCCAGTACTTTTCCTGATATGTGGGTACGTTTTTTCACAAACAATCCTCAGGATATGGATATTGAAGTTCTACACGCAATGGTTAAACACACGAATATTTGTAGATACTTACATTTACCGGTTCAATCTGGAAGCACTACTGTATTAGAAAGAATGAACCGTCAGCACACTCGTGAAGAGTACATGCAATTAATAGATACTATTAGAACCATGTTACCAGACTGTGCTATTTCTCAAGATATGATTATTGGTTTCTGTGGAGAAACTGAAGAAGAACACAAAGACACTCTTTCGTTAATGGAATATGTAAACTACGATTACGGATTCATGTTTGCTTATTCTGAAAGACCTGGAACTTTAGCCGCTAAAAAATTCCCAGACGATGTTCCTAACGACATTAAAAAAAGACGTTTGTCTGAAGTAATTGAACTACAACGTGGACTGAGTTTAAAAAACACACAGCACTATGTTGGTAAAACTGTAGAAGTTTTAATTGAAGGAAACTCAAAGAAATCTGATCAACATTGGATGGCTAGAAATTCGCAAAACTACGCTGTTGTTTTCCCTAAGGGAGAAGAACAAGTGGGAGATTTTGTGTCTGTCAAAATTACCGATTGTACTTCGGCAACATTATTGGGAGAAGTAGTTAAATAAGCATCGATGATGAATTGTTAGCTATTGCCAAAAAAATAGCTAACAAAACGTATTAAAGTTTACTATTAATAATTATTCAGCATTTACTCTTATCAATTAAAAAACTATGGAATCAGTTCAAGTTATAAAACAACGTTTTGGAATTATTGGTAACGATACCCAACTAAACAGATCTATTGAGAAAACAACGCGAGTTGCTCCTACAGATATTTCTGTATTAGTAGTTGGAGAAAGTGGAGTGGGTAAAGAGAGTATTCCTAAAATTATTCACCAACTATCACATAGAAAACACAACAACTATATAGCCGTTAACTGTGGTGCCATTCCGGAAGGAACTATTGATAGTGAATTATTTGGACACGAAAAAGGAGCTTTTACAGGAGCAACGAGCACCAGAAAAGGATATTTTGAAGTAGCAGATGGTGGAACTATTTTTTTAGATGAAGTAGGTGAACTACCATTGACCACACAAGTACGTTTGTTGCGTGTATTGGAAAACGGTGAGTTTATAAAAGTTGGTTCTTCTGATGTTCAAAAAACCAACGTTAGAATTGTTGCGGCCACCAATGTTAAAATGGTAGAAGCAATTAAAAAAGGAAAATTTAGAGAAGACTTATATTACAGGTTAAGTACGGTTGAGATTGAATTGCCTCCGTTAAGAAATAGAAATACCGATATACACTTACTATTTAGAAAGTTTGCCTCTGATTTTGCTCAGAAGTATAAAATGCCAACTGTTCGTTTAAACGATGAAGCTATAGATTTATTAATTCGCTATCACTTTCCTGGAAATATTCGTCAACTAAGAAATATAGCAGAACAGGTTTCTGTAATAGAAGAAAACAGAAATATTACTCCAGAAGTATTAAGAAACTACTTACCCAACCTAAGCAGTTCTTCACTCCCTATATTGGTAGATGATTCTGACAGTTTTAATGAAGAGGAAAAATCTAATCTTCTAAAAATGATCTACGAATTAAGATCTGAATTGAACGACTTAAAGCAGGTTACATTAAATTTAATGCAAAATAAACCTTCGGATAGAAAGCTAGAAGAATATGTAGCCCCACCAACAAGAGCTTTAAGTCCTCCTATAGAAAAAACACCGAGTCTTATGCCTTTCCCTACGGAAACACATATTGACGAAGAAGATATAGAAGACGATTTCTCTTATGCAGAAACGGTTGAAGAAGATGAAAACTTATCATTACATGACAAAGAAATAGAAATGATTAAAAAATCTTTGGAACGTAATAACAATAAAAGAAAACTAGCGGCAAAGGAACTAGGAATATCGGAACGAACTTTGTACAGAAAAATAAAACAATACAACTTATAAATTATATTTGTTGTTAAACCTCATTACAAGCATGACAAAGAACATCTTATTCGGTTCAATTTTAGCAATACTGTCCTTAATTGCAATTAGCTGTAAAGTTAGTTACAGTTTTACGGGAGGATCAGTTGGAGATGCAAAGACTATTCAGATAGATTTTTTTAACAACAACGCGCAATTAGTAGAACCTACGTTAAGTCAAGAATTCACCATTAATTTGCAAGATTTTTTCTTATCGCAAACCAACTTAGACTTAGTTAAAACCGATGGTGATTTACAATTTGAAGGAGAGATTACTAGATATACAATTACTCCAATGACTGCAACAGCCCAACAAACAGCTGCTCAAAACAGATTGACTATTGAAATAAACGTTCGTTACTATAACAAAACTGACGAAACCAAAAACTTCGAACAAAGATTCAGTCACTTTTACGATTACCCTGCGGATATAATATTAGAGGGAGATAAACTAGAACCTGCTTACGAAGAAATATTCGAAAGAATTAACCAAAACATATTCAATGCCTCTGTTGGAGGTTGGTAAAAAACACAAATGCAGAATTTTAAGGAAATAATAAAAACTGGGAATTTTAAAAGTATTAGCATCAGCGACGTTGAACATGTCACTGAAGCATACCCTTATTTTCAATTTGCAAAATCATTGTTATTAAAAAAATACAGAGACTCAGAACACTTTAAATACAACAACACTTTAAAGAATGTTGCCGCTCATACTATAAATAGAGAAGTTTTATTCAATTACATAAATCAGCTAGAAAAAAATAAAACAGTTGTAAAAGAAACCACAGCGGTTGCAACCAACAATAGCAATCCTATTTCTGTAACTAACATTATTAAAGAAATAGAAAAACCACTTGAATTTAACAACTCCGAAAAGCATAGCTTTAATGAATGGCTAAAGATTAAACACTTAAAACCAATTGTTAGAGAAGAAAAAAACGCACCATTACAAACAAAACTTAACACCATAGATCAGTTCTTACAGAACAACCCAAAAATTTCTCCATTAAAGAAAAATTTAACAAAAAATTCTTCTGTAGAAAAAAGTATAGAAGACAATTCTGATCAGTTAATGACAGAGACCTTAGCCAAGGTATATACCGCACAAAAGAAATACGCAGATGCAATTCAGGCCTATAAAATTTTAAGCTTGAAATATCCAGAAAAAAGTACTTTCTTTGCAGACCAAATATTAAGAATCGAAATTCTACAAAAAAATAAATCATGACAACATTTAACATCATGCTAGCAGTAATTATGTTAGTAGCTGTATTACTAATATTAATTGTTTTAGTACAAAACCCTAAAGGAGGAGGTCTATCATCTGCTATTGCAGGAGGTGCAGGTAATACTATTGGAGGTGTACAAAGCACTAACAAGTTCTTAGACAAAGCAACTTGGACATTAGCAATCTCTTTATTAGCATTAATCTTATTGTCTAGTTTAACAATTCCTAGAGACAGTGCTTCTAAATCAGACTTACAAGAAACTATTGAGCAAAGAGAGGTTCCAGCAGCTTCTGAAGCAACTGACAATATTGAGGATTTAATCAACAAGCCTACAGAAGAAAAAGAAACTAAAGAAGAATAGTTCTTTTTTTTAAGAATATCTTAAAAATGTCATCATGTCATTCATGGTGACATTTTTTTTATTGGCATACTTTTCGATTAAATCTACAACGTAATTAATAAATTCATTAAAACAATATACATTATGAGTATTAATATAAAACCATTAGCTGATAGAGTATTGGTGGAACCTACTCCAGCTGAAACAACTACTGCTTCGGGATTAATTATTCCAGATTCAGCAAAAGAAAAACCTTTAAAAGGTACTGTAGTAGCTGTAGGAAATGGAACAAGTGAAAACCCAATGACTGTAAAGGTTGGAGATACTGTATTATACGGTAAATACGCTGGAACTGAGTTAGCTTACGAAGGAACAGATTATTTAATTATGAGAGAGAGCGATATTTTCGCGATTATTTAAGCTTCGCTTGCTGTAAGCTAAATGCTTTAAGCCCTATGCGCTATGAGAGATTTTAAAAAATATGATGTTTGGAAAATAAGTCATGAGTTTACTTTAGAAGTTTACAACACTGTTGATTCATTTCCCACTGATGAAAAATTTGGAATTATCTCTCAAATCACAAGAGCTGCCGTTTCTATTCCAACGAATATAGCTGAAGGCTGTGGACGAGATAGTGACAGCGAATTTTCAAGATTTTTAACTATAGCATTAGGCTCAGCATCTGAAGTTGAATACTTATTAATTCTCTCTAAAGACTTAGACTATCTTTCTAAAGAAAATAGTCAACGATTAATTGATAAAATCAATTTAATCAAGAGAAAAACCTACAATTTAAAACAAAAATTAAAAACGCAATAAGCCTATAGCCTAGCGCATATAGCTTATAGCTAAAAACTAACAGAAATGGCAAAAGAAATCACTTTTGATATTGAAGCACGTGACGGATTAAAACGTGGAGTAGATGCATTAGCAAATGCAGTTAAAGTAACTTTAGGACCTAAAGGTCGTAACGTAGTAATTAGCAAAGCTTTTGGAGGACCACACATTACTAAAGATGGTGTTACTGTAGCTAAAGAAATTGAACTTCCTAATGCTTTAGAAAACATGGGAGCTCAAATGGTAAAAGAAGTAGCTTCTAAAACAAACGATTTAGCTGGAGATGGAACTACAACTGCAACCGTATTGGCACAAGCTATAGTTACAGAAGGATTAAAAAACGTTGCTGCTGGAGCCAATCCATTGGACTTAAAAAAAGGAATTGATAAGGCCGTAACATCTATTGTTACTGGTTTGGCTAAACAATCTGAAGTTGTTGGATCTGATTCTGATAAAATTCAACAAGTAGCAGCAATTTCTGCCAATAACGACAATACTATTGGAGATTTAATTGCAGAAGCTTTTGGAAAAGTTGGTAAAGAAGGTGTAATTACTGTAGAAGAAGCTAAAGGAACTGAAACATATGTAGATGTTGTAGAAGGAATGCAGTTTGATAGAGGATACTTATCTCCTTACTTTGTTACTAACTCTGAAAAAATGTTAGTAGAGTTAGAGAATCCTTATATTTTATTATACGACAAGAAAATCTCTAACTTAAAAGAGTTATTACCAATTTTAGAACCAATTTCTCAGAGCGGTAAACCATTATTAATTGTTGCAGAAGATGTTGATGGTGAAGCATTGGCTACTTTAGTAATGAACAAGTTAAGAGGAGCTTTAAAAATTGCTGCTGTTAAAGCACCAGGATTTGGAGACAGACGTAAAGCTATGTTAGAAGACATTGCAATCTTAACAGGTGGTGCTGTTATTTCTGAAGAGACAGGATTAACATTAGAAAACACTACTGTAGAGAACTTAGGAACTGCAGAAACTGTAACTATAGACAAAGACAACACAACTGTTGTTAACGGTGCAGGATCTGTAGAAACAATTGCTGCTAGAGTAAATCAAATCAAAGCTCAGATTGAAACTACTACATCTGAATACGATAAAGAAAAATTACAAGAGCGTTTGGCTAAGTTAGCTGGAGGTGTTGCTGTATTATACGTTGGTGCTGCTTCTGAAGTAGAGATGAAAGAAAAGAAAGACCGTGTAGACGATGCTTTACACGCTACAAGAGCTGCTGTAGAAGAAGGTATTGTTGCCGGTGGAGGTGTTGCCTTGGTTAGAGCTAAAGCGGCTTTAGCTAGCTTAGAAGTAGAAAACGCTGATGAAAAAACAGGAGTTGCTATTGTAAATAGAGCTATAGAAGAACCATTAAGACAAATTGTAAACAACGCAGGAGGAGAAGGTTCTGTTGTAGTTGCTAAAGTAATTGATGGAGAAGGAGACTTTGGATACAATGCTAAAACTGATGAATATGTAGAAATGTTCAAAGCAGGAATTATTGACCCTACAAAAGTAACTCGTGTAGCTTTAGAAAACGCTGCATCTGTTTCTGGTATGATTTTAACTACTGCTTGTACATTAACTGATTTACCTGAGCCAGAAGCTGCTGGAGGTGGACACGATCACCACCACGGAGGTATGCCAGGAATGATGTAAGATGTAAAATAACTTGTTGAGACGTTTATCAACAATTAAAAAATAGAAAGCCTAGAGATTTAAAAACCTCTAGGCTTTTCTTATTTTTATAAACACCAACTAGCAAACAGCAATGAATCTTAAAAGATACCTTCAAAGTATTAAAGAAATGTCTGATGATAAGGCAGCACTGATTAACACCTACTTTAAAGAAGAAAACTTAACAAAAGGAAGTCTTTTAATTCAAGAAGGTAAAACCAGTAAGAAATCTTACTTTATTGAATCTGGAATTATACGCTGTTATATTATAGACCTAAACGGAGACGAGGTTACAACGCGTTTCTATAGCGCTCCGGACTTTTTAAACGACTATCTTTCTTTTTTTGACCAAATACCTAGCAAAGAAAATTACGAACTGCTTACAGATTGTAAACTATACAGCATCAACTTTGAAAATGTACAGTACTGCTTCCACAATATTCCTGAATTTAGAGAATGGGGACGAATGCTTTTAACGCTTAACTATGTTCATATCAACCAAAAAATGATATCTCTCCACAAAGAAACTGCTTTGGAAAGATATGTGAACTTAAAAGAGAAATATCCCGAAATTATTCAGCAAGTCCCATTAAACATTATTGCATCCTATTTGGGCATTACCAAATATTCTTTGAGTAGAATTAGAAAAGAATTGCAAGAATTGCCATAGAGCAATTCATACTTTTTCCATACACCCCATCTTTGTAAAAAATTACAATACAATTATGGATTTATTTATTACACAAGTGCCTATTTGGGTAAACCTATTATTCATTCTTTTATTCTCCACCATTCCATTCTATTTAATTTTAAAAGCGATTAGATCTACCTATCAGAATTCTAAAATAAAAGAGTATCAAAAGATTAAAAAAAACATTTTAATTTTTTTCAGTCTCTATTTTACAATATCAGCTCTTCTCGGGATTTCTGGTTTCTTTAGCGTAAATACGCTTCCCCCTAGAATTTTATTAGTAACAGCATGGCCCCTTTTTATTTTTTATCTATTCTTTCTGCAAAAAAAGAAATGGTTTAAATCAATAATGGAAAAAATAAAAGTAGAACAATTGGTTCTGATTCATACTTTTAGATTTGTAGGTATTTTCTTTTTTATACTCTATTACTACAATGCTCTGCCAAAAGATTTTGCCTATGTAGGAGGTTATGGAGATATTATAACAGCCATATTTGCATTTCCTGTTGCATTTATGCTTAAAAGAAAAACCAAAAATGCAAAAACCTTAGCCTATGTATGGGGAGTGTTTGGATTACTCGATATCTTTTCTGTGATGGGGACAGCCGTTATATTAACAAAACAAGCCATGGAAGGTAACAGTGGAGACGTATTAGAGTTTGGAGCTTTTCCTTTTTCTTGGATCCCGGCTTTTGCTCCTGCTACCATTGTATTCTTACATATATTAATATTTAAAAAATTAAGAGAATACAATATAGCCTAATTTGAGTATCTCTCTATTTACTATAAAACTAGTCTATGTATTACAAAACCATCAGCCTAATGACTGATGGTTTTGTTTTTTTTACTCACATGAATTCTGAGTAGCATTATTCAAGTAGTTTGTAAACTCTCCCCAATTATATTTGTGTACATCAACCATCATAATTCTATCTATAAAATAATTTCTAGATCTTCCTGAAATTGTTAACACATAAGTTTCACCAGCTTTTAATTTATACAAAGGCCATTTCTTTTTATGATTCACATCCATCACTGTTCCTAATGACCATCTCTCATTTGAACCTCCAAAAAGTTTTTCAAATGCTGTTAAATTTGCCTTAGTTGGTGGGATATAATTATTTGTATTTACACAAGTCGCTTCAGAATAAATTTCTCCTGCTTCAAAATCCCCTTCCATTTTAATAAAACAATCGTTATAAGCATCTCCTCTACACTCATGATGAATTGCCTTCATAGCTCTAAGATACAATCTATATACTCCTGAATTTTTAACTTTAAACGTATACTTTAAGCTATTGTCTCTTTGGAAATCTGCTTTTTCTTGAGCTGTAGTCGCTGACCACCAATTCCCATTAAATCTTAGGTAACCTTGACCTCGGTGATCGGTAATTTCCTTGCTAACTATGTTACAATTCTTCTCATTTCCAAAACCAGACACAACAACTTCAGTTGCTTTGGTATCAAAAATCCACTTATTGCTATCTGCATTGTAATCTGAAAGTGTGTTTTCGGCCTCCATAACTAGTAAACCATTTTCTTCTACAAAGACAGCACATTTTTCATCATTTTTCCCTGTAGTATCATCTTTTAATAAAGGCGGAGTTGGCTGTTTTACTCCTTCACACACAGGAATAGATACAATTTCCTCATCCTTTTCACACTCGCAAGTTTCTTCGTTTAAACTAAAACCTGCATCACATGTTTTGGTACATGGTTCTTTTTCACACTCGCATGTTTCTTCATTTAAAACAAAACCAGTATCACAAGTTACAGTACATGTCTCCTCTGGAATTTCTTCTTTGTTTTTACTACAATCTACAAATGCTAAAGAAAGTAACATTGTAAATAGTAACATCTTAATTTTCATAATGGTAATTTAAAAAGGTTAGTTGTTCATGAAATTAACCAATAAGACAAACTATTAACAACACATATGTCTTACGTTTAAAAACCACCTAACAAAAAACCTTACATCATTAAAAATCAACCAATTCATCAAACTAGACAACTAATTGATTGCAACTAGTCCTGTCTTTTATATTCCCCGAAAAACCATAACCTAGGAGTCAGTTTAATATCATCGCCTTGATAATATCCATAGCCCAATATGGAATATGTATTCTTACTAACTTTTTCTTTAAAAAACTCAATTTTCTGTGGATTTTGCTCTTTTCGCCTCCAAATAATAGTTTTTTCACCTTCTGTTATCCCAAAATGCACCACTTTTTCATTGGGTTTATTCACAACACACCACATTTCACCGTCTTCAACCTTATTAACTCCAGTACTAATTTCTGTTTTATTCTCTTTTGGGTAATAGTCTGTAATAGTTACTTTTTGGTAATAAGGGCTTTCTGAAGTATATACTTGTTTTACCTGAATACGACCGACCTCTACAAGGCTTGACTTACGAATGTTTTGTATTGAAATATGCTCTAAATCTATACCAGAAACTTGAACTCGACTTGTATCCTCATAAATAACAAACTCTCCTTTCCAAGTACCATCTAAAGGCTTGAATACATTTGCATATTTATTATCTTTTGAAGTTTCTTTAGCTTGGGATTTACCTTTACAGCTTATTAAAATAAATAGAGAAAAAAACAAAAAGTAAAATAACTTCATAATTAAATTATTTATTGCTTTTAAAGATAAAAAAAGCCTGTTACTATTAAGTAACAGGCTTTGTATATGTACAAAAACGGTTAACTAAATAGTTCACACTTAAAAACCATCGCAGTTATAATTAAACCTCTGTAAAAAGGGAGCTTCTTTTTCATTTAATTCCCAGCTACTGGAACTACATTGAGGAGTTAGTTTACCTCTAGTTACGCAAAGCTCTTCCTTGTAACTTTTATAGATATTCTTTGACTCCGACACCCCTCTTAGATTTATAAAAGGTAGCTCTTGATATGGATTTATATTAGAATCGTAATTTGAAAAGTTTTGTGTTTTTATAGAGACTACCTCATATGTTAAAGTTTTAAAAGGACTCACCGATATAATTTCAAAACCTGTAGAGCTTATTCTTGTTTTCACCCTGATTAAATTTCCTGTTCTATTATAAAAATACTCACTGTTTTCATTTGCAATAATAGTTGGATTATCTATAGCTGTACTAAAAGCTTTCCCTTCAACTCTACTTAACCTATCATAAGAGTTGTAAAACAAAAACTCTTCCTTAAAAGTTCTTAAAATCGTTTTATCTATTTTGTTTTCTTCTACAAAATTTACGCTATTGGGTTTTGATTTATTGCCATTGTAATAAAACAGATAAACGCTATTTGCATTAGGATTACTATTACTCCTACTTAACTTGTAAATCTTTTCTACCCTATCTCTTGAATCATAAATAATACTATCTCTATAATATTCTGCACCTATAGATTCTGGTGATACAAAAGTATTATTCCTAATGGAAATTCTTCCTTGTTCATCATAAACATAACTGTGCTTGTAATAAGAAACACTTCCATTCCGAAAAACTCCATCTGATTTTATCAATCTACATTTATTTCTATTCATGGTATGATTACTATCTATAGAATCCCCAGAAGAACAACTAAACATAAGAAATAAAAACACAAAAACACCCCTCATAACAACTCAATAAAATTAACTGTGGAAAGGTATTTAAAAACAAAAAACCTGTTACAAAAAGTAACAGGCTTGTATATACTTATTAAAGTATTTTATTATCCTCCAAAGTCATCAAAACGTACGTTCTCTTTTGGTACTCCAAAATCGTCACACATTTTAACTACTGCTTGGTTCATCATTGGTGGTCCACAGAAATAGAATTCTATATCCTCAGGAGCTTCATGATCGTTTAAGTAGTTGTCAATTAATGCCTGGTGCACAAATCCTACAAAACCATCTCCTTCATCATCATGAATGTCTTTTTTCACTTTCCAGTTATCCTCTGGTAATGGTTCAGATAATACCAACTGTAATTTAAAGTTAGGGAACTTCTCCATTAACGATTCAAAATAGTGAATATAGAACAATTCACGTTTAGAACGTCCTCCGTACCAATATGTAACTCTACGACCCGTTTTCATGGTGTGGAACAGTTCATATAAGTGAGATCTCATTGGTGCCATTCCAGCTCCACCTCCTACATAAATCATTTCTGCATCAGAATCTTCGTTGATAAAGAATTCTCCATAAGGTCCAGAAATAGTTACTTTATCTCCAACCTTTTGGTTAAATACATAAGATGAAGCGATACCTGGATTCACATCCATCCATCCACCTTTTACTCTATCAAAAGGAGGACATGCAACACGAACGTTTAACATAATCTCTCTTCCTTCTGCAGGGTAAGAAGCCATAGAGTATGCTCTCTCTACTGTTTCTGTATTTTTCATTACCAATGGCCATAATCCAAACTTATCCCATTCTTCATGGAATTTTTCTGGCTCTCCTGGATGATCCGTTGGGTGTGCAGTAATATCCATGTCTGTATATTTTACTTCACAAGGTGGTATTTCTATCTGAATATATCCTCCTGCTTTGTAATCCATATCTTCTGGAATCTCTACTACAAATTCTTTAATAAAAGATGCTACGTTGTAGTTACGTACAACTGTTGCTTCCCATTTCTTAATTCCAAAAATTTCTTCTGGAATAGAAATCTCCATATCGTTCTTAACTTTTACCTGACACCCTAAACGTGCTCCTGCAGCTAATTCTTTACGAGTAAAGTGAGGTGTTTCTGTTGGCAATGCTTCACCTCCACCTGAATGAACGTGACACTCACATTGTAAACAAGTACCCCCTCCACCACATGCAGATGGTAAAAAGATTTTTTCGTTACCTAAAGTCCCTAATAAAGAACTACCAGCATCAACTTCAATTGTTTTTTCTCCGTTAATTGTGATTTTTACTTTTCCTGATGGTAATAACTTAGCTTTTGCTCCTAAAAGGATAGAAACCAAGATTAAAACAATGATCAAGAAAACTACAATACTTACTAAGATTGTCATAATACTTTGCTCTTTATTTTATTATAATTTAATTCCTGAAAAGGACATAAATCCAATTGCCATTAACCCAGTAATGATAAAGGTAATTCCTAAACCTTTTAATGGTGCTGGTACATTAGAATATGTAATTTTCTCTCTAATAGCTGCAATAGCAACAATTGCTAACAACCATCCAATTCCAGATCCTAATCCGTAAACAGCAGACTCTCCTACGTTCGCAAAGTCTTTTTGTTGCATAAATAAAGATCCTCCTAAAATTGCACAGTTTACAGCGATTAACGGTAAGAAAATACCTAAAGCTCCGTATAAAGCTGGTGCAAAACGTTCTACAATCATCTCTACCAATTGTACCATAGATGCAATTACTGCAATAAACATGATAAACGATAAGAAAGATAAATCAATAGAAGCGTACTCTTCTCCTAACCAAGATAATGCTCCTGGCTTTAATAAATAAGTATCTATTAAGAAGTTTACAGGTACTGTAATAGACAATACAAAAACTACGGCTGCTCCTAAACCAACAGCTGTATTTACTGTTTTAGATACTGCCAAGTATGAACACATTCCTAAGAAATATGCAAATACCATATTGTCTATAAAAATACTTTTTACAAATATGTTAATATAATCCATTTCTCTAGGTTTTAGTGTGTTTCAATTAATTTTCTGTTCTTAGAACGTTGTACCCAAATAATGATACCTACAGTAATTAAGGCCATTGGAGACAATAACATAAATCCGTTGTTCTCGTATCCTAAAGCATACAATCCTGTAGAATCTGCTAAGGTTTTAGCTTTGTGTCCTAAAATTTCAATTCCGAATAATTTTCCAGATCCTAATAATTCACGGAATACCGCAACAATTACTAAGATTACCGCATATCCAGCTCCGTTACCAACACCATCTAAGAAAGATTTCCAAGGTCCGTTTGCCAATGCAAAAGCCTCTAAACGTCCCATTACAATACAGTTGGTAATAATTAATCCTACAAATACCGATAATTCTTTACTTACATCATAAGCATAAGCTTTTAATATCTGATCTACTAAGATTACTAAAGATGCTACAATTAATAACTGAACGATAATTCTAATACGTCCTGGAATTAAGTTACGGATTAACGATACAATTACGTTAGATGCAATTACTACAAACAATACCGCTAAAGACATTACAACTGCAGGCTTTAACTGCACGGTAATTGCTAAGGCAGAACAGATACCTAATACCTGTACTGAAATTGGGTTGTTATCGTTTAATGGATCTGATAACAACGCTTTATTTTGCTTTGAAAATAAGGGTTCTTTTCCTTCTGCCATGACTAGTTGTTTTTAAAGTATGGTAAATAATTTGCCAAACGCTCTTTTAACATGTCAGACACACCGTTAGAAGTAATAGTACCTCCAGAAATTGCATCTACACCATGAGCATCTCCTTGCTTAGCTCCTCCTTTAATAGCAGCAACTGAAACAAAGTTATTTGACTCGTCTAATATCTTTTTCCCTTTGAACTGAACTTGAAACCACTCTGTAGTAATTTCTGCACCTAAACCAGGAGTTTCTCCTTTGTGGTCAAAGTTAGCACCTACAATAGTGTTCTTATCAGCACCTAAAGCAATGTACCCCCAAATAGCATCCCATAATCCTGCTCCGTATAAGGGAACCACATAGAATTTCTCACCATCTTTTTCTGCTACATATAACGGGTAACGTTGTTCTGTTTCTGATTTTTTGATTTCGTTTTTCAATCCAATATTAAAGGCATTCACCTCAGTATCTACAGTTCCGTCTGCTTTTAAAGCCAACTGACCTTTAATGTATTTACTAAAGCTATCTGCTGCTACAGATCTATCTACTTCTACACCAATAGTAGATAAGATTTTCTGCATTTTTTCTGCTTTAACGTTTGCTTCCTGAGCTGGTTTTAAGCTCGTAGCAGTAAACGCTAATGATCCAGCAATAATCGTTACAATGATAATTGCGAATATAAATGTATATGCATTACTATTCTTGTCCATAATTATGCTGCTTTTAAACGGTTTTTACGCTTTTTAATATTTCCAGCAATCACATAGTGGTCAATTGTTGGTGCAAAAACGTTCATTAATAAAATAGCCATCATCATTCCTTCTGGATATGCTCCGTTAAATACACGGATTAAAATGGCAAAAATTCCAATTAAGATTCCATAAATCCACTTTCCTTTAGTAGTCTGCGCAGCAGAAACAGGATCTGTAGTCATAAAGATTGCTCCAAACATAAACCCTCCTACTAATAAGTGTTGCCACCAATCAAATTTCATTAAGGCATAAGTATTATGTTCTGGCGTTATTAAACCTCCACTTACTAATGAATTAAAAATTAACCCCATAATAGTTCCTCCAATTACAGTACCTGCCATAATTCTCCAAGAACCAACTCCTGTAACAATTAATAACAAAGCACCTATTAAAATCATCAATACAGATGTTTCTCCAACAGAACCTGGAATCAATCCGATAAACATATCTGCAACAGACCAACCAGCCTCTTGTCCAGCAGCTAATTTTCCTAAAATAGTTTCTCCAGAAATAGCATCAATAGTACTAGCATCTGCAACCCATACTTTATCTCCAGACATTTGTGGAGCGTACGAGAAGAATGCAAAAGCACGAGCAACTAAAGCAGGATTTAAAATATTCATCCCTGTTCCTCCAAAAGCTTCTTTACCAATAAACACCGCAAATACTACAGATACACCTAACATCCATAAAGGCATGTCTACAGGCATAATTAACGGAATTAACATTCCCGTTACTAAGTATCCCTCGTTTACTTCGTGCTGACGGTATACTGCAAAAGCAATCTCAATTGCCAAACCTACACCGTAAGAAACTACCAACATTGGTAAAAACTTACCAGCTCCAAATAATAAAGCTTTTAAAAAGTCAGGAGCAGCACCATCTAATTGTAAATAGTGTTGGTATCCTAAGTTATACATTCCAAAAATCATGGCCGGAATCAAAGCAAAGATTACCGTTACCATTACACGTTTTAAATCTACTCCATCTCTAATATGAGCTCCTTTGTGTGTATTGTGATTTGGCACAAATAACAAAGTATCAATAGAGTTAATCGCTGGAGCGAATTTTTCAAGTTTCCCTCCCTTATCGAAAGGTTTTCTTATTTCGTCAAATTTCTTTCTTAAAAAATCCATTATCCTACTTCTTTAATCATTAAGTCTAATCCTTTTCTGATGATATCTTGAGCTTCTGTTTTAGAAGGATCAATGTAATCAACTAAAGCGAAATCTTCGGGAGCTACTTCGTAAATCCCTAAGTTTTCCATCTTCTCTATATCATTAGTCATACAAGCTTTAATTAGTTGTAATGGATATACATCCAATGCTACTACTTTTTCAAACTCACCTGTAACTACTAATGCTCTCTCTTCTCCGTTAACCGAAGTATTTAAATCGTATTCTTTATTTCCTGACAACCAAGAAAAAGACGTTTTAGAAAAAGAGTGAATAGATCCGCTACCTACAAATGGTAACCATCCCATAAAACGGTTTTGGTTTCCTTCTGGAATAACAGTGATTAAACTATCGTAGAATCCTAAATAGTCATCTGCACTAATTTTAGTTCCAGTTAATACATCTCCAGAAATTACACGAGCTCCTTCTGTTGTTGCATTATCCGCTAAAACTTTTTGAATATTTTGTCCTGCAGCTAAAGAAATATACTGCGGGTTATTTACATTAGAACCTGCCAAAGCAACTAATTTAGTTGGATTGTATTTTCCTGTTAAGAACAACTCTCCAATAATTGCTACCCCTTGTGGGCTTACTGTCCAAACTCTATCTCCTTGGTTGATTGGATCTACCATAGAAATTTGAGTCCCTACATTTCCTGCAGGATGCTTTCCAGAAACGTTTATAATGTTTGCATTCTCTACTTTGTTAAAGAAAGTAGCCTCGTTGCTATTAACTGCTAAATTTACAGATCCTTCTGTTAATTTAGTTAAAGCATTAATACCTGCCTGAAAAGCTTCTTCTTTTCCTTTTAATGCATAAGCATAGTCTGCTGCCAATGGAGCAGTGCTAAAAGAAGAAACAAAAATTGACTTAGGAGTATCCGATGGATTTGCAATGATGTCGTATGGACGTTGCGTTACATAAGCAAAAGCACCACTCTCTAAAACTCTTTCTAGTACTGCATCTCTATCTAACTCTGATGGATTTACAGCTCCAAAATCTTTGTAAGTGTCTTCTGATTTTGCCTCGATAATAATTGCTAAAACTTTACGTTTAGCTCCTCTTTGAACTTCTTTAATGATTCCACTAACAGGTGAAGTGAACTTAATCCTGTCGTCCTCCTTAGAGAAGAACACTACATCACCAACAGACACCTCTTCTCCTGCCTTAACGGCTAATTTAGGAGTAATTCCGTGAAAATCTGTAGGTTTAATAGCGTAGAAATCAGAACGTTCAGCTGCAGCTGTAGTCAATGCCGCTTGCCCTTTAAGCTTAATAGCTAAGCCTTTCTTAACTCTGATGTCTTGTGACATATTTCTAGATTTAATTTATTTTGTACGTATAAAATATGCAGCAAATTTAACTAAAAACCCTATTTAACAATACATAATAAATTGTTTAATTCTGCTAGTGATTTTATTTATAAAGATTCTAAACAATTACTTTAAAACTTAATCATCTTCTAAAAGGAAAAGTAAATTTTAAATATTGGTTCTTTTAGATGAAAAGCAATCTCTCTAAAAGAAAGTGTTTTTTAGAAAAAACTTAACTTTAAGAACAAAACGAAAAGAAAAAAGATGAAATCTGAACTTAAAACAGAAAAACAACCCAAAGAAGAACACAAAAATAAACCCCTAACCAACCAAGAGTGGCTCACCTTTTTTATCCTTCCTTTTTTTACCCCCAAACACTGGTATAGAGACGATCACTTTTCAATTTCTGAAATGGAACGATTTAAAAAATACGGCTATCAAAGAAAAATACAACAAGCATCAACAAATTATTACATTTTTTTATTTTTATAGAAAAAAACTCACTTTACATGCAATAAGATGATTAGCAATGGAAGAGGTCTTGGTATTATTATAGAACGTCTCTCTGAAATTTTAGAAGAGTTTGTTTTCCCAGATAAATCCCAAGAAAAAATTAACAAATCAACCTTAAACCTATCTCTAAAAGAGCAAGCAAATCTTTCTATAGCTTCTTTAGTAACAAAACCATTTGCTTTAATAGAAAAAAAGCTTTTATACGTGAATGAAAAAACAATGGAGCAAACATTGGATTTTATTTATAGAAAATACAAACAACCTAAACGAACTCCAGAATTAACACAAACCATAAATACTCGTTTAACCGAAATCATCAATTACCTAGACCAAAACACCAATGAGTTATCTATCCCAAGAAACAACATCAGAAACTCCATTGAGCATGATATTCCACTAAATTCTAAACACAAAAAAGCCCTGTAAACATACAATCTACAAGGCTTTCTGTTTTAATTAATTAATTTGCTACGACCAAAGTACGGGCACAAACACTGTCATTTCTGCCTGCCCTCTGTTACTCCATGCAAAATAAGGAACTAACTGAGTTGTATATGGCTTAACAACCGGCTTTGTTACCGTTTGATACATTTCATCGTTTTTATCTTCTCTTATTTGCAACTCTGTATTAATTACAGTTACTCCTCCTAAGAAATCTTGCTTGTGCTCTGCTACCAACTCGGCATCTCCTTTTATATAGACATCTAAAATAGATGCATCTTTTGGTAAATCTGGAGTTTCTATACAGTAAACAATAGGTCCTCTTTTAACAGCTACCTGATTTCTAACTTCTTCAATTCTATTATGTCCCTCCATCAACTTAATATCCATTGGCATATCTAACACAATAGTATCTCCTGCCTTCCACTCTCTGTTAATAACTGCAAACGTACCTGGCACAACCTCAACTCCCACAGCTTCTCCATTCACTTTTAAAGTACTTCCTACAGCCCACTTAGGAATTCTTACTTTTATATCAAAAGCTTCAGCTTTACACTCGTCCACCGTAATCTTTACAATTCCTTTCCAAGGGTATTCTGTATCTTGAGTTAATTTAATAGCCGAGCCATCTAACAAATTCGTGTCTAAAGTATTTCCTCCGAACAACACAACAGCTACCCCATTTTCCGATAAGTTATAAGCCCATCCCGAACTCTTACAAATAGTTCTTACCAAGTTAGGAGGACAACAGAAACACTCTAAGTAAGGTTGTCTTACCGGACTCTCTGTAACATCTGCATGCGATTCGTAATCTCTCGAGTTATTTACCATTCTTAACGGGTTAGAATAAAAATAATCTTTCCCTTCTATACTAATTCCAGACAAACCACTATTAAACAACACCAACTCTATAATATCAGCATAACGAGACTCTTCTTTAATCCCCATCATCCTGTTACTAAACATTGCATTACACAAGTTCGCACAGGTTTCGTTATAAGCAGTCATGTTTGGCATCATGTAGGCATCTATAAAACCTTCTTCAATCATATCTAAACTAGTAGAGGCTCCATAATGTGCCTGACCAACAGCACCTGTAACATACATTTTCTTACCTGTTACATTTTCCCACAATCTATCCAACGCATCAATTAAAGCTTGCTCTCCAGTTTCCGCATACACATCTGCAGCACCTGCATAATAATACAATGCCAATACCGCATGACCAACAGCCTCTTTAGACTCTCTTAACGGAGTACGTTCTTGCACCATATCTCCAATAGGATATCCCTCTGTAGTAGAATGATGCTCTATTTTAAATGTACCTCTACGGTTGATAAACTTTTCCGCTAACTTTAAGTATTTTTTATCTCCTACCGTTCTATACAACTCTACCAACCCCATAATTTGAGTCTGGTTAAACCCAAAACGCTGGTAATGTTTTGTATCTGGCATAAAATAAACACACAACAAATCTGCTTGTTTGATCGCAATATCCAAGAAATTACGTTGCCCTGTTAAACGATAATGTACACTTGCAGCAATAAACAAGTGCCCGTAATTATACATTTCATGGTATTTTCTATTAGAGAAACGCTCTGCTCCTTCTGTAATCTGAATATGTGTATGAATATATCCATCTTCTTCTTGAGCCTTTCCAATCCACTCTATATACTCATCTATTTCTTTTAATAAAGACTCATCTTTTGTTAAACTGTAGATGTACGTTTTAGCTTCCATAAACTTAAAGAAGTCTCCATCGTGCCAATAAAAACCTTTATGCTCTCCTTCTTTAGCTCCTGCCGCAATCTTAAAGTTATTTAACCCATGCCCTACATCTCCACACAACACATCTCCCATGTAAGGTAACATCTTATCTGCTGCTGCTTTTTCTTTTTCAGCCCAAAAACCAGTGCTCCACTTACAATCTCCAAAATCAATACTTTTTAACTTTACATATGGGCTATCCACTGTACTAGTAATAGCTTTGGTATGTTTTTTTGCTGTACTCATTGTATTATATATTCTTGATTATTTTTTTAATTATTTAACTGCTTTGATAGCTATATCGTCTATAAAAAACTTAGCTGCTCTTGTTTTAGGCAAATCCTTCTTGTGAATTTCAATAGACATTGCATCTTTACCCCCCGATGCAGCGTTTCTTACAAACGCTCCTTCTACGGTTATCCATTCTCGTCTTGGTAAACTTCTTATATCATCAAACACAACACTTACATTTGGATCTTTTAAAACCACATGAATTTTATCTGCCACCACTCCTTGGTCTAACCATATCTTAGCCGACAAGTTATACTTACCAGCATCTAACTTAAGAGAACCTTCTGGAGCCGTAATTACAGCTTTTTCTACTTCTAAATTTTCAGTTTTACTATATCCAGAGAACTGTAAACTATTTACTCCTTTATGATAATCTCCATAAGCAATAGACAAATATTTTTCAGAACCTTTTTCTATTTCCCAAAATTGTTGGTAGGCATCAGGAACAGAACTTTCTGGCAACAAGGTTAGCGGTCTTCCGTTTTCTTCAAAAAGATAAGGTCCTTCAAAACCGTAGAACGCACCATCATTGGCAAGTAAATTATCCGTTGGCTTCTGCCAAACTCTCATGTATTCAATTTCAAAATCAACCGGTAATTCTTCCTTATGCGGCAACCCTAGCCAGTAAAAAATTTCAGAATCTAACCATATTTCCATAGGATTGTTCAAAACAAAGGCAGTCCCTAACTGATCTTGTGTAAAGTGACGAACCAACTTACCATCTATAAACAACTTTAAATAGTCTACTCCCCACTCTGCTCCATACACATGAAAATCATCTGCAGTTCTGTAAGGTAAATTCTCTACATGATTAAATATCTTAGTAGGTCTTTGTGCTGGCGGACTCCAATCATGCGCTGTAGCCAAGTAAGAATCCGCTCTAATATTCCCTTTTTTCTTAGGATTCCCCATCAACTCGTAAACATCTAACTCTTGCTCGTGCCCAATTGCCCAAAAAGCTCCAGTAATTGCAGCATTTCCTACTTTAGACTTTACCTCCATATAACCGTACAAAAATCTCTTATGAGTTAAAACTCCAGCTGTAGTTACAGGCATTTTTGTACCGTCTTTATAGATACCATATTTAGAAGCCCCCATATTACCATCTCCGTAAAATTCATTTACAAACGGATAATCTGGCTCCCACTGAGTTCTTAATTTCAACTTATCATCTTCTACAATTACATTATGAGCTACAAACTGAGAAGGAGCTCTTCCTTTCCAGATATAATAATTATCATTTAAACCTTGTACAAACCATCTATTGGTGTCTATTTCAGTACCACTAAACTCATCACTTAACTCTTTATTTAACACCCAACCTCCTTCGTTTTTTAAATCTGAATATGGGTAAAATTTTGACTCTGGTATACTTGCCTCAACCACCTCTTGCGCTGTTGATTTTTGAACTCCTGTATTACAACTTGTATTTACAAGTGCAAAGCAGCTCACAAACACATAACATATAATTTTGTAAAACTTTTTCATGATATCTCTTAAAATTATTTATTCGTTAATTTTTGCTGAATCTCCTCTAAAGACAACCCTTTTGTTTCTACTAAATATTTAAACAAAATAGCCAACCCTACAAACACAATACCTGCGTAGATTATAAAAGTAGTTGCCGCTCCAAAATACTCCATCTCTAAAGGGAATAAGTATTGTACCAAAGCACTAACCGTACTAGATATTAATGCAAACAACGGAATAGCAACTCCTCTATTGGAGATTGGAAAAATCTCTGAAAGTAGCACCCACATAATAGGTCCTATAGAAAAGTTAAAAGCAGCTATAAATGTTAAAATGCTAATTAAAATTAACACCGAATTCATAGTAGCCGTTTCTTTAAATATTACCCCTGCATTATCTCGCGCAGACTCTGCACCTAAAACACCAGCTAAAGCATTTTTAAATTCAATATCGCTATTAAACTCTTCTCCTACAAGCACACTTAAATTACTTATATTAGGCACCTCTTTCATACTTACAATTGCCTCTTGAGTAACAGTATAAGTTGCCTGCTTGAACCCATAAGAAACCATGGATATGCTTATTATAATCAACGATAAACCACCAATTACCAACGGCCTTCTTCCAAACTTATCTATTAATGACAAAGACAATAAAGTAGACACCAAACCAATAACTCCAATCCAAATGGTACTAGAAAAAGCGGCATCTGTCCCCAAGCCTAATTGTTCAAACATGGTTGGAGCATAAATCATAACAGCATTCATACCTGTAAACTGCTGTACTACTGCTAGTGTAAAGGCAAGAATTAAAACAATTCTCATTCGCTTTCCAAAAATCTCTTTTAATTGACTTCCCGTAGTGTTGTTGGCACCTGCACTCTTAACTCCATCTACCATTTGCTGTACTTGCACCTCTACTTCGCTCTCTTTATATACTGTAGCTAATGATTTTTTTGCATCATTTACTCTTCCTTTATACACCAACCAAGCTGGGCTCTTTGGAATGATAAACAAAAACAAGAACCACAATACTGCCGGAATTATTTCAATTCCTAACATCCATCTCCATCCTGTTTTTTCCAAGTTTAAATCTTGCACCCACTGCGCATCAGATCCCATTTGCTGCAAAATCCAATAATTAATAAGATAAGCTGCTGTAAAACCAATTCCCATGTTTATTTGTAAGGTAGAAACCAATTTCCCTCTTTGTTCTACAGGAGCAATTTCTCCTATATACATAGAAGCAAGCGTTACAGAACTAAAAGCCAAACCACCTAAGAATCTAAACCAAAACAAAGACATAAACGAAGTAGCCAATGCAGAACCAACTGCAGAAACTATATAGAAAATTGCAATAATTTGTAAGGTTAATTTTCGTCCTAATTTATTACTAGAATAAGCTGTAAGCGGCAATGCTATTAAAACCCCTATTCCAGGTCCAGAACCAATTAATCCAATTTGAGATGCTGTTAAATTAAACTCTTGCGTAATAAATTTAAATCCACCAGATATTAAAACGGCATCTAAACCAAATACAAAAGACCCCAACGCTACAATCAAGGCATATAAAAAAGCATTTTTTTGTTTTTTTGTCATAAAAAAAGTCGTTTTTCAGTCATATTTTAACAAAGAAAAAGGATTTTGAGAATATTTCAATTTTTTAAGCCTTTATATGTCAAATTATGATTTATATAGATAAAAATCGTATTGTTTTTAAAATTTAACAAAATAAAACCTCATGATTTATAACCAGTTACCCTATAAATAACTCACCCAAAAGTTAACTTAGGCCTCTTTTAAAGCTAAAGCCGCAACCAACACAAAAGCAACAAGCTTGGTATTCTTACAATTACCATTTAAGAAGGTTTCGTTATCTTGGCTTTATCTTTGCAACAATTACACTATGACTATTTTTCGCTTTCTATTTATTTGTTTTTGCGCTCAATCGCTAAGTGCACAAATAGCCGATGCCACTCACATTAAAACTTTTCAAATGATTAGTGGAGAAAATCGATTTAGCAGAAATGTACATTCTTTAAAAAACACCATCAACCTTAGCTTTGACGACACCAAAGGAAATCAGGACGAATACTATTATAAGGTAATTCATTGTCAAATAGACTGGACTCCTTCTAATCTTCCTAGTTCCTATTATATAGATGGTTTTGACAATTTTCAAATTAATGACTTTGAAAACTCGTTTGGAACTTTACAAAATTACACGCACTACAAATTCACTTTGCCCAACGAAAACACTAAGATTACCAAAACAGGAAATTATATCATTCAGATTTTAGATGAAGATGATGAAATAGTAGCAGAACGCAACATTACCTTGTACCAACAAAAAGCTGTTGCAGCCATCAGCATTTCGGAAAGCAGAGATTTGGTTAATTTTAACAAGAAACAAGCAGTTTCGTTGATTTTGAATACACAAGACTTGCCCGTAAATTTTCCAGACCAAGAATTAAAAACCTTTATTTTTCAGAATGGAGATCAGCAAATAAAAACTCCATATCTAAAACCAACATTTATTCAGGGAAACCTATATAACTACAGACCTACAGAAGAAATGGAATTTTTAGCAGGTAATGAGTTCTATTATTTTGACAACAACGAAATTTTAAGAAATTCTCGTTTTATTCTAAGAAGCTACAGAGACGATGATGTATTTAGAACCATCTTATTCACCAACCCAAACAGAGCAAATCAGACCTATGTCTTTAACCCAGACATTAACGGAAATTTTCTAATTCGCAATTTCAACTCCACCAACACCGGTACAGAAGCCGAGTATAGCTATGTTCATTTTAGCCTAAAGAACAACAAGAGCTATAACGGCAAAGACATATATATATACGGAGCATTTAACAACTACCAACTAACAGAAGAAAACCTTCTTAAATTAGATGAAACAGAACAGTATCTTACAGCAGATATTCTTTTAAAACAAGGATTTTACAACTACGATTATATAACCACAAATGGAGAGAAAATAAACAAAACAGTCGTAAGCGGATCTTACTTTGAGACCGAAAACAACTACGAATGTCTGGTATATTTTCAACCCCAAAACTCAATCTACTATCAAGTAGTAGGTTATGGATTAAGCAACAGCAAACAACAAATAGAAAATTAGTTGTTTTCTTCCATTTTCTTAGCTATATTTAGGTAAACAATAAAGCAACAATGCCCCAGGCAATAACTAAAGGAATAAAAATATCCGTAAAAACCCATTTTTGCGGAGTGCAAGAACGAAACAAACATCAACACTTTTTGTTTGATTACTATATTACAATTGAAAATCTATCACCAAACACGGTTCAATTGTATTCAAGGCACTGGGAAATCTACGACTCCCTAAATCACACAGAAATTATTGAAGGTGAAGGCGTAATTGGACTACAACCGATTTTAAAGAGCGGTGAAAAACACGCTTACAAATCGCATTGTATTCTGATGTCTAATTGCGGAAGCATGAAAGGACATTACAACATGGTGAATTTAGACGAACGATACTCTTTTAAAGTAGAAGTTCCGGCTTTTCAATTACAGACGGAGTCTATTTTGAATTAAGGTTGACCTGAAGCCTTAGGTATAATTTTCAACCTGTAAAGCATGGAGTAATGTCACTGGAAAGGTTTACTTCAAAATTGTTATTCAGTGTAATTCATTTTTTTCTTCTTGTAAACCCTATATGCGCTCCAGTTGATACTGGCACATAAGAAAACTTTATATTTCGATTTTCAATTAGTAATTCTAAAGTTTTCTCCTCTTTATCATGAATATATTCACATTCTAAAATTAAAGTTCTTTTCTTAGTCTTGGCATCGAGATCTTCAACCTTTATTGTCTCATCTATTGTCCAAATATTTGAGTCTGACTTCAGAGAATCAACATCCATTTCGACGATCGACAGCCCAAAATTCTTCAAATCAGAAATAGTGTGAGCATCTACTCTTACAGAAGTTTGCCATATCGTTCCTCCAATTTCATTAAAATATCTTCCTTTAGAAACTTGAGAAAACAAACTCAAATTCATCAATAACAATAGAAAAACTAAACGTTCTTTTTTCATTTTCTTATTTCTCTATAACTCTTTATTCCTAAACAAAAACTCTTTTTGATTCTGAACTATAAAAGCTTCTTTACAATTTGTTGGATGCACAAAATCATACGGTTTTTTAATATCAAAAGTAGCATCTAAACAAGCAAACACTCCTTTAAAATCTTGTTTCCCGCAACTTGTGTATCTCGTTATTTGGTAATGATCACTTTCATGCGATAACTGAAACCAAGCTCCGCTACCTATACCTCCTAACCAAGTGGCATTCTCTAAATAAAACTTATCTGTATTGGGTTTTTCAGTACCAATGGTATTTAAAGTATCATCAAACTTATTTAAGAAACAAGAGAAATATTCTTTTAGGATAGACCTGTTGGTGTACAAATTCACTTTTTGATTTTCGACTACATGTATCAAATCATCACTACTTCCTTTAATAACATTCCCAATTGGGCTTGGTGTAAATTGATTGGAAGTCTTTAATCTAATTCTAACTCTTGTACTTGTTGCAGCAGCAAGTAATGTATCGGTTACAAAACGAGCACAATTAGAGCCTCCTTTTACAAAAGCCCCATAAGGCACTTCCTTTTTATTTTGTAAATCTTCAATATATTGTTTGGCTTTATCATAGTCTAGTTCAGAATTCAAACCTGCTACCAACCTACCATCTCCATGTGTTTTTTCTGGATGCGCATCTAACCACAAAAGCAGTTCTTGTATATTCGTTAGTTTTCCTTCTTTAAATTTGGCTTGCAAAGGCACTTCTAGCTCTACATCTGTCTTTTTAGAACGAACTCTACCAAAACCAAAAGAAGTTATATAACGACCAAAATCATAATAATCCACATTACCCGATGCTTTCTCTAACAACAATAATGCTGCATGCCCCGCTTGCACCGCATGCTTGCTTCCTACACCAATCATAGGCCACACCTTACTAGAAAACTCTGTATAGGCAGGTCGTACAACCGTATCTGGATAAGATAATATGACAATTGCTCCTGTAGACATTCATTACACTTTTACTACTTGAAACAGATCTTCGTACGTTTCTTTAGAGTCTTTTACATAATCGTGATACTCTAATGAAATACTGTTGGCATTTTTCTCTATAAAAGTAGTACTCACCGTTTCTACCACCTCTCTTTTCATCTTGGGAGTAGTTGCAGTAGTTCCTAAATCTTCATTCTGATGAAACTTTAATAAATCTGAACTCACCTCTTTTGTTTTAGCCCCCTCTAAAGCAGCGAACCAAGCCTTACGCTCCTGTTTCATTTCTGGAGTATACAGGGTAGAAGAAGACCATATATGATTTGCTTGCGGATCTAGTTCCTGAATTGTTTTTCGGTTTTTACACCAAACCAATTCATATAATTTTCTTAGTCCTGCTTTCCATTCCACCACAATTAATGTAAAAGGAGCTACACCTTCTAAATCTACCTTCTGCATTGTTTCTAACACATTGGTAGTTGTTAATAATGTCTTAACCACAACGCCCCTGCTTTTAGGAAACTTTATTGCCGGATTATGATACACATTACCACCATTTAACAAACAAACCACCCTTTCATGCTCAGACAACCCAATCCATGTACCTCCAGCCACTTCATCCTTAGGATAAAATAAGACTATGCCATTTTCTTTGTAATATGCAGGTGGGGTTGTTTTTCTTAAAGGCTGTTCATCTCTATTAGATGCAAATGCAAATCCATCCTTTTTTGGAACAAAAGTTACTGTACACATGGGCTTTCTTCTAAATTCTACTCACTCTTTTGTCTGTAAATCTATTTAAAAATTACAATACACCCACTTTCTTTGGTAAGATTCTTAAATTTGCAGACCCAAAAAGACCAAATGCAACGCATTCAAAGACATTTCACAATTCGTTCTGTATCCAAAACCAAAGAAAAACTCTTTGCGTGGGGAAACGGATTTTCTACCGTTGCATGGTTAGATTCTAACCACCACTCTAAGTCTACCACCCAAGGTTTTTTAGCTATAGATAGTTTAAGCACTATAGAAACTAATTACTCTAATGCTTTTGAACAACTAAAACAATACGTTGATCAAATTCAAGATTATGCCTTTGGCTATTTGGGTTATGACCTTAAAAACGATGTTGAAAAACTAAGCTCTAAAAATACAGACGAAACAGATTTTCCCGATTTATATTTCTTTCAGCCTAAAAAGTTAATTGAGATCCAACAAGAAGAAATCATCTTTCGTTATCCAGAAAATTTAGCTGATCAAATAGAATTGGACTGGGAAAATATTCAAAAAGCTACTTTAAATACAAACACTGTAAACAACAGTCTTACTATAGAAAGTCGCATAGAGAAAGAAACTTACATATCGCAAGTAAACAAAGCTTTAAAAGAAATTCACCTAGGAAACGTATACGAATTAAACTTTTGTCAAGAATTCTTTGCCAAGCAAGCCATTATAGAACCTGCAAGCACTTATCAAAGATTAAATAGTATTTCTGAAGCTCCTTTTGCCACATTTTTAAAAATGGACGATTTACACCTTTTATCAGCCTCTCCCGAGCGTTTTTTAAAAAAAGTAAAACACAAGCTTGTTTCTGAACCCATTAAAGGGACTGCCAGAAGACACCACGAGCACAAAGAAAAAGATGAATCTCAGAAAAAAAGCCTTAGAAACAACACCAAAGAAATTGCAGAGAATGTAATGATTGTGGACTTGGTAAGAAACGACCTTTCTCATATTTCCGAAAAAGGATCTGTTAAAGTAGATGAACTTTGCGGTATTTATAGTTTCAAACAGGTACATCAAATGATTTCTACCATTAGCTGCCAACTAAAAACAGACATCCACCCTGTTGATGCTATTAAAGCCTGCTATCCTATGGGTAGTATGACAGGAGCCCCTAAAATTGCTGCAATGAAAATTATTGAA
Source organism: Wenyingzhuangia sp. IMCC45574 (assembly GCF_054182685.1). Classification (NCBI taxonomy): domain Bacteria; kingdom Pseudomonadati; phylum Bacteroidota; class Flavobacteriia; order Flavobacteriales; family Flavobacteriaceae; genus Wenyingzhuangia; species Wenyingzhuangia sp. IMCC45574. The sequence continues at coordinate 2,932,335 of NZ_CM135169.1, read as the reverse complement.
GCTCTCGAGGCAAGCAAACGCGGTATTTACTCTGGTGCAGTGGGCTATTTTACCCCAGAAAAAGATTTTGATTTTAACGTTGTAATTAGAAGTATTATTTACAACGCAACTAAGAAATATGTCTCTTTCTCTGTTGGTAGTGCCATTACCGCCAAAGCAGACCCAGAAAAAGAATACGAAGAATGTTTATTAAAGGCAAAAGCCATGAGAGAAGTACTCTCTAAATAAGAATTCTTACTTTTATAAAAACATTTTTTGTGCTTTTACAACTCGAACAACACCTGTCTGACAATTTTTCTTTTCTAAAAGAAAAAAAATTACTGATTACCGTATCTGGAGGAATAGACAGCGTTGTTTTAGCACATGTACTCACAAAACTAAACTACAATATATCTATTGCGCATTGCAATTTTCAACTTAGAGGACAAGAAAGCGACTTAGATGAAACCTTTGTAAAAGATGTAGCCAAACAACTGAATTGCGAAATACATACTACTAAATTCGACACTACCAACTATTGTAAAACACAAAAAGTTTCCACACAAATTGGTGCAAGACAATTACGATACCAATGGTTTCAGCAGCTATGCACCAACTTTAACCTAGATTATATTCTAACAGGGCACCACCTAAATGATGTAATGGAAACGTTCCTCATTAATTTATCTAGAGGAAGTGGAATAGAAGGACTCACAGGAATTCCTGCAATCAACAAAAATATTATTAGACCTTTACTTCCATTTTCTAGAACTGATATTGAAGCATATGCCCAGACAAACAATATCCTTTGGAGAGAAGACAAAAGCAATGCAGAAACAAAATACATCCGTAATAAAATAAGGCATCTTATTACTCCAGAATTATACAATTTACATGCTGATTTTGAAGAAAACTTTAAAAAATCTATTGACTACTTAAGCCAAAGTAAAACCTTTATTCATCAAAAAATAGAGGAACTAAAAAAAGAACTTTTTAAAGAAACCCTAAACGGAATAAGCATCCAAAAAGAAAAAATAGAAGTATTAAGTGAGTTTGAGATTCATGAAATATTCTATCCTTTTGGATTTACTTCCGTATTGGAAATAAAAAAAATACTAAAAGCACAAACTGGGAAAGAAATACACTCCGCAACCCATTCGCTTCTAAACAATAGAGAAGATTTAATTCTTTGTAAACACACTCAAACTAAAGACAAAGACAGCTATATCATTAACAATATAGAAGACCTAAAAAACCTTCCTATAGCGCTTGATGTTAGCTATCAAAAAAGAGAATTAGACAAGAATACAATTGCTATTGACCCTAAAAAAACAAGCTTTCCACTTAGGCTTAGAAAACGAAAAGAAGGAGATGTTTTTAGTCCTATTGGGATGATGGGAAAAAAGAAAGTAAGCAAATATTTTAAAGACGAAAAACTCTCTAAAATAGAAAAAGACAACACTTGGATTCTTTGTACTAAAGAAGATAAAATCATCTGGATTATTGGCCTTAGAGCCGATAAAAATGAGTGCGAATATTCTGCTAAAGAAAATCTTATTTTCATTAGTAAACTATGATTTTTCTCAGCTTATAACCCCAGTGTTAACTCTCTAACTTATTTAATTTAACTGTATTTTTTTACGTATTTTTTCTGTAATACTAGAGCTTGTTGTATCTTGGCGTAAATTAATCTAATAAAGCATGTCTAAACAAACCAAATTAACAAGATTCAATGATAATGTTCTTGCTAAGTATCAGGTTTACAACAGTGTTTTTGCTACGCTCCCTTTTGATACCGTAAGCAAAACAGGTACGTTGTTACCGTTATTTAACGAGTGTTGTATTGAGGGGTTTAAGAATGGTAAAACTCCCACTGAAATTGTAGATGAATTTTTTGACAAATACAAAACCGATTCACCAGAGGAAGAAAAAATCACTTTCTTATTTAAAATCATCCAATATATTGAACGACAAGTTGTATTGTTTGATGCTATTGAAGATGCAGCCTTTCCTGTAATAAACAACATGGGAGGAGTTGGTACTATAAGAAACATTAAAGAAGAAGCTACTTCTAAACGTGTACGCAGAGAGTTAAAACAATACTTAACAGAGTTTAAAACTCGTTTGGTATTAACTGCTCACCCTACACAATTTTATCCTGGTACAGTATTAACTATTTTGACAGACTTACAAGAAGCCATTAAAAATGACGACTTAAGTTTCATCAAAAAGTTATTAGCGCAATTAGGTAAAACTACTTTCTTTGCTGATAAGAAACCTACACCTTACGATGAAGCAATTAGCTTAATCTGGTACTTAGAAAACGTATTCTATCATTCAATTAGTAAAATTTACGACTACATCCATTCAAATGTTTTTGATGGTGAAGATATTGGAAATGATATTATCAACTTAGGATTCTGGCCTTGTGGAGATAGAGATGGTAACCCATTTGTAACTACAGAAACTACCTTACAGGTAGCAAGAAAACTAAGACAAACAATCCTAAAAAACTACTTTAGAGACGTTCGTAGATTAAAGAGAAGATTAACCTTCCCTGGTATCTTTGAATTGATGAACGAAATTGAAACTCGTTTATACGACAGTTGTATTACTGTAGATTCTCCTGTTAGAATTTCTGTAGAGTCTTTACTAACCAAAATGACTACTATTAGAAAAACGTTAATAGAAGAGCAAAGTAGTTTGTTTGTAGAAGAGGTAGATAGTTTTATTAACAAAGTAAAAATCTTTGGATATCACTTTGCAACTATGGACATCCGTCAGGATAGCCGTGTGCACCACAACGTATTTACAGAAATTGTAAAAGAACTACAAGACAAAGGAGATACTACATTCCCAGAGAACTATCTTGATTTAAGTCCTGAAGAGCAAATCAGCATTTTAGCGAAGATTAAGGGTGATGTAAATCCGGAAAACTTCTCTGAAGAAATGGCTGTTAGAACTCTAGGTTCTATGAGAGCTATCTCTACCATCCAAAAAGAAAATGGAGAAAGAGGAGCTAACCGTTACATTATTAGTAACAACCAAACAGCATTAAACGTAATGGAAACATTTGCCATGTTAAACCTTTCTGGTTTTGATGATGGTTTAAATGTAGACGTTGCTCCTTTATTTGAAACAGTAGACGATTTAGCAATTGCACCACAAGTAATGAGACAATTGTATTCTATTCCAGAATACCGCGCTCATGTAGAAGGAAGAGACAACAAACAGAACATTATGTTAGGTTTCTCTGACGGTACTAAAGATGGTGGTTACTTAATGGCTAACTGGGGTATTTACAAAGCAAAAGAAGAATTAACTAAAGTATCTAGAGAATTTGGAATTAAAGTAATATTCTTTGACGGACGTGGTGGACCACCGGCTCGTGGAGGAGGAAAAACTTCTAAATTCTACGCTTCTTTAGGTGATAATATTGAGAACAAAGAAATTCAGTTAACCATTCAGGGACAAACAATTAGTTCTAACTTTGGCAACTTAGATTCTTCTCAGTTTAACATTGAGCAATTATTAGGTGCAGGAATCACTAACAAGATTTTTAACGATCCTATGAATGCTTCTTTATCTGATGAGCAAAAAGAATTATTAGAAGACTTGGCACAATCTAGTTTTAAAGCATATTCTGACTTTAAAGACCACGATATGTTTGTTCCATATTTAGAGCGTATGAGTACGCTTAAATTCTACGGAAAAGCAAATATTGGTTCTAGACCTTCTAAACGTGCTAAATCTGACAAATTAAACTTTAGTGACTTAAGAGCCATTCCTTTTGTAGGATCTTGGTCTCAGTTAAAACAAAACGTTCCTGGTTTCTTTGGTGTAGGTACTGCATTTAAGAAATATGAGGATGTGGGTGAGTTTGATAGAATACAAGAATTGTACAACAACTCTAACTTCTTTAAAACTTTAATAGAAAACAGTGTAATGTCTTTAACTAAGTCTTTCTTTGACTTAACTAAATACATGGCTACAGATAAAGAATTTGGAGAGTTCTGGAACATTATTCACGATGAATACGAACTAACTAAGAGATTATTGTTAAAGCTAACTGGACACAAAGAATTAATGCAAAATTACCCTGACGGTAAAGCATCTATTGCAGTGCGTGATTCTATTGTATTGCCTTTATTAACAATACAACAATACGCTCTAAGAGAAGTTCAGAACTTAAATAGAGAAGAAAACCCAGATAAACAACGCTTAGAGACATTCGAAAAGATTGTAACTAGATCTTTATTTGGTAATACAAATGCAAGTAGAAACTCTGCATAAGTATAATAAACTTTACAAAACACAAAGCCTGCTTAAGAGCAGGCTTTTTTTATGCCATAAAAAAAACTGTTTAAGAGGCCTTAAACAGTTTTTAATTATTTCTAACTAGTATTTCCTTATAAAATTACTTATCTAACTTAGAATAAACAACTTCAAGCTTTGGAGCTTTATCTGCAGCAGTATCATTTAAAAGAACTGCTCCTTTTACCGAAGATAAACTTGAATCTACAACTACTCCATCATTCACACCTCTTGCTTTTATTCTTAACTCTTTAATATCTACACCTGTTATTGTTTCCCCATCAACACTATAAGACAAAACATCTTTCATAAAATCTGTAACAAAAAATCTTACATAAGGATCTGTTTGATTCTCTACATCATCATATCTTACAATACCATCTACGGCTCCAATACCAAAGAAAGTATAATCATCCAAAGCAACTACATTATCATCTTTATCAATAGCATAAATATAAAAATCAAACAATGTATCATCATTAAAATCATCTAAATATACTTTTATAGTAGCCTGATTCACCAACCATTGCTCCTCCTGATATTTAGTTCTATTCTCTGTTACAAAATCATCAATATTTACAGCCACTTCATAACCTCCTGCTCCTTGCACATACTCTTTATTTGCTTCTGCTGCTTTGTTATGGTCATGATCATACTCACTATAAACCACTCCAGAGAACCCAAAAGACAAAGTATCATTAACTGCTTCAGCCTCTCCATCTTTAGCTTCATAAGCAATCTTAAGTTTTGCAGTAGACAAATTCACCGGAAACACAAAACCATCACCACTTAATGTTTCTACATCAATCTTAAGACCTTTAAAGAAGGTTACAAACTCATCATAACTAGTAGCATCTATATCGTTATACTTCTCTAAGAATTCTGTTTTAAAATCATAATTACCCAAATCTAAAGGAATCTTTATACTTAAAGAAGACTCACTATAACTAGGCTCAATAACCACATTCGTATTTACACCTAAATCGGTTTGAGTACCTAAATTTTCTTTAGAACCGCCATTATTAGTTCCATCTGAATAATAATCTCTAACATCACCACCTACATTAAATCTTTCTAAAAAAGTTGTAAACGTACTTACTTTTAAAGACAACTGAGAATCATTAGAACCTATAAAATTAGCTACTTCATACTCATCTGTAGTATCTGCTTTTAGTGTTAACGCCAATGGCAATTCAACATATGCTTCTACATTAGACAAATCTCCTGCAACCACCTCATCGGTAGTGCTTAAGGCCTGTAGCTGACCTATTAAATTACTCTTTACTACCCCAAACTCAGTAGTTGTATACTGTCCTAAAATATACGAAGACAAAGCATTTGTTTGCACTTTATCTACAGCTACGGTTGACAATACTGGTACCGAATTTAATGTCTCTCTTACAAAACTTTCTTCATCTATTAAACCTGCTGCATCTTCTGGAATTTCGTTAGTACAGCTCATAAAAAAAACCATAGCACCTAAGGCACCTATGGTTTTTGTAACTCCTTTGTTAAAAATTGTCATATAATTTTTTTATTCTACTTCTTGATTTAAAACTTGCTCTGAATAGAATTCTAAATATGCTTCTGCAAAAGTATCTTCTGACTGATAATCTAAGAACGGTTTATCTAAATCGTCTAGATAATCTTCTAAATCATCATGTACAAATCTACTTGCTTTTACAACTGCATCAGAATTATCTATTGCACTTTTCAAGATATTTACAAATGATGACTCTTCTAAAGCAGCCATTTTCTCTTCTGGCAACTCATCGTAACGCATCTTGTCTACCGTTGCTTCATTCAACACCCCTTCAAACGCATTATCGTAAACAGAAGTTACAATCTTGGTGTTTTCAAACAAGGCATCGTCTTTGTAAAACTCTCTTAAATACAATGGCAATAAGCATGCCATCCAACCATGTACATGGATAACATCTGGTGCCCAATTTAATTTTTTTACAGTTTCTACCACTCCCTTTGCAAAGAAAATAGCACGCTCATCATTATCAGAGAACATCTCATCGTTCTCATCCTCAAACATAGCTTTTCTCTTAAAGTACTCCTCATTATCTATAAAGTACACCTGCATTCTTTCTTTAGGAATAGAAGCAACTTTTATGATCAACGGCATATCCATATCGTTGATTATTAAATTCATCCCCGAAAGCCTTATTACTTCATGTAACTGATGTCTTCTTTCGTTGATTAAACCAAACCTTGGCATAAAAATTCTTGTTTGCACTCCTTTATGGTGTGCCTTTTTTGCTGCCTCAAAAGACATTTCCGACATTTCTGTAGGAGGAGTATAAGGTGTAACCTCACTAGAAACGTATAAAACTCTCTTATTCTTCATAAATCAGACGGTTATTGAATTTAATTTTGCAAAACTACGAAAAAATACGCAATATATTATCATTTAGTGTTAAGTTTGCCGTTGGATTTATTGCAAGAATAAAAGATGAAAGTATTCTCTGTCAAAGAATTAGCTAACACTTACATTTCTGACCTAAAAAGCAAAGGAACGACCATAGGTCTGGTTCCTACTATGGGTGCATTGCACCAAGGTCACTTATCACTAATACAAAAAGCAAAAGAGGAAAACGATCTTGTTGCTGTTAGTATTTTTGTAAACCCTACACAGTTTAACAACCCTAAAGATTTAGAAAAATACCCTAGAACCTTAGAGGATGATATGGAAAAACTACGTAGTGTTGACTGTGATATTCTCTTTTGCCCCGAAGTTAAAGACATGTACAAAGCCAACGAAACTGCTGAAAAGTTTGATTTTGGTGGCTTGGATAATGAAATGGAAGGTAAATTTAGAGACGATCACTTTAACGGAGTAGGAACGATCGTAAAAAAACTGTTTGAAACACTTATACCTAATAAAGCGTATTTTGGAGAAAAAGACTTTCAACAACTACAAATTATTAGAAAACTCGTCTCTATTACACAGCAACCAGTAACTATTGTTGGCTGTCCTATTCACAGAGAAAAAGATGGTTTGGCAATGAGTTCTAGAAACGCAAGACTAACAAAAGAACACAGAGATTCTTCTCCTTTTATATATAAAACGCTTAGCAAAGCAAAAGAAATGGTCGCTACCTATACTCCACAACAAATTGAAAAGTGGGTTGTTGAGAAATTTAACAATCATGACAATTTAGTTTTAGAATACTTTTCTATTGCCAAAGAAGAAGACTTAAAACCTGCCAAAAATTTTGAGAACGCTCACAAATACAGGGCTTTTATCGCCGTTTTTGCTGGTGAGATAAGATTAATAGACAACCTAAAGTTCTAATTAATTAAAAAAGTTTTAGTTACAAATCGGATTTAAATAATTAATTTTGCACCATGCAAATTGAAGTAGTAAAATCTAAAATACACAGGGTAAAAGTTACAGGTGCCGACTTAAACTATATTGGTAGTATTACTATCGATAAAGCTTTAATGGATGCTGCTAACATGATTGAAGGTGAGAAAGTGTCTATTGTTAACATTAACAATGGGGAACGTTTAGATACTTATATTATACCAGGAGAGAAAGATAGCGGAGAAATTACTCTAAATGGTCCTGCTGCCAGACGAGTAGCCCCTGGGGACATTATTATCATAATTTCTTATGGTCTAATGGACTTTGAAGAAGCTAAAAGCTTTAGTCCAGCTATTATTTTCCCTAACGAAGAAACCAATAAATTGAATTAATTGAAAGAAGGTGCAAAAAAAAGGTTAAAAACCGTTTTGCCCATTCTTTTGGGATTATTTCTTGTTTGGTACTCTCTATCTAAATTTACTGATAAAGAAATTTCCGAAGTTAAATTCGCCTTAATTAACGCAAATTATTGGTGGATTTCACTTTCTGTTTTTATTGGTTTTTTAAGCCATTTATCTAGAGCCTATCGTTGGAAATTTACACTCGATCCTTTAGGATACAAACCCAAACTCTACAATCGATTTTTTGCTGTTGCTGTAGGATACTTAGTTAATTTAGGAATACCTAGAGCTGGAGAATTCGTAAGAGCAACTACTGTAAATCAATACGAAAACATACCTTTTGACAAGGCTTTTGGTACCATTGTAGCAGAACGTTTGGCTGACATGATTGTATACCTTTTTATTATCTTTTTAGCTCTAATTGCACAGTACGACATTATTTTTGAATTATTACAAAGTAAGATTCCATCAAATCCTACTTTGTTAATATCTATAGGAATAGGAGTTGTGATTACTGCCTTTCTATTGTTCAAAGCAATTCAAAAATCTAGAAATGCTTTTTTTGTAAAACTACGAGATTTTATTTCTGGTTTAAAAGAAGGATTTATTTCCATTTTTACCATGCAAAAAAAATGGGCATTTATAGGACACACCCTGTTTATATGGATCTCTTATGTACTTATGCTTTATGTAGTTACTTTTGCTTTTCCAGAAACAAAAGAATTAAACTTTAACGCTATACTTATCTGCTTTGTAGCCGGAACCTTTAGTTACGCGACTACCAATGGAGGAATAGGAAGCTATCCATATGTAATGCAGAAAACACTCCTATTATACGCCATTCCAGAAACCATTGGTGCTAGTTTTGGATGGGTTATGTGGTCTGCTCAAACTTTGCTAATGATTGTTTTAGGAGGTTTGTCTTTCTTATTACTTCCAATTTTTAATAAGAGCAAATAGACTGCATAGTTTCTGTTTTTCTTTGTATTTTCAAACTTCAATAAAAATACAATGGCTAAAACCAAAACAACTTTTTTTTGTCAGAATTGTGGAACCCAACACGCAAAATGGTTAGGGCAATGTGGAACTTGTAAAGAATGGAATACCATTGTAGAAGAAGTAATTTCTAAAGAAGAAAAAGCAGATTGGAAAATAGACAAAGCCCCAAGGAAAGCAAACACCCCTCTTAAAGTAAAAGACATAGAGATTCAAGACGAAAAGCGTTACAATGCAATTAGTAATGAATTAAATAACGTCTTAGGAGGAGGTATTGTTCCCGGTTCTGTAATTCTTTTAGGTGGTGAACCCGGTATTGGAAAATCTACACTAATGCTGCAAGTGGCATTAAGCATGAAACATAAAGTTTTGTATGTTTCTGGAGAAGAAAGTCAAACACAAATTAAATTAAGAGCAGAGCGTGTACAAAATCTTAATGAAGATTGTTTGATTTTAACAGAAACCAACACACAAAAAATATTCAAAGCAATACACAACGATGCTCCAGAAATTTTGGTTATTGATTCTATTCAGACCCTACATACAGATTATGTAGAAAGTTCTGCTGGTTCAGTTTCTCAAATAAAAGAAACTACTACGGAACTAATAAAGTTTGCCAAAGAAACTGGAACCCCTGTTTTGGTTATTGGACATATTAACAAAGAAGGAAGTATTGCTGGACCTAAAATGCTAGAACACATGGTAGATGTAGTTTTGCAGTTTGAAGGAGATCGTAATCATACCTACCGAATTTTAAGAGCCTTAAAAAATCGTTTTGGTTCTACCCAAGAATTAGGAATTTTTGAAATGCGTAGTGGTGGTTTACGAGAAGTAAAAAACCCTTCTGAAATTCTAATTTCTAAAAAAGAAGGAGATTTAAGTGGAACAGCCATAGCAGCCACTCTAGAAGGTATGCGACCTTTAATGATAGAGGTACAAGCTCTAGTTAGCACTGCCGTTTATGGAACACCTCAACGTTCTGCCACAGGTTATAATTTAAAACGCTTAAATATGCTCCTAGCTGTTTTAGAAAAAAGAGCCGGTTTTCGACTGGGTGCCAAAGACGTTTTCTTAAACATTACTGGTGGAATTCAGGTAGACGACCCAGCTATTGACTTAGCAGTTGTTGTTGCTGTACTTTCTAGCAACGAAGACGAACCCGTACCACAGAACTATGCTTTTGCTGCGGAAGTAGGTTTGGCTGGAGAAATTAGACCCGTTAACCGTGTGGAACAACGTATTGCAGAAGCAGAAAAATTAGGTTTTGATAAAATATTTATTTCAAAATTTTGCAAAGTAAGCCAACAAGGGAATGATATTGAGATTGTTAAAATTGCTACAGTGGAAGATTTAGTAGGGCTGTTATTTTAGAAAATTTATTCCTATTTTTCTAAAAACTAACTTTCCTCATGAAACCTACACAAATACTAGCATTCGCCTTAGTTTTATTTTTAAACTATACTAAAACTAGCGCTCAAAACTTAGAAAATTGCTCTTGGCAAACTATCGAAACTAAAAACAAGCCCATTCCAAGGCACGAAGCTGCTTTTATAGAAGCCAATGGTAAATTCTATTTGTGTGGAGGTAGAAGAATTCAGAATGTTTCTATTTTTAACCCTAAAAAAAATACTTGGACCAAAGGACAAAAACCTCCTATTGAGCTACACCATTTTGAAGGAGTTTCATATAAAAAAAACATCTATGTGGTAGGTGCGTTTACAGGAAGATATCCTCACGAAAAACCTGTACCAAACGCTTATATATACAACACCAAAAAAGACAAATGGGTTCAAAGTTTTGAAATCCCAAAAGATAGACAACGTGGTTCTGCCATGGTAAAAATTTACAACAAAAAACTATATATGATTTGTGGAATTATAGACGGTCACTGGGACGGACATGTAAACTGGTTTGACGTTTATGATTTTAAAACCAAAAAATGGTCTAAACTACCCGATGCTCCAAGAGCAAGAGATCATGCAGCTTCAGTAATTATTGATGATAAATTGTATTTAATTGGAGGACGTAAAAGTTCTGGAGTTATTAAAAAAGTATTTCATTTAACAGTTCCCGAAGTAGATGTTTTTGATTTTAAAACGCAAAAATGGTCTACCCTAAAAAAAACTGTTCCAACGCAACGTGCAGGCTGTATGGCTTTGGCCTACGGAAACAAAATCATTTTTGCAGGTGGTGAAAGTGTTTCTCAAAAACTAGCACACAATCAAATAGAATGTTTTGATACAAAAACTCAGAAATGGTCTACTTTACAGCCTTTAAACAGAGGTAGACACGGATCGCAATTAATTTTATACAAGGACAAAATTTATACTGCTTCTGGTAGTGGAAACAGAGGAGGTAGTCCCGAATTAAAAACCATTGAGGTTTTTGAATGTAAATAAAGATGGAAGAATTCAATCTACACAATAAACAATTTGTATTGCTACAAAACTCAAATACTGGTGAAGTAAATAGCGATACTATTTTTAAATATCAACAAAAAGGGAATTTAGTAACCGCTGACTATGTTGGCGGAACCATTACTTATGGAAAAATAATTGCGCATTTAGAAGGAAATCAATTACAAATGCTCTACCAGTGTTACACTAATACAAATGAGCTAAAAGCAGGACAAGCAGTAGCAATTATTTCTAAAACAGCAGACGAGAAATTACAATTGAATTTGAATTGGGAATGGCTAAATGGCACCAAAGAAAAGGGGGAATCTTGTTATATAGAGGTCTAATCTATATAACAAGATTGCATCTAAAATGAAAGACATAAACAGTATTTTTAAAAAAGCTCAAGACGATTTATTTCCAGAATTAGAAGCTAAAATAAGAGCTGAACTAGAAACCAAAGACAAAAACTGGTTGATCGATCAAATTATTTTACTGACCTGTGAACGTCATAGCTTGCATGAACAACATGAAAATTTACAAGCTGCTAAAAAGTTCATTCGCAGCATAAAGGAAAGGAACTATACCTACAAGTACATTCAAAACTTCGTTACAAAATACAAAGGAATAAAAAGGGAAGATTTGGAGGAATCTAATATCCTAATTAATGCTCCACATATGGGATTAGATGTTTTAGAAAGTAAACATTTGTCTTTACAAGGACAAACTATTTTACAAGAAACCAAAGAAATACTCTACGTTCTTTTGTATGATGACATAAATATCAACACGATATTTACAAGAGAAAAGGAAGAAATCTTAATCATGACCATTCCTACTGAAAAATTGGATGCTTTATCTTTCTTAAAAGCAACTACTGAAATAAAATGTGAAGGTATTTGGAAAGACCCCGAAGGAATTTCTAACGACGAACATGCGAACAACACAGAGTTACATGTTGAATTTGGAGACTATATAGACCAGCGCATTTCGGAAGCCCTTTTTGTAGTCTTAAACCTGTTGAATTTGTTATTAATTAACGAGCAGATTTTCTACGTAAGAACAACAAATGTAATGCGTAGCTCCCTTTAAGTAAACCTCTAATATCTTTTTGTTACACATAAAATTCACTAAAAACTTGCGTAACCAATCGGTTTCTTATAAATTAGTAACCGATTAGTTACATAAATTATGAGAAGAGATGTTTTTCAAGCAATAGCAGACCCCATTAGGAGAGAAATCATTCAAATCCTATCTGAAAACGAACTGACTGTAAATCAAATTGCAGAACAATTTGACGTTAGCAGACCTGCAATTTCCAAACATTTAAAAATTTTACATGAGTGTGGAATCATTACTTATAACCCAATAGGTAGGGAACGTTTGTGTATTATTCAACCACAAAAATTAGTTCCTGCATTTTTATGGATAAAACAATACAACAAACTTTGGGAAGATAGAATTGATTCCTTTGAAAATTACATTAACGAACTACAATTAAAAAACAATAAAAATGAGTGATTTAGCAAACAGAACATTAACAATAGAAAAAACATTTAATGCTCCTTTACAATTGGTATGGGATGCTTGGACACAATCCGAACAGATTGTAAAATGGTGGGCTCCTAACGGAATGGATCTTAACGTTATAGAACATAATTTTAAAGTAGGTGGAACATGGAAATATAGTATGTTAATGCCCGATGGAAACCCTTTTATTTCCGAAGGAACCTACAAAGAAATTATACCACTAGAGAAAATAATCACCTCAGCAGATTTTAAACCGATGACTCAGAATGTAGAACTACAAGTATATTTTGAAGCGGATGGTAGCAAGACCAAATTCAAATTCTCTGTAATTCACGAAACAGAAGATTACTGCAAACAACAAGAAGAAATGGGGTTCTATAACGGTTGGGGCTCTGCTTTTGATAGACTTAAAACGACAGTAGAAGGTTAAAAATTAATAACCTCTTATCATTCATACTCATAGTCGATATTTATTCATAAACGATTAAAAATCTTTTATCTGACTAGGCAAATAGCCTAAAACTCTTTTAAAAGCTACCGCAAAATGTTGTGGATTTTTATAGCCTACTTCGCTAGATGCTTGGGCTATAGAAATTCCTTCTTTTTGTATCAATTCTTTGGCCTTTTCTACTCTTTGTAAAGTAATATACTTAAACACTGTAGTTCCAAAGTATTCTTTAAAATGCTGTTTAAACTTAGAAGTGTTAAAACCTGCTAATAATGATAATTCTGCAATTGTCAATTCAGAACTCAAATGCTCCTTTATATGTTTTTCAACTATTTTTAAACTGTTCGCATCTGCCTCATTTAGATGAATCTCACTACTTTTTTTAAAATTTCTTGTCAAAGAAAACAACAATAACTCGGTTACTTTAGCTTCTAAAAATGCTTTTTTCATAAGACCTTCAAAACTACAATGTATAATATCCTTTACCATCAAACCTATTTGGTTGCTTATCACATTTCCATCTTTATAGAACAAGCAGGGTTTCTTATTCAATTTAGATGTTCTTAATTTTTCTGATTTCCCAGTAAAGCAATACCCCAACGTATTTTGTAAATACGATTCTGTAAAAAATATCTCTAACGAACTTTTATGAAGCCCCTTGTTTTTATAACACGTTCTAGCTACAGGTACATAAAACATATTATACATCCCCTTTGCTATTTCTGTAGAAGTTTGTTGCTCATCAGAAAAATGACACATCACCTTTCCTTTCAATTCAAAATGTAACTTAAATATAGGTTCATCAACCTCAAGCTCTAAAAACTGTTCCCTATCAGATTTATAATCTTGATACAAAATAAAAAGCCTATTTAAATGTATCTCTCTTAAAAACCCATTCATCAAAGAATCATCTATATCCCACTCCTCTTCCTTTATTTTTAAGCTAGTTAAATCCTTATGAAAAACGACTCTTTTCTCGTTCCTCTTAAGAATAGAACTTTTAAAACAAAACTCCATTAATTCCTTTTGCGTTATAATTAATTCTCTTCACGTTATCTAGAACCCTTCTAGACAACATACTTTTGCAAAAGTAATTTTATTTTTATTAAATCTAAATAATATGAGTTCTAAAACTCAATTTCTATTCATTTGCTTATTTGCAACCCTTATTGGACTTGCACAAGAAAGACACCATATTGTTAAAGGGAAGGTAGTAGACACAATGGGAGCACCGTTGTTTGGAGCAACTATTATGGTAGATAACAATAAAAAAGTAACTGTCACTAACGAAAAAGGAATCTATTTTCTGTCTCTAATTGCTAAGGGAGTTCATAAAATAACTGTTACATACATTGGACATAAAAAGCAAGAAAAAGAAATTGTTGTTAACAATAAACAAAGTAGTTGTGACTTTACTTTAAAGGAAAGTTCCGAATTTTTAGACGAAGTTCGTTTGACTGCTACATCTGAAAAAACAAAAATAGAAACCAAAGGTTTTGCTGTAAATGTAGTTGAAACGAAAGAAGCCAGCATTAGAAATATTCAGACCAATGAATTACTTAATACAACTGTTGGTGTAAAAATTCGTCAAAACGGTGGTCTGGGTTCTAATGCCGAGTATTCATTAAATGGGCTTTCCGGAAACTCTGTTCGCATTTTAATTGATGGAATTCCAATTTCCATATACGGTTCTTCTTTTAATTTAAATAGCATTCCTCCTGCTATGATTGAAAACATTGAGGTTTACAAAGGAGTGGTTCCTGGTCATTTAGCCGATGATGCACTCGGTGGTGTTATCAATATCATTTTAAAGAAAGGAGTAAAAAGTAATTTTAATGCTGCTATATCCTATGGTTCTTTCAATACTTTTCAAACCAATATTAACGGCCTGTACCGTATAAAAAAGTCTGGCTTAACCTTAAAAGCTTCTGGATTCCACAACTACTCCGACAACGATTATGAGGTTTGGGGAGGACAAGTAAAACACATTGAAGTAGACGGAAGTCAAACTCCTATAAGAGCTAAAAGGTTCCACGATGCGTACCGTTCTTCTGGAGGAGTTGTATCAATTGGTTTTACCGATGTAAAATGGGCAGATCAGTTTTTTATTGGTCTTACAGGTTCTGACGATTATAAAGAAGTACAACATGGAGCATTTATGACCATATTACCTTATAAAGGTAGATTCTTAGAGTCTGATGCCTTATTGACAAATTTATCTTATCAAAAGAAAAACCTATTTACAAAAGGTCTAGACATTAGCTTTAATGGTTTATACGGAACCCGAAACAGAATAGTAAACGACACAGTAGACCAAGCTTACACCTGGAAAGGAGTTAAAATGCAACGCAACGACTTTGAAAATCCTGGGGAACTAATAGATCATAAATATACTTGGGGATCTCAGCAAGAAGGTGGTCCTACTTTGCTAAACATCCGTAGAAAAGTTGCCTCTATAAGATCAGGGATTTCTTATCAAATCAATTCAAACCACAAAATAATATTGAACCACATGTACAGTGGTTTGGATAGAGAAGATACCGACAAAATGGTTTCTCTTTTAGAAAACACCTTTCAGAAAACTAGTGATTTCTATAAAAACATTTATTCATTGAGTTATGAATTGAATGCCTTTAAACAACGTTTTAAATTGAATCTTTTCGGGAAACACTATCATCAAAAGGTATTGAATACCAAGCCTGTTTTTAACGAGGATAATTCCGAAATAATTCATGAAATTTATAAAAGTAACAACAATTATGATGGTTACGGTTTTGCTGCTTCTTATGCTATTCTGCCTGCTATTACACTGTTAACCTCGGCAGAAAAAGCGGTTCGTTTGCCAAACGAAATAGAAGTTTTTGGAGATGCTGGAGAAAATGTAATAGAAAACTTAAGGGTAAAACCCGAAATCAGCAACAACTACAACGTAGGGGTTCGATTTGGAAAATTTCACCTCAAAAAACATGATCTTACCGTTGCTACCACTCTTTTTTCAAGAAACATTCAAGATTTAATAGGACTGCCTGCCAACGCGGATGAATCTTGGGAAAGTGATGAACGTGTACAGTATTCTAATTTTAATGATAAAACGACTTCTAGAGGAATAGAAACTCAAATTAACTACACCTACAATCATAATTTAGGTTTCAACTTTAACTTATCTCGTTTAAAATTAAAGTATCGAAATAGAGAAGGTATCACTAAAGACATCCCTAACACTCCTTTATTTACCATGAATGGTGCTCTGCGTTACGCTATTAAAAATTGCTTTCAAAAGAACGCTCGTCTTAACTTATTTTACAACGCATACTTTACCGATGAGTTTTTATACATAGACCCACCAGGAACTAATAATGCAGGACTAGATGCTTTTAAAGTTCCCGCTCAATTTGTTCAGGACTTAGGCTGTAGTTATGCTTTCCCAAAACAAAAGTTTGTATTGAGTTTTGATATAAAAAACTTGCTAAACAAAGCTGCTTACGACAATAGATCTGTACAAAAACCTGGAAGGGCTTTTTATATAAAACTAAATTATTCAATCCATAAAATTTAAATCTAATTATATTATGAAACGACCATTTATAAACCTAAAAACATTCGCACTAGCCTTTGGATCTTTGCTATTATCTGTTAGCTGTAACGAGGATGACACCAGCAATGTAGCAGAAGAAAAAAAAGAAGACAATCGATGGATAACTGTTGCTGCTGCCAGAATGGGAACCAATCCCGGAGACGGAAATGGAGGAACTTTAATATACTCTGTTAGTAGTGAAGATGCCGAAGATCCTACCAAAATACTAGAACCTTTTGACAATGGATTTGTAGCACCGTCTAACAGAACTGCAAGACTACAAGCTTCTGAAGATGGTAATACTATGTTTAACATTAGCTATGCGGGAGACACTGGTGGAAACTATACAAAGTATACTGTAAACGGAGGACAAAGCTTTATACCAACGGGTTCTGAAATTAGTATTGCTCCTTATGTGGGTACTGCTCCTAGATGGATTAAATTATTTGATGGAGACAAAACAGGTTGTGCTGTTTATGTGTCTACAGAACACCAAGTAGATGATAACGGAACTCCCGATGATGTTACAGATGACACCTATCTAAGAACAGAAGCTAAAGTTGGTATTGTTCTTTTAGATTTGGTAAATTCTAAAATCTTAAACTTTAAAGAATTAAGTATTGCCTTAGCTACCGAAGAAGAGGCTAAAGGCTATTATTTTGGTAGAGTTGATATGCCTACCCTAAATGCAGCAGGAGACAAATTATACATTGGAGGATGGTTAAGAAAAGTAGTTCCAGAAACTATGGAAAGAGATAGTGATTATGAAATTTTAGGTTCTAAAACCATCGTATTAGACTACCCTACGCTTTTTAATCCAGAAGTAATTACCTCTACTGTTGGACATGGAAACACAAACGGATACCGAAGCATCAACTCTTTCTTAGCAGAAGATGGTTTTGTATATCAAGCTAATCAGGCAGACCCTAATGGTTCACACATCTTAAGAATTGGAAGCAACAATCAATACGACAACTCGTATGTATTTAGTTTAGACAATGCTTTAGGTGTAAACGATGCCTATATTCTTGCCTGGAGATATGCAGGAAATGGTAAAGCAGTTATTGCATACCGTCATGCTGATTCTGAAACAGGTGTAGCCGGTGCACAAGGTTTCTTTGCTTTGGCTGATTTGAATACTAAAACAGCTACTAAGATAGATGCCATTCCTTACGAACCAGATTTCTACTTGTTCCAATACCAAGGTTTTGCTGTAAATGGAACCAAAGTATATGTAACCCAAGCTCCTGTTGGGAAAGATGGAAACATATATGTAATAGATACCGAAACAGGAGAAGTTACCAAAGGTGCACAGTTAAAAAACGTTGCTGGAAGTCACTTTATTGGAACTTTTTAAAAAACACTTAAAACAATAGAGACTGTCCTTTTAAGGAAAGGGCAGCCTTCTTATCTAAAAAACAATCATACTAATGAAAAAAATAATTCTTACTCTTTCTGTAATTCTTGTTTTAATAGCCTGTAATAATAACAGCAAAAGAAAAATGGGCTTTAACTTCGACAAGCTAAAACCAACATTAAATTTATCTACAGAACAAGAAACTCAATTTGATGTAACTGTAGCTAAGTTCCAAAAGCAACGCAAAGAAAGCTTTGCTGCCGCTAAAGAGAACGGGAAAATGGATCGTTCTGCCATGATGAAAAAAATGGGAACTCTAATAGAGAGACAAAACAACGAAATTGCTACTATTTTAAACAAAAAACAATACCAATCGTACCTAGAATTTGTAACCCCTATGATGAGTCGTTTCTCACCAGGCTATTCAAAAACGATCCTCAACCAAATTGTTACTGAATTAGCCTTGGATGCAACACAAGCTAAAACTTTAACGGCTATTAACAATGCTTTTGAGAAATCTTATATAGAGGCACATGATTACTACCACGGAAATAACGAAGCAGCTAAGGAATATTGGAATAAGTACGATGAACAACGAAAAAAAGCAATTCAGGCTTTAGTTCACAAAGAACAATACACTAAATATTTAGCAATTGTATCTAATCATAATTTTAGCGGAGAGCACGGTAAAGGAGATACTTCTAAAAAAGAACACAAACATTAATATCGTTGAGAATTACAAAATCACTTTTACGTAAAAAACGTAGAAAAGAAACCTGGTTTAAATACATTACGTCCCTGCTACATTTGTGGCTGGGGCTTTTGTCCTCTGTGGTAGTTTTTACAGTTTGTATCACAGGTAGTATCTATACATTCAAAAATCAAATTATTGATGCAATCAACTACAAAAAGGTCTATGTAAAACCTTTGGACAAACACCCGCTTAGTTTAGACTCCATTCAAGCTATTTTTAAAGAGAAGAATTTGGCAATTCTACAAATTACAATTCCCAATGCTCCCAATAAAAGCATCCAAGCTTCTTACAAAAACAACACAGATAACAGTATAGGCTCTTATTATATAAACCCTTATTCTGGAGAAATTTTAGGAAATAGAGATTCCAATGCAGAAAGTTTTTTTAGCACAGTACTAAGTCTTCATAAATCTCTTTTATTAAGTAGTATTGGAAAACAAATTGTAGGTGTAGCTATACTCATATTCGTACTACTACTTATCTCTGGTTTGGTTTTATGGCTTCCAAAAAAACTAAAATGGAAACAGCTAAAAAAAGGGTTGTTAATTAAATGGAACGCTCGTTTTTACAGATTGAATTACGACCTACACAATACACTTGGTTTTTATTTTATTTTAATCCTTTTTCTTATTTCTGTAACAGGACTGTATGTTTCCTATCCTTGGGTTAAAAGTGGACTTATTGTAGCTATGGGTGGAAACCCTATTTTAACCGCAGATGCAGGAAAAGAAGCGAATACAGAAATTGCCAATGACTTTAAGGCACTATTAAAAGAAATGTTAGAAAAAGAAAACGAAAAGACTTCCTTTCAAAATATGGAACCTGTTTCATTAGAGAATATTTACCAACTAGCCAATAAAAAATTGCCCTACAAAGCCATTACCACCATTTCTTTACCTACAGATGAAGAAACTAGATTCGTAATTAAGAAACTCAACCGAGAAAATTGGTTAAAAGCCTTATTACCTGATAAGATTAGCTTTGACAAAGCTGGGGAATTTAAAAAAATAGAACTCTTTAAAGACAAACCTTTAAACAAACAATTTGTAGCAATTTCGTTGCCGCTACACACTGGAGAAATTCTTGGTTTGCCAAGTTTAATTTTTTATTTCTTAGCCTGCCTAGTAGGTACTTCTTTACCTATAACAGGTTTTATTATTTGGTGGAGGAAAACCTCTTAAAAACAAAAAGCTGTTTAGAAATATCTAAACAGCTTTTCAATTCTATCTATAAGACTCAATTAAACCAATGGGAATCTTGTCATATCTTCTGGTTGTTCCACACCAATTAGCTTTAATACCGTTGGAGCAACATCACCTAAAACTCCATCCTTAATTTCTTTGATTTCTTTATCAATTAAAATCATAGGAACTGGGTTAGTTGTGTGTGCTGTGTGAGGAGATCCATCAGGATTCATCATTGTTTCACAGTTACCGTGATCCGCAATTAACAAGGTAGAATATCCGTTTTCTAATCCTGTTTCAATAACAGCCTTAGCACATTCGTCTACAGCTTCACAAGCTTTAATAGCAGCATCTAACATTCCTGTATGCCCTACCATATCTCCATTTGCAAAGTTTAAACAAACAAAATCCGCTTCTCCTTTTTTCAAGTCTTCACACAAAGCATCCTTCAATTCGTACGCACTCATTTCTGGTTGTAAATCGTACGTAGCTACTTTTGGTGAATTTCTTAAAATACGAGACTCTCCTTCAAACGGCTCTTCTTGACCTCCTGAGAAGAAGAAAGTAACGTGAGGATACTTTTCTGTTTCCGCAATACGGATTTGTTTTTTACCTGCATTGGATAAAACTTCTCCGATGGTATTTTTAATATTATCGTTGTTATAAATTACATTGATTCCTTTAAAAGTTTCATCGTATAAAGTAATCGTAGTAAAGTACAAGTCTAACTTCTTAGTGTCTTGCTCTGGGAAATCGTTTTGAGACAACATATTTGTTAACTCTCTACCTCTATCCGTTCTATAGTTAAAGAAGATTACAGCATCTCCTTCTTCAATTTTTGCTTTAGGATTTCCGTCAGCATCTGCCATAATTACTGGCTTAATAAACTCATCAGTAACACCTGCTTCGTAGTTTTCTTTTAACGTAGCTACTGCATCTGTAGACAACGTTCCTTCTGCTTTTACTACTGCATCGTAAGCCAACTCAACACGCTCCCAACGGTTATCTCTATCCATTGCATAGTAACGTCCTGTCATAGAAGCTAACTCTCCTGTAGTAGCTGCCATGTATTCTTGAATCTCGTTAATAAAGTACGCTCCAGATTTAGGATCTGTATCTCTACCATCTGTAAATGCGTGTAAGTATAAATCTTCTACTTCGTTTTCCTTAGCCACATCTAACAATCCTTTAATATGATCTATGTGCGCATGGATTCCTCCGTTAGAAACCAACCCTAATAAGTGAACTTTTTTATTGTTTTCTTTAGCGTACTTGTAAGTATCTACCAATACTTTTTCTTGTCCTAAAGTTTTATCTCTAACCGCCATGTTAATCTTAGTTAGGTTTTGGTATACAATTCTACCAGCCCCTAAGTTCATGTGCCCTACTTCAGAATTCCCCATTTGTCCATCTGGCAGTCCTACAAACTCACCATCTGTACGCAAACTTGCGTTAGGATACTTATCGTATAAAGAGTCTATGTAAGAAGTGTTTGCATTGTATACTGCAGATACTTTTGGATCTTGAGTAATTCCCCATCCGTCAAGAATCATTAAGATTACTTTTTTGTTCATTTTAGTCGAGTTTAAATTCTACACAACAAATATAAACAGAACAACTAATACTAGTAGGTTAAATGATTATTAAACATAGAAAACCTTTTCGGTGGCTCAGCCACTTTTTTATTAACCCTGCTTAGAAAAAAATATAAACACACAAATCATAATAAAAAATAGCGATTTAATACAAATCCTATACAGACTACTACTAAATCGCTATAATACAAATACATGCTTTAAAATGTATTTATTCCTTCATAAGTTTAAATTTTATTCCATTTTCCAATTTTAATACATAGATACCAGAACTTAAATTTTGAATATCAATTTCTTTATTATTATGAATAATTCCCTTTTTTACTTCTTGTCCCATAAAATTATATATACTAAATCCTTGGGATTTGGTTAATCCTGAGACTTTAAAATAACCTTGTTCAGTCTGTAACTTCACATTAACCCCAGATTTTTCAATACTTTGTATCCCTAAAGTAGATGTCGTTTCAATTTTAAAATTATCTACACCTATCTCATCAGCACCATTTTGTTGTAATGCAAATCTAACACGAACATATGTATTACCAGCAGGAACAATTGTAGATGACGTTACCCATCCAGAACTTCCTGGAAAATTTTGAGCATTCGTTAAAATCGATACTGTTTGATCTGGAGAAGACCAATCTGACCCATTATCATACGAAATTTCAAGCGTAACAGTATCTCCAAAATCATAATTGTATAAATGATAATCAAAACTCACTTTAACTTCCTCTCCTCCAATGTTTATCGCATCAAAAGTTAAAGTAGAAAAACCCGAAGGATTTGTACTATTATCTGTATCTCCACCCCCAACAAAACTCCCATCTGTAGCGGTTATATTTGGCATAGAACTAGTTATATACCAATCATCATCAGAACCTGTTTGATTTTCGTAAAAAGTAGGAAACGGAACATAAGACCATTCGTTTACATCACTTTCATCAAATCCTTGAGAAACCAATAACGTTTGAGAAAATGTAGAAAAACTAAACAGACAAAAAATAATTATAACTAATGAGCAATTTTTTTTCATATTAATAGGATTATATTTTTAGATAAGTATCAATATTACTAATTATAACTCGATTAAACTACTATTATATCAAATACTTATAACACCAATTTCCTAACTAATATTCTCGTTGTAGTTATAGAGATTTAGTAGAAAAATATAGCAATCGTTTTTATCGAATATCTTCTAATAATAAGATGAGATCATTTTCGGTAAAACGCTTAAAATCTACCTCAGCAGGATGCCCTACATAAGGCACATAAAAGTGATCTTCTGATGTGTTTCGCCAAACCAAAGCGTAAGCAATACTTTTGCTTTTAATCACTTTGTAAAATCTACTTGTCCACCAGTCACTCTTGGACAGTCTATCCATCCCTGTTTCTGTAAACGCATAGAGTTTGTTTTTTTCTCTTGCAATGGCTTCTACAATTTCTAAATTGGTCAACGCTTTTTTTAGGTATTGACCGTTATTAAAGTCATAAACATCAATCCCTAACAAGTCCACGTAATCGTCTCCAGGATAATTTCTTAAATACTCAGCCCTATTAGAAACCTGATTTGGGGAATACACATACAACACATTATGCACGTTCAACTCTTTTGATAAAATAGTAACGGTCTCCCTGTACAACTGCTTAAACTCTTCTGCACTTCTTTTCCCCTCTCCCCAAAAGAAAAAATCCCCATTCATTTCGTGCCATGGTCTAAACAAAACAGGAATCATATTTCCTTCTTTATCTTTTAAGCTTTTAAAGAAATTGGCAATTCTCCCTAAATTTCTAACAAACTTTTCTCTGTAAATCCCTTCTTCTAACATCATACTCACTACTTCTGTAGTATCAAAAGAATCTCCATGAGTTAAAGGGTTAATAGCATGCCAACTAATGGTTATAACACTACCTTTTTCGTACGATGCTATTAGCAACTCTCTTATTAAATCAAACGAATAGGAATTGTAATAATCATAGCCTATTCCTTCTAATTCGTACCCTACTACAGCTGGTTCATCACCAACTACATTTTTAAAATCTACATCGCCTTTAAGACCTGGTGTATTTGGATCTAATCTTTTATGTCTAAATCGATCTCCTAAATTAGCTGTTTGTTGTCCTATTGCTATTCCATTTAGTGTAATTTCTTGTAATTTAGAATACAGCCCTTTTGCTTCTTCACCTATATTAGCATCCGCGTAATTTATATTCTCGGTAATTTCAATAGGAACTCTTTCTTGGTCATAGTTCACCGAATAATTATCATCAGAACTACAAGAAACGATTAGAAGTACAACAATTAGCTGATAGCATTTTAGTTTCACTTTTCTACTTTTTACGGATAAGTCGATAAAAAAATAAAAACTGACGAAATTGAATCTATTTTATTTTTCTATTGCAAAAAACCAATGAAATACACCATTCTTTATAAAGACTTAAAATCTTTTTTGAATTTCATTAAGATTCCCCTAAATTCAAGTCCTGAAAAAATCATCAATTATGAAAATCAAATCGTACAGACAGTACAAGGAAGATTATAAAAATAGCATTCAGAATCCAGAAGTTTTTTGGGCAGAAATCGCCAATCAATTTACATGGAGAAAAAAATGGGATAAAGTTGTATCCTCAGATTTTAACAAACCAGAAGTTAAGTGGTTTTTAGGAGGTAAACTTAATATTACAGAAAACTGTTTAGACAGACACTTAGAAGAAAGAGGAAATAAAACAGCCATTATATGGGAACCCAACAACCCAAAAGAAGAATCTAGACATATTACATATAGTCAACTATACCATAAAGTTTCTGCATTTGCCAATGTGTTAAAAAATAAAGGAATTCAAAAAGGAGACAGAGTATGTCTATACATGCCTATGATTCCAGAACTAGCCATTGCCATGTTAGCTTGTGCAAGAATTGGTGCTGTACACTCTATTGTATTTGCAGGATTCTCTGCATCTGCCTTAGCAAGTAGAATTAATGACTCTGAATGCAAACTATTAATTACTGCCAACGAGGTTTACAGAGGTACCAAACCCATTAACCTAAAAGCTGTTTGCGATGAAGCTTTAAAAAGCACTCCTTGTGTAGAAAATGTAATTGTATACCGTAGAACGGTAGAACCTACAGAAATGCAAGAAGGTAGAGATACTTTCTGGTTTGATGAGTTACAACAAATAAAAGACGACTACTGTCCTGCAGAAGATATGGATGCAGAAGACATGTTGTTTATTTTATACACCTCTGGTTCTACTGGAACTCCAAAAGGAATGGTACACACTTGTGGTGGATATATGGTAGGTAGCACCTATACATTCCAAAATGTTTTCCAAGTAAAAGAGAATGACGTGTATTGGTGTACTGCCGACATTGGTTGGATTACAGGACACTCTTATATTATTTATGGACCCTTAGCTAGCGGAGCTACTACGGTAATGTTCGAAGGTGTTCCATCTTACCCAGACTATGGACGTTTTTGGGAAATTGTAGACAAATTAAAAATCACCCATTTCTACACTGCTCCTACTGCTATTAGAGCTTTAGCAAAACAACCTTTACACTTAGTAGAGAAACATAAACTGGATAGTTTAAAAGTATTAGGATCTGTAGGAGAACCTATAAACGAAGAAGCTTGGCACTGGTATAACGATAATATTGGAAAAGGAACGTGCCCAATTGTAGATACTTGGTGGCAGACTGAAACCGGAGCTATTATGATTTCTGCCATGGCAGGAATTACCCCTTTACGACCAACCTTTGCCACGCAACCTTTACCTGGAGTTAGACCAGTATTGTTAGACACAGAAGGAAAAGAAATTACAGAGTCTCCTGCAGAAGGAAGTTTAGCCATTAAAGGAGCTTGGCCAAGTATGGCAAGAACCATTTACGGAAACCACCAACGCTATAAAGACACCTATTTCTCTGCCTTTCCAGGTCATTATTTTACGGGTGATGGTGCATATCGAGATGCCATGGGGAATTACCGAATTACAGGTCGTATGGACGATGTAATTATTGTTTCGGGTCATAACTTAGGAACGGCACCAATTGAAAATGTAATTAACGAGCATGAGGATATTGTAGAATGTGCCATTGTTGGTTTTCCACATGATATTAAAGGAAATGCTTTATATGCCTACGTAACCAAATACAACGATGTTACTACAGACGAGGATGTACTACGAAAAGAGATCAATGCTCTCATTTCTAAAACAATTGGAGCGATTGCTAAACTGGATAAAATTCAGTTTGTAAGTGGGCTGCCTAAAACACGTTCCGGAAAAATCATGAGACGTATTCTTAGAAAAATCGCATCCAACGATGCTGAAAATTTAGGAGACATCTCAACACTTCTAAACCCTGAAGTGGTAGATGAAATTAAACAGAATGTAATTCTATAAAACAAAAAGCAGATTTTGAAATATTTCAAAATCTGCTTTTTTTAAACCTCTTTTTTATCGTAACAAATTTAACTCCTTTTTTTCTAGAACACAAATGGTTTTTAAAGAACCACAAACTACATAACAACCTATTAAACAAAAACTTAAACTCTAAATTGCCGCATTATTAATCATAAAAAAAACTTATTGTTATGAAATTTGCTGCAACATTTTTTATTTTTTTGTTCACACTACTAGCATGCGAAAAAAACACAACTGCTATTGAATCTACAACTGAAGAACAAAAAACAGGCACTACTAGTACAACAAAAACAATTCTAAAAGTATCCGAACAAACAGGAGGCAACAATTATGAAAAACTCTTAGATGCTGTTAACAAAGCAAACAGCAGCAACGAAATTTTGGTAGATGTTCATATTGACTTTGACAGTAATGCCAAAGCTATAGTAATAGACAAACCTAACACAACTATAAAAGGAGATCTTAGAGATAATTACAAACTAAAATTTACTAGAACAGCTCCACATAAATCAAAAAACCACATTCTTAACTCGTTAATTGTTGTAAAAACGAATAATGTTGTTATAGAAAACCTTCAACTTCTTATTAACGACGGACAAGGATACAGAGCTGCATTTATAGGAAGTATCAATCAAAACGGAAGTATTAACAGCAGAACAACTCTTTATAAAAACATAACGTTTAAGGACTGCGCAATGAAACAAAAATCGATAACCGATACCACAAGAGGTTTATTTTTTGAAGGTAGTTTTGAAAACATTACAATTGATAATTGCTTCTTCAACAATTGGTTTGGCTTGGTTGCTAGGGATTGCCCTATTTTAAGGAATTTTTCGGTGAATGCTAATAAATTCTACAACGGAAGCCATCAAGTATCTTTTGATGGAGCCCTTTTAGATGAGAACGATCCTACATACGGTATTGGAGAATCTTTAATAGAACATAGCAATATTAGTTTTACAAAAAATAAATTTTACTTAACCAAGAGCTTTAACATTGCACTAGCATACACTAAAAATGTACTGATTGATGACAATTATTTTGCTGGAGGAACAGAAACTGGATATTCTCAACCTATACACATAGAAGACAGAAGCAAAAATATAACCATCACCAATAATCAAATAAACAACCCTGCAGATAGTGGAATCCTTGTGTTTTCTACTGGTAAAGTTGGTCATGGGCAAGGAAGAAGTTTTACAGAAGCTGAAAAAAAAGCAAAAGGCTCTGGAAATATTATTATTAAAAATAACGACATCACAACTAGAGACATTGCTGTTACCTCTGCTTATTTAAATGGAACTATAACTTTTGAAGGAAACAACACTATAAACACAGAAGTAACCAAAGCTGTAAATATTGTAAATGTAAATTCTGGTGCTAAAACTATTTTAAAAGACAACAACTCTAGATTTAATGGTTTTAACAGAAACCAAGCCATTGCTAATGGAAATTTTGTATCAACAGCACAAATAGTTAAACAATAAAACAGAATGTAGTATAAAAAGAAAGCAGTGAAGAACCACCATCACTGCTTTACTAGGCACTAAACCATAAAGTGTGTAAGTTCTAAAAACAGGGTTTGAAGATGTTCAAACCCTGTTTTTTTGTTTAATTATTAATTTTACACTTTATGAAACCAGAAGACTTATTAAACGACGACTTTTTAAAGCAATTCAAAACGGGCGATGAATTGAGTAATTTTTTAGCCAAGATTCAAAAAAGAGGAATTGAAAAAATGTTAGAGGGAGAATTAGATGCTCACCTAGACTATGACAAACACCAAACTTCTCTAAGTGATAATACACGTAACGGCTACTCCAAAAAGAAAATCAAAACTAGTTTAGGGGAATCTGAAATCACAGTTCCAAGAGATAGAGACGGTAGTTTTAACCCTATGATTGTAAAGAAGAGACAAAATACTTTAGATGGTGTAGAAAACATCATTATTAGCCTCTATGCCAAAGGGATGTCCGTATCTGATATTGAACAACAAGTCTTAGAGCTTTATGATTTCAATATCTCTAGTTCTGCTATATCTCGAATTACAGATAAAATCAACTCAGATATCGTTGCTTGGAAAAACAGACCTTTAGACCCTTGCTATTTGATTGTTTGGATGGATGGAATTGTATTTAAAGTTCGAGAAAACTCAAAAATCATCAACAAGACCATCTATATAGCTGTGGGATTGAAAACCAATGGTAAAAAAGAAGTACTAGGTTTATGGTTAGGTAAGAATGAATCTTCCGCTTTTTGGATGACGGTTTTAACTGATATCAAAGCTAGAGGAACTCAGGATATTTTAATCACAGCTACGGACAATCTAAATGGATTTACAGATACTATAAAGACCGTATTCCCTGAATCGGTAACTCAAATATGTGTGGTACACCAAATTAGAAACTCTTGTAAATATGTGGTCTGGAAAGATAGAAAAGTGTTTTCTAAAGATATGAAAGAAATCTATACAGCTCCTACTAAAGAGGCAGCCAAAGCTGCTTTAGAAGACTTTAAGCAGAAGTGGAACTCTAAGTACTCCTATGCTATTAAAAGTTGGGAAAACAACTGGGATGAACTAACTGTGTTCTTTGACTTCCCTGTAGAGATTAGAACTATTATTTACACTACTAATCTTATTGAAAACTTAAATGGAAAAATTAGAAAGTATACCAAAAATAAACTCTCATACCCAACCGATGATGCAGTAATTAAATCCGTGTTTTTAGCTTTAAGAGAATCAACTAAAAAATGGACGATGCCTATCAGAAATTGGGGAGTAATACTAAACCAGTTTTTAGCTATATTTGAAAATAGGATCCAGCTATAAGTAGCTAAACCCTATTTTTAGAACTTACACAAATTAAGGGACAGTGTCATTTACTAACTAACTTAAAATATAAATACATTTACTATTTAACTCATTACCTGTAAGCTTTAAATTAAAATAGTTAACTACTTATTCACTCTCTACACAAGGTTATTACTTGCTTTTTAACTTCCACGTTCTTACCCAGTCTACTCGCATTGTGTTAATAGACTCATCTTCTAACTCTTGTTTTGGAGGCAATCCACCAACCCAAGGAGAATCTTGTGTCCATAAATCCCAAATTAAAAATTGCTCTAAAGTAAATGGCTGCTTTGTAGTTACGCTTCCAGACGGTTCACCATCTAAGTAAAATTGCACATTGTAAGCATCTTTCCACCAAGCTCCCACTACATGATATGCTTCGTTCCATTTAACTCCCCTTAAAGTATTTCCTTCAGACAAGTTCTTATTGCTTGAATTCCCTTTATTCCTTTCTGTCTCTCCATTTTTTACAATAAAATATTGTGAATTCATTTGCCATGGATACTCATCCAATGCAAAACTAGCTGTTGGATCTAAAGTTGGTTTTGAATTGTTCTCGATAATATCTATCTCATCTCTATTATTGCTATCTCCATTGTTTAACCAAAATGTATTAAAGGCTGATATGTGCGCTGTTTTAATACTACATTCTGTATACATTGGAAACTTAATCTTTGTTTTAGATCGAACTCTAGATGTTTTAAACCATCTATCATCTGTTGTTTTATCCCAAGTTGCCTTTATCCATAGTTTTCCATCTGTTACTCCAGAATTGGTATTTACCATATTTACAGGAGTACCCCCATAATTCCAGTTGGTCTTTGTCCATTTGCTACCATTCCATATATCAAATTCATCGGATAAAGCCTCTACTTTTTCCCATACCATTCCCTCTGGAGTAGTATCATCAAAAGAAGTAAAAGTTGGCTTAGAAAGGTCTGCCTTGGTTACGTCTATTACTTTAGGAGTATCTGGAGTTTCCTCTACAGGAGGATCCTTTTCTTCTGCAGGAGGAATGTATGTATCAGCGTTGTCATTTGCACAACTAATAAACACTATTAATAAACAAAAAAGAGGCGTTTTAAACCTTTGTACTATATTATCTGTAAACATATTATTGTTGTTTTGTGTGTAACAAAATTATATTGTTAACCTCCAAGCGAGGGGCACAGAATTAGAAAAAAACACAACAAAATATAAACTAGAACATAGCAACTAGACAGAACTGAACAAACAAAACCCCTTAAAAAACTAGATGTCTTTTAAGGGGTTATATCTATATGGTGTAAATACTATAAAACTATAGTAAATCTCTTAATCTCTTAGCAGCTCCTTCTGCAGTAATATCTCTTTGCGGAGTACCAAACATTTCGTAACCTACCATAAATTTCTTAACCGTTGCACTTCTTAATAAAGGTGGATAGAAACTCATGTGGAAATGCCAGTGAGAATTATCTTCTCCGTTTGTTGGAGATTGGTGAATTCCAGCTGAGTAAGGGAAAGATGTGTTAAACAACTTATCGTATGTTTTAGTTAACACAGAAATTGCATCTGCATATAAAGCAGCTTCTTCTTCTGTCATATCTAAAATAGAATTTAATTGTTTCTTAGGAGCAATCATTGCTTCGAACGGCCAAATAGCCCAGAAAGGAATTAATACTACAAAAGCATCGTTTTCATAAATAATTCTTTCTCTATCTCCACTTAATTCTTGTGCTAAGTAATCTCCTAACAAACTAGAGTTCTTATCAGAAAAATAAGCTCTTTGCGTTCTGTCTTTTTTCTCTACCTCGTTTGGCAAACTAGACTGAGACCAAATTTGTCCGTGTGGATGCGGATTACTACATCCCATTACAGCTCCTTTGTTCTCAAAAATCTGCACATATTTAATAGCATCGTTTGCTCCAATCTCTTTGTATTCTCTTTGCCAAGTCTTAACAACCTCAGTAATTCCAGGCACATCCATATCTGCCAAACTCTTAGAGTGATCTGGGCTAAAACAAATAACCTTACAAATTCCTGTTTCGCTTTGCGCTTTTAACAATCCATCATTAACTTCAAAAGAAGGACTGTCTTTTTGCAATGCAGCAAAATCGTTTGTAAAAACGTACGTACCTGTATATTTAGGATTCACATCTCCACTTATTCTAGTATTTCCTGCACATAAATAACAAGACTCATCGTATTCAGGTCTTTTTTCGTTATTAACGGCTTCGTTTTGTCCTTGCCAAGGTCTTTTAGACCTATGTGGAGAAACTAATACCCATTCTCCAGTTAAAATATTAAACCTCTTGTGAGAGTAATCTTCTAAATGTTGATCCATTTTACTATTTATTTTCTTGGTTTGCTTATTAAATTGTGTGTGTTCCGTCAGATAAGGCTACTTCGTACGGAGAACACTCGTGTCCGAATTTCTCTGTATAAGCAGCTACTGCTTTTTCTTTAAAGTCTGCAACAGCAGTTTTCTTAATTAAGTTGATTGTACAACC
Source organism: Wenyingzhuangia sp. IMCC45574 (assembly GCF_054182685.1). Taxonomy (NCBI): domain Bacteria; kingdom Pseudomonadati; phylum Bacteroidota; class Flavobacteriia; order Flavobacteriales; family Flavobacteriaceae; genus Wenyingzhuangia; species Wenyingzhuangia sp. IMCC45574. The sequence goes on along the minus strand of NZ_CM135169.1, from coordinate 2,900,729 downwards.
ACCAAAACCACCACCCATCATTCTTGCTCCAAGAACATCAGGATTTTCTTTTGATAAGTCTACTAAGAAGTCTAACTCATCACAACTTACTTTGTACTGGTGTTGTAATCCGTTATGAGAACCATAAATTAATTCCCCTAATTTTACTAAATCTCCTTCTTTCATTGCTACAGCAGCAGCTTCTGCTCTTGCATTTTCTTGTACAACGTATACTACTTTTTGGAAATCCTCCTGAGACAACTGATCTTTTACTTTTTCTAAGTCAGCCTCTGTAGCATCTCTTAATGCATCAATACCTAACAACTCTGCTGTTTTTTCACAAACGGCACGTCTATCGTTGTAAGCACTATCAGATAATTTGTGTTTTACGTTGGTGTTGAACAATAATAATTGGTAATCTCCAAAATCAATAGTAAAAGGCTCAGCTTTTGCGGTTCTACAGTCTAACAATAATGCACTGTTCTCTATTCCAAACATAGATGCATATTGATCCATAATCCCACATTTTACACCTACATAGTTGTGCTCAGCAGCTTGAGAAACTAAAATCATTTCGTACTTGGTTAATCCTAAACCAAACAATTCGTTAATTCCGTACACTACACTGTTTTCTAATGCTGCAGATGATGACATACCTGCTCCATCAGGAATATTTCCTCCAAAAACAATATCAAAGTTACCTACAGTCTTTCCTAACTTTTGAGTTTCTGCAACCACACCAACAACATAGGCATGCCAGCTAGACAAATTCTCTGTATTTAGGTTTGCTGTATCAAACTGATATGTTTCGTCCATATCTATAGCAATTGCAGTAGATTGTCCTTCTGATTTTTGAATAGCAGCAACAATCCCCTTATCAATAGCAGCTGGAAATACAAATCCTGCATTGTAATCTGTATGCTCCCCAATGATATTGATACGTCCTGGTGAATAAATTAAAACTGGCTCTGATGAAAAGTTTTTTGCAAAACTCTCTGATACTTTTTGAACTAATTTGGTATCCATTTATGAATTAAATTTTATGGTTTTTATAATATTAAAACAGTCTTAAATTGCAACTGTCCATGTAATTTCATAGCTATCTCCTGCTGCTAACTCTTGTACTCCCATTCCGTTATTTAAACTGTTAGAAACTCCTGTTACAGGTTCTAAAGCAATGGTATTATCTACCGGTGGTGTGTACATCTGAAAGAAGTTTTCTTCTGCAGAAGAATCAATTGTCATTTTATAATTTGGTGTATTAAAAACAACAGCACTCTTAGACAAAGCATAACAGTCGTCTAATTGATTGTCTTTAATTTCTATTGGCATTGCTACCGCACCTTCAATCACATCTTTGGTAATCATTCGCTCATCAAAAGCAATTGTTTTATCACTTTCAAAAGCCAAACTACTGTTGTATAAATCACTACTTAAAAAGTAAGGATGCCATCCTAAAGTAAAAGGGAATGTTTTAGTGTCATTGTTTACAACAACTAAATCTAAAGACAGACCTCTTTTGGCAAGAGTGTAGGTTACCTTAACCGTGTAATCATACGGAAAACCTGCTACTTTATCTTTAGAAACATATTCTAAAGTTACCGTTACACTTTCATCAGCATCGTGCGAAGCCACTAATTCAAAAGTTTTATCGTATACCAAACCATGTAAGGCATTGTTTAGGTTTCCTTCGTTACAATCTAACTGAAACGTTTCTCCGTTATACTCGTACTTTCCATCTTTAATTCTATTGGCAAATGGAAATAAAATAGACGAAGCATAAGAACTTGAATAGTCTATTGGTAAATCTTTAATAACTGGAATTCCTCCTAAAACTAGTTCTTCTAGAGCGGTTCCTCTAGACAAACATATTTTTGCACTCGCATTGGCACTTGTAAGCACTACATAGTCCAATCCGTTTTCTTGTGTTTGATTAATAGTATACAATTTTCTTTATTTTTAATTTTTAGCCTATAATGATTGTCTTAAAATAAGCTGATTCGTATTTTCTATTTGTAAATGTTCATCGTTATTAATCATCTCTGCCAAACGTTTCCCCATGGCCTTAAAATCTGTAGAAATGGTAGTTATTCCCCCTTCTACAATTTCTTTTAATAAGGTATCGTTGTAAGAAATAATCCCAATATCTTCTGATAAAATCAATTCTTGTTCCTTGATTTTCTTAACTACTCGAATTAAGTTTCTGTCGTCTGGAATGATGTACACTTCGCCTTTACTTAGATTTCTTTCCTCCACAGAAGCAGCTATTTCGTAATCTAGTTGATGTTCTTGGCAAAACTTTTCAAAACCAACTTTCATTCCCAAAGGCTGTATCTTTTCATTAAATAATAAAACCATTTTAGAATACTTCTCAATCAAAGCCAATCCTTCTGTAAGATTGGTATAAATATCATTCTCAAAATTCTGATAAATGGCTGCGTAAGAACTAAACTCTTTGTGCATTTGATCTAATATGTAGACTTTTTCCTTTGGTAACTTTTCCACTACATCTAATGTATTCTCCAAATTGGCGGTCATAATTATATAAGAACTATAATTACCTATGTTATCGTAAATTAATTTGGTAAACACAGCAGGGTTAAAGTGATGAAAATAGATATCTACCTCCGTATTATCTTCTAAGTTTTTTAAAAAATTATTGTACAAGTCTTCTTTAAAGGCATTTAATTCATCAAACAACAAGAAAACTTTTCTTTCTGTACCTACATCTTCGCTTAACACATAATAGCCCTTACCTGCTATAGATTGTACAATTCCTCTAGTTTTTAATTCATTTAAAGCGGTTAAGACCGTATCTCTAGATACCTTATTGTCTTTTTGAATACTGCTTATAGAAGGTAATTTATCTCCCTTACAAAGTTTTTTTTCTACAATAGCCTCTACAACAGCGTTAATTATCTGCCTGTATTTAGGTGTACCTAGTTTTCTTTCTATAGGGTTTAAAGTCATGCATCAAATATAAATAAAAAAACTGGTATGTACTGGTATGTTTTTGTGAAAAATCTATTTTTTAAGCTTAGAGTTGATTTCTTAACAATTTTTGAGCGGTATTTTTACACACTGAGAATAAGTATCTAAATAAGATGTAAAACATTAGATGAGCAAAAAACTCATCTAATGTATACTTTCAACTAAAACTAGGGGTACTTTAATTGAACTGATAGTAAACAGGGTAGTTCAAAACTATGTATAGTATTATGCCTTCATTTTTCAAAAAATTCAACACAACAAATCCTGTTCGAATAGAAGGTCTATTCGAAAGACAGATAAAAAAATCATTTTTAATAGCTCTTACAAAGTTCTAATAAATTATGGCTGAAGTAAATCCCCAAAAAGAGGGAGTTTAAGGTAAAAAAATTGTTAAATATGCTCTATTATGGTTAAATCCAACCATTTTTAACACACCGAGTCACTACTTCTGTGATGTTTTTACAATCTGATTTTGCCAAGATGTTCTTTTTATGTGATTTTATAGTCTCTTCGGATAAAAACAAAGCATCTGCCACTTCCTTATTAGAGTAACCCGAGCCCGTTAATCGTAATACTTCTGTTTCTCTTGTGGTGTATAAATTGGCTTTTTCTTTAAATTCAAAATCCTCAAAAGGATCTACTCCAATAAACAATGGATAACCATTAAACCCAAACAAAGAAATGGTTCTTGGATTGATATTGGTAATATGTTCTATATCTGTATGGATAAGTAAACTGTAAGCCAACTTTCCTTCTTCTCCTTCTTGAATTACCATTCCCTGATGCAAAATCAATCGATATCTGCCTTCTCCATCTTTTACTCGGTAGGCATAACTACTTTTTACATTGGTAATACCTGTGGCATATACTTCTTGTAGTGCTCTATTTAAAAATAGCTTCGCATTCTTGCATAAAGCTTACATCATCTGGATGAATTCTATTGATGAGAAATTCAAAACCTGCTTCCTGTTCCGATATTTTATAGAAATCTAATAAAGAAGGACTCTTTTGTTCTATTAAAATATCTGGGTAATTGGTAAAATTTACGGCAAAATAGTAAAACGGTCCAACAGCAATTGTTTTACCTATTAAATTCTTAACGGTGTTCTTAGACAAGAGTACCTCGCCATTATTAGATACAAGTCTCCATTATCCCAAACCTGATGCAAGGGACTTTTTGAATTATTATTCATTTTCTAGCTATTAAAAATGACTTCCTCTAAAATAAGTTTTTATTGATGAAGAACTGGTATTTCTCATAGTAAAAAACAACCTCTTAGACCATTAACTCCTGCCTTTTCAATATATAGTGACACATTTAATCATCTCGGAACGATAGATTTAATTTCTCTATTTTTTTTTCATAATCCTTATCAATGGTAGCATACCTCCATAAAACTAAGTCAACTACTTGGATCTTTTCAGAAATATAATCTGAAATAGCAGAGCATAATAAGTGTGGGGATTCAAATCCTATTTTTTTGGAAATTCTAATCAAATGTCTGTCTGGTTTGGCAAAAGCAAGACCAATATTTTTAGCTAAATGATAACGGGTAATCTTTCCAATGAATTTGAAGGATTCTAGATATTTAATTCCTTTTTCCTGAATTTCTGACTTCACACTTTCTACCCCAATAGAACCTATTATTATACTGGTATCTAATATTGCTTTTATTTTGAGCTTATTGTTAAATATTGTTAAAAGTTTTTTATTTAGCCTGTCATAGTTTGTCACTATATAATTAAGGTTTTTCCATGATTTTAAAACTTTTTCAATTTTCGGAAAAACTTTAGACACTACATTGTCGCTTAGACCTGAAGCTAAAACAACCCACGAATACTCTTTTAAAAAAACTTCAGAACTCATACTTGAAAAGCATATTTCTTCCTGCCAATCTATTTCACTCGAAAAGCCTTTGTTTATAACAAATTTCTTAGCAATAAAATAAGCTTTTGCAATAGAATCAATATTTTCCATTATTGTAAATTTTAGTAAAAAAAAACAGACACCTTATAAACCAATACGGTTTTCCTTTATGCAAATCTATGAATTTACTTAATTCTACCTTTTTATAATGTCTAGATTTTAGATAATTAAAGCTATTATCAGGTATTTTAGGTAGTGACTCGTTTACTTGATTATACAATTCATTGACAAGTAATACTCTATGTAAAAACTCTGTTTCATCCTCTATTCCTCTCACTAGTCTCATCTCATTTATCAATCTAGACAACTGTTTAACAGCACTTAAATGTTGCTCACTTCTCTTAGACCAATCAACTAGCATAAAAATAATTGACAGTAAAAAAATGATTAAAGAAGATACAGAAACTATATTCTTTATAGTTTTTTCTTCAAACCCAGTAAATGTCAAGTATTCATAATCAAAGAAAGTAAAGACATTTAGAATAATCGCAGTCAAAACGAAAAATATATTTCCTATCGAAGATTTATTTTTGAATTTATGATACAATATTGAATGCATCGTAATCAACATATTAGTAACCTTATATTTTCTGTTAAGCTCTTGCCTCATGTCCTATTTAAATAATTCTTTCCAAGACTCTTTATTCTTTTTAGCATCTAAATTATTTATTTTTCTACTAAGCTGAGAAAGAGAATCAGCGACCATTCTTCTTTTCGTACTATTACTTTTTTCTAAATAACTATCTACATGTCTAGATTGACCTGTTGAGTCTTTAATTGGAGTTAAAACCTTTTTGGAGGCTTCACTAAAAAAATGATTTAACATTGCTTTAGTTTGCTGTTGTCCAGAATAATTTTTAAAAATTTCTATTGCCATAGATTCGGTATGATATCCCGACATTCTTCTCGCTTCTGGAAGCGAAGAAATAATAGATTTAACTAGTTTTATGACAGGAACAACTTTATTTGCATTTGCCTTATTTACAGATGTCAGTTTTTCAGCAAATTTCCTTGGCTTCACAACTTTTGACCATTCATTTTCTTTATTAGGAGATGCTATCTTGTAACCTGTCTCTGTCTTAACCGAAGGCAATAATTGCACTTCAACTCCGTTAGAATACTTTACTGTAACGGCTAATTTTCCAATTGTAATTTCAGTATTTGGAAGTCTATTTCTCAATTTATCAGCAAAATAATCAAGTACTTCCTTAGGTGATTTATTTGAAAGTTCTGAATTATTTAGAACTACTAGCGAATCAACATCACTAAGACCATTTACATATGTATGCTTCTCAACCGAACCTCCAAAAAACAAATCTACCACACCTTCAATATCTGAATTCAATGCCTTTGTTAAGGTTTCAATATGTGAATTAATTTCCTCTACCGGCCTATTATTCAGTCCTTTTAGAACATCATTCAAAACTGTATTAACATCCGATTCATATGCTTTATCTAAAGACTCTTTTTCTGCCTCTCTAATCCTATTTGCAGAATCACTTGGGCTTGAATATGAATCAAAACTCCCCCCAGAACCTCCCATATCTATATTTTTTTTAAAACGTTTTCAACTATTTTTTCTATTTTGTTTCCAAATCCCTCACCTCCAATATCATCGAACACATTATATTTTTTTTCTCTTACAAAGTCTATTAATAGTTCTTTCAAAGACTCTAATTTGTAAATATTATCTTTAATACTCTCTAGTCTTATTTCATTATCTGAGACAAAAATATTCTCAAAATTTTTAAGTACAGTTGAATTATTCATGTAAGAAGCACAACAATTATAATAATCATATTTCAACCATGATAATCCATCAAAAACTTCTGCTCCAAAAATGAAATATAGAATTACCGACAATGGGTCTAATGCTCCAAAAATATGTATCGGAGAAGATATCCCTATTTCGTCTAGTTTTGCTCTTAGAATATAAATATTCTTCATTCGTTCAAAAAAAGCCCCCCCTAACTCTTTTTCTGTTATACCTATTATATCGAACCCTTCTAATAATTCAATATTTTCAATGATTTCATCGATATCCACAAAAATTGAATCAGCATTAGTTGGTTTTATTAGAAAGTCTGATAAAAATTGTTTTTTATCTTCAAAAAAGATTTTTGCACTATGAACCTGATCTTTGAAAGGGATTTTTAAATCTACATTATCATAACTTACAATAATAGCAGGATGTAAATCTGTCCAATTAGAAATAAATTCTTCTAACAAATCTTGAGTCCATTCCTTTGTACCCCTATCATATTTCCTTGTTTCAGATAAATCAAAATTATTTGACGTTTCATACCCTCCACTATCTATAATAGTTATTTGAGTTGAATTAATAGAATCTATATTAGGCATGTGGTTATGGTAGACATCATAAGCACTTATTAGTTGTGATTCATAAATAAACTCTTTGGCAAACTCCATAGTATTACATAATTCTGATTTTCCATCATGAATTGCAAAACCTTTACTAGAATAAGATGGCACTAATAACGGAGTTCTAACATCAACTCCTAGAGGATGTTTTATCACACTGGTTCTTAATTTCATTTTCAATTTTTTTTAAGTCTAAACATGTAAGACATTCACCACATGGAGGCTCTAAACCTTTTTCACAGCTATAAGTATAGTTGATTGGAATTTTCGTCTCTAAAAAATAATTATAGATATCTCTTTTATTAAATTCTATAAACGGGCAATCTAGAAACAAATTCCCATTTGTATATAAATCTAACATTTTCTGACCAAGTTCAACAAAAGTCTGGGAACAATCTGCATAATTAGTTCCCGAATGTATACCTAGACTAATGACTCCGCTATTGTATGGATTATTAGCTAATGCCAATGACAATAACAGTAAATTTCTACCTTGTATAAAACCACTATCGAGATTTAAATTAATTTTAGAATTTATCTTTATAACTTCAACCTCCAAAATGGCTTTCAACTTTTCTATAGCTAATTCTTCTTGACGTAAGGCAACTTGACCATAATCAACAAATAAACCTTTTACATTGTAGCCTAATTGTTTGAAATACCAAATACAGCATAAAGAGTCAACACCTCCGCTAAATAAAACTAAAGCATTCCTTTTCATAAACAGAAATAAATAAAAACATTATTTCATGAGACATTAAAACAAACCTACTCATTAGAAAAATTCAAGTCTTCATCCATAAAGATATGAATAACCTTTAATAAAACAGGAATGTTATCATCATTACTTTTTAAAATGAGTGACTTATGTGGGATAAAAAAAGCCCTAACTCAAAAGAGTTAGGGCTTAGTACCTAGGGCGGGAATCGAACCCGCACTTCCGAAGAAACTGGATTTTGAATCCAGCGCGTCTACCAATTCCGCCACCTAGGCATTCTTGAAATTGATGCTGCAAATGTAAAAAAATATCTAAGTTTTAACATTAAATCAATCCAAAAAAAAAACCTATTTTTGCAATCGAATAAAAATATCATTCTCAACACTCATACAAATGTCTGTAAACCAACTAACTCCAAAAGTTTTTGCGTGTTCTCAAAGTAGAGAATTAGCCGAGTCTATTGCTAAACACTACGGAACAGAATTAGGTGATTTAACCGTATCTAGATTTAGCGACGGTGAATTTCAGCCTGTAATTAACGAAACTGTAAGAGGAAGAAGAGTCTTTATTATAGGTTCTACTTTCCCAAATTCTGACAACTTAATGGAGTTGTTATTAATATTAGATGCTTGTAAAAGAGCTTCTGCAAAACACATTACTGCGGTTATGCCTTACTTTGGTTGGGCTCGTCAGGACAGAAAAGATCAACCTCGTGTAGCTATTGGGGCTAAATTAACAGCTAACTTATTAGAAGCTGCTGGTGCAACTCGTGTAATGACTATGGATTTACACGCTGGTCAGATTCAAGGTTTCTTTGAAAAACCAGTAGATCACTTATACGGATCAACAGTCTTTTTACCATACCTAGAATCTTTAAAACTAGACAATTTAACAGTAGCATCGCCAGATATGGGAGGTTCTAAAAGAGCTTATGCCTATGCTAAATATCTAAAAAGCGATGTAGTTATCTGTTACAAGCATAGAGAAAAAGCCAATGTAGTTTCTCATATGGAGCTAATTGGAGACGTACAAGGTAAAAATGTTGTATTGGTTGATGACATGGCTGATACTGCTGGAACCTTAACGAAAGCAGCCGATTTAATGATTGAAAGAGGTGCCTTAAGCGTAAGAGCTATTGTAACCCACTCATTATTATCGGGTAACGCTCACGAGAGAATTGAAAACTCTAAATTAACAGAGTTTATCACTTCTGACACTATTCCATTAAAAGAACAAAATTCTAAAATAAAAGTGCTATCTTGCGCTCCCTTATTTGCCGAGGTAATGGACAAAGTCCAAAACTTTAAGTCAATTACGGATAAATTTATCATTTAATATATATTATGCAATCAATTACAATCAAAGGATCTCAAAGAGAAAGCGTAGGTAAGTCAGCGACTAAAGCCTTACGTAATGCTGGTCAGGTTCCTTGCGTTATTTACGGAGGGGATGAAGTTTTACACTTTTCAGCAGAAGAAAAAGCATTCAAAAACTTAGTATACACTCCAAACGTATATACTGCTAAGATTGAATTAGACGGAAAAACTTACGATGCTGTTTTACAAGACATCCAGTTCCACCCAATTAACGATAGTATTTTACACATCGACTTCTATCAATTAGATGCTGATAGAGAAATCACAATGAACGTACCTGTTAAAGTTGTTGGTAACTCTAAAGGTGTTGCAATGGGAGGTGCTTTACGTCAGAACTTACGTAAATTAAAAGTAAAAGCTATTCCAGCTAATTTACCAGATTTCGTAGAAGCAGACATTTCTGAATTAGAAATTGGTAACAAATTATACGTTTCTAAATTAAGAAACGATCAATACCAAATTTTACACAATGACAACACTGTTGTTGCTCAAGTTAAAATGTCTCGTAACGCAGCTAAAGCTACTACAGAAGAAGAATAGATTTCATCTTTTTCATATAAACAAAGAGCGTTGCTATTGCAACGCTCTTTTTTATGCAATAGAATGTTATATTTGATTTAAAAAAATATGGCCTTTTTCTCTAAATGGTTTCAACCAAAACAACTGACTAACGAAACAGATCCCATGAAAAAATATTTAATAGTAGGACTTGGAAATATTGGTGCTGATTACGAAAACACTCGCCATAATATTGGTTTTAAAGTACTAGACGAACTTGCAAAACAACAAAACGTTTCTTTTAGCACCGAAAAATTAGGAGATGTGGCTGTATTTAAATTTAAAGGGAGAACCTTTGTATTGTTAAAGCCATCTACTTATATGAATTTAAGCGGTAAAGCGCTAAAATACTGGATGACCCTAGAGAAAATACCACAAGAAAATATTTTAGTGATTTCTGACGATTTAAACATTGATTTTGGAACTTTTAGACTAAAAGCAAAAGGAAGTGCAGGAGGACACAACGGTTTAAAAGACATTAACGAAAAATTAGGAAATCAAAACTATGCTCGTTTTCGTTTTGGTATTAGCGCAGTATTTAGCAAAGGGAAACAAGTTAATTATGTTTTGGGAGAATGGAATGCAGATGAAGAACGTTACCTACCAGAATTGCTAGACAAAGGAGCTAAATTAATTGTAAGTTTTGGAACTGCGGGTATTGGAAACACCATGAATTTGTACAATGGAAAACAAGTTGAAGACATAAAATAATATGAAACTCCTTAGCTATTTTAGAGATCTTAAAACTCAAAAAATCATTTTATGGTGTTACCTAATTTGGTATATCTCCATTATGAGTATCTATTTTGATCCTTCTTTAAAACTTTGGATGAGTGCTGCTGGTATTTCTTGTATTATCGGGTTTGCATTGGTACTTTCTACCAATCAACAAGGCACTAAACAAGATTTATTGGGTAAAATAAGGCTCTTTGTGTTTCCTTTTTGTGTATCTAGCTATTCTGCCACTATAAAGGATTACGATTTTATCCTATTGTTCCCAAGTAATACACATCATTTATTTATAGCTTCTTTGGCCTGTTTGGTCTTTTTAACCGTTGTTTTTAGTGTAAAGACCTACTTTTCAATACGCTCTAAAAACTCAGACAAACCAACAATAAGCAACCTGTAATCTACTTACTGATCACTCGCAAACCATTCTGCAAAAGAGCTCTCCGTTTCTTGAAGTTTTAATGAATGTAATTGAATATTCTCTGGCAATCTATTTTTAATTTTCTCAGCAAAATCTATAATCATCATTTCGCTTGTTGGTTGATAGTCTACCAAAATAACATTGTGCCCTCTATCTGCTAACTCTTTAGCCAATTCTACATGAGGTGTATTTTTATTAAAAACTGTTGCGTGATCAAATACATCCTCTATCTCTGATTTTACAATTTTTTTTAAATCTGTAAAATCTATCACCATACCATACTTTACATTATTAGAATCACTAATAGGAGTACCAATTACAGTTACAAATAACTTATAACTATGTCCATGTACATTTTTACACTTTCCATCGTAACCATACAAAGCGTGCCCGGTCTCAAAATCGAACTTCTTAGTAATTCTTATATTGCTCATCTTACTTATTTTTAAATTTAGACAATGCTGCTTTTGTTTCCTTAGACAACACCAACTTACCACTAACTGCAGCTCTTTCTTTTAGTAAGTCATTCCAATTCTCTGTCCCTTGCCACAACACCTTCTTCATCTCGTGTAATGCTTTAGGATTGTAGCTAGATAATTCATTTACATAAACAGCCACCTGCTCTTCTAAAGTCTCTATATTAGCACAAACAACATTGTACAAGCCTTTATCTTCTGCCCACACTGCATTTTTCCATCCTGTAGGATTTAACGACAGAGCCGCCATATTGTTTAAACCTATTTTTTTAGAAACCACTGGCTCTATCACAAAAGGACCAATACCAATACTTAATTCCGATAACTTTATACTTGCAGCCTCTGTAGCTAACACATAATCACTAGCAGCTGCAATACCAACACCTCCTCCTACAGTTTTTCCCTGGATAGATGTTACCACTAATTTACCACACGTTCTAATTGCATTTATGACATTGGCAAAACCCATAAAAAACTGAGTTCCGTTTTCTAAGTCCTCAATTTGTAACAATTCATCAAAAGAAGCACCTGCACAAAAAGCTCTTGTCCCAGCACTTTTTAAATGAATTAAATGTACTGCATTGTTTGTACCTGCTTCTAAAATAGCCTGAGACAATTCTTTTAATTGCTCGCTATTTAGAGAGTTACTCGCTGGATTAAAAAACTCAATTTCAGCTATTTTATTTTTTACTGTAGATGTAACGTATGCAGTTGTCATAAATAATTTATGTTAAATTTAACTTTAACAGCTTTACAAATTTCAAACGCAAAAGTAAGGCTCTTAAGGACATCCACACAACAAAAGCCGCCCAAATTGCAAAAATCCCAAAGTTAAAGTAGTCTAAAATTAATAAAGTTGGCACAAATCCACCAATGGTAGCAACCAACTGTGTGTTTCTTAATGTTACAGCTTCGGCCATTCCTTTGTACACATCATCGTACACAAATGCAATGGCATTTAATGGTTGCATTGCTAATACCATCCAAAAGAAAGTTTCAAAAGTTGCGATTACTTGTTCGTCATTTGTAAAAATCTCCCCAATATATCTGTAACCTATCAAAAAACAAATACTTAGAAAAATAGAGATCGTCAAAGCATATCTGGTTACCGTATTTACTAGAATCTTTAATTTTAAAAAATTCCCTTCCCCTTTTAATCTACCCGAAACTATAGCCGTTACGCTCGCGTAACCATCAATAAAAAAGGCAAAAAACAACCAAATTTGAAATGCTATTGTAAAAGCAGCTATAAATTCCGATCCGTATTTGGTAGCATAAGCATTGGACATTGTTAAACTAATATTTAGCAACACAGTTCTTAAAAACATATTAAACCATATACCAATAGCCCTATGTAACTCTGGATGTACTTTCCAAATGATCTTAAGTCTGAATGGGGTTTTTACAAAGAGTAAAATTAAGGCCAAAACAAACATAACTACCTGAGCAATTACACTTGCCCAAGCCGCTCCTTCTACATGCATAGCCGGAATAAACCCTTCTATTCCATAAACCAATACAAAGTCTAGCACTATGTTTAAAACAGCCCCTGTTGCACTTATAACCATTGGCCAAAAGGTATTTTGCAAGCCTCTAAAAATTGCAAATACAGAGACTATAAACAATAACAAGGGAAAACCAAGTGCTCTAATTTTATAATAGGAACTTGTATACACCAAGACCAATCCTTCTGCATTATAGGCTTTAAAAATCTGTATGGTTAAAAAGTAAGTAATTGCATAAACAAGACAGCCTAAGGTGATATTAATAGCAATTACCTGAGCAGGCAATCCTATAATTTTATCTAGTTGCTTTTTACCAAGGTATTCTGCAACCAAAGCAGCAATTGCTACTTTACTCTGAGTAAAAATCCAACCTAGTGTTGCAATAAACGAACCCGCAATACCAACTGCCGCCAAGGCTTCTTTTGCATTGATGGAAACATTCCCTACAACTGCTGTATCTGTTAATGATAAAACGGGCTCTATTACTCCCGAAATAATTGCTGGAACCGCAATACTATTGATGTACTTAAAAGAAAACTTAGGATTGCTCATGAATAAAAGCAATTGTTTTTCTTACTACTTCTTGTAAATCTACAGGCATTTCTTTTTCTGTATAGGGCTGCGAATTCCCTAACGCATGATTCATATCTTGAATAGTTATTAAAGTACTCTTAGGATTCCAACTATGAACATTCTCCGACTCAACAGGTTTTACTACCACATCGTCTGTTCCGTGAATCAACAAATGATTTGCTGTAATTTGTTTTACTGCACTTTCTATATGTAGTCTTTCTTTATTTGCGACAAAGTCTTTGTAAAAAGAAATATAATGCGGCATTTTTTGTTTCGTCCTAGCATTTTTAATGTAGCCAACTCCTCTTAACTTCCATAGAAACATTTTAAATCCGGTTGGGAATCTAGATTCTATATCAGAAATTCCTGCCCAGGAAACTACATTCTTAACCCTAGACTCCTCACGTGTCTTTAAAGTTACCACTCCTCCACCTCTAGAATGTCCAATCAGAGTAATATTATCCAAATCTAATTCATCTGCAAATTCTTCGTTCTTTACCACATAATCAATCACCGATTGCAAATCGTCTAATTCCTTAGTAAACGTATTTTGCCCAAAAGCTTTTAAATCTGGAAAATCGATAGGCTGTTCTACTGTTCCTCCATTGTGCGAAAAGTTAAACTTTACAAAAAAGAAGTTTTGTTTTGCGAATTCGGTAGCCATTAAATTCCAAGCTCCCCAATCTTTAAAACCTTTGTAACCATGCGCAAAAATCACTACAGGCTTTTTTGCACCATCTTTGGTAAAATGAAAATCGGTTAGAATAGGTCTAACGTGCTTTCCTTCTATCTGAATATTCTTGTAAATCATTAAGCTTCTTTTTTAAATGCTCTATCTAAGTTTTCTACAAAATTAAGCTTGTTATCTAATATTTCGTCAATCAACCCTAATAAACTGTCTTTAAATAGGTTTAGATTTTCTTCTGTTACCTGATGCTCTTTTCCTCTATACTTCTCAGTAAAATTCATAGCCAAGAAACCTGCTTTTAGATTTTTAAAGGAATAAATTCCAGTTTCTAGCTTTCTAGTGTTTACATCTATTTTTTCTGTAGCTGTGTACATTAACACATACATTAAAACCTGTACAATTTTATGATGTTTATAATCAGTAGTTGCCAAAGTAACATCAGACAACTTTAAATCTTTAGCTTCTACTTTTCCTGTTTTATAATCTACTATTCGCAATACTCCATCTACTTCGTCTACCCTATCTATCTTCCCTTTTATTTTCACCTGGTGTCCTTGTGCAGTAATCAATACTGTTTGGCATTCTTTCTCTAGCTCTTTTACAACAATTTCTTTTCCTGCTTGAATCTCTTTTAATTCAAGGTTTAGAAAGTTTAATACAAACTGCCTTGCAACTTCACTAATTAGTCTGTTTTTACCAGCTGTAATATCCCCATCTTTAAACGATTCCTTAAACTTACTTTTCACCATAACATCAACTTGTTCTAGCATAGACTTAATATCTTGCTCCAACAAAATTTTATTTATATATGGCATGTACAAAAACTCTAAAGAGTCGTGCACTACAGTTCCTAAAGTATTATGAGCTACTTCTTCTTCTACTATTTCTGTTTCTTTTATTTTTAAAACCATCTTATAGTAAAACTCCAAAGGATCATTTATATATTCAATAATTCTACTTGGAGAGGCTCCCTTTTGAAAATAACTTTTTAGAGCAACCATTACCTCTTCTGTTTTTTTAACTTCTCTTGCTTTTTCCTCTATAGTGTGCAACCCCGTTACTACATTTCTATGTACTGTCTCCTCTTCTTTGTCTATTAATAAACGAGTAATAAAACGACTCATTTCAGCACTACCAAAATCATCTGTTTGTGTGTTGTATACCAAAAAAATATTCTCTGCTCTTTGTAACAACCTATAAAAATGATACGAGAAAATAGCATCCTTGGCTAGATAAGTAGGCATATTAAAGTAACGTTTTACTTCAAAAGAAATAAAAGAACGCTCGGTTTTTCCTGATGGCAAAACTCCTTCATTTACAGAAGTCATAATTACATTCTTAAAATCCAAACAGCGTGTTTCTAAAACCCCCATCAATTGCATCCCTCCTAATGCATCTCCTTTAAAATCTACTGTTTCTAATGATAACAATCTATAAAACACTTTAGACAACACTTTAAAGCTCTCTATATATTTGTATTGATCATTTAAATTGATGACCTCCTGGATTACCTTTTTAAAACTCTTTACATATAGCAAATCAACACCTGTTGTTTCATCTTCCATTAAGCGAATAAAGGTCATTACACTTGCTAAAAAATGATTTATAGAATAATTGTCTTGAAATAAATCAACAATGACTTGTTTTAATTCATGTTCTCTAAACAACTTTTCTAACTCTTGATGCGTTATAAAAACTAAGTTATTCTTTGTAATAATTTGAATGATATTAGAACTAGCGTTCTCTGAAAAACTTGAAACATACGAGTGTCTTAATACAGCAATGATATCTTTAAAATAAAATGCATTTTTCCCTAGCTTTTGTTTATTCAAATACAAATCGAACAAACTTTGAAACAAGCTAGAAAAGGGTATATTACTTAAAGAATACCCCATGGTAATATTTACATTTTTAACCTCTTCTGGAATAGAATTTAATACAACAGGCAATAAATCCTCCTCTGCCAAAACCATTGCAGTTTCATTTGGATTTAATTCGTTCTTTAAAAAAGAAGTAGCCGCTTTAACGCCCGTTACATTTAACGGAGCTCCCAAAACCTGAATATTCTTTTTTTGCTTAAAATGATTTTGAATCCACTTTTTTTGCTCCTCCCCTTCTAAACAATTCCAATCATTAAAGAACTTTCGCAGAAAAGTACCTGCTTCATGTTTCCCTTCAAAATAATAAGCATCTATATCCCAAAAAGCTTTGTTTCCATCTATACTTAAAAAACTTTGGAACAATTCCTCCTCCGCTTTATTTAAAGCATTAAATCCAATAAAATAAAAAGACTTGGCTTCATGTTTTTCTATATATGATTGATGTTTTTCATATGCCTCTCTATAAATCAACCCCTGATAAGCCGCTCCTTTCTCTAACAAAACAACCAAAAATTCCTGATAGTATTTGTACAACTCTTTTACAAAAGACATATAATTACTAATCGTTTCAGTCTCATCATCCTTAGTAGGAGACCAATCTTTTATATTCTGTAAATCGGTTAAATAAGAGAAAATTTGCGCTGCATTTACCAAATGACGATCTATTTCATTAAAATCCTGTATTGCTATGGTAGCCCAACCTATAAAACGCTCAAAAGAATCTGGTTGATCACCTTTATAATTGGCTCTATAAACTTTATAAAACTCAAAAATTAAAGAAACCTGATCCATGCTTTCCAAACTAGAAATCTCTTTAATGAAGTTTTCTATACTTATAATCCTAGGCAAAAAAGAAGCTTTTCCAGACAACTGCTGACGTAGTTTATTTTTAAGATAAACTCCAGCTCTTTCACTCGGAATTACACAAACTAAATCCTTTAAATTATTGTTTTCTGTTACTATTCTTTCAGCAACTTCTTGTAAAAAAGTATCCATAAAATCTTAGAGAATAACCGAAATGAGATTCATACCGATATATAGTACTAATATAAATAAACATAACATAAAAAGCCCACTCTTAAGAGTGGGCTTTAATTTATTTAATTCGTAAAATCTATTCTCGACTTAACAATAAAACAGAAATTTCTACCCTTCTATTAATCGCTCTACCTTCTCGTGTTGCATTTGTTGTTTTAGGTTTACTTTCTCCATATCCTAAAATTCTCAACCTAGACCTCTCCACTCCTTGATCTACCAAATAATTAACAATTGATTTAGCTCTCATAATAGACAACTTCATGTTAAAAGCAGCAGACCCAGTACTATCCGTATGTCCTTCTACATAAAAACCTGCAATTGTAGAAGTATCAGCCAATAGCATATCCACAACTCTATTCAATTTTTGTTGCACACTGTATTCAATAGCCACCGCTCCAAACTTGTAATTCACGGTTTCTATCAATTTCCCTTTAGACTTTACATAGGCATCGGCTCCTGCATCAGAAAGCCTTAATACATCAGGCTCAGAACATCCATTAAACTCCTTAGAGCCAGCAATTCCTGGACATCTATCTTCTGAATCTACAATTCCATCACCGTCAGAATCAGGACACCCTCTAAGTTCTTTACTTCCAGGAACTAGTGGACAAACATCATCTTTATCAGCAACTTCATCTCTATCTTCATCAGGACATCCATTTGTTTTTTTAGAACCTCTTATTCCAGGACAAACATCTAACTTATCAACAATACCATCTCCATCAGTATCCTTCTCTGCTGGGCAACCAGAATTAGTTTGAACACCTGCTACATTAGGACATTTATCATCCGCATCAATCACACCATCTCCATCCTTATCTGGGCAACCATATAACTCCTTAGTCCCTTTTACATTCGGACATAAATCATCTCTATCTGCTACTCCATCTTTATCTGTATCCTTTTTAAGACTAAAATTGTAAACTACAGATATGGAATGATGCATAAAATTACGACCAATACCTGCTGCCTCTACAAAATTACTTCCTGAAAAAGGAGTACTTGTTTTAAAATTGGTTTCAAAATTTAGTCCAAACCTATCATTAAACCATGTATTAAAACCAAAACCACCAAAAACAGGTATTGACAAATCAGCTTCTTCTACTAAAGCAAAACCAAGCCCTATTTTAAAATATGGATCAAACCAACCCGTTTCTCCAATTATATTATTAAAGTCATATCTTAAACCTAAATCTCCAGAAATAAAATTATAATCAAAAACCTTAGACTCTCCAAACTGCTTCTTAAGCTTGTTATATGCTAATGCACCATCAATGGTTAAACTTCTATTTAAATACCTACTCAACACCAATCTACTAAAAAAAGGAACCGTATTAGTATCTACAAATGGGCCTATATAATCTACAAATAAGTCACCCGTTTCCGACAATTTATACTGTGTTATATCAACTGTATTAATCCCTAAACCAATAGTCCAAAGTGTTGCTTTTTTATCTTGAGAGTACCCTCCTAAAGAAATTATAACTAGCGAAAATATTAGTAATCTTTTCATATTAACCTGTATTGAATATTAAACATAAAAAGAACCGCTCAGCGAGCGGTTCTTTTTATGTTTAATAAAGTATAAATTGTAATAAAACTTAGTTCTTTTTTACTTCTATAATAGAAATTTCAACTCTTCTGTTTTCAGCTCTACCTTTAGAAGTTCTGTTAGAAGACTTAGGTTGAGTTTCACCGAATCCTAAGATGATTAACTTAGACTCATCAATTCCCTTAGCAACTAAGTAATCTACAACTGCTTGAGCTCTCTTTTTAGACAACTTCACATTGTAAGCAGCAGGACCAGCGCTATCAGTATGTCCTTCTACATATAATCCAGCTATTTTCTCTTCATCAAGTAATTTAACAACTTCGTTTAATTGATCTTTAACACCCAATTTGAATGTATAGGCACCAAATTTAAACTCTACTGTCTTGATTAACTCTCCTTTAGTTGGTGTAGTTCCAGGAGTTCCTAAAGCTAATAATTCTGGTTCGTTACATCCTCCAAATTCTTTTGTTCCAACAACCTCTGGACATCTATCTTCAGCATCAGCAATACCATCTCCATCTGCATCAGGACAACCTTTAGTCTCTACTGTTCCAGCAACTGCAGGACAAGCATCATCTTTGTCTGCTACTCCATCGTTATCAGAATCAGGACATCCTTGTAAAGCTTTTAATCCTTTAACGTTAGGACAAGCATCGTCTTTATCTGCTACTCCATCCTTGTCAGTATCAGGACATCCTTTAGTTCTAGCCGAACCAGCTAATTTAGGACATTGATCATCTTTATCAACAATTCCATCTCCATCTGTATCAGGACAACCGAAGAATTCTTTAGACCCAGCAATTTCTGGACATAAATCTTCTTTATCTGGAGTTCCATCTTTATCAGTATCTTTAGCTCCAAACTTATAAACTAAAGAAATAGAGTGTTGGAAATGATAATCACCTACTTTACCAGCTGTTCCTAAATCCTCTACACCTAAAATCTCAACACCATCTAAATGAGCACTAGACTTGTAACTTGTCTCAAAATTCAGTCCTACTTTATCATTAAACCATGTATTGAATCCTAAACCTAAAGAAGCAGGAGCTGCTAAATCATCTCCTGTGGTTAACAATAAACCTAAACCTAATTTCGCATATGGATCAAACCACTTAGTATCTCCAATAACATTATTTAGATCATATCTAAGACCTAAGTCTCCAGATAAATAACTATGAGAATCAACTAACTCTTCCTCACTGTACTGTTTTTTTATGCTATTATAAGCAAAAGCAAAATCAAGTGTAAAGTTTTTATTTAAATATCTAGAAACATATATTCTACTTAGGACTGGAATCGTATTAGTATCCTTAAAAGGACCAATATAATCGTTAAAAATTTGGTCTCCAATATCTGAAACCCCTGACGGACTAATATCTACTGTATTAATACCAACACCAATTGCCCATGGTCTGATCTCGTCTTGTGCTTTCGCACTTCCGAAAGTTAATATTGCAAAAGCAACAAGTAATAATCTTTTCATTTTTATTTATTATTTAGTTTTTACCTCTTTCTCAGAACAAATATATAAAAATAACATCTGCCAATATATGCTTTATGTTATAAAAATGTAAAAAGCAAACTTAAGTTAAAAAGATCTCTGGTAAATTATTCCCTTTGTTTTTTATAATTCAACCCTTTTTAACTCTGTCGACTCATTACAATATAACAAAAATTTATGTAAAACAACGAACCCCATCCCCTCTAACACTTTTGCATAAAAACTTACCTGATCTACGTGTGCTTCTTTTTCCACTCCTGTTTTATAGTCTAAAATCACAACATTATTACCAAAAAACACCAACCTATCAATAATAATCATTTCGCCGCTTGGTGATAATACTGAATATTCATTGTATGCCTTTACCCCTTCTTTATAATACATCTTCAAATCTTGATGATTAATCACATTTGAAACAATACGCTTTGCTTTATTTTCAACTTCCAATTCAAAACCCTGTTGTTCTATATATGAATTCGCAACGGGAATATCCACAACTATATAAACCTTTTCTAAAGCCTTATGAATTACGTTACCAAACTCTTTAGAAGAATCTTCATCTTTAACCTCCTCAACTACAAATACATTATTTTTCTTTTTATCAACACTTCTAAAATCTTCTAAAGAGAATACTTCATTCTCGATCTCTTTCCTAGATAACTTCTGAGCTCCCCCTACTGAATACAAGCAACTTCCTGCTTCTTTAGTATTGATATATTCTGCAAAAAAATCACCATAGTTTTTAATTGATTTTGTTTTTGACTCTTTATAATCACACAAAATATACAACTGCTCCTCTGCTCTGGTTAAAGCTACATACAGCAAATTAAAATTATCTAATTGAGTTTCTCTATTTATATTTACCAATTCTTCTACACCTACTTCCCCATATAACTCCAACTTACTCGATGCTCCAATTCTAAAACTATCGAAATCTCCAAACAAAGATTCATTACTCGTTTTATACCATAATTTTTCTTTTGTAATATCTTCGGTATTCAAATCAAAAGGAAAAATTACCACTGGAAACTCTAATCCTTTAGACTTATGTATGGTCATAATCTGTACAGCATTTTTATCTGCTGCTATCTCTACCTTTAACTTTTCTTTCTTAAGACCCCAATACTCTATAAAAGTTTGCAAACTTCCAGCCTCTTTTAATTGAAACTCTAAAACCAAATCTAAAAGGGTCTGAAGGAATACGTCTGTCTTATCTACCAACTTAAAAGACCTTATTACATACTCTACACCGCTATATAGAGATTCAGCAAAAAACAAATCTTTATCAAAATCTAATTCTAAATAAGAGAACAATTCTTCTAAAGTATCACTATTGAGAGCTTTGTCAAAAAACTCATGCGAGTCAACCCCAACATTTAAATGTTCGTACAAAAAACTTAACACCTGAATAAGTATTTCCTTATCATCGGTATTATCTAACCATCTTAGTAAGTAAATTAAAAACTGAACGCTTGAATTACTTTTCAACAACAAACTATCTGGTGAAATTACATCTATCCCTTTAGACACTAAGTAATTTGCAACGGCAACCCCATCTGCTTTCTTTCTAGTTAATATGCAAATATCACCTTTATCAAATCCGTTTTTCTCTATTTCATTTATCTGCTGATAAATTTTCTCTCCATATTCTTCATACTTCTCCAACTCTTCATCCAGCTCGAAAAGCTCAACTTTAACGTAACCTCCCTCCTTGGAATTTTCTTTTTGAGTCTTTTCTCTCTGATAGATTTCTTTGTAAGTAGGATCTTTTAAATAATCTGAAATAAATGAGAAAAAGTCGTTATTAAAACTGACAATATTACTGTAACTCCTATAATTTGTACCTAGTGTCACCACTTCTTTCTCTACAAAAAACTCATTATCCACTTCTTTGTTAGACAAATCTACAAACTGAGCAGCTTTTCCTCCCCTCCATCTATAAATGGATTGTTTCGCATCTCCCACCAACAACAATCCTCCTTTATTTTGAGACAATGAATTGTGTATTAACGGAATTAAATTCTCCCATTGCAACTCAGAAGTATCTTGCATTTCATCAATAAAAAAATACTGAAACTTTTCTCCTAAGCGCTCATAAATAAAAGGAACGGGTTCATTTTTAATCTGCTTACTAACAACCCTATTAAATTCTGCATTTAATCTAAAATTATTTTCTTCTCTATAATTTACAAACTCTTTATTTATATAACTAAGCACAGTAAGAGGTACCAAAGTGTTTAGAATTTTCTTTACCAACAAATATTGTCCAAAATGTTCTTCACATATTTTTTGAGAAATTTCAAAAATAGAAATCAACTCACCCTGTATAGCATCAATAGCGCTTTTCTCTGCAGTAGATTTCGATTTTGCATAAAGAACTCCATTACTCATATTCTTTGCCAATCTATTTCCTAAAGGATGCTCCTCTTTTTCAAAACAACTCCCTAAAAATTTATCAAAATATTTCGGCAAATCTCCACTCGAAAAAGACTTATGTTCAATCCCATTATCATCAATCAATGCCAAAGCCTGCTCACCAATTTCTTTAAAAGCTTTCTCTGTATCACTTAAATACTTTCTAAGTCTACTTTCCAAAGATTTAAAATCGGACAAACTTGTATTGATTAATCTTGAAACCTCTAGCTCATTTTCTTCATTGAGTAATAACTTCGCAACCTCAACAAGAGACCTATTTACATCCCAAGATTTGTCATCATTTACTTGATGCAATGTATAATCTACCAACACCCTGGTTAGATCTTTATCCTCTCCTATTCTAGAAACTAATAAATCAATGGTTTCTTTTAACAACGGATCGGCATCCATCTCTACATTAAAATCCATTGGCAATCCTAAATCCAACGAGAAGGTTCTAATTAGTTTATGCGTAAAGCTATCTATTGTTATAATATGGAAACTTGCATAATTCTGAAAAATATTCTCTAACAATCTCTTTGATTTGTATTGAATATCTTCCAGACTTAAAGACAATTCTTTAGCAACATCACTCGCTATTGCATTTTCTTTTCCCTGAGATACATCTTGAAGCGTTCCCAAGACACGCTGTTTCATTTCTCCTGCAGCTTTATTGGTAAAAGTTATTGCTAAAATTTTCTGAAATTCGAACTCACTACGCAAAGCTACTTTTAAGTACTCTTTTACAAGCGTATAGGTCTTTCCACTTCCTGCAGAAGCATTGTAAACTTTAAAAAAACTGTCTGAATTCATAGTATAAAAAAAGAGATTGTCTAAATTAAACAATCTCTTTTACATCGTAGGTTTGTATGCATATCTTTTACGCTATCACATTGACTTTTCTAACTTCTAAAGCAAAAGTATCAAAATCTGTATCTTGATGAGAAAGCGCTACAGCCGTATCTACAACAACCTCGTGAGTTTGTAGTGGAAAACCTAAACCAACTGCTAATTTTTTTAACATTCTTAAGGAAAGCTCAAACGATTCTTTGTCTATCAACAACATTCTACACAAAGCATACAATCGTTCAATTCTTTCTTCATAATTTGCTGGTGGATTGATAGGATATAATTCTGGATTTCTAATAATTTTTCTAAAAGCAACATCATTAACATTTAATTCCTTTTTAATCTTTTTTATCAATCGAATTTCATCCCTATTTAACTTACCATTAGATCTTGCAATCTTAACGATATTTGCTAAATGTCCTCTATTTTTCTTCTGCGTTCCACTTAAAAAAAGATTTACTATTGGCATAACTAATTATTTTTTAAAGGTTTTATAATAAATATACTACTTTAGTATAAATAATACAATACCAAAATCATACCATTATTTATCCTCTAAACAAAAAGAAGTTTTGCTTCATTCCTTCTAATTCAGAATTTTTATTATCGGATATATAAGAAATCGCTTGTTGTGTAAAATCTGCTCCTTTTTGGGTTAATGAAATGATATCATTATTCACTTCAATCATATTATTTTGATTCGCCAGTTTTAATACTTTTCTAGCACGTTGAGCACTCCAATTTATATGTTCCTGTAAATGATTTATATTTCTTTCCTTTTCCTCTTCGTGATTTGCCAAATGCAGTAAAAAAACCAACAAAGCAACCTCTGTCTTTTGTTGCTTTTCTTTGTACCATTGCGACAAGTAACCTCTATTGGGTGCAAATAAATACACTCCAAAAAAGACCAGACCTAAAACTGTTGCTATTGTACCAGCAATAGAAGCATCTAAAGCATTTGCGATCCAATACCCTACTAAAGAACATACAACACCTAAAATTGATGAATAGATTAATAGCTTTTTTAAATTATCCGTTAAAAGATACACACACGCTGCAGGTACAATCATAAAGGCAACCACCAAAACAGCACCAATAGCATCAAAAGCACCAACAGTAGTTACAGAAGAAACCGTCATTAAACCATAATGAATAGCCATAGGCAAGAACCCCAAAGAAGCCGCTAAACCAGCATCAAAAGTTGCAACTTTTAACTCTTTATAAAATAAAACCAACAACGTTATAGTTACCATCAAAATGCTTCCCATCATCCACAAAGACTTTGGCCCTATATCTAAACCATTAAACATCAACCGATCAAAAGGAGCAAAAGCCACCTCTCCCAACAAAACGGCATCTACATCTAAATGAACATCTCCCGCATTTCTTGCAATCATTATAACACCTATACTAAACAGCGAAGGAAATACTAAACCAATAGCTGTATCTTCTTTCACCAATCCTGTTTTCTGAATATACTCAACCAACACCACTGTTAAAACCCCAGTTGCAGTAGCCATTAAAATAAGCCAAGGCGAAGCTAAATCTTGCGTAACAAAAAAACCGACTACTATACCTGGTAAAATAGAATGACTTATCGCATCGCTTATCAAAGCCATTTTTCTAAGTACTAAAAAAACTCCTGGCAAAGCACATGCAACCGCCACCAAACTCAATATAACTTGTATTTCTATTTGTGCAGCTGTCATAACTCTTGTGAATATAAATTTTTAGCAACTTGATAGCCTTTTTCTGTTAAAGACCAATCACTTTTATTCAGCAGGATTAAATCTTCTGCCTGCAATCTTTTTAAACTTCTTTTTGTGTATCCCTGAAAATTATTCAGTAACTGAATTTTATGTGGATGAGAAACATTTTCATGTGTCTTTACAATATCATACATAAAAGAAAGAGTCTTCATCAACTTTAAATCGTTCCTATTCCTCCAAAGTTTTATTTGCTTAAACAACAACCCTCTAATGGGAGAAAACACAAAAGACACCATTACAAAGCAGGTAGCTATTAAAACAATTACAGGACCCGTAGATAAATTATTTGCACTGGCACTAATTGCAGTTCCCAAAATTCCTGAAGAAGCACCAAACACTCCAGCCAAAAAAACCATCTTTGCCAAGCTATTTGTCCACTGTCTTGCAGCAGCTGCGGGTGCCAATAACATTGCACTCATTAAAACCACTCCTACTGTTTGCAACCCCATAACAATAGCAACTACTATAAAAGCCGTCATTAAAGTATCAATCACTTTTACATTAAAACCTAATGTTGTTGTATAATCAGCATCAAAAAGCACCATCTTAAACTCTTTCCAAAACAAAAAGACAATGATTAAGGCAATTGCCGCTATTAAAGACATTAACCAAACATCACTAGCCAATAACGTTGCTGCTTGTCCAAATAAATATTTTTCTAAACCCGACTGATTGGCATTGGGCATTTTTTGAATGTAGGTTAACAACAACATTCCAAACCCAAAAAAAGTAGACAACACAATTCCTAAAGCTGTGTCTGACTTTAAATGTGTTTTAGAAATTATTCCCTTTATAAAAATTGCACTTACCAAACCACTCATTAAAGCCCCTAGCAACAGTCCATTATTATCTTTTACTCCTAACACTAGAAAAACAATAGCAATTCCAGGTAACGATGCATGAGAAATAGCATCTCCCAACAAGCTCTGTTTACGCAACACTGCAAAACTCCCCAACATACCACATAAGGCTCCTAACACAGCCGTACCTAGTGTTATAATCTGTAGGGTGTAATCCACCATTAATAAATCTAAATACTCTTGCATACTATTCTACAATACTCGTTTTGTAATTAATTCCGTAGGTCTTTGTTAAATTATCATCGTTAAAAATATCTGCTACAGGACCTGTTGCTATTTTTTTGACATTTAAAAACGTAACCCAATCAAAATACTCTGGAACCGTTTGTAAATCGTGATGCACCACTACTACCGTTTTTCCGGCCTTTCTTAATTCCTTTAGTATTTGAATAATTGCCTTTTCGGTAGTAGCATCAACTCCCTGAAAAGGTTCGTCCATAAAATAAATTGCTGCATTTTGCACTAAGGCTCTTGCCAAAAAAATTCGTTGTTGCTGTCCTCCAGATAATTGAGAAATTTGTCGATTCTGAAAAGGTAACATCCCAACTTTCTCTAAAGCTTCTAACGCTAGCTTCTTTTCCTTTTGTCCAGGTCTTTTCATCCAACCCAAAGCTCCATAAGTCCCCATCATAACTACATCTAATGCAGTTGTAGGAAAATCCCAGTCTACACTACCTTTTTGCGGAACATACGCAACTAAAGAACGTTGCTTTCTGTAGGGCTTCCCATAAACAGAAACAGATCCTGCTAAAGGATTTATAATATTTAAAATAGACTTTAACAAGGTAGATTTCCCAGCTCCGTTGGGTCCAACAATAGCCATTAAAACTCCCTCTGGAATTTTTAAATCTATATCCCACAATACAGGCTTATAGTTATAAGCAACTGTTAAATCGTCTACTGCTATGGCAATCTTTGGCTGCTGGTTGTTAGTTGTTGGTTGCTGGACTTTATCCATTGTTATTATTTTATATTTCTTGAATCACGATTCATGGATTAAAACTTTACTCTCCTAACACTTGATTCTTTACTTTTAACTACTATTTAAGTGCTTCCACAATCGTATTTACGTTGTAACGATACATTCCTACATACTTTCCTGTTTCTTCTGATGGATTTCCTAAAGCATCAGAAAATAACTCACCCCCTATACGAACCTCTTGTCCTTTAGATTTTACGGCTGCTTGCAAAGCTTCTACCGTTCTCTTTGGTACCGAACTCTCTACAAAAATGGCTTTTATTTTATGTGTTATAATAAAATCAGAAATACGCTGTACGTCTTTTACACCTGCTTCTGTTGCCGTTGACAATCCTTGCAAACCAACCACCTCAAAATCGAACTCTTTTCCGAAATAAGAAAAAGCATCGTGTGCCGTTACCAAAATCCTTTTTTCTTTTGGTAACACTGCTACTTTGGCCTTCATTTCTTCAGCCAAATACTGCAATTGTTTAACGTACGCCACTCCATTTTTCTCATAAATCGCTTTGTTTTCTGGGTTTAAAACAACTAATTTATCAACTAGTATTTTTGTTACGCTTATCCAATTTTCTATAGAAAACCAAATATGTGGATCATGAGAACTTGCAAAAGCTTCGGAATGAATTACATTTTCTTTAGGCAAAAACGCTCCCAACGCAATGGTTGTTTTCCCTATGTGATTCATCTTCTCAAACACCTCTACCAATTTCCCCTCTAAATGCAACCCGTTGTACACAATTACATCTGCGCTAGATAATTTGGTTAAATCCCCAGCAGAGGCTTTGTACAAATGCGGATCTACACCCGCCCCCATAATTCCTTTTACCTCTATTGCATCTCCTCCTAAAACTTTTACCAAGTCCGTAATCATAGTGGTGGTAGTAACTATGGTAAACTTTTCATTGGCTTCTTTTTTTGCAGGCTTACATCCCACCAAGGCTATTAAAACAACAAATAGTGCAACTAGCTTTTTCATCCGTTTATTTTTACATATAAATTATTAGATATCTGTTGAGAGATAGATATCTTTCTATTATCTATCAACAACATCATAGAGTTATCAAAACTCTCTTTATGAAGTATTTCAATCTGAGCTCCTAATCGTATCTCTGCATTGTCCAAATACTTTAAAAAAGCAGTAGAACTATCTTTTACACCAACTATCACTCCTTCTCCTCCTTCGTTCATTGCTCCCAAAAACACTGCATTTCTAGAAACTATATTTCCATCTTTATCGGGTATTGGGTCTCCATGGGGATCGTATCGTGGAAAATCTAAAA
Source organism: Wenyingzhuangia sp. IMCC45574 (assembly GCF_054182685.1). Lineage (NCBI taxonomy): Bacteria > Pseudomonadati > Bacteroidota > Flavobacteriia > Flavobacteriales > Flavobacteriaceae > Wenyingzhuangia > Wenyingzhuangia sp. IMCC45574. Next base: position 2,872,283 of record NZ_CM135169.1, on the reverse strand, counting down.
AGGTATCTAAACTATCTATCAATTGTTTCGATTTTACGTGCTCCAATTGCTCGGCTACATCGTGTACCTCATCCCACTTAAAACCTAAGTGACGTACTAAAAACACTTCCCACAATCTATGTTTTCTAATTACATAAACCGCCATATCTTTTCCTTCTACCGTTAAAGAAACTCCCTGATACTTAACATAATTCACCAATTCTTTCTCTGCCAACTTTTTAATCATGTCTGTAACAGACGATGCTTTTGTTGCCAAACTCTCGGCTATTTTATTCGTACTAACAGGCTTGTTGTTCACTACAAACAAACTATAAATAGCCTTTAAGTAATTCTCTTCCGTTTGTGATAAATCTAATTTCATTATCAACAAATATAAAACAAATAATAAACATTACTTAAAATTATTTTTTAGACAAGTCTAAAAATTGTTTTAGATTTGCACACACAAACAATCAACCATGAAAACTAGGCTCTCTATTTTTTTACTACTACTAACACAAGCCATTTTGGCTCAACAAGCACATATTAAAGGTATTGTTACTTGCAAAGGAACTCCCGTTTTAGCTACTATTGCTATTAAAAACGGAGACCGTACAAGTTCAAATTTAGATGGAGAATACCATCTTAAATCGCCTCAAGGAAACCAAAGATTAATAGTTACTGCTATTGGACATAAGACAAAAGAGATAGCTTACACCATTTCTGACAGCGAAGTAAAAATAATTAACATTCAACTTAAAGAAGACGTTTTAGGCTTAGATAGAATTGTAGTAACTGCAACAAGAGGGTATTTAAATAGAAAAAAAGCTCCTGTAATTGTTACCGTAACAGACGCTAAAGTATTAGAAGCCACTCAATCGGTTAGCTTATCCGAAGGCTTAAACTTTCAGCCTGGTTTGCGAATGGAAAACAATTGTCAAAATTGTGGTACGTCCGAAATTAAAATGAATGGATTAAATGGAGCTTACTCACAAATATTAGTAGACAGTAGACCTATTTTTAGTACGTTGAATAGTGTATATGGTTTAGATCAAATTCCGGCCAATATTATCAAACAGATTGAAGTAGTTCGTGGTGGAGGATCTGCCCTGTATGGTTCTAATGCTATTGCAGGTACCATAAACATCATAACCAAAGACCCTACTGAAAATAGTTTTTCTATAGGTAGTAACTTTGCTTTGATAGACGGAAACACAGCAGACAATACCTTAACGTTTAACGGAACCATTATTAATGATGATTACGACACTGGAATTGCATTATTTGGTATGAAACGTAAAAGAGATGCTTACAATGCAGACAATGACGGATATACTGAACTAACCGAACTAGAGAATACATCTTTTGGTTTCAAAGCTTTTAACAGACCTAATGAGCGAAAGAAAATTACGGCCGAGTTTAATGCAAATAACGAATCGAGAAGAGGAGGAAACAAATTAAACTTACTTGCCTTTCTATCTGATATTACCGAGGAAATTACCTCTAAAGTTGTTTCTGGAGGATTGACTTATGAATATTTAAGTCCCAATAAAAACGATACCTATTCTATTTACGCCTCTACCTCTGTTTCTAACAACACCAATTTCTATGGCGGATTAGCTGGTGAAGAAGCGACTGAAAGTAACATACAATCTAGTATACAAGGTTTTGGAAACTCTAAAGACATCACTTTTGTAACCGGTGCTCAGTTTGCTCATAAATTTAAAAAACACGGAACATTTACCGGAGGTATTGAATACAAATACAATGACATAGACGATCGTAAAGAAAATCCATTTTTCGAACCTATTATTCAAACCACTCACTTAACAGGAATATATGCGCAACAAGAATTTATAGTTAACGATAATTTGAGAATTCTGGGAGGATTAAGAGCAGATAAACACAATTTAGTAGACGAGGGAATTATTTTAAACCCTAGAGCAAATATTTTATACAGTATCAACAAAAACCTACGTTGGAGAACAAGCTACGCTAAAGGCTTTAGAGCTCCACAAATTTATGGTGAAGACGTACACGCTTCTTTAGCTGCTGGAGAAATTAGTAGAATTAAAAACTCTGATGGTTTAAAATCAGAAACATCACACAGTTTCTTAACCTCTTTAGACTGGACCAAAGAATTAGAAAATGGAGATTTTTCTTTAGTTACCGAATTGTTCTACACTAAATTAAACAACGCTTTTGCTTTAGAGCAAGGACCAGAGACCACACCAGGTTCAGAAATTTTTGAATGGATTAGAAGTAATACTTCTGGTGCAAAAGTATATGGAGTGAACTTAGAAGCTAAATATGCACCCAACGAGAAATGGTTAATGCAAGCAGGAGCCACCTTACAAAGAGCTTTGTTTAATGAAAAAATAGCATGGTCCGAAGAAGAATTAGATCAAGCTACTAGAGAATTTAACGAAACACCTAAGGCATATGCCAACTTTGTACTTTCTTATGCTCCTACTAAAGAATTCCAAAACAACCTTTCTGGAGTATATACTGGAAGAATGTACGTTCAGCATTTAAAAGGATACATTCCTAATGATAAACTAGAAAAATCACCTCGGTTTTTTGAATTGAATTGGAAGAGTTCTTATCAGTTCTACTTAGACAAGCACAAACACGCTCACTTTGAACTTTCGGGTGGAGTGCAAAACATTTTTAACGCCTTCCAAAACGACTTTGACCAAGGAGCAGATAGAGATGCAACTTATGCTTATGGACCACAAAGGCCAAGAACTTATTTTATTGGATTGCGCTTTGGAATATAAACATATGTAAAGATGTTTTTTCGCAATATAATGATTCTCGGAGATGCAATATCTTTGACATATACCCCAGAGAACAATACCCCAAATAACAATCCCTTCATTTATATATTAATGAAGGGATTGTTCTCTTAAATACCCTAGTTATTTTCAACTTTTCTCTACCAACATCACCGTTTAAGAAGAAAAGAATGTGACCATTCCGCACACATTTTTATTTCACGTTTATTTACAAAACAAAAAGGCTCAAAACCCCACACAAACAAAGACTTGTTACAAATAAATTGAAACCTTTAAAAAAAGAATCAAATCTTACATAAATTCGTATTTTAGCTTACATCAAATCAAACTAGAAGCGTATAACATGGCAAAAGAGAAAAACGAAAGAGACGATAAATTAAAAGCACTACAACTTACCTTAGATAAATTAGACAAAACGTATGGTAAAGGTGCTGTAATGAAGATGGGAGATATGGCTGCTCAAGATGTAGAGGTTATTTCTTCTGGTTCTTTAGGAATGGATTTAGCATTAGGTGTAGGTGGTTATCCTAGAGGTAGAATTATTGAAATTTATGGACCTGAATCATCAGGTAAAACGACTTTAACAATTCACGCTATAGCAGAAGCTCAAAAAGCTGGTGGAATAGCTGCTTTTATTGATGCAGAACATGCTTTTGATCGTTTTTATGCAGAAAATTTAGGCGTAGATGTTGACAACTTAATTATTTCTCAACCAGATCATGGAGAGCAAGCTTTAGAGATTGCCGAAAACTTAATTCGTTCTGGTGCAATTGATATTATTGTTATTGACTCTGTAGCTGCTTTAACTCCAAAGAGTGAAATTGAAGGAGAAATGGGAGACTCTAAAATGGGACTTCATGCACGTTTAATGTCTCAGGCATTACGTAAGCTAACAGGTACAATTAACAAGACCAACTGTACGGTAATTTTCATCAACCAATTACGTGAAAAAATTGGAGTTATGTTTGGTAACCCAGAAACAACTACAGGAGGTAATGCATTAAAATTCTACGCATCTGTTCGTGTAGATATTAGAAGAAGAACGCAAATTAAAGATGGAGATGCAGTTATAGGTAACTCTACAAAAATAAAAATTGTTAAAAACAAAGTAGCACCACCTTTTCAACAAGCAGAATTCGACATTATGTATGGAGAAGGAATTTCTAAAGTTGGTGAAATTTTAGACATAGGTGTAAATTATGGTATTATTAAAAAGAGTGGTTCTTGGTTTAGCTACGGAGAGACTAAATTAGGACAAGGTAGAGATGCCGTTAAAACGTTAATTAAAGACAATCCTGAATTGGCTGAAGAATTAGAAACTAAAATTATTGAAGCTATAAAAAACCAATAATTTAAACACAATACTTCTTAAAAAAAGGCTGTTATTGTTATGCAATAACAGCCTTTTTTAATTTACATATGTTAAAAACCACAGACTTATAAACATATATTTATTTAAAAATTCATATATTTAAAATAGATACAACCCCGATCTATGAAAAAAATTACTCTATTAATCAGCTCTATAGCTGTTTTTTTGCTTTCACTCACCCCAACAAAAGCGAATTCCGACAAGAAATTATTACACAACAACGCTCCCTTAACCTCTTTGGGGATTTCCTTTGAAGAACATTTAGTAACTATTGGCTTGGATAACGCTGTAGATGGTGAAATACCACAAACACCCGAAATTTTAGCCACAACCCATTTAGATGTTTCTCATAAAAATTTGAATGACTTAGATGGAATTGAAGTTTTTGAAAATCTTGAAGCACTATTTGCTGTAGGAAACAACCTAACAACGATAGACTTAAGTAGTAATTCTAAACTCTCTCATTTAAGCCTTAAAGAGAACGACTTAGACGTATTAGACCTTTCGGCAAACACAGAACTAAAAGAACTGTATGCCTGCGCAAACAACTTTGTAAGTATAGACCTTAGTAACACCCCCTTACTAACACATGTAGGATTAAAGTATAATAAATTAATTGCTATTGATGTTAGTAATAACCCTTTATTAGAGCTACTAGAAGTACACTCTAACACAAAAGCTCTTAACCATTTAATATTGGGTACCAATCCTAATTTAAAATATTTATTTGCGAGTCACAACAGTCTAACCTCAATCGACTTATCGGGTGTTTTAAATTTACAAGAATTACACCTGAATGATAATTTATTAACTGGCCTATTAAACTTAGAAAGCCACACAGAATTAAGAGTTGTTAACTTATGTAACAACTTGTTAGAAGACATAACAGACTGTGCTTACAGCAAAGTAGAAGAAACGAAAGCTACTTTTAACACACTAGAAGAATACTTAGTTCATGTTGGTTTAGACAACGCTATTGACGGTACAATACCTGTAACTCCTGAAATTACGACTATGAAAGTTTTAGACATACCTAAAACAGGAATTAGCGACATGAGTGGTATTGAAACTTTTGTAGGTTTAGAAGAATTACATGCTGCTTGGAACAAAATAAACATACTAGACTTAACCAACAACACCGCTTTAAAAACAGTAAATGTAGTAGGTAATCAAATCACTAATTTAAACGTAACTGATTTGACTTTACTAGAGGGATTATTTGCGAGAAGTAACAAACTTACCTCTATAGATTTAAGCACAAATACCGCCTTAAAAGAGATCAGTTTAAAATATAATTCTTTAAATGGTTTAGATATCTCCGCAATTAACAATGTAGAATATTTAGAAGTAGTTGCCAATGAAATTATGACTTCCTTAATTATTGGAAACCAACCCAACCTAACCACAATATACGCGCATTGTAATATGTTTACAAACGTAGATATATCGGGTGCTCCAAATATTAAAATCCTTAGATTACAACACAACAAATTAGAAGGAACATTAAATTTAAGCAATCACACTAAATTAGAACAAGTAATACTTTTCAACAATAAACTAGAGCAAATCAATTTAAAAAACGGGACTAATAATCTTATTTTAAATGATGGGTTCAACGTAAAACAAAACGAGCTCCTTACTTGCGTTATTATAGACGATGAAACATATAGCTCTACCAACTGGCTAAACATTACCGCAGCAAGTATTTTTACCGAAGACGAAACTTGTGGAGTAGCTCCTACCACTCCAGACCCTACTCCTATTGTAGTTACGGGGGTTGAAGTTAGAGATGGTCAAATAGTAATTCCAAATGATGTAGATAGAATTGAAATTAGAGTTGGTTTTACATTGGTTAACAATGAAAACCTAAGTGGTATCTACCTAGTAACCTATTATAAAAACAATGGTTCTACATACTCTAGACTTGTCTTTGTACTTTAGAAAGAACCAAACACTATGAATAAAAACAAGAAAGCCTGCTTTAGAGCAGGCTTTCTTATTGAATTAAATTCTAAATTTATTTCTTGTCTATCAATTCTAATTTTTCTGCAAAGTACTCACAAAAATCTCTCATCGTTGCAGACATTTTTTCATCATTCGTTGCTCTTTCAAATGTATCAGCCATCTGCACTAATGTTTGATGAAAGAAAACTTTCATTTCGTCTACTGGCATTTTTTTAGTCCATAAAGGCAAGTACAACGTTTCTTTATCCTTAGCATCCCACACAGATAATAATGCAGCTTTAGCTTTATCTTTTGTTACTCCGCCATCGGTTGCAGACCACTCAATAGTTTCTGGAATTTTATTCTCATCCAAACCAATTTCGAACTCTATTTTTGACTTATGTAATTCTGACATTTTCTTAATTTTAGACTGCAAAGATATACATTATCGACTAGCTAGTACTTTTTGGGTTTGAATTTAGATTTATTTAGAATCTCTTCTGCATCTATCTCCATTAACTCATTTACAGAAACCTTATTATTCTTAGCATAAGCGCTAACAATCTGCCAACCAATATACTTCCCTATACTTCCAGGCGAAGACATATCTGCAGTTGTAAAAAACTTAGAGAACGGTGCTAAATCTATAAAACGCTCTTTTAAAGAAGGATCTGTACTAAACAATAAATCATTCTTAATAAAATAACTCCACACATCAGCTTCGTTACTTAATGCCCATTGATATTTTTCTGGTGTATACCCCAATTTAACCTCATTAGCAACCAACGGCAAATACAAATCCAACAAATATAATTTCTTACCTTCAAATATTAGCTGCCCTAAAAAAGTCCTATTCTCATCAAACGAATACTGTGTGTCAATTATTTTTTTTGCTACCGCTGTAGTTAAATGTTTTGGAGTAAACGTTTCTGATAAATACATAGAAAAACCATCGTATATAGGATGCTCCTTCCCTAAATACATTTCTAAAGAAATCAACAATAAATCTCCTGCATACAAAACCCTATCTTGATAAGATACACCCGTTAAATCTGTTACCACTATTGGAGGCACAAACTCTTTGTTGTAAAATTTAATATGTTTAAACAAATCTTCTAACTCTTTCTTTTGAGAGCTAAAGTCTCCGTAAACTTTTTTAACTTCTTTGTACAAAAAATACTGAGCTGTATCCTTCATCCTATTTACAACAATACTATCTGGCATAGAAACCGGAAACATATAAGGATATTTCATCTTTAAGTCAGGTAGATCTTCTGCTTTAGAAGTAAACAAAGCATCGTGAAACAACGCAAAATCTACAGCTACTTTTGTTTTGTTTATCTCCACTTCTGTTTTAGACGTATCAGAGCAAGAAAAAATCAGGAATGAAACCAACAATAGACAACTCCAATTTTTCATTGAATAAGGTATTTTTAAGTAAATTTGTGATAACCTCAACAAAAATAAGAAATAAGCAATATGGAAACTCAAAAGATAGCTGAACATATTATAGGATGGCTAAAAGATTATGCAAACAAAGCCGGTGTTAAAGGATTTGTAGTTGGAGTATCAGGTGGTATTGATTCCGCTGTAACATCAACCCTATGTGCTAATACAGGATTACCAACAGTATGTGTAGAAATGCCAATACACCAACATCCTGATCAAGTTTCTAGAGCACAAGAACATATTGCTCAATTAAAAGAACGTTTTTCTAATGTTACAGACGAACGAGTTGATTTAACTGAAAGCTTTGAAACTTTTAAAAAAGCAGTACCAACAAGTGAAAACCAAGCTATCTTAAACTTAACGTTAGCAAACACTAGAGCAAGATTAAGAATGACAACACTATACTATATTGCTGGTTTGCATAGTAGCCTTGTAGCTGGTACAGGAAATAAAGTAGAAGATTTTGGTGTAGGATTTTATACCAAATATGGAGATGGTGGTGTAGATGTAAGTCCTATTGCAGATTTGGTTAAAAGTGAAGTTTTTGCTCTTGGTGCTTATTTAAAAGTTCCTAAAGCCATACAAACAGCAGCACCTACAGATGGATTATTTGGAGACAGTAGAACTGATGAAGACCAATTAGGAGCAAGCTACGATGAATTAGAATGGGCTATGGAACAGCAAGAAAAAGGAGCTTCTATTGATAGTTTCTCTGGAAGAGAAAAAGAAGTTTATGCTATTTACACCAAACTAAACTCAGCAAATCAACATAAAATGCAACCTATTCCAGTTTGCGAAATTGCTAAAGAATTAAAGGGCTAACAAAGCCTTACTGCAAACAAAGGAATATTTTTTTGAAATTTATTCACCTATTACGTAATAAAAGCATCCAAACTTTTACTAACGTAATAGGTCTAATTATATAACATCAAAAAAAACTCCTATGATTGCAAAATTTAGCAAAATCATCACCACTTGTTTATTACTCATTTCTAGTTTCGGATTCGCTCAACAAGATTTCCAAGGAAAAGCTCATTACTATGCTAAAACAGACATAGACATGGGTAGATTTGAAAACCAAAATTTTTCTGAAGAACAAAAAAAACGTATCAAAGATCGTTTGACTAAAATGTTCCAGAAAAAATACACCATGGTTTTTAACCAAACTGAATCTATTTACAAAATAGAAGAAAAACTAGAGGCTCCAGGACAAGGAGGTGGAAGAGGGAGAGATTTTAGAGCCATGATGTCTGGTGCAATAGATGGTGATTACTATAAAAATGTGCAGTCTAAAACAAAGCTAAAAGATGCAGAACTTTTTGGTAAAAAATTCTTAATTAGCGATTCCTTAGTAAACTTTCAATGGAAAATGACAGGAGAAACCAAAAACATTGGTCAATATACCTGTTTTAAAGCTACTGCAAAAAGAACGATAAAAGACATGCCCACTCCTGGCCCTCCTAAAAAAGGAGAAAAGCCTAAAAAAGACAATAATCTTAATATTGTAGACAAAGAAATAGAAGTAGTGGCTTGGTACACCATGCAAATTCCAATAAGCCAAGGACCAGAAGATTACTGGGGACTACCGGGATTAATATTGGAAATAAAAGCAGACAAAACTACCATACTTTGTTCTAAAATTGTTCTAAATCCTGATGAGAAGGTTACCATTAAAAAACCTAAAAAAGGAAAAAAGGTTTCTGAGAATGAATACATAGAAATTTCCACTAAAAAGTTTATGGAAATGAGAGAGCAGTTCAGAAAAAGAAGAGGACAGAATTCTGGTAACAGAAACAGAAGATAAAAAATGAGAACAGTATATATTAACTTATTGCTATTCCTAATCTGTTTTACTGGATTTAGCCAAATAAAAGTACAAGGTATCGTAAAAGACAGCCTTAACAAACCTATGGTGTTAGCAAATGTAGTTGCTATTAACCAAGCAAGCAAAATGCTAGACTCCTATAGCATGACTAACGATGAAGGATTTTACAAACTAAACCTTAAATCTAACGCTAGCTATATACTACAAGTTAGTTATATAGGTATGAAAACAAAAGAGTTTCCTCTTACCACTAAAGACAAGGACATCACAAAGCACTTTAACCTGCAAGCAGACAATGTTTTAGACGAAGTTGAATTGGTGTACGAAATGCCTGTACAAATAAAAGGAGACACCTTAATTTACAACGCAGATTCTTTTAAAAATAAAACCGACAGAAAATTAGGAGATGTTTTAAACAAGTTACCTGGTGTAGAAGTAAATGACAATGGAGAAATAGAAGTAGATGGTGTTGCCGTTAGAAAAGTAATGGTAGAAGGAAAAGATTTCTTTGATGGAGACTCTAAATTAGCTACTAAAAACATTCCAGCCAATGCTTTAGACAAAATTGAAGTTTTAAAGAATTACGACGAAGTTAGTCAGTTAAAAAATGTTAGAAATAACGAAGAAAGTATAGCTATAAATATTCGACTAAAAGAAGGAAAAAAGAACTTTTGGTTTGGAGAGGTAACTGCAGGTGCTGGTTTGAACGAACGATTTATTGCACATCCTAAGCTTTTCTACTACAGCCCTAAATACAGTCTTAATGTTATTACAGACTATAACAATATTGGTGAAGTTCCTTTTACCAGACAAGATTATTTTAAATTCTCAGGTGGTTTTAGAGGTGCCAATAGAAATAGTGGAACCAATTTTAATGTAGCTTCTAACGACATTGGTTTCTTAACCCTACAAAACAACAGAGCCAAAGAGATTGATACCAAATTTGGAGCTGCTAACTTTAACTACTCCCCTAAAAAAACTTGGGATATCAGTGGGTTTGCGATCTACTCGGGTAATGAAACTAAAATTGAACAAACCTCTGTTAAAACATTTAATAATGGTTCTGAAGAAAACACCCAAAGTAACACCCATCAAAAATCTGATTTAGGTCTATTTAAACTAAGCTCTAAATACATTCCTAACAGTAATAATCATTTAGATGTTGATGTTTTTGCCAAAATATCTAAGCAAACACAAGTAAACGACTTTTATTCTTCTATACTACAAAACATAGACGAAACCCAAAGTCAGAATCCTTATAACATTAATTCTAACCTGAATTACTATTATACGTTAAACGAGAAAAACATTTTTGCCGCTGAAGTTCAATTTTTATTCCAAGAAGAAGATCCTTTTTACAACGCTATTCTAGACGAAGCAAGTCCTTTTGGCTTTGCTAATATTCTAAATTTAGATGATTCTGCAACAGGCTATAACCTAGAACAAAACAAGAGAATAAAAACAGATAAATTTGATGGTAAGTTAGATTACTGGTACGTGATTAACGACAAAAGCAATCTAAATATAACGCTTGCCGGAATGATGAGTACCCAACGTTTTAATTCTGAAATTCTACAAATTTTAGACGACAATAGTAGCCTAGCACCAACCCCAGAAGGAGACATATCTGCAATAAATGATGTAAAATACCATTTTAACGATGCTTATATAGGTGCAAAATACACCTTAAAAGCCGGTATTTTTACTTTTAGACCCGGTTTCTCAATTCATAAATATCAAACTAAAAACGAGCAATTAAATAGAACTGTAGAAGATAACTTTGTACGATTTCTACCGAATTTTAACACAAGAATTCAGTTAAAAAAATCGCAATACATTGTTTTTAACTATGCCATGCAAAACACTTTTACAGATGTAAACCAATTAGCAGAAGCATTTGTTTTTAACAACTACAACTCTTTATTTAAAGGAAACAGCGAATTAGAAAATCAGTTAAACCACAATTTTAGATTAAACTTCTTTAGTTTTAACATGTTTAACTACACAAATATCTTTGCTGCTATTAACTATAATAAGAAAAGCAATCAAATTAGAAACAGACTAAACCCTTTAGCCGGATCTATCAACCAGGTTTCTAGTCCGTTTAATTCTAATTTTGAAGACGAAACACTTACTTTTAACGGTCGCTTAGAGAAAACTATTGGAGATATTAAAGGATCTTTAGGTGCAAACTTTAACTATAGTAAATTCAACCAATTTGTACGAGAAGAAGTAAATATAAATGAAACTTTTACGCAAAACTATCGTTCTAAATTTAGCTCTAATTTTGACAAAGCACCAAATTTTGAAGTTGGTTACAACCTTAGAATAAACAAATATAATCAAGGAAATAACAACAATACATTTTACACCCACAGCCCTTTTGTAAACATGGATGCTTATTTCTTAAATGGTTTCTTATTCAGTTCTAGCTATACCTATTCTAATTACCAAGATCAAGAAAGAACCTTAAACAAATACAGTTTTCTAGATGCTAGTCTTTCTTATCAAAAAGGAGACAGTAAGTGGGAATATAAATTATCTGCAACCAATTTACTAAACAACAAATCTCTAAACAGAGACAATATCAATGTTCAGTTTACAAATACTAGTGAGTACTTTGTACAACCAAGATATATTATACTGAGTATTAAATACGATTTGTAATTTTTTTAACACATCATCAATATAGCCAATACTCGCTTGTTCAGACAAATAGTATTGGCTTTTCTTTTTTTATAAAACTACATTTTGGTAACGTTTCCGTTAAAAAACACATAGATATTTACTTACAAAAGACAATAGAACAGTTGTTATTCTACATCTAACATTATTTTTGGTTACCTTTTTGATATTCTCATCCACACGGAAAAAAGAAGATCTCAAATAGATTCTTTTCATCAAACATAAAAACTGAAAAATGTATTCTAACAAATTGCAACTACCAATAGTATCCATTCAACTCAATAGTAATAAGCTATTGTGGTTACTAACTTTCGTGGTATTAACTTTATGTATTCAATTTAGCACAGCCCAACAAAAAGCATCTACTAAAGGCCACTGGAGACAAGTAGCCCCAGGTATGTCTGGAAGCAATAGAGCTATTTATACAGACAAAGTAGATCCTAAAAAACTATGGGTTGCACCAGATATGGGAAATGACTACATCACGTTAGACGGAGGAAAACATTGGGAAACTAATATTCCTTTTAACGGTGTTTGGTCAAAAAGAAATGCATTAAGTGATGTCTGTGTAATGAGCGACCACAAAGACAACAATGTGGTTATTAGCTTAAAAAGGTCGGATATTCATCTAAGCACTGATGGAGGATACAATTTCACCAAAATCTCAAAATTTAAATCTGGTAAAGGGCCTAAATCTTTCTTATATACAGCTCAACCACACCCAACAAAAAAAGGGACATGGTATATGGGTGTTGGTTTAGACACTAAAGATATTAGAACAGGAGTAAATCCAAATCCTTTAAAAGGGATAAAGAAATCTGAAGCAAAAGTTTGGAAAATAACAAACATTACAGAAAAAAGCAGAACTATAAAACCTATTCCTAATAAAGGAATGGATACTGAGTCTGCCGTTTTCGACATCATTTGTCATCCAAATACATCTAAATACCCAGACATGTTGTTTGCTGCCACCTCATCTGGATTTTACAGGAAAGCAAACACTAAAAGCAACTGGGAAAAACTACACAAAGGTCCAACCAAAGCAGATTATCAATGGGATGGTAAGACTTTAACAATTTATGTTTTAGAACAAGCAACGTATCAATTAAATGGAGATAGTTTAATTTCAAAAGGAGGAGTATATAAAACTATCACTCCTGAAACTGTCAGTATCAATTCCGGATGGGACGACACATCAAAAGACTTATTTATTGATTTAACAAAGACTAAAGTTCAGAAGCAAATCTTTGGTTGGATGATTAAAAAATGGTTTGGATTGGATAGAAAAGCAAAAGTAACGACTAAAGTACCCGCTTCTTTCTTACAATACTATACAGATATTTTATGTGACCCTACAAATCCAAACAAAGTATACATGTCTGTATGGGGAGGGTTTGAAAACAAACCTGTGCGTGGAGCTGTTTGGGCTACAAAAGACGGAGGTAAAACTTGGTTTGCAGCTCTTAGACCCGGTATTGGTTTTGAAGAAGATGCTTACTGGAAAGAAAAACAACCCAATCATACTGGTAGAAATGTAGATTTACAAATACATCAAAAGAAATTCCCAGATCATTTAAAATACGGAAGAAGAGCAGTTCGTACCATGGCAATAACTACAGACGGAACTTTATATGCATCTACTGTAAAAGGATACCATACTGTAAAATACAACTCTAAGAACGACAAATGGACAAGTGTAGACAACACTTACAAGGACGGTTGGTACTATGGGCATGGAAATGCAGATACTGGAGCATTTAATGTAATTCCAGACATCCACCACCCTGGAGAAATGTTTTTATTGCAATACGAACTTTCTGCTTGGAAATCTTCTAACAACACCCATCCTGACTATCCAGGAATTGTTGGAGCTAAAATTATACCCGCATTAAAAGACAAGGGAAAAAGATGGGCACCAGGACAACCATACTACACTCCAACTACGGTAGCTTGTCATCCAACAGATCCTACTATTTTCTATGCAATGTCATCACGTACAGGAAAATTCGTGAAAATTACAGAAAACGGCACCAAACTAGAAAACATTAGCGAACCCATAAATGTAGAAGAAACACTAATCGTTCCTAAAATGCAAGTTGTTTACTGGTCCGACTTAACCATTGCTTCTGATGGAAAAACAATGTATGCAGTTGCAGAAATCATAGACAACGATAACCGACCAATGGGACAGGTTCGTATTTTTAACCCAAAATCTAGAAAAGGTTTGTACAAATCTTTAGACGAAGGAAAAACCTGGAAATGTGTAAACAACAACTTACCTGAAACTGGAAGTGGTAGTAAAAAAGGTATTGTTTACGGAAGCGGTAGTGCTGCTATCAAGTCTTTTGTTATGGATCCTAAAAGAGAAAAAACCTTATATGCAGCTGTAAGAAAATACAGAGCTCCACAAGGAGAATCTGGATTTGTTGACGGAGGTTTATATATTACTAAAAACGGAGCTGAAGAATGGTCGAACGTTCAAATTCCTAGTGGTATTAAATCTGTTTGGGATGTAGTACTACAAAACAAAGACGGTAAACCTACTAAAATATATATTACAGGAGGTGGAAATGGTGCTATTGAAAAAGAAGGTGATGGTGGTGTTTGGGTAGCAGATTACAAGACAACCGGAAAATACAAAGCTTCTAGTTGGAAAAAGATCTTTAACAAACACCCTTTTGTTTCGCATGTTGCTACAAGTCCTTTTAACGAAAACCTAATAATGGTAGTAACTCGTGAAACATGGAGCAACAACAAAAAAGATGCAGGAACATTTTACAGTACCAACGGAGGTAAAAACTGGATAAAATTTAACCAAGGTAGAGGAGGAATGATGATTGGAGGAGTAACCTTTGATTCTGGAACACCAAACCGTGTATGGGTTGCATGTGAATCTTCTGGTATTTACACTGCATTACTGCCCTTAAAAAAATAAAGAACACTTTTACTTTTAACAAAGCCTTATCTATAACAGATAAGGCTTTGTTGTTTTTAGATTGATATATTTGTTCTAACTTTAATACCATCGAAAAAAATACATGATTCCATTTTCTATTGTTACGCCCGTTTACAACAAAGAAACGTTCTTACATAGAACTATAGAATCCGTATTACATCAAAAGCACTCTAATTTTGAGTTACTTTTACTAAATGATGGCTCTACAGATAACAGCCAAGCTATAATAGACTCTTTTAGAGACCCACGAATAAAAACCTTTACTGGTAAAAACATTGGAGCTGCAGCAGCCAGAAATTTCTTAATAGAACAAGCGCAATACAATTACATTGCTTTTTTAGATGCCGATGATTTATGGATGCCAAATCATTTGACCGAAATGTCTCGATTGATTGACAAATATCCAGATGAAAAAGTCTTTGCCACAAATACTATTAAAACAATCAACCAAACAATAATTCCACGAAATTATTCTATAGAGATAAGCAACAAAGCTGACTTGGTTACTAATTTTTTTGAGGCAAGCTATATAGATTGTATTATACTAACCCCTTCTTCGGTTATACACAAAGATGTATTTGACACTTGTGGAAACTTTGACAGAAATATCAAAAGTGGACAAGACACGGATTTATATATAAGAATAGGATTACACTACCCTATCGTTTTTAGCCCTTTAATAACCGTAAATGTAATTGGTAATTTTCAAAGCCTTTCTAACACCACTAACTATTTAGAAAAAATGAGCTTTGAAAAATTGATGACAAAAGAAAAGGAAAATCTTAGTGCTAAAAAATATTACGATATAAATCGTTATGCTTTAGCCATTCAAGCTAAAGAACAAGGTTACGGAGATTCTTTTAACAAATTAATACAACTAATCAACCCAGAAAATCTAACCTGGAAACAAAAAATACTTTTAAAACTTCCTAGCTTTATATTAAGACTTCTCCAAATTTTAAAACAACAATTCTTTTCTCTAGGTTTTAATTTTACTGTATTTAAGTAAGCTAAGGTTGTTTCTCACTTAAATACTTCCAATAACGTTTTGGAACATGCTGTACATGTAATTTGGTATTCTTTCTTGACTCGATATTTGTACTCTTAAAATAATCCTTCCATAATTGTTGAAACTCCAATTCAATCTCACTAAATATTTCTGATGATGTGTGACTAGGATTAAAGTTAGTACCAAACTCTAAATGAATAATTTCCACTTTATTTAAATCATAATACAAACCATAATTACGTTTTAAATCGTAAACAATCCATTGTTGGTCTGCATACCTATTTTTAAAATGGGTACTGATCAATGGCAATACATTAAAATCTGGTTCAATATTCCCGAAATAAACACCATCCTTGGTTAATTTAAACCGGACAAAAGCCTCCATTCTATGCTTCTCTCGTCCTACACTTTTTGCCAACTCACTAACTTTTAAAATAGATGGATGACTATAATCTGACCCTACATCTTCCCTAGAAGCAATAATATACTGTATGGCCCTTAACAAATCTTCCTCAACACCATTCTCTTCACTCAAAAAAGCAACATATAATCTATAACTAGCAAGCCCTTTTGTTTTTTCTTTAATCTTTTTCCAAACTCTGTCGGCTTTTTCTTTTTCAGTTAGTATCTCTAATTCTTCACCAAACAAACCCTTCTGATGAACACCTTGTTGCTGGATATGAATAGGTCCTTTTAGCTTTAATTCATAGACCGCAAAAACAAGGGACAAAAAACCGTCAAAAGTTCCATCGTATGTTAGCTGATTTACCATTAACTAAATAGAGATAACTGATTGCTAAAGCTAGCACTGTATTTACTCTTAGACTGTTGCATAATAAAGCCCTTTATTTTATCTGCTGTTAAATCTCTTTTCTCAAACTCACTAGAGGCACAAACCATAAAATATTGTGCTCTATTTAGTGCAATTCCTAACTTCTTTAAATGATCCCAAGTTAAATTCCTATGCTTACGTGCTTGTAATATTTTCCCAACTGAATTCATTCCAACACCCGGTATTCTCGCCAACATTCTCTTATCTGCCTTGTTAACATCTACAGGAAATTCATGTAAATTTCTTAAAGCCCAGCTTAATTTAGGATCAATATCTAAATCTAAAAACTGATGTGTTTCGTTCACAATTTCATCAATTTTAAAACCATAAAAACGATACAACCAATCTGTTTGATACAATCTATTCTCTCTCATTATAGGTACTGGTGTTCCTATTTGTGGCAACCTTTCATCGTAACTAATAGGAATATACCCAGAATAATACACCCTTTTCATTCCATATTTTTGATACAAAAAATTAGATGTTTTCATAATCTGCATATCGTTCTCTCCAGTAGCACCCACAATCATTTGTGTACTTTGGCCAGCTGGTGCATATTTAGGTGTACTCTTTATAATTTTTCGTTCCGATTTGTACTGAATAATTTCATTCTTAACCTTCTTCATTGGTTTTAAAAAGTCTTCCTGATTTTTATCTGGTGCCAATAACTTTAAACCTTGCTTGGTTGGAATTTCAATATTCACACTCAATCTATCTGCATACAAACCCGCCTCTCTCATTAACTCATCGCTGGCACCTGGAATGGATTTTAAATGAATGTATCCATTAAAATTTTCTTCTAGTCTTAGCTTCTTGGCTATCGCAACCAATCGTTCCATGGTATAATCTGCACTTTTAAAAATCCCTGAACTTAGAAACAGTCCCTCTATATAATTTCTACGATAAAAGTTAATGGTTAGATCAACCACTTCTTGCACTTTAAAGGCTGCTCTTTTAATATCGTTACTACTACGTGTAACACAATAAGCACAATCGAAAATACAATAATTGGTTAACAATATTTTTAACAAAGACACACACCTACCATCCTGCGTATAGGTATGACAAATTCCAGATTTAGAAGCATCTCCCAAACCTTTATTTTGATTCTTTCGATTGCTTCCGCTAGATGAACACGAAACATCGTACTTAGCGGCATCTGCCAATATTTTTAATTTTTCTTGAATACGATCAAAAGACATAATTTGATAAACTTTTATAGACATAAAGGTAGCTTGCACCTATGCAACAGAACAACATTTATTCACAAGAAACCGTTATTTAGAATATTAAAAAACGCTGCAGCATTTGTAAAAGCCAACACCCCAACAAAACAAAAAAAACCTAACTAACAACCACTTACAATAAAAATTAACGGTTACTATTATCGGTTATTTTTAATTTCTGTCTCTTTATAACATTCTTTTTTCTGAACTTCATGCTTTGCTATAAGAAAAACACATCGTCTTTTAATTTCTTTAAAAACCAAGTATTTTACACTTACAATGAATAAATTTCTCTTTTCACTAGTATTAATAAGTCAACTATCGTCTTTATCAGCTCAAGTTAAAAAAGCATCCGAAAGATATCCTATTTTATACAACATGGTTCATCACAATCCGGGCGAACCAAGATTCAACACCAAGTATACAGAACCTGCCTACATTAAAACTTTAGGCTATAATGGTCAAGCTCCAAAATTCGAAATTCAATGTGCTGTTACTTATGATGACTATGAGTACAATTTAGTTCCGAACAGAACTCCAGAAAAATTATGGATAGAACGTAAAGCAGCAGACATTAGAATTCAATTAGACAATGCACTACGTTCCGACATGCCTATCTATCCTTTTACCGATGTATTGGTTGTACCTAAATCGGTAATGGAAAAATATGGGGATGAAATGAAAATTGATGGTAGGTTATCCATTCAAAAAAAGAGAACCCAAGAAATTTTAAGAGCTCAAATTGCAGAAATTTTTAAGAAATTCCCAGAACTAGGAGGATTGACCATTCGTTTTGGAGAGACCTATTTACACGACACCCCTTTTCATGTAGGAAACAGACCTGTTTACACTCCAAAAGATCATGCAAAAATCATCAATATTCTAAGAGAAGAAGTTTGTGTAAAAAGAAACAAAAAGATATTCTACAGAACGTGGGACTGGGGAAAGATTAAAAGAAAGTTTCACCTAGTACCAGAAGTCTATTTAAAGATTACAGATGCGGTAGCACCACATCCTAACTTGTATTTTTCTACCAAACATGTGAACGGAGATTTTTTAAGAGGGTTGCCCTTTAACAAAACCTTAGGTATTGGTAAACATCAACAAATTGTAGAAGTTTCCATCAATCAAGCGGGGATGTATGGTAGAAATGCACACCCTTATTACATAGGTCAAGGAGTGATTGAAGGATGGCCAGAAATGAAAGAGAAAAAAGGGATTCGTGACCTATACAATAACAAGCAAGTAAAAGGATTTTATACTTGGACTTGGGGAGATGGTTGGTTTGGGCCATATTTTGGAAACGAATTTTGGATGGATTTAAATGCACATGTGATTCAACAATTTGCACAACATCCTTTAAAGTCCGAAGAAGATATTTTTAACGACTACGCAAAGAATGTGTTACAGATGACTCCTAAGAATATTAAAAAATTGCGTGAGCTTTGTATGTTGTCCGTAGATGCAGTTTTCAAAGGACAAGCGACTAGCATTCAAAGAACTTCCCCTTGGTGGATTCGCGATCATTTCTTTACCGCATTAAATATGGGAGTTTTTGTTAAGAAAGGGGTTGATAAACAAGTGTTGGCAGAAAAGAAAGAAAACTTAAAGAGCTGGTATAAAATGGAAAAGTTGGCAAACAGCATACAACTTCCAAACAAAGAAGATGAGGACTTCATAAAAGTATCTACCACCTACGGACGTATTAAGTACGAATTGATAGAATTAATTTATCGTACACAGATTCTATTTGCTCGAATGGAGTTAAAAGGAGAGGCATTAGACCGTAAAGAAGCTCAAACCATTGTTAATACTTACAAAGCAAAATGGGACGAATGGTTTCAGCTAAAAAGAGACAATTCTAACTGTCCAACCCTATATGTTGATTACGAGTCTATACATTGTCAAGGAAACAAACCATTTATTACCTCTATTCAACAACTAGAACAACTACTTACCAAAGAAGTAAACTAATTTTAGCAACCTATAATTCACTATATCAATTCAAGATCGAATTATGAGATTTATAACACGATTAAACCTAGCTATGCTATTATTTAGTGTAGTATCAATTGCGCAAAATAAAAAACCCAATATCATCCTTATTTCAGCAGATGATTTGGGTTGGTCTGATATTGGTTGCTATGGTAGTGAAATCAAAACTCCCAACTTAGACAAGTTAGCAACTGAGGGAATGCGATTTACACGATTCCATAACACTTCTAAGTGTTTTTCTTCTAGAGCGAGTCTAATCACGGGGGTTTATGCACATGATTGTGGTTATAACAAAACGCATACAAACCCAATCACCAACGCAGTTACCATTGGTGAAGTGTTGCGTACGGCTGGTTATGCTACCTATTGGAGTGGTAAACATCATGGAAAAGAAAACCCAATTACCCGAGGTTTTGATAGATACTATGGTTTAAAAGATGGTTGTTGTAACTACTTCAATCCAGGACCTCAAAAAGAAGGAGCGTTAAAACCTGCGAATAAAAGATCTAACAGGGCTTGGTGTATTGATGACAAACTTTTTTACGGATATACACCGCCAGAAAAAGATTTTTATACGACGGATTATTTTACACATCATGCTGTAGACTATATTGAGGATGCTACTCAAAAGAAAAAACCATTCTTTTTGTACTTGGCGTATACAGCTCCTCACGATCCGTTAATGGCTTGGCCAGAAGACATAGCCAAATACAAAGGAAAATACAATCAAGGTTTTGGAGCCATCAGAAAAGCTCGTTTTGAAAAACAACACAAATTAGGTTTAATTGATGAAACTTATAAGTTATCAAAAGCCACGCACAAAAAATGGGGAAATTTAAGTTCCACACAAAAGACATTTGAGGCTCAAAAAATGGAAGTATACGCTGCCATGATTGATCGAATGGATCAAAACATAGGAAGAATCATCCAAAAGTTAAAAAAGTCAAACCAATTAGATAATACTATTATTTTATTTGTTTCAGACAATGGAGCTTCTCATTTTGTTGTAAACATCAAAGACGATAATGACCAAGGTAAAATTGGAGGGATGGATCGTTGGGTTTCTCTAGGAAAAAACTGGGCGAATGTCAGCAATACTCCTTTTCGTTTTTACAAACAATACAGTTATGAAGGAGGTATCAACACTCCTTTGATTGCTTGGTGGCCAAAACACATCAAAGGAAATAGCTTTTCTAATTTTACAGGACACTTTGTGGATATTATGGCAACCTTAGTTGATATTACTGGAGCTAAATACCCCAAAAAGTATAAAGAACAAAAAATCACTCCAATGAGAGGAGTCAGTTTGTTACCTGTCCTAAAAGGAAACACTTTAAAAAGACAAGAACCAATTTTCTGGCAATTCGGACAAGGAAAGGCAATGGAATATAGAGATTGGAAAATTGTAAAACATGGCAACAACAAGACTTGGGACCTCTATCACCTAAACGAAGATCCTACAGAAACGAACAACCTTGCAAAGAAAATGCCTAAAAAAACAAAAGAACTAAAAGCTTTATTTGATGAATGGTTCAAACCATTTAATAGATAAACAACCAAAAATTAAAAATGAAAATAAAACAATTTTTACCAGCTGCGATACTAGTAATTACTTGCCAACTACTGCACGCTCAAAAACCTAACATTCTTTGGATTGTTACCGACGACCAGAGAGCAGATGCTATCTCTTGTTTTAACAAAGCTGTGTATGGAACAAAAGAAAGCCCGTTGGGATATGTATCTTCTCCTAATATTGATGCGTTTGCCAAAGAAGGAGTATTATTTACCAATGCCTATTGCAACTCTCCAGGTTGTGCTCCATCTAGAGCGTCTATGATTACAGGTAAATATCCACATCACTCAGGAATTTATGGCTTTGAACCTACGCACAACGGAACAGATTTTTTTAACCCTGTTACTCCGCACCTAATGCAAACAAAAGGTTACAATACTGCCCGATTTGGTAAATTGGGAATCCGTATTGCCAACTGGCAGGGAGAAGGAAAAAAGCCTAAAGCACTTAAATTCTACGAAACTTCTGTTGAAAAGAAAGACTTACAACGATTGGGAAAATCTGAATATTATTTTAAAGCAGGAAGAGAGAATGGTAAAGTGGCTGGAAAGGTAGAAGAATGGTTTTACCCAGATGGATCTAAAAAAGCATTTTATATAGAACGTAAAGATGGCCAGTTTTCCGAAAAAGACATCAAAATTAGAAAACAACTAAAAAAAGATCACGATATTTTACGTGCCTACACAAGCCAAAGTGGAACCATGATTATTGGTGGAATTGCTTCTCAGCCTACCGAAAAAATGTTAGATGCACAGATTACACAAGCCTTTAAAAACTACTTAAACAATCCTAACAAAACATACAAAGGATTAGATAATAGAAAGAAAACCGGACCTGATACTAGCAAACCACAGTTCATCAATTTGGGATATCATTTTCCACACACACCTGTCTTACCACCTTTAGAATTCAGAAAAAAGTTTGAGGGTAAAAAATATAAAATCCCTGATTTCTCTAAAGAGGAGGTTCAAAAATTACCAAAGCAATTACAAGACCTTTACAAAAAGAAAAAAATAGATGGTCTAACCTACAAAGAAAAGCAGCAAATGATTCGTGATTACTATGCTTTCTGTGCCTTTGGGGATCAAATGATTGGTGATGCTATTAAAGCTTTTAAAAAGTATTGTAAAAAACACCAACAAGAATATTTAATCTTAATGGCTTGTGGAGATCATGGCTGGCAGTTGGGAGAACAAGGTTCTACGTCTAAATTTGCTCCGTATCATTCGTCTAATCACACTACGGTTATTGTAGCATCATCAGACAAAAAGAAATTTCCTGCTAATAGCATTGTAGATAGCTACGTAGAGTTTGTAGATTTTGCTCCAACGTTTATTGCAGCAGCAGGAGAAGATGTAAACTCAAAACAATACAAATATTTAGACGGTTACAATTTAGCTGAGGTGGTAAATGGAAAAAAAGCACCTCGTGAATATGTTCTGGGAGAAATGAATCAAACCATTGGAGACAGAGCCTACATAAGAGGAAAAGATTTTGCATTTTCTATGCGTGTACGAAAAGGATATGGAAAACCCACGGCAAAAGATTTAGTGATAAACGCAAAATGGTATTTAACTTGTAATCCTAAACAAGCAGAAATGGCTTTGTATGATTTACGCACAGATAAAAACGAACAAAACAATGTAGCCTATAACGCTAACTACTTAAAACTAGCAGATTGGTTTAGAAAAAAACTAGGAAATATTGTTTTAGGAGATCATCGTATTGAATCTGATTGGAAACACAAAAACTTATGGAAAATAAGTAATTTCTCTCCAAACGCTGATGATAAAAAACTAAAAATCCCAACAGTAATTATTCCAACCATAGAATAAAAAAAGCCCTTAAAAACACAAATAATGAAAAAAATAATCTTACTAATTTTCAGCTTCATTTCATATACTCTTGTACATGCACAAGAGTTTAGAAAAGACAAACAGGTATATACCGTAGGTACAGAACCTCATGCTACTACACATTTTGTGTATGCGGATGCTAGCTCTGCCTTAAAAGGAGATTACAAAAGTTCTCCTTATTACAAAAGCTTAGATGGCGATTGGAAATTTAAGTGGTCAAAAGATGTTGCCAACAAACCAACAGACTTCCATAAAACTACTTTTAATGATAGCGCATGGAAAACCATCCCTGTACCTTCTTGTTGGGAGCGTAACGGCTATGGAGTACCTTCTCATCGTGGAATTGGTAGTAAGGTTCGCAAAGGAACCATTAAAATTCCTGAAGTACCTAAGGAAGATAATCACGTAGGGAGTTACCGTACTTCTTTTACCGTACCTGCTGACTGGAAAACCAGACAAACCTTTTTGCATTTTAATGGAGTATCTAGTGCTTTTCATTTATGGATTAACGGAAAATACGTTGGGTATGATGAAGACTCTATGACAAGCTCTGTTTTTAACATCAGTAACTATTTACAAGATGGAGAAAACACCATGGCGGTACAAGTCTACAGATGGTCTACGGGGAGTTATTTAGAGTCTGGAGACACATGGACTTTTAGCGGGATTTTTAGAAATGTATACTTACAAAGTAAGCCAGACATTCGTATCAAGGATTTTTACTTTGCTGCCGATTTAGATGAACACTACCAAGATGCTGAGCTAAGAGCTTCTTTAAAAATTTACAACAATACAAATGCAATTCTTAAAGGACAAAAAGTAAACATCGAAATCTTTGATGACAATGGAGTATTATTACCAGGATCAAAATTCAGCACCAAAAAAATGGGCTGGAAACAAGGATCTCCGGGAGCTGAAAGTATTTTAGAAGGATCCGTATCTCTTAAGAATCCTAAAAAATGGTCTGCAGAACATCCTAACTTATATACCATTGTAATGACTTTGGTAGATACTGATGGAAAAACATTAGATATATCTGAGTGTAAGTTTGGTTTTAGAAAAATAGAAATGAAAAATTTACAGGTTTGCATCAACGGAAAACCGATTCTATTTAAAGGTGTTAACAGGGGAGAATCTCATCCCGTTTACGGTAAAACATTGACCGAAGAATCTATGATTCAAGATATTTTGCTAATGAAACAACACAATATCAATTCGGTTCGTTCTAGCCATCATCCTAACGACCCTCGTTGGTATTCACTATGTGACAAATATGGGCTATATGTAATGGATGAGGCTTTGGAATCTCCAGATTATTCTATTCGCGGAAACTCTTTACCAGGAAGTGACATTGCTTGGTTGGCCACGGCATTAGATCGTGCTGTAGCTATGGTAGAGCGTTCTAAAAACCATCCTTCTATTATCTTTTGGTCTTTAGGAAACGAATCTGGTTATGGTAAAAACTTTGCCTTAATGAGTGACTACATTCGTCGTTTTGACCCTACTCGTTTAATTTCTTATGATGGTCGTGAAACAGATATGTGGGATGTAAAAGATTATTTTGATTTGAATAGCTCTATGTATCCGTTTATAGAAGACGATCCTAAACAAAAACACTGGAAACTATTAAGTTTTTGGGCAAAGCCAAAATACAACAAACCTTATATAATGATTGAGTACGCACATGCACAAGGAAACTCACTAGGTAACTTTGGCGAATATTGGCGTGTGGTAGAAAAAACTCCTACCTTCTTAGGTGGTTATATTTGGGATTGGGTAAACCAAACCTATGATGAGAAAATGCCCAATGGAAAAACTCGTACCAGTCACCGTTTAGATTATCATCCTGTTGATAGCCTTCCTGTAAACGGAGACTTTTCTGAAACATGGAAATTAGACAACGAATGTGCAAAAGGAATTGTATTTGCAGATCGTACTCCTAAACCATCTTTACTAGAAGTTAAAAAAGCCCAACAATTTATAAGTACAACTTCTGTAGAAGGAAAGCCAAATGTATTTGCCATTAAAAACAAATACAACTTTACCAATCTAAATGAATTCAATGGTACTTGGCTATTGTTAAAGAATGGAACCATTATTAAAAAAGGGGACATAGTCACTCTTGATATTAAGCCGGGAGACACAAAAGAAATCTCAATAGCTATTCCAAAACTAAAGAACACTTCTGAATACACACTTCAATTTAGCTATACTTTAAAAAATGCTACTGCTTGGTCTAAAGCTGGATACAAAGTAGCTAAAGACGAAATTATTTTACAAGCGCATCAACCTGAAATCAAAAAAGCTGCTGGATCGATTGTGTTGTCAGAAAACAACAATCAAATTACCACCCGTAGTAAAGGATTTAAAGTTCGCTTTGATAAAACCAACGGAATTATTACTTCTATTGTAGCAAACAACAAGGAGTTGATAGCGCAATCTGGAGAAGTTACAGGACCAGAATTAAACATCTTCCGTGCTCCTATTGAAAATGACAATCATTATAAAAAAGGCTGGAAAGCAGCCAACTTAAACCAATTAACAGAAAAAGTAATTTCTATCCAATCAGAACAGATAAACAAGTCTTTGGTGGCTGTAAACATTGTCAAAGAGTTCAAATCGGACTCTATTACCTTTACACACGAATGTACTTATAACATTACAGGAAAGGGGCAAATTACACTAAAAAACAAAGTAACTCCAACAGGAGGAAAAAGCTTAGAAACCTTGCCTAGAATGGGAATCAAACTAGGGTTGGTACAAGGGCTAGAAAACGTAAACTGGTACGGTCGTGGACCACAAGAAAACTATCCAGATCGTAATGAATCGGCTTTCTTAGGAAATTACGCATCTACTGTTACCAACCTATTTACTCCGTATATAGTACCTCAAGAAAATGGAGCTCGTTCGGATGTTAGAACATTAGCACTTTCTTTTAAAAATCATAAAAAACCAAGTATAAAAGTAGACGCTAGCAAACCTTTTATTTTCTCGGCATTGCATTACGATGCTTTGGATTTAATTAAGGCTAGTAGACCTGCTTTCTTAAAAGATAGAAAAGAAACTATCTTGTGTTTAGATGCTAAAATGCTTGGATTAGGAAATGCTAGTTGTGGTCCAAAGCCATTAAAGCAATACTTATTACCAATAAAAACCTATGAGTTTGACTTTACGTTGAGTTTTAAATAAGTTGAACAATAACTTACGCTAAAAACAAAAAACCTACAGGTGTTACCGAGGCTACTGACAAAGTATGCTTATTTTGTAAAAAAGGTTTTTCAAAAAGAGATTTGACATGTAAATGTTGAATCTCTTTTTTTATTTCAATACTTTTTTGGGTTAATTTTTGAGACTTTAAAAGAGTTTGAAGAGGTTGTTTATAGCCTTTTTATAGGCTTTAGTTTTAGAACTATTCGTTCTTAGCTTAATTTCAAAATTCTTTTAAGATTTACAGCAAAAATGGTCAAAGCACCTTGCATTTGCATATTTTCAATACCATACGAGGTAGCTCTTCCATAACCATGAACATTTTTTAGTTCACCATTTTTAGCTTCTATCTTATAGCGATGCTTTGATTTTTCTTTAAAATAGTCTGTTTTTTCAAAATCAATTTGCTCTTGGTGTATTTTTGATTTTATGGATATCGAATATGTTTTTGACTTAGCTCCTTCTTTATAACATCCTTTTCTTAAAGGGCAGTTTTTACATTTTTCGACATTAAAATAATAGGTGATTACTTGATTTTTCTGAGTATTCTTCTTGCCTTGAATTGCTTTTTTTGTTGCTAGATGTCCAGCAGGACAAACAAACATATCTGCATCTTTATTATAATCAAATTCATTTTCTTTTTTTCTGAATCCTTGACTAATCGCAGGATTTAACTTTGCTACTATTTGAATGTTTTTTTCTTTGGCTAATTCTAAATTTTTCTTGCCTGAATAAGCTGCATCCCCAATAACTGTATCTACAGCTATTCCATTTTTTTGACTTTGCGCTATAAGTTCTGGCAAAATAGGTCCATCTCCTTTTTCGCCTGAAGTAACAACGGCTCCTGTGATAATTCTTTCTTGTGTCATGGCCAGATGACTTTTAAATCCAAAAAAGGAACTATCTGATGACTTGTGTCCTATTTTAGCATCCATATCTTTAGATACAACTTCTTGTTGGTGTTGTTCTATATCATCGATAGATTCTTTTAATAGGTTCAATTTTTCTTTTACAAAAGGTACTTCGCTAATTGTTGGGGAAGCTTCAAGTAAAGTTTCTAACTTTTTACTATAGGTCATTTCTTTTTCTAAATCATTACAATCGTTTTTAGTAGGCATTTTATGTTTCCAATCTTCCTTGTAGGTATAAACAGCTTTTCGAAGTTGTTTTGATCTTTCTCGCAAGATATCAATAGCTGAAGATGGATTAGATTTGGATAAAGTATGCGTAGCATCAACAATGATAGAACCCGAACGGATGATTCCTTTTTCGACAGCAATACTTACGGTTTTGTTAATTAATAAATCTAGTAAATTGGTGTCTTTAAGACGTTGCCTACGGAATTTTGTTAAGGTACTTGGATTGATTACTCCCTGCTCAGGTAGCATTTCTAAAAAATACTTAAAAGACATGTCATAACGAGAACGATCTACCACATCAACATCTGATAAAGTGTAAATCACTTTTAATAATAGGTACTTGAAAAGTTTTACAGGGCATTCAGCTGTCCTACCTTGATCTATGGAGTATTTATCTAAAAGTTCTTCATAAATAAAACTAAAATCTATTAAGTCATTGATTTTTCTTAATAAATTATCTTGGGGAACTATCAAATCGTAAAGTGAACTATATTCACTTAGACCTAAAGTTTGTTGTTGATTCAGCATAAAGAAAAATACAAAAAAAGAAGAATAGAATTTAATAATTCTATTCCTCTTTTTTATAAATATACTTTTTCAGTAGCCTCGGTGTTACCTGTAGGTTTTTTTTATGAAATTTTATAAATTCTTTTAGTGGAGGTGCCGGATATTGTTCACAATATTTTCTAATAGAAAAAAAACTTATATATTCCTTATAAACACTGGAATTACAGATGTTTTTAACACGAAATAATAAGTTTAAACAATAACTAGCAATAACAATTTTGTCACCTTTTTTGTCACCTGCTTATTATTTCAAAAAAAAGTATTTCTATGAAACATACCTTTTATTTGAAACAACCAAAAAGTACAAAAGAATCATTAATCTATTTCTCGTGCTACTTTAAAGACGAAAAGAAAAAGTTTGTATACTCTACTGGAGAAAACATCATTCCATCTCAATGGGATTTTGAAAACAACCAACCTCTAAAAAAAGGAAAAGCTAAAAGCCCAAATGCTTCCTCCATTAAATTTCAATTAGACAGGTATTCTTCCCAGTTTGAGAGTTTAGTTACCATAGCCAAACAAACTGAAATTAAACTAACCAGCAAATACTTAAAAGACCAATTCAACTCAGTTTTCAAAGTAGACAATTCCAAACATCACTTTTTTGATGCCTATGAAAAATTCATGAACGAGAAAATGATGAGACAAGAATGGCAACCCTCAACCATCAAAAGGTATAAGAACCTTAAAAACATGCTTATTGAGTTTGAAGCTAAAAGAAAATACTACTTAAATTTCAACAATATCAATGCTTCTTTTTTAAACGAATACACAGACTTTTGTTATAGAGACAGGCAGCATTGCACCAATACCTTTGCTAGAAATTTAGGACTTCTTACCTCTTTCCTAAATTGGTCTTTCAACAATAAGCTAATATTTAGTACAGAGTTCAAAAAATTCAAAAAACCAAGTAGAGTTGTCACTAAACAAGAGGCTCTAAAAAAAGAAGAGATTGAAATAATATACCAACATCAATTCAAAAGTACTAAACATGAAATAACTAAAGATTTATTTGTTTTCCAATGTCTTACTGGGCTACGTTATGGAGACCTTAAAAACATCAACAAAGGGAATATAACCCCTGGTTTTCTTATCGTTAAAGATGACAAAAATCCTGACAAACCTGAGAGGAGTATTCCTTTATTACCCATAACTGAAGAAATCTTAGTTAAATACAACTATAAGCTTCCTCAAAGGAGTAACCAAAAACAAAACGAGTACATCAAAGAAATTTTACAAAAGCTAGAATTTAACCGAGAAGTTGAATACACTGTTGCTAAAGGGGCTAAACACGTTAGATATTCTAAACCATTTTACGATAGAATTACCACTCACACAGCTAGAAGATCCTTTATAACCATTATGAGAAACTACGGGGTTGCTGATAAAACAATTATGAGCATCTCAGGACATAAAGACATTCGTACATTTAACATGTATCACCAGGTTGATGATAAAGCTAAAATTGATGCTGTTAGGAATGTATTTAGTTAAGATATTACTACCTCCTACTTACTTTTACAATATAATATAATTGCTTGCATGATTATCAAGGAAACAAAAACAGGGATGTATATCCATTCTCTTCTAAATTTTTCTTTAGCCTTAATTATAGCGGTAAATAAACTTAAGAAAATAACCAAAGTAGATCCTACACTAAAAATAAATAAAAGAGAATCTTTTAAATTCTTAATAAAACTAAAACTTTGTATAGATGACATTACAAATGCAATTACTGCTGTAAATACACCTATAATTGCTATAGAATCGATTTTATTAGTTTTCATTTCACTTTCTAAATCTTTAATATCCTCTTTCAATTCAGACTTACTTCGATCAAATGCAGAAACTTCTCTTCTAAATCTTGAAAAAATCATAAAGCTATTTATTACATTATTTGCATCTGACAATAATATTTCAAAATCAAGATGTGTTTTGTTTGAGGGAGCTGGCAGGACAAAGGAAGAGGCATAATACATATGTTTCAACTTCTTACTAGGAGTTTCAACTAAACACTCTTCATAAGGTAATGAGAACACGTAATTAAAATATTTTTTAGACCAAATTAATTTCTCGTTTGAATTCTTAATTATATCATCGACTTCATTTATATCAACTTCAATTACATCTTTGTAAATATTTTTTTGTTCTTCATTAAAATCAAGATACCTAGAAATACGTCTTAACAAATAGTCCAAATACTTACTATCAGAAAAAAAATTATAATTATTACATAAGTTGTTATTATTGTCTATTTCTCTTTTCAAGTTCTTTATACCATCATATAATTCACTATCAAACAAATCTTTATCAAGAACATCTACCATGCTTGACAAATAATTATTCAAACAATAAGAGTATATTTTTTTAAAGCAATACTTCTCGTTCTGATTTCTTGAAATCAACTCTTTACTCTTCTCAACAATATCTTTTATTTTATTATTGTCACGTATTGTGTCCTTCGAAAATTTTAACAAAGCATGCATTTGAAAAACATTAAGCTCATTTAGATTCTCATCATATAAAGCCGATGTATTTTCTCGCACCCCTGCCTTCCACTTTTCATCTATCTCATAATGATTCTCTATATACTTTTTCCAAATATTTAACTTTGAATTATTAAATAAATTCTGCTTACCTACTTTATCAAAGTTTATAACTTGACCATAAACTACAAATCCATTTGTAGACGTACTATCTCTTTTAAATTTAACTTCCCATTTATACTTTAGAAATGAAATCTTCCTAAGAACATTATCACAAAACTCCGAATATCTTGTTAAACGCTTTATTCTTCTTTCAATATTTAACAATACCTTATATTGATCTAAAGATTCATTGAAAAAAAAGTCTAGTAAGCTAAGACCTAAAAACAAACCGAATAGTTCAATTTTTTTTGAAATTAGAGAAAAAGTCCCACTCCTCTTTTCTAATGATCTAAACTGATAAAAAGTTTGAGTTCCAACTACCTCTATTTGATCATTTGATTTAATACCCTTTTGAATTACATCTATGAATGACAAGTACATCTCTAAAAGCATCTTAAATGCTTTTCTCATATAGGTTATATCATCATGAAAAGAATAGAGGAGTTCATCTTCAATTTGAAGCGTATCTGACTGAATTAAGCCTTGCAATTTAGAATCAATATCAGAATGTATTTTCTTGATTTTAGCCTCCAATAAATCATCACATACGTATTCACCTTTCAGTAATGAAACACACACAGAATCAAACACTTCATCAAACACTTCATTTAATGAATTTTGATACTTCTTTAAAACAATGGTCTTATCTGATTCATCAATAGTTGAATCAAAGTTTAATTTTTCTAAACTTTGACTAAAAAGAGTTTCCACAAGCGATTTTTTATAAGTAAAAGAAATGCTCCTCTTGTTTTATTACTTCCAAAGGAATAGACTGACTATACCTACCGTTATCTCTCGCAATAGAATAATAATGCTGCCAAGAATACCACTTATGACTTAATTCAACTAAATCAAACGCGGCCATAGAAAACAAATCTTTATTTAACAAGTATAACTGATCAATAGCTCTGTCTATTTTCTTATCAACAGAATGAATATCAGCATTCTCAACAATCCTTTCTTGATTGATTATTTTTGAATAAGAACTATTAATTTTAATATTTTTATCTGCAAAATCATCTTTTAGATATGTATAGACCTCAGTCTCTACATGCCCAAATGGAAGAGCCTTAAACGTACTAAAAACATCATCTAGAATTGAATCTTCTTCATCTAGTTGAACAGAAGCAGCAGCTGTAAAAAAAAGAAGCTTCATTACTTTTAATATACTATAGTCGTTTGATTCTAAGATATTTTCTCTATCTAGAATTTTAAATAAAAAGTATTCAAAAGCAGCTTTTTTGTTAGACTCCATATTGCAAATTTAACAAAAAACGGATATCGATTATCATATTTCGTTAAAAATCACTTTCTCAAATCTTTATCTAACATGTTAAGACGATAAACTTTCCCATCTTTCGCAAAACTCCAAACATTAGAAAGCTCCCTTCTTTGAGGTAGTTCTTCACTACTTGAACCTAGTTTCTCTTTTACTACTCTTCTAAACTTTCTATTAGCTTTTTGTTTGTCGTATTTTTCAGATTTAGCAGTAGTAATACCTTGAATTTTATTCTTCTTAAATGATCTACTCATAATAATTCTGCGTTTTAAAAAATAATTCGTTTTTACGCTTAAAAGCTCATTTAAAACGGATTGTTTTTTAAAATGAACCCTAGCGGTAGCGTAACGTACTCATGTCCTTTTACTCTAATAGTTTTACTTCGCTAGTTAAGATAGCATTCTTTAGGTAAACTTCATACTTTTTCTTTCCTACTTTAACCAGCAAGACAAACACCTGGTCTTTTTGTTTCCATTTTAAAATTTCAGCTTTTTTACCTGCAATCTTTTTAGCATCCTTAGAAATATCAAGACTTTGTAACTTATCCGTTATATCTGCAACGCTTTTTATATTTTCAGCATGGCTATTTGTTTGAACATTTCAAATTAAATACACTTAATAGCATAATAAATAAGACCTTTTTCATTTTGTAATTTTTAAGAATTAATATTTAACGATTTAAAATTTTTGTTTTTATAATGGAACCAATGTGTGTATCTCCCTCAGTCCTTTTTTCTTTTGGGAAATATTGCTCTCTTAACGTTTTTACACGTTTCTTAATGGCATTTTTTTTATGTGAAATCTCTTTGTAGTGATTTGGCCTACTATTTATGTATTCAACAGTCTCTTTTATTTTTTTCCTTGTATTGTCATTGTATAAGACATCATCATAAAAAAGAAGTTCATTACTATCAAAACCAAATTCTTTAGTTAATTTTTTTCTTAAACCTATTACTGATTGTTTCATTATTTTTTATTTAAAAAAATCAAGTTGCGCAGATTTTTCATTTTATAAACGTCCTAGTTTAACAAAATCAAGTTCGTTTTCCGTGTCGGAAAACACAACTTGCAACTTTACTATTTAGAGGTTAAATATTCATTCAAATCACCATACCCACGATACTTTTCTCGTTTATCAATTATCGTTTTCTCTGGATATTTATGAACTATTTTTCCCGAAGTCTCACTCCCCTTTTCATCATTATCTAAACACATCTTTATTACTGAAAACTGTTCTAAAATTAGATATGCTAATTTTAAATTATATAAAGAGTTTAATATCAATAAACTTTCATTAGACTCTCTGTTCAAAGTTTTATAACTCATCATATCAAAGCACCCTTCAAAAACAACAATGCTTTCAGAATCATTTAAAAAGGTAGTTATGTCTTTATTTATTAACGTTCCTTTATAATAAGGGTTTCTAACCTCGTAACCTTTTGAATTATTTAAAAAACAAACCCCATAATAATACTTCTCCTTATGGGTGTAATGAATTTCTTTTAAATACAGTTTAGCAAGCTCCAAATCTATTTTCCTCGACTTTACGTAAGCTATTAATGATTTTGTTTTTAGCTCAACTACTTTCTTTATGACATAATCTTTTTCTTCTTCTTGGCAATTAAGTTTTATAGTCTTTTGCCCTAAAGAAGAAAGAGAACTTCCCAAGCTAGAAACAATCACCAAAGCTTCGTTGATAGTACAACGCTCTACCAAACACACCAGGTCAATAATATCACCTCTTTTAGAAGCTCCAAAATCTATCCAAATGTTGTTCTTTTTATACACTACAAAGCTTGGGGTTCTTTCTTTTCTAAAAGGACTTTTAAGTTTAAAATGATTGGTATAACTGGTATAATCATAGCCTTTATACTCTATATAATTAATGACAGGAACTTTTTTCGCTTGTTGACAATTCATTTTTACTTGCAGTTTGTGCATATCATGCAGTTATCAATAAAATCAATAGCTTGCAAACGTTTTAGCAATGCAGAATGCCTGCAGAAACAATGCAGCTTTTTTCAAATAATAAGAAAGTACATAACGTGCAAAACAAATGCAGTAAGAAACAACTCTAAAACACAGTTTTTCAGACTACTAATTCAATACTGCATATTGTGCACGTTATGCACACAAAATCTAGTCTTTTATAATTTTTATTATCTTTTTATAATGCCCTTTAGAAACTCTTTCAAACAATTTTGTATTATTTAAAAAGTTATACATCGCTCGTTCTCTTAAAAAACCTTTCACAGCATTTTTCATATCAGAAGTCGTAAACTCCTCATTCAAAATCGTATAAACATGCAACTGTTCCTTTGTTAGAGTATCTAAATAAGAAAAATGTTTTTTTGATCTTATTCTAAAAGTATTTTCATAAAAATATTCTACTAAACACATAGCTCCTTCAACGGCATCTACTCCAACAACAGTAGACTCTTTTTCAAGTGTTACATCTGATAGAACCTGAAGTAGTAATGAGAACCTCGCAGAATATTCTTCTAATTTTGCTGATGCTCCTAATTCAAACCCCTCGAAATTATAAACTTGATTAGAGTGCTGCCAATTAAAAAGCTTCTTCCTAGCAGCCTCTGAAAAATTTAGAACCCGACTTCCTTTTAAATTATAAAGCTTATTTATGACTTCAGAATACAATTTATAAGCTTCTGAATCCCCTTCAACTAGAGGCCACTTATTTTTATCTATTTGCTCAGGGTAAGCAAATAGAATCCTATCTACAAAACCATTATCCTCATTCCCATTCCTCATAAGTTCATTAATTTTCTTAGGTTGAATACCACCTAAAACATTTGAGAAAGGTTTTTCAACACTGATACTTTCTAAACTTACTCTATCCTTTGTAAAACTGTTACCGCTCCAAAGGCTTAAGTAACTCTCTAGCTCTCCAGATGATTGATATCTATTCATATTTTTTAACCAGCTCAATATTTCATCTACATAAATAGTTACAGACTTTTTTGATTCTTCTAATGCTTGCATCAAAACCTCTGGAGTAAAATCTGAGTACAACAATCTAATAAATGACGGCTTCTTAATTTTAGACTCCTTATCTGAAGAATAATCTTTACACTTAGACTTATACTCTTTGTAAATTTCCTTATCAATATCCTTTAAAGGCTTCATACATAATTTCATTACTGGTGTCTTACACGTTCCTGCATCACCTACAATGACTAAAAACAGATTACAGTAAGTATTCCAACCTTCCAATACACTAAGAGAGTATGATTTACCTATTGAAGATGAAAAAGCTAATAACATACAACTACCCAAGAAGTCTGGTGAAAAGCTATAATAATCGACAAAGTATTTTGAAACTTTTTGTATTTTCTCTGGAAATACATGAAAAGGAAAAGTATATTTGTTTTGACTTTTTTTAGAGTTCCTGTTTGAATCTTCATTATTCGAATGGGAACTTTTTTCTTTATCCCCCATACTTAACTTACACGCTTATATTTAAGACTTTTCACTTCATCCATTGAATCAAAAATTTCAGAATATGGGATCAAAATCTTTCTCCCAACTTTCTGTCCTTTTATTAAGCCTTTCTTAATATAAGCTCTCGTAGTTTGAACGTCCACACGGAAAAACTCCGATGCTTCTTCAACAGTAAAGAGTTTGTTTTTACGTTCGTTTTCAGCTTGATTTAAGACCAAATCAAACTTTTCATTGAGTTTGAACAACTCTTTATAGATATGCTCAAACGGATTTGACATGTAATTACTCATGATATTATTTATTTAAAATTTCATGAGCAAACTTCTTATATAGCTATAATAAACTTTGGATTTATTGGATTTGAATCTGGATTTACTGTTTTAACTTGTCTAAAAACGATAAATAGTCATAAAAACTTAAATCATTTGAGTCTAACTCTTTATTGATTTTATTTGTAAAGTTATTTTTTGCAAAAGAAGTATTAAAAAACTTTTTGGAACTTGGATATAATCCGTTAGCAATTCCATTATCTTTACTTACTTTAGTCCAATCTAAAATTGATAAATCATTTAGTTTCTTTACAAAAACACCAAAATCATATTTTCTTTTAAATTGGTTAGTGATAATTCTTTTAGTCTTCGAATCATAAAGACCTTTTTCTATTAAAACTTGGCAAAGCGGGAATGAATATTCTGTCTTTATGTAAGCAAAAAAGTCTTTATTGGCATTGATGAATTTCTTAGACTCTTTATTTATATATCTCTGGTTTCTCTCAAATGGATTAAGATTGTCATGTTCATCATCTAACTCTGAGTCTAATAATAATATTAAATAAGGTAATTTTTGTTCAATATATTTCAAAAAAGAACCTAC
Organism: Wenyingzhuangia sp. IMCC45574; assembly: GCF_054182685.1. Classification (NCBI taxonomy): domain Bacteria; kingdom Pseudomonadati; phylum Bacteroidota; class Flavobacteriia; order Flavobacteriales; family Flavobacteriaceae; genus Wenyingzhuangia; species Wenyingzhuangia sp. IMCC45574. The sequence goes on along the minus strand of NZ_CM135169.1, from coordinate 2,835,612 downwards.
AGTAAACTTATTGAAACCTGGTCTCAAGCCATGAGATAAAATATTCTCTTTAGTAAATTCAAAATCTGTACTAAAGTTATAAATGGCTTCACACATCTTGTTTTTAAATACCTCCGAGTAAATAGAGAAATCATTATTAAACATTTCTTGAAACTTTAATGACTTGGCAAAAAGACCTATAGATTGAATCTGTGTAGTATCTAATTCATTATGAGCTTTTAAAATTGTGTGACTTAACAAGCAACTTTTTATTAAAGACTCTATTTTACAATACTGTCTTCTTCTATTGTATTCAGTATATTTTGTTGTTAACTCATTTTTGATTTCAATTACAAAGCTCATTATTAACTATATTTGACTATAATTTTAGTGAATTTTTATAACAAACAGAAATAATAAACAGAAAACAAAATGTCACCCATTTTGTCACCTAAAAAAAAGAACCCTAGTAAATACTAGGGGTTTCAACAGAATTAGTGGAGGTGCCGGGAATCGAACCCGGGTCCAAACAAGCAACTTCGTAGCTTTCTACATGCTTAGTTTTTATCAAATTTTCGACGAAAAGCTAGTCAAAAACAACTTACTTTAAGCTTAACTTATTTAGTTTCGGAAAAGCAGCTAAGTGATACCTTTCCTATTTAGACTTTTACGACATCTCTAAATTGCACGCGGTCTATCAGCGCTTACAAGAGATGCATAGCTTGCTCACCTTGTGAGCCTAGGCCAGTTCCTACTGTGATTCGGAAATTAGGCAGCCATGGCGAAAGATTCTTCACCGTTTATTGTTGTGGAACCTCGATTTACGAGAATGAGCTCCATCTCTCGGCATGCTTACTAGTCAATTGATCTCGCTGTCAAAACCAGTCACCCCCAAAATTTCAAAGAAGATTGCAAATGTAATTATTTCTCTACACAAAATACAAAAATTGAGCATTAAAGCATAGCATATCCTGTCTCTAAATTCTTATAGAAACAAATAGTACATTGCACTCTTAGGATTTAAAAGTGAGTAACCGATTTTATTTTTCTGTATCAAATTAGACTACAAAAAAAGCAACTAGAGCTAAGACTATAAACCATGCTACTACAGCTACAAAAGCGTATAAGGTTTGTGTTGTGTCTTTACTTACATTCATACTTACAAATATTTAGTTAGTTCAACATTAGTTTCGTTTATTAACAACTAACAAAAAGCTCTAAATTAAGTTGGAGAATTCTATTAGTTTTAATTCAAATCAACTTTCTCCTACTTTTAAGCAGAAGAACGCAAACTCTTTCTTTTTCTAATAGAGGTAAGTAAATAAGTAACTGATATACTTGTGTCTCGTTTTAAAAAACGAAACAAATAAAAGGGCATATGTTATATTAACATATGTAAATATAATACAAAAAATGACAATGCACAAATTACAAAGCACATAACCCACACATTGTCAATATTTTAATGAAAATAATTATTCTATCTGCAAGAAGCTTTAACTAAAGTGTATTTATCACTTTTCTAATTGCGGTTAAATCTGTCAATAGTTTTTCTAAATATTGGATATCTAACATATTTGCTCCATCAGACTTTGCGTTTGCTGGATCAAAATGTGTTTCTATAAATAAACCATCAACACCAGTAGCAATTCCTGCTCTGGCAATAGTACCAATCATATCTGGTCTACCTCCTGTAACTCCACTAGTTTGATTTGGTTGCTGTAACGAATGTGTAACATCCAACACTGTAGGAGCAAATTCTCTCATTTCTGGAATTCCTCTAAAATCTACAATCATATCTTGATATCCAAACATAGTTCCTCTATCGGTAACCCATGCTTTTTCAGAACCTGCATCCTTTACTTTTTGTACGGCATGCTGCATAGCACCCGGACTCATAAACTGTCCTTTCTTTAAGTTGACTACCTTACCTGTTTTAGCAGCAGCTACGACTAAGTCTGTCTGACGAACTAAGAAAGCAGGAATCTGTAATACATCTACATACTCAGCAGCCTTAGCAGCATCTTCTACCTCATGAATATCTGTTACCGTAGGTACATCAAACGTTTCGGATACTTTACGTAATATTTTCAAAGCTTTCTCATCTCCAATTCCAGTAAAGCTATCTATACGAGAACGATTTGCCTTTTTAAAACTCCCCTTAAACACATAAGGAATTTCTAGTTTATCTGTGATTTTCACCACTTGTTCAGCAATTCTCAATGCCATGTCTTCTCCTTCAATAGCACAAGGTCCTGCTAATAAAAAGAAGTTATCAGAATTGGTATGTTTAAGTTTTGGGATTACATTTAAGTCCATATCACTAATTTTTGTGGGTTCAAAGATACGTTATCTATTGGTTATTTGTTTACTTCTAGTTAAACCCTTTTGAAACCTTTAATATTTTACATCTCGACACTTCGTCTAAGCTCAGCACAGACAACTCGATGACCTAGAATCCATATTAAAAATAATCAAGAAGAAGAATTATTTACCCCTCTAGCTTCTAAATTCTAATATCTAATTCTCTACTTTTATTTTGATTCCTTTACTATGGCTACTAAATTCTGGAGCATACATACTCTCTATGTTTGTAATTCCATTGCTAAACACTCCTTTGTGACTAACTCTTAAATCGTACTCAAACACATAGGTTCCTTTACGAATTCTATCAAAAAAGAAATGAGTAGCTGCATCTTTTGTACTCTGATAATACCCCAAACCGTCTTGCCATTTGTATTTAGAAATAACATCTACCGGTTCTAAACCAGCAGCTCGCATGTCTTTCATGTGAATAAATTCCATTTTCCTATCTGTGGTTAACTCTATTCTTACCGTTAATAAATCTCCTACTTTTAACGAAGTATCATCCAAAGAAACTAAGGTTGGTCCATTGTCTGTATTCTTTTTCAAGTACACTTCTTTCTTTATGCTCAACGGTGTTTCTGACTGTTGAATTTTATCCAAATCCTCAAAATACTGCCAATACAATCCACCCCAAGCAACTCCTTTTTGCTTCTTGGTTAACGTAACCTCTCCTAAATCAGATGAAATTTCATTAGCCTTCCAGATCGTTTTAAAGTACCCTGTTCCTGCTTCTACTTTTACAGCATTCATTTTCTCAGCAGGAATAGGCTTCCCTCCTATTTTAACGTCAACCGTTTCTTCTACAGACAACCAATCCGACCCTTGTAACAACAAAGCATACACCGCTTCTGTAGTTGCTTTGGTAGTTTTCCAACGCTGTACTTGTTTATTCTTTAACAACCATTGTTTTAATTCATCTACAAACAGGGTGTTATCTTCTATTTCCGAGAATACTTCTATCAATAAACTCTGTGTAACAATTGGGTCTCTGTACCAGAACCAACTGGCTTTATTTTCTTTCCAATAACGTCCCATTTCTTCACTCAACACCGAGTTTTCTTTTAAGGACTTCACGATGCTATTTGCTACCTTTTGCTTACCATTCCTGTAATGAATTAAGGCCAACAACCCTTTATCATACAAGGTTTCTTCTTTCCAAAACTCCTTTGCTTGGTTGGTGTAATAAGCTATTGCTTCTTGCAACTGCCCCTCTTTCTTTTTTGATGGATTAAAACTTAATACATATAAGTATTGTAACTCAAAACTATATAAATGTTTCCTAGCGAGATAACTTTGTGATTTTTGGATTCCTTCTTTTTCTGTTTCTGCTTTGTTTTTTAGCTCTGCTGCTCTTTTCAAGAGTCTTTGATAACGTGCTAACAACTCTTCATCTAAAAATTGCTGAGCTTTTGTTATCATTTTTTCTACCTTCTTGCCCTCTATCTCTACACCCAGTTGTTTTAAATGACAATAACCTTGTACCACATGTTGTGTAATATAGGGATTGGCATAATCTGAACCAGTAAACCATGGAAAACCTCCATTCCCCATTTGCATTTTGTCTAGCTTTTTTACTGCACTGTCTAAATTTCCCTCCATTTTACTCAGATCAAACAACAAAGCCATACGCTTTTTTTGCTCCGTTTCTGACTGAGCACTTCGTAACCAAGGAGTTTCTTGAATAATTATAGATTTTAACTCTGGATTCTTTTCTAAATTACTTACCAATGCTTCTGAGGAAGCCCATTGTTGAAACACTTCTTTAACCTTTGGATTCGTATTTACAATATGACTTGCCAACTGATTTGCATAATACCTAGAAAAGGTTTGCTCTGCACACTCATGTGGATACTCCATTAAATAAGGCAATGCTTGCACTGCATACCAAGCAGGATTAGAAGTTATCTCTAAACTTACTTGATGATGTTTTAAAGTCCTAGATGTATTATTTTTTAATGCATCTAAAGTAAAAGTCTTAGTTTGCCCTCCATTTACCCACAAAGGCAATGTTTCTGTCACCAACATTCGGTTAGACAATACAGGTAATACATTTTGCTCTCCATCTGAAAACTCATTACTAGCCGCTACAATTTTGTATTGCACAGCACTCACATTTTCTGGAATTTGTAGATTCCAAGACACTGAAGTATTTCCTTTTTTAGCGACCGAAAAAGCTTGACTTGCTTCAGTATTTTGCAACAATCCATCTACGTTTTTTCCAGTAATAGCATCGGTTAATTCTAGTTTGACTCTTCCTTGTTGGAATTCATCTCCTAAATTGGAGATCTTTGTGCTTAAGGTAATTTCATCACCCTCTCTTAGGAACCTTGGAGTGTTCGGAATTACCATTAACTGTTTTTGTGTTACGGTGGTTAAACTCTTATAACCTGTATACAATCGCTTGTCATGAGCCAATAATTGTAACTTCCAACGTGTTAAGTCTTCTGGCATGGTAAATTCAAAAGAAACCTCCCCTTTTTCGTTGGTTTTTAGTTGTGGAAAGAAAAAAGCCGTCTCGTTAAAATTCGTTCTAGCTTTTACGTTTGCCAATGCTTGTTCTTGTTTTTTCAAACCTGCTTTGGTGGTGATGATAATTACTCCATTCGCTCCTCTTGCTCCGTAAATAGCTACCGAAGCTGCATCCTTAATCACATCAATACTTTCTATTTCAGCTATATTCAGTTTAGGGTCTTTATCGTAAGGAACACCATCTACAACATAAAGAGGACTCTTATCTCCACCTAACAAGGATGTATAACCCCTAATAAGGACATTAGACTCTTCTCCTGGAGCTCCCGAGGAAGCAACAACATTTACACCAGCAACTTGTCCTTGCAAAGCTTGCTCTACATCTGCTACACCAGATTTTGCTAATTTCTCAGCTTTCACTACTGTTACAGTTCCAGTTAATTCCTTCTTCTTTTGACTTCCGTAACCAACAACAACTATCTCATCCAAAGCACTAGAGCCTAAATTTAGAACCATTTTAAACCCAGATTTTGACTCCCATTTAAATTTTGCTGTCTTATACCCTATAAATTCAAAAACCAATACATCTCCTTTTTTCGCTTTTATTTTAAAATTCCCATCGAAATCTGTAATTGCGTTATAATTTGTCCCTTTTATAGAAACACTTACCCCAATTAATGGTTTATTATTCACATCTGTTACAACACCCATTGCTTCACCATCATACTCAATTCTTTCAAGTTTTATACTACTTAAATAGTTGCTGTTTTTCGATTTATTTCCAACAAAACTAAAGCCATACCACTTAAATTCGTTAGCCCTTATACTATGGCTATAATAATAACTCCTATAGCTCCTTGGAATTATATGAATAGTTTTGGTTCCAAAACTTAAGTGTGATGATATATAATTATAAGCTCTATACGTTTCTAAATTCCTAAGATTAAAATTCCATCTATGCTTTTTAAACTGATCCAAAGAAGCATCATACATAGAAGCCAACAACTCTGCAGTCACTTTTTCTTTATCAGCCCCAGTTACCTTAAAGCTCCATTTTTGTTTAGCCCCAGGTTCTAGTTTATCTCTAAACGTAAGTGTTTCTATTTTTAAGTCCATTGGCTTGTAAGGAACAGAAACTATTTGAACACCACTCTTTACCGTATTTAAATTAACGTAATGCCACTTTATAGCAAATCCTCCTCTATCAAATTCAGAAACAGGAATTTTTAGTCTCTTAATGTCATTATTTAAATGAATGGTATGCTTAGAAAAAGTTTGGTAATTTTTCTCCACCTCAACATATACAGTCATGTCTTTAGATCCTGAACCTATAGAAAGCTCTACAAAATCTTTAGGTTGATAACTTTCTTTATCCAACGACAAATGAAACAATTGCTGATCGGCTACTTTCTTTGCTTTTTTATCTACCAAGTCAATAATCTTTTCATCTATTACCTCCTGTCCCCAGGCATCCTTGCTTTCGGCTACAATAAGATACTTTCCTGTTTTCCATCTTTTAATTCTCTTGAAGGCAATTGATTTCTCTTTAGCTGTATCAAATTTTCTATTAAAAACTAACTCCCCTTTTTCCCACTTATTTGGATTCTCAACATTCTCAAATGTTTCATTGGGGAAATAGATATTATAATCCTCTTTAGAAATATTAGAATACTCTGGTTTGTTCCAGGCTCTATTTTTTTGTGGAAACGTTGGAGCAATCAACTTGTATATTTTTAAAGCTCCTTTCGCTGCTACGACTTCTCCATTTAAGTTCTCTGTGCTTATATGAATTTCATGATCTTTTCTACTAACTTCTAATTGATCTAAAGTAGTTAACGATAAACTCATGGTATGATAGCCAACTTTCACCTCGGTTTCAGTACTTCTAGTTTCGCCATTCACATCCGTTACATCCGCATAAACGGTATAATAAAAAGTAGGCTGGCTCTTTTTATCAATAGTAGGATCTGGAATTGCTTTAAATGGTACGGTATATTTCCCATTCGCATCAGTTGTCGTTTCTCCTTGAACAATCTCTTGGCGATTATTTACTCTAGGCATCCACCAACACCAACGCGGATATTTCGCTTTTCTTACCACTCTGTACTTCACCTTGGCATCGGTAATATTACTTCCTGCTAATGCAGTTGCTGTTCCTACAGCTTTTACAGAATCATTTACTTTAAAGGACTCTTTAACTGGATTAAAAGCAGTCTCGAACTTAGGTCTTTTATATTCCTCAACAGAAAAAGTATCATTGTATGTACGTAAATCATCTATATACTCATCAAAATCTTCATCTAACTCAAAACGATACCTCCCTGTTAAGCCTGTTTTTGGTAATGTAAAACTTCCTGCTACTGTTCCATATTCATTTAGTGTTAATTCTAACTCCTTAACCTCATCACCATTTGGTCCCTCTACTAAAATCTCTATATTTTCATTAACAACTGGACTTACCTGTTGCCCTTTTTTGCGAATCCAAATGATTTTAAAATAAACTGTTTGACCCGGTCTGTAAATACTTCGATCTGTAAACACAAAAGCTTTATCCTCTATTTCCTCCTCATCATCGTTATCATAATCTTTATCAACCGAAAAAGAATTAAAAACAGCTTTATCATTATCCGTACTAACCGTTGCTCTTACACTGTAGAATCTATATTTTGACGGATAAACAAAAGCTCCGTTAGCATCTGTAACAAAGTTTTTATTCAAGCCTCTTTTCATCCAACGATCTTTCTTTTGATACAGATTCACCTTAGCATTCGCCACTGGTGCACCTGTCCACCTATCAACTACTTGAAACATTCCATCTTTAAGTTTTAAGAAACTTAAATTGGTTACCTGAAACTCTTTAAAAGAGTAATTGTTTTGCCCCTTAGCTTTTCCTATTAAAAGATACTTTCCTTGAGATAGTTCTGGAATTAAAACCTCTGTTTGATGCTCTTTATAATCTTTTACTTCTTTCAATATTTCTTTCCATTCCAACAACTTAGGAATACGTTTGATGAAATCTGTCTTTTTTGAAATCTTTCTATTGTTGTAAAGCGAGTCACTTACCTGCTTACTCAACTCTACTATAGAAAAAGAAACTTCTTTTATGTTTCTATGGGTAATGAGTGCTTTACTTTTTTTATTGACTGGAATATAGCTTTCTATACGTGTATCTAGCTTTTGCCTTAAGATATTCCTCTTAATATCTTTGGAGTTTATAGCTGCACTAGACAAAGAGTCATTCTCAATAATTTGATTACACAATGCCAACGACTCTTTATATTTAAACAAACCATACTTTGTTTTGGCAATTTCAAAATATAAAAGATTGTTCTCTTTTGTTAAAGGATACTCTTTCGTCAATTTTTCTAGAAGGTCTAGTTTTACATTTCTATCGGTACTGAAAACACTTCTATCTTTTATGTATTCTAATGCTTGGAATAGCACTTTAAAATAAGCTTCTCTATTTCCTTTTTTATGATGATACTGAATCAGTTTCTGAAACAATTGTAGCGTTAAAAATTTGTTTGAATCAACATCTTTTGTCTTTAGTTCAATCGTTTCAATTTCTTCTAAATAACTAACATCATCAATTAAAAAAGGTTCTTTAGGTTGTGTAATACTACTTTGGGTGTCTTTGTAAAACTGAATGGCTCTATGCGCTAAAAAATCATACAAAGTTGGTCTATAAAACGATACGTTTTCTTTTACATCTACTAATTCTTCATAATCCTTTACAGAAAGAGTTTGTAACAAATCCTCGTCTACTAATGATGCTTTAAAACACTTTTTGGTCTCTTGTATCAATTTAGAAACATCCCATTTCTTAATATCATCTCCTAAATCAGTTCCAGTTACTTTGGTTCTATTATATATCTTCCATCTATTTCTGTTGTAATACCCCCAATATAAATGCGCTAACATACTGTTAAGAATTGCCTTGTTTGCTTTGCTCTTAGTGTGAACGATTGCGGCCTTAAAGTTTTTCACAACTTTTAATTGTGCATTTTCCTCCAATGCTAATGAGAATTTACTTTGATAAATTAAACAACGGATTTGCTGTTGTTCATTTTGCTCTTTCTTAGCTAGTTTATATATCTCATCAACTTTTTGTAAAGCAGATTTTGGTAATAAGTCTAACTCATCTATTTGAACTTTCTGCCATAGTTTTTGATAGGTTTTAGATGGACTCTGTGCAGATACAAGAATTGTAATACTGACAAATACTAGAAAGAAGATTTTTTTCATGAACAGTAATTTTTTTTGAGTTTTAAAATAGTGTTTTTTATAGAATCTATTTAAAATAGTATGTTAAATAACTACTTTTACATTTCAATTGCATTTCTATGAACATTCACTTTATTGCTATTGGCGGAAGTGCCATGCACAACCTAGCCATTGCTTTACATAAAAAAGGATACCAAATTACAGGTAGCGACGATACTATTTTTGAACCCTCTAAGTCTCGTTTAGACCAACATGGGTTGTTACCAGAGTCGTTTGGGTGGTTTCCAGAAAAGATTAATAACAATTTGGATGCCATAATTTTAGGAATGCATGCCAAACCAGATAATCCTGAATTGTTACGAGCTCAAGAATTAGGGCTAACCATTTATTCATATCCTGAGTTTTTATACGAGCAATCTAAAGACAAAACTCGTGTAGTTATTGGGGGTTCTCATGGAAAAACTACTATTACCTCTATGATTCTTCATGTATTAAACTATCATGAAATTTCGGTAGATTATATGGTTGGTGCTCAATTAGAAGGCTTTGACACTATGGTGCATTTAACTACCCAAAATGAGTTTATGGTTTTAGAAGGTGACGAGTATTTATCGAGCCCCATAGATCGCAGACCAAAATTCCACTTATACAAACCTAATATTGCCCTATTAAGCGGAATTGCTTGGGACCATATAAACGTATTTCCCACTTTTGAAAACTATATGGAACAATTCTCCATTTTTACAGACAGCCTAACTCCTGGTGGAATTATGGTCTATAACGAAGAGGATGAAAATGTAAAACAGGTTGTAGAATCTTCTACAAATCCTGTAAAAAAATACCCTTACCAAACTCCAGACTACACCATTGATGACGGTACCACTTTGTTGGAAACTCCAGAAGGAGATATGCCTTTGGAAATTTTCGGAAAACACAATCTACAAAATTTAGCAGGTGCAAAATGGATTTGTCAACACATGGGGGTAGGAGAAGAAGAATTCTACGAAGCTATTGAAAGTTTTAAAGGAGCTAGCAAACGTTTGGAAAAAATTGCAGAAAGTAACAACGCTGTAATTTTTAAAGATTTTGCTCACTCTCCTAGTAAAGTAGCTGCAACTACAACTGCTGTTAAAAATCAATATAGCAATAGAACTGTTTTAGCCTGTTTAGAACTGCATACGTACAGCAGCTTAAATGCTGTATTCTTAAACGAGTATGTTGGAGCTTTGGACAAAGCAGACAAAGCGGTTGTTTTTTACTCGCCTAAAGCAGTTGTCATTAAACAATTAGAGGAAGTTACAGAACAGCAAATTAAAGAAGCTTTTAAAAGAGAGGATTTAATTATTTATACCAATCCTGAAGCTTTTAAAGAGTTTCTATTTTCTCAGAATTTAGCCAATTCGGCTACTTTATTAATGAGTTCAGGGAATTATGGAGGTTTGGATTTTGAGGAAGTTAAAAGCTTGATTTAAAATGCTAAAAAGGAATTTCTTATATCTGTTTTTTCTTTTATTACTGACCAACTGTTACCAAACTCCCGTAACACCCTATGAAGAATACATTGCAGAACACTGGGAAGAAAGTCAAAAAGTAATACAAGCACAAAACAAGATTCCGCAAAGTGAATTTATCAATAGAGCTCATAAATCTGAGAGTTATTTAATTCACTCTAGTTTGTATTTTGGGTTGATTGGTATGATCATTATCCTAAATATCATTTTTTACGTCAACCTTCGAAATTCTCTGTTCTTATACTATTTGGCTTTTGTTGTTAGTACCAATATCACGATTGCGTATCACGAAGGATTGCTATACCCCTATGTTAAAAACTGTTTGTTTACCTACGATTTTGATGTGTTTTTCCATCACTTAAACATAATTTCTTGTTTCCTGTATTTTAAAGAGTTTGTCGACTTAAAAAAATACTTCCCTAAAACTAATAAGATTCTTATCTACATAGTTGTTGCACAACTATTCATTTTTCTAGGGTATTTCTTCCATAAAGATGTTTTTTGGATTACATTTTCTAACACTATTAGTGTTTTTACCTTATTATCTTTTTGGATTCTATCTTTCTTTATCATTAAACACCAAAAGAGTATTCTATATTTCACTCTAGGTACTTCTTTAGCTATGATAACTGCTTTTTTTCACATTTTGTTCAACCCAATTTATATTCAAGTAATTGAAAATTCTGGAAACTTGTTAAAAATTGGATTGGTTGTTGAAACAATCGTATTAACATACGCTATTATTAGACAAAACAAATTCATTTTATTGGAAAATGAATTAATGAAAAAACGTTTGCATATTTACCTTTCTCAACTCCAAAAAAACGAGACTGGAAGCAAAATAAACGTAGATGCTTTAGCTAATAAATACAATCTTACCAATAGAGAAAAAGAAGTACTTTCAGAGCTGGTAAACAATAGCACTAACAAGCAAATTGCCGAAAATTTATTCATTTCCATCAATACGGTAAAGTCTCATATTCGCAATATCTACGAAAAATTAGACATTCAAAACCGAAAAGATTTAGCCCTCATAACTATATAAAAAACAGCCTGTTGTGGTAAACGGGAAAGCCTTTTCTTAAAATTCACCCCTGTGGGATGAGATAATTTTTACGACTTACTATTTCTTTTGTCCGAAACTTTAATTTACTATGGACAAAAAAAATACATTTCTATTATTCTATTATCTTTTAGTGTCAAACATTCTTTTTGCAAAAAGTAATTTTACAAGAACAGAAGACACAAATCCCTTAGAAATTGTTTCTATCACAAGAAATTTAGACGAAACGACAGATGCAGATGAAGTCTCTTTTACCATTACTTTTAACCAAGCCATTAAAGGGGTCTTGGATTCAGACTTTTTAATTTCTGGAACCTCAGCTACAATTAGTACCTCTACAAATTTTAGGCTTAGTGATCTTGACTCTAATACAAATAAATTGAATGCCTTAACTGCTGAACTAAACTCATTAAATACTCAATTATCTGCTGCTATTGCCTCCCATGAAGCCAATAAAGCTTCAATTTTAAAAAGCATTAACGAAGAACTGCTAATAATAGTTCAACTAGAAACAGAAGCCAATAACGTACTTGCAACCGATCCGAGTAAGGAAGTTGAAGCTAGGCAAATGCTAACTATTCTAGCTCAACTCAAAACAAATCTTTTGAATCAAAAAACGGCTATAGAGAATAGTGAGAGTGATGCAGTGAAAAGATTGAAAGAATTAGTAACTGCAAAACAGGTAGAAGTAAACAATCAACAAGGAATACTAGAAACTTTTAAATCTGATGCCACCAATGCTACTATAACTATTTCTGGAGGTAACTTAGCTGACCTAGATGGAATTATTACTCTATCAATTAATCCTACTAACACCATTCAGTCTTACACTAATTTATCGCTTAGTAATATAATACCGACAGGAGTTAACGAAAACACTTATACTATTAAAAACTCAGATTTAAGTAATCCTTTAATCAATTCTTTATCTAAAGAAGTAAAAGTAATTCAAAACCAAAATCAACTGACTATAAAATCTCCTTTTCAAATAGATTCTATAGAGATTTTAGACTATACCGGAAGTAAAGTTTTTACAACTACCTCAACCAAGTTTACTACTTATTTAGCAAGTGGAGTTTACATTTTAAAGCTAGATACCAATAAAGGATTTGTATTTAAGAGATTCTTAAAACAGTAAAATACCTTAATCTTATTAAATTTCTGCCACCACAATAGTATGTTTTCTAATACACATACTGTTGTGGTGTTTTTGCATATATCTTAATTAATTTCCTATTTTTGAGATACCCCCTTAATAAATACGAGCATAAAATATGAATATTTCAATATTTAAAAAGTTTAAATTCACAAGTTTGGCACTTATAAGCTTATATTTTACATGTGTCATCTTAAAAAACTTTTTAAACGTTACTTTCAAATCTAACATCTGGACAGATATAGTCATTTTAATACCCCTCGTTATTTCTGTATTCCATTGTAAACTTTGGTACAACAAAAAAACTACTCTCATATTCTTTTTAATCACCTTTATGATTTCTTGGAGTATGGAGTCTTTAAGCATTGAGACTGGCTTCCCTTTTGGAAACTACTATTACACCGACAAGTTGCTTGTCAAACTAGGAAAAGTCCCTATTTTGATTGTATTTTCATACTTCTCTGTAGGTTATCTTTCTTGGGTACTTTCTCATATTATTTGTAATAGAATGACCAAAAACTACAGTCCAAAAGACATGTTTCTAATCCCTAGTATGGCCGCTTTTTTTATGGTTTCTTGGAATTTAACATTCACCCCATTGAATTCAACAATAATAGGTTTATGGACTTGGAAAAATGGAGGCAATTATTTTGGAGTACCCATTCAGAACTTTGTGGCTTGGTATTTTTGTATGTTAATTATCTATACCTTGTTCTTTCTATACACCCGAAACAAACAATACCCATCAAGCTATAAATTTTCTGAGAAATTCTGGTTTTACCCTTTGCTTACATACATTGTAATTTCATTAGACAGTATCACTTATCCAATAAAGGCAATTTTAAAATACGATCAAAACAAAATTATTACCATACCTAAATACAAAACAAGTGGAGATGTAACACAGTGGCTCACCCACGACATCTACTATTCTTTGGCACTAATAAGTTTCTTTACGATAATGATTATTGGAGCAATGCTTATAGTTTTCTTATACAGACAGCCTTTTCACAAAATAGATGAATAAGCTTTATCAAATTCCTCTTTACTTTTAACCATAGTAAAACTCTAAGAAAAGGAATTAAAAAAACTGCTATTTAGACTATAAAAAAATGTATTTAACTTTCGTTTAAATCATTTTTAATCACTTAATTAACAGGATGAAAAAATACAATAATATTAGTGGTCAATCGGATATTGATTTTTTTCAAATTGGGGACGAATACATTATTATTAAATTATCTAAAACAGGGGAAGAGTTAAAATACTCTTACGAAAACACAGGTAAAAACAAGGTAGAAAAAATGAAATCTCTAGCCATTCGTGGAAGTGGTTTATGGAGATATATTCTAACCAATGCAAAAAAAGTTCATGACCTAGGCATTACAAAAAGGCGTTTTAAATATTAAAATCACTTTTTGGCAGCATCATAATTAGGATTTATGGTTGGTACCTGTACCTTTACATTTTTTCGCCATTTATTTAAATCGGCTAATAACTCTTTTGCTTTTTTAGGTTCCTTAAGAGCTAAATTTAGGGTTTCACCCAAGTCACTTTTTAAATTATACAATTGTAAATTATCTTCTTCATAAATATGAATTAACTTCCAATCTCCTTTCCTAATAGCACTGTAAGGCTTAGCCCCTCCTTTATGGTAATGTGGGTAATGCCAGTAAAGTGTTTTCCTTTTACTCTTTTTTCCTTCTAATAAAACAGAACTTAAATCCATCCCATCAATGCCTTTGGGTAAAGAGTTTTCATTCTCAATCAAACCTAATAAAGTTGGCATTATATCAGCAGAAATTGCCAAATCCTTAGAAACGCATCCTTTTTTTATCTTATCCTTCCATTTAAAAATTAGCGGAACCCTTACCCCTCCTTCATAAACACTTCCTTTTCCTGATCTTAACGGTACATTGGTTGTTGGTTTTAAATGTCCTCCATTATCGCTATGAAACACAATAATCGTATCCTCCTCTAGCCCATTCTCTTTTAAGGAAGTCATCACTTTCCCCAAAGCATCATCCATGTGCGTTATCATGGCAGCATAAATTGCATTGTTATGTTTCATACCAGCTTTAATCAACCTTTTATATTTTGCTACTACTTTAGGTTTAGCTTGCAACGGCAAATGCACATTATACAACCAAAGATTCATAAAAAAAGGTTCTGTCTTATTTTTCTCAATAAAACTTACTGCTTCAGTTGCCAATCTATCGGTTAGGTATTCATTTTTTTCACCATCTTTTAATCTAGGATTGTTATAGGGGGAAAAATACCCCTTTCCTCCATCAGCTTTTGGAGAACCAGCACTAAAACCACCAATATTCATATCAAAACCCTGGTTTTCTGGCCAATATTTTGGATCTTCTCCCAGATGCCATTTGCCTAAGTGAATTGTTTTATAACCATTTTTCTGAAACATTTCTGCCAATGTTACCTCCTCTAAATCTAGCTTCTGATTCCAATTAGGAACTTTCATCTTTGCATAAGGTTGCTTGTGACCTTCAATCCAATCTGTTACATGTAATCTCGCAGGATACTTTCCAGTCATGATACTCGCCCTAGTAGGAGAACAAACATTAGACGATGCATACCCATTGGAAAAATGAGTTCCCTCAGAAACCAATCTATCTAAATTAGGTGTTTTATATAGGTCACTTCCAAAACAGCTGGCATCTGTCCACCCCATATCATCTACCAAAAATAGAATTACATTAGGTCTTCTATTTTGAGATTGAATTGTAAAAAAGCCAAACAATAGTACGTACCAAAAACAAGCTTTCATTTTTTTCATCATCTGTATTTAAAACCTCTGAAAGCTAATAATTTTAAAACAAAAAAAAGGAGCCATCTATATATTAGATGCCCCCCTTTATAAATACTTCTTTATAATTTTAAAAACTCTTCCCTATACCAATTCCTATGGATATAGCATAACCTCCTCCAATTTTTTGATCGTAAAATAAATTGGGAGCTACATCCCAATGATGCCCTAAATTTAGATCGTATTCTACACCAAATCTTACAATCGATTCTATTTCTCCTTTCTCCACAACAAAACCGGGTCCAATTACATATTCCCAATGCGGACAAGGGTTCCATAAAGCATCAAAAGTAAATACTACAGGGTATTCTCTTTCTAAACTTTCTCCGTGCACGGTTGGACTTATCTTTTTTGTTATTAACTCTACATCGCTAAACACCCCAATACCCCAGTGATTGTTAAACCAATATTCATAGTCTAATCCAAAAGTTGGTATAGACAAAATTTCATTGTTATCTAACGAAATATAGGAATGCCCCAATACAAATGCCACTCTGTGTTTTGCTTCTTCATGGTGTTGGGAAAAACTTTTTTGACTTAAAAATAAAAGCCCTAAAACAAACAATAATCTGAACTTCATATCTCCTAATTTTAGTTCAAAATTATTCACCAAATCTCTTCTATACCATGATATTCATCAGCATTTACGAAATCGTAATAAAACGTTAAGTTTATGAAAAACCAAACATTTAGCAACTTAAATTAGCCTTTATTCAGTCGAAATATTATATTTGCGGACTTACATAAAATAAAGTAGAGAAAACACATATAAAAAAATGCAAAACAAGGGACTTATCAGATTATTTGCTATCCTTTTTGGAGTTGTAAGTTTGTACTCTTTGTCTTTTACATTTTTCGCAGGAAAAGTAGAGAAAGATGCACATACTTATGCTAAAGCAAACGCAGAAGAAAACAATGGTAGAGAGATTGCTAGACTAGAGAAAGCTTATTTAGATTCAGTTGCCAACGTACCAGGAGTATTAGGATTTGGAGACTATACTTACAACGACATTAAAGACAAAGAGATCAATTTAGGTTTAGACTTAAAAGGTGGTATTAACGCGACCTTACAGGTTTCTGTTAAAGACATCTTAGTTGGTTTATCTAACGACTCTAAAAATCCAATTTTTACACAGGCTTTACAAGCTGCTTCTGAAGCACAAAAAAACTCTGGAAAAGATTACGTAGATTTATTTTACAATGAGTTTGAGAAAATTGCTGAAGACACAAAATTAAGTGATCCTTCTATTTTTGGAACTAAGAGCTTACGTGATAAATTTGCTTCTGATGCTGCAAACAGCGTTGTTAAAGAGGTTTTAGTAGGTGAAATAGATGCTTCTATTTCTACTGCTTTCCAAGTATTACGTTCTCGTATAGATAAGTTTGGTGTTACGCAACCTAACATTCAAAGAATTGGAACTTCAGGAAGAATCTTAATTGAATTACCAGGAGCTAAAGATGTAGAGCGTGTAAAAAAATTATTACAATCTACAGCTGAATTACAATTCTGGGAAGTTTATACAGGACAAGAATTAGTACAATTCTTAGTAGCTGCTGATCAACAAGTAGCAGAGACTATTGAATTAGAAACTCCTAAAACAGAAGAAAGTAAAGACGAAGACAAAGAAGTTGAGGACTTATTAGGAGATGCTGCTAAAAAAGATTCTATTAGTAAACCAAACACAAGAAGAGTTAGCTTATTTAGCTTTTTACAGCCAACAGGACAACCTTCGTCTGTTATTGGTTACGCAGCAGTAAAAGATACTGCTAAGGTAAATGCTTATTTAAACAACCCTAAAGTAAAAGCTTTATTAACTGGAGACTTTAAATACACTAAATTCTTATGGGATGCTAAATCGGCAAGTGATATTTTACCTTTATATGCTATTAAGTCTAACAGAAAAGGAGAAGCACCTATAGAAGGAGATGTAATTGCAGACGCAAGTCAACAATTTGACCAATTAGGAGCCAATCCAGAAGTTAGCATGACTATGAATAGTTATGGTACTAAGAAGTGGGCAAAAATGACCACTCAAAACAAAGGAAAATTTGTTGCTGTTGTCTTAGACGATTATGTATATACTGCTCCTAGAGTAAACGATGCTATTACAGGTGGTAGAACTTCTATTTCTGGAAACTTTACAGTAGAAGAAGCTACGGATTTAGCAAATGTTTTAAAAGCTGGTAAATTACCTGCTGCTGCACATATCATTCAATCAGAAGTTGTTGGACCTTCTTTAGGTCAAGAAGCAATTAATGCTTCTTTAATCTCTTTTGTTATTGCTATCTTATTAGTATTAGCTTGGATGATTTTCTTCTACGGAAGAGCAGGATGGTACGCAAATGTTGCCTTATTGGTTAACATCTTATTTATCTTTGGAGTCTTAACTTCTTTCTATGCTGTATTAACGTTACCTGGTATTGCAGGTATTATCTTAACTATAGGTATGTCTGTAGATGCGAACGTTATTATCTTCGAAAGAATTAAAGAGAACCTTAAAGCAGGACAAGGTATTAAACTTGCTATTAACAACGGATTTAGTATTAAAGGAGCTTTATCTGCTATTATTGATGCCAACGTTACTACTTTATTAACTGGTGGAATTTTATATGTATTCGGAACAGGACCTATTCAAGGATTCGCCTTTACATTAATCGTAGGTATTTTAACATCATTATTTACTGCAATTTTCATCACTAGAATTTTATTAGATGGTGCAACAGGAAAAAACAAAACATTAGCATTCACAACTTCTTTCTTTAAAGATAAGTTCTCTAACATTAATGTAGATTTCTTAAAGAAAAGCAAGTTAGCTTACACTATTTCTGGAATTATTATAATTGTTGGTTTAGTTTCTTTATTTACGAACAAATTAAACTACGGAGTAGATTTTGTAGGAGGTAGAACTTACACGGTTCGTTTTGACAAAACTGTTAACCCTGGAGATGCTGCTGCTTCTTTAAAAGAAGTATTTGGTTCTGCACCCGAAGTAAAAACATATGGAAACTCGAATCAGTTAAAAGTTACCACTAAGTACTTAATAGATCAAGAAGGAGCAGATGTAGATACTAAGGTACAAATAGCTTTGTTTGATGGATTGAAACAATTCTTACCTGCTTCTACTACAATGAAAGAATTTACAGGAGGATTTGAAGGACAGAAAATTGGAATTTTCTCTTACGCTAAAGTAGAACCAACTATTGCTGATGATATTAAACAATCTGCAGCATGGGCTATCTTAGGATCTTTATTAGTAGTATTATTATACATTAAATTTAGATTTAAAGAATGGGAATTCTCATTAGGAGCTGTTGCCGCAGTTTTCCACGATGTATTGGTAGTATTAGCTGTATTCTCTATTACTTATAAGATTATGCCATTTGATATGGAAATTGGTCAATCGTTTATTGCTGCTATCTTAACAGTAGTTGGATATTCATTAAACGATACCGTGGTAATCTTTGATAGAATTCGTGAGTATGGAAGTGAACACAAAAACTGGCCTTTAGTTGATATTGTAAACAAAGGATTAAGTTCAACTTTAGGACGTACTATTAACACTTCTTTTACAACTTTAGTAGTATTATTAGCCATCTTTATTTTTGGTGGAGATAGTATCAAAGGATTTATGTTTGCATTGATTGTTGGAGTTGTTGTAGGTACTTACTCTTCATTATTCATTGCATCACCAATTATGCACGATATTAAAGCTAAAAAAGACGCTAAGTCGTAAATAGCTTTATTCTTATAAATTAAAACTCCGATAGTTTAACTATCGGAGTTTTTTATTTTTACCCTATGGAGATTCAACTACACGACAAACATTTTGTTCCTTTTATTTCTAAAGAAAAAATTGCCAAAGCTGTAAAACATCTTGCTACAGAAATAGCGAAAGATTACACAAACGAAACACCCCTCTTTTTAGGCGTTTTAAACGGTTCTTTTATCTTTTGTGCCGATTTACTAAAAGCATACCCAAACGCTTGCGAAATAAGCTTTGTAAAGCTTGCTTCCTACCAAAAAACAAACTCAACAGGAAATGTATCCGAATTGATAGGCCTGAATGAAGATTTAACCAATAGAACCGTTATTATTTTAGAGGATATAGTGGATACAGGAGCTACATTAGAAAAATTAGTATCACTTCTAAAAAAAGAGAATCTTAAAGAATTAAAAATTGCTTCTTTATTTTTAAAACCAACAGTATATAACAAACCCATTCCATTAGATTATGTGGGAATAGAAATAGAAAACCGCTTTATCGTAGGCTATGGATTAGACTACGATGGCTTAGGTAGAAATTTAGAGGAGGTATATGTGTTGAAAGAATAGAAAAGCGTTAAAAATATACTTTGAAAACCTTTTTCCAACTATTGCTGGTAATTATACAATGCTTGTATTACTACAACACAAGCATTGATTTAACTTTTTCATCCTTTCTTTTTTTACACCAAATTTGCTTCATAACAAACACTCTACTACAGATGTTTAAAGTTGCTATTATTTAATTTAAAAAAGAAAAAGATGACACACATCAAACTCAAAGCAAATGCTACCAATGGTTGTTGGGATAGCATAAAATTACTCGATCTATCAGACGATTTACGATCAGACAAAATTGTTCACCTTGCCGATGGTAATTATGTAGGACAATCAACATTCAATAAAGAAGATACCATATATGTAATTCATCATGATTTTGATTTAAATAATCAGACTATTACTATTCCAAAGGATTGTACTTTGAAGTTTGAAGGGGGTAGTTTAAGAAACTTCAATCAACTTATTGGTCAAAACACAAGTATTGAAGTAACAGGTAATTATCACGTTTTACACTACGATAGAGAAACACAAAAAATAGATGGTACATGGCTCCATGAAAAATGGAATGTCATTTGGTTTGGTGCAAAACCCGATGGTTATGCAAGAAGAGGTGATTGGAATGATGATTTTACAATTTTTACCGAAGGGAAAAATCCTGGATATGATGTGAAATTTTATGGTACTGATAATTTTGACTCAATTCAAAAAGCCTTAGACACATGCTTTTTCACTAACATCGTAAAAGTCTATGTACCTTCCGGTTTTTATAGAATATCTAAAGGCTTAAACATGGGATGGGATAGCAATGGATATAACACCATGATCCTAGAAGGAAGTTCTCACAAAAAGATTGGAGACATCTCTTTTCAGACCTATAATGCAAACTCTTCTGCGATACTTGTTGACAATACTAATTACGGAATTAATATTAATGGAGGTATAGGAAGTAGATTAGCTAATATCGGCTTCTACGGACTAAACTCTATGACTACATTTAGAATGAGTGTAATGTCTCAAAATGAAGTAATAGCTAACGACACTAGTGTAGCAAAGAACTTCTACACTGATAAAATTGAAGGATGGAACTCTCCTTACGTATTTAATGAATTAAGCACTATGGACTTTGGATTAGGAAAATATGATGCGTATATAGGAATAAGTACAGATGCATTTATTGGACATCATGAAATTGATCAAGACAACTTAGATCATGGTAATAACTATAGAAAGAGAGACTTACCAATCCCTCCTGCAGGTATAACATTCAATCAAGCTAAAAACTCTACTAAGGTTGAATTACTGAACGTCCATATATCAGGTTTTAGTGTAGGTTACGGTATTTGTTCTGGAAATTGGTCTGATAATGCTGAATTTTACAGAATGAATAATATAAACATAGATGCTTGTGTATATGCTATTTCAAATGGCTCCAATCAGTCGAGAACAACTTCCATGAATAGTTCAAATATACATAGATGTGGTATTGCTATAACAGATAGAATTGGGGGTACTCCAACTAGCACAGGAACTTCATATTATTTTAAAATTCAAAACTCAAGTTTTGATGGCTGTTATGAGCTAATTAATATCAAAAAAGGTCTATCAATTTTCACATTCGATAATTGTTATTGTGAAAACTCATACAGACTCGGAGTTTGGAGTTCTCCTGTTATATCTCAGCAAGATCAACCACTAATTTTAAAAAATTGTACTTTTAGATTTTTATACAGTATAAATAATCCTTTTGGAATACCAACCACAGTTTTCGATGGAAATACCTTGATTATAAAAGATTCTATCTTTAGAAATAGTGAAGGCTTACCATTTACATTTTCGACTAGGTATTTAAAAATAGATGATTCTAAATTCCTTACAAATAATGATGACAAAACACCTATTAAAAATGTTCACGCAATTAACACTTTTTACAACTATGTAGACCATTCTAGATTTTCCCTAACAACTAATGAAAATTTAGATGGAGATAAATTAATTTCCAAGGAATTAGAGAGTGGAGTAATAAAAAAAATGAATGTTAGTTCAGACCTAAACTTGCAAACAACAAACAGATCATTTAATTCCACTACAAGGTTACTAACATTCACTTTTACTGACATTACAAAGGGTAGTGTTCGAACTATAAATGTAGGTGATGTGGTTGGTGATAAATTTGGAAAAAATATTATCGGTATAGTAAAAAATGTTAATTACACCACAAATGAAGCTATCTTGTTTGTCGTTGGTGGTATCAGAAAACTTGATACTGGAGAATATGTACTCATAAATGATATAAATGAAGGCAATTATGATATACACCATAAATCTACTAGATGGTTTAATAAACCGTTAAAAGTAGAACAGTATAATAATGACGGTAGTAATACGACAATCAAACTAATTGAATGGAATTCAATTTTACAAACTGGCTTATACTTAAACTTGAGAGTTAATGATTCTATAGAACTTAATAATTTAACTTATACTGATATCATTGAAATAAATGAGATCGAGAGAACCATTAAGGTAAGAAACGATGTTAAAAATATAAATGGAGGTTATATTTTTTCTTACTGGAAAGAGGACTCTAAAGATTGGTGGTCAGACTTTACAAATATTTATGATGAATTAAATTCCTAATTCTACTATTCAAACACGTATTAGTATTTTGAGATAATTCTGTACTTTGTCACAAAGTATCAAAAATAATGATTTCTTAAGTAATAATTTTATTTAAACAACTGAAAATTATATATTTAAACTGAATCATAGGCTATCTAATAAGTTTTTATTAGATAGCCTATCCTTATTTTCTTGTACACTTCAGCTCTTAATCTCACTATGAGTAAATATTAGATTTTTAAACATTGAATGCACCTATTTAAAAATTCGACAACTGTAACAAGTAATACAATCCTTATATCTCAAACCAACTTTATCAAATAATCTAATAACTAAAGGTTTTGAATACTTCTGTACAGATAGACAAATTGATGGAAGCTCTTATGGGACTATTATTTATTATACTGGTCAAACAGACACAAGTGGGGAAGAAATTTGGGTAGATGCCCTAGGAAGAGTAGTTTCTTAAAAGAATTAAGATTCATTTAAAAAACAAATAATGCCTGTCTACATTTTAATGTAAACAGGCATTTTTAATATATTTTAATAATACTTACACCTCCTTATTCAACATGCTCCACAATTCATCTTTAAGCTCCATCAAACCTTGATGAGCAACAGAGGAAATAAACAGTGTTTTTATATCTTCTGGCAACTCCTGTTCCATTTCAGCTCTTAATTCATCATCTAACATATCAGACTTCGTTATAGCCAACAAACGGTCTTTATGCATCAATTCAGGATTGTGCAACTCCAACTCGTTTAACAATATTTTATAATCTTCTTTAATATCATCGGAATCTGCAGGAATCATAAACAACAAAGTAGAGTTACGCTCTATGTGACGTAAAAAATAATGTCCTAGCCCCTTTCCTTCGTTTGCTCCTTCTATAATTCCAGGAATATCTGCCATTACAAAACTTTGGTGATTTCTGTAATCTACAATTCCAATATTTGGTTTAACAGTGGTAAAAGCATAATCTGCAATTTTAGGTTTTGCAGCTGTTACAACAGACAACAACGTTGATTTACCAGCATTAGGAAAACCAACCAAACCAACATCCGCTAAAATCTTTAACTCAATCTGAAACCATCCTTCTACAGCTGGCATACCAGGTTGTGCATAACGTGGTGTCTGATTGGTAGAAGATTTAAAATGCCAGTTTCCTAGCCCTCCTTTTCCTCCTTCGCACAAAATTACTTCTTCTCCATGCTCTGTAATCTCAAACAACACCTCTTGGGTATCTGCATTTCTTACAATAGTACCCAAAGGAACTTCTACATACTTATCAGCACCATCGGCTCCTGTACTTCTTGCAGAACTACCATTTCCACCATGCTCTGCTCTTGTATGCTTTAGAAAACGCAGGTGATGTAGTGTCCACATTCCTTTATCACCTCTAAGAATTACATGTCCTCCACGACCACCATCACCTCCATCGGGTCCACCTTTTTCTATGTATTTTTCCCTATGTAAATGTGTAGAACCACTTCCTCCTTTACCAGAAGAAGCATATATTTTAATATAATCTATAAAATTCCCGTCAGTCATTTTTTGAAAGCTTTAGGCTTTAAGCACTATGCTTTAAGCTATTGAATTGCAAAAATAAAAAAAGCTATTAGTAAATCTTTGAATTACTAATAGCTTATAGCCTATGGCTTAAGGCGTAATGCCTTATAATTTATCAACCACTTCAGAAATTAAACCTGTAATAGATTCTATAGAACCTACTCCGTTAATTCCGTAGTATTTGTTTTGTTTATCGTAATAATCTTTTACAATAGCTGTTTTAGTATTGTATTCGTTGAAACGGTTTCTAATTTTAGATTCGTCTTGATCGTCTGCTCTTCCAGAAACTTTACCTCTTTCTAATAAACGAGTAACTAAAACATCTTCTTCAACTTCTAATGCAATCATTGCATTAATTCCAGCATCTTTTTTAGATAAGAAAGCATCTAATGCTTCTGCTTGAGATTCTGTTCTAGGAAACCCATCAAAAATAAACCCTTTAGCTTGTGGATTCTTTTCAACCTCAGCCTCTAACATGTTAATTGTTACCTCATCTGGCACCAAGTTTCCGTTATCTATATACGACTTAGCTAACAATCCTAATTCAGTGTCATTCTTCATGTTGTATCTAAATACATCACCTGTAGAAATGTGTACTAAACTGTACTTATCTTTTAAAACTTCGGCTTGTGTACCTTTACCAGCACCTGGAGGTCCAAATAAAACAATGTTCTTCATTTGTATGGATTTAAATTCCTGTACATCAGGAAATCATAATTAATTAACAGAATGCAAATGTAAGTATCTATTATGAATTGTTAAAATATACAGATGAGTAAAACTAAAAAAGGCAGTAACTATCGTTACTGCCTCCTTTATAAACCTTAAGGTCTATTCTTATTTTGTTTCTAACAATTCAAAGAACTCATCTAACTTAGGCATTATGATGATTTTTGTTCTTCTGTTCTTAGATCTGTTAGCAGCAGTACTATTCTCTACAATTGGAGCGTATTGAGATCTACCAGCAGCAATTAATCTAGATGGTAACACATCGTATTTAGTCTGTAACTCACGAACTACAGAAGCAGCACGTTGTACAGATAAATCCCAGTTATCTTTAACTGCAGCACCTTGTTTTACAGTTTTATCATCTGTGTGTCCTTCTACCATAACATCCATGTTAGGATATTCGTTTACTACAGTACCAACTTTCTTTAAGATAGCAGCAGCTCTTTTAGATATTCTGTAAGACCCTGAATTGAATAATAATTTATCAGCAATAGAGATGAATACTTTTGTTCCTTCAATATTCACAGAAATATCATCGTCGTTTAACCCATTAGGTAAGATTTTCTTTAAGTTGAAAGCAACAGCTAAGTTGATAGAATCTTTCTTAGAATTAGCTTCTCTAATGTATTTAATATATTCGTCTTTTTGTTGTAACTGAGATAAAGTTTGTCTCATATTGTCTGTTGCAGACTTAGACATTGCAATTAAATTATCTACATTTTCTAATTGCTTAGCATTACCTCTTTCTAAGAATTCAATTTTGCTTTTTAATGCATCAATTTCATTTTCTGCTTTTCCTAAATCAACTTTAGAAGCTGATAAATCTCTCTGAGAAGATGCTAATTTGTTTTGAGCTGCAGCTTGCTCAGATTGCAAGTCAGTATACTTTTTCTTAGATACACAAGATGTGGCAACTAAAGAAATAGAAACGATTGCTAATAATACTTTTTTCATGGTCTATAAATTGTAATTTTGTCCGAACAAATATATAAACTTTCCCAATAATTCCTAATGATTATGAGCAGTTCTAAACATTTTAACACAATTAAATCATTTTCGTTGAGTATTTCTCTTTTTTTACTCTTAATTAATTGTAATTCAAAAGTCTTAGAATACAAAAAACTGCAAGGAAATGTATTTGGGACTACTTTTCACATTATATATTCTGATAGTATTGAACGTAATTTAGAAGCAGATATTGCCCAACTTTTTAAAGAAATAAACAGTTCTCTTTCTACGTATCAAAAAAACTCTACCATTAGTGTTTTAAACAACGAGAAACTTTTGCAGGTTGAAATTGACAAACACTTTATGAAAGTAATGGAGATTTCTAAAAAAGTATACACTACCACAAATGGATATTTTGACCCGACCATTGGGAAAACAGCAAATGTTTGGGGTTTTGGAGCTTCTAAAATTCGTAAAGATCCTAGTCAACAAGAAATAGATAGTTTGTTGCAATATGTAAATTTTACCAAAGTAAGCGTTGATGGAGATCTTTTGATTAAGAAAGACCCTGAGATTTATTTAAACTTTAATGCCATTGCTAAGGGTTACGGTGTAGATGCTGCTGGAATCCTTTTGGAGAGTAAAGGAATTAAAAATTATATGGTAGAAATTGGTGGTGAAGTAAGGTCTAGAGGTAAAAATGGGAAAGGAAAATTTTGGTCTGTTGGGATAGAAGAACCTAATTTTGATGGCACTCGCAGCTTAATGAAAGTGACTCGTTTACAAGACGAATCTATGGCTACTTCTGGAAACTACCGTAAATTTAGAATAGACCCTAAAACTGGTAAAAAGATAGCACATACCTTAAATCCAAAAACCGGCTCCCCTTCTGAAACAGATTTATTAAGTGTTTCTGTAATTGGAAATGCCTATTGTGGAGAAATGGATGCCTATGCTACAGGTTTTATGTCTATGGGTTATAAACAGGCAAAAACTATTGCTGCACAACACCCAGAATTAAAAGTCTTTTTTATCTACCTAGAAAACGATGAAATGAAAACGTATGCTAGCGAAGGACTAGAATTTGTAAAATAATTAAGCCTACTTTAAGAATCCAAAGTCCACATGATAATGATCGTCGTGTAAATTGTCTATGGTTTTAGTTAAATACCTAGCAAGGTAAATACCTTTCGCTTTTACTTTTTTTCCTGACTTGGTTTTATAGAAATCGTCTTTTAAATTAATCTTTAAAATCACTTTTTTCACATACATACCTTGCTTTCTAGCTTCTTTATCCAGCAAAAGAATATGCTGAGCCATGGTTTCGAAATCTATTTTGATATTTTTATTCCAAGTACACCTTCCTTTGCTATCGAATTTCATTAAATAGTGAAAAACACCATAATAGTGATGCAAGTATCTTTCCTTCCCCTCATTATCTATTAATGGCACACCAAAGTCTATAGATGTTCCATTCTGATGCGTTCTATGCGGCCACATTCTACCTCCACTCTCTCTAGAACACTCCATTAACAAAAATCTTTTTTCTTTATCTAACTTGTAAAGCTGATTATATGCACTGGTTGTGATATCATATACTTTGGAATGTACCCATGCTCTGTTAGAAAAGATATAGGTAAGCATAGAAAAATATTCAAAATTCTTTCCTTTTTTAGGAAACCTTCTCCCGTTTATTAGCTTCCCTTTATTAACAGCACCTACCGATTTACTAACACCGCTCCCTTTTGGACAAGTTGAACAAGAGAGTAAAATGATTAGAATAAAATATAATATCTTTTTCATAGCAGTAGCGTTTACCTCTATAGAACGAATGTCCTTTTTTAAAATTGTCGATGACTCATCAATAATTTTTATTTAATTTCTAGAACTACCACATCATTCATTGCTTTATCATCTACACCATTTTTACCACCAAGCATGTATATTTTGCTTTTGTAAGTAAAAACTCTACTACCAGATTTCCTTGCTTTTTTAGTTTCACTTAGTGACTCTTGGAAAACTTCTTTTCGGGTATCATAAGAATATATCTTTTTTGACAACTCTGGATTTACAAGACTATTACTGGCATAACCATTTATAAAGTAAAAATGTTTCTTTAATTCAACACCTTGTTGAGAATAAAGCAGTTTATCTTTTAATGGTTCATAAACACTCCAACTACTCTTCTTGGGATTGTATTGATATGCTTCGCTTTTGCTCCAAACATAAAATTTGTTTTTATATTTTAACGAACTTAAACCAGAAGCTTTTCTTGGATAAGGCAACCCTTTAGTCCACTTTTTGGTCTTAGTATTATAGATAAAAACATCTTGTAATATCTTTACACCTTTAGATCTTACATCTTTTCCATAAGCATACCCACCTATTGTGTATAGTTTCTTTTTATAAGTTTCTACAGTTGTAAAATGGAAAGGAAATGGCATTTTAATGTTTTCCTCCCAAGCATTTGTTTTAATATTATACACCTGTACTATATTACCTTTGTAGGTTCCTAAAAGATATATTCTATGCCCTATAATAGCAGAACTAGCTCCTTTTATAGTCTTAGGAATGGTATTTACTGTAGACCAAGCATTTTCTTTAATATCATAAACACAAACATCTCCATAACTCCCTTCTTGCTTTTTCGATTTATAACTTTTAGAAGGATTCTCTAAAAATGTATATATTTTGCCTTTGTATAACTCTGCACCAAAATTATACGCTGGAAAAGGCATATCTGCCTTTTGAGTTAATCTAAAATCAAAATTTTCTTTTTGTGAAGTGTTGTTTACAACAAACTTATTAGAAGTACAAGCAATAACAGTTGTTGCTACTAGTAACAGTAGTATCTTTTTCATTTTCAATTTTTAAAGTCTCCTTCAAAAATAAAAATATTCTATTTAAAACAAATAGGTAAAATTTCGCTTTGCATTAAACCATACAATTCTATTTCCTCTTTGGAAAAATACTCTGTAACTTTAAATTGCTGTACTTTAAAACCTGCTTTTTCTAGTCTAGAGAAATAATCCAAACCATAAACACGTACATGGTCGTATTGCCCAAAGTGTTTTTGACGTTCTTCTGGAGAAGTAATACTAAAGTCTTCGTATGTATCTTTTTCGTTGGTATTTTGTGGAACTTGAAAAATTCCCCATCCCCCAGGTTTCAATACTCTATACAACTCAGACATTGCTTTGGCATCATCTGGAATATGTTCTAGTACATGATTGCAAAAAATAACATCATACGAATTATCCTCAAAAGGTAAAGCACAAATATCTGCTTTTACATCTGCCAAAGGAGACAATAAATCTGTAGTTGTATACTCTAAGTTTTCTTGTTTTCTAAAACCTTTGTAAAAACATTGCTCAGGAGCAACGTGTAAGACCTTTTGTTGTTTGGTAAAAAAATTAGAATGCTTTTTTAAATACAACCATAACAAACGATGTCTTTCTAAAGATAACGTTCCAGGTGCTAATACGTTTTCACGTTGATTCTCGTAGCCATAGGGCAAAAACTTTCTATAAGACTTACCGTTGATAGGATCTTGGTATGTAGTACCTCTGTAATAAATATCAAAAAAGGGCTTTGCTAGATAGCTTGCTTTAATTAATAAAGGTCTAGGAACAATATTTAATATGGTTTTAAACAAACTCATGCTTAGGCTCCGTAGGGCTTCGCTCTATATTTATCTTCTACATTGGTTTCAATACCCAATGCTTCGTTTACATATTTAAACGTAGAAAGTATCTCTGGTTTACCATCAACCAAAGCAACATCGTGTTCAAAATGAGCAGATGGCTTTCCATCTTTAGTTAAGATCGTCCAACCATCATTTAATTGAAGAATGTCCTTTGTCCCCATATTTGTCATTGGTTCTATTGCTACCACCATTCCATCTACAAATTTCTTTCCTCTTCCTCTTTTTCCATAGTTTGGCATTTGTGGGTCTTCGTGCATTTCTCTTCCTAACCCATGACCAACCAATTCTCTAACCACTCCATACCCTTGATCTTCTGTATATTTCTGAATTGCATAAGCAACATCCCCTACTCTATTCCCTGCTTTAAACTCTGCAATTCCCTCGTACAAACTTTGTTTGGTAACTTCTAGTAGTTTTTTAATCTCATCACTAACTTCACCAACAGCAAAAGTATAAGCATGATCTCCATAAAAACCATTTTTTAACGCACCACAATCAATAGAAATAACATCTCCTTCCTCTAAAGGGTCGTTATTGGGTATTCCATGAACCACTTGTGCATTAGGACTCATACACAAAGTATTTGGAAAATCATACAAACCTAAAAAACCTGGCTCTGCTCCATGATCTCTAATAAATGTCTCGGCCATAGCGTCTAATTCCAATGTAGTCACACCTGGTTTTACCTCTTTTGCCAACATCCCTAAAGTTTTAGAAACTATCAAAGCACTTTCGCGCATTAATTCTATTTCTTCTAAAGTTTTTAATACAATCATGGTTCGATTTTTATGAGATGCAAAGATAGTGGTTTTATAGCGATTAAAGAAAAATGACAACTTAAGTAACTTGAACTCTTTAAGGCTTCTCCTTTTCAGTCTTTTGAGTTACTTTTATAAAAAAGTATAACATGATTATAAAAGAACTAAACGGTAACAAACCTGCATTTGGTGACAATTGTTTCTTAGCCGAGAACTGTGTAATTATAGGAGAAGTTAGCATGGGAAATGATTGTAGTGTTTGGTACAATGCTGTTATAAGAGGAGATGTACATAGCATTACAATGGGAAACAAAGTAAACATACAAGATGGAGCAGTAGTACATGCCACTTATAAAAAATCCCCAACCGTAATAGGAAACTCAGTTTCTGTTGGACATAATGCCATTGTACATGGCTGTACCATTCATGACAATGTATTAATTGGTATGGGGGCCATTGTTATGGACGACTGTATATTAGAGTCTAACTGTATTATAGCAGCTGGAGCTGTAGTTACCAAAGGAACTAAAGTAGAATCTGGAAGTATATATGCTGGAACACCCGCAAAAAAAATTAAAGATTTAAGCGAAGAGCTTCTAAAAGGAGAAGTAGAAAGAATTGCCGAAAGCTATCTAAAATATGCTAGTTGGTATAAATAATTAAAAAGCTCAAACAGTTTTACTGTTTGAGCTTTTTAATTATTTCTCTATAACCTTTGGTCTATTCTCTGTTTTTCCGAGCAATACAATTTCTTCTTCGGTTGGAAGACTCATAGGATAACTAGCATCTGTAAATATTACAGCAACGGAAGACCCAACTATAGCACTCTCATTAGTTAAATCCCCCGAATCGGTTAAAGCGTAATTCGCATCATTTAGCACAGGATTAAATTCCGGAGTTTTATAAAAATGATGTAACTCACTAGGAACGTATTTAAAGTTTTTATAGGATAAAGTTGCGTTATTATCTGTTGACTTTAAACTGATATTTTTAAAAGTTGAATCTTGAGAAAAACTTCCTTTAGCTCTTCTTTTAGAATCTTTAGCCACAAAGCCTTCTCTTAAAAACAAAGTCCATGCACTACCTTCAGATTTTGCTCCATCTACATAAACACGACCATTAAGAACTGAGTGAGGCTGTAATAATACAGCCGCTTTTCCATTAATACTTGCAACGTTTTTAATAACTATATTAGAAACCCCTAAATCGTATTGTCTACCCGTATGAGCTTCAATTCTACAAGTCATTCCCCCTTGCGAAGACAAGTTCTTTAACAAAATATTCTTACCTACATTGGTTTGTGCCAAACCATACCCTATAGAACCTCCAGTTAAACTAATATTTGCAATCGTTACATTTTCGGCTATATGAGCGTTATCATCATCTACTTTAACGGGGTTAAAAGCAACAGCAGAGCCCTTAGTTAAATCATCATCTACAGTAAAGTTTTCTACTAGTACATCTTTAACATAGCCTATAGCAATAGCTCTGTAAGATTTTTCTTGGAGTTTTTCTAAAATTATCCTAGGTCTTGTATGTACATCACCCAAACCAACAACTCTAGCATTCTCTACAACTGGTTTTCCCTCTACCATACCAACATTAAACAAAAAGTTTTTAATTCCTTTATACCATCTATTGTGATCCATAGCTATAGTTGTACCAGCCTCTATAGTAATATGTATGTTAGACTTTAAATAAATATCCTTAAACAAGTAGTCTCCTTTCTGAATTAAAATCTTTCCTCCTCCTTTTTCATTCAATTCATCAATAAGATTGTTTAACCTTTCAGAATCGTTACCTCCAGCAGTAAAAGTCTTTATCCTATCAGAAGATAAGCCCTCCAATTCTATTCCCCTATAACCTGCTCCTTCTTCAAAATAGGGTTTTGATGGATACAAACTCATATCCGATACATCTCCTGGATTTATATCTGCTATTTCTTTTGGCGGATTGTTCTCCTCTTTTGGTTCATCTACAGTAAGGTTAGTGTTAGCAGAACAGGATAGGAAAGTAAGTACAACAAATAATAAACATATCGCTTTTTTCATTTTAATTGGTTTTGGCATTTAAAATTAACGCACGTACCAAGCCTTAAACAGCTTGTTTTAAACCAAAAACAACACTTTATTGCTTATTTATTTACAAAGACTACTTTTTTATTTAGAACAACATCTTTTGTAAGGTTTTGGAGTGTTTTAAGATGCTTGTTACTAATTAAAATATGCTCTCCTGCTTTATCAGATGTATTTAAAAGATTTAATTCATCTAATATTCTTTCTGTTTGCTTGGCAACTGCAAAACCAGAATCTATAATGGTAACCTCATTTCCTATAATCTCTTTAATCCTAGGAATTAAGTATGGATAATGAGAGCATCCTAGCACCAAATAATCGATATTTTCTTCCATCATAGGTCTTAATAGTTTCTGAAGTAACTCCTCCATTTCTAAACTATCTATTCTGTCTGACTCTATTAACGGAACTAAACCTGTACCTTCTTGTTCTACAACTTTAATGTTCGCCGCAAATTTTTGAGAAGTATGGTGAAATAAAGAACTACTTAATGTTCCTTTTGTTGCCAAAATCCCGATTGCTTTAGTTTTAGAGCCAAGTGCAGCAGGCTTTATAGCTGGCTCTATACCTATAAAAGGAATATCGTATTTTTCTCTAAGAATAGAAATGGCATTGGTTGTAGCCGTATTACAAGCTACAACAATAATTTTAGCTCCTTTATGTATTAAGTATTCCGTATTCCGAATACAAATCTCTACAATCTCTTCCTTTGTTTTTATTCCATAAGGTGCATTTATACTATCTGCTAAATAGACCGTATGTTCATTTGGCAACCTTTGGATTATTTCTTTCCAAATTGAAGTTCCCCCCACACCAGAATCAAAAACACCAATAGGCTGTTGCTGCTTATTCATAATAATTAAACTACAGAAGTACTAAAATACAAAAAAGCATTCCGTAGTTGGAATGCTTTTTTATATCTATTTAAATTTTATTTATTTAGCAGCTTTAGCAGGAACTCCTAATTTAGCTTTAATAGCACTAGAAATATCTACTCCTCCATCAAAATAAATTAACGTTCTAGTATCAAAGATATATTGAATACCATTCGCTTTTGCATACGCTTTGATAGCTTCTTGTACTTTCTTTTCAATAGGTCTTAAGTGCTCGTTTTCTAATTTTAATAAATCTTGTTGAGCAGCTCTCTGGAATTGTTGTAACCTTAAAGCATCTGCTTGTACTTCTTCTTCTCTACTTTTGTTAATTTCTGGCGTTAATGTTGGAGCTTCAGCACCAAACTTTTTCATTTTAGCGTCTAAATTATTTTTCTTCATCTTCAATTCCGTATCGTAAGCCTTTGCTTTCTTAGCTACGTCCTCGTTCATCTTCTTTGTCTCAGGCATGTCTTCTACAACAGCTTTTACATCTATGTGCGCTACTTTTTGTGCTTGAGCTACTTGTGTTAATCCTAATGCAATAACAGCAATTAAAAACGTCTTCTTAATTTGTTTCATTTTTGTTCTTGTTTAATCGTTTTAATCTTTCTTCTTTTCTTTTTAAAAGAATCTCTTCTCGTTTTCTTCTTTGTTCCTCTATTCTTTTATCTCTAGCTTTTTTTGCTTCTGCTCTTTTTAAAGCAGCTTCTTCTTCTTTAATTTCTTGTTCCGATTTTTGAATATATTTTAAAATCAGGTCGCTAATATCGTAATTGTTATTGGTATATAACATAACTATTGACGAAGATTTTTCAAAAACCATATCATATTTACGAACTTTAGCTACAACCTGAACCGCATTGTACACCAAATCTTGATATGGAGTAACTAATTTTTTTCTTAATTCGAACAATTTACCGTCTACTCCAAAGTAGGTATTCTCAGTTTTTAAGATTTCTCTTTGATACAATTCAATTTCATTTTCACGCTCTGTAATTAAATCTTCAGTTAATAAAGGCTTTTCGTTTAGAAATTCCTTTTTCATGGTTTCTAACTTTAGATACATTTTATCTAAGTTTTTTTTCCACAATGTTGTTTCTGTATCTAACTTACTTTGCGCGGCTGCATACGAAGGAATTTGTTCCAGCACATACTCCATGTCTACAAATCCTATTCTTTGTATTTCTTGCTTTTGTTGTGCTGCTAAATTTAACGCTGTAACAAAAGCAACTAGTATTGCCAATCTAAACCCTTTGTATGTATCCTTTGAAATAATCATGCCATTATTAAAATTGTTGACCGATAATGAAATGAGTTTGCCAACCAGACTTACCTACTTCTCCCGGTGTGTTATCAAATCCATGTCCGAAATCTATTCCTAGTAATCCAAAAGCTGGCATAAATATACGAACTCCTAAACCTGCAGATTTCTTAACATCAAAAGGATTAAAGTTTTCTAAACCGTTATAGGCATTACCCGCTTCTACAAATCCTAAAGCATAAATAGATGCCGAAGGTTTTAAAGTAATTGGATAACGCAATTCCATAGAAAACTTGTCATATACTGTTGCTCCAAAAAACTCTCCAGATGCTCCATCAGACAAAGATCCATTTGCATATCCTCTTAACCCTACCACTTCTCTACCATCAAAACTATTGGTATTTAATCCATCTCCTCCTACAAAATAACGTTCAAAAGGAATTTCTCCTTTTTCATCATTATAGTTTCCTAAATATCCGAATTGT
Organism: Wenyingzhuangia sp. IMCC45574; assembly: GCF_054182685.1. Taxonomy (NCBI): domain Bacteria; kingdom Pseudomonadati; phylum Bacteroidota; class Flavobacteriia; order Flavobacteriales; family Flavobacteriaceae; genus Wenyingzhuangia; species Wenyingzhuangia sp. IMCC45574. Next base: position 2,800,666 of record NZ_CM135169.1, on the reverse strand, counting down.
AAATTCGTCATCAAAACAAACTTATCAACAAGTGCTGTATACCACTTTGCCTTAAGGTTTATTTTATAATATTCTAATAATTTAAATCTTTCATTATTCGTGTTAAACTCTTTATCGGTAAATAACGAATAAGGTGGTGTTAACTTCCCTTCTAAACTAAAAGTAGAACCATATCTTGGAAATATTAAACTTGGTCCTGCTGAATTTCTCTGTACTAAAAGATCGTAAGATAAGTTATGAGAAGTTCCTTTACCATTATCAAAAGTTAAAGAACCAAAATTAAAGTCTCTCGCTTCGTACCTTCTATAACTAATCGTATTTCTAATAGAGAAATAATCATCTGGCCACTTTAAACGCTCTCCAATACCAATAGAAACTCCAAAAATCCTTAATAACTGACTTTTATCTACATTGTTAAAGTTTGTTATTTGTCCTATACTATTTCTATTGTAACCATATTGCTTTTGGCTGTAAATAGAAAAACTAAAAGACCTAGGCTTTTTTCCTCCTAACCATGGCTCTGTAAAAGAAATACTGTTAGAACTATTAAACCTACTCGCTTGTAATCTTAAAGACAATTGTTGTCCATCTCCTAATGGTAACGGTTTGTATTCTTTTTTATTTAAAATATTTCTAATAGAAAAGTTATTAAAAGACAAACCTAAAGTTCCAATAAAAGATCCTCCACCGTATCCTCCTTGTAATTCTATTTGACTAGAACCTTTTTCTTCTAAGCTATACTCAACATCTACTGTCTTATCTGCATAATTTGGCTTTAAATCAGGAGTAATATTTTCAGCATCAAAGAACCCCATCTGACCTAATTCACGAATAGAACGAATGATATTGTCTTTACTATATAAATCTCCTGGTCTAGTTCTTAATTCTCTAAAAATTACATGGTCATTCGTTCTGTCATTCCCTACTACAGTTACTTTACTAATAGTCGCTGGATCGTCTTCATGAATTCTTATTTCTACTGTAATAGAATCGTTCTCTACTTTTGTCTCTACTAAATTAACTTGTGAGAATAAATATCCGTTGTTTTGATACAACGTAGAAATATCTTCAGAGTCAGGGCTACCATCTCCTTTTACTCGTTCTTCTAATGTTTTAGAATCGTAAACATCTCCTTTTTTTATCTTTAGCAATCTTTGTAAAAACTCAGATGTATAGGTTTTGTTTCCTAAGAATAAAATATCCTTGTAGAAATATTTTTTCCCTTCTTCTAAACTTATATGTAGGTTGATAGATTTATTATCCTTATTCCAGCTAATGCTATCGGTAACAATTCTAGCATCTCTAAACCCTTTTCTTCTGTACTTTTCTATTAACTTTTGCTTATCCTCATCAAAAGACTCTTCTACATATTTTGATCTTTTCCAAAATCTACCCCAAAATTTACGTTTGGTATCTTTTAATGCCTTTCTTACATCTTTATCTTTAAACTGATCGTTACCAGCAATCTTAATTTCCTTAATTTTAACCAGTCTTCCCTTATCAATTCTAACTACGGCATCTCTGTGGTTTGCATTTTTAGCATTCTCTCTGGTAGTAATCTTAACCTTTGCACTTAGATATCCCTTCTCTACATAAAACTCACGAATGTAATTCTCGGTAGATCTTACTAAGTTCTCCGTTAGCATCTTTCCAGTTATGAAATCCGTATCATCTTTAAAAGTTTTAATCTTAGATTTACTGGCACCTATAAATGTTACCTTATTTAATTGAGGCAATTCTTTAACGGCTATTTCTAGATAAATTGTATTTCCCTCTAGCTTAGTAGCATACACCTCTACATCGCTAAATTTATCTGTCTTATGTAATTTCTTGATAGCACTAGTTAACTTGTCCCCTGGTATTTTAATTTCTTGCCCTGTTTTTAGCCCAGAATAAGAAATTACTGAAGCCTCGGAAAACTGATTTGTTCCAGAAACAGAAATACCTCCTAAAAGATACCTTTTGGAAGTTTTAAAATCTGGATTTTCTTGGGAAAATAAAATATTGACTGTTAAAAGTAAAAGTGTGTATATAAAGTTCTTAAGTAACTTGTTCATGTTCTCCATCTAATTGTTCACTGGTTTTTCCAAACCTTCTTTCTCTATTTTGATACGTCTCAACTGCTGTGTACAAATCCTCTCTTCTAAAATCAGGCCAAAGTACATCTGTAAAATACAATTCTGCATATGCCATTTGCCATAATAGGTAATTGCTAAGTCTTTGTTCTCCACTTGTACGAATCATTAAATCTACATCAGGTAAATTATGCGTATACAAATTTTGTTGAACAACTTCGTCGTTTATATCATTTATACTTAAATCATTATTTTTAACTCTTTCGGCAATTTTTTTAATACAACTTGTTATTTCTTCTCTACTACCATAGCTAAGAGAGAAAGTAAGAACAATTTTAGTATTTTCCTTGGTTACTTCTATAACCTCCTTTAAAGTTTCTTGAGCATTTCTAGGCAAATCACTTAACCTCCCTATTGCATTTACCTTTACTCCATTTTTCATAAAGTCAGGCACCTCTTTCTTTAAAGATTTGGTAAGTAATGTCATTAGAGCATCTACCTCTAATTTAGGTCTGCTCCAATTTTCTGTAGAAAAAGCATACAAAGTAATTGCCTCACTACCCAATTCCGAAGCACCTATTACAGCTTCTCTTACGGCTGTTAGGGCATTCCTATGACCAAATATCCTAGCCATCCCTTGCTTTTTTGCCCACCTACCATTACCGTCCATGATAATAGCAATGTGCCTAGGGACTCTATTCTTTTTTAATTGATTTAACAAACTGTTCTTTTTAATTAGAATTTACTTCTAGACTTGTAATGTTTAGGCCACCCAAAAGTATAGTATAATGAACCACTAAAGAAATAATAGCTATCTAAAGTACTTGAATTTTCTGAACCTATTTTATTTTTAGATAAACTATCTGTTAGGGCAACTCTACCTTTTCCTTCAACAGAAATAATCCATCGTCTATTAATAGCTCTTTTATAACCAATACCAACGGGTAAAGCAACTGTAGGCCCACTAAGTTTATCTTCCGAATTATTATACCATAAAGCAGCTGCTTCGATTATAAAATAAGGAGTACCTCTTTCACCTTTTCGATATCTTAGTAAATTGTATTTCTTAAAATTAATATCAACACCTAAAGTTCCCTCTAAAATTGTAGTCCCTTTGTCTGTTAATTTATTTAAACTTGCTCTATATGCAATCCTTGGATTTACATTCTTTTTAATGATAGCTCCTACATTTGTGGGAGAAATTGAGGGTTTTATTAAATCTAAAGTCCCCGTATTTTCACTTAAAATATTGGGCAAGTTTAAGGTTAAACCTGTCTCGTAAATTTGTGAAAAACCATTTTGAAAGAAAATGAACACTAATATGTAGATTACTTTTTTCATTGTCTAGTATTTAAACGTGTCAAATATAGTTAATTGCAAAATAACTCGAACCATGTATTTCACAGTTTTCATTTTGCAGAAAATTTGTTTCTTGTATCTTGTCCCCACAGTAGTTTATCTCGTAATGTTTTTATAAACGCCTGATTCTTGAACACTACTATTTTAGCTGTGTATTGAGCTTTAGTAACCACCAATTCTGTCTCCACTTCCATTGTAACTACTCTCGAGTCCAAAGATGCTAAAAATTGATCTTCCCTACGTAATACTTTTAGTTTAATTTCTGTAGTATCTGAAATTACTATAGGTCTTGCATTTAAATTATGAGGTGCAACTGGAGTGATTAAAAAATTATTGGTATTTGGCATAATTACCGGTCCCTGACAACTTAAAGAATACCCTGTAGAACCTGTTGGCGTAGAAATAATTAAACCATCTGCCCAATAAGTAGTTAAATACTCATCGTTTAAATAGGCCTCTACCCCAATCATAGATGTGGTATTTTTCTTAGCAATTGTCAAATCATTCAAAGCAAATCCAATATCTTCAAACGCTTGGCTTTTCTCATTACTCTTTACCTGTAACATTACACGCTCATCTACAGCATACTTATCATTTAAAAAAGCATCCATTGCTTCGGATATATTTTCCTTCTGAACTGTTGCCAAAAAACCTAAACGCCCCAAATTAACCCCTAAAACAGGGATATTCAGATGTTTAACCTGATCTAAAGCACGTAAAATTGTCCCATCTCCTCCTAAAGTAATCAATGCATCAAAAGACTCATCCAATCCTTCTTCTTGATTGTATACATCAATACCCGCCAAAAAATTAAGACCAACCTCCTTAACTTCATCTGCATAATCATCAAATACGCAAATAGAAGTATTCGCTTTAGTTAAAATATCTATCACCTGAAAAACATATTTTTTATGTTCTTCTTTATAGACTTGTCCAAAAACAGCTACTTTTTTCATTGTAGTTTCCTTTTAAAATGCGAAGTTAAATGTTTAAATACTTAATAAAGTATTCTGAACGTTTTTTTAGCCCTTCTAAATATGAATCTTCTGTTAAATTATTTAAAATTAAATAATCATACCTTCTAAAAGACTGTATCAACTCATTTACATTAACCGATTTCACTTTTAAGGTTATCAAACTAGTCTCTTCTTTGGTTTCGTAAACAAAACATCCCAACACTGCATTATTGTTAGACTCTACAATTTGGCAAACTTGTGACATTGTGTAATCTTTATTACTCTTTTCCAAAAGAAGAATACTTCCTTCCGAACTTAAAAAAGTGGTATCGGCAAAGCAATCCAACGTATCATTTAAATCTAAATAGCCTAAATATTGCTTTTTTTCATCTACAATTGGCAAAACACTCGTGTTATTCAATGCAAAATTTGATATAACTTCTAATAAAATATCGTCCTCCTTGGCAAAAAAGAATTCGTATAAGTATTCTAACTCCGATAATTTTTGAGAAGTATCGTCTACAGATAATAAATCTTCTTTTGCAACATTTCCAACCAAAACACCATTGTTAACAACAGGCACATGCGAATACGGAGTCTTGTTCGTAAGCGCTATAATATGCTGTACGGTTTCGTTGGAGTTTACACCTATTTTATCTTTTGATATGTAATCTATAAGTTCCATAGAGTCAAAATACTAAATTTTCTAAATAGTTCTATCTATTTTAAATATTTTTGCCTTCGTAAAAATAAAGAATATGGCCGTATTAAGTGTAAATGTTAACAAAATTGCTACACTCAGAAATTCAAGAGGAGGAGATGTACCTAATTTGGTACAAGTTGCTAAAGATATAGAAGAATTTGGAGGACAGGGAATCACCATCCACCCAAGACCCGATGAACGTCATATTCGTTATCAAGACGCATATGATTTAAAAGAAACTGTTACTACAGAACTAAATATAGAAGGAAACCCTATTCCAAAATTTAAAGATTTAGTGTTAGATGTAAAACCACATCAAGTAACACTGGTTCCAGATGGTGATGACAACATTACTTCGGATGCTGGTTGGGACACCATAACGCATCAATCTTTTTTAAAAGATGTAATTGCAGAATTTAAAGAAGCGGGGATTAGAACTTCTATCTTTATTGATACTGGAAATCCAGACTTAATAGCAGCTGCTGCCACAACAGGAGCAGATAGAGTTGAACTTTATACCGAAAAATTTGCAGTAGAATATGCAAAAGGAAATACAGGAATAATTACCGAATATGCAGAGGCAGCAAAGTTAGCCAAGCAGTTAGGAATGGATATTAATGCAGGGCACGATTTAAGCTTAAAAAACATAAACTTTTTTGCGAAAAACATTCCCGAATTAAGCGAGGTCTCTATTGGACATGCTCTAATTTCTGAAGCGTTGTACTACGGTTTACAAAATGTAGTAAACATGTACTTATACAAACTACAAGACGTTCTTTAACTATGGAATTACTTCACTCAAAAATACAAGGAGAAGGTTTTCCACTCGTTATTTTACATGGATACTTTGGAATGGGAGACAATTGGAAGTCGCACGCAAACAAATTAGCCACCGATTTTGAAGTTCATGTAGTAGACCAAAGAAATCATGGACGTAGTTTTCATACAGATGATTTTTCTTATGATTTAATGGTAGAAGATCTTAAAAACTACTTTGATGAAAAAGAAATTGAAAAAGCCATTGTATTAGGACATTCTATGGGAGGAAAAACAGCTATGTTATTCGCCGTAGAATATCCAGAATTGGTAGAAAAACTAATTGTTGCCGATATTGCACCAAAATATTACGCACCACATCATCACACTATTATAGATGCATTAAATAGCGTAGATTTTTCCGTTTTAAAATTACGCTCAGAAATTGATGACATTCTTAAGAAAACTATTCCCGAAGAGGGAATTAGGCAATTTTTACTAAAAAACGTATATCGAAAAACCAAAACGGAGATGGCTTTTCGTTTTAACTTAAAAAGTTTAACCAACAACAACCCAGAAGTAGGAGAAGCATTGCCTTCTTTTACCACGTACCAAGGAGAAACTTTATTTTTAAGAGGTGCTAAGTCTGATTATATTCTAGACGATGATTTCTCTTTAATAGAAGCACATTTTGAAAAAGCCAAAATAGAAACGGTTTCCAATGCTGGACATTGGCTACACGCAGAAAACCCAATTGAATTTTACAACAAACTGATTGAGTTTGTAAAATAACGAACATCTGCATAAAAGGCATTGAGCATGAATTAATTATACTTTTGTACATTCTCAAAAAAAAGCCTATTTTTGCAACCCAATTTTTTAGAGATTTTAAATTAAATTTAGTCAAATGAACATTACTAAGGAGAATATCGATGCATTAAATGCAGTAGTTAAAGTTGATATTACAGCAGAGGATTATCAAGACAAAGTAGCTTCTGTATTAAAAGATTATCGTAAAAAGGCAAATATTCCTGGGTTTAGACCTGGACAAGTGCCTATGGGATTAGTAAAGAAGCAGTACGGAAAGTCAGTAATGGTAGACGAAGTAAATAAATTATTACAAGAGTCTTTAAACAACTTCTTAGTTGAAGAAAAGTTAGATATTTTAGGAAATCCTATCCCTAAAATGGATGAGAACTTTAACTGGGATACTGAAAACTTTTCTTTTGAGTTTGAATTAGGTTTAGCTCCAGAAATTAACGTTGACTTATCTGAAGCTAAAGTTCAAAAATATAACATTATTGCTAACGATGAATTAATCGATCAAGAGGTTGAAAACTTGCAAAACCGTTTTGGTAATGCAATTAACCAAGAGGCTGTAGAAGAAAACTCTACAATTAAAGGTGTTTTCGCTAACGAAGAAAAAGCAATAGAAAACAAAGCTACTTTAACTCTAGAAGACATTAAAGGTAAAATGAACAACAAGAAATTTGTTGGTTCTAAAGTTGGAGATGTTTTAGAGTTAAAATCTAAAAACTTATTTAACGAAGACATTAAATTAGCTTCTTCATTAGGATTAAAATTAGAAGAGGTTCAAGAAGCTGAAGCTTTCTCTTTAACTTTTACTATTGAAGAAATTAGCTACACAGAGCCTGCTGAATTAGATCAAGAATTATTTGATAAAATATTTGGAGAAGGTGTAGTTTCTACCGCTTCTGAATTAAGAGATAGAATTAAAGCTGATGCTGAAGGACAGTTTGCACAACAAGCTGACCAACACTTATTAAATGCAATTACTGAAAACTTAATTGAAAACACTTCTTTTGACTTACCAAAAGAATTCTTAATTAAGTGGTTAGGTACTGCAGGTGAAAAGCCATTAACAGAAGAAGAAGCAGCTGCTGAATACGATAAATCTGAAAAAGGATTACGTTACCAATTAATCGAAGGAAAAATTATGCAAGACAACGATGTTAAAGTTGACTTTCAAGAATTAAAAGACTACGCTATTGGTTTCATCAAGCAGCAAATGGCTCAATACGGACAAAACAATCCTGAAGACAAAGAGTTAGAAGAGATTGCAATGAAAGTATTACAAAACCAAGACGAAGCAAAAAGATTACAATCTCAATTAATAAGCAACAAAATGTTAGACTTATTTAAAGAGAAAATTTCTTTTGACGAAAAAGAAGTTACTTACGAAGACTTCATTAAAGAGGTTTACCAATAAGATCTAATTAGATTTATAGAAATAAAAAAGCTCCTGTTAAGAATAACAGGAGCTTTTATTTTTTTCAGTGTTTTACACTTAATCAAAGGCAAAATGCTCATCTAGTTTGTTCTCTACTAGTTTTTTAACATTATTCACATCCGCATCATCTTTAACATATACTGTTAAATTTTCCTCCACACGATTTCTACTAATAGACTCCTGAATCTCTACACGATCTACACCACAAAGATTTTTAATCAACTCTTTGCATTCTTTATCACATTTTGTGTCTTGAACATACACCTTTAAAGTTTGCCTTTTTGGACTATTTCTAATTTCTGTTCTAAAGGGTAACATAGGCATCTATTTTTAAGGTTAACATCCTACCTAATTTAGGAAAAAGGAATGAATTTTTCAAGTTTATTTCTACACCCAATGCTCTCTATCTAAACTCCTGTATTGTATAGCCTCAGCAATATGCTGAGATTCAATCATTTCAGATGTATCCAAATCTGCTATAGTCCTAGCAACTTTTAATATTCTATCGTAAGCTCTAGCAGATAAGTTTAATGATTCCATTGCCTTTTTAAGCAATTCTTTTGTTTCGGGCTTTAATTTACAATACACTTTTAAGTGTTTCACATCCATTTGCGCATTGTAATGAATTGCTTCTTCCTTAAATCTTTCTGTCTGAATATTTCTAGCTTTTTGTACTCTTTTTTTAATAGACTTACTTGTTTCTGCTGGAATTTCATTACTTAACTTCTCAAAAGGAACAGGGTTTACCTCTATATGTAAATCAATCCTATCCAATAACGGGCCCGAAATCTTATTTAAATATTTCTTTACCTCCATAGAAGAAGACTGTATTTTGGAATCATCATTTATAAAATCACCACTTGGAGATGGATTCATACTAGCTATTAACATAAAACTACTAGGATACGTAATTGTAAATTTCGCCCTTGATATGGTTACTTCCCTATCCTCCAACGGCTGCCTCATTACCTCTAGAACACTTCTCTTAAACTCGGGCAACTCATCCAAAAACAACACTCCGTTATGCGCTAAAGAAATTTCTCCAGGCTGAGGATACTGCCCACCTCCTACCAAAGCCACATCTGTAATAGTAATAATTGAGGGGGTCTTATTTATTTTATTTAAATTTGTTTTTAAAACAAAGATATATGTTAGCTATTTACTGTAGGATTAGTAGAGACAAGTCAGAGGGTAAAGATAGGTCAATAGAGGACCAGAGACTTTCAGGAATTGAATGGGCTGAAAAACTTGGACTTACACATAAAGTCTATACGGATGAAGGAATTAGTGGTACAAAAGGTATAAAAGACCGTCCTGGATTTGCCTCAATGCTAGACGATATAGAAGCAAATAAAGTTACACATTTATACGCATACGATCAATCTCGTTTAGAACGATCACCAGAAGTTAGACATCTTTTAAAAGCAATATTGAGTGAACACAAAGTAGCTCTATATACCAAGAATGGTAAAGTTGATACTGAATCTAATGAAGGTGAAATGATGGGAGATATATTTAGTCTAGTTAACCAATATTACGTTCGTATAACTTCCAATAAGATTAAATCAGTCTTGAGAAGAAATGCTCAAGCAGGAAAAGCTCATGCGAAAGTTATGCCTTATGGATACACTAAAGATAATGGAGGATATTTAATAATAGATGAAGAGGAAGCTATAATAGTTAGAAACATATATGCTAAATGTCTGTCTGGTGTTGGTACCTCAACCATTAGGAAATGGTTAAACGATGAAAAGATTCCTACTAGGTATAATAAAATAGGAGGAACTTTAACTATAAAAAACAGACAAACACACAAAAAAACTGTAAAAGATAAAAAAGATATTATTTGGAGCGACAAGCAAGTTCAAGACATCTTAAAGAATCCTGTTTACAAAGGAGTTAGAAAATGGGGAGAAGAATATTTCAAATGTCCAGCAATTTTCAACGAAATATACTGGAAGAAAGTTCAACTTCAATTAAGTAAAAATTCTAAGGTTAGGAATACTGGAAGGAATGTAGACCATAAATATTTATTAAAAGGACTTTTAGAATGTGGTAAATGCAATAGTAACTATTATGGAAAAAAGAGACTAAACAAGAAAGATAATTTTTATATGTGCTCTAGTAAACGTTATGCTGAAAAAAAGTGTAATAATAGAGCTATTAATATAGATGTTTTAGAAAAATTCATATGGAATCTTATGTATGGAGATAAGCTATATAAAAAAGTTAAAGAGGAGTTTGAGAAAAAAGACACACTTAATAGAAAAACAGGTCTCCAAAGTAAAATTGATGAACAAAACAAAAAAATTGAAGAATTAAAAATACAGTTTGATAATACAGTGGACTTAGTAACAAGAGGGATTGTTACGGAAAGTGAAGTATCTAAAACAAGAAGTCGTATTGAATCTGAAAAAAAGACTCTAAATGAAATACTCGAAAAAGACAATGAAGAGTATTCTCAACTAAATAACCAAGAGTCAATCTTGGAAGAGATAAATTTAGATTGGGTTTTTTTTGAAGAAAACACATTTATGGATACGTCAAAACGACAGCAAATCTTAGAAAGACAAGCTAATACTCAGATCTCTTATAATGACAAAAGAATTCTTTTAAAGAAATATATAAAAAGAATTTTCATCAATTACGATCACGAAAAAAGGATTTATACTGTTACTGTATCTTATAATTTACCAATAGACAATGAAAACTATCTTATTGATTCAAATTACATTGCTTGTTATAGTGTGGAAAACAAAACAATAGATCAATGGTTTTTTAATTATGGTAAAAGATTTACTCGTAAAAAGGTAATAGAAACTATTTCTATGCTTAGTGGTAAAAATATACCTATCGATGTATTTGACCGAGATTTAGAAATGATGGTTGAAGAATCTTCGAATCCAGATAATCATCAAAAAATTGTTGACGAATATTTTCAATCAGATGAATACAAAGAAAAAACAAAAGGTATTAAAGGGTTAGGAGGTAAAAATAAATTAGAAAACTAGTAATCTAGTATTAAACATGAATTAATTGAAGATATTGAATTAGGAGAAAAAATAGATAGAAAATAATTCAACAGGGAGTTATTTAGACCTAAGGTAAGTTGAAAACAAATATTAATGTGTAATATTTAGTTATTGTGGTTTTTTAGAAAAAGGAATAGTTAAATAAATGCTTAATATCTTTAATATTTTGTATTGTGTTTTTAAAAAACCAAATTGATTAAAAAGTGATACTTTTTTATGTTAAAAATTAATAGATTTTATGGCTATTTAGAATAAAAAAGTCTGTTCAGGCTCTAAATTTATGGTACTAAAATCAAAATTGTTTTCAATTTCGTGACCCAAAAGCCATTTACGCATTTTATTAAGTTCATTAAAAGCGTAAGGCATACGTAATTTTGTATTGTGTATTTCTCTCATAATTCCTTTTGCTTCTGTTGTTATAATTGTATAAGTTTTAATCCCATCTTTTAAATCCCATAATCCTGCAAAACCAAATAATTCATTATTAAAACCAATTTCATACTTAACTTTCTTTTTTAGTCCAATATCTTTCCACTCATAAAAGCCATTTGTAATAATAATACATCGATTTTCTAATATCCCTTTGAAAGATGGTTTTTCTTCTAATGTTTCGATTCTAGCATTTAAGGTATATGTTCTATTCCAATCATTTGACCAATTCGGAATTAAGCCCCAGCTAATATTTTGTATTATTTCCACATTTTCATTAGTGATAACAGGTGTTTTTGGGAAATTAAAGGCGTTAATATGTTCAGATGTTAGAAAGTTATCTAAATCTTCTATTTCAGCTTCAAAACGATTTTCTACCTCCTTAGCTTTCTTTGTCTGTTTACTATGGAAACACATCTTTGTTAACTTTTAATATATAAATAGGTTATATTTGCATAGATTGTCCAATGGACAATTTTCTTTTTCATAGCAATTTTCTCCACTTCGTAGAGGTGGAGTTTTTGTTTATTGTTCTATTATGTTGAGATACACTAACAACTCAGCTATAACACATATTACAATAAATATGATTACTCCTAAACACCCAAATTTTAATTGCAATTGTCTGTATTCTGGTAATTCTTTCACAGTTTGTTTTTTTATAAGTCTCGTACGATATGTTTAACTATGCCCCTAAGTAAAATAGTATCTTCTTCATGAATTTCAATATTAGGAAAAGATGGATTATCAGCAACAAGAATCTTTTTTGATTTATCGTATCTTTTAACTGTAAATTCGTTGTTGTTTATACTTATAATTCCTATTGAATTATCTTCAAGGTTTAAATCTGTTCTTACAACTAAAATATCTTTCACATGGAGTGTTGGGTGCATAGAATCACCCTTAACACGAACTAAAAAAGTGCTATTGGGCTTACTTAACAACTTTTCATCTAAACTAAGCTGTTGCTCTTTAAAGTCATCAGCTGGGCTTGGAAAACCTGCTTGTACTCCATCCTCATAGTACGGAACTTTAACACCGTTTTCAGTTATTCTGTATGGAACTATCTCTAACTCTTCACTTAATCTTGCCGACACTTTAATAATTTTAACCATAAATATATTTAAACTTCTAGTAGCTCGTCCCAATGGGTCGTATACCTTGGGCTGAGGTGTTCTTGTCGCATTCGCCACGTTCTCCCCAGTCCTTGCCCTCCAACTTTGAGCTTGTGTACTCCTAAATTACCATTTATTTCGTCAATAACTTTCATTAGTTTTTTATGCTTGGGGTTTTCATTGACGAATAAATTAAGCTGTGTCTTATTATTAGGTTTAATCCCCATGACAATTACTCCTGCTTTTTTATAAGCATATCCTTTTTTGTAAATAGCCTTTAAAGCCTTTTGAGCGTACTGGCTTATCGTAATACTAGATGAGGTGGCATATGGTATTTGAATGGTTATATTTCTACTATACTGTGGAGTATTTTTTTTATATGAATTAGTTAAAACAAATACCATAAGCGTAGTGCAGTTACTCTCCTGTTTTCGGAGCTTTTCAGCACATGAACAAGCAAAAGTAGCTACTCGTTCCTTTAGCTTGTAAAAGTCGCTTATATCCTTGTCAAAACTACGTGTGGTGGCTATAGCTTTTTTGTTTTTAACCTCATCTAAACTTAGTCTCGGTTTTCCTTCAAGCTCATGTTTAAGACGTAGACCAACGATAGAATATTCTTTTCTTACATATTCATCATGAAGTTTTGTAAAGTCATAGGCAGTATTTACTTTTACCGCTTTAAGCCTTTTAGCAAATCTGCTTCCTATACCCCAAACGTCTTCAATTTTTGTCCATTTTAAAGCCTTAACTCTTTTTTCTTCTGTATCTATAACGTATACACCTTGTGTTCTGTCAGTAAACTTCTTAGCTATCTTGTTTGCTATTTTACTGAGTGCTTTTGTTGGAGCAAAACCAATACTTACAGGGATTCCTACGTGTTTGTATACCGTTTCTCTCATTTCTAATCCATAAGCATGGAGGTCGTAGCGGTCGAAACCTTTAAACTCTAAAAAAGCTTCGTCTATAGAGTAGATTTCTACGTCTGGTGTAAAAGTTCTCAGCGTATTCATTACCCTATTGCTGAGGTCTCCGTATAACGCGTAGTTACTACTAAATACGTGAACGTTATTTTGTTTAAATACTTCTTTAAATTTAAATGCTACCGCCCCCATAGGAATATAGGGTTTTACTTCGTTACTTCTCGCAATTACACAGCCGTCATTATTGGATAAAACGGCGATTGGTTTTCCTATTAATTGCGGACGAAAGACTCTTTCGCAACTCGCATAAAAATTATTGCAATCAACTAATGCATACATAACACTGTAAATTAAAAAATACTTTTTGCAAAGACAATACTCTTTTAGGCAGTCAATCTGCACTTTTGTATTTTTGATATATGGAAAATGGACATAAATATTCTTGGTTTTGTGTTTTAAGCTACTATTATAGTAATGATTTATACTTTAATGGTTTAACAGTTCCTTTCTTACTGGGTGCTTCAAGATTACTAGGTGATGACTATTCTATAAACGACTTTATAAAGCAAGTACAATTAGCACCTCAACCAATAGAGTTATTGTTTTGTTCAACTGAAGAAGAGTATGTTTTTAGAGTCTGTGAAAAGTTAAATTCCAGTGATAGTGTATTTGGTTCTTTAATAATTAATGACTGTTCGTTACAACGATATAATATTGAAGAAATTGAAAATCTACTTTACGATAAATACAATAAATTAATTAAAGAAGACAAGTTTTCTAACTATTCTGGTAAGTGGGAATCTTTTAATCAATTTGAGATTGATAACATACTAAAAACCAGTGTTTAGTTTTTTTTTAAATCGTGAGTTATAGAGCTTAAGTTAATATATAAGAAGAGTATGACGTTTTATTAGTTGTGCTGTTAACTTAATTTTTATAAAACATGAGTAAAAAGTTAAAAAGATTAGAAAAAATAGAGGTACCAAGTTGTATTCTAAACAAAGTAGAAGCCCTTTTCAGAGATGAAGAGGGTTTTCTTTTGGAGAAGAAAAAGTTTTCAATTAAAGAAAAAAAAGTACTTATTAAAAAAGATTATGTAATGTATCTATTGAATATTTTTTTACAGCAAATCCGTAAAAAAAAAACTTCCGTTTTTCATGTGAATTCTAAAAAACTAAAAAATGAATTTCACACTCGTTATCAGCATTATGTGAATTTTTTGGTTATGAACAATATGATAAAACTAGAACATGAGTATGAAAAAGGTGAACGATGCAGGGGATACAGTTTTGTTTTAGAAAGTAGTAAAGTAAAAGGGTATGAATTAAATGATTTAGATTTGATTGGTAAAATATCAAAGAATAATCTGGAAAGAAAGAAACAGAATACAATGCTCAATAATAAGTTCTCTTATTTATTAAATGGATTCAATTCAGATTTAAAAATAGATTCAGAGGAATATTATAAATCTACTGAGACACTAGACTTAAATGAACAATTATGTATTGGTTTAACGTTACAAGATTTTTCTTTAAATAATTGGAATTATTCATTAAATCCTAAAACAGATAATAGATTACACACACCTTTAACCAGTCTAAAAAAGGATTTTTTACCTTATTTAAGGTATAATGAAGCAAGAATGGGTGAGGTGGATATTAAAACCTCACAACCATTATTTATTTACACTATGTTTAAGTCTATATTTTTGAATGAATATAATCCAGATTTTAAAAAACTGGTAGATGAAAAGTTAGGAGATGAATTTATTACTCAACTTTATGAAAGCTTTAATTCACCTGATTTAAAAGAAGAAATTAAAAAGTTTGGAAAAATTATAGTTGAAAAAGATTTATATAGATATATAGCAGAAAGAATTGAATTAAATAGGTGCGAAAAAGGTTATAAGATTAATTTGTTTAATAAGGATAGACGTATTGTTGAATCCAAATATTTCTCAAACAAAAGGGATGCTGTTAAAAGTGCCTTCTACCCATTAATGTATGGAGGTGCATCAAGTCGAAATGTTAATGAAATTCATAAAATGAAATCTCTTTTTCCTGAGATTTTTAAAGTAATTGATTTTATAAAAGAAAGTAAAAAAGAAGAGGGTAAGACCGAGAATAGTTTTTTTCCAACTTTAATGCAAAAACTTGAATCAGAAATACTTATATATAGAATAGCTAAAGAGATTAGTTTAAAAAGAAATATAATTATGTTTAGCAAACATGACTGTTTAATTACTACTGTTGATAATTTAGATTTTTTAGAAAATGAAATGCATAAAGGTATGTCAAAATACTTATTAGAAGATATTAAGCTCAAAAAAGAGGTGTTTTAAAACGCACCTTTTTTTTATCTTTTTTTTTAATAGATATATGTAGTAATTACTATAAAATAATATATATTATTTATACTATATCTTACTCATTTTAAGGCTTTCGACCTTTCTTAGAAACCAAAATAGATTAGATTAAACATATTGAGTCTAATCTTACTTCTAAAAATTGTGTTTAGTGAGGGAAAAAAGATTCTAACTGACTTAAATAAGTCCTGAGTAAGCTGTTTTAAGAGACCAAACAGGAGCAGTTGCTTGGTTATACCTTTTTCTCATTAGAATCCTTTAAAACTTAAATAAGACGATAATAAAAGGATAGAACAATTGACTATCCTTTTATTTATTAATAGAACTATTATTTTCCAAAGAGTTTTTTAACTTTTTTCTTAGTTAAATAACCAGAATATCCAATAACCCCCCCTTTGTTGTCTAAAGAGTGTCCGAATCGAAAGTTTACCACCCCATAAGACTTAATGTAACTTAAAAATAATACTCCTTTAGGTAGCTTAATCATAATTGGTTCTTTTGGAGTATTATTAAAACCATCAATAATTGTTTCGTAAAGTGTGTCAAAAGCATTATCAATATCTTTAAACTCAAATGATTTGTGTTCATCTATATGTTTGAATTTAGCATCAGCATAGGTGAATAAGTAAGTATCATTGATTTTGTGGCAATCGATAATGAATGCACCAAATGTTTTAATTGTACCAATTTCAATACTTTTTGCTGGCTCAATTTTTTTAATTTGACTAAAGCTCAAGTTGTTAATCAGTAATGCGATGGTTAAAAGAAATAATTTTCTCATAAAATTTTAATTAGTACTGATATAGCCCCTTTATCAGTTGTTATAAATTAAAAAAAGCGTGGAACTTAATAGCCGTTGTTTTCTAGGTATCGCCAAACACCTGTACACAGACAAACTAAAAAGCCCACGCCATGCCATTGCATAACGCGAGCGAAATAGTCTATTTACCTCTGTGTACTTTCCTTAATTGGCGATTTTAGAAAACAGAAAAATAGCTATACGCTTTTATGTATTTTACTTCCTTATTTTATATGACTACGCGAATAATCTTAATTTTGCTATTCTATATGTCATGGCTTGTGAGCTAACATTAAATTTTTTTGCAAGTTTATCAATAATATTTTCATCTGAATCAGCCAAGTCAAAAACATGTTTTGATAAAGCTTTATTAAGTTTCTCTTTAGGCATTAATAAAGCTGCTGCAAAAGCATTTGCTTCTCTTTCTTGAGTAATATCTCCTTTACTTGAATCATTATCTCTAAATATAGCCTTAAATTGTTTATGGTCTACGAACAATTCTTGATTAAAACGATGAAGTACATAATGACCCAATTCGTGTGCTATACTAAAGCGTTTTCTTACTTCTGAAATATTATTGTTTTGATCATATCCTATAACACCGCTCCCATCCTTTTTTATAAATAAAACACCAGATACGTTTTCTCCTAAATCTTCACATTTAATTTCAATACCCATATTCCTACATATTTGTTCTACGTTTATGGGGGTTTTCAAATCACCAAATTCTTTGATAATTGATACAGCTTTACTTTCAATAGAGGCAATTGATTTCATAGGCTTTATGTTTAGGTTTGATTCTGAATGAACTTAATTATTTTACTAGGGTCTATATCTTCTTCAGAAGTTTTATTAAAATTTTTAATTTGATTTTTTATTTCAGATTTTAACTTTTTCTTTGAATTAATAATACTGTAAGAACTCTTTGAGACTATATCAACAATATCAATATTAAGAATGATACAAATATCTAAGAGAATGTGTAATGTAGTGTGTTGTCTCCCCTTTTCAATATTAACAATAGAAGTTCTTCCAATTTCTAGCTTTTCAGCAAGTTCTTGTTGAGTTAGATTGTTTTTTTTTCTTGCGGTTGCTATAATATTGCCTAAGCCAATATATAGTTTTTCTATTTCTTCTTGTCGTGTCATTATGTTGCAAATATACAACAAATTAAAAACTTATGAACAAGAGTGTTTATTAAAATGACTTTTTGTTGAAAAGTCCTTAAGGTTGTTTTTTTTGAACAAATAAAAAAATCATTACATTTGTAAATAGAAAATGAGGATTAAATGAATAATCCCCAATTTTTGGACGAATCTTGAGTTTGGTGAAACTCTAGTTAAGATTAGTATATGTGGTAATATTCAAATCTATAAAATTCTTTCAAAAAGTTGGGTGTTTTCAGTTGTTTTTATTCTTGTTTAGAATTTATTAACTAAAGTTTAAAGCTTCACTTTTTTATAATCTATCTTAATAAAACGTATAAACTAAGCTTTACTAGCATAGGCTATACCTGTATTCCAATTTAAAAGTTGATATAATATCAACAGTAACTGACATTGACTTCTATTTAAGACAATAGGAGGATTATGTCACAATTTTTTACGAAATGAAAGAAGAAGAAAGATTAATATTAAGTTTATCAAGGTTTGACACTTATTATGGATTGATTAATAGTAAGTCAGCTTTTTATGCTGGATTTATAACTTTTTTATGTGGTAGTATTATTACTATTCTTACTCAAAACAGTTTGTTTGAAGGGCTTAAGGATAATAATGAGATTTGTCTAACACTTATGATTTCTTTGTTTCTTGGATTGATTAATTTATTTATCATAATCATTGCAAACGTTCCTTATAAAGATTCTAATATGGAATCCGTAATATATTTTGAATCCATTTCTGCAATGAATAAAGGTAGGTTTTTAGAAGAATCAGAGAATATTAAAGAAGATAAAGTATTAATGGATTTACGAAACCAAGCTTATTGTTTATCTAAAGGGTTATCTAAAAAGTTTAATAGTTTAAGGTGGGTTAGTCTACTACTTATTTTTCAGATAATATTTCTTGTGCCTTTCATTTTTAACCTTTTAAAATAGATGATAAATGAATTTTTTTAACGATTATAAACAAGTAATAAAAAACGCAGTAGAAAACGACCCTAAGTATTTAGATGTTAAATTAAGAGGTGAAATAGTCGCTGAGAATCAAGACTATGACACTAGTCACATAATAGCTTTAAAGGATAATTTACCTGATTTAGAGAAAATGAATCTTTCTTTGGCAGACATAAAGGAAAACTATAATCCAGATGGTTTACAAAGTAAATCTTTAGATTTAGGAAATCATCCTGATTTTAGATATTTAAGAAACACAAACATGTCTGAAAAACACTGGATTATCTCTGGTTTTGTAGATGTGAAAAATAGTACAAAGCTATATAATAAATTTACCTTGGACACTGTAACGCTTATTACTGAGTCAATAATTAGAGCTTCAATTTTTGCTGTTAGTTTATTTGATGGTTATGTGCATAGAATTCAGGGAGATGGATTAATGGTTTATTTTGGTGGAAAAAATCAAGACAAAATAAAGAGCACTGAAAATGCATTAAAAGCATTTGGAACAATTTCTTATTTTGTAAAGAATGATTTACGTGAATTTTTCGAAGATAATGGTATTAAAAATATTTATACAAGAGTAGGCTTAGATTTAGGGCATGATAAACAAGTGAAATGGTTTTATTCAGGCATAGGTAATACTGGAGAAGTAACTACTTCAAGTTTACATACTAGTTTAGCACCTAAAATGCAAGCTAAAGCAGAAGAGAACGGTGTTCAAGTTGGTAAGAATATAGTTAATCAAATATCTAATAAATCATTTTTTAGTTGTCAGAAACTAATTTGGGATTATGAAGATGGGAGAAATTATCATAGGTATAAATTTGATTGGGAAAAATATCTACTAATTAACGACTTAGTTGTTCAGAATTCTGAAGGAAAATTATTTTTTAAAAACATAGAAAGTGCTCAAAACAAAAGTTCTAAAAGTTTATTTTCAATAGCATCTAGAAATAAGCCTTATTTAAGTTAATATGAAAACAAAGGCTGAAAAAGATATATCTTCTTTTACTTCTTACTATAAAAAATTTTCATCCTCTTCTAAATTAGGTAAAGGATTTTATATAGTAAGTGGTGAAGTTGATGTTATAGATGAAGATGGGGTTTTCAGGAACTCATACAAAATATCAATTATTCTTGACCCTAATTATCCAAATTCTCTACCAAAAGTTAAAGAAGTTTCTAATTATATAGAAAGAGACGAAGATTTTCACATCTCTAAAGAAGGGTTTTGTTGTTTAGAGATTCCACATGAATTACATAAATACAAAAGACAAGGGTATGATTTAATTAGTTATTATAAGGACTATATTTATCCATATTTTGTAAATCATCAATATAAGCTATCAGAGGGGAGTTATGCAAATGGAGAGTATGAACATTTTGATAAAGGTGTTGTTCAATATTACCGAGAAAATTTTCATCTGAGTGAACCTAAAGAAATAGTTCTTCTTTTAAAAATATCTCTTAATATAATTGAAGCTAGAAGAAATAGTATTTGTCCAATATGTGGTAAAGGGAAATTTAAAAAATGTTGTGGGAAGAAATTAGATATGGTGAAGTTTTTTGATAAGAAAAGTTTACTCAATGATTTGTTAGTTTTTCAAAAACTAAGTGATCCTAGCTAGTTTTATTTTAAATATTGATTTTAAAATGAAAGGCTTTGATAAGAAAGAGTTTGCTTTTAGAGCTGCTCCTTTTTTGGAATTACAACAATAAAGCTTAATTCAAGTAATACCGACAATGTTACTTCTGAAAAATCTGTTTTAGGAGGTACTTTAGATGGAGTTGCAGTATTAAAATTTAATTAATCAAATGTTGATTTAGATATTGGGGTTGATTATGGTTTCAATGACTCTAATAAATGAGATTATCAACGAGAACGATGATTAGGATTGATGTTAGGTCATGATTTAATTAAGTAGTGTATTAATTTTAAGTATAGTTTAATAGTAATACGTTTTTTTAATTTTTCAAAAACAGAAATACAAGACAAAATTCGTATCATTTACATACACCCTAAATATGATACAACTAAATTAAAAAGTTTATATTTACATAACTTTAATATAGTACAGTTATGAAAGCACGTTATAATAGAGTTTCGAGTACAAAACAGAATTTAGATAGACAAACAAGTAGAGCTTCTAAAGATGAGGTTTTGTTTGATGACGTTATTAGTGGTTCAACCCCTTTCAATGAACGTGAACAAGGAAAAAGACTCATTGAAGCTATAAAGCAAGGTGAGATAAATTATGTTTCCGTTAGTAGTATTGATCGTCTAGGACGTAACACGTTAGATATTTTACAAACCATTAAATTATTCACTTCATATGAAGTTATATTAAAGGTTGATAATTTAGGGCTAGAAAGTCTAATTAAAGATAATACAAAAGAAGACGATAAATTAAAACCAAATCAAACATTTAATTTAATAGTCAGCGTTATGAGTAATGTTGCAGAAATGGAGCGAGAAACTCTATTAGAAAGGCAACGTGAGGGCATTGCTATTGCTAAGGCTAAAGGAGTTTACAAAGGGCGTGTTAAGGGATCTACAGAAGAAATAAAAACCTTTCTTTTTAGATACAAAAATGTAATTAAAGAAATTAACAAAGGAACTTCATTAAGAAGAACTGCTAAATTTTGTGATGTAAGTTTAGGTACAGTACAAAAAGTAAAAAGACTAATGTAGTATTCCCAATACTTTAAACCCACCCTTTTCTTTTTAATTACTGTATGATAATCAAAAGATTTTTACGCAAACACACACCGACTAACACATTGATTCTGAAACCACTACAACACTCCTACTGAATAAACAAACACCTCCTCTTTAGTTACAGCCACATCTGAAACTGTATGATGAGGAGCTCTAAAAGGTCTTTCTAAAATTAACCCTTCTTTGTTTTTTGTATTCCCTGCTACGGAATGAATTTTAGTGGTTTCAATCGCCTCATTTAAAGACATAGAAGGCAAGATACTAGGAATCCTTTTTGCCAACATCGTTTTTCCGGAACCTGGTGGACCAATTAGCAAAACATTATGACCTCCAGAAGCAGCAATTTCTAACGCTCTTTTTACAGACTCTTGACCTTTAACATCCATAAAATCAAAAGAAAACTGATTCTCAATTTTATCTAAATATTTTTGAGTATCGAATATTAAGGGTTTAAAACTTGCACTCCCCGCTAAAAAATCAATTACTTCAACTATATTTTTTAATCCATAAACTTCAAAGTCATCAATTAACGCAGCCTCCTTGGCATTTTTTTCCGGAAGCACTACTCCTTTAAAACCTTGTTCTTTGGCCTCTATTGCTATAGGCAAAACCCCCTTTATAGGCTGTAAACTACCATCTAAGGAAAGTTCTCCCATTATAATATAATCTTGTAGCTTATCCGAATTTACCTGCTTAGAAGCCGCTAATATACCCACCGCCAAAGAAACATCATAAGAAGTCCCTTCCTTGCGCAT
The DNA here is from genome assembly GCF_054182685.1 of Wenyingzhuangia sp. IMCC45574. Taxonomy (NCBI): domain Bacteria; kingdom Pseudomonadati; phylum Bacteroidota; class Flavobacteriia; order Flavobacteriales; family Flavobacteriaceae; genus Wenyingzhuangia; species Wenyingzhuangia sp. IMCC45574. Next base: position 2,778,313 of record NZ_CM135169.1, on the reverse strand, counting down.
ATCCGCTGGTGCCATATTTATGGTTATTTTCTTTCCAGGAAAATGAAATTGATTGTTTTTTAATGCTGCATGTATTCTGTAGTTACTTTCTTTTACAGCATTGTCTGGCAACCCTACCAAATGATAACCAATACCTTGATCGATATTTACTTCAATGGTAATAAGGGTAGCATCCACTCCCAAAAAGGCAGCAGCATGAACTTTCTCTAGCATAGTAAATCTTTTCTACTAAAGATATAAAAAAAGTTAGAATGGAATTAAAAGCCTAATTCTTGGGCTTTTTTAGATAATTCTACCAAGTTTTTAACATCCAACTTCTTCATTAAGTTAAAACGATGTGTTTCTATGGTACGTTTACTTTTGCCAAGCTTATCTGCAATTTCTAAATTGGTAAACCCATTTAAAATAAACTCCAAAATTTCTGTTTCTTTCTTCGTTAATTTAGAAACTTCGGTATTGGTAGTTTGCATTGGTCTTTGCGGTGCAGTTGCAGCAGAAGGAGTCCCTCCACTTATCAAGCTTTTAACTATAGCATCTGTAGTATCTCCGCTAAAATATTTACCTCCGTTGTAAACACTTGTAATAGCCTTTACAAACTCTTCTTTATTAGTATCTTTTAACAAATATCCACTGGCTCCAGCAGCAATTGCTTTTAAAATATACTCTTCAGAGTCGTGCATAGATAAAATAATAGCTTTTGTAGCTGTTCCTATTTTACTTAACTCAGCAACGGCATCTATACCATTCATTACTGGCATTCGCACATCAATAATTAAGATATCTGGTTTTAACTCTAAAGTTAAATCAACTCCTTCTTTTCCGTTAGTCCCTTCACCAACCACTGAAAAGTTAGACTCACTCTCTAACAAAGAACGCAATCCATTTCTTACCAATAGGTGATCATCGACTAGAAGAATGTTAATCTGACTCATTGCTTATAAAACTCTTATTTAAAGTACTTAATTAATAGATACGTAAAACTACAATAAAATACGTAATATGTTCATAAAATCTACGTATTTTTTTTACCTCCACCTTTATTCACTTGCTTTTATCTAAAAAAAGTGTGAGTTTTTAACGAACTTTGTTATGACTTTAAAATCATAAAAAAGACCATGGAGCAATCTACCAAATACGACAAAGCTATTTTATTAATGGATGAAATGAACAAAAAAGATCCTAATAAAGAACATTTTAACGAAACAGAGTATCCTAAAGAATACTTGTACGGACTTAGAATGACAAAACATTTAGATGCTTTTTTACCAAATGCACCCGAATCTTTAAAACTAGCTGCTAGATGTCAACATATTTGTAGATGGGAAATACCAAGAAATTCTTTCCCAATGGACAGGGTTGGTTACTTAAAATGGAGAAATGAATTAAAAAAATTACATGCTCAAAAAGCAGAAGAAATTTTAAGCTCTGTAGGATATGAAAAAGAAATTATTGAAGAAGTTCAATTTTTACTTTTAAAGAAACAGTTAAAAAAGAACGAGCTTACACAAGCATTAGAAGATGTAATCTGTTTGGTTTTCTTAGAGTTTTATTTTGATGAATTTGCAGCAAAACACAATGAAGAAAAAATAATTGATATTGTACAAAAAACTTGGGCTAAAATGTCTGAAAACGGACATAAAGCAGCATTAAATCTTCCTTTTTCTGATTCAGGACTAGCACTAGTACAAAAAGCATTAGCATAATATTATGGGGTTATTAGACACTTATTTATCCGATAGAGAACGATCTCTTTTACAAAAAAGAAGATCTAAAATAGCAGGAGCCTTTTTCTTACTATTCGTAATTGTTATCGTATTAAGCTACTTTATTCAAGCAAAGCTCTCTAGCGAAAGAACGAAACTAATGACCCAAGATGATATTAGCAACTTAAAAGCTTATCTTGGTTTTATCTCTGCTTTTATCTTAGGTTATTTGGGTTGGATTTTATTCAAACTAATCAAACCTACCTATATTACCTATTTAGATTTAATTACAGATCTATTAGCCATTAAAAACAACATTCACAATAGCGACAGACCTCTATCTTCTAGAGAAAATACACTATTGCGTTTTAGAGAGTTGAATTTTGCGGTAAACAATGCGGTTCTTTACGCAACAATTACAGACGAAAATAGAATTGCCTATATCAGTAAAAAATTTGAAGAATATTTAGGTCACAAACAAGATTTAACGTTTAGAAAATTCGAAGAAGTTTTAACCTATAAACACAATCAACATCATAAAATCAGAAAGATTTTAAACAGTGCTGAAGGAGAATTGGTGAACAAAGAACTACGTTTAACCAATCACCAAGGGGATGTCTTTTGGATTGAAATGTCTATTATTAACATGGACAATTTAAAAAACTCTAAAAGACGATTAATTGTTTGTCACGATATTACCAAACGTAAAAATGCTGGTATAGAAATTCAGAAAGCAAATAGAAATAAATTTGTTGCAGAGGTTCAGTCTCAAAAAGATTTATCTCAACAAATTATGACTGCTCAGGAAGATGAACGTAAACGTATTGCTAAAGATATTCATGACGGAATTGGTCAGATGCTTACCGCTTTACGTTTTAACATTGACGGTATTGATATTAAAAATCAAGAAAGCGCTGAAAAAAGTTTAGACTCTTTAAAGGAAGTCTTTGGACAATTAATTAAAGATGTTAGAACCGTTACCTTTAACCTTGCTCCTCCCGAACTTACAGACCACGGTGTAACCTCTGCCATACGAAAAATGACTAACATGGTGGGTAACTTTACCGGACACAATGTACTCTACGAAAACACTACCGAATTTGACAAACGTTTAGACAAAAACGTAGAAGTAAATATTTATCGTATTGTTCAAGAAGCTGTGAATAACGCATTAAAATACTCCAACTCGGAATACATTTTAATCTCTATAAGTCACACAGATTCTTACTTAAAAATAAAAGTAGAAGACAATGGTGTTGGTTTTGATCCTGAAGCTTCTAAAGAACATTTTAAAGGTACCGGGAACGGCTTACGTTTTATGAAAGAACGTATGGGGTACGTTGGAGGAAAACTAAAAATTAATTCTGAAAAAAATAAAGGAACAACAATACATATTGTTATTCCTTTATCTAAATAGTTTAATTTCCAAACAAGCTATTTAACAGCTTCTTACCAGTCTTCTTAATTTCGTCTTTGGATGATTTACCAGAGCTAGTGGTATCTTTAGATGCACCTCCTAGTAAATTAATTATTTTGTCTTGCGCTTTCGTTTTTAACTTGCTTTTTTGGTGATTTAACGTAGCCTTTGCCAAAGAACTAACTGCAGACTTCATATCTGGAGCAACAGTAGGTTTGGTAACTGTTCCACCTACTTTTACATTTAATGGTACTTTAATATTGTTTTGATCTGAACCGCTTAAACTGCTAACCAAACTCTGAGCTTGATTACCTAAATATTTAGCAGGTACATCTAGTTTAAGGCTATAATTCATCTGATTGTCAAAACTATGAGAACCACCAATAGTAACAGGTATGTCTTTGTACTGAAATGTAAAAGGCTGTACATTCACCTTACTTTCTTTAAACGTAATTCGAGTCTTTAAGTCTTTTAAATCTGTTTTGCTAAAATCTAAAAAGCTCATTTTATTTTCAGCTAGGCTTAAAAATTGATTTTTAGAGGCATCTATTTTATCTACTTGTAAGTTTGCAAAAGCAGCTCCTGTTAACATAGATAAGTCTGGCATAAAATCATTCCCCAATGCACCATTCAAATCTAAATCAGTATCAAACCTACCGTTAAAAGCACCTATTATAGGAGCTATTTTTTGCAACATCCCCATTCCATTAAAAGCACTAGCAATATCTACTTGTTTTAATTTCAAGTCAAAATTATACGCAGTTTTATTGGGCTTTGTATCCACATAACCATTTAGCGCAACCGAACCTTTAAACACATTCGCATTGGCATTGCTAAAAGTAATTTTCTGATCTTCGATAATTGCTTCCCCTTTAAAGCTACTTAGCTCCATATTATCATAAACCACCCTTTTTGCTTCTACATTTGCAAGTGCATAAATATTTGCTGGAATTTTAATTTGCTCTCCGTCGTCTTGATGTTCTTTAGTAACCGAACCTTCTTCCTTTAACACGGAAGTAGTGTCCGCTTCATAAAAATCACTCACCTTAAAAAGATTCGATTTTACATCTAGACTCCCCTTTAGCGTTCTATTAGAAAAAACATATCCATATAAATTATCTAAAGTTCCCTTTAAGCGAATATCAGATTCTCCAGTTTTAACAGTGGTCTCCTCTAATGATACATTCTTGGTATTAAAAGTTAATTTTGTCTTTTCAACCAAAATAGGATTTGGCGTAAAATCTGAACCAAAAGTAAAATCTTGTAATTTTATATTTCCAGATTTCTTAATGTTCTGGTATTTTTCTTTGGTTATTGAATTCATATCAAAATAAGAAGACAGGTGAGCCTCAATCATCCCTTTTAATTCGTACTCTAATGGAGGAATAGGGTATGCATTTTTTAAATTTCCTAAATCCACTTTTCCATCTATAGCAGACGAAACCGTTAGGTTAGAAATAGGCTTGGTTACTACAACTTTTGCTTTAATAACATCATTTAAAATTCTAAAACCAAAATCCTTTACCTCTACCTTGGTATCATCCATCACCCCAGATGCATTCGTAATATGAGTATCTAAATTGATTTCCTTTATTTGATTTGGCAAGTCTGGATATTTTAAACTTGCATTTTCGGTTTTCACCTCAATATCCATTGTAGGAATAGAGCTTTCCGAATACAAACCTTTTACCTTTCCTTTAAAATCTAAGCCACCTGTAGTCTCTACCTTTGGAAAATCTTTTGTAAAAGCATTTGGAATTAAAGACAATAAACTTTTAAACTTAGACTCTTTGGACGAAAAATTTACATCTAAACTATACCCATCTTCCAACAATGTAAAACCTCCATCAAAAAGTAAATGAAGATCGTTAAAATGCAATACATTATCCTTAAAAGAAAGTGCTAAATCATTACTATAATCTACACCAACGGTTGCATCATATTTTAACTTTAACTTCTTTAGATAGACAATATCTCCCATTGCAATAGTAATTTCACTGGCATTGGTATGCGTTTCTAAGCTTAAAACGTCTTTGGATAAATCACCAGAACCTGAGTGATTAAAATCTACTATTTTAGTATGTAAACTAGACACCTCATCAACATAATTTAGATTTATATTTTCTAAACTATATGCATCAATCGATAGCGAAAATGGCTTTGATTCACCTACCTCATCCTTAGCCTTGCTTTCTATTTCAGAATCAGAAGGAAGTGCAATATCATAATTTGCAACTGAGTCTTTATCAACCTTTATATTTATATAGGCATCGGTAATTTTAATACGATTAACTTTTGGCTCACTAAAAAGACTTAACAAACTTATACTAAAGTAAGCATGTTCCACCTTAACTAAGGTATCACCTGCAAAAGGTTTCTTATTAACTACACATAACTCCTGAACATCTGCAGACAGACTAGGAAAACTTCTTAAAAAGGAAAGCGATACATCTTTAAAACCAACATCTGCATTAAGATTTGCATTGATTTGTTCTTTAACAATTCTATTGATTTTACCACCAAAGGCTATGGGTAAGACAAAAAGAAGCAGTAGAAAGACTCCAACAACAACACCAGATACTTTAACTATTTTTTTCATGAAATTAGGCTTAATTTACAAGCCTAAAGATAGATATATGCTTATACCTACACAATGAACATTTATTAGATTTTACAAAAGATTTCTATTGGCTTTACTACTCTGGCTCTCCAGTAGCAGAGCTTAACAAATCAGTAGGAATAGGTTCTCCACTACAAAAATATTGAATCTTATCAATTTCACCTTCTTCTAACTCTCCATTTTGATTCGCATCAATACCTGTTGTAAATTTTATTCCTCCTTGTGGACATTTATCTCCACCTTGTCCAGCATGGAATCTTTGAGGAATTATCAAACGGTTTTCCATATTAGCAGGAAGTTCTATAGCACAGGATATCATTAAAGACACCATTAATAGGGTAATTATCTTTTTCATATAGCTTTGGGGATTAGGGTTTAAAGCTGGGGTAAAAATAGAATAGATTTAGCATTCTAATGTTAAGTAAAAATTACGATATATAGCTTTAAAAAAGGACATCTGTTAACTTTTATAAATCAGCATCTTAACTATTATCAACAAAAGAAATTTAACATATTATTAACACTATACAATTTATGAAAAAGTTATCAAAAATCCAAACATAAACACAAAACACTGATAAACTGATGGTTAACAAAAATTATTCCACGACACAAAATATTTTACACATGCATAAAAAAAAGGAAATCCGTTTGGATTTCCTTTTCTCAAAAAAATGTATTTTCTGTTAGTTAGATTACCTCAACAAACAAACCTTCATCTGTTTTAGAAACCTTTGCCAAATCTTTACCTGTAAGACCTTTAATGGTTTTATCCCATTTCTTATTAGATAATCCAGATTGAGCCTTTAATTCATTTAAGTCTATTTTCTCTACTTTTTGAATGATTTCGTACAATGCTTTTTCGTCATCGTTTAACTCTACCGCAGGAGCTTTTTTCTCTGGTCTCATTTGCGGGAAAAATAAAACTTCCTGAATAGATTGATTGTTGGTTAAATACATAATCAAACGATCCATACCAATCCCTAATCCTGAAGTAGGAGGCATTCCATACTCTAAAGCTCTTAAGAAATCTTCATCAATAAAGTTAGAAGCTTCATCATCTCCTCTTTCAGCCAACTTTAACTGAGCTTCAAAACGCTCTCTTTGATCAATAGGATCATTTAATTCAGAGTATGCATTAGCAACTTCTTTACCACATATCATCAACTCAAAACGCTCTGTTAATTCAGGGTTATCTCTATGCTCCTTACATAACGGAGACATTTCTTTAGGATAGTCTGTAATAAATGTTGGTTGTATGTAGTTACCTTCACACTTTTCACCAAACATTTCATCAATTAACTTTCCTTTCCCCATGGTGCTATCTACCTCAATTCCCATCTCAACAGCAGCAGCTCTTAATTCATCTTCGTTTTTACCAGTAATATCAAAACCAGTAAAATGTTTGATAGAATCTGCCATGGTAACTCTTGCAAACGGAGCCTTAAAACTCACCTCATGTTCACCAAAAACAACATCTGTAGTTCCGTTAACTGCCATAGCACAATGCTCTAACAAGTTTTCGGTAAACTCCATCATCCAATTGTAATCTTTGTAAGCAACATAAATTTCCATTGCTGTAAACTCCGGATTGTGAGTTCTATCCATTCCCTCATTACGGAAGTTTTTAGAAAACTCATACACTCCATCAAAACCACCAACAATTAAACGCTTTAAATACAATTCGTTTGCAATTCTCATATACAAAGGAATGTCTAAAGAATTGTGGTGTGTTATAAATGGTCGTGCAGATGCTCCACCTGCAATTGGTTGTAAAACTGGAGTTTCTACTTCAAAATAACCCGCGTTGTTAAAGAAAGAACGCATTGCATTAAACAACTTCGTACGCTTAACAAACACTTCTTTTACCTGTGGATTTACTACTAAATCTGCGTAACGCTGACGGTAACGTAATTCTGGATCGTTAAATTCATCGTACGTATTTCCTTCTGCATCAGTTTTTGGCAACGGTAATGGCTTTAATGCTTTACTTAACATTTTAAAATCACGAACCATTACAGAAATCTCTCCTACTTGAGTTTTAAACAACTCTCCTTGAATCCCTACAAAATCTCCTAAATCCAATAACTTCTTAAATACGTCATTGTACAAAGCCTTATCTTCTCCAGGACAAATTTCATCTCTATTAAAGTAGACCTGAATTCTCCCTTCTGCATCTTGTAATTCACCAAAAGAAGCTTTTCCTTGAATTTTCTTTCGCATTAAACGACCAGCAATAACTACCTTTTTTCCTTCTTCGTACCCTTCTTTAATCTGTTTAGAATAACTATCTACAGGAAATAAATCCGCAGGATATGGGTTAATTCCTAAAGCTCTTAACTTATCAAGCTTCTCTCTTCTTACAATTTCTTGTTCTGATAATTGCATGCCGAATGTCTTTTAAATTTTAATGCATTAATTCTGAGCCTGCAAAGATAGTTAATTCTTAAAAAGTTTAGTGAAAAACCTACACTTGCAACACGATCTTATTAAAAGAGATTTTTTTTGATGGATGAAAAGCTGACGAGCTAGACTACAAATCACAATTACAGGAGTCTTTTTTGGATTGCTCCTCTTTACTTTTTCCGCTTTTAAAACACTAGAACAGCACTATTCTTTCCTATCTTTTCTTTTTCAACACAGCTCCTCTGATCTTAACAGTCTTTTAACACTACTCGCGCAAACAAAATCTTCATAAAACGCTACTCCCCTCTTTTGGCTACTTTAATCTAATTTAAAGTGACAAGTACTAATTGAGCATACAATAGAAATTAAGACCAAGTATTTTTTCATATTGTATTTTTTTAAAGTATTTTTGAATCGTTGTTGTAAACCATGCAAATGGTTTAGGGTTTAATTACCAATGGAAAGCTTCCCTTTAGGGTTGCTTTTTTTATTTATACACCTACCAAGTCACAAAACTCTCCTTATGCTCCCACGCAGTAGCTAAATAGAAATAGAAGTAAACAACCCCTAGCGCTAATTTTATCCCTGTAGACAAGAAAAAGCCCAATACAGAACCTAAAGAAGCCTTTAAAGCTTTTTTAAAATCTCTACTATCGTATATTAACTCCCCTATAAGTGCACCTAGAAACAAACCTAATATCATTCCAACAGGAGTAAAAATTAAACCTACTATCAAACCAATAGTAGATCCCCACACTCCGTATTTACTCCCTCCAAACTTTTTTGTTCCTATAGCTGGAATAATATAATCTGCAATGGTTATAATAATAGCAATCGCCAATGTAATCCATAAAAAAGTCCAATCTGCTTGTATCTTATTGGTTAAGTGCAAACACAACAACCCCAACCAACTGGTAGGAGGTCCTGGAATAACAGGTAAAAAAGACCCCAAAACACCACCTATCATAAAGAAAAAACCTACAATTAGTAATACATAATCCATAGTCTAAACATTTATTTTTAAGGGCAAGTTACAGCATTCTTGTCTAAAAAAATGTAAATTTGAGTATACAGATGTTAAAATACATGAAGAATCTTTGGTTACTGCTTTTTTCTTTTTCCCTGCTTTCATGTGAAAAAATGAATTCTATTACAGTATCTATCCTATCCTCTTTTAACGAGGAAAAACAAACAATAGATTTTACCGAAGTTGACAGGTATCCTCTCTTTAAAAAATGCGACCCGCTACAACAGCCCGAAGATATAAGAATCTGTTTTGAAACAGAGTTACAGCATAAAATTAACACTCGTATTCAGAATTTAAAATTAAAAACAAATAGACACTTTTCCGATACATTAATAGTGGAATTCAACATTAACAACAAAGGTTTTTTTGAGTATAAAACACTTAAAATTAAAGACAGTACCTCTATTAGCCTACCTCAACTTAGTTCTGAAATACAAAAAATTATTTTAGGTCTAGAACCTATTCAACCAGCCACAAAAAGAGATATACCTGTAACCACACACTACAAACTACCTATTTTAATAAAAACAAAGTAGGCTTTACAGCTTTAGAAAAGCAACCTTTTAGTCATCATTGCATCTATTAATTGTAAAGTGTGCAATGGTAGGAATAGTTTATCTTTACTACAACAATTACCAACTCGTTATTTATTTAGCATGAAACGGCTTATTTTAATTCTAATATGTATTATTTCACTTAACTCCTGTTCTGACGACAGTAGTGATATAGCTTATTCCGATAGTGACTCTTTTACAGAAAACAAATCCTTAATAGTTAATCTGCCTATTAAAGACCTACAAACACCTAGCAGTCTAAATTTGGGAGAAAAACACAACATACAGTACTCCTATATCCTACCAAATAGCTGTTATGACTATAATGATTTAAACTATATAATTAATAACAATGTTATAAAATTAGCTGTAGAGGTATTTATTGACAATAGCACTGCTTGCACTCAAGCAGAAAGAGAAGATGTGCAAAGCTTTAATATTACCATTGAAAATTATGACTACTATATTTTTAAACTATGGAAAGGAAAAACAAGTAAGGGGGAAGATATTTTTACAGAAATTAAAATCCCTGTAAACAAACCTTAATTTTTTTTATTGGTGTAACGCAACTATTTCTTTTAATCTGCATCTAACATTTAGACACAAAATATTTTAATTATGAAACGTTTTATATACCTATTTTTAATTGTAGCTACCCTTTTTTCCTGTTCTAACGACGATGTTAGCATTCCCAAATATCATTTAGAACGATTAAGCATTGATGAAATTACATTTCCAGATAACTTTACTTACAATGAAATAGACACTATTTGGTTTAAATATACGCTACCAACTAAGTGTCATTATTTCTACGATTTAGACTACACCCTATCAGAATCTACACGATACATGTCAATCATCAGTTATGTAGATGACGACCCTGTAACTTGTGAAGAAGAAACTACACTTAGAGAAACCTATGTTCCCATAAAAATCACTCAAACAGAAGACTATGTATTTAAAATATGGAAAGGCATAGACGATGACGACGAAAATATTTATGAGGAGTACACTGTACCCGTTATAGCACCATAAATACTGCTTTAGTAATCATTACAAATCTGCTCTAGAAATCTAGATGGAAATTCAGGAACTCATAAAAAAATGCCAAAAGAACAATTCCAGAGCTCAGTCAGCTTTGTATAAATTGTATGCTGGTAAACTATATGCAGTTTGTTATAAATATTCCAAAAATCAAACAGAGGCAGAAGACAATTTACACGATGGTTTTATTACCATTTTCAACAAAATAAATCAGTTTAAAAACCAAGGATCTTTTGAAGGGTGGATGAAACGCATTATGATTAACACCACCCTTGAAAAGTATAGAAAAGACAAAGTATTCCCTTTAGTAAACGAAGAGATTAAAGAAGAGATAGATGACGAAATTGAAGAAAAGGAAACCAACTTAAATCAATTACTAGATTCTATTCAGAAACTCCCTAACAGATACCGTCTTGTTTTTAACTTGTACGTGCTTGATGGATATTCGCATAAAGAAATAGGTAAACTATTAGACATTTCAGAGGGAACCTCTAAGTCTAACCTATCTAGAGCAAAAGTTTTACTAAAGAAAGAGTTGAGCAATAGTAATAGTTCACCAACCACAAAATCAGTTTCACTATGAGCTCCAGAGAAATAGAAAAAATCTACCAAGAAAAACTCAAGGACTTAGAAATGAACCCTAATCCTGAGGTATGGAATAAAATAGAAGCTACTCTAGTAGCGCAAAAAAAAGCAAAGAAAAAAGTGATATTTTGGTATTCATCTTTGGGTTCTGCTGCAGCTATTTTATTATTGTTTTTATGGATATATCCTTTAAACACCAATCAAACCAATACAGAAATTGCGACTACAGAAATTTCTGCTGCTCCAAAACAACAGACTAACAAACAAACCGTAAAACAAAGCCCTGTAACAGCAGCTGTAAAGAACACTACTAAACAGGAAGTTACATTACCTGAAACAACCTTTGTAAACAAACCTAAAACCAAAAAAGCAGAACCTAGTGTTAAAACAACCACCCCTACCCCAACACTATTAACCGCTTTAAACAACAAAATTAGTCAACCTAACACTATTAGAGCAGCAGAAAAAACAAGCAGAAAACAAGTTAAAAATGAGTTAAAACCAACTAAAGAAAACAACAAAACTCTAATAAACACCCCCCCTCTAAAAACTTCTATTAAAAAGTCTTTAGACAAAACCCTGTTAGCAGAAAAAGCCCAATCGAAAGCAACTAAAATCAAAAAAGAGAGCGTTAAAAGGCATTGGAGTATTGCTCCCGTTATATCTCAATACACATACAATGCCCTCTCAAAAAACTCTACAATAGACACTAGATTAAACAATGCAAAAAAGACAGGTCTAACCAATGTAGCCTATGGAATAAATATTGCCTATCAAGCATCTAAAAAATTAAAAATAAAAACGGGTGCCCATAGAATCACCATGGCTCAGAACACACAAACACAAGAACTTGGATTTCATTTTAGTAGAATTAGCGCTTATCAAAACACCGTTAAAAAACCAGTAGAAATTAACACCAGCACTCCTAGAACCACCAAACTTGTATTTAGCGATGTTGCTAGTACAGAAAACTCTTTTACCTCTCTTAGTCGCACCAATCAAAACAAAGAAATAGCACAACAATTCAGTTATTTGGAAATACCTATAGAAGTAAGTTACGAATTTTTAAAATCCAAAAATCTGTCATTCCATTTAAACGGAGGTTTTAGTACACTCTTCTTAACAGAAAATAACCTTACCTCTACAAATACCTTTTTTACCGAATCTCATGGAGGTGTTACCAACTTAAACAACCTTAATTTTAGTATAAACCTAGGTACAGATATAGAATATCACCTGTCCAAAAAATGGTTTATCAACTTACAACCTAATGTAAAATTTCAGACACAAACCTTTAACAGAAACAACAACAGGCCTTATTTATTGGGGCTATCTTCTGGTATTAATTATAAATTTTAAATTTAATGAAACGATTCGCCTTTCTTTGTTTTTTACTAATGCTAGCAAACTCTTGCACCAATGAGGACGACACGACAACACCTTTAGAAATCCTTAACGGACCTAATCAAGAAGGCACATTTGAATTTTCATTCTACAAAGACAGTCAATTATCAATTGTTTCTAACACTGGAACCTATTTAAAATGGGCTAACATAGAAAGTGGTGAAAAACTAGTTTTTGAATATGAATTTACTGCAGATGATGAACCCCTGATAGCCGACGATGAATATTCTGAAACAATTCGTTTTGAAATTGATAAAAATGCAGCGTTATTCTCACTTAAAAACAGTGATCTTAACACCACAAAGACAACCTTTACCAAGTATTGTTTTTGTTTTTTTCAGACCACACCAGAAAAAGCAGTGGCTCCAACAGGAACTATTACTGGTAAAAAACTATCAGAAACAGAATGGGATATTTCTATAGATGTTATTTTTTATGGAAACGAAAAAAGAACTTTTAACGGAATCTTTAAACTAAAATCTATAGCTGATTAAAACTTAAACTTCTTAAACAAATCCCACAGTACTATTCCAGTAGTTACAGAAATATTTAACGAATGTTTGGTTCCGTATTGTGGAATTTCTATACAGTAATCGCAGATATCTACTACCTCTTGCTGTACCCCTTTTACCTCATTCCCCATTACAATGGCATACTTTTGCCCAGTTTGAATAGAAAACTCTTGTAACTTCACACTATTATCGGCTTGTTCAATAGCAGAAACCTTTACACCTTCTGTTTGTAACTTTTTAACGACATCTAAGGTATCTTCTACATATTCCCAATCTACGGACTCAGTTGCTCCCAAAGCTGTTTTATGAATTTCTTTATTGGGAGGAACCGCAGTAATTCCACACAAATAAATTTTCTCTATCACAAATGCATCACTGGTTCTAAAAACAGAGCCAATATTATTTAAACTTCTAATATTATCTAACACCACAATTAAGGGAGTTTTCTCCACCTCTTTAAAAGCCTCTACATCTAATCTGTTTAACTCTTTGTTTTTAAGTTTTCGCATTTTGTGAGAATTATTACGGCTACAAAATTAGCTTATTTCCACATAGCTTTTTTAAAATTGTCAATAGAACCTTAATAACTTTTTTTTAGATGTTCGTTCCTAAGAATAAAATCAATTATTTTCGCTAGAAATCCTAAAAAAATTATCACTGTGGCTAAAACCAAAGCAAAAAAAGAGACCCCATTAATGAAACAATACAATGGTATTAAAACAAAATACCCTGATGCCATGTTGTTGTTTAGAGTGGGAGATTTTTACGAAACTTTTGGTACCGATGCCATTAAATGTGCACAGGTTTTAAACATTACTTTAACCAAAAGAGGAAGTGGTAGTGAATCTGAAACCGCTTTGGCTGGTTTTCCACACCATTCCTTAAACACCTATTTACCAAAACTGGTAAAATCTGGTTTGCGTGTGGCTATTTGCGATCAGTTAGAAGATCCTAAAATGACCAAAACCATTGTAAAACGTGGTGTTACAGAATTGGTAACTCCTGGTGTTGCGTTAAACGATGAGGTTTTACAATCTAAAAACAATAACTTCTTAGCTTCGGTACACTTTGGAAAGAAGAATTTAGGTGTTTCTTTCTTAGATATTTCTACAGGTGAATTCTTAACTGCACAGGGAGATGCGGGGTATATTGATAAATTATTACAAAATTTTGGCCCTAGTGAAATACTCGTAGAAAAGAAACATAAAGTTTTATTTAACGAAACTTTTGGAGACAGATTTCATACATTTTATTTAGACGACTGGGTTTTTCAGATTGAATTTGCAACCGAAAACTTATTAAAACATTTTAATGTAAACTCTCTAAAGGGGTACGGTATAGAGAGCCTGCACGAAGGAATTATAGCTGCCGGTGCTGTTTTGTATTATTTATCAGAAACACACCATAAAAAGTTAAAACACATTGCCAGCATCCAACGCGTTCACGAAAACGAATATGTTTGGATGGATCGATTTACGGTTCGTAATCTAGAACTATATCAATCTACCAACGAAAATGCGGTTACACTTTTAAGCATTATAGACCAAACCAATTCTCCTATGGGAGCACGTTTGCTAAAACGATGGTTGGCCTTGCCTTTAAAAGAAGAGTCTCAAATTACCAAAAGACACGAGGTCGTAAACTACTTTACAAACCACGACGATTTTTACCAAACTACCTCTTATCAAATTAAACAGATTAGCGATATTGAACGTTTGATTTCTAAAGTAGCTACTGGTAAAATAAACCCTAGAGAAGTGGTTTACTTAAAACAATCTTTAGATGCCATCATCCCTATTAAAAAAGCAGCCGAAGAGAGTAACAACATCACGCTAAAAACCATTGGGGAACAATTGCAAGACTGCACCTTGTTAAGAGAAAAAATTGCAACTACCTTAGTGCAAGATGCTCCTGTAAATATTAACAAAGGGAATGCCATTGCAACGGGAGTTTCTTCCGAATTAGACGAACTAAGACAAATTTCTAATTCTGGAAAAGAGTACTTAGATAATTTGGTACAACGTGAAATTGAAAGAACTGGAATTCCAAGTTTAAAAATTGCCTTTAACAACGTTTTTGGCTACTACATAGAGGTAAGAAACACGCATAAAGATAAAGTTCCAGAAGAGTGGATTCGCAAACAAACACTCGTAAACGCAGAACGTTATATTACCGAAGAATTAAAAGAATATGAAACCAAGATTTTAGGTGCCGAAGAAAAAATTGGTTTGCTAGAACAACAATTATTTTCTGAGCTGATTCATTTCTTAATTGACTACATACAACCCATTCAGCTAAACGCAAACTTAGTAGCTCAGCTAGACTGCCTTTGTGGTTTTGCTACTTTAGCAATGAACAATAGCTATGTACGACCTACTATTGATAATAGCACAGACATTGAAATTAAAAACGGTCGTCATCCAGTAATAGAAAAACAATTGGCTTTTGGAGAAGAATACATTGCCAACGACATTACATTAAATAGAAATCAGCAACAAATTATAATGATTACCGGACCTAACATGTCTGGTAAATCTGCTATTTTAAGACAAACAGCATTGATTGTTTTATTAGCACAAATGGGAAGTTATGTTCCTGCTCAACAAGCCAGAATTGGGGTGGTAGATAAAATATTTACACGTGTTGGTGCCAGCGACAACATCTCTATGGGAGAATCTACTTTTATGGTAGAAATGAACGAAACAGCTAGTATTCTAAACAACGTATCGGAACGTAGTTTGATTTTATTAGACGAAATTGGGCGTGGTACCAGTACGTACGACGGTATTTCTATTGCCTGGGCCATTGCAGAATACTTACACGAGCACCCTAGCAATGCTAAAACGTTGTTTGCAACGCACTACCACGAACTAAACGACATGAGCAATACATTCCCTAGGATTAAAAACTTTAATGTATCTGTAAAGGAACTAAAAGACAAGGTAATCTTTCTTCGTAAGTTAACTGCTGGGGGTAGTGAACATAGTTTTGGTATTCATGTGGCAAAATTAGCCGGAATGCCACAACCTGTAATTCACAGAGCCAACAAAATGTTAAAGCAATTGGAAAGCAGCCATGGACTACAAGAAAACAAAGAAAAACTAGAGAGTGCTACCCAAGAAGACGATTTTCAGTTGAGCTTTTTTAAATTGGACGACCCATTGTTAGATGATATTAAAGATGAGATTTTAGCAACCGATATCAATACACTAACACCTGTAGAAGCTTTAATGAAGTTAAACGAAATAAAAAGAATGCTAACGGGAGATTAACTAAAAAAAACGCTATGAAAAGAAAACATTACTTACTGAATTTAATTCTTTTACTCTTATGCTTTTCTGGACGTTCACAAGAGAAAATAGAACTATATAAGATTCCTGAATGGGTTGAAATTGTTGATTATAACAAAACAACCACAGAAAAAAATACTCAAGGAGCTTCGTCCTATCTGTTAACAAACTGGCAGAGTAATTTAATCCGTAAAACTTTCTTCACTCATTTCGCCATCAAAATAAACAATAACGAAGGGGTTCAAGAAATGTCTGATTTGGACTTTTCTTTTGATCCTAGTTATGAAAAAATAAATTTCCATTTTATCAATGTAATTAGGGATGGAAGAATAATTAACAAAATCACAGATGCCAAAATTCAGACCATTCAAAAAGAGGAAAGTTCCAAAAGATTACTATACGATGGTAGTTTAACCACTATTTTTAATTTAAAAGATATTCGAAAAAACGACATTATTGAATATGCTTATTCTAGAATAGGTATGAACCCTATCAGTAAAGGGAGTTTTAGTAAAACTGCCTATTTGGAATATACCATCCCGGTTAAACTTATTTCACATAGAATTATTACTAGTAAAGAAATAAACTACAAGACTTATTCTGGAGCTCCAACACCTAAAATAAAAGACACTAAATACGGAACGGAATATATTCTTATCGCTACCAACTCTAAGGAAGTCATTTACGACAAAAACACACCTAACTGGTACAATCAGCAAAAAAGAGTTTCCTTCTCAACCTTTAATAACTGGAACGACATTGTAAATTGGGCTCTGCCTCATTACAGATACAACTCAAAACTTAAACCTCTAGAGTTTACCAACGCAAGAACTACAGAACATAAAATAATTCAAACCATTCGCTTTGTTCAAGATGAAGTACGCTATTTAGGTTTTGAAGATGGAATTAGTGCCTACAAACCTCATTCTCCCCAAAAAATATACTCTCAACGATATGGAGACTGCAAAGACAAATCTTTATTACTCGTAACTCTTCTAAAGAATATAGGAGTAAAAGCATACCCAGTGCTTGTCAATACAGATAGCAAACAAACAATCATCAACAAACTACCTTCTTATAACACATTCAACCATTGCATTGTTCAGATTGATTATCAAGACCAACAATACTTTATAGACCCAACTATTTCTAACCAAGGAGGTGATTTAAA
The DNA here is from genome assembly GCF_054182685.1 of Wenyingzhuangia sp. IMCC45574. Taxonomy (NCBI): domain Bacteria; kingdom Pseudomonadati; phylum Bacteroidota; class Flavobacteriia; order Flavobacteriales; family Flavobacteriaceae; genus Wenyingzhuangia; species Wenyingzhuangia sp. IMCC45574. Next base: position 2,760,580 of record NZ_CM135169.1, on the reverse strand, counting down.
ACACCATGAAAACCCAAATTACTTTTTTGGTTTAGTAATTAAAAAAGGGGAAAGTAACCTAACATCAATACCCGTTTTACAAAAAGCATCAACAGATGTTAAAAAAACTTTTAAAATGGATTCTATTGGAGGAGATTGTATTTTAGAAGTAGTTACAACCTATAAAGGTAGCGAAGCAGACAAAAACAGAAGTTATTTTAAATCTAATTCTTACAGTGAAATTCAAAAAAAGTATACTGAATTTTATAGCTATCAACATCCTGAAATACAACCTATTGAAGAAATTGAAGTAGAAGATTGGGATAGAAATACCACAAATGAATTTATAGTAAAGGAAAAGTATAAAATCCACAATTTTTGGTATGATGACGAGGAAGACGAAAAAACAATTCACTGTGAAACCAGTCCTTTAGGCCTTCAATCATTGATTGATTATAGCAAAGCTCCTAATAGAAACATGCCCTACTATTTAGGGCCTCCTAAAACTTATCATCACACAACTTATATTAAGGTACCAGAAGAATGGAGTATTACAGGTTTTTATGATGAAGTTATTGACTCCTCTTTTACCTACAAAGCAAAAGCGACATACCAAAACAAAGTAATCACTGTTACGTATGACTATGACTTAAAAAAACACTTTTTGAAAAAAAATGAGGTTTCCTCTTTTTTAGAAAAACACGACAAAATATATTCCGAAACAGGCTTTACATTGAGTTATGAAAAAAACAGTGACCATTCCGGAATGAGTTGGCATGCCATATTTTTAGGGCTTTTCACCTTCTACCTTACCCTATATTTCTTATCAAAGATTTATACCGATTTTAACCCTGATCCTTTTAAATATTCAAATCTCCATTTAAGCTTAGGAGGGGTTTTATACTTTGTTCCTATCGGACTTTTAGCCTCGCTTTATCAATTAGCCATATCTTTCCATAACAAAGAACCATTTATCGGTAGAAGCTGGATTAAATATGACACAATGCCCAATTCTAATACTCTACTTATGATCGCGAGCGCACAATACATGCTCCACATTTTTTTTATCGGTTTTAACATTTTGTTACTCATTTTATTTTTTAAAAAGAGAACCAGCACAAGTATTTTAACTTCTGCATTCTATCTTGCTATATTTGCAATCCCCATGTTATTAAAATTAACGTACAATTTATTCGCAGGTAATGATTCTCTGGATGTTTTTAACGACTCAAGTGTGATTTATTTATTAGCCTTTTTAGCATGGACAGGATATTTCACTTATTCGGAACGACCTAAAAAAACCTTTGTAAACGTATACTAGTAAAAATGAAAATAGACAACCTAGAACAGGGATATTTTGGAATTGGAATTATGAATGGAAAAACTCCCGAAAACCTAGGAGTTTTATGGAGATCTGCCCAAAATATGGGAGCTAGTTTTATCTACACCATTGGAAACCGATATTCTAAACAAGCTTGCGACACGCACAAAGCTGTAGGAGCTATGCCCTATTATCATTACGACACCTTTGAGGAATTCTATAAATTCTTACCCAAAAGTGCTGTTTTAGTTGGGGTTGAACTGGACGATAGAGCTGTATCTTTAGAAACTTTTGAACACCCTAAACGCTGTGTATACTTATTAGGTGCAGAAGATCACGGATTAACGAGAGAAGCTATTGAAAAATCGCATTTTTTGGTTAAATTTAAAACCACACTCAGCATTAATGTTGCCGTAGCAGGAAGCATTGTTATGTACGACAGAGGAAGCAAAACACCTATTAACCTTAGATAAATACATGAATCTATTTTTCCAGTTTCTAAAATCCAAAAAACTACTGGTACTATTAGCTTTTGGAATTGTTAGCTCTATACTTTGGTACACCTTTCAATTCTTTGACGGATTTAAACAACAGGAAGAAGTTAAAATGGAAATTTTAGCAGAAGCTTATGTTCAATTTAACAACGCTTCTGGAGAAGATGATATTAGTTTATTGGTTAAAATCATAGAGAATAACAAAACCATTCCTATGATTGTTATAGACGAAGACGGACAAATTCTCTTAGACAAAAACATTCAATACAAAGAAGAGAACAAACAAGATATTCTTAAAAAAAGTTTACAGGAGATGAAGTACCTTCATCCACCTATAGAGATAGATGTCTTAGAAAAAAAACAATACATCTATTATTCCAATTCAGAAATTCTAGAAAAACTAAGATATTATCCTCTTGCTTTAATTCTAATTTTCCTGATTTTCTTAGGCGTTATTTATGCTGTTTTTACCGCTTCTTACAATTCCGACAAGAACAAACTTTGGAATGGAATGGCTAAGGAATCTGCGCATCAAATAGGAACTCCCTTGTCTTCTTTACTAGGCTGGATAGAGATCTTACGAATGGAAAACATAGACCAAAGCTATGTGGACGAAATGCAAAAAGATGTGGATCGTTTGGGCATTATTGCCAATCGTTTTTCTAAAATAGGATCGGAACCAAACAAATCTTTACACAACCCATCGGAACTTATAGAAGAGACCATTGATTACTTTAAAAACAGAAGTTCTAAAAGCGTTTTATTTTCTTATATCCCATCTAAAACTCCCGAAATAAAACTAAACCAAGAACTCTTTAGTTGGGTGTTAGAAAACCTCATCAAAAATGCCATTGATGCCATGCAGGGAAAAGGGTTTATCAATATAGAACTTATCAATACTCCTTTGGAGGTTCAAATTTTAGTTACAGATTCGGGTAAAGGAATCCCTAAGAATTTGCAAAAGAAAATTTTTGAACCTGGTTATACCACCAAAGAAAGAGGCTGGGGCTTAGGACTCTCCCTATCTAAAAGAATAATTGCCACCTATCACAACGGTAAAATATTTGTAAAACAATCGCAAAAAAACAAAGGAACTACCTTCCAAATTAATCTTCCCAAAAGTTAAAATTATGAAAAAACAACCCTGGATACCCATTAGCATTATTGCTGGACTCTTTTTTATTTTTGGATTTGTTACGTGGATTAATGGTGCCTTAATTCCTTATATGAAAACGATTAACGAGTTAACCGAAGCTCAATCGTACTGGGTAGCATCCGCCTTTTACATTTCCTATGTAGTAATGGCACTCCCTGCTTCTAAAATATTAGAAAAAACAGGTTACAAAAAAGGAATGTCCTTAGGATTATTTATAATGGCATTGGGAGCATTCATCTTTATTCCTGCTGCCAACTCTAGAACGTATTGGTTATTCTTATTTGGTTTGTTTGTACAAGGAAGTGGTTTAACATTGTTACAAACAGCTTCTAACCCTTACATTACCATTTTAGGACCTTTAGAAAGTGCCGCTAAAAGAATTTCTATTATGGGAATAGCAAACAAAGTTGCCGGGGCTTTGGGATCTATTATTTTCGCCAGCATATTACTTTCTAACACCGATAACTTAGATGAAAAATTAAGCAACTTCTCATTAGAAGAAAAGGAAGCTTTTTTAAACAATCTTGCAGGAGAAGTAGTAACTCCTTATTTAATTATGGCTTTTGTATTAATACTACTTACCATTGTTATAAGAAAAGCACCTTTACCTGAAATTGACTTGTCAGAAAACTCTGATAACGAAAATATAGAAGAAACCACCAAAACGTCTATTTTCCAATTCCCATATTTATGGTTAGGGGTACTGACCTTATTTGTATATGTGGGAGCTGAGGTAATTGCAGGAGACACCATTATTAGTTACGGTAAAGCTCTAGGAATCCCTAACGATACTTCTAAATTCTTTACCTCGTTTACTTTACTAAGTATGGTAATTACTTATGGTATAGGTGTGGTTACCATTCCTAAATATTTAAGCCAACACAATGCTTTAAAAATTAGTGCCGTTTTAGGGATTCTATTTAGTTTCTGTATTTTATTCACCACAGGATTTACATCTGTATTGTTTGTTGCTGCCCTGGGTATTGCCAATGCATTGGTATGGCCAGCTGTTTGGCCATTGAGTATAGAAGGTTTGGGTAAATTCACAAAAACAGGTTCTGCGCTGCTAATTATGGCCATTGCTGGTGGAGCTATACTTACACCGCTATACGGTAAGTTGGTAGATGCAAAAGTAGCCAGTGGAACTGCCATTTCCGAAGCTAGTACACAAGCCTACTGGATGCTAATTCCTTGTTATGCTATTATTTTGTTTTTTGCAATAAAAGGACACAAGTTTGGGAAAGGTTAATGGTTAATGGTTAATGGTTAATGGTTAATGGTTAATGGTTAATGGTTATGTAAAAAACGTAATTCTTAATTCGTCATTCGTAATTAGCATGAAAACTTTATAAACATCCTACATATTAGCTACAAAATTAGATTTTGCACAGATGACGTAAAGATGTCATAAGGCTGACATTACCAATAAACACTAGTGGAGTTTAGATTTGTTCCATCATTTAAAACAAAACAGACATGGAAAACAAAAATTTAGCTCAAAGAGTAAAAGATCTCAGAAATCGCAAAGGCTTTTCTCAGGAAATACTTGCAGAAGAAGCTGGTTTAAGTTTAAGAACTATTCAACGAATTGAATCTAACGAAACCAACCCTACAGGAGAAACGTTAAAAAGACTATCCAACGCTCTTGAAATAACCCCGGACGATTTAATGGATTGGACGATTCAAGAAGATATTGCCTTTCTAAAAATCTTACACTTGTCTTCTCTTACTTTTTTATTCTTCCCTCTTTTTGGTGTGCTAATTCCTTATTTTATGTGGAATTCCAAAAAAAATAAAATCAAAGGGATTAATGCATTAGGGACAGCAATATTAAACTTTCAACTTACTTGGAATCTAATCCTATTCTTGGGAGTGATATCAATTACTACCTATATTCTATTTTTTAGCAAGAATCCTGCAATAGCTCTCATATTTGTAAGTAGCCTAAGATTTATGAGCTATATGTATACCCTTAACTTTTTACTCATCGTTTTTAATTCAACCCGAATAAGTAATAATAAACCTGTTTGGTATAAGATTAGTGTGAAGTTTTTAAAAGAATAAAAGTATAACTTATACGGGCTTATCTCCACTCTGGTGCTTTGACAAGCTATTGTAACCATATACATTTTTTACTATATTGTACTAGCTACACTTCTACTCCAAAAAACAGCCCCAAAATTTAGTGCCCAACACTTTTAAAAATGGTGCCCACCGTTTTACAAAATGGTGCCCGCCATTTTAGATTATCACACGGTGCTTATTTCTTTACCACACGGTGCTCGTTTCTTTTTTACTATAGTCCTAATTCTTTTTTATACGGTAGAAATTTTGGTTTGCTACTGTTCTGCTATTTTATTCCACAAATTCTACGGGAAATTAGCTTATATTTGAGAAGGTAAGCATTGCTATGAGGTTGGCTTATCGATTGCTATAGACCGAATGAACTTACCTTTAGTAAACTTATAATGAGTTGGATGCAATTTCTGCAAAACCTAAAAAATGAGCGACGAAAAAAGAAAAAAGTATTTTAAAATGGTCTATGATAACATTGAAAAATATGGATTTCATAATACCTACGTAATAGAAGAAATTGGATTTACGCCTTTTGGATACTCAACAGGTATTTATAAGAACTTTGGAATTCCTGAACTTTTCATTTCTGGACTTCCGAATGGACTGACAAATACTTTGATTACTAACTATGCGGAAAAATTTAAATTCAAAGAAATACCGCTAAATAAAAAAATTGACGATTTGATTGACCGATTTCCTGTTTACTTCATTGAGGTGGGAAATGAAAAGCTGACTGAATACACTTTAAGTTCATTTAAGTTTTATGAGAATTCGGAATTCAAGTATTTACAGTTAATTTTTCCTGACCTGAATGGGTTTTTTCCAAACGAATCGGAATATAATTATGACCAAGAAATTTTAGGCGAATAAAAAAACTGCAGACAACAAATAACAAGTTCAATTTTTGGCTTTGTCCCACTCTGGTGCTCTCCCAAAATGGTGTATCCTATTAAATTATAAAAGTAAAAGAAATGAAAACTTTGTTTAAATACACATTAGTAATGTTATTGATAACGACACAGAGTTATTGTCAACAAGCAAATATAAAATCTTATGATTTAGTGAATGATTTGGGGATTACAGATATTCAATTTGGAATCTATCCTAAAGGCACGTTTATTTATGCAGGATATTACAATACTCTTTCAGAAGTAAAAAACAAGACTGTAGAAAATGTTTTTAAATCGTATTTATCGGAGCAGAATATTGAGTGGCATCATTTCAATCATGATTTTCGAAAAAAAAGAGACAGTATAAGAGATTATACGAAACTCTTATCTATGTGGAAATCAGAAAATATGAAGTTTGAACTATTAGATATTTTTTGCTACAAACATAATAACAATATGTTTGCCCAAGTAGTATATTGTGTTAGCACAAAAACAGGAGAAAAGTTTATTAATTCGGATGCATTTAAAAAGCTAAATAATCGCTGGTATATTACAAGAAGTTTTCCTAAATCAATAAGGCGTTTACTTATAGGGTTAGATTATACTACACCTACTTCTATTCAAAACATTTTAAACAAGCAACCTGCAAACGAAGGAGAGCGTATTTTGTTAGAACAGTCTTTAAATTCTAACGGGCAATTAGATTTGGTTCAATTAAGAGAAGCATTGTCGTCTATAAAAGTACAAGCTAAAACTAATACTGCTTTACAAGCTGCTGTGTTGAATACAGAATTCGTCTACAATAGCAATCCTAATAGCCAAACGAAGCCAAAGTTTATAGCAACATTCGAAACAGACAAAGGAGGTTGGCTTAACAATGGTTCAGTTACAACCACATTAGATAATGACCGTTTAAAGGTAAGCAATCTAGATAACCCACGGGAAGGAGTTAAAAGACCTTTGGATGAGTTGACAATTGCACCCAATAAAAACTCTCCTCTAGTGCTCTCCCAAAATGGTGCATCCTATTAAATTATAAAAGTAAAAGAAATGAAAACTTTGTTTAAATACACATTAGTAATGTTATTGATAACGACACAGAGTTATTGTCAACAAGCAAATATGAAATCTTATGATTTAGTGAATGATTTGGGGATTACAGATATTCAATTTGGAATCTATCCTAAAGGCACGTTTATCTATGCAGGATATTACAAGAGTCTATCAGAAGTAAAAAACGAGACTGTGGAAAATGTTTTTAAATCGTATTTATCGGAGCAGAATATTGAGTGGCACCATTTCAATCATGATTTTCGAAAAAAAAGAGACAGTATAAGAGATTATACGAAACTCTTATCTATGTGGAAATCAGAAAATATGAAGTTTGAACTATTGGATATTTTTTGCTACAAACATAATAACAATATGTTTGCCCAAGTAGTATATTGTGTTAGTACAAGAACAGGAGAAAAGTTTATTAATTCGAAGGCACTTAAAAAGCTAAATAATCGCTGGTATATTACAAGAAGTTTTCCTAAATCAATAAGGCGTTTACTTATAGGGTTAGATGATACTACACCTACTTCTGTTCAAAACATTTTAAACAAGCAACCTATAAACAAAGGAGAGCGTATTTTGTTAGAACAGTCTTTAAATCCTAACGGGCAATTAGATTTGGTTCAATTAAGAGAAGCACTGTTGTCCATAAAAGAACAAGCTAAAACTAATACAGCTCTACAAGCTGCTGTGTTGAATACAGAATTCGTCTACAATAGCAATCCTAATAGCCAAACGAAGCCAGAGTTTATAGCAACATTCGAAACAGACAAAGATGGTTGGCAAAACAATGGTTCAGTTACAACCACATTAGATAATGACCGTTTAAAGGTAAGCAATGTAGATAACCCACGGGAAGGAGTTAAAAGACCTTTGGATGAGTTGACAATTGCACCTAATAAAAAACTAAATATTTCTTTAAACTTTGATAAGGGAAATACCAATGCAGCTATAAGACTTTCTATACAAGAATTAGATGCCAATGGAATTCTCATTAGTAATAACATTATTGATTCAAATCTTATAACGGGGAATCATAATTATGAATATGAAATTACATCTGGAAACAAAGCTGTTTTATCTATAGAAAAAGCTGAAACACACTTAAGCGAAACCACATACTTTTATATAGATGATGTTGAGGTGTACAACAAATAATATACACTTCAAATGCACATCGTCAATATTGCTAAACAAAAACCCCATTCTAAATTAGAACGGGGTTTTGTTGTTTTATCTATTCGTCTTTTTTTTACAAAAAACTCGCAATTTTCTCTGCTACTGCTTTAAATTCTTCTGGACTTAGTTTTTCCTTTTTTCCAAAAGTGGCATCTGCCATTGCGTTTAATGGAATTAAGTGTACGTGTACATGCGGTACTTCTAAACCAATTACGGTTAGCCCTACTCTTTCGCAAGCAACTGCTTTTTCTAGCGCAATAGCTATTTTCTTAGAATACTGAAATAATTTAGTGTATAGTTCATCATCTAAATCAAAAACTTTGTTCACCTCTTTTTTAGGAACCACCAAGGTGTGTCCAACCGCATTGGGTGTTATATCTAAAAAAGCAATAAAATCTTCGTTTTCTGCTATTTTGTAACAAGGCAATTCTCCTTGTATAATTCTGGTAAAAATACTAGCCATAATTAAATATTGATTCGTGGATTTATTGAGTTGTTAAGGGCTAATAAATTGTTCATTGCCCATTGTCAATTGCTAATTGTACTATCTACTGATATCAACAATCTCAAACTTCATAATTCCGTTAGGAGTTTGTACGTCTGCAATTTCTCCTAATTTATGACCTAACAATCCTTTTCCTATTGGTGAATTGATAGACAATTTTCCATTACGGATATCTGTTTCAGAATCTGCCACCAATGTGTAAGAAAACTCCATTCCGTTAGCTACATTCTTAATCTTAACCTTAGAGTGAATTAATATTTTAGAAGTATCTAACTGAGATTCGTCTAGAATACGTGCATTGGCTACAACATTCTTTAATTTGGCAATTTTTAACTCTAATAAAGACTGCTCTTCTTTTGCTGCATGGTATTCTGCATTCTCACTTAAATCTCCTTTATCTCTTGCCTCTGCAATTTCGTTAGAAACCCTAGGACGTTCTACTTGCTCTAAAAACTCTAAATCTTCTTTTAATTTCTTATATCCTTCTTCCGAATAGTACGATACTTCACTCATCTTCTCTGTGTTTTACAATACAAAAAATCCCATTACCGTATGGAAATGAGACCAACACAAATATACAGAAATATTTGGAAGCCAAAAAAATGCAGTATCTTTAGCATGCATTTTTTTAAAGAATTTTTTCTGTGATTAAAAAAGGAATTTCACTCTTACTACTGTTCATTGCAAGTGCTTGTACCAAGCAAAATATCAATCAGCAAAACACCTTGGTACCATGGAGCCCTGTAGAAGCTTTTAGCAACAACTTAACACTGATAAAAACACCTGGAGATCACGATGTTTTACCTGGAGGATATAACAGCAACGGAATTGTTGTTTACAACTTAGGTAACGACAGATTCTTTGCCTACGATTTAACCTGTCCTCACCTTTCTCCATCGGAATGCAACCAAGGAATGACCTACGACTCATCTACTGGAGATATTACCTGCACCTGTGGAGATACCAATGTTGTTTTCAATTTAGGAAATAGAAGTGCCAAAGGGAAAGATGGGAATACCTATCACTTAAGAGAATACCGTGTTATTGTTCAAGGAAATCAGTTACGGGTAACTAATTTCTAATCTCTTATTTATTCGTACTTTTGTGCCCAAATAGAATTTTTCATGGAAAATTATTTCTCTTCTCAATTCAAACTAGGTGTTTTAGGAGGTGGTCAATTAGGTAGAATGCTATTGGCAGAAACTCAAAAATTCGACGTGCACACCTGTATCTTAGACAGCTCTGCAGAAGCTCCTTGCGCTCCTTATTGTAACGAGTTTTTTCTAGGGAACTTATTAGACTACAACGACGTTTACAACTTTGGTAAAAAGGTAGACGTTTTAACCATAGAGATTGAGCATGTAAATATAGATGCCCTTTACAAATTACAAGAAGAAGGAATTAAAGTATATCCTCAACCTCATGTAATAGAGACAATTCAACACAAAGGAAAGCAGAAAGATTTTTACAAAGAAAATAACATTCCTACTTCTCCACATCAAAGATTTAACAACTTAGAAGCGTTAAAAAATGCCAACTTAACCAATTTTCCTTTTGTTTGGAAATCGGCACAGTTTGGTTATGACGGTATGGGAGTAAAAATTGTTCGTTCTGTAGACGACATTAACAACCTAGCAGATACCGAATGTATTGTAGAAGAGTTGATACCATTTAAAAACGAATTGGCGGTAATTGTTGCAAGAAATGCCTCTGGAGAAGTTAAAACATATCCAGTGGTAGAAATGGAATTTCACCCAGAAGCAAATCAAGTAGAATATGTTATATGTCCTGCTCGTATAGATGAAGAAGTTGCCAGCAAAGCAAGAAAAATAGCCATGGATGTGGCACAAGCTTTTGAACATGTAGGTCTTTTGGCTGTAGAAATGTTTCAAACAGAAGATGATAAAATCATTATTAACGAAGTAGCTCCTAGAACTCACAATAGTGGTCACTATAGTATAGAGGCTTCTCACACCAGTCAGTTTGAACAGCATTTAAGAACCGTTCTAAATCTTCCCTTAGGAAAAACAGATAGTAAATTGGCTGGAATTATGGTTAATTTAGTTGGAGCAGAAGGATACGAAGGAGAAGTGGTGTATAAAAACATTGTAGATATTTTAGAAATTAATGGTGTTACCCCGCATTTGTACGGTAAAAAAACAACCAAACCTTTTCGTAAAATGGGACATGTTACCATTGTAGACCAAGACATCAAAAAAGCGAGAAAAACAGCTGAGATCGTTAAAAAAACAGTTAAAGTAATTAGTAAATAATCATTTAAACCAAGAGGATTATAACCCTTTTGATTTTAAACATACACATATGAAAGTAGCAATCGTAATGGGATCAGATTCTGACTTACCCGTAATGCAACAAGCCATAGACATTTTAAAAGAATTTGAAATTGAAGTAGAAGTAGATATTGTTTCTGCACATAGAACTCCAGAAAAATTAGTTGATTTTTCTACCAATGCTCACAAAAGAGGAATTGCAGCAATTATTGCTGGTGCGGGAGGTGCTGCACACTTACCAGGAATGGTAGCTTCTATGAGTCCTTTACCTGTAATTGGAGTGCCTGTAAAATCTAGCAACTCTATAGACGGTTGGGATTCTGTATTATCTATTTTACAAATGCCTGGAGGAGTACCTGTAGCAACAGTAGCTTTAAACGGAGCTAAAAACGCTGGGATCTTGGCTGCACAAATTCTTGGTGCTACCAATAGCGCAGTATTAGACACCATAGTAGCTTATAAGCAAAGTTTAAAAACAAAAGTTTTAGAAGCTTCAGAACGCGTAAAAAATTCGCAATCCTAAACTTTTTGATTAAGTTTACATACCCGAACACGACAACTAAAAGATGAAAATAACGGAACGCATTCAGCAACCTATTCATACAGAAATGGCTGCCTTTGAAGACAAATTCAAAGAAGCCATGGCAACCAAAGTTCCATTGCTGAATCGTATTACGCATTACATTGTTAGACGTAAAGGAAAGCAAATGCGTCCTATGTTTGTCTTTTTAGTTGCCAAAATGGTTTCTAACGGAAATTTTAACGAAAGAACTTATAGAGGAGCCTCTATTATTGAATTAATTCATACCGCTACATTGGTACACGATGATGTAGTAGACGACAGCAATAAACGTAGGGGTTTCTTTTCTATCAATGCTTTGTGGAAAAACAAAATTGCCGTTTTAGTAGGTGATTTTTTACTTTCTAAAGGTCTTTTATTAAGTATCGATCATGATGATTTTGATATTTTAAAGCTGATTTCTGTTGCCGTACGCGAAATGAGCGAAGGGGAATTGTTACAAATTGAAAAAGCCCGTCGTTTAGATATTACCGAAGAAGTTTACTTTGAAATTATCCGACAAAAAACGGCTACCTTAATTTCTGCTTGTTGTGGTATTGGTGCTGCATCTGTAGGAGCCAATACAGAAGAAGTAGAAAAAATGCGTTTGTTTGGAGAATACATTGGTATTGCTTTTCAAATTAAAGACGATTTGTTTGACTATTCTGATGAACAAATTGGAAAACCTACTGGAATTGACATCAAAGAACAAAAGATGACACTTCCTTTAATCCATACGCTAAATACTTGTAGCAGTAAAGAACGTAAATGGTTGATAAATTCTGTTAAGAATCATAACACCAATAAAAAAAGGGTAAAAGAAGTTATTGAGTTTGTAAAAAACAACGGAGGTTTGGAGTACACTACTGCAAAAATGCAAGAGTACAAAAACAAAGCTTTGGAAATTTTACACGAATACCCAGATTCTGAATACAAAGAATCTTTGGAAACCATGATAGAATACGTTGTGGAACGTAAGAAGTAAATTTTCGCTTTGTTACAGCAAATAGTTCACTAAATTAGTTCTAAAGTATACCAACTAATGAGCGTAACACGATTGCTATTTTTTTTCATCCTCATCTGCACCTATTCTTACGGTCAGACTCTGAATAAAAATCGTATTTCTAAAACTTTTTCTGTTGGTAAAGACACTATTTCCTTAGAAACTGTTGCCATTAGCCCTATTGATTTTAAAGTACAGCTATTAGATGGTACAATCATCCCCGAAAAAGCTTACTATTTTAACGCTCAAAAGAGTCAACTCTACTTCTACGATGCTTCTTACAAAAAGATCAAGGTAATCTATTATAAATACCCCGATTTTATTACCCAAACTTATAGTCCTTTTGATAAAAAGTTAATCATTCCAAGAGCTACACCTTCGTCAAAAATATACGCTCTTAAGAAGACATTTGGTAAAAACGATTTTTTTGGAGGTATTAACACCTATGGTAATATTACTAGAGGAATTACCGTTGGAAACAATCAAGGGTCTGTATTAAACTCTGGACTAGATTTGCAAATTACAGGGAACTTGTCTGAAAAACTAAAAATTAGAGCCAGCATTAACGACTCTAACATTCCTATTCAGGAAAATGGGGTTTCGCAAAACTTACGAGAATTCGATCGCGTTTTTATAGAACTATTTACCGACACTTGGAATTTAAAAGCTGGGGATGTTGATTTAGAAAACAACGACAGTTATTTTTTATCCTTTAGAAAAAAAATAAACGGTGCTAAACTAGACGTTACTTTAGATCGTGGAGACCAGAAAACCACCATAACGGCCTCTGGAGCAGTAGTAAGAGGTAAATTCACTACTCAGATTGTTACACCACAAGAAGGTAACCAAGGTCCGTATCGCTTACAAGGAGCCAATGGAGAATTAAATATTGTAGTAATCTCTGGAAGTGAAACTATTTACATCAACGGAAAAACCTTAAAAAGAGGAGAACAAAACGACTACACAATAGACTACAATACCTCAGAAATTATTTTCAACCCTACTTTTCCAATCAACGCATCGCAACGAATTTATGTAGACTTTCAGTACAGCGACAGAAACTACAATCGTTTTGTAACGCACAATGGAATTACCTATGAAAATGACAATTTTTCTATTGGAACCTATTTCTATAACGAGAGCGATGTTAAAAACCAATCTCTGCAACAGAATTTAAATGAAACGCAAAAACAAGTTTTAAGACAAGCCGGAAATAATCCCAATTTAATGTTTGCCCAAAGTGCACAAATAACAGAATTTGACAGCAACAGAATACAATACAAAAAACATCCTGACGGCTATTTTGAACACAGTACCAGTGAGGATGATCTTGTTTACAATGTAACTTTTAGTATTGTTCCTTTGGGAGAAGGTGACTATATTTTATCTGAAGCTACTGCACAAGGAAATATATATACCTATGAGGGGCCTGGACTTGGGAACTACGCACCAGAAATACAATTAATTGCCCCTAGTAAAACACAAATGGCCATTGTAAAGGCAGACTACAAAATCGGTAAAAAATCGTTTGTAGAAACAGAAGTAGCTTATAGCAATAACGACTTAAATTTATTTTCTGATTTAGACGATCAAAACAACCAAGGACTGGCAACACGCTTGGCTTGGAAACAACAAATTAGCACTGGAAATTGGCAATCTTTTAACCAACTAGACATTGATTTTGTACAGAGAAACTTTAATAATATAGAAGGGCTATACAATGTAGAGTTTAACAGAGATTGGAACTTAAATGCAAACATAAATCCTAATTCTCTAGGAAATCAAACCTATTTAAAAAATGCATTAACAGTTTCCCAAAAGACATATCAGAAAATGGCTTTGGAAACAGAATATTTAAGTTTAGGGAGTTCTTTTTCTGGTTTAAAAAATGGATTGACTACAGAGAACCGCTTAAAAAAACTACAGTTAAAAACCCAAACAAGTTTTCTATCTAGCAAAGACACACAGCAAAAAGGACGTTTTTTGCGCAATGTATCCACGGCCCAATACCCTTTAAAAAAGGCTTGGTTACAAGGAATGTTTAACTTTGAAAACAACCTATTAGAAAACGAACAAACCAAGTTATTAGATGCCAATATAACCCAGAAATACATTGTAAGTGGTTTGGAACTAGGACTAGGAGACTCTACCAAAGTTTACACAAAACTTAAATTTAACGTCACCCAAATAGACAGTGTTAAAAACAATAGGTTACAACGCGTGCAAAATGCACAAAACTATGCTCTGGAAAGCCAATGGATAAAAAATAAAAACACTTCTTTTAACACCTTTGCAAATTACAGAAAAGTACATCATTTTTTTACCGAAGATGTTGCGGTAATAAACGGTAGAGCCTCATACAATCAACGCTTGTTTAGAAACTTATTCGTTTTAAACACACTATACGAAACGAGCTCTGGAACCACACCTTTACAGAATTTTAACTATATAGAAACCGAACCGGGTCAGGGATTTTACACCTATTTAGGAGACTTAAACAACAATGGAGTAAAGGATTTTGATGAATTTGAAATTGCCCAATTCGCCGATCAGGCAAACTATTTAAGAGTTTTACTGCCTAACACTTCTAGAATTGCTACACAAAAAGCAAAACTGAGTCAATCCATTTTCATCAACTTTGCACAGTTTAAAAACCATGCTTCTACATGGTTAAAAACCCTTTCTCATTTTTCCAATCAGTCTACTATTCTCATCAACAAAGACCAATTAAAAAGAGGAAAAAAAACGAATGTAAACCCTTTTGCTAAAAACAGTGATGACGTAATTGGGTTGCAACAAAACATTACCTCTAGCCTATTTTTTAATAGAGGACAGCAACACTATAGCACAACCTACACCTTTAAAGATTTAGAAAACACACAAAGTATTAGTACGGATATACAAACCACCGAAATAAGCTCTCACGAGCTAAACTTTCAGCACAATATAAAAAGCACATGGGTTTTGGCCAATATAGCAACTTTAGAAAACAACCTGAATAAAAGTAGTTTTGCCAGTAGAAACTTCGAAATTAAAACTCAGAAAACAAGCCCTTCTATTAGCTTTCTAAAAGATGAATTTTCTACTATAGAAGCAGTGTACACCTTTCAAACCAAAGAAAATAAACAAGGAGAAGAAACGTTAACTAGTCATAACTTGGGTTTAAACTACAACTACAATAGCTTAGACAAAGGCTCTGTATTGGCAAGTATCAATTTAATAGAAAACAAGTACAACGGTTCTTTAAACAGCCCGGCTTCGTACAGAATTTTAGAAGGTTTACAACCCGACAGAAACTATACTTGGTCTTTAACTGTGCAACGAAAGTTGACTCAATTGCTAGATTTAAGTTTAAACTATAATGGAAGACAAAACAACAGCACTAGAACCATCCACATTGGAAGTGTACAGCTAAGAGCTAACTTTTAAAAAAAGTGCTTAGGCAAGCTCGCTAAAATCACCTATTTTTGGACTATAAAAACGATTTCATGAAAAAATTATTTTTGATTGTAACCTTATTCGCTGGGCTAGGATTGTCCGCACAAAACCACGAAGTTAAATTAGACTTATTAGACATTTTGGTTTTTAGAACCCTTGATATTTCTTATGAAAATCAATTGAATGATGAAGCAGCTTTAGGACTTTCTGTGTTCATTAATTTTGAACCTAAGAACGCTGATTTTAGATACAATGAAAACTTTCAACTAACCCCCTACTTCCGTCAATTTTTTAGCAATTCTAAAAGTTTCGACATTTTTGGAGAATTATTTGGTACGTTAAACTTTGCAGAAAAAGACGATCAAAACTATTCTGATTTTGGTTTGGGTATAGGTGGAGGAGCAAAACATGTTTCTAAAAATGGTTACATTTTTGAATTCAATGCAGGTGTGGCTAGAAATCTCTTTAATGCAGATGTCTCAAGAGAATTTGTTCCTAGATTTGGTATTAGTGTAGGAAAACAGTTTTAATTCCTACTATGAAAACCAAGCGTAGAAAAATATTAAGATCCGAACGACTGCCTCTTTTTCAGGATTTTGCCAAATGGTTAGGGCTTTCGCTAGTTATTGGAGTATTAGTTGGTGCTGCCTGTGCTGCTCTTTTAGTTTCCTTAAACTGGTCTACTCAGTATAGAGAAGCACATACTTATATTATTTGGTTCTTACCTATTGGTGGTTTGCTGGTTGGTCTTTTATATCATTACTACGGTAAATCTGTTGCTAAGGGGAACAATCAACTTCTAGAAGAACTACATACTCCAAAAGATATTATTCCTTTTAAAATGGCTCCCTTAATTTTTTTAGGAACCGTTGTATCTCACTTTTTTGGAGCATCTGTAGGACGAGAAGGTACTGCAGTACAAATTGGAGGTGCTATTGCCGATCAATTTTCGGGCTGGTTAAAATTGAATAAATACGATAGAAGAACCATTATCTTAATGGGAATTAGTAGCGGTTTTGCAGGCCTATTTGGTACACCTTTGGCCGGAACGGTCTTTGCCCTAGAAGTTTTATTAATTGGTAGGGTTAAGTACAATGCTATATTACCATGTTTATTGGTCGCTATTATAGCCAATTTTACTTCTAGAGAAATTGCGCATTTGCTACACGTTCCACACACACATTATATTATAGACAGTGTTCCAAAACTAGACATTCCTAATTTTTTCTGGGCATTGGCTGCTGGAATTCTATTTGGAGTTGTCAGTACTTTTTTCTCTAAAGGAGTATCCTTCTTTGGAAAATTTTCTAAACACATTAAATACCCTCCATTAAGACCTGTTGCTGGTGGAATTTTAGTAGCTATATTGGTTTACTTTATAGGAACTAAATACATAGGGTTAGGAATTCCAACCATTGTAGAGTCATTTAGTACGACTATGGAGCCTTACGATTTTGCAGTAAAACTTTTGCTAACCACCTTTTGTATTGCTTTTGGGTTTAAAGGAGGAGAAGTAACTCCTTTGTTCTTTATTGGAGCTACTTTAGGAAGTGCATTGTCTTTAGTAAGCCCACTTCCAGTAGGATTATTAACAGGAATGGGATTTGTAGCAGTATTTTCTGGTGCAACAAACACCCCTATTGCATGTACTTTAATGGGAATTGAATTGTTTGGTGCCGAAAGTGCTTTGTATATAGCAATAGCCTGTGTAACCGCTTATATATTTTCGGGTCACACAGGAATTTATACTTCTCAAATTATTGGGACTTCTAAAACCACTAAAAAAGTGAAAGAAGAAGGAAATGCCTTAGGACAACTTAATGAGCACTAGCTACTGCATCTATTTTCTCTAACACAATTTTCTCTTTGTTTTTAGCAACCATATTCTTGTACAGGTCTTTTAACTCATGGTATTTGTCTATACCAACCATATGGGTATTAAATTGCTTTGTAGTTTTAACATTAATGGTATTTCCTACTTGTTGTATTAAATAAGAATAGCTTCCTAAATTATTACTCATTCCAGCCTTTAAACTTTTAGGTAAAGAAACTACTCTATAGCCATTAGGTATAGTAATTACAATTGATTTTATCTCTTTATATGGAGCCACTAAATCTACCGGGTATTTTCGTTTTTCTAATTTAAAAGGGTTTTTAGTCTCTTTAAAAAACAGTAACGGATTGATGTATTTTTTACCATTAATGGTTTCGCAATAATTTGTACTAGAAACATTGGCCGATATGTATATAGGCTTAGACAATTCTTTTTTATTCTTTACCTCACAAGATTCTACATTTACATGGTATTTAGAACCCAGTTTGCTTTTTAATTTTTCTTTGTTAAACTTATTAAACTTCATTCTAAAAGAACGGGCCTTTCTATTGGTCAACTTTCCTTTAACAGAACCAGACACTTTAAATTTATCATCAAAAGAAACATTGGCCATATAGTACTCCTCCGAAGCTTTTTTAGGAACTAAACTTACAGGTACGTTTACTTTTCTATTCACCAACATTCTTCCCGACCAGTTTAAATCTCTAGCAGGTAATACATTTATTGCATTGTATTTTTCACTAGCATCTAATAAAGAAATATCTACTCCATTTTTAACCCCAACAATTACATAATTTAACCCTTCCAATGTTGGAAATAAAGGCACTCCGTTATTCTTAGTACTTATCAATATTGGATGTGCATTAATTCCTGCTTCTCTTAACATAGCTACTAAAATTAAATTCACCTCGCATACATTCCCAACACCTTCTTTGTATGCTTTTGGCAATCCTTTTTTAGTAGAAATCCCATAATACTCATTCCATTTCATTTTAGATTTTACAAAATCATAAATTGCCTCTATTTTTTCTGTTTCACTGTTTTTACCAGCAATAACAGCTTGTAAATCTTTAGAAAAATAACCTTTCTTATTTAATTGTTTTCCAAAACTATAAGAATCGTGTAAAACAGAACAAACAGACTCCCACGAAGTAGAATATTGTTTCATATAACCATCAGGAAAACGAACCATTGCCAGTTCCATACTAATAATACCTCTGTAATCTCCATAATTACTAGTAAAAGGCTCATCATTTTTTAAAGCTGGAATATTTTCGTCTTCAATAGTTGTTATTTCTTCTTGATAATCTACAGTATATTGATTAATACCCCCAGCACCATTACTACTTCTATTAGTACTACTAAACAGAATACTACCTCTAGAGCTTTCTATTTTTGGAGTTACAGAATAATACCCTTTTGTTGCCTTTTTAAACTTAAAATATTCAGGAATTGATGTTACGTGTTTTAATTTCTTTGTAGGTATATCTTCCTGCAATCTTATTACTGGAATATCCCAATATTGAGAGATTAACGTATATTTTAACTCTATGATACTTCCATTTTTAAGATTTGGGAATGGTATCTTTTTAAAACTATAATATTTATTCTTCTCCTCTGTATAAATCTCCTTCTTATTTACATCTTGCTCTTTTATCTTACCATTTTCTAAATTATAAGTAGTTGCTTTTATTCTGAAAATCCTATCATCTCTTCCGTTTTTAGGATTGTAATACACTATTCTTTGGTTTCCATATTTAAACCCATCTTTGTTATAAATCTTAATTCGAACATATATATCTTCTGTTTTTTCAAAACGATGTTCTTGGGTATTATAACTAAAACTTATGTATTTACTCTTGTATAAAAAAGCCGCTTCGGCTGTAGAATCTGTTGGATAAAACGTCTCTTTTAATTCTTCTTTAGAAACTTTTCCGAATTTGTACTTTTGAGCAAAAGCTCCTATTGTACACATTACTAAAAGCATCATTAATACAATCTTCTTTTTCATGATTTATTTTTATTGAATACTATTTTCTGATTATCATATTTTCTCACCTTACTTAAAAAACTAGAGAACCCGTTAAAGTCTTCTTTAGAATATTCTCCTTCTTTTATGTAAAATTCTCTTTCGTATCTAAGGGTTGTTTCGTCTTTCTTTTTAACCTCAGCCCAATACCTTCCAAATTTGGAATCTATCGCTTTTTTCTGTGGTAACTTTGTTAGCGAATATCCCTCTGGTACTTTAATATCCACATAATCTTTGTGCACAGATCCTTTTCTAATTAACAATGGGGTTCTTCTGTTCTTTTGCTTTTTAAAAGACTTTCTATACATGTCAAAAACATTGACACGCATAATCATTTCATCTCCTAAAATAGATGCATAGTTTTCAACGGTAAGATTTAAATCCTCGGTAAAAGAAAGGCTGTCTTTCTTATTGACAAAGTGATATTTATTCACCTTAAGATTTTCGTTGTAATACCATCTTCTAGACTTATAAAACTTATTTATCTCTGTCTTGGTATAACTGTCTTTTCGATACATATCATCGTATATCAACCCTTTAGACTCAATAGACAAATCTGATATTAAATTTCCTTGGCTATCAAAAACGATATTTCCTGTTATGATTTGCTGGTTGTTTTTATCCTCATACTTAGGAGTATGTTTTAACACCCCTCCTTCTTTTTCTAAAACCAACACCTCTCTATCGTCTGTAAAATCGCTTAAAAAACCAAAAGGAATGGTTTGGCTGGTACATTCTAACCAAACATCTTTTCCATGGTTTAACTTAGGTAGATTTAAAATCATGTGATTCCCCTGTAGACCATGAAATTCGTTATCAAAATTTCTTTTTGTTTTAGCATAAACTATTACCCAATTAGATTCCACACCCGCAACATCTAATAAAGCCTTGGTATAATTAGACAACCCTTTACAATCTCCATATCCTAACCTATCTACATCCATTGCTTTTGTAGGCTGCCATCCTCCTATACCAATACCAACATACACATACCTTGTTCTGTTTTGCATATACTCGTATACCAACTTAGCTTTCTTTAAAGGATCCGTTTCGTCCTTAACCAATTCAAGAACTTTTTGCTTGGTTTCATCGCTTAGCTCTAGTTGACTATTGTATAAGTTTGTTCTTAGCCAAAAACCAAAATCTTTCCAATTTTTTATTCCTTTACTCGTGTAGCCTTTTAAGGTAAACTCTTCTAAATACACTTTTAAATTGGGAAGAATATTTTCAAAATTTAAGCTATAACTCTCCCTTTTTACTGCAGGAAAGTTTTCTATTTTGTAGTGTATTGTTGTATCATCAGAAAGGTTCTTAATTGGAAAGCTATCAAAAAGAGTCTCTTTAAACTTAGCCTTTGTACCTTTTAAATTTCTAACAATAATTTCGTTTTGCTGAACAGATAAATAGTATCCATCAATAGGATACCATTTGGGAATAAAAGCGGTTGTTTGGGTTTCAAATACGTATTCAAATTTTAGAGTATAGGGATAACCTCTAGGTGTAAACTGTAAATGTTTTACTCTGTTATCAGAATAAAAACCAGAAACCGCACTCTCATCAGAAAAGTCTTTCTTTTTGTATTTTAAAATTTCAATTCCAAACTTATTATACACATTGGCACTAATTTTTTTGATTTTAGAGTCTGTACTATAAAATTTGTACGCATCAACATATTTGTCTCCACTCTCATTTAAAACAGTAATAACTTTAGTGAAATAGATTGTCATGTTCCTTTCATCATGAATATCTATTTCTTGCTTGCAAAAACGAATTACAGCATCCGCCTTTGTTTTTAAACTATCTGGAATGGATAAAATGGAGTAATCAGATATCTGGGCTTGTCCTACCAAACACAGTAGGAAAAAACCAAAAAACAATCTTATTTTCATAGCGTTTTAAATGTAACCGAAATATAAAATTTTTATGCTAAAATAAGTAATACTATAGTACCATCTTATTTACCAAAATTTGCTCTAATAACGCTTAGTGCATCCTTGCCCTGAGGCGTAAAAGCTCGCTCTTTATTTCTGATGGTTTTAGGAGTTACATGCCATTTCCAAAAAAAGCCCCCAGCAAACCAATTTTCGGAATAAAAACTCTCAAAAAAAGACTGATAGGCAATGGTTTGTGCTTTTTCACTCACCGCATACTTCCCATCACTTCCCCAAGTTGTTTTGGTATTGTAATAGCAACTTTCAAAACCATACTCTGTAAATAAAACAGGTTTATTAAAGCGAACACTATAGTCTTTTAATTCTTTCTTAATAGGTTTCCAAGCCGCATTTAACTCTTCTACCGTTGGCTGTTTTTTTTCTGACAAAGGATAATAAGCATCTACTCCAATATAATCTAACTGCTGCCAAAACTGCACCTCTTTTACACTGTTCCAGTTGGCTGCATAGGTAAGCTCTCCCTTGTATATTTTTTTAATTTTAGGAATCAACCTATTAAAAAATTCAGGACGATGAATTACTACTTTCTTTAGCTCTGTACCAATACAAAACAGTTCTACCTTTTGTTCTTGGGCTATTTTAGCGTAGTTAAGAATATACGTTGTATAATCGTTTTCCCATTTTCTCCAATCTTCTTCTTTGGTTAATACAAAATCACCTATCCACTTTCTATGATACCAAACATGCGGTTTTAACAATACTTTAAGCCCTTCTTTTTTTGCACATTGTATTAGTTTTATGGCTCCTTTAGAGGTTTCTCCCCACCACTGATACGAACTATCGAACTGTACCTTTGGAGTACCTTGAGGCGTAAAAGCATAAGGAATAATAGCGGCCCATGTAGCATTGATTTGCTTTAAGCTTGTATAACAATTCTCAGCTACCTGTTTTGGCGGAGAAACAATACTTGCTCCATTAATCTTTTGCTGTGCACAAGAAATAAGACTTAAGAACACGAAAGTTAGCAATAGTCTTTTTCTAAAAAATTTCATTGGAATGATTTTTAACTGTTTTAAAATTACTCAAAAGCAAATCGATATTTATCTTTGCATCAAAATTTATACCGATGATTTTTACGGACACACATACACACTTAAACAGTGAACAGTTTGATGAAGACAGAAACGAAATGATTCAGCGTGCTATAAACGCTGGAGTAAAGAGACTCTTTATTCCTTCTGTAGATTCTGAATACACAGAAAGTATGTTTAAAGTAGCCGAAGCTTTTCCTGAGAACGTTTATTTAATGATGGGAGTACACCCAACTCATATTAAAGACAATTACCAAGAAGAGTTAAAAATTGCTCGCGAATGGTTAGAAACGGGAAAGTTTGTAGCCGTAGGAGAAATTGGTATTGATTTGTATTGGGACGACACTTATATAGCACAACAAAAAGAAGCTTTCCAGACACAAATTCAGTGGGCAAAAGAACTAAAACTCCCTATTAACATACACTGTAGAAATGCCTTTAAAGAGGTTTTTGAAGTTTTAGAAAAAGAAAAATCACCTGAGCTTTTTGGTGTTTTTCACTGTTTTACGGGAACTTTAGAAGATGCTAAAAAAGCCATTGGATACAACTTAAAATTAGGAATTGGAGGAGTGGCCACCTTTAAAAATGGAAAAATAGACAAGTTCTTAGCAGAAATTCCATTAGAGCATATCGTCTTAGAAACCGATGCTCCCTATTTAGCTCCGACTCCGTTTAGAGGAAAACGTAACGAGTCTATGTACACCGTAAATGTTGCAGAGAAATTAGCCACTATCTACAACAAACCCTTAGCAGAAATTGCAGAGGTTACTACTAAAAACAGCCAAGACATATATGGGGTCTAAACTACAAGACAAAAGAACCGCCTTTGTATTTTGGAACTACAGTATACACATCTCTTTGAATACAAAAAGCCAAATCTTTTTCTTTATGTAACTTCTTTAGCCTTTGGGCATGTTCGCAAGTATATAATTTGTGTTCCAATTTAGGTTTGGAACCTAGAAAATACGTAAGAGCTATTTCAGAACTGTCTGTAAGTACTATTTCGTTAGACAATTCTGAAACAACAGCCCCCGCAAACAATAGATCTTCTGTACTCATTTTACCTTTCCAACCGGCACAAACTAATAAAACATCTAAGTCTGATTGTTTTATATAAGACACCACTGCTGATATATTTACAAAAGCACCAATAATAATTTCACGGGCTTTTAACGATGTAGCAACCGCTTTGGTACCATTTGTTGTAGAGATTGCTAATTTTTTATTCTCGTAATTCCCTTCTAAAAAAGAACTAGGAGAATTATCAATATCCATTCCCAAAACCTTTTCCCCATTTCTTTCTCCACCCGCAATATAGCCCTCATTTTTAAGAGCAATTGCATCTTTTACTTCCAAACAAGCTTTCACTTCTTTTATTCCATTTTCCATGGCAGTTACAATGGTTGTAGTTGCCCTAAAAATATCTATAATAACAACCAGCTTTCCTTCTACCACGTAATCCGACGTAATCTCTGGACTCACAACAACCTCTAGTTTTTTCATAAATGATCTCTTTAGCTTTCTTGCAAAGTTGCTCCAATTCCCTTTAAAAAACAAGCTATTATCAATCCTAAAACAGATAGCTCTTAAAATAATTTTAACCCTTGTTTTGTGAGTTTTATTTTTTAATATCTTGTTAGTATAAATTCTAAACTTAGACAACTATGCTATTAGGTGTATCATTGGCTTTTGTATCGGCTATTTTATTAGGTGTATACGCACTTCCTTCTAAATTTACCAAAGGATTTGCTTGGGAAAATACCTGGGGAGGATTCTTTTTCTTTGGAATGTTTGTACTACCCATCCTCTTTACATTTGGTTTGGTAAACAACTTATGGGACATTTATGCTGCTACCCCAAGTTGGGTATTCCCGGTAATGTTTGCTTTAAGTTTTTGCTGGGGTATAGGAAACATGCTATGGGGTTATAGTATTTCTTCTATAGGAATGGCTTTGGCCTTTAGCTTATTTTTAGGAGTTATTACCTCTATAGATACCATTCTTCCCTTAGTTTGGATTCCAGAAGGGCAAGAAAGTATTATAGGAACCAAAATTGGTTACATTATGCTTGGTGGAATAGCAACCATCGTTTCTGGAATTGCTCTAAACGGATATGCAGGAATTCTTAGAGATAAAAACAAAGAAGACGACAGTAAGAAAATTGACAATAAAACCATTAGAAGAGGTATTTTATTCTGTGTATTAGGAGCCATCTGTGCAGCAGGATTTAATTTATCTTTTCATACAGGAACTAAATTTGGAGAGATTGGAAAAATAGCAGAACAATTTGGGAACGAACCTTGGATTGCTCGCTTGGCCGTAATGCTACCTATTTTTATGGGAGCTACTTTGTCTACCAGTATTTTCTACGGAATACGATTGACCAAAAACAAAACTTGGGGAAATTTTACTAAAAAAGGAGCTCTTACCGCATTAATCTTAGTATTGCTAATGGCCATTTTCCACGATACCGCTCTGGTAATTTACGGTTTGGCAGCCTATCATTTAGGAGAGCTAGGTACTTCTGTTGGATTTGCCATTTTAGAAACAGGAGCAATTTTGGTAGCCAATGTAAATGGAATTTTAACCAAAGAATGGAAAGGAGCTAGTAAAAAGAGTGTACAGTTATTAATAACCAGCTTAGCAATTCTAATTGTTGGCGTTTTAATTATTGCCCAAGGAAATTATATGAAGATTCAAGAAGATGAAGCTAAGACAACCAGTCAAGTTATTGTAACAGAATAGTTCTATTGCATTTTACAACTTACAAAAGTCCCTTGTAGAAATTTCTACAAGGGACTTTTTTTATAGACATCTTCTCAACTTGCCCATAGAATAATATTAACAAACGCTATTCTTAGTTTTCTTTTTAAACTAAGAGTGGTAGGTTTGAAAAAATTCTTAAATCACAATTATGCATCATACTAAAAACTTTGTCTTGTGGATTGCTTTCTTACTAAGTATATGTTTATATGCTCAAAAAGGTATAAAGATAAAATTGGGGGATAAAACAGATATTGGTTACACAGGAAAGGGGTTTTACCCAACACGGGAGTAAACGATCCACATGTACATATTTTTAACAACAGGGCCTATCTTTTTGCCAGTCATGATACCATCATTGGGAAAAGAAATAAAACTTATATGATGCCCAACTGGAATATTTACTCTTCTGCAGACCTCGTACATTGGGAGAAAGAATTTGTACTGTACCCTAAAGACACCTATATCGGAAAAAAAATAGACAAATGTTTTGCTACAGACGGAGCTACAAGAAACGGTAAATACTACTTTTACTTTAGTAATTTTTCTACCAATACTGGAGTTGCCATTAGTGACAAACCAGGAGGACCATATGTAGATACAGGAAAGCCTATTATTACCGCAGAAAACACCCCTAGTAATAACCGTAAACACGATCCTACCATTTTTGTAGACAATGATGGTAAAAACTACATTATGTGGGGAAACACAGGATGGAATAATGCTTATTATCAAATAGCGGAATTGAATGAGGATATGACCAGCCTAAAAACCAAAGCTAGAGACATGGTAATTACTGACAACACCAAAATAAAGCACGATGGTGGGTATTTACACAAACACAACGACACGTATTACCTAAGCGCACACCATGGGAAATATGCAACTTCTAAAAACTTGTTTGGACCTTATAAATTTAGGGGAGCTGTAGAAGCTCATGGAGATCATGGAACTTATTTTACTTGGCACAACCAAACCTATTATATAGCCGGAGGATGGGCAAAACCTTATTTTAGATACACCTACTTAACCTATGCCCACTATAAAGACAATGGAGAAATAGTTGCAGAACGTGTTTTTAATGGAGACAAAGAAGAGCAAGGAGTTGCTAGATACAATTGTAGTTTGGGAGCTATAGAAGCAGAGAATTTCTTTGCGGCTTCGGATGAATTGGTAAAAAAAGAAAGCAATACCGGTTTTGAAATGAGAAATATTCAGAACAACAGCTACCTATTCTTCCCTAAGTTATACAATGCTTTGCGAAAAGCCACTATTGAATTTAAAGTAGCTAGCGCACACAAAAAAGGGGGAATTATAGAAGTTAGACAAGGAAGCACCAAAGGAAAACTGTTGGCTAGCTG
This sequence comes from Wenyingzhuangia sp. IMCC45574, assembly GCF_054182685.1. Lineage (NCBI taxonomy): Bacteria > Pseudomonadati > Bacteroidota > Flavobacteriia > Flavobacteriales > Flavobacteriaceae > Wenyingzhuangia > Wenyingzhuangia sp. IMCC45574. The sequence continues at coordinate 2,733,664 of NZ_CM135169.1, read as the reverse complement.
TAAAATTAAATCCACTGGAAGTTGGGACAATTACCAAACCTTTAGTTGTGATCTAAAGAACAAAAGCTCTTTACTAGATTTGTACTTTGTGTTTAAAGGAGACAGCTTAAAAGAAATAATGCGTTTAGACTCTTTTAGCGTTTCTGCAAAACCTATGGTTTACAAACCAACGCTAACTTTTAACGATACTAATAATTACACTTTTAAAACCTTTACTACAGATGATACTTTAACCATTACCTGTAAATACCATGCGGGTACAGGAAACAAAGTAAAAGGTACGGGTGTAGAATTCTTTTTAAGAGAATTTAGCAACAGAAAAGTCGTAAAAACGCACAAACTTAGCGATGCTTCTACTATAAACACCCAAACTGGAATTGCTAAAGTTCATTTCAACCTTACAGAAGTTACTCCCTCTAAAGAATTAAATTCTAGAAACAAATATCAGCTGATGGCCGTTCTAAAAACCTCCAATGGTAAAACCATTAGCCAAGGTTTAAGAGCGGAAATAGAAGTGGTTAAAAAGTAAGTTTAAGAACATAGAAATGTCAACTTTAAGTAGTTGGCATTTTTTATTGTTACAAATCTAGATTAGATTGTAAACTTAACAACTCTTTTTAGTATATTGTAGTAGCTACACTTTTACCTCTAAAAACAGTCTCCTAAATTTGGTGCCCAACACTTTTAAAAATGGTGCCCTCCGTTTTACAAAATGGTGCCCGCCATTTTAGATTACCACACAGTGCTTATTTCTTTACCACACGGTGCTCGTTTCTTTTTTACTATAGTCCTAATTCTTTTTTATACGGTAGAAATTTTGGTTTGCTACTGTTCTGCTATTTTATTCCATAAATTCTACTGGAAATTAGCTTATATTTGAGTGGGTAAGAACACTTAAAAGGTAAGGTTATCAGGGTCTATTCTCCTGATAACCGCGATAAATTACCACATATAACGAGTTGGCAGTAACTTAAACAAGCTCTTAAATAAAACTGAATGACTGAAAACGAAGAATTTATATATGAATCTATTTTTAACCAAGTCCGAATGGGCTTCCTTTCAATTTCAGAAATTAAGGAAAATATAATTGAAGAAATTGAGGATAATGGATTTATTGAAGAAATGTCTGAAAAATGGGCTTTTGAAATTATTGATAAAGAATATCAAAAATTAGTATCAGAAAGCGAAAACTGGGAAACTCCAACTGATACTGAAAAATTAATAGAAGCTTTTGATGAATTATGTGAGAATAATATAATTGCACTGCACAATGCTGGCTATACAACTAGCGATGGAGAATATGAAGTAGTAGAAGTAGAAAGAAATTTACGCGAAAACCAAGTAATTTCTGAGGGCTATTGTTTTTATCACGAGCAAGACCTTTCGAGAGCTGTTAGCCTTGAAAACCCAAGTTTATATATTGCATTTCAAAAAGTCGATAATTCAGATAATGAAGTAACATTGAGTGTTGGAAGAAACGTTGTGAAAATATTGACTGAAAAAGGATTTAAAGTAGAATGGAACGAAGACGTTAATTCAAAAATTTTGATTCCGAATTTTAAATGGCAATATATCTATGATGAAAGGAAAAGAGATTTGCAGAATTATGAGCAAATAGTTGAAATAATGTCTAAGAAAAAGCAGCTGCCAACAACTTATAAAAATAATGGCGGAAATCCAGCTAAAACAAAGGATCATAATAACAATAATATTTGGTCTAAACTGAAAAGATTGTGGTCTTAAAACCGTTACTATTCTTATACAAAACCATTAACTGCAAGTTCAGAAGAAAAAATTGAAATTTGAAAGATACTAATCAATTTAAATCAATCGATAGTTTGTACAATTATATCGATGAAAACTCATTTGAACTCAAAAGAAATTTTGAATTAACAGACATTTGGGTTCGTTATAGAAATCAAACTGAGCTAGAAACTGAAAAAATCAAATCTCAATGGGAAATTGATTGTTTCCTTTTTGATTTAAAAAGTGATATTTTATTTTCTCAAATATATTCTCATGGAAAAAACATATCAGAAATCACAAAATATCCCGATTTAAATGAGTTTAAAACTAAAGTAGTAGAATATATAAAACTACGAATAACATCATCTAAAAGCCCTCTTCTTAAAGCTCGTTACAATCACTTGCTATGGAAATGCCCTAGCGGAATAAAACAAACTAAATATGCTATTGGTGCAATTGAAAATTATATAATATCAATAAAAGAATATTACAACCGTTTCAAAGAAACTGAAAATCGAGAAAATTCATTTCAAATATGTCAATTGTACGAGGTTTTAGTTGCAATTAGCAATGAAATTAAATTTGACATGGCTGAGCTAAAAAAGCTTACTCGATTCCTTTTGTTTGAAACTGATAATTTAGAGTTTTATATCATTCATTCAATATTATCTGATATGTTAAAATATCGAAAAATATTTAAAACAATAGATTTTAATAATACTTTAAGTTTTTTCGAAGAACAATTAAATACAGAAACCAAATTAGATGATTTAACTCTAGGCCATGAATACTTATCAACTGCAATAAAAATATCTAAGAAACTTGGAGAAGATCATAGAATTTGGCATAATGAAAAAGGTTTGGCATATTTAAGATTAGCTGAAACAATTACTAACCCAGAACAATATTGGGTTAAACAAGATTATCATGCAAAAGCAATTGAAGAATTCAAACTTGCTAATAATACTACAAACAGAAAAACCTCTGAAAAATTATATGCAGATTTAAAACCTTTAATAAAACTAAATACATTTTCAATACCATACACAAAAGAAATTGAAGAAGCTTTTAATAAACATGATAAAAATCTCAGAAACAAAGCACAAAATTTACTTAAACTAGAATCTAGTAAAGTATACCGATTTATCTCAATGGGAGATTTTTTTCCTAATTATGAAATAACATTAGAAGCATCTAAAAAATCCAACAAGTTCCTTAATTATTTAACAACAATAAGTTTTGACAAAAACAAAAATATAATTAAGGATAAAGTTGAAAATAAAGAATTAAAAAATGTTTATAAAGCATATGAACATCAACTTCATACAACTGTTCTTCCTCAATTACATTACACAATAATTCATGGTATTGAATCTGGTAATTTAACATTTAAGAATTTTATTAATTTTCTTGAACAGGAAACTTGGATTGGAAAAACACATATACGTTATGATTTAGGAGGTAATGAACAGCATATAAATTGGATAGAACAGTTAAGCCCATCTATAGTCGAATTCTTCATTCAAACACAAGCTTGGTGTATTAGTAAATATTACAAACCTAGTTTTATTTTATGTATTGACAGTTTTACTTTGAAAATGGAAGGTATCTTTAGAAGTTTTTGTGAAATAGCAAAAATTCCAATTAGTACTTATCAAGAAAAAGGTATGCAAGAAATTTATATTAATAATGTTTTTGACAATGAAATTATAATTAAATATTTCAATGAAGATGATAGACTTTTCTTTAATTATTTATTTTCCAACGATGGCGGCTTAAACTTGAGAAATAACATTGCACATTGTTTTTATACAACGAAAGATTATCACCCAAATAAAATGTTATTATTAATTTCAGCTTTACTAAGATTAGGGAAATATAATTATATAGAAAAAACCAGCAGTTAACACCGGCTAAACTTCATGCGGGTTTTGTGCTAACTTCAAAGTTTTGTGTATATTTACTAGGTCGCCAAATCTTGTTGATTTGGCTTTGTGAAATCAAAGAAACAAAACAAAAAGCTATATTCAACGACATAGCCAATACAATTATTTTCATAGTATAAATTTCTTTTTAAGAGAATCATTCACAGCATTACAATACTAGTAATAATAGCTTCTTTTCAATTACTCCTACTCTGTATTCTCTAGCATTTATTTTAGCTACAAGATATAAAACTTATTGATCTTACAAACTCAAAAAAGAAATAGAACTTCTTAAAAATCCCTACACTCGAGAGATCACCTTAGTCTTAGATCCTCTTTTAACAGAAATCACTAAAAACGCACTACAAAGCCTTTAAAACTGGGAATGTCCTAATAATGTCCATTGTCTTTTTTACGTATTGTTTGGCCTTACAACTAAATTTGAGAACAATCGTAAAACATATTTAAATCGTATGAAATATTTTAAGACAACATTTTTGTTGGCTCTTTGTTTTCTTGGGTTGTTTAGTACAAATGCCCAAACTTGGAAAGACCCAAATGCAAGTGTTAAAGACAGAGTAGAAGATTTGATTTCTAAAATGACTTTAGAAGAAAAAATTAGTTATTGTGGATCTAGAATTCCAGAAATTAAAAGATTAGGTATCCCGTATTTTGAATGGTATGGAGAGGCTTTACACGGTATTATTTCTTGGAACTGTACCCAGTTTCCACAAAACAATGCCATGGGTTCTACTTGGAATCCAGATTTAATGTTCGATGTAGCAACGGCTATTTCTAACGAGGCTAGAGCCTTAAAAAACACAGGTAGAAAAGAGGTAATGATGTTTTCTCCTACGGTAAACATGGCTAGAGATCCTAGATGGGGACGAAACGAAGAGTGTTATAGTGAAGACCCTTTTCATATGTCCGAAATGGCACGTATGTACATTAGAGGAATGCAAGGAAACGATCCTAAATACACAAAAACCGTAACTACAGTAAAGCACTATGTAGCAAACAATGTAGATAAAGGTAGAGAACGTTCACATTCTAACATTGGTAAAAAAGACTTATATGAATACTATTTCCCTGCTTACAAAACTTGTATTGTAGACGAAAAAGCTACCGGAATTATGACAGCCTTAAATGGGTTGAATGGGATTCCATGTTCTGCGCATGAATGGTTGGTAAATGGTGTCTTAAGAGATGAATGGGGCTTTAAAGGTTATGTAATTGCCGACTGGACAGCCGTTCAGGGTATTGAAACGCGTATGAAATATGCAAAATCTCAAGCAGAAGCTGCTGCTATGGCTATTAAAGCTGGTGTTGACCAAGAATGTTATAGAAATAAGGTAAAACAAGCACCTATGGTATATGCTTTACCTGAGTCTATTAAACAAGGCTTAATTACAGAAGCGGAATTAGATGTTACCGTACGTAGATTGTTGCGTTTGCGTTTTATAACTGGGGATTTTGACGATGCTAAATTAAATCCATACGCTAACATTCCTGCAAGTGTATTAGAGTGTAATGCTCATAAAAAGCTGGCTTTAAGAGCTGCTGAACAATCTATTGTTTTATTAAAAAACGAAAACAATATTTTACCATTAAAAAAGGATGTTAAAGATTTAGCAGTTATTGGACCTTTTGCAGATAGATGTTGGATGGGTATTTACTCTGGTAACCCAAAGACTAAAGTTTCTCCGCTACAAGGAATTAAAAATGCAAGTAAAGGAACTGTGTCTTATGTAGAAGGATGCTCTATTAAAGAAGGAGTAGACGATACTGATAAAATTGAGGCAGCTGTTGCCTTGGCTAAAAAGTCTGAGTATGTAATTTTAGTGGTAGGAAATGATGAAGATACTGCTACTGAGAATGTAGACCGTAAAAATTTAAAATTACCTGGGAACCAACACGAATTAATCAAAGCAGTTCGTAAGGTAAACAAAAATGTAATCTTAGCTGTAATCCCTAGTGGTGCTACTTCTATTGGTTGGGAGCAAGAAAACCTACCAGGAATTGTATGTGCTTGGGCAAATGGTCAGGAACAAGGAAATGCATTGGCCAATGTTCTTTTTGGAGATGTAAACCCAGGAGGTAAATTAAATACTACTTGGTACCAATCTGTAAAAGATTTACCAGATTTTCAAGATTACAAAATGGCAGGTGGTAATAGAACCTATCTGTATTTTGATGGAAAACCCTTGTATCCATTTGGATATGGTTTAAGCTATACCAATTTTGAAATTAACAAAGTTGCTATTGATAAAAAAGTATTAAAGTCTAATGAGTCTGTAAACGTTTCTGCTACTATTAATAACACAGGAAAAGTACAGGGAGACGAAGTAGTTCAGGTATACATTAGAAATGTTAAAGCAGGGAAAAAAGCTCCTAAGAAAGCACTAAAAGGATTCCAACGTGTTTCTGTAGCCGCGGGTAAAGCTGCTTCTGTAGAAATTCAGGTTCCTTACGAAGCTTTTACCTACTACAATGTAAAGAAAGAGCAATACCAAGTAAAAGAAGGAACGTATGAGATTTTAGTAGGAAACTCTAGCGAGCATATTATTGCTACAAAAACCATTAAAGTTAAAGGTGGAATTGTACCTAAAATTAAGGTAGGAGAAAAAAGTGCTTTCTATAAGTTTGATGCTAAGAAACATGGTAGAAATTGGGATTACTTGTACCTAACAAAAGAAGACATGACTTCTTCTAAGAACAAAAAAGCAGACAATTCTGAGTGGGTAGAATACGAGATTACCTTTGTTGATCCTGGTTTTTATGTAAACACTTGGGATGCTGAGTTGAGTTTTAAAAATGCTACTAAGGAAGCTATCATTGAAACATTCATGTCAGGGAATTCTATCAAAACGTACACCATCTTAAACAAGCAACGTAAGTTGCAAATTAAGATTCCTATTCCTCCAGAATACGGAAAACCGGTAAGATTAAAAATCAAAACAAGAAAAGGGAAAGTAGACCACGAGTCTATTAAGATTATTCCTCCAGGAAAGGTAAAACCTTTTGTAATTTCAAAGATTATCAGCAAATCTAAGTAAATCTATTCGTTGATGCGTGTATAAGTTTATCGCTGTAATTATATTACAGTTCTTTACTCCGCTAGAACACCTATATTACTAGGTATTCTAGCGGAGTTTTTTATGGTGTATGGTCATAGAGAAGCCTGTACTGAGCTATGTCGAAGTATCGAGATGTAGTGCATCTTATAATATAAAACAGCCTAAATACTATTGATATAACTTACCAAATTATCATCTCGCTGTAAGCCTAACTTTTTTCGCAATCGGTAACGAGCTTTGTTTACACTATCTGCGGAAACCCCTAGCAATTGCGACATTTCTTTGGTAGAAAAATTTAGTTTTACCAAAGCACAAAGCTTTAATTCGTTTCTACTTAAATCGGAATGTTTTTTACCCAATGATTTGTAAAAAGAACTATTTACTTGTACAAAACGGGTTTCGAACTCTTCCCATGTTTTGGCAGCATTTACCTTAATGGTACTTTTTAACTGCTCTACAGAAGAATCGTCTTTGTTCTTTTTAACCTCATCTAAGCCTTTTTTTATTTCTTCTAACAGTTTGTCCTTTTCAATTAACTGCAACGCTGTTACTGCCAATTCTTTCTTTTTAATTTCTACCTCTGCATTGGCTCTTTCTACTGCTAATTTTTTCTCTGTTTGGTGTTTTTTACGAATCAATCGAATTCCAAAAAAAGCAGCAATTAAAGTTACGATACATAAAAACACAGAGAACCATAATTGTAAGTTTAGTTTCTCTTTTTGATTCTTTACAAACTGTAATTCTTTCTCCCTTTTGATTTGATTGTTTTCTAAAATCGATTTTTGGTAAGAGTTATTTATTTCGAACAGCTGTTTGTTTCTGGCACTCTGACTCCCAAACAAACTATCTCCTAACACTTTAGAAGCCGTCATTTGCTGCAAAGAAACTTTATAATTACCCAAACCTTTATTTAGTTGGGACATTTTTTCGAGCAAATCTACCTTAAGTCCAACTCTATTATTTTGTATTGCCAAAATCTCCAAACATCTATTAAAATAGACCAATGCTTTTTGTGATTCGTTCTTTTTAGAATACAAATCTCCTAACATAGAATTGGTGATAGAAGCGTACTGATGCTCTTCAGAAATTTGAGCTAATATTCGCAATAATAGTTCTTCGGATTCTTTAAATTTCCCTACCAAGGTATAGATATGGGCCCTCTCTGTGTAGGCATAAATTCTTTTGCGAAACGGTATTTGTAGAGAATCTAATAAATACTCGCATTTTTCTAAATAGGAACTTGCTTTGTTATACTCACCATTCATTCTGTAGGTTAAAGCAGCTGCATAATTTAAACTAGAAACCACATTGGGCTTTTTTATCAATCCACTCTTTTTAGCACATAAAAACATGGAATCTATAGCTGCAAACGCTTTCTCTTTTTGATGAAAAATAGAATAGAGCTGCGAAAGGTGTTTATACGCTCTGTACTTTACAAAGGAATTGTCCAATGAATCTGCTACAATTAAAACATTCCAAAGCTTATTATAAGCAGCAGGGTATTTAGCCTGGGAAGTTAACTCTTTAGAATCTTCAATATCTTGATTTATGGTTTTGAGTACACGGTCTAACTCCTTGTTTTGAGAAAAACAAGAAAAGTGAAAAATCCCTAAAAAAAATACTATGTAAAAACCTCTAATCATAAAGCGGACTAAAATTAAAAAAAGCTGCCTTTAACAAGCAGCTTTTTTGGGTTAATTCGCGTTTTTAAATTGATCTTCTAAACTTACACCAAAAAGAGACTCTAACTCCTTTACAGATTTTTTGTAAAACTCTGAACCTGGGGGCATATTTAACTCCTCCCAAAATTTAGGATGGTAGGGCAAACTATAATCTCCCATATCTATATTGGTAATAGCTGTTCCATTCGCATCCATTTTCTTTTTATCTGTAATTACATCTAAAACAATGGCTTCGTGTCTGTAAGAAATATCTACTTTGTTCTTTTTCGTTTTAATAATTTTTTTCTGTATTTCGGAAACAGGCATGGTGCTCTTCCATTCTCTATTATGATAGCTTAAGAACAGTTTTCCATTTTGGTGTTTTTTATAAATGTAAACCGCATCTAAGTCAGACATTTCTACCTTATAAATACCGTAATTATCCAAACCTACATAAAGTTTAATCTTTTTCCATTTGTTTTTCTTGTGCACCCCTTCTAGAATAATAACATCTTCTCCATCAAAAGTAGTCCCTCCTGTTTTGTTCCAATTAAAACCTATTCTGTACTCTCCGCTCCTAATAGGATGCCTGTTGGTCATTACATTAATTGCATGAAAATTTTGTTTCTTTTTTAGAAAACGATAATCTCCGGATTTTCGCATTTCACACAAAACTTTTTTATCAAAGTCATAGGCTCCCATACCTCTGTCTATCGCTTTAATATAGTGCTCCGCTAAAAATCGGGATTTGTGATTCTCCGTAGAAAACCTCCTGTATAAAATATTTAACTGGTGAGGCTTTCTTAGTGTCGTTTTTTTGATCGCTTTTCTGGCCAATCCCACATATTCTTTAGGACTTAAAAGTTTCACCTCATCCAAACTCACTACATCTTCTTTTAAAACAATCTTTTGTAGTTTTTTGTCCAAGTACTCTTGCACAGAAATCTTAAACGTTTTAAAACCTATTGTAGATACCATTAAGGTATCTTTTGCATGTTTTTCTGGAACTAGCATTCCAAATTCCCCCTCGTCATTACAAATAGTACCCATTTTAGAAGAACTAATGGTTACCGAGGTAAAGGCTAGACCAAAATCAGATTCATCAACAATTTTTCCTGTTACTCTTAATTTTTTTTCTTGTGAACATAAGATACCAGTGATTAGCACTAGTAAAAGTGTGAATAGTTTAGTTTTCATTTTTTAGTTGGTTTAGTTGTGTTTTTTAGTTCTAATAAAAAACTCTTAGTTTCACTACAAAACTAAGAGTTAAATACTCAATAAAAGACAATAAAATTTGAATTATCTATAACAAATCCTTAAAAAAGACTACATTTTTAGTTTTTATTAGAAGAAAAACATCTGAGAGATAAAAAACTTCTTCCCTTTTCCATTCTGAACTTTGACTTTGTAATGGTTGTAACTCGTATTTTTTAAGTCTAACTTAATTTCATATTTATTGGCAAACCAATGTTTCTTTTTGTACTTAATTTCATCCACCAGCTTCCAATTCTGTCCATCGTTACTACCCCATACTTTTGCAAATTTCACATTCTCTTTTCTATGAGTAAAATAAGTTCCACACTTTAAAACCACCTCATTAAACGCATGCTCTTTATTTGTAAAATCTAGTGTTGCAATAAATGGTAAATGAGAATGATATGCTATCCAACCTATACCTTGCACTCCACCTCCTGTAGGGAAAAAGTCATCTGTTGTAACAATAGATCCTTTTCCAAAAAAGTCGGCAGCTTCATTCGGGAATTCAGTAGTTACCTTGTTAGGAACAATCCCTTTATTAAAAACTTTGAATCGTACTTCTTTACTCGGATTTTTTCCTTCTTTAAAAGCTCTAGCTTTTATTAAGGTCGATTTTGCATCCGTATTGCTAAAATCCAACTCAATTCCATCTGTGTAAACTAACGAAGTATCGGTTACTTTGCTATTATCTATTGTATACCTAATGGTTGCCTCTTTCTCTAAATTCTTTAATATAAACTTTTGATTACTGCTAATCACATTGTTCTTTGAAACAAATACAGGAGGAGCTACAGCTAACTTCTTATTGGTTGATACAACCCCAACCTCAATAGTATAATTTGGGAATTTTTCTATTAAAAGTTCCAAACCTTCTGGACTCATCTTTGTATTCCAAACAAACAGCTTTTCTAAGTTTTTAAACGCACCTAATACATTTAGAAGACTATCATTTACTTGAGTTCCCGAAACTGACAAACTTCTCAAATGATTTAGTTTGTTTAGTCTTTCAATCCCTTTATGATCAATCTTTGTAAAGTTTAAAATCAATTCTTCTAAATTTTCAAATTGATTCAAAGGTTCCAAATCTTGATTCTCAACAGGTAAACTAGAAAGATTTAGAGATACCACCTGATTTTTAATTTTTGTTAAATCGCTCAATACAGAAGCTTTGTAACTTCCACTACCAGAAACAATCACATCCAAAGCAGGAGAACTCGACGATTTTGGTGTAATCGTTATAAAAGGCGAAGCACTTAATTCAGCTATGTCCTTCTCATCTGCAAAATCAAATTCATATGTTTTTTCCTTATCAGACGTTAACCACTTTTCTGTAATGATATGTTTTAATGGGTCCTTTTCTTCTAATTCCACTAATGTCGATGTGACATCTGCTCCACTTTTAATCCAAGTAGAAATCAAATCTATTTCTTCTTGTGTCATTTGAGGTTTCCCCTCTGGTGCCATGTGTTCTTTATGATCTAGAGGTAGTAAAACCCTTTCTATAAATAAGCTTTTCGTAGGCTGATTAGCTACCCAAACCGCACCGTGTTTTCCTCCTTTTTGAATTCCCTCTAAGGAAGACAAATCTAAGTCTCCTTTGCTTTTATTCGTATTATGACAGCTAATACATTTTCCATCTATAATAGGTTGTACAAACGCAGTAAACACAGGTTCATTTTCTTTATCTAACTCCCCTTTACTAGCTATTTCTAAGGGTTCTGTAATAAAATCGGCACCGTGTGTCAATTCAGCTCCATAATGCCCTACCACTATAACCAAGACAAAGCTTACATACAACGTTGGTTTGTAAATTTTCTTTGGAAAAAGGTAGACCAACAGATAGATCATAAAACTCAATGCAACCCCAAACCATTTGTGCAACAACATTAAGTTAGATTGGTAACCTTCCAAAGAAAGCATAAAACCAAACAATGTGGCAATTACGGTAGTAATAGAAGTAAACAATAACAGTGTAAAGTGAATCTTTCTGTAAGAGTCTTCATCCAACTGTTTTTTGAAAAACGTTAGCAATACCAACAGCCCAATAAATGCCACTGGAAAGTGCAAAATTAAAGGGTGCATTCTTCCTAATGGCTGTATCCAAAATGGAATGCTTACATAACTTTCAAATATCAGTAAAAAAACGAGTAATATATGTAATACTAAAAGTACTCGAGATGTATAATTTATAAATTTCTTCATCTGCTCTCTATCCAATAATGTCTTTAACTACGTGTCCGTGTACATCCGTTAAACGGAACCTTCTTCCTAAATGCTTGTAGGTTAACTTTTCATGATCCATCCCCATTAAATGCATAATGGTTGCGTGTAAATCGTGAATATGTACCGGGTTCTCTACAATATTATACCCTAATTCATCGGTCTTTCCATATACCGTTCCGGCTTTAATTCCACCACCGGCCATAAACATACTAAATGCTCTAGGGTGATGATCTCTTCCGTACTTATCCGCAGATAATTTTCCTTGACAATAGTTGGTTCTTCCAAACTCTCCTCCCCAAATCACTAAGGTTTCGTCTAACATTCCACGTTGTTTTAAGTCGGTAATCAAAGCAGCAGAAGCCTGATCTACATCTTTTGCCTGTCCTTTAATTTGACCTACTAAATTGTTGTGTTGATCCCAACCTTGGTGATACAACTGTACAAAACGCACCCCTGATTCTGATAGCTTTCTAGCCAACAAACAGTTTGCTGCATAGGTTCCTGGAACGGTACAATCTTCCCCATATAATTGCTTGATACTTTCTGGCTCTTTGGAAATATCTGTTACTTCTGGAACTGCCGTTTGCATACGATATGCCAATTCGTATTGTTGAATTTTTGAGTGAATTTCTGGATCTCCAAACTCTTGGTAACTCTGTTCGTTTAGCATTCCTAAGCGATCCAACATTTTTCTTCTAGTCAATTTGTCCATCCCTTTAGGGTTGTTTAAATACAAAATAGGATCTTCACTAGCACTTAACTGTACTCCTTGGTGTGTACTATCTAAAAAACCATTAGACCACAATTTAGAATACACTCCCTGACCATTTCCTTTTCCTCTTGAGAGCAAGACACAAAAAGAAGGTAGGTTTTTGTTTTCACTACCCAAACCATAACTCATCCAAGACCCCATACTCGGTCTACTTCCTATTTGGGAACCTGTTTGTAAAAATGTTAATGCTGGATCGTGGTTGATGGCCTCTGTGTACATACTCTTTACAATACATAAATCGTCTGTAATCTTAGCAATGTTAGGCAGCAATTCACTTACATAAGCTCCACTTTTACCATATCTATCAAACTTAAAATGAGAGCCCACTAATGGAAAACTTTTTTGATTAGCGGTCATTCCCGTTAATCTTTGACCTTTTCGAACCGATTCTGGTAAATCTTGCCCAAACATTTCCTCTAACTTAGGCTTGTAATCAAAGGTTTCTAACTGAGAGGGTGCTCCATTTTGCATTAAGAAAATAACTCTCTTTGCTTTGGGTGCAAAATGTGTCAATCCTAAAGGCATATCATCATTTTTATCTTTAGAACCTGTAAATAATTTAGGAGCTAATAAAGATCCTAAAGCTACTCCACCCATTCCTAAGGCTGCCTTAGACAGAAAATGTCTTCTGTTGATATTTAATTGATATTCGTATTTTTCTTTGCTCATCTTCTTAACTTTTTACAATGGTTTCTTCCATGTTGTACATGGTGTGAATAATTTGCATTAACGAAGCAACTTCGACATCGTTCCTACCTTTGGCTGCAGCATACTCTCCAACATTTACAAACTCTGATGCTTCTTCTTTATGTTTATTGAAGTACTCCAATTGCTCTTGGTAATAAGCTTCTAAAATCTCTTTTTCTTTCGCTTTCATATTTCTACAAAGAATACTTCTAAAAGCTTTTTCAATTTTTTCGTTTACCGCTAACTTTTCTTTAGATAGCTTTTCTGAAAAAACTCTTGAAGCCTCTAAAATAGTAGGATCGTTCAAACGAATTAACGCTTGTAACGGAGTCATGGTACTTTGTCTTCTCACTTCACATTGCTCACGAGCGGTTCCATCAAACATAGTCTGTACAGGAGGTAATGAAGTTCTTTTTACAAAAATGTACAAGCCTCTCTTATACAACAATTCTCCTTTATCTTGTGTATACGCTGTTAAATGCCCTCTACCAGAAGTAGCACTTTCCCAAAGTCCATCGGGTTGATATACGCGAACACTACGTCCTCCAATATCATCAAACAACAATCCACTTGAAGCTAAGGCATGATCACGAATCATTTCTGCCGTAAAGCGATTTCTACTACTTCTTGCCAAATACATATTGTCTGGATCTATGGCCATTTTTTCTTTAGATACTACCGATGATTGTTGGTACGTAGCTGACATTACTATTTTCTTTACCAAATGTTTGATGTCCCAATGATGCTCCATAAAGTCTGCAGACAACCAGTTTAATAAATCAGCATGGGTTGGTAATTCTCCTTGCATTCCAAAATCACCCGACGTATTTACAATACCTCTACCAAAAATATTCTGCCAAATTCTGTTTACATAAACCCTACTTGTCAAAGGATTGTTTTCGTCAAACATCCATTTGGTTAAACCATACCTATTGGGCTGGTATTTCGTTTTGTCAAATGGTAAAATAGAAGCTGGAGTTCCACTTTCTACGGTGTCTGTTTTTGCATCGTAGGCTCCTCTGTCTAAAATATAAGTTTTACGAATGTTAGGACGTTCTTCCATTACCATTACCTCAACATCTAGTTTCGGCATTTTGTTAATAAAGCTTAATTCATTTGCTACAAGCGAATCATTGATCGTAATTTTCGGTTTTACAGCAAAAACCTTATTCCCAGCATATTCATTGTTTTCTCTAAAAGGCACTCTATCAAAAAAGGCAAATGTTTGGTAATAATCCTTCTGTGAAATTGGGTCGTATTTATGATCGTGACATTTTGCACATTCAAAGGTCATCCCCAAAAATGCTTTCCCAAACGTATTGGTTCTATCGGTTACATTTTCAATACGTGTTTCTTCACGAATGATTCCTCCTTCTTGACTGATTTTATGATTTCTATTAAAACCAGAAGCCAATACCGTTTCTATATTTTTCTCAGGAATCATATCCCCTGCCAGTTGATAGGTAACAAACTTTTCATAACTATAATTTTCATTATAGGCATGTATTACCCAATCTCTCCAAGGCCACATGGTTCTTAACTGATCGTCTTGATACCCATGGGAATCCGCATAACGAGCTACATCCATCCAATCACTAGCCATCTTTTCTCCATAGTGCTTACTTGCCAATAATTGATCGACTACTTTTTCGTAAGCATTTTCTGAAAGATCATTTAAAAACTGTTCTTGTAATTTTAAACTTGGTGGTAAGCCTGTAATATCAAAAGCAACACGTTTTAACAAACGCTCTTTGTCTGCTCTTTCATTTGGAGTTAAATTATTCTCCTCTAATTTTTTAGCTACAAAATCATCAATCTCATTAACTCCCCAATTTTCAATTGCCGATTCTGGAAGTGCAGGCTTTTCTACTTTTTTAAAGGCCCAGTGTGTATCGTACTTTGCCCCTTGGTCAATCCACTTTTTGATTACTTTCTTTTCGTAACCACTTAGCTTTAAGTTAGAATCTAACGGAGGCATTAACTGTGTAGTATCTTTAGAAATAATTCGCAAATAAGCTTCTGACTCCATTGGCTTATTAGGTACTATACCGTGCGCAGTGGTACTTCCTTTTAAAGCACTGTATGCTCCTTCTTGCGTATCTAAACGTAAGCCTTTATATCTCTTTTTTACATCGGGTCCATGGCAATTAAAACATTTGTCCGATAAGATAGGACGAACGTCAAAATTATAGTCTACAATCTTAGGTACTTTCTTATCAGCCATTTTATTGTAGCCACCTTGCTCTTTACAAGAAACAAGTAGACACAAAATTCCTACTATGAATAAAAATTGTTTCATGGTTTTAAACTCTTTCTAATTTAATTGGATAGGTTTTATTGGCATTCCACTGGCATACATAGATGTTCTTGTCATTGTCTATACATACATCATGACAGTGGTTAAACAACGGAGTTTCTTGCACCATCATTTGCAATTCCCCATGCTTGTATTTAGGTTTGGTTCCTCCTGGGTTAGAAACTACTTTGTTCTTTTTGTCTAAGATGGTTACAAATCCAGAGTTTGGTGTACGCTCTAAATATTTCATACGAGACCAACAAGCACCTGAGTATAAATTCTCACCATCTATTACAGGTCTACACACATAGGCTCCTGGCAAGTAAATTGTTTCCAAATACTTTCCGTCTAACGTAA
The DNA here is from genome assembly GCF_054182685.1 of Wenyingzhuangia sp. IMCC45574. Classification (NCBI taxonomy): domain Bacteria; kingdom Pseudomonadati; phylum Bacteroidota; class Flavobacteriia; order Flavobacteriales; family Flavobacteriaceae; genus Wenyingzhuangia; species Wenyingzhuangia sp. IMCC45574. The sequence continues at coordinate 2,717,663 of NZ_CM135169.1, read as the reverse complement.
ATCTCTTAAAAGAATTTTGTACTCTGGATGTACATAATAAGGTAATATTGTTTGGGTCTCTATCATCAATAGCGACACCATGTGCATTGTTTAATTGCTCATCATTAGATCCTCTTCCTCCAAATTTTCGAATGAATTCTCCATCTTTGTTAAACTGAAAAATATAATCAGACCCATAACCGTCAGAAACATAAATATCTCCATTAGGAGCAATAGCTGTTTCTGTAGGTCTGTATTTTTTCCATTTAGGGATCAAGTCCATCTTAGCAACATTTGGTAACTCCATAATGATTTTACCATCGATGGTTGTTTTTATGATTCTTTGGTTGTTATCTGTAATAAATAACACATCTTCCCCACCTTCGTCAAAAACGGTTAATCCGTGGCAACTTTTCATATCATGAGTCCAAGAAGTTAACAGCTTACCAGATTTATCATACACTATTATATTGTTCTGTACATGATCTGTTACCATAATTAAACGTCCTTTGGAATCCATTACCATTTCGTGACAGTTCTTAATAGGAGTGGTTTCCGGATTTAAATTCCCCCATTCTTTATGAACACGGTATTTAAAATCGCCATGTCCAATTATATCTTTAGAAAGTTTGGGTTTATTGATAATGGTAACACCATAAGATGATGAAGTAACAGCCAAACCAGCACTAAGCAAAGCTGTGTTTTTGATAAATTCTCTTCTAGAATTTTCCATGTAAGTTGTTTTTGTAATAGTTGCTTAACAAACTTAAACGGATACTTTTTTAAAGATGTGGACAGATAGTGTAAATAGGTGCACATTTTACACATATGGCGAATATATAGTGTAAACTCAACAATATACGAACCATATGGTTCAATTTATTTCTTTGGCAAATAGTGAGAAGGAGGGTTTCCAAACTTGTTTTTAAATACCCTACTAAAGTACCTACTATCATCATAACCCACAGAAAAAGCAATCTCCTTAACACTCTTATCTCCCTTTTTAAGCAACTCCATGGCCTTGGATAATTTATAGAAATTGATGTATTCTATAATAGATTTCCCTGTTAAAGATTGAATTTTTCTATATAGCTGAGAACGACTAATCGCTAACTCATTGCACAAAAACTCCACCCCAAATTCAGTGTTTTCTAAATGGGTGTCCATGCAGTTGTTAATTTTTATTAAGAAATTATCTTGTGGTGTTTCTTTTTGTGCCTCTATAGTTTCCTCTTTTCTCTTTTTGATGAAATCTCTTCTAGCCTTAAGAATATTCTTAATTTTTAACTGAATTTCCGAAATATTAAAAGGTTTCTGAATGTAGTCATGCCCTCCAGATAATAGCCCTTCTAACTTATTCTCTGTTCCTGTTTTGGCTGTTAGGAATAAGATTGGAATGTGCGATGTTAGATCGTTTGCTTTTAACTGTTTTGCCAATTGAATTCCATCAATGTTAGGCATCATAATGTCGCTTATAATAACATCTGGAATAGATGCTACCGCTTTAGAAACTCCTTCTTTACCATCTGCGGCAACTAATACTTTATAATCCTCTTGTAGCTCTACACTTATATACTCTCTAATATCTTGATGATCTTCTACAATCAATACAATTTCTTTGTCTGTATCGGTTTCTGTAAGTTCAGCACCCACCTCTTTAACTTCTCCAGAAAGTTGATTCAATCCTACTGGAATAGTAACCGTAAAATGAGCTCCTTCATTTTCTTTACTATCCAGAACGATTTGTCCACCATGTAATTTTACCAACTCGGCACACAAAGACAATCCAATTCCGGAACTTTGCGACTTTTGTGCATCTTGATCTAATTGAAAATAACGCTCGAATATTTTTTCTTGATACTCTTTTGGAATTCCTTTTCCATTGTCTACTACTTCAATAACCATGCTTCCATCGACCGCTTTTCCATCGCTATTAATTTCTATGTCTTTAAAACCTAATTTAAAATCTACTTCTCCATGATCGGGAGTATATTTAATGGCATTAGAAATTAAATTGGAAACTATTTTCTGAACTACTTCAATGTCAAAATGAATTTGTGGTAGTTTCCCTTCTGTAAAATCTTTTCTAAGATCTATATGCTTTTCTTTAGCCCAATACGCATAAGCATCGTACACATTATTAAACAACGATAGATCTTTTACCTCTGATACTTTTAACTGTTGTTTGTTTTCTAATTTTCTAAAATCTAATATCTGATTGATGAGCTCTAACAAACGATTGCTATTTCTATACATCATCTGCAATACCTTTTTATCAGGACTAATCCCTTTTTCTGAAAAACGATTTAAGGGAGCAGTAATTAAAGTTAAAGGTGTTCTTAGCTCATGAGAAATATTGGTAAAGAATCGTAATTTCATTTGAGAAATTTCCTCAAACTGCTTTAAACGTTCCTTTTCTAATTGGAATTTAGATTTTGCCTTTTCTTTGTTTATAAACCAAACAAAAATTAAATACATTAAAACAACTCCTATAACAAAACCTAAAATACGCACCCATATTAAATCCCAAAAAGGAGGGGCAACTATTATAGCCAATCTTTTGTTCTGTTGATTCCAAATATTATCCTCATTAGTGGCTTTTACCAAAAAAGTATACTTACCAGAAGGAATGTTTGTATATGTTGCTTTGGAGTTTTTTGAATCTACATAGGTCCAATCCGCATCGTATCCTTCAAGCTTATATGCATACTTACATCGTTGATTGTTACTAAAATGAATGGCTTGGAATGCTATCTCGAATTTATTGTCTGTATAATCAAGATCTAAAGTCTCTGCAACTTCAATATTTTTAGTAATGTATTTGCTATTAGGATTTGGCTTTACCAAATTATTATTTACCCATAGTTTAGATAAATACACTTGTGGTTCTTTGGTACTCGATTTTACTTTTTTCGGATTGAATCGCATTAACCCTTTATCCGTTCCAAACACCAAATCTCCATTTTCTAGTAACAAACTACATCCTGTAATATGATTAGAAACTAAGCCATCCTCCTCATTTAAAACTCGAATATTATTGGTCTTATCATTAAATTTAATTAATCCATTGGTCGTTCCAATCCAAAAATTATTTTCTTGATCTTGTTGAATGGCATTGATAATCTGATCTTTTAAAGCACCAATATTATACTGCTTAACCGAGTAATCTTTTAAACTTAACCTAGACAAGCCCGCTTGGGTACCTATCCATAAATTCTCTTCTTTATCCTCGTAAATAACACTTATAAAATTGTTGTTTATTGTGTTTAGTTCTCCTATAGTATGTCTAAAATGTTGAAATTGGTTTTTCTCTGGCACATATCTTTTTAAACCATCTCCTGTGGTACCAAACCAAATGGAACCCTTGCTATCTTCAAACAAGCAAATACATCTGTGGAAATAACCTATTCCGTTTTCATCATCCCAATTGCACTCAAACTTTTCTTTTAATCCAAAAGGGCTTGCATTGTAGTAGTTTGCCCCTAAAATTTCACCTACCCATATCTCATTTTTAGAGGTATGTATAAAACTTCTGGCTTCGTTCGTATTTTCTCTTTTTGCCTTTTCTATCAGCTTCCCATTATCTTTATAAGTATAAAAACACTCTGAGTCTACTACACTTACTTGATCTTTTATAAAGCCATTGGTTATCTGTAAATCTTTTTTTCCTGCCTTAAACCTCTTTATTTCTTCATTCGTTTTTTTATCAAAAATAAAAATAGAATCTCTTACGTTTAACCAGAAAAAATCTTGAGTTCTAACTAGATTATTGACTCTTTTCTTTGTTAAAAATGAATCAAAAACTCTTTCTTTTTCTTCAAACCTAAAAAAAGTACCATCTAGAGAAAGCACCCAAATATTCCCTGTTTTCTTATGAACAAAAATGTTACGAAAAGCATAGTCCTTTTGAAACCACTTATTTAAAAATATTTCTGTTTTACCGTATGGAAAATTGTTATAAAGTGTAATTCTCCCCCAATTAAAAACCCATGCTTTTCCTGAATTGTCATGAATCATATTAAGGTTTACAAAACTATTATTATTGCTATCTGTAATTCTCCAACGATAGTTTTTTGAAAGTTTTTTAGTTTTAGTAATCCTAAAATATGGGGTTTGGGTACGTTTTTTATCTTTAAAAACTCTTGAAACCTTATTTGTTTTATAATCCAATATATTTAGTCCACTCCAAGTCCCTACTAATAACTCTCCTGGCCTTTTTTCTTCCAAGGACAAAACATTGTTATGGCTTAAACTGTTTGGATTACCTGAATTATGCTTAAAAACTTTAAACGTTTTACGATCACGATCCATTATATTTAGTCCTCCACCATCTGTTCCTATAAAAAAGGTACCATCAGAGGTTTCAAACAATACCTTCACCTCGTTAAAGCTTAAACTATTGGGATTATCAAACTCATGGATAAATCGTTCAAAACAGTCACAATCTCTTAAATATTTTAGTAAACCTCCACCATAGGTACCCACCCATAAATCTCCATTAGAATCTTCATAAAGGCTAGAGATATTGTTATCCGTAATACTCGTTTTGTCTACCTCATTTTTTAAATAGTTCTTAAAACTACCTCCATCGTACCTCCACAAACCGTTTGCCGTGGCTATCCATACAAAGCCATATTGATCTTGTAAAATATCTTGTGCAGTGGTCTTAATAGGGATATTATAACGAGTAATCTTATAATTCTTAGTAAATACCTGTGAGAAACCACTTATAGAAAAGCATAAGACAGCAACAAAAAGCAGCAGGTATTTTTTCATGAGTTGTTTTAAATGAATAGTTGAAGTATGTAAATATAATTCAAAAAGTGTTTTAAATAATCCTACTACTTAAGAACCTTTTCATAAGCCTTACGTGGAGTATTTCTAAAATATACTTCACCGCAATAAGAATAGCCACTTTTTTCGAAAATTGACAACATTGCATAATTGTCAAAATTAGTATCTGCCTTTATACTGTATATCTGCCTTTGTAAAGCAAACTCCTCAATGAGGTTCATCATTTTTTTAGCCAATCCTTTGCCTAAGTAACTTTCAGAAATAGCAACCCTGTGAAATACTATAAAATCACTATCGCTAAGCCACTTCCCTTCAATATCTCCATATGCTGGTTCATCATTAATTAGAATTGATACATAACCAACAATATTTCCCTTGTCAATTAACAAATGTCCTGTTTCTTTTTCTACATCCTTCTTAATTACCTCCGGATTTGGATATCCGTCTTGCCACTGCGTACTTCCCTCTCTTTTTCTTTTGGCAATTGCTTGTTGTAAGATTTCCCAAATGGTATCAACATCACTAGAAACTGCTTTTTGTAGATAGGTACTCATTATTTTACGATTTAGGAACTTTGTAAAAATAAAAAACTCCTTAGAAAATTAATTCTAAAGAGTTTTTAAATATTCTTTTTTGTGAAGAAAACTAAGCTTCTTTCTTTTCTTTTTTTGAATTGAATGCTTTAAAAATATAAGATACAATTACTCCGATAGCTACTGCATAAATTAAGTTCCAAAAAACAGTTAACAACAACACCAATAACATAACAACAACATCTGTTAAAGGTTGTTTCCCCATTGTTTTTAACCCTTTCATGTCCATTACTCCAATTCCTACTGTTACCAAGATACCTGCCAATACAGCTAACGGTATTTGAGCAGCTAAAGGCCCTAATAACATTAAGACTATTAGTAACAACAAACCGGCAATCATTCCAGATAATTTTGTTTTTCCTCCAGCATCAATATTCACAACCGTACGTATGGTAGCTCCTGCTCCAGGAATTCCTCCAAAAAATGCGGCAATAGCATTCCCTATTCCCTGACCAATTAACTCCTTATTACTATTGTGCTTTGTATTTGTCATATTATCTGCCACAACAGACGTTAATAAAGAATCAATCATTCCTAACAATGCCAACGAAATAGCAGTCATAATATAAGGAGCAAAACTCCCTAAAGAGAACGTAGAAAACATTTCTAAATTAGGCTTTGGAAAACCTGTTGGAATATCACCTATTATTCTATACGAACCTTCACTTAAAAGAAAGATTGCACCCACACTAATTCCCAACAAAGCAACCAATGTACTTGGAATTGCTTTTGTTATTTTTTTAAAACCGTATATAATTACAATCGTTAAGATAGCCATACTAAATTCTACCCAACTAATATTTGCAATCGCATCTGGAATTCCTTGTATTGAAGGAAGAACTCCTCCTTTTTTATGACCAAATACGTTTGGAATTTGAGTTATTAAGATAATGAAACCAATCCCACTCATAAACCCAGAAACAACCGTTGCTGGTATGTACTTAATTAAAGTTCCTAAACGAATAATTCCAAAAAGAATTTGAAACAATCCTGCTGCAAAAAACACAAATAAAATAAAAGGCAATGCCTTTACAACATCTCCATCATTTGCTTTTACAATAGTAGCTACTGCAACCAAACTAACTGCAGTCATTGGAGCTGTTGGCCCACTAATTTGTGTTGCCGTTCCTCCAAATAAGGCTGCAAAAAATCCAATAAAAATAGCTCCGTATAATCCTGCAGAAGCACCTAAACCTGATTGTACCCCAAAAGCTAATGCCAAAGGAAGTGCTACAATTCCAGCTGTGATCCCTCCTAGTAAGTCTCCTCTAAAATTTTTGAACATAACTATCAATTAATTTAAGGCAAGTACGAAATTTTTAGCTTATTTATATATGATAAAAATCTTATTAGCCCCTATTATGCTGCAAAAGTACATTATTAGGTCACTTTCAATCTATTAAAACTTCATATAAACACATAAGCAATATTTATACTTTATCTATTTATTACTTCTTTTTTGATAAAATAATCTTTTCTGATTGCTTAGAAATGGAAGTACTATAAATTTCTTTTAACTGGTTGTAATACTTAGAATCTATAACCCCTGTACTAAATTGCATTGTGTAATTAGCCACCAAGATTTCGCCTTGTTGTATAATTTTAAAAGACGTATTCCCAATGTCATCGTTCATTTTAAATGTACTTGCCCTGGGTAAAAAATCAACTTGATAATTTTCTGGAATCTTAATAAAAACCTTATAATTATCCTTCCATGGAAAACCAAAATCTACAGGATAATCTCTTTTATCTAATTTAAAAGGGTTTGTTTTTACACTTAAAAATAGTAGCGGAGATATATAAAGTTTACCGTCTATTTCTTCAACTCCATCGGGGTACTCTAACTCAATTAAACGAACGTAAGGTATGTTGTCTTTTTCCTTTTCAGACGTTTGAATATTAAGAATAGATATGTTGTATTCGTTCTCTAAATTCTCTTTTATTTTTTCTTCATTTAATTTTTGTATTCGTTTTTTATACGCAAGTGTATTATTTGCTGTATAAGTAGTTTTTAATACTCCCTTTACTTTTAAATCTTCGGAAATTTGAATTTTCAACAATTGATCTTCTAAGGAAAAAAACTGAGGATTTAAATAAATTTTCTCTGTCGTTTGATCATCTCTTACCATTCTCCCAAACCAATTTAAATCTCTAAATGGTAATACATTTAAAGTTCCATATGATTCGGTTGCATCTAACAATATAGGCTTTTCATTTACTCCCTCTACCCCTACAATTAAATGGTTGTATGCTTTTATAGATGGAAATAAAGCAATTCCATGCTGTCTAGTACTTATCAATACTGGGTTTGCAAACAAACCAGCCTGCCTTAACATAGCAATTAATATCATATTAATCTCTGCAGAATTCCCCTCCCCTGTTTCATAAGCCTTTTTTACACCAACATCTACAGACTTTCTAAGTTCTCCATTCCATTTAACTTTAGATTTTACATGGTCTAGAATCATCTTAATTTTCTCTTTATTATTCTTTCCACTCATTGGCAATCCTAACAAATCATCCTCAAAATATTTCTTTCTCTTTAGGCTTCGTCCTAAAAATGAAGTCTTAAGAATTTTCTTAGCAATTCCTTCCCAAGTTTCTACATTACCCTCTTTGTAAGAAGACGATGGATCTTTGTAATATGAAAAATCAAAATCTATACTAGACACAAAGTTTCTCCTGTTAGACATATATGCCTCTTCTTTAAAAGCAGGAATCTCTTTAGCTTCTACAGTATATATGTACTCATTACCTTCTATTCTTTTCATTTTCCTAACATACTTTTTAACACTTATAGGTATGCTACCTGCTTTGTATATTTTAAAAGAAAAATGCTCTGGAGTTACCAGTACAGACGAATATTCTTTTACTGGTATATCCTGTTGTAATACAAATCGATCTATATAAGAAGCAAAAGGGGAACTAACAATATACTTCCATTCCACAATAACTCCTTTTTTAAGAGCAGGCATGGTGAATTTTTTTACAAACCAATTTTCTCCATTATCTTCTTTAAAAACCTCAGCTTTATTTAATTTGGCTTTTACAATCTTATCCCCTTCTAAAGAATAAGTACAGGCTTCTATTTTGTATGCTTTTTCTTTTGAACCTCCATTAGATTTATACAAAAAAATGGTTTTTGTAGCCTCATCAAATCCTTTTTTATCATAGATTTTTATTTTTTCGTAGACCTCTGTTCTATGAGCCCATCTGTTGTTGTGATCTACATAATATGTTAATGTTTTCTCTCTATACAAATAAGCTGCATGAGCTGTTGAATCTAAAGGGTAAAACTCCTCTTTTAATTCCTCTAACGTAACATTTCCAAACGCTGTTCTTTTGTCTTGAGAAAAAGCGACAAATACATAAAACAACATAAAATAAACACAAGTATTTTTCTTCATTTAAATAGCATTTTTTTAAGAAGCATAAATACAAAAAAACTTCATTCCTAATAAGAATTTAAGTTTATAGTTATATGATTAATTCATCCTGTCCTGAATAAATGTATCACAGATATTGTTGACTTTTAACCATGTTTTTCTATAGTTTTTGTATCGCTTGATATGAAAAACTGTCTTTAAATACTATCAAAATAAATTTTAAAAATAAACGGCTAGGTTATTTAAAATAACCTAGCCGTTTGAATGAAACTTAAAACTAATAAAACTAACTAAAAAATTATAAGTTAGGGTTGATATCTGTTTCCACAGTAGGTATTGGCCAAACTTTCTGACCTGTATAATTAGTACCTGCACTTTGTAAAACATCAAAATCATCCCATCGTTTGATATCAAACCATCTATGACCTTCGAACATTAATTCATTTCTACGGTCTATTTTAATTTGCTCAAATACACCATCAACATCGTTAGGAACTCCTGTCATAGTTAATCCAGCTCTTGCTCTAACTAGTTCTAAAGCTGCTCTTGCATTCACAACATCATCTAACTGAATATAAGCCTCTGCTTTATTTAATAACACTTCTGCATAACGTATAATAGGTATATTAACATCTGTAAACTGCCATGGTGCTGGTGGTCCACCCCATTCAGTTGGATTATGTGGTAAATATTTACGAATTTGTAAATTTCCTTTATCCTCTGTCTCATTATCGTAGTTAGAATTCCATCCTCCTAAAATACTTGCATCTGGAAACAAACTTGTAACACCAGCATCTGGGTACTCAATCATATCTTCAAATGCAATTAAAATACTTGCTTCACGTCTTATGTCTCCTGGCTCAAAAGAATCTACAACCGAGTAAGTATCACTTTTTCTGGGAGTAAAATAACGAGCCCAAGATACTCTTGGAAACATGTTCTGCATTTGACTCGTTTCTGCTTCATCTTCACTCCAATAGTTAAAACCACTTACAAATTGTGCTTCCATAATAGACTCCGAAGAGTTTTCCATACGACCATCGAACATTTTTAAATAATCGGCAGAAGAAACTAAAGAATATTTCCCTAAATCGTCTACTGCATCTGCAGCATCTACCGCATCTTGATAATCTCCAGTCCACAAATATACTCTACTTAAAAAAGCCAATGCAGCTCCTTTTGTTGCTCTTCCCACCTCAGCAGAATTCGCAGGTGTTTTTGGTAATAACTCACTTGCTCTTTTAAAATCTGAAACTATTTGAGCAAACACTTCCTCTTTAGAAGATTTAGTTACAGTATTAGCTTCTGTAGAAGTTAAAACTGAGGTTACTACAGGAATTTCATCAAAACCAATAGCTAAATGATAATGATAAAATGCCCTCATAAAATAAGCTTCACCTAAATACTGATTGTATAAATCGTCTGAAATATCTTCTACCTGATCTATCTTACTAATTAAATAGTTTGCCCTAGCAATCCCCTGGTAACTAGCATTCCAAATATTAACAAAGAACTTATTAGATCCATCCCAAGTGTAATTAGACATACTGTTAATTGCATTCCCTAATCCACCTGTTCCATATCCTCCATTGTCTATATTATCAGAAGTGACATCTCCAAAAATTAAGAATCCCATTCTATACAACCCATGATTTGAAATAGGGTGATACATTGACACAGATGCTTGGTGTGCTTGGTTAGCCGTTTGTAAAAAATTAGACTCACTAATTCCGTTTTGGTTTTCAATTTCTACAAAGTCATCACCACAACTAGATAAAAACCCCAAGAAAAGAATACCTATATATATTATTTTTTTCATTGTATTGTTGTTTTAAATTAGAAAGAAAGGTTTACCCCCATTGTAAATGTTCTCGCAATAGGATATACAAACTGATCTACTCCCTGAGATCTGTTATTCCCATTATATGTATTTCCTACTTCGGGATCTACACCAGAATAATCTGTAAAAGTAAATGGGTTTGAAACATTTGTGTATACATACGCATTCGTCAACCCTATGGTTTTTAACATCTCTTTTGGAACTGTATAACCTAAACGGATATTATTAATTCTAAAGAAAGAACCATCCTCTACATAAAAACTAGAAACTTTTCTGTTATTTCCATCCTGCTCATTAATTCTAGGATAAGGCGTATTTGGGTTCTCTGTAGTCCATGGTGTATACTGAATTTTGTTTCCCCAATTAGTAGCATCAATTAAATTATGCTTTGTAAGATTTAAAACATCATTTCCTTGTGTACCATTTCCTTGTAAAGAAAAATCAAAGTTTTTATATTTCAAATCAAGATTAATTCCATAATAGAAATCTGGTACAGACTTCCCAATAATCGTTCTGTCATTATCATTAATTACACCGTCTCCGTTAATGTCTTTAAAACGAATATCTCCTGGAGCAACATTAGCCTGACCTGTAGCGTGATTATCTACTTCTTCTTGGCTTTGAAACAATCCATCTGCTTGATACCCTAAGAAAGAGAAAATACTATTCCCCTCCTGAGATCTTACGACAAAATCACTGTTATAAGAAAAACCATCTACTCTACCTAATGGACCTGCGTAGGTAATTTCATTATTAACTGTAGATATATTAGCTCCTACACTTAAATCTAAGTCTCCAAAAGATTTATTATAATTAACACTAATTTCAATTCCCTTGTCTACAAGTTCTCCAATATTTTCAAACTGACTAGCTCCCCTTGTTTTCCCTGTAAGTCCAGAAATTCCTGAAACAGGTACTTGCAAGAACATATCTGTTCTTTTCTTATTATAATATTCCACAGACACTTCTAGACTATTATCAAACAAAGATGCTTCTAAACCTGCCCCATATTGAGTTACTGTTTCCCACTGAGCATCTGGATTTACAATTGACAAAGGTCCAGCTCCAACTTGACGAACTTCATCTGTGTTTGTTAAAGGATATTCCCAATTTTGAAGCGTATATTGACTATCTATAATTCCACTAGGTATTTCATCAAAACCTACTTGTCCCCAACCTCCTCTTAACTTAAGAGAATTAACGACTGAATTTTGAGGGAAGAATTCTTCTTGAGAAATTCTCCATGCAGCAGATACAGATGGGAAGAACCCCCATTTTTTATTATTACCAAATTTACTAGACCCATCATAACGACCCGTTAAAGTAAAAATGTAACGATTGTTAAAACTATAATTAACCCTACCAAAATAAGAAGCCAATGAATTCTCTATAAACCTATTTGTATATTCATAAGTAGTTGCCGCTCCATTTATTTGAGTTTGTGGCTCTGTATTGTTTGCGTAAGTAGCTAAAACACCCAATACCTCTCCTTCTGTTTTCTGAGAACTTTGACCTAAATCCACATCTAATTTATGTTCGTCTTTCTTTAACTTATAACTTAAAACATTCTCAATTAAAAATGTTCCATTGTAATTTTGCGTTTTTTGCACCGATGGATCTGCATTTACTGCTTGTCCAAGACTGTAATAAGGATTAAACACATCGCTCTTAGAATGGAAATATGTATATGCAAGACTTGTTTTAAAACTTAAATTAGACGTAATATCTAAATCAAAATAAACTCTTGATCTTATACTTGTATCTACTGGCGGAGGACTTTGATTCTCCAAAGTAAACAATGGATTTACCCATGTTTGATAAGCAGCATCATTAGGAGTTCCTGTGTAATTTCCATTTTCATCTCTTGGAGATAATGTTGGATAAAATACATGCGCGTAGTATGTAGGACCGCTCGTGATAACTGTCCTACTACCTCCCCCAAAAGAAGTTTGTTCAGATCTTCTAAAATCGGTATTGGTTCCTATTTTTAGTCTATCTAAAATTTGGTATTCTGCATTTACTCTAAAAGTATATCTTTCAAAACCAGTCCCCTTAACAACACCTTCTTGATTAAAATAACCTAAAGAGGTAAATACACTTCCTTTTTCGGATCCACTTGAATAAGAAATTTGATGATTTTGCATTGGAGCTACAGTTGTTGTTGCATCAATCCAATCCGTACCTGCTCCCAAAGAAGCGGGATCGCTAAATATTGCACTTCCACCATTTAAAATTGATCTTTGATTTCTCCAATTAGCCCACTCTGATGCAGACATTAAATCTAGTTTGTTCGCTATTCTTTGAATCCCATAAGAGCTATTAATATTTAACGTACTTACCCCCTTTTTACCTTTCTTAGTAGTAATCAAAATAACACCATTCGCTGCTCTAGCTCCATAAATTGCTCCTGAAGCCGCATCTTTCAAAATCGAAATATTTTCAATATCGTTTGGGTTAATAAAACTTAAAGGACTTGAATTAGTACTTTCTCCTGCATTAAAGGGAATTCCATCAATTACATACAAAGGTTCACTGTTATTTAAACTTCCAGCACCTCTAATTCTAACAGATGCTCCCCCTCCTGGAGTTGAGTTATTCGTAGAAACATTAACACCAGGAACCATCCCTTGAATAGCTCTATCTACAGATGCTACTGGTTTTTCGTTCATTTTCTTAGAATCTACTGTAGAGATTGCTCCTGTTACTTGAGATTTAACCTGAGAACCGTATCCAACAATCACTATTTCATCTAAACTTGCCGTATCTTCTTCTAATTGAATTGTAATCGAGGTCTGATCTGCTAAAACAGGAATTTCTTGGGTTTTATATCCTACATAAGAAATAACCAAAATCATATTTTTATTATTTCTTTTCATGGTAAAATTCCCATCAAAGTCTGTTACCGTTCCATATGTAGTTCCTTTTTCAATTACACTTGCTCCAGGTAAAGGTTCACCAGCACTATCTGTAACAACCCCTTTAATTAATTTTATTTGTGCTCTGTTTACTTTAAGAGCCGTTGTTCCTTTCTTACTATTCTTTAATAAAACAATCTGTTTATTTATTGTTTTGTATTTAATATTTGTATTCGTAAATATTTCATCTAACACTCTGGTAACCAGAGCATTTTCTACTTCTACAGTTACTAGTTTTGTATAATCGTAATCGTTATGATTGTACAAAACCTTGAACTCTGTTTGTTCTTCAATTTCAGTTAATACTTCTTCTATCGTAACATCATTAAGTTCCAATGTTACTTTTGCATTTTGCGAATAAGTGTTTGCATAAAGTTGAAATAAAGAAAAGAGGAACAAATACATTGTTAATTTCATCTTTAAATCTAGTTTAAGTCGAATTTTCATACTTTTGTAATAGTTTTAGTGGTTTAAAATTTGATTTTTGAATCACCTTTTCTATAAAATCGGGAGATGTTGCCGCATTTCTCGATTTCTTTTTTTTAGAAAAGGGGCTGTGTTGTGTTCTATCTTATATTTTTTTAAGGATTTAGGTTAGTTAATATTTATTTTATTTTCTTTTACCTCATAGGTAAATGGATAATTTAGCTTGAATGAATCTAACACATCCTGAATACTTTCTATATTGAATGTGGCTGTGAATCTTTGCTTTCCTAAGGTTGGATTGGTATTCTTAATTTTTACATTATAATGCCTCTCTAAGATTTTTATGATTTGGTTGAATTGTAAACCTTTAAATATTAGATTTCCGTCTAACCAAGCTGTATGAACAGCAGTATCTACTTTTTTAACTTTTATTTGGCGATTTTTCTTACCAAAACTTCCCTTTTCTCCTGGATGTAACAAGATTTCATTACCACTACTATAAGCAATAGATTCATCATAAAGAGACACTGCTCCTTCTACTAAAACTGTTTTTACAAATGCATCATTTGCATAAGAAGAAACATTAAATTCCGTTCCTAACACCTTTACATTTACTCCAGTAGCTGTTACTATAAAAGGTCTTTCTTTGTCTGGATACACATCAAAATACGCTTCTCCTTCTAGAAATACTTTTCGTTCTGAATTTGCAGAAAAACGGGTAGGATATTTTAATTTGGTACCTGAATTTAGTGTTACAACAGTACTGTCTGACATTACAACTTTAAAAGTCTTACCAAAAGGAACAAAGAGTTCATTGTAACTAATCTCTTCCATATCAAAACTTGCTTCAGTTCGATAATCAAGACTTTTCCCATTTTTATTAGAAACTACTTCGCCGTTTTTATCTATTATCTCGTAAGATCCATTTTCGTGAATTACTTGACTTTTCCCATCATCCAATTTGATGACGATATCACTACTGGCAAAATCGAATTCGGGACCTTTACTATTATTAATCTGATTAAATAAATAAGTTCCTCCAATTGCTAAAACAAGAATACTCGCAACTCTAAGAGCCCAAGATAAATAACGCACTTCTGTTTTAGGTTTAATTTTTCTTTCTATAGACTTCCAATCTTTTTGGTTCTTAAACTCCTCAATTAGAACATCTCTTTCTTCTTTATTAAGATTGATATCTCTAGCAATATCATCAGCTTCCTTTTGAGTAAAAAGATTTGTAAGTTCCTCCGATTTTATTTTTCCATTCTTAGTCCACGAAGTAGCCAAGACCCTAGCTAGCTTAAATATTTTTTTGAGTCGTTCCATAAATAAAAACAATACGAAAATTACGGTTGTTATTATTAATACGACACATTTATAAAAAAGGGTGAATAAATATTGTGTTTTTTTACAAAAAAAATAATATATCAGTCAATTACCGATATTATTAGCAAATAATATACTCCACGTAAAAGAACCTTAAGTCTTTGATAGGCTATCTTTTTTTGAGTCTTTACTGTGTTGATTGAGATTTCGAGTTCTTCTGCAATTTGATGATTTTTATACCCTCTTAAAGCGAGTTCTATAATTACCCTACATTTATTAGGAAGCTGAGACAAGGCTATATCTATCTCTCTATAGACCTCTTCTGTTAATACTTCTTTTTCTAAAAATAAATTAGAAGACATCAATTCAACATCTACAAAAGAATCTTTTAACCTACTCTCTTTGCTTTTTAAAAAATCTAAGCATTTGTTTCTTACAGAAATATATAAATAAGCTTTAACCAAATCATCATTCTGTTTCAAGTCATTTTGATTCCAAATATTGATAAAAACTTCTTGAACAATGTCTTTGGACTTATCGCTATCATTTAAAAACTTATTCGCAAAAACACACAAAGAAGGAAACAACAGATTGTACAACCTATTATATTCTTTAACCGTTAGTTTTTGTGAATTTTTAACCTTCAAAGTATTGATTTACTCTTAAATGAGGGTATAAGTATACAAAAAAATTACAATAATCAAGAGAGACTATAGTTCTTATCACAATAACAGAAAAAGAAAACCCCTTTCCATATACATGGAAAAGGGCTGATATAATATGATCTAATTATTATATTTTCTTAGATATTAGCTTTTAAGAACTCACGGTTCATACGAGCAATATTGTCTAAAGAAATTCCTTTAGGACATTCTACCTCACAAGCTCCAGTATTGGTACAGTTACCAAAACCTTCTAAATCCATTTGAGCTACCATGTTTTTAACACGATCTGCAGCCTCAACCTGACCTTGTGGTAACAATGCGTATTGAGAAACTTTAGCTCCTACAAATAACATTGCAGATGAGTTTTTACAAGTTGCCACACAAGCTCCACAACCAATACAAGTTGCAGCATCCATTGCTTCATCAGCAGCATGCTTAGAAATTGGTAAAGAGTTTGCATCTTGTGTATTACCAGAAGTGTTTACAGAAATAAATCCTCCTGTGTGCTGAATTCTATCAAAAGCAGAACGATCTACTACTAAATCTTTAATTACAGGGAAAGCTTTAGCACGGAAAGGCTCTATATAGATAGTATCTCCATCTTTAAACTTACGCATGTGTAACTGACAAGTAGTAATTCCTCTATCAGGACCATGAGCTTCTCCATTAATATATAAAGAACACATTCCACAAATTCCTTCACGACAATCGTGATCGAATGCGATAGGTTCTCCACCCTCACCAATAATTTGTTCGTTTAATACGTCTAACATCTCTAAGAAAGACATATCTGGAGACACATTGCTAATGCTGTAGTCTACCATTTTACCTTCATCGTTGGCTCCGTTTTGTCGCCAGATTTTAAGTTTTAAATTCATATCCATGGCTCTTTCTTATTTGTATGATCTCGTTTTTAATTCGATATCGTTAAACTCTAATTGTTCTTTATGTAAAACCGCATCAGCTGGCTCACCTTTGTACTCCCAAGCAGACACAAAAGCAAAGTTTTCGTCATCACGCTTTGCTTCACCTTTTTGTGGTCCTTCAGTTTCAGCAGACTCTTCACGGAAGTGACCTCCACAAGATTCTTCTCTTACTAAGGCATCTTTTGCAAATAACTCTCCTAATTCTAAGAAGTCTGCAACACGTCCAGCTTTTGCAAGCTCTTCGTTATAAGTGTCTCCAGATCCTGGTACTTTAACCTCTTTCCAAAACTCTTCACGTAATGCTTTAATTTCGGCCATTGCCTCTTTTAAACCTTGTTCGTTACGAGCCATACCTACTTTGTTCCACATAATTTTACCTAAACGTTTGTGGAAATGGTCTACAGATTTAGATCCGTTGTTATTTACAAAGAAATTAATTTGGTCTTTAACTGATTTTTCAGCTTCCTCAAATTCTGGTGTATCTGTAGGTATTTTACCTGTTCTAATATCGTCAGATAAATAATCTCCAATAGTGTATGGTAATACAAAGTAACCATCGGCTAATCCTTGCATTAAAGCTGAAGCTCCTAAACGGTTGGCACCATGATCAGAGAAGTTAGCCTCTCCAATACAGTAACATCCAGGAATAGTAGTCATTAAGTTATAATCTACCCAAGTACCACCCATTGTGTAATGTACTGCAGGATAAATCATCATTGGAGTGTTGTATGGATCTTCATCTACAATCTTATCATACATTTGGAATAAGTTACCGTATTTAGCTTTTACGATTTCTTTTCCTAATTTATCTATTAAAGCAGCATCGCTTTGATCTAAACCTTTAACCAATGCTTGTTCTGTACCATAACGTACAATAGCAGCAGCAAAATCTAAATAAACAGCTTCTCCAGTAGCATTTACTCCAAATCCAGCATCACATCTTTCTTTAGCAGCACGAGATGCAACATCACGAGGTACTAAGTTACCAAATGCAGGATATCTTCTTTCTAAGTAGTAATCTCTTTCTTCTTCTGATAAATCATTAGGAGATTTTTTACCTTCTCTAATTGCTTGCGCATCTTCTAATTTAGCAGGAACCCAAATACGACCATCATTACGTAATGACTCTGACATTAACGTTAATTTAGATTGGTGGTCTCCAGAAACTGGAATACATGTTGGGTGAATTTGTGTATAACAAGGGTTTGCAAAGTATGCACCTTTTTTATGGATTTTCCATGAAGCAGATACGTTTGATCCCATTGCGTTTGTAGATAAGAAGAATACGTTTCCGTAACCTCCTGTTGCAATAACAACTGCATGTGCAGAATGTCTTTCTATTTCTCCTGTAACCAAGTTACGAGTAATAATTCCTCTTGCTTTACCATCTACTAAAACCACATCCATCATTTCGTGACGGTTGTACATCTTAATTTTACCACGACCAATTTGACGGTTCATTGCAGAATATGCTCCTAACAATAACTGTTGTCCTGTTTGTCCTTTAGCGTAAAAAGTACGAGATACTAATACCCCTCCAAAAGAACGGTTGTCTAACAATCCACCATAGTCACGAGCAAAAGGTACACCTTGAGCCACACATTGGTCAATAATATTTGCAGAAACTTCTGCCAAACGGTATACGTTTGCTTCACGAGCACGGTAATCTCCTCCTTTTACAGTATCGTAGAACAATCTGTAAGTTGAGTCACCATCTCCTTGGTAATTTTTAGCAGCGTTAATACCTCCCTGAGCAGCAATAGAGTGCGCTCTACGAGGAGAATCTTGATAAGCAAATGCTTTTACGTTGTATCCTAACTCAGCCAAAGTTGCAGAAGCAGAACCTCCTGCCAAACCTGTACCCACAACAATAACATCTATGTTACGTTTGTTTGCTGGGTTTACTAAGTCGATATGATTTTTATAGTTAGTCCATTTATCAGCGATAGGACCTTGAGGTACTTTAGAATCTAATGCCATAGTTTAATGTCTTAGTGTTGATTGAAATGGTGAAACAAAGCAATAATGATAAATCCTACAGGAATACCAATTGCATAAATTTTTGAAACTGTTTCTAATTTAGCAGCACGTTTTGCACTCATTCCAGAAGATTGGAATGCCGATTTAAATCCGTGTAACAAGTGTAATGCTAAAAATGCAAATGCAGCTACATAAGCTCCTGTTCTTATTGGACAGTGAAACTTGTGTACCAATTCACCATAATATCTGTTAGGATCAGATGGTAACTGTGCAATGTATTTGTGATTGATTTCTGGAAACCAAAAGTCAATAAAGTGTAAAACAATAAAAGCTAAAATTGCCAAACCAGAGTAGATCATATTTCTACTTACCCAAGTTGAATTTGCAGCACCGTTATTTTTTACATACTTAACACTTGCAGCTTTGTTGCGAGCCTCTAAGATGAATCCCATCACAAAGTGAAAAACCACACCAAAAATTAAAACTGGCTGTAATGCAAATTGCACTGCAGGGTTTGTTCCCATAAAGTGAGACAACTCGTTAAAAGTCTCAGGACTAAAAATAGAAGTAACATTTATTACAAAATGTTGTAATAAGAAAAACATTAAAAAGAAAGCAGAAGCAGCCATAGCTACTTTCCTTCCTATCGAAGAAGATAAAACTCCACTCATTTTGTTTGAAATTTGATTTCGTTAATAACCGAAAACAAATTTACGCGATTTAACGGATTATAAGATGACATTCGTCATTTTGAGGCTTTATTTAGAAAGATTAAACGATAAAATTTAAAGATTTATCAAATCTGTTTTATTAATTGAAAAATTAAACAGCCTTTTTCCGTAATCATACTCAAAATTAAGTAGTCATTTTTTATAATTCTTAAAAAACAAGCTTTAAAATACGTATAGGAGACTACGTATTTTATTGAATTCTAAAACTATTTAACCCAACACTCAAACTTTACAAAACCAAACTTTAACAAACTACATAGCAACCAGTTACAACAAAACTTAGTTTAAATATTTTGTCATTTTAGTAAATCAGATGAAATTTTAACAAAATGTATAATTTCCAGCCTTTTATAAAAATTTAAGCCTATATTTTTCTCATCTTTGCAGTCTGAATTTTTTGAAAAAACTAGAGACTTAAATAATATAGATATGAAAGTAGCAGTAGTAGGAGCTACCGGAATGGTAGGAACGGTAATGTTAAGAGTATTAGCAGAAAGAAATTTCCCAATCACTGAATTAATTCCAGTTGCATCGGAAAGATCTGCAGGTAAAAAATTAGAATACAAAGGTAAAGAGTATACCATTGTAACTTTAGAAGATGCTGTTAAAATGAATGCAGATGTTGCTTTATTTTCTGCAGGTGGTGATACTTCTTTAGAGTGGGCTCCTAAATTTGCAGCAGCAGGAACTACAGTTGTAGATAACTCTTCTGCATGGAGAATGGATCCTACTAAAAAATTAGTAGTACCAGAAATTAACGGTGATGTTTTAACTGCTGAAGATAAAATTATTGCAAATCCTAACTGTTCTACAATTCAGTTAGTAATGGCTTTGGCTCCGTTACACAGAAAATATCAAATGAAACGTTTAATTGTTTCTACATACCAATCTGTATCTGGAACAGGTGTTGCTGCTGTTAGACAGTTAGAAAACGAGCAAAACGGAATTATGGACGGAGAAATGGCTTACAACTACCAAATTAACCGTAATGCAATTCCTCATTGTGATGTTTTTCAAGAAAACGGATACACAAAAGAAGAAATGAAGTTGGTAAAAGAGCCTAAGAAGATTTTAGGTGATGATTCTTTTGCTGTAACAGCTACTGCAGTACGTATTCCAACTGCTGGTGGACACTCTGAGTCTGTAAACGTAGAATTCGCTAACGATTTTGATTTAGACGAAGTAAGAGAATTGTTAAGTGCTACTCCTGGAGTTGTAGTTCAAGATGATTTAGACAACAACATCTACCCAATGCCTGCATTAGCGAACGATAAAGACGAAGTATTTGTGGGACGTATTCGCAGAGACGAGTCTTTACCAAATACTTTAAACATGTGGATTGTTGCTGATAACTTACGTAAAGGAGCTGCAACGAATACAGTCCAAATCGCTGAATACTTAGTAGAAAAAGGAATTTTAGGAGCTTAATTAACACTTCTTTAATTTTACAAGATATAAACCATCAGTAATAACTGATGGTTTTTTTATTACCTTAAAACCTTATCCTTTTCTACTATCTAAAGTAGATAATACAATTATGCAACAACTAAAAATAACACAACTAAACCTCCTTTAAACCCTTTTATCAGGTAGATTTAAAGTAACCTAGTTAATTTAATTAAAAAAGCCATTACTCTTTTAGTAATGGCTTTTTAATGGTGGTTATATAAAGTATTTATTGCTTAAAGAACCTCTTAACAAATTCTCCTTTATCAGTACTTACTTTTAAGATATACATCCCTGAATCAAACTCTGTTAAATCAATAGAACTATCATTAACAGTTTTAATAAGCGCTCCATTAAAATTATACAACTCTAATCTTTCTACTATTGCGTCATCAGTATCTGGTTGTATTTCTAATCTATTTGTGTAGTTGTTTAAAGTAAAGCTTGCCTCTAAATCTAATTTTAAGTCATCAATATTTACGTTATTAACAAGAGGAATATTCTCTTGCTCTCCATCTACAATAATACTTCCAAAGTCTTGCCAAACTAGTGTATTTTCATAAGTAGATTTAGCTGTAATTGAAGGGACATATAACTCTGCACCTCTTATATTACCAAAAACACTACCCTCTATATCTAGCGGAATATTACTTAAGACGCTTACTTTTTTTATTCTATTTGCATAAAAAGAATAACTCCCTAAATAAGTAAGAGAGCTCGGTAAAGTAATCTTCTCTATTTGATTGATTGAAAAAGCATCAAATCCTATAGCGGTAACTCCGCTTGGAATAAAAACTTCTTGTAACTTATTATTTCTAAAAGAGCGTTTTCCTACCGTTTTTAATGAAGATGGCAAATCTATACTTGTTAAAAAATTTTCATGAAATGCAAAATCTTTAATATTTTCAACTGTGGAACCTATAACAACACTCGTTAAACTATTCTTATCAAAAGCTCTAGTTCCAATGCTAGTAACTACATAAACAATATCATTGTAAACAACCTCTGATGGAATAACTATATCTGTACTATTGTTCCCAGGAGCCCTTCCGACAACCTCTAAATCTGTATCCGATATTCCTGAATATAACAAACCTCCTGATTCAAATTTAAACTCTATAGTCTTAAAGCTTTTCCAGACATCTGCTTTTCTATGAGCATTGCTTGATGCTAAAGAAAAAACATATAACTCTGCACCTCTTATATTACCAAAAACATTACCCTCTATATCTAGCGGAATATTACTTAAGACACTTACTTTTTTTATTCTATTTGCATAAAAAGAATAACTCCCTAAATAAGTAAGAGAGCTCGGTAAAGTAATCTTCTCTATTTGATTGATTGAAAAAGCATCAAATCCTATAGCGGTAACTCCGCTTGGAATAAAAACTTCTTGTAACTTATTATTTCTAAAAGAGCGTTTTCCTACCGTTTTTAATGAAGATGGCAAATCTATACTTGTTAAAAAATTTTCATGAAATGCAAAATCTTTAATATTTTCAACTGTGGAACCTATAACAACACTCGTTAAACTATTCTTATCAAAAGCTCTAGTTCCAATGCTAGTAACTACATAAACAATATCATTGTAAACAACCTCTGATGGAATAACTATATTTGTACTATTGTTCCCAGGAGCCCTTCCGACAACCTCTAAATCTGTATCCGATATTCCTGAATATAACAAACCTCCTGATTCAAATTTAAACTCTATAGTCTTAAAGCTTTTCCAGACATCTGCTTTTCTATGAGCATTGCTTGATGCTAAAGAAAAAACATATAACTCTGCACCTCTTATATTACCAAAAACATTACCCTCTATATCTAGCGGAATATTACTTAAGACACTTACTTTTTTTATTCTATTTGCATAAAAAGAATAACTCCCTAAATAAGTAAGAGAGCTCGGTAAAGTAATCTTCTCTATTTGATTGATTGAAAAAGCATCAAATCCTATAGCGGTAACTCCGCTTGGAATAAAAACTTCTTGTAACTTATTATTTCTAAAAGAGCGTTTTCCTACCGTTTTTAATGAAGATGGCAAATCTATACTTGTTAAAAAATTTTCATGAAATGCAAAATCTTTAATATTTTCAACTGTGGAACCTATAACAACACTCGTTAAACTATTCTTATCAAAAGCTCTAGTTCCAATGCTAGTAACCACATAAACAATATCATTGTAAACAACCCCTGATGGAATAACTATATCTGTACTATTGTTCCCAGGAGCTCTTCCAACAACCTCAACTTCTCCCTCTGACACCACCTTATAAGATAGTCCATCGACATCAAAAACATCACCAATTAAATCTACTGCAGAAACTTCTACACTGATACTCTTTGCATCTTTCCAAAGAAAGGCTGCTTCATAAGCTGTTTTAGCCTCTCCAGAAACTACCGTCAAATCGATAACTCCTGCATTATGCAAAGACCCCCATGTTAAAGTAGGAGGTACTGGATTTAAAGACACCACCTCTGTAATACTTTGACCAAAAGCATAAGAACTAATATTAGACAACTTACTTGGCAATGTAATACTAGTAAGCTCTGTATTATTTGCAAAAACTTGTTGCTCAATAGTTGTTAAATTTTCAGATAACACCAATGTTTCTATTTTGTTATTGAAAAAAGAAAAAGCTCCAATACTCTTAACACTATTAGGTAATTTTAAAGTAGTTAATACATTATTAACAAATACTTGATAACCTATCGTTTCTAAACCTTCTTCAAGATTTAATACCGCTAATTTTGTATTGTTCTGAAAAGCAAAATCTCCTATACTTTTTACACTAGCAGGAATTGTTAAGTTAGTTAAAGCACTATTCACAAAAGCTTGATAAGGAATAGCTTCTAATTTATCAGACAACTGAATACTACTAAGTAAATTGTTATTAGAAAAGGCAAAGTTCCCCATTGAAGTAACACTATTAGGAATTACTACATTTACTAACTTGTTAGATGAAAACGCTCCAGTTCCAATGCTTGTAATTGTATTTGGAATAATTACACTCGTAAGATTTTTCCCTGAAAAAATATACTGACCAATATGAGTAACAGTATAATCTATACCATTATTAGATACTGACGAGGGAAGGATTACATCTCCTCCGCTTCCGTAATACCATCTAGCCTCCACCTCTTTGTTAGCAGATGATATAACGTTATAATTAATATTGTTAATTGTAAACGACTGTGCGTATGAACTTAGACTTACCAAAAACGCAAATAGAATAAAAAGACCCCTCATTTTTATAAATTTTGCGCAAAAATACAGTCTACAATCAATACAGGCAAATACATGCACCAATTAGTACTATAGTACCATAAAAACCCAGAAAAAACGTTGTTGAAATAAATATATTAATGGACTTTTTCCACTATTTAACACATCTTTTGTTACATATCTAGAACCAGATATAAACAAAAGTAAGTCATGAATAACCTAAATTAGCATAAGACTAAAAATGAGATTAAGCTAAAAAAACTTAAAACTAATCTACACTACATCCTTCTACATCCTCCAAATCACTCTTTTTAGGATTATACCCATTGGCACTTACCGCATAACTCTCACCAAAATTCACAGTATTTAGCACACAAAAGTCTTTTAAACTTGAATTCCCTTTTATTGACAAAGCTCCTACAGATGTTAAATCTTGTAATGAAGAAATATCTACAAGGCTTCTGTTTTCTAAAATTTCAAACTTGCTTTCTACAGAAATGAGATGATTAAAACCATCCAAACGAATTAACGCCTGATTTGAGTTTATCCCAAGTGTATTACCAACACTCGTTATATTTTTAAATCCGTTTAAATGAGTTAAACTTTTATTGTTATTTATATCTACATGACTGGAAACTTCCGAAATTTCATTTAAACCATCTAAGGACACTAAATTAGGATTTGAATAAATATTTACAAAACCTGTAATTCTAGCCAACCCATCTAAATTACTTAGAGTCTCTAACCTACTGTTTTCATAAATAGAAACATTACCTCCTAACGCTTTTAAGTTATCAAGCCCTTCCAAACTTTTAATTCCTCTATTTTGATAAATATTTAAATCTCCTCCAACACTTGTTATGTTTTCTAGGCCATTTAAACGCTCTAACTCTACCTTATTGGTTCTAATTTCTAGTTTTCCGTCAATAGTAGTTAACAAAGACAAAGGAGACAAATCTTCACAATCAAAAATAAAAAGGCTCCCTCTAACTCTTGTAAAATTATTAGAAGCAAACTCATTTAAAACAGCCTGAGACTCTATTTCGTAATCCCCAAAGAACGACTTACTATAAGTCGTTTTTACAGATTCTTGCTCACATGCCGTAAAGCAACAACAAAGCAATAACATACCCACATATAAATAATTCAGCGACAATCTCTTCATTTTAATCGTATTTCTATCCTCTAAATATGGCAAATTAACCACCTAGGCAAAGATATAGGCTACAAAGTTAAAGCTTTAGAAATAAGCATTATGATAACTTTAAAACTGAAAATAAATAAATGGCTGAAAATCTGCAGCATATGTCTGATAACATAAAACAGCTACGATAATAGCTACAGCTCCTTTAAAAACTAAGCCACTGTTAATAAAAAAATCTTCTATTTTATCCTTAAAACGATACGGAAGCCAGTGTGTAATATACCCCACTAACATCACTCCAAAAACCAATCGATATTCCCAAAGAATTGTAAATGCATTTTGCCAATCCATATTTGTAGTAAGCTGATGGTAAAACTTAGCAATATGTTCCATGCTATTTCCTCTAAAATAAATTCTTGTAAAAGTAATAAACAAGAAAGTCATTAGTATTTTCCAAACAGTAGCAAATTTATGAGTTGATTTTTCGTAGGGACTTATTAACCTCCAGTATTTGTAAACTAAAATACCCAATCCATTTAGTCCTCCCCAAATAACAAACTTCCACGAAGCTCCATGCCACAAGCCACCTATTAGCATTGTTAGCAAAACATTGATATTGGTATTTATATGTTTTTCTATTCCATTAAAAATAAGCGTACCAATAGCCAACACACCTATAGAAATTAAAATGCCACAGATGATCAATCTATTGTTTATAGAAAACAAGAAACCCGTTATAAAAACACCTGCAATAATATAAGAAGCTACTGTCCCTTTTCTGTTTCCTCCTAACGGAATGTATAAATAATCTTTTAACCACGTAGACAAAGACATGTGCCATCGTTTCCAAAAGTCACCGCAATGAATGGCTTTGTATGGCGAATTAAAATTCTTAGGCAATTTGTATCCCATCAACAATGCAATTCCAATAGCAATATCTGTATACCCAGAAAAGTCTCCGTAAATCTGTAAAGAATAACCCACCATTGCCATGCAATTGGTAAAACCAGAAAACATTTCAGGCATGTCAAAAACTCTGTCTAAAAAGTTCATAGCAATAAAGTCCGCAAAGATCATTTTCTTAATCAATCCTTTAAGAATCATAAAAACACCTTTTCCAAACTCCTCTTTGGTGATTACTATTTTTTGTTTTATCTGAGGTACAAAATCAGCCGCTCTTACAATAGGTCCTGCTACCAACTGAGGAAAGAAACTTACAAAAAAACCAAAATCAATAATAGAATTCAATGGTTTTAGTTGTTTCCTGTAAATATCCACACTATAACTAATGGTCTGAAACGTATAAAAAGAAATTCCCACAGGCAATATAATAGCATCAACACTAAAATAATCTACACTAGCAACTCCATTTGCCCAATGTGCCAAATAGTTAAACACCTCTAACTTGGTATGAAACAGATGATTAAAAGAATCCGTAAAAAAGTAAGCATATTTAAAATAACAGAGTGTAAATAGGTTTACAACCACACTTACAGTAACCAGCACCTTGCTTTTTAGTTCCGATTTACTCTTGTAAATAGTCTTTCCAATAAAGTAATCGCTAACAGTACTGAATAATAATATCCCTATAAACAACCCACTTGTTTTGTAGTAAAACAACAAACTAACAAGAAATAAATAGACACTTCTTACATTCTTTTTCCCATAGATTAAAGCATATACAAAATACACCAACGCAAAAAAGATCCAAAAATCTGCTTGTGTAAAGATCAATGGAAATTCTTCTGAAAAAGAAAAAATGTTCTGAATCCTATTCATGTATCATCTGGTTCAAAATAGACTTAGGCTCTAACTGTAATGCATTCTCCATAGACTTTGTTAAAGCTTCCAATAACAAATCAGCTTTAATACTGTAGCCCTTCATGGTAAAATGTACTCTGTCTTTAGGCATTAACTTATTTAAATACCACTTTTGAGACGACCCAAAACCTCCCATAACTTCATACAAATCCCAAACAGCCATTTTGTATTTATCAGCAAGTTCGTATATAACCTCTCTTGCCTTTTGAGTATGTGGGTTGGCATATTTTCTCTTGTAATAAGAATCGTTTGGAACCGTTAATAAAATCGCCGCATTAGGATTTGCCTCTAACACATCGTTTATCATTTTCTCGTAATTTCTTTTAAATTTCTCTGCATCAAAATGCAAACGATAGGTATCATTGGTCCCAACAGAAACAATATAAAGATCTGGCTTATATAATAATAATTGATCTTTAAAGTAGTGGCATCGATTGTAATATTCAAAACTTGCTCCGTTTACCCCTATGGTTGTATATTCAACTCCTCTATTATCGTTCATCAGTTCTAATCCCATCATTAAAAACTCACCCTTTGGGTTATTGGTAATCTTCTGAACATTAAAATCTAAATCTTCTACTGTATCTCCTAATTGATATTCTACAAAATGTTGCTCTGTGTTGTGCAACACAGACTTTACTTTAATCGTATCATTCAACTTAATTTTATAATCGTAACCCCAATTATTATAAAAGATTCTAATTTTATTAAAGTTATACATATGTGGTTTAAAGTTCTTATAATTTGCCTGAACTTTTATATTTGCTATCGAATCTTTAAAAACGGCTGTTACTCCCATTAAGCCCCAAGCTACACTATCTGTAACCACAGAACATCTATGCCCTTTCCAATTACCAGTATGCGTTACTTTATAATTTAATGGATTGTTTGTTTTTGCCATTCTATAAGGAAACAACATTCCCCTTTGTCCTTTTGCTGTTGGACTCATCTGTTGCAAATAAGAACGCAATTTGTTAGAATAAATATCTGCCTGAATATGAGACCCTCCAATATGAAAAACATGCACATCTTCTTGCCCTCCTTGCGCAATAGTGTGTAGTTTTTGATATAATTTTTTAAATGCTGGAGAATCTTCTGCATACTTTATTTGATTCGCTTTCCAATTTACAAAAGGATAATGTCCTTTTACACTATCTAATATATAATCCTGAGCCATTACTGTTGCACTTAGCAAAAGCAACAGACTTATCAATCTAATTTTTATCATCTTCATGTTCTGTTTTTAAATCTAAATACAAAGCCGTAAACAACAACTCCGATATGATCTTAGTACCTTTAGGTGTAAAGTGCGTATAATCACTTCCGGCCAATCTCTCATCAACCCAAAGCTTCATAGATCCTTTACCTCCCATTGCATGGTACATACTCCAATAAGCAATACCATTATCCAAAGCATTTTTCATTAACACCTTATTTAAATAGGGCAATAAAGGATACGTTTGCATTTCTCCATTTACCGATGTTGCCATATCTGTTGGTCCTATGAACAAAATCTGAGCCTTTTTAGCATTCTTTTGAATCCATTTAGCTTGCAACGACATATACCTTCCATAATTATCAACAGCTGTTGAATCCTTTAAGTACGGAAGCGTGTTCCCTCCATATTGCATAATAATTAACTTTGGCTTTAGCGCTCTTATCATACTTGCATAACTCCCAGAATCTGCCTTTCTAAAAACAGTTCCCGATGCTCCTCGCATTGCCACATTATCTATTTGAACACCATTTTCTCCATCTAAGGTAACTCCATAGAAATCTGGACTTACTTTCGCCTCTAACTCTATTTTTAAATTTTCTGGAGCAGTAGCTATCCTTATTTTATATTGATGGTATTTTCCATCCGTAATTAAACTATCACTCTGAATTAAAACACTATCGTTGTATACTTTTATACTTGTTGGCAAATTGGCATTTCCATAATGCAAACCAATCTTAGTAAACTTTCTAAATCGTCTGTAGGTCCTTTTACTTTTACTAATAACAATAGTAGCAACCTGATTTTGTAAAGAATCTAAAGAAATGGTATCTAATGCAGACTTTACATAGGGTGTAAATCTTGAAACCGACAAATAGGCTCCATACTTTTTATGTTCAAACCTTTTTTTGGTAGGATCGAACAAAGCATAACGTTCCCAGTTTTTAGACGGAGTAACAACAGCACTTACTTGTTCATAAACCTGTTTTATAGGAATAAAACCAGGCCCGCTACCTCCATACAAACTTTGCATCCTATTTCGTAAATACGACGTAATCCTATCTCCTTCTAATTGAGAATCTCCATAATGAACAACTCTACAACTGTTACTATTAAAATGCCTCTTTAAACTTTTAATGAAGTTAGGCTTCTCTTTTGGATACCTAATTCGTTCTATCTTAGTAGTATCTATTTTAGAAAAGTCTAATACCTTTTTTAGCGGTATCTTCTTTGTTGTTTTAGGAAGACTATCTTTTACCGTTTGCTCCTGCGCTACTACCTCTTCTTCCTGAACAGGAACTACATTGTTGGTAACCGCTTTTACTTTATCGATAGTTGCAACGGTATCCTTTTGCAACTGTAAGAAACTTTCTGTTGTTGGGTATTTAAGAGCCAAGAAAGAAAAACCTTCTTCAGATTTTATAGCACTTTTAATAGCCCCCTTTTTACTCAAAAATGTAAATCCAAAAAGCACTAATAAAATTAGAATTAGGAATAGTGCTATTTGTAAAGGTTTTATCTTCAAAGTATGTTTTTTAAGCTAAAAATGAGAAAAACCTCAAATTTAGAAACTCAAAGGGAAATTAAACATTTTTGTTTATTAATATAACCTTAAGAAGAATTCATTAAGGTTCACAAGTACCTGCCTCTAAAGCTTCTCTTGTAGGATTAAAAGCATTAGAACCCACAAAATAAGAACCTATAATATTTGTAGAAACTAAAGAACAATAACTCCATAGCTTTGGATTATCTCTAATTAAAACACGCTTACCAATAGTGACTAAACTAGCAAATCCATCTAAACTTTCTAAAGAATTATTTTCTACAACCTCTAGCTCTCCTCCAACTGAAGTAACACTATTTAAACCTTGTAAATTTAACAAAGCCGCGTTCTGTTCTAATTTTATAGCACCTCCTATAGATACTAAACTTTCTAGTCCTTTAAAATCTTTAAGAGCATCCACACTTTCAATTTCAAAATCAGCTCCTACAGCCTGTAAACTCTCTAAGCCTTCAACAGTTGCCAACGCATCATTATTTTTAATATATAGCTCTCCTCCTAATGTTTCAAGACTCTTCAATCCTTCCAAACCCTCAATCAGAGAATTGTCAAATATTTGCAAGTCCCCTTCTATAGAAGTAATATTATTCAACCCAAAAAAAGTTTCTAACGCAGGGTTGTTATGAATAAAAAGACCTCCTTTAACCGAAGACAATCCTGCCAAATTCTGAAAACTTTCTAATAGCACGTTATTAGAAACCTCCACATCTCCACCTACATAATCTAAATTCTGTAAACCTCTTAAGTTTAACAAATCACTATTATTCCTTATTCTTACATCTCCTTCTACACGTTGTAAATTACTTAAAGAAGATATATCTGTACAATTAGAAATCCATAAATTACCTTCGATTTTCTCATAAGGCAACTCTACAAACTTCTCTAAAACTGTTTGACTGGTAATAGAAACATCTCCCTCGTGCAACCATTCAAATTTCAAATTTTCGGAATCAGAAGTACATCCAAACAAAACAGTTACAAAGGCAATACATACAATACTTTTAATTTTCATAGCGAATTTAAATTTATCCTTCCATCATCTCCTTTACAGATTTTACCAACTCTATAGAAGCCTCTATCTCAGCTTTTCTTATGGCAACAGATTCAATATTAAAGCCAATAGGCATATTTTTTTCTTTAGCAAATGCTATTAAATCATTTGCGATATACTTACAAATATTAATAGATGTAGTTAAAATATCTTTAGATACTTTCAATTCATTTTCCAACCAATTCTGAATATCTATCCCTAACCACTTGGTAAATTCTAATGTTTTTAATGAACCTATTGGAGTTAATGTAAACACAATTGGTAAGGGTTCTATTTTATGCTCTTGAGTATAGAAGTAATAATCTGACAATACATCTTTAGCATTGTCTAAATTGTAAACACACTGAGAAATAAAGAAAGAACATCCGTTATTTGCCTTGTTTAAAATACGTTTGTGTTCATCTCCCTTGGCAAAATGACGTTCTGGAATAGTAACCCCACCTAGCAACATACTAGAATTAGACTCCTTTTTTATATTGTAAGCATCTAACAACGACAAATTCACTTGTTGCCCCTTAGAAGGTGACCCTACAAAAACAGTCATATCTACAGTAGACTCATTCTCTTGCAACCATGTTTTTAAACTATCCTCATTAAATTTCCCTACACTTTTATATATAATTTTGGGAACATCTAAATCTTTTAAATACTCATTGGCATACACATCGGGATCCCAAGTAGACATAAAAGGAAAGGGTCTTGGATTGTTATTTCTAGAAGACTCATCTTGAATATCATATAGTATCAATCCATCTATATCTAAGTCTTTTATACGATCCATTTGTCGTTGAGCAATCCCAACAATTTTATCTTTATCTGTAGAGGATTTAGGCGGTGTTAATCCATAAAACAGGTAACCACCTTCTCTATTCTTTATTTTACTCTTTAAATCTGTTGATTTCATTTTTTTCAATATCAAACTCCAAATTGCTGAAAGTGATGGTCTAAATGTTTCTGAAACAAATTACTCCACTCTTTGGCTGTTAAATGGCCAAAAGACCTTGTCAATCGTCCTTCAAAATAGTTCTCTCCTTTTTCATAAGCCCACTGCATATTTTGCAATAATTTTGATTTCTCTTCTTCAAAATTCTTTTCCTCATTAATTAAATAATAAGGATTGGTCTTTGCGCTCTTTGGATAAGGTTTGTCTCCTACAATTGTCTTTTTTAAAAAAGTCTTTAAAAAGAAATGCATAAAAGGATTCATTTCTATTCTAACCAATCCTCTAGATGTTGCATAAGTAGCATTTAAATGAGCCAACATTTGAGCCGCATTCATTTTCCCCCAAAGAGGTTCGGAACTAGAGGTTAGCTTGTCTAAGCGGTTTTTATTTTCAGCCAAGGTAGCTACTTTAAAAATACTTGGATAAGACATAATTAAATCCATTTTGGATTGTAAATATATAATTTAAGACAACATCATTACAGCTTTTTGCAAAGCATTTACTAAAATATCTACCTCCTCTTTGGTATTGTAAAAGGCAAAAGATGCTCTTAGTGTACCTGGAATTTCAAAACGATCCATAATAGGCTGCGTACAATGGTGTCCTGTTCTAACGGCAACTCCTAATTTATCTACAATCGTACCTACATCAAATGGATGTAAATTCCCAATATTAAAAGAGATTACACTTGCCTTATTTTTAGCAGTACCATAAATTTTTAGACCAGGAACTTCTAACAGAGCTTTGGTTGCATATTCTAACAAATCGTGTTCGTATGCTTCAATATTTTTTAGTCCAACTTCTTGTAAATAATCAATTGCAGTACCAAAAGCAATTACATCGGCAATATTGGGTGTTCCTGCTTCAAATTTATGTGGTAATTCTGCATAAGTAGTCTTTTCAAAAGAACACTCTTTTATCATTTCTCCTCCTCCATGATAAGGTGGTAACTGGTTTAAAATTTCCTCTTTTCCATATAAGAAACCAATCCCAGTAGGCCCTAACATTTTATGCGCAGAACAAGTAAAGAAATCACAATCTAAGGCTTGTAAATCTATTTGCATGTGTGGACAAGATTGCGCACCGTCTATTAACACCCAAGCTCCAACTTTGTGTGCTTTTTCTATAATTTCTTCTACCGGATTGATCGTTCCCAAAGCATTAGAAATATGGTTTACCGCTACAATCTTAGTATTGTCCGACAACAATTCATCAAACACCTCCATTTTTAATTCACCCGCATCATTAATTGGAATTACTTTTAAAGTAGCTCCTGTACGCTCGCACAACAATTGCCATGGCACAATATTAGAATGATGCTCTAAAGCAGATATGATAATTTCATCTGTAGACTTTATCAAACTAGTTAAGGTGGTAGCTACTAAATTAATACCTTCTGTAGTACCTCTTGTAAATATAATTTCGTGCTCGTGTTTGGGATTAAAATGAGCGGCTAATTTCTTCCTAGTCTCCTCAAATTCATCCGTTGCCAATTGACTTAGTGTGTGTACACCTCTATGTACATTGGAATTAATTGATGTATAGTAATTTGTAATAGCATCTATTACAGCTTGTGGTTTCTGACTCGTTGCTCCATTATCAAAATAAACCAATGGTTTTCCATTTACTTGTTGTTGTAAAATGGGAAAATCAGCTCTTATTTTGTCAATATTTATCATACCCTAAATTATTTGCAAACAAAGGTACTTCTTTCCCTCCAATTTATTTCAAAAGGTTTTTAAAAGTCTTTGTTTCAGAATCT
The DNA here is from genome assembly GCF_054182685.1 of Wenyingzhuangia sp. IMCC45574. Taxonomy (NCBI): domain Bacteria; kingdom Pseudomonadati; phylum Bacteroidota; class Flavobacteriia; order Flavobacteriales; family Flavobacteriaceae; genus Wenyingzhuangia; species Wenyingzhuangia sp. IMCC45574. Next base: position 2,683,932 of record NZ_CM135169.1, on the reverse strand, counting down.
GTAAAAATTAGTATCTTAAAACAAGCTAAACTGTTCTCTATGAAAATACTAAAGTTAACCCTCCTTGTTTTTTTTGCCATCCTATTAATCATCTTCATTTTTAACTATCCTAAACTGAAGCTTATTTCTGGATTTGCAGCAAAAAATATGGCGAGTTGTTATTTTTTAGCAAAAAAAGACAAACATTTAACAGAAAATGAAGACAACAGTTCTTTCTTAGTTAGTTTAGCCAAAACCACTATTAACAAAGAAGAAAAAAAAGTAACCGCTACCGTTTTTGGTCTTTCCAAAAGCATTGCTATTTACAGAGAGGGTGTGGGGGTAACACTTGTTAATGATGATGATACCAAATTAGAAAAACACAAACCTAATCGTTTTAAAAACAAGATTAATCTACCCTATCCACATGGACATCTTCCCAATACAGATAGTACTTTTACTTATATTGATTATCCAAAATTAGATAGTATTGTAACCAACTGCTTTGTAGAAAATCATCCGGATGGAATAAAAAACACCAGATCTGTTTTAATTCTACACAAAGGAAAAATTATAGCAGAAAAGTATGCCCCAGGGTTTAATAAAAATTCCTTATTACAAGGATGGTCTATTACCAAAAGTTTAATTAGTACTTCTTTTGGCGTTTTAGACAAATACGGTTACAACATAAACAAAACTTTAATTGATGTATTTCCTGAATGGAAAAACACTTCTAAGAGTACACTTACCACCAATCATTTTTTACAAATGGAAAGTGGCATAGAATGGGAAGAAGATTACGGTACTGTTTGCGATGTAACCAACATGCTTTTTAAAGACAATGACTGTACAGAAAGAGCCATTAACAACAAACTTTCTACAAAACCAGGAACTGAGTTCTATTATCAATCTGGTAACAGTAATATTTTAAGTGCAATTCTAAGAAGACAGTTTAAAACACATCAAGAATATTTAGATTTTCCATACAAAACTCTAATTGACAAAATAGGAATGCATTCTATGACTGTAGAAACGGATGTTGTTGGTAATTATGTAGCCTCATCTTACAGCTGGGCCACCACTAGAGATTGGGCTAAATACGGGCAATTGTTCTTACAAAACGGTATCTGGAACGGAGAACAAATTCTAAGTGAAAATTGGGTTAGCTATGTAAAAACTCCCAACGGTACCTCTAACGGAGAATATGGTGGACAATGGTGGTTAAACCACGGAAATTACATGCCCAACGTACCTAAAGATTGCTTTTATGCAGACGGCTACCAAGGACAACGAATTTTTGTAATTCCTTCTAAAGATTTGGTCGTTGTACGATTTGGAATTACACAACTAGGAAGGGTTGGTTTTTATCCTTTATTTGATAAGCTTGTTGGGAATATTTGTAAAACAATTGATTACTAATCTGTATTCTTTACCAAAAGAACTTGCTCTTTTTCCAACAACAAGTAGCCTTGATTATAACAATAGAAGTATTGATTTCCTGTCTTTGTTTTATAGATAGATGTAAACAAATTAAAGTCAAACCCTTTCTGAGATAGAATTTGTTTGGAGGTTTTTGTTTTCCCCGTTGTGTTTAACTCACACAAAATTTTATAATTTTTCTTTAACGCATTGTTGGTATTTCTCACTAAGTTTTTATCCCCAACATTCAACTTATTGTTATAGGCGTTCCTACAGTAATCATTACAAAATTTTTTATCAGACCTACCAACAATCTTCTCTCCGCATTCTAAACAACTTTTACCATCCATAACTTCTAATTTTCAACGAATTAAATATACTAAAAAAAATCGTTTGCAAACGACTACAAACAGTTACATCCGCAAACAAACAATTAAGAACCGAGTAAAACTTTCATGAGTTCGCAACTTTGCAATGTCGAACAACGACAACGATTCATTAATTTTAAAAACAGACGTTATGAACAATTTAAGAAACAAAGTACAGTTAATTGGACACTTAGGAGCAACACCAACCATTAAATCTTTTGGGAAAGACAAAAAATTAGCCAACTTCTCTTTAGCAACTAAAGAAGTATTCTATAGCAAAGATGGAGAACGTATTACAGACACACAGTGGCATAATATTGTATGCTGGAATAGAACGGCTGAAATTGCAGAAAAATACCTTGACAAAGGAAGTGAAATTGCTTTAGAAGGAAAATTAACCAACGAAAGCTGGGAAGACGAAAATGGAAACAAAAGATATATGACCAAAATTGTGGTGAGTGACTTATTGATGTTGGGTGGGAAGTAAACTATACAAACACCACTTCCGAATCTTCCACCAAAGGTTCATTATTAAACCGTAAGAAAAGTCTTGCTAAGGCCAATACATCCTGTTCACAATAACGAACAATTCTTGGCAAGTCTTTTTCTTTATAATACACACTACCCACTTGGCTTCCGTCTATATCTCCTTTTGGACTTGGAATCCCTAACAAATAAGTTAATAGTTTTAAAGAAGTGTAATGCTTATAATCTCCAAACTTCCACATTTCCATGGTATCTAAATGAGGAATTTCCCAAGGTTTTTTACCAAAAAGATTTAACTGATTGGGAAGATTAATACCATGAACTATCATTCGCCTAGCAATAAAAGGAAAATCGAATTCTTTAGCATTGTGCCCACATAGTAAATTTTGAGGCTTGTAAAAATGTTCTTCTAGTATTTTTTTAAATTGAATTAACAACACTTCCTCGTTATCAGATGCAAAAGATGTAATTCGTAGTTCTTGGTTGGCAAAATAACCTACCGATATACAAACTATCTTTCCAAACTCGGCCCAAATGCCTGCTTTCTCGTAAAACGCTTCAGCAGAAACATCTTCTCCTCTTTTATATGCTGTTTTGTTAGCAAACAATTCTTGTTCTAATTCAGGAACTTGTTTAAACTCCTCGTATAAAGGAACTGTTTCTATATCTAAAAACAACACATTTTCTTTCGCAACTTTTATATTCATAGACAGTATATAGCTTTATTGCTAAAGTTAGAAAAGTATAGCGAATAAAAAAACCCACCTCTGTGAGGAGGCTACTGAAAAAGTATATTTATAAAAAAGAGGAATAGAATTATTAAATTCTATTCTTCTTTTTTTGTATTTTTCTTTATGCTGAATCAACAACAAACTTTAGGTCTAAGTGAATATAGTTCACTTTACGATTTGATAGTTCCCCAAGATAATTTATTAAGAAAAATCAATGACTTAATAGATTTTAGTTTTATTTATGAAGAACTTTTAGATAAATACTCCATAGATCAAGGTAGGACAGCTGAATGCCCTGTAAAACTTTTCAAGTACCTATTATTAAAAGTGATTTACACTTTATCAGATGTTGATGTGGTAGATCGTTCTCGTTATGACATGTCTTTTAAGTATTTTTTAGAAATGCTACCTGAGCAGGGAGTAATCAATCCAAGTACCTTAACAAAATTCCGTAGGCAACGTCTTAAAGACACCAATTTACTAGATTTATTAATTAACAAAACCGTAAGTATTGCTGTCGAAAAAGGAATCATCCGTTCGGGTTCTATCATTGTTGATGCTACGCATACTTTATCCAAATCTAATCCATCTTCAGCTATTGATATCTTGCGAGAAAGATCAAAACAACTTCGAAAAGCTGTTTATACCTACAAGGAAGATTGGAAACATAAAATGCCTACTAAAAACGATTGTAATGATTTAGAAAAAGAAATGACCTATAGTAAAAAGTTAGAAACTTTACTTGAAGCTTCCCCAACAATTAGCGAAGTACCTTTTGTAAAAGAAAAATTGAACCTATTAAAAGAATCTATCGATGATATAGAACAACACCAACAAGAAGTTGTATCTAAAGATATGGATGCTAAAATAGGACACAAGTCATCAGATAGTTCCTTTTTTGGATTTAAAAGTCATCTGGCCATGACACAAGAAAGAATTATCACAGGAGCCGTTGTTACTTCAGGCGAAAAAGGAGATGGACCTATTTTGCCAGAACTTATAGCGCAAAGTCAAAAAAATGGAATAGCTGTAGATACAGTTATTGGGGATGCAGCTTATTCAGGCAAGAAAAATTTAGAATTAGCCAAAGAAAAAAACATTCAAATAGTAGCAAAGTTAAATCCTGCGATTAGTCAAGGATTCAGAAAAAAAGAAAATGAATTTGATTATAATAAAGATGCAGATATGTTTGTTTGTCCTGCTGGACATCTAGCAACAAAAAAAGCAATTCAAGGCAAGAAGAATACTCAGAAAAATCAAGTAATCACCTATTATTTTAATGTCGAAAAATGTAAAAACTGCCCTTTAAGAAAAGGATGTTATAAAGAAGGAGCTAAGTCAAAAACATATTCGATATCCATAAAATCAAAAATACACCAAGAGCAAATTGATTTTGAAAAAACAGACTATTTTAAAGAAAAATCAAAGCATCGCTATAAGATAGAAGCTAAAAATGGTGAACTAAAAAATGTTCATGGTTATGGAAGAGCTACCTCGTATGGTATTGAAAATATGCAAATGCAAGGTGCTTTGACCATTTTTGCTGTAAATCTTAAAAGAATTTTGAAATTAAGCTAAGAACGAATAGTTCTAAAACTAAAGCCTATAAAAAGGCTATAAACAACCTCTTCAAACTCTTTTAAAGTCTCAAAAATTAACCCAAAAAAGTATTGAAATAAAAAAAGAGATTCAACATTTACATGTCAAATCTCTTTTTGAAAAACCTTTTTTACAAAATAAGCATACTTTGTCAGTAGCCTCTCTGTGAGGTGGGTTTTAACTCTTAAAAAAATTACTGATATAAAGTTAGTATTAGTTTTTTGAAATTTTAGTAGCCCATGTTGGTAATGTTGCTCCACTTCCAGCTCCTGTTTCTGTAGAAACATAATCAGCAACATCGTTGTTAGCAGCAACAAATGCTGAACCATTTACTGTAATATCACCTGCAGCAATTCTTGCAGTAGTCCCAGCATCAGCAGAAATCTTAGCAAAATTTGCAGTTCCTTCTACAAATAAATTAGTATAAGTTTGCTTACCAGAACCTTCTTTAAAGTTAATAGCCTGCTCTGATGCTCCGAAATCTGCTCCTCCTTTAACAATAGATACATTTACTAATTTAGCATCTGTTAATGGCTCTTGCGTTGGAGTATTTCCATTGTTAGATCCCTCAATACCAGCTTTAGTAACTCCTGAAATATATACATTAGTAATAGTTCCAACATAACCATCAGCAAAATCTAATGAATCATCATATGCATTTTCAATTACTAAGTTAGTAGCGTTTACAGCACCACCAAAGAACTCTATACCATCATCTCCACTTTCGTAAGCATATACATTATTTACTGTAGTACCTGAACCTACAGCAAAGAAAGAAATACCATTAAACTCTTTTTTTGAAGTAAATTTAGAACCTGTATACTCAATTCTCAAGAACTCAATTGACCCTGAAGAATCAGCGTTATCAGAACCTCCGTAGCTTAATCCTGCTACTTCAGATGTAACATTTTCTCCAACATTAGTAATACCATTTCCACAAATCACTAACCCTCCCCAATCACTTTGAGATGGATTTTCAGCACCAGATGTCATAATAACTGGGTTATTTTCCACTCCATTAATATTTATTGTTGCATCTCTTTCAACAGCAATGTACATAGAAGTAGAAATACCATCTTTATCAGTTTTAATAACTGTACCTGCAGGAATTGTTAAAGAAGCTCCAGACTTTACAACTAAACCTCCTGTTAATGTGTATTCTTTTGAAGCATCTAAAGTAACATCATTACCTTTAGTGATATCTCCTTTTAAATTGTCTTGAATTACTTCAAACTCAGCAACAACACTAGTTACAGTTGTTCCATTGTCTTCTTCACAACTAGTTAAAGTTAAAGCAGCAATTGCAAAAATTGATAAAATTGATTTTTTCATTTTAATAAATTTTAAATTTTGTTTTGTTTTGTTTCAAATTTTTCTGTTACAAATAAACAACAGAACCAACACCTACACGTTACGACATTATTAAATTCACATTAACTATTTAATAGATACATCAATTTAATGTTAAAAAAAAAGAGGATCTATTAATAAATAGACCCTCTTTCTTTTACCCTCCTAATCCCTTAGAATTTATAACTGATAGAAGCACTTACTGCTGCACCTTTTTTATATGAGTTAATTACAATATCTTCTATACTACTTCCTGGTACTTCGCTTTGAGCTTGAACCCTTTCATATACAGGATTTAATATATTTTTAAATGAAAGTCCCACATTAATTTTATCTGTTAAACTTGATTTTACAATCAAATCTAGTCGATCTACAGATTTATCAATTATATTACCTCTATTTTGAGAACCAATAACTGCTAATTTATCAGAGAAGTATCCGTATGTTAATGTTGCTGTTAGATTTTTATCTTCAGAAAATTCCTTATAGATTGTAATATCAGCATTAGCTAAAACATCCGATGCACCTGCTAACCTAGAATCATCAAAAGTAAAACTAGCAGAAACATTTTTATTTTCTTCACTTACTTTTGCTTCATCTAAATCTTGTCTATGATACATATAAGAAGCGTTAATACCTCCTGAAAGTTTTGTTTGTAATGTCTCTTTGTTATTTGTAACAAAAATATTTTTTCTCAACTCAAATTCAACACCAAGAATTTTAGCTTCTTCACCACTATTTACCCAGCTAATATCTCCAGAAGCTGAATTAATAAACACCTCATTTATTGGATTTTGAATTAATTTACCAAATGCCGTTACCGAAACTAACTCTCCCGATTCAGGATAATACTCCCAACCTAAATCAACATTATAATTTGTTGATTCATATAAATCTGGATTTCCTTGATACCCTTGAGCAACTTCTTCAAAAAGCAATAATACTTTTTCTTTAAACTGTGGTAATGTATATGTTTGACTAAATGCAAACTTTAAGTTTTGTTTTTCATTTAACTTATACTTTGAAATCAAAGAAGGTAAAACCTTGAATGCCGAAAAAGTAGATACATCACCATCAGGAACTAAAGATGTTGCAAAATTCACATCTTGACTAACTGATTCTAATCTTGCACCAAATATTGCTGTAAAGTTTGGAGAAAAAGAATGCTTATAATTCAAGAATAATGAATTAACCATTAAATCTCCGTCATATGTTTGAGGAATATTTGTAATACCGTCTTGACCAGCTACAAATTGTGATGAATTAAAATATGCATCTACATTATGAATATCACTCAAAGGAAAATTAAACTTATTAAACTTTGGATTAAATGAATATTGATTTGATTCAAATTCAATTTTCTTAAATCTTGCTGTATATCCTAATGTCAGTTGACTTTTGTAATCATCAGACTCTTCATCTTGATTAAATTTATAAGAAAGAGCAATATTGGTTGATATTTCATTTTCATCTAACTCCTGAAAATATCTATGATTATGAATTGAAGAATCAGTAAAGAAAGTATACAAATCTGAATTTTCTTTTCTTTCTGGAACGAACGTATTTTGCATACGATCAGGAATTACATTACTTAATAAACTATGTCCTAATCCCCATTTCAAATTTAACTTTTCACTAATCTCATGTTTTCCTACAAACTGGTTTACAAGCAACTGTGTTTTATCAAATGTTCCTCTTTTTACGATACCAGACAAATCTGTTCCAGAAACCCCTCCATCAAAATCAATATTACTCCCCTCGTACTCACTATAATCTTGAGATGTTGAATTTAAAAACAAAGAAGTAAACAATATAGAGTTCTGATTGTTAATCTTATAATTTAATGTCCCCATTACAGTACTATTGGTACTATACTTATATGATTTTTTAAAATAATCAGAGCTTATAAAACCATCTGATAAAACTCCACCCCTGTCAACTGTTTCAATATATTTAACATCAGAATCAAAAGAAGCGGTAATAAAAGCACTAATTTTCCCAGCGTTTTTTATTTTAAACCTTTTTCCAGCCGCAATAGAAAAACCACTATTCAATAATTTATTTTTAGATTGTCTATCCCAACTTGTTTGATATGCATCAGGATTAAAAGGATTCGAAGGAATATCAATTGTCTTAAATCCAGAAGAACTCGGACCATCTTGTAAATAAAAATTATCCAATCCTAAAACATTTTCGTTAACACCTGTACTTAAACCAACGCTTACGTATGGATCCCCTGAAAACTTTTTAGAATTAATATCTATATTGGCTCCACCAAAATCTCCATAATTCTGAGATTCAAAAGTTTTACTAATCCCAACATATTCAACAATATCAGTAGAAAATATATCCAAACTAATATTTTTATTCGCAGGATTATTAGATGGCAATGGTAACCCGTTCAATGTTGTAACATTGTATCTGTCTCCTAAACCTCTAACAAAAATACTCCCAGATCCGCTTTCTTCTTTTGTAACACCAGCAGCTTTGGTTACCGCTGCCGCAACATCTCCAATACCCTTTTTAGATAATTCTTTAGCTCCAATTGCAGTTTGGATTACTACTGCTTCTTTTTGAGCTTCTACTAACGCTTCTTCAGTTTCTTTAGTAGTAGCAACTGTAATAAGAACAGTACCCAAAGCAGCTGCCTGAGATTCCATAACTACATTAACCGTTTGCTTAACTCCTCCTTTTATAGTTATTGCTTTTTTTACTGTTTTGTATCCTACAAATTCAAATACAATAGTATAGCTACCAGGAGCTAATTGTAAAGTATATGCTCCATCAAAATCTGTAGACGTACCTAGTGTTGGTTTTCCTTGAACGTACACACTAGCAAAAGAAACAGGCTCTAAGTCTAATTCTTTGTCCTGCACAATTCCCGAAACTGTTCCTTTTGACTGTGCAAAAGAGAACGAGGTCACTAAAATAAATAACCCAATTAATAAATTTCTCATTATCAATGATATGTTTGTTTTAAAGTGCCGCAAAATTCCATATAATATGTCTTGTAAACCGAAAATAAACATTACGTTTATGTTAATAAGCAGTTAAATACGTATTAAATATCATTTTAAAACACAATTATAATGCAAGTAACTATTTAATACTTACTAAAAGAGTTCCCAATAAGTCATCATTTTATTAAATGATTGTTAAATACACTTTTGTATATTTAGAAAACATTAATTTTGGTGACATTATAATAAACGTAAAAATGGAAACGAATCAGATTAAAATACTTTTGGTAGACGACGAACCAGACATTTTGGAAATTGTAGGATACAATCTTAAAAAAGAAGGTTATGATACATACACTGCCAATAATGGTATTGAAGCTGTAGAGCAAGCGAAAAAAATTCAACCCCACTTAATTTTATTAGATGTTATGATGCCTGAGATGGATGGTGTGGAAGCATGTGAAAAAATTAGAGAAATTCCAGAATTAGGAAATGTAATTATTTCTTTCTTTACTGCAAGAGGAGAAGACTACAGCCAAGTAGCTGGTTTTGATGCCGGAGCAGATGACTACATAACAAAACCTATAAAACCTAAATTACTAACCAGTAAAATAAAGTCTTTATTAAGAAGATTAAAAGATGGAGACTCAAACTCTAATAGTACTGATTTAGGTGGTATTATTATAGATAGAGACGAATACTTGATAGTGAAAGATGGTGAAAAAATAGTTTTACCAAGAAAAGAATTTGAATTATTCTCTTTATTAACATCTAAACCTGGTAAAGTATTCAACCGTGAATCTATTATGAAAAAGGTTTGGGGAAGTGATGTAGTTGTTGGTGATAGAACCATAGATGTACACATTCGTAAACTAAGAGAAAAGATTGGAGACGATTACTTTAAGACCGTAAAAGGTGTTGGATATAAGTTTATCTTACATGAAAATTAAAAACTTCTTTATATTTTCAATCGTTATTGCTTTTGTGCTGATACTATGTATAGATATCAGCATTTTAGTATATATGTATCTTACAGAAACTCCAGTTCATATTAAAGCACTAGGGATTTTATCTCTAGTATTATTTATTATTCTTGCTTTAATTATTAACAATGGAGTAGAAACTTATATAAACTACCGTATTAATAAAATATACAAACAAGTAAGTACTCTTAAAAAGAAACGTATCGCTAATATTAATATTAATGCAGATGAGTTTGACTTTTTGGCTCGTGATATTTTAAAATACACCTACAAAAAGAAAAGAGAAATTAGCAAACTGAATTACAGAGAAAACTACAGACGAGATTTCTTAGGAAATGTAGCTCACGAGCTTAAAACACCTTTGTTTACCGTACAAGGATACTTACTAACTTTAATAGAAGGTGCTGCCGAAAATGTTGAAATTAGAGACAAATATTTAAAACGCGCAAATAACGCCATAGAACGTTTAAGTGAAATTGTTGGAGACCTAGATTTAATTACAAAACTAGAAACCAACGACTTAAAATTAAACATGGATACTTTTAACATTATAAAACTAATTCAAAAAGTATTTGACCTACTGGAAATGCAAGGGAAAAAGAGAAACATTAAACTAACGTTTGATAAATTCTACGACATCCCTGAGTTTGTTATTGGTGACGAAGCTAAAATTGAACAGGTTCTAATTAACCTTGTTATGAACTCTATTAAATATGGTAACGTAGGAGGAACAACAATTATATCTGTTAGCTATGTTGATGATGAAAAAATTATGGTAAAAGTTTCTGATAATGGTGAAGGGATTGACAAAGACAGTCTTCCTAGACTTTTTGAAAGGTTTTATAGAGTAGATAAAAGTAGATCTAGAGAGCAAGGAGGTTCTGGTTTAGGACTTTCTATAGTAAAACATATAATAGAAGCACACGAGCAAACTATAGATGTAAAAAGTACTGTTGGTAAAGGCTCCACATTCTTCTTTACCCTAGAAAAAGCATAACACTATATTGATGCGTTTATTTGTGAATTTGTTGAATAGTAATATTTCGATATATAATTCTTATTAAGAACATCTCGACTCAGCTTGATGGCTATTCTTTTATTTAGAATAAAACCTCTAAAATTAGAGAGTGTTCGAACCTAGTCAAGAGTTTTTTATACGAAATATCCCCCATATCAGATTTAAAAAAAGCAAAAGCTCCATTAAATGGAGCTTTTGCTTTTTAAAGTTTATGAATTATGCACTGCTCTAATTAACGAATACACATCTCCACAAATCAACTTTAAATTTATGTAATAACATCAATTTAAAAGATACTACACTAAATCAAAACCAATATCTTTTCTGTAATTCATTTTATCAAAAGAAATCTTATCTATTGTGTTATACGATTTCTTTAAAGCAGTTGGAATGTCTTCTCCAAAAGAAGTAACCGCTAATACACGTCCTCCTGCACTTAATACTTCTCCATCTTTTAAGATAGTTCCGGCATGGTAAACAATAGATTCTTCTTCGTTATCTGTTCCTGTAATTACCTTTCCTTTTTCGTAAGCCTCTGGATATCCTCCAGATACCACAACTACTGTAGTAGCCGTTCTATCATCTACTTCGTAAGATTTAGAAGCAATCGTTTGCGTAGCAACTCCATCAAACAAGTCTAATAAGTCAGATGTAATTCTTGGCAATACAACTTCTGTTTCAGGATCTCCCATACGTACATTGTACTCAATTACAAATGGCTCACCATCTATATTCATCAATCCAATAAAGATAAAACCTCTATAGTCAATTCCATCTTTTTGCAAACCATCTACCGTTGGTTTTACGACTCTTTCTTCTACTTTGGCTAAAAAGTCTTCATCTGCAAATGGCACAGGAGAAATAGCCCCCATTCCACCTGTATTTAAACCTGTGTCTCCTTCTCCAATTCTCTTGTAATCTTTAGCAGAAGGTAAAACTTTATAGTCTTTTCCGTCTGTTAATACAAAAACAGACAACTCAATACCATCTAAATACTCTTCTATAACTACTTTAGAAGATGCAGCACCAAACTTTTCATTGGTTAACATATCTGCCAACTCAGACTTAGCTTCTTCTAAATCATTAATAATTAACACTCCTTTTCCGGCTGCTAATCCATCAGCTTTTAAAACAAAAGGAGGCTGTAAAGTTTCTAAAAATGCTTGCCCCTCTGCAACAGTATCTTTTGTAAAAGATTCATACTTTGCAGTAGGTACCCCGTGTTTAAACATAAACTTTTTAGAAAACTCTTTAGACCCTTCTAATTCGGCACCATCTTTTTTAGGCCCTACTACAGGAATATCTTTTAAATCTTCATCTGCTAAAAAATAGTCGTGAACACCTGCCACCAATGGAGCTTCTGGTCCAACTACCACCATTTGAATATCATTTTCTAATACCGTTTTCTTAACAGCATCAAAATCCAAAGGATCTATAGCTACATTATTTGCTACTTTAGCCGTCCCTGCATTTCCAGGAGCTACAAATAAGTTTGATAACTTTTCACTTTCAGACAATTTTTTTGCAAACGCATGTTCTCTTCCTCCAGAACCTAAAATAAGAATATTCATTTCTATTTACCTTTTCCTTTAATTACCACTATTACAGTAAGTAAAATTATTTTAATATCAGTCCACAAAGATAGGTTATCTAAATAAACTAAATCGTAACGAGCCCTAATTTTCATTTGAGCAAATGTATCTGCATAACCAAAGCGTATTTGCCCCAACGAAGTAATCCCTGGTTTTAGCTTTTGCAACTCAGCATAATTGGGCATATCTCTAATTATATCATCCAAAAACTCTTGTCTTTCGGGTCTTGGACCTACAATACTCATAGTTCCTTCTAACACATTTATAAACTGCGGAAATTCGTCTATTCTATATTTACGTAACAAAAAACCTAGCTGTGTTATTCTGTTAGTTTCTTCTGTAGACAACAAAGGGTCGTTTACAGGAGGTAACCCTTTCATGGTTCTAAACTTATAAATATTAAATTGCTTTCCATTTTCGCCAACTCTTTTTTGAAAAAAGAATGGTTTTTCTCCTGTTGTTATTAATATGAGTATAGCTACAATGGGTATTAGCCACACAAGAACTGTAAGAGTAACAATAACCGAAAATAGAATATCAAATATTCGTTTTAACATTTAGTTTAGTTTACTATTGTGCTTCTATAAAAACACCATTTATTATGAATCCTTAGGATTTAAAACTCTAATTACAAGCGTATCTTAAGAATTAAATATTTGTTTTATTATTGCCTCTGTTATAGCATATGTAGGAACTACCCCTTTAGTTCCTAGCCCACCAGAAGCTAATGTACTACCAGAATGCAACGGATTATCAGAAGCATAGTATGCATACCTTACCTTTACATTACTAGAAATATGATTTCTTACTTTAGAAGCTATTTGAATAGCTTTTTGATAATGCGCTCCCTCCATTTCTAAACCTACAGATTTCCATGATGTATTCTTAAAATAATTTAAGATAAATCTATTTTGTAAAGAAGTTCCCAACACCGTAATCATATTGCCCGTACAGGTGGGTAAATTTAGTTTTTTGAAATCATTTTCATTCAATTCATTGTAAAAAAAATAATTATCGGCTGTTCCTTCCAATATATGGGCTGATGGAATCATGATATCTCCTTTCTCTCCACACAAAATTCCTGCTTTTCCCATAATAGAGATTGACTTTACATCCAACGGATATGCTTCTTTGGTTCCATACATATATGGTTTTAACAATTCATCCATCGTTTCAAAAGCTTGTTCTCCAAATGCATAATCCATCACCAACAATACCGGTGCTTCTTCTTTAACAGCATCTGTAATAAAACTGGTATCTATTATCTGAACATCAATATTTGCCCCAGAAGTATCGTCTACCTGAATAAGTCCATTCTGAATGGCATAGGTCAACACTTGTTTTCTCTCTTTTACGGTATTCGGATTGCTTAACTTTTTATAAATAGAGAAATCATCGTCTTCTTTCTTAAAACTAAGTGCTTTTTTAGCATATAAAACATTTAAAACAGAGTGCATATTAGAACTAATAATATGAATTGGTCTTTTGATTAAATCATTAGAAAACAAGACATTTTTAATATTCTTAGCCCAAATATTCCCATATATATGCTGTCCTATCTGATCTATTAGAGCATCGCTAAACCGAATCAATCTAAATTCATTTTCGTTTTTTTCTTTGGCTGCTAAACTCCCCAACCAATATATAATATGAAAAAATCGATCCGGAAAATTATCTGTAGACAACTTATTATATACTTCTCTAATCTCGTCAAATGTCCTACTTAGTATATTGGATAAATACACAAAAAGCACTTCTTTATCTTCGGTATTTATTTCTCCTTGGTTTAATACAAACTCTTTTAGTTTTTCCCATTCATGAGAAATTTCAGTCTTATTGTCTACAAACATTTTGTTAACTAGCTTGTGAGACTCCAAATACATAAAAGTTAAATGAGTTAACACATCGTAAATATCAGACCTACCTCTGGTAATCTCAATATTCATATGGTCGTGATCTATTCTATAACAATTCCTTCTTCTTTTTGGAGGAACTATTTTTTTAAAATGTGTTTTATCTAAATCTTCGGTAGCTGTTAAATTTACAAACCTACACGTCTCTATACCAGAAGGCAGCCTGTCTAGCACATATAGCAACCCACTTAACTCAAATTTTTTTGAATCTGCAATAGTTCCATAAATCTCTGGGCTTAGTTCCAACAAAGCATTTCGTAAAGATTTACCAGATAGCCCCATGGGCTTATAATCTCCTTTGTTAAACAAATGCAACATGGTAATGTACATTGTTTCTATAGCTCTTTTAGATTTTTGAGCAAGTAGTCTCTCTTGTCTTTCCATAGAATTAAGATACATAAACTAAAAGACAAGAAAAAGAGTGTTCCTAAGATTTAAACTTTAAGAGTAGTTTTTTTAACTTTTTATCTACTTCTGCATAAGTAGGCATTTTACTACTCATGTAAATAAACATTACATTATAATGTTCTTCTCCCAAAAAAAACTCATGTTGATTTAACCTATACGCTTCTCTTAACAGTCTCTTAATTCTGTTTCTATCTACTGCGAGTTTAAAGTTTCTTTTTGGAACCGAAAAAGCAACTTTGGTTTCTAGACATGTAGCATTAGACGACACAGGTAGGTATATCATTTTAATAGGAAATTCTTTTACCGACTTCCCTTCTATAAACAATTGTGCAATTGCCTTTCTACTTTTTAATTTTTGATTTTTCCCTAAAGTAAACCTCATAGAGTGCAAAAGTAAGCAAACAATAAATAGTAACTCTAGAATTTAGAATGTGTATTCTACAGCAGCAGAAATATTTCTTCCTGGTGCACTAATGGTAGATGCAAATTCCTGATAATGTACATCTAAGATATTTTGTACTTGCACCTGTAGTTTTAAATAAGGCTTCAGAAAATAGTTTGAATTTAAGTTAACTACATGCCATGCAGGAGTTCCAACACCTTCTGGTGTAAATTCTACATTGTCTACCCCCTCCGTAATGTTATAATCGTCTAATATTTTTCTAAAAGAAAATCTATAATCTAAGGCAACATTATACTTTTTCTTATCAATACTCAAGGCTATATTCCCATAAAAAGGAGGAATAGAAGACAATGGCTCGTGCGTATCATAAGATCGCCCCTTGGTATATGTACAACTAAAATTCGATTTTAAACTTTTTGTCAACTCATAAAAAGCACTTACTGTACCTCCGTAAATATATGCCTGACCTTGATTTGTGTTTGCAAGAATTTCATCACCCACAAATAAGTCTCCATCATAGTTGATAGAATTTCCATAAATTGATGTTGGAGTTCTTGATATATAATCATCTAACAATGTATAAAACACATTGGCACTAAACTCTCCTCTTTTTTTTCTAGAAATCTTTGCAAAACCAACCTCAGCACTGTACAAATGTTCTGGTGTTAAACTTGTATTTGGCACCGTAAGTTTTGACGATTTAGATCTTATTTTTCCAATATCATCTAAGTTTGGCGACCTAAATCCTTTTGACAAAACAAAGCTTAGTTTATTTTGTTCGTTTGGTCTACATATATATCCTACAGAACCTGTTAAAGCAGTATTATTCAAAGAGATTTTATTACCTGGAATAGGAACAGCTATATTTCTATCCCAATTAGCAGTTAAGTGTGTATTGGTTAAACGCAAACCAATGTTTAGTGTAT
The DNA here is from genome assembly GCF_054182685.1 of Wenyingzhuangia sp. IMCC45574. Lineage (NCBI taxonomy): Bacteria > Pseudomonadati > Bacteroidota > Flavobacteriia > Flavobacteriales > Flavobacteriaceae > Wenyingzhuangia > Wenyingzhuangia sp. IMCC45574. The sequence goes on along the minus strand of NZ_CM135169.1, from coordinate 2,667,797 downwards.
TTCTCTTATCCAATCTTTGTCTATAAGAAGTATACACTGCAGTACTTGTATAAGTTCCTCCTCCATCTGGGTAACGCGTATCTACTTCAAAATTATTTTGAACACCTACAACCTTATTTGTTTCTAAATCTACAGCCAATGTTTCCCCTTTTGCATTAGAAGCAACATTGTTATGAACCATTTCAAAACCATAGAACAGCTTTCTATCTCCTTTCTTGGTTAACGATTTGTAAAAATCACTATTCAAAGAAAAAACATCCACATCTTCAAACCTAGAAGTTCTATTTAAAGAATTAAACTGTCTGTTAATTCTAGACTCGTCTATATTCTGATAAGCAAGTGTAATTGTACCATTTTCAATTAAAGATTTATAATCCCTAAAACTAGCCTGAGCAGATAGTAACAATCTTTTCTGAGGTCCATATCTCCACTCCGCAAACTTTAAGTCACCACTATTAACTTCTTCTCTTAATTTTCCATAGTTAGGAATATCGCTAGATGTACTATACTGACCATTCAATAATAAATCTATCTTTTTATGAAGAGGAAATTTAATTTTTTGTAAAATATCTAATTGATTGTAACCTGAGTTTCTCTGAATATTTGGGTTCTTATTTTCCGAACTACTAGGGAAATATGCATCTTCTGTATTTTTTGAATAACGAAATATTTTGCCCCAATCTTCGTAACCATGAGTCCTACTAGAACCCATTCTTAAATTATCAAAAGAACTAAAAGACACGTTTGTATAAGAAGCCCATTTCTTATGCGAATTGTAAGAACTAACACTAGTACTATGCTCATTATTAACAGTACTATGTCTGTAAAAAATATTATTCTTTGTTTTTGGTTTCCAACTGTAATCTAAACCTTTGGTATAATAATGTACCACACCTCCCAAAGCATCCGATCCGTAAATTACAGACGTTGGTCCAAAAACTACTTCTGTTCTTTCTAGAGCCAAAGGACTAATGGTAATTGAATTTTGCAAATGTCCTTTTCTGTATATTGCATTATTCATTCTAACCCCATCTACCACTAATAGAACTCTATTAGATTCCATTCCTCTAATAACAGGAGAACCTCCTCCCAATTGTGATTTTTGAATTCTAACACCTGGTATATTCCCTAACAAATCTGCAGAAGTCTGAGCCGAGATCTGGTCTATTCTCTTTTTGGTAAGAATCTCAATATGTTCGGGTATTTTTTGTTTTTTTTCGGCAATTCTCGAAACGGATAGTACTACTTTTTCTAAATCTTCATACCTAGGTTTTAAAAGAATTTCTTTGTACTTATCATCACTAACGACTCTTAAAGTGTCATAGTTTATATGATACACACAAATTACTTTTCCATTTTTCTTAAAAACTACCTCTCCCTTTGGGTTCGTAATTTTTTTTGCCCCAGTTGTAGTGCACTCAACCGTAGCTCCTTCTACCCTTTTATTGGTATACAAGTCTACTACCCTAATCTTTTGAGAAAAAGAATTAAGAGCAACGATAGAACATAGAAAAATTAAAACTCTCATCAACATTATTCCAAAACTTTAGAAAGTATATCTATTGATTTAGGTCGTCTAAAAAAAGGTAAATGTAATTGATAATACTTTAACAATAGCTCTAAAACAGTACCTCTCTGACTTTTACTAAACAATACATTACTAAGTCTATCAAATTTTATGCCTAAAACCTTATTAAACAACGCTAACTCTTCTCCCTGAATAACATGAGGGCTATTACTAGAAACATATTTCCCCTGTAATAAATCAAAATACAAATGGCTAGTAGCTAAAGTTTCATCGGGATAAAAACCTAAACACCTGGTTAACTCTAGTAAAAACTTAAGGTGAAAATTGGCAATATCGTCCGACAACTCTAACAACTGCACTGTCCCTTCTAAAAAGTGGTATAACTCTTGGTTTTCTCCCTCTTCTTCCCTTATTACAATTGAAAGAAATTCTGATATAAAAAACACAATAGACTGCTTTACAAAATCTGTATGTATGGTTCTAAAATGTGTTACAACTTTAGACTCCGTTATACTGTTTAAGTTGCCTTTGTTATTGTGCGAAGCATTGATATTTAATATAGATAAGGGAAGAAAATGAGCTTTGTTTATTTTTCCCTTTTTACTTTTTATCACCCCTCTTAAAAGGTATGACTTAAAGCCCTCCTCTAAAGTGAAGCATTTTACAATTAAGCTACTATCTCCATACTTAACCGAACCTATTACAATAGCCTTAGTGTTAACCTGCATTAATTAACAATTGCAATTTTAGTAGTTGCATTTTCTTGTCCATCAGGGCTAGAAACTAAAACAATATATACTCCCGAAACTACAAGATTTCCGCTTAAGTTCTTTTTATTCCAAACAACAACTCCTCCATTAGCATCTGTTACCTTAACATTTTTTTCGAAAACTAATTTCCCAGACACATCCATAATTTTAACATTCGTATCCTCTGGCAATCCACCTCCACCTTTGGCAACAATTTTAATAGTACTATGACCTACCTTATTTGCAATTGCTGGGTTAGGATAAGCAACTATTTCTGTTATTTTATCACCAAACAAAGAAGAAGAGTCACTATTTGGATTGAACGAAACAACTCCTTTATCTGTTACAATATAAATTCTTCCAGTTTCTTTATCTAACTCTAAATCAACAATATTATTTGACGGTAAAGGAGAATTTCCTTGGTTAAATATTTCAAAAGTAGTTTGCGCATCAGGGGAGGTATAAAAAACTCCAGCTCCTTGTGTACCAAACCATTTGTTACCTGAATTATCTACTATGATATCATTAACCTGTGTCTCTGCTAAAAACTCTCTTGCAAAACCATTTTCCTCTATAATTACTGTTTCAAACTCATAATTAGATACATTGTATAAAGATTCATAATCCCTAAATAAGACCAGACCTCCTCTAGTACCTACCCAAACCTTTTTATCTTCATCCACTACAATAGCTCTTACATTTAACGACGGTAAATTTGAATTTTCTTGATTGATAACTTCAATATTATTATTTGGATGTGACTCTTCTAAATTTTCATCATGACTGTCTTTAAAAATAACTACTCCCGAACCACTTGACCCACAAAAAACATTTCCATCCTTTGCAAAAAAGGTATCTATAATTCTGATATCATTAAATGGAGGAGCAAAAAAATAGTCCGAAAAATTAACTCGTGTTTCCCATGTCTCCGAGTCAAAATTATATCTACTTAAATATTCATAATCTTTTGAAAACAAACTATTCACCCATAATTTATCATTATTATCAATGGATATATGAGCAATCACAGCATCAAAAACAGTTAAATCTTGAATACCATTAGATGTGGTATCTGGATTCCAAACACCTACTTTCTCCCAACTATTACTTTTCTCAACAAAATCCAGTAATACAACACCACTAAAATAAGATGCTGCATATATCTTTTGTGGATCATTAGGATTTACTTCTACTTTAGTAATATCTCTAGCTCCTATTTCTGAATAAGGGATGTTATACCATTGATTCTGAAACCTTCCGGAAAGCCCTCTTGATTTACCTAAGAAGTTATATATTCTACTATAACCTCCATATGAAATCCAAACATCTCCATTTTTTGCAGTTATGGAAAAAGTATCATTTCCACTAGGTCCATTGGGGTGTATCTCAGAATAATTTAATTTATCCGAAAGTTCAGTTGATAAAATTCCGTATGCACTAGTACTTAAGTAGAACTTTCCATCTTTTATAATTGCTTTTTGAGAAGTAAAATTATGGCTTAAAGACTCCGATAGGTCTAGTTCATCTATCAAGATGTTGTTTTCATAAACATACACCTTACTTGCAGTTGTAACTACCAAGCCTCCTTCTTTAGCAGATAATTCTTCTATTTTATCGGAAACAGAAATTACTGGTAAACTAGGATTAGTTACTTCATATATACTTTTATCTAACACAAACAATACTTGACCACTGTATTCAATAAGTTTACTTACTGTAGTGATACCTATTAGAGTCCAATTGTTAAAATTTGCAGGTTCTAAATTTGAATTTAAATCAAAGGAATACAAACCAGATTCTGTACCTACATAAATTACATTATTAACTACTAGCATATCTAGAGCTTTAGAGAATATATTATTACTCTCCAACTTAAAAGAATTACCAAGCTCTACATTAGGAATTGACAATTCTACAATTCCAAAATCTCCAAACACATAACTATATCCGTTTTCATTGTAAAAACCGTTAACCCGTTTATCCACAAGAATAAGGTTCTCTTTAATTCCTGCGAGAGATAACACTTTATTATCTGAAGAAACCAATTCTATAAGTCCATTCCCATACCCAATTAATGTAGTATTCGTAGCAGCATCATAACCAACAGCAGATGTTTCTCCCCCAAACAAACCATTTACCGAAGAAAATTTCTGAACAATTTCTGTGGTTAAATTATAGGTAAACATTGCATTCTCTGTAATAGCCACAAGTGAATTATCTACAATTTCAAAATCCTTTATATTATTGTAAGAATATAAATCTTCCCAATTCTCGGAAAAATCTTTCTGAGCGTAGATAAATGAAAAGTAAAAAGTAAAAATTATGTATATGTGTTTTCTCATTTGCTATGTATTGTTAACAGCCTATCTACAAACCTTTCTGTTATTTCGTAAACAAAAATATCAGGCTTTTCGTTCTTAATTAATTCTTTGTTAAAATACGGATTGTAAATAAACAAAACATCTTTGAAAGAACTAGAAAAATATTTTTTTAAATCCGTAGCATAAGAATCTCTTAAAAACATTATTTTTTGAAAATTGATAGACTCTTTATAGTGATAACGCATCTCGTACCTACTATAGGAAAATCGATGAAAATCTGGCACACTCAATTTCTTTTGTACCAACTTAACACTATCTACATTAAATTTAACAACAGGTATTTTTTCTTCTAAACTATCTCCTAGAATTCTTGTTATATCACCTAGATTACAGGCCCAATCAATCTTATTTACAAAACCCGGAATTTTTATATTCTCATTAGACCCTCTAATCGATTTCATTATTTCCAAATACCCATGAAAAGCCCCTATCTGATTCCAATGTGTATCCGTTTTAAAGTACAATGGAATATTTTCTTTGGTTTTTGCAGATTTTAAGGCAGTCCTTAAATCAATAACCTCTGGATAGACAGAAATTAACTGATCTAGTTTGCTAATTTGTTTAGGAAAATCATAAGGTAAATATTCTTTATAAACGGTATGCTTTCCTGGAGGAATTGTAATAAAAAACTGTATACCCTCTTTATCACACCAGGTTTTACATTCCTCTATGTTTTCAACAATCTTATCTAATTCTGAATCTGTAAACTTAATTACACCTTTAGACTCACCAAAAGCATCGTTATGTTTATCACCTATAAAAAGCCAGCCTTCTTTACCATAAAGAACATTCGGAATAGAAGGTGTTTCTTGCAACGGATCACTTACTTGCTTTTTATAAAAACTGTACAACTCTTTTTTTGTTCTATAGTTACTTAAAAAATAACTCCGCCCTTGTATGATTATCGATTTCAATCCAGATAAAGACTTTATATGAATCAACTTCTCTTTTAGACTGATCAATTCTTCATCTTGCCTACCTACAAAAGTTGCTAATACAGGAAGCAGTAGCGCTATCATAAAAACAGTGACAAAATAATATTTCTTTACTTTTTTTATCAAAATCTAAAATAAATAAATGGGTTATAAGCACCTACAGCAACATACACCAAGGAGACGAAAAACATTAATAAATATAAGGTGTTTTCCATAAAAGAATATTTATTTAATATCTCTCTAATCTTTTTAGACACTGGAAAAACAAAAACTAAAGACAATATAATAGCTATTATTACTTCTCCTCTAAAAATAAAACTTAATACGTTAGAATCATACATAGGTTTAAAAACAAACAACCCTTTTAGATATAAAACTGCTGCTTTTAAATTAGCAGTTTTAAAAAAAACAAAACTAAAAGCAACTACTAACAGCGTGTAAAGATTCCCAAAAATTGATTTTAACTGAATTATCTTATATCTCTCTAAAACAATAAAGAAACCATGAATCACACCCCAAATAATAAAATTCCAAGAAGCTCCATGCCACAGACCAGTAGCAATAAAAACTACTATTAAATTTCTAATTGTGTTCTTATTTCTATTTCCTCCCAATGGAATATAAAGATAATCCCTGAACCAATTAGACATGGTCATGTGCCACCTCCTCCAAAATTCCCTTATTGATTTTGACAAATATGGATAATTGAAGTTCTCTGGAAAATCAAATCCAAAAATCTTCCCTAGTCCAATTGCCATATCTGAATACCCTGAAAAGTCGTAGTAAATTGTTAACGTGTAAGCAATTATCCCCATCCAATTTAATAATGTTCCATAGCCTTGAGGATTTTCAAAAGCTACATCGGAAATTAAGGCCAAATTATTTGCAATAAACAACTTTTTAAACAACCCACTTACAAATCTCTTAGCTCCATAATTGAAGTCTCCTACGGATAATTTTTTGTTTTTTAACTGGTATTGAATTTCTTCGAATCTTACAATAGGACCTGCCACCAATTGAGGGAACATACAAACATAGGTACAGAAATCTATAAAATTATAAGTTGCTTTAATTTTCCCTTTGTAAACATCTATACTATAAGACATTGTCTGAAAAGTAAAAAAACTAATTCCCAAAGGCATTATAACATATAAATTATTAATTGAAACTGAGAATTGAGTTAATACGGAATTTATAGTATCAATAAAAAAATTCACATATTTAAAATAGCAGAGAATACCTAAATTAAATGTTAAAGAAAATAATAGACCTAATTTTCTAAATTTCTTATCTATTAAAATTCCAGATATAAAATCAACAACAGAAGACAAAATTAACAACAACACCATTTTCTGCTCTCCCCAAGCGTAGAAAACTAAGCTAAAAGACAATAACACTAAGTTTTTAAATCTCTTTGGTAAGAGATAATACAGGAGAATTACCCCAGGTAAAAAAAGAAATAGAAAAATAGGATCGCTAAAAAGCATTAATGTAATTTTGAAAACAAATATACCCAAACCTTTGTAAAACTGCTTCGATGCACAACCAAGAAATAGAACGTAAATTTTTAGTTACAAATCTTGATTTTATAAACCAAAGCTTTGATAGTAATAGAATTGAACAAGGATACTTAAACTCTCATAAAGAAAGAACTGTAAGAGTAAGAATTAAAAACAACAATGGCTATTTAACTATTAAAGGGGTTTCTAATGAATCTGGAACCAGTAGGTTTGAATGGGAAAAGGAAATTTCTATAACAGAAGCGACCCAATTACTTGCCATTTGTGAACCAGGAGTTATTAGCAAAACTCGTTATTTAGTTAAAATGCAGCAACACACTTACGAAGTTGATGTCTTTGACGGAGCTAACGAAGGACTGATTATAGCCGAAATTGAACTGAACGAAGAAAACGAACGTTTTGAAAAACCTGAATGGCTAGGAGAAGAAGTAACTGGACAAAAGAAATATTACAATTCGCAACTTAGCAAAAACCCATATAAAACCTGGTAAAAATTAAATTGCGTGATAGTAAATAGTAATAAAATGACACAGACTCCCCAATAGGGTTAATACATGAAAAATTACATGATTGAATCGAATATGTGTAGCTGCATAAAAGTAAGCTCCTATAGAATAAAAAATCCCTCCCCATAGCAACCATCTTTGTCCCCATAAAGGCAAATTTTCTATCAGAGGATTTAAAAAGAAAATGATAAGCCAGCCCATAGCTACATATGACAAAACAGATACAATCTTATAACGACCTATAAAATATATTTTATACAAAATTCCCAAAAGAGCCACTGCCCACGAGATTGCAAACACCAACCACCCAATTCTCCCCTCTAATACCACCAAACAGATAGGAGCATAAGACCCTGCAATAAGTACGTATACTGCCGAATGATCCAAAATGTTTAAATAATACCTCATTCTTTGATTTACCGCACTGTGATATAAAGTTGAAGAAGCATACAAAACAATCATACTTACTCCATATATAGCATAACTAACAATAGCTGCCAAATTATTAGCTCCAATGGCTTTTATCATTAAAAAAGGAAACATAAAAAGACTTAGCACAAACCCAAGTCCATGGGTTAGCACGTTCCATCGCTCTTCTACAGCTTCATAATATGTTACCTTAAATTCCATTCTTTTAAGTTATCTATATAAGATACAAAATTAACACATGTTAAGCAAGTCGTATTCCAAATAATTCTACTCTTTTATGCCCGTTTTTTTATCGAAAGTGTACTTTTGCACCAAACTTTACTTTTTTAGAGGAATGGCAAGAATTTTAACTGGAGTACAAAGTACTGGAACTCCTCATTTAGGGAATTTATTAGGAGCAATATTACCTGCAATAAAAATGGCGAATCAGCCAGAAAACGAATCGTTTTTGTTTATTGCCGACTTACACTCCTTGACTCAGATTAAAGACGGAGAAACTTTAAGAAACAATACATATAGCACTGCTGCAGCTTGGCTGGCATTTGGTTTAGATATCGAAAAAACAGTATTCTATAGACAAAGTGATATTGCAGAAGTAACAGAGTTAAATTGGTACTTAAGCTGTTTTTATCCTTATCAAAGATTGACATTGGCACACTCTTTTAAAGACAAAGCAGACAGACTAGAAGACGTTAACTCTGGATTATTCTGCTACCCTATGCTAATGGCTGCGGATATTTTATTATACGATGCTGAAATTGTACCTGTTGGTAAAGATCAACTACAACACCTAGAAATGACTCGTGATGTTGCTGGAAGATTTAACCATCAAATGGGAGAAACATTTGTATTACCAGAAGCTAAAGTACAAGAAGAAACCAAGTATGTTCCTGGAACCAATGGTGGAAAAATGAGTAAATCTCAAGGAAATATTATCAACATCTTCTTAGACGATAAAAAGTTAAGAAAACAGGTAATGAAAATCCAAACGGATAGTACTCCAATGGAAGAACCTAAAGACACAGAAACTTGTAACTTATTTGCCTTGTATAAATTATTAGCTAACGAAGAACAAGTTGCTGAAATGAAAGCCAATTACGAAGGTGGAAATTATGGTTACGGACATGCCAAACAAGCTTTCTATGAGTTATTATTAGAAACGTTTAAAGAAGAACGAGAACGATACAACCACTACATTAACAATGTGGAAGAAATTGAAAAAGCTTTGGCTATAGGTGCTGAAAAAGCTAAAAAAGTTGCCACTGAAGTTTTAAAAAGAACTAGAGAAAAAATAGGGTATTAAAAATCTATTAAACTAGAGGCTGCTCAGTCTCTAGTTTTTTTTCTTTAAAACTTCAACTCTAACCCCCATTTCCTCAAAACATTTAACAACTATATAATCACTTTTGAGAATTTCCAAATATTCATCACTAAGATTATACACATTAGAAGAAAAAACATATTCTTCTTTACCCGTAAACCCAAGAAAAGTTCGATGATCATTATTTAAATCTATTAAATCAATAGAAGATAAATTTGGAAAAAATGTAGCTGTTTCTGAAATTAAAATTTGATTATCATCTAAATAGTTTATCGCTTTTTTTCTCAAACCCCAATAATGAGTATGCGCAAGAGATGCATCCCAACCTTGGGCAAAACTATCTGGATAAACGATTATATTTCCAACCATAAAACTAGATACTAACACAATATATAATCGCTTCTTAGCCTTATATCTATCCAACATAATAAAAGACAAAAGAGCAATAGGAATATAAGATGGAATATAATACCTATGCCCCATTGGATTATTAATAACTAAACTAAGAGTATAAACTGTTATAGTAGAAAAGACTGTTATTATTAACAATAGCTTTTCCTTTTCCCAATTAGTAGCTCTCTTTTTTAGATAAAAAGTGATTCCTATAAAAAGAATTAAAACAAATCGTCCAAAATCTGTAAAACGCTGAATCAATACCAAAAAGTTTCTAAATAAATTTTTAAAGAAAGAATTTAGCGAAGGAAAATAGAAGGCATCTCCCCATATTTTCATTGGATGTGAACTAATCCAACCTTTAACTTCTAACCTCCAAACAAGATATAAAACTGCTGGTATAGCAGCTAGTAGGTATATAAATAATGAAGGTAAAAACTGTTTTGCTTTTTCTTTTCTTAAGAATAAGTGATTGATAACATCAATTAAAAAAACACCAACACAAAGCATCATCCCTCGATAAGTAACAATCCCTAAAAAGGCTACACCTAAAAACTTAAGTGTATTATTCTTGGTTAAAACTGCATTTAAAGCTAAAAGAAAGAAAAAAATTAAAGGAACCTCAGGACTTACGAGAGTTAACTGAGAAGTTAGTGTTGGGTCTAAAACAATAAAAATAAAAGCAAACCACTGATACTTACTATTTTTTACAAAAAAAAACACTATTTTTTTTACTTGTAATAATACCCCAAACACAAAAGGTAGCATCATCCAATGTGACACTAACAAAGACCGTCCGAATAACCTCCATCCAAAAGCCATTAACATGGCCAAAAATGGAGGGTGTCCAGGATCATGTTCTAGAGGAATACTAGTCCAGTTTAAAATTCCATTAACATACAATGGATTCGCCATTTTTGAAGCAAAAAGTATATTATCCCAAAACATACCTATATGGTAACTAAGTGTTACTATCAAGCAACTTAAACATAGAATTATTACACTCTTATAATTTCTAACAATCAAATCCAAAAAATATTGAGTTTACGTGTCAAAAGTAACATTATGATATCAATAGACATCAGTATTTAGTAAAAAAAGACCTTCCTTTATTGGAAGAGCTTCTAACTTTACATTAGGTCATTAAAGAATTGTAACGTATCTACCACATGTGTTTCCCAATAAATCCATTCATGTTTTCCCGAAAACTCTTCGTAGCTATGTGGAACTCTAGCCTCTTCTAGTTCTTTATGTAATGTCCTGTTGTACTCTATCAATTCATCATCTTCACCGCAATCAAAACGTACTGGAGGTAATAAGTCTTTGTTCTTTTTCATCAACTGAAAAACAGACTCATTAACCGAATCCCCTTGTTTGTAATTTTCCAGCCCTTCTTCTACAAAAATTTCCATTTGAGGAACATCTGTAATAGAACTATGTCCAGAAATTCCACTAAACGTTTCTGGATATTTTGCTCCAACTCTTAAAGCTCCATATCCACCCATAGAAAGTCCCGAAATAAATACTTTAGAATTATCTGTCACTACCTCTATATTCTCTTTTACAGCATCAATTACATCTTCTGAAATCCACTTTTCAAAGTTCAAGCTATTGTGTGGCAAGTAAGCAGATCCATCACCCCATAAACCATCAGAAGGCATGGCAATAATCATGGGTTTTATCTCCCCAGCCTCTATCATTCTTTGAGCCGTCCTATGTACTCCTGCTTTCTGAGACCAAATCCAAGCACTACCATAGACTCCATGCATTAAAATCATCATGGGAGTATCTGGAGTTAATGCTACATTGGGTACATACAAACAAATATCTCCTCTACCTTTTAAATTCTTTGTTTTTACAGTGATGAACCTTAGGTTGTCTGATTCAAACCTTGGATCTGATATTTCTGTAGTTTTAAATTTTGAAACCATTTTTACTCTTTTATGATGATGGATTTATCTTGTGCTGAAAAGTCCTTACTCTTTACTTTAATACTGATTTTTCCTTTTTTAACCGCCTTTACAAAAACAACTGCTTTCCCTTTATAGAAATCACGTTTTGGTACGGTTAGCGTTTGCAAGTTTGTTGGATCTCCATTTCCAGAAGCTAAAAACTTTCCTGCTCCAGAAATCTCAATATTCAATAACTTCTCATAATGAGGTTGCCAGTTACCATCCGCATCGGTAACTGTAATTCTATATACCGCTACCTCTCCTTGTTTTACCTCAGCTACTTCAGGAGTAATCGTAATTTTTGCTGCTGGTTTAGCCGTTTTATAAACTAGTGTTTCTTTCTTTCTTCCTTTTTTATCGTAAGCTACAACCTTAATTTCTCCTGGTTGATATTCGATACCTTCCCAAACTATTGCATATGCTTTTAACAATCCTAAAGAAGGACCTCCAGAACCATGTACGTTAAAACTATTATTTTGGAATAAAGAAGGATTTAATTTAGCCTTTGTTTTGATCCCCTTACTAACTCCATTTACAAACAATTCAGCCTTTGGATAATTGGTATAACAAACCACAGGGAAAACCGTTCCTTTTGGTGCAGGATCTGACCAATGTGGAAACGCATGTAAAGTCTTCACCTCTGGATTCCAACGAGCTTTGTATTGGTAGAATTTATCTTTTTCTAACCCAACAAAATCTACCGGTGCAAAATAAGAGCTACGAGATTGTGCAAAATGGTATGGAGAAGGTTCTCCTAAATAATCATACCCAGTCCAAACAAACTCACCATATACAAAATCATTTACATCCTGTGCCGCAAACTCTTTGTAAGCAGGATATCCCCAACGTACTCCTGTAGTTTCGTAATTCCCTGGATGCCCATCTTTATAAGTAAAAGTATTTACAGACAAACCTCTTTTGTCTCTAATACTATCAAATACAACTGGGAATCTGTAGGTGTCTCTTAAACTAACCATCCCCCCTGTTTCGCTTGCAAAAAACTTTAAGTTTGGATATTTTTTACGGAAAATATGATACGATCCTGGCTTGTAATTAAACCCTGCTACATCTACTTTTAAAGCCATTCCATTTGGTAAAGACTTTAAAGGGTTGTTAAAACCACAAGTAGTAGCACGTGTGGTATCTACCTTTTTTACAATAGCATTTAAATAACCCGTTATATCATTAGGATCATTTCTATACTGTTCTAAAATCTCATTACCAATACTCCACATAATTACAGATGGGTGATTACGATCTCTGTACACCATTTCTGTTAAATCTGTCTCAGCCCATTTGTCAAAATCATGAGAATACCCATTGATTACCTTTCCTATTTGCCATTCATCAAAAGCTTCATCAATAGCTAACAGCCCTAATTCATCACAAATATCTAAAGCTTCTGGTGCTGGTGGATTGTGAGAAAAACGAATAGCATTTACCCCCATTTCTTTCATCTTTAACATTTGTCTTCTAAACAAATTCGGATAAAAAGCAGCTCCAGTAGGTCCTAAATCGTGGTGCATGTTTACTCCGTTAAAACGTGTTTTCTTTCCGTTTAAATAAAAACCATCTAACTCAAATGCTAATTTTCTAATTCCAAAAGGGGTTAGCACAACATCACTTTCGTGTCCGTTTGTAATTATTGTACTTCTTAATCTATATAAATAAGGATTCTTAAGATCCCATAAAGTAACATCCTTCTTTTTTAACTGTAAATCTGTAGTCGCTTTTTTTACTTCAGAAGCATCTACTACCTGAACATCTGTTACAACTACTTTACCTTCTGCATTGATGATTTCGTTCTTTACAGTTACCAATCCCTCTACATCTAGAGATACTTCTGCATGAACAACTGCCTTTCTTTTTTCAATTACAGGAGTTGTTACATAAACTCCCCAAGTAGGAATATGGTTCCTTTCTTTTTGAATTAAACTTACTTTACGATACAATCCTGCTCCAGGATACCATCTAGACTGACTGTTAAAATTTTCCAAACGTACCGCCAATACATTGTCTCCTTTTTTCACAAAAGAACTTACATCAAAATGAAAAGAGACATAACCATTAGGTCTACTTCCAACATATTTTCCGTTGATGTATACCTTGGCATGACTCATAGCTCCATCGAACAATAAGTCGTACACTTTACTTGTATCTATTACGTTAAAGTGGGTTCTATACCAACCAATACCTGTATAAGGTAATGCCCCTGAACGACCACAACGAAATTTTGCTTTTCTCTCTCCGTCCTGTACTACTTGAGTTAACTGAATATCATTCGCAAAAGAGAACTCTCCTTCGGCTGCCCAATCGTGAGGGACTTCTACATCCTTCCATTCAGCATCATTAAATGTTGATTGAAAAGATGCTCCATCATCGTATTGACTAAATTTCCATTCTTTTAGCAATGCTACTTTTCTACTTTGTCCTTGCATTTGTATCGCTAACATCATTAGCATTACAAAAAGGAACTTGGCTTTGGTTTTTAACATTTTTTAAGGTTATAAGTGTTAGTTGTCTTTTTTTACAATTGGTTTTTCTAGCACAATAGGCCTCCAAAAAGGAAGCCTATTTACAAAATACTAGCTTAATTTTTTATGTGAATTGAATTAATCAAAAGTAATTACTCCTTTTGCATTCTTTCCACTTAGCATATCTTCAAATGCTTGATCTAAATTATCCAGCGGATAAGTATTAGTAATCATTTCATCAAGCATTAAATCGCCTTTATCGTACAACGCTTCTAATTTAGGAAAGTCCATCTCTGGTCTTGCCGACCCATATAAAGGGTTAATGTATTTCTTATCCCATTCAAACAAACGCATATCAATGGTAATTTCCTCTTCTATACCACTTACCTGAATGGCAGTACCTGCATTACGCACCATTGCCAAAGGAGCAGCTCCTAAAGCAGGAACAGCAGTACATTCAAAAGCATAATCTGCACCTCTACCACCTGTCATCTCTTTTACTTTTTCTGCTGCTTGCATCAACCCTTTGTCTTCTCTATCTGCTAAAATCACATCGGTAGCTCCAAATTGTTTTGCTAATTCCAAACGGTTTTCATTAATATCAATTGCAATAATTTTTGCAGCCCCAGAGATTCTTGCAGCCTGAATTACATTTAATCCAACTCCTCCAGTTCCTAAAACAACGGCAGAACTTCCCATTTTTAAATCTGCTGTATTAAATACAGAACCAGTCCCTGTCATTACCCCACAACATACAATAGAAGCAGATTCAAAAGATAATTTTTTACTTGTTTTTTTAACACAAGCAGAAGCACGAACTAACGCATATTCTGATAACGTACCAATATTAAAAGAACGCTCTATAGGTTCTTCATTCCAAGTAGTTCCTTCAATTGCTACATGTCCTCCTGGTAGTTTCCCTGCATGATTTGCAATTACAGGTGAATTTGTTTCACAAATATGCTGGTTTCCTTCCTGACACTGGAAACACGTATAACATGGTGTTGCCCAGTTTAAAATAACTTCATCTCCTACTTTTACATTGTCTACATCTGGCCCTACAGCTTCTACAATACCTGCTCCTTCGTGTCCCAATACAATAGGCATTCCCCATGTTAAAGAATCATGATCTGTATGACACAAACCTGAGGCTTTCATCTTTACTAAAACCTCGTCTTTTTCTGGGTTAGATTTTACCTTTATATCTTCTATGGTAAACTTTCCATCTCCTACAGAAATGGCCGCTTTACATGTAATAAAATTATCGTTACTCATTATATTGTCGTTTGTTTTAGTCTTTTTTAATCTCTTTTAAATTTGATGTTGGATCTGCTAATTTTTCTTTATCAATACTTGCATTTGCTTTGATAAACTTGGTTCCTAACACGTAACTCTTACCATTATTGATAGAATCTACAGCTAACAATTTGTCTCCTTTGAAATACCACAACGAGAATTTCTTTTCTCCTTCTTCACGTACTACTACATCATCAAAACCTTGAGACAATCCTACAATTTGCAGTTTCACATCGTACTGATCTGACCAGAACCAAGGCAAAGCATCGTAAACTGTTTCTTTACCACAAATATTTGCTGCCGCTACTTTTGCTTGGTCTACTGCATTTTGTACAGATTCTAATCTTACATGGGTATCGTAAATTTTGTTGTAATGAAAAGTACAATCTCCTATTGCGTAAATATCATCCGCTGATGTTTTTGCAGCTGTATCTACCTCAATTCCATTGTTAATTGTCAATCCAATATCAGAAGCCAACTCTAAGTTTACTTTAATTCCAACCCCAACAATAATAATATCTGCAGTATAGGTAGCACCATCTGCACAAACCACTGTGTTTTGATCTCCTTCTGATTTTATTTCTGTAACTCCTTTGTTTACACAAATATTCACGCCATTAGATTCGTGAAGATTGGTAAAAAACTCAGATAAATGAGGTGTGGTTACACGTGCTAAAATTCTTTCTTCGCGTTCTAAAACAGTAACCTCAGCTCCTAATTTCTTTAAAGAAGCGGCTGTTTCTAAACCAATGTACCCTCCACCAATTACCACTACTTTTTTATCAGAACTTGCATGGAATGCTTCACGAATTCCAGCTACGTCGTTGGCATTACGCAACGTAAAAATATTTTTAGCCTCTTTAATTCCAGTAATTGGGGGTACAAACGCTCTTGCTCCCGTAGCCAATACCAAAACATCATAAGACTGAGAAGTCCCATCATTTAAAACAATAGTTTTGTTCTCTTTATCAATCTTAGCAACCTCTTTTCCTAAAGATAAGGTAATATTTTCCTTATCGTAACTCTCTAAAGGTTTTAACAAGTTGTTTTGGATACTGTCTTCTAACTCCAAATATTTTTTAGATAAGGGAGGTCTATGATAAGGAACGGTTTCATCTTTATCAAACAAGATAATATTCCCCTCCCATCCTTCTTTACGTAAAGCAAAAGCAAAGTTTACTCCACCGTGACTGGCTCCAATTACTACACATGTTTTATTTTGTGACATTCTGGTAATTCAATTTTAAAATTTAAGGTAAGTTACATCTCAACACTTCAACTCGGCTCAGTGCAGACTGCTGGATGACCTGTTGTAACAATTTACTGATAAACGTAAACACGTATCAATAAATTAAAAATAGCGTTAGTCTTCTTTAGCAACGGTCAATTCAACTCCATCAATTGCATCAGAAATCTCTATTTGACAACACAAACGGCTGTTATCTGATACATTGTCTTCTAACTCTAACATATCTGCTTCAATCTCACCAGCTTCACCTACTTTATCCATATCTCCCTCTGCTACAAATACATGACATGTTGCACAAGAACAAACTCCACCACAGTCTCCATCAATTCCCTCTACTCCATTGTTTACTGCCAACTGCATTACATTTCCTGAATCTCCTTCTACAGTTACTTTTTCTCCGTCTTTTGTTATAAATGTTATTTTAGCCATAATAGTTGTTCTTTTTATTTCTTGTTGTTTGTTGTTATTTTAATCCGTTGAATTTTACTTTTAATGAATGAAATCCAACCTTTCTCTTAAATTCGTCTAAGTCTTCAATATTATCTTCGTGTTCTAAAATGTCTATAGAACCTACTTTCTGTACCATTTCTGATAAGATAATTCGCAACAAAGCTCTTGCATGTGTAGCTCCTAAACAGTTGTGTGTTCCAAATCCAAAACTTACGTGCGGATTTACTTTTCTGTCTAACACAACCTCTTCTGCATCTTTAAAAATTTTCTCGTCTCTGTTAGCAGATGCCCAACATAAAGAAATTCTAGACTGTGCTTTGATATCTTGCTCACATACTTGAGTATCTTCTGTTACTACTCTACCCATGTGTGTTAATGGAGAATAATAACGAATTAACTCTTCAATAGCCATATTAATCATATCTGGGTTTTCTTTAATACGAGCTAAAGCTTCTGGGTGCTCTGCAAAGTAGGCCATAGAATTCGTAATAGCATTAATTACGGTATCACGTCCTCCTGCAAAAGTTAAAATCATTACTCCTTTAACTTCCTCCTTGGTTAATTTTCTTCCATCAACTTCAGAGTTTAATAAAACAGAGTATAAATCTCCTGTAGAATTCTCAGCTGCTCTGTCAATTTCTTTATCGATGTAATCGTATAAAATATTTGCCTTGTCTGCATCTAAAGAGGATTCTTCACTTCTAAATACATGTGTTCCCCATCCAATCCAAGTATCCGATTCTTCAAAAGGAGTGTTTAACAATACCGTTAATGCTCTAGACTGAATGACCAAAGAAAACTCCTCAACCACCTCAATAGCATCCTTTGTCAAAACATCATCCAAAACCACATTTACAATATCTTTTAACTGTGCTTGATACGCTTCATCATTAGGTCTCTTAAACCATGGCTCTACCAAGTTACGGTAATCTGTATGCTGTGGTGGATCTACTTCAAAAGGAATTTGTCTTATATCTCTAATATGTACTTCTGATGGCACTACGATTCTTCCAACTTCCTCTCCTCCAGACTGAAACGTTTTCCAGTTTTTAGCAGACTTACGAACGTCTTTTAATCTTAATAAGATTTTTACTGGATCGTCCTGATCGTTCATGTCTCCAAATCCTTTCTCTTCTCTTGCATGCGCAAAAGGACATGCCATTTTACTTTTATCCATATTAATAGGTATTGTTGTTCATTTTGAGTAAGACAAAAATGACACTATTATTTGTTGGTTATTTTTCGAATATTATCAATTATTTGAACTATATTAACTTCTAATTAATTTCAACCATCAATATTGGATGTATTACGCTTATGAAAGCAATTAAAGAACTTATAAATCAACCTTTTAACAGATCTTTTAACATTACAGAGTTTGAACAGTTTTATTTTGATTCTCCTTGGCATTTTCATACAGAATACGAATTAACCTATATTCACAAAGGATATGGAACTCGTTTTGTAGGTTCTAGTGCAGAACTGTATAAAGAAGGAGATTTGGTATTAATTGGCAGCTCTGTTCCTCATTACTGGAGGTGTGATGATGCTTTTTACAATCAGAAAGAAAAAAAAGCTCATAGTGTGGTGATACAGTTTAAACCCGATTTGTTTTTTAAGAACCCGCTACCGGAAATGAATCACATTCACCTGTTATTAAAAAAATCAGCAAGTGGAATTAAATTCTTGAATAGTAAAAGCTATAAAGATGATTTTTTTGAGCTATTACAAAAAGAGGGCTTTGATCAATTAATTCATTTTTACAACCTATTAGACAGGCTAAGTTTAGAAACCGATCAAAAACTATTGTCTATTTCTCACGACTCTCAATTATACCAAGCAAAAGACAGTAAAATTTTTCAAGAAGTAATTAACTATATTTTCACCAATTTTAAACACGATATTTCTCTAGAGGAGCTTTCAAAAAAAGTCCACATGTCTACTCCTGCCTTTTGTAGATACTTTAAAAAACGAACTAAAAAAACATTTACAGAATATGTAAATAGCCTTAGAATTGCCCAAGCCTCTAAACTCCTTATAGAAACAGACATGAGTGTTTCTCAAATTTGTTTTGACTGTGGCTACAACAGCCTAAGTTACTTTAACAGACAATTTAAAAAGATTAAAAGCGTAGGGCCTAAGGAATACAAAAAGATGCATTTAAAATAACTTAAACCCTTCAAAATATACGACTTTAGTACTAGCTTTATTTAATATCAAACACATATATTTGGTACACATTTTGATAACCTAGGTTAGTATTAAATAAAAATTGTCATGAAAAAAACAATCCAAGCACTGGCTGTTTGTGCTTTATCCATTTTAAGTGTTTCTTGTGGAGGTAGTGATTCCCCCGAAACCAACAACAAAGTCAACGAAGTTGAAGCTAACAAACAGAAAATGGAAGACAACATACTAAATCTTTACGATGTTGTTGGCGATTTCAATTCTGAAGAAACATCTGCAATTGAAATTAATGCCTTCCTTAAGCAGATGAATGTAAGTAATTTTAATCCCAAAGAAATCCAATCTGTAGAATTGGCTCTAAAATCTATGGGAGTTATAAAAGAATCTATTGACTCTAAATCTTCTCGTATACCTACTATCGGTGCTATTGATGGAGAAGATTCATCGGCCATATTAGAGGGTTTTAAAGAAAATACAGGAACCTATATTTGGAATGAATCCACAGGTGATTTTGATTTTACTTGGGCAGATTCTGGTAAAATTGTAATTTCTATCTCCGAAGATGGTAAGAACTTTGTTTTAACTATTTCTGAGTTTGATACTTTAGTTCACGATTCTTGGGATGAAATTCCAACCAGCTTAAAAATGGTACTTACTGTAAATGGAGAAACTCACTTTACACACAATTATGTTGTTTCTATTGACAATGACAAATACTTGCCAAATTCTGTTTTTAACGAAATTATTATTGGTAAAGGAGACTTAGTTTACAAAACTGAATTCAGCAAATCTGATGACAATAAAGAAACAAGTGGGTTTACTACTTTACAAATAGGAAATACGCTAGTTTTTAGTACTGAACTTTCTACAAAAGGAGATTTTAGCCCCTTAAACGATGGAACTCCAGAGGATATTGAAGACAATCCAATAGAAGACTTTTTAAGTCTAGCCAATGCCAATATTTCAATGGGTAAAACTAAAATTAAATTTGATATTGCCCCTAAAGGAGATGTCGAATTTGACACTCTAGAGGAAGATATCAATCTTTTAAATGAACATGTAAAAATTTCTTTATTATTTGATGAAGAACAGATCGCTACTGGTAGATTTATAGAAGGATCAAATATTGAATTAGTATTTGAGGACGGTACAACATCATCATTAGAAGCTTATTTTGGAGAAACGTTTAAAGACTTTTATTCTAGATTAAAAGCTGACTAAAAATAATACGAATCCATAAATTAATAAAAAGGTGAATTCTAAATGAATTCACCTTTTTTAGTTTATCTCAACCTCAAACTCTAATCTATTTTCTCCCGTCCAAAAACCTAGTACATTGTTTCCTCCTTGTATGTTACTCTCAATATTCTCAGCAAAAGTACCTGTGATTAAAAGCGTAGTTACATCGCCATAAGCACTTTTAAAAAACTCATACTCTGCCTTAGCTATTTTCACCAATTCAATGTCGTAGGTATTCAAAAAGTACAATTTGTTAATTTCTTCTTGTCCTACATACTCGGAATACTTTAAAACTAAATTTAAGTCTTCTTCTTTATTTGCTAACTCTGTAGAAAACAAATAAGGGTTAGCCCAAGAATAACTTTCTTCGATTCTGTTTTTTATCAGCACCTTATAATATTCAATCTCCGTTGAATTTTCCATTTTTATCTGAATTGCTCTATCTCCTTCTTTTCCTCCATTAATAACCGCTATAGACTTAACAATTGGCTGAGAAGGCACGGTTGTTTCTGCAAAATAGGTTACTCCTTTTAAATTTACGGTAAGATTGTACTTTACTCCAACCCTTCCTTTCATTCGCTTTGTTTGATAGTATAAATTAGGATATCTAGAATCATCTCTGGTTAGTGTTAATATCTCCTCTTCTATTCCATCGCTAACTACTACCTTGGCTCTTCCTTCTTCGGCTATTAACAAATCTCGCTCTGCAATTTCTCCCTGAAAAGGTAAATTAGACGTTAAGTAAACTTTTACAAACTCTCCCTCGGTTACATACCCCTCTACCGTTAATGCTTCAGAATACAAGCTTTCTACTTGTTGGGTATCATCACAAGAGAGAAAGATTAAGCACAAAAAAACGGATACAATTTTTTTCATTTCTATTAAAAACTAAAGCTCCATGTTAAGGATGGAATTATTGGAAACAAACTTTCGTAAAAAGAATTAATGGTAAAATTATTCTCCTCTATACTTCCGTCCACCACATGATTTATATAAAATGTATTTTGCCTGTTGTAAAGATTGTAAATAGTAAAATCTAAAGAAGATGTAAAATTCCTCCTTTTCTTAAATTGATAATTCACCCCTACATCTAAACGATGATAGCTAGGAAAACGAGCACTATTTTTATCTCCAAAATTTAACACCAAGAACTCATTAACTATTCTAATATCTTTAATAGGCGTGTAATTCTGTCCACTCGTAAAAACAAACAATCCGTTTAAACTTAACCTATCTGTTAATTTATAACTCAATGCTACATTTAAATTATGAGGTCTATCAAAAACAACGGGGAACAATTTCCCATCATTTATCTCGCTAAACTTAGCTTTGGTTCTAGAAAAAGTATAGTTAATAGACCCGTTTATTTTTTTAAACCTAGCCTCTAAATGAGTTTCAATACCATAAGAATTTAGTCTTCCTATTACTACATCATTGTACAAATCAGAATTAAAAAGATTGTTTAACGCTCCATTTTTAAACTCAGAATAATCGTTTATGTGTTTGTAATAAGTACTTATTTCTCCT
The DNA here is from genome assembly GCF_054182685.1 of Wenyingzhuangia sp. IMCC45574. Taxonomy (NCBI): domain Bacteria; kingdom Pseudomonadati; phylum Bacteroidota; class Flavobacteriia; order Flavobacteriales; family Flavobacteriaceae; genus Wenyingzhuangia; species Wenyingzhuangia sp. IMCC45574. The sequence goes on along the minus strand of NZ_CM135169.1, from coordinate 2,645,661 downwards.
GATATATTTTTGCTATCAAAATAATAACCCGCACTTACTTGATTGCTTTTCTGAAACGGTAAATTATTGTTGGTAGGTATATAATATTCTACTGGCATGCTAAACGTATTAATTCTAGCCTGATGCAAGTATTGTCGTAAATACTGGTACGATAATTTTATAGCCTGACTATCTTTAAACTCGTAATGCAAACTTACTCTTGGTTCTACATACCAGCTATTAAAATTACCATTGCTATTTAGTTGATAATTGGTAAGCCTTACTCCTCCTTTTAGACTTATATTCTCTTTAAGCTTCCATAAATCTTGAAAAAAGATACTATTTTCTAATAAGTCAGAGTCATTATCATTCTGAATATCAATTTGTGTTTCTCCTAAAATATCTGCTCTTACATCTTTAGGGGTATTCTTAATTTTATTTACAGCAAACCCAAAATCTAAACTGTGATTTTTTAGCACTAGAGAACTTGTATTTTTAAGTGACCATATAGCGTATTTAGAGGAAAAAGCGTAATTGAAAGGAAAATCATCCGTGGTATTCGTCAATTTAAAATCACTACTAGATATAGATAATATATTCTTAAAATTTGAAAATGAATTGTAAGACCAAGAAACACCTAAGAGGCTATTTTTCCAATCTAAATTTAACTTCTTTACCTCTTCATGACTTTCATAAGCATCTTTGGTATTAAAATTTGTAAATGCAATTTTATTTTTTTGGTTGATTCTCGTTTCTACTTTTAATAAATAATCATAGAAATAATAGCCTTTTCCTTCTCCTAAAACAGAAGCCCCCATTAACGCATTAATCGCCTCCAAATAAGTACGTCTACCCGATACTAGTATTTTGGTATTCCAATCTTTTAAATTAATGGTAGTAGTCAATTTAGCCACCAAAAGACCTATACTCCCCATGGTTGTTTCTTCTCCTAAACTTGTTTTGGAATTTATCTTGGTAATAGAAGACAGTCTACCTCCATCTTCGGCATTAAAACCACCTTTGTAAAAGGATAAGTTTTTAATGTAATCTGAATTCAAGAGCGGAAAAAAACCACCAATATGAGATATATTATGCAAATAAATATCATCCAAATACACAAGATTCATACTCGGATTTCCCCCTCTAACCATAAAACCAGACTGTCCTTCGGCTCCAGTTTGCACTCCAGAACTTAGCTGTATTAGTTTTATAGGATCTGTCTCCCCCATTATGGTAACAGCTTTCTTTAAATCTTCATTAGAAAAAAAGATAACATCTGTATTGGGGTTTTTAGACTTAACCTTATTCTTGTTCCTAAGAACAACTTCTTCTAACTTTTCTACGTTAAGTGAATCATTTTCTTTTTTTTGGGAGAACGATTTTTGTAGAAAAATTAGAAGAAATATCCATAGCAAATTTTTCATTTTTCTTCTTAAGGAGCCGGATTCGGTTGCAACTTGTGAATCTCGTCAATCTCCTTTAATATTTCTTCGGATAATGTAACATGAATCGTACCAATGTTCTCTTTTAACTGCTCCATCTTAGTCGCTCCAATTATAGTTGAGGTTAAAAATGGTTGCTGTTCAATAAAAGCTAAGGATAACTCCACCAAACTTAATCCGTGTTTTATAGCCAACTCATTGTACTTTTCAGCTAAAAACATTGCTTCTTTGTTGCTATATCTAACATAGTTAGGGAACAACTTTACTCTAGACCCTTCTGGCAATTGACCATTAAAATACTTTCCTGACAACACTCCAAAACCTAATGGTGAATAAGCCAACAAACCAACATTCTCACGCATCATTACTTCCGAAAGACCTACCTCTAGGCTTCTGTTTAATAATGAATAAGGATTCTGCATCGTTTTACAACGAGACAAACCTTTTGAGTCTGCTTCGTTTAAATGTCTCATAGTTCCCCAAGGAGTCTCATTAGACAATCCGTAATGACGAATTTTCCCTTGTTTTACCAGTGCATCCATTGCTTCTACAAGCTCAGCAATCTTATCCTCCCATCCCTCATTTGGATTGTGCTTATAATTTAAGTTTCCAAAGAAATTTACATTTCTGTCTGGCCAGTGCAATTGATACACATCGATATAATCGGTTTTTAAACGAGCTAAATTTCCTTCTACTATATCAAAGATCAATTCTTTTGTATAAGGTTGTGGCTCTCTGGTATGAGAAAACATAGCCATTGGACCTGCAATTTTACTTGCAATTACCACATCTTCTCTCTTTTTATTTTGCATCCAGGTACCAATAATTCTTTCTGAACTTCCTTGCGTTTCCTTTCTACTAGGAATGGAATACAACTCAGCAGTATCTATAAAATTTACTCCCTGTTCAAAAGCATAATCTAACTGTTCATGTCCTTCTGCCTCTGTATTTTGTTGTCCCCACGTCATGGAACCTAAACAGATTTTAGAAACTTTAATATCTGTATTTGGAATCTTGGTATATTTCATACTTTACCTCATTTTAAAATTTAGAATTCAGTTCTCGTCTCCGCTCAAACACCGAGGGTCATCGAGCAGCCTGCACTGAGTTGAGTCGAAGTGTCGAGATGTAATTAAGTTAATTTTCAAAAATAAAAATACACAAAAAAAGTATCTTAAAAACTTAAGATACTTTGTGGTTTTATAACTTTTATATTGCTTAAAATTTAGCTCACGTCTATAACACTCTCTATTTGTGGAGCGTGTTTTTTAATAGTAGCCTCTACCCCATTTTTTAGGGTCATTTGGTTTACATTACAACCAACACAAGCTCCCATTAACTTTACCTTTACAACATTATCTTCAATAGCTACTAAAGAAATATCACCTCCATCTGTTAACAAGAAAGGACGAATTTCTTCTAAGGCAACTTCTACTTTCTCCTGTAATTCTTCTGCTGTCATATTGCTTTATTTATTATCGGTCTAAATATACTAATTTATTATTTGGTAGAACAACCACTCATTGTTGTAATTTTAACCACTTCTGTAGGTGGTAAGTCCTCGTTTCTCTTAATTAATTGAGCAGCCATATTCTTGGTAATCTCTTTAAATGCTAACTCTTGTGGAGTTCCATCTTGTAAAGCCGCAGGATGACCAACATCCCCCGCTTCTCTAATGCTCTGCACCAAAGGAATTTCTCCTAAGAAAGCAGCCTCTAAATCCTCTGCTAAATTCTTAGCACCATCTTGTCCAAAAATATAGTATTTATTATCTGGCAACTCCGCAGGAGTAAAGTAACTCATGTTTTCTACAATTCCCAAAACAGGAACTTTTATGTTCTTTTGTTCGAACATAGCAACTCCTTTTTTAGCATCTGCCAAAGCAATATTCTGTGGTGTACTAACTACAACCGCTCCAGTAATAGGTAGTGCTTGTACTATAGATAAGTGAATGTCTCCTGTACCTGGAGGCAAATCAATCAATAAGAAATCTAATTCTCCCCAATCAGCATCAAAAATCATCTGATTTAAGGCTTTAGAAGCCATTGGCCCTCTCCAAATTACAGCTTCGTTAGGATCTGTAAAGAAACCTAAAGACAATAACTTAATTCCGTAGTTTTCTACAGGCTTCATTTTAGAACGCCCATCTACATTCACAGAGATTGGTTTTTCTCTAGCAACATCGAACATAATATGCATAGAAGGACCGTATACATCGGCATCTAAAACACCAACTTTAAACCCCATTTTTTGCAAAGTAATAGCCATGTTAGCGGTAACCGTAGATTTCCCTACTCCTCCTTTACCAGAAGCCACGGCTACTATGTTTTGAATTCCAGGAATTTTATCTCCTTTTATTAAATTAGGGTTTGCTTTAGGGGCTTCCTTTTTAGCTTCTACCGTTAAGTTTACTTTTACTTTAGCCTCCGAAAACTGAGCTACAATTGCTTTTTCAATTTCTGTTTCTGTTTTCTTTTTTGCTTGTAAAGTAGGATTGCTAATTTTTACGTCTACAATTACCTCGTTTTCAAAAATAACAACGTTTGTTACATTGTTATTTTCAATTAAACTCTTTCCCTCTCCGGGAGCAGTAATTGTTTCTAAAACTCCTTTAATATCTGATTTTGTAATACTCATGGAATCACTCTTAATTTTAGACTGCAAAGATACGTTATTTGGTCTTATTCTAACTAGTTGAATCCTTTTGTCTAATGACAAACTAAAATCTTACACAAAATGTGTTTTAGCGTAAAGAATTACACTATAATTTAAACCCTAGTCTTAGTGTTAAGTTTCCAACAATAGGCGATTCTTCTCTTCCAAAAAAGTAGTCTCTGTCTCTGTGCAATAAATTAGTTCCAAATCCTATCCCAAATTCATAATTCCAATGTTCTGAGAAATTTCTTTTTAATCCCCAATTAGCTGTTAAATGCAACCTATCGTTATCTAAAACCGTTAAATCATCATTTGTAGCAATCACAAAACTATCTGAAATTAAAAAAGCTTTAACAGACCAATAATTCGCACTATTAAAAGAAATATCCTTTCCCTTTTTAGCTCTTTTTTTTAAGTTAAAATACCATCTTGGCTCCAAAGATAAACCAGGAACAAAAGCCAATGTAGATTTATCAAAACTCTGTCTATAACCTCCACTAAAACCTACCTCGGACCTTAAAGCTACTTCGGGTGACAATCTTGTTTCATTATTTGCCCACAACCCAAAACCAGTTTGAATATTATACATGTTTTTAACCACAGAAGAGGTTTCTTTTTGAGCAAAACATGAAATTGCTCCAAATAACAATACTAGAAAAGTGTAATTTTTCTTCATCATAAATAATTTTAAAATTTTCTTGGTAGCTGTAGACAACAACCTTGCCAATATTTAAATTCAATTACAAAAGAATTAACATCCAACTCTATGTCTATTAATTGATCCATGTTTGAATTATTATCACTAATTTTCTGACGAATTCAAAAAAACGCTTATGGATGCAGTTGATGCTCTGGTTAAAAAATTTCAAGAAGAAAAAGATTTAAAAGCCTATGAAAAATTATACGAAATGTATCACGAAAGCATGCTAGGTGTAATTCATAATATTTTGCAAGATGAAGACCTGTCTAAAGACCTTTTACAAGAGGTATTTCTAAAAGTTTGGAACAACATTGGGAGCTATTCTCCTAAACGTGGTCGTTTTTTTACATGGTTGTTAAACATCTCTAGAAACGCTGCTATTGATAAGACAAGATCTAAAGAATATAAGGACTTAAAAAAGAACCAAAGCATTGATATTTTCGTAAATATATCAGAGCCAGAGGAAAAAGAAGCTGGCGATGAAGAAAAAATCTTAATAGCAGGTATTAAAAAGCTTTCTGAAAAATGTAGAAAACTCATCGATTTGATTTTTTACAAAGGATATACACAAAGAGAAACATCTGAAGAGTTAGATATTCCTTTAGGAACTGTAAAAACTAGAAGTAGAAGTTGTCTTAGTACTTTAAAATTAAGTCTAAATACGTTAGAGAAATGATAAATACTAAAGAATATATTGAATCTGGAATATTGGAACTCTACGTAGCTGGAATCCTTAATAGGGAAGATAGTTATGAAGTGTATTCTTATATTCAACAATATCCAGAAATCAAAGAATACGTTAAAAGCATTGAACAAAAAGTTGTAAAAATTGCCGAAGTTAGCAAGCCTAAAAACTTAAAAGCTCCTTCTTTTACAGCTTTATCAAAATCCATCAAAAGAAAGGACACCAAAGTAATTCCGATACGTAGATACAGCTATGTAGGATGGGCAGCTAGTATTGTTTTTGCTATTGGGCTGTTTGGAGCCTACGTTAGCAAACAAACTGTTGATAAGAGCTTAACAGAACAAATTGCAAGCAACGAAACCTTACAAGAGGAGTTGATTTCAACAAAACTAGAATTGAACACCAAAGAGGAGGTAATTGCCTTTATGTCTTCTAAAGAAACGTTAAAAATAGATTTGGCTGGACAAAAAGTAGCTCCAGAAAGTTACGCTGCAGTATATTGGGATAAGAATAAAGATGAAATGTACTTAGATCTTAGCGGGTTACCACCTGCTCCGGAGGGAAAAGTATATCAGTTATGGTCTTTAACCTTAAATCCATTAACCCCTACAAGTTTAGGAACTTTAGATGCTTATAACAACGGAGACCGTTTTATTAAAGTAAACAACACCAATGCTTCTCAAGCTTTTGGAATTACTTTAGAACCAGTAGGAGGAAGTGTTTCTCCTACATTAGAACAATTATACACTCTTGGATTGACCAAAGTGTCTTAACAAAGAAAACTTTACATAAAACAAAGAAAGTCTACTGTTTCCAGTAGACTTTTTTTGTTAGAAACTTAGCTACCTAACTACCCTTATTAAGGTAACTGAGTTCTAACTTTCTAAAAAAACCCCTAAATAATATTTTTATTTAAACCCTTTAATTAAGAGCAGAGCTATCCTACCCCTAAGATAGCTCTACATAACCCTGTTAAAAAAAGTGCTATAAAAAAAGGGCTGTTTGTTATTTATCATTAATTGAAAAGGGAGCCATCCATACCCCTAAAGATGACTCCTCCTTTTCACCCCTAAAAATAAACTTCAATAATTTTATTTAATTTTGTAATAACCTTTGCATTTTTTGGTTTCTTAAAAAGGCAGGATCACCCAAGTTGATTAAAAGGTGACCCCACCCAAACTCTAATAAAACTAAAACCTATCAAAACTTATATAATATACTTCCTTTAATAAAAAACGGTGTTCCTGGTGTAAAATGAATTTCTTCTACGGATTCCGTTTCACTTGCCAATCTAGATTCTGTTGCAAATTGGGTTTCATTCCATGCTACATCAAATAAATTTTGAATTTGAACTCCTAAAGCAATCTTTTCCCATTCGTACCCCATATTCAAATGAGTTACTGTATAACTATCTGCTACAATAGAATTATCCTCATTTGCTGGTCTATCTGCTAAATGCAATACATCTATACTTCCGTAAAAACCTAAATCTTTTTTGTAAGTCAATCCTCCTTTTAAACTAAAGTTTGGAGCTAAAGGCACATAATCTTCACCGTTTGCTTCGTCTCTAAAACGAGCGTGTGTATAATCTGCATTGATGTTAAGAAATAATGATTTCACTGGTTGATATCTTGTACTTAAAGACACCCCCTTCCTTACAGAAGCACCATTAGGCTCTACCACCCCTGCATCACCTACATATACAAACTCTTGCTCTGACAACATTCCCCAAGTAGTCAATCCAACCAGTAGATTTTGAGTTGATTTCCAAACAAATCCTAAATCAGCAGTATACGCTTTTGGAATATCATCTGCTTCGGATTCTAAAATCAATCTACTATCGTTGGTATGGAAGCCTTGCCCAACCTTAGCATAGGTTTGAAAATTTTGATTTGGTGTATAGGTAAAACTTAATTTTGGACTTACAATTAATGCATTTTGCTCTTTTAATGTCTTGTCTGCAATTAAAAAGTTTTCATACCCAAAATTAAATCTATCAAATCGTAAAGCAGGTTTTATATTCCAATTTCCAATTTCAAAATCTGTACTTAGGTAACTAAAGAAATTTGTTTCGTTTACTTTTCCTTGCTGAATTCTTTCTAAAATCTCTGTTCTATTCTTAGTACTGGACAATTCGTTATCACCTACGCGATCTGTTCTAAATCCAACACCTCCATTCACAGTAAGTTCTACATTTTCTAAATCGTATTTCTTTTGATAATCTGTTTGATATCCAAATAAATTCCTTCTCTCTTTTTGATAAATTTGATCCCCATCTACAGGATTCTCTAAGAAAAAAGTGAAATTGGAATACAAATCAAAATTGTAATTCGAATAGTATACTAAGTGATTCAGCTTAGAATTATCGCTATTTTTTTTGATCACATTTAAAGACACATTGGTTCTAGATGTTTCTCCTCCTTCGGTATCGTCAATAGCTCCAAATCGGGTAATACTTCCATCAGCAACGGCTCTTTCTGGAATTTGTCCTGATGCACTCCAACTACTCATAAAATGAGAAAAAGAGAAAATCATTTTTGTATTTTGAAACCTACCTGTGTATTTACTACTAATGTTTAATCGTTTAAAGTTTTGTGGACTTTCAAAAGGTCCATCCGAACGAATGTATTCTGTTGCAACATAGGCGTGCTGATTTTCTTCTTTGATGAAGGAATTCATAAACAACAATCGTTGCGTATCAAACTGACCTGCTTCTAACTGTAAAGCATTGTTTTTTAAGGTTTCTTTACTTTTGATATTTACCGTACCTGTTGTGGCAAAATTTCCCTGTTTTGGGTTGTAAACTCCCGCATTAAAATCTAGCTTATCAATGGTTTCAGGAATCACAAAGTGCAAATCAGCGTACCCCTGACCATGTGCGTGCGATACCATATTTACCGGAATTCCATCAACTTTAATTTCTAAATCCGTTCCGTGATCAATGTCAAAACCACGATAAAATATTTGTTCTGCCTTACCACCACCTGCATGCTGACCAATAATTAAACCAGGCACTTTGGTTAATACTTCTTGTGATGATTTAACTGGATTCTTTTGAATATCTAAATCTGTAACAATACTAGAATAGTCTACTCCTTTAGATAACACAACTTGATCCAAAGCAACTATACTTCTATTAATAACAAAGGTTTTATTGTTTTTTTCAAAAGTTATTTTTTTGGTATCGTATCCCATTTTAGAAAATACGATTGCATCTCCTACACCTGTGTTTTCTAGCTCAAACGTTCCATCTATAGACGTATGGGCGTGAATACCTTTATTGGTGTTGGTAATTAACATATATACAACGGGATTGCTCTTAGCATCCACAACTTTCCCTTTAAAAGTTTGAGAAAAACCCATACTGGAGAAAAGTAAAATCGTCATGAGTATGATTCTTTCCATCATTTACCTATAATTTTAAAATTTGTCTTGTTTTTACAGGACCTAATTCAAATCTTGCACCCATCAACTCATGTTTAAGAATTTCCAAAGCATCTCTTCTTTGATTTAGCTGATACACTTTAGCCACTCTCAACAACACCTCTGGCTCTAAACATTCTACAACTTCGTGATTCTTTAAAATTTCCATTCCTCCAGCTGGGGTTTTGGTATAAGCAGTAGCAAGTGCTAACATAGAATAAGATGCAGCCGTTGGTCTGTTGTCCACTTCTTTTGCAGCAATCTTATACGCTTCTTCATATTTTTCTTGATCCATTAGAATATCAAAATTGTATTTGTTATACATTTCTCCATACAAAGTGTCTTGTACTTTTGTCCAATAGCTAGTTAGTTTTTCTTTCTCTTCTTTTCTTTCATAGGTAGCTATTTCATACGCTAACAAATCTAAATCCAATCCTTTATATTTTTTATCTAATACAGCAATAATTTTCTTCGCTTCTTTCGTGTCTTTATCATTAGAAAAAGAAATCCAAGCTACTTTTTTAAGTGCATAATAATTAGTGTTGTCTTTTTCTAATGCTTTTAAGTAGTATTGGTACGATTTTTCTATTTCTCCATTATGACCATAGTAATCTGCCAAATTGGTAACACACCACAACTCCAAATCTTCATATCCTTTTTCTTTCACTGTTGCTAAGGCTTCTTCCATGTAAGAAATAGTTGCTTCTAAATTCCCTTGAGCATCCTTCCATTTAGCAAGCCTTATTAAGTAATCAAAGGATCTTTTATCACTTATTTCTCTTAAATAATAATCTGCAATTTTATGATCTCCTAGCTCCAAGTTTACATCAAAAAGCATTTTGATTGTTTCTTGTTTTTTATCACCATTCACCTCTGCCTCTTTTAATAAAGCCAATGCTTTTTTAAATTGATGTTGAGAGATGTAGTTTCTTGCTAGTGCTCTCAAGTATCCTGATTGTTTTCCACCAGATTTTTCTACCGCTTCTTTTAAGTGAAATTCCGCATTCTTTAAGTGTTGAATTTTTCCAGTTTTAGAAAAAAGTTGACTTTCTAATCCTGCTATTTTAACACAGTATGGAAACTGACTAGGATTTTTAACCAGTTTGGCTTCCCAAAAAGCTAAATCTTTTTTAGTGCTTTCTAAAAGGCTACTATCCTCTTTTTGTAAATAGGGTTCTATATCTTTTAACTGTACAATGTCTTTTTGCTCTTTATTGCAAGCGGTAATAATTAAAAAGAGCAATAGGGTTTTTAATATTTTCATTTTAAGGGATTTTAAGTGTGAAATAAAATGCTAGAAAATACTAGCATTTTATTTTAATTTATTTCTACCAAGGGGAAGCTAGGTAAGGGAACGAAGTCAAAAACTCTTTATCATTTTCACTTACGTTATCATTTGATAATGTCGGATTTTCAGTAAAATCTTCTCCTCCAAAAATCAATAATAATTCTACTGTAATTACATCATCTGCCAAAGCTCTACCTGTTAGCACATTGGTTCCATCGTAAAAAGTAGTTTTACCATCTAAACTTACGTTTAGTACATCTGTTGCCAATAAATTGGTAAATGCTGTAGCATCTTGCCCCAAAGCGTTTTTATCTGTTGATTCGCTAAAAGCAGGACTTAATGCTTCTAAATTTGTTTTGAATTTTGATGCAAATGCTACTCCTTGATCCTTTGGTAAAGTGGTATTGAATACATCTTTCTCCGCAGAACCTACAAAAACAGTATTTATAGCGGGTCTTCCCATTTGATCTTCTAATTCAAACACGGCATCCATTTTTATACCACTCATATTGTTATCATCGTCACTAGAACAGTTAAACGAAACTGCTGCTATAAGTAACATACATCCTATAGTTGTTATTTTACGTATCATAATTTTTGTGTTTTTTTAGATTATTTTTTTCTTTTTGTAGTTACCCAAGTGTTAATAGTTCCTGATCCTCCCACCATAGATTTTGGTACTTCTACTACGATGGATTTTACATTTGTTCCTGCAAATGTATCTGCCCCTGGGTCATTAAACCCTGATGCTGTTCCTCCTATAATTGCAGAGTACTGTGCAAAATCCATAAAGAACGGATCGTCTCTTAACCCTGCGAATGCTTTAACACCAGTAACTGCTGATGCATTTGTTGTAGTGGTAATTGCTGAAGCACTGTATGGAGTAATATCTACCATACTTTTATACATATCACTTAAAAGTGTGCTGTTTGCTCCAGTTTCGTTAGGTGCAGCTGGTCCGTAGATGTACATTTTATCTCCCTTTGGAATTGCTTGGATAACAATATCTTCTACATTGTCCGAATCGGTATCTATATTGAATTCTACCAATACATCTTCATCGAATGCTGCTGATGCAGATTCTGTTGGAGAAATTAACCCTTGAATGTTTGCTACAAAAACTAAGTTATTTGTGTCCTCTGCTTCAAAAGCATAAAAGTCTGTGATGTCGCTTGTTCCACCCTTCACCGCAGGTGCATCAATGTGATCTGCTGCTATAATAGCTCCAGAAAGGATTGCTAAAGAAGCTAAACCCAATAAAATTTTACGTGTCTTCATAATTGTGTGTTTTTATTTATTAAAACGTTTACACAATTATTTACGAGAGAAAGGTAGATTCGGTTTTAAAAAAGGTTCACTTTTTTTAAAAAAGTTAAAAAAAATAAAACAAACCCTTTGTTTACAAGGGTTTGTTTATTGAAATAAAAAATATTTTTATTAATTAAATACTCTTACAGAGTGTTTTCTTATAATTTTATGTGTTTTTGAATCCTCTTTAAGACTCTTTTCCTCAACTTCGGTTTGAATATTTTATTCCCATTGTCATCCACCAACACCTTTCCTACAATCTGATAATGTATTTCTTCTGTTTTTAAATTATAGACCGTAATATAAATGGTACTCTCGTCTGTGTACACCTCTTTTATTAGAGATCTATGTTCTTTATCTTGTACTACTAAAAAATTTAAACCTGTAAGTTGATAGATTTCCTTAAGCTTAGCATCGTTTAATTCTTCTATTCCATAAGGATAAACGTACTGCCCTTTTTCGTTCTTTAGATTATTAAAACGAATGAACCTGTCTCCTAATTCTTTGGAAAAAAAACTAGAAACCTCTTTATCTTTAGAAAGTATTGACCATGTTCCATTTCTTACATCCAACTCTTTAAGATCTTGATAATATTGATATTCATAGTCTCCTTCATCCAAAAAAACGTTGTACACTTGTCCCCAGAAACCACAAGAACTAATCAATAAACATAAGAGTACTACAAAGAAATAATTTATTGGTCTCATTTTATATTTTTTAAGAGGCAAATAAACAAATTTGTTACCAGAAAATCTATAGTTCTTTAGTAGGATCCCAAAACAACTCTTTAAAATTCTGCACTTGATTCTCTACCACTTTAACCCCCTCACTCTCTAACAACTGCTGCATTAAATTCACTCCTTCAAAATGATGTTTTCCACTTAGCATACCAAGCCTGTTTACAACTCTATGCGCAGGAATACTCATATCGCCATGAGAGGCATTCATTGCCCACCCCACTACTCTTGCAGATGATTTAGCCCCCAAGTATTGAGCTATGGCTCCATAGCTAGTAACCCTTCCTTCGGGAATCAGCTTAGCAACCTCATGTACTCTCTTAAAGAAATCTTGTTTTTCTGTCGTCACAATTTAAGTTTGGTATGTTTTATGTCTAGGTAGATTAAAATTGAACCTTAAGACATGAACAAAATTACACTTTTAGTAGCTTGCTTACTTTCCATGGCTGTTTTTTCTCAAAAACTAGATAAATCTAAGTCTAATTTAAAAAGCTCCACATCTTCTAACTCCTCTTCTAACTCAAGTTCTAGTAGTTATGAAAACGATGATGATGACGATGATGAAAACTCTTTTGGAGAAGAACTCTTTTTAGAGTTTATTGTAAAACCAATCGCTCTGGTTGCTTATGCTACCACTGTAGAAATATTCATACAATCACACCTAGAAGAAGATGGAAATCATTTATATATGGACCTAACGCATCATCCATATTCTGACAATCAAAAAGGAGATTATATCTATGAGCCTGACTTTTACAATCCAACCCGTTTAGATCTTTCTAATCAGCTTCTATTTGATGGAAACCGAATTTTTGGTAACAATTTAAATGCAAAGCTTCGTTTTGCCCAAAGAGCTAGTTTAGAATACAACCAAACCTATCTACACGAATCTGTTAAAGGTACTTCTTATCAGTTTTTTATGCACGACCTAACGGCCAACTACTACAGAGTAAGAACGGAGTCTTTTACATTACACTACGGACTGGGTGCCACTTATGTGCATTCTGGAGTAAACAAAGCTTATTTTACTTATAAAACAGGAATGGAGTATTTCTTTAATAGACCTATCAGTATCGATTTTGAACATAGAGGTACCATGGGAGATCTCTCCAGTATTTATCAGACCAATTTTAACATTAACTTCTACAAAAAAAACTATGCTTTAAAAGCGGGAATAAACCTATACAGAATTGGAGGTGTAAATTACAATATGGTTGGCCTTGGAGGTAAAATCTATTTATAAAAAGCATCCTAATTTCTTAGGATGCTTTTTTACATTTTACGATTCTTTAAGTTCATCTTCTATACTTTTTAAATCTTCTAACAAAGGGGTTAATTGTTTTCTAACAGCTCTTCTATTCAGCTTAAAAACAAAAGCAAAAATACCAGCTAGTACTATAATCATAATACATTTAAACACGCTTAGAATAGAAATCCCCCATATAAGTTCTAATACTTCAGGATTATCTACATCCGGAATTTCTATTCCTAACACAAAGAATACAGTTCCTATAAACGGAGGTAATACATACCAATAGGGAACCGTTTTTAACAAGTCTATTTGCTCTGTTAAAACCTTTTTCTGTTTGGTTAATAACACTAACAAAGGCAGATGATAATCTCCTGGTTTTAATCTATTTTTTGTGTTAACAAGCTTATAAATTACATACACAGACCATAACACAAGCCACAAGCAACTTATTTTCATTAACAGAATAGGGATTATATAAAAGTTATATCCAAAAACAGCAATTAAGAATACAGCTGCTAAAATTTCGGTAGTATCTCGTATCTGAATCTTCTTTTGTAAGCTCTTCATTTTATCATTTAGCTCCTTTATCAACAAAGTAATGTCTATTGAAATTTCTTGTACTGAGCCTATATTATTCCATATATTTTTTAATTCTTGTTCCATTTTATGTCATTTTTTGCGTGATACAATTGAATAATTTTGTTCTTATTCTTTTCATTTTAACGGCTACGTTATTTTCCGTAAACCCCGTAATTTTTGCCATTTCCTTGTACGATAAATCATCTAAATACAATACCATTAAAGAACTGTCTTTAGGGTTTAGCATAGAAATGCATTCTTTTAAAAATCTAATTTTTTCTTGCTGATGTTCATCAACAGTCTCGTTGATAGGTGTAAAACGTATGGCCTCTAATCTTTGTGTTTTTTCTATTTGCTTTACCAATTTCATTTTAGACCGCATACAAACATTCAGTGTAATTTTATAAATCCATGTATGGATGGATGCATTTTCTTTAAAATTCTCCAGCGACTTCCATATTTGTAAAACAACCTCTTGAAACAAATCCTCTGGTTCTACTGGACTAGTGGCATAAATAGTGCATATTCTAAATATCTTCTGTTTATTCTCTTGGAGTACTTCTTTAAAGTAGCCTTCTTTTGTTTTAGTACTTTCCATACTCTTTTTTCTTTTGATGAATGTGTAATTCCATAATTTTCAATTAGGTGATTAAACTTGTGTTTTAGAAGCTTCTACTTATTTAGTTACATCCTCTAGAAAAATATGACACTAATTTCCATTATTTTTTATTAAAAAATATGAGCACAAAAAAAGTCCAACGAATGTTGGACTTAAAAGTTATGATAAATAGTTGATTTAAAACTTCAACTTAAATTGCAAGTATGTAATTGCTTTGTCTTTCTCTAAATACTGAGATTCGTAAAAAGTCTGAACTTTCATTACTTCTTCTGGAGCACCTTCTTGTCTATACACATCATGATTTGCATATAAAACCTCGTGTCCTGCACCGTGTAACAAACCAATGGTATAGCCATGCATAAACTCACTATCTGTTTTTAAATGCATAATACCTTCTTCATTTAACACCTTGTTATACCTTCTTAAAAAAGTATCTCCTGTTAATCTGTGTTTGGTACGCTTGTATTTAATCTGAGGGTCCGGAAAAGTAATCCAAATTTCGCTGACTTCATTTTCAGCAAAAATATAATCTACCAACTCTATTTGAGTTCTTATAAAAGCTACATTGGGTAAATCCTCTTCTATAGCTGTTTTAGCACCTCTCCAAAAACGAGCCCCCTTAATATCAATTCCAATGTAATTGATATTTGGATTTTTTTGAGCTAAAGCAACAGTGTACTCCCCCTTACCACAACCTAGTTCTAAAACAATAGGGTTGTTGTTTCCAAAAAAAGAAGCCCACTTTCCTTTATGAATAAATCCATTGATTACTTCATCTCGAGTAGGCTGTATTACATTGTCAAACGTTTCGTTCTCGTTGAAACGTTTTAATTTATTTTTACTTCCCAATAGTAGTCTTTAACTTATTATTTTGGTAAATCTTCAGTTCCTTCGTCTTTGAACTTCTTAGATTGTTTCATCCAATATCCTAAGTATACTAATAATACGATTAAGAAACCAAAGTTAATAGCGTTAGATAACCACCAGTTACCGCTAAAACGCAAAGATTTCATTGGTAAAAATAACCCGTTTGTAAACAAGTCACCTATCGTTTCAAAGATGTTTAATGCTGTCATTTTTAATATAAATTGTATTAGCGTGGACAAAAATAATATAATCTTATTAGATACACTTAACTTTTAAATTAATTTCTCCCTTTTTCGTTAGGGTATAAACTAGGCAACGGATCGCTTTGCCAAAATTCTTTTGTATCTATGTCCATAATGGTTAAAGGATTGGTAAAAGCAGCCCCTGTATCTACATTCCAAACACCTGCTGCAAACAAAGGTTCGTTAATTCCTATTTTAGACAAAGGTGTATGTCCTACATAGACTTCTTTATACAATTGTAGCCTACTTGGGTAATACACGTCATCCTTAGGCAAGTCTCTTGCAGCCAAAGCAGTTTCCCATAAAGACCTGTCCCAATAAAACAACTTTTTAAAGTGTTCGTGTTCTATTCCTTTTATATTAGTAAACCCAGCATGCAAAAACAATCTATTTTGATTGTCTAAATAGTAATTCTCTAAATTTTCTAAAAAATGCGTGTGTAATTGTATAAAATTAAATGGTCTATCTCTGTAAGAATCTATTGTAGCCTGACCTCCATGCAACAACCAATTAGGATTATCCTTGGCATTTTTTAACCACTCGTAAAACAACTCGTCGTGATTTCCTCTTAAAAAAATACAATCATGAGATGCTTTTAAAGAAATTAACAAATTAATAGTTTCAAAAGATTGACTCCATCCATCTACATAATCTCCTAAAAAAATCAATGTATCATCGGTAGTTACCTGGGCTCTTTCTAGCACTTGCTCTAACGCTCTTAAGCCTCCATGTATATCTCCAATAACTAAAGTTCTTCCCATAATCTGTGTTGTTTTACCAAAAATAAAGCCTTAAATTAAAAAAAGGAACTGATTTTTCAGTTCCTTTTATTTTAATTTTATAATAAATAAGCGCTTATTGCTTACTTAAATCTACTTTAGAAATTCTAATAGTATTTACATCTCCATGTTCCATAATAGGAGTAGAAGTTAAATTTATAACAGTATCTCCATCTGCTAAATAACCGCTATCAAAAGCAATCTGATTAACTTCTCTAATGATATCTGTAGAGAAAGGAGTGTTTGGCTCGTAGAACCTACCTTTAACTCCCCACATAATATTCATCATCCCTAAAGTTCTCTTATCAGAAGAATAAGCTAAAATTTGAGATTTTGGTCTTAAAGCAGAAATTTGTTGAGCAGTATATCCTGAGTTTGTAATAGTAGAAATTACTTTTGCATTAATGTCTTCTGCAACTAAAGCTGCTTGATGACAGATTGCGTTTGTAATAGCTCTATCAGAATCTGTATCTGGCTTAGGAGACTCTCTTGGCACTTCAATTAAGCTAGAGTTCTCTACATCTAAGATAATTTGTCTCATTACCTTAATTACTTCGTTAGGGAAAGCTCCAACAGAAGTTTCTCCAGATAACATAACAGCATCAGCACCATCCATAATAGAGTTGGCAACATCGTTTACTTCTGCACGTGTTGGTACAGAGTTTTCAATCATTGTCTCCATCATTTGTGTAGCAATTACTACAGGAATCTTAGCTTCTTTACACTTTCTTACCAACATTTTCTGAGCTAATGGTACTTCAGACATAGGAATCTCAACTCCTAAATCTCCACGAGCTACCATTATTGCATCTGTATTTGCAATAATTGCATCAATATTTTCTAAAGCTTCTGGCTTTTCAATTTTAGAAATCACTCTAGTTCTGTACACAGAAGTATCAGAGTTTTCTGCAATTAATTTGTGAATATCATCTAAATCTGCTGGGTTACGTACAAAAGATAAAGCCATCCAGTCTACATTTAAACTTAAAGCAAATTTTGCATCCTCAATATCCTTTTCTGTTAACGCAGGTAAAGAAATATTTGTATTCGGTAGGTTTACTCCTTTTTTAGATTTTAAAGGCCCTCCTCTTAAAACTTTTGTAGTAACTAAGTCTTCACCATTAGTAGCTGTAACTTCAAATAATAATTTTCCGTCGTCTACTAAAATTTTCTCTCCAACTTTAACATCTTTAGGGAAACGTTGGTAAGTCATGAAAGCTTTTTCTTGCGTACCTTCACATTTCTCTGTAGTAAAGTTAAAAATGTCTCCAGGAGCTAATTCCACACCTTCAGCCATTACACCAACACGTAATTTAGGTCCTTGTAAATCAGCTAAGATTGCTACATTAAAGTCTAATTCTTCGTTGATTTCTCTAATCATTCTTACGTTAGTTCTAACGTCGTCATAATCAGCATGAGAAAAGTTAATTCTGTATACATTTACTCCAGAAATAATCAATTCTCTAAGTTTGTCTTTTTTCCCAGTTAACGCAGGACCTAAAGTAGCAACTATCTTGGTTTTTTTAGTCTGTGACATATTTTAAAAAATTAAGTGTTCTTTATGGTTTAGTTTTTCCTTATCTATTTTATAAGAGGTAATTACACCTTCTATTTTATTTATTTTTCTGATGGCATCTTCTATTGTCTCAAAATCAAAATCTCCTTGAATTTTTAATAGATAATCCACATCTTTTAACTCCGGTTGCAAATATACATAAGAACTCACAAAAGAGGTTTCAGAAGAAAACAATCCTTCAGATTTTTTCTCTTGCAACTCCATTTTATATTTGTTTTTAATAAGGTGCCAATCTATCAAACTTTTTGATTCTTGAAATTCAAAAACTGAAAAAAAAGCGTTATCGTTTTCGTTACTTTTAAATTCCAAGTCCGATGCTAGTCTAGACAGGTTAAAACCTAGGTTTTGATTGATTTTGTAAGCCAATTTATAATCTTGCAAAACCGAGTGAATTACAACAATTTCGTAATCCAATTCTTCAAATTCACAAAAATTTATGATGGTCTTTGCCATAACTACGTATTAATACGTAAATAATTACGTACAAATTTAATAATTTACGTTGATTTAAAAGAAGTAATTAGCAGAATAAACTGTTAAATTAAGACTTCATTTCATTCTGAAAGGCATAATAAGCTCTTTTGGATGCCATTTCTTCTGCTCTTTTCTTAGAAGTTGCTCTCCCTTTAGAAACTACTTTACCGTCTATAAACAAACGAACGCTAAAGTGCTTTATTTTCTGATTTCCGGAATCTTCATAAACTTCAAACTTAATTGTACGTTTATTTTTCTGAGACCATTCAATTAAGACTCCTTTGTAACTGGTAATTTTACCTTCTAACTTGGCTATATCTACATAAGGTTTTATTACCTTTTTGTTGATAAATTTTACACAATAAGCATATCCTCTATCTAGGTATATAGCTCCAATTAGTGCCTCAAACAGGTTCCCATGAATATTATTACTCATTTTCCCCTTAGCTATATTAGCATTTAAAAACTCTATTAAATCTAAGTCTTTACCCAGTTCATTTAAATGCTCCCTACTTACAATTTTAGATCGCATCTGTGTTAAATACCCTTCGTTGGCATCGGGAACTTGGTCGTATAGATAAGCAGCTATAATAGATCCCAACATAGCATCGCCTAAATATTCCAAACGCTCATAATTTACAGGCCTCCCTTCCGAGTTTTTTAACTGCATAGATGGGTGTGTAAAAGCGCTTTTATAGTGCGAAAGCTCTTTGGGAATAAACCCAGTTATCCTTTTTATTTGAGCATAAAAAATCTCGTCCTTTGCGGAACGAGATTTCTTTATATTTTTTAAAAACTTCAAACTGATTTGTCTTAAGCTTCTAATTTCTTAAACAATACACATGCGTTGTGTCCTCCAAATCCAAAAGTATTACTCATAGCAACCTTAATATCTCTCTTTTGAGCAGTATTTAAAGTTAAGTTTAATTTTGGATCAATCTTTTCATCTAATACCTCGTGGTTAATTGTTGGAGGAATTATTCCATGTTTCATTGCCAATACAGAAGCAATAGCTTCAATTGCACCAGCAGCTCCTAACAAGTGACCAGTCATAGACTTAGTTGAATTGATATTGATATTGTAAGCATGCTCTCCAAAAACTTTCTGAATTGCTTTTAACTCTGCAATATCTCCTAAAGGAGTAGAAGTACCGTGAACGTTGATAGCATCAACATCCTCAATAGTTAAACCTGCATTTTCTAAACAGTTCTCCATTACTTTCGCTGCTCCTAATCCTTCTGGATGCGGTGCAGTTAAGTGATGTGCATCGGCAGATAAACCACCACCACCTACTTCACAGTATATAGTTGCCCCTCTAGCAATAGCGTGCTCATATTCTTCTAAAATAAGAGCTCCACCACCTTCTCCCATTACAAAACCATCACGGTCTTTGTCAAATGGACGAGAAGCAGCTGTTGGGTCGTCGTTTCTTTCTGATAAGGCTTTCAATGCGTTAAATCCACCCATTGAAGCTCCAGTTACTGATGCCTCAGAACCTCCAGTTACAATTACATCTGCATGTCCTAAACGAATGTAGTTTAAAGCATCTATAATTGCATTTGCAGAAGAAGCACAAGCAGAGACCGTAGTAAAGTTAGGTCCTCTGAATCCGTATTTCATAGAGATATGCCCAGGAGCAATATCTGCAATCATTTTTGGTATAAAGAATGGGTTGTACTTAGGAGTTCCATCACCATTTGCATAGTTTGTTACTTCCTGTTCGAAAGTTCCAATTCCTCCAATTCCACATCCCCAAATAACCCCAACTTTGTCAGGATCAATGTTTTCTAAATCTAGTTTAGAGTCCGTAATTGCTTGATCGGCTACTACCATGGCATATTGCGTAAATTCATCCATCCTACGAGATTCTTTTCTGTGGATGTATTCGTTTACGTCAAAGCCTTTTACCTCACAAGCAAAACGAGTCTTGAACTTGGCAGCATCAAAGTGTGTTATAGGAGCAGCTCCGCTTCTCCCATTCACTAACCCATCCCAATACTCTTCTATATTGTTACCGATTGGTGTCAATGCACCAAGTCCAGTTACGACAACTCGTTTCAATTTCATAAATAGATAATTTTCTAATTACTTTTTAGCTTCTTCAATAAAGCTTACTGCTTGACCAACTGTTCCAATGTTCTCAGCTTGATCGTCTGGAATTTGAATATCGAATTCTTTTTCGAATTCCATGATTAACTCAACAGTATCTAAAGAATCTGCTCCTAAATCGTTAGTGAAGCTTGCTTCAGCAGTTACCTCATTTTCGTCAACTCCTAATTTATCAACGATAATTGCTTTTACTCTTGATGCAATGTCTGACATAGTAATATAATTTAAGTTTAAAACCGGGGACAAAAATAATAAACTTTTGTTTCCACAAACAATGTTTCTAACAAATATCTTTACTAAGATATAAAAATTTGTCTCATCTTTGTATTGTAAAAACCTAGAGTTAACTCAGGTTAAGAAAACCTTAAACCCTTTCAAACCCAGTAAAATATGATTAAGATTGCCATTCTAGCATCAGGTTCTGGATCGAATGCCGAGAACATTGCTCAATACTTATCAAGCAATAAAAATATAAAAATCTCTTGTATTTTAAGCAACAAAAAGGACGCTTTTGTACTGCAAAGAGCCGAAAAACTGGGTATAAAAAGTCATGTTTTTACCGGAAAAGAGATGAGAGAGCAAAAAACTTTCTTAGAACTGCTAAAAAAAGAGGCCGATTTTATCATTTTGGCAGGTTTCTTATTAAAGATTCCAGAAAATTTAATAGCTGCTTTTCCTAATAAAATTATCAACATTCACCCTGCATTACTACCAAATTATGGTGGAAAAGGAATGTATGGAATGCATGTGCACAATGCTGTAAAGGAAAATAACGAGTCAGAAACTGGAATTACAATTCACTATGTAAACGAGAATTACGATGAAGGAGCTATTATTTTTCAAGCAAAAACGGCTTTAACTCCAGACGATTCTCCTGAAGACATTGCTAAAAAAGTGCACACTTTAGAGTACCAGCATTTCCCAAGAGTTATAGAAGAGGTAATTACGCAAGCATAATGGCGAAAAGCAAAAAATACTATGTAGTTTGGTCTGGGAAAATTCCTGGTGTATATAACAATTGGAACGATTGTAAAAAAAGCATTGATGGTTTTCCCGGAGCAGAATACAAATCTTTTACTTCTAAAGAAGAGGCAGAAACTGCTTTTACCAGATCTTACCTGGATTACAAAGGGCTAAACACTAAAAAACCGGTTGTAGACAAAGAATTGTTAGCCAAAATAGGAAAACCAAACCTAAACACCATAGCTGTAGATGCTGCTTGTTCGGGCAACCCTGGTTTGATGGAATACCGTGGTGTGGATACCCAAACTCACAAACAACTGTTTATTCAAGGTCCTTTTAAGGAAGGAACCAATAATATAGGTGAGTTTTTGGCTTTGGTACATGGATTGGCTTACTTGCAAAAAATTGGAAAGACAGAACTGCCTATTTACTCAGACTCTAAAATTGCCATTGGCTGGATTAAAGCCAAACAGTGCAGAACCAAAATTATGCCCAACGCAGATAACAAAGTCTTGTTCGACTTGATTAAACGCGGTGAAAAATGGCTACAAGAAAACTCCTTTAAAAACCCTATTCTTAAATGGGAAACCAAAGTCTGGGGAGAAATTCCTGCGGATTTTGGAAGGAAGTGATATTTTAATCACAATCTCCATAATCTACAATCTCTACTATTAACCCTTCTTTATCTTTTTTTATCCATTTACCACAAGGAGACTCGTCACATTCATAGCAAGTTTTAAAAAACCTTTGTTCTTTAACGTATCCCCAACTACGATAATCTGTTACTGAAACAATTGTCTTTATGCTGTGACAATTTTCTACATTTTCTAAGTTATGCTTAAACTCCTTCTTTTGTTTCAGAGCTCCGTTTCTATTGAGAACTAATTCAATACCTGTCTGTATCCCACAGCCATTAAATAAGCCCAGTTCAAAGGTTGTTTTTAAAATACCATTATCGTAAAATTCTTCATATACATAATTGAATTCATTCCTTTCCTTGTAGAAATACCTCCCATGAATTTCTCCTGACTCATAAGAAGTTTCTACGATACTATCCTTTGTCTTTTTGAGATCTATCTTTTTATATTTCTTATTCAAATAGTATTCCTGAAAAAGGATACTGTCAGGTTGGTAAATCTGAACTAAGCCATTAGACAACTTTACAGTGTAATTTAACCTTATTTCTCTTGGTAATTTAAGTTCTAATCCATCACCTCTACCAAAACGCACATCATTTTTTTCCCACTCTGCATCTCTACACAATTGTAGCATATCAGTTCCAACACTAGAAATAACTTTTTCATTTACATTATCATACAAATATATTCTTCCAGGCATATCTCCTGATTGCCCTGGCATTGCAGGAATAAAACGATTAATTATAAATGATTTTGCATAAACGGTAAATTGTTTATCTGGGCTAGTTCTCTCGTATATTCTTTCTCCTATTGTAATAGTATTAACCAATACAAGCAATAAAATCAATAACCCAAAAACTACAACACATCCTTTATTTTTTTTCATACACAATGTCACTTTAAGCAAGCACAAATTTTATTGAAAGATAATAATAGTTCGTCAAAATCATCTTTCCAAAATAAATTTAGTTTGTCATTCTTCCCAAAAAGAACCCTATTTTTGCAGCAGATTCGTACACATGCAAGCATTTAATTTTTTAGCAACTACTTCTGAAAATTTTGAAGAACAAGCTCTCCGTGTTTTTCAACACCAAGCTTTGCATTGTAAAGTCTACAAGGATTTCATCAATCTGTTGAATGTAGATATTTCTAAGGTTGATACCATTCGAAAAATTCCTTTTTTGCCCATTCAGTTTTTTAAAAGTCACCGAATTGTTAGTAATACGAATAAAATTCAAGAAACTTTTTTAAGTAGCGGTACTACAGGAATGAGTCAGAGCAAGCATTTGGTAACAGATGTATCGGCTTATGAAAACAGCTATTTAAAGGCTTTTGAGCAATTCTATGACTCTATAGAAGAATACACCATTTTAGCCTTACTACCGTCTTATTTGGAACGTAATGGTTCTTCTTTAATCTATATGGTAGACGATTTAATTCAGAAAAGCAACAATTCTAATAGTGGTTTTTACTTACACAACCATCAAGAATTGTATGATAAACTGCAGGAACTGGAAGTCAAACAAACAAAAACACTCTTAATTGGTGTTTCATTCGCGTTGTTAGATTTTATAGAAAAATTCCAATGTCAGCTAAAACATACCATTGTTATGGAAACAGGAGGTATGAAAGGAAAGCGTAAAGAAATGATTCGAGAAGAGTTACATGCAGCACTAAAAAAAGGCTTTGGAGTAAACAATATTCACTCTGAATACGGAATGACAGAGTTGCTAAGTCAAGCTTATTTTGAAGATTCACAAAAATTTAACTGCCCTCCTTGGATGAAAATCTTGGTGAGAGACACCGAAGATGCCTTAACATTACTCCCAAACGGTAAAAGCGGAGGAATTAACGTAATTGATTTAGCCAACTACAACTCTTGCTCTTTTATCGCTACTCAAGACCTAGGAAAAGTCTACCAAGACGGAACTTTCGACGTTTTGGGAAGATTTGATAATTCCGATATTAGAGGGTGTAATTTACTAGTGCAGTAAAACAAAACTCCTAAAAATATATTGCTATATTTGGATTAACATGTTAGACAGCGAAAAAACACATAAAAGAGATATAGCGCTTATAGATGAGCTTCTATTAGAAAACTCCGAAAACACCTGTATTGAATTTAAACACAATAATGAAAATCCAGACACAATAGGTAAATTATGCTCTTCTATATCTAACTCTACTAGAATAGAACAACAAGATTTTGGATATGTCATATGGGGTATTGAAGATAAAACAAAAAAAATTATTGGTACTAATTTCGACCCTGACAATAAGAAGTATAATAATCAAGTCTTTTTGATGTGGCTTTCTCAAATGTTAACACCAAAGATTGCAATTAAATTTAAAAAAGTAAAACACCCTAAAGGAAACCTAGTTTTATTAGAAATTCCTGCCACTCACTCTACTCCTGTAGAATTTAACAAAATTGCATATTTAAGAATTGGCAGCGCTACACCTAGACTTTCTGATTACCCTGAACATTATCAATTATTGATTAACAGCTTAAGACCCTACACATGGGAAAAAGCAATTGCTAAATCATTTATAACATCTGATGAAGTTTTAAAACATCTTGACTATTCCACCTACTTTAAATTAACCAACCAAAATTTGCCTGATAACAAGAAGGGTATTTTAGAAAAACTTTCTGCAGATAATTTAATAAAAAAAGATGTAGCGAAACACTGGGGAATAACCAATTTAGGAGCAATTCTTTTTGCTGAAAACTTAGATGATTTTGATATTTCTATTTCAAGAAAAGGTATACGTTTTGTTTCATATGATGGAGACAATAGAGCAAATACAGTAAAACAAAGAATTGATGGAAAAAAAGGGTATGCAAATGCTTTTTCTGGTGTTGTTTCTTATATAAACGACCTACTTCCTGTTAACGAACATATAGGTAGTACTCAAAGAAAAAAGCAATTACTGTTTCCTGAAATTGCCATTAGAGAAATAATTGCTAATGCACTAATTCATCAAGATATGACAATAAGTGGTAGCGGCCCATTAATTGAACTATTTAACAATCGTTTAGAGGTAACTAACCCTGGAAAATCATTAGTGCAAACAGATAGAATGATTGACTTACCACCTAGATCAAGAAATGAAGCACTTGCATCATTAATGAGAAGAATGAAGATGTGTGAAGAACAAGGAACTGGTTTAGACAAAGTAATTATTAGTACTGAAATAAATCAATTACCAGCTCCAAAATTTCAAGAAATGAATAACTCCATGCGTGTTATTTTATTTGCACCTAAATCTTTTGGAAGCATGACTGTAAATGAACGAGTGAGAGCCTGTTATCAACATTCCATAATCAAGTACTTAAGTGGAGATAAAATGAAAAACAATACGCTTTGTGAACGTTTTGGAATTGAAAAGAAAAATGCTGCTCAAGCCTCATTGGTTATAAAAAAAGCTTTAGAAATGAAAGTCATTAAAGTTGCTGATCCTGAACATCCAAGAGGCGGATACGAACCTATTTGGGCTTAATTATAATAAACTTCTTGATTCAGTTTTGATTATTCAGACTCAGAACAAGAACCATAAACAATAAACACCTATAAAACAATAACTTACAGCTTTTACAGTTTCTTGATTCAGTTTTGATTTAAGAAACTGTAATTAACTTAGATTTTTGTCGACTTAGTGTAAAACAAGTTGACATGAAAAATATAGCCCTTTCTTTTATACTATTGGTAACCACATTTAGTTTTGCTCAGAAAAAAGACTATTATGTTAAAAAAGGAGCCGCCATAGAAGGTTACGATGTAGTCTCTTACTTTGATAGCAAACCCACCAAAGGAAAAAAAGAATTTACCGCTACGCACGATGGTGTAAAATTCCGTTTTGCAAACGCTAAAAACTTAAAAAAATTCAAAGCCAACCCTACCAAATACATTCCGCAATATGGAGGTTGGTGTGCCTATGCTTTGGGAAAAAACAATGAGAAATACAGCATTAATCCAGAGACTTACGAAATAAAAGACAATAAATTGTATTTGTTCTACAATTCTTGGGGAATAAATACGTTATCTAAGTGGAAGGATGAAAATCCGGAAAAGTTGAAAAAACAAGCGGACCACAATTGGTCTACTTACAAGTAATGTAAGTTTAGTTTAGATTTAGTTTGAAAAAAGCCCTCTAGTGTACACTAGAGGGCTTTTGTTTATATCACAAAACTATGTTTATTCTATACCAACTTTAACAAATAATAGTTTTTCTTACCTCTTTGTAACAACACATATTTATCAGCAATTAAATCTGCTTCTGTAATTTTATAATCTGCCACTACTTTTGCCTTGTTTACAGAAATTGCATTCTCTTTTAACGCACGTCTCGCATCAGAATTTGTTTTTAAGAAGTTAGTTTTTGCAGCCAATGCTCCAATCATATCCAATCCTTCTGTTAACTCATCTTTGCTTAATTCTGCTTGTGGCACTCCATCAAATACATCTAAAAACGTTTGCTCGTCTAAAGATCGTAAATCATCTGCAGTAGATTTTCCAAACAAAATCCCCGATGCTTTAACAGCGTTGTCGTAATCTTCTTGCGAGTGTACCATTACAGTAACTTCCTCTGCTAACTTCTTTTGCAATGCTCTTGCATGTGGAGCTTCTTTATGCTCGGCAATTAAAGCCTCTATTTCTTCTTTTGCTAAGAAAGTAAACTTCTTAATAAAGTTTTCAGAATCCTCATCAGACGAGTTTAACCAGTATTGGTAAAATTTATAAGGAGAAGTTCTTGCTTTGTCTAACCAAATATTTCCTCCTTCAGACTTTCCAAACTTAGTTCCATCTGCTTTGGTAATTAATGGGCAAGTCATAGCATAGGCTTTTCCTTGTGCCTTACGTCTTACCAATTCTGTACCGGTAGTAATATTTCCCCACTGATCTGATCCCCCCATCTGCAACTTACAGTTCATGTTTTCGTACAAGTGTAAAAAATCATATCCTTGAAACAACTGGTACGTAAATTCTGTAAAACTCATTCCCTCTACTCCTTCACCAGAAATACGTTTTTTAACAGAATCTTTGGCCATCATATAGTTTACCGTTAAGTGCTTTCCTATATCACGAACAAAGTCTATTAAAGAAAACTTCTTCATCCAGTCGTAATTATTCACCAATACAGCAGCGTTTTCTGCATCCGATTTAAAATCTAAAAATCGTTCTAACTGACCTCTTACTCCAGCAATATTCTTTGCCAAAGTTTCTTCGTCTAACAAGTTACGTTCTGCAGATTTTCCAGACGGATCTCCAATCATTCCCGTAGCACCTCCTACCAAAGCAACCGGCTTATGACCTGCTCTCTGAAAATGCATTAGTACTATAATTGGAATTAAACTACCAATATGTAAAGAATCTGCAGTAGGATCAAAACCAATATACCCCGTAGTCAATTCTTTTTCTAATTGTTCTTCCGTACCGGGCATAATGTCGTGCATCATCCCTCTCCACTTTAATTCTTCTACAAAATTGTAAGCCATCTTTAAAAATTTTGGGCAAAGATACTTTTTTTTGCGGGCTTTAAGCATTAAGCAATAGGCTTTAGGCTCTCATTTTTTTAGCTTAAGGCATACTGCAAAGAGCATACAGCATAATTAGGGCACTCCCCTGTCGGGTCAGGCTGTCGCTACTCGCTTTTTGTTTTCTTTATAGAATTTAAGAATATGAGTAGTTAAGAAGTTAAGGAGCTTCTGAAAATACTTAACTACTCTACTCCTTAACTCCTGAATTCTATAAACAAAACAAAAGAGCTCAAACACACCTCTCCATCCTTAGTGCTATACGTAATAGGCTTTAAGAATAGACTATAAAAATTTAAAAAAGCACACAGCATATTGCCTACAGCTTATAGCCAAAAAGAGTTAACTTTGTGAACGTGAATACAGACATTAAACTTAAAGTATCCGTTTTACCTAACACTCCAGGAGTCTATCAATATTTTGATAAAGAAGGAACTATTATCTATGTAGGTAAAGCCATCAACCTAAAAAAAAGGGTAAGCAGCTATTTTAACAAAAATCACGACGATGCTAAAACGCGAATTTTAGTATCTAAAATATGTGATATAAAACACATTGTTGTAGCCACA
Source organism: Wenyingzhuangia sp. IMCC45574 (assembly GCF_054182685.1). Classification (NCBI taxonomy): domain Bacteria; kingdom Pseudomonadati; phylum Bacteroidota; class Flavobacteriia; order Flavobacteriales; family Flavobacteriaceae; genus Wenyingzhuangia; species Wenyingzhuangia sp. IMCC45574. Next base: position 2,617,238 of record NZ_CM135169.1, on the reverse strand, counting down.
GAAACCGATGCTTTGTTGCTAGAAAATAGTCTTATTAAAAAGCACCAGCCTAAATACAATGTGCTATTAAAAGACGACAAAACATACCCTTGGATTTGTATTAAAAAAGAACGTTTTCCTAGAGTTTTTGTAACTCGTAAAATGATTAAAGACGGCTCTGAGTATTTTGGACCTTACACCAATGTAAAAACAGCCTATGCTTTGTTAGATTTAATCAAAGAACTCTATCAAATTCGTAGTTGTAATTTCGATTTAAGTGCCAATAATATTGCTGTAGGAAAATTTAAAGTCTGTTTAGATTATCACATTAAAAAATGCAAAGGACCTTGCGAAGCTTTTCAGAGCGAAAGCGAATACAATCAGCAAATTCTAGCCATTAAAAATATTATTAAAGGAAACTTTAAGCATTCTTTAACTGCTTTTACCCAAATGATGCAAAATTTTGCTCAAAAAATGGAGTTTGAAGAAGCACAAAAGATTAAAGAAAAAATGGACTTACTTGCCAATTACCAGGCAAAATCTACCATTGTTACCCCTACCATTAACAATGTAGATGTATTCTCTATTTTGTCTGATGACACAGCTGCTTATGTAAACTTCTTTAAAATTTCTAACGGATCTATTATACAGTCTCATACTACAGAAATTAAAAAGAAACTAGAAGAAACAGACAAAGAATTACTAGAATTAGCGATTGTAGAGCTAAGAGATCGTTTTAATTCTATAGCTCCAGAAATCTTTGTTCCTTTTAAAGTAAATGTAGGAGAAAACATAAAAGTAACTGTACCCAAACAGGGAGATAAATTAAGAGTCGTAGAGTTATCGTTAAGAAATGCCAAATATTACAGACAAGAACAGTTTAAACAAGTTCAAATTGTAGATCCAGAACGCCATACCAAAAGAATTATGGCACAAATGAAAAAAGACCTACGTTTAAGTAACGAACCAAGACATATAGAATGTTTTGACAACTCTAACATTCAGGGAACCAACCCCGTTGCAGCTTGTGTGGTCTTTAAAGATGGTAAACCAAGTAAAAAAGACTACAGGCATTTTAACATTCAAACGGTAGAAGGTCCCGATGATTTTGCTTCTATGGAGGAAGCAGTACACAGACGTTACAAACGTTTGCTAGACGAAGACCAACCATTGCCTCAATTAATTTTAATTGATGGTGGTAAGGGACAATTATCATCGGCCTTAAAAAGTTTAGACTTACTAGGACTTAGAAATAAAATAGCCATTATAGGTATTGCCAAACGTTTAGAAGAACTCTTTTTTCCAGAAGACCCTATTCCATTGTACTTGGATAAAAAATCAGAAACTCTTAAAATACTACAGCAACTCCGTAATGAAGCACACCGTTTTGGAATTACGCATCACAGAAACAGAAGGAGTAATACTGCCCTAAATTCTGAATTGGAAGAAATACCCGGAATAGGAAAACAAAGTGTAGAAACGTTGTTGCAGTATTTTAAATCGGTAAAACGAATTAAAGAAGCAGATTTAGAACAATTAACCAATGTTATAGGAACTTCAAGAGCTAAAAAAATACATACATATTTCCATCAAAAAGAATAACTTTATACTGCGGTTAATCACATGCAGAGAGTAATCACGCAACCCTCAACAGAAAATAGCATCTAAACAAAAAATCCTGATGAAAAAGCTGCTTATCTTTTTAACCATACTTTTTAACACTTTCTTACAAGCACAAGAGAAAGCTCCTAAAATTGGTTTGGTCTTAAGTGGTGGTTCTGCTAAAGGATTTTCGCACATTGGAGTCTTAAAAGCCATTGAAGAATCTGGCTTAGAACTAGATTATATAGGAGGAACTAGCATGGGAGCTGTTGTTGGTGCGCTATACGCATCTGGTTATACCGCCAAACAAATGGACTCTATTTTTATGGCCATAGACTTTCCAAAAATGCTTACAGACGACATAGACCGTAAATATTATTCCTACTTTGATAAAAAAAATGAGCAAAAGTACCTGTTTACTCTTCCTATAAAAGGATTTAAGGTAGGAGTGCCTATTGCTTTATCCAAAGGTCAAAACACGTACAATAAACTTAGTGAGTTATTTCATCATGTAGATGGTATTTCTGATTTCTCTAAACTCCCTATTCCTTTTTTCTGCATTGCCACAAATATTGAAACAGGAAAACAAGTAGAAATAAACACAGGTTCTCTACCCCTAGCCATTAGATCTAGTGCTTCTTTACCAACACTTTTAACTCCCAGTAAAATAGATTCTCTTACGTTAATAGACGGAGGTATTGCCAATAACTTCCCCGTAAACGAAATGAGAGCTAAAGGAATGGATTACGTTATTGGTATTGATGTTCAAGGGCATTTAAAAAAACCAGAAACGCTAGACTCTGCTGTTAAGGTAATAGATCAGATTGTAAACTTTCAATTGTACGGTAAGGATTCTACTTATTTTAAAAGTCAGGTAGATTTATACATGCACCCTAACGTTAAAGATTTTAGTATTATAGACTTTAAACGAAAGCGAGAAATTATAGATTCTGGATATGAAAAAGCAAAGCAGTACATCGCAACGTTTAAAAAATTAGCACAAAACCAGCGTAAAAAAGAAAAGAAAAAAGTAGTAATAGACACCAAAGAATACACCATTGATACTTTAAAAATTAATGGAGCCAGAAGTTATACTCGTCGCTACATTAGAGGTAAATTAAACATTAAAAAAGGAACAAAAGTATCCTTACAAGAGTTTAACGACAATATAAACTACGCAACCACTACCAATAATTTTAACAGCCTCTACTATCGCTTTAAAGAAAAAGATTCTACGGTTAGTCTAAACATAAACCTGTCTCAAAACAGTAATAACAAATCATTAAGACTAGGAGCTCATTACGATGCCATATACAAACTTGCAGGTTTAGTAAACTACACTCAAAAACACTTGTTCTTACAAAACGACATACTCTCTGCTGACTTTATTTTTGGAGATAATTTAAGATACAATATTAATTACTTTATTGATAACGGACTTTTTCTAGGCTATGGAATCTATTCTAGGTTTAATCAATTAGGAGTTACTGTAAAAGGAACAAACTTTGTAAGTGCCAACATAAACCAGTTTAATTTAGAACACGAAGACTTTACTAACTATATATACACCCAAGGAAACTACGACAATAAGTATGCTATTTCTTTTGGTATAGAACACAAGTATATTAATAGTTATACCAATAATTTCTCATCGGAAAGAGACCAAGACAAGACCATTTTTGACAACAGTCATTATTTAAATTTAGTAGGGAAAATTGAAGCAGACACTTATGACAAGAAAAGTTTTCCGAACAAAGGAGTTTTACTAGATATTTCTTGGAGGTATTTTATGCTCTCTACTGACTTTAGTGAAACATTTTCTCCTTTTTCGCAAATAAGAGTTAAAACAGAAGGTATTTGGACCATCTCTAACCGTTGGTCTTTTATGGGACATGTAGACGGAGCTATTAGTTTTACAGACACTACCTTAGAGAACTTTAACTATTTACTAGGTGGCTACGGTGAAAACTTTATAAACAACTTTGTTCCTTTCTATGGTTACTCATTTGCAGAACTAGAAGGAAACTCTTACTTAAAAACCTTAGGAAACTTTAGGTTTAGATTTCATAAGAAAAACTATTTAGATTTCTCTGCAAACTACGGTATTGTAACAAACAATATTCTAGACTTTTTAGCAAACGAATCTTTCTTTGACAATGCTAGAACAGGATACGCAATAGGTATTAGTTCTGACACGTTTATAGGCCCTTTAGAAATAAAATACACTTGGTCTCCAGAAAACAGATATGATAGGGTCTTAATAAGTGCTGGATTTTGGTTTTAAAACAAAAAAAAGCCTCACCAGTAATAACTGATAAGGCTTAATTTGATATGATTTTACTTTCTTCGAGAAAACTTATATTGTAAATACATATAAGAATCTCTTGGTATAATTTTTATCCACTTGCTGTGTTCTGTTAACCATTTTCTCTGCTGTTTACGCAGTTGTCTTTTTAGGTATGCAGCCACAAAAGGGTGTACATGTAAAAATATATTTTCTTTACGCTTTTTTGTTTTCGTCAGTAACTTTCTTAACTCAACATCAATTTTGTCTACAAGCACTATTGGTGCCTCTACTACTCCATTCTTATTAGGATTAGGTTCCTTGGTGTTAATATTAGTTTCTGGTCGAACTCTTTGACGAGTAATTTGCACTAAACCAAACTTACTTGGAGGTAAGATTTTGTGTTTGGTTCTATCAGAGGCCATTTCGTTTTTTAAATGCTCGTATAGTTTTTGACGGTTTTCATTGGTATTCATATCAATGAAATCAATAACTATAATCCCACCCATGTCTCTTAAACGCAACTGTCGTGCTATTTCAGTTGCCGCAATTAAATTCACTTCTAGAGCAGTGTCTTGTTGACTAGTAGCCTTATTAGAACGATTTCCACTATTTACATCAATAACATGTAAAGCTTCTGTATGTTCTATAACTAAATAGGCTCCTTTACTCATAGAGACGGTCTCTCCAAAAGAAGATTTAATCTGTCTTTCAATTCCAAATTTTTCAAAAATTGGGACATGTCCATCATAGTCTTTAACAATCTTTACCTTTTGGGGATCTATTTCTTCTATATAATCCCTTACCTCATTGGCCAGTTCTGGATCGTCTACAACTATGTTTGTAAAAGAATCGTTTAATACATCTCTTAAAATAGAAGATGCTCTATTCAACTCACTCAAAACTTTAGTAGGTGTGTTTGTATTAGGAATACGTTCGCACATTTCTACCCATCTTTGTAGTGAATTCTGTAAATCTTTGTCTAATTCTGCAACTTTCTTACCCTTTGCTACGGTGCGCAGAATTAGTCCAAACCCTTTTGGTTTGATACTTTTTGCCAATTTCTTTAGTCTCTCTTTTTCCTTTGGATCTTCTATCTTTTGGGAAACCGATACTCTATTAGAAAACGGCACTAAAACTAAATACCTACCAGCAATGGACAGTTCAGAACTAATTCTGGGTCCTTTGGTAGATATAGGTTCTTTTACAATCTGAACAAGGATGTTTTGTTTCGGTTTTAACACCTTATCAATACTACCTCCTTTGTCAATATCCTTCTCAAATTGAAACTTTTTTAGCGTAAAATCTTTATAATTACCTGTACTTACTTTCTTTAAAAAGCTGTTTAGAGATTGTACTTGAGCACCTAAATCATGATAATGTAAAAAACCATCTTTTTCATAACCAACATTTACAAATGTTGCATTAAGTCCTTTAAGAACTTTACCTGCTTTGGCTAAAAAAATGTCTCCTACAGAAATTTTATTATCATTAGATTCGTTGTTTAACTCAATCAACCTACCATCTTTAAGTAAAGCAAAATCAATATCAGAAGAATTTGAACGAATAATTAATTCTAACTTCATCCTGATGTTGTTTTTAAATGTTGCAAATGCAACACGATTAAAAATAAGTAATTGATAATTAAGACGAATGTCTTAATGTCAATGAACGTTTATAGTTTTGAGAAAACTATAAAAACAAGAAAAAGTAAGTTTAAAACTTACTTTTTCTTATGTCTGTTAGCTCTTGATCTTTTCTTTCTTTTGTGAGTAGAGATCTTAGCTCTTTTTCTCTTTTTACCACTTGGCATAATTTATAATTTTAAAGTCTCTATAACTCTATAGAGATAGTTAATATTCTATTTTTATTTTACTTCAACTTTCGCTTTTACTCCTTCAGTAAAAGTTTTAGCAGGTTTAAATGCTGGAATGTTGTGTGCAGGTATCTTAATTGTTGTGTTCTTAGAAATGTTTCTTCCTGTTTTTTCAGCTCTTGTTTTAATTACAAAACTTCCAAAACCTCTTAAATAAACATTATCCCCATTCTCTAAAGCATTTTTTACCTCATCCATAAACGCTTCAACAGTTGCTAAAACATCAGCTTTTTCAATTCCCGATTTGTCCGCAATTGTCGTAACTAAATCTGCTTTCGTCATTTTTTATAATTTTAGTTTGTTATTTCTAGAAAATTTGAGGACGCAAATATAGGATAATTAATTAATTCTAAAAAGATTACCTGCTAAATTTTAAAAGAAGTTTCTTTAAGTTTGCATTCCTAGCTACAAATATATGGAATTTTATAAGATACTGGAAACGTGGTATTTAGAAAACAAAAGAAACCTTCCTTGGAGAAACACCTCTAATCCTTATTATATATGGATGTCAGAAATCATTCTTCAACAAACAAGAGTACAGCAAGGATTGGACTATTACAACAAGTTTGTTAAGCACTATCCAACCGTAAAAGATCTTGCAAATGCCAGTGAAGATTCTGTATTAAAAGACTGGCAAGGCTTGGGCTATTATTCTAGAGCCAGAAACCTTCATTTTTCTGCAAAGTATATTTGCAACGAACTTAACGAAGTATTTCCCACCACATATAATGACATTATTAAACTAAAAGGTGTTGGAGATTATACCGCTTCTGCTATAGCATCTATTTGTTTTAACGAAAAAACAGCGGTGGTAGATGGAAATGTATACAGAGTTTTGGCAAGATACTTTAATATAGATACACCTATAAACTCTACACAGGGTATTAAGTATTTTAAAAATTTAGCTCAAGAATTAATTACCAATGCTACTCCAAGAGAATACAACCAAGCAATTATGGACTTTGGAGCCATGGTCTGTAAGCCTCAGGGTCCAGACTGTAACAACTGTCCTTTAGAATCTGGCTGTTTGGCAAAAGCAAAAAACACCATTAACCTACTTCCTGTAAAAGAGAAAAAAATTAAAATTAAAAACCGTCACTTTAATTTTATTATTCTGGACGATGGTACACATACCTATATAGAGAAACGAATTGGAAAAGGAATATGGGAAAACCTATATCAATTCCCTTTAATTGAATCTAAAAGTAAACTAACAAAAAACGAACTGATTAAAGATTCCTTTTTTGAGAAGTACAGCGCAAATAAAAACGAGCTTGCTTGTTTTAACACAATACCTTGGGTCCACAAATTAAGCCACCAACACCTACACACACAATTTTGGATTTTTAACGTAGACGAAATACTTCAACCCTTAAAAACAAAGTGGACCGAAGTAGAAAAATATGCTGTTCCTAAACTGATTCACAAATTTTTAGAGAGCTACCAAACCAAATAATTTTTCATTATTTTTGAATACTAATATAGTAAATCGTTTATGGCAGGTACTTTAAATAAAGTCATGTTAATTGGTCATTTAGGAGACAACGTAAAAACCCATTATTTTGATGATGGTTCTTGTGTTGGAAGATTCCCTGTAGCCACTAATGAAACATACACAAACAAAAGTACTGGCGAAAAAATTACTACTACTGAATGGCACAATATAGTTGTTAGAAACAAACTAGCAGAAATATGCGAACAGTACCTTAGTAAAGGAGATAAAGTTTATTGCGAAGGAAAAATTAAAACACGTGAGTGGGAACAAGAGGGTGTAAAAAAATATACCGTTGAAATTCACGTTCACGACATGAATTTTTTATCTCCAAAAAACGAAACCAAAACTTCTACAGAAGAAAAACCTAACTCCGAAGGAATAATAGACGATTTACCTTTTTAACTTTTAAATTTTGCCCGAAGAACCCATATACACGAACCTAGAACTCACTGTCAACTGCATAAGTACAATTGTACTATTAATTTGTTCAGCTCTAATCTCTGGTTCAGAAGTTGCCTTTTTCTCTTTAACTCCTAAAGAGTTAGACGAAATAAACGACCTTAAAACAAGTAATGCTAATAAAGCAGCTTCTCTTATTAACCATCCTAAAAAATTATTGGCCAACATTCTAGTTGCCAACAATGCAATTAATATTTTAATTGTACTTCTCTTTTCTAGTTTGGGAGATGTTTTCTTTAAAGATTTAAACTACACTATTGACTTTTATTTTTTTAACGCCAATATTCGTTTTTTTATTGAGGTTATACTAATAACATTTATAATATTGATTTTTGGTGAAGTACTACCAAAGGTTTACGCCAATAGAAATTCTAAAAAGTTTGCGCTTTTAATGAGTAGTTCCCTTGTAATTCTTAGCAAGGTATTTGGAATAATTAGTTACCCTTTAATTGGACTTTCTAACTTAATTGAGAAATACTTAAGAAACTCTAAAAGTAATTTTTCTGTTGAAGACCTATCTCAAGCTCTGGAACTAACCTCTGAAGGAGAAACTACAGAAGAACAAAAAAACATATTAGAGGGAATTGTAAATTTTGGAAACACAGAAACTGTTCAAATCATGAATCCAAGAATAGATATTTCTGCAATTCCAAAAACAGCTTCTTTCCAAGAAGTTCTAGATAATATAGCCCAAAAAGGATTTTCTAGAAACCCAATTTACGACAACAACATAGACGAAATAGTCGGAATACTTTACTCTAAAGACTTACTCCCACATTTAAACAAAAAAAACTTTGACTGGTCTAAACTCGTTAGAGAACCTTATTTTGTTCCAGAAAATAAAAAGCTAGATGATTTATTAATAGATTTTCAAGAACGAAAAAACCACTTAGCCATTGTTGTAGATGAATATGGAGGAACTAGTGGTTTGGTAACTTTAGAAGATGTTATAGAAGAAATTGTTGGAGACATCTCCGATGAATTTGACGATGAAGATTTATCGTATTCAAAAATTGACGACAAAAACTATGTTTTTGAAGGAAAAATAAACCTGAAAGACTTTTGCAAAGTTCTTAATATAGACGAGGCTTCTTTTGAAAAAGACAAAGGAGAATCTGAAACTTTAGCAGGTCTTATCTTAGAACTTTCTGGTAAGTTTCCACGTAAATTCGAGAAAATTAGTTACCAAGAAATGATTTTTACCGTAGAGGCTATTGAAAGAAAACGTATCAAACAAATAAAAGTAGCGTTGCAATAAATTTATTAAATGAAAAACATCTTCTTATTTTCACTTTTTGTGATCTGTATCTCCTGTAACGAAAATGTAACACCTAAACCCAAAGCTTATTTAAACTTAAGCTATAAACAGCCTACTTATCAAAAAATACCCGACACAGACATTCCTTATTATTTTGAAATTTCTAGTCAATCAACTTTTACATTAAAGGAAAACAACTGGGCAAACATCCATTATCCTCATCTAAAAGCAGACATAAACATTACCTATCAAAAAGTAAACAACGATATTTACCAATTAATTTCTGATGCAGAAAAGTTAACATTTAAGCACACTTTAATGGCAGACCAAATAGATGTTCGTCCTTTTGAAAATCCTAAAAAAAAGGTATATGCTCGTATTTTTAACGTCTCTGGAAACGCAGCTTCTCCCATACAATTTCAGGCAACAGATTCTGTAAAAAACTTTATAAGTGGCTCTCTGTATTTTAAAGTTGCTCCCAACTACGACTCTATACAACCAGCAATTGTGTATGTTAAAAAAGATATAGAAAACTTAATAGAATCCTTGGAGTGGACTAACTAATAAGAAAACCTCTTTAGTCTTGTAGAAATAAACAGCATGTACAGCAGGGTTCCAAATATCAATGCTCCAGACAATAGGTGAATTGCCTGTGTTCCAAAAGGGAATTTTACATAATACATTAAAATCCCTGTTAAAGCTTCAAAAAACAACAAGCCTAAAACCCAATTCATCTGCTCGAACCTTAATATATACTTCTTGTTCATCCAGTACATTGCAAGTGCCACAATAACGACCGCTATCGTAAAAGACCTATGTATATAGAACTTTAAACTAGGATCTAATAGACTAAATTGCTTCTGCTCAAAACCATTTAGCTTTACTTGTTCATCTACAAATTGTCTTACCTGAGTCCCTAACAAAATTTGTGCAATCATCATAAATAAGAATACATATAATAATGAGTGAAAACTTTTATGATACTTGTACGTTCTTGTATGATTGGATTGCACTACTAAAAACCTTGCTCTTAGCAATAGAGCTATAATGGCCAAACCACCTATCATATGAAACGTAATGATATAAGGTGTTAAAAAACTATCTACTACTACTTTTCCCAACCAGGCCTCGAACAGCATACCCAAAAAAGCAAAGTATACCAAAGGCGATACACCTGCTATCTTGTTCTTATTAAACGTTACTTTAAAAAGTAAGACTAAAAACACAAATCCGGCAAGTACCGACGACAATCTATTTACATATTCCGTCCAAGTATGATACACATTAAACTCCGCATAATCATGCTTGGTGTACTCTGCCCAATTTCCCAACTGAAACTCGGAACCTGTTGTAAGTGTTTCTTCTGCCACAAACAAGGCTTCATTACGAATAATAATTGTCCCCTCCTCAAAAGTGGTATTAGGCTTCCATATCAATTGATCTTCAGATGTTGGAGGCACAAGATATCCAAAACATTTTGGCCAATCTGGGCATCCCATACCCGAACCAGTCATTCTTACAACCGAACCCGCCAAGAATATGATATAGACAGATACTGTTGCAACTTTAATGGTGTTTAAGAGCGATTTGTTCATTTTCAGAGGAATAGTAGTACTTTAGTTTGAGACAAAACTAAAAAAAAACCACCCTAAAAAGAGTGGTTTTTAAAATTTTACAATTATTTAAACTATTTCTTAGCTGCACAACATGGCTTTTCCTTATTGGCCGACTTACATTCTTCTTTGGCAGTACCCTCACATTTCTTTTCGCATGCCTTTTTACAAGGCTCACCTTCTTTGTGCCCACATTTCTCTGCACACTCCTTAGAACATCCTTTCTTTAAGTCTTCGTGACTTGCCTTATAAGTCTTACCATCTATCAACCCATTAATGGTATTGATTATTTTTTCCTCAGAAGTTTTATTGCTATCATATGTAAATATTCCTTTTTTAGCTTCAAAATCAACCTTAGATTCGGTTACACCTTCTAGCTTAGAAATTTTAGACTCAATTGTCTTAGCACATCCTATCTCACACGTCATTCCTTCTATATTCACTTTAGAAGTAACTAACGCTTTTGGTAAATTAGCTTCAACAGCTTCTGTTTTCTTTTCTGCAGCAGGTTTACAAGCAACTGTATTAATTGCTAAAACTGCAACAACTATATACTTTAGTAGTTTCATACTTATTAAATTTATTCCGATAACAAATATACGTCTTCTTAGTAAGATTTATCTATTTAAATGCGCTATTCATCTAAATGGGTTTTTACTGCGTTCTTATTTAGTTGTTAACAAATAATACAGCAAAACACTTACAACAAACCCCCTAATTCTCAGCTAAATAAATATTGTAAAAAAATAATACCAGATGCTGTTTGTTGAAAAATAATATGTATATTTGCGTCCATTTTATTAACAAGCATTATAAATTTATAACGTATGTACGCAATTGTAGAGATAGCAGGGCAGCAATTTAAAGTTGCGCAAGACCAAAAAGTATACGTTCACCGTTTACAAGACGAAGAAGGAGCATCTGTTTCTTTTGACAACGTTTTATTAGTAGACAACGACGGTGAAGTTACTGTTGGAGCCCCGGCTATAGAAGGAGCATCGGTAAAAGCCAAAGTTCTAGGTCACTTAAAGGGTGATAAGGTAATCGTTTTCAAGAAGAAAAGAAGAAAAGGTTACAAAAAGAAAAACGGACACCGTCAGTATTTAACTGAAATTCAAATTGAAGCTATCAACGCTTAATTTGCAAGTCTAAACAAAATTAATTAAGAAATAATAATCCTAAAAAACACAATATTATGGCTCATAAGAAAGGTGTCGGAAGTTCGAAGAACGGTAGAGAATCAGAATCGAAACGATTAGGTGTAAAGATATTTGGTGGACAAGCTGCATTAGCTGGTAACATCTTAGTACGTCAAAGAGGTACTACTCACAACCCAGGTGAAAATGTTTACATGGGGAAAGATCATACTTTACATGCAAAAGTTGATGGAATTGTAAAATTCCAAAAGAAAAGAAACAACAAATCTTATGTTTCTATTACTCCTGTAGAAATTGCAGAAGCTTAATTAGAAAAATTAAGATAACATTATAAAAAGCTCGAATACATTTAGTATTCGAGCTTTTTATTTTACCCTACATAAAACATAGTTTATTATAAAGACATTTTTTTAAACAATGTTATTTCATAACATTTTATTTACCAATAACTTACACAAAACAAACATTCTAATGTTTAGTTAACACAAAAAACACTTTCGCTTTAATCTTTATTAGTCATAACATAAAGTAAGCTTTTCATTTAGCACCTCGCAACTCTCTAGTTTTGTTAGGCAAACTAAATCTTATTTAAACAAAATGAAAAAACTTATTTTACTTGTGACTTTGTTCACTGCTATGGTTACACAGAGCTTTGGACAAAAAACAATCACTGGGTTGGTTAAAGATACTTTTGGACAACCCGTTCCAGTTGCTTCAATTAAGGTAATTGACACCAAAAAAGGAACATTTACCAACTTTAATGGGGAATTTGAACTTAATGTTTCTTTACAAAAAGGAAAAATTGAAATCTCTTCTATGGGATTCACAACTAAGGTTGTTGAATTTAATGCAGGTACAAAAAGCTTAAGCGTAACTTTAGAAAGCTCTTCTGTAGGCTTAGATGAAGTATTACTTGTTGCTTCTAGAGCAATAGATAGAAAAACACCTATTGCTTATTCTACAGTTAAACAAGAAGAAATTGAGCAAAAATTAGGAAACCAAGAATTTGTTGAAATCTTAAAATCGACTCCTGGAGTATTTACGACTCGTGCTGGTGGTGGTTTTGGAGATGGAGAAATTACTATGCGTGGTTTTAACTCAGAAAACGTTGCTGTTGTTATTAACGGTGTACCAGTGAACGCTGCAAAAGACGGGCGTGTATTCTGGTCAAATTGGGCAGGTATTGGTAATGTAACTGCTTCTACTCAAACACAAAGAGGTTTAGGGGCTTCTAAATTAGCTGTGCCATCTATTGGTGGTACTATTAACATTATTACTCAATCTACAGAAGCTGAGCAAGGAGGTAGATTTGAATACGGTATTGGTAACGACGGCTATCAAAAATATGGATTAAAACTTTCTACAGGAATGATGGAAAATGGTTTTGCAGCTACCGTATATGCTGACAAAATTACTGGAGATGGGTATGTAGATGGTACTCATTTTGATGCAATGTCTTATTTTGCAAGCATCTCCAAAAAAATAAACGATGATCACAAATTATCTTTTTTTGTAACTGGTGCTCCACAAAGACATAATCAAAGATTTGATATGATAAGTATCAATGAATTTAGGGAAAGTGAGCGCGGAATTAAAACCAATCGTAACTGGGGTTATAGAAACGGACAAGAATTTGGATTTAGTTCAAACTTTTTCCACAAACCAATTGCCTCATTAAATTATTTCTGGAAAATTAGCGATGCTGCTAAGTTGTCAACCACTGTATACTATAGTAAAGGTGATGGAGGAGTTAGTTTTGAAGAAGGTAACGATAGTGGAAAATTAGATACGGCAGAATATCGTTTAGGAGGTAAATATGCTCCTATTGATGCGGATAAAGTAGTACAAGAAAATAAAGAAAACGTAGAATCTAGTATTTATATTCAAACACGTACCAACGATCATACTTGGGGAGGTGGTTTAATAAACTTAAACTACGAGCTTAATGATGAGTTAGATCTAACTGCTGGAATAGATTATCGTTACACTAAAGTTAGTAGCGGTAAAGAGTTAACAGACCTTTTAGGAGGAGAATACATTTTGGATTTAGATGGAAATGTTAACAACCTTAACAACTTGGTTAAAGTAGGCGAAAAATATGATTTCTACAGCACTGCTTTTAACACAACTTACGGAGGTTTTGCTCAATTAGAATACGATCACGAAGACATTACAGCTTTTGTTGCTGCAAACGTATCAAACACAGTGTATGCTAGGGAAGACCACTTTGCTAAATTAGATTCTGATCCTAATCAAAAAACAGACAATATAAATTTTATTGGTTTTGGTGCTAAAGGAGGTATTAACTACCGTTTGGACAACTATAACAACGTTTTCTTTAACGGAGGGTATTTTGAAAGAGCTCCTTTTTACAACGCTATTTGGCCAACAAATAATAATGACCAAACCAACTCAGATGCTGAAAACCAAAAAATATTTAGTTTGGAATTAGGTTACGGTCTTAGAACAGACAAATTTACCGCAAACATTAACGTGTACAGAACTGCATGGAATGATAGAACAGAAACGGAAACACGTACTATTCCAAATTCTGGAGGTGAAGACACAGTAATTTTTGCAAACATTTTAGGAGTAAATGCTTTACACCAAGGAGTAGAATTTGACTTTGAATACCGTCCATTTAGCAGGTTAACAGTAAAAGGTGCTTTGTCTGTAGGTGATTGGACTTGGCAAGATGATGTAACTGCTACTATTACGGATCAAGATAATAATGTAATAGGAAGCGAAATTAAAATTTTAATTAAAGATTTACCAGTAGGAAGATCGGCACAAACAACAGCAGCTTTAGGAGCAAGTTACGATCTTACTGAAGATACAAAGATTTTTATAGACGCTAACTACGCTGATAGATTTTACGCAGACTTTGATCCAAGTGGAAGAACTCAAGAAGGAAAAGATCCTTGGAAAGTACCCGCTTATACTTTGGTGGATTTATCACTTCAGCACAAATTTAACATTGGAGTTTTAGACGCAAAATTAATGGCAAGAATGTACAACGCTTTTGATACACGCTATATTACCCGTGCTGATGATTTAGACGGTACTGCAGCTGGTGCAAGCGTGTATTACGGTGTAGGAAGAACTTTTAGTGCAGGCATGGTTCTTAACTTTTAATCCTTATTTAAGTCAAACAAAAAATAGAACAAAATGAAAAATATAAAACATATAGCTTTCGCAACTAGTATGCTCCTTTTTTCTTGTACAGATACTTTAGAGGACACATATGATGAGTTAGGAGATCTTCCAACTCCAATCAAATCTACCATTCAATATACACTTACCGAAGACGATTTTAAAACTATGGAATTGTCTGGTACTGCTTTTGAATCTTTTGTGCAAGCCGAAGAATTAATCCCCCTAGCATTGAATAAAGTATTACCAATAGCTCCTGGTGCTAGTGTGGAATTAACCATTGATGTTTACAATGACAACAACACTACTGTACAAAACTTATTCAATGCAGAAGAGGTTACTTTAGTTGATGAAGATTACCCAACCGCTAAGAGTGGTGCTTTTCACCCAGACGAAACAGCTAACGATTTATTAGCTGGTATTTTAGACAGTAAGATACCTAGCCCTGTTGAAGATAACTTTTACAAAATAACCTACAACAATTTTACAGAAGAACCTATATTGGCATCTGGTAGCGTTATAAAAAACTTTGATTTTACCAACGAAACTTTTAATGGATGGACCCCCTTTAATATTAATGGAGACGAAGTTTGGAAAGATGCAACTGGCTTTGGAAATATTCAAATGAGTGGATTTTCTGGTTCTGCAAAAGACAACGAGGACTGGTTAGTTTCACCTGAAATTGATTTGACAGACAAAACAGACTTGAAATTTCAAATAGAAGAAAACCTTAGGTATGGTACAGATTTGTCTAACTTAAAAGTATTAATTTCTGAAGATTATACAGGAGATGTAGCTACAGCTACTTGGACAGAGCTAACCGTTACCAACAGAACTATCCATAGCACTCACTCCTTAACTCCTAGTGACATTATTGATTTTTCTGCTTATGATGAAAAAATAATCCACATCGCTTTTAAATACATTTCTACTACATCTGACTCTATGCGTTGGTTGATTGGTAACGTAACTATTTCTAAAGGTGAAGGGGATGAATATACAGGTGAAACTGAAACCTTGGCTACTTATTACCAATATGATGGCACTGAGTTTGTAATACCAGAAAATATGATTACACTAACAGATGCTGATTATACAGCGATGGGTACCGAAGCAGGTCGACCTGGTGAACGTGGTAACTTTAGTAGTTCTATAAATCCAGACAATTACTTGCCAACTTATTTAGCTAATAAATACACATATGCACAGAACGAAGAACAGGTAATTGTATTATACAAATACTTTAGTGGTTATGTACAAACGCGTTTTGACTTGTACGAGTTTAAAGATGGAGCTTGGATTTTACCAGAAACAACAACAGCAACACCAATCCGTTTTGCTCATAAAAAAGGTTCTTGGTCATCAGATAATCCAATTATTTACACATTTACTAGTGATGATTTTGATTGGTTAGAAACCTCATCATTAAAAGACGATACAACGCTTGTAGAACAAGTTTCGAGCGCGGCACAATATAATAACTTTGACAGAAGACCTGGAGGGAGTGCATATTGGACTAATGAAATGATACTAAAAGCTTTAAATGTATTCTTAAAAGACAGATTCCCAGAAGCTGAAGAAGGAGATGTGTTTGCTGTATTTGCAGATACGTACACTGGAAGCAGACCTGTAGAAGAGTTTAGAGTAATACTTACTGAAGGTGAATACGTTTACGTAGAAGAATAAATCTAAAGATTATACCCAACATAAACCTCTTTCAGAAGTGAAAGAGGTTTTTTAAACTTAATTCAAAATGAAAAAAATTATTGTCTTATGTACTGTTGCTATTATAGCTGCATGTTCTAGTGAAAATAACAATTTTGTTATCACAATACCGCCAGCAGAAATAGAAACACCAGTAGCCATAGCAGATAGTTATACCTCTGTCATCAATACAGATTACGTAATCTCTAACTTACTTGAAAACGACGAAAAAGCAAAAGAAGTAACGCTTAGCGTAGAAGAAAAAAGCGAGAAAAACGGAACCATTGTAAAAAATAGCAACGCAACCTACACGTATACACCTGCAACCAATTTTGTAGGGCAGGATACTTTTAACTATACTATTTGTGCCAACGCTGATTCTGAAAAATGTAGTAGTACAACAGTAACCATTACGGTATTAGATAATAGTAACGAGGGTGTTTTTAACATCCCTAACGACTTAAAAAACTATTATAGTACCGCTACATTCACAACCGACTCTAACGATTTAAAAAGTCAACTTACATCTTTAACAGCTAATAAACACACCAACATACTTTTCTATTCTGGAAGGCATTCTTATTTGTTACAGGCAGATCAAGACGCAAGCAACTCTTCTAACGTAGTATTAATGTATACAGGAGAAAGTAAAAACAAATCATTTAGACAAACTAGTGGTACCTCAGCAGGAAAGTTTAATACAGAGCACGTATATCCACAATCTCTTTATGCTGGTGGAACGGGTGGAGACGCTAGAGATGATGTAGTAAAAGCAGACTTACACCACTTAAGATATTGTGATGCTGCTATCAACACCAAAAGATTAAACCACAAATTTGTAGAAGGTAACGGAAATGCTGGTTTAACAGGTTCTGGGTGGTATCCTGGAGACAAGTGGAAAGGAGATGTAGCAAGAATGATTTTCTACTTAAATATCAGATACGGAGAAACCATAACCAAAGTTGGAACATTAGAAACCTTTTTAAAGTGGAATAAAGAAGACCCTATATCTGCTTTCGAAATACAACGAAATACAGTGATATCAGGAGCTCAAGGAAATAGAAACCCATTTATAGATAACCCTTATTTAGCAACTCTTATTTGGGGAGGAGATGCTGCAGAAAATAAATGGGAATAGCCTCAAAAAACTAAACCTACTTTTTATTAAAAAAGGCTGTATTAATATTAATACAGCCTTTATCTATTAGTATTCTTAACTTATTTATACATCTGCCAAAAAGCGATCTAACCAAGGGCTTTTCCTTTTAAAAACCTCGTCTAATATTTTTGCCAAACGTATTCCTCCTTTTTGTAATTGCTCTCTGGCTACAGGAAAATTATAATACATGTACTTATAGCTTAAATAATCTCCTTCTTTAGCCGTTTTATACACTTTTAAAGCCAATTCTCTAGACTCTTTAGTCCAACTTAATAACGACCCTTTTTGTAGGTCTTTAAACTCTTTTTTTGACAACTCTTTAGTATTGTTAGAAAGCTCTACATAACTCATATTATAACTTTCTATCATTTTTGTATCCCAAACACTGTGCAAATTGGTTTTTTCTCCAAACCATTTTACTTTAATCTTATTTCCTCCATAATCTTTTTTATTACCAACATGTAAGGGCATATGTAAGTCTCCAACAAAATGCACTAACATTCGTAAATGAAACGCTTTGTCTTCTTGAGAAGTCTGTTTATCTCTAATTTTTAAAACACATGTTTTAATAGCCTGTACAACATCTCCTTTGGGGTTAATTGAATCTTGTTTGTACTTTTTATTTCCTACCAAATTTACATAATGCCAAGGTCCATAATGTTTAAATTTCTTGTCACTCCTAATCTCATCTGCATAGGTAGACACAAAAGCCAATGACTCTCCTTTTAGCAAAGCCTTAATTTTTTTGGTTGTTTTTTTAGATATGTGCTCTTTGGCAATTTCACCCACTGTTCTATGCCCAGTTTGTCCCCAATCGTTCTCTGCAAAAGCGCTTAAAGACATTAAACAGATTAATAAACAAAGTTTTTTCATTGATTTTCAGTTTTTAAAACAGAATCAATAGTAAAAAATTTAACTCAAACAAACATTAAGAGAAAGCTATATTAAAAACAAAAAACCCTGAAACTAGCTGTTTCAGGGTTTTAAATATATTGCTTGATAGAACTTTCTATTCTATCTCACCAAATTCCATGTTTACTCCTAATTTATCGGCCATTAATTGGTTAATTTTTCGTTTTAATGCCGGAACTTTTACATCCTGAATAGCATCTGAACAAAAAGCAAACATTAACAATGCCTCTGCTTCTTTTTTAGGAATACCTCTTTGTTGCATGTAAAACAAAGCAGATTTATCTAACTGCCCTATAGTACATCCGTGAGAACATTTTACATCATCTGCAAAAATTTCTAACTGAGGTTTAGAGTTGATCGTAGCTGTATCGGAAATTAATACAGAATCGTTTTGTTGATATGCATTAATACGTTGCGCAGCCTGATCTACAATTACTTTCCCGTTGAAAACTCCTGTAGACTTTCCTCCGTAAATACCTTTGTATGTTTCGTTAGACTGACAATCTGGTGACTTATGAGCAACCAAAGTATGACTGTCTACCAATTGATCTCCTTCTAAAATAGTAACTCCGTTTAAAATAGAATCACATCCAGACCCATTTTGATAGAATGCTAAATTGTTTCTAGTAATATTACCTCC
The DNA here is from genome assembly GCF_054182685.1 of Wenyingzhuangia sp. IMCC45574. Taxonomy (NCBI): domain Bacteria; kingdom Pseudomonadati; phylum Bacteroidota; class Flavobacteriia; order Flavobacteriales; family Flavobacteriaceae; genus Wenyingzhuangia; species Wenyingzhuangia sp. IMCC45574. The sequence goes on along the minus strand of NZ_CM135169.1, from coordinate 2,597,947 downwards.
AAAAGAGAACGTGTAAACAGAAGCAACGGTATCTCTTTCCTGAGCAACAAATGTAGCATCTACTAAAGAAGCATCATTTTTATCATTCTGGATTTTATACAAATCAAAAATTCCGTTTTGAGCAACAAAAACCTCCGTTACCACATTATTAAACGTAGCAACATTAGCAATTGATTGGTGACGCTCTATGAATTTAACCTCTGCATTTTCTCCTACAGTAATTAAATTTCTTGGCTGTAATAATAACGCTGATGTTTCTCCAGAAGCTAAATAAATAAGCTCTATAGGCTTAGACACTGCTTTTCCCTTAGCAACCTGTACTACAACTCCTTCGTTAGTAAAAGCTGTATTTAAGTCTGTTAAACTTGTAAATCCTTTTGCTAAAGAGTTGTACTTAGTTTTAAAAATTGCTTCATAAGATGCATCTTCAATAGCTTCTGACAATAATTTTACAGAAACTTCTTCAATCGTATCAGATAATGAAGCTTGAAAAACTCCATCTACAAAAATTAATTTGTACGAATCTAATCCTTCAACTAAAAAAGGAGCTATAGTATCTGCATTTACATTAGTAGCTTGTGCAGACTCTATTCCATACTCATTTTTTAACACACTTCTTAAACTAGTGTATTTCCATTCTTCATCTTTAGTTGTAGGGAATCCTTTTTGAGAAAAAGCTTCAAAAGCTTCTTTTTTATACCCTCCAACAGTTGCATTTTTAGAATCGCTTTTAAATGCTGCTGATAATTTATCTTGTAAACTCATGTTGTATATGGTGTTAGGTTGTTATTAATTAATTAGGTTTTCTAATTATTTAACTAACCAATCGTACCCTTTTTCCTCTAATTCTAAAGCCAACTCTTTACCTCCGGACTTGATGATTTTTCCATCAGCCAATACGTGTACAAAGTCAGGAACAATATAATCTAACAAACGTTGGTAGTGTGTAATTACAACTACTGCATTGTCATCAGATTTTAATTTATTTACTCCGTTAGCAACAATACGTAAAGCATCAATATCCAATCCAGAATCTGTCTCATCTAAGATAGCTAACTTAGGCTCTAACATTGCCATTTGAAAAATCTCGTTACGTTTCTTTTCTCCTCCAGAAAACCCTTCGTTTAAAGAACGTGATAAAAAGTCTTTTTTAATTTCTAACAAAGCCGACTTCTCTCTAATTTTCTTTAACATTTCTGCAGCAGGCATATCTTCTAAACCTTGTGCTTTTCTCTTAGCGTTAATTGCTGTTTTTATAAAGTTGGTTACTGTTACTCCTGGTATCTCTACAGGATATTGAAACGATAAGAAAACTCCTTTATGAGCTCTTTCATCTGGCTCTAACTCGCTTAAGTCTTCACCATCTAAAGAAATAGATCCTTCTGTTACTTCGTAATTTTCGTTACCTGCTACTACAGAAGCAAAAGTACTTTTTCCTGCACCGTTAGGTCCCATAATTGCATGAACCTCTCCTGCTTTAACCTCAATATTTAATCCCTTTAGGATATCGTTATCTTCTACTTTTGCGTGTAAGTTTTCTATTTTTAACATCTTAATATGCTTTTAGCTTATTAGCTTTTGGCCTTTAGCCCTTAAATATTCGTAATTGTTAATTTGTAACTCGTAATTGTCTATCCTACAGACCCTTCTAAACTTATCTCTAATAATTTTTGCGCTTCTACGGCAAACTCCATTGGTAATTTATTTAATACCTCTTTACTAAATCCATTTACAATTAATGCAATGGCTTTTTCGGTATCTATACCTCTTTGGTTACAGTAAAACAATTGGTCTTCTCCAATTTTACTAGTAGTTGCTTCGTGCTCTATTTGTGCCGATTTGTTTTTAGCTTCTATATAAGGGAATGTGTGTGCTCCACATAAATCTCCCATTAATAAAGAATCACACTGAGAAAAGTTACGTGCATTTTCTGCTTTAGGATTTACCCTAACCAAACCTCTATAACTATTGTGTGAATGTCCGGCAGAAATACCTTTAGAGATAATAGTACTCTTGGTATTCTTACCTAAGTGCACCATTTTAGTTCCTGTATCTGCTTGTTGGTAATTATTGGTTACCGCAATTGAGTAAAATTCTCCTGTTGAATTATCTCCTCTTAAAATACAAGAAGGGTATTTCCATGTTACTGCAGAACCTGTTTCTACCTGTGTCCAAGATACTTTTGCGTTGGTTTCGCAAATAGCACGCTTTGTTACAAAGTTAAAAACACCACCTTTTCCTTCTGCATCTCCTGGGAACCAGTTCTGAACCGTAGAATATTTAATTTCTGCATCGTCTAACGCAACTAATTCTACTACAGCAGCGTGTAATTGGTTTTCGTCTCTACTAGGAGCAGTACAACCTTCTAAGTAACTTACAAAAGAACCCTTGTCTGCTACTACCAAAGTACGTTCAAACTGTCCTGTTCCTCCTTCGTTAATACGGAAATAGGTTGACAATTCCATAGGACAAGTAACTCCTTTAGGAATGTAACAGAAAGAACCGTCTGTAAATACAGCAGAATTTAATGCTGCATAAAAGTTATCTGTTTTAGGAACTACAGACCCCATATACTTCTTTACCAATTCTGGATGCTCTTGTATAGCTTCTGAAATTGGACAAAAAATAATTCCTTTTTCCTTTAGCGTTTCTTGGAATGTAGTAGCTACAGAAACAGAATCTACTACAATATCTACAGCTACATTCTGTAACCTCTTTTGCTCATCAACAGAGATCCCTAACTTTTTGTACATTTCCAATACTTCAGGATCTACCTCATCCAAGTTTTTCTTTTCTGCCTTTTTAGGAACAGAATAGTAACTAATCTCTTGGAAATTTGGTTTTTGATAATTTACATTCGCCCATTCTGGCTCTTCCATTGCTTCCCATTTTCTGAAAGCATCCAATCTCCATTCAGTCATCCATTCTGGCTCTTCCTTTTTTGCAGAAATCGCTCGAATAATTCCCTCATTCAATCCTTTTGGAAAAGTATCCGCATCTAAGTCCGTGTAAAATCCATACTCGTACTCTTGCGTTTTTAACTCTTCTCTTAAATCATCTTCTGTATACTTACTCATTTCTTTGTAATTCAAAGATTTAAAAATTAAAACATAGATAGATATAGTATCTAACTTTTGTCTTCTTTAAAACTTAATTTGCTTTAAAAGAGCTGCAAATTTAAGTCTTTCTATTGTTTTAGAGTTCAAATTTGTCTAATAAAACAAATAGAACTCAATTGTTTCACTATTTTGACTATAGCGAGAAGCTTTCTCCACATCCGCAGGTTCTATTAGCATTAGGATTGTTAAACACAAACCCAGTACCATTTAAACCACCAGAATATTCCAAAGTAGTTCCTACCAAGTATAAAAAGCTTTTCTTATCTACAATAATCTTTACACCATTGTCTTCAAAAACTTTATCACCTTCTAGTTCTTCCTTATCAAACTTTAAATCGTACGATAAACCAGAACACCCTCCACTTTTTACTCCTACTCTAACAAAATCACTGGTAGCATTATAACCATCATCGGTCATTAGCTCTACTACTTTCTTCTTTGCTGTATCTGACACTTTTATCATAACTTCTGTTGTTTAAAATATAAACGTATGCAAATTTATCACTTTTAATATGATTTTTATCATATGCCTAATTAATAAAATTTATGTTATTATAAGCTTCATCAATCAAAAACGTATCTTTGCAGACATTTTAGTAAATTCATAATTAATTATTTAGTTGTTTTAAACTAAAAAACCTTTCATTTTTGACCCACTATGTTCGAAGATAAATCACCCGAAAAGACAGATATAGCAAGCTTAGGAGAATTTGGATTGATCAACCATTTGACTCAATATTTTAAAATTAACCACACTTCTACCATTAAAGGAATTGGAGATGATTGTGCCGTTTTAAATTCTGATGGTTTAAAGACACTGGTTTCTACAGATTTATTGGTAGAGGGTGTTCACTTTAACTTGGCTTATATGCCTTTAAAACATTTGGGGTATAAATCTGTAATGGTAAATTTGTCTGATGTGTATGCTATGAATGCCGACGCAAAACAGATTACCGTTTCTATTGCTATTTCTAATAGATTTCCTTTAGAAGCTGTAGAAGAACTATACAGTGGTATTCAACTAGCTTGCGAAAAATACAATATCGATTTGATTGGAGGAGATACTACCTCATCAACCAAAGGATTATTAATTAGTGTAACTGCTATTGGATATGCAGAAGAGGAAAAAATTACCTACAGAGACACCGCTAAAGAAAATGACTTATTAATTGTTTCTGGAGATTTAGGTGCTGCTTATTTAGGTTTTCAGGTATTAGAGCGTGAAAGACAAGTTTTTGAAGTAGACCCAAACAACCAACCAGATTTAGATGCTTATTCTTACTTAGTAGAACGTCAATTAAAGCCAGAAGCTAGAAAAGACATGGTTAAAATTCTAAACGATTTGGATGTAGTACCTACTTCTATGATTGATATTTCGGACGGATTGTCTTCGGAGATTATACATATTTGCCAACAATCTAAAGTTGGTTGTAACTTATACGAAGAAAAAATTCCTTTAGACCCACAAGTTATCTCGGTATGTGAAGAATTTAATTTAAACAGTACTACCGTTGCTTTAAGTGGTGGTGAAGATTACGAATTATTGTTTACCATTAAACAAAGTGATTTTGATAAAATTAAAGGAAATCCGCACATTACTGTTATTGGTCATATGACAGATGCCAATAGCGGAATGAATTTAATTACTCGTGGTTCTAACCAAGCAGTTCCATTAACTGCACAAGGTTGGAATTCTTTGTTAGAGAACGGAGAAGAATCTTAAAATACTTATTATAAAAACTAAAAACAGCAACCAAATTGGTTGCTGTTTTTTTATTGGCTTACTCTAAAGTATTTTCCCTTTTTGTTCTTTCCTTTTCCTCATTACTCAATCCAAACGTAAAATATACTTCTGGATGATTTAGATAATCACTTTCTTTCATTTCAGGTCGGTTTACATCCAAACTTAAATCACAATCGAACCTAGCCAAAATACTGTGACTTTTACCGTCAGGTCTACCCACATCTCTAAAGTGACACAATCCCCATGTTAATCCTCTTCCATTGTCAGTATTGGTAAACACATCGGGTATATAACCTCCTGGAGCTATCGGAAACAATGAACTTATAGAGGCAATTTCAAAATTTACCCCATCAGGAGAGTATTGAATGGTATTGTGCTCTAATCCATGTCTACTTACAATAGCGGCTACTCCTTCTTTAAAAGGAAACAAGGCTGTTTCGTGTCCTGAATTAATTACAGGATTCAAAGGATGCTTTTTAAAAGTCCCTATAGGATCATCAGAAATAGCCAAACCTTGTGCTCTAACTCTAGGATTTCCTCCCATTTCTCCTTTATAGTACAAGTAAATTTTATTGTTATAAACTATTGGGTATGGATCGTGAATTACATAGCTATCCCAAGATCCTTCAGGCCCATTTGGCACTACTACTTTATTAGATGGAGTCCAAGGACCATTTGGTGAATCTGCATAGGAAACAGAAACTGGACAAGCATCTGCCAAACCTTTCTTTTGACTTCCAGGCATGTTTAAATAAGCCTGATAGTACAAATAGTACTTCTCTTTATACACTAAAATATCTGGTGTTGAAACAGACCTCCAACCTGCATGAGGCTTTTCCATTCTTTCCACAGCAACTCCTTGCTCTTCCCAAGTAAAACCATCTTTACTTGTGGCATACCAAATTTCAGCTAAATCCCAATCTCTGGCCGGAATGGTATCATTCCCTTCTACATTATAAGGTGGTGTTGATGTATCTCTATGCGTATACCACACATAGTACTTCCCATTTGCTTTTATTACTTTAGAAACGTCTCTTCTAGATACTGTTCCATCTCCATTGGAATAGTCCAATCCTTTTAAAGGGGTATATTTAAATGTGGTAAACAACTCGTTGTTCTGTGTTTCAAAACCTTTTATACTTCCTTCATAAATTCGTTCAGTAGATTTACTTAAAGGTCTATTGGGTTTTTCTCTTGGTACATTCCCAAAAGGAAAATCACTTAAAACCTCTTTCTCTATTTGAGATTCTGTTTGCGCTTTCTTACTACAAGAGCAAATACTTAAAAATAAAACCAATACTAAAATGGTAACTCGCATAATTATAAATGTTTTGTCACTAAAATTAAGGAACCAAAACATAAATAGAAGTTTTCTAAAATGGATAATTACTCAACAACCTTACCCAAAGACCCATTTTTTGTTGGAATTAACTCAAAAACTTTATCGGGATGCAACCCTTTTAGCATTCTGTGTGAAACGTAGAGAATAGTTGTTTCTGTTTCTTGATGAATTTTATGAATGAAAGCCGAGAGCATAGAGGTAGCATAATCATCTAGTTCATTTGTTGGTTCGTCTAATATTAACAATGGTGGATATTTTACCAAAGCACGAACTATTAAAACTATTCTTTGCATTTCTGGCGACAAATGAACAAAATAAGTTTGCTTTTTTTCTTTCAATCCAATTAAATCTAACCATTTGTCTGCCTCATAAATTTCATGCCCTGTTGGTTTTTGGTACAAACCAATAGAATCGTAAAACCCAGAAATTACCATATGCTGAACGGTAAACAGCTTTCCAAAGTTGTGAGTTAAACTGGGGGAGAAATAACCTATCTTTTTCTTTAGTTCCCAAATGGTTTCTCCGGAACCTTTTTTCCTTCCGAATAGTTCTATATCCTCTCCAAATGCTTTGGGATTATCTCCCGTTATCATGGTTAATAAACTTGTTTTACCAGAACCGTTAGGGCCTTTTAAGTGCCAAAATTCTCCTTTTTTAATTTCCCAATTAATGTTATTTACAATCTGTCTTGTTTCATTGTAAAAAATATTCACATTGGTAAATTTCACCAAAGTATTAGGTACTTCTATTTGTTCAAGAGCATTGGGTAAATCACCCTTAAATTCATATGGTTTTAATTGTTGGTAAAAATACTCGTCATAAGCTTCACTAGAACCTGAAAAAACAACTTCTGTATTGTTTACCAAATAAATTTGTTGAATACACGGCAACACCTCATCTCTTATTTTAAAGATTTGTATCAATTGGATTTCATCAGCCAAGCTTAAAAACTCCTCTGCTAAATCTTCCTGAGCTTGCACATCCATACAATCATAGGGATTGTCTAAGACCAAAAAGTCTATCTGAGTATTTTTTAACTCTTTTCTAATATGTCTTAGCAACAATTGTTTTTGCTGACCACTGGAAAAAGATGACAACTTTCTTGTGTTTCCATTGCTATCAATCTTGTGTTCAGTTAAAGTATAATCATCATGAATCTCTTCTTCTTTTAAAAAATCTTGCACTTCAGACAAGCTAAATAACGCTCCTTTTTTTCCTTTTAAATCGCACAAAAAGCCTTCTGAAACTGAGTTCAAAAGACTTTTTGTCAAATTATTTTTTTCTTGGGATTGATTAAAAATCGCAATATGATGCTTCATTCGTAGACTAATTACGAACTAAAGATACAAACACCTTTAGAAAGAATAGCCGTTTAGGTATTCTACTACTACTTTTAATTGGTTCCAAGAATCTTTTCCTGCAGGTTCGTTGACTTGCCTTTTTCCTTTGGTACTTCTTCCCTCTATAACAATCTTGGCCAATTTCTTTTTTAACTCCTCAACAATTTCAGGATTTTTATTCGCTAAGTTGATATCCTCTGTAGCATCCTTTTGCATATCAAACAACAAAATATCGCCATTATCCTTAATTAATTCTTTCTTTCTAGGATCTGATCTTCCCGAACCTCCAAAATTATCGAACATTAACTTCCATTGATTGGTTCTCACAGAAAAAATTCCTTTGTCAGAATGGTGAATAATAGTTCTATTTTGGTGATTGGGTGTCTTTTTCCCTTTGATAATTGGTAAAAAGCTTACACTGTCTTCTCCTTGATTGTCTTCTAATTTTACACCTACAACTTCTGCACAAGTAGCCATAAAATCTGTAGTACACACCAAATGATTAGATATACCACCTGCTTTTACTTCTTTTGGCCAACGTACTACAAAAGGCATTCTATGTCCACCTTCCCAATTGGTACCTTTCATCCCTCTGTAAATCCAGCTAGAATGGTGTCCTTGTTTTGCCATTACAGGAAAACCTGCTTTAGGAGAGGTTCCATTATCTGCCGTAAAAACAATTAACGTATTATCAGCTATATGTAACTCATCCAATGTTTTTAATACCTCACCAACCGCCCAATCGGTTTCCATACAAAAATCTCCATGTGCATTTAGTCCACTTTTCCCCTTAAACTTTTTGCTAGGCACAATAGGAGAATGTGGAGAATTTAACGGTAAATACACAAAAAATGGTTGATCGTGGTTTTCTTTAATCCAATTACACGTTTTTTTAGCAAACGTTGGCAATACCTGATCTTGTTCAAACTCCTTAGCAGACCAACCAGGCTTTGCCCCTATATATCCTCTCTTTTCTAATTCTGGATAATTTTTAAGATATTCAAAAGTTCCTTGTGCTTTATCGTTTTCAATAAACACATGCGGATTCATGTTTAAAGAACCCGAAATTCCAAAATAATAATCAAAACCAACCGTATTAGGACCATTTTTAATGGGAGCTGCCATATCTATTTCTCTCTTTGGCTTCTTTTCTTTTGCATTGGGCATTATTTTCCAATCCATTCCCATATGCCACTTACCAATACAAGCTGTTTTGTATCCTTGTTTTTTTAGCATACTTGCCACAGTCTCTCTTGAACTTGGAATTAAATGTGGGCTATGACCATTTAAAACCCCTTTTTTTAAATGTGTTCTCCAAGAATATCGTCCCGTAATAATTCCGTATCGTGTTGGTGTACATACTCCAGAACTCGTATGCGCATCCATAAATCTGACACCCTCTTTCGCCAATCTATCTATATTGGGAGTTAAGATTTTAGAGTCCTTGTTGTAAGCTTTTACATCTCCTGGCCCCATGTCATCAGCCAAAATGAATATGATGTTTGGCTTTTTTTGTGCATTACCCATGGTAAACACAACACACATTAGTAAAGTGAATAATCTGTTCATTTTTAGAATTCTTTTATTTCGTAGTTATAAAGTTGGGTTATTATCCGGTTTCCAATAGGCTTCTAAGTAAATTTTATAAAGACATATTATTGCCCCCCTTTTTTTAAAACTATTCTCCCCATCACACAAAAGACAAAAAAAGCTCTATCTATACATCTACAGATTGAGCTTTTAAGAATATTAAATACACTATGTATTAGTAACTAAAATCGATGAATCTCATAGAACCTGCTGGTACTTCTACACTTATTTCATCTTGTATTTTAATCTTCTCTTTGCTTAAAATATCTACTGCAGAACTTGCCTTTTTATTTAAAGTAATTATTACATTTCTGTCTGCAGGAGTAATATACCCTGGATCTATTAGAATTAAACGGATGTGCTTTTTATCTAACTGAATAGCACTCCAAGCAGCTCCTTTTACATTTATAGCTAAATCTTTATTCCCTTTAATACTGGTCTCTTTTAAGGTAGCACCAAACTCTGTTGCTTTTATTTTTTTTCCATTAACATATCCAAAAGCATGATCGCTAACCGTATACTTTGTACCCGTTTTATCTAAATCTTTCTTTAGATCTATGGGAGCAATCGGTATCATTCCATAAGGAAGTTCTGGAGTAAAATTTGTCCAACGGTACTCTACTCCTAAAAACTTAGATAAATCGTAATCTGGAACACTTGTTCCTCCCCATCCTGTAGTAGATACGTTCATAACTAACTGATAGTCTTCTTCTTTACAATTGTCAATATTATGTCCTGCTCCATGCTTTTCTAAAGCAGATTCGTGTACACCATCAATCAAATGCCAAGAACCAATAGAAGCAATATTTTCTCTATCTACCTGCGGAATTACTCCCGATTTCATTAGTGCCCAAAGTATGTTCAATTTAGATCCGGCTGTATTTTTAAAATTGTAAACAACTCCATACCTAGCACCGTAAGCAGCACGCATTACCCCACTTCTTAAAAATGGTGAAATAGATTTCTGTCCCCCGGGAGCAAAAGGTCTCCAACCAGTAACATTGTCATCAATCAATCGCATTCCAAAATCATTTACATAACCTCCAAACTTCATTCCTATTCTACCTGCCAAATTTAAATCTTGGGTAAATGAATTTGTATCTTCTGTACAAGGCACTAAAATATCTGCATATTTTTTAGACAAGAATAAATCTTTCCAAGGTTCTATATAAATATTCTTAGCCCAAAACATTTGCTTGTATCTAAAATACAACTTGGCCTTACCACTTTTTCTACACGCTTTTGCCAATCTTGGCATGTACTCTTTTACAAAGTAATGAGATCTTGGATCTTCTGTATTCGCCATTTCTGCATACACAAATCCATAACATGTATTTGGAGCAACCTCTATAATTTTTTCTATGGTCTCTATGCTGGTAATAAAAGGGTCGCTTCCATGACCTGCCCAAATAGTAAAGGCTTGGTTTCTACTCTCGCAAGCTTTTGCCTTTTGTAAGATTTGTTTTTGCGTTAATTTATAGGGTTTTCTCTTGTCTTTCTTGTTGGCAATTTTTCCAATAGCAGCAACCATTTTAGAGCGATCATAGTTTTCCGACCATGTGTACTGATCTGGGATTACCAAATCTGCTCCTTTTAACCTTGTTACTTTAGATGGAATTTCCGCTCCATAAATCATAACCCAAGGCTTTTCTGCTTTCTTTTGATAAGAGGGTAATTTAAAGTCTAAAACCTGCTCGTATAAGTTCTCTAAATTCTCATTTACCTCCGCAGTTTTACCAATTAATTTTGGACTGGTACTCCAACCCGAACTTTTAGACACATCGTAACTATAAACCGCATTTCCTCCACTCACTTCTCCTGCAGTATATACCTTTTTTTCTTCTGGAAGAAAACAAGTGCTATAAGTACTAAAATGAGCATTCTTATCTTCCAGTCCAACCTTGTCAATTATATTTCCTTTTGCATCTAACAAATAAGTTACTCTACCAAACTGAAAAATAATTTCATTTTTAAAAGGCATCAAAGAAACCCCAGTGTTATGAGCATATCTAAACACCATTCCTCTACTCTCCTTTTTTGGTATTTGCTTTCTCGTAAAATTTGCCAATACATTAAAATCCGAATCTAAAGCGGCAAAACTTGGTGTAAAAGCACCATCTCCTCCAGAAATAAAAAACAAAACATCGTCTTTACCATCTTTGTTAATGTCCGATATTTTTACATCGGTAATCATTCCTTTTACAGCAGCTATTTTTTTCTTTTTAGGCAATACTTTTATGGTTTGTAGGGTTTCTGGATCTACAAACCCAAAAAACTCCCATCTAAATTTATCGTGCACATAAGTAATCATCATTAAAGATTCTTTATTGGCATTGGTAAAGTTTCCAGTAAACAATCTACCCATAGAACCTTTGTACTTTGCAGTAGCAACCACTTTTCCTTTACCATTTAATTTGTACAAGGTATTGTTGTTTCCACCTGTGTATACAAAAGCTCCATTACTCGTATTGGCAATTGCTACCTGAGCCAATCTCACCTTTTTTTCTGTTCTAAACACCCAAAGGCTTTTCCCATTCTTATCCCAACACTGTACATATCCATCTGCAGAAACCGCCAAGTATTCATCCTGACCATCATTGTTTAAATCTCCTGCTGTAATTTGAAATACCACTGCATTTTGTTTCTCTGTTTTACGAACCCATAACTTTTTACCATCGGTAGTATAACATCCCACCTGACCGGTTAAACTTGATAAAAACAAAGCTTGTTCCCCATCTACTTTTGTTGGAACAATGTTTCTAATATTCTCTAACTCTGTAACAAAGTTTGTTTGTTTTTTAGGAAACTCGTTAGACCAAAGACACTGAATAGATAAGACCAGGCATACTAAAGTGGCTATATAATTATGACGATTTTTCATGAAATAAATTTAATTTAATATGAATAAATCAAATTTCATGAATAAAAGGACTGAGGGTGTGCGTGCAGGTGTGGAAATTGTTTTTTAGTATACACTTAAAGAACACAAATCATTAAAAAACTATCCATGCGTTTTTACAAAATTAAATATAGCTTGTTCTGCTCCTTCTCTATCTTCAATTAAACTCATATGTCCATTTTCTAAAGCAACTACCGCTGTATCATTCCCCTTTGTTTGATCAATTAAATCATCGTAAGACAAAACAGGATCTTTTTTCCCTAAGATCATCAGTTTAGGATAAGGCCCAAAGTGCAATAAAACTTCTCGGTCTTGTCTTATTTTCATTCCTTCTAAAGCTGCAATAATTCCTTGTTGAGATGTTGTTAATGCCTGTTTCTTAACCTCGGCTATTTCGTTGCTATATATTTTTCTGCATTTAGAACGAAACAACATAGGAATAGAAGTTCTAATAAAAGATTTATGATTTTCTTTTACCACTGCTATCGCTCTATCTCTTCCTCTTTTTTTATCATCGGAATCTGCTCTTGCGGTAGAGTTTAACAACACCAACCCTTTTACGTTGTCTGGATACAATTCAGCAAAAGCCAAAGCAACATAGCCACCCATAGAATGACCTATAAAATAAGACCTACGAATATTTAAAGTATCTAAAACCGCTTTTACTGCTTCGGCCATTTCTTCCATAGCATGTACATAGCCTAAGTTTTCCGATTTTCCATGCCCCAACAGGTCTACTGTAATTATTCTGTACTTAGCACTTAACCGATTTTCTAAATTTTGCCACATGGTACTATTCTCCAAAAAACCATGTAACAATACTATTGCAGATCCTTTACCTGTATCTGTGTAGTGAATTTGAGTATTTCTATAAGTGATAAATTTGCTCATGCCGCAAAAATAAATATCTATTTGTTTAGCTACAATTGAAAAACACTTATTATTTCCCTCCTTGTAAACAACTGAATATAGCCCTACATTTGTGTAAAATTTTTAGGGTTTGAAAATACAATCTTTACTAGAAACTATTCAAAACACGTCTAACGTACAGACATTTATTTCTCAACTAAAAGAAGAAAAATCGCACAGTATTTTAAGTAAATACCACGGTGCTGCTTTGTCTTTTTTAATTGCAGAAGCTTTTAAAAAAACAGAGAAAACCTTCTTATTGGTATTTGATGATAAGGAGCAAGCTGCTTATTATTTAAACGATTTAGAACGTTTGGTAAACGACAAAGATGTATTATTCTACCCAGGTTCTTATCGTAGACCTTACGAAGTAGACGAGGTAGACAATGCCAATATATTAATGCGTGCAGAGGTATTAAATCGTCTAAACTCTAGAAAAAAAGCTTCTATTATTGTTACCTATCCAAATGCATTGTTCGAGAAAGTAGTTACCAAAAAAGAACTAAACGAGAACACCCTAAAAATTAACACTGGAGACGAATACAGCATAGATTTTATAAACGAAGTCTTATTTGAATACAAATTTAACCGTGTAGATTTTGTAACAGAACCTGGAGAGTTTGCGGTTCGTGGTGGAATTGTAGATGTGTTCTCGTTTGCCAATGACGAACCTTATAGATTAGAGTTTTTTGGCGATGAAATTGACAGCATTAGAACTTTTGACGTAGAAAGTCAGTTATCTACTGGTAAGCCTACTAAAATTCAGGTAATGCCCAACGTAGAGAACAAACAGTTTTCGGAAAAACGAGAATCTTTCTTAAAATTTATTCCTAAGAACAGTATTGTTTTTACTCATACGCTAGATATTCTTTTTAACGATTTAAATACCTTATTTGAAAAGGCTGAAGGGCATTATAACAATTTATCGGATAGCTTAAAACACGCACTGCCAAGCGAACTGTTTGTGGATGGAATTCAGATAAAAGAGCAATTAAACCATTATAGTAGAGTAAGCATTAACACTAGCTCTAATGCAGACAATGCAATTGATGGAAATACAACACCTCAGCCCTCTTTTAACAAACAGTTTGATTTGTTGATAGATAATTTAAGAGAGAATTCTGAAAAAGGCTATACCAACTATTTGTTCTGTGCCAACGAAAAGCAAGCACAGCGTTTTCACGATATTTTTAAAGATGCAGAAGAAGAAATTGCATACGAAACCATCGTGTTTCAAATTCATCAAGGTTTTATAGACCACGAGCGTAAAATTGTATGTTATACAGATCATCAAATTTTTGAAAGATATAACAAGTTCCAACTAAAAAATGGTTTTGCTAAAAAACAAGCGGTCACCTTAAAGGAAATTAACAACTTAGAAATTGGAGATTACGTAACACATATAGATCACGGAATTGGAAAATTTGGAGGCCTACAAAAGATAGATGTAAACGGTAAAAAGCAAGAAGCCATTAAATTAATTTACGGAGATTCTGATGTATTGTATGTAAGCATACACTCGTTACATAAAATCTCTAAGTTTAACGGTAAAGACGGTAAAGTTCCAAAAGTACATAAGTTAGGATCGCCTGCATGGAAAAAAGCCAAACAAAAGGCCAAAACTAAAGTAAAACAAATTGCTTTTGATTTGATTCAACTCTACGCAAAACGAAAAAATCAGAAAGGATTTGCTCTTGACCCTGATAGCTATCTACAACATGAGTTAGAAGCTAGTTTTATGTACGAAGACACTCCAGATCAGTTTAAAACCACACAAGATGTTAAGGCAGATATGGAAAATGAAAAACCCATGGACAGATTGGTTTGTGGGGATGTTGGTTTTGGAAAAACAGAAGTTGCCATACGTGCAGCCTTTAAAGCTGTAGATAACGGAAAACAAGTAGCTGTTTTGGTACCCACTACCATTTTAGCATTTCAACATTTTAAATCTTTCCACAAAAGATTAAAAGATTTTCCTGTTACCATTAATTACCTCAACCGTTTTAAAACTGCCAAACAAAAACGCATCATTACCGATGAGTTGGAACAAGGTAAAATTGATATCATTATTGGAACACATCAATTGGTTTCTGATAAAATTAAATACAAAGACTTAGGACTTTTAATTATAGATGAGGAACAAAAATTTGGAGTTGCTGCCAAGGACAAATTAAAAACCATCAAAGAAAATGTAGATACGTTAACATTAACCGCTACTCCTATTCCTAGAACGTTGCAGTTTAGTTTAATGGCAGCAAGAGATTTATCTGTTATTGCCACTCCTCCACCCAACCGTCATCCTATAGAAACCAATGTAATTGGTTTTAGTGAAGAAACCATTAGAGATGCGGTAATGTATGAGATTTCTCGTGGTGGTCAGATTTTCTTTATCCACAACCGAGTAGATAATATTAAGGAAGTTGCCGGAATGTTACAACGTTTGGTGCCCAATGCTAAAATTGGAATTGGTCATGGACAGATGGAAGGACGTAAACTAGAAGAAATTATGGTCAACTTTATGGATGGTCATTTTGATATTCTAGTAGCCACTACCATTATAGAGTCTGGATTAGATGTGCCGAATGCGAATACCATTTTCATCAATCACGCTAACAACTTTGGACTGTCTGACTTACACCAAATGCGTGGACGTGTGGGACGTTCTAACAAAAAAGCTTTCTGTTATTTTATTTGTCCGCCATACCACATGATGACTGAAGATGCCCGTAAACGAATTCAGGCTCTAGAAATGTTTACAGATTTAGGTAGCGGAATTAACATTGCCATGAAGGATTTAGAAATTCGTGGAGCAGGAGATTTATTGGGTGGTGAACAAAGTGGATTTATTACAGATATTGGTTTTGATACTTATCAGAAAATCTTAGAAGAAGCCGTTAAGGAATTAAAAGAAAAGGAGTTTAAAGACCTGTATAACGAATCAGAAAATCCGAATAAAGAATACGTTTCGGACATTCAGATAGATACTGATTTTGAAATTCTTTTCCCAGACGACTATGTAAACGCAATTGCAGAAAGACTTAGCCTTTACAAACAATTAGGTGAGTTAACAACCGAAGCAGAACTTCAAAATTTCGAAACTCAATTAAGAGATCGTTTTGGAGAAATTCCAACGCAAGTAGAAGATTTGTTAGACTCTGTGCGTATTAAATGGATTGCAAAACAAATAGGAATAGAAAAGTTAGTACTAAAACAAAAAAGAATGATTGGTTACTTTGTTTCCAATCAACAAAGTGAGTTCTATACTACAGAAAACTTTACCAAAGTTATTCAGTACGTACAAAAGAACCCAACTACTTGTGTAATGAAAGAAAAAGAAACCAAAACTGGGTTAAGATTGTTAATTACGTTTATTAGGATTGATAGTGTAAAGAAGGCGTTAAGAATACTATCGTCTATTTAACTGTGTCTTTTCTCAGTTAAATTCTAGGTGAATTTTTCTTAGTATTGCCAATTATATTTTACATACACTATTGTAAAAACAATCTATAATTATGAAAAAAATTTCTTTCTCAGGACTAGTCTTAATCTTGTTTTTAACCAGCTGTGCTAATAAATACAATTTATTATCTCCTGAAAATAGAGCATTTACAACAAGTAATAAAGACGGAGAAATTGAACTATCGTATGACTATGTACCTTTAAGAAAGAAATATGCTAAAAAGTCATATAACACAGGTGTTAAAATAGCCGCAGTTAAAATTAAAAATTCTTCTTTAAAAACCATTACTTATGGTAATGACTTTAAAATTACTACTGCTGCGGGTGATGAGATAAATGTGCTTACATCAAATGAAACTTTTTCAAATCTTAAGCAAAAACCCGCTTCTCATTTACTGTACTTATTACTTTCTCCACTTCAGTTACAAAGTACAAAGACAGAAAACGGAATAACCTCTACTGAAAATATTTTTCCTATTGGATTAGTTATAGGACCTGCAATAACCATAGGAAACTTTATTACAGCCAAAAATGCAAATAATAAATTTGAGGGTGAATTAAATAAGTATAATATTTATAAAGCCAAAATTGAATCTAATGAAACTAAAACATTCTTAGTTCCTGTTAGAAGTTCCAACTATCCTAATTTAAAAATTAAACTTATCAAATAGTATTTTATAAAAATCACAATAAATTAAATCATGAAAATTAAATTTTTATCACTTTTATTAGTTTCTTCAGTTTTATTAACCAGCTGTGCAAGTATTGTTAGTAAAAGTAATTACCCTATTTCTATAAATAGTGTACCTTCTAATGCAAAAATTACCATTACTGATAAAAAACAACAAATTATATATACAGGTAATACTCCTGCAGACTTAAAATTAAAAGCTAGTGCAGGTTTTTTCTCTAAAGCTTCTTACTTAGTAAAATACGAAAAAGAAGGTTATGAGCCTAAAATTGTTCCTATCAACTTTAAATTAGATGGATGGTACATTGGTAATATTTTATTTGGAGGTTTTATTGGTTGGTTAATTGTAGATCCTGCAACAGGTGCCATGTACAAATTAGATACTCCTTTCTTAAACGAAACTTTAGCAAAGAAAAATACTACAGCTAAAGTAAAAACTAACGACCAAGGTCTACAAATTTACTCTATAAATGATATCCCTTCTGAATGGAGAGGACATTTAGTAGCTATATCTGAATAAATTATAAATTTTGTGACATCTTAAAAAAGTGAAACAATAATTAATAATAAAAAGGTAGTGGTTTACAATCACTACCTTTTTATTTTTTGTATGATATATTTAAAAACAGCAGAAATATCTAGAAGTTTTTAACTTCATCAATAAAAGAATTTCTCAAGCTACCTCCTTATTTTATACAAGGTAAAAAATAACTCAATAAACACAAAACAACTCCATCTATACAACTACAAAAAAAGAAACCAAAACTGGATTAAGATTGTTGATTACGTTTATTAGGATTGATAGTGTAAAGAAGGCTTTAAGAATACTATCGTCTATTTAACTGTGTCTTTTCTCAGTTAAATTCTAGGTGAATTTTTCTTAGTATTGCGAGCTAAATTTCAATCGCTTTTTTATAGCATGATAAAAAAAACCTTTTTTATTTTTTCCTTAATACTCGGAATCAACACCTTACTTGCTCAAGAAAGTAAAATTTCTTTTTTCAAAGAGAACGAGATAACCGTTTTAGAGAAAAAGATAAAGCAAAATATTAAACTAAAAACTAAAAGCTTTAAAGGTTCTGACTACGCTAAAGAGAAAAAAAGAACTGTAAAAAACATTACAGAATACTTTAGCCAAGCATTAGAAGATAGTATATATGTACATAATCCATACTTTGAAGCTAAGGTTCTCAGAGTTGTTGAAAATATATACAAAGCCAATCCTGAGTTAAAAAATCCTAATAATATATTCTTACTAAATAGAAGTTTTACGCCTAATGCTGCCTGTTTCGGAATTCACACCTATGAATTTAATTTAGGATTATTTGCTTTAATTGAAAATGATGATGAGCTAGCATTTATTATTTGCCACGAGATGGCTCATCAATACTTAAAACATTTAGAAAAAAAGATTGAAGACAGAAATAATACATTCAACAACGATGAGCTAGAGAGAAAAGTAACAGCTCTAAAGAAAATAGACGGTCCTAAAAGCTCTAAAGCAATTAAAATACTAAAAAACATTGCTACAGATCTAAGTGATAAATCCAGAGAATTTGAAATTCAGGCAGATTCTTTAGGGTTGATATACTACCAAAAAACGATGTATAACCCTAAAGCTCCCAATACTTTATTACAAAAACTGGGAACCTTAGAAGAACGTCTTTTTTCACATAAAATTAATTGGAAACAAACTTTTGGGATAGATTACAAAGGTTACGTAAACACCAATACAATGTTTAAAAAAAGGGTAATAGATGCTGATTTTAAAATCGATAAAGATTCTATTAGAACCCATCCTCACACCAAAACAAGAATACAAAAATTAGGTTTAGAAAACCAACATATAGAAATAGAAAACAAACTTAATCAAGAGCAAATAAAAGCATATTCATCTTTAGGAGAAATACATTTTAGTTTGGTAAAACCCTTTTATATATATACACTTTTACATGAGAAGTTTCCAAATGAAAATAATCATACAAACAGGCTTATTGAATTAATCGACGAAATATATAAGCGTAAAAAAAACCATACTTTGGGAAAGTACATCCCTCCTTTTATCAACAACTATTCAAAAGAAAAAATATACAATGACATTATTCATTTCCTGTATGAGTCTGAACTACAACAACTAAAAAACATTCAAATCTATTTAAAACAAAAATTATAATTATGAAAAAAATAGCAATTGCTTTACTAGTATGCTTAGGGACTTTATTTAGTTCTCAGGCACAAGTGAAAACCTTAACAGATTTAGCAGATTTCGATTCCAAAAGTTTTGGAATTATGATAGCTAAGGACAAAAGTGTTCAAGGTTATTTTAATTTTTATGAAGGAGCAAAATTAAAAAAGAAACAACGTGAATATGTTTTAGAGATTTTAGATAGTAACTTAAATACCGTGGTTACTAAAAAAATGGTTGATTCGAAATATTTAACTGTTGAATCTGCTATTTACAATCAGAAAGAATTAATGGTTCGTTTTTACAACACTAAAGAACAACGATACAAATTTGTTGGATTCGATAAAGATGGTAATCAAACCAGAAGCCATACCATTCAATTATCATCAAAAGATATTGCGCTAGAAAATGCAATGTCTAAACAAAATATGTTTACTCAATTCTATAGTATAGACAATAAGGGATTCTTATTCTTACGTTTTTCTTGGGAAAAGAAAAGAGGTTATAAATTACACTTTTTCCCTACAGATGGTAGCAATGCTTGGACAACCGGAACTCCTAAAAAATCTAAACTCCACGAATTTGCTAGTTTCTCTAGTGTAGATGAAAAAGGGATTTCTTTGTATACTTTTTCAAAAAAATCAGCACTAGGAAAGGCTCGAGTTCATGTAAAAGTTTTAGATCCAAAAACAGGAAATGCTATCTTAGACTTAAATAATTCTGAAGCAGAGATTCCAAAATTGTTAACTAATACTTACTTTGGTGATGATTCTTTTGTAAACATTGGAGAATATTTTTCAACTGGTGAAAACCCAATTAAAGATGCAAGTAATGGAATGTATTTTGACAGATATGATTATTCTGGAAATTTACTATCTACAAAACAAGTTAGTTGGGATACCGATATGTTGGGTAAATTTAAAGTAGAAGGTGATAAAAAAAATAGAAACCACCTTTATTTCCACGATGTAATAAAAACTAATTCTGGAGAATACTATGCTGTTGCTGAACAATATAAAAAATCTGCAAGTGCTGGTGGAATTATGGCGAATGTATTAGGTGCTGCTGCATCAGTTGCTACAAGAGGGTCTGTACACATCTCTGCTGCTAATACTAAGTTGACGATTACAAATTCAGAAATTATTCATTTTGATAAAGATTTCAACTTAAAAGAAATTACTGAATTCCCTAAGGGAAAAACTAGAGTTGGTTGTTTAGCTGATTTTGGAAGTGCTCCTGTAAATGCACATATCATAAATCAATTAGGTGATTTTGATTACAAATACACTCAAAAAGATGTTGCCAAAGATAGGTTCTACTCTATGTTTATTTATAAGGAAATAATTGATAACGCAAAAGATAGGTATGTTTTAAAATCTATTAACTACAACCAAGGGAAGTTATCCGAAGATAAGATTTACTTAAGTAGTAAAAAAACAGCCTCTAGAGTTTACCCTGCAAAACCAGGATATGTTTTACTTTCTGAATACAACAAAAAAGAGAAAACATTGAACCTACATTTAGAAAAATTAAACATAGAGTAATCTCATATATAGAATCTTAAAACCGCTTCTTAAAAGAAGCGGTTTTTTTTACATTTAGTAGGTAAATTTATTGTCATGAAAAAAACACTCTTTGTTAGTTTACTCTCAGTTATTTTAGCTGGTTGTTCCGAGTTAATGTTAATTAAAAATTTAGCTCAAAACGGAGCTACACCTAAAGAAAATTTAGTTTCTATAAAAGTTGATGACTCCTTATACAAATCCTCTAAAGAATCAATTTTTAAGTGTACCTTATGTGAATATGAAATGATTTCTAAAAACAATCAATTTATTTTTAATAATCTCAAGGAAATAAGCACTAATAATAATATATCGAATTTCCATTTTTTTGAAATTAAGCACGACCTATCTAAATACAAGGGTTTTAATGACGAAATTTTATTAAAGTCTAATGAGCATCATCAGGTAGCGGTAAAAGAAAATAAAAAACTTGTAATTAAAATTACTCCAAAAAACGTAAGGTATTCTTTTTCTTCTCCTTCAATGGGACCTAATGGTATGATAGGCGGCTATGAAAACTTAAGTTATCAATATTTAATAGAGGCATTAAATGTAGAAACTAATAAATTAGTTTGTAAAGCTACGTATCAAATTAACAATCCTACAAAACGTAAACTTAAACAGTTTACTGATGAACTTTGGTTAATGATTGAAACCGATTTATTAGAGCAATAGTTTCTTGGATTTATATATCTTTAGGTATATGAAATACACACCCATCAACTCACAACTTTTTACAGAAAACAGACAGCGTTTTACAGAGAAAATGGAATCTAATTCCATTGCTTTTTTTAACGCCAATGATATTTTTGAAACGGGTGCCGATAGTACCTTACCTTTCCACCAACATAGAGATATTTTCTATCTAAGTGGTGTAGACCAGGAGGAGTCTGTTTTAGTCCTTTTTCCTGATGCTAAAAACCCTAAGTATCAGGAAATATTATTTGTAAAAGAAACTAGTAAATTGATTGCTATTTGGGAAGGAGAAAAGCTAAGCAAACAACAAGCAACACAAGTCTCAGGAATAGAAACGGTGTATTGGCTATCTGAAATGGATGCTGTTTTACCATTGTTAATTAATGAAGCTAAAAACATTTACATTAATGAAAACGCCCATAGACGTGCCCCGCTTGAAATGGAAACTCGAGAGGATCGTTTTATTAAAAAGCTAAAACTAGAGTACCCAAAGCATACTTACAAAGCTTCTTTTGATATTTTGTTCGAATTAAGAGGCATCAAATCAGCAATAGAAATAGCATTAATTCAGCAAGCTTGTAACATTACCAAAAAAGGATTTGAACGTGTTTTAAACTTTGTAAAACCAACTGTTTGGGAATACGAAATTGAAGCAGAATTGATTCATGAGTTTATTAGAAACCGATCTAAAGGTTTTGCATATACCCCTATTATAGCATCTGGTTATAGTGCTTGTGTATTGCACTACATAGAAAATAACAAGCAATGTAAAGACGGTGACTTAATTCTAATGGACACTGCTGCAGAATATGCCAATTACTCTAGCGATTTAACACGAACCATACCCGCTAATGGTCGTTTTACAGATCGTCAAAAAGCTATATATCAATCGGTATTAAATGTAAAAAATAAAGCCACCTCTATTATAAAAGAAGGCTTGGAATGGAAAGACTACAACAAAGCAGTAGGTGAATGGATGACAGAAGAATTACTGAACCTTAAATTGATTGACAAAGTAGACATTCAAAACCAAACAGAAGAACAACCTGCTTTTAGAAAATACTATATGCATGGAACGTCCCATCATTTAGGTTTAGACACACATGATTACGGAGATTTTCAATCGGCTATGAAAACCAATATGGTGCTTACTGTAGAACCAGGTATTTATATCCCCAACGAGAAAATTGGAATTCGTTTGGAAGATAATCTTGTGGTTCAAGAAAATTCTCAGCCTATTAATTTAATGAGTACTATTCCAATAGAAATTGAAGAAATTGAGGACTTAATGAACAACGTTTAGACGTTTTATTGGTATAATGATATATAAAAGATATTGAAATTTCACAAAACACTACTTTAACAAAAAACACTACACAACAATCATTTTAATTTAAAAATAATAATAAAATAGTTGATTTAATGAATATTTAATACTAAATTAGGATTCTCACTAAAATCAACATAATTATGGCAATTAAGAATTTTAGAGCTCCGAACGCACCAGCGGAGGTTCTAGCAGATAGAATTAGAGTATCCGACTACATGGTATCAAGAAATAAATTGATTACATTTTCTCCCGATTTAAAGATTGTAGAAGCCATGCAAATTTTGGTTACAAAAAATATATCAGGTGCTCCTGTAGTAGATGAAAATGATCATTTATTAGGAATGATTTCTGAAGGTGATTGCATGAAGAAAATAGCCAATAGTAGATATTACAACATTCCATTAAACGATCAAGTAGTTAAAGAGTATATGGAATCTATTGTGGAGACTATAGAAGGAGATAACAATATTTTTGATGTTGCACATATGTTTTGTACATCAAGAAGAAACAGATTTCCTGTAATGGAGTCTGACAAAGTAATTGGACAAATAAGCAGAAAAGATATACTTAAAGCTGCTTTAGAAATGAAATAACAAAAATATAGTGCTACCCCAATAAACTAAACTGCGATTATTTCAAGAAGAGTCTGTGTTATTAAAAACACAGACTCTTTGCATTTTATGAATTTATTAATAATAAATACAAAAATCTACACTAAATTTAACTATTCTATTTTTTCAGGGTCTAAAAAACAACAAACTATAGTATTTATTGATAATTTTGGTTGAATGCAAAAATCTCTACTCTTATTTCTTTTTTGTATAATTTCATTATCTGGTTTTTCTCAATTAGATGATACGCATTACTTTCCTCCTTTAACACAAGAAGGAAACAACTCTATAAATCAGCAATCCTTTTATTTATCTACTCCAGAAACCACTCCTTTTGATGTCACTGTATATAAAGGAAATTCTACTACTCCTCTAAAAGTTCTTACTGGACTTTCTAATACAAGTTCTATTAGATATGATTTAACTGATGGAACAAATAACATCAGTATTGTGGATGAATTTCATGTAGGTGTGGTTATTAATGATGGTGGTTTAAGATTTGTTGCTGAAAACGGCGAAAAATTTTACACCAATTATAGGAGTAAGTCTGGTGCTCAAGCAGGTTCTTTAACTTGTAAAGGAAAAAGAGCATTAGGAACAGACTTTAGGTGGGGAGGTATTCCCAGTGTAACCAGTAGTACAGCTCCTGCAGCATACAATGCAGCATGTATTATGGCATCTGAGGATAATACTACTGTAACAATTAGTGGTTTTGACCCTAACTGTACTTTTAGAAGTAGAAGCAATGAAAATGGTTTAAGCGACGATGTTATTCAGATTACTTTAAATGCACACGAATCCTTTATATTAGAAGCTGTTCTAGCCCCTAGTAAGCCCGCAAATTTCAATGGTTGGTTAGGAGCAAATATTTTATCAAACAATCCTATTGCAGTAAGTTCAGTTGGACTTACCGGATTAAGTGGAAATAGTAGAGATGTTACTATGGATCAAATAGTATCTCTAGATGTACTGGGTAAAGAATATGGTTTTATTAGAGGTAACGGAGCAGATGCCTCTGAATTCCCCCTAATTATTGCCACAGAAGACAATACTAGAGTATCGGTAAATGGTGTCTTTTATCAAACAATTAATAATGGTGAATCCTTGCAAATTCCTGGTAATTTATACTCAGGTTCAGTTGCTGGAACTAACCTTTTTGTAGCAACGAATAAAAAAGTATATGCTTTTCAGTGTTTAACAGGAGAAGCTGGAAAAATACAAACCATAGGAATGAATTTTATTCCTCCATTGGTCTGTTTACTTCCTACTTCTTTCGATTATATTTCGGATATAGATGATATCGCAGGTAACCCTTCCGATGCATCTGCAATTACATTAATTACAGCTACTACATCACCAGATTCTGAAATAAAAGTTTATCAAAACAATATAGAAATAAGCAAACCTACTTCTTTAAATTTCAATGGTACGTCAGAATGGAAATCATTTTTTATAGACAATCTTACTGGCGATATAAAAGTTGAATCTCCTGGAAATATTGTTGTTGGTTTCTTTGTAAACGATGGAGGTAATGCCGGTTATGCTGGTTACTTTTCTGGATTTGATGAAGTTCCTGAAACCGATGTAGGTTTAGCCATTAAAGGAGAATGTTTACCCGATGGAGAGCTAAAACTTGTAGATACTTTACAAACTAGTTACCAATGGTATAAAAACGGAGTAGAAATAACAGGAGCTACCTCTTATAAAGTACAAATGGATGGTGTAGGTGAATATTATGCCGATATCTTTACCAAAACAGGATGTGTGTATAGATCTGAAAGTATAGATATTACAGACCCTAACAGAGAAATTCTGTTTAATAATTGTACCTTAAAAACTAAAGACTCTTTACAAGAAGCTTATCAATGGTATAGAAACGATACGCTACTAGTAGGAGAAACCAAGTTTACTACCGTACCTGTTATTCAAGGAATCTATCATGCAGAAATGACCACTAAAACGGGTTGTATTTACAAAACAAACAAACACAAAACACTATTTGACGTTGCCACTCCGGAAATTGACACCACTTATGTAGGCACAGGTTGTATTTCTGATGGAGTGATTAAATTATTTAAAAACGACCCTACAAACTATTATACCTATCAATGGTACAAAGACGGTAGTATAATTCCATTAGAAAACACCAAAGAATATATGGTATCTACTACTGGAGAATACTTTGTAGATATTACCAATCCTGGTGGATGTACCATTACTTCGGATACCATTACAATAGAACATCCTAATTTAAATTTAGAAAGAGACCTTAGCTACGGCTGTGCTCCCAATGGGAATATTAAAGCTGTAGATAGTCTTCAGGGAACATACAACTGGTTCAGAAACGGTAAAGCTATTTTAGGAAGCTCAAATTTTAAAATAAATCTAGACTCCATAGGTTCCTATTATGCAGATATTATAACGCATTATGGTTGTACTTACAGATCTGATACTTTAGATGTTATTCACTGCTATGATTTAGAAATAAATAAAACGGCTGATAAAACCGAAATCTTAGAAGGAGGAGACGATTTAACTTATTCGATTACAATTTTAAATAAAGGATATTTACCTGTAACTGATTTAAAAATTGCCGATATAATACCCAATAAACTTATTTTTAAAAGCTTTGTTGCTTCTATAGGAACATGGGGAGCTCCTTATTGGGAAATAGCCAAGCTAGATTCTGGAGCAATGGCTTCTTTAACTTTAAACACAACATCTTTAGTAGATAATTTAGACACAGAAATAACAAACACTATAACCTCAACCCAAAATGAAGTAGACAGCAATCACTCTCCCGATGATCTATCAGAAACTGTTGATATATTGAATGGTCAAATTGAAATTAACGCTGTAAGTGCAGCGTTGGTACGTCCTTTTAGAATTATTAAAGGTGACATTTTAAATTTTACATTTTCTATTAGAAATATAGGCGAAATCCCTCTTAGCAACATTCAATTAACCAATAATCTATTTCCTGTAGAACTAAACGCAAATTTTGTTAGTGGAGATACAAACAATAATAATGTTTTAGACTTTAATGAAACATGGATTTATGCAGCTCCTTATGCTATAACTCAGGAGCAAATAAACAATCTAGAGGTAGTAAGCACCACTTTTGTAAACGGTTTACAACCCAATACTTTTACTCAATATCACCAGTTAGATTATACATATCCTATAGACCCTGAATATGTAGTGCCTTACATAGATTTAGAAATTAATGTAACCGGTAATGGCCCTAATATCTATATAGAAGACGATGTGAATATTCAGCTAAAACTAAGTTCGGACAATACTGCTAAAACAAAAGACATTGTTATAGCTGCATTATTGCCTTCTGGTCTTGAATATCAGGATTACTCTAGTAAAGAGGGTACATACGATCCAGATACTGGAAATTGGAATATAGACCTATTGGAAAAAAACAACACCGCAACTATAAATTTAAAAGCTAAAATGTTATTTGATGGAGACCATACTTTTACAGCAACTATTGCAGATGCCTTTAGTATAGATAGTATTCTGCCTAACAATACAGCCAGTATCAGTTTTAAACCTATCTGTTACCAAGTATTTAATGAATTTTCTCCCAACAATGATGGCATAAACGATAAATTAGTAGTTCAATGTTCAGAATATACAGATCAAATAAGTTTAAAAATATTCAATAGAAATGGTGCTTTAGTTTTCCAAAGTAACAATTATAAAAATGAATTCGATGGAAGGGGTAATACAGGTATTTACATAAATAAGAATAAAAAACTTCCTAATGGAACTTATTTTTACATCATAAATTCAAAAGATGGTTCTGGAGAAAAAAATGGTTGGATTTATATAAATCGATAAAATATTAATTGAGCAAACAGTATTGTAAGTCTAGCACGTTTTTTGATATATGTTAAAATAGTCCAAAAGAATATCTGTATTTTTACTTGAATTTAATATTGATATTTTAGCTTTGTTTCCGCCTTTGGAAAAGATATATTATAATGAAGAAATTAATTCTTTTACTACTTTTTTTAGTTTCCTGTTTAACTTATGCACAGTTAGATGACACGCATTATTTCCCTCCTTTGAAAAACAACTATACATCATTTGATGTAATAGATAAACAAGCTTTTTATTTTTCTACACCTATAACTAGTAACTTTGATGTTTTTATATATAAAGGTACATCTACAACACCTTTAGATACTATAAAAGGGTTATCTAATAGTAATTCAAAAAAATATTTTGTAGCTGATGGTACAAATGACATTACTGTTGCATCAAATACTTATACTGGTATTCCAATTACCAACAGCGGATTACGATTTGTTTCTAATGGAGGAGAAAAATTTTATGTAAATTATAGATGTAAGTCTGAGAATCATGCTGGTTCACTAACCTGTAAAGGAAAAAAAGCTCTTGGAAAAGATTTTAGATGGGGTGGAGTAGCAAGTAACCATAGAGAATCAATTTTAACAAACAATTATATTAGTTTTACAGCAAGCGAAGACAATACCATAGTCACCATTAGTGGATATGATAAGAACTGTGTTTTTAGGAGACAAAATAATGATTCTGGTATATCTGATGATACCTTTGTCATAAACCTTAATAAAAATGAGTCATACGTATTAGAAGTAATTGCCAATATTGGAACAGCTAATTTAAAAGGGTGGTTAGGAGCGAAAATAACAGCTACAAAACCTATTGTATTAAACTCTGGAGCCTTTACCAGCTTAAAGAATGGTTTAGGAGATATTACTATAGATCAAGTTGTACCGACAAATGTAATTGGTCAAAAATATGGTTTTATAAGAGGTAATGGTAATAACATTTCTGAGTTTCCTATAATTATTGGAACAAAAGACAATACGCAAATTTTTGTCAATGGTACACTATTCAATACCATTAACGATGGTGATTATTTAGAAATCCCAGGTAGTTTTTATTCTGGAACAAGAGCTGGAGCTAATTTAATAGTTGAAGCCAATAAAAAAATTTATGCTTTTCAATGCCTTACTGGAGAAGCTGGAAAAATTCAGACACTTGGTATGAACTTTATACCTCCTTTAGTCTGTTTACTACCTAAATCTTTTAACCATATTTCTGAAATTGATAGTATTGCAGGAAACCCAACCAAAGCATCAGCAATAACAATTATTGCATCTTCTGATACTTCAGACTCTGAAATCAAAGTTTTTCAAAATAACTCTGAGATATTAAAACCCCGAAAACCTGACTCTAGTCCATTTATTGGAGACAATAAATGGAAATCTTTTTTTATTGACAACCTAAAGGGAAATATTCGAGTTGAATCTACTGGAAATATTGTCGTTGGTTTTTTTGTGAATGATGGTGGTAATGCAGGATTCGCTGGATATTTCTCTGGTTTTGATGAGGTTCCCAATAACGAAATAGAATTAGCAGTAGAAGGTGAATGTTTACCAGACGGTTTTATAAAAATAAAAGACAGTTTACAACCTGCTTATCAATGGTACAAAAATGGTACGTTAATACCAGGAGCAACGAACTTTAAAGTTCAAATAATAGGGGCTGGAGAATACTATGCGGATATAGAAACAGCATCGGGTTGTATTTATAAATCGGAAAGTATTGATATTACAGATCCCGATAGAAGAATACAATACGATACTTGTATTCCTACTAGAATTCTTACCACTTTGGAAACCAGTTTATCGGGTTATCAATGGTATAGAGATGGGGTTCTTTTACCTGGAGAAATTGATTTTAAAGCAGATGCAAGTATTCCTGGAACTTACTATACAGAATTAATAACATCCGCTGGCTGTGTTTATAAATCCGATGACTATATTGTTCTGGATGATATTCCAGATTCCACTATAGATTCCACATACATAGGTTCAGGTTGTGTAAACGATGGAGTAATTAAAATCTTTAAAGACGATCCAACCAACTACTATACATACCAATGGTATAAAGATGGTAATAATATTGGTGGTGCAAATTCTAAAGAATATACCATTACAAGTTTTGGTAAATACCATACAGATATAATAACCCCAGATGGTTGTGTCATTATTTCTGATACTATATCTGTCCAAAAACCAAACCTTACACTTGTTCGTGATTTAGTATATGGTTGTGCTCCTAATGGAAACTTAAAAGCTGTTGATAGTCTTCAAGGTAGCTACCAATGGTATAGAAATGGGATTGCACTACCTAGTGCTAATAATTTTAAGGTAGATTTGGATGAAATAGGTTCTTACTACGCAGATATAGTTACTCCTTATGGATGTACTTATCAATCTGAAAAATTAGAAGTTATACATTGTTACGATCTAGAAATAAACAAATCTGCTGATAAAACTGAAATTCTAGAAGGAGGAGATGATTTAACCTATTTTATTACCATTGAAAATAAGGGTTATTTACCTGTTACTAACCTTAGAGTTACAGATATTATTCCTAGTAGGCTCAGGTTTAAAAGCTTTGTGGCTTCCATAGGCAGTTGGGGTTCTCCTTTTTGGACAATGGCAAATTTAAATCCAGGAGAAATTGCAGAATTAACACTTAATACTACTTCCTTAGTAGATAATAATACAGATTCGATAACCAATTTGATTAGCTCATCGCAAAATGAAATTGACAGTGACCATACACCGGATGATCTAACCGAAACAGTAAACGTATTAAACGGTCAAATTGAAATTACTTCTGTAAGTGCTGAATTGGAGAGACCCTATAGAATTATTCGAGGTGATATCCTAAATTTTACTATTACTATTAGAAATGTGGGTGAAATACTATTAGACAATATAGACCTTACAAATAGCTTATTCACATCAGACCTTAACGGATACTATACAAATGGTGACACAAACAATAATAATATTTTAGATTTTAATGAAACTTGGACTTATATAATACCTTATAACATAACTCAAGGACAAATAAACAATTTAGAAGTTCTTAGTACCACTTTTGTTGATGGTCGCCAACCTAATAATTTTACTCAATTCGATAAATTAGATTACACCTATAAAATAGACCAAGACTTTGTTGTTCCTTACATAGACTTAGCTATTGCTTTAAGTGGAAATGGCCCTGGTGTTATGATTGATGAAACGGTGAATATAGATCTTAACTTAACTTCAGATCATGTGTCGGATGTAAATACGCTAACAATCCATGCTCCACTCCCTTCTGGTTTCGAATTTTTAAGTTATAATAGTGAAGTAGGTACTTATGACGAAACTACTGGTATATGGACTATTAACACTCTAAAAAGAAATGCCAATACTACCTTAAATTTAAAATCTAAAATGCTATTAGATGGTGAACACACCTTAAACGCAGAAATAGGTACTTTTAATGAATTGGATAGTATAACTTCAAATAATGTTGCCAGTATAACCATTAAACCTGTTTGTTACAGAGTTTTTAATGAGTTTTCTCCTAATGGTGATGGAATAAATGATAACTTAGTAGTTCAATGTACTGAATTAGGCAACAAAATATCTCTAAAAATATTTAGCCGATTAGGTGCTTTGGTATTTGAAAGTATAGACTATAAAAACGAATTCGATGGTTCTGGAAATAAAGGAATTTACATCAATAAAAATAGACGTCTTCCTAATGGAACTTACTTTTATGTAATAAACCCAAATGATGGAACTGGAGAAAGAAATGGTTGGATTTATATCAATAGATAAAATGAAAAAAATAGGCCTTATATGTTTTTTATTACTGTCTATTAAATCTTTTGGACAGCAAGAAACTCAATATACTCAATATATGTACAACCTATCCAGTATTAACCCTGGAGCATTAGCTATGCATAATGAGTTTAAAATTTTTGGTAGTTCTAGATACCAATGGGCTGGTGTTAAGGGTGCTCCTTTAACACAATTCTTAAGCATAGAAAGCCCCATAGACTTTAACAATCTAAGCCTTGGAGCAAATATTATAAGCGATAGAGTTGGTCCCTTAACAGAAACCGAATTTGTTGCCAATGTAGCTTATCAGGTTCCTCTTTTTGAAAAATACAGAAAATTATCCTTAGGTTTAAGAGTTGGTGGTAGGTCTTTTAATATTGATTGGACCAAAGGAGATTTTGAATTCGATGACCCAGTCTTTAGGCAAAATGTAAACGAGTTTGTAATGACTGTTGGAGCAGGAATTTACTATGAAGGTAAACATCTTTTTGGTGGAATTGCAGTAAACAATTTACTACCCAACAAAATTAAATCTATTAACCTTGCCAACGAGGTTCCTCATTACAACATTATTGGTGGGTATAATTTTATTGTTAACGACGATTTAAGTGTTAAACCGATGCTCTTTACCAGCATTGTAGATGGAGGTGCTTTAAAAATCGAAGGTTCAACCACGTTTAATTATCAAGAAAAATATTTTGGAGGACTTTCGTATAGGTTACAAAGCTCGATGGGATTTATTTTTGGTATGCAAGTAACTCCTAAAATTAGAGTGGGTTACTCTTACGACGTTTCTTTAGCCGAAACTAGTGGTATTGGAACAAGTAGCCATGAATTACTTGCTGTATATACCTTTAAAATACTTAAATACAAGAGAGAGAATAGGTATTAAAAAGACCTCCATACTTATGGAGGCCTTTAATTTATCAACTCTTATATCCTTAAAAGTTTACTATATATAACGTATTTCCATCAATATTTTCTGGAGTCTCTGTATTAGAAATATATTTTTGATTTGTAGCACTAGCATCTCCTGTCCAAACTGCAAAATCATCATCATTTAATACACCAATCGTATTAGAATTGATTAACCAAATTCCTTCTAATTTATCGTGAGGATAATCCCCTAAAGTAGCCACTAAATCTACAACCAATGTCTTTGTAACTGGTTTAATTCCTGCAGACTCTAATTCAGCCCACGTATTTTGTTCAATTGTTTTCCCATTTACTAACTTACCATCTAATGAATCTGATGTATCAGAAACATCTGTAGCATTTGTAATATCTATTTTATAGATGTGCTTTTGAGCATCTGGTGTAGACTTTGTAAAAGCTCCGTCTCTTTCTACAATTAAGAATTCTGTACTGCTTAAAGCTACAATCTCCGAATTAGAGTTTTTAGCTTTATCTTGTTTGTGTAAATACTGTTTAGTTGCCCCTGTAGCAATGTCAAAAGTAACGATTCTTGTAATTGTAAAATCAGCAACCTCTGCTTTAGAAGGATTGTATAAAGTAGACTGCATAATTCCTACTAGTGTTTTCTCATCTGGAGTAATTGCCAAACCTTCCATTCCTCTGTTTGCCCATCTTCTTTTAAAAACAGCAGGCAATTTTCTTGTTCCTTCTCCAATTCCTTTAGGGCTTAATCTTTCTAACTGTTTTCCTTCTGCATCGAAATGTGCAATATGTGGTCCGTACTCATCAGACACCCAAAAAGAACCATCTTTTAAGGCTACTAAACCTTCACTATCTAATCCATATGGGTCCGTGTCTAAAATAGTTGTTTGGTCATCCGCATAAGCTATTTCTCCTGTTGCACCAAAACCAGCCGGATTTGGTCTTCCGCTAATTACATTTCCAGAAGGATCCTTAAGTAAAATATCCTTTATTTTAGCAATTGTTCCATCAGAATTTAACTTAAAATGTCCAATTCTTGGAGTGTAATCTGGTGTTGGGAAAATTTTATTTTTTCCAAACTTAATATTAGCTCCTCTGTCTGTTAAAGCATAAAATTCTCCTGCGTTTCTTGGGTGTGCTGTGGCAGCAGAACCATAACCTCCGTTTCTTACTTCTACATTATCATCTGTAGTTTTTAACACCGTGTAAGGTAGTTTAATTCCTTGATTAGACACTTCTGGAAGTTCCCATGGTTTTGCATCGTTGTCATCGGAACACGCAACAAAAGCAGTAGTAATTCCAGCAAATAAAATTGATTTTAATAGACTAGTTTTCATTTTAGTAAATATTAATTTTTGATGAAAATAGCCTAGCCATGTTAGCAAACATGACTATCCAATCTTATAATTATATCAATAAAAAAAGTATTTTATTTAACCTATTAACATTAAAATAAAAAACCCATTACAAAACTTAACTTTGTAACGGGTTTAAAGAAAAATATTTTTTGGAACGTTAGCTTACAAATTCTCCATTTCCAACATTATCTTCAGACGGTGCAATAAAAGATAATTTACCATCCTTCGTATCGGTCATTAAAATCATTCCCTCACTTTCTACACCTCTTAATTTTCTAGGGGCTAAGTTTACCAATACAGATACCTTTTGTCCTACAATATCTTCTGGCTTGTAACTTTCTGCAATCCCAGAAACAATCGTTCTAACATCAATTCCTGTATCTACTTTTAAGACCAATAATTTTTTAGCCTTTGGCATTTTTTCAGCTTCTATAATCGTTCCAGTTCTTATATCTAATTTGGTAAAATCTTCAAAAGTAATCGTATCTTTTTGTGGTTCTACAACTTTAGCCTCTGCCGCATTCGCTAATTTGGTAGCTTCTAATTTATCCAACTGAACTTGAATATCTTTGTCTTCTATCTTAGCAAATAATAGCTCAGATTTTCCTATAACATGTCCAGCAGCTATCAATTCGTCTTTTACCTCAACATCGTTCCAAGAAACATCTTTAATACCTTGCTTTAAAATACCTTTTAACTTTTCAGAACTAAATGGTAAGAAAGGTTCAGACAATACAGACAATGCAGAAGCTATTTGTAAAGCCACATACATAATTGTCTTAGTTCTTTCTTCATCTGTTTTTATCAATTTCCAAGGTTCTTCGTCTGCTAAATATTTATTTCCTAAACGAGCCAAGTTCATTAACTCCGATAAAGCTTCTCTAAAGCGGTAACGCTCCATAGATTTAGAAATGGTATTTGGAAACTCTTTTACCTGTGCCAATACATCTTCGTCTAACTCAGATAAAGTCCCAGCAGATGGTACCTGTCCATCGTAATACTTATTTGTTAGTACCACTACCCTATTGATAAAATTTCCAAAAATAGCAACTAACTCGTTGTTATTTCTAGCTTGGAAATCTTTCCATGTAAAATCATTATCCTTTGTTTCTGGAGCATTTGCAGTTAAAGCGTAACGTAATACATCTTGCTTTCCTGGGAAATCTTCTAAATACTCGTGTAACCAAACCGCCCAGTTTTTAGAAGTCGATAATTTATTTCCTTCTAAGTTTAAGAACTCATTCGCTGGTACGTTATCCGGCATAATATAATCTCCATGTGCTTTTAACATTGCAGGAAAAATTACACAGTGGAATACAATATTGTCTTTTCCAATAAAATGAACCAATTTGGTGTCTTTATCTTTCCAATACGGTTCCCAATCTTTTCCATTTTGTTCTGCCCATTCTTTAGTAGAAGAAATATATCCAATAGGGGCATCAAACCAAACGTATAATACCTTTCCTTCTGCTCCTTCTACTGGAACAGGAATTCCCCAATCCAAATCACGAGTTACGGCTCTTGGTCTTAAACCATCGTCAATCCAAGATTTTACCTGACCGTATACATTCGGTTTCCAATCGTCCTTATGTCCTTCTAAAATCCATTCTTTTAAATAAGCTTCGTGCTTATCTAAAGGTAAAAACCAGTGTTTTGTTTCTTTTACTGTTGGAACGTTTCCTGTAATTGCAGATTTAGGGTTAATTAAATCCGTAGCGTTGTGAGATGTACCACATTTTTCGCACTGATCTCCATAACTCTCCTCGTTCCCACATTTAGGACAAGTTCCAATTACAAATCTGTCTGCTAAGAATTGATTTGCTTCCTCATCGTATAATTGTGCTTCTACTTTTTCTACAAATTCTCCTTCGTTATACAACTTGGTAAAAAACTGAGAAGCTGTTTTGTGATGAATGTCTGCAGAAGTTCTTGAATAATTGTCGTAAGAAATTCCAAAATCCTGGAAAGACTTTTTAATAATCCCATGATACTTATCTACTACATCCTGAGGTGTAACACCTTCTTTTTTTGCTTTAATTGTAATAGGTACACCGTGTTCATCAGAGCCTCCAACAAAAGCTACATCTTTTCCTTTGTTACGTAAGTAACGTACATAAATATCAGCAGGTACATAAACCCCAGCTAAGTGTCCAATATGAATAGGACCATTTGTATAAGGCAAAGCTGTAGTAATGGTATATCTCTTAGGATTGTTCATGGGTTCTTAAATTTTAGATGGCAAAAATACAATTATGAATGGAAACTTTACAAAATAGCTAGTTGAAAGATTGTTTATTATAGTTTTTGTATTTTGGAAAAAATAAAAAATAATATGAAAAGTTCATTAATACAAAGTCTTACTGAAAACTTTGAATCAATAGTAAATAAAACATCTGATGGAGTTGAATTTTGGATGGCAAGAGATTTACAACACTTATTAGATTACAAAGAATGGAGAAATTTTAATCTTGTAATTAGCAAAGCAAAAACTGCTTGTGAAGTTTCAGATGAAAAAATTGATGATCATTTTGTTGACGTCAACAAAACGATAAAAATGCCTAAAGGAGCAGAGAAACTTATTCCTGATATTATGCTAACAAGGTATGCTTGCTACTTAATAACGCAAAATGGTGATCCAAGAAAAGAAACTATTGCTTTTGCCCAAAAATATTTCGCAGTTCAGACAAGAAAAGCAGAACTAATAGAGAAAAAAATATTAGAACATGAAAGAGTTCAAGCAAGAGAGAAGTTAAAAGCTACAGAAAAAGAACTATCTCAAGTAATTTTTGAACAAACAGGTGGTAATCAAAATTTTGCATTGATTAGAAGTAAAGGTGATATTGCTTTATTTGGAAAAAACACTCAACAAATGAAGACCAAATGGGGAGTTTCTAAAAGTAAACCATTGGCCGACTTCATGCCTACGATTCTTCTTAAGGCAAAAGATTTCGCTACGGAGATAACAATCTTCAATGCTCGAGAAAATAGCATGAAAACGGAGAGTCAAATTTCAAGAGAACATGTTACCAATAATACATCAGTAAGAAAGACACTTATATCGCGTGGTATTCAACCCGAAAACTTAAAACCTGAAGAGGATATTGCAAAAGTTGATAGGAAATTAAAAAGTGATGAGAAAAAGAATTTGAAAAACCCAGACAAATTAAAGTAACTTTGCTTTGCAATTATCGAATTCAGTTTATGAAATCTATCATTCAATTCATTCTCTTTTTTGTGTCTATTTATATGAACGCTCAAAACATAACCTTCTCACAACCAGACTATCTAAAACAAGGCGATTTAATTCTAATTGTGGCTCCTGCTGGTGTAGTTAAACAACCAGAAGCTATTTACAAAGCCAAACAAACTTTTGAGAGCTGGGGATACAAAGTAGAAATTGGTAAAAATGTATTTAACAACTACCATCATTTCTCTGCAACAGATGAAAAACGCTTAGAAGACATGCAATGGGCAATAGATCATCCTAAGGCAAAAGCTATTTGGTGTGCAAGAGGTGGTTATGGCTCTGTAAGAATTATAGATCAATTAGATTTTAAGAAATTCGCTTTACGTCCAAAATGGATGGTTGGTTACTCGGATTTTACTGTGTTTCACAACAAACTACATAATTTAGGTTTTCAAACAATTCATGCTCCAATGCCTATAAACTTTAAAGAGTTTTGGCCAGAAATTAAAGAAAGCATGTTGCAATTAAAAAAGATGCTTATAGGAGAGCTACCTAATTACACCGTAAAGAAAAACGAAAAAAATATTGTTGGTAACTGTGCTGGAGTTCTTGTAGGTGGAAATTTAACCATCCTAGAAAACATGATTGGTACGGATACTTGCTTTTCTACCAAAGGTAAAATTCTTTTTATAGAAGAAATAGGAGAGCATAAATACCATATTGATAGATTGCTAAGAGCTTTGGATAGGAAAGGATATTTTAGAGATTGTGACGGTTTAATTGTAGGTGATTTTACCAATATCAAAAAAAATAGTCCAAGCTTTGGACAAACCCTAGAAGAACTTGTTTTAAGTATTGTAAAAAAGTATAAAATACCTGTCTTATTCGACTTTCCCGCAGGGCACGAAAATAAAAATATGGGCTTATTTTTTGGGAAAAAAGCCCATTTAAAAGTCACTCCAGAAGGAGGTACACTCACCTTTCACTAAATCACTTTTCATAAGCATTAGATAAATAGTAAATGTTCTTCATCTCCTTCGTCTAAAAAATAAGGATAAGACTCTCTTTCCTCGTCTGACTTAATAAGATGACCAGGAGTACTGTTGATTTTTGTAAGGATAAAATTTTCCATAATTTCTGATTTTTAATTATTGTTTTTATTGATTTATACAGTTTATTTGACGTTTTCAAAAACTATACCTTTCTATATAAATAGCACTGGATCGTCATCGTCTTCTTCTGTAGAATTATTATTCTTTTGCTTTGGGAAAAAAGCCCCAGTAGCGTTTTCTATATAGTTACTTATTATTTTCTCTAGTTTTTTATTTATTCTTTTTAGCTGCTGCTGTATAGTTTTCATTTTGTTTAGTTTGTTCCAATAAAAAAAGACGCTTTTAGAGCGTCTTTATAATTCAATTGGAATATGTTAGTTTATCTACATATAATCTGATTTATAAAGACGAGATTTTACATGTTTGACACGCATAATCTGAATAAAACAAGGTGTAAAACCCCCTGTACATGCTAATACCGATAATCCTAAATGTTTGTTCATTGTTCTATTATTTAATGTTCCTAAAATATGCTAACAAAAAAAGCGTCCCTATTGGGACGCTTTTTGTTATTTTTTGTTCTAATTTCTTATGCTCTACTAAATGAAATTACACATATAACAACGTCCCTGTAGTTATGGCTTTACCCATAATCACTTGGCGTAAACACTTCTTAGAAGTTGTAAACTGAACGTTATGTAAATTTTGTGCTTTCATTTCTAGTACAAACTTGAAACTTTTTTATTTGATAGCCAAATATTTATCTCCAAAAAATTAATTCTTAACTTTAAATTAAAATGGCGAGTCACAACGAACTTGGAAAATTGGGTGAAGATATGGCTTCTGAAGACCTACAAAATAAGGGGTATCAAATCTTAGAAAGGAACTGGAGGTATTTAAAAGCAGAAATTGATCTTATTACTCTAAAAGACAATACACTGGTTATTGTAGAAGTTAAAACCAGAACCACAGACTTCTTTGGAAACCCAGAAGAATTTATTTCTACAGGCAAAAAAAGACTACTTATAAAGGCTACCGATGCTTATATACAAGAAAGAAATTTAGATATAGAAACTCGGTTTGATGTATATGCCATTGTTAAAAATAAATACGAAACTAAAACCAAGCATATAGAAAATGCTTTTATGGCGTTTGAATAATAAGCATTACAAATGTTATTAAAAAAGAATATATTTAGGGAAAATTTTGCAACATGAATCTTAAAAATTGTTTCCGATTTTCTCCATTATTATTTCTTCTTTTTCACGCAAATATGTATGCTCAGTGGACATACAATACTGCTAATAAACTAACAAAGGATGTCATTATAAATTATTCGGTTACTTATGAAAACGAGTTAACAGACAAACAAAAGAAATCTTCCAGCTTTATTAAAGAGTTTGTAATTATATTAAACAACAATAAAATTGTAGAAAAAAGATTTGGTTACAATGGTACTAATTCTTCTTTTACACTTTTCGATTATACCAAAAATAAGTATTACATCTGTCGTCAATATAAAACTAGTAAATCTGCTCTTTCTTACGATTTTAAAGAGCCTGTTATAGAAGGTGTATTACAAGATGGCGAAACCAAAAAAATAGCAGGTATAAAGTGCGATACATACATTTCCTTTTTAAAAGGAAAACCTACAGAGGTGTACACCACAAAAAAAATGGGTCTCCGTTTTATTAAAAATTACAATGTACAAGGTTTACTAATGGAGTATACTCAATACGATAAATACTTAGGGTACTATAAAGTAAAAGCTGAAAAAATTTCCTTTGCCAATCTTCCAAAAAATATTTTTTCTTTAGAAGGCTATCATGTTCAAAGCTATAAAGAGTATAAAAAAGAAAGTGACGCTTACAAAAAAAGAAGACAAGAATTATTGTCTCAAAGCATTGGTAAAAAATGCCCAAAATTTTATACGAGAACCATAGAAAACAAAAAAATTTCTAGTAAAAAGAATATTGAAAGTGGTAAAATAATGGTTCTTAACTTTTGGTTTACAACTTGTGGTCCCTGTAAAATGGAAATCCCAAAATTAAATGAACTTAAAGAAGTGTATAAGGATGATCCTAATGTAGAGTTTATTGCTTTTGGTCTGGATGACAAGTACGAAATAGAAAAGTTCTTAAAAAAATACCCTCTAAAATTCGACATTGTAGACGAAGGAAGATGGATTGCCAATAAGTTTGAAATTACCTCCTATCCTACCAATATTATTATAGACCAAAAGGGAACCGTTCAGTTTTTTGAAATTGGTTATAAAAGAAATATTAAAAACCTAATGACCAGTAAAATAGATGAACTATTGGAAGAGTAGTAAAAACTACTTTTCCAATATCATTTTTAATTCTTTTACATCGTCTGGTTTGGCAATAATTCGCTTCTCAGAATTTAAAAGAAAATAAGATGGTGTGGAGTTTATACTGTACTCTTTTGCTGCTTTACTCTTCCATTTTCCTAAGGAAATAGTGTGTGTCCAGTTAGAAAATTTCTTTGACTGCGCTACCCATTTAGCCTTGTCCTTTTCTTTTTCAAGTCCTACAGCCAACACCGTTAAGTTTTGTTTGTTGGCATCCTCTATTATCTTTTTTACTTTGGGCAAAGATTTTAAACAATGAGAACATGTACTACTCCAAAAAATAACTAAGTATTGGTTACTCGTATTTAAATCGTACAATGTTTTGTCTTTGTTAATTTGAATATTAGGAGCTATTACACCAAGAATAACTCTTGCAACTTCTTCAGTTTCTATTACAAAGCCAATATCCTGTGTTCTCCTTGGTAAAGCTTTATATAAGGCCAATGTTTTTTGCAATATTTCATTGTTCTCCTCCTCTACTAATTTTTTAATAATTGTCTTTAGAACATATTCCTTTAATGTATCATTTGTAGCATGAGACAACACATTGTCTATTGCTTTTACCAACAACTTATTCTCTACTCCAACATTACTAGACTGATGCAGTTTAAACACATACTCTAAAACCTTTTTCTCTAGAAAAGTAAAGTCTATAATTCTCTGATCCGAAAAATCTATAAAATCGAAATAGTGGTTAATGGTGCTTTCTATATAATCGCTTGGTAAAGCAAATGGTATAGGAGCATTGTATCTTTTAGAGGCTTTAATAACTCCCAAACAATAATCGTTCTTTGCCAACTCTTCGTAATACTTTTGAGCTCCTTCTATTTTTCCTTGAATTTCTTGATACTTTGTAATATCAGATTTAGGATTCTTAAAGTAAGCCATTTGAACAGAATCTAATTTCTGTTGAATAGATTGCATATTGTAGATATAAGAATCCATCAACTGATTTTCTCTAGAAGCTAAAAAACTTACAGACTCCTGCCCTATTTTACTATGTACCGTAAATTCTACATTCTCTTTGTTGTAAATAAAATCTACTCGTCCTGTTTTTTTATTTATGTAACGAACTCTGTAATATCCAGACTGTAAGCTATCCATAGGAATACGAAAAGTATCTTTTTCGGCTCTTAC
Source organism: Wenyingzhuangia sp. IMCC45574 (assembly GCF_054182685.1). Lineage (NCBI taxonomy): Bacteria > Pseudomonadati > Bacteroidota > Flavobacteriia > Flavobacteriales > Flavobacteriaceae > Wenyingzhuangia > Wenyingzhuangia sp. IMCC45574. The sequence goes on along the minus strand of NZ_CM135169.1, from coordinate 2,556,777 downwards.
ATACTTTACATATCTTCTCTCTCCTTTTTCAAATCGATAAAGTGCGATATCATTAATACCGTGAAGAGAATCTATAAAAACTCCTGTTACAGTATTCTGAGCTTGCAAACTTTGCACAGCTACAAAAAGTAGAAATATATATCTTTTCATGCTCTTTTTAATTACAAATAACATTCCAAAAAATTAGTCGTCAAAATACTTTACAATGGCTTCTTTCATCAACAAACTTTGTTCACCAGGTTTTAAGTTTGGTAAGGTATCTAAGGTTTTATAATGTGGCCAACCATCATCATCAAAAAAATCGAATTCGTAGTAACCATAAGGCTCTAATAATTTGCATATAGCAATATGCATTAAATTTATTTTTTCGTCTTTTTTAAACTCTCTATACCCCTGCCCTAATTCCTGAACACCTATTAAATATACAATCGAATCAACATCCAGTCTGTCTCCATCTGCAAACTGATCAGATAATTGCTTTACAATTTCATTCCAACGCAATTTTAATTGCTCGTCATTAACCATCTTACTTTTTTAAGACAAATATAAAGAACTCATTAAGGCTAAACTTTATAAAGCTGTATATTTGACCCAAAATTATTCTATGGAATATATTGTAGACATTGTTATTGGAGCAATTCTTGTTTATGGATTAATTAAAGGTTTTTCAAAAGGTTTTTTTGATGAATTAGCCTCTTTATTGTCATTGGTTTTAGGTATCTATGGAGCCATTCATTTTTCGTACTTCTTAAAAGAAATATTGGCAGAACATTTTCAAATGGATCATAAATACAATTCTCTAATTGCATTTTTTGGTACATTAATTATAATAATACTAGGTATTTCCTTAATAGGAAAACTATTTACCAAGTTAGCAAAAATGGTTTCTTTGGGCTTCTTAAATAAACTGTTAGGAGGTCTTTTTGGAGTGCTTAAATTAGGATTACTTTTGGGTGTTCTATTAGGTTGGTTAGAAAGAGTAAATTTTATACTTCCTATTATTAGTAAAGAACAAAAAGAAGCTTCTATTCTATACGAACCCACTAAAAACTTAGCGAACGTAGTTTTCCCTAAAATTCTAGATAAATTAGAAGATTTAAAGTTTTTAGAACAAGAACAAAGAGAAAAACAGGAAAAAGAGGATCAAGAAAGAGAATTTAATGAAGAACAAAGTATTTAGCATATTAGGATGTGGTTGGCTAGGTTTACCTTTGGCCGAATCTTTAGTAAATAGTGGCTTTACCGTTAAGGGAAGTACTACTACAGTTGAAAAATGCGAAACGCTATTAAATAAAGACATTCAGCCTTATGTTTTAATGGTTGATGAAGATATAGAGGGAAATTTAGAACATTTTTTACAGTCTGATATTTTGTTGATTAATGTTCCCTACAGAAAACAGAGATCTTTTATAAAAAGCTATCAAAAACTAGTAGAAGCTATTGAAATTTCTACTGTTAAACATGTTATTTTTATAAGTTCTACATCTGTATACGCTGATATTAATGATGAAGTAACAGAAAAAGAACCTTTTAAAATTAATTCTGCAAAAAAGGATTTGATTGCCTTAGAAAAGTTGTTCCAAAACAATCCTAACTTTGATACTACTGTGATACGTTTTGCTGGATTAATTGGGGGAACTCGAAACCCAGGAAACTTTTTTAAAGAAGATAGAATTGTAGAAAATGCATTGTCTAAAGTCAACTTAATTCACTTAGAAGATTGCATTGAAATTATTAAAGCTATTGTAGACAAGGAAAAGTGGAATACTACTTTTAATGCAGCAGCAAGTACTCATCCTACCAAAGCCAACTATTATAAAAAGGCAACGGAGATGGTAGGCAAAAAACCTGCTACGTTTAAAGAGGAATTAAAATCGTTTAAGGTAATATCTAACCAAAAATTAATAGATGAGTTAGACTATACTTTTAAATACCCTGATTTAATTGAAGCCTTATCTGTTTTTAAAAACTAAAACGTAGTGTCTAGAATTTCTTCTAGTGTATTGTAACGAAATGTAAATCCTATTTCTTTTGCTTTTTTATTACTAATAGGACTTCCTTCTAGTAAAATAATAGCCATTTCTCCAAAAATTAATTTTAGCATAAATGCTGGAACATTTGGAAACCAAAGAGATTTGTTTAAAACGGCTGCTATCCTAGCAGTAACTTTCTTATTGGTATCGTTTACAGCTACGGCATTGTAAATACCATCCCAATGGTGGCTTTTAACAGCTGCTACATACATATTTACCATATCATCTATATGAATAATAGGCATAATTTGTTTACCAGAACCTACTGGTGCTCCTATTCCCATTTTTATAGGTTGAGCCATCTTTTGCAATGCAGAACCTTCTTTTGCAAAAACAACACCGGTTCTTAAACACACAGTTCTTATTCCTAATGAACTAAATTGTAATGCTGCTTTCTCCCAAACATCGCATACTTTCGCTAAAAAATCTTCTCCTAGACCATCAGACTCCTCAAAAGTTTTAGATGTAGTAACAGTACCATAGTAACTAATTCCCGATGCAGAAATAAAACTTTTTACCTGGTGATTGTTTTCTTTTAGAGTTTTAAAAAGCAATGCTGCAGTTTTTACACGGCTGTCTATAATACGTTGTTTTTGCTTTGTAGTCCATCGCTTTTCTGCAACATTCGCTCCTGCTAAATGTATAATATGATCCACAGAACAAACCGCTTCTGTATCTAATTCACCTTTTTCTACATTCCAAACAGCAAATGAAAGTCCTTCCCTATCCGATTTTCTTTCCGTTCTAGACATAATTAGCACTTGGAAACCCTGTGCAAGTAAGCTTTCTTGCAAATTACTACCTATCAAACCTGTTCCTCCTGTAATTAAAACTTTCATTTTTAATATTTTATTATGATATAAAGCTACGGAAAAGCTATCCTCTTTCTAAAAAAATGTTAAATGTTAGTACTATTTAAAATGGTTATATTTGAGCGCTAACATAAATTTAACATACTATGGATTTTAACAACATTTTAGAAACTGCAACCGCTAAAGGTTCAGAATACATAACTCAATATGGGTTAAAATTAATCTCTGCTATTCTTGTTTGGATTATTGGAGGTTTTATAATTGGGCTTTTAAACAAAGGGTTTGCTAAAATGCTTGATAAAAGTAAAACTGATGAATCTTTACAACCTTTCTTAAAAAGCTTAGTTGGAGCTATTTTAAAGGCTGTATTAGTAATTACTGTTCTTTCTACATTAGGAGTAGAAATGACTTCGTTTATAGCTATTTTAGGAGCTGCTGGTTTGGCTGTGGGTATGGCACTTTCTGGTACATTACAAAACTTTGCTGGTGGTGTAATGATTTTAATCTTTAAGCCTTTTAAAGTAGGAGATGTAATAGAAGCACAAGGTTATACTGGAGGTGTAAAAGAAATTCAGATTTTTAATACTATTTTAAAAACTCCAGATAACAAGACTATTATTATTCCTAATGGAGGTTTATCTACTTCATCTATGGTAAATTATTCTACAGAATCAACAAGAAGAGTAGACTTTACTTTTGGAATTGGTTATGGTGATAGTATAGAACAAGCTAAAGAAGTTTTACTTAACATCTTAAAGAATGACGCTAGAGTTATTAACGACCCTGCAGAACCATTTGTAGAAGTTTCTGCTTTGGCAGATAGTTCAGTAAACTTTGCAGTAAGAGTTTGGGTAAATGCTGCGGACTACTGGGGAGTTTATTTTGATACAAATGCTGCTGTTTATAACGAGTTTAACAAAGCTGGAATTAATATTCCTTATCCACAAATGGATGTACATGTTCACAAAAACAGCTCAACAAAGAATATATAAAGTAAAAAGTCCCGCAAATATGCGGGACTTTTTTTATTCGTCATCATCTATGGTTACAGAACCCCAATTTTCACCTGTTTTAATACGATGAATTTGCATGTCCGAAACACCAAATTGCTTGGCAATCATTTTAAGCCTCGTTTTATTATTTGGATCTGCTAATTTTCTTTTTATAATTTTTACTCTTCCCTCCGTAAGCTTAGCGTAAGTTCTCTTAGGTTTAGACTTTAAATATTCTTCGTTTGCGTATTGATGCAATTCTTTTTCTCTCTTAGTAGCCCACTTTAAATTATCTACATGGTTGTTCTTCTTGTCATAATCTAAGTGAATTACATATTGATCCTCTTCCTTTTTTTCTAAAAAGTGTTCTGCTACCAGTTTGTGAACATACCTACTGGTTCTTTTACCATTAATTTCTTGCGTTAAAGGGATGGATGTATACCCATTTATATGGTGATACTTAAGAATTATTTCCTTATCACCTTTACATTTTAAAACCCTACCGTAATTAGATATTTTGTATTTCTCAGATTTAGCAATTACCTCGTCAAATACAATCTCTTTCCATTCTTCATTTCTATAACCGTGACTCATAATAATTAAGATTTAAACCATTAAATCTTAATCATAGCAAAATAAAAGAATTCGTATAAAACTCTTCTAACTACAAGTTAAAAAACTCATAATCAATACAAAATTACAATTTTTTAATGTATTTTTTGTCAATCCACCCAATTTGACCATCAGATATTTTTATTTTTTGCCATTCACCAACCTCATCTAATACTTTTACTTTGGTTCCTTCGTGTAAAACAAAAACTTCTGAAGCACCATCTTTAGGCTCGTTTTTAATAGAAATTTCTTCCGAAAAAATAATCGCATAAACTGTATTTCCAACTCTTTGGTATTGCTGTACGGTTATCCCTAAACTTATAAAACAAACAACTGTTAAAAACAGAGAAACCGTAAAATATAGCTTCTTAACGACTGGTTGCGTACTAAAAAAGAAAATCAACCACAATACTCCAGCAATCAACGAAAGCGTTACTGCTACCTTAGACCAATTGTCATATGATAAAATAGACAATACACTATCGTTAAATTTTTCGAAAGCAGATTTAGGTACTTCCTTAATACTATCTATAATACTACGATTGGCATAGGCTAAATTTACAGCAGCATCTTTATTTGCAGGATCTAACTGTAAAGATTTTTCAAAATAGTAAATAGCATTTGCCATTTGATTGCTTTTATAATACGAATTCCCCAAATTAAAATACAATTCTGAAGATGCTAAACCTTGTTCTAAAACATTGTTATACGCTGCAATGGCTTTGTTATACTCTTCTTGTTGATAAAACTGATTTCCCGTTTCAAATTTGTTTTGTGAATCTTGAGCACTCACAAAACTGATGGTCAACACTAAAATTCCAAATAGTAAATTTTTCATCTTTGCTGGTTTTATAAGTTTTTATCAATTAAAGTGATCGCCTTTTTGGCTTTATCAAAATCTTCTTTCATTCTTTCATCAGAAGAAGGAGCATATCTGGCAAACTCACAAGCTGCAAATACATCTAAAAATTGTTTTACAACCTCATTAGAAACGTTTTTATTCAATAATAACTCTTCTATCCTCTCCTTACTTATATCTGTAGTTTCAACGCTTAGTTTAGCCTTTAAATAGTTGTGTAATGCTTTTTCTAAAGAACTATAAAAAGTTTCCTTATTCCCCAATTCTTTTTTGGCACTAGCTAAATACTTTCTAGCCAATTTATCGGCTTTCTTAAGCTTATTTCTCTTAATATCTTTACTTAATTCTCTTTGTTTTTTAGAAGCAAATAAACCTAAAGGAATTACAACTACAGGCAATAATAACAGTACATAAAATAAGGTTGACTTAAAGAAATCTTTCTTCTCTATAGCTTTTAATACTGTAAACGTCTGTATGTATCTAAAATCTTCTCCAGATTTTCTAACCGATTGTTTAATAATATCATTACCATTGCTATAGTCTGATGATGTACCCGTAGTTAACTCTTTTCCTTGGGTTACATTTAATACAATTTCGTCTGATGTTATGGTATGGTATTTTTCATCTTCTGGGTTGAAATAAGAAAATGAAGTTTTAGGAATTATAAATTTTCCTTTATACTGTGGTACTACCGTGTATGCATTTTCTATACTTCCTTTTAATCCCGATGTAGCTGTGCTTACTCTCTCTTTTCTTTCGGGATCGTATACTTCTAGTTCTTTAGGAGTGGTAATGGTTGGAATCTCAAACAATTTTATGTTCCCCCTACCCGATACTTTTACTTTAACCTGTGCAGATTCATTTGCTTTAAATACATCTCTACTGGTGGTTACACTGTAATTATAATCTCCAACTGCACCAGAAAAATCTAGTGGTTTACCTTCTAACGGTAAAGGTTTAACGTTTATCTTTTTTTCTGTGGAAGCTACTTCTACCTTAATGTTTCTAGTTACAATATTTCGGAAGAAATCTAATTTACCTGTTGGAACTCCAGCCATAACCTCTGTAGAGGATGGATTTATTTTTAATACTCCTTCTCTTTGAGGTATTAATAGAGTTTTATTCAAAACTACATATTTCCAAATTTCTCCATTTAATTTCCCTTCTTTTACCTCTGGTCTCTCTACATCCACTTTTATGTTTTGACTCCAAAAACCTTCAAATTTAGCAGGTACATATGGATTATAATTACTCACAACTATCTGATTAACATTAACATAAAGTCTATATTCTACATAAACAGGTTCTCCAACATATGGATTATTATTAGATACCGAAATAACCATTTTTAAATTTTGATTGGCTAAATAATTTGGGTCATTTGGATCTTTAGGTAAATCTTGTGCATCCACAACTTTTATAGTCATAGCATTAGACTTTATTATATCTCCTCTATATGAAATACTAGCAGGAGGTATAATAAATACCCCTTTTCTCTTAGGTTTTAAAAAATAAGTATACGTCTTTTTGTAAACAGATTTAATACTACCATTTGTTATTATATTAGAACTGCTTATAGACTGCATTGGTCCTTGAATAACCTCAAAGTTTTTAAAATTAGGCAACGAAAAATCATCTGCTTCTTGATTGTTAATTTCATAAGAAATACGCAATCTTTGATTCTCTGCTAACGTTTTCTTACTTACCTTGGCGATAAGCTGAACGTCTTGAGCATAATTTGCAGTGGCAATGAATAAAGTAAAGAGTACTAGGTAATTAGTCTTAAATATTAAACTTTTTAAATTTTTATTTCTGTTTTGAGTGTTTTCAACTTTATACTGTATACTGCTAACTAAGTACTGAATACTTTGTAGTATATACTTTGTACTAAATACTATTTTACCAGTCCTTTTCATTTTTATTGCCTTTTGCTTTAACTTTCTGAGCATTTACTTTCTTTTGTGTTTTTTGCTCTTCATTACTCATATTCTCTAGCAATTGTTCTATTTGCTGTTTAGATAACTTAGAAGGTTGGGAGTTTGGTTCATTTCCAGATTCCTCATTATTCTTTCCATCCTTATCTTTTTTATCTCCGTCTTTGTCATCTTTACGCTTATCACCATTAGGATCTTTTTCTTCCTCCTTATTATCCCCTTTTTTATCTTTATTTTTTTTATCTCCTTCTTTGTTATCATCTTTACGCTTATCACCATTAGGATCCTTCTCTTGCTCCTTATTGTCTCCTTTCTTATCCTTATTTTTTTTATCTCCGTCTTTATCCTCTTTACTCTTATCACCATTAGGGTCCTTTTCATCCCCTTTCTTATCCTCGTCTTTGTTATCCTTTTTATCTTTTTCTTCTTTATCCTTATCGTCGTTAGAATCCTTTTGATCCTTGTTTTTATCTTTATTCTTTTGTTGCTGTTCCTCTTGCTTTTTCTTTTCTTGTTTTGCAGCTATGTATTTTTGACGTAGGATATCGTCTTTAGGATTTTTTAATAAAGACTGTTTATAAGCATCCAAAGCTTCATCATATTTCTTTTGTTGTTTTAATGCATCTCCTAATAATTCAAAAGATTTTGCTTTTTCTGCTTCTGTTTCTGCTAATCTATTTGCTTGCTTATAAAATTTCTCTGCTTCTGAATACTTTTTTTGTTTAAAAAAAGTATTTCCCAAATTATAAGCACCTTTATAGTAATTACCATTTTGAGCCATACTCTTTTGATAGGCGATTAAAGCTTCATCATACTTTTCCTTCTTGTAAGCTGTATTCCCTTCTCGCAAAAATTCTTTTGCCTTAAAAAATCTTTCCTTAGATAACCCTTGGCTAAAGGTAAATCCAGTGATCATCATAAAAATCATCAACAATGTATATTTCATCTTATTCCTGATTTTCATTAAATAAATTTATATTCTTTACCCATTTCGTTTTCTTTTCAAAAACAAAAACGTCTAAAAGCAACCAAAAAATCCCCAAACCTATAAACCATTGAAATTGGCTTTTGTAATCTGAAAATTGTTTGGTTTCAAATTCTGTTTTTTTGGCTTTAGAAAGTACCTCTACTATTTTTTCTACAGAAGTATTTGTTTTGTTCCCATCTACATAAAAACCATTACAACTTGCAGCAACTTCTTGCAAAACTTGTACATGTCTTTGTGTAATTACAACTTCTCCATTTCTATCTTTCTTAAGTCCTTTTTTATAACCATTTACCATATTTGGAATTACCCCCCCTTTTTCGGTTCCAATTCCTACAGTAATTACTTTTACTCCTTCAGCAGCCAATTCTTTGGCTTTTTCAATTGTATTCTCTTCATGGTCTTCTCCATCAGATAAAATCACTAAATATTTATTGGTTTGTTCCTCATTATTGTAGTAATTCTTTGCAGATCCAAGTGCCTCGTTTATAGCTGTTCCCTGACTAGAAACCATATCTGGTGCAGCATTTCTTAAAAATAATTTTGCCGCAGCATGGTCTGTTGTAATTGGCAATAAAGGATACGAATTTCCTGCATAAATTATAATTCCAATCCTATCGCTTCCTAACCGGTCTACAGTTCTAGAAATAATCTGTTTTGCTTTTTCCAATCTATTAGGAGCAATATCTTCTGACAGCATACTCTTAGAAACATCTAAAGCAAATACAATATCTACACCTTCTCTTTTAACAGTCTCTAACTTTATTCCTATTTTAGGATTTACCAAAGCAACTACAAAACTACTAATGGCTAATACCAAGAAAAACCACTTAATAGAGGTTTTGTATACTGAATAATCTGGTGCTAATTTTTCTAACAAATTACTATCAGAAAAAGCTTTCTGAGTCCTTTTTTGCCACCAAAATTTATACAGCAAAATAACTAGCAATAATGGTACTATTGCTAACACATAAAAGTATATAGGTTCTTCTAATCTGTTCATAATCTCGTTTCTAAAGTTTTAAAGTTGAATGTTTCCAAAGTTTATGTATCAACGACAATACCCCCGTTAACCTTCGAACTTGTAACTTTTTAACTCATTCTATTTATATAAAACTTTTAAATAAGGTATTTTTTAAAACATATTCTAGTACTAACAAACCAAGTGCAATTAAAACTAGGTTTCTATACAATTCTTGGTAATTGTAATATTTAAATTCTTCTACTACTGTTTTTTCTAACTTGTCTATTTCATCATAAATAGTTTTTAGTTTTGTATTAGAAGTTGCTCTAAAATATTGTCCACCTGTTTCTCTAGCTATGTGTTTTAATAAATCTTCATCTATTTCCACTTCTATAGGTTGATAAAAGGTTCTACCAAAACGATCTTTTACAGGCATTTCTGCCATTCCATTGGTACCAATACCAATAGTATACACCTTTATACCAACTCCTTTAGCCAGTTCTGTAGCTAATTTTGGATCTACAGAACCTGAGTTATTTACACCATCGGTTAATAGAATAATCACTTTACTCTTTGCCTTGCTTTGCTTTAATCTATTAACAGCAGCTCCTAACCCCATACCAATAGCAGTACCGTCTTCTATACCTCCATACTCAATAGAAGCAATGGTTCTTTTTACAATAGATTTATCACTCGTAATAGGTGTTTTTGTATAACTTTCTCCGGCATATAAAACCACTCCAATTCGATCATTTGGACGTTTGTCTACAAAATCTTGTGCTACTTTTTTTAATGCTTCTAACCTGTTTGGTTTTAAATCTCTTGCCAACATAGATCCGGAAACATCGGTAGCCATTACAATATCAATTCCTTTGTTTTTTTTGTTTTTAGTAGTAACAGATACATTTCTTGGTCTGGCCAATGCCACAATTAAAAAACCTAAAGCAATTAATTTTAAAACCCATAAGAATTGATAGACTACAGTAAAAAAAGAACTGCTTTTTATAGCTCTGGTAGTAGCAATAGAAAGTTTGGCTTGATTTCTATTTTTACTTAGAAACAACCATATCGCCACCAATGGTATAATTAGCAAGCCCCATAAAAATTCAGGATTTGTAAATTCAAAATTACTGCTCTTCATTTTCTTCCTGTTTCTTTTTTGATTCTACAATTTTATGAATCGTATTGATAATTAGTTTCGCATCTGATTCATGTCCTCTAATATCACTTTCTATAGGTTTTTGTTTGGCAAACTTTACAAAATCTGCTTGAGATAGCAATCCCTTTAATTTTTCTACAAGTTCTTTTTCTAAACCTAATCCTTGTTCTTTATTTTCTACTTGTAGTAAAGATATTAACTCGTCTGTAGTATTTTCTAATGCTTGAATGGAAAGCTCTCCCCCTATGTATTTTCTTACAATGTCTGTTAATTCTGAATAGTACTCTTTAACCTGATTATTTTGCCATAATTCTTTAGTTTGTAATTCTTTTAACTCTTTTGTAGCTGTAATATATGGAGGTATTTTAGGAATAATAACAGGCTTTTCTTCTTTCTCTTTACGAAACAAGAAATAGATTAAAATAATAAAAGCTAAAACTCCTAAAGCAATGTAAAGGTAGTTTTCATATCTGTATCTTATTTCTGCAAAGGTAACTTTGTCCTTTTCTGCCTCTTTTAAGTTGATATACTGATTCAACATAGAAGTATCCACCTTTATGATTCCAACATTAATTAGTAAAGAATCTGTAAAATATGATTTGGCATCAATAAAAATCTCTTGTTTTTTTATGTAGAATGCTCCACTATCAAAACCAGTGATTAAATACTTTTTAACTACCTTATCTTTTACGGTTTCTTCATCTAATTCTTTTGCAACCTCTAAACCATCTAACTCTAGGCTAGGAAAAGTAACACTTGCTTCTTTTGGAGCAGCTATACTAAAAGTTAGCTGATCCCCTATTTTAATGTTAGGGGTATCTACTTGTACGCTTATTTCAGGATTAGATTGTCCTGCCATAACCCAACAAAAAAAGAAAGTGATTATATAACTAAATTTTTTCATCAATTTGAAATTCCAAATTTATAATTGATTATCCTCTTTGTTTAAAATACGTCAACAGTTTTTTAGCATAATTTTCTTCGGTTCTACAACTTAAAACTCCTGCTCCACTTTTTTGAAAAGCAGTGTGAAAATTATTCTTCCAATGCGCAAATTGCTGCTCGTATTTATTTCTAACTTTTCTAGACGATGTATTAACCAAAACCGTTTGTCCCGACTCTGCATCTACCATAGGAACCAATCCTATTTTTGGTAAACTCTCGTCGTACTGATCGTAAACTCTTACTCCAGTTACATCGTGCTTATTAGCAACAATTTTTAGGGTTTGCTCATATCCATCGTCCATAAAATCTGAAAGAATAAACACAATGGCCTTCTTTCTTATTACGTTAGACAAATATTTTAAAGCCCCATTTATATTTGTTTTTTTACTGTTAGGTTCAAACTCTATCAACTCGCGTATGATACGTAGTACGTGACTTTTTCCTTTTTTTGGAGGAATGTATAATTCCACCTCATCAGAAAACAATAGTAAACCTACTTTATCGTTGTTCTGAATGGCAGAAAAAGCCATGGTCGCAGCAATTTCTGTAAGGGTTTCTCTTTTAAATTGCTCTTTGGTTCCAAAATTTCCAGAACCACTAATATCTACCACCAGCATCATGGTTAACTCTCGTTCCTCTTCAAAAACCTTAACATAAGGTTCGTTGTAACGAGCCGTTACATTCCAATCTATACTACGGATGTCATCACCAAATTGATATTGTTTTACCTCACTAAAAGTCATACCACGACCCTTAAAAGAACTGTGATATTCTCCCGAAAAGACATGATCTGACAAACGACGTGTCTTGATCTCTATCTTTCTAACTTTTTTTAAGATTTCTTTGGTATCCATATTTTTTGGCTGTAAGCCATAGGCAGTAGGCTATAAGCTTAAAGCTTACGGCATAAAGCCTAGAGCCATTAAGGTACTTCTACTACATTTACAATTTGGTTCACAATATCCTCAGAGGTTACGTTTTCTGCTTCTGCTTCGTACGTAATTCCAATTCTGTGACGTAAAATATCTAACACTACCGCTCTTACATCTTCTGGAATAACATATCCTCTACGTTTAATAAACGCATGACATTTTGCAGCTTTGGCTAAAGAAATACTACCACGAGGAGAAGCTCCAAAAGAAATTAATGGTTTTAAGTTTTCTAATCCGTATTTTTCTGGGTAACGAGTGGCAAAAATTAAATCAAGAATGTATTTCTCAATTTTCTCATCCATGTACACTTCATTTACCACTTTACGAGCATTTATAATCTCTGTTAAAGAAACTACTGGATTTACCTTTTCAAAAGATCCGTTTAAATTGGCTCTCATAATCAATTGCTCCTCTTCTAACTTAGGATAATCAATTACTACTTTTAACATAAAACGGTCTACTTGTGCTTCTGGCAACGTATATGTACCTTCTTGATCTACTGGATTCTGAGTTGCCATTACCAAGAAAGGTTCGTCTAATTTAAATGTCTCATCGCCAATGGTAATTTGACGTTCTTGCATTGCTTCTAATAAAGCCGATTGTACTTTAGCAGGTGCACGGTTGATCTCATCTGCCAATACAAAATTGGCGAAAATAGGTCCCTTCTTTATAGAAAAGTCATTTTCTTTCATGTTATAAATCATGGTACCTACTACATCTGCTGGTAATAAGTCTGGTGTAAACTGAATACGACTAAACGCTCCATCTACAGCTTTAGCTAATGTATTAATTGCCAAAGTTTTTGCCAGTCCCGGAACCCCTTCTAATAAAATATGTCCGTTCCCTAATAGTCCAATCAACAAACGATCTACCATGTGCTTTTGACCAACAATTACCTTGTTCATTTCCATGGATAATAAATCCACGAATGCACTCTCCTTTTCTATTTTTTCGCTGATAGCTCTTATGTCTACTTCCATTGTTTATCTAAGATTTTATGCTTTACAGTTGTGTTTTATCAATTTGCGTACCAATTTACAATATTGATGTGAAATAGGAAGAGTTGTCAGTATTTTAAAATAAAAAGAATCGAGATATTGCTTTCTTTTTATATTTTTTGCAAAACTTAAATTCAATAGGTCATACATCATTTAATAATTCACCTAGAAACACGTAGCTTTGTAGTCTATTAAAACTGTACCCATTGATTCCATTACCAGACGTTTCCACTAGTAAAATTGCTATTAAATTAAAATCCAACGCAGAAGTTTTGGTTAAAAAAGGACATCCTTGGGTGTTTGACAATAGCATTGCAAAACAAAATAAGGAAGGGAAATCTGGAGACTTAGCTATTATTTTTGATACTAAAAAAAATAAATTATTGGCTATTGGTTTTTACGATCCTAATTCTCCTATCAGAATTAAAATATTACAAGCCAACAAAGCAGGAAACATTAATAAAGATTGGTTTATTGGCAAAATTAAAGAAGCTTATTCTAAAAGAGCTGAATTATTAAAAACCGAAACGAATAGCTACCGATTAATTTATGGAGAAAATGATGGTTTGCCTTCTTTGGTTGCAGATGTATACAATCATGTATTGGTGGTAAAATTATATGCTTCTTTTTGGTTTCCTTATTTAAAGGATATTTTACCCACTTTAATAGAAATAAGCGGAACAAAAACCACTGTTTTACGATTGGGTAGAAATGTTCAAAAAGAAAAAAATAGTTATGGTTTAACTGATGGACAAGTATTAGATGGTGTTTTAGAAAACGAAGTAATTGTTTTTAAAGAACACGGTGTTAACTTTTCTGCCAATGTAATTAAGGGACATAAGACAGGTTACTTTTTAGATCATCGTGCCAATAGAAAGAAAGTAGGAGAGATGGCTAAGGGAAAAACCGTATTAGACGTATTTTCATACGCTGGTGGTTTTTCTGTACATGCTTTAAAAGGTGGTGCTACTTCTGTTACCAGTCTAGACATTAGCGGACCTGCATTGGAAATAGCTAAAAGTAATGCCAATTTAAACGACTTCTCTGGAACTCATAAAACCATTGTTGGTGATGCTTTTGAGGAATTAAATACCCTAGCCAAAAACAACACAAAATTTGATATTGTAGTAATCGACCCACCGTCATTTGCTAAAAGTGCATTAGAGGTTGATAGAGCCATCATGAGCTATAAAAAACTGGTAAAATTAGGTTTACAATTGGTGAAGAAAAAAGGAACCTTGGTAATGGCTTCTTGTAGTTCTAGAATTACCTATGATGTATTTTTTGAGCTGGTAGAGGAGGTACTACAAAACAATAGAGTTCCCTATAAAATATTAGAAACCACTCGTCATGATATTGACCATCCTATAGGGTTTAAAGAAGGATCTTATTTAAAGAGTATTTATTTGGAGCTGTATTAATCTGCTTTAATTCTCCAGGGCGGGTTTAATCGATTGTCTCCGGCATAGTAAAGGATGATTTGATTTCCATCGAGATCTTTTAATCTAGCTTCTCTCCACAACCAGCTTTGATTTGTTGACTCTAGTTCAAACTCAATTCCTTTTTCTTTGAGTTCTGCTACTCGAGTGTCTAAATTTTCGCATTCAAAATAAACCCAAATTCCTTCTCCTTTTGGTAAACTCGCTACCTCGTGCAAAGAAAAAGTAGCATTCCCATCAGGGCAAACAAACCTTGCATAATGCGGCATTGACTTAACTATTAAAGTAAGTCCTAATTTTTCGTAAAAAGGAATAGATTTACTTAAATCTAAAGAGGGAACTGTTATTTGATTTAAATTCATTTTGTGAAGTTAAGAAACGACTATTTATTTTGGTTACTACAATTAATTTTTATTAAATTTGACAAATATTGTCATGTCTGTATATGGAAAATAGTTTTGGAGAAACCATAAGAAAATTAAGAGAAGAAAACAATCTTCTTCTAAGGGAGTTATCAGCAAAGATTAATATAGATCAATCATTACTAAGTAAAATTGAAACTAATAATCGAATTGCTAAAAAAGAAACTATCAATAAAATAGCAGAAGTATTCAATATTGATTTTAATGAACTATTAGTGATCTGGTTATCTGATAAAATAGTAAATGATTTAAAAGATGAAAAAAATATTGATAAAATTTTAAAAACTGCAAAAAAAAAATTAATGGATGGGAAAAAGTAAACTAATGGATTATCATCGTTTTCTAGATGAAGCAGGAGATACTACTTTTTATGGTAAAGGAAAAAGAAATATTATTGGTACTAATGGGGTATCAAATGTTTTCATTCTTGGTTTGGTGAAAATAAAAGATCCTTTGGATGAAGTTAGAGAAAAAATAAATTCTCTTCAAAATAAAATAGTTGATGATTCTTTTTATCATGTACCAAGTGTAATAAAGAAAATTAATAAGAATGGCTATTATTTACATGCTACTGATGATTTACCAGAGGTAAGAAAAGAAATGTTTGATTTAATAAAAACGATTAATTGTAGTTTTGAAGCAGTAGTAGGCAGAAAAAGTATAGAACGATATGAAACTAAGCATAAGGGCAAAGAAGAATATTTCTATGCAGATTTATTATCTCATTTATTAAAAAACAAACTTTCTAAACATGAAAAACTTGTAATGCACATCTCTGAAAGAGGGAAAAGCACTAAAAATCACAACTTAGAACTAGCTTTTTTAAAAGCAAAACAAAGGTTTTCTAAAAATAATAGCGATCAAAAAATGAAAACTAACGTTGTATTTAATGTAAATTATCCTACAAAAGACCCTTTGCTTAATCTTGCTGACTATTTTTGTTGGACTATCCAAAGAGTTTTTGAAAAAGGTGAAATTCGTTATTATAATTATCTAAAGGAACAGATAAAAGTTGTTGTAGATTTATATGACACAGATAATTATACTAACTGGAACAATTATTATGACAATAAAAAGAATCCATTAACGATCAAAAATAAAATAAGTCCACTAAAACACTAATTTTAAAATATATTTAAAATAACGACGTGAAGTCGACTTTCGTGTTTTGCAGACTTTATTATTACAAAGGTAATGTTTTTTTATCTTTTTCACAAAATCACAAAAAACTATATATCAATCCATTATATACTCCCTCAACTCAAAAACACCATTTTCAAGCACTCCATAAGTAAAATAACCAATCCAATCTCCTGTGTTTACGTATTTAGAATTCTGAGGTAAATCGAAAATCATAGGTAAGTGACGGTGTCCAAAAATAAAGTAATCGTAATGTTGTTTTTCTAAAACTTCTTTGCAGTATAGAATTAAAAATTCTTTGTCTTCTCCTTGAAATATCACATCTTCTTCTCCAGAAATTGTTTTGTTTTCTACAGACAAATACTTGGCTAACCCAACACCTAAATCGGGGTGAAACCAACGGAACAACCATTTACAGAAAGAATTGGTAAACACCTTTTTCATGGCTTTGTAACCTTTATCTCCAGGCCCTAAACCGTCTCCATGACCAATTAAAAAAGTTTTTCCTTGCAGTGTAAACTCTTTAGGCTCATGGTATACTGGAATATTCAATTCTTTTTCAAAATAATCGGTCATCCATAAATCGTGATTCCCTACAAAAAAGTGCATTTCTATTCCAGCATCTCTTAATTCTGCCAATTTTCCTAAAACACGTACAAATCCTTTAGGAACTACGTGCTTGTATTCAAACCAAAAATCGAATAAATCTCCTAATAAGAAAATAACACCTGCATCGTGTTTTATTTCGTCTAACCACTTTACAAAATGCTTTTCCCTAGGCAAGCTTTTAGCTGTAGTGGGTGCACCAAAATGCTGATCGGAAGCAAAGTATATTTTCTTAGCAGACATTACTATTTATTTTTATTTAAGGATAATACCTTTTTAATAAATGGATCTCTTTGTTGCGTTAGCTTGTAATAAACTACATCGTTTAACAAAGTAGCGGCAAAATTTTCCTTTAAAAGCGTGTCTATTCTAACATTCTCAATTTTATGAGGGGCTATAAATTTCTTAAAATCTCTTTTTATACTGTTGGTTATAGTAAAATCAGAAATAAAATTGTTCTCATTATATTTAGCCAACTCTTTTCTGTGTGTATCTACATATTGATATACAAAATTGTTGATTAAATTTAACTCATAATAATTAGCTCCATTTACAGTATCTAAGGGAATAAACTCATCTGGTGTAATTCCACCACCGCCATAAACTACCTTTCCTTTAGGTGTTGTAAACTTTAAAGAATCATTCACTTTAATACTATCTCTGTAAAACAATTCTCCGCTTTTATAACGGTTGCTAACCTCATCGTTATAGTTATTATTTTTATCATAAGGTTTCTGAATAGAACGTCCGGTAGGAGTGTAGTACCTAGCAATGGTTAAACGCATAGCAGAACCATCTTTAAAATCTATAGGTTGTTGTACCAATCCTTTTCCAAAAGTTCTACGTCCTATAATAGTTGCTCTATCATGATCTTGTAATGCTCCAGAAACAATTTCACTTGCAGAAGCAGAATTCTGATCTACAAAAACATATACATGCCCTTTTTCGAAAGAACCCTTTGTTGTTGCTACTGAATTTTCTTGTCTTCCTTTTTTATTCTTGGTATAAACAATCAGTTTACCATCTTCTAAAAACTCATCGGCAATTTTATCTGCAATGTGCATATAACCACCCGGATTTCCTCTTAAATCTAATACTAAATCTTTAATTCCATCCTTTTGTAAAGAATCTAAAGCAGCCTTAAATTCTTTGTAAGAAGTCATTGCAAACCTATCCAATTTAATATACCCTAAGCTGTCTGCAATTTTATAAGATACAGGTACACTCTTAATAGCAACCTTACCACGATTGATATTAAAATCTATTAAATTTTCTTCTCCAGGTCTAAAAACTTTTACCAATACTTGGGTGTTTTCTACTCCTTTTAACCTTTTAACAATATCATTAGAGCTTAAGTTTTTACCATATAAAGTATCTTTATCTGCCATTAACAAACGATCTCCATCGCGTAAACCAGCTCTTTTACTAGGTCCGTCTGGTATTACTTTTACTACTACTACCGTATCTTTTTTAACTACAAATTGAACTCCAATACCTACAAAATTTCCATTCATAGTTTCTTGTGTAGCCTGTTGTAACTCTTTAGGTAAATAGCTAGAATGTGGATCTAACTTATCTAATAATTCTGTAATAACATCCTCTGTAAATTCATCTATATTTACATCGTCTACATATTCACTTTCTATGTATTTAAGAACAGCGTTTAATTTATTGTCGGAATTTCTGTACGAAGGTTCGTAAATAGTTCCTGTATTCTTTATGTTAAAAAAACTTCCAATCATTATTCCTAATGCAATAGAAATTCCAATAAATAGAGGGATATTATTATTCTGTTTCATCAATATCTAATTTCAATAATTCTACACCTGCTTTAGCCAAAAATTCTAAACCTGTAGTGTCTTTATATTCTTTTGCGTAAACCACTGTCTTAATTCCAGATTGATGTATTAATTTACTACAATCTTTACAGGGAGATAGTGTTATATATAACGTAGCACCTTTGGTAGATTGTGTAGAAGCAGCAACTTTTAAAATTGCATTGGCTTCTGCATGTAAAACCATCCATTTAGTATCGTAGTTTTCATCTTCACAACAGTTGTCAAAACCCGATGGAGTTCCATTGTAACCATCAGAAATAATCATTCTATCTTTAACTATTAAAGCTCCTACTTTTTTTCTCTGACAGTGAGATAATTTGGCCCACTCGAAAGCCATTTTTAAATAAGCAGTATGATACTTTAATTGCTTTTTTTCCTGCACACACATTGTTTCTAATTATTAGTTTAAACCATTGAACAAAAATAACATCTTATCTATTACTTGTAACCAAAATATAGATTTAAATGGATATTATTGCATTTAGATACAAATCAAACAAAAAAATGAGATATTTCTTTACTTTAGTGGCGATAATTGCCTTGTTTTCATGTAAAAATAACAAACAAGAAGCTACTACTACAACCAAAACAGAAAACACAGAAAAAAAAGCTACTAATACTCCAGTAAAAGAAGAAAAAACCATTGTTAATACAAACAATATGGTTCACTTTAAAGGAGGAACTATTACTATAGGATCTGATGATAGAACACCAATAGAAGCTCCAAGTTTTGAAACAACCGTAGCTCCATTTTATTTAGATATTAATTTAGTTTCTGTTGCAGAATTTAGAAAATTTGTAGAAGCAACCAATTACAAAACTGAAGCTGAAAATTTTGGAGATTCTGGGATTTTTGATTTTAGTGGAATGCGTTGGAACTTAGTACCAGGTACTACTTGGGAATTTCCTTTTGGTCCTAATGCACCAAAAGCAATGGACAATTATCCTGTAACACACGTTAGTTGGAACGATGCTACCAAATATGCTGCATGGGCTGGAAAAAGATTACCTACAGAAATAGAGTGGGAGTTTGCTGCTAAAAACGGTGAAAACTTAAAATATCCTTGGGGAAATACCCCTAAAAACGGAAACACATTTATGGCCAATGTATGGGACGGTACTACCGTAAAAGATAAAAATGTATTAGATGGTTATTTGTATACTTCGCCTATTGGTGCTTTTCCTAAAAGTAAAAGTGGAATTAACGATATGGTAGGGAATGTTTGGCAATGGACTGCTACCGTTTTTGCTCCATATAATAACGGAAATTTTCAAAGAAATCCGCAAGTAGTAGTTACTAGAGGAGGTTCTTTTATGTTTGATCAGGCTTTGGAATTAAGTTACACAACTACTTTTAGAGCACAGAATACCATTGAGTCTTCTTTGTTTAATACTGGATTTAGATGTGCTAAATCGGCTGAATAAATAAACTACTTTTTAGTCTTTTATTTGTAAATTTAGATTTTTAAAAACCATCGTATTTTGAAAAAATTAGTCTTTCTTTCTATACTTTTTTTCTGTATTGTTTCTTGTGGTGACAAAAAAGAAGAAAACTACCAAAAATTAGATCCCATGTCCATATTTACCAATACGGACAGTATTCCTAATAAACACTATGTGGGTAGTAAAAAATGTGCAGAATGTCATCCAGATCAGTTTAAAGACTGGAAAGGCTCTCATCATGATAAATCGATGCAAAAAGCCTCTAGAGAGAGCATTTTAGCTCCTTTTAAAGGAGAAACTTTTGAAAGTCAGGGAGTAACTTCTCGCTTTTTTCAAAAAGATGGAAAATTTTACGCCAATACAGAAGGTAGAGATGGTAAAAATCACGACTATGAAATTATATACACTTTTGGTTTAACTCCATTACAGCAGTATATTGTTTTATTTCCTGATGGTCATTATCAGTGTTTAAGAACAGCCTACGATACTAAAAAAAATAAATGGTTTGATTTATATCCAGATTTTAAAGTAGTACATAGTGAATGGTTGCATTGGAGTAGAGGAGGACTAAATTGGAATACCATGTGTTCTGACTGTCATAGTACCAATGTAAAAAAGAATTACAACGAAAAAGACCATAGTTACAGCACTAATTATGCTTTAATAAATGTAAGTTGTGAAGCTTGTCATGGTCCCGGAAAACAGCACGTATCTAAAGCAGTAATACAAGGAGATATGTACAAAAGCGATGGTTCTATGCTAATGACCGATTTGGGATCTAAAGAATTGGTAGATGCTTGTGCTAGATGTCATGCTCGTAGAGAAAATGTAAGTTTATTTCATACACCACAAGGAACCTTTTTAGACCATTACTATCCTCAGCTGCTTAGAGAAAACTTGTATTATGCAGATGGACAAATTTTAGATGAGGATTATGTATACGGATCTTTTGTTCAAAGTAAAATGTACCATAATGGCGTAAGTTGTAAAGATTGCCACAATGTACACTCTACCCAACGTAAGTTTGATGACAATCGTTTATGTTTACAATGTCACGAAGCTCCTAAATACGATACAGAAACCCATCATAAACATAGCATGGGAACAGAAAGCGCATTGTGTATTAATTGCCATATGCCTGGTAGGTATTATATGGGGAACGATTTTAGACGTGACCATAGTTTTAGAATTCCTAGACCCGATTTAAGCTTACAATACAATACACCAAATGTATGTTCTGGATGTCATAAAGACAAAGATGATAAATGGGCTTATGAGAATTATGTAAAATTATATGGAGAGCCTAAAAAGAATCATTTTTCTGATAAATTAGCTCCTGGAATGCAAGGAAAAGAAGGTGGTAAGGATAGTTTAATTGCCTTAGCTAAAGACACAGTATATCCTAATATTGCTAGAGCTTCTGCTGTTTCTAATTTAAATAACTATACCCATTTAATAAATGTTAAAAAAGTATTACAATTTTTAAAAGATGAATCTCCATTGGTAAAAGGAGCTACTGCAGATTTATTATTCGAATTAAAACTAGGAACTGATAATTACAAAGCATTATTACCCCTTTTAAAGGATAAAAAAAGAGCCGTACGAGTAAAAGCATTCTTTGCACTTAGTTCTGTTCCTAAATCTAAAATTCCTACAGATTACGTACCTTTTTACGATAAAGTAAGAATAGAATTTGCCAAAACATTAAAAGTAGGAGGAGAGTTCTCTGGTGGTAGAATGAAACGTGCACAGTATTACATGGGTGTAGGTAAAATTGAAAATGCAATTAAAACCCTAGAAGAAGCACTAATATTAGACCCTATTAACAATATTGTTAGAACTAGCTTGGCTAATTTATATTACCAAAACAAACAACTGGTTAAAGCAGAACAAGCATACAAAACCATTCTAGAACAAGAACCAGGTTTTGGATTGACTAATTTTGACTATGGTTTACTACTGAATGAATTAGGAAAGCCTAAAGAAGCCATTTTACAATTAAAAGAAGCTTTGCGTTTGTTACCAAATAACGATAGAATAGCCTATAATTTAAGTTTATTATACTTCCAGAACCAACAAGCTAAAAATGCTACTTCTGTACTTAAAAAACAGTTAAAAACAAGTTCTGAGAATACTGATTTAATTTATTTGTTAGCTTATATCTACCATCAGAATAAGCAAACTAATTTAGCCAAGGAACAAGCAAGTAGGTTGCTAGAACTTCAACCTAACAATCAACAATACATCCAGTTCTATCAGGCATTAAACTAAAAATAAACCCCTCACTAATTAGGAGGCTACTGAAAAAGTATATTTATAAAAAAGAGGAATAGAATTATTAAATTCTATTCCTCTTTTTTTGTATTTTTCTTTATGCTGAATCAACAACAAACTTTAGGTCTAAGTGAATATAGTTCACTTTACGATTTGATAGTTCCCCAAGATAATTTATTAAGAAAAATCAATGACTTAATAGATTTTAGTTTTATTTATGAAGAACTTTTAGATAAATACTCCATAGATCAAGGTAGGACAGCTGAATGCCCTGTAAAACTTTTCAAGTACCTATTATTAAAAGTGATTTACACTTTATCAGATGTTGATGTGGTAGATCGTTCTCGTTATGACATGTCTTTTAAGTATTTTTTAGAAATGCTACCTGAGCAGGGAGTAATCAATCCAAGTACCTTAACAAAATTCCGTAGGCAACGTCTTAAAGACACCAATTTACTAGATTTATTAATTAACAAAACCGTAAGTATTGCTGTCGAAAAAGGAATCATCCGTTCGGGTTCTATCATTGTTGATGCTACGCATACTTTATCCAAATCTAATCCATCTTCAGCTATTGATATCTTGCGAGAAAGATCAAAACAACTTCGAAAAGCTGTTTATACCTACAAGGAAGATTGGAAACATAAAATGCCTACTAAAAACGATTGTAATGATTTAGAAAAAGAAATGACCTATAGTAAAAAGTTAGAAACTTTACTTGAAGCTTCCCCAACAATTAGCGAAGTACCTTTTGTAAAAGAAAAATTGAACCTATTAAAAGAATCTATCGATGATATAGAACAACACCAACAAGAAGTTGTATCTAAAGATATGGATGCTAAAATAGGACACAAGTCATCAGATAGTTCCTTTTTTGGATTTAAAAGTCATCTGGCCATGACACAAGAAAGAATTATCACAGGAGCCGTTGTTACTTCAGGCGAAAAAGGAGATGGACCTATTTTGCCAGAACTTATAGCGCAAAGTCAAAAAAATGGAATAGCTGTAGATACAGTTATTGGGGATGCAGCTTATTCAGGCAAGAAAAATTTAGAATTAGCCAAAGAAAAAAACATTCAAATAGTAGCAAAGTTAAATCCTGCGATTAGTCAAGGATTCAGAAAAAAAGAAAATGAATTTGATTATAATAAAGATGCAGATATGTTTGTTTGTCCTGCTGGACATCTAGCAACAAAAAAAGCAATTCAAGGCAAGAAGAATACTCAGAAAAATCAAGTAATCACCTATTATTTTAATGTCGAAAAATGTAAAAACTGCCCTTTAAGAAAAGGATGTTATAAAGAAGGAGCTAAGTCAAAAACATATTCGATATCCATAAAATCAAAAATACACCAAGAGCAAATTGATTTTGAAAAAACAGACTATTTTAAAGAAAAATCAAAGCATCGCTATAAGATAGAAGCTAAAAATGGTGAACTAAAAAATGTTCATGGTTATGGAAGAGCTACCTCGTATGGTATTGAAAATATGCAAATGCAAGGTGCTTTGACCATTTTTGCTGTAAATCTTAAAAGAATTTTGAAATTAAGCTAAGAACGAATAGTTCTAAAACTAAAGCCTATAAAAAGGCTATAAACAACCTCTTCAAACTCTTTTAAAGTCTCAAAAATTAACCCAAAAAAGTATTGAAATAAAAAAAGAGATTCAACATTTACATGTCAAATCTCTTTTTGAAAAACCTTTTTTACAAAATAAGCATACTTTGTCAGTAGCCTCCTAATTAGTGAGGGTTTTTAGTCTTATTTAACTATTTTCTTAGCAAAAATTCCCTTATTTGTTATCACTTTTAGGATATACACACCAGATGGTAATCCAGATTGATTGATTATATTTTCATTACTGCTTTTTATAATATTTCCATTTAAATCTAATAACTCTATTCTATTAATTTTTTCATTATTTTTAGAATAGACCTTTATGGTATTTTTTGAAATTACAACAGAAAAGTGCTCTTTAAAAGAAAATTTAGAACTCACATTTTCAACAATAATTCTATCTGAAATATTAAAAGTACTTTCTGAATTAACTTTAGAAAACGAAAAAACAGAAAAACTAATGGAAAGGAGTATTAAAAGTAATTTTGTTCTCATAGCATTTAGTTAAAAATTGAATAATAAACACTACAAAATTTATGCCTTTTCTTGTTACGCATAAATTAATAAACTTAAAAAATCCGAACTGAGACTCTCAGTTCGGATTTTTTAAGTTTATTTAAGAAGCTGTTTTACTTAACTACAAGCAATCTTACCTACTCTATCTTGGTGTCTTCCACCTTCAAATTCTGTATTTAAAAACTTGTTTACCATTTTTAAAACTTGTGGAATTGCTGTAAAACGAGCAGGAATACACAATACATTTGCATTGTTGTGTAATCTTACCAATTCTACAATTTCTTCTGTCCAACACAAACCAGCTCTTACATTTTGATATTTATTAGCTGTCATAGCTACACCATTAGCACTACCACAAATTAAAATACCAAAATCTACCTCTTTAGTATCTACCGCACTTGCAACTTTGTGCGCATGGTCTGGATAATCTACACTATCAAAAGTATCGGTTCCGTAGTTTACTACTTCTATTCCTTTATCTTCTAATAATTGTACAATGGCATGTTTATAATCTGGCCCAGCATGATCGTTTCCTATGGCTATTTTCATCTTAACTATTTTAAATTCAGTGCAAAATTAAGCAAAAAAGACTATAATTCTGCATTGGTTCTTACTCTACGTTTTCTTACACTAAATCTTCTTACAATTAAACGCGAACCTTTGTTATAATTTGTATAGTTGTAAATCCAACTTACCAAAATGGTGATTCTGTTTTTAAAACCAACCAATGAAATAAGGTGAATAAACATCCAAATTAGCCAAGCAAAAAATCCTCCAAACTTAAAGTTTTTTAAATCTACAACTGCTTTATTTCTACCAATGGTAGCCATAGATCCTTTATCATTGTAAACAAATGGTGTAAGTTTGTTATCTCCTTTTAATATTTTAGGAAAGTTTTTAGCTAAATTTTTAGCTTGTTGTATAGCCGGTTGTGCAACTTGTGGATGTCCTCTTGGATAATCTTTAGTTTCCATTAAAGCAACATCTCCTAAAGCAAAAACATCTTGAAAACCTTTTACTCTGTTAAACTCATTTACAAAATATCGTTGGCTTCTAGGTTCCGTACATGCATCAGAAAAACCTTCAATTTTATTTGCAACTACTCCTGCAGACCATATTAAAGTACGTGAAGAAAATTCTTTTCCATCTTTGGTTTTTGCCAATTTACCATCGTATTCTGTAACAATAGTATTGGTATGAATTTCTACTCCTAAATCTTTTAAGAACTTTGCTGATTTTTCAGAAGCATTATCACTCATAGGAGGTAAGACCTTATTAGCTCCTTCTAACAAATTAATTTGCATCAAATTAGGATCTAAATCAGGATAATCTAATGGCAATACCTTATGTTTAAACTCAGCAATTGCTCCAGCCAATTCAACACCTGTTGGACCTGCACCTACAATTACAAAATTTAATAAAAACTTTTGCATGTCCTTATCAGACTCTATAGTAGCACGTTCAAAATTTTGCAAAATTAAACTACGTAAATTCAATGCCTGAGGAATGGTTTTCATTGGCATTGCATGCTTTTTAATTTCTTTATTACCAAAGAAATTAGTTCTAGTTCCTGTGTTTATAATTAAATAGTCATAAGACAATTCACCCACATCAGCTTTAATAACCTTATTTTCAGGATCCACGCTTTCAACATCGGCCATTCTAAAGTAAAAATTCTTTTGCTTCTTAATAAACATTCGTAAAGGATAAGCAATAGAATCGGACTCTATTCCACTAGTAGATATTTGATATAATAAAGGCTGAAAACAGTGGTAATTATGTTTATTCAACATTACCAGCTGAATAGGTAATTTTCTTAATTTTTTTACCAAATTAAGACCTGCAAAACCTCCTCCAATTACTACAACTCTTGGTAAATCTGACTTTGGTACATTCATAATGATTGTTTCAATTTTTAAGTCGGCTAAATTACCAATAAACTATGAATACTTATGTTTAGCTAATCTTAATATTTAAAATACTTAGTATCAGTATAGTAAATTTATATATTTTCATTTTAAAACTTATATTTTTACGTATTTCACAATATTTTCAATTATTAACAATAGATTTAATAACTTTTATAGAAATCCTTTAAAATCAAGGAGTTAAATAAATGATAAAAATGTTGATAAACTGTGATAAAATAATGTTAACTAAATTTTGATTTTAAAGTTGAAAAAACAATACAAGACTTACCTGTTTCTATCCAAATTTATTTACGAATAACTTATCACAGGTTGTTAACAATTAATTCACACTTTTTCAAAAATCAAATTCTAAAATTTTATTGAATAAAAGATCCTAAAACGGTTATTAACAACTGTGGAAAACTATATTCAAAGAACTATTATACAACACATTAATCATCTAACAAGTTGTTAATAAAGTAAACTTAGTGTTAATCAAAAATATCTAAATGTAAATTTATTGTTAAAATGAACAGCTAATAATAAGACATAATATTTATTTTAAATTTTAAAAAAGAAGAAATTAGATATTATATAGTTGTTGACAGTTTATTTGAAAAACTAAAAATTTAGGTATTGAGAGTTCTATTTACGTACCTTTACTTTCGTAAATTTTATTTTATATGCCAAGAGGTAAAAAGAAAGGTATTTTTAAGAAGAAAGGAAAAGTAATAAAAGACTTAACCCGCAAAGTATTTAAAGTACTGAATGAAAATAGTAGTAAACCATTAAACTATAAACAAATTGCTGCAGCTTTAAGTTTAGAAGATCATGGTAGCAAACAACAGTTGTTAGTTAAATTAGAAGAATTAAAAGCTCAAAAAAAAATAAAAGAAGAGGGCAGAGGTAAGTATTTGTTAGACACTGCTAAAAATTACCATATAGGTACTTTAGATGTAACAAGTTCTGGTAATGCTTATTTTATTTGTGAAGATTTTGAAACCGATGCTTTTATAAATAAAGGAAGTTTAGGTGGAGGCTTAAATGGTGATACTGTAAAAGCTTATGTTTATAAACGCAAACAACGTAACAAGTTAGAAGGAGAAGTTGTAGAAGTTTTAGAACGTAAAAAAACAAGTTTTGTAGGTACGCTACAATTAAGCGCTCGTTTTGGTTTTGTGGTTGCAGATGATAGGTCTATGCCTAATGATATCTTTATACCAAAAGATAAAATAGGTGAAGCTCTTGATGGTGATAAAGTTGTGGTAAGTATTACAGACTGGCCATCCGATTCTAAAAATCCTTTTGGTACTATTACCAAAATTTTAGGACAAGCAGGAGAACACAATACAGAAATTCATTCCATTTTAGCAGAATACGATTTACCGTACGAATTTCCATCTGCAGTAGAAAATGCAGCTAAAGAATTAGACATCACTATTACAGAAGAAGAAATTTCTAAAAGAAGAGATTTAAGAGATGTTTTAACATTTACTATAGATCCTAGAGATGCTAAAGATTTTGACGATGCTTTATCTTTTAAAGCTCTAGAAAATGGTAATTACGAAATAGGAATACACATTGCCGATGTTTCGCATTATGTAGAAGAAGATTCTATTTTAGACGAAGAAGCATTTAATAGAGCAACTTCTGTTTATTTGGTAGATAGGGTAGTACCTATGTTACCAGAAATGCTATCTAATGGGGTTTGTTCTTTAAGACCCGAAGAAGAGAAACTAACTTTTTCTGCCATTTTTGAAATAAATGAGAAAGCAGAGGTAGTAAAACAATGGTTTGGTAGGACTGTTATTTATTCTGATAAGCGTTTTGCTTACGAAGAAGCTCAGGTTATTTTAGAAAGTCCAGAGGAAAATATTCATACAATTCCAGAAGAAATTTCGTTAACAAACGAAGCATATACTGTAGATGAACCTATAGCCAAAGCAATTCTTAAAATGGATGCTTTAGCTAAAATTATGCGTGCTAAAAGATTAAAATCTGGTGCATTGGCTTTTGATAAAATAGAAACCAAGTTCTTTTTAAATGATAAAGATGAACCTACAGGTGTATTCTTTAAAGAGTCTAAAGATGCTAATAAATTAATAGAAGAATTTATGCTATTGGCCAATAGAAAAGTGGCCGAATTTATTGGGAAAACAAAATCAGGTGAAAAGAAAAAAACATTTATTTACCGTACGCACGATGAACCTAATGTTGATAAACTAGAAGCTTTAGGTAATTTAGTTACAAAATTTGGATATAATATCAATACCAAATCTAGAATGTCTACTTCTAATTCTTTAAATAAATTATTAAAGGATGCACATGGTAAGGCTGAATCTAATATGATTGAAACTTTGACGATTCGATCTATGAGTAAGGCAGAATATACCACAGAAAATATAGGACACTATGGTTTAGCTTTTGATTATTACAGTCATTTTACATCGCCAATTAGACGGTATCCAGATGTAATGGCACATAGATTGCTACAACATTATTTAGATAAAGGAAAATCTGTTTCAGAAGAAGAATTTGAAGAAAAATGCAAACATTCCTCAGAAATGGAAATGTTAGCTTCTAAAGCAGAAAGAGACTCCATTAAATACATGCAGATTAGATACATGCAAAATTTTACTGGAGAAGCATTTAAAGGAGTAATTTCTGGGGTAACAGAATGGGGAATTTATGTAGAGATTATAGAAAATAAATGTGAAGGAATGGTAAGAATTAGAGATATAAAAAGCGATTTTTTTATTTTTGATTCTGATGAATATGCATTAGTTGGAAAACAACATGGAGACATGTATCGTTTGGGAGATGAAGTTTGGATTAAAGTTAAAAATGCCGATTTAGAGCGTAAATATTTAGATTTTTATTTAATAGAAGAATAATTAAGATTTATGATTATGAAAAAAATATTTTTTGCATTACTACTAGTTACTACAGCTGTGTTTTCTCAAGATTTAGAGAGAAATCTTAAAGAGTTTAAATCTGTAACTATTTCTAGTGCAATGGATGTAGAATTAATAAAAGCAGATGTTTTTAAAATAGAAGCTGTAGGACAAGATGTTAGTAAGCTAAATGTAGAGAATAAAAGTCAAGAACTTTCTTTATCTACATCATTAACTAAAAAGTTTAAGAGCGATATAAAAGTTAAGATATTTTACAAACCAGGAATTAGATATATAAAGTTATCTAACAATGTAATTTTGCATTCTAAAAGTATATTAACAGAAAATTTATTAGAATTAATAGCTATTAATAATGTAAAGGTAGATTTAAGGTTAAAAATTAAAGATTTTGTAGGTAGGTTTGAGTTAGGGTCTAATATTAGCTTAAAAGGGACTACCGAAAGCCAAAAACTAAAAGTATTAACTAAAAGTGAATACAATGGTTTTGATTTTAAAAGTAAAAAAACTTACATAAAGGCTGTTACATCAAAAGCAGATATATATGTAAGCGAATATTTGGAGGCTAATTCTAGAGTGAAAGCCAAGATAAATTACAAAGGGGATCCTTTTTCTGTAAACGAAAAATCGTTTATGGGAGATATAATTAGAGTAGATTAGTTTTAGTTTCTTATTTGTTAGACTATTGCTAAAAAATGTATATTTGTATCAATAAATAGTATAAAAATGAATGTTTTAAATATAAGTTTAGGATTTGTAGGACCAGGACAATGGGTAATTATAGCAGTTATTGTTTTGTTATTATTTGGAGGACGTAAAATTCCTGAATTAATGAAAGGACTTGGTGGTGGAATTAAAGAGTTTAAAAAAGCTACCCAAGATGACGAAGAAGACAAAAAGAAAGTAGAAGAGAATAAGGAATAATTTTTTCTTCATTTTATATAAATATAAACCATCATACTTTAGTGTGATGGTTTTTTTATTTATCTTAGAGTATACCCCAACTATTTATCTTTAATGAAGCTTTTTTTTTTAATAATTTGTTTTTTAACTTGTTGCAAAGTATCAAGTCAAGATACAAGTATTTCTAATGATAAGTATTCTGGAGTTTTAGGAATTTTTTCTAATCCGGCTTATATGGTAAATTCTCCATATAAAGCAGATGTTAACATTATATCAAATTTTTCTTCTTTTGGGAATAATATAACCGACATAAAATTTGGAGAATTATACAAAGACTCCAATTTAAAAATTCAGGATTTTAAGTTATTTTTTAATCATAATAATGAATTTAATCCTTTAGATTCTATCTATAATAAATCAAATTTTAAAAATAATGATATAGAAAACTATTATTCTGATCATCAAGCCAATCATAATTCTTATGCATATTTTGATACCACAATTCTAGGGCCTTCTTTTATGTATTCTATCAATAAAAGAAATTCAGTTGCTGTATTTAGTGCATTAAAACTTAAGAGTTTTGGCTACGATTTTAATACTGTTTTACTAGATAAAATTAACAACATTCAAAACCTAGAAGATTTATCAGAACTACATGGAAATAATTTTCATGGAAGTTTTGAAAATATAGCTTGGGCAGAACTTGGAGCTTCTTATGCAACTATTTTATATCATAAGTACGATAAACTTGTAAAGTTTGGGTTTTCATATAAAGTTTTAAAAGGCTTGGGACTTTATTCTATAAAGTTTAACCAATTCGAATCGCAGTTAAATTTGTTTTTACCTGATCCTTTAAGTAGTACTTTAGATTTAAACGGTTCTGTACATGTAAGAAATACTTTTAGCGGTGCCAATTTAGGACAAGGGTTGGATTTTGGTTTTGTATTTGAAAAGAATAAAAAAAATTACCATTCGTTTTATAAGAGTAAGAAAGATAAAATTCATTTTAACAGTGTTCCTTATAAATATAGGTTGGCTTTCTCTATTACCGATATAGGTTATATTAATTTTAATAAGGTAAAAAGTAACGATAATCCAGTAAATCTTACATTTCCAACTACCATAGATTACAGTAATTATGTTACTTTAGATAAAGATTTACCTAGAGAAAAGTTTACTTATTTGTTGCCTATGATGGTACATTTAAACTACGACTATTCTTTAAAAAATAATTTCTATTTAAATTCTAATTTGAACTTATATCCTTTGAGTTATAGCAATTCAAATCATATAAAATCAATATCTTCAATTACAGTAGGTTGTAGGTATGAAAAACTAAATTTTTCTTTATCAAATAGTATCTCTTTAGATAGTTTTAATAATGTAAAATATGGGATGCATTTAAGAAGTAAATTCTTTTTTTTAGGAGGAGATTTCTTAATGTATAATTCAAATTTTAATTTCTATAATTATCATTTTTTTACGGGTTTTAAAATCCCTTTTTTGTATTAAAGTTTTATTGCTAATTGAAAAAACTATTGCTATAAATTGAGTTTGAAGAAGTTTTTAATTTTTTTTATTCTTATATCTGAGATTGGATATTCACAAAGTTCCATAGGCTTTATAGATAACTATTCTGGGGTGAATGCAAGCATTTATAATCCAGCTTCAATTTTAAATACACCATACAAAAGAGATTTTAATATATTTTCTGTAAATGGAAACTTAGGAAATACTTACTACTCATTTAACATTCCTAAATTCTTTTCAGATTTAAATTTTGGTATTGATGATGTAATACCTGCAATTCAAGAAATAAATACTACAGGAGGTTTAAGTTCTGATTATGGAGTAGGGGATACAGATGAATATGTGTATTATAAGAACCCATCTAAGAACAGTAATTTTTATGGAAGTTTTAATATTCAAGGCCCGTCTGCTTTGTTTTCTATAAACAGAAATAAAGCTTTTGCGGTTTCTACTGGAATAAAATTATACTCAAATGTCTACAATGTAGATTCAGAAATTTTTAATAGAATATTCTATAATTTACTCTCTGTAGGTAAATATTCTATGGCAACAGATTTTTTGTTTGAACTAACTGCTTGGCAAGAAATAGCTTTTACCTATGCTTTTGTATCAGAAATAAAACCTATTGATTACTTTAAAATGGGATTTACATTTAAAGTTTTAAAAGGGCTTTACACAAGATCTGTTTTTGGTGATGATATCTCTGTAAATTTAAATTTTAACAATGATTTTTTAAATACAGGAGAGGTGTTTTCTGGTTTAAAAGGAGAGATTATTAATATATCAAATTTACCCGGTACCGATTTAGGTTTAGGCTTAGATTTTGGGTTTGTTTATGAAAAAAGGTCTGTTACAACACCAATAGCTGTAAAAGAAAATTATGCAATTAAATATTATAAAACAGCTCCTTATAAATACCGAATAGGATTTTCTGTAACAGATTTAGGTTTTTTATTATTTAATAATGTAGTAAAATCAACAAATAAAATAAAAATATCTGCACCCTTGTTGGGAAGTTTTATGTTAGATAATTTTGATTACACCACAACATATAATCATTCTGTAAATCTACTTTTACCAGCTACTGCCAGGTTTAATTTTGATTATAATTTTAATCATAAATTTTTTATAAATTTAAATGTAGATGCTTTTTTATATCCATATTCACATAGATTTACTGTTAAAAATGTATCAAAAATAGATGTATCTCCAAGATATGAATCAAAACATTTTTCGGCTTTCATACCCTTAAGCGTTAATGTTTTTGGAGAAGCTAGAGCGGGAATAGGTTTTAGAACGGGGTACTTTTTTATGGGTAGTGGTTCTTTTTTTAATCATCTAACTAAATATGCAACAGAGTTAGATTTTAATTTTGGTTTTAAGATTCCTGTTTACAGTAAAAAGTATAGAAAAGAATTTAATGAGTCTTTAAAAAACGAAACCCAATTGAATTAAAAAACTCAATTGGGTTTTACTGTATATTCTTAATAAGTTTATTCTTCTTTGTTATCGGCCTTTTCAATTTTATTAGCAGCAACCAAACTTGTCACCATATCGTTTAACATACTACTAGCAGCATTAGGATTGTTAGGTAATAATATTAAATTACTCTTGGTATCAGATCCTATAGATTGCAAAGTATCGTAATGTTGAGTAATAACAATTAAAGCCGAGGCTTCTTGACTATTGATTCCTGCATTATTAAGCACATCTACAGATTCTTCTAAACCTTTTGCTATTTCTCTTCGTTGATCTGCAATACCTTTACCTTGTAATCTTTTACTTTCAGCTTCACCTCGTGCTTTTTCTACAATAGTAATTCTTTCAGCATCTCCTTCAAACTGTGCAGCAATTTTTTCTCTTTCAGCTGCATTAATTCTATTCATAGCTGCTTTTACTTGTGCATCGGGATCTATGTCTGTAACCAATGCTTTAACTATGTCATATCCGTAATTTAACATAGATTCTTTCAATTCTCTTTGTATGGCTAGTGCAATATCATCTTTTTTCTCAAAAACGTCGTCTAACTTCATCTTAGGCACTTCTGCACGTACAACATCAAAAATATAGGCTGTTATTTGATCATGGGGATTCTGAAGTTTGTAAAAAGCATCATCTACTTTATCAAACAATACCTGAAATTGTACTGAAATTTTCAATTGTACAAATACATCATCTTTAGTTTTAGTTTCTACTAAAACATCTAATTGTTGAATTCTTAAACTTAATCTCCCTGCAATTTTATCGATAATTGGAATTTTAAGATTTAAACCTGCTTGTCTTGTTCCAACAAATTTTCCAAATCGTTCTACAATTGCAGTTGTTTGTTGTTGAACTGTAAAAAAACTAAGTACTATCAATACTACGATGATTGCACCAATATAAATCCCTGCCATTTTATTCTGTTTTAAGTTATTATAAAAAAAGTCCTTATAAAATTAGTTATTTATAAGGACTTTTAAATTTATTTTGGCTGAGTTTTAACTCAATTCTTTTATGGCGTTTTCTATTCTAAGAATAGTTTTCTCTTTACCTATCATTTCAATAATATCAAATAGGTGAGGACCCTTCATAGCACCAACTATAGCAAGTCTTAATGGTGGCATTACTTTTCCAAAACCTAATTCCTTTTCTTTTAAATAATCTTTAACCTTGGTTTCTACTTCTAAGCTAGAAAAGTTTGCTGTGTTATTAATTATTTCTTTTACGTCTGTAAGAATAGCCCCAGTACCTTCTTTCCATTGTTTTTTAGATGCTTTCGCATCATAAGTGGTTGGATTTTCAAAAAAGTAATCAGACAAGTCCCACAGGTCTTTAACAAATACAGCACGCTCTTTAACCAGAGTTACAACGTTTACTATAAATTCCTTTTCGTAATTTTTAAGTTTAGTTTCGTTTTCAGTCACAAAGTAATCGGCTATTTCTTCATTACTTTTTTGTTGCATGTATTGCTGATTGAACCAGTTTGTTTTTTCAGGACTAAATTTTGCTCCAGCTTTAGAAACTCTTTCAATAGAAAATTCCTTAGCTAATTCTTCCAAAGAAAATATTTCTTGTTCTGTTCCAGGATTCCAACCTAAGAAAGTTAGCATATTTACAAAGGCATCATTAAAATAACCTTCTTCTCTATAACCTTTTGTTATTTCACCATTTTCATCATTCGTATAATTTAATGGGAAAACAGGAAACCCTAATTTATCTCCATCACGTTTACTTAATTTACCTTTCCCTACAGGTTTTAATATTAATGGTAAGTGTGCAAATTTAGGAGCTATCCATCCAAAGGCTTCGTATAAAAGAGAGTGTAGTGGAAGCGATGGTAACCATTCTTCACCACGAATTACGTGAGAAATTTCCATTAAATGATCGTCAACAATATTTGCCAAATGATAGGTAGGCATTCCATCAGATTTAAATAAAATTTTATCATCTAATGTATTGGTGTCAATCACAATTTCACCACGAATCATATCGTCTAAAATCAGTTTCTGATCCTGTGGGGTTTTAAAACGTATTACATACTTATGACCCGACTCTAATTTTTGAGTTACTTCTTCCTTAGATAGGTTTATAGAATTATTTAACGTTCCACGTGAAACACCATTATAAGTAAAGACATCTTTATTTGCTTCTGCTTCTTTTCTTAATGCATCCAATTCCTCTGGTGTATCAAAAGCATAGTAAGCCTGTCCACTTGCAATTAAAGCATCAGCATATTTTTTGTAAATATCTTTTCTTTCAGACTGTCTGTAGGGACCAAACTTTTCGTTTTTACCTGGACCTTCGTCAAAAGGAATTCCACACCATTCTAAAGATTCAACTATATATTTTTCTGCATTGGCAACGTATCTTGTTTGGTCTGTATCTTCTATTCTAAGAACAAACGTTCCGTTGTTTTTTTTAGCAAATAAGTAGTTAAATAAAGCTGTCCTAACTCCACCAATGTGTAATGGTCCTGTTGGACTAGGTGCAAATCTTACACGTACATTTTCCATGAAAGTGATATTTATTGTTTCGTTTGCAAATATACTTTATCCGTTATTTTTTTATAGTAAATACCTTAATTTATTGTGTTTTAAGGTATCATCCTTTTTAGTACCTTTGCAAAACTAAAAAATTAATATGGTTGTTTTTAACTACGAAACTGATTTTGAATTAGTTAATACCGATTTGTATTCTAATTGGATTGCAAAAACGATAGAATTAGAAGGTTATGAAGAGGGAGATATCAATTATATTTTTTGTGATGATGAATACTTGCATAAATTGAATGTAGAATTTCTGAATCATGATACCTTAACTGATATTATAAGTTTTGACTATACAATGGGAAAGTTGGTATCGGGAGATATTTTTATTTCTGTTGAAAGAGTTAAAGAGAACGCAAAAGATTTAGGTATAAATTTTAATGACGAACTATCTAGAGTTATTATTCATGGTATTTTACATTACTGTGGCTATAAAGATAAGTCAGATATTGAAGCTAAAGAAATGAGAGCTAAGGAAGATTTTTATCTAAACATTTTAGAAAAATAATTTGATTGTTCCACGTGGAACAAGTCAGTTTATCATGTTGAAGGTTTTAAAGTTTGAAATTTAATTTTATCCGATTATTGAAAACTTTATAAACCTTAAACTTTAAAACTTTATAAACAAAATAGATGAGTTTATTTACGGAAACATACGATGTAATTGTAGTAGGAGGAGGACATGCTGGTTCTGAAGCTGCTGCTGCTGCTGCAAATATGGGTGCTAAAACATTATTAGTAACTATGAGTTTGCAGAACATAGCACAGATGAGTTGTAACCCTGCTATGGGTGGAATTGCCAAAGGGCAAATTGTTCGTGAGATTGATGCTTTAGGTGGGTATAGTGGAATTGTTACCGATAATACTGCTATTCAATTTAAGATGTTGAACAAGTCTAAAGGACCTGCAATGTGGAGTCCAAGAGCTCAGTCTGATAGAATGCGTTTTGCAGAAGAGTGGAGAATTATGTTAGAGCATACCGATAATTTAGATTTTTATCAGGATATGATCAATGGTTTGGTAATTGAGGATGGAAAAATTACCGGAGTAAAAACAACTTTAGGTTTTATTATTTCTGCTAAAACTGTGATTATAACAGCGGGTACTTTTTTAAATGGATTGATTCATATTGGAGAAAAGTCTTTTGGTGGAGGTAGATCTGGAGAAAGAGCTTCTACAGGAATTACAGAAGACTTGGTAAAAGTAGGTTTTGAAGCAGGAAGAATGAAGACAGGAACACCTCCAAGAGTAGATGCTCGTTCTTTAGATTTTTCTAAAATGATTGAACAACCAGGGGATGAGAATCCAGAAAAGTTTTCTTATGCTAAAACTACTAAATCTTTAACAGAGCAACGTTCTTGTTATATGAGTTACACTTCTCAGGAAGTACATGATTTATTACGTTCTGGTTTTGATAGATCTCCAATGTTTAATGGTAGAATTCAATCTACCGGACCAAGATATTGTCCTTCAATAGAGGATAAAATAGATCGTTTTGCTACTAAGGATAGGCATCAAATTTTTGTAGAACCAGAGGGTTGGAATACAGTAGAGATTTATGTAAATGGTTTTTCTACTTCTCTGCCAGAGGATGTACAAGACAAAGCTTTAAGAAAAGTAGCTGGATTTGAAAATGTAAAGTTTCTTAGATATGGTTATGCAATAGAATACGACTACTTTCCGCCAACGCAATTAACACATACTTTAGAGACTAAATTGGTAGAGAATTTATTCTTTGCTGGACAAATTAATGGAACTACTGGTTATGAAGAAGCAGCTTCTCAAGGTTTAATGGCAGGTATAAATGCAGCTTTAAAAGTGCAATCCAGACCTCCATTTATTTTAAAAAGAGATGAGGCTTATATTGGTGTTTTAATAGATGATTTGATTACTAAAGGAACAGAAGAGCCGTATAGAATGTTTACTTCTAGAGCAGAATATAGAACTTTATTACGTCAGGATAATGCAGATATTAGACTAACACCAATTTCTAATGCTATTGGATTGGCTTCTGATGAGCGTTTAGAGAGAGTAAAAGAGAAGGTGAAAAAATCTGATTTATTGGTTAAATTCTTAGAAGAAACTAGTATCAAACCAAATGATGTAAATCACATTTTAGAAGCTAAAGGTTCAGCTCTGGTTACTCAATCTATGAAAATGTATAAGATTGCTTCTCGTCCTCAGATTGATTTTAACGATGTAGTTCTGTTTCCTGGGGTAGCAGAATTTATAAAAGAGCATGAAATAGATGCTGAAATTTTAGAACAAGCCGAAGTAAAAGTTAAATATGCAGGTTATATAGAGAAGGAAAAAAACAATGCTGATAAACTACAGCGTTTGGAAAATATTTCGATTCCTAAGAACTTTGATTATTACAAAGTAAAATCACTTTCTATAGAAGCTCAGCAAAAATTAACAAAAATACAGCCAGTAACCATATCTCAGGCAAGCAGAATAAGCGGTGTATCTCCATCCGATGTTTCTGTTTTATTAGTCTATATGGGAAGATAAATTTAATTAAGGGAGTAGTACTTATAAATACTACTCCCTTTTTTTATGCTTCAATTTTAAAAGTTCCACGTGGAACATTGTAAGGGTTTTAGTTTTTTTAAGACAAAAACATCTATTAAAACCTTTCTATATATGAGAACCTTTTTCCTATCACTTTGTGTTGTTCTGTCTGTAAATTCTATGTTTTCTCAATGCGTAGCATCTGCAATTGGTTTTGGAAATAACGTAAATGTTCCAAGCTATAATGTAATAGGAGATGTGTCTATTACGTATGAGAATAATAAGGTAATTTTTAAGACAGGAACAAATTACACTACTGCAAATGGTCCAGATGTTAGGGTTTATTTGGTAAACTCAGAAGGGAAAACAGACCAACAATTAATTGCTTCTAATCCCGAAACTCTTCCTAATATATCTTTTGGTTTGGTTACTTTTTCTGGAGAGCAGGAAATAGAAATGTCTGTACCTGTAGGAGTAGATTTAAAAGATTATGATACTGTATTTTTCTTCTGTTTGGAGTTTACAGCTTTTTGGGACTTTGGTAAAATAAATCCAATTGATGTAGATAATTGTAGTCTTTCTTTAGAAAATTTGAATAAGGTAAATGATATAAAAGTATTTCCTAATCCAGTAGACGAGGTGTTATTCTTAGAAGGAAGTATTGAAAAAATAGATGAATTTAAAGTTTTAGATATTCATGGTAGAATTGTAAAACAGGAAAAAATAAATACCAAATCTATAAATTTACAAGGTCTGTCTAGTGGGCTATATTCTTTAGTTCTTTTATCAGATACAACTTTTGAGTTAGAAAAAATTATAAAACGCTAAATGAATATCGTTTTAAAATGATTCTAAAATTGGGCTAAATTTTATAAAATCACTTAGTATCTTTGAAAGAAAAAGAATGAAAAAAATACTCTTTTCTTTATTTGTTGTTTTAGTAATATCTGCTGTAGTACCTTTTTATATTATCGAATTAAAAACAGAAAAGAATGTTTTTAACGATGTAGAATCCATTCCAAAAAATAAAGTAGGTTTGGTTTTAGGGACTTCAAAAAGATTAAGAAATGGCTATATTAATTTATATTTTAAATATAGAATAGAGGCTACAGTTGCGTTATTTAAGCAAGGTAAAATAGATGTTGTTTTGGTTAGTGGAGATAATAGAACCAAATATTATAACGAGCCTATAGATTTTAAAAACGAACTAATTAAAAAAGGAATTCCCGAAGATAAAATAGTTTTAGATTATGCAGGATTCAGAACTTTAGATTCCGTGATTAGAGCACAAAAAGTTTTTGGCCAAAATACATTTACCATCATTTCTCAAGAGTTCCACAACAAGAGAGCTGTTTATATAGCTTCTTTAAATGGGATAAAAACTGTAGGATTTAATGCAAAAGATGTGAATAAAAAATATGGCTTTAAAGTATATTTGCGCGAGTATTTAGCAAGAACAAAAGTTTTTGTTGATGTTTTATTTAATGTACAACCTAAATTTTTAGGACCTAAAATTTTGATAAAATAATGGCTTTAGAATCGTATTTAAAAACAAAAGATTATTCTGTTTCGAAAGAAGAATTTAACCTATTATTAGATGATAGAATAGATTTGTTGATTACCAATCCTAGGCCTAAAAAAGAAGATTTAGGAAAGTATTACGAAAGTGAAGATTATATTTCTCATACTGATCGTAAAAAAACTTTAACCGAGTTTATTTATAATAGGGTTAAAAAATATGCATTAAATAAAAAACTAGAATTGATAGATTCTTTTCCTATAGAGAAAAAAACATTGTTAGATATAGGTTGTGGAACAGGTGATTTTTTAAATACATGTCAGCAAGCAGGGTGGAAGGTAACAGGAATTGAACCCAATGCTAAAGCAAGAAATAAGGCAGAAGAAAAACTAGAAGATACTACTTATTTGTATTCTGATATTCATGCCTTTTTTGAAGATGATTTTGCTGGTGAAGAAAAGAACTTAGATTTTAAAAAAAGTTATAAGCATACAAAGTTGTATCATCATAATGAACATGAAACTAAAAATATAGAAAATGAAGTTTTAAAGTTTGATGATAATTTTGAGCCAACAAACGAGAATCCTTATCAGTTTGATGTGATAACATTATGGCATGTTTTAGAACATGTACACGATTTAGATAAATACATTTATAGATTAAAACAGTTGTTAAAGCCAAATGGAGTTTTAGTAATAGCAGTTCCTAATTTTAAAAGTTACGATGCAGATCATTACAAAGAATTTTGGGCAGCTTATGATGTACCAAGGCACTTATGGCATTTTTCTCAAACGTCTATCCATAGATTGTTTTCTACTGAATTAATGAAAGTGGTAAAAACACTTCCTATGAAATTTGATGCATTTTATGTATCACTTTTAAGCGAAGAATATAAAACTGGGAAAAAGAATTTTTTAAAAGCATTTGTAAACGGAATCAAATCAAATCGTGCTGCTAAACGCACAGGAGAGTATTCTTCTCTTATATATGTATTAAAAAACATGAAAAACGAACAATAAGCTTTTTTAATAAGCTTTAAGTAGATAATCTTTGTAATCGGGTTGGTGAATTTTTAAAACGTCTTAAAACGCTTTAAAAAAGGTTGTTTTTTAAAGGTATTATCAATAGTTTGTTTTTTTACTATAAAGTTTTTTTATAGTAAGGTTTTAAGAAGAAAAAGTGAGGTACCAACCAAAAATGACAATTAAAAAGTAAATTCCCAAATTTGCAGCTCCTTGAAAATCTCCTGCCATTCTTTGACCAAAAAGTAAAATTAATATTACAATAGCATTTAGCTCAAAAATTAATTTTGAATCTAAAATTTGGAAACCGAATAAAATTTGAAAAATTCCAATTGTAAGAAAAATACATATTGAAGTATTTACAAAAACTAAAATCCACCAAAACAAATTTGCCAGATTTTCTCTTTTTAAATGATTTGCTAAAAATAGAGTGTAGCCTTTTTTATCTTTAATTTTTTCGAATAAAGAATATCCAAAAGAAAGAGTTAAAAATAAGAAGATATAAAGAAGCATAAATTATTTTAAGAATTGAGTAATTACAACTTTCTTGTCAAAGATACGATACTTTAGATCTAAGGAATCGGAAATAGTTTCTAAAGCCTTCTCTAGATTATTTAAATCAACCATACCTGTGTAAAGCATTCCAACATCTACATTTCTTAGAACTACTTTAACATTGTAATATTTTTCTAATTCGTCTACTACTTCAAAAAAAGGAGCTTCTGTAAATTTAGTTTTCTGTAAGATCCATTTAGGGTGTGTATCAAAAGTTTTTTTACGAGTAATTTTATCACCTAGAATTTGAAACACAGCCCCTTTTTCTAAATCATAAATTTCTTTATTGGATGCATGTATTTTTAAAGATCCATTATAACAAGTAACCTGTAATATATCTAGTTTAGATTTTACATTAAAACTAGCATTTTTGGTTTCTATAAAGCCAAAATCTGTTTCTATATTAATGGGGTTAAATTTGGTGTTTTCTATATAAGATTCCCCTGTAAGGTTAAGAGTTAAAGTACTATTTAATGTATAGTTATAAAATACTTTTGAGTTTCTGTTTAAGTAAACTTTGTAATTTTTATTTATTGTAATAGTATCAATTGCCGTAGTACTCGTTTCTATAGTAATGCCCTTTTGTTTAGAACATTGTAGAAAAGAAATTGTAGCAATACTAACCACAACTGTTAAGCTTAGAAATAAAGAGTTCTTTTTTCTTTTATAGTCTTTTAAAAACAACATAATCTAAAACTACTGAATTACATAAAATGATTTACTGCGTAAATATATGTTTAGTTTATGTTTTTAGTGTAGATTTTTGTTTATTATAAAGTTTCTTTTTACTTTAATAAAACAAAAAAGAAGTCCCTGCAATAATTGGGCATTTATTACAGGGACAGGTTGTTTTTACTATGAATAAAAAACTATTTTAAGGCCAAAATGGCTTGTAATCAAAAGTTATTACAAGTATTAAACGTAAAATTGAGTGTTAATATTGTGTGTTCACAGTTTAACACTTTTTTAATACCATGCAGCAAATTTAATTTATTTTTAGTAATTACATAACATTTAAAAAATTAGGAACCATAAAAAAAATTATTTTTGAGGATAGAAAAGAAAAATATGTCCAAAGATACTTCTGTTTGCGAAAGCAAAGTTTACGAGTCAATATACAACGAGCACAGTAAATCTCTATATAGTTTTGTTTATTTTAAATGTGGAGACGAAGATAGAGCACACGATTTAGTTCAAGAAGCTTTTATAAAATTGTGGAAAAATTGTTCAAAAGTTATTTTTACAAAAGCAAAATCTTTCCTTTATACCATCGCAAATAACCAATTTCTTAATGAAGTTGCTCATCAAAAAGTAAGACTTAAGTACCAACAGAATCATAACAAGGACATTCGTAACAATGAATCTCCAGATTTTATAATGGAAGAGCAAGAATTTATGTTAAAATTAGAAAATGCAATTGCTAATTTAACGCCTGCAGAAAGAGAAGTGTTTTTAATGAATAGGATTGAAAATAAAAAATACAGAGAAATAGCAGAATTATTAGAAATATCTGTAAAAGCTGTGGAGAAAAGAATGCATGGAGCTTTGGTTAAGTTACGAAAGACCATTGGAAAGAAAATTTAAATTTTAAGTAGGGTTTTAACTATTGAATTTGTTATAGTTACAAATGGACGATTATGAAACAAAACGATAATATAGATGATACTTTTCTAGCAAGATGGCTTAATAATGAGTTGTCTGACAAAGAGCTAGAAGAATTTAAATTGTCTGAAGATTTTTTGTTATACAAGAACATTGCAGAAAAAAGTAAGCTATTTAGTATTCCTACTTTTAAAAAGGAAGAATTATATAACAGTATTCAAACAGAATTAACCAAGAAACAAACAAAAGTTCGCAAATTAATTCCTAGTTGGATGTATGCTGTTGCTGCTGCTGTATTAGTTGTATTTGCGGTTACTCAGTTTATAAATCAAGGAACTACAATTCATACTTCTGTAGGGGAACAACTAGCTGTAGATTTACCAGATGGATCTTTTGTAAAATTAAATGGGCAATCTTCGGTTTCTTTTAACAAAAAGGAATGGAAAAAAGGTGAAAGAACACTAGAATTAACAGGAGAAGGGTATTTTAAAGTAAAAAAAGGAGCAACATTTTCTGTAAAAACAGAAGAAGGAACAATTACTGTTTTAGGAACCCAATTTAATGTGCTGGTTGATAATGAATATTTAAGTGTAGAGTGTTACGAAGGAAAAGTAAGGGTTAGAGATGCAGGTTTACAAGCAGTATTAACGCCCGGTAAAGGTGTAAAGTTTGTTAACGATGTTAAAAAAGCCTATGAAATAAATTTAAACGAGCCTAATTGGACAAATGCTATCTATCAATACAATGCAGTTCCTTTGGCAGTTGTGTTTAAAGATTTAGAAAATGTGTATAAAATAGAGGTAGATTATTCCACTATTGATACCAATCAGGAGTTTTCAGGTAAGCTTATTGATGATAATTTAGAGAAAGCTTTGGACATTCTATGTAAATCAATGAATATTAATTATAAATTTGAAGGAAAAACCATTCATATTTATAATTGATTATGAAGAAACTTTTAAGTTTCCTTTTTTTAATATCGTTTTCTACATTTGGTCAAAAGCATACTTTAAAAGAAGTTATAACCAAATTATCAGAACTTTATAAAGTAGATTTTTCGTACAGTGATGAATTAATTACGGAGTACAATGACGTTGATTTACAAAATTATACTTCATTAAGTAATGCTCTTAAAAGTTTACAAATTCAGACGAATTTGGTCTACGAAAAAATTGATCAGACAAATTATATTGTTAGAGAAAAAAATAAGAAAGTTAGATCTATTTGTGGAATTGTTTATAACAATGAAACTAAGAAAACACTTCCTTTTATAAATGTACAGTTTAATGGAAAAACTGTTTTAACAGCTAGCGATGGTAGTTTTAGTATTGATAAGATATTAGAAGACGACTTTTTAACTATTGGAGATTTAGAGTTTCAGAAAAAGTCTTTTTTAGTTTCAGATTTTAGTAGCGACTGTTTAAAAATACAGTTAGAAGAAAATATTAATTTCTTGTCCGAAATTATTATTACAGACTATTTAACCAAAGGTTTTACTAAAAACAAAGATGGTAGTGTTGTGCTAAGCCCAAAAAAAATGGGAGCATTACCAGGTGTAATAGAACCCGATGTATTGCAAACAATACAATTAATCCCAGGAGTTCAAAGTCCAGACGAAACTGCTTCTGGAATTCATGTAAGAGGGAGTACTCCAGATCAAAATTTAGTGTTATTCGATGGGATGAAAATGTATAGTTTTTCTCATTTTTTTGGTTTAATTTCTTCGTTTAATCCTTACATAACAGATGAT
Organism: Wenyingzhuangia sp. IMCC45574; assembly: GCF_054182685.1. Classification (NCBI taxonomy): domain Bacteria; kingdom Pseudomonadati; phylum Bacteroidota; class Flavobacteriia; order Flavobacteriales; family Flavobacteriaceae; genus Wenyingzhuangia; species Wenyingzhuangia sp. IMCC45574. The sequence continues at coordinate 2,512,016 of NZ_CM135169.1, read as the reverse complement.
ATAAAATTGTATAGATCTGGTACTCATGCTAGGTATGGAAACAATGTAGGAGGAGTGTTGGATATACATACACAAAATTCTATTCCAGAAAAATTAGCTTTTGGAATAGGAAGTACTTTAACACATTCCGATGTTTATATTAAAGCTCCTTTGTTTAGTAACAAAGTAGCAGTTATAGCATCTGCAAGAAGGTCTATAACAGACATATTTAAAACCATTACTTTTAGAAAATTTTCAGATGTTTCTTTTCAGAATACCCGCATATCAGAGACTTTAGATAATGATCAATTAAAAACTGAGAATGTAGAAAATAATTTCTTTTACGAAGATTATCATGCCAAACTTATTGTGGAACCAAATGATAAGAACAAAATAAATATTGCTTATTTATACAATTTAAACGATTTAGAATTTAAAGGAGAAGCTTCTAGAATTACAGAAACTTTTAGAGATGATATCACAATAAAAAATAAGGGTATTCATTTGGGTTGGGATTATAGAATAGCCAGCAAGTGGGTGTCTAATTTGTCATTAAACCACACCAATTTTGATAAACTCTATGCAGGTAATAGAATACTAACCTTGTCTGATAATACAGAAGATAGAACTGATTTTTATAAACACAATTATATTAATGAGAGTGCTGTAGATTATTCACTAACTTATCAAATAGCAGAAAGAAAAAAGATACAATTAGGTTTTCAGTATACTAATTACGATGTTTTTTATAGGTTTAGTAGGTTAAACGAAGGAAATGATACTTCATTGGACGATACTATTTTGAATAAAGCTTATGATTATGCTGTATTTTCTGAATACGAGTTTAACAAAAACAACAAATGGTTGTTTAGTTTAGGTGCAAGATTTCAGCATTTTAATAGTGTTAACAAAAATTATATTGAACCTAGGTTGAATGTAAATTATAAAATTAATAATCATTTTAATTTAAAGCTCTCTTCAGAGATTAAACACCAATCTGTTAGTCAGCTAGTAGATTTTAGGGCAGATGGCTTAGGAGGCTTGTTTGATAGATTTTGGGCTATTTCTAATGATAATAGAATACCTGTATTGGATAGTTTCCAAACAAGTACGGGTTTTGGGTATCAAAAAAATGGATGGACTATAGATACAGAGGTTTATTACAAGTTTGTAGATGGAATATCTTACGTTTTAAACGAAACTCTTAGGGGAAGAAAATATTTTATTGGAACAAATACTGTAGTAGGATTTGACTTGCTATTAAAAAAGAAATGGAATCATTACAATACTTGGATAAGTTATTCTCTTTCGCAAAGTAAATATCAGTTTGATGCATTTAACGATGGTAAAGAATTTAATGGAGCTTTTGATACTCCACATAACCTTATTTGGTCTCATAATTATGAGTTAAATAATTTTGAATTTTCGTTGGGGTGGAGGTTTAGATCTGGAATTCCTTATACTGTTAAAACCGCAGTACAAGGACCTAGAAGATTAAGATTAGAGTTTGATGATTTAAATGATGAACGACTTCCTAATTATCAGAGAATAGATTTCACGGTGTTTTATAACTTTAAGACCCATAAAAACATAAAAAGTAAAATAGGATTAACATTACAAAATCTAACGAATAAAAGAAATATCTTAATTAGAGATTATGAAATTAAAAATGTAATTGAAAATTCACAACCAGGAGATCCTAGTCAAAGAGAACCTACTCAGGCTTTGGTACAAACAGATAAGATTTCTTTAGGTTTTGTTCCCAATTTAATTTTTAGATTATCTTGGTAAATAGACTTTAATTGGTGTTGATCCATTTTTTTGTAACAGAGCTTTTTCTTGTAATTAAAGAATAACAAAACTCTGTAAAACAATTTTCGCAACTATAATTTTTTTTCCAAAAGTATAGTTTATGAATCCCTTGTTTTTTAATTTTTATTCTATTTCTAGTATTACAGTTTGGACATCTTTTATACATAAGCAATCAATTTTAATACAGATTACTATTTCAAAGAGAAAGACAAGTGTCTTGATATTTATAAGACTAAATTACTGAAAAGTAGAATAATACGTTTTAAATTAAATAACAATTATTTCTGTTTTTAAGCAGGTTTAAGAGTTTAAAGGAGTCTCTTTTTTATGAAGCAATCTAGTAAGCTTTATAGAGGTATCTAACAGTATTAATTTGGCATTACCATTTCGTTCTATATGATATGTAGCTTCGTTTAATTCTTTATTTATTTCTAGAATATTAGCACTGTTTACAAAAGGTGCAAATTTGTCTAAAGAAAATCCTTGCGTTTGTGGTTCATAAAAAACCAAGTCTTTAGCATTGTAGTTCCAAAGTAAGGCTTGTCTAAAAAATTGCAAACAGAAATCTAAAAACTGTTTTTGTTTTTCTCTTCCAAAAGAAGCAATGGTATCAGACCACACAATTAAATCTTGAATAACACTAGCATTACCTTTGGCTTTAAAGGCAGCTCTTACCCAAGTAATAAATAATTGTTCAAATTCTACATCGTTCCCCTCATTTTTTAAAAGGTCTAGGGCTTTTTTGTAATTACCTTCAGCTCTATGGGCAACCTTTAAAGCTTCGGCAGGAAAAGTATTTTCTTTAGCAACTAATGTATCTGCTATATTTTGTTCGCTAAGTAAAGGAAATTCTAAAATTTGACATCTAGATAAAATGGTATTAATTAAAAGCTCTTTTTGCTCTACTACCAATAGAAATATTGTTTTTTGTGGAGGTTCTTCAATCAATTTTAACAATTTGTTACTGGCAGCAATATTCATTTTTTCTGCCATCCAAATAATCATTATTTTATAACCACCTTCGTAAGATTTAAGTTTTAGAGTTTTAACAATTTCTTCAGCCTCATCAACTCCTATTTGCCCTTGCTTGTTTTCAATCCCTAATTTTTGGTACCATTGGAATAAACTACCATATGGAGTTTTTTCTATAAATGCTCTCCAGTCTTCTAAAAACAAATTACTAACAGGATGTTTTTTAACTTTATCGTTAACAGCCGTAGGAAAGGCAAAATGCAAGTCGGGGTGTTGTAATTTTTTAACCTTTAAACTACAAGCTTCATTGTCTTTACATAAAACATATTCAGCATAAGCTATAGCAGTTAAAAGTGTTCCAACTCCTTCATTACCAACAAACAATTGAGCATGGGCAATTCTACCCGTATCAACGGTTCTTTTTAAGTGGTTTACAATGTGTTCCTGACCTATAATTTCGTTAAAAAGCATACCCAAAGATAAGTTATTTTAAGAATGATGAACTTTGATTTTTAAAAGATTAATACACAAAAAGTTTTTGTAACTTTATGAAAAATAATAGTATGAAAGTCAGATACTTAATCCCGATTTTCTTTTTATTAATCAATATTTGTTACGGTCAACAAAAATGGATTAAAGGAAAGGTGGTAACCTTTAAAGAATATCCTTTAAATAAAGTAAAGATAAAAGCAAGCAAGTCTAAAAATATAGTTTACACAGACAGCTTGGGGAATTTTAAAATTTTATGCGAAAGCAAAGATTATCTTTATTTAAAAGCAGATGGTTTTTTTGATGATAAAATTAAAATTGAAAAAGGAGTCAAAGAAGATTTAGTTGTCAATTTATATTACGATGAAACCAGCAAAAGATCTTTTAAACGTGCAACCAAATCTTTGCATGTAACTAAGAAAATACTAGATTATGCATTAGCGTACAAAAGAGCTCAGAACAATGTATTAGAAACGCTTACTTCTATCTACGATATTATACAATACCAATATCCAGCAGCAAAACTTGCCGATGTAGAAGGTACTACACAAATTTTATTAAATGCCAGAGGCGAGAACTCAATTTTTGCAGATATACACGCACTATTGGTATTAGATGGAAGAGTAGTAAACGATATTTCTGGAATTACTCCTATGGAGGTAAAAGAAGTTAGAATACTACAAGGAAATGAAGCAGCACATTGGGGAATGAGAGGTGGAAACGGAGTTATAGAGATTGATTTAAAATATGGGCCTTAATTTTGAGGTATGTGGAATATATTTATATTTTTGATGTGATAAATAATGATTTTTAATATTAAAAATAGTAATTATGAGAAAGAATACCCCTTTTTTTATTTTATTGTTATTAGCTATAACAACAAACGCACAAATAGCATTTCAAGGTTTTGAGTCTTCAGCTTCAGATACTTGGAATTATTCTTCAAATATTACCTTTTATGATGGGGCAGTAAGTAGTGGGGACTTTTGGAATATTGAATCGTCTGCTAATACAATAATTCCATATGAGGGTTCAAATATGGTCGCTACAAGAGATCTTGATAATGGCCATTCTCAAAGCTTTTTTGGAAGTAATACTCCTGCTAATTTAGAACATATTATCACTTTTGATGCTGTTGCTATTTCTGGAGCAGTGAATGTTTCCTTTCGTGGTTATTACACAGGATTTGATACGCCAGATTATATTATTTGGGATGTAGCCTATGATAACGGTTCTGATTGGTCATCACCTGATTATTCTAGCACAATATTATCAAATGTTTTTTCTGGAAGCTTAAGTGAGTGGACTGAATTTTCTCATGAAGTACCTTCTGGTAATTCACATGTAAGAATGCGTTTAAGAATATATCAAAATGGAAGTTCAGATTATTCAGGATGGGATAATTTTAGAGTTGATAATTCTACATTAAGTTTATCAAAAGATGATACACTAAAGTTTAATATTAGTCCTAACCCAACAACTAATTTTGTTAATATAAAAGGAGATTCTTTTATAAATGAAATTATTGTATATAATACTTTAGGTAGTAAAGTATTAACAAAAGCAGTAAAGGCAAATAATACTCAATTAAGTTTAGAGAATTTGTCGAAAGGAGTGTATTACGCTAAGGTAATTTCTAACAATAGATATAATACGTTAAAAATAATAAAGGAGTAAAATATATTATTATTTAATCCTTATTAAGAGTCCCATTTGCTTTTCTAGTAAATGGGATTTTTAATTATAAAAAACGTTTTAGTAGCTTTTTTACATTGGGGCTTTAAATACTTGGATTTGGTTTATATTTGTTAAAGAATTTTAACATAAAATAAGAAATGAAGACCATTAAAGATTTTAATTTCAAGGATAAAAAAGCCTTAGTAAGGGTAGATTTCAACGTACCTTTAGATGCTGATTTTAATGTAACTGATACTACAAGATTAAAGGCAGCTAAGCCAACTATTATCAAAATATTAGAAGATGGTGGTTCTGCCGTGTTAATGTCTCACTTAGGACGTCCAAAAGGAGCAGAAGATAAATTTTCTTTAAGACACATTGTTAAAACTACTTCAGAAATTTTAGGAGTAGAGGTTAAGTTTGCTGGTGCAACTGTTGGAGCCGATGCAGAAGCTGCGGTTGCTGCTTTAGAGCCAGGACAAGTTTTATTATTAGAAAATGTACGTTTCTTTGCAGAAGAGACTAAAGGAGACGAAGAGTTTGCTGCTCAGTTAGCTAAATTAGGAGATGTATACGTAAACGATGCATTTGGTACTGCACACCGTGCACATGCTTCTACTACTATTGTTGCTAAACACTTTGAAGATAAATTTGCTGGATTTGTTATTGAAGCTGAATTAGTAAATGCTGATAAAGTATTAAAAAGTGGGGAAAGTCCTGTAACAGCTATTATGGGTGGTGCTAAGGTTTCTGATAAGATTTTAATTATTGAAAAATTATTAGATGTTGCCGATACTATTATTATTGGTGGTGGTATGTCTTACACGTTTGCGAAAGCAGAAGGTGGAAACATTGGTAAATCTTTATGTCAAAACGATCTATTAGATTACGTTTTAGAATTAGAGAAAAAAGCAAAAGAAAAAGGAGTAGAGTTAGTATTCCCTATTGATAACTTATTAGGAGATGATTTCTCTAACGATGCTAATACACAAGTTGTATTAAGAGGACAAATTCCAGATGAGTGGGAAGGATTTGATATTGGACCTCAAACTATAGAGAAGTTCTCTAAAATTATTACAGAATCTAAGACTGTAATTTGGAATGGACCAATGGGTGTTTCTGAAATTCCATTATATGCAACAGGAACTATTGAAGTAGCAAAGGCTGTTAAAGCTGCTACAGAAAATGGAGCTTTCTCTTTAATTGGAGGTGGAGATTCTGCTGCTGCAATTAACAACTTAGGTTTTGGAGATGATGTTTCTTACGTTTCTACAGGAGGTGGAGCATTGTTAGAATACATGGAAGGTAAAACTTTACCAGGTATTGCTGCATTAGAAGCTTAATCAACAAAGAATATCTATATATTTAATCCCCATTATGATTTTCATAATGGGGATTTTTTTGTATTAATAAACTAAATAAGTAACTATTCTATCATAAACTTAACAGGTAATGCATAGATTAAATTTACTTTTTTACCATTGTATTTTGCAGGTTTCATTTTTGGTAATTTTTTTAGTACTCGTTTAATTTCTTTGGCAATTTCAGGATGAGTTTTAGAAATTCTAATACCTGGATTTATTTCTCCATTGGAATTTATTACGAATTGTGAATTTATGCTCTGAATTCCGTATAAATTTAAATCGTTTGCTACTTCATTGTCAAAATGTTTATTGAAGAACTTAGACATTTTTTTGCTAAAGCATTTTTTAGACTTTTCCTTATTTCCCTCATATTTTTCACAACCAGGAAAAACAGGAGCACTTTCTACAATCATTAAAGGAATATTATCAACTATAGTTGTTGCTTCTTCAGGAACGTAGTCAATATTATCAAGCTCAGATGATAAATCTGTATTGACATCTACAGGGTCAGTAGTAGCTATAGGCGTTTCATCTATAAGAACATCATCTTCGGTTTTTTTAAATTGAGTAGGGTCAGCTTTTACAGTTATTGGTTCTGGTTCCGATATTGGTTCCATCTTAGGTTGTTCAATTTTAGGTTGTTCCATTTTGTAAGTAACCATCGTTTCAGTTTCTTCAATAGGAATATTGGTTGGTTTAAAATCAAAGTCTTTGGTTGCAGCATAACTTTTATGCTCTATTACAATAAAACTTACGTACAGGGTTAATACTAAACCTAAGAGTGTAAATACTCCGCTGTAGTTTTCTAGGTTGGCTTTTGGATTTTTCTTGATTTTCATTTTTAAATGTTTATATGGTTAACATTTGTTTACTATCAAGATGGATGCCAAAAAAAAGCCTAACATCTGAATGTTAGGCTTTTAAAAAATAGTGATAAATTATTTTATTTCAAAAGCTTTTTAGCCATTTCTTTTCCTAGTTCCACACCAAATTGGTCAAAACTAAAGATGTTCCAAATAATTCCTTGTACAAAAATCTTGTGTTCGTACATAGAAATGATTTTTCCTAAGCTATTAGGGCTTAATTTACTTGCAGTAATACAGTTGCTAGGTCTGTTACCAGTAAATACCTTAAAAGGTAATTCTATAGCGTCTGCAGCAACTCCACTTTCTAATACTTCTTCTTTTGTTTTACCAAAACACAAAGCATCTTGTTGTCCGTAGAAGTTGGCCATTAATTTTTTGTGGTGATCTACTTTACCATATAAAGATTCTTCAAAACCAATAAAGTCACATGGAATTAATTTAGTTCCTTGGTGAACCAACTGCATAAAAGCGTGTTGCATGTTGGTACCAGCAGCTCCCCAAATAATTGTTCCTGTTTGGTAGTCTATTTCGTTTCCGTCTCTATCTACAGATTTACCATTACTTTCCATAAACGCTTGTTGTAAGTAAGCAGGTAATGTATTTAAGTATTGTGTATAAGGTAAAATAGCTTCACTTTCTGCACCGTAGAAGTTGTTGTACCAAATACTTAATAAAGCCAATACTACAGGAATATTCTGATCGAATTCAGCTGTTTTAAAGTGCTCGTCCATTTGGTAAGCACCGTTTAATAAATCTGCATAGTTTTTATAACCTACAGATAAAGCAATAGACAATCCAACAGCAGACCATAAAGAGAAACGACCTCCAACCCAACTCCACATTGGGAATACATTATCAGCATCAACACCAAAATCGGCTACAGCTTCTAAGTTAGTAGAGACTGCCACAAAATGCTTTGCAACATCTGCTTCCGAAGCAGTTTCTAAGAACCATTCTTTAATAGTAGTTGCATTACCAATTGTTTCTTGTGTTGTAAATGTTTTAGAAACAATTACAAATAATGTTGTTTCTGGATCTAATTTTTTAATTACTTCAGAAACGTGATCTCCATCAATATTAGAAACAAAGTGAGTAGTTAAATGGTTTTTGTAGTATTCCAAACCTTTAACTACCATATCAGGTCCTAAATCAGAACCTCCAATACCAATATTTACAATCGTTGTAATTTCTTTACCAGTATATCCTTTCCACGCTCCAGAAATTACTTTTTCTGTAAAAGCTTTAATTTTTTCGTTGGTAGCTTTTACCTCTGGCATAGCATCTTCTCCATCTACTAAAACTGCATTACCACTGTTGTTTCTTAATGCAGTGTGTAGTACAGCTCTCCCTTCTGTAGCATTAATGGTATCCCCTCCAAAATATTTTTCTATAGCATCTGCTAATTCAGTTTCTTTAGCTAACTGAACTAATAATCCTATAGTTTCGTCGTTAATTCTATTTTTAGCAAAGTTTAATTTAAAATCGTCTAAAGCAATAGAGAATTTTTCGTCACGCTTTTCATCAGCAGCAAAAAGTTCTTTTAAGTTTAGGTCTTGTGTAGATTTAAAATGCTCTTCTAATTTTTTCCAAGCATTAGTACTTGTTGGTTTAATGTTTTTTAAAGACATATCTTGTTAATTTTTGTTTTTATATGGAATGGCATCTAGTTCTTCTTTAATAGCGGTTATATGCGATAGATATTTTACCTGCAAGTCTTTAGCCATAGGTTCTGCAGAGGGTAATTTTTGTCTTAACGGATCTACCTGTACTCCGTTTTTCCAAAAACGATAACAAACATGCGGACCCGACGTACTTCCAGTCATTCCTATCCAACCAATAATATCACCTTGCTTTACATAATCTCCTTTTTTAACTTTCCTTTTTTTCATGTGCAGGTATTGGGTACTATAAGTAGAGTTATGTCTTACTTTTACATAGTTTCCGTTTCCTCCTCTGTACCTAGATTCTATTACTTGTCCATTGGCTGTACTCATAATTGGAGTTCCAATAGGAGCTGCAAAGTCTGTACCTTTGTGGGGTCTAATTTTATTACCGTAATGGGCAATACGTCTTCTTAAATTATAACGAGAAGAAATTCTGCTAAACTTAACGGGAGCTTTTAAGAAAGCACGTCTTAGGTTGTTTGCTTTTTCATCGTAATACTCTTCAATTCCTGTAATAGAATCTGGAATGTAATGAAAAGCATAAAAAGGAGTACCTACATGCTCAAAGTTAGCCGCTTTAATTCGTCCAATACCAGCAGGAATCGTATCGTCTATGTATTTTTGTTCGTAAATTACTTTAAAACGATCGTTTTTTTGCAATCTAAAAAAGTCAATAGTCCAAGCGTAAATTTCAGATAAATCATTCGCAACAATAGGACTCACATGCATTTCGTCTAAAGCCTGAGAAAGGGAACTAGTAATAACCCCAGAAGCTTTTTTAATTTTAACGGTTACGTCTTTTTTAAATTTCTTGGTAAGAATAGAATCTTTAAATTCTATAATAGAGTAGTTTATCAAATCGTGTTGATAGATAAATACCTTTGCCTGTTCTAAAGAATCTTTACTAGCGAGTATGGTATAATTTTTACCAGCTCTTAATCTTCGTACATCAAAATCTCCTTTTACCTTATTGGCAATTTCGTATACTTTTGCAGGTTTAATATGATGTCTGTCTAATAAAATTCCAAAAGTTTCTCCTCTTACTACTTTGCTTTTAACCACTTTGTAGTTGTCTAATAAGTAGCCAAATATCTTTTTTGGAGGTGCTGGTTTCTCAACTTCTATTTTTGGGATTTCTTGCTTTTCTTTCTCTGGTTTACAAGCTACAAGAAATAGAAAAGCGAAAAAATATAGGAGGATGTTTTTCAAAATGAATTACCTTTTATAAACGGCAAACAAAAGTACAATTTATTTACGACTTTTAGTTAAAAGCAATAGGATGTGCTAGCCCTTTATATTCATCAATATCGGCTTTTAGAGAACCTACCGCCAAATCTGCTTTTACACGTACCGGAATTCTATTTTCATCGGCAGTAATCCACAAGGTTAAACTCTCTTTAGCTTTAAAAACTCTACCCGATTTTACCAAAGGTCTAAACACAATACAATTAATTTCTCCAAACTTAGTTTTTAGCTTTTCTTCTCTAAGTTTTACCAATTTAAAGGGGAATTTTTTTTGGTCAAAAAACATATCTATTTCTACAGACTCGTTTATTTCTAAAGTATCCGATACATTATTTCTTAGGTAATAAAAAGCAGAAATCATATCCTGAACATTTTTTGCAGCCACTGCTTTTTCTCTTTTACGTTTATGGTCTACAGTAACCACGCTGTCTTGTTCAAAAAATAACTCTACATTTTTGGTGTATCCACCTTCTTTTAATTTTCTAATGGCTCTTACAGGATATCCCGTTTTTTTATCTATAAAAGATTGGTAGTTATCTTTTACAGGAAATACCCAACGCAACATTCCGGTAGTCCAACCTTTTCCATTTACATGCTCTATTTTTTTGTTGTCTTGTACAATTTCTTTCATTTCTATAGATGCATAACCTGCATTTATTACACCGTAGTGAATTCTATAGGTAATTTTTTCTCCATTTTTATAAGCACTTTTACTTTGTGCATTTACACTTAAAATGCTTAAAAACAATATATATACTAAGTGTTTCATAGTTATTTTCATTTTGTTCATTGATAGAAATATCAAAACCTATTCCAAAATAAAAAATAAAAGGGATATGGAGTAAACCAAACGCTAATTTTTTAGTTTTGTGCTATGCAATTATTGTACAATATTTCTACACATTTAGCAACCAATACATTAAGGATTGTAGCGCTGTTTAATCCTAAAATGAAACTATTTGTAGAAGGTAGAAAAGAGAGCTTTCCAAAAATAGAAAATCAAATAGATAGCACTAAACCTGTCTTTTGGATTCATGCAGCTTCGCTGGGTGAATTTGAACAGGGGAGACCTATTATAGAAGAAATCAAGAAAGAGTATCCTCATTATCAGATAGTAGTTACCTTTTTTTCACCATCGGGTTACGAGGTTAGAAAGAACTACAATTTAGCCGATGCCGTTTGCTATTTACCTATGGATACCGCAAGCAATGCAAAAAAGTGGATTGCTAGTTTAAAGCCCAATTTGGCGGTATTTATTAAATATGAGTTTTGGCCAAATTATTTATTCGAACTCCAAAAACACAAAATTCCAACCTTATTGGTTTCGGGAATTTTTAATGAAGGACAAATTTATTTTAAACCCTTAGGTGGTTTAATGCGCAAAGCCTTTAAAGCTTTTACCCATTTCTTTGTACAAGATGAAACTTCTAAATCTTTATTAGCCACTATTAATTTTACCAATGCAACCATTGCAGGAGATACTCGTTTTGACCGAGTTCAGAAGTTATTAGATGCCAATGAAAAGTTAGATTTTATAAACGAATTTGTAGGAGATTCTTATTTACTAGTGGCGGGTAGTACTTGGCCAGAAGATGAGGTTCAGTTGGTGGAATACATTAACAAGCACGCTAAGGAGAATGAGAAATTTATTCTTGCACCGCACAATGTAAAGGAAGGACAGATTCAAGAACTAAAAGAAAGTTTAGAAAAGAAAACCATTCTGTTTACCGAAAAAGAAGGGAAAGCATTGGCAGACTACCAGGTGTTTATTGTAGATACTTATGGTATTTTGTCTAAGATATATGCCTATGCAAACGTAGCTTATGTAGGTGGAGGATATACCAAGAGTGGAGTACACAACACGCTAGAAGCGGCTACTTACGGATTGCCAATTGTAATTGGGCCTAATTTTAAAAAGTTTAAAGAAGTACAAGACTTAGTTGCTTTAGAAGGAATTACAAGCGTAGATAATACTCAAAATTTAGTTTCTTTTTTAACAGAAATAAGAGATAATGAGGTAGTAAGAGACCAAAAAGCAACGATTACCAAAAATTATGTAACTCAGAATTTAGGAGCTACCAATACCATTATGCAAACCATTCACCAAATCCTAAAAAATGAAAAAGTTTAACGTTTTAATAGTTGTTTTAACACTTTGTACCGTCTTATTCTTATCTAATTTTGATGTTCTAGGAACACAATTTCTAATGCCTAATATTATTTGGGCAGTTCCATTTTATGGTTTGTTTTTAGGGAGTGTTATTTACTTTAAAAAGGCTTTTTTACCCAAAGCAAACATAGGAATCCGTTTCTTGGTAATTGTAGGACATGCGGCTTTGTCTTTAGGTTTATTATACTCTGGTTTTTTAGTTTGGAAAACTAATAACGGAAACATTTTAACTCCAGAACCCATGGAGTTCCAAACCAATTTAAAAAACTTGTGGTTCTGGTGTCTCTACCAATCGTATTTAATCCTATTTTTCTTTTCGGCTTTTAAGCAGTTGGTGACCATAAAATAGTTTATAAAGGGTCTTTTGCTATATCGTAAAACATCATTCTTTGGTTTCTACAGGAATGAACCAGAGGACTCATATTTGCAATCAGAGCCTATACATATCATAATAAATGTCAACTACTAATTTAGTTGGCATTTTTTATTATTTTTAGAAAAAAAGCTATGCCTTCCAAATACAAAGCCACAGAAAATAATACGGGATATTTTATAACTAATTACTACGGTGAATTAGGTAAAGACTCGGATTTAAAATCCAAGCTATGGGTATAGTAGGACGTGTCGAAACAGGGTTCGTTCACGATATATTAACATTAAATGACCCAAATAGAACAAGAAAGGAAGATTCAAGTTATTGTATAAAGGAAGCAAAGTTATGCTTACAACCTAATATGACAGTTGATCTTGGATTTTCATTAACTTAAATAAAAAAATGAAGAATATATCAGTATTTATAGGACTATTATTATTTACAGGAAAAATGATGTCACAAAAATTATACACTTGTAATGCCGTTTTAGATGGGAATCAATTTAATTTAGAATTTTATCAATATCCATTACAAGCGAAGAGATATGCATCAGAATATACTTCCAAATCGCAAGTAAAAAACTTAACACCAGAAGATGTTGCTGTTTCAATTATGAGTTCAACAACATTAGATTGGAATAATTACAACTTATTAAAAAGTGAAACTGAGGAAGAAGCAAAAGAGTTATTAAAATTTAGAAGTGAAAACAAGAACAACAATTGTTTTATTGAATTTATTCATAAAGTAAATTTTGAATATAAGAGTAACAAGTATAGTCTTATTTATTTTAACATGGGTTGGGGTGCTTATAAATCAAATAGCCCTATTAGTCTACTCTTTATGGAAAAAAGTGGCAGATGGTATCAAGATAACAGGAAAGAATCTTATGCTAGATTTTATATTAAAGGTTTTTTATTTGATAAAATAAAAATGTCTGTTTTTGGTCAAATTGTAGAACATCAAAATACAGACAATCAAACGTTGAACATAGAAATAGAAAATTTATGGGAGGATGGTGTTCTAAACTTAAATAAGTTATATGAGCGCGTAAAAAAGTTACAACAGAACAAAAATGATCCAGCAACAGAGCTTCTTTTACAAGAGTAAATAACTTAGAAGGGTGATTAGTATTTAATTTTACAATTCGAATCTAACATAATAATTGTAGCAATAAAAATACATACAGGTTAAAGCCATAGAAAAAGATAAGGGTATTTTATAAAGTTAATTAAGGTGAATTGTGTAGATTTATTTATGTGTTTATCTTAAGAATAGGAATCGTAGATAGTTTAAAAGATTGCTTTAAAAACAAAGAGTTAGATTTATATTGCCTTTGTTATAATTGTATAAGAACTCGGATTGCAAATCCGAGCCATCTGGTTTACAACCTAATATGACAGTTGATCTTGGATTTTCATTAACTTAAATAAAAAAATGAAAAAATATATACTAATTTTATTTTGTGTGTTTAATACTTTGTGTTACAGTCAAACATTAGATGATTTAATGAAAGACTTTGATAATCTGTATGCGCTAGAACATATAGAATTATTTACAAAAGAACAACATAAGATAGATGATGAAATACCTTTACCTTTTTCTACACATAGAAGTATTAAAATTGTGGGTGTAGATTCTATTTGGTTAACACAAATAACAAAACTTATTAAAGAAAATCCTAATATTATTAATTCCTATTTAGATTCGAAGGAAAAAAATTTAGCAGCATATATTTTATTGATGACTGTGTTTGAAATTGATTTACCTCCAATAACAAATAATACAGAAGAAGGAATTTATATAAATAATCTTAAGAGAGATGTTTTTAATGATAAAGAGGTTAACTATTATACAACTGAAAAAGACCCTGTTCCTAGTGGCGAAAATCCCGCAAAGTACATGTTGAATTCTATATGGTTAAATATAGCTTCAGAAGCTAATCAGAGGTTAAAAGCAGCAGTTGAAGCAAAAACGAAAGACTAACTTGTTGATAAACATTATGAGATACAGTTTCTTTAAATTTTTATGAATTACTATACACTCTTAATTTTACTTTTTGTTTCCTTATACACAAAAGGTCAGACTTTAAAGGAGGGAATGGATGTTTTTACGAATAGCTATGCTATTAAGTATTTAGAGCCCTATACAGATACCGATAATTACGATGTGTGGCTTCCTGCAGAGCCTGGAGGTAGTTCTCGCTATTTGGCAAATCCTTGTGTAGAAAACTCTTCTGTAAAATTTAAAGAGGGGGTAAATACATCGGTATTAGAAAACATAACCAAATTAATAAAGGAAGATCCAAACGCATTATTGCCATATTTTGATAGTGACGAACATAAAATAGCTGCATTTGTATTGTTTTTGTATACCTATACCTTAAGAGCGGAAGGATGTAGTATCCCAGCTTTTTTTGATATTTTATGGATTTTATATCCAGATGGAGAGATTCATCCTGATACAAAGAAAAAATACCCAACACTTACAGAAAATGAAATTCATTTGATTTCATGGGATGATGGGAAAAAAAGTGTACAAGCAAAAAAAATGTTCCAAGATTTTTTGGAGAAGAAGGAATAACTAAATAGGTTAGTGTTTATAGAATGCTATCTGTTTTTACATATTAGTTCTATGAGAAATATAATGTTAATCTTATTTTGTGTGTTTAATACTTTGTGTTATGGTCAAAGTATAGACGATTTAATGAAAGAGTTTACAAATCTAGAAGCTTTTAATAATTCAGAATTTTATGCGAGTTATGATTCTGAAAAAATGATAGCTGACGATTCTACTTATATAGAAAACTCCTATGCTGACCAATTGGTTATTAAAAACAGGATAAAATTAAATAATGAGTACAATAAGGAGTGGTTAAATAAGGTCTCAAGTTTAGTTATAAAGGATCCGAAAATTTTATTTCCATATTTGGAAAAAGATGAGTATGATTTAGCAGTGTTTATTTTGCTAGCACATACATATAATATTGATCTATTTGAAGCAAGAGAAACTTTACCATCTATAAATTTTATGTATTCAAGATTAAATGATGCTGATGAGGTAAATAAAATAATTAGTAAAGGGAAGTTTAAAAATAAGAAGGAAATAGTTACTTTCTTCTGGAGCCCAATTAAAGAAATTTCTGTAAAATTTGTGAAAAATAAGATAGAAGAGTGAGAATTTTATCGAATGGCTCGGATTTAAGTATTCAATCAGAGCCTATACATATCATAAAAAATGTCAACTATTGAGTAGTTGGCATTTTTTATTATTTTTAGAAAAAAAGCTATGCCTTCCAGATACAAAGCCATAGAAAATAATAAAGGGTACTTTATAAGTACTACTAAGGCGAATTGGGTAAAGACCGGGATTCCAAATCCGAGCCATTTGGTTTTTAAAAATTTGATTATGGATGCACTAAATAATAATTTTACAACCATAGAGATGGAACAAATCATAGATGAATATGTTGATAAGCCTTATATCCCGATTCTCCGTTTAAAAGTTAGAAATGAGATACACTTAGTTTCTGAGGAATTTAATGAAGTATTATTAAATCAGATTAATAATATTTTGGCAGCAAATAATTATCAACCAATATAAAATTAATATGAAGAATAGGGAAGCAGGTGGGGATGTAAAAAGCTTTAGTATCACAAAACAATTAAGGGTGATAAACATTTTTATTTTTAGTCTCTTTTTATTTTTTTCTTTTGTGTTTCCATCTGTTTTTACTATCATTTTTAGCTATTTAAATGTTCTTTTTAGTCTACTATTCTTAATTTTAGAAATTAGGTATTCAATTTTAACAAGAACTTTTTTTTTGAAACATATCTTTTCTAATGGTATTGTTCTAGGAGGTTTTTTTATTGTAACATTTAATCTTGTTAGTCTTTTTTTGAGTAATATACTCTCAACCAGTTTGTAACTGATTGAGAGTAGCATAAGTAAATCTCCTGCTGGTTCTCGTTTGCTAACGAGTAACTATTTTTTATTAGGATTTGTAATCCGAATTTATAAAAAACAAAAGCCCTGAAGAATTCAAATTCTTCAGGGCTTTTCTAAGTTTTATTGGAACTAAAGAGGATTGTATTTATATAAGTCCTTTACCTGATGGCTCGGATTTGGAATCCGATTCTATAATATAACACATAACAAGAAATGTCAACTATTGAGTAGTTGGCATTTTTTATTATTTTTAGGAAAAAAGCTATGCCTTCCAGATACAAAGCAATAGAAAAGGATACCAGGGATATTTTATAACAATTACAACGGTGAATTGGGTAGATTTATTTACACGTTTGTCATTAAGAAGCGTAATAGTTGACAGTTTACAATATTGTTCTAAAAACAAAGGATTAGAAATTTATGCTTATTGTATTATGTCTAGCCATATACATTTATTGTGTAGAGACGATGGGGAACAAACGGTTTCAGAAATTATGAGGGATTTTAAGAAGTTTACAGCAAAGAAGATAATTGAAACCATACAAAACGAACCAGATAGTAGAAGAGAGTGGTTGTTAAAAATGTTTGCAGATGCTTGTGAACATTTAAAAAGAAACCAGGAATTCAAAGTTTGGCAAAACGGATATTATGCAGAGAAAGTTTTCTCTCAGAAGTTTATAAAACAAAAGATTAATTATATTCATAATAATCCTGTTAAAGAAAGAATAGTGGAGAATCCGGAAGATTATTTGTTTAGTTCTGCAAGAAACTATTCTGATTTAGAATCAGTTTTAGAGGTAGTTTGTTTGCCTTTGTTTTAGGTGAATGTAGATATAAAACCTTAAATTTGTAATAAATATGTTAGTTATGAGTAGTTTAGAAATGCAACAAGAAATGTTTGAGTTAATCAAGAACGAAGATGAGTCTACGTTGAAAGGACTTTATGCAGTAATGAAATCTTATGTTGCTCAAAAACATATGGATAAAATGATAGCTGAAGGAGAAGAAGACATCGAAGCTGGTAGAGTTTATAGCCAGTCAGAAGTTCAAAAAATGATTGAAGGTTGGGTATCGTAATCAAACCTGTTACCTGGTCAAAGTGAGCCACTAAAGATTTAGAAAAAGTAACAAAGTTCAATCTAAAATTATACGGAGCATTAAAAGCTTTAGAAATCTCAACGAATTTAAGAAAGAGCACAGAAATATTAGAAAGTTCAGAATTAGATGTAACAGAATACGGACAAGTTGATAAAATGTTTGAACATCTAAAACATGAATATCGCTACTTGGTAAACAATCATTGTAAAATTACTTACAGAATAGGAAAGACGAAAATATACATTGTTAGAGTTTTTGATACTCGACAAAGACCTAGTAAAAATCTATAACAAGAGTCCCGAATCTAAATAAAAGGTTCTGGACTTTCGAGTGCATTTACCTGATGGCTCGGATTTGGAATCCGAGTCTATAGTATAACACATAACAAGAAATGTCAACTACTTATTAGTTGGCATTTTTTATTATTTTTAGAAAAAAAGCTATGCCTTCCAAATACAAATCCACAGAAAAGAATACGAGGTACTTTATAAGTATTACTACGGTGAATTGGGTAAAGACCGGGATTGCAAATCCGAACCATCTGATGTAAATATCATTAAATTTATGAGAAATATATTAATACTTATTTTGTTAGTTTCATTAAGGGGAACAGCACAAGAGATAGATAGTTTAATGATAAATTTTACAAATAACAAAGCTATACTAGATTCTGAGCTCTATTCCCAATATGACAAGTCTAAAGAAGAGGAGGGTGTAATCTATTTAGAAAACTCAGTTTTAGGTGACACACCTCTAAAGAATAGAATTAAACTAAAAGATAGCAGTATAGATGGTGAATGGCTCACTAAAGTGTCTGATCTTGTTAAGAATAACCCCAAAATACTTTATCCTTATTTAAATGGAGATACTCATGATTTATCCGTGTTTATTTTATACGCGGCTATATATAAAATGGATATAGGCTCTGTTGTTATTATCTCACCTTTAGACTTTATTTACGATTTATTAAACAACGAAGAACGTGTTCAAAAAATATTGAATAAGGGTAAATTCAAGGATAAAAAATCGTTAATTGATTATTTCTGGAAACCAATTAAATCAGAGGCTGTTAAAGTTTTGAAAAATAAAATTGAAGAGTAAATTAGAGGACTCATATTTGCAATCTAAATCTATATATATCACACGAAATGTCAACTACTTATTAGTTGGCATTTTTTATTATTTTTAGAAAAAAAGCTATGCCCTCTAGATACAAATCCATAGAAAATAATAAAGGGTACTTTATAAGTACTACTAAGGCGAATTGGGTAAAGACTCGGATTTAAAATCTGAGCCATCTGGTGTAGTCGATCCAATAACAAAAGCAGTTAGATTAACCTCAACTAAATGTAAAAAACATGAGTAAGATTTTATTTATTTTGTGTATAATTTGCACATACAATTTATCAGCTCAAAACGAAGTTGATACCATTCAAAATTTAGATAATATTTTTGTGAAGAAGTTAAGTCTATACAAGGGAAGCAGTGTTAAAAAAGTGTTAGACAGTTTGCCTTATCAGATTTTTCATTATCACATAATTTCTACTCCATTTGATGGTGATAAAACTTATTGTTTAGGAATTCAGTTGTTTCTACAAAATACGGAAACCTATAATATAATTGATGATATTCTTGTTGGGGACATAGATGAGTCTAATGGTTTAGAAAAAGCTAATATTTTGACTATATATTATAATAATATTGAAAATCTACCTTATTTCGAATCAGACATTCCAACATCAACACACTTAAGTAAATTGCCATGGATTGAAGAGGTTAGAGAGAAACTTCAAAATATTAAATATACAGTTAAAAATATTACAGTTAATTGATACCTATGTTCTATTGTTAACCAGTATTCTATGATTAAAACAAGTTAGCATGATAAAATATTCTTGCTACAGAAAGAGTTTTTTGTAAATGTTTATTATAGACTCGGATTTGCAATCCTAGTCTATAATAAACCTTATCTACTGACACTTAGAACACATCAACGTAAAAGAATAGACCTTAGAAACAGAAGTATTTCCTTTAGAGTCTATGGTTTTTATCTGCCAAAAGAATTTTGATCCAAATACAATAGTATCTGCATCAAAGTTGTATTTGGTATTGGTGGTAATTATAGTAGGTTTTGTAGGAAGTTTGTCTTTTCCAAAATAGATTTCATAGCTTACAATATCATCGTCAGCATCGTTGGCAGCCCACCTAAGCTCAGGAGTTTGGTTCCAATAATCTACGATGGCTTTATCTTCTGGAAATTCTGCCATGGCTTTTTCTGGAGCACGGTTTTTATTTACTTTTTTGTGAGTGTAAAATTGCCACTTTTTACTAGAAGTATGTTCCTTGTTTTTGGTTTTAGAAACTACAAACCATTCATAAGGAGTGTCTGTAAAGAGGGAAAGCGTGAGTGTTTCTTTAGAAGTTCGCTTATTTATAACTCGTCCGGTTCTTAAATTTCTTAGAATAATTTCGTGAGTAATAGTATTATCTGGTGCTTTCCATACAAAAGTTACGTTGTTTTTAACTTTGCTGATGGTTTTATCTTCTGTAGATACCCATTGGTTTTTAGGAGCAATTAAGAGGACAGGAGAAAGTTTAGTTTTACTAATAACAGCTTTTGATTCACTTTTAACTATTTCTTTAACAGACAGCGATTTTTTCTCTGTATTGGAACAGCTTATTAGACAGACTACTATTCCCAAAAAGAAACTGATTTTTTTACAAAGATGCATTGCTAAGATTATTAAAATAAAGGATGGTTTGTAGCCCTAAATCTTAGGTAAAAGTAAGTCAAATAATGAATACGTACTTAAAATAAGCACTAGAGATTACTTTAAATAAGAGTTAAAAAGGCCAATTCTCCTAAAAATATCGCAAGTATTTTCTAGTATCGTTTGTTTTTTTGCATTGGTTTTTCCATTAAGTATCAAAATAGTAAAGATTCATCAAAAAAGAGCTATTAATTTTATGAGAACTTACAAATAGTATCTTTGTGGCTACAAAAACCAGAATATGACTTATACCAAAAAAGAACTAGAAGCTTTAGACTATCACCAGCACCCACAACCGGGTAAAATTAAGGTGGTACCTACTAAAAAGTACGCTACACAAAGAGACTTAGCGTTGGCTTATTCACCAGGAGTTGCTACTCCTTGTTTGGCCATCGAAAAGAACCCAGAAGATGCTTACAAATATACTTCTAAAGGAAACTTAGTAGCTGTTATCTCTAACGGAACCGCGGTGTTAGGTTTGGGAGATATTGGAGCCTTAGCAGGAAAACCTGTGATGGAAGGAAAAGGGCTATTGTTTAAAATCTTTGCAGATATTGATGTTTTTGATATTGAAGTAGATACCAAAGATGTAGACAAATTCATAGAAACTGTAAAAGCAATTGCTCCAACTTTTGGGGGAATTAACTTAGAAGATATTAAAGCACCCGAAGCTTTTGAGATTGAAAGACGTTTAAAAGAGGAATTAGACATTCCTGTAATGCACGATGACCAACACGGTACGGCGATTATTTCTGCTGCCGCTTTAAAAAATGCGGTTGAATTAACAGAAAAAGACATTACCAAAATACGTGTGGTAGTAAACGGAGCAGGAGCTGCAGCAATATCTTGTACCAAATTGTACAAGGCTTTAGGAGTGGCACCAGAAAATATTTTAATGTGCGATAGTAAAGGTGTAATTTCTACCAAGCGTGAGGATTTAAATGAGCAAAAGAAAGAATTTGCAGTAGATACAGATTTTACAACTTTAGAAGAGGCTATTCACGGTGCAGATGTATTTATTGGATTGTCTGTAGCTGGAGCTTTATCGCCAGAGATGTTAAAAACCATGGCACCAAATCCTATTGTATTTGCTATGGCTAACCCAACTCCAGAAATAGACTACGATGTAGCGGTGGCTACTCGCGAGGATGTTATTATGGCTACAGGTCGTTCGGACTATCCTAACCAGGTGAACAATGTATTAGGTTTCCCGTTTATTTTTAGAGGAGCGTTAGATGTTAGAGCTACCGGAATAAACGAAGAAATGAAAATGGCAGCTGTAAATGCGTTGGCAGATATGGCTAAGAAGAATGTACCAGAACAAGTAAATATTGTTTACGGAGAAAAGAACTTACAATACGGTAAAGAATACATTATTCCTAAACCATTCGATCCAAGGTTAATTTACGAATTGCCACCAGCCATTGCAAAAGCAGCTATGGACAGTGGAATTGCCAAAGAACCAATTACAGATTGGGATGCGTATATTCATGAATTAATGGAGCGTTCTGGAGCAGGTAGTAAGTTTGAGCGTATGTTGATTACACGTTCTAGAAAAGATCCTAAGAAAGTAGTGTTTCCAGAGGCAGAGCATATGAATGTGTTAAAAGCAGCACAAATTGCTTCGGATGATGGAATTGCCATTCCAATTTTATTAGGAAACAAAGAATTAATTTTAGCATTAAAAGAAGAAATAGGATTTGATACAGAAATAGAAATTATAGATCCTAAGAGCGATGAGTATGCTGAGAAAGCAGAGGAATATGCAATTAAGTATTGGAAAAAACGTCAACGTAAAGGAATTCGTTTGTTAGATGCTAGAAAGCATATGATTACACGTAATTATTTTGCTGCTATGATGGTAAACGAGGGAGATGCAGATGCAATGGTATCTGGGTATTCTAGAAACTATCCGTCTACCGTAAAACCAATTTTTGAAACAATAGGTAAAAGAGATGAGGTTGCTAAAATAGCTGCTGCAAACATTATGTTAACAGAAAAAGGGCCTTTAATTTTTACAGATACTACAGTAAACATAGACCCTAATTCCGAAACTTTGGCAAATATTGCCGAGTTGACCAGTGGTATGGCAAAAATCTTTGCTATAGAGCCGCATATTGCTTTCTTATCGTACACAAACTTTGGAGGTGTACCGTCTAAAGGAGTTGCAAAAGTGCAGCAAGCAGTAGAGATTATTAAGGCCAAAAGACCAGATTTAAATGTAGACGGACCAATTCAGGCAGACTTTGCTTTAAACCACGATTTGTTAGAAAAAGAATTTTCTTTCTCAGACTTGTGTGGAAAGGAGACAAATACATTTATTTTTCCTAGCTTAGATGCAGCAAATATTTCTTATAAAATGATTAAGGAATTAACCGATGCAACGTCTATTGGACCGTTATTAATGGGGCTAAATAAACCAGCACATGTGGTTCAGTTAGGAGCAAGTGTAGACGAAATTGTAAACACGGTTGCCGTTGCTGTTATTGATGCACAAAACCAATAAAATTAAATGATTACACATTTAAAAGCAAAACTTGTTGAAAAGAATCCTACTTACGCCATTGTGGAATGCAATGGCGTAGGTTATTTTTTAAACATATCACTAAATACATTTTCTGTTTTACCAGACAGTGAATCTGTAAAAATTTACACGCATTTAATAGTTAGAGAAGATTCTCATACTTTATACGGATTTGCTTCTGTTTTAGAGCGAGAAATTTTTAAATTGCTAATCTCTGTTTCAGGAATAGGACCTAGTATTGCCAGAACCATGCTTTCTTCGTTAACAACCGAAGAAATTCAGCATGCATTGTCTTCGGAAAATGTAGCGGTAATACAGTCTGTAAAAGGAATTGGAGCCAAAACTGCTCAGAAAGTAATTATTGAGTTAAGAGATAAAGTGACCAAAACTATTGGATTGCCAGAAATTGAAGTGACGAATAACAATAGTATTAAAGAAGAAGCGTTATCTGCATTAGAAGTTTTAGGTTTTGTAAAAAGGCAGGCAGAGAAAGTGGTAACTTCTATTTTAAAAGAAGAGCCAAGTGTAAATGTGGAAGGGCTTATTAAGTTGGCTCTTAAAAAATTATAACTTAGATTGAAAAGAAATTTTCTAATACTACTATTTTTTTCTTTATCCCTAACCAAGGGATTTACACAAGATAAACAACCCAACGAGTTGCAAAAGGATTCCATTCCAAAAATGAAATATCCTTTTACCAATTTTCAGGAAGGTTCTTTGTACCTAAATAATCCTGCAGATGAAGAAGTAAAATACGATCCAAGTGTTGGAAGGTATGTTGTTAGAGAGCGTATAGGAAGAACTAGTTTTGGTTTGCCTAGATACTACACAGAAGAGGAATACAAGAACTACCGACTTAGAAAAGACATTCATAAATACTTTAGAGATAAGTCTGCTGCTGTAGATGGTAAGAAAAAAGGGAGCAAAGAGGCTCAGAAAGATTTATTGCCTACAATGTATGTAAACAATAAGTTCTTTGAAACCTTGTTTGGTGGAACCGAGATTAAGTTGGTACCCAGAGGTTCTTTAACCGTAAACATAGGAGGGTTTTATCAAAAAATAGAGAACCCGTTACTTTCAGAAGACAATCAAAGTAATTTTACGCCTAATTTTGAGCAGCAAATAAGAGCTAACTTATCCGCTAAAGTTGGAAAAGTATTAACCGCTGAGGTAAACTACGATACACAGTCAACATTTAGTTTTCAGAACCAGTTAAAATTAGATTTTCAACCAAACGAAGACAATTTAATTCAAAAATTAGAGGTGGGTAATATCAATATGGATATTAAGAACAACCTTATCAATGGTTCTCAGAGTTTATTTGGGGTAAAGGCTCAATTTCAATTTGGTCCAACAACCATTACAGGGGTGTTTTCGCAACAACAATCTCAGGCTAAAAATATTGTAGCAGAAGGAGCTTCGGCACTAACAGAGTTCGAACTAAGAACAACTCAATACGACAACAATAGACATTTCTTTATCTCACAATATTTTAGAAATACCTACAACGATGCCTTAGAACGATTGCCACTAATCAACTCTAATATTCAGGTTACCAAAATAGAAGTTTGGGTAACCAACCGTAATACCAATACACAAGATGTAAGGAATATTGTTGGTTTGGTAGATTTAGGAGAAGCTGGTAAAGACAGATACGACATTACCAAAAGCAATATAAGCAGTACCAATGTAGTAGAAGAACCAATTACAGGAGACCCTAACAATGTATTGCCAGATAACAAAGTTAATAGTTTAAAAAATTATATAGGAACTAATGTAACAGCTTTAAGAGATGTACAAAATGTAACTTCAGAGTTAGCGGCTTATAGAAATGGTTCTGACTATGCCATTGTAGAAAATGCAAGACAATTAAGGGCAGATGAGTTTACTTTTAACAGGCAATTAGGATATATTTCCTTAAATGCTCGTTTAAATGATGGAGATATTTTAGCGGTTGCCTTTGAATATTTAGAGAATGGAGAAGTACACAGAGTAGGAGAATTGTCTACCGATGGTATTTCTAGTGATGATAATATTGTTGTAAAATTATTAAGACCTCAATTAATTAACACCGAAGAGAAGGTGTGGGACTTAATGATGAAGAACGTATATAATATTGGAGCTTATAATTTAGATAAAGAAGGATTTAGATTTAGTTTGTTGTATAGAGAAGATGCTACAGGACAAGCAACCAATAATTTATTAAATGCTAAAGGGGATGATATAAAAGAACGTACCATTCTAAATGCTACTAGATTAGACCGTTTAGATGCAAATAATAATTTAACCCGTATAAAAGAAGGTAAGGACTACCAAAAAGGAGATGGTTTCTTTGATTTTATAGAAGGTATTACGGTAAACTCTAGAAATGGAGCCATTATTTTTCCAACCATTGAGCCTTTTGGTCGTGATTTAGAAAATATTTTAGAAGAAACAGAGGATAAAGAAAAATATCCATTTAACGAATTGTATACCACAACCGCTTCTGTGGCAGAAAACGATTATCAGAATAAAGATAAATTCTTTGTAACAGGTTTGTATACTTCTAGTGGAGACGATGGAATTCCCTTAGGGGCTTTTAACGTTCCAAGAGGTTCGGTTACGGTAACTTCTGGTGGTATTCCTTTAATTGAGGGGGTAGATTATACCGTAGATTATTTTGCGGGTAGGGTAAAAGTTATCAACCCAGCTATTAAATCTTCGGGACAAGCCATTAATGTTTCTTTAGAGAACAATACGTTTTTTAATCAGCAACAAAAAACGTTTATTGGAGTAGACGTAGAGCATAAATTTACGGACAAGTTTGTATTAGGTGCTACCTATTTAAATATTAGAGAGAGACCTATTAGTAACAAAGTACAGTTAGGACAAGACCCAATTAACAACTCTATGTATGGGTTAAATGTTAATTATAGTGGAGACGTTCCTTTCTTAACAGACATGGTAAATTATTTACCAAACATAGATACCGATGCACCGTCTACCATTTCGGTTCGTGGAGATATTGCGTATTTAAAACCAGGTACTCCTTCTAGTATAGATATTGGAGGAGAGGCTACCACTTATGTAGACGATTTTGAAGGAGCGCAAATTCCAATTAACATGGGAGTGGCTCAGAACTGGTCTATGGCAAGTACACCTTTAGTTGTAGGCGATGAAAATAAGTACAATGGTCTTATTAAAGGGATTGAAAACGGAAAAAAACGTGGAAAATTGGCATGGTACAATATCGATCAACTTTTTTATGGTAGATCTGGTTTAAAACCAGCGAATATAGACACTGATGAATTGTCTAGAGCAGAAACAAGACCTATTGGAAATAATGAATTATTCCCAGAAAGAAACTTAGATGTTACCCAAAGGAATAATGTAAGAACCTTTGATTTAACGTACTATCCAAACGAAAGAGGACCTTATAACTATTCTGAACCTGTTAGGGAAGATGGACCCGAAGAGGTTGCTAATCCAGAGCAGAACTGGGCGGGTATTACCAGAGGTTTGGTTACCACAGATTTTCAGAGGTCTAATATTCAGTATATAGAGTTTTGGCTACAAGATCCTTATGATAAGTACAGTATTAAAAATGGAGAAGGAATTGTTGCAAATCCTACACCTACAAATCAAAAAGGGACTTTGTATTTTGATTTAGGAAACGTATCTGAAGATATTTTAAGTGATGATAGGAAGAGTTTTGAAAACGGATTACCAGAAGATGGTGATTTAACAAAAGTTCTATATACCGATGTTTCACATGTTTCTAAAGAAAAATCGCTGTTGTACGCTTTTGGAGCAGGAGACGATGCTAGAAGTAATCAGGATGTAGGGTATGATGGTATGAAAAATCAAACGGAAGTAGATACTTTAAGAGGCCGTATACCTGATGCTTTATTAACTTACAGGGATTTAAATGGTAATTTAGACCCTTCTTTTGATAACTATCAATTCTTTAGAGGAGAAACTTTAGATAGAAACAATGCATCTATATTACAGCGTTATAAGAACTATAACAACCCAGAAGGAAACTCACCAACAGCAGGTTTAAACAGAGAATCTTTTCCAAGTTCTGCAACCAATAATCCAGACGTAGAAGATGTAGATAGAGACCAGACAATGAATACCTTAAATGCCTATTGGCAATACAAAGTTGATTTGTCGCAAAACAACTTAAGCAAAGCAAGAAACCAATATATCATAGACGAAAAAAATATTCCGGTTACCTTAGAAAATGGAAACCAAGAAAACTTCAAGTGGTATTTGTTTAGAATTCCAATTTCCGACGGACAATCTTTAGGAGGAATTAACAATTTCCAAACCATTCGTTTTATGCGTATGTTCTTAACAGATTTCGAAATTCCAATCAACCTACGTTTTGCAGAAATGCAATTGGTAAGAGGAGATTGGCGTATTTACGAAAAAATTATTGATGAGAACAATCTAATTGAGGATAGAGATCCAGATGCTGTTGAAAACAGACTAGAAACAGGAGTGGTAAACTTTGAAGAAAACGAAAACAGAGTTCCAATTAATTATACTTTACCACCAACCATTACTAGAGAACGTTTGCAAGGGACTTCTAATGTGCTACAGCAAAACGAACAATCTTTGGTGGTTAGGGTAGACAAATTACAGCAAGATAATACGGTTGGGGTTTACAAAAATGTAAATGTAGACATGCGTATGTTTAAGCGTTTAAAAATGTTTATGCATACAGAAGAATTGCAATTAAATACCGTTAGTGACGATGACTTAGTAGCGGTAATCCGTTTAGGTTCTGATACAAACGATAACTTTTACCAGGTAGAAATTCCATTAAAAGTTACCAAAGTAGACAATTTAGCAACTAGAAATGTGGTTAGTGCAGATTTAGTATGGCCAGAAGAAAGTAATTTAGACATTGCTTTAAAAGATTTAGTAGCCGTTAAATTGGCTAGAGACAACGCAAAACTTTCTGCTTCGGAAATTTATACTCCTACCGAAAATAATGGAACGGTTATTAGTGTAAAAGGAAATCCAAATTTATCCAATGTAAGAACTATATTTTTAGGGGTTAAAAATGCAGATGTAACGGAAAAATCGGCAGAAATTTGGTTCAACGAACTACGTATGGCTGGGTTCGACAATCAGGGAGGTTGGGCAACTACGGTATCTGCAGATGCAACCATTGCAGACTTTGCTAAAATTTCGGCAACAGGAGGATATCAATCTATTGGGTTTGGTAATATAGATCAAACAGTTAACGAACGTAGTCAGGAAGAAATAAAAGGGTATAGTGTAAATACCAGTGTAAATGTAGGGCAGTTACTACCTAAAAAATGGAACGTTCGTATTCCAGTAAACTATACAGTTTCAGAAGAAATTAGAACCCCTAAGTTCGATCCTAGATACGAAGACGTACAAGTAAAAGGCTCAGATGTTGATACTAAAAATATAGAGGTTAAGAACAAACGTAGAGGAATTAGTTTTATCAATGTTAAAAAAGACAGAACTACTGGATCTTTGCGTAAACCTAAAATTTATGATATAGAAAACTTTAGTGTTTCTTATAGCTATAGCGATGCCTTAAACGAAAGCTATGTGATAGAAAAGGATTTAAAGCAAAATGTAAATGCATCGGCAAATTATTCGTTTAAGTTCAAACAAATAGAAATACGACCTTTTAAGAAATCTAAGCTGTTTAATAGCAAACGATTAAAACTATTAAAAGACTTTAATTTTAACTTATTACCTACAGATATTACGGTAAATAGTAATATCAATAGAACCTATAACGAGTTTAAATCTAGAGATCTGTTAGAAACAGCAGGGTTGGAGATACCAACCTTAAAACAACGTAACTTTATGTTTAATTGGGATTATAGGGTAGGATATCAATTGTCCGATGCTATTAACTTAAGTTTTAACGCTAATAATAGTTATGTATACGATGCTTTTGAAAGTGATGGAAATCTTACAGAAGACGAAATAGACCAAATAGGCATTTATTCTAATTTCTTTGAGATAGGTAGACCTACCAATTACAATCAGAATTTAACAGCTACTTATAAGCTACCTATTAATAAAATACCGTTTTTAAGTTTTGTAAATGCAGATTACTCTTATACAGGTAATTTTAACTGGCAGGCTGCTTCTCCAGATTTTGAAGCGATTGTTGGAAATAGTATAAGCAACGGTGCTACGCATAATTTAACAGGGAATTTAGACTTTAGTAAATTTTACAAGGAGATAGGATTAAAAAAGTTATTTGCTTCTAAAAAGTCATTAAATAGAAATGCCAAGAAGAAGGTTTCTGCTAAAGATATTATTTATGGGGTCTTAACAAGTGTAAAACAAGGTAGAGTAAGTTATACTAAAAACTTAAATAGTTCTTTAAATGGATATACTCCACAAGTTGGTTTCTTAGGAAGAAATAGGTTTAATGGAACCTTAGCACCAAGTTTGGGCTATGTATTTGGGTGGCATAATACTATAGATGTTGTAGATAGAACTTGGTTAATAGGCCAAACACCAAGTGACGATACAAGATACAATAGAATATTTAGTGCGAATGAGTTAACCAATTTGGACTATAGCTTAACCTTAAAGCCAATAAAAGACTTAAATATTCAGTTAACAGCAAATAGAAGTTTTACGGAAAATAGCCAGCAACAGTTTATCAATTCAGAAGGAGTAGATGGATTAGAATTGGCTCCAAGAAACGATTCTGGGAATTTTAATATTTCTTATTCTTTAATAAGAACAGCATTGGGTAGCAATCCAGAAACGCTTTTTAATACTTTTAGAGAGAATAGAGCAAAGATTTTAAGTGAAATACATCCAGGAGCAGATGTAAACGATCCGCAAGCTTTAAATAGCCAACAGGTATTAATACAATCTTTCTTAGCAGCATATAGCGGTAAAGAGGTTTCTAATGGTACTATTTTTAGAAAGATACCTGTGCCAAATTGGCAATTAACCTATAAAGGACTAATGCGTTTAGATTTCTTTAAGAGAAACTTCTCAAACTTTACACTTACCCATGGTTACAATTCATCGTATACCATAAATAATTTTGCTACAAACTTAAATTCTGACGAGTCAAACCCTTATCAATCTAGTTACATTTATTCTGGAGTAACGCTAACAGATGCATTTTCTCCATTGATAAAACTAGATGTTAAATTAAAGAACTCTTTTACAGTAAGAGGAGTTGTAAATACAAGCAGATCTTTGTCATTAAATTTAAACAATGCTACGTTGTCAGAAATGGTTGGAAGTGAGTTTGTTTTTGGTTTGGGATACCGTTTTAAAGATGTAAAATTCAAATCGAGATTCTTTAGAAAAACTAGAATTTTAAAAGGAGATATCAATATAAAGGCAGATGTTAGTTATAGAACCGATGAGACTTATATACGAAGTGTAGATGCCGAATCGAATCAGCCAGTTGGAGGTCAAAACTTATTGGGAATTAAAGTTGCGGCAGATTATAATTTAAGTCGTAATTTTACGGCATCGTTATACTACGATCAAAACGTAACAAGCTATGCTATTTCTACCTTATACCCAAGGCAGTCTATTAATGCAGGAATTAGCTTAGTTTATAATTTAGGGAGATAATCAATTAAAATATAAAAAATGAACTTTCCAGAAGAATTAAAGTATACCAAAGACCACGAATGGGTAAGGTTAGAAGGAGATGAGGTTGTAATTGGAATTACAGATTTTGCACAAAGCGAATTAGGAGATATAGTATATGTTGATGTAGATACGTTAGATGATACAGTAGAAGCAGATGGTGTTTTTGGATCTGTAGAGGCAGTTAAAACAGTATCTGATTTGTTTATGCCAATTACAGGTGAGGTAATAGAATTTAACGAAGGGTTAGAAGACGAACCAGAGGCTGTAAATGAAGACCCTTACGGTAAAGGATGGATGATAAAAGTGAAGCCTGAAAACGTTGAAGATTTTCAAAATTTATTAGATGCTGAAGCGTATAAAAAACTTATTGGAGCGTAGTAGTCTTATTTTGGCTATTGGCTTTTCGGTACTTATTATGGTGCTAAGTTTGGCCAAGATTAGTTATGTTCCAAACATAGGAGAATTCGAAAATTCAGATAAGGTAAAACATCTAATTGCTTATACTGTTTTGTCATTTTTTTGGCTTTTATCTTGCCAGTTAGGTAAAATAAATATTAAATTTTTGAATTTAATTTTAATAATTATCATTTATGGTGTGATTATTGAAGTATTACAGAGTAGTCTAACTACCTATAGGACTGGCGATTTACTTGATGTTTTGGCAAATTCTACAGGTGTGATTCTAGGCTATTTAATTTTGAAATTAGTTAGGCCTTTATATTTGCAAGTGTAATTCTAATTTCGTTATTTTATCGGACTAAAATTCAATTCAACTGAATAAAAATGGAAGTTAAAAAGAATCCTAAATCGAACCTTGAAAATTTCACGAAGGTTTTCACCTTGCTGGGGTTGGTTTTAGCACTATATGTTGTTTACGTAGCTATAGAGCATAAAACTTACGACAGAGTAGTAGAAGAACTACAAGCTGCTACCATCCAGTCTGAGGAAGTGGAAGACATGATTATGATGCAAATCAAACCACCTTCTACACCTCCACCACCACCGCCACCACCACCACCACCATCTCCAGAGCAATTTGAGAAGGTAGAAGATGATGTGGAAATCGAAGAAGTAGTTATTCAAACTACGGAAGTAGAATTAGAAGACAAAATCGAAATCGAGCAAATTGAATATAGCGACGAAGTAGAGGAAGTTGTTTACGAAGATATTCCTTTTGCTGCTATTCAAAATCCTGCTATTTTTCCTGGATGTGAGAAAAAGAAGGATAAAAAGAAATGTTTTAGTGAAAAGGTAAACAAACACATTAGTAAGAACTTTGATACAGGTTTAGCTGATGAGTTAGGATTGTCTGGAGTAATTAGAATGGCTGCTATCTTTAAAATTGACATTAACGGAAAAGTTACTGATGTTAGAGTAAGGTCTAAAAACCCTGAGTTAACTAAAGAATTTAAGAAAGCTATTGAAAAGTTACCACAAATGGTACCTGCAAGCCAAAACGGTAGAAAAGTAAACTTATTATTCTCTTTACCATTAGTGTTTAGAGTAGAATAGTAAAGTTTCTAACAATATTTTAAAAGGTGCAATGAATTTTCATTGCACCTTTTTTGTTTTTGGCACGCTATTTGTTTACTAATATGTATAGTTAGTTTAGTTTATAAGATATTAGTTTTTCA
Source organism: Wenyingzhuangia sp. IMCC45574 (assembly GCF_054182685.1). NCBI lineage: Bacteria > Pseudomonadati > Bacteroidota > Flavobacteriia > Flavobacteriales > Flavobacteriaceae > Wenyingzhuangia > Wenyingzhuangia sp. IMCC45574. The sequence continues at coordinate 2,479,819 of NZ_CM135169.1, read as the reverse complement.
TAAGTTTTAGTTTAGATTAGAAACTGTCCTTTTAGGGCAGTTTTTTTGTTTTTACCTTTTTCAAATTTTGTCGAGAATCAACTTTTAACCTGTAACTTTAATACTTTCAACTATTGTAGTACCTTTGCAAAAATTATTTGTTTAACTAAATTCATATAGCATGCAACTGTATAATAAGTTAAGCGCAGAAGAACGTGCCCAGTTAATAGACGAGGCAGGAAAAGACCGCTTGACCATTTCATTTTACCAGTATCACAATATTGGAAATCCACAGGTATTTAGAGACCATTTATTTCTAACATGGGATTCTTTAGAAGTTTTAGGGAGAATCTATGTTGCCAAAGAAGGAATTAATGCGCAATTGTCTGTACCGGCAGAGAACTTTAACTCTTTTAAAGAGCATTTAGATAGTATTCCTTTTTTAAAAGACATCCGATTAAATATTGCCGTAGAGCAAGACAATAAATCTTTTTTAAAGTTAAAAGTTAAAGTAAGAGATAAAATTGTTGCAGACGGTTTAAACGATGAGACTTTTAATGTAACGGATAAAGGAGTGCATTTAAACGCATCGGATTTTAATAAAATGTTAGCAGATCCTAATACTGTTTGTGTGGATATGCGTAACCATTACGAAAGTGAAATAGGACATTTTGAAGGGGCGGTTACACCAGATGTAGATACTTTTAGAGATTCGTTAGATATTATTGAAGAAGATTTAAAAGAACACAAAGAAGATAAAAACTTGTTAATGTACTGTACAGGTGGAATTCGATGTGAAAAAGCAAGTGCTTATTACAAGCACAAAGGTTTTAAAAACGTATTTCAATTAGAAGGAGGAATTATAGAATATACCCGTCAGGTAAAAGAAGAAGGAATAGAAAATAAGTTTAAAGGAAAGAACTTTGTTTTTGATCACCGTAAGTCTGAAAAAATTTCTGAGGATGTTATTTCTAACTGTCATCAATGTGGTGCTCCTTGCGATGTACATGTAAATTGTGCTAACGAAGCTTGCCATTTATTATTTATTCAGTGCGATTCTTGTAAAGAAAAAATGGACGAATGTTGTTCTGATGATTGTAAAGAAATAAATGCATTGCCATACGAAGAACAAAAAGAATTGCGAAAGGGTAAATCCAATAGCAATAAGATTTTTAAGAAAGGAAGATCCGAGGTTTTGAAATTTAAAAAGTAGTGCTATGAACAAAATTGAGTTGATGGCTCCTGCGGGAAATTTTGAATCTTTACAGGCGGCTTTAGATAACGGATGCGATTCTATTTACTTTGGGGTAGAGCAGTTAAACATGCGAGCTAGAGCATCTATTAACTTTACATTGGACGATTTAGAAGAAATTTCTAGAAGATGTGAGGAAAAAGGAGTTCGCTCTTATTTAACCTTAAATACCATAATTTACGATCACGATTTATCGATTGTAAAAACGTTGATTAAAAGAGCAAAAGAAGCTAAAATTACTGCTGTAATTTGTATGGATCAGGCAGTAATAGGTATGGCAAGAGCAGAAGGTATGGAGGTGCATATTTCTACTCAAATAAACATTACCAATATAGAGTCGGTACGTTTCTATGCTATGTTTGCAGATACAGTGGTGTTGAGTCGTGAATTGAGTTTACGTCAGGTAAAGAAAATTACGGAGCAAATAGAAAAAGAAGAAATTAAAGGGCCTTCTGGTAGGTTGGTAGAGATTGAAATCTTTGGACATGGTGCTTTGTGTATGGCCGTTTCTGGAAAATGTTATATGAGTTTACATTCTGCAAACTCATCGGCAAATAGAGGAGCATGTAAGCAGAATTGTAGAAAGAAATATACGGTCATAGATCAGGAGACTGGTTTTGAAATGGAGTTGGACAACGAGTATATTATGTCTCCTAAAGATTTGTGTACCATCGACTTTTTAGACGAAATTGCCGATGCTGGGATTAAGGTTTTAAAGATAGAAGGAAGAGGAAGAGCACCAGAGTATGTAGCAAAGGTAATTAAGTGCTATCGTGAAGCTATTGATAGTTTATACGCAGGAACTTTTGATAAAGAGAAAGTAATTTCTTGGATGCAAGAGTTGGAAAAAGTATATAATAGAGGTTTTTGGAGCGGGTACTATTTGGGTCAGAAACTAGGAGAATGGTCTAAAGGATCAGGTTCTCATGCCACTCAGAAAAAAGTGTATTTAGGAAAAGGAATGCATTATTTCTCTAAAGCTCAAATAGGAGAGTTTAAAATAGAGGCTTACGATGTTGCTGTAGGCGATACTATTTTAATAACGGGTCCAACAACAGGAGCTCAAGAAATGCAAGTAAAAGAGTTGTATGTGGATGAGCAATCGGCCAAAAAGGCAAGTAAAGGAGAAACTTTTACCCTAAAAACAGACTTTAAAATTCGTCCATCGGATAAGTTGTATAAAATAGTAGAAAACGTAGTAGAAGCCTAATGGTCGTAATTACTTTACAGAGAAATAAGTGTATTGGGTGTAATTATTGTGTGGAATTAGCTCCGGGTCAATTCCAGATGTCTAAAAAAGATGGGAAATCTGTTTTATTACACGCACAGGAAAAAAAAGGGTTCTTTACTATTAAGTCTCCAGACGAGACTATTTTTAACGATGCTATAGAAGCAAAAAAAGCGTGCCCCGTTAAAATTATAGAAGTAAAGCAGATGTAATTTATAGAGAGAAAAGACATTAAGTTTTTCTTTCGATGAAATAATTATATCTTTAAAAAATAATAGGAAATTTAACTACGCGTTAAATAAAATGAATTAAGAATCGTTCACTATAAAGTGGATTTTATACATAGATATATATGAGCTGTAATAGTTGCTCAACTAAGGATGGAGTACCAAAGGGCTGTAAAAGCAATGGTAGTTGTGGTACCGGGAGTTGTGATAAATTAACTGTTTTTGATTGGTTGTCTAACATGGAATTGCCAACGGGTCAGAAACCTTTTGATATTGTTGAAGTTCGTTTTAAAAACGGAAGAAAACATTTTTTTAAAAACGAAAAGAATTTCCAATTAAACATTGGAGAGGTAGTAGCCGTAGAAGGGAATCCTGGGCACGATATTGGAACTGTTTCTCTTACGGGAGAATTGGTGAAAATTCAGATGCGTAAGAAAAAGGTAGATCCAGAAGGAGAGTTGGTAAAGAAAATTTACCGAAAAGCTACGGAGAAAGACATCAACATATGGGAAGAAGCTAGAGCTAGAGAAATTGATACCCAGAAAAGAGGTAGAGAGATTATCATCAAGTTAGGGCTTAAAATGAAACTATCCGATGTAGAATATCAAGGAGATGGTAACAAAGCTACGTTCTATTATACTGCAGATGAACGTGTAGATTTCCGTCAGTTAATTCGAGATTTAGCTTCTGCATTCTCTATTCGTGTAGAGATGAAACAAGTAGGATTACGTCAGGAAGCTGCTCGTTTGGGAGGTGTTGGTTCTTGTGGACGTGAGTTGTGTTGTTCTACTTGGTTAACAGACTTTAGAAAAGTAAATACTGCAGCAGCAAGATATCAACAATTGTCTTTAAACCCATTAAAATTGGCAGGACAATGTGGTAAATTAAAATGTTGTTTAAATTACGAGTTAGATACGTATTTAGATGCTTTAAAAGAATTTCCATCGCAAAATGTTACGCTTAAGACCGAAAAAGGGCTTGGTATATTCATTAAAATGGACATTTTTAAAGAAGTCTTATGGTATACTTATAAAGAAGACAAGAGCAAGTGGTTTAAGCTAACATTGGATCAGGTTCAAGAAATTATTGAAGAAAATAAAAAAGGAAATTCTGTTGAAAGCTTAGAAGATTTTGATGCTGAAAATGTAGAGGAAACTAAGATTGACTTTGAAAATGTTGTAGGACAAGACAGTTTAACTCGTTTTGACGAACCAAAGAAATCTAAACGAAGAAGAAACAAAAAGTCGAACCGCAATAGAAACAATAGAGGGCCTGCAGAAAATAAACCAAAAGGAACTCCAGAGTCTAAAAGGAAAGAAGACAACAAAGAAGGAACCAATCAAAAGCCAGGGAATAGGCCAGCAAGGAGACCGAACAATAGAAACAGAAAACCTCAAAATCAGAATCCAAATCAACAAGCTGGAGGTCAAAAACAAAACAACCAAACAAAGAACGCCAACACTCAAGAAGGCGGAAATAATAAACCAAATGCTAGGAACAACAAACCTAGACCACAAAGAAAATCCAACGGAAATAAACCTCAACAAAAACCACAACCAGGAAATAAAGCACAAGGACAGGGGCAACCAAAAGGTGAAAATAAGAATGTGAATGCACAGGATAAATCGCCTAATAATAAGCCAAGGAGAAGGAATAATAATAGAAAAAAACCGAATCCAAATCAACCAAACAATGGACCTGCAAAAAGTGAATAAAATCCTTTTTACAATTTTAATTGTAGTGCTATTTTCTTGCGATGACAAGAAATATGATAGCTATCAGACAGTTGAGAATGCTACGTGGAAAATAAACCATCCTTATTCTTTTGAAGTGGATGTGCAAGAGATTTCTAAACCTCATAATGTGTTTTTAAATATTAGAACAGATAAAAATTATGGGTTTAGAAATCTGTTTGTTATAAGTGAACTTACCTATCCAGACGGGGTTTCTGTACAAGATACTTTGGAATACGAAATGGCAGATGCTTTTGGAAATTGGCTAGGTGACGGTATTACGGATGTAAAAAACAACCAACTTTATTATTTAGAGAATTTTACATTTCCCGAAAAAGGAACCTACAAGTTTAAGTTTATCCATGCCATGCGAAAGCGAGGTGCACTAGAAGGTTTGTATGAGCTAGAAGGGATAAGAGATATTGGACTTAGAATAGAAGAATTACAAAACTAATCAACATAATAAAATGGCAAAAAAAGAGGAAACCAAACCAAACTACTCTTTGTATTTAAGAATACTTTGGGGGCTGTTTTTATTTTCAATTTTAAGCGTAGCGGGGCTCTTTGTAGCTATTAACTACGGAGCATTTGGAAAGTTACCTACTTTTGAAGAATTAGAGAACCCAGAAAGAAATTTTGCAACCGAAATTATTTCTTCTGATGGAGTTACTTTGGGTAAATATTACAGAGAAAATAGAACGCCTGTTACATTTGAAGATTTACCAGAAAATTTGGTGAAAGCTTTAGTAGCTACAGAAGATGAGCGTTTTTACGAACATGCTGGAATAGATTTTTATGCTTTAGGTAGAGCGATAAGTAAGCTTGGAAAAGGAGGAGGAGGAAGTACAATTTCTCAGCAATTGGCCAAGCAACTTTTTACAGAAGATTTCGAGACGAAAAGCATTATTGATAGAATTCAACAAAAGCTAAAAGAGTGGGTAATTGCCATAAAACTAGAAAGGCAGTATACCAAGAACGAAATTGTTACCATGTACTTAAACAAGTACGATTTCTTGTACAATGCCATTGGAATTCGTTCGGCAGCAAGAATTTATTTTAACAAAGAACCCAAAGACTTAAATGTAGAGGAATCTGCAATATTGGTAGGAATGGCCAAAAATCCGTCCTTGTACAACCCAAGAAGATTTCCTGCCAACGCTAAAAACAGACGAAATACGGTGTTTAGACAAATGCATAAAAACGATCTGTTAACTTTAGAAGCAAGAGACTCGTTAAGAGCATTACCTGTAGAAATAGAGTATACACCACAAGGGCATAGCGATGGACATGCTACCTATTTTAGAGAATATTTAAGAGATTACTTAAAAAAGTGGGCTAAGAGTCATCCTAAAGAAGATGGTACTCATTACGACATTTATAGAGATGGGTTAAAAGTATACGTAACCTTAGATTCTAGAATGCAGGGTTATGCAGAAGAAGCTGTTGCGGAGCACATGTCTAACCTACAACGTATTTTCTTTAAAGAGCAAAAGAGAAATAGAACGGCTCCTTTTTACGATATCAGTAAAGCAGATATTGATAGGAGTATGTGGAGGTCTATTGTACGTACACAACGTTATCAAACATTAAATGATCAGGGGGTAAGTAAAAAAGAGATTCTTAGAAACTTTAAAATCAAAAGAAAAATGCGTGTTTTTGATTGGAAAAAAGGAACTAAGGATACTGTTTTATCTCCTTATGATTCTATTAAGTATTACAAAACACATTTACGTACTGGTTTGTTGGCTGTAGAGCCACAAACAGGACATATTAAAGCGTGGGTAGGTGGTATCAATCACAAGTATTTTAAATACGACAACGTTCGCCAAGGTGCACACCAAGCAGGTTCTACTTTTAAGCCTTTTGTGTATGCAACGGCAATTAACCAATTTAGAATTTCTCCTTGCGAAAAATACCCTAATACACCCTATACCATTCCAAGAGGAAAGTATGGTTTGTTAGAAGATTGGACTCCTAAAAACTCTGGTGAAAAGTATGGAGGCGAGTTAACATTAAAACAAGCATTGGCTGGATCTGTAAATGTAATTACAGCCCGAATGATGGATAGAGTTGGGCCACAAATGGTAGTGAACTTGGCTAAAAAGTCTGGGGTAACCAGTCATTTAGATCCTTATCCTTCTTTGGCTTTGGGAACTCAGGACGTAAGTCTTTTTGACATGGTAGGTGTTTATGCCATGTTTGCCAATAAAGGTTTTAGAGTACACCAAACCATGGTAATGCGTATAGAAGATAAAAACGGGGCAGTTTTACAACGTTTTGTTCCCTCTTCTCAAGAGGTAATGAGCGAGGAAGCAGCTTATGCAGTATTAGATTTGTTAAAAGGAGTAACAATGGAAGGTTCTGGTGTTCGTTTGCGTGGGCATAGATCTAAATATCCAGATAATGTAGCTACAGGATATCCGTATGAGTTTACAAATCCTATTGCTGGTAAAACAGGGACGACACAAAATCAATCGGACGGTTGGTTTATGGGAGTGGTACCAAATTTGGCAACTGGAGTATGGACGGGTGGAGAAGACAGAGCTACACACTTTGCAGGAATTACTTTTGGGCAAGGAGCTAGTATGTCTTTACCTACATGGGCTTTGTTTATGAAGAAATGTTATGCCGATGAATCTTTAGGAATAAGTCAAGAGGATTTTGAACAACCAGAAAACTTTGGTATAGCTATTGATTGTGAATCTCCAGATGATAAAGATGATTTTACAGCTGCTGTAGATGATGAATTTTAAAAGAAAATAGGAAAATGAAGATTATATCGTACAACGTTAACGGAATAAGAGCGGCTTTAAAAAAAGGATTTTTAGAGTGGTTAGAAGCTGCCAATCCAGATATTTTGTGTTTACAAGAAACAAAAGCGCATAAAGAACAGCTAGATATAACCGTTTTTGAGGAATTGGGGTATAAATACACCTATTGGTTTTCTGCGCAGAAAAAAGGATACAGCAGTGTAGCGGTTTTATGTAAAGAAGAACCAAAACATGTGGAGTATGGTACAGGAATAGAGTCTATGGACTTTGAGGGTAGAAACTTACGTGTAGATTACGATACTTTTTCTGTGATGAGTTTGTATTTGCCATCGGGAACGAACGATGCTCGTTTGGGATTTAAACTGAATTACATGGACGAGTTTTTAGACTATGTAACCGAAATACGAAAAGAAGTACCAAACCTTGTTATATGTGGAGACTATAACATCTGTCACGAGGAAATAGACATTCACAATCCAAAGCAAAACAAAAACACTTCTGGGTTTTTACCTGTGGAGAGAGAGTGGCTAACGAAGTTTATGGCTAGTGGTTTTGTAGATAGTTTTAGACATTTTAACAAAGAACCACACCACTATTCTTGGTGGAGCTACAGAGCCAATGCGAGAGCGAATAATAAAGGGTGGAGGATAGACTACCATATGGTAACAGAACCATTAAAAGAAAGAATGGAAAGAGCTTATATTTTACCAGAGGCTAAACATTCTGATCACTGTCCAATAGTGTTAGAAATATCAAAATAAAAAACATGAGAACTTTTTTTCTTGCCTTAATTTCGGGGTTGTTATTAACAAGTTGTGTTACCAAAAAAAGATTTGTGGAATTGTCTAAGCGATACGACAATTTAAGGCAGTCTAACGGGAAGTTAATCACTAAGAACAGTAAGTTATTAAGCGATAACAACAAGTTAAAAGACGATTTAGAAAAGGAAAATACAGCAAAAGAAGTTTTAGAAAATAAGATTGCTCTATTGCAACAGGAATTAGAAGCGTTACAAAATAAGCAAGCTAAATTACAAGATGCTTACGATTTGTTAGCTTCTAAAAGCTCTTCTGCAATAAAAGCCAAAGCAAAAGAAAATCAGCAATTATTAGCAAATTTAGAGGAAAAGGAAACAGCACTGTTTAAAGAAGAAGCGGAACTAAGAAAGCTTAAAGCTGCTTTGGAAGCAAGATCTAAAAGAATTGCAGATTTAGAAGCTTTAATTGCAAGTAAAGAAGCCGCTATGCAAACCTTAAAAGAGGCAATTAGCAAGGCATTAATTGGTTTTAAAGGAAAAGGGTTAACGGTAGAACACAGAGATGGTAAAATCTATGTTTCTATGGATAATAAATTATTGTTCCGTTCTGGAAAATGGGTTGTGGGTGCAGAAGGAAAGGCTGCTGTGGTAGAGTTGGCTAAAGTGTTGGTGGAGAATCCAGATATTCATGTTTTAATAGAAGGACACACGGATAATGTTCCATACAAAGGAGCTGTAATTCTAGATAACTGGGATTTATCGGTTAAGAGAGCTACGGCAATTGTACGAATTTTACAACGCAACAAGGTTTCGCCACAACAAATTACAGCTGCTGGTAGAAGCGAATACAACCCTGTAGAAAACAATACCACAAAAGAAGGAAAAGCTAAGAATAGAAGAATTGAAATTATCTTATCACCTAATTTAGATGAGGTAACCAAATTATTGAATGAATAATCGACATAACAACTAACGAATGAAGCTTTTATTAGGTGTGTTTTTAACAACGGCCAGCGTATTTTCTCAAAGTTCTAAACCAACTTTGCCAGCAATTGAAAAAGACACAACCATTGTACAGGAAACTGCTTTAGTAGCAGGAAATGAAGTAATAATAGACAAGGATTCGTTGTCTAAAATAAATGAGCTTTGGTTAGAAAATTTATACAAATCTCCAAAGGTAGATAGTGTTTTTACACTGTTAAAACCCGTAGAACAACACAACTTTACTTTTGATGAATTGTCTACAGACACGTTAAAATATAGATTGGAGCGATTAAACGAAAAAACTCCTTTTCATATAGAATACAATAAGGAGCTAGAGCGAGTAATCAAAAGCTATTTAAAATATCGCAAGAGATATTATCCGGAGCTAATGGCGAGAGCGGATTTCTATTTTCCCTTTTTTGAAGAGCAATTGGCTAATTACAATGTTCCTTTAGAGGTTAAATACTTGGCTGTTGTAGAATCTGCTTTAAAACCAAGAGCAAAATCTAGAGTTGGAGCAACTGGAATGTGGCAGTTTATGTATCGTACAGGTAAGAACTATAATTTAAAGGTAAGTTCTTATGTAGATGAAAGGCAAGACCCTGTAAAAGCAACCAAGGCTGCATGTCAGTTTTTAAGTGATTTATATAGTATTTACCACGATTGGGATTTGGCTTTAGCAGCATATAATTCAGGACCTGGAAATGTATCTAAAGCAATTAGAAGATCGGGAAATAGAACCAATTACTGGAATATTAGACCTTTTTTACCCAAAGAAACTGCGGGTTATTTACCAGCTTTTTACGCAACTATGTACATTTTTGAGTATGCCAAAGAACACGGTATAGAAAAAGAACCTCCTAGAATTCATTATTTTGAAGTGGACAGTGTACAAGTAAAGCAATTGATTAGCTTTAAACAAATTAACCACATGGTGGGAACAGATATGGACTTATTAGAGTATTTAAATCCCTCTTATAAGTTAGATATGGTTCCTTTTGTAAAGGGAAGAAATTACAAAGTTGCGTTACCGGTAAAGGATGCAATTAAATTTGTAGACAAAGAAGAAGAAATTTACGCGTATGTAAATGCACAAGATAAAAAGAGAGAGCGACCGTTGCCAAAGTATTTCGAAATGAGCCAAAGAGTACGTTATTCGGTTCGTTCGGGAGATTTCTTAGGTTCTATAGCGGGTAAGTTTGGAGTACGTGTTAGAGATATTAAAAGATGGAATAATTTATCGAGTGATAATTTAAGGATTGGTCAACGTTTGACTATTTTTCCTAAAAAAATAAATTATACGGTAAGTAAGCCTAAGAAGGAAACAGTTCAAAAAGTAGAGGTTCCAAAAGTTGGTGCCAAACAGTATCATACAATTACAGAGGGAGATAATTTATCGTATATCGCAAAAAAATATAAGGTAACCATTACTGCTTTACGATCTTGGAACAATCTTTGGAAGAATGATAATCTAAGCCTTGGTCAAAAGCTAGTGATTTATAAAAAATAAAGAAAATGAATAAAATAATTGCCATATTAAGCATTGTGCTTCTTTTTTCGTGTAATGGAAAAGAAGAAAAAGATAAGAAGACATTAACTATAAAAGCTGAATCTACAGGTAGAATTAACCATGTAATAGTAGTGGTAAATCCATACGATTGGGATGGGAAATTAGAGAATTCATTTAAAGAATTAATTTCTGAACCTTTGGTTGGTTTACCGCAAGAAGAGTATGCTTTAAACATTAACGATGTGCCACACCAGGCCTATAATAGTATGTTTAAGAAAAGTAGAAATTTGTTATTGTTAAAGGTGAACGAAGGTACCAAGGAATCTTTTTCTATAAAGTACGATGCAAATGCTAGACCTCAGACTTTAATTGAGATAAATGCTCCATCAAAAGATGCATTGTACGACATAATTAAGGAAAAAGGATCTGAAATAGTAAAAGCGTATAAGAAAGGAGATTTAAAAGCGACTCAAAAAGAACATGCCAAAAATAGGTATAAAAGAAAAATTGATGCTTTAGAAAAGTTAGGGGTAAGTATGGTAATTCCCGACAAATACAGAATGGTAACCGATACTTTAGGCTCATTTTTATGGATGAGAAGTAGGATTGCTGGAGGAGTGGCCATTGGAGATCAAACCAATGAGTTAGTAGTATACGAAGCTCCTATGTTTGATGCGAATAAACCAATAGTAGATCAGATTGTTAAAAACAGAGATAGTATAGGGAAAGCTTATATTAGAGGAGATGATGTAGATAAAATGTACATGATTACCGAAGCTGCAAGAAAACCTGTGGTAAAAGAAATTACATTGAATGGAAAAAAAGCCTACGAAACACGTGGTACTTGGGAAGTGTTTGGAGCTTTTAATGCAGGACCTTTCTTAAACTACTCTATAGTTGACGAGAAAAACAATCGAGTAATTGTAGTAGAAGGGTTTAATTACGCTCCATCGGTAAATAAGCGTGACTTTGTTTTTGAATTGGAAGCAATGCTTACCACTGCTTGGATTCGATAATTGCTAAACAAATAGTACTACCAGTTTCTACAGCTGTGCTGTTAGAAATAAGAATTGGTTGCTCGTTTAGAAATGCTTCTATTAGGTAATGAGTTCCCTTAAAAAAGGATTCTTTTACCGTTGCTTTAATACTAGAATCTTCAACAATTTTTAATTGTTCTGGATATAAAATTAGATTTCCTTCCCTATCAATATTTAAATTTTGGTAGGGAATTTCATTTACTTCGTTAAAGAAAGAAGCTACATATACACTTTTAGGATGTTCATAGAGCTCATTTGGAGTCCCGTTAGCAATAATTTTTTTATCTCTAATAATGTGTACCTCATCGGCAAAAGAAAGAGCATCTGTACTATCGTGTGTTGCTACAATACAACTAATCTGTTTAGACTTAAGGTAGCTAAATAGTTTTCTTCTTAAATGATTTTTTCTAAAATTGTCTATGTGACTAAAAGGTTCGTCTAATAATAAAATTTTTGGTTCTTTAGCCAATACACGAGCAATGGCAACTCTTTGTTTCTGCCCACCACTTAGTTTTTTTACTTTAATGTTTGCAAAATCTACCATGTCTACCACCTCTAAGAGTTCCTGAACTCTAGCTTGCTTCTTGTCTTTGTATATATTAGACAAAAATTCCCCAACATTTTCTGCAACCGTAGTATAAGGCATTAAACTAAAGTCCTGTGCCAGGTATTTCATAAAAGCATGTCCCGGAATTAAATGATATTTAGGACCTAATAGTTTTTCATCATTATAGAAAATTTCTCCATGGGTTAAATCCATTAAACCATAGATAATTTCTAGCAGTGTACTCTTTCCACAACCACTTTCTCCTAAGATAGCGGTATAATTTCCGTCTTTTACACGTAGGGTAATATTCTCTAAAACTGTTTTAGAATCGGGATAACTATAACTAACGTTCTTTATAGAAAGCATGGTCGATAAATTTAGGAGACAAAGATAAAGTATCTATTAGTTAGAAAGATTCAGAAAATAAATATTAATTTTCGAACTTATAAAACAAATAATTTAAAAAGATGAAAAATTCCATTCGTTTAATTTTGATGACATTTTTATGTTTTCAAGTAGGATTTGCTCAAAAGGATTTTGAAAGCTCTTTTGAGGAAGAAAATGTACTTTCTGGTAACGTTGGAGTTACCAATATTGGAGAGCAAACTTTTGTTGGTCTTCGTTTACAACCAGAGTTTACCTTTGGGAAATTTGGTTTAGGACTAGATGTACCTTTATTGTTTAATATAGAAGATGGTGAATTAAGAACAGAAGAGTTTAAAAACGGAGTAGGAGTACTTCGTATGGTTCGCTATTTACGTTACGGACGTAAAAAAACAGATCCTATTTATGTAAAATTAGGAGATATGACGGGAGAGGAATTAGGATATGGTGCTATTTTAGGAAATTACACCAATGCGGTATCTTTTGAAAGAAGAAAAGTAGGAGTTAGTGCTGATTTATTATTCAAGAAAAAAATTGGATTGGAAGCTATTTACAGCGATTTAAACTTTGATGGAAGCATGAAGTTATTAGCAGTAAGACCTTATTATAAGCCTTTTGGTGCTATGGAAATTCCAATTGTAAATACCATTGAATTTGGGGTGAGTTTAGTAACCGATAAAGATGATTTTGAGGAAGTAACAGAAAATGGTACAACAACCAATACTACTTTTACCAGAGATGGTAACAGTGCTTTTGGAGTAGATGTTGGGGCTACGTTATTAAAAAATAACATGCTAGAGTTAACAACAGATGTTCAGTACGCTCGATTGAATAAAAACGATGCATTGGCAAATTATTTAACCACAGCCAATCCTACAGCTTCTTACGATACGGGAGCAGGTTTTGCTGCAGGATTAGAGGTAGGTGTTAATTTTGTAGCCAAGGTTTTTCATTTAAATGCTCGTATAGAAAGACAATGGTATGGAGAAAATTACATTCCACAATTCTACAATTTTGGATATGAAATTAACAAAGATGCTCGTTTACTAGAATTGGTTTCTGCAGAAAAAGCTCAAGGTATTTATGGGCGTTTAGGAACCGAAATTTTAAACTTAGTAAAAGTAGAAGGAGAATTATTGTTACCAGACGATTTGGATAATAGCAATAGAGGTGCTATTGTAGGGTTGACATTACAGACCAAAGAAATAGCTAAATTTAAAGCAAGAGGACGTTATTCTAAATCTGCATTAACAGACTTGGGAGATGCATTTAAATTTAATGGAAACTCTTTAGCCAATGTAATTGTTACTTATAGATTAAACCAGTTTATGGAAACAGGGGTAGACTATCAGTGGACTTACGCTCAAAAAGACGATGGAACTTTTGGACCTGTAAACCAAGTAAGACCTTATATTGGTTTTAGTATGAAGTTTTAGATAACATATTGTGAATTAGTAAGAAGCCTTTCAAATTATTTGTAAGGCTTTTTTTTTTGAGTGTACTAAAGAGTTAGTTGTTTGAAAAAAAACTTTATTATTTTGAAGAAATTTTTAGGGAAACACAATCATGAATTGTCATACATAATATAAACTCAATATGAATATTATGAAATCAAATCACAAAACAAGAGTGACGAGCTTTGCAAAGCTATTGTTATTCCCTATTTTATTTCTTGCGATTGGCATTAATTCATGCCAAACAGAAGAAAATGAATTGGTAGAAGAAAACAATTCACAAAATCAGAATGCAAAACTTCAGACCACCAGTATTAATGACCTACAAACGTTAATTTTGGATGAAAGTCAAGAAATTAAATATCCCATATCTATTGTAACGTATAATCAAACTATTGATAGAAGTAACGATTTTGCTTTTACGAACAATCAGGATTTGTTAAATTTTTTAAGGGAGGTTAATTTAAATGAAGTGACTATTTCTGTTAAATACCCCTTAATAATCATAAATGTAGCAAATGAAGAGGAAGAATCGTTAGCAAATAATTCTCAACTTAATGATGTTGCTGAAGAAATTAATACACAAAATTTCATAGAGTTTATTGAAGAGCTAAAATACATTACACAGTTAGATGGACAATTAGATGATTTTATTGATAATTCACCAAACATTAAGATAGAATATCCTTATACAGTAATGATTGGAGGAGAAACTATTGAAATTAAAGACAATATATCTCTTGAGGCTGCAAGGGAGATATTTAGTACGTTTAGACAAGTAGATATTATTTTCCCTGTTACAATTATAAACTATGAGTATGATCGCTTTGTAGTTTCTAGTTTGTTGGATCTTAAAGGGGAGCAAAGTCTGTATGATGAGGAGCATTTAGATAATAGAGGAAGGTTTAGCAATTATAAAGTGCAATATCCTGTAAATATTATTACAGCAGCAAATACATCAGCATTTGCAAGTGAAGATATTGAGTTTTATCCTGTGGATGATGTACCAGAATATTATACTGTAAATTATCCTATCAACTTAATCAGTAGATCAGATGATAGAATTCCGGTAGAAATAAATAACATAGAAGAGTTTATTTCCGTAGTAAAGAATAATTAAAAAAACTTTTGATATAACAAGGAGAGAGTGGAGCTTAAAAACATAATTTTAACGCTTTACTCTTTTCCAATACTTAGAATTATTGATATGAGTAAACCTACTTTATGCGATGAAAAATACTTTGAATCTTTTTATAAAACTCATTTTCAATCAGCAATAAATTTTGCTTTTTATAAAAATGGGAGACAAGACAACTCTCATGATTTAGTGCAAGAAGCTTTTTCTAATATATGGGAGAATTGTAGTAAAATTGATTTCACAAAAGCAAAATCTTATCTGTTTACGAGTATTCAAAATTTATATTTAAATAGAATTAAACATCAAAAAGTGGTGTTTACTTATCAAAAGGAGACACCATATTTTGATAGGGATAATCAAAATCCGGAGTATATTCTGGAAGAAAAAGAGTTTAAACAAGATTTACTAGATAGAATTGCTGCATTACCAGAGAAACAAAGAGTGGTTTTTTTATTGAATAGAATAGAAGATAAAAAGTATCGTGAGATATCGGAAATACTGAATATTTCAATAAAAACAGTAGAAAACAGAATGTCATTAGCTATAAAAGCATTGAATGTTAAAACGAAATTCACCAAATAATAGATCTCATGAAACAAGAAGAAAATATGCACAAGTGGTTGAATGGGGAAAAAGAATTTTTAAGTTCTGAGCAAGTAAGTAGCTTAGAAAAAATGAGCCATTATCTTAAACATATAGAAATACCCGAAGTAAATGTTAACAACTCTTATAACGATTTTAAAGAGCGCTTTGATAGGAAACCTACTAAGGTTTTTTATCTAAAAAAGATATTTTTAGCGGCAGCTTCTCTAGTATTATTAGTAATGTCTGCAAGTTATTTTTGGTTTCTTACAAAAGAAACAATTGTAGAAACTGGAGTTGCTGAAAATGAAGTACTTGTATTGCCAGATAATTCTAAAGTAACTTTAAATGCTGGGTCTAAGGTTTTTTATCAAAAGGAGAATTGGGATAAAGAAAGAGTGTTAGCTCTATCAGGAGAAGCTTATTTTAAGGTAGCTAAAGGAAAGCGTTTTACCGTGAAGTTAAAAGATGGATTTGTTCAAGTATTAGGAACGGAATTCAACATAAAAGACCGTGATAAGTATTTTGAGGTAGTCTGTTATCACGGAAAAGTAAAAGTGAAACACAATCACACGGAAACCATTTTAACGGCAGGTAAAAGCTTTAGCGTAAAAGATGTTGTGAAAGAACAATATACTACCACCAATAATAAATTGCCAAGTTGGATGTTAAAGGAGTCTAGTTATGAGAATGTGGCTTTGCACGTTGTTTTAGACGATTTGGAAAGACATTATTTGATAGATTTGGATAGAAGTAAAATTGATGGAAATAAATTGTTCAGAGGAGCTTTTCCTCATGATAATTTAGAAGTAGCTTTAAACACTATTTGTTTGCCACTGAATCTAAAATTTAAAATAGAAAATAAAAAAGTTAGCCTGTTTAAGAATGAATAAAAGAACTTTTTTATTTTTCTCTTACTTTTTAATAGTTACTTCTTCTTTATTTGGACAGAAGAAAGGAATTCCTTTGGTTGAACTTTTAAAAATATATGAAGAGAAATTTCAAGTAAAGTTTACTTCTAATCCTAAAAATATTGAAAATGTTTTTGTGAAAAAAGAAGATAAAATTACCTCTTTGGATGGAGCAATTACTTTTTTAGAGAGTAATACAAAACTAGTTTTTAAAGTACTAGATAAAAGGTATATAACCATTATCCCCCAGCAAAATAAAATAGAATACTTAACACCTGTAACACTTACTTATTTAACTCCTGGTTTAGAAAAGCAAAAAGATGGAAGCATTGCTTTAAATACGAAAGAATTTGGAATATTGCCGGGACTTACTCAAACGGACATCATGCAAACTATTCAGGTAATTCCTGGTGTTGAAAGCGAAAATGATGATATAAATTATCTGAATATAAGAGGGGGGACCAATGATCAAAATTTGGTTTTATTGGACGGAATTAAAATGTACCATTACAGTCATTTTTTTGGTTTGATTTCTGCCTATGATGCCAATCTGATAAGTAAAGTAGAAGTAATAAAAAACGGGACAAGTAGTAAATATGGAGATGGAGTTTCTAGTACCATTAATTTAGTTACTAAAAATAAATTGGCAAATAGATTTTCTGGAGGTATAGGCTCTGATTTATTAGCGACCAGTACTTATTTTGAATTGCCAATATCTAAGAAAATTACGTTCCAACTATCAGGAAGAAAATCTCTAAGTGGTATTGTAAACACAATCACTTACAATAATTACTATTTAAAAACTTTTCAGGGAAGTGAGATTCAAACAGAAAATAAAATTCCAGATGTAAACTATAATTCAAAATTTAATTTTCACGATTATAGCTTTCGAATTTTATACGATTTCAATACCAAAAATAAGGTTCGTTTTAATTTTTTTAATATCGAAAACGAATTGGATTATGTTGAAGAACTAAATGGGAACCTGAGAAAAAGAAGTTCTCTAAATCAAAAAAAAATAGCTGTGGGTTTTAACTGGGAACATGATTGGAATGCTAAACTTAGGTCTAAAATAAATCTATATCATACCAACTATACCATTAATTCTTTTGACGAAAAATTAAGTCTTAATCAGTCTATTCAGCAAAAGAACAATATTATTGAAAATGCAGTTAAACTAGATAATCACTGGAGTTTTAAACCAGGTTATACGTTTTTATTTGGAGGTCATTTTTATGAAACAGGAGCCTTAAATAAAACAGTGGTTAGTATTCCAAGTTTAAGAAGAACCTTAAAAAAAGTTTTACTAGAAACTGTAATGTATTCAGAACTAGAAATTGCTAAAGGGAAGGATTATGTAAGAGCTGGATTGCGGTTAAACTATTTTGACAAATGGAAAAAAACAATTGTAGAGCCTCGATTTATTTATAAACGAAAGTTGAATAGATATCTAAAACTTAAATTTTTAACAGAAGCTAAGCACCAAACAGTGAATCAAACAGTTGATTTTAAGGATAATTTCTTGAGCATAGAAAACAGAAGGTGGGTGCTTTCAAATAATCAAAATCGGCCTATTCTTAAAAGTCAACAATATTCTTACGGTTTAGAATTTGCTAAAAACGGTTACTACGGAGAATTGACAACTTTTTTTAAGAGTGTAAAAGGCATTACAGCTTTAAGTCAAGGATTTTATAATAATTTTCAATTTGTAGATGCTTCGGGAGATTACGATGTTTTGGGAACAGAGTTTTTAATAAACAAAAGAACAGACAACTTTAGTACTTGGATAGGGTATATAATTAGCAGGAACGATTATACTTTTCCAAGTTTTGCTCCCAAACATTTTAGAAATAATGTGCATGTGGAACATTCTTTAAATATTGGGGGAAACATTCATTTTAATAAAAAATTAACCTTATCGGCAGGAATAAATTGGAAGACAGGGAATCTATATACAAAACCTGTTAAAGGAAATGAAATAATAAACATTAGTGGAGTTAGACAAGTAAATTACGATGTCCCTAATGGTGAAATGTTACCAAATTATTTTCGTTTAGACATTTCTACTAAGTATCAATTTCGTCTAAATCCTAATTTAAAAGGTGTTCTTTCTATTGGAACATTAAATGTTACAAATAGAAAAAATGTAATCAAACGATATTATACTTTAGATGATGATCAGTTGGTTGAGACGAACAATTCGTCTTTAAAAATAACTCCTAATGTTAGCTTACGATTTGATTTTTAAATAAAAAACTCTATTATGGTAAAATACCTTAATAGAGTTTTTTTTGGTGTAAGATTGGGTCTTACTTTTCCACCTTTAAAATATCTTTTATCAACTCTTCAAATTGTTGCTTAGGTAAAGCTCCTTGAGCCATTTGTGGCTTTTCTCCTTTAGGACAAAATAATAAAGATGGAATAGAACGAATTCCAAAAGCACCAGCCAATTCTTGTTCTGCCTCGGTGTCTACTTTGTAAATGTTAATCTTTCCATTGTATTCTTTTTGTAATTCCTCTAGCAACGGAGCTAGCGCTTTACAAGGACCACACCAGTCTGCGTAGAAATCTATAATTGCAGGAACTTCTCCAGCAAAATCCCATTCTTGAGATTCTTCGAAATTGAATACTTTATCTAAAAAATCTTGTTTTGTGATTGTTTGTACCATGATTTTGTTTTTATCAGTCAATATTACTGAATACTAAGTCGTTGTTCAGTATCAAATATTACATAAGGCTAAAGCGGAGTAAAAGTCAAAAAAAATCGAGAAGAAAACTTCCCGATTTTAATTCCTTTAAGCCAATGCTTTTTCTATAATTTCTTTAATATAAGGGCTTTTTTCTTCGGTTAAAATAGCTTCCAATTGGGCTTTGTTATCTGCGAGTAAGGTAGCCTCTGCAACGGTAAGGTTAATGGCTTCTAACTTAATAGCTCCATTTTTCATACCTAGTCCTTTTGTTAAAAATGCTTTTTGCTCGTCTGTTGTAATTCCTACGTACTTTAAGGTTAACAAACCAGCCAATACATCTTTATTTGCAATAGCTTCGCTTAATTTCTTAGCCAAGGCCTCTGTATTTACTTTGGCAGCCAAAGGTTCAATATCTGCTAAAATAGCTTGCCTGTCTTCGTTAGAACGAGCCTTTAAATATTTTCCAGCCAATGGAACAATGGCATCGTAATTAGCATCGTTGGCAGCAGGAGCAGCTTTCTTCTCTTGCTTTGCCCAAGAATCTGTTAATCCAACCGTACGGTTAAAAATCAATTTATCAGAAGTACTATCTACATCTGCACAGAAATATCCTTTACGTTGAAACTGAAATCTATCTCCTGGTGTAGAATCTAACAAACTAGGTTCAACCAAGGCCTCAATTACTTTAAGTGAATTAGGGTTTATAAATTCTTTAAAATCAATATCCTTGTGACTATCTGGAGCTTCATCTTTAAACAAACGATCGTATAAACGAACTTCAGCAGGTTGAGCATGTTTGCTACTTACCCAATGAATGGTTCCTTTTACTCTACGTTGGCTTGCTTCTGTACCAGATCCAGAACGAGAATCTAAATCGGCAGTACAGTGAATTACGGTAATATTTCCGTTTTCGTCTTTTTCTACAGATTCCGCTTTTATAATGTATGCGTTCTTTAAACGAACTTCTCCTCCTAATTTTAATCGGAAGAATTTTTTGTTTGCTTGTTCTCTAAAGTCTTCTCTTTCAATAAATATTTCTTTAGAAAAAGGAACTTTTCTGTCTCCTGCATTTTCATCTTCAGGATTGTTCTCTGCAATTAAAATTTCCTCTTTATCTTCTGGATAGTTGTCAATAACCAATTTTACAGGGTCTAAAACAGCCATTACACGTGGAGCTGTTTTGTTTAATTCATCCTTAATACAGAATTCTAATAAAGCAACATCGGTAACATTGTCTCTTTTAGAAATACCTGCTACTTCGCTAAACTTCTTAATAGAGTCGGGTGTATATCCTCTTCTACGCAAACCAGAAATGGTAGGCATACGCGGATCGTCCCATCCAGCTACATGACCTTCGTTTACCAATTGTAACAACTTACGTTTACTCATTACTGTATAACTAATGTTTCTACGAGCAAATTCACGCTGTTTCGGTTTTGTATCCTCAGCTGTGTACACTTGTTCTAAATACCATTCGTACAAATCTCTATGGCTCTTAAACTCCAATGTACATAGAGAATGTGTAATTTCTTCTAAGTAATCAGATTCACCATGAGTCCAATCGTACATTGGATAAATTACCCAATCATTCCCTGTTCTGTGGTGATGTTTCTTTAAAATACGATACATAATAGGATCACGCATGTGCATGTTATTATGTGTCATATCTATTTTAGCACGTAATATAGCTTGTCCTTCGTTAAACTCTCCATTCTTCATTTTGTCAAATAAAGCCAAGTTTTCCTCAGGAGTTGTATCTCTGTATGGTCCTGCAACACCAGGTTCTGTAGGTGTTCCTTTTTGTTTTGCTATTTCTTCAGAAGATTGCAAATCAACGTAGGCTTTACCGTCTTTTATAAACTGAATTGCCCAATCGTACAATTGCTGGAAATAGTCTGAAGAGTACAATTCTTTGTCCCACTGAAAACCTAACCAAGCAACATCTCTTTTAATAGCATCTACATATTCCTGCTCTTCCTTTGCTGGGTTGGTATCATCAAAACGAAGATTTACGGGAGCTTTGTATTTTTCTCCCAATCCAAAATTTAAACAAATAGAAGCTGCATGCCCAATGTGTAAATACCCATTAGGTTCTGGTGGAAAACGGAATCTTAGATTTTTAGGGTCTAATCCATTTGCCAAATCTTCTTCTATAATTTGTTCAATAAAGTTTAGTGATTTCTTCTCTGCCATTTCAACCAAATAATTTAAGCCACAAATTTAATGAAATTCGATTGACTAGCGAGATAATGTTAGGGAATGATTAAAAGCTAATTCTGGTTCTAAAGCAAGGGGTTAAGAATTGGTTAAATGGAGTATATTAGCCTTTAAAAATATTTAATGCTATGGCCAACAAAAGACAAATTAATTTTCTTGCAATTTTCTTTGTTTTATTATTCCTAGGATGTTCATCTAATGATGTGAACATTGATGATGATGACAAGGGTACTTTAATAGATAATAAAGATATAGTTACGGAGTACGTAGAGAGTGTTTTAATTGATTCAGAGGGAATTTATACTTTTAACTTTCCTGATGATGTGATTCCAATGGTACCAGGAAAAGATATATTTGAAAGTATAGATGCTTCTTTTGAACAAGGCAAGTCTGTAGACTTAACTTTACTTCGTGAATTTCAACACATGGATGAAACCATTACGAGAGAAGAAACTTACTATTTTAAAAAGGAAGTAGTAAATGCAAATCATTTAAAATTGATTCAGTACAATTCTGATACGGATGAAATTAAAAAGTGGATTAGTTTCTATAAAGATGATAAAGGTGAAATTACAAGGCAGTTTTATGATAATCAAAGCATTAACTATGTACAGATAGTGGAATATTGGCCAAATGGACTGATGAAGGAGACTTTAATGGATAATAGTAATATAAAACGTTATTTACACTATCATGAAAATGGAAATATAAAGACAAGTATCTTGGAAAGATTTAATAGAGATTCAGGGAGCTTTTATTTATGGGGTTTAACTCATTTTAACAGTAAAGGAGATGGTGTAGAAAAGTTTTTATATGAGAATAATCCTCCCCATTCACTTTATTGTAGATATATTTTTAACCGCTTATATAACAATGATGGACTTTTATTAGAAACGAATGAGAAAAAATATGATGGTGGTATAAAGGTTTTAGATTATAAAGAAAGAGAGTTTAGTTATGAGTATAACTCTGAGAATGAAATCATTTTAAAAAGGAAGACTTTGTTTAATAAAAACGGAACGGTTTTCAGTACTAATGAAGAAATTTATAACTATTTAAATTCTAAATTAGTAGAGGTTCTATCTATATTTAAAGTTGATGAAAGGACAGAAACAACAAAGTGGATTAATACATATAAAGAAGGTTTAATAATTGGTTATGAAAAAGAATTTGAAAGTATAGACTTGGATCCAGATGGATACAATGAAAGCTCTAAAGTTACCGTAGATTTTACATATCAAGAATAAAGTATTTTAGTACACGCAATAGCTTAGCCTTCTGTAAACACAGAAGGCTTTTTTGTTTTAAAACATATGTGTTTGCACTAAATTATTCCTTTTAGGTAAAAATCTGCTTTAATTATGAACATATATGCTTGTAAATAGCCTAGTTCTAAATGTATATTTGGTAAGAAATTTGATGTATTGGTATAGATTTTTCAATAGATCGAATTGATACAAATAAAAAAACAATCTAATGGCATTCAATCTTTCAGTTAACAAAAAATCCTACACAGTAGATGTGGATGGAGAAACTCCCTTATTATGGGTTTTAAGAGATGAGTTAAAACTAATAGGAACCAAGTTTGGTTGTGGAGTGGGTCAGTGTGGTGCTTGTTCTATTCATATGGACGGAATTATAACACGTAGTTGTTTGTTGCCCATTTCTATTGTTGGTGATGCTGAAATTACCACCATAGAAGGATTGTCCGATACTAATGAACATCCGGTTCAGCAAGCATGGAGAGAGATAGATGTACCTCAATGTGGTTATTGTCAAGCAGGTCAGATCATGACGGCTTCTGCATTTTTATCGCAGAACGAAAATCCAACAAAAGAGGAAATAAAAGATGCCATGCACGGAAACATTTGTAGATGTGCTACGTATAAAAGAATAGAAAAGGCAGTGGAAACTGCAGTAGAAATCACTCAAAAAGCTGCGAACTAATGGGAACAAAACAATTTCAGATGGATAGAAAAACGTTCCTAAAAGTATCGGTACTTTCTGGAACTGGAGTAATTTTTGGAGTGAACTTTTTACAAAGTTGTAAATCTAAAAACGACCAACCAATAAACTTAGAGTCTTTAGATTACAACGAATTTAATGCCTATATAGAAATTGCCTTAAACGGAATGGTAACTATTTATGCTCCCAACCCGGAAATAGGTCAGGGGGTAAAAACTTCTATGCCAATGATTGTAGCGGAGGAGTTAGATGTACCATGGAAACACGTTAGAGTGGTACAGGCCAATTTAGATACCAAAAAGTTTAAAAGACAAGTAGCAGGAGGAAGTCAGTCCATTCGTTTTTCCTGGAGTCATTTAAGAGAAGCTGGAGCAACAGCAAGGCAAATGTTGGTGAATGCTGCCGCTAAAGAATGGAATGTAAGTGCAGACGAGTGTAACACCAAAGATGGTGAGATCATCAGTCCAAATGGTAAAAAATTAGGCTATGGGGATGTGGTGTTAAAAGCTGCTGAATTAGAAATTCCAGAGAAAATTAGGTTAAAAGATCCTAAAGACTTTAAGATTATTGGAAGTGGAAAAAGAAACGTAGATAATTTTAAAATTACCAAAGGTGCTCCATTGTATGGAATGGATTATCACGAAGAAGGAATGGTGTATGCCGGGATTATTCATCCAAGAGGTTTTGGTGAAAAATTAATTGATTTTGATGCCACAGAGGCCAAAAAGATAAAAGGAGTTACCGATGTAATTAGTTTTGGGAATACCATTGCTGTTATTGGAACGAATACCTGGAATGTTTTTCAAGGAAAAAAAGCAGTAAAAGCAACGTATAAAGAAGCTAAAAGTAAAGAAGACTCCGCTTATTTTGACGAGTTAATGCTAAAAGCTTTTGAAGGTGGAAAGTTTAAAGAAAGGGGTAAAAAAGGAAATGTTACCAAAGCTTTTAAAGAAGCAGATCAAGTAATAGAAAGAATATACGAAGCTCCGTTCTTGGCTCATAATACCATGGAGCCTATGAATTTTTATGCCAATGTAACGGCCGAAAAGATTGTGTTAAAAGGCCCTATACAAACACCTCAGAACACAGCTCGTAAAGTAGCAAGAACATTAAAAAGAAAAGAAGACGAAGTAAGTATAGAGCTATGTAGAATTGGAGGAGGTTTTGGAAGACGTTTAATTGGAGATTATGCGGTAGAGGTTGCTCAAATTTCAGATATCATTAAAAAGCCGGTTAAGTTGGTCTACACTAGAGAGGATGATATGGAAACAGGTCTATACAGACCTAAGGTAAAGTATAAAATTAGAGTGGCTATCAAAGATGGGAAAATTACAGGATACCATATGCAAGAGGCTGTAATTAACAATATGATGTGGCCTAAACTAGCTAATTATTTTCCAGAAGGTGCCATTCCAAATACCTTGTTTGAGTCTCATAGAATTAAAAGTAAAATTAGATGTGCCCCTTGGAGAGCACCTGTTACCAACTTTTTAGCCTTTGCAGAACAAAGTTTTTTTGATGAGGTAGCAAATGAGTTAAAAGCAGACCCGGTACAAATGCGTTTGGATTTGTTAGAGGAAGCAGATAAGAACAAACACGATGGAATGGAATATACGCCTAAAAGATTCCAAGGAGTAATTAAAAAAGTAGCACAAGATGCCAATTGGGGAAAAACCAAAGAGGGAGTTTACCAAGGAATTAGTGCTTATTACAGTCACAATAGCCATGTAGCACAAATTGCAGAAGTAGAAATACAAGACAACAAACCTGTAGTAACTAAAATATACTGTGCCATAGACTGTGGAATTGTAGTGAACAAACTAGGAGCTATGAATCAAGCAGAAGGTGGATTGGTAGACGGTTTAGGACATGCCATGTATAGCGAGCAATTGGTAAAAGATGGAGTGCCTGTAAATAGTAATTTTCATCAATATAAATTAGGGCGATTAAAAGATGCTCCGGAAATTCACATTTCTTTTATAGAGAGTGATGAGCCTCCAACAGGATTAGGAGAACCAACCTTACCACCTGTAGGAGCTGCTATTGCCAATGCAATTTTTGCTGCCAACGGAAACCGATTAAGAAAACAACCTTTTGCCAAGAATGGTTTGTATGATTCTTAAGTCAGGAATTTTAAATTAAGAAATGACACACGAATTTAAAGACATATTACAAGCTTATACAAGAGCTACCTCGCAAGGTAAAAAGACCGTTTTAGCTACATTGGTAGCTGTAAACGGTTCATCGTACCGTAAAGAGGGGGTAAGAATGTTGGTGATTGAAGATGAAAAATACGTTGGTGCAGTAAGTGGAGGATGTGTGGAGAAAGAAATCGTATTACAATCTCAATTGGTCTTTAAAACAGGAGTGTCTAAAATTATTACCTACGATGGGAGGTATCGTTTAGGATGTGAGGGAGTATTATATATTCTATTGGAAGAGTTAAAAGTAACTGCCTCAATCGTAAAGATGATTCAGAATTGCTTTGAACAGCGTATTCCATTTGATTTAAATACTCATTATTCAATAGAACTAGATAGGTTTCAAGGAGAAACGTATGTCAACTTTAGAAATGATGAATTTCCTTTATCCAATTCGAGTCCATCAGCTAGAGAGGAATGCTTTCATCAGCGAATGAAACCTATTTTTCAGTTGTACATTATTGGAGCGGAACACGATGCAGCTGCATTGAGTCAACAAGCAAATTTCCTGGGATGGAAAGTAACGGTGGTAGCATCGGGTAAAGACTTTAAATCTAAGCATGATTTTAAAGGTGCGCACCATGTGATTCATACCACTGCAGGAAATATTCAGGAACTAAAAATAGATAATGAAACAGCAATTGTGTTAATGAACCATAATTATGCAAAAGATTTACTATTTTTAAGAGAACTGAAACAAAGTAGACCTAAATACATTGGTTTGTTAGGAGCTGTGAAGCGAAGAGAAAAGCTAATGAACGATTTGCTAGAGGATGATTTAGACATTTCGGAAGCATTTCTAGATTGTATTTATGGACCGACTGGCTTAGATATAGGCTCGGTAACTCCGCAAGAAATTGCAGTTTCCATTGTTTCGGAAATTATTGCCATCAACAAAAACAAAGAAGTACAGCACTTACAGCCTAAAACATTAAAAGCGATAGAATGAGTAACAAAACGGCCTTATTGGTACTAGCAGCAGGAGCTTCCAAAAGAATGGGAAGTCCCAAACAGTTATTGCCTATTAAAGATCAGATTTTGTTAACGGTTGTTGTTCAGCAAGCTTTGCAGGTTTGTGAAAACGATACCTATGTGGTATTGGGAGCTAACTTTAATACCGTAAGTGAACATCTTAAAGATTTCTCTTCTAAAATTTTGTTTAATATGAATTGGGATCAAGGAATTGGAAGTTCAATTGCTTTTGGAATCTCAGAAATTCACAGCTTACAAAAGTACGACCAGGTAGTATTGTTACTCGCCGATCAACCAACAGTGGTGGCCCAAGATATTCAAGATTTAATTAAATACCACATTCAGCATATCAATAAAATTACGGTTACACGGTGTAAAAATTACATTGGGGTTCCTGCGGTTTTCGATGCTTCTTTTTTTGAAGAAATGATGCAGCTGTCCGATGATTATGGAGCAAAAACGATTGTGAAAAAACACATAGATCAGGTTTCTCTATTTAAAATAGACAGAGAAATTTGGGATGTAGATACTCAAGAAGATTATCAGAAAATATTGAAAAATATGGATTCTTAATTCTTAGTTTTGTCAATCAAAATAGAGATATGGGGATTATTAGAGTTCAGAACATACGTATTTATAGCAATCATGGTTGTTTGCAAGAAGAAGCACTTATCGGATCAGATTATAGAGTAGATGTAGAAGTTGAAGCAGATTTGTCTACTTCAGCTGCATCGGACAAGTTAGCAGACACTGTAGATTACGTACATATTAACAAAATTGTAAAGGAAGAAGTAAGCCAAAGGTCTGAGTTATTGGAACATGTAGTGCAACGTGTTTTAGATCGTTTACTCTCCGAAATTTCCTTAATAAGCAAAGCAACGGTAGCACTTTCTAAATTAAATCCACCTATTGGAGGAGATGTAGAAGCGGTTACGATTGAGATGAGTAAAAAAAGATAATATTTTTTAAAACGAAGTCTTGTCCAAAGCAAATATTTGTATAAATTTGCAGTCTCGTTTGGCCTTGTGGCCGAGTGGCTAGGCAGCGGTCTGCAAAACCGTGTACAGCGGTTCGAATCCGCTCGAGGCCTCCAAACAAACTAAGCTCTTTCCAATTTTGGAAAGAGCTTTTTTATTTGTAGCTAATATGTTCTTTTGTCGGAGTTTTGGATATTGTTTTTTATATCTTTAAAAAAAAAGAATGAAAGAACTTTTAGTATACATAACACTTTCTATAGTATTTTTTTCTTGTAACAGCACTAAAGATTTACTTGGACAAACATTTAAATATAAAAGTAAGAGTAGGATATTAGAACTACACTTTAAAAACGATAAGGATTGTGTTTTAAAAAATAAGTTTAAGTGCGATGATATTGATGAAGATTTAAAGATTATTCATGTATCATGTTCCTACAGAAGAGAAGGGAATAAAATCATACTATCAAATAAAAATAATGATAATAATGAGGGACTATTTCTAAATATTACAAAACAAAATAGCAAAGATTGTAGTTTCTTAAACCAAAAAGCTAAACCTCCTTTTACCCCAAATTATACAACGGATTTTGATAAGTATGGAATAATACCCGCAATAGATACTGATACTTTATATATCTATGGGAATAAGATTTTATTGTATAAGCAAAATCAAAGTAGAAGTATTGGTTTTATATTCAGGTAGTTTACTCATTCAAGTTTAAACAGTCAAATATTTTTCTTAACTCTTTTCTACAAGAGTCGAGTCACAATAGAGCCTTAGAATTGGACAATTGCTTTGTTGTTTAGCACATAAGAGATGTTGTAATTACAATGATTTGACAAATTTTACAAAGTCAACAATAAAGACTTTGTAAAACCAATATCATGAATAATACACACAAAAAACTAGCTTACATTTTCCTATTTTTTACGGCTGTTACTTTTGCCCAGAAAGGACCTTATTTTTTAAAGGGACAAGCACCAGAAACCAGTGGTAAGAAATGGAAGCTTATCAAAGGAATGTCAGATGAGTTTAATAAAAAGAAAATAGATAAATCTAAATGGATAACAACCGGAGGTTGGATAGGAAGAGCTCCAGGTTTGTTTCAAGAAGAAAATATTTCTCAAAAAGACGGTAGTTTACAAGTAACAGCAAAGAAACTTTCGGAACCTGTAAAAAAGCAAGGTAAAATGTTTACGTATGGAGGTGCAAAGATAGAATCTTACGAGGGTAGAACCTATGGATACTACGAGTGTAGAATGAAAGCCAACAAAACATTTATGTCTTCTACTTTTTGGTTAATTAACGACAAAAGAGGTGCAACGGGTTGTGATAAAAGAACTACGGAGTTAGACATTCAAGAATGTTTTGGACGTACTACTACCAATAAAGGATTTACCCAAAAATTTAGTACGCAAATGAATTCTAATTTGCACAGTAGAGATATTCCTGAGGGATGTGATTATGTAAAAGATCATTCACCATCTAAAGGAACTATTGAAAACGGAACTGTTTGCGATGATTACCACGTGTATGGATGTTGGTGGAAAAGTAAAGATGAGGTTTGGTTTTTCTTAGATGGGAAATTGGTAAATAAGGTAACTCCACCAGCAGACTTTGATTTAGAAATGAGACTAAGAATGGTGATTGAGACTTATAACTGGAACCCAGCACCGGCAGATGGAGGGATGAAACAGTCTAAAGAAGACAGAACAACTTATTACGACTGGGTTCGTTCTTGGAGATTAAAATAAGATTTAGTGAAAACCATCTAATAAAAAATGCTTCTTGAAATTCATCAAGAAGCATTTTTTGTTTCTTAAGACCGAATACACGGATCAACAAATCAACTTAATTTTGAGGATTATTTATCTTCATTAATCAACAAAGGTGTTTTACCATCTGTAATAATCACTTTGCTGTTGTTAGATTTAGATAATTCTTTAAAAGCCTCAATAGATTTAATTTTAATAATCTCATCTGTTAGCCCTTCTGTTAAGATTTTCTGAGCATCTCTTTCTCCAGTAGCTCTAATAATTTTTCTTTCAGCTTCTTGTTTTTCTTGGTCAATAACAAATCTCATACGCATGGCATCTTGTTCTGCTTGTAACTTTCTTTCAATAGAACTTGCCAAACCTCTAGGCAACTGAATACTTTTCATTAAAACAGCAATCAACTCAACACCATCTGCTTGTGTTTCTAAGATGGTTTTCATTTTTGTTTTAATTTCATGTTCAATATCAGCTCTCATTCCAGAGTGCATGTCTTTAGCGTAGAATTTTGCACAAACATCAGAAGCAGAAGAACGGAAAACACTTGTAATTACGTTTTCGTAGTTCTGTCCTAAATTGGTTAAAACAGATTTTAACTTGTTAGATTCTAATCGGTATAGAATAGAAATTTCAGACTGTACACTTAAACCTTCCTTACTCGGCAAGCTTAAAAACAATTTAATATTGCTTGTTTGTGTAGACTCTTTTACAACTTTACTTACTAGTGGATTGTAAAAAATAATTCCGTTTGTTTTTACGTTATCAGAGAATTTACCCAGTGTTTGTTTTACACCCACTTGTCCTGGTTTAATTACTGCACAGCTGGTTAAAAAAACAGCAGCCATGCAAAAAATAGAAAAATTAGAAATTTTCATAGTTTAATGGTTTTATGATTTTCACTAATGAATGTTTGGATTTTCATCCTAAATATAACTTAAATCATCATAAATTATGCCTTTTATCATAAATAGATTCTGTTTAGAAAGAGTCTTGTAGCTTTCTTTTTTTTAGCTTTATAGGAAAATTAGTTCTAATGACCTTATATCCTATAGAAACGGGAAATTTTAAGTTAGATGGAGGTGCTATGTTTGGAGTGGTTCCTAAAGCAATTTGGCAAAGAACAAATCCTGCAGATACATATAATAAAATTGATATTACTGCAAGAAGTTTGTTAATAGAAGACGGGAACCGTTTGATTTTAATAGACACAGGTTTGGGAAATAAACAGTCAGAAAAATTCTTTAGTCATTTTAGTCTGTGGGGAGATTTTAGTTTGGACAAATCGTTGGCAGAAAAAGGATTCCATAGAGACGATATTACCGATGTTTTTTTAACACATCTGCATTTTGATCATGTTGGAGGTGCCATACAATGGAACAAAGAGCGAACTTTTTTAGAACCCGCTTTTAAAAATGCTACTTTTTGGTCTAATAAGGAGCATTGGCAATGGGCAACAGTGCCTAACCCAAGAGAAAAGGCTTCTTTTTTAACCGATAATATTCAGCCAATAGCAGAAAGTGGGCAGTTAAGATTCGTTAAAATAGGCGGAAATCAACAAGCGTTTAGTACGGAGTTAGATTTTGGCATATTTTATGCAGATGGTCATACCGAAAAACAAATGCTACCCATGATACAATACCAAGGGAAAACGTTGGTTTTTATGGCCGATTTGTTGCCTACAACAGGACATATACCATTGCCCTACGTAATGAGTTACGATACAAGACCGCTGTTGACAATGTCCGAAAAAGAACTATTTTTGGGAGAAGCTGTAAAAAATGAATACATCTTGTTTTTACAACACGATGCACACAACGAACTTTGCACGCTTCAACAAACAGAAAAAGGAATACGATTAAAAGAAACCTATTCATTCAAAGAAATATTTAATACATGAAAATAAACAAACAAATCTTAATGCTTGCAGCAGGTGGAGCCTTAGCTGCTAGTTGTAGTTCTATTCATAAAATTGCAGTACCAACAGGAGATACCAAAACGGTAGCAATACCTGCAAAGAGAGTATTTACAGAGCAACAGTTAAATACATGGTCACATGCAGATTTAGCTACAGATTCTATTCCAGGAATGAGTTTGGCAAAAGCCTATCAATTTTTAAAAGGAAAAAAGAGCGTTCCTGTAATTGTTGCGGTAACAGATTCTGGTTCGGATATAGAACATGAAGATTTAAAAAATGTAGTTTGGACCAATCCTAAAGAAATTGCTGGAAACGGAAAAGATGATGATAAGAATGGTTTTGTAGATGATATACATGGATGGAACTTTTTAGGACCTTCTTACGATGAAACCCTAGAAATTACAAGATTGTATAGAACTTTAAAGAAAAAGTACGAGGGGAAAACATCTGTAGACATTAAGAAAAAAGATGCAGAAGACTATGCCGCTTTTAAGGCTTTGGAAGAAGAGTATAAGGAAAACTTAGACGAGGCTAAAAAAGGACAGCAGCAATACATGGGGTATCAAAACATGTTAAAAGGGATTGATGTTGCCATGAAAAAATTAACGGGTAAGACAAGTTATACTTTGGATGATGTTAGAGGGTCTGTATCAGAGTCTCAAGAAGTAAATGCTAAGAAAGACATCGCTATAAGAATTTTATCTTCGGGAAGTTCTATTGCAGAGCAAATGGAGCAATTAGAAGGTGCTGTAGATTACTATACATCTAAAGTGAATACCTACTATAATTTAGAGTTTGATGGTAGGGTGGCATTAAATGACGATGCGTATTCTATGAAAACGAAGGTTTATGGAGATAATAATGTAAAAGATCAGGCAGAGGATGAGATTCATGGAACGCATGTTTCTGGAATTATTTTAGCAGATAGAACCAACGATATTGGTGTTAAAGGAGTTGCAGACAATGCGTTGTTAATGGCAGTAAGAGTAGTACCTAACGGAGATGAATACGATAAAGATGTAGCTTTAGGAATTCGTTATGCTGTAGACAATGGTGCAAAAGTAATTAATACAAGTTTTGGTAAAGGATATTCTCCTAAAGCAGAATGGGTATACGATGCCATTAAATATGCTGAAAAGAAAGATGTGTTAATTGTAAATGCAGCAGGAAACGATGCACAAGATATTGATGAGAAACCAAGTTTTCCAAAGGATGTAGACAATGCAGAAGAAATTTCGGATAACTTTTTAACAGTTGGGGCAATTACACGTTTTTACAACGATAAATTATTGGCCGATTTTACCAACTACGGAAAGCAAAGTGTAGATGTATTTGCTCCAGGGCATGATATTTACAACACTGTAATTAATAACGAGTACAAAAAGTTAAGTGGTACTTCTATGGCTTCTCCAGCCACAGCTGGTGTAGCAGCTTTAATTCGTTCGTACTATCCACAGTTGTCTGCAAGTCAGGTAAAGCATATTATTATGAATTCTGGTACTTTGGTAACTATGGAAGTGGATTTACCAAAGGGAGATGGTAAAAAAATAAAATTATCAGAAATCTCTAAGAGTGGTAGAATTGTAAATGCTTACAATGCTTTGTTAATGGCAGAAGCTATGGTAAAAGCAAAAAAATAGGAATACAAAATTACTAACAAACCAGTCTGAGCAAGGCTGGTTTTTTTATATCTAAGCACTATGAAGAAAATAGGATTTTTACTAGCCTTTGTTTCATTGGGTATGTATGCTCAAAACTGGCAACAAAAAGCAGATTACAAAATGGATATTGATATGGATGTTAAAACCTTTCAATATACAGGTACTCAAAAATTAACGTATCATAACAACTCGCCAGAGCTTATTAAAAAAGTGTATTATCACTTGTATTTTAATGCATTTCAGCCAGGGAGCGCTATGGATTTAAGTGTGCAAAATACTCCAGATGCCGATAAAAGAATGATGGTAAACAAAGGCACCAAGGAAAAGCCAGACATGGTGAGTAGAATTTCTCTGTTGCAACCTAATGAAATAGGGTATCTTAAAATAAAAAGTTTAAAGCAGAATGGAGAAGCGTTAAAATACCATGTAGAAGGAACCATTTTAGAAGTAGAATTAAATGAGGCAATCCCATCATTAAGATCTGCAGTTTTTGATATGGAGTTCGAAGGACAGGTGCCAAATCAAGTTCGTAGGTCTGGAAGAGAAAGCAAAGAAGGAGTAGCTTTATCTATGACACAATGGTATCCTAAGTTAGCCGCTTACGACGATGAAGGTTGGCATGCAAATCCGTATTTAGGAGCAGAGTTTTATGCGGATTGGGGGAATTATGAGGTAAACATATCCATAGATAAAAAATATACCATTGGAGGATCTGGATATTTACAAAATCCAAACGAAGTAGGTCATGGGTATGAAACCACCAAAGAAGATCTAAAGGTAAAAGCAAAAAAAGGAAAACTAACTTGGAAGTTTATTGCTCCTAATGTACACGACTTTTCGTGGGCTGCAGACAGTGCGTATCAGCACATTACACATCAGGTGCCAAATGGTCCTGTTGTACATTTGTTGTTTAAAGAAGATTTAAAAGGAGATAGGAAGGAGTCTTGGAAGAAATTACCAAAAGTAATGGACCAACTGTTTGATTTTTATGGAAACGAGGTTGGTAAATATCCTTACAAACAATATACTGTAATTCAAGGAGGAGATGGAGGTATGGAGTATGCTATGTGTACACTTATTACAGGAGACAGAGAGTACGAAAGTTTGGTGGGTGTTGTAGCACACGAATTGGCACATACTTGGTTCCAGTTTTTATTGGCAAGTAACGAGCACAAACATGCATGGTTAGACGAAGGTTTTACAACTTATATATCTACTTTAATAGAGCGTAAGATTTTAGGAAAAAAAGGAAAACCTTTTGAAAGAACTCAAATGGTGTATAAGATTTTAGTGAATAGAAAAACAGAGGAACCTTTAACAACGCATGGTGATGCCTATGATTTTGACTATGGATATGGTATTTCATCTTATTATAAAGGGTCGTTGTTTTTAGATCAATTAGAGTACATTATTGGGAAAGAAGCACTAAGAGGAACTTTAAAACGTTATTTTAAAGAATACAGTTTTAAACATCCAAAGCCAGAAGATTTTATAAGAGTGGCAGAAAAAGTTGCTGAAATGGAATTAGATTGGTACTTAAATTTTTGGGTAGAAACTACTAAGACCATCGATTACAAAGTAGGTGCGGTTGATGGTAAGAAGATTACTTTACTTCAGGAAGGAAAAATGCCAATGCCTATAGATGTAACGGTAACTTATATAGATGGTTCTCAAGAGAAATTTTACATTCCGTTAGATATTATGAGAGGAGAGAAACCTACAAATAAGGTGACTGTTTTAAAAGATTG
The DNA here is from genome assembly GCF_054182685.1 of Wenyingzhuangia sp. IMCC45574. Lineage (NCBI taxonomy): Bacteria > Pseudomonadati > Bacteroidota > Flavobacteriia > Flavobacteriales > Flavobacteriaceae > Wenyingzhuangia > Wenyingzhuangia sp. IMCC45574. Next base: position 2,445,206 of record NZ_CM135169.1, on the reverse strand, counting down.
GGCTTGGGGGAAACCTATGTATAGTTTTGAGGTAGAAAAAGAGTTTAAAAAAATAGAAATTGATCCAGAAAACCAGATGGTTGATGTTGAAAGAGAGAACAATATTTTGAGTAAAGAATAAATAGTAGGATACTTTTAAATTTAGTATATTAAATGAAAAATAATTAATGCCCCAACCCCGCCAAACACTACAGAAAATATTAGGTATAGATTTGCCTTTTCTCATAGCTCCTATGTTTCTAGTATCTAATACAGATATGGTCATAGAGGCAATGAGAAAAGGAGGGGCTGGTTGTATTCCTGCGTTGAATTATAGAGATCCTTTGGAATTAAAAAAGGCCATTCAAACACTAAAAAAACACAAAACCTCCAATGGAGCTTTTGGAATTAATATTATTGTTAATCCCTCTAATTTAAAATACAGAGAGCAATTAAAAGCTTGTTGCGAAGAGGGAGTAGATTTTATTATTACATCGTTGGGGAGCCCTAAAGAAGTAATAGTAAGTGCTCGTAAAGCAAACATTAAAGTCTTTTGCGATGTGGTAAACTTAGATCATGCGTTAAAAGCACAAGAGTTGGGAGCAGATGCGTTGATTGCTGTGAACAATAAAGCAGGTGGGCATAGAGGAGATTTAGGCCCTAAAGAATTAATTTTAGAATTAACAGAGAATACCCAATTGCCTGTTATTTCTGCAGGAGGTATTAGTTCTAAAGAAGATTTAGAGGCTGTTTTGTCCTACGGAGCTGCAGGTGCTTCTATAGGAAGTCCTTTTATAGCTTCTGTGGAATCTAAGGTTTCGGAAAAATATAAAGAAGCCTGTGTGGCTTATGGTGCCAATGATATTGTAATGACTAAAAAAATATCTGGAACCCCTTGTACAGTTATCAATACTCCCTATGTGCAGAAAGTAGGAGTAGATGAAACCTGGTTAGAAAAAAGGTTACAGAAATATAAGTCTTTAAAAAAATGGGTAAAACTAATTAGATACCTAAAAGGGACACAAGACGTAAAATGTTCTGCAAAAAAAGTTACTTATAAGAACGTTTGGGTGGCAGGTCCAAGTATAGAAAATACGAAAAGTATAGAGCCTGTTGCCAAAATAATAGACAGATTTATTGTCTAACCACAATTGTATTTGTTTCTTAACGTTATATTTGTGAATCAAATTATACTTCCAAGGTTTTTCTCGTGAAACATTATTTATTTTACATATCTGTCTTTTTATTAGCTGCCTGTAGTACTCGAAAGGATAAGTTCGTTAATAGAAAATATCATGCATTGATAACAAAATTCAATGTATTCTACAATGGTAAGGTAGCGTATGATAAAGGGTTAGAGAAGGTAGAAAAAACATATAGTGATGATTTTACCGAAATATTACCTGTAGAGCCATTTAGTTTTTATGCCAACCAAGATGAGGCAGATGATGTAAAACCTATAGGGCAAGCAGATTTTGATAGAGCCGAAGAGAAAGCTACAAAAGCCATTCAGAGACATTCCATGTTAATTGATGGAGAAGAACGTAATTCTCAAACAGACGAAGCCTATTTGTTGTTAGGAAAGTCTAGATATTACACCAAGAGATTTGGACCTGCTTTAGAGTCTTTTGAATACATTATTAAAAATTATCCTGAAGCTAGTTTAATATACGAGACCGTTGTTTGGAGAGCAAAAAGTAATATACATATTAACAATGTAGGTTTTGCTAAAAAGGCTTTACAGCGATTGCTTTCAGTACCTCAGTTGCCAGAAGAAGTAAGGCAACAAGCAGAAATAGGTATGGTAATGGCTTATGAAAAGTCTAAAGATAGTTTAGACATGAAAGTTAAACATCTAGAAAAGTCTTTAAAAGCGATAGACCAAGGATCTGTTGCCTCTAGAGTAGGGTTTATTTTAGGGCAATGCTACAGAGAACAAGGGAAAATAGCAAAATCAGACAAGGCATTTCAGCAGGTTATAGACATGAAAGGAGGTTTGTATAAGTTTAAAATACAAGCCAGAATGGAGTTAATGAATAATCATAGAGACGAACTTCATAGAGAACCCTTTTTAGAAGAATTAGATCACTTATTATTTATTACCAAGAACAGAGCATATAGAGGTAAGCTATTTTACCAAAAAGGGATTATTTATCAGGATGCTGATTCTATAAACTTAGCCAAGCAATTTTATACAGAATCTGTTTTAAAATCGACTAAAGATATAGATCAGAAAATACTATCCTACGAAAAATTGGGAGATCTATTTTTTGATGAAAAATTGTATAGAACCTCTAAATCTTATTACGATAGTTTGGTAAGTGTAGCTACCAATAAAAAGTCTAAAAGAGTTCTTAGAATTAAAAGAGTTTCTAAGAGTTTAGAACGAGTGGTAAATTTAGAAGAACAATCTATAGCCAATGATAGCTTGTTAAAAATAGCGAGTTTAAATGAACAAGATTTACAACTATTTTTTAAGAATTACATAGAGAGGCTAAAAGAGCAAGAAAAACAAGCGAGAGTTAAAGAATTAAAGGCTTTAGCGGAACAAAATACAGTTTCTTATGATGATGGTAAGTCTGATTGGTATTTCTTTAACACAAAGGAAAGAGTTCAGGGAAAAATAGATTTTGTTAAGGAATGGAAAATTACTCAGAAGAATAAAAACTGGTATGCATCTTACCTAAGTAAAGGGAATACAACCAATAAACAAGTTAAAGACTCTTTAGCTACTGGGGTTACTAAAGAAATAAACAAGGAGGCAGCAAATAAGTACAAGGTTGCTTATTACACAAGTAAAATAAATAGAGATCCAAAGTTTTTAGATAGCATTTTTAGAATACGAAATTTAAACTATTACGAGTTGGGTAATATTTATTATACGCAATTAAAAGAAAAAGAATTAGCAGTAGACAAGTTAGAAACCTTAATAGCCTATAAGCCTTCTAAAGACCTAAAAGTAGGTGCTTATTATAGGTTGTATAAAATACATAAAGAAACAGAAGACTTTGCAAATAGTAATTTATACAAACAAAAATTAAATGTAGAGTTTCCAAAGTCGTCTTTTACCAAGTTGGTAAATCATACAAAGAAAACGGGAGAAAACAAAGAGGAAGCAGAAGAATACATTCGTTGTTACGAAACCATTTATTCCTTGTACGAGTTAAAATCTTACAAAGCCGCAGCAGAGGAAATTGATGGAGCTATAGAGAATTTTGGAGATTCACCATTAGCTGCTAAATACCAATTGTTACACGCTTTTATTCTTGCAAAGACCAAAGGGAAAGAAGAATACCTAAAAAAGCTAAAAGAAATTAAATTAAAATACCCAAATTCTATTGAATCTAAGAAAGCAATGGAGATTTTAAAGAATAAATAGCTAACTTTGAAAAGATAACACTTTCGTATTAAAAAATTATTATGTTTAGCTCAGATAAAAAAGAAGTAAAAACGATGGCAAGAACGATGGGACAGGATAGTATGACGACAGAAAGAAACAGAATTTCTCAAAAAACAGTATTTAAAGGAAGTATCACGTCTCAGGGAGACTTTAGAATAGATGGTACTATTGAGGGAGATTTAACAACTACTGGTAAGGTTATTATTGGACCAGAAGGAAAAATTATTGGTGAAGTTAAATGTGTAAATTCCGATATTGAGGGAACATTTGACGGACGATTAGAAGTTAAGAATTCGTTATGTTTAAAACCATCGGCTAAAATTTATGGAGAGGTATTGGCAGAAAGCTTTACGGTAGAACCAGGTGCAGTTATAAATGCTAACTGTAGCATGTTAAGTGCGGTTAAAGAATTAAAGCCAAATTCTTCAGCTTCTGAAAAAGAAGGAAAAGATGCAGAAAAATCAAAATCAGAAAAGGTTTCATAAATTTTTAAGATTTTCTGGAATTGGAGTACAGTTGGGGTTTACCATGTATTTGTCATCCTTAGCAGGTGCTAGAGTAGACGAATACTTTAACTTTAGTAAGCCATGGACTACGCTTTTTTTCATAGTTTTGTCGCTCGTTTTGTTTGTACTAAACTTAACCAGACAATTAAAGAAACTTAATAACGAATAATATATTATGATGAAAAGTCATGTCAAAGGTTTGTCAATATTTGTATTGGTAAACCTTTTTGTTTTTTTAGGCCATACCTTTTTTACCGATGCTTCTGAGTTAACCGTTAATATTCCTTTGTCTTACGGGATTAATACTGCAGCATCTCTTTTAATTTGTATCGTTGTTTTTTATTTACAAGATATGTTTAAAAGCCAAATAGGTTTTGTTTTTTTAGCACTTAGTTTTTTAAAAATGATTGTGCTCTATCTTATTTTAAAACCAGAAGGAACTGATGAAGGAGTTGCTACTTTAGATGCAATGGTCATTTTTGTTCCTTTTTTCGTAAATCTAATATTAGAGCAAGTGTTTATGATTAAGGTACTTAAGGTTGGAGAAGTCTTAGGTGCGTTAAGAAAAGACTAGGTAAATTCTTTTTTCAACAAATCAGTGTTGAAAACTCATACTAGTTTTAAATTATTGTTTACATTTGCACAAATTTTGGAAACAATCAATATTCAGAATAGAATGATAGTAAAAAAGAACCTTAGAGTTTTAGTAGCATTAGCTTTAGTTTTAATGCCATTTACGAGTCAGGCAACAGGAGATCAACATCACGGGGAAGCTCAACATGTGGATGCGAAAGCACACACAGAAGAAGCTCACCACAAAGAAGCTCATGATTCAGATTCTCATCACGATGCCCATAGTGCATCAAAAGGAGATGGGATTAGTTCAAAAGCAGAGATAAATGCTTACACACAGCATCACTTAGCTGATTCTCACGATTTTACTTTCTTCTCTGATGAGAAAACAGGTCATCACTACGGATTTCCTTTACCAGTAATTTTAGTAGACGAAGGTGTAAAAGTATTTATGTCTTCAGAATTTCACCACGGTGAAGCTGTAGTTGCTAAAGGAGGAAAACACTATGTGTTACACCACGACAAAGTTTATACTTCGGATGCGGAAGGAAACATCTTAGAAGATGCACATGGACACCACGTTCATCCATTAGATTTTTCTATTACTAAAAACGTATTCTCAATTATAGTAATTGCAATCATCATGTTCTTGTTATTTATAAGCTTGGCAAAAGGTTATAAAAAAGGACCAATTCCTACAGGTTTTGCAAGAGTGTTAGAACCGTTAGTACTTTTTGTAAGAGATGAAATTGCTAGACCAAATATTGGAGAAAAGAAATACCGTAAGTTTATGGGATTCTTATTAACTGTGTTTTTCTTTATTTGGATAGCCAATTTATTAGGATTAACTCCATTAGGATTTAACGTAACAGGGAATATTGCTGTAACAGTTTGTTTGGCATTATTTACGTTCTTTATTGTTCAGTTTAGTGGGAATAAAGATTACTGGAAACATATTTTCTGGATGCCAGGAGTACCAGTACCAATGAAATTAGTTTTAGCACCAATTGAAGTATTGGGGATGTTAACAAAGCCTTTCTCTTTATTAATTCGTTTATTCGCAAACATTACTGCAGGTCACACCGTAGTAATGGGGTTAGTGGCATTAGTATACGTAGGGAAAGATGCTTTAGGAACTGGAGGAGCTATTAGTGTTTCTATGTTGTTAACTTTATTCATCAATTTAATTGAATTGTTAGTAGCATTCTTACAAGCATATATCTTTACAATGTTATCGTCATTGTTTATTGGTATGGCTGTTGAAGAGCACGATCATCATTAAGAAATTTTTTGTTTAACTATATATAAAGTAATTATTATGGACATCCCAAATTTAGTAGGAGCAGGTTTAATCGTAATTGGAGCAGGTTTAGGTTTAGGTAAGATTGGTGGATCAGCAATGGACGCTATCGCTAGACAACCAGAAGCAGCTAACAAGATTCAAACTGCAATGATTATCATTGGAGCGTTATTAGAAGGTTTAGCATTTGGTGCTTTAATCTTAGGGAAATAATCCTTAACGCAAAAAAACAACACTTGTCTGCAACGGTTGGTTGCAGACAGTGTTCTTAAACAAAAAATAAACAAGAACTATATTAAATTTTACATAGATGGATAAGTTAATTAACGATTTTTCATTCGGTCTATTTTTCTGGGTAGCTATTATATTTGTTATCTTAATTGTTTTAATGCGTAAGTTTGCTTGGAAACCAATTCTATCGGCATTAGATACTAGAGAAGAAGGAATTGCAAATGCTTTAGAAGCAGCTGAAAACGCAAAGAAAGAGTTAGAGCAATTAAATGCAGATAACGAAAGAATTATAAAAGAAGCGAGAGAGGAAAGAGATGCTATGTTAAAAGAAGCTCGTGAGATTAAGGATAAGATTGTTGCGGATGCTAAAGAAGAAGCAAACGAGCAAGCTGATACTATCATCACAAATGCTAAGCAAGCAATTGAAATTGAAAAGCAGGCAGCTTTAGCAGAATTGAAATCTCAAGTAGCTGGAATTTCTATCACTATTGCTAAAAAAGTTATCAAAAGCGAGTTGGCTTCTGAAGCAAGTCAATTAGCAATGGTAGAAAAATCTTTAGAAGACGTTACTTTAAACTAATAAAACATGAGTACAAGAGCAGCAATACGCTATGCTAAAGCTATTTTAAATCTTGCCAAATCAAATGGTAGTGACCAAGCTGTATACAATGATATGCAACTAGTGGAAGCTACAATACAAGAAAGTGGAGATTTAAAAGTGTTGTTAAAAAGCCCAATCATTAAAGTTAGTGATAAAGTAAATGCTCTAGAAGCTATTTTTGGGAGTAAAGTAAACAACTATTCTTTAGGATTAATAAAGCTTTTAGCAAACAATAAAAGATTAGATATTTTAGAGGCAGTTGCCAACGATTATCAAATCATATACGATCACTTAAAATCTATTGAAGTTGCGAAAGTAACTACGGCTGTTCCGTTAACAGATGCTTTAGAGGCAAAAGTAATTGCAAAAGTAAAAGAGTTAACAGGGCACGAAACAACTCTTACAAACGAAGTAAATCCAGATATTATTGGAGGATTTATTTTAAGAGTAGGAGACCTACAATACGATGCAAGTATTGCAAAGAGTTTAAGAGAGTTAGAAAAGAGTTTTGACGACAGTCACTACGAAGCAAAAATTTAAAAATTACATCAAACAATAAATAAGATGGCAGCAATAAAACCAGCTGAAGTATCAGCAATTTTACAAGAGCAGCTAACTAATTTTGAAGCAACAGGTTCTTTAAATGAAGTTGGTACTGTATTACAAATTGGAGATGGTATTGCACGTGTTTACGGATTATCGAATGTGCAGTACGGGGAATTAGTTGAATTTGAATCAGGATTACAAGGAATTGTATTGAACTTAGAAGAAGACAACGTAGGAGTTGTATTATTAGGTTCATCTTCTGAAGTAAAAGAAGGTTCTACAGTAAAAAGAACTGAAAAAATTGCTTCTATCAATGTTGGAGAAGGAATTGTAGGTCGTGTTGTAGATACGTTAGGTAACCCTATCGATGGTAAAGGACCTATTGCTGGTGAAACTTTTGAAATGCCATTAGAGCGTAAAGCTCCTGGGGTAATTTTCCGTGAGCCAGTAACTGAACCATTACAAACAGGTATTAAGTCTGTAGATGCAATGATTCCTATTGGACGTGGACAACGTGAGTTAATCATTGGAGACCGTCAAACAGGAAAGTCTACTGTAGCTTTAGATACTATCTTAAACCAAAAAGAGTTTTATGATGCTGGAGTACCAGTTTATTGTATTTATGTAGCTATTGGACAAAAAGCTTCTACTGTTGCTGGAATTGTTAATTTATTAGAAGAAAAAGGTGCTTTAGCATATACTACTGTAGTAGCTGCTAACGCTTCTGATCCTGCTCCAATGCAGGTATATGCTCCATTTGCAGGTGCTGCAATTGGTGAATATTTTAGAGATACTGGTAGACCAGCTTTAATTGTTTATGATGATTTATCTAAACAAGCAGTTGCTTACCGTGAGATTTCATTATTATTAAGAAGACCACCAGGACGTGAGGCATACCCTGGAGATGTTTTCTACTTACACTCAAGATTATTAGAGCGTTCTGCAAAAGTTATCGGAGACGATTCTATTGCATCTCAAATGAACGATGCTCCTGCTTCTTTAGCTGGAAAAATCAAAGGAGGTGGTTCTATTACTGCTTTACCTATTATTGAGACACAAGCGGGAGACGTTTCTGCATATATTCCTACAAACGTAATTTCTATTACGGATGGACAGATTTTCTTAGATGGAGATTTATTTAACTCAGGAGTTCGTCCAGCAATTAACGTAGGTATCTCGGTATCTCGTGTAGGAGGTTCTGCTCAGATTAAATCAATGAAGAAAGTATCTGGTACTTTAAAGTTAGATCAAGCTCAGTTCCGTGAATTAGAAGCGTTTGCTAAGTTTGGATCTGATTTAGATGCTGCTACTTTATCTGTAATTGAAAAAGGACAACGTAACGTAGAAATCTTAAAGCAAGCTCAAAATGATCCTTACACTGTAGAAGATCAGATTGCTATTATCTATGCAGGTTCTAAGAACTTATTATCTAAAGTTCCTGTTAACAAGGTAAAAGAATTCGAAGCAGACTACATTGAGTACTTAAATGCTAAGCATAGAGATACTTTAGATGTATTAAAGTCTGGTAAATTAGAAGGATTAGATGTATTAGAAGCTGTTGCAGCTGAGATTTCATCAAAATACGAATAAAATAGTATTAAGTACTGAGTACATAGTATTCAGTACTTATTTTATATATGTTTTTAGGAAGAGTCTTTGTACTCTGTACTAACTACTAAATACTAAAACAGAATGGCAAACTTAAAAGAAATTAGAAACAGAATTACTTCTATTGGTTCTACGATGAAAATCACGAGCGCAATGAAGATGGTATCTGCTGCAAAGTTAAAAAAGGCTCAAGACGCTATTACTGCAATGCGTCCTTATGCTACTAAATTAACCGAGTTGTTACAAAATTTAAGTGCTACTTTAGATGCTGATGCAGGAGGTGTATATGCAGAGGAAAGAGAAGTTTCTAAAGTATTATTAGTGGTTGTTTCTTCTAACAGAGGTTTGTGTGGAGGTTTTAACACTTCAATTATCAAAAAAACAGAGCAAGTAATTGCTAGTAAGTATCAAGGGAAAGAGATTTCTTTATATACAATTGGTAAGAAAGCAAATGATATATTAGGAAAGAAGTACAATGTTGTATCTAACAACGTTGCTATTTTTGATTCGTTAACTTTTGACAATACGACTGTTATTGCAGAAGAGTTAATGGAATTATTTGCCACTGGTGAATTCGATAAAATTGAGTTGGTATACAATGTATTTAAAAATGCAGCTACTCAAATTGCTACATTAGAGCAATACTTACCTATAGAGCCAGTAGAGGTTGAAGGAAACGTTGCTTCAGATTATATTTTTGAGCCAACTAAAGAAGAAATTGTTAAAGCTTTAGTGCCAAAGTCTTTAAAAACTCAGTTATACAAAGCTATCTGTGATTCTTTTGCTGCAGAACACGGTGCTCGTATGACGGCTATGCACAAAGCAACTGACAATGCTAAGGAATTAAGAGATGGTTTAAAATTAACATACAATAAAGCACGTCAGGCTGCAATTACAGGAGAAATCTTAGAAATTGTAGGTGGAGCCGAAGCTTTGAATGATTAGATCAAACATTGATTAAGTAAATTAATCTCAAGATATATAAAAGCTACTAGTTTAACTAGTAGCTTTTTTTATGTTAACAATTTACGTGTGAATTTAACGTAAATGTTAAAAAAATAGTTTGTAACTATCACATTCATAAGTATTTATTAACTATTAGGGTCTGTTTTATTTAGATTACAGTTTTACACTTGTTAGTGTATAATAAAACTATAATCAACATGAAAAAAATTACCTTATTATTAGCTTTTTTAGCAAGTATTTTAACAAATGCACAAACCGTATTATCCGCAGGAGATGTAGCTATCATTGGAATTCAGACAGATACACCAGATTCTTTTTCTTTTATATTACTAAGAGACATTGTGACAAACACTGTTATTAATTTTACAGAGAATGGTTGGTTACCAGACTCTGAGGAATTTAGAAGTAATGGAGAAGGAACTATTGAATTTACCGCAAGTCAGAATTATAGCGCAGGAAAATTGTTTACTTATACCGAAGGAGGTAGTAATATAACTGATTTTAATTCGGTAAAATCATTGGGGCTATCTGCCAGTGGAGATCAGGTAATTATTTATCAAGGAACTGCTGAATCACCAACATTTATTTTCGCTGCCCAAACAAACAGTACTCTATGGCAAAATGAAACAGATGCGGATGATTCAAATACGTCTGGTTTACCAAAAGGATTAATAGATGGTACAAATGCTGTAGCGGCAGGAGCTGGAACTGGAATCGAAGCAGAGTATGATAATATATATTATAATGGGATTACTTCTGGAACAAAAGAGGAGTTGTTGGCTGCAATAGCAAATGTGAGCAATTGGGTAGGTATTAATTCTTCAGGTGATTATGCCAGTGGAGTAGATACATCGGATTTTTCTGTTACAGGTTCTTTATCTATTAAAAACGATAGGATTCCAGGATTGATTACAACTGCCAAGGAGGGGAAAATTACAACCAACAAAGGAGCTATTAAAGCTATTTATAATATTACTGGTCAAGAAGTAAAAAACGAAGATTTAGTTTCTGGAGTATACATTGTACATGTAACAGAAGGAGCTAATAACGAAATACAAAAAGTAGTAGTAAAATAATAAAAATCTATTTTTAGTTAAAAAGAGTGCCTACTAGGCACTCTTTTTTTTGTGATATTTTTTAATTAACTTGAAGAAAAAAATTGCAAAAATGATAAAATGTACTCTTACAGTTACCTTTTTGGTAATGCTGTGTGTTTCGTCTAACGCACAAATTTTAACAGAAAATTTTGACAATGACTCTAAAATTTCTAAAAGTCACACGTTCTTTAACGATACTACTGGAGACTATTTTGGAATTTACGATCCTGAGGGTTCTACCGATGATTATGATGGAGGAACAAATTCTGAAGCAGGTTTCCCTTCTTTTACAGGAAATACAGGTAATTTTTTGCTAGGGGAAGATTTAGATGGAGGTGGAGATGGATCTGATGTGATTTCGCTAACATGGTCTAATTTAGATATCACAGATAAAAACAATTTAACACTTGCTATAGACTTAGCAGCTGCACCTTTGGTATGGGATCCAGGAGATAAAATATTAATTGAAACTCAGATAGACGGAGGAGGGTATACCACGTTGGTTGAGTTTTTACACGATCAGTTAAATGGACCTACAGCATCTAACAATCATCTTGCAGATGGAATTGTAGGAGTTGGCGAAAGAACAGTATTAACAAACACCTTTCAAACCATTACAAAATCTATTGCAGGAACGGGAACTACGTTAGATATTAAAATAACCTTTAGAGCAAATGCCGGGAATGAAGAGTTTGGTGTAGATAACTTAATTGTGTCTGGTAATGATACGTTAAGTACGGAGTTGTTAATGCGTGCAAAATCTAACATTACAATGGAAAATGGAAAGTTTGTAAGTGCAGATTCCTCTTTAAGTATTGAAGTGTATAATGCTTTAGGACAAAGTGTAAATAATGAATCTTTAACAACAGGGATGTATATTTTAAAAGTAACTAGTGCTAAAGGAGAAACCATAACACTTAAAAAGGGAGTGTAATGAATTTTAAGACTTACTAAAAAAGGGAGCCAAGTGGCTCCCTTTTTAGTAAGTATACTTTACTTTTTAAATAACTCCCTGTGCTAACATAGCGTCTGCTACTTTAACAAAACCAGCAATATTGGCTCCTTTTACATAGTTAATGTAGCCATCGTCTTCGGTTCCATACTGTACACAAGCATCGTGAATGTCTTCCATAATCTCTTTTAACTTTTCGTCCACCTCCTCACGAGTCCAGTTGTAACGCAATGCATTTTGAGTCATTTCTAAACCAGAAGTAGCTACACCACCTGCATTAGATGCTTTACCAGGAGCAAACAATACTTTGGCATGGTGTAATTCGTGAACAGCATCTATAGTACAAGGCATATTTGCTCCTTCGCTAATACAAACACAACCATTTTTAATTAAAGTTAAGGCAGCTTCTTTGTCCAATTCATTTTGAGTAGCACAAGGGAAAGCAACATCACAAGTTTCATTCCACGGCTTTTCTCCTGCATGGAAAACAGCATTTGGGTATTTTGTTACATATTCAGAAATACGACTTCTTTTTACATTTTTTAATTCTTTTACAAAGGCCAATTTTTCTTGGTCAATTCCATCAGCATCGTATATGTAACCAGAAGAATCAGACAATGTAATTACTTTACCACCTAATTGAATACATTTTTCGGCAGCAAATTGTGCTACATTCCCAGATCCTGATACGCTAATTGTTTTTCCTTCTAAAGAATCTCCCTTAGTTGCTAACATGGATTTTGCAAAATAGACAGCTCCATAACCAGTTGCTTCAGGTCTAATTTGAGATCCTCCCCAAGACAATCCTTTACCAGTTAACACTCCTGTAAATTCATTTTTTAATTTTTTGTACATCCCAAATAAGAAACCAACTTCTCTAGCACCAACACCAATATCTCCTGCAGGAACATCTGTATCATGACCAATATGTCTAAATAACTCACTCATAAAAGCATGGCAAAAACGCATAATCTCATCGTCAGACTTTCCTTTAGGATCAAAGTCAGAACCTCCTTTACCACCACCCATAGGAAGCGTAGTTAACGAATTTTTAAAAACTTGCTCAAACGCTAAAAACTTTAAAATACTTTGATTTACTGTAGGGTGAAAACGTAAACCACCCTTATAAGGACCAATGGCAGAATTCATTTGAACTCTGTATCCTCTGTTAATTTGAATTTCACCATTATCATCTACCCAACAAACCCTAAAAGAAACCAATCTTTCAGGTTCTACCATTCGTAATAATATGTTTTTACCAAAGTATATTTCGTTTTCGCAGATATAAGGAACAACTGTTTCTGCAACTTCTTGTACTGCTTGTAAAAATTCTGGCTCATGGCCATTTCGAACTTTTACTCTATCCATAAATTCTTTTACTCTAATATCCATTAAGTTTGTTTTTTGTCTAAATATAAAAATATATTTGTGTAGTGTAATAATCATACCAATTCTTACAATCGCTATGAGTTTTTTATTCAAAAAAGTAGACAATACTCCTTTAATTCTTTTCCGATTTATCTTTGGTTGTATTTTAATGGTAGAAGCATGGGGCTCTATTTTTACGGGCTGGATAAAACATACTTTTATTGAACCCAAAATCCATTTTAGTTTTATTTTCTTTGATTGGTTGCAACCTTTAGATGGTTTGGGAATGTATTACGTATACGGAGTAATGGGACTTTTGGGGTTGTTTGTAATGCTAGGATATTTTTACAGAGCATCTATAATAGCCTATACCATTGTCTGGACATATTGTTATTTAATTCATAAAATATCTTACAACAATCATTACTTTTTAATGGTATTGTTATGTTGTATTATGTGTTTTTTACCGACTCATAAATCACATTCCTTAGATGTAAAGCAAGGAAGAGTCAACAGAGAAATCTCAGCTCCTTTTTGGTGTCAGTTTTTATTAATGTTTCAAATTACTTGTGTGTATGTTTTTGGGGCAATTGCTAAAATTTACCCAGATTGGATGGACGGTACTTTTCCTAGAATTGCATTGAGTAGTAAAACGTCATTCCCTCTAATAGGTCAGTATTTTACCAAAGAATGGTTCTATATGGGCATTGCTTACGGAGGTTTTTTGTTTGATTTATTGATTATTCCTTTATTGGCATACAAACGAACTAGAATGTTTGGGTTTATTATTTCTGTGTTCTTTCATAGTTTTAATTCCATTGTTTTTCAGGTAGGGGTGTTTCCATACTTAAGCTTATCGTTTGCCATGTTCTTTTATCCTGTAAAAAAAATACATAATTGGTTTTTAAAGAACAAGCAGTTTTACAACGAGGCAGAACATACAGATAGTAGTGCAAAAATTATTTCCTTAGTAGGTCTTTACGTGCTTTTACAGCTGCTTTTGCCTTTAAGACAGCATTGTATTAAAGGAACTCCGTTTTGGACAGAAGAAGCACATAAAATGAGTTGGAGAATGATGTTGCGTTCAGTTTCTGGAACCACAAAGTTTAAAGTGTATGATATAGAGAAGGATTCTACTTACACCCACCGACCAGATATATTGACAAGAAAACAAAAATACTTGATCAGTACCCATCCCGATGCAATTTGGCAATACGCACAATACTTAAAAAAGGAGGAAGCTAAAAAAGGGAATAAAATAAAGGTCTTCGCTATCAGTAAAAAAAGACTGAACGGAAGACCTTATCAAGAATTTATAGACCCAACAGTAGATTTAGCCAATACCCAATGGGATTATTTTAAACATGCTCCTTGGATACGTGACTTTAAGGGTTGGGAGAAATAATTGGTTCTGGACTCGGCTCGAACACCTTACGATATTTGTTTTTTCTAATGACTATATAAGATCATCGAGCGGAGTCGAGATGTGGATGTTATTGAGGTTAGAACCTACTTTTTCTTTGCTTTTAAATCAAAAATACGGTTGATGTTAAATCCAAAGAAGATATCTCTTTTAGACCAATCCCCTCCAGCATTGTTAATAAATCCATTTTCGAACATATCTTGTGAGTTACTAAAGTGTAATTGAAAAACATGTCCTCCTGTTTCAATCTCTAATCCTATAGAAAATACGTTGTTGTATGGACTTCCACTAGCTCTGTTTAGATGCAAACCATAATCGGCTACAATACCCATACGTTTGGTAAACAAGTAACGTCCACCCATTCCTAAAGCATATTGCCAGTTGTCTTGATTGTCTTGTTTTACCAATCCGTCGTGTGTAAGCGTAGGAATCAGTTCTACAGATAATTTTTCATTGATTTTACTAGCAATTAAGATTTGATGCGTACTTCTTAATCGGTTGTCGAATTCTAGTTTAGGGAAAATGTCTTCCTTTAAAGAGTAATCAATGGCTAAATAATGATGTCCTGCCATGGTAAAAGGGAAACCGTTTTTCTTTTGAGTGGCAAATACGTATTTGGTGCTGAAATCATAAATTCCGAATCGGCTTCTTGAAAAACCAACATTTATCTTTTCCGTTAAACCGTACACAAATTGCAATCTGGTGGTAGCGTTGTCTAAACCAAACAAATCAACAATTCCATTTTTTACCGTTCCAAAACGATGGGCTACAATAAAATTTAAATGATTTTTAGGAACGAGTTTGGTGGTTTCAAAATTTACTAGTTTGTAGCTTTTAAAAGTAGAGGTAACCTCTATTTCATCATTTTTAGAATCGTTCTCAAGGTTGCTCAATAAGTTGCTTTGTGCCTGTGAATTTTGCATTAAAAATCCTAAAAAAGCAGATAAAATTATTTTTTTCATGATAAAGTTTTTGTTTCTTGTAAAGGAATGTCGAATAAAGCTACTAATCCTTAAATAAAAAAACACTAAATAATCATGAAAAATTTCTTATTAATTCTATTCTTATCTGTTTTTATGTTGAGTTGTTCTAACGATAGCGAAAGCGATTTAGTAGATAACACTCCAAGTGATGGAACAACAAAATTAACCTACACCAATGATATAGCTCCAATCATTTCTAGCTCATGTTTAAACTGCCATGGTGCAACTCCAAGTAATGGTGCTCCATCTAGCTATCACACATATCAATTGGTTAAAGATGGTGCAACAAGAATGGATACTAGAATGAATAATGCAAGTAGCCCTATGCCTGTAGCAGGTTTATTGCCGCAAGCTACTAGAGATAAATTTAAGCAATGGATAACTGATGGTAAATTAGAATAGTCATGAAAAAAATACTATTTACATTATTGTGTCTAAGTACGTTGCTTGCCAATGCACAGCTATACAAGACAGACAAAGCCAACATACGTTTTGATGCTGCTAAAACAGCTATTGAGCCTATAAAGGCAGAAAATAAAAAGGCGAAGTTAATTCTGAATGAAAAAACAGGAGAAATTGCCTGTTTGATACAGATTGCTCAATTTGAATTTCCAAATAAGTTAATGCAAGAGCATTTTAACGAGAATTACCTAGAAAGCGATACCTATCCAAAGGCTACTTTAGCTGGAAAGATTACCAATTTTACAAGTACAGATTTTTCTACAGCCAAAGAAGTAAAGGTGGTTGGAGACTTTACCATTCACGGTAAAAAGCAAAACAAAACGGTACCTGTAACAATAGTTAAAAAAGGAGATACTTATACTATTAACGGAAGTTTTAAACTGATACTAAAAGATTATAAAGTAAAAATTCCAAAGCTAATGTTCTACAAGATAGCAGAAGATGTAGAAGTTACTTTAAATGCAGAATTAAAGAAATCATAGATGATATCTTATCTAACCAGAAAGCTCCAATTATAAGGGAGCTTTTTTGTTTTTATTGTCTTTTTGTATATTTAGGATATACTTCTTTAGGAAAAGGCCCTTTTAATTTCTTGCCCAACACTTTCTAAAACGTTGCTCACCGTTTTAGAAAGTGTTGCTCACCGTTTTGTTTTTTCATACTGATGAAACTTCTTTTTCACACGGTTCTTAATTCTTTTTGATACTGTTGAAAAAACAATTTTATACTTACAATTTTAGATGAACCTACCAGCGTTTTTATCTAGAGCTAGTTTTACATAGCTAAGAGTCCTAAAAACAATCAATTGTAAAGATTTAAAGTGAATACAAATTTAAACGGACTAATCTAAATAGTTTGTTTAAATTTGCAGTCTAATTTCTGAGTTATGTTAGATAAAGTAAAGGAGTTAATTGGAGAGGTAAAAGATTTTAATGCAGCTAATAAAGAAGATTTAGAAGCATTTAGAATTAAATACTTAGGTAAAAAAGGAATCTTAAACGATTTATTTGCTGAGTTTAAGAATGTTGCCAATGATCAGAAAAAAGAGTTTGGACAAGCGCTTAACACTTTTAAAAATACTGCTGAAGGGAAAATTAACGAATTAAGAAACGCATTAGACGATGCTGCCTTAGAAGGAAATGCGTTAAATGATTTAACACGTCCGGGAGAGCCTTTAAAATTAGGATCTCGTCACCCGATATCTATTGTAAGAAATCAAATTATTGATGTGTTTTCTAGAATTGGTTTTACCGTTTCTGAAGGACCGGAGATAGAAGATGACTGGCACAACTTTACAGCCTTAAACTTACCAGAGTATCACCCAGCAAGAGATATGCAGGATACGTTCTTTATTGAGCAGAATCCAGATATTTTATTGCGTACGCATACTTCATCGGTACAAACAAGGTACATGGAAAACAACGAGCCACCAATTAGAACGTTGTCTCCAGGTAGAGTGTTTAGAAACGAAGATATTTCTGCACGTGCACACTGTATTTTCCACCAAGTGGAAGGGTTGTATATAGATACAGATGTTTCTTTTGCCGATTTAAAGCAAACCTTGTTATACTTTACCAAAGAGATGTTTGGTAAATCTAAAATTCGTTTACGTCCGTCTTATTTCCCATTTACAGAGCCAAGTGCAGAGGTAGATATTTACTGGGGATTAGAAACAGAAACAGATTATAAGATTACCAAAGGAACAGGTTGGCTAGAGATTATGGGATGTGGAATGGTAGATCCTAATGTATTAAAGAATGCAAACATAGATCCTACAAAATATAGCGGTTACGCTTTTGGAATGGGTATTGAACGTATTGCCATGTTGTTATACCAAATTCCAGATATTAGAATGTTTTACGAAAACGATGTTCGTTTCTTAGAGCAGTTTAAGTCGATAAGTTAGAGACATCAAAATATAAAATAAAAGGTTGTTAGATACGTTAATCTAACAGCCTTTTTTATTTTTGATAAAAACTGAATTGCCTATGAAACTGTTATCTGCTAAATATTTATTTACCAAAGCAAAAAATTCCTTATTAAGGTTTCCTTTAGTTATTGCTTGTGCTTTTGTAGGAGTAATGATTTCTCTTTTTTTAGTTGAATTTGAGAACGATATTGATAATAAGTTACCTTATATAAATGGACTTTTAACATTTGCATTAGGAGTTCCCCTGTTCTTTTGCATTGGAATATTTAGTGAAAAGGGCATACTGTCTAGCAAGTTTAAAATAATAATTCAGCTACTAGGTGTTGTTTTTTTAGGATTCATTTATTGGTCTTTTCCTACTATTGTAGAAACTCACAATACATCCATTCCCTATATTCGTTATGGTATTTTTAATATAACAATACATTTATTAGTATCCTATGCTCCCTATATTAAAACCAAGGAACTAAATGGATTTTGGAATTACAATAAATCGTTATTCTTAAGGCTTTGTACTTCAGTTTTGTATTCAGGTTTTATTTACGTGGGACTTGTATTAGCTTTAGTAGCAGTAGATAATTTATTTCATGTTGACTTGCATGATGAATTATATTTTGAAATCTATATAGTAGTAATTGGGCTATTCAATACTTGGTTTTTTATATCAGGTGTACCTAAAGACTTAGATGAATTGGAAGATGATTATATCTATCCAAAAGGATTAAAGGTCTTTACACAATACGTTTTAGTTCCTCTTCTAATTTTGTATTTGGTAATTCTTTATGCTTATGGTGGTAAAATATTGATAAATTGGAATTGGCCAAAAGGTTGGGTTTCTTATTTGGTCTCTGGGGTTTCCATTCTGGCATTTTTTACCATTTTGTTAATCTATCCTTATGGGAAACAAAAAGAAAATGGATGGATTAAAAAGTTCACTAAAATACTTTACTATGTGTTAATTCCTCTTGTAGCCTTGTTATTTATAGCTATTGGAATGAGAATAGGAGATTATGGTATTACGATAAAAAGATATAGTGTATTGGTATTAGGTATTTGGATAACCTTTATCTGCTTCTTTTTTCTTTTAAAGAAGAACAACATAAAAATGATTCCTATTTCTCTTTCTATATTGCTTTTGTTGAGTTCTTTTGGTCCTTGGGGAATGTTTTCAGTAAGCGAGAGAAGTCAGATAAATAGGTTAAAAAATATTCTAGAAACACATAAAATATTGATAGACGATAAAATTCAAAACGAAGTAAAATGGATAGAAGAGAGTTTGCCGAGTTTAGAATCTGCTTGGGAATTGACCAATAACGAGGTGTTAAATGTTGCTACACATAATAAGGTAAAATCAATTTTAGATTACTTAGATGATTATCATGGTATGAAAAAGATTAGACCTTGGTTTCAGCAAGATTTAGATACTATGATTAGCGATAAAACTCATAATAGATACTCTCATCATAATGAAGCAGGGGTATATATGAGAACTATGGGGCTTAAGTATACTAGGAAATATAACAATACTAAAAGGTTCCATTATAAAGTTAAGGAGAATGATTTGATAGATATTTCAGGATATAATTATTACTATTCATTTTATTTTTACAATGATAAGTCCGAAAATTTGAGATTAAATGAGAGTAGTTTTAACCTATCTAGAAAAGAAGATGTATTATATGTCACAAATTCAAAAGATTCTATTCAGTTAAATCTTACCACTGTAAAAAAAGAATTATTCAAGAAATACGGAAGAGATTCTAAAGAGCAGGTTCCAGAGAGTGAATTAACTTTTGTATTAACCTCTGAAACGATGGATGCAAAAATTAAATTGAAAAGAATAAATTTTACAGTATTAGACGAAAGTATAGATATAACCAATGTAAGCGGTAGTCTATTTTTAAATGAGAAATAAATAATGTCCGAACTACAACCTTTTATCAACCTGCTGCAAGAATTTTATCCTTTAACCAACAAGGATGTACAGTGCTTAGCGGAAAATACTTCTATTGTAACCATCAAAGAAAAAGAAGTGTATTTGTCTTTGAATAGTATTTGCAAACAAATGGGCTTTGTGTTAGAAGGTGTTTTTAAAGTGGCTAAATTCAACAGCCAGGGAGATGAATACATTCCTTATTTTGTGACACCAGGACATTTTGCGGTAGATGTAGATAGCTTCTTTCATCAAACAAATGCAGAGGAAGAAATAACAGCGTTAACGTTCTGTAAAGTAGTTGCTATTAGTAAATCTGATTATGAAGTTTTAGAGCAGGAAATACCTAATTTCTCCAAAATTATAGCGGCTATTAAAGAGAAGGCTTTGGTAGAAAAGCTGAAACTTAAAAACGAAATGTTGGTAGATGCTGCCGAGGTAAGATTTCAAAAACTGATGGAGCGACAACCTCAACTATTTCAATTCGTTCCTCAAAGCCAAATTGCCAAGCATTTGGGAATTACGCAGTATACGTTGAGTAGAATAAAATCTAAGGTTTGATATATTGTTTTTTATCCGATGTATGAGATAGGGTACTGGGGCTAACATAAATTGTCACTTCGAGTGTATAGCGTATCGAGAAGTAATTAAGAGTTACAATCCTAAATCTGTTCTCGATACTCAGTTTATTTGCGTTTCTCTCCAATAACCTGAACTCGAACTGACATAAGTTGCCACTTCGTGTGCATAGCGTATCGAGAAGTAATTAAGAGTTACAATCCTAAATCTGTTCTCGATACTCAGTTTATTTGCGTTTCTCTCCAATAACCTGAACTCGAATTGATATAAGTTGTCACTTCGAGTGCGTAGCGTATCGAGAAGTAATCCATAGCATATTACATAAGTTGGCCATCAAATAGATCCCAATCCCAACACTTTGGGATGGTAGCGATGCATTCACTTTTTGCCATTTGGCAAAACACTTCTTTTTAGAGCTTACTAGTTTTAACCCAATCTAAAAATTAGTAAGAATGAAAACATTAAGTAACAAAACAGTAATTGTAACAGGAGCTTCTAAAGGTATTGGAGCACAAATCGCCAAAGATTTAGCAGCTAAAGGAGCAAGTGTTGTTGTAAATTATAATCAAGACCAAACAGGAGCAGAAAAAGTAGTAGCTAGTATTTTGGCCTCTGAAGGTAAAGCAACTGCTATTAAAGCCAATGTTGCGGCTACTGAAGAAGTAGCTTCTTTATTTGAGCAAACCGTGGCTATTTATGGAAGTGTAGATGTGTTGGTAAACAATGCAGGAGTGTATCAATTTGAACCCTTAGAAACAGTAACACAAGAAGAGTTTACCAGACAATTTAACACTAATGTTTGGTCTGTATTAGCTGCATCACAAGAAGCAATTAAGCATTTTAAGAACGGAGGAAGTATTATTAACATTAGTTCTATTGCTACAAAAAAAGCCACTCCTATGACGGTTTTATACACAGCAACCAAAGCAGCAGTAGATGGTATTACCAGTGTGTTGTCTAAAGAATTGGCAGCAAAAAATATACGAGTAAATGGAGTGTTACCAGGACCAACCGTTACAGAAGGAAACCCTATTGCAGGAACAGATATGGAGAATTATGTAGCTTCTGAAACCCCTTTTGGAAGGGTAGGAGTCCCTAAAGACATCGCTCCTTTGGTATCCTTTTTAGCATCCGATGAAAGTGGATGGATAACAGGGCAGGCTATAGGTGTGAATGGAGGTTTTGAATAAACCCAAGTTATGCATTTAAAACGTGTCTTTTTTATTATTTTTGAACCCCAATATTCAGAGAGTTAAAAGGCACGTTATCATGAAAAAAGACATTCAAATTCCGGTAGTAGAAAATGTATTTATGGCAGTTGTTAAGGAATACAACGAAGAGTTTCAATGTGAGGATTGGAATGTGTACCTAATTAACGACAGGGAAGAGGACTTAGACATGGTAATTATTGTATCCAAAGGGTACGATGAAGATAAGTTTATAGAAACTTCTGTAATGCGTAAAACCATTCAGAAATTACCTGCCAAGTCTTTTGCTAAGGTGGAATTAATTCAGCCAGACTTATTTAAACTAACCAACTTCTTTAATACGACCTTCTTTATTGGAAACACCATGTACGACAAAAAGTATGTGTTCGAAAAAAACACCATTAAAGATGGTGCTTTACGTGTGTTAAAACAATTGGGGAAAGAGGGGATTTTGGCTAAGTAAATCAAAGATATACATTTAATTTCTTTATTTTTGAAAGTATAATAATTGCTTTCGAAATAGATTATGAATGAATTTTTTGTTTGTTCTACAAGATATATTAAACTATATAAATCAAACCAAAATTTTGATTTTGGAAGTTTTAGTTTTTCTAATGATGATAGTTTGTTAGAAAGGTTATTGAGGAATGAATTTTGTATACAAAGTATTGGTTTAATTAACATGCCTCCCTGTAGGCAGAATTCCCCTTTTTTTTATGGCAGTATAGAAAATTCAAGATCAAGAGAAGAAAGGGTGAGAGATTCTGAAAAAGATTTAGAATTTTTTCAATCAATATTGGCTAATCTATGGTTTATTAAAGATTGTTCATGTAATTCAAGCTTCCACTATGATATTTCTAAAAGGGATAAGTTTATTTTTAATAGGACAAGAACGACAGTGTTTAGTAATTCTTTAGGGAATTATGGGAATAACTTTTTTAGTATTGAAGACATTAAGACTTCTTATGAAATAACAAAAAAAATTATGGAGATTCAGAATATCTCAAAAAAGAGTGAAGAATTTTATAAACAAAAACCTAATCAGGAGATAGGTCATATAACCCCTGGGGATAGTAATTATAAAAAGTACGCAAATACAAATAGAATTGAGAGAGCTTATTTATTTTTGAGTATGGCAAGATCACATTCTTTTTTACCACTAAAAATATCTTTTTATATTGGATTATTAGAGACGATTTTTACAACTGATGGATCTGAAGTTACTCATAAAGTATCGGAAAGATGTGCTTTTTATTTATGTGAATTTTTTGATAAACAAAATACATTCGATTTTATAAAAGAATGCTATGGAATTAGGTCAAAATTTGTTCACGGTCAAAAGTTACACAAGAAGTATGACTACGAAACTTTAAAGTTGAAGTCTGTTAAACTAGATGATATAATGAGAAAACTGATGAATAAGATTGTACTTAATGATAGCAAAACTTTTCTAAAAAATGATGCCGATTTAAATAATTTTTTTAAAAGACTTGTTTTTGCTGGATGTAGTTTAAATGTGAACAAATAACTACTTTACTCCCAAAACATACAACAACAAAACCCCTATCAACCCAGAAAGCCCCATAATTAAAGACTGTAGTGTAAACGTTTTGTAGAGTTTAGCTACAGGAATGTTATGTAACCTATTCAGCAACCAGAAAAAGCTAGAGTTGGCATGGAATACACAAAAAGAACCACAACCAATTAAGGCAGCAATCATTTCTGGAGATAAAGACATACTCTTTGTCATAGGTCCTAAGATTGAGGCTGCTCCAATTAAAGAAACCGTAATAGATCCTGTAGCGGTGGTTAAAGCAGCTCCTAACAAAAAAGGCAATACAAAACCTAAAAAAGGAAGTGTGTTAAAGAAATCTCCCAAGGAGTTTTGAATACCCGATTCTTTAATAATGGCTCCAAAAGCACCTCCCGCACCGGTTATCATAATAACCAAAGCAGATTTTACAATGGCATTGTCTACCAAAGTGCTTAATTTGGTTTTGGCTTTTACTTTAAATAGCTGTAAAGAAGCAATTAAAGCCCCAACCAAAACAGCTACGGTAGGAATACTTAAAAACTGAAGAACTGTTCCAAGAGGTGATGCTGTTTTAAAAAAGGCACCCAGTCCCATTAATAAAATGGGGACTATAATTGGAAGTAAGTCCATTACTACACTGGCTTTAACTGTTGTGCTGTTTTCCTCTATGGTCGTGTTTTCTATTTCTTTAGTTTCTTGGGTGTCAAAGTCTAGTAAGAATTTTTTACAGTATAGTTTTGCCCATAGCACACCGCCAATTACTACAAAAACACCTACTATGGAGTTAATCATTAAAAGGCGAGAAATGTCTGCGTTTAATAAGGAAACTACTGCCAAAGGTCCAGGGGTGGGGGGCATTAGTGTATGAGAAACAGTTAATCCAGCAGCTAAGGAAAGTCCAACCACTAAAACAGGAGTTTTACTTTTTTTAGCCAATCCCTCAGTAATAGGCTGAAATAAAATATAAGCCACATCTACAAAAACAGGAATAGAGACTATGTAACCCGTAATGGCCATAGCCCAAGGCAGCCTTTTTTGTCCTACCCATTTTAAGATTTTTTCGGCAATTCTAACCGCACCACCAGTTTCGTTAAGTACTTCTCCAATAAAAGCACCAAAAATAACGACAATGGCTATCCATTTAAGCGTGGCACCAAAACCGGTAAGTAAAACATCTATTGTTTTTTCTCCGCTAAAGCCAACGAGCAAGCCTAGTGCAATTGCAGCAACAATCAGTACTATAAAAGGGTGAATTTTAAACTTCGATATGGCTATGACCAATCCGATAAGAACTACTAGAATTGCTATAAGATTGAAGATCATAATTCGTTGTTTTAATCGAGTTTTTCTGAGAGTATTTTAAAATGTTTTTTAGGGCTTTCTCCCTTGTAAACAATCGTGTATACAGTATCTATAATAGGTGTTTTAGCACCGTTTTTTTGATTCAATTCGTAGGCAGATTTTACCGCATAATATCCCTCAGCAACCATTTTCATTTCCATCATAGCAGATTTTACCGTGTACCCTTTCCCTATCATGTTTCCAAACATACGGTTTCTACTAAAGGTAGAATATCCTGTAACTAACAAGTCTCCCAAATAGGCAGAATGGTTAATGTTACGTTTCATTTTATGCACCTTTTTAATGTAGCTTTTCATTTCACGAATTGCATTAGACATTAAAACGGCTTGGTAATTATCTCCATATCCCAATCCATGCGCAATACCTGCTGCAATAGCGTAGATATTTTTTAACATGGCTGCATATTCGGTACCAATAATATCATCGGAGGTTTTACAACGGATGTAGTCCGAACTTAGGTAGTTTGCCAAACATTCAGCCTTGTTAGTATCCTGACAAGCAATGGTTAAATAAGACAAACGCTCCATGGCTACCTCTTCTGCATGGCAAGGTCCTGTAATTACTCCAATATTTTCAAACGGTATTTGATATATTTCATGCAAATGTTCACCAACTATCAATCCTGTCTCTGGAACAATTCCTTTAATGGCAGAAAAAATAACTTTATTATCTAAAGGGATATTTAATTTTAAGAGTTCATCGTTTAAAAACGCAGAAGGAATAGCAAAGATTAAGACATCGGCATTGCTTGCTATTTCGTTTATGTCGTCGGATAAGTGTAGTTGACTGATTTTAAATTCAACAGAAGTTAAATAATTAGGATTGTGGCTATGTTCGTTCATGTATTGAATGGCCTGAGTATTTCTCATATACCATCCTATTTTCTCTACATTTTCGCATAACATTTTAACAATAGCGGTTGCCCAACTACCACCTCCAAAAACAGCAACATTCAAATCTTTTCTCATCAAAAAAAATACTTTTCAATTTTTCAAAAATAAGATTTCTGATGAGATAAACATTTGTTTTTAAATTTAAATCCAATAGCAATGCTTATTTTTAGGGTGTCTAAAAACAAATCCATTGGATATTAAAACGAAATTTCCGAATCTTCCCGAGAGTATTTTTGCAAAAATGACGGGATTGGCAATTCAAAATGAGGCAATTAATCTTTCTCAGGGTTTCCCAAATTTTAAAACCTCTGCCAAATTACAAGAATTGGTTTTTAAAGCCATGCAAGAGGGGCATAATCAATATGCACATCCTATGGGCGATTTGGAGTTGAGGAAGCAAATAGCTTTAAAAATTAGGAAAACCTACGGGGTAGATTACAATCCAGAAACAGAAATAAATGTAACTGCCGGAGCAACCGAAGGAATCTTTAATGCGGTAAGTGCTATGGTGCATCCAGGTGATGAAGTGCTTATTTTTAAACCTGCTTTTGATACCTACGAACCAGTAGTGCGTTTTAATGGTGGAGTCCCCGTTTTTATACAATTGCATTATCCCAATTACAAAGTCGATTGGAACGAGGTGGAAAGTAAGATAACGGCTAAAACCAAGATGATTATTTTTAATACACCGTTAAACCCAACCGGAACTCTTTTTGATATTGAAGATTTAAAAGCATTACAAGATATTGTAAAGGAAACCAATATTACCATTTTAAGCGATGAGGTATACGAGCATATGGTATTTGATGGAGCAGTGCACGAAAGTTTGTGTAAATATCCAATTTTAAAGAATCACAGTTTTGTGCTAGCTTCGTTTGGTAAAACCTTTCATAACACAGGGTGGAAAATGGGGTATTGTGCTGCACCAAAACATTTAATGAAAGAGTTTGCCAAAGTTCATGAGTGCAATGTGTATAGCATCAACACACCATATCAAAAGGCATTTGCTACTTTTATGCAAGATGAGGCAAACTATAATTATTTAAACGATTTCTATCAAGCTAAGAGAGATTTGTTTCTGGATGGAATACAGGCATCTAAGTTTAATTTTGTTCCATCTAAAGGAACGTATTTTCAATTGTTAAAATACGATGCTATTACAGATGAAAACGATGTAGATTTTGCGGAGAGATTGGTAAAGGAATACAAAATAGCATCCATTCCTGTTTCTGTTTTTAATGTAGATGGGTTGGACGAAAAGGTACTTCGTTTTTGTTTTGCCAAGACGGATGAAACACTAATTAAAGCTGCTGAAATATTATGCAAGATTCAATAAATATAACTTTAGTTCAGTACGATATCCATTGGATGGATGCAAAAGCAAATACCGCTTTTTTGGAAAATCAGTTAAAAAACCTAAAAACCGATTTAATTGTATTGCCAGAAATGTTTAATACTGGGTTTAGTATGAGTCCAAATGAGGTTGCCGAAACAATGGAAGGTGAAACAATTGCTTGGTTGTTAACAATGGCAAAAAAGTTAGATTGTATGCTTTGCGGATCTTTGTGTATAGAAGACAATCGTAAGTATTACAATCGTTTTGTGTTTGTAAGCCCAGAGGGTGTTGTTAATTATTACGATAAAAAACACTTGTTTGGTTATGGAGGAGAGGATGAGGTATTTGCTCCAGGGAAAGAAAGTGTGATAATAGATTATAAAGGATTTAAAATAAAACCTTTTGTTTGTTACGATTTACGATTTCCAGTATGGTCTAGAAATGTAGAAGATTACGATATTGCATTGTATGTAGCCAATTGGCCTGCTAAAAGAGCTTTTGCTTGGAATAGTTTATTAACGGCAAGAGCTATAGAAAATATGAGCTATGTGGTGGCAGTAAACCGTATTGGTATAGATGGTAATCAATTACGATACCAAGGAGATTCTCAGGTTATAGGCCCGTTAGGAAGTTTGGTTGTAGCGTGTAAAGACACGCCTATAATGCAGCAGGTAGAACTAAAAAGAGCCCCTTTGGTAGAGGCTCGTAACCAGTTTAAATTTTTAGAAGATCAAGATAAATTTAACATCTTATAGTTTATTTCTTTTTATTTAAATCTTTAGAAATATCCATTAACATTTTAATTCCAATGGCATCTATTGGACTAGAACCACCATTGCCAGAGTTACCACCTACTACAATTTGAGGTACGGCTACTTTTGCCAATTCCCTAGCAACCCCAATTCTTGTTTGCATTTCGAATTCTGCTTTTTCTTTAGGTGTTAAACCTGCAGCAACTTTTAGTTTATCTCCTTTTGCTTCTGCTTCTTTTTTAACCAAATCTGCAGCAGCATTTAATCTTGCAGCTTCCAGGTTTTCTTGTGCTACTAATTTTGCTTTACGTGCCTGTATTACCGCTTGTAATTCCGATGCTTCTTCTCTTGCTTTGGTTGTCGCTATTAACTTTTCACCTTTTGCTTTTTCTGTTAAAGCTTCTTGTTGAGCTGTAATTAATTGCTGTTTTGCTGTAGCTTCGTCAGAAGCGGCATCAATTTTAGCTTTTAATTTTTCATAAATTCGGTCGTCGTAAGTAACCTCATCTATAGTAGCTACAGAGGCAACAATACCATATTTCTGAATGTCAGATACGGTTCTTTTAATACTACCATCGGTATTTAATTTTTCTCTTACATCTATGTAAGCTTTGGTACTACCGTCTTCTAATTTTCTTGTTTTAGTTTCGGTAATTAATAAGACCTGTCCGTTTCTTAACTGGTCCTGAAAATAAGCGTTCAGTTGAGATTTACCTCCAGAATAGTGAGCCTCAGAACTCATGCGTTGTGCACTGTACGAAGCTGTTTGATTTTGATAGGTTAACAATGTAGTTGTCATTAAGTTGTTAATGTTGGTATAGGTTTTATGCAAAGCCAACATTAAATCAACAGTGTTTGGTAAATCCCATTTTACAGTATGAGACATTAAAGCATTATCTCCCTCGGAGAAAGTTCCTTGGTAAGGTGCTACATGGTAATCTGCATCTGGTGAAGCTTTTTGTTTGGTACTAGCCTGTATGGTTACGTTGTTTGGATAGGTGGTTACCTTAGAACCAAATCCGCTAAAGTATAGACCAGGGTCAAAACGGACCTGTAAATCTCCCCCTAAGGTTTGAATTACTTGTCTTTGTCCAGCATCGTTAACACTAAAAGGATTAAAGATTACGACTAAAAAACCTACAACTAAAAGAGGTATAATAATCTTAAAATTAATTTTTGAAAAAATGGTTTGAATCATGTTTGTATTTAATTATTTAGTAGGATAAATATAGTAAGGAAGTGTAATTTGGGTAAATTTTACACCCTGTGTTTAGACGTAGTATTTATGCAAAAAAATAAAGGCTCCTTTTTAAAGAAGCCTTTATTTTTAATAAGTTATATTTTAATATTCTATACAATCTTACTTTTTACCTTTTCCTCAACTTCTTTAAAAAGTTCGTCAAAAGGTTTTTCAGAAACACGAATAGGTTCGTGGGTTTCAATAGTCATAGTAACACCAATATTCATAGGGAATTGACCATATTCCCATAATTTCCACGAGTTGTTAATAGTAACAGGAATAATTACAGAGGAACGAGAAAATTTAGTTAGAATCTTTAAGCCGTTTTCAGAAAAACGTTTGGGTTGCCCGTTTCTACTTCTTGTTCCTTCTGGAAAAATAACTCCAGCACGTTTATTTTCTTCTATGTATTTAGCAAAGAAACCTATGGTAGACAATGCCTGTCTAGCATCTTTTCTATCGATTAATGCAGAACCACCATGTTTTAAATTAAAAGAAACACTAGGAATTCCTTTACCCAATTCTTTTTTAGCCACAAATTTTGGGTGTAAGTCTCTAAAAAACCATCCTAATGGTGGAATCTCGTGCGAGCTTTGGTGATTGGATACAATGATATGCGGTTCCTTAGGGTTAAAAGTATGGTTGTTGATGAATTGTACTTTTGTTCCTAAAATTCGTAGTGAAGATACTAAAGAAGCGTTTAAAAGATCTACTACTTTTTTGTGAGCCTTATAACCTCCTATTTTTAAAGAAAGCCATTGTAAAGGATGAAAAATAAGCAGTAAAAGTCCGTAGACAATGTAGAAAAGAACAGATAAAGGATATGCCAATAAGCTTTTGCTTATTGGCATTTTTTTATTTTTTGACATATGTATTTTTTATTACCAATGTGACCAAGGAATTCTAGCCAAAATTAATAATAATCCAATACCATAGAAAATAGCAAATGATTTAAATTTGGCTTTATCTTCAGTTAATTTTTTGTGACGAGACCAACCTACTGTAATCAAAGCAATTGCAATAATCATAGTAAAAGGGTGTTCTACACTCATCAATCTTAGTTCAGCATCTTTCATTGCTGCTCCCATACCTACATTTTTTAAACTTTCGTACCATGGAGAAATGTAGTAAGTTACCAAACCTACTAAAAATTGAACATGCGTTAAGATTAAAGCGATTAAACCAATTTTACGGTCTCCAGCTTTAAATTTTTCTTCTCTTTTGGCACTTTGAATAGCATTAAAAATTGCCATACCTAAGGCAATTAATACTGCAGCCGCTAAAATTGAATGTACTGTTTTCATTGTTGATTGTTTTGTTGTAGCAAATGTAAGGAATTCAGCTGGTTGTTTCCTATTCTGTTGTTAATTTGAGTGCTAATTAGACACCTTCTATTTTCCCATTTCCCTACAAAATCTTTTAGAGGAATAATATTTCCGTTTTTATCTAAAAATTCTCCTTTTTTATTTTGATGAAGCATTTTGGTGGTTCCTTTTTTAACCTCTAGAATAACCCGCTTAATTTTTTCGTTGTAGGAGGGTTTCTTTTTTTTGTATTCTTTGTAAAGTTGAATGCCAATGTTATTGTTAAAAGTATCCATGTCAGAACTCGCTTTGTCGGGCAATGCACCGTCTTCTAATTGATGTTCTTTGTACATGCTGTAATTGCCTTTTTCGTGTGCTCTTCCTAAACTGGCAGCAGCGTTACAGCCTATTTCGTCTGCCAGAGCCCACATCCAAAGGGTGTGTTTAAATGCATCAATTCTGTTACCTACAATTCTTTTAGTACCCAATCTCTTTGTTTTGGTAATAGAATCTGTAGTTCGTTCTACTTTTTTAGAAATTTTATATGCCCTTTTTGCCTTAAACGGATGAAAATAAACCCACGTTTTTTCTTGTTTGCTCAACGTTTTAAAAGCTTTCTTTGGCGACTGAGAGAAAGAGGTTGTAATAAATAAAATTGCAACCAAGGGGACAATGCCAAAGAGAAACCATTTTTTATTTTTCAAAAACACTTTTGAGGGATTTTATTAGGCAAAATTAAAATATATTAGCACTAAATTTAATGTTTTGAGTACAATTAACTCTTTTTTAAAACGCACTTTAGTTTATGGTATTGCAGCAGTTTTGCCAAAAGCTATCAATGTTTTTTTAGTAGCCTTTCATACCGATACACTTCCAAATACGGAAGAATTTAATGTGAGTTCTGAGTTTTTTGTTTGGGCAGCTTATTTTAATGTGTTGTTGACATTTGGAATGGAAACTACTTTCTTTCGATTTTTCAATACGGAGGAAAATAAAAAAAATGTATTGAGTACTTCCTTCTCGGCAGTGACCATAGTTACCTTTGCATTACTAACCCCACTGTTTCTCTTTTCAGATTTTATAGCTAATTATTTAGGTTTTCAAGAAACATTGCATTTTAAAACCCTAGTAGGAATTTTACTATTCGATACGCTTACCGTAATTCCTTTTGCTTATTTAAGAGTGAATAATAAGGCCATAAATTATGCGATGTACAGAATTGTAAACATTAGTATTTACGCGGTTCTGAATATTGCTTTTCTGTGGTATTTACCGTTAAGAAATATTAGCATTCAGCATTGGTTTCCTACAAAATCTTTGGTTGGTTATATCTTCTTAGCCAATTTGATTGGGTCAGGAGTTACCTTTTTATTTGTCTTACCGTTATTTAGAAACTTTAAGTTGCGTTTAGATGTATCGCTCTTTAAAAACATGTTGCGTTATAGTTGGCCAATTTTAATAGCTGGTTTGGCATATATAACCAACGAGAGTTTAGATAAGTTAATCTTACCAAATATTCTAAACGAAAGTATTGCGGGTGCTTATGCAGGAACTTATAAACTAGGTGTTTTTATGTCTTTGTTTATAACTGCATTTAAATTGGGGGCAGAGCCTTTCTTTTTTAACATATCCAAGCAAGAGAATGCAAAAGTTACCTATGCGTTAATCTTAAAATGGTTTAGTGTTTTAGGAGCGTTTATTGTATTGTTTATAGTGGCTTATATCGATTTGTTTGCAGGAATACTTCTTAAAAAAGAAGCTTATTTTGAAACTTTAGGAATTGTTCCAGTTATTTTATTAGCAAATTTGTTTTTAGGGATTTATAACAACTTATCCATATGGTATAAGAATACGGGGCAGACCAAATTTGCCATGTACTTTTCTGTAATGGGAGGGTTGTTAACCGTTGTTGGTTTGTTGGTTTTTGTTCCGATGATAGGCTTTATGGGGGCAGCTTGGGTAACGTTTGCAGTTTACTTTTTAATGATGCTTGTGTCTTATGTATTTGGTCAGAAATATTATAAAACTCCATACGAAGTTTCTAAAATAATAGGCTTACTATCCTTAACAACAATGCTTTCGTTAGTTTCTTTTTATGGCTTTAGGGGCAATGTGGTTTTAAATACGGGAATACTTATCTTAATGGGAGTAGTTATCTATATAAGCGAAAGAAAATTTATTCATCAAAAATTCTTAAAACGCTAAAGAACAATTTACTTTTGTACCAAACTAATTTCGTGTATGAAAGTTCAAATCATCAATCAATCAAAACATGCATTGCCCCAGTACGAAACGTTAGGAGCAGCAGGTTTAGATTTAAAAGCTAATATTTCCGAAAGTATTTTTTTAAAACCTTTAGAGAGAGCCATTGTAAAAACGGGATTGTTTATTGCCTTGCCTCAGGGGTATGAAGCACAAGTAAGACCAAGAAGTGGTTTGGCTGCCAAAAAAGGAATTACGGTTTTAAATTCTCCCGGAACAGTAGATGCAGATTACCGTGGAGAGATAGGTGTAATTTTAGTCAATCTTTCCAATGAAGTTTTTGAAGTTACAGATGGTGAAAGAATTGCCCAATTGGTAATTGCAAAACACGAACAAGCAGAATGGGTTGAGGTTGCAGAATTAGATACTACAGAACGTGGTGCAGGTGGTTTTGGAAGCACCGGAACTAAATAAATAGCATGAATCAAGGCTTAAAAAATATTCTAGAGCTCAATTTAGCATTGCTAATTATTGCTACTTCTGCGGTATTGGGAAACTACATTTCTTTACCGCCAGAAATTAGCATATGGTCTCGTTGTTTCTTTGGAGTAATAGCGATTACCATTTACTGTAAAATCAAAGGGATTTCGCTTAAATACGATTATAAAAAAGATACCACTTCTTTTGTGTTTTGTGCCGTTCTACAAGGAGTACATTGGATTACTTATTTCTATGCTTTGCAAATGGCAGGAGCAGGTTTGGGGGTAATTTCATTATTTACCTTTCCTATTGTTACTACTTTATTAGAGCCTGTTCTTTTAAAAACCAAGTTCAATCCAAAACACATTTTATTAGGATTGTTGGTTCTTTTGGGGCTCTATATTTTAACACCTGAATTTAACTTTGGGAACCAAACTACCTTAGGGATTATTTTTGGAGTTTCTTCGTCTGTGTTTTTTGCAACTAGGAACATTTTAATGAAAAAACACGTAGCTACTTACGATGCTAGTATGCTCATGTTTCATCAAACAGGATGGATTTCTCTATTGATGATTCCAGTTTTATTTTTTATTGATTTTACATGGGTTCAATACCAAAGCCAAATCTCAGAACTTGTGTTTTTAGGAATGATTTCTACAGCTGTAGGGCATACATTGTACGTAAAAACATTTAAATATTTTTCTGCAACAACCGCTTCTTTACTAAGTTGTATTCAGCCTTTGTATGTAGTAATTTTGGCTTTTATATTTTTAGGAGAAATACCAACCATTTCTACTGCAATAGGAGGGACTATAATTTTATCAGCGGTTATTTTAGAAACATTTATTAGTAAAAAAGCCTAGCCAGCTCTTTTAATCAATTTACCTGGCAACACTTGTATCAATCCTTTCATTTCGAGTTGAAAAATTAAGTTAGACACTTTGTAGATAGGGATGCCGCTATTTCTAGCCAATTCATCCATGTGTATAGAGTTGAGTTCCAAGAGGTCAAAAAGTTGTTTTTCCTCTCCGTGTAAGTCTACAAACAATTGCGGTTGTATTGTTTTTATCTTTCCTTGTTTTTTTACCCAGCCTAATTGTTCTATTAAATCTTCTCCAGAAGTAATCATGGC
Source organism: Wenyingzhuangia sp. IMCC45574 (assembly GCF_054182685.1). NCBI lineage: Bacteria > Pseudomonadati > Bacteroidota > Flavobacteriia > Flavobacteriales > Flavobacteriaceae > Wenyingzhuangia > Wenyingzhuangia sp. IMCC45574. The sequence continues at coordinate 2,411,326 of NZ_CM135169.1, read as the reverse complement.
TGCTTTATGATGTTTAATTAAGTTGTTGCAACCTCTACTATACACATCGGTAGTTTTTCCAGGTACTGCAAATACATCTCTGTTGTAAGAATTAGCAATGTCTGCGGTTACTAAGGATCCGCCTTTGGCTGCAGATTCAATTATGATAGTAGCCTGACTAATACCTGCGACGATTCTATTTCTTTTTAGAAAATTTTCTCTGTAGGGAGGTTCATCAAAAGGAAATTCACTTAAAAAACCACCACTTTCTCTAACCTTTCCGTAATATTTTTTGTGCTCTTTAGGGTATAATGTACCGTAGCCATGTGCTAAAACTCCCAATGTAGAAAGGTCGTTCTTTAGGGCTTCGGTATGTGCACATATATCTACTCCAAAAGCATAACCACTAACAATAAGCGGATTGTAAGGTTTAAGAGATTCCATTAATTCTTCGCAAAAATTTCTACCGTAATTGGTAATGTTTCTTGTACCTACTATGCTAATAATCCTTTGCTGATTATTTAGTTTAGAATTTCCATCCTGATATAGAAGTAAAGGAGCATCGGGGCAGTTTATTAAATTTTTTGGATAATTTTTATCTAAAAAATAGAGGAAATTAAGGTGCTTAGACACCGCTTTTTCAATTTCTTTTTCGGCTTTTAAAAGAGCTTCTTTGTTAAATAATTTTTTAGATTTTTCTGGACCAATTTCAGGCAGGTATTTCTCTTGCTGATGATTATCAAACAATTGAGTGGCATTTCCGTAGGATTTAATTAACTTTTGGGCATTAACAAACCCAATTCCCTTGGCATCTTGTAGTGCCAAAGCATATTGAAGCTCCGTTAAATTCATATCAATTTTTTTTATCAAGATACAAAAAATGTTCACTAGCTATTGCTGCTTGTAGATTGTTTCGTGATTATTTTTTTGTTAGCTTTGTTTTATGCAGTTATCAAAATACATTAGTGAATTATTATATAGGTACGATTGTGTAATGGTACCAGGTTTTGGAGGGTTTGTGAGTAATACAGTGTCAAGTGAATTGAATACTGAAAATCATCAATTTACACCGCCCACAAAACATGTTTCATTCAATGTAAACTTGCAACAAAACGATGGTTTGTTAACGAACCATATAGCGACTTCGTTACAAATTTCTTTTGATGAAGCGACTAAAATAATTGCGCAAGAAGTGCTTGCTTGGCAAAACGACATACAAAAAGCACCATTGTTGTTACAAAATATAGGTCAGTTTACTTTAGAAGAAGATCAATTGGTTTTTGAACCGATTGCTAAGATTAATTATTTAACCAGTTCTTTTGGTTTAAGTGATGTTGATGCAAACTATGTATTAAGACAAAATGTAACTCCAGTTGAAGAAGTAGTAATAGAATCTTCTAAATCTTATCGCAAATATGTGGCTGTAGCTGCTGTTGCTTTAGGGTTGTTTATAGGAGGTAGTACTTATGTAAGTCGTGTACAAACAGAACAAGAGTTAGCAGCACAAGAAACTATCAATACTCAAATTCAGCAAGCATCTTTTAATATTTTAAAACCTTTACCAAGTGTTACGTTAACCGTAGAAAAGGAAAATGTTGAAAGTTTAGAAGTGGTAAAGAAGTATCATGTAGTTGCTGGTGCTTATAAAGAAGCTGCAAATGCCGATAAAAAGGTTGCTTTATTAAAACGAAAAGGTTTTAATGCCAGAATTATTGGGGTGAACAAATGGGGGTTAACTCAAGTTGTTTACGAATCTTATGCCAGCAGAAGACAAGCAATTAATGCTTTAAATAAAGTTAAAAAAGAAGATAACAAGTACGCTTGGTTGTTAGTGAATGAATAATTTATAGCTTATCTTAGAGTTATAAATTGATTACTTATGAAAGCGAAACCTTCTTCTAATTCCTTAGCAATTACTACAGACGTTGTTCTACCTAGCGATACCAATGCTTTAAACGGATTGTTTGGTGGAGAGTTATTGGCTCGTGTAGATAGAATAGGGTGCATAGCTGCGCAGAGGCATTCACACCAAATTTGCGTTACCGTTGCTGTTAATAATGTTACTTTCAATCAGGTAATTCCCTTAGGGAGTATGATGACGATTGAAGCCAAAGTTACCAGAGCTTTTACCTCTTCTATGGAAGTAATTGCAGATGTGTACTTAGAAGATCGTTATTCTGGTGAAAGAACCCAAGTAAATGAGGCCATTTACACCTTTGTTGCCGTAGATGAAAACGGAAAACCGCAACGCATTCCTGAAATTATTCCAGAAACAGACTTAGAAAAACAGCGATACAAAAATGCTTTAAGACGTAGGCAATTAAGTTTAGTGGTTGCTGGAAAAATGAAACCCCAAGATGCTACCGAACTTAGGGAGTTGTTTGAGTAGTGTTGATAGGTTATATCAAATCCTCAATTCTTTCAATTGTATCTTGTTTGGAAAGAGATAAGCGAACAATACTATCCTTTTTAGCTTGTAAGTCAAAAGGAACATTTCCATCAATAGAAATAATATCTCCTTCTTTTAAAGCATGACTTTCATCGTTAAAACCAAATTCAATTTCACCTTTAAAAAGACCTAGAACAATTGGGTATGGAGCTTGGTGCTCGCTAATAACATGTCCTTCTTTTAAAACCACTCTTAATTCTTGAGAAGTTTCTGTTTCTAGTAGTACAGAAATGTTATTGTCGTAATCTAAATCATTTAATAAAGAAGCAATTGTCATATTTTGTGTTTTAAGTTTCCTTAAAATTAAAAATTCAAATCAATTTGCCAAATGATTTATGTCATTCAATTTATTTACTTAGCCAGTATTTTGGATTTTGTTTTTGAGAATCTTTCCAAATTTGGAATTTAAGGATTGTTTTTCCGGTTACTTTATCCGTAAAAACAGTCCCTAAAGATTGCTTTAGAACAATTGACTGTCCTTTGCTTACATACACTTTGTCTAAGTTGTTATATAAAGAAATATAATTACCATGCTGCACATAAACGGCATTTCTCCCACTTACAGATTGAATGGCCAATACTTTTCCTTTAAAAACAGCACGTGCAATAGCTCCTTTTTTTGTGGTAATGTGTATTCCTTTACTGTCTAGCTTAATTCCTCTTAGAGTTGGGTGAGGTCTAACACCGTAGTGCCTAGTTACAATTCCTTCAGTAACAGGCCAAGGCAATTTTCCTCGGTTCTGTTCAAATCGAGAAGCAAGGGCTTTTCCTTCTGGAGTTAAGGCAAAACCTTTCGATTTTACATTCACATTTTTTTTGGTAGAAGAAGTTTTCTTCGCTTTTCTATTAGAGGCTGCAATGGCTTCACGAATCACCTTTTCAATTTCTTTTTGAATGGCTTGTTCTTCCTTTTGCTTGCGTTTAATGTCTTTAATATAGCTACGCTCTTTGGTTTTAATTTTACCAATTAATTGTTGCTGGTCTTCTTTTTCTGCCTGAATTTTACTCGCTTCTAATTTGTTTTTAGAGGCCAAAGCTTCTTTGTTTCTTTTTTGAGACTCTAACTTACGTTTTAACTCTTTTACTTTGTCAGCTTTTACAACAATAGAGTCTCCTTGTTTTTTTCTGTACTCGGCATATTGTTGCATATAACGGTAACGTTTGTATGCCTGAAAAAAATCTTCGGATGATAGTAAAAACATCAACTTGCTTTGTTCCGATTTGCTTTGGTACGATTTTAAAATCATAGCAGCATAATCTTCTTTTAAAGCTGTTAACTCGTCGTTTAATTTTTTTAGTTCTTTTTGTTTTACAGAAACTTCCTTTTGTAAAAAGGAGATTTCTTCTTCTATGGTTTTTATTAAGTTTTGACGAACTTCAATTTTTTTACTGATGTCATCCAAATCACTTAATAAGTCTTTGCTTTGTTTCTGAGTGTTGAATAATAATTTATTTACCCTAGCAATTTCTTCCTGTAGTTTTTCACGTTTTTTCTCCAATGCTTTTTGCTTGCTGGTTTGTGCGGTAGACACAAAAAAGCAAGAGAAGAAAAGGAATGTAAAAAAGAACAGCTTTTTATACATAGAAACTAGCTTTTAGGTTTTAGTTTAATTTCTTTATTACAACTACTAGGAATCTTAAAAGGAAAACCTAACTTAGGGTTTACATATATCTTTTGATAATCCATAGAGATAACTGAAGTGTTACCACTATTATTGCCTCTAAATTCAACTTTTTTAGGAAATAAGAAATTATCTATTTCTTGGTGATTTTTATAAAAAGCCTCGAATATGCTTTGTGTTAAATTGCTTTCTATACTTTGATATTTGGTTTTAAAAATCAACGGATATATACTAGCCTTTTTAGTATACTTACTGTCTTTTGAATCTGTTAAGAAATATGCATTTTCTATAATTTCTAAATCGTAGTATTTAAACTTTTTATTGTAGATAATTAAATCACCCAATAACAAACGTTCTAGTGTTTCAAAATTTACATCTGCACCTACAATTTGTTTTATAAAATCAAAAGAACCTTTAAAGTAAGTTTTGTCGAACTTGTTATAGTAAAAAACACTGTCTTTTTTTATCAGTACTTTGGCCACAGATATTCCTAAGAAATCACCACTCATCCAAATTTTTTCTCCCTTGGCAATACGCATCTTTAATCCTACTTTCTGAGAAGATTTTTTTGCCTTGTAAGCTAGTTTGGCATCTATTCTAAGAGTTTGAATATCTGAATTTTGAAAAGACTGTTTTTCGTGCTTTTTATAGAGTGAAGACTTACTGATTTTAGATACCTCAGCAACTGCATTTGTCTTTTTATTAGACCCACAAGAAACGATGAAAAATAGCAAGCCAATAGTGGCTAACAACCTAAATTGCATGTGTTTGTTTTTTGCTGCAATATACAATTTTAAATCCCTTTAGGAATGGCTTCTATCAATGCTTTGGTGTAAGTGGTTTTAGGCTGATTGTAGATGTTATCTGCATCTCCAATCTCAGCAATTTTACCTTGGTTTAAAACAATCAACTGATCGGACATAAACTTTACTACGGATAAGTCGTGAGAGATGAAGATATAGGTAAAGTTAAACTCTTTTTTTAGGCTGTTTAATAGGTTTAAAACTTGTGCTTGTACCGATACGTCTAATGCAGAAACAGACTCGTCGCAAATAATTAATTTTGGTTGTAAGGCTAATGCGCGTGCTATACCTATACGCTGTCTTTGTCCTCCAGAAAACTCGTGAGGATAACGGTTATAGTGTTCTTTTTGTAGCCCTACTTTTTCTAACAGTTGATAAATGTATTCCTTGCGATCTTGTTTAGAACCCAAAATACCATGTTTTTCCATAGGTTCTAGAATAGCAGTTCCTACTTTTAGGGTTGGGTTTAAAGAAGAGTAGGGATCTTGAAAGATCAGCTGAATTTCTCGTCGGTATTTTTTTCGTTCTTTAGTGTTAAGACTTAGTAGGTTTACTCCATTGTACCAAATTTCTCCTGCAGTAGCTTGTTCTAATCCTAAAATGGTACGTCCAATGGTAGATTTTCCACTACCAGATTCTCCCACCAAACCAATGGTTTCTCCCTCATATACATTAAAAGAAACATCGTCTACCCCTTTTACTACAGATGGTTTTGTAAACCAATTGTTTTTAGAAGTGTAATAGGTTTTTAGGTTCTTTACTTCTAAAAGGGGAGTTTTACTGTATAGCTGTTCATGAAAGTCTTTACGTTCCTCATCTGTAAAAACAATTTCTGTAAAATCATCTTCTAAATAACTGGCTACAGATGGCAGTTCTTTTAAGCGAACATGCAACTTAGGTTTTGCATTTAACAAGGCTTTGGTATAGGTTTCTTTGGGTGCCAAGAACAAATCTTTGGTAGCACCTTGCTCTATAATTTCCCCCTTTTGCATTACAATTACATGGTCTGCAATTTCTGCAATCAAAGCCAAATCATGGGTAATGAAAATGACAGACATTTTCGTTTCTTGCTGCAATTCTTTTAGTAACAAAACAATTTCATTTTGTACAGAAACGTCTAAGGCAGTAGTAGGCTCATCAGCAATTAACAGTTTGGGCTTACAAGCAATGGCCATGGCTATCATTACACGTTGTTTTTGTCCGCCAGACAATTCGTGTGGGTATTGCTGCATCATTTTTGCTGCCCTAGGTAACTTTACCTTTTTAAAAAGCGATAAAACTTCTGCTTTAATTTCTTTCTTTGATAAATTAGTATGCAGTTCTAATACCTCAGCTACCTGATCCCCACAAGTTAAACTTGGATTTAAAGAGGTCATCGGTTCCTGAAAAATCATGCTGATTTCTTTCCCTACTATTTTTCTAAGAGATTTAGTATCTAGTTTGTTTAGGTTGGTATCGTTGTAAAGAATAGTCCCTGTAATGGTGCTAATTTTTTCTGGAAGCAAGCCCATTAAAGCCATAGAAGTAACCGATTTTCCACTTCCAGATTCTCCTACAATTCCTACAATCTGATTTGGAAAAACATCAAAATTAATAGCGGATACTACTTGGTTGGTAGTATGCTGATTTTGAAAAGAAATCTGTAGGTCTTTAACGGAGATAATAGGCTTCATATAACTATAAAAGTAAGCAAAGTTAGTACAACAGCATAGCTTCCTATTTTATTTTCTATATATTTGAAATACTCCCTATAATTTGTTTATGTACAAAAAAGCAAAATACTTTTTTATTCTCCTGGTTTTTAGTTTGGTTTACTTGTTTTCGTTAAATATAACGACTCATAAGGAAATAAAGACAATTGAATTAGCAGCGATCAAAAAAACAGTAGAAAAGGATACTCCTACTCCTAAAGTAGTGCCTAAGCCTATAGCTTTAAAACCTGTAAAAAACAGTAGTAAGTTTAAATATAGAAAGTACTCGCATGTAACTCGTTTTTACAAACGCTTGGCAAAACCTGTTACAGATTTGTGTATGCAACACAAAGTACCACCCGCAGCTGTGTTAAGTATACTTTCTTTAGAGTCTGGATGGGGTAAAGGGTATATAGGAAATATCACAGGGAATTTTTTAAGTTTAAATGCTACTTCTAAAGATTTTGAATTGCCTGCCTTAACCATGCCCAAGGATATTATTTCTGGGAAAACTATTTTAGATAGCAGAGTGCTAGCAAACACTCCCAAAGAAAATATTATTTGGGAAGATAGACCTCCTTCTTTAAAGAAAGATTACAGGCCAGATAGTATTGCCGGAACCAAAGAAAATTTAGATTATTTTTTATTTCATCCTAAGGAATTAACCAAAGCAAATCTTAAAAATGTAAGAGATTTTGTAAAACGATTTATCTCTAAGAACAGTAGTATTAAGGCTTACAGAGAAGCCCGTATTTTACTGGATAAAGCAATAGAAGAAAAAGGTATAGAGGTACTGTTTACGGATGAATTGAACAAGAACTTTTTGTTTACTATTGGAGGTAGACCCCATTCCTATAATTTTAGACCCACTTGGCCTAAAAAGGTGATGAGTATCTATAGGAACGTTGGAGTAAATGACCTGTGTAAAGAGTTGTATTTGGATAAAAAGACGTTTGAAGCAGTTTGGTAAGTATTGAAATTTATCTTAATATTTTACTGTAAAATAAAAGTTTACTAGTATTTGGAGGTAACAATTTGTTACCTCCAAATCTAAATTAAATAGGAATCTTAATTTACCACAAAAGTATCTGTATTAAAATCGTAAATAAAAGTGGTTTCACTGGCTAAATTGTCTATTTCCACATATACCACTTCGCTAGCAAATTGGTCAATATCAGAGATAATTACATTAAAGCCAATAATATTTCTTCTAGGTCTTAAAACAACCCCCACTTCTCCATAAGCCTTAATAGGTTTAATGTTGGTTATAGAGTATGCGGGTAGATCAAAACTTTTTATTTTGTCGTTAAATGTTACTGGCTCTTCCTGCACATCGGCTGTAAAACGATTGGTTTGCGTTTCTCTTAAATATCCCACGTTGTCGGTTTCTAAATAAGTAACATGATAACTAGCACTTTCTCCATGACTTAACGGATCTGTTAAAGCTACTACTTCTATAAAATAGTCTTTGTAGAGAGAAATATCGTCTGTAAACTCTTCTTGTACACAGCTAGATAAAACAAAAGCCAATAATGCAAAGGTGTATATAAAGTATTTTTTGATCATAAAGTAAGGTTTTAAATGGTTAACATAGGTTAGAAATCAAACACCGTTCCAAAACTCTCAGATCTAATTTCTAATATCTAGGTTCTCAATACTAAATAAACCCCTACTTTTGTACAAAATCAATTTTTTGTGAATTACTTATCTATAGAAAATGTATCCAAAGCTTTTGGAGAACGAGTGTTGTTTGAGAATTTATCTTTTGGAATTAATAAAGATCAGAAAATAGCTTTCGTAGCTAAAAATGGGACAGGGAAAACTCGTTTGTTAGAGATTATTGCTGGAAACGATATTCCTGATACTGGGCAAGTAGTGACACGTAAAGATTTACATGTTTCGTATCTTTCTCAAGAGGATGCTTTTGATGAAAACCAAACCGTAGAAGAGGTTATCTTTTCTTCGGATAGCAAGGTGTTAAAAATTGTTAGAGAGTACGAAGAGGCTATATTGAATCCGGAGAATGCTGAACGATATCAGTTGGCTTTTGACATGATGGATCAATACAATGCTTGGGATTTTGAAACACAGTACAAGCAAATTTTATCTAAATTAAAATTAGACAATTTAGAACTTAAAGTAAAAGGGCTTTCTGGAGGGCAACGAAAACGTTTGGCATTGGCAACGGTTTTAATTAGCAAACCAGATGTATTGATTTTAGATGAGCCAACCAACCATTTAGATTTAGAAATGATTGAGTGGTTAGAGGCATTTTTTGCCAAAGAGAAAATTACTTTGTTTATGGTTACGCACGATCGTTATTTCTTAGAGCGTGTATGTAACGAAATTATAGAAATGGACAATGGACAATTGTACAGTTACAAAGGAAACTACTCATACTATTTAGAGAAAAAAGAAGAACGTATTGCTTTAGAACAAACCGTACAGGCAAAAGCAAAAAACTTGTTTAAAAAAGAATTAGATTGGATGCGTAGACAGCCCAAAGCACGTACCACTAAATCTAAATCTAGACAAGATGATTTTTATGTAATTAAAGAAAAAGCAAGAGCTAGAAGAGCAGAGCATAAAGTTCAGTTAGAAATTAACATGGAACGTTTGGGGAACAAAATAGTGGAATTCCATAAGGTTTCTAAGGCTTGGGAAGATATGGTAATGCTAGATCAGTTTGAGTACAATTTTAACCGAGGGGAACGTATTGGAATCATTGGAAAAAATGGAACTGGAAAATCATCGTTCTTAAATGTCTTAACGGGAAATACCCCTGTAGATTCAGGAAAAGTAATTGTAGGAGAAACCATTAAGTTTGGATATTACCATCAATCTGGAATACAAATAAAAGAAGGGCAAAAGGTAATAGAGGTTATCAAGGAGTTTGGTGATTTTATTCCTTTGGCCAAAGGACATAAAATATCGGCAAGTCAGTTGTTAGAACGCTTTTTGTTCGATAAAAAGAAACAATATGATTTTGTTGAAAAATTAAGTGGAGGAGAACGTAAACGTTTGTATTTATGTACGGTTTTAATTCAGAATCCAAACTTTTTAATTTTAGATGAGCCTACCAACGATTTGGATATTGTAACGCTAAACGTTTTGGAAACTTTTATGTTAGATTATCCAGGAAACTTAGTAGTGGTGTCTCACGACCGTTATTTTATGGATAAAATTGTAGATTCTTTGTTTGTATTTAGAGGTAATGGAGTGATTGAGAATTTCCCAGGGAACTACTCAGATTTTAGAGCTTACGAAAACTCAGATACTACCGTGGTTCCAGAGGTTGTACCTACTAAAATAGAACCTGTTAAAGAGAAGCCAAAAACACCGGTAAAGCTAAGCTATGCTGAAAACAAAGAATACATCAACTTAGAAAGTGATATTGCCAAACTACAACGTAAAAAAGCAGTAATAGAAACGGAATTTGCCGAAGGAAAAATAGAGGGAGATGCTATTCAGGAAAAATCGTTAGAACTTCAAAAAATTATTGACGATATAGAATACAAAGAAATGCGTTGGTTTGAATTGTCCGAGAAGTTAGAGGGGTAATTACTCTTTTTTTGTGTATTTAAAACCATTTCCATCGCATGCCATAGGCAGTGTGTTTAACAATTCATTACTAGTATTTAAAATAAGTAATTGTTTGCTTGTATAGTCAGTGTTACAGTTAAAGAAGTTGCTGTTAGAGGTGTATGTAAGTTCTATGTATTTTGCATAATTAGAGTCTAAATTCTGATAAAGATGGTGTTGGTCTGTTACTGTAAATGTTCCTGTTAACTTTACAACTTGTTCGTTGTTAACTTCAACACGTTCAAAGGTTTTATTGCTGTTAAAAACATAGCGATGAGTTTTATTATTTTCTGGGGCTAATTCTCCTCCAACAGAACCATTTAATACTTTAGACAATTCCCATGTTCCGGTAATGTCTTTGTGTTCAATAGCAAGACTATTGTCATTCTGAGCACACGAAAAGGTAATAAGAGATATTAAAACAATTGATATTATTGATTTCATGAGAGTTACTTGTTTTGTTTATAGATGCAATCTATGTGCAATGGTTGCTTTTAATTTACTAGCAATGAGGTAGATTTTTTATTTTTGTTGGGTAACCTAAAACCAATACTATTATGTCTATAACTAAAGAGTCTGAATTAATTGGAATGAAAAAGGTGAGTCAGGCTGTGGCGATTACCTTAAAGAAAATGCAAGCATATGCTAAAGTCGGAATATCAACAAAGGAGTTAGACGACTTTGGTGGAGCAATCTTAAATAGTTATGGTGCAAAGTCTGCACCCTATGAGACTTATGGTTTTCCTGGTTATACGTGTATTAGTGTAAATGAAGAGGCAGCACATGGAGTTCCATCTCCTAAAAAAATATTACAAGAAGGAGATTTAATTAATATTGATGTTTCTGCTGAGTTGGATGGTTTTTGGTCGGACAATGGAGGGTCTTTTGTTCTAGGAAATGATATCCATAATTATTCCCCTTTGGTAAATGCATCCAAAGAAATTTTACAAAAAGCTGTTTTTAGTATCAAAGGAGGGGTTAGGATTGCGGACATTGGTTACATTATGGAGACCGAAGCTAAGAAAAGAGGTTTTAAAGTCATTAAAAATTTGGCAGGTCATGGTGTTGGAAGAAGTTTACACGAAGAACCTGAAGATATTTTAAATTACAGGGTTAAAACAAATAAAGAAAGGTTTAAGAAGAATACAACTGTTGCTATAGAGACTTTTATAGCGTCTAAATCTACCATAGCTTGTGAATTAGAAGATGGTTGGACATTGGTTGGTAATAAAGGAGGACATGTAACACAGCATGAACAAACAATTCTAATTACAGATAAAGAGCCTGTTATTTTAACAGAAGCAAATGGAGTTTGGAATTAACAGGAATTGGTTTTGGAAGAAAATCAACTCATAGCACGTAAGATTATTCATGTAGATATGGATGCTTTTTTTGCATCTGTAGCGCAATTGGATAATCCTGAGCTAAGGGGAAAGCCTATTGCTGTGGGTGGAAGTTCTAAGAGAGGAGTAATCTCGGCAGCTAGTTATGAAGCACGAAAATTTGGTGTACGTTCTGCAATGTCTAGTGCGGTTGCTAAGAAATTGTGTCCAGAGATTATTTTTGCTCGTTCGGATTTTGGTAGATACAAAGAGATTTCTGCTATGGTGCGAGAAATTTTTTATGAATACACAGATTTGGTAGAACCTCTTTCTTTAGATGAGGCTTACTTAGATGTTACCGAAAACAAAAAAGGCTACACATCAGCCAGTAAAATGGCACGATTAATTCGAGAAGAAATTAAAAGAAGAACTGGTTTGAATGCCTCTGCGGGAATAGCTCCGAATAAGTTCGTAGCAAAAATAGCATCGGATGTAAATAAACCCAATGGACAAAAAACAATTACTCCAAATGAAGTGGTCCCTTTTTTAGAAACCTTGGCCATAAGAAAATTTTATGGTGTAGGTAAGAAGACTACAGAAAAGATGTATCGATTAGGAATATTTACAGGCTTTGATTTAAAACAGAAAGATTTACCCTTTTTAGAAAAACATTTTAAAAATTCAGCACAACACTATTATAATATTGTACGTGGTATACATAACAGTCCCGTTAAAGTTTCTAGAACAAGAAAGTCTATTGGAGCCGAACATACTTATTTAGAAAATCTTACTTCGGAGATTTTTATTTTAGAAAAATTAAAAACCTTATCGAAAGAAATTGAAAGTAGGTTGTTAAAGAATAATGTAAAGGGGAGAACGATTACATTAAAGATAAAATACAGCGATTTTACTCAGAATACGAGAAGTAAAACTAGACAAGACTACGTTAATACTGAACATGAAATATTTAAAGTTGTAAAGGAATTGTTGTTTCAGCAAAAAATAGAAAATTCAGTGAGATTACTAGGTATTTCCTTGTCAAACCTTAATAACGAAGAGCCTAAATCTATTAAAGAGTATATACAGTTAAAGCTAGATCTGTAAATATAAAATAAAGTGAAAAAGAATCATTTGTTTCCTAAAAAGTTAAATAAGTTACGTTTTTTTTATTAATTTTTCAATAGTTTAGTTGTTGAAACAACTATAATATAAAATGGCTTCTATACAACCATTGTCGGGAAAGTTAGGTAAAGCAAGAGCAAGACATCTTTTAAGTAGAGCTACGTTTAAAGTAAGCAAAGCTAGAATAGAAGAGTTTAGCGACTATACAGTATCTCAGGCTTTACATCAGCTAACACAAAAAACTATTAAGAATTTATCGCAACCATTAAACCCAGATACTGGGAATCCGTGGATTGAGGACGATCCTGTGTTGGGAAATGCCGATGAGGATTTTAATGGTTTTAAACTTACTAAAGGAACTACTGGTTGGTGGTTAGATGAAGCTAGAAGGGATTCTTCGGTCTACTCTAAAATGACCTATTTTCTAGCTAGTTATGTTTGTATGGATGCAACTTTTGTAAATGGAAATAGAGGGGCATATTGGGATTATCTTCGTTTGCTAGAACGTTTTTGTATGACTAAAAGTATAGAGACGTTTATGTTCGAAATCACCATAAATATTTCAATGCTTACTTTTTTAGATAACAAAGAGAATACTAAAGCGAATCCTAATGAGAATTATGCAAGGGAAGTTTTAGAACTATTTACCATTGGTAAAGGGCAAGGTGTAGGAATGGGAGATTATACCAATTATACAGAAGAAGATGTGGTGCAGGCAGCAAAGTTGTTAACAGGTTGGAAAAGTAAATGGAATAATAGAGATCGTGCTAGTTTTGGAATTGATACGGGTGATATACCAACAGGTTATGCCAAAGTAGATGATCATGATTTTGGTAAAAAAGTATTTTCACATCGTTTTGGAAATAGAGAAGTTGCTGCTTACAATACTTCAGGAAAAACATATAATCAGAAGTTGCAGAGGATGAAAGAAGAATTGTTAGAATTCTTCGATATGATTTTTGACCAAGAAGCAACATCAAAGTATATTACAAGAAGGTTGTATAGGTATTTTGTGTCTGGGAATATTACAGATGAGGTTGAAAGAGACATTATTGAACCATTAGCTTCTACTTTTAGGTCTAATGATTATGAGTTGGAACCTGTAGTTACTCAGTTGCTTAAAAGTCAGCATTTTTATGATGAGGACGATAGTACGCATGGAGATGAGATTATTGGAGGGATGATTAAATCTCCTTTAGAAATGCTATTGCAAACTTTAAATATTTTTGATTATCCAGTTCCAGATCCAAGGACTCAAGGAGCATGGCATTATACAAATTTTTATCAGTATCAAATGATTGGAGGTTTCTTGGAACTTGCAAGTCAGGATCCATTTGTACCACCTTCGGTAGCAGGGTTTCCGCCCATTTACGAAGCTCCGCTATTTGATAAGTTTTGGTTTAATTCTTCTACCATTGTACCAAGATATCAATTGGGTACATTGTTATTAAATAAAAATAAAACCAAGGCAGATTTTGTGGTCGCAAAATTTGTAAATGAAACTATAAATGAACCAGAAGATCCAGTAAAATTAGTTTCGGAATTAGTGGAATTGTTATTTCCAACATCAATAAGTGAAGAACGACTAAACTATTTTGTAGATGATATATTATTGGATGGTTCTGAACCCTACCAATGGACAAATGCATGGAATAGTTACAAGTCTACAGGAAATACTTCTGGAGTAGAAGGTAATTTACAAGTGCTTTTTAAGGCATTAGTATGGTCTCAAGAATATCAAACCAATTAAAATAAGGAATTATGGACAGAAGAAAATTTATACAATTATCTGCTTTTAGTACTGTTGGAACCTTGTTTTTAAATGGTCAAAAAGTAAGTGCTTTTTCTAAAACAGATTTGCTAAGTGCTTTGCCTAGTTCTGTTACAGAGGGTAAAACCTTAGTACTGGTGCAATTAAAAGGAGGGAACGATGGTTTAAATACATTAATACCTGTTGCTCAATTAGATGACTATGCTCGATTGAGGCCTACAATAAAATTAAAAGAAACGGGGGCAAATGCAGCCATCGCTTTAGACAATACTTTGGCCGATGAAGAAAAGTTATTGATACACCCGTCTCTTACAGGACTAAAATCGCTATACGAAGAAGGGAAATTAAATATTATACATTCTGTGGGGTATCCCAACGTGAATAAATCTCATTTTGCCTCCAGAGCAATTATGTTTCAAGGGGGAGATGGTACTCCAGAAAACTCTATAAAAGACGATGGTTGGATGGCTCGATTTTTATACGGAGCTTATGATTATTCAGAATTTCAGGATCCATTAGGAATACAGTTGGGGAGTCAGAAACCTTCGCTAGGTTTTCAATCCAGTCACGACCATAAGGTAGATATTAATTTGTCAGGTCAAGATGTGTCTGGGTACTACAATGTGGTTTCTAGTGTGGGAAATCCTTTGCCAGAAATACCTTCGTCAGATTATGGTAAAGCCATCAGTCATATTGCGAATATAGAAGCAGGAATCAATACCTATTCAGAAAGAATCAGTAATGTGTTTAATCAAGGTTTGTCTAAGCGAAACATAGAGAGTACCGTAAATTATCCTGATGGGAATGATTTGGCAGATCAATTAAAGACAGTGGCAACATTAATTCGTGGAGGTTCTAAGACAAAGGTATATTTAGTAACCCTAAACGGATTCGATACACACGGTAACCAGGTGTTAGATGGTGAGTCTCACAAAGGTAAGCATGCCGAGTTATTGTTAGAGGTAAGTGATGCTTTAAAGGCTTTTCAGGACGATTTAAAAGCATTGGATTTAGAAGATCAAGTGGTGTCTGCTACATTTACAGAGTTTGGTAGAAAGCCCGCTGAAAATGGAAATTTAGGTACGGATCATGGAAATTTAGGGCCTATGTTTGTGGTTGGTAAAAATGTAAATGCTGGAATTACGGGAACCAATTTAAATCTTAAAAATATTGTAGATCATTACGATGAAGGTAAAATGCAATACGATTATCGTGAAGTATTTACCAATCTATTAAGTGCACATTTAGGGGCTACAGATGAGGTGATTGAAACAACCGAGTTTAAAGATTACAAGACAGATAGGTTAAATTTAATTAACGGTTCTAAAGAGGAAGAGCCTGTAGATCCTATAGAAGAAGAAACAGATAAGAAAACAAAAGTATTTCCAACAGTTACCAACGGAGATATTACTGTTACACACTTTAGTAATTCATTATTTAGAGGGAAGGTTGTTTTAAACAATTTAGCGGGTAGTAGTGTGTTAGAAATACCACAAGATTTTTATCCTAGGTTAAATACTTTTTCTATCAATGTGAGTCACTTAACGCTAGGGATGTATATTTTAAATATATATGATGGTGGTGGTAAAAAAGTACATACGACTAAAATAATTAAGCAATAAGTTTTATAACTTAGTAAATCAAAAATCATCTCTATCGAGGTGATTTTTTTTTATTTCTAAAGAGTTAATAATGGAGAAGTTGGTATTGTTAGAAGCCTGTGTTGCTTTGGTTGATGAAAAATTAACTAAGATTCAGACTGCAATGGACGGTTATAAAAAGGATTTGTTGTCGGAGTCTAAGAGTTCTGTAGGCGATAAGCATGAAACCGGTAGAGCAATGCTGCAATTGGAAATGGAAAAATTAGGGCAACAATACCAAACTGTTTTGGTTCAAAAGCAAGCGTTGCAAAAAATAGACATTTCTAAGAAAAAAAGTGTTACTGTAGGATCACTAATTCTTGCAAGTGGTGTGCATTATTTTTTAGCAACCAGTATTGGTAGAGTGGCTTTAGACAAAGAAATGGCAATGGTGATATCTGCCAATTCTCCAATAGGGCAAGCGTTGGTAAACAAGGAGGTTGGAGATGTGGTTGTTTTTAATGGTAAGAAAATTATAATTTCTGAGATTTTATAATTTTAATTACTTTTTTGGTTTTCTACGCTGAGGTTTTTTGTATTTTTTTGCAATTTCTCGTCTGTAGCTACCACCTAAATTCACTTTTTTGTTTTTTTCTTTCTTTTCGTGAAAAGCTGGTCCTGGAGCAAATTCTTTGGAACCTAATTTATTGTATTCTGTAATATCTTCACGTTCTATTTCATCATCAATTAAACGAGAATCAATATAAACATCATCTGGCATTCCGTATTTTGGAATTTCATAATCCATTAAACCTTCTATTTCGGCTATAATTTCGGTATCTTTTTCGGTAACAAAAGATAAAGCAACTCCTTCTTGTTCTGCTCTACCTGTTCTACCAATTCTGTGCATATAAGCTTCGGCTTCTTTTGGGAAATCAAAGTTAATTACATGCGTAACATTTGGAATGTCCATACCTCTAGAAAGTACATCGGTAGTAATTAACACACGGTGTTTACCATCTTTAAAATTTTCTACAGAACGTAAACGGTAGTTTTGTGTTTTGTTAGAGTGGATTAAGGCAAAAGTGTCTTCTGGGTATTCTGCCATTCCCTGAATTTCGTTGAAAACTAAATCTGCTAAGTACTTGTGTTTTATAAAAACTAAGACTCTAGACATGTCTTCGTCTTCTTGCAATAAGAAATTTAATAAGTTTATTTTGGTATAGAAGTTTGGAACTTCAAAGGCCATTTGCTCTATATTTTCCAAACGAGTTCCCGATGCTGCAGATTCTACATTTATAGGGTTCTTAAAGAATTCCTGAATCAATTCAGAGACTTCATCCGTCATGGTTGCAGAAAACAAAATAGTTTGTTTTTTCTGAGGAAGTAAATCTATTATGTCTATCAACTGTAATCTAAAACCAAGGTTGAAAATTTCATCCACCTCATCAATTACTAGTTTTTGAATGGCTTTTAATTTTAAAGCACCAGATAGCCCTAAATCTATTACACGTCTTGGAGTAGAAACTAAGATGTCTAATCCGTTGTGGATCATATCTTTTTGTTTGTTTATGTTGGCACCTCCATAAATTCCTCCATAGCGAATATTTAGGTATGGAGTTAATTTGTCCAAAGCTTCAATAACTTGTACCACAAGTTCTCTGGTTGGTACTACAATTAAAACTCTAGGGTGTCTTTGTTCTGAGTAAGGTAACATTCTAAGGATTGGTAAAAGATATGCAAAGGTTTTACCGGTTCCTGTTTGCGCAACCCCCACTACATCTCTACCAGACATAATACAAGAAAAGGCTTGTTCCTGAATTTTAGTAGGTTCTATATAACCTAAATCAGAAAGAGCATTACGTAAAGCGTTGTTGAGGTTTAAATTTTCAAAAGACATAATTCCTAGATTTCTAGCTGCAAAGATAGGTAAAAAGCTAGGTAAGGAATTATTATTAGCCTTTATTGTCTTTTTTCCACTGTTTATTTAACTCGTCTTGTAGTTTTCGGTTTAGTTCCTGATAGCGTTTTAAAGAAGATTTTTTGTGTTGTTCAAATTCTTCTTCTAGGCTTTGTAGGTTCTCAACAGCTTTTTTAGTAGAAACTGCGTTGTTTTTATACTGATAAGCAAAAAATGCAACTAATAATATTAAAACGGTATGTGTTACCACTAGAATAATAGAAAAAATAGATTTACTTACAGGAATTCCAAAAACAGATCTATTGTCTCTGTTGTTAACGGCACTATTTAACTGAGTCTCTAAAGAAGCTGCTTTCTTTTCTAATGCCTTTGTTTGTTTTTGATGGTTGCTAATAAGACTATTGGTTTGTGCTAAGCTACTTTTTTGTAATGCTAAAGTGTCTAATACGTTTGTTTTTAGGGTGTTGTATTTTGTGATTCTAATAACTTTAAAATTCTCGTAAGTGCTAGACTTTTTATAAATCTCCTGAAACTGTTCTTCAATTGTTTTACTTTCTACTGAATTGTTTGTATTTTGAGAAAAAGAAAATTGTCCAATAAAAAGTAATAAAATAGTAAAAAGGGGTTTCATTTAGTTTGTTTTTTATGCGCTTAGTAGTTCTAGTCTTAACAAAAATAGCAAAAAGAATCAAGCAATTCTAACAAGTCTTTTTTAAGAATTTATTAAGCTTAACTTTAGTATATTTACGTTCTAATTAAATCAGGAAATATTTATGGATTTCGGAAAAGAATTTGAAAAGTTCGCGATAAAAGATCAGGGTATAAATAGTGCTCATTATAACAATATCATTAGTTCATTAACTCCATATATTATGGAAGAACGTCAGTTAAACATTACGCAAATGGATGTTTTCTCTCGTTTAATGATGGATAGAATTATCTTTTTAGGAACAGGAATTAACGATCAGGTTGCTAATGTAATTCAAGCACAGTTATTGTTTTTAGAATCTGTGGATGCAAACAAAGATATTTCTATCTATATAAATTCTCCAGGTGGAGGAGTTTATGCAGGATTAGGAATTTACGATACAATGCAATTTATAAAGCCAGATGTAGCCACTATATGTACAGGAATGGCTGCAAGTATGGGAGCTGTCTTAATGTGTGCTGGTGCTGCTGGAAAACGTTCTGCATTACCACATTCAAGAGTAATGATTCACCAACCATTAGGAGGTGCGCAAGGACAAGCTACAGATATGGAAATTACAGTTAGAGAAATTAACAAGTTAAAAGAAGAATTGTATACAATTATTTCTAACCATTCGGGGCAACCGTTTGATAAAGTAGCTAAAGATTCTGATAGAGATTACTGGATGAAAGCTGAAGAAGCAAAGGCTTATGGTATGGTTGATGAGATTTTAGCTAGAAAGTAAATAGAACAAGACTGAGTTAAAACAATAACAATAAGAGATATGTCAAAAGATGGAATGGAGTGCTCTTTTTGCGGACGTAAGAAAGAGGAAGTAAATTTACTGATTGCTGGGGTAGATGCACATATCTGTGATAGTTGTGTATCGCAAGCATACGGAATTATTACTGAGGAGACTACTTTTTTAGAAGATGAGGAGCTTGCTGAAGGAGGTAAATTAGAAGTAAAAAAGCCAAAGGAAATAAAAGAGTTTTTAGATCAGTATATTATTGGTCAAGACCAAACTAAAAAAACAATGGCAGTTGCTGTTTATAATCATTACAAAAGATTAAATCAGCCAGATACTTCTAGTGAGGAAGTGGAAATAGAAAAAAGTAACATGGTACTGGTAGGAGATACAGGAACTGGTAAAACATTAATTGCAAAGACCATTGCAAAAATGTTAAATGTACCTTTTACCATTGTTGATGCCACTGTATTAACTCAGGCAGGTTATGTAGGAGAAGATGTAGAGAGTATCTTAAGTCGATTATTACAAGCGGCTGATTATGATGTGCCAAGTGCAGAGAGAGGAATTGTTTTTATTGATGAGATAGATAAAATAGCACGTAAGGGAGACAATCCTTCTATTACCAGAGATGTTTCTGGAGAAGGGGTGCAACAAGCTTTGTTAAAGTTGTTAGAAGGAACTGTTGTAAACGTTGCTCCTAAAGGAGGTCGTAAGCATCCAGATCAGAAATTTACAGAGGTAAATACTAAGAACATTTTATTTATTGCAGGGGGTGCTTTTGCTGGAATTCAGAAGAACATAAGCAAGCGTTTAAATAGACAAGCAGTTGGTTTTGGTGCTTCGTTAAGCGAAGATAAAATAGACGAGGAAAACTTATTGAAATATATAATTCCTACAGATTTAAAGAATTTTGGGTTGATTCCTGAAATTATTGGACGTTTGCCAGTCTTGAGCTATATGAATCCTTTAGATGCTAAGGCGTTAAGAGCTATTTTAACGGAGCCTAAGAACTCTTTAATAAAACAGTATAGAAAGCTATTTCAAATGGATGGAATTGAGTTTGAAATTACAGATGATGCTTTGGATTATATTGTAGGAAGAGCAGTAGAATACAATTTAGGAGCTAGAGGTTTACGTTCTTTGTGTGAGGCAATTTTTACAGATGCTATGTTTGAATTACCAAGTGTTGAGGAAAGTTCTTTTGTAGTTTCTAAAGATTATGCTGAAAGCAAGTTGAATAAGACAATCCTTAAACAATTAAAGGCAGCTTCTTAGAAAAGACTTTTAAAAAATATTTTTTTGTAAAAGCCTGATTAAGAGAATTCTTTTTCAGGCTTTTTAAACCAGAATAGTTGATTGTATAAATGATTTCCAAAGAAACCATAGATAGAGTTTTTGAAACTGCTCGTGTAGAGGAGGTGATAGGGGAGTTTGTAACTTTAAAGAAGGCAGGGAGTAGTTACAAGGGGTTAAGTCCGTTTGTGGATGAAAAAACCCCATCGTTTATGGTGTCTCCTGTTAAGGGGATATGGAAGGATTTTAGTACTGGTAAAGGGGGTAATGCGATTTCTTTTTTAATGGAGCATGAACATTATTCTTACCCCGAAGCAATTCGATATTTAGCAGATAAATACCAGATAGAAATTGAAGAAACGGAGCAGTCTGATGCCCAGAAAGAGGCTGCAGATGAACGAGAGAGCATGTATTTGGTTTCTAAATTTGCGCAAGATTACTTTAATTCTACCATGCTAAATACCCAAAAAGGGAAAGCCATTGGGTTAAGTTATTTTAGAGAGAGAGGGTTTACAGATGAAATTATAGAAACTTTTAAATTAGGATATTCTTTAGATGAATGGACTGCTTTTACAGATGCAGCATTAAAAAAAGGATTTGATTTAAAGTATGTTGAGAGTACGGGGTTAACCATTGTAAAGGAAGACGGAAAACAGTTTGATCGTTTTAAAGGTCGTGTGATGTTCCCTATTCATAGTATGAGTGGTCGTGTGCTTGGTTTTGGAGGGCGAATTCTAACCAACGATAAAAAAGCGGCTAAATATTTAAACTCTCCAGAAAGTGATATTTACCATAAGAGTAAAGTGTTGTATGGAATTTATCAGGCAAAGAAAGATATTTCTAAAGAAGATAATTGTTACCTGGTAGAAGGTTATACCGATGTAATTTCTATGTATCAAAAAGGAATTACCAACGTGGTAGCTTCCTCTGGTACAGCTTTAACTCCAGATCAAATTCGTTTGATTAAAAGGCTAACCCCAAACATGACAGTTTTGTTTGATGGAGATGCAGCAGGTTTAAGAGCTTCTGTTCGTGGTATTGATTTGATTTTGGAACAGGGAATGAATGTAAAAGTTGTTACGTTTCCTGATGGAGAAGATCCAGATTCTTTTTCTAAAAAAAGACCTACTCATGAAATTAAGGAGTATTTAGAAACACAACAGCAAGATTTTATCAGTTTTAAGGTGTCTTTATTAATGGGGGAAGCTCAGAACGATCCTATTAAAAAAGCAGAATTGATACGTGACATAGTTCAGAGTATATCAAAAATTCCAGATAGCATAAAGCAGGAGGTTTATATGCAAGAGTGTGCTAGGATGATGGATATTTCTGAGACCGTTCTTTTTAACGAACTGGCTCAGATGCTAGATAAAAATGCCCGTGAGGCAGAAAGAAAGGCGAGTTCTTCTAGGCCTAGAATGACCATTGCTAGTTCTAATAAGGATGTGTCGGCTTCTAACAAAGATATTCCAGACAATGCAGCTTTTAATGAGATGATGAAAGCTCAAGAAGCTTCAAATGCAGGTGGAGGATTAGAACAGACTTCAACAGGCCCTAAATTAAATAAGGATATCAATGAGTTGGAGTTGTATGAAAACGAGATTATTAAAGTTTTGTTGCTCTATGGAAATCATGAAGTTCGTTTTGTGGATTGGGTAGAGGAGCATGATGAAAGTGGAAAGGTGGTAATGGTAAAAGAGGAGTACTATAACACTGTTGGGAATGAGTTGTATTTGCAGTTACAAGACGATGAAATAGAGTTTTCTCACCCATTATTTCAAAAAATATATAAAGAGGTTAGCTATCAAATCAATCAAGAAGAAAAGTTAAATGTAGATCATTTAACCAGCCATGAAGATCACGAGATTGCTAGAGAAGTAACAGATATTTTAATGGATGATGAGCGTTATATTTTAAGTAATTGGGCATCTAAAGATATAGAAGTAGCAGGCAAGGCAGATGTGTTGCAGAAATTAGTTCAGGATGTAATTTTAAATTTAAGAAGAGTTTTAATCGATTTAAAAATTAAAGAGTTAATGTCTGATGTTACGGTAGAAGAAAAAAGAGTTGATGCTTTACAGGATGTAATGGATTACACACAGTTGAAAAAATTATTATTCGAGAAATTATATAGAGTCGTTTAATTAAAGAGCTAGCATATGGAAGATATTCAATTGTACAAAAAAGAACTACTACTTAGTATTGCGGCTATAGCATTATTGTGGATTATCTTATTTGTAATTAAAGTAGCCGTTAGAAAATTTACCAATGCAAAAGAAATTGATGCAAATAGAAGGAAGGTAATTTTTATACTTTCTTACATGATTTTGTATTTACTGTTTGGTTCTGTTTTAGCGATAGTTTGGGGTGTTGGTTTTGATCGATTGGCTATTTTTATTTCTTCGGCATTGGCTGTTTTGGGTATTGGATTATTTGCGCAATGGTCTTTGTTGTCCAATTTAACCGCAAGTGCTATTTTATTCTTTAGTCACCCTGTAAGAATTGGAAGTAGAATAAGAATTTTAGACGGAGATCCCGATTTGATAGGTGAAGTAACAGACATTACCAGTTTTTATTTTTTTATGAAGACAGATAAAGGTCAGATGTTAACTTTTCCAAATAACTTAATAGCACAGAAAGGAATAGAGATTTTGGAGTATAAAAAAGAAATAGAAGATTGATTTTTGTAGGCGATGGAAATGAATAAGGTTCTTTTTTCGGTAGTAATTACAGTGTACAACAAAGAAAAATATATTTATGATTCTTTGATGAGTGTGTGTCGTCAAAGATTGTCTCCATTGGAGATTATAATAGTAAATGATGGTTCTACAGATTTGTCTCTTTTAGAAATAGCCAGAATTAACGACTCTAGAATAAGAGTTCATACCATTCCAAACGAGGGAGTTTCTAATGCAAGGAATACAGGAGCTTCCTTTGCAAAAGGTACTTATATAGCTTTTTTAGATGGAGATGATGTTTGGTTAGAGAATCATTTAGAAGAAATTCAGAAAATGATTTTTCAATTCCCAGAGGAAGCTGTTTTTTCTTCGGCAACATTGTGTGATAAAAATGGGAATTTAAGAAAGCGTGAGTATTATGTATTACCCAAACAAGTACAGGTTGTAGACTATTTTAAAGGGGGGCTTTTGCAATCCCTTTTGAATCCTTCATCTTTGGTGATTAATGTGGAATTGTATCGCCAAATGGGTGGTTTTGATGTGCGCTATACCAATTATGAAGACATTGAGTTTTGGTTCCGTTTGGGTTTAAAGTATTCTGTTGTTTTTTCTATAATTCCTACAGGGGTTGTTAGGATTACAGAAAATAGTTTGTCTCGCAAAAGAATCAATTTAAAAACCTGTTGTTTTTTTGAAGAGTACGATTCCGTACAGACGGATAATAAAGCTTTTTATAAAGTTTTAGATTTGAATAGGTATTCTTTAGCCTTGATTTGCAAAGAATATGGAGATCATGAAAAATTCAAAATTCTTTGTTCTAAAATAAATAGAGATCATCTGTCTTTTAGGAAAAAAATAGTGCTAAGTTCTCCTGTTTTTGTTCTGAAGCTTTTGAAAAAAATCAATGAGGTGCTTTAGCGAATATTGAATGAATTAAGTCTCTCCATTCATCTTGAATTTTATCAAAGGACAAGTGTTGAATGCTTTGAGAACAGTTGCTTCTACATAGTTTTAACAATTCTACATCGGTGGCCATTGAATTTAAAGCCTCAGTATATGTGGTTCTTTTTTTTGGAACCAAAAGCCCATTGTATTCGTGTTTGATGAGTTCTTTGGGGCCAGATTCACAATCTACAGATACAACAGGGGTGTTGCAGGCTAAAGATTCTACGATGGACATGGGGAATCCTTCAAAATGACTTGTTAGAACTGTAAACTTTGCTTTTCTTACGCTAGGGAAAGGATTGGTGGTTGCAGGCATAAACATTATTTTGTCGCTCAGGTTTAGCTTCTGAACTAGCGAAATAAGTTTTTCCTTATCTGGCCCATCACCTAAAAGATGCAATTGGATATTTTTTTCAGGCAGTATCGAGTTGCGGTAGGCTTCAATTAGAAAAGCCAAATCTTTAGCTTCTTCGTCTAATCTTCCAAAAAAGAGAATGTATTCTTCTTTTGTAGGTTCTAATAATGTGCTTTCTGATTTTAGTTGAAACGAATTGTAAATGGTAGTTGCATTGTTGAGTCCGTATTTTTTCTGAATACTTTGTTGAATCCCTTTTGAAACAGTGACTAGAGTTGTGTTTTTGGCATACAGATAATGAGCGATTCTTTTGTTTTTGGGAAACGATTTTAAAAGATTGTGACTATGTATCATGAAAATCGTAGGCGTGTTTCGATACAAAATAGGTTTTAAAAATAGTTCTCTTGGTAGTGAGTTTCTTGAACGATGATCAATTAGTAGATCCATGTTGTTTTCTTTTAAGAATCTTTTAAAAATCCTAAAACGATGAATTCTGCCTAAGAAACTATCGTTTGTATCTTTTAAAGCTCCTAGGTTTAAAAGTGTGCCAGCGTATTCAAACTCTATGTGATTTAAAATAGAAACTATAAAAACACGATGCCCTAAATTTTGTAGCATTTGAGACTGCAAAGCAGCAACTTTTTCAGCACCTCCTTGGCCTAAGGATGAGGTGATGATACAAATGTTCTTATTGGGTAAAGGCATGATGTGTATTTTGATTAAAAGTATGAAAAAAATGAAACTCGTGTTCTATGATTGGTTTTCTAAAAAAAGTTTGTTTCCTTTTCAAAAAACCTCCATCTTAGTTTTTTAAAAGAATTGTATTTGAATACAACGGAATTGAAATCTACAAATCAAGTAAAAAACCTTCATCTGGTTTCTTTTGATGTTCCTTATCCTCCTAGTTATGGGGGGGTGATAGATGTTTTCTACAAAATAAAAGCATTGAGTGCTTTAGGGGTGCAGATTTATTTACACACTTTTGAGTATGGTAGGGGAGAGCAAACAGAGCTAGAAAAGTATTGTGAAAAAGTTTTTTATTATCCAAGAAAGTCTTTCTGGAAATCTTTTTTGTCTACAATTCCATATATAGTGAAGTCTAGAGAGCATGTTTTGCTTGAGAAAAGACTTAAGGAATTATCTTGCCCCATACTTTTTGAAGGTTTGCATTCTGCTTCGTACTTAAAAAACCAGTCTAAAATTGATGTGAAAACCATCGTGAGAATGCACAATATTGAGCACGATTATTATGAAGGCTTGGCCAGAAGTGAAAGGAATTTTTTAAAGAAAGTGTTTTTTAGTTTAGAAGCCCTGAAGTTGAAAAAGTATCAAACAGTTTTGAATAAATGCGATTGTGTTTTGACGATTTCGCCTTTGGAACAAAATTATTTTTCTAGTTTGTTTGGTGAAAATTGTCATTACCTTCCTGTCTTTTCTGATACGGAATTCAGCCCCTTAAAAGAAGTCGAAAAATTTGTTTTGTGGCATGGAGATTTACGAGTGAGTGACAATGTGAAATCTGCACTATGGGCCATTGAAATTGTTGAAAATACAACTCATAAATTAATCATTGCAAGCAGTACAAGAGATGAGGCTGTTTTTAAAGCTTGTCAAGAGTTAGAGAATGTAATATTTAATGATTTAAATACAGCGTGTGAGTTGGGAGCCTTGATGGCTTCTGCAAATGTCAATTTGTTATTTACCTTTCAAGTGACAGGGATCAAACTGAAATTGTTAAATACATTGGTCAAAAGCAGGTATATCATTGCCAATGATAAAATTATCCAACAAACTGGTTTGGAGGATTTGTGTGTTGAGGGTAATACCACCATAGAAATTAGAAATCTATTAGATACTTATATGTTTCTTGATTTTCCTGAACAAGAAAGGGTTCGGAGAAAAGAAGTTCTCAAAGCTTTTGATACTCAGAAGAATGCTCAGAAAATTATGGATTTGATGTGTTAGCTTATGTTTGATGAGCAACTTCAAAGACTTCTCCATTTTCTACCTTAAAAGTTCGTTGTGGGTATTTTAAAATCAAAGCATAATCGTGAGTAGCCATTAAAATAGTTTTTCCACTTTCATGAATTTCATTCAACAAGGACATTACCTCCATAGAGGTTTTTGGGTCTAGATTTCCCGTGGGTTCGTCAGCAATAATTAATTCTGGGTCGTTTAATAAAGCTCTTGCGATAGCAATTCTTTGTTGTTCTCCTCCAGATACTTGAAAAGGCATTTTGTATCCTTTTTCTTCTAAACCAACCTTTTGTAGTACCTCGCTAATTTTAGCTTTCATTTTTTCTTTGTCTTTCCAGCCTGTTGCTTTTAAAACAAAGAGTAAGTTGTCGTGTATATTTCTATCGTTTAACAACTTAAAATCTTGAAAAACAATTCCGATTTTACGCCTTAAAAAAGGAATTTGCTTCTCTTTTAGTGAGGGTAGGTCAAAACCAACAACTTCACCAATCCCAGATTGTAAAGCTAAATCACCGTACAATATTTTTAACAAGCTACTTTTTCCACTACCTGTTTTCCCAATTAGGTAGAAAAATTCCCCTGGGTTGATTTCAAAATCAACATTTTTAAGAATCAAAATATCCTCTTGAAATATATTCGCTTCTTTTAAATATAAAATGGGTTGATCCATGGGAAAATAGTTTTTACAAACATATTTAAAAATAGGGGAATGCTAAAATAATAGAAGTTTAAACCTAGTTTTCGTGTATTTCAAATAAATGAAGGAGATTTTCGTTAATTAAGGAGGATATTATTTATTTTTATTTACCGAAAAATAAACCATGTTTATGAAAAAACAATTTCTGACTTTGTTGATTTTGTTGCTGTTGAGTATTCATTTTGGAAGTGCTCAAACCAGTTATAAAGAAAACAAAACCAATAAGTGGTACAACAAAGCCGTGTTTGCATTTGATAGTGAAAATTATCAATTGGCAGCTAATTACTTTGAAAGATTAGAGGTGCAACATTATTTAAAAGCAACAGTTGATGAGTATAAGCTGCTTATAGGTTTGGAGTTGAGTAAGATAGGGGCTGATAAAGAGTTGGAGAAGTATTTAAAAGCAAATCCTTTTACTCCAAATAAGAATACGCTAGTGTTGGGACTGTCTAACTTTTATTTTGACAAAGGTTACGAAGAGAAAGCTCTTAAGTGGTTTGGTAAAATTGATGTTACCATGTTAACAGACCATCAAGAAACAGCCTACAATTACAAATTAGCATTTGCTCATTACAAGCGAAAAAGTTTTTCTAAAGCCAAGCAGTACCTAATACCAATGACTCAAAGAGGTCAGTATAAAAGTGAAGCTTACTATTATCTTGGAAATATAGCCTTAGAAAGTAAAGATTACAATGAAGCATTAAGGAATTTTAATTTCATTAAAGAGCAACCGAAATACAAGAAAGAAATAGGATACCAGAATTTAGTAATCCTATACCATCAGAAGGAATATGAAAAGGCAATAGCGCTTGGTGAAAAGAATTTTAAGAGATCTAGAGGGACCGAGCAATCACAAATGGCTAAGATTATTGGGGAGAGTTATTTTTATCAAAAAAAATTCGACAAAGCAATTCCTTATTTGTTGCAATACCGTGGTAATAAAAGAAAGGGTTTAACAGAAGTGGATTATTATTTTTTAGGGTACGCTTACTATAAAAAGGGAGACTATAATAAAGCCATAGAGAATTTTAATAAAATTACCGACGAGAAAACAGGGGTTTCGCAAAACGCACATTATCATTTGGGAGAATGCTATTTGCAAAAGAAGCAAAAAGCACAGGCTTTAAATGCGTTTAAAAATGCATCGGAAATGGATTTTGATGCAGAGATTCAGAAAGATGCTTTTCTGAATTATGCAAAATTAAGTTATGATATTGGGAATCCGTACAAGAGTAGTTCTGAAGTGCTGCAAGCTTATGTAGATAAATACCCTAATAGTGCTGAGACAACTTATATAGAGAAACTAATTGTAAGTGCATATTTACAGTTTAAAGATTATCAGGGAGCTATAGATTATTACAACCAACATAGATTGGTAAAAGATGCGGTGTATCAAACAATTCTTATAGAGAAGGGATTCGAATTATATAATCAAAGAAAATACAAGGAAGCAAACCAGTTTTTTTCTGAAGCTTCTGGAATTTATGCGGATCATGGTTTAAAGTATAGAGCCTTGTTTTGGGAAGGAGAAACGCTGTCGGAAATGAACGACTTTATTGGAGCGGCCTATGCTTTTCAATCTTTTGTTAGAGACGAAGACAGTCAGTATTTAGATGAATATAACGATGGTATTTATGGATTGGCTTACGCGTTGTATCAACAAAAAAAATACGAGAATGCCATTAAAGTTTTTCAGGACTATATAACAGCAACCAATAACGATGTTAAAAGAAGAAACGCAATTTTAAGAATAGCAGATTGTCATTATGTAAGTAAAGATTATTGGCCGGCTTTAGAAAAGTACAATCAAATTATTTCTGAAAACAAGGAACAAGTAGATTATGCAATGTATCAAAAAGCATTAGGTTATGGTTTTTTAGGGCGTAATGAAAAGAAAGTAGAGACGTTAAAATTGCTTCAGGCTACATTTAAAAGATCTGCATATTTAGATAATTCGTATTATCAGTTGGGGAATTTATATGTAAATCAGAATAAAAATAATTTAGCCATTGCCGCTTACGACGATTTAATAATTAAATATCCTAAAAGTCCACTAGCTGCTAAGGCCAAGTTAAAAAAAGGAACGGTTTTGTTCAATACCAATAAATACGAAGCTTCTATTAACGTGTTAAAAGAGCTGGTACAAGAATACGCAGGAACAGCAGAGGCAATACAAGCAGTTGGTATCGTAGAGCAAGTGTACAAAGAATTAGATCAAGTAGATGTATATGCAGAATGGGTTAAAGAGCTAGAGTTTGTGAATATTACAGATGCAGATATTGATAAAACAATGTTCGAAGCAGCAGAGAATAAATACATTTCTAACGATTTGGGAGGTGCTATTTCTAGTTGTAAAAAGTACTTGTTAAATTTTCCTAATGGAATTCATTCTTTAACGGTTCATTTCTATTTAGCTCAGTCTTTTTACAACATAGGAGCCAAAGAAAATGCGATTCCTGAGTATTTAGAAGTTTTAAGTGTAAACAATAATGAATACACAGAGGTTGCTTTAAATAGATTGTCTCAAGTGTATTTAGAAAATGAAGATTGGGATAAAGCAAGTGAATTGTTACTTAGAATAGAAAAAGAAATAACCAATGCGCAGAGTGTAGTATATGCACAAAGTAATTTAATGAAATATTACTACAAGCAAGACAATCATACGTTGGTGCTAAGTTATACAGATAAGGTATTGGCAAATAAGAAAAGTAGTAAAGAGGCCATTGCAGATGCTTATGTATTTGGTGCAAGAAGTGCTATTGTTCTAAAGGACTACGATAAGGCCAAAACGTTTTATAAAAAGTTAGAAACCATTGGTAAAGGAGAAGTAAAGGCAGAGGCTAATTATTACAAAGCTCTTTGGATGCATTTAGATAAGGAGTATAAAAAATCCAATGAGCAGGTTCAGTTATTGGCGAGTAAGTTTCAAGTATATAAGAATTGGGGGTTAAAGGGATTGTTATTAATGGCTCAGAATTTCCATGCTTTAAAAGACGATTTTCAAGCTGATTTTATCTTAAAAAATGTAATAAAGAATGCTGCAGAGTTTCCAGAAATTATAGAGCAAGCAGAGGAATTATTAGTACGTTATAAAAAGGTAAAGAAGCAAGAAGAAACTAAAAAAGAAGAAGAACCCTTAACAAATACAGCAGATGGATTTTAAGTTAGTTAAAAGGTGGTTTCTATGCTGTTTGGCCATAGGAATTACTCAAAGTTATGCCCAAGATAAGGATGAGGAGCAAAAAATAAAGAAGGAAGATGTGGTGGTTGAATTTTCTTTTAACCCTACACTTTCGGATGTGTTTAAATTAAAAACAACTCCTATTTTAACCGAAGATTTTCCAAAAGAGGAAATAAAATATAAAATAACATCTAAGGAAGTACCTTCGGATTTTGTTCCAGTAGCTAAAAAGGCTACCTACGTAAAGGTAGAAGATGAAAAACCTAGGCAATATTCTAATTATGTTTACGGTGCAGCGGGTATGTATGGTAACGGAGAGTTTGAGTTGCAATTAAAACCAGCTGTTAAAAGGTCTGGTTATCAATATGGGTTGGGGATTACTAGTTACAACGCACAAGGAGGCATAGACGATGAAAGAGTAGACAACGGCCAGTGGAAAGCAGAAGCAGATGCTTTTTTAGCGAAATACAACAGAAACTCTAATTGGAAGGTAGATTTAAAGTATCAGAGAAACCAAATTCATTGGTATGGTCTAGAAGAGGGGATTGCTGAGTCTATTTATCAGGACTTAGAGGTTCAACAAGTCTATAACCAATTTGATGTATTTGGGAAGTTATCGTTTGAGGGTGGATACATAAATCATATAACAACAGGGGTAAAAGTATTTTCAGATAATTACAACAGTTCTGAAACGCAAATAGATGCGGGTACTGTTTTAGATTCATCCCTTTTTGCAGATTTTATAGCGTTAGGAGTAGATTTTCAGTATTTAAATGGAAGTTTTAATCAGACGTATTTAACAGACGATAGCATTAATTATAGTTTCATCAATGTAGGTATAACGCCTAAGTATTCTTATTTAGGAGAGGTGTTTAAGTTAGATGTATCGTTAGGGTTGTTTGCCAATTTAGATCAAGAAGCCTCTAAGTCTAACTTTGTCTTTTTACCGAATGTATTGGCTTCTTTTTCTCTTTTGGAGAATATAATGACATTGAATACTGGGATAAGAAGTGGGTTGATTCAGAATTCTTATGCAACCTTATCAGAAAAGAATCCTTGGGTTTCACCAACGCTACAGATTCAAACCACTACAAAACCTGTAGACGTTTTTGTGGGGTTGGATGGAAAATTAACAAAAACACTTTCCTACAATACAGAAGTTAGCTACCAGCAAGTAAAAGATATGGCTTTGTTTGTGAACAATGCTAATATAGGGGCTACAGCAACGAGCTATCAAATGGGAAACAGTTTTGGAGTTATTTACGATGATGTATCTGTGGTTTCTTTTAAAGGAAATATAGAAAGCTCTTTTTTTGAGAAATTAACGGGAGGGATTACAGCTACCTTTAATTCTTATGAGACAGATGAGTTAGAGGAAGCGTATAATTTGCCTAGCTTTACGTTAGAAGCTTATACAAATTATACGTATAAAAAGTTAAATGCCCAGTTAGGCGTTAATTATATAGACTCTAGGAAAGATGTAGCAAGGGCAAACATAGTTACTGTGGATGGTTTTGTAGATGTAAATGCAAGGTTTAATTATGCAATTACAGATCAATTTCAAGTTCATGCAAATC
This sequence comes from Wenyingzhuangia sp. IMCC45574, assembly GCF_054182685.1. NCBI lineage: Bacteria > Pseudomonadati > Bacteroidota > Flavobacteriia > Flavobacteriales > Flavobacteriaceae > Wenyingzhuangia > Wenyingzhuangia sp. IMCC45574. Next base: position 2,379,342 of record NZ_CM135169.1, on the reverse strand, counting down.
TGTACAATTTAACAAACAATCAATATCAAACTTATTTAAATTATCAAGTTCAGGGAATTCAGGCCTTGGGAGGATTATCATATAAATTTTAAACATGCGTTGGGAACAATTATTATCGCTTAAGAGAGCCGGAGATAGAGCAGTAAGAAATAGAAAAGAGCAAGATGAGTTAAGGCTTGGTTTTGAAGTAGATTTTGATAGAATTGTTTTCTCATCAGCATTTAGAAGCCTACAAGATAAAACACAGGTAATTCCTCTTTCGGACACCGATTTTGTACATACTAGGTTAACGCATAGTATGGAGGTATCTGTAGTTGGGCGTTCTTTAGGTAGAATAGTGGGGAAGCAGGTGTTAGAAAAACATGGCTACCTTAACGACTTGGGGTATACATTTAACGATTTTGGAACCATAGTAGCAGCAGCAGCTTTGTCTCACGATATTGGAAATCCTCCATTTGGTCATAGTGGAGAGAAGTCCATAGGAGAGTATTTTAATTCTGGTAAAGGGAAAAAATATCAATCGGAATTAACAGAGAAGCAGTGGCAAGATTTAATAGATTTTGAGGGGAATGCCAATGGATTTAAAATCTTAACCCAAGATGGAGGAGGAGTAAAAGACGGTCTTCGTTTGTCTTATGCTACTTTGGGAGCTTTTATGAAATATCCAAAGGAATCACTACCTAAAAAAGCAACAAAACATATAGTAGATAAGAAATTTGGTTTTTTTCAGTCGGAAAAAGAAAAATTTATAGATGTAGCAGAAACCTTGGGATTAAAACCTATTAGAACTGGGGAGGATGTGACTTATAACAGGCATCCCTTGGCTTTTTTAGTGGAGGCTGCAGACGATATTTGCTATACCATTATTGATTTTGAAGATGGAATAAATCTAGGATTGATAGACGAAGAATTCGCTTTGGAAAATATGATCCGTATTGTAGAAGGAAAGATTGATATTAAAAAATACCATTCTTTAAGTCTTAAAAAAGACAGAGTAAGTTATTTAAGAGCCTTGGCAATAAGTACGTTAATACAAGAAGCAGCTACAGTTTTTATAGAAAACGAAACGGCAATTTTAAACGGTGAATTGGATAAGCCGTTATTGGATAAATGTAAGTATACGGCTCAGATAGATGATATTATTAAATTAAGTATTGACAAGATATACAATAGCCGTAGTGTTATAGAGAAAGAGGTCGCAGGATATAAGGTAATTGCAGATTTATTGGATGTTTTTATCAATGCAATTAATAATTCTTATTTAGGAAACGCATCTAATTACGACAAACTGATTATACTAATGCTGCCACAAGAGTTTAACAGTCAGTCTGATGTGTTGTACGATAGGATTATGAATGTTTGTACTTACGTAGCTAGTATGTCAGATAGTTTCGCTATTTTAACCCATAAAAAAATTAGCGGAGTGATTGTTTAATATCTCTTGAGCTTGAATTGAATCCAATGAAAAAAAGAATACTCTTAAGCGTACTTTTAGTAGCTGCAACCGGAACGGTATTATATATTAACTCTAAAGATAAAGAAAGAGAACGCTATCGAGAGTTGGTGTCGAATCATCCCATACAAGAACGTTTAAAATTATCTAAAAAAGAACGTAAGAAGAAAGGCTATCCACCAAATAGATATTTTGATGACCAATATTTATTGGAGATGGATCCAAGTACAGGGAAAACGTATCCGGAGCATTTAGAAGACATTAAAAAAACAGAAAGAACCAAAGGGCAAACAAGATTTGCTGTTGTGCCAGGATTAGAGAATACAAATCCTTGGGTAGAAAGAGGACCTGATAATATAGGGGGTAGAACAAGAGTTGTTTTCTATGATCCAAACGATGCTAGTGGTAAAAGAGTTTTTGCAGGAGGAGTATCTGGAGGGTTATGGGTGAATAATGATATTTCTAATCCTAATTCATCTTGGACAAGAGTAGGAATAGACGAGAATTTATCTGTTTCTTGTTATGCCATTGATCCTAACGATTCTAATGTTTGGTATATTGGAACAGGTGAAGCGTATACGGGTAATGACGGAACGGGTAATGGTATTTGGAGAACGACCAATGGAGGAAATACTTGGACACAGTTTTTAGTAGAAGATTTATTTACATTTAGAGATACCACAAGAGACGATTTTGAAATACTTCGTTTTTACTACATTAATGAAATAGTAGCTTGGAACAATGCAGGTACTACAGAAATATTTTTCTCTGTAGATGGAGGTGTTGATTACGATCCTGTAGGTTATGCGCTGTCTGGTTGGTGGAAATTTAACGGAGCAACACCTGGGAGTATTCCTTTTTTTACGCCTGATATTGACCCAGATCCAGAGGAAGAGAATAGAACACCTTATGTGTTTAGCGATGTAGAAATAGCTCCTGACAATTCTTTATGGTGTGCTACTAAAACAAATCTTTTTGGTAGAGGGGGTGGAAAAATTTTTAGAACTACCGATGGTGAAAATTTTACTGAGAAATATTCTTTTACAAGTGGTAATAGAGTAGAGTTGTCTGTGTCAAAAACAAATCCTAATAAAGTATATGCTTTAGCGCAAGTACCTAGTGGTGTATCGTTGGTTAAGACTACAGATGGTACTAATTTTGGATTGATAGCCAAGCCAAACGACGTAGATGATGACATAGAACCTGATGATTTTGCAAGAAATCAGGCGTTTTACAATTTAACGATTGAAGTAGATCCAGAAAATGATGATATAGTATATGCAGGTGGAATAGATTTATTTAGATCTTCTAATGGAGGGGGATCTTGGAAACAAATATCTAAGTGGTCTAATAATAATAGTTTGGCAGACTTAGATGTTTCACAAGTACATGCAGATCAACATGCAATTATTTTTGACCCCAATGATTCTAATAAAGGGGTTTTTGCAAATGATGGAGGTATTTATTATGCTAGTAACTTGTCTAATGCAGCTTTAAGCGAAACTGCAATTGTGGCAAGGAATAAAAATTACAACATTACCCAGTTTTATTCTGGAGCTATAGGACAAGATGTAAATAACGAAATGATACTAGGAGGGACTCAAGATAACGGATCATTATTGGTTCTAAATGCAGATGCTGGTGTAAACTCTTATTTTGATATTTATGGAGGTGATGGTATAGAGAACTTTATAGATAAAGACAATGAATATCTAGTGGTTTCTTATGTTCATAATGTATACGGAGCTTATTTGTTACCCATAACCAATGAAAGTAGGTCTATAGAAATTTCAGATGATCAAGATTCGGGAAGTTTTTCTAATACGGCAGATTTAGACCATAACTTAGATATTTTGTATACAAATGGTACTGAGGATGGTACTCCTAGAATATCAAGATTTAAAAACTTAACAACAACCCCAGTTAGAAAGAATTTTACAAGTGCTAAATTAGATGAAAGCCCTTCTGTGATAAGGGTTTCTCCGTATACTATTAATTCATCAACAGTATTTGTAGGAACTGTGTCTGGAAAGATAATAAAAGTAACAGGCTTAGACGGGGAAGATCCGGTTTGGACAGATATAGATATAGACAGTGAAATTAATGTAGGTGCAGTTTCTGATATAGATTTTGGGAGAAATGAAGATGAAATTTTAGTAACAATGCATAATTATGGAATAAATAATATTTACTACTCATCTGATGGAGGAGAAACTTGGGAGGAAAAAGAAGGTAATTTTCCAGACATACCTGTAAAAGCAATTCAAATGAACCCTTTTGATGTAAATGAGGTAATTATAGGAACCAATTTAGGGGTTTGGAGTACCCAGAATTTTACGAATGATGCCCCTACTTGGGAACATGCACAGAATGGGATGTCTAATGTAAAAGTTACTAAGTTTGATATGAGAGTAGCTGACACTACTGTATTGGCTTCTACCTATGGGAGAGGGTTGTTTACAGGGAGTTTTAGCGAGAGCTTATTTCTGCCAAATAATCCTATAGAAAACAAAGAAGCATTGACTTATAAAGTGAGTTTGAATTCTACCTTTATCGATAATGATAGATTGGAAGTTGGATTGAAAAATATTTCGGGAGATACGAGCTTTATCATTTACAATGCCAAAGGAAAAACCATTCAAAAAGAACGTTTAAATTCGAACAACGGAAGGGTGCAATATATACCAGTAGAAGGTTATAAGCCAGGAGTATACTTTTTATTTGTTGCACACCAAGGAAGTAGTTATACCAAAAGATTTATTGTAAAATAATTAAAATACATAGGTAACTCCTACACCCAAAATTTGTTTTAACTGAACTTTTGGACCTGTTTGAGTTCCATCATTTTCAACAATCGAAGTATCGTCATCGTAGAGTAAGTGAGAGCTAATTCTAGAGTGAATGTATTGGTTTACTTTCATGTCTATGTTTAGCATTATATCGCTATCTACATTTCCAAATTTGTTTAAGTAGTCTGAATAGAACGAACTTTTAACGGAAAAATTCACGTTTTTCATTAAACGAGTCTTGTATTCCAGTCGTAGCAGTGTTCCAAATTCCGAATTGATGTTTTCTCCTTTTTTAATAATATTTCCATCGGCATCTTTTACAGCTTTGGTAACACCAAATGCTCCGTTATCGGCCAGGTCTTGGTCATAAACAAAAGTAACCTGATTGGTTAATGGAGAAATATGTATTTTAAAATTGTCTTCTTTATCAGTATACACAGCCCCGACCCCCAGTCGCATTCTAGCAGGTGCAAAGAAGTTTGAAATAAGATTTGCTTTGGTTTTTCCTTTATACCCCTTTGCAAACTGAGTGGTTAAACTAAAATCACCAGAGTAATACCATTTAGAAGCAATGCTACTTCTATAACCAACATTAGATTTTATATCAATAATATCATCTGTTTTTAAAGCGTGATCTATACCCTCTTCCTTGCTTAGTCCGTATCTAAGCACTAGGTCGTTTCTCCAAAAAAGATTTCCTTTTTTATAATCAAAATCACCTCTGTAGGCTGTAATACCAGCAATGGTATTGTTACCCCCTTTGGTCCAGTTAAGGAAAGAGGTTTGTGTTAAAATAATTTCGGGTTTGTTGGTAATTTTCCAATAGTTACGTTTGGCACTCTTGTCTAATATTTTTTTGATAGAGTCCGTTTTTGCAACTCCCGTTTTTTGAATGGAATCTCTTTTTTTCTTTGTAAAGAGTTTCTTTAAAGAGGTCTTAATTTTAGATACAGATTTAGGAGTTGGAATCGTATCTGGTTGATGTTGATGTGCGTAACTAGATACACTCATCAGCATAAAACAAAATAGTAATCTTGTAAAAGATTTTAAAACAAATGTTGTTAGCATATAGTTTATCTTGTTCTTCATCTTTATAATATCTCTAAAATGGTATTTAGAATAGAGGCTTCGTCTAATCCGTTTTGTGTTCGTAACTCATCTGTTTTACCGTGTTCCACAAAAACATCGTCTAACCCTTTTAGTATAATTTGGTTTTTATAATTGTTCTGAATAGCAAACTCCACAATACTCGTACCAAACCCACCATTTTTAACACCATCTTCGTAGGTGATTAGATATTTATATTCTTTAAAAATAGTTTTTAAGAGATTGGTATCAAGTGGTTTGATGAATTGTAGGTTGAAATGTCCTACCTTTTCTTGTAGGCTTACTTCTAATTTATCAATTGCAGTATTCACAGTGTTACCTATAGTTCCTATAGATAAAACCGCAACGGAGGAACCTTTTTTAATTTCTTTTCCTTTTCCAATAGTAATCAACTCAAAGGGTTGTTGCCAATTTGGGGTTACACCAGTACCTCTAGGATAACGGATGGCAATAGGTAGTTCTAGGCCTTTTTGAGCGGTGTACATAATATTCCTTAAATCCTCCTCGTTCATAGGAGCATAGATAATTAAGTTGGGAATGCAACGTAAATAAGCAATGTCAAATACACCATGGTGTGTAGCTCCGTCCATTCCAACCAATCCGGCTCTGTCCAAACAGAAAATTACGGGTAGTTTTTGTAAGGCTACATCATGAATTACTTGGTCGTAAGCCCTTTGTAAAAAAGTAGAGTATATATTACAAAAAGGAATCAATCCTTCTTTCGCCATTCCAGCTGCTAAGGTAACCGCATGTTGTTCTGCAATTCCAACATCAAATGCTCTCTGTGGCATTTGTTCAATCATATATTTTAGAGAGCTTCCTGTAGGCATAGCAGGAGTAATACCTACTATTTTTTCATTTTGCTTTGCTAATTCTATAATGGTTTTACCAAAAACATCCTGATATTTTGGTGGAGTATTTTTAGGAGTTTCTTTGGTAATTCTATCTCCTGTTTGTGCATCAAATTTTCCAGGAGCGTGGTAAGTAACCTGGTCTTCTTCTGCCTGTTTTAATCCTTTTCCTTTGGTAGTTACTATATGCAAAAACTTAGGGCCAGAAACATTTTTAAGACGTTCTAATTCACTAATTATTTTGGGCAGGTTATGACCGTCAATAGGACCCGAATAATCAAAATTTAAAGCTTCAAAAATATTGTCTCTATGTTTTTCTTCTCCTTTTTTTGTTTTGGTTAGGTAGTCTTTTAAAGCACCTATACTAGGGTCTATACCAATGGCATTGTCGTTTAAGATTACCAATAAGTTCGCATTGGTTACTCCTGCATGATTCAATGCTTCAAAAGCCATTCCAGAGGCAATAGAAGCATCTCCAATAACCGCTATGTGTTGTTGCTGGTGGTGCCCTAGTATTTGTGCAGCCATTGCCATTCCCAAGGCCGCAGAAATAGAAGTAGAAGAGTGACCTGTACCAAAGGCATCGTACTCGCTTTCGAATATATTAGGAAAGCCCGCTATACCATTTAGCCTTCTGTTGGTATGAAATTGATCTCTTCGTCCTGTTAAAATTTTATGTCCATAGGCTTGGTGACCTACATCCCAAATAATTTTATCTTTTGGGGTGTTAAAAACATAGTGTAGCGCAATGGTTAATTCAACCACACCTAAACTCGCTCCCAAATGACCTTCTTTGGTCGATACGATATCTATGATAAACAAACGTAATTCGTTCGCCAAACATTCAAGTTCAACGTGCGTAAGATGTTTTAGATCTTGTGGGGAGTTTATGGAGTTTAGTAGTTTTATCACGGATGCAAAATTACAATTTATAGACTAGTACTTGCAATTATTGGTTTAATAAAGTAGTTTCGTTTGGTGTAAATCTATTTTTTAAGTTATGATAAATCCTTTTGATGACGAATATTTCATGAAGAAGGCTTTAAATGAAGCTTACATTGCTCTAGAAAAAGGAGAAGTTCCTGTAGGAGCGGTTATTGTAATGAACGATCAGGTTATAGCAAGAGGTCATAATTTAACAGAGCAATTAAACGATGTTACAGCCCATGCAGAAATGCAAGCTTTTACCGCTGCCGCTAATTTTTTAGGAGGTAAATATTTACAAGAATGTACTTTGTATGTAACCCTAGAGCCTTGCCAAATGTGTGCTGGGGCTAGTTATTGGACTCAAGTGGGTAAGATTGTATATGGAGCTTCGGATGTACAGCGAGGGTATTCAACCTTAAACACCCAACTTCACCCAAAAACAAAAGTAGTTTTGGGGGTCTTAGAACAGGAATGTTCACAAATTATAAAAGACTTTTTTTTGTCTAAAAGAAATAACAACTAGTCTTCAATTTTACTTGCGTTGGGATCGTTGTGTTTTAAAGAGTATTTGGTTAAATCTTTTCCTTTGTAACTGTGGTAGATAAACAAAGGCATTAATACCAAGGCTAGTAGAATTACACCAAAACCAATATATTTAGGACTGCTAGGGTTGTTGGTAGCGTAAAAATAACCGCCAATAGACCAAAGAACCAATACCAAGAATACTAAAATTTTTAATACTATCTTCATAAAAAGAAATCGTTTAGAAAACGTAAAAGTACTTATTTTGAGTATTGAATCTAATAGAATGAAATCAAAACTTGAATTTTGGACTGCTTTTTTGGCAATTGCTTGTATTGCTATTGCCTGCAGTACTTATAAAGAAAAAAAAGAAATGGTTGTAATTGCACATAGAGGAGCATCTGGCTACTTGCCAGAACATACGTTGCCAGCCAAAGCCTTGGCTTATGGAATGCAACCCGACTATTTGGAACAAGACGTGGTGTTAACCAAAGACGACATACCCGTAGTAATTCATGATATTCATTTAGAAACGACTACGAATGTAGCCGATGTATATCCAAAGAGACATAGAGAAGATGGACGATTTTATGTGATAGATTTTACTTGGGAAGAATTAGCCAAACTAGCAGTGGTCGAAAGATTTGATGCTGAAACCAAACAAGCAGTCTATCCGAATAGATTTCCTTTACATAAGTCAGTTTTCCATCTACATAGGTTAGGAGATGAAATTGAAATGATACAAGGATTAAACAAATCCATGAATAGAAATGTGGGGATTTATGTAGAGATAAAAGAACCACATTTTCATAGAAATCACGGAAAGGATATTTCTAGAATTGTATTGGATGAGTTGGCTAAGTATGGCTACCATTCTTCAGACAGCAATTGTATATTACAATGTTTTGATGCCGTGGAACTACAAAAAATAAGAGAAGAATATCAGTCTGACTTGTTCTTGGTTCAGTTGTTAGAAATAGGTTATTTAGATGCCCCGTTTAAAGGAAAATCCACAGAAGAAATAGTAAAAGAGGTTTCCTATTATGCAGACGGAATAGGGCCTTGGTACAAACAAATCATATCAGGTAAGGATAAAGTAGACTTAAAGGATTTTGATAAAATTGTGGACATTGCTCACCAATACAACTTAAAAGTACATGCCTTTACCTTTAGAGCTGACGACTTGGGTGATTTTTCTTCTTTTAAAGCTCTTTTAGAAAAAGCAAGTGAATTACAATTGGACGGAATCTTTACAGATCATCCAGACAAAGTAGTTGACTTTGTTAAGGGAAAAAAGGATTAAGAATATTTATAGTATATATACAAGAAAAACTAGCAACCTAAAAAAAGGTTGCTAGTTAATAAATTCACATATGGTATTGCTAGTAAACTTGTGAAATAATAACTTATGCTTTAAGTTTAGTTAGTGAGACTTAAACTTTATAATTATTGGTAATTAGGTTTTTATTCTAAGTGTTTTTTAGAGTTATATAAGAAATACATAGACGGTTCTAAGTAGATATCTTTATGGCTCAAATACCAATGCCCATTACTAAACTTAACGTATAATATTGGATATTCTTTTCTTACTTCAGTTTTAAAACACCCGTATAAATTAGATTCTACCCTAAGTTCAAATTTTTCTTTATTCGTAGGATAGTTTAAGCTAATACTAAATATATCAAATGCAATTGAATGATCTTTAATGTATGACTCTGTATTAATAGAAACTGTTTTAAACAAAATATTATCTATATATATTGAGAAGCTATCTTTGAACTCTGAATAAAAGTATAAGTTTAGAACTTCTTTATCAATTCCAAATTCGTCCAAGCTAAATTTTAACTCGCTTTCATCTGGCTCTTCTGTACTGTAGTAATGAGTAGCATTGTGGGTACCACATGTGTTCTCTATTTGTTCAACAATTATTTTCTTTTGACTAAAAGAATAATTCATAATAAATAAAACTACAATTAGACTAATTGTGAATTTGTTTTTAACAACCTGTTCCATCTCTTCCTTTGTTTTTTATCATAGCATGCATTAAAGATAGATATAAAACTGGAAAAAGTTAAAACAAACTATTCCTAAGAAAAAGAATCACTAGACATTAACAACTTTCTACGGTAAGCGTTCATCAATCTAGATTTTGAGATAAACCCGTGGTATTTACCTTCTTTTACAATAGGTAAGTTCCAAGCAGAGGTAATCTTAAATTTCTCCATTACATCTTCCATAGAATCATCCTCGTAATAGATAACCGCAGGAGCAGCAGACATTAATTCAGAAACAACTGTAGTATCGTATAGCTCTCGGTTAAACATAATAGGTCGTATGGAGTCCATATGTAAAACACCTACCAATTCATTGTCTACGTTTACTACTGGAAAGTTATTTCTTTTAGATTTAACAATTGCTTTCTGAACCAACTCTCCTAAAGTCATTTTAGGAGTGGTAGCAATAAAATCTTGTTCTACTACTTTGTCAATATCCATCATCATTAAGACATTTTTGTCTTTATCATGAGTCATTAACTGGCCTTTTTCGGCAAGTTCATAGGTATAGATACTGTTTTGTATAAAGTTTCTAGTAATTAAGAAAGAGATAGAAGAAACAATCATTAAAGGAATAAATAGTTCGTAACCTCCGGTAATTTCTGCAATTAAGAAAATAGCTGTTAAAGGAGCATGAAGCACACCTGCCATTAATCCGGCCATACCTACCATGGCAAAATTACTTTGCGAAACCGTGTGCGAAATTATTTTAAGATGGTTTACAATAACAGAAACCAAATACCCTGTAATACTTCCAATAAATAGGGTAGGGGCAAAAACACCACCAACACCACCGGCTCCAAATGTTAAAGCCATGGCAATTACTTTAAAGACAATCAGTCCTATTAAAAGACCAACAATCATCCATACTTTTTCTACATCTGCATGAAAAATATTATTTTCTAAAATAAAAGAAGCATCACCTCTTAATACACCGTTTATGGTATCGAATCCTTCACCAAATAAAGGTGGAATAAGGTATACAATAATACCAATTAGTGTACCTCCTAAAAGTAGTTTTAACCAAGGGCTTTCCATTTTTTTAAAGAAAGCATGTGTCCATACATAAACTCTTGTAAAATAAATGGAGATTAAAGAACAGCCCACTCCCAAAACAATGTAGAAAGGGACATCGTTTAAGTGAAAGTTTTCTTGAATTTCAAAGTGCAATAAAACTTCGTTTCCTAAGAAAAAGTGAGAAGTAATTACGGCAGAAATAGATGCTAATAACAATGGAATCATAGAAGCCATTGTTAGTTCTAGCGTAAAAATTTCTACAGCAAATACAATAGCAGCAATTGGTGCTTTAAATATAGATGCCATAGCACCTGCAGCAGCACAACCTACTAAGACAGTTCTAGATCGCTGATCTAAGTGAAATAATCTAGCAAAGTTAGATCCTAAGGCACAACCTGTTGCTACAGTGGGTCCTTCCAATCCAACAGAACCTCCAAAACCTACCGTTAAAGGAGCTGTAATTACCGAAGCCCACATCTGAAATCTGTACATGATAGCTTCTCTTTTAGAGATGGCATACAGTGTAGAGGGAATACCGTGTCCTATTTTTTTACGAATGATAAATTTTATGACCAATAAGGTTAAACACAGCCCTAAAATTGGAAAGATAAAGTAGAAACCTGTATGGTATTGTTTTATAAACCCTGTTTCTAAAAATTCAAAAATAAAGTGTGTTAAGTTTTTTAAAGTAACTGCCCCAATACCAGCTAAAAAACCTACAATTATACTAAGTATGTATAAGAAGTTTTTTGGAGAAATGTGTTTGTATTTCCAAATCAAAAATTGATTTAACAAACTCTTTTTTCTTTGAGGCATGGTACTAAAATTTTAGTTTGCTAAGATACTCCATACGAGCTGAAAAACAATAAGTCTTATGCCTGAACTGGGCATTTTTTACAGTGGTCTTTTCCTTTCTTTTTATACTTTTTACAACACTTTTTCTTTTTACCTCCACAAGAGTAAGAAACACAAGGCGTGGTGTTCTGTACTTTTTCTTCTAGCTTAGAAATGTTTGTATAAAAAATTTGCACTGATATACTATTTAGAATCAGTGCAAATATAAGTTTTTATTTTAAATAAATCTAAATTAACTAGACTTGTGCTTGAGTATCATTGATTTCCGTTTGAGCAACGATACTTTCGATGTCTTTATCGAATAGGTAAGTACCACTCTTATCGTCTCCAATAATCTTTAATTTATCTAAGATAGTTCTAGCCAACGCTTCTTCTTCTGCCTGTTCTGCAACATACCATTGTAAGAAGTTGTGTACGGTGTAGTTTTTTTCCTCTAAAGTCTGGAACACCAGGTGATTGATACTTTCTGTTACACTTTCTTCGCTTTCTAAGAAAGTTCCAAACAACTCGTGTAAATTTTTAAAAGCACTTTTTGGAGTGTCTAAACTAGGGATTTCTGCTGTTCCACCACGTTCGTTCACAAATTTTACCAATTTAAGCATATGAACTCTTTCTTCTTCAGATTGATTATAGAAGAATCCTGCAACACCGTTGTAACCAATTACCTCAGCCCAAACAGCCATTGCTAAATATTTCATAGAAGCATTTGCTTCTAATTTAATCTGATTATTTAATGCTTTCTCTATAGTTTCCGATAACATAATCTTTCTTTTTAGGTTACTGTATAAATGTAGCAAGTTTGAGAACTAACTCAAAATTATTCTTGCGGAATGCTAATGTTTATATTCACTTCAGATAAAACTTCCTCTGCAACAGCAGCTGGTGCATTAATCATAACATCTCTACCCGAGTTGTTTTTAGGGAAGGCAATAAAATCACGAATTGTTTCTTGACCTCCTAAAATAGAAACCAATCTATCCAATCCAAAAGCCAATCCTCCATGTGGCGGTGCTCCGTATTCAAAAGCATCCATTAAGAAACCAAACTGTTCTTTTGCTTCTTCCTCACTAAACCCTAAATGCTTAAACATTAAAGCTTGTACTTCTTTGTCGTGAATTCTAATAGATCCACCTCCAATTTCGTTTCCGTTTAACACCAAGTCATATGCGTTAGCTCTTACTTTTCCAGGATCTGTGTCTAGTAAAGGCATATCTTCTGGTTTTGGACTTGTAAACGGGTGGTGCATTGCGTGGTATCTTTCAGTCTCTTCATCCCACTCTAATAATGGGAAATCAATTACCCACAAAGGAGCAAATTCATCTGCTTTTCTTAACCCCAAACGCTCTGCTAGTTCCATACGTAAGGCAGATAATTGCGCTCTTGTTTTGTTTGCTGGTCCTGATAATACACAAATTAAATCTCCTGGTTTAGCACCTGTAGCTTCTGCCCATGCAGCTAAATCTTTTGGATCGTAGAATTTATCTACAGAAGATTTATAAGAACCGTCTTCGTTACACTTAACATAGACCATTCCTAAAGCACCCACCTGTGGACGTTTTACCCAGTCAATTAACTTATCAATTTCTTTACGAGTATAACTTGCTCCTCCTGGTACTGCAATTCCAACTACCAATTCAGCCGAATTGAATACCTTGAATTCTTTATGTTGTGCAACAGCGTTTAACTCACCAAACTCCATTCCAAAACGAATGTCTGGTTTATCATTACCATAGGTTTTCATGGCATGTTCATAGGTCATTCTTGGGAAATCTCCAATGGTTACATTGTTTACTTTCTTTAATAAATGACGAGTCATTCCTTCAAAAATTCCTAAAATATCTTCTTGCTCTATAAATGCCAATTCACAGTCAATCTGCGTAAATTCTGGCTGACGGTCTGCACGTAAATCTTCATCACGGAAACACTTTACAATCTGGAAATATTTATCCATTCCACCTACCATTAACAACTGTTTAAAAGTTTGTGGCGATTGTGGTAAAGCGTAAAATTCTCCTTGGTTCATTCTCGATGGAACAATAAAGTCACGAGCACCTTCTGGAGTAGATTTAATTAAATAAGGAGTTTCTACCTCTATAAAATCTTGGTTAGACAAGTAGTTTCTTACCTCTTGTGTTACTTTATGACGGAAAATCAAGTTGTTTTTAACCGGATTTCTACGAATGTCTAAGTAACGGTATTTCATACGGATGTCTTCACCTCCATCTGTTTCATCTTCAATAGTAAATGGTGGTAAGTTCGCCTCATTTAATATTTCAAGCTCGCTTACTAGTAATTCTATTTCTCCAGTAGGAATATTTTTGTTTTTTGCTTCACGCTCAATCACAGTTCCCTTCACCTGAATTACAAATTCACGTCCTAAAGTTTTCGCTTTTTCAATCACAGAAGCTTCCGTTCTCTCTTCATCAAAAATCAATTGAGTAATTCCATAGCGATCGCGTAAATCTACCCAAATCATGAATCCTTTATCTCTTGATTTTTGAACCCATCCAGCCAAAGTTACCTCTTGACCTGCATTCTCAATTCTTAACTCTCCGTTAGTATGACTTCTGTACATTTTAATTAATTGAATTTTAAAGGGACAAATTTACATTTTCGCTTTGCAATGTGCAATAATCATTTTGGTTATATGATATTGAAGTTTTGGTACTAAAGTATTATGATTTGGAATCTCTAAATACTTATGTTTGTAGATATTATAAAAAAGTTATGAATTATATTAAAAAAGTGTTTCTCGCAATTTTTACCATTGCGTTGTTTAATTCTTGTGGTGGAGGTGATGGTATTGGTACCAACGCTCAGGAAAGCAAAGAAATTATTGTTACTTCTACAGAGATTTCTATTGATAGAGCTCAAGTAGTTATGGGAAATCCTCCAGTTCCGAATGAGCAAATTTCAATGTTAGATTTACCTAGTAAGGTTTCTGCAGTTCAAAATGTAGGTTTTTCGTTAGAAGTGAAGTCACCAACAGATATTGATGGGGCTTATGTCCAAATTCAAGGGAGTGATGAGTATTATGATGTTAATGTGTATTCATATTCCTCTTCAAGAGCTACAAGAACTAGTAGCTTTACTGAGGTTTTAAAAAATGATATTAAATTTCACAGAGAAGAAATAAAAGCTAGAATTTCTAAAACTCCAACAACTAGTACTACAAGTGCTGAAATTGTTCAAGAGGCCGAGTTAGAATTTGAGTTTCCAAATGATTTAGAACCAGGAACTTTTTGTTTTGATATTTGTATTTATGATGATCAAGGAAATATTTCCGCTCCACAAACAGTATGTGTGGTGGTTGAAGCTTGGGGAGGAAATAGTTCTTTGGTAGGGAACTGGAAAATGGATAAATTTTTACATGATGATGGAAATGTTCAGGTGATTGGTAAAGAATATTGTGATGCCTATAGTGACTGTTATACAGATTGTAGTACGTTTTATAAACTTGAATTTAAAATTAAATCTGACGGAACTTATCAGATATACAGTGAATCAAAATATAAAGATTTTAATCATTGCGAAAGTGGAGTTGTAGAGTATGAGAGCAATGGAAAATATAAGACTATAGGTAATTGGGCTTATGATGATATTAATAAAAACTTAGTCTTGGTTGCCACACACGGTGAGGATACAAGAGAAGGAGAAGAAACAATATACACGGATTTTAAAGAAGTAGATGGAGAGCTTTCTGCAGGGGAATTACAAGTTGAATCAGTTTCAAGAAGCAAACTTGTTTTTAGTGAATATGATGACTGGGATGAATCAACAACGTACTACCACTTTAAAAAGTAAAAACGTAGTTGTATTTTTTAGATATAGCCTTCTTAAAATTTGAGGAGGCTTTTTTATTTACTTAAAACTCCTCCTCACTCGCTGAGAAATAGCTGTTAATATCTCGTAAGAAATGGTATTACATATGGTAGCAAATTCCTCTACCGTTTCTTGGTTGTCAAAGATTACAACTTCATCACCTTCTTGGCATTCAATGTTAGTTACGTTTACCAAAATCATATCCATACACACATTTCCAGAAGTGGGGGCTTTTTGTCCGTTAATGGTAACGTATCCGCTTCCACAACCTAATGGTCTAGAAAAACCATCCGCATGCCCAATAGGGATAATGGCAATGCGTTCTTCTTTTTCAGAAATAAAGGCTCGGTTGTAACTTACACTTTCACCGGGTTGAATAGTTCTAATCTGGGAAATAACCGATTTTAGTGTCGCTACGTTTTTTAGTTGTTTGGTTTCTTTTTTATCGTTTCCAAACCCGTACAAACCAATTCCCAAACGAACCATGTCAAAATGCGCATCTGGATAATTAATCACCCCTGATGTATTACTCATATGCACCACGAAGTGGTGTTTTAGTTTTGAGCGTAGTTGCGTAACAATGCTGTTGAATTTGTGAATCTGGTTCTCCGTAAATTCCCTTTCGTTCAAATCTTCACTTGCTGCAATATGAGAAAATACAGAAGTGACTCTTACCGTAGAATTGTCTTTTAATAATTCAATAGCTTTTGCAACTTCGTTTTCATCTATCCCTAGGCGATTTAACCCTGAGTTGAATTTTAAATGAACTGGATACGCTTGTAAGTTTTCCTCTTTAGCAAAAGCTAAGAATGTTTTAAGAGTGTGTAAAGAATACAAGTTCGGCTCTAAATTGTGCGCAACAATTGTAGTGTAATTTATGGGTTGTGCATGTAAAACTAAAATAGGAGTTTTAATTCCTGTTGCTCTAAGCCTTATACCTTCATCGGCATAAGCAACCCCAAAATAATTAATACCTTCTTTCTCTAGTTCTTGAGCAATAGTTTCTGCTTCTAAACCATAAGCAAAAGCTTTTACCACAGCCAAGGTTTTGGTTCCTGGTTGTGTTTTGTTTTTTAGGTAATGGTAATTTTGTTTTAAAGCAGTTAGGTCAATCTCCAACTGTGTTACATGCTTATTTTTCATCTGCTTTTTGTTTCAAAGTAGCTTTGTAAAAAGCAGCCCTACTTAAAGGTTCGTAGGCTTCGTTTTCTCCAAGCATTACTTGTTTTGCATCTGTAGTTTTTCTGTGACTATAATGAGCCAGTTGCCCTGTTTTGGTACAAATTGCGTGTACTTTGGTTACATATTCTGCGGTTGCCATTAAATGTGGCATCGGACCAAAAGGATTTCCTTTAAAATCCATATCTAAACCAGCAACAATTACACGAATTCCTTTGTTGGCTAAATCGTTACAAACATTTACAATTTCATCATCAAAGAACTGAGCTTCATCAATTCCTACAACATCTACATCGTTGGCCAATAGTCTAATATTTGCTGCTGCCGGAACCGGGGTAGAACGAATGTTGTTTTGGTCGTGAGAGACCACATCATCATCATCGTACCTAGTATCAATGGTAGGTTTAAAAATTTCTATTCGTTGTTTTGCTATTTGGGCTCGTTTTAATCGTCTAATTAATTCCTCTGTTTTACCAGAGAACATGGATCCGCATATTACTTCAATCCACCCAAATTGTTCTTTATTTAAATTGTTTTCAAGAAACATTTTGTACTTTTATCTACGTTAGTTAACTCGTTTCCGGACTTAATGGAAAGAGTAGAGTAGCACAAATTTATCAAATAAAAATCTTACGCTCTACCTAAATTATCAAACTATTTATGCAGAAAAAATTAGAGGCTGAATTAATGAGCTTAGCTCATAAGATTCTAAAAATGGACAAAGGAGATGATATTCAGGCGTTAACGGATACAGCCAGGAATTTATATCAAAAACTTTCTGTATTAGCTTACATAGATACATTTGTAAAAGAAACTCCACAGAACACCAAGTCTGTAGAAGAATTGATTGATGAAACTTTTAACACGAATATTCCTGTCGAAAATGTTATTACTAAAGAACCCGATGTAGTAGCAGAACAGGATGAGGTAGAGGAGTTTGTAGAAGCTAAAAAGGAGGCTCCGCAAGAAATTATAGAGGAAACACCTAAAGATTTAGAAGCGTTGTCTAACGCTTTTACTCCTATAGCTACAAAAGAGGAGCAGCCCAAAGCAGTAATTGAGCAAACAGAAGAATTTGTAGAAGATTCAGAGCCTTTAGTTGTAGAAAAAGAGCTTGTTAAAGAGAATGTAGTTGCTAATAAGGAATTGAATTTACAGGCTTCCCTAGAAAAGGAGTTAGGTACTACAGTGTCTTTAGATATGACTACTGATTTATTTGAAAATGCCCAGCGAATTACTCCTAAAAAGTCTATTAACGATATGGCCATGCAGCAAAAGAGTTTACAGATTGGTTTAAATGATCGTATTGCTTTTGTAAAACACTTGTTCGAAGGAAGTCAGGAGGACTTTAACCGTGTTGTTTCTCAGTTAAATACCATGGAAAATGAAAAAGAAGCTTTATCTTTCTTAAAAATGATAAAAAAGGAGTATAATTGGAGCGGAAAAGAAGTATATGAAGAAAGACTTCTTTTGTTAATAGAAAGAAAATTTAATTAATGATGAAAGCACAAGATTTTAATAAAATATTTGATGCTGTGATTGCAAAATATCACGTAATAGATGATGTAGACCAACCGTTTGAAAATAGTTATGAGACAGGTACTTTAGAGTACTTGCTGTATAGAAAATGTTGGATTGATACGGTACAATGGCATTACGAAGATATTATCCGTTTGCCAGAGATTGATCCGATTGAAGCTTTGGCTTTAAAGAGAAGGATTGATGCTTCTAATCAGGACAGAACAGACATGGTAGAGTATGTAGATAGTTATTTTTTACAGAAATACGCGGATGTTCAACCTAAAGATGGTGCAAAAATTAACTCTGAAAGTCCTGCTTGGGCAATAGATAGGTTGTCTATTTTGGCATTAAAAATTTATCATATGGCAGAGGAGGTAAACAGAGAGTCTGCTTCAGAAAGTCATAAAGCTGCTTGTCAAAAAAAGTTAGACATTCTATTAGAACAACGTGTAGATTTATCTACTGCTATAGACGATTTAATTGCAGATATAGAAAATGGAGATAAATACATGAAAGTGTACAAGCAAATGAAAATGTACAACGACGAGGAATTAAATCCAATGTTGTATAACAAGAAATAATAAAAAAAGGTCTCGAATTTTCGAGACCTTTTTCTTTATAGTGTTTTAGCAACCAAGGCTTCCACTACCTTTTTGCTATTTCCAACAAAAATTTCATCTTCTACAATAGCTACAGGTCTCTTTAAGAAAGTATATTCAGACAGAATATAGCCTTTGTAATCTTCTTCGCTTAAGTTCTTGTCTTTTAGTCCTTTTTCTTTGTACAAACGAGCTCGTTTGTTAAACAGTGCTTCGTACGAGTTTGTAAAAGCGTACATTTCTGCCAATTGCTCCTCGGTTACAGGGGTGCTTTTTATTTCTTGTTGTTCAAATCCTTCTAAATTAATTTGTCCTAAAATTCGTTTGCAAGTATCGCAGGTTTTTAAGTGATATATTTTTTTCATAAGTGATGGGTCTTTCTATCTTTACGATTCCAAAAGTATAAAAAAACAAGTCATGGGGATTGAAAATCAAATAGACGTATTAAAAAAAGGAAGAGCCTTACTATTAAAAGTAATTGAGGGGTATTCATTAGAGCAAATCAATAAAATTCCTGCAGGTTTTAAAAATAACATTGCTTGGAATGTTGCGCATTTAGCGGTAACACCATACTTACTATGCTATAAATTGTCTGGTTTAGAATTGCCTATTTCAGAAGAAGTAGTAAACAAATATAGAAAAGGAACTGCTCCAGAAGATACAGTAGTAACGCAAGAAGAGTGGGAGGAAATAAAAGCCATTTTTGTTGGTTTTGGAGATCAATTACAAGAAGATTATACTAAAGGAATCTTTACAAAGTACACTGAATATACTACCAGTGTAAACGTAACCTTAGACTCAGTAGAAAAAGCAATTGACTTTAATTCCTTCCACGAGGGAATTCACTTAGGAGTAATTTTAGCCTTAAGAAAGTTGGTGTAATTGTAATCACAAACAAAAAAACCGAGCAAATTTGCTCGGTTTTTTTGTTTATTCTAATATTTCTACATCATTTCCTTTAATCCATTTTTTGTGGTCACTATCGTAATACAAGTAAACAGAGCTTGGGGGAGCAGTATATTTCCCAGCGAAATCAGCTTTTAAATCTAGACTGATAACTTTTTGTTCTTTAGGTCCTATTTCTCGCCAATAAAACACCAGATAATTTTCAAAGATTTCATAGTAAGCTACTTTTTTTGTCTCTACTATTTCTTTTAACTGCCAAGGTTGAGGAGTTAGTCCCGACGGAATTCCAATAAGAGCAGTTGTCATAGGTACTCCTTTAGTTGTTTTGTTTTTTACAGTAATGTTCATTCGTAGATTATCTCCTACATGGTACTCCTGTTTTTTGTCTATATCAGTATTTATATTTACCAAGCAAGAAGGGCTTGAATCTGGGATTGTAGTATTCCATCTTACATTTATTTGATAAGGGAATGGATTGTTGTGATTAGAAAAATTAGCTTTTATTTTTTGAGTTCCATGTGTAAAGTATTTGGTGATGCTATCTAAGTAGATGCGACTTCCAGTTTTGCTGCTTAATGCTTTACTCTTAATACTATCATTAATAGATAGATTAAAAATATCATTGGATAAATCTTCTTTTTTAGGATTCTTTATAGCATATTCTAATAGTGCCTTTAGGGCTAAAGAAGTGGCTTGTGTGTTCCCAAAACCAGAATAATATCTTTTGCTAAGAATATGGTTAAGAATTCTTTTTTCTAATACAAAATCCGAATGTTTTGTTTTTTGTAAGTACAATAATATCAGTGAATTGGTTTCAATATTTTTAGAGCGATTGTAAGAACGAGTTATCGTTGATTCCGCAGGTAAATTGTTTAAACCAAATTTTTTAATATTCGTTTTAATTTCTTTGTAAAGTGTATTTGCTTTAATAGTTTCACCATAGTTTACTGCTGCTAAAGCAAGCAAAACCATTCTATAAGTGTCTTTACTTTTAAGTGCTTCTTTGTAGGCTAGTTCATACTCTTTTACTAAGTTTATTTTAGGGTCAACTTCGCTAAAAGCATATAGAATGTATGCATTAGAGGTGGCTTTTGTAGTACTGGAATAACCATATTTTCCTTTGTTTTGTAAGAAGTTTCCTTTACCATCTCTTCTAGAAAGTAACCACTTTAAGATAGAATTAAATGTACTTGTGTCTACCTTGTCGTAAACATCTTTCATATCGTTTAGCTCCATTAAACCATAGGCTGTTAATCCTTCGTTAGCATATGGAACGTTTCCAAACCAATCAAAACCTTGATCTTTAATTCTGTAGGCCATTAATTTAGAGTAGCCTTCTCGAATGTAAATTCTAGCTTTTCTTTCGGTACGCTTTTTAGCTTGTTTTGTTTTTTGTAAATATTTTAAAACCAATATGTTGGGGTAAGTAACTGAGGAAACTTGTTCAAAGCAGCCCCAAGGGTAACGAATCATAGATTTTATACCATCAGTAACGTCGGATACCACATTTACATTCACTTTTGCATTGGCATCTAAGGTTCCTGGAATCACATTTTCTAAATTAAAACTGAATTTTTTGTTTTCATATCCAGAAAGTGAAGCCTCTTTAGGGAATGAGGTGCGCAATATACCAATAGTATTTCTTTTACGATCTTGATACTTTTTAGTTTTAAAACTAGCCTGAATAAAAGACTTATGGATTCTTTGTGTTGGTTTTAGTTTTATGTTTTTTAATACAAAACTATTGGCTTTTACAAGGATAGAGTCTTTAAGATTGTCATCAAAAATAAATCCTTTTGGAAGTGCAATAGAAAGACTTCCTTTTATGTCCTTGTCAGATTCATTACTAATGGTTACAGGTAAAATAACCTCATCTCCTACGCTTAGATAATTAGGGAGCTTGTAATCTACATTTACCATTTTTTTAGTTGCATAGAATGTTTCGTCTCTACCAACCAGACCAGTTGCACTTATTCCTTCTGTAGTAATTTTAAAAGATGTAATGGCTTCGGAGTTGTAAAAATTTAAATTGGCTTCTCCGTTTTCATCAGTTTGCACTATAGGGTTCCAATATATAGTATTTCTAAAATCTGTTCTTTCTAAAGGCGAGTAATCTTTTGGATAAATAGGTCTATAAAAAACACTGCTATAATCAAAACGATGTTTCTGAATGCCTTTATATTTTCTAGTTGCAAAGTTGAATTTTAGTTTTCTCTTAAATAACGTATGGCCTTTATGATGTCTATACCCATTTTTAGTACTTATTAAAATTACCCCATTCGCTCCTCTTGTTCCATAAATAGCAGCAGATGCAGCATCTTTTAAAACATTTATAGTTTCAATTTGGTTAATACTTAATTGTGGGTCTGAATCGAAAGGAACTCCATCCACAACAAACAATGGGCTACTATTACCATCCATTAAAGAGCTAAATCCACGAATTACAATATTTGCTTCTTCTCCAGGAGATCCTGATGATGAAATTACATTTACTCCTGCAATTTGACCTTGTAGAGCACTTGCAACATCTGTTGTAGGTGTAGACATTAGTTGATCGGCTCTAATTGTGGTAACCGCACCAGTGACCTCACTTTTTTTAACGGTACCATAGCCTATAACTACAACCTCATCAAGACTGCTGGATTCTTCATCAAGTTTAACAACATTGGCAATTCCTTTTTTCGCTAAAGTTTCTTCAGAAATATCTAGCTCTTCTTCCACTTCTTGTTTGCTTGTTCTTTTTTGTTCCAATGCCGCATTTTTATTGGAAACAACTTTGCTTTGGAAACTAGGTATTTCTTTAGAATCAATAAGGGTTTTACGAATAATTCCCAACGTATCTTTTATGTAAGATACATTATCGAGGATTTTTAGTTTTAGGTTATCTTTATTGTGGGCTAGTAATGTATAGCTACTATTATAGTTGTTGGGAACTTCAAACTGGAAGGTTCCATCATCTTCGGTATCAAAAACAATAGCTTTATTCCATGAGAGCTCAAGTATTAACTGAGCGGTTATGGGTTCATTCTTCTCGTTAACTACAATTCCTTTAATGATAGATTTATTTTCTGCTTTATGTTTGGCTTTGTCTTTATGGTAAATAGGATGTTTTATGTATTTTCTCCATCCATGTGTTAGCATTAAGTAGTCAAGGGCTTTTGTTGCTTTCTTTTTGGTCTTGTCGAAATAGAAAATAGGCTCGTGAATCTTTCCTTTTAACTCTGAAGAAACTAATAAAGAAGAGATGATATGGTCTTGTTTGTCGTCTGCAACTGACATTAGCTGATTGTCTGCTACACTAATGGATAAGTTGCTTGGAACAGGCTGGTTGTTTTCGTTCAACGTTTTTATGTTTACTTTTACCTTTTCTCGAATATTGAAAATATCATTTTCCAAGTCTATTTTAACCTTTAATTGTTTGTTTGGATTTAAATAAATCAGACGTTCCGCAAGCGGATTCTGTTCCAAGTCTGTTATTGTAAAACTGGTAATTCCTTGAGGAAAGTTATGTGTGTTGATAGTGATTTCTTTACTGAAAAATGTTTCGCTTTTGTCCAAAGTAATACTTTGTTTGTGTAATATCTTTCCTACATCTTTAACTGTTAATTCTATGCTTTTTTCTGAGTTAGAAGTAATTTTGATCGTAGTTGTTTGATCATCAGAATTGATAAGAGACAAAATTGTGCCTTCTTTTTCGGGAATTGGTAGGTGGATAGGGGTATTAGATACAAAAGGTTTTAGGATAAGGGCTTTGTATTCTGTTCCGGTTTTGGGTGTTAAACTAAAACTTCCCATTCCGTCATGAAAACTTTTGAATGTACCAACTTCTTGGTTGTTGGAGTCGATAATAACTCCGCTTATATCAGCAGGCTTTCCATGTTCATTTACTGCTTTAAAGGCAACTTTGTTGTTTGTATTTGCTAATAAATTTCCGCTTTCTGGCAAAAATTGCAGATTTACATTGTTTAAAATTACTGGTACCGATCTAGAAATAGATTCACTAGTCCCTTTGTAGGGAATCAATACATTTAGGATTACGTCTTGCGTGTTTAAAGTTTCGGGTAATTGGAATGTAATTTTACATTTCCCATTCTCATCTGTTTTAAAAGAGCTAGTAAAAAACTTTTTTCCTTTTATAGCAATGGTGTAATTGATTGTCTTATGCTTTAAAGGATAATTTTTTAAATTTTCTACTTTAAAGTTTACTTGTACAAGGTCTTTTGCCCCGTATGCTTTCTTTTCGAATTCTAATTTGAGTAGTAGGTTGGGTTTAACAATTTTTTGAATGGTAATTTCTTTGGTATAAGCTGCTTGTTCTCCATAGTTTTTAGACCATTTTGTAAAGAGTTTTAGTTTATACATACCACCTGACCATCTTTCAGAAATACGAAAATCTCCATAGGCAGCTCCATCCTTAATGGAGAATTTTTTAGCGTCTATAACATCTCCTTTTGGAGATATTAAATGGGCATGTAGTACATTGCTTATATCAGAATACTCAATTTGTGGATTGGTTATGTATCCCTTAAACCATATAGTTTCCCCTGGGAAATAGAATGTTCTATCTGTGTGAGCGTATATTTTTTCTATGTGTGCCTTTTGAGCTGCTATCCTAAGAGAAGATAGAATTAGAAACAGAAGGATTAAGAATTTTCTTTTGAATGACAATTGTTGCATGAGATTAGAATTTTAAATGAATTCTACACCCAACTTCACTAATCATAGGTGTGTTGAAAAATTGTAAGCCGCTTCCTTTGGCAGCATCAAATAAGTTGGTATATGGAGAAGCTCCTCTGTATTTAGTAAAAGTTAAAAGGTTGTTACCATAAACACTCAAATGAATGGATTCAAGGCCTGTTTTTTTTATAAACTTTTCGGTTGGTTTATATCCTAAAGCAATGGTTTTTAAATTCAAATAACTACCATCTTCTATAGCTTCTTCGTCAATGCCAGTGTATCCGTATCTAGACCATCGGTTGTTTTCTATGTTTCCATTTAAATCTACAAAGTTTACTGGAGTAGTATTAATACTACCACTTGATGTTACTCCGTTAAATACATAGTTGGTTCGTTCTCTCTGGTTTGCGGTTTCTTGTGAAGTGCCAAGGTAATTTAAAGCTTGTTGGGTTCCATTCCAAACATCACCTCCTTTTTGAATATCCAAAACAATTTTAAAGTCAAACCCTTTGTATTTTAATGTGTTAGAAATACTCATGTTAAAATCAGGATTGGGGTTTCCAATTACTTTAAGTTGCTCGTCCACTAAAGGGAAGCCGTCATTACCAATTATTATATTGTTGTTTTCATCTCTTTTGTATGCCGTTCCAACTATAACTCCAGCAGGTTTACCTTCTATTAAGTTTTTAGATACGTTTTTAAAACCAGCAATGGGAATGCTCTGTTCGTTATTCCATAATTTATCAACTTTAATTTTATAACTGGAGAAGCTAAGCTTTAAATTATGACGTAATTTTCTACTGTAGCTCATATTTCTCCAAACCAATTCAGCATCGAATGATTCAGTACGAGTGTCTGCTATGTTTTGTAGTTTAAATCCACTATCAGTAATGAAAGGAATAATACTACCCGTTACATTTTTAAAAGATTTGGTTAACTCTAGGGTTACTCTGTTTCTAAAGAGTCCAGTTTCTAAAGTAAAATGATAGTTTTCGTATTTTTCAAAACGAAGATCATTATTAATTGCTAATTCGTCATTTGCAGTGTAGGAATAACTATCAATTGGGTTGAATAAAAGACTACTATGACTTGTGTTTTCGTAAAGAAGGGGTGCCTCTCCTACGGTAGATGAATATGCACCTGCTATTGATAGCTGATTTACAAAATCATCAATGTACAACCAGTCTAGAAACTCGCTAAAAAGGTATTCAAAGTTCATTCTAGCTCTTATAGTAGGTTGTAATAGTTGATTCCCTTGTTTAGATGAAAAAGTAGAGTGATTAGCCAATGAAACAATTCCATCAATGTCTCCACCAAATGAATAATCAATTCTATTTGCAAACCAAGATGTTGTTCTTTCTATAGCTAGGTTTCTACTATTGTTGAATGTTGTAGTGTTAAGAATCCTATCAGATTCTAAAAAATTGTAGTTTGCTTTACTAATATTAGATCCTCCAGAGAATAGATAGCTAAAACCTCTATATCGGTTTTTACCTATTCTTATATGTAATTCTGGAGAAAGATTTTTTTTGAGAACCTCTTTGTGACTTGTATAACCTTGTTCAAATCCAACAGTGTTTACGGGCAAATAAGAAGAGAGGTTTTTTTCAGATTCTTGGTAATTTAAAATCGGGCGAATTTTTAAAACATCATCAAAAAGTAAAAGCTCGTCTTTTATCGAATATGATATATTATCGCTTTTAAATGAATTGTTGTTTTCATACAATAAGCCCAAAGGATTGTTAAAGCTATTAGGGTTAAAACTATTTTCTACTCTTTTAAGTTTTTGATTGTTAAACGACGTAGGTGTAGAAAAGGAACTTCGTATTACATTACTATTAAAACCATTTATATTCGGCTGAGTATTTTCCAAATTCTTATAGAAGAATAAAAAGCTGAATTTATTTTTTTCCGTCTTGTAACTATAATTGGTATTAATTAAGTTTTTTATATTTTTTCCCTGTTCAAAAATAGAAGGTTGTTTTAAGTGCGTATAGTCAATTTTTAAATCGTGTTTTTTTGAGAAAACAGAAAGCTTAAGATCGTTAACAGCAGTTATGCTATTCTGGAAGATAGAAGTTCTATGATTGGTTAAATTTTGACTTTCTAGTGTAGGGCCAAAAGAGAACATTTCATTTTGATCAGGTCCTTGGTAGGATAAAGTTCCTGCTATAGGTCTACCTTGTGTGTAGGTGTTTTGAAGTTCAGGTAAATTTCGTTTGGTTACAAATCTGAAAAATGCTGTTCGGTTGTACTCAAGACTGTAATGTATGTCAGAATCATAATGGACCAGGTTAATTTCAGTAGAGTCAATTTCTATCCTTTTTAAACGATGTGTGTTTGGGTAACTCTTATAGCTATGCGTAGCATTGCTTTCACCACCAATAATATTTTTTTTTCGAGGGTTAAACATCTCAGAAAAAGCATTGGATGTTATCGTTTGGGTGCTTGTATTTCCTGCTTTTACTTCCTCTTTTTTGTTTTTAAGTTTTGTTCTGTTTACTTTACTGTCTTCTAGCATCTTTTCGGTTACGGTAATGGATTTGTTTTTGTAACCCAAATACTCAATCTTTAAAATGTCACCAGCTTCACATGCTATAGAGTAATTACCATCAAAGTCGGTAATAGTTAGTTTATTTTTCCCTTTTACAGATATAGTTGCTCCAATTAGAGGGTAACCATTCTTGTCTTTTAAAACTCCTGAGAATATTCTTTTTTGGGCAAATATTATGGAGCTAAAAAAGAATAAGACCAAGGTTATAGTCTTTGTCAAGTTATTTATTTTCATAGCTGTTTTTAAACAAAGTAAAATAGAGTTGTCTACTTACGTAATAGATATTGATGATCTTTGTTAAAAAAACAAAAAATCCATTAGAATAGAAAATATATTCCAATGGATTTTTTATAGCGACAGTGTTTGTCTAAAAACTAAGTATGTTTATTACTCAACCGTAATGTTCTCGTTAATTTCAGAGTTGGCTCTCAGAGTAATCTCTTTTTTAAAGTTAAATACTTCTTCTGGTTGAATTCTTTCTGCAAAATTACCGTTGTCAAACACTTTGTTGTCGTTTACATCTTTAACAATTCGAACTTTATATTTTTCTGGAACTAAATTTCTAAAAGAGACTTTTCCAGAACTGTGAATCATTTTAGTGATTTTATTCTTTTGAGAATTTAGCAGTTCAACGATTAAGTTTATTTCTTTTGGATTCTTAATGTGTAAAATAATTTCTCCATATTCTTCAATATCCTGAATTGAAAAGGTAATGTTTTTAGGATGGCTATTAAATCCTAAGAAGTCTGTAAAAGCTTGTTCTTTTAGTTTTAAGGAATAGCTGGTTTTGCGTTTTCTCTTAAAGTCAATAGTTAACTGATGGCTTTCGGGCTTATTTAGAATGTTGAAATCTATTGGAATTGAATCGTTTTCTAATAATAAAATACTGTCTTTGTTGTAAAAATCAACAGGTATCTTGGTGGTTAATGTAAGCGAATCTCTAGGGTGTAAATAACCACTAATGTTTGATGAAATAGAAATAGAATCTTTCTTTAATTTTCTAGGAATAAGCTTAAAATGTTCTTTTAGCGTATCTAAATCAACATATAGATGAACAGTGTCTTTTGGGATTTCTTTAAACCAAATATATAAAGAGTCTTTTTCTGCTTCTTTACTAACAAAGAAACTATCTACATGTATTCCTTCTAAGTTTATTTTTGGAGTTTTAGCTCCGTTATATCCCAAAAGAATTTGATTACCAATAGCCTGACTAGGTCTAAAAATTTTAGGGTCTTTGTCTTCTTTAAATAGTATAAAATTAATAGAATCTATTTTAGAATTTAAGTAGATAGAATCGTTTAAGAAACCAATTCTTTCTACCCCTTTGTCGTATTTGTAATTATGATTTAAATCTTCTAAAGCAATTAGGTTGTATGTTGCTTCTGATAAATTTTCAAGACTGTAAAAATTCGTTTTTAAAGTGTTTGTTAGGTAGTCTGGAGTGTAGTTTCCTATAAGCGTATCGTGAGCATTTTTATATCCCATTACACTTATTTCTTCTACATCTTTGTCTACTAATGGATCGTAAATATGACCATTAACACTTAAAGAATCTAACATTTCTCCGGTGCTAAACACGTACGAGAATCTACCCAATTCATTTTTTTCGTTATTGTCTACAATACTGTTCCCAAAATTAATGGTGTAGGTTGTGTTTGGTTTTAATTCCTCTAAAAATTCAATCGTAATTTTTTTAGAAGCATCGGACAATGGTCTAATTTCTGGTTTTTTCTCCATAGGAGGAGAAATTATCAATTGCTGACTTAAATTGTCAAAACGAATGTATTCATCAAAAAGAATGGTTATTTTCTTTTTGTTAAACAGCGTAGTCTTGTTTAAAGGTTCTGCAAAGGCCATTACAGGAGGAATACTATCTTTAGGTCCTCCATCGGGACTTCCAATTCTAGCACAACTAGCCAGTTTTAAGGCTATTATACTAAGGCTTATTATTAGAATTTTTTTCATCATAACTGGGTTACAAAGAAACAGTTTTTTTATGATAATCAGGCTACGCAAGCAATGGTAATGATAGAGATGTTTACGGAGTATTCTTTTTGAATGGCTTTGCAACAAGCGGTTAAAGTTGCTCCTGTGGTTATCACATCGTCAATCAATAAAATATGGCGATTCTCAAGATTATGTTTTCTGTTTACTTTAAAAGACTGTTGAACACTTTTATATCTTTCTTCTTTGCTTTGTTTGGTCTGCGATTTATTGTTGTTTGTTTTTATGAGACCGTCTTTTACAAACGGAACATTAAAAGAGTTGGCAAGTGTTGTGCCAAAAAGCTCAATTTGATTGTAACCTCGTTTTTGTTCTTTTTTAATATGGAGAGGCACAGGTATAATAATGTCGATAGAGTTAAAAAAGGCTTTGTCTTTTAACTGTTCTATAAATAAAACAGCAGCATCTTGGCCAAAAAGTTGAGCTCCTTGGTACTTTAGTTCTTTAAGTAAGGTTTGAATAGGGGAACCTTTATGGTAGTAGTATAAAAAAGCAGCACTTTTAATGGTAATTCTACCCCAGAACAATTTGTGTATGGCATTGTTCTTAAAATTATCAAACTGAAAATATTCAAGAGCCTGATTGCAATCCAAACATAAATATTGCTGATGAGTGTTGATAATAGCCTTACAATGTAGGCATCTTTTGGGCATAAAAAGGTCTCTTAAATCTTTAAGATAATTCATAGCTTTTATGTTAAAAATAAACAATATTTTTAACAGCAATCTATACTACTAAACTTTAAAAATATGAAGAACACTAAAATAGTATTAATAGTAGTTTTATTACTTGTTATTGGAGGGATGGTTTTTTACATCACTAAAATAGGAGATGAGAATAAAGCATTTAAAGAAGATATTCTTAAGGAAAAACAAACCTTACAAACGGAGCTGGATATTGCAATTCAAGATTTAAATACAAGTCAGGAGCAAAACATTGCCATTACCAAAGATTTTATAGAAGCAAACGATCGTTTGTTAGAAATTCGTTCTAAACTAAGAAAGTCTAAAGATGAAATAGAGGTGCTAAAACAGAAGGTTGCAAGTAATGAAACCAATAGTTTTAAAGAATTACAAGAGGTTAAGAATACCTTGTTACAAGTAAAGCTTAATAACAGAATGTTGTTTAGAAGTCTGGATTCTATTAAAATGTTAAACGATAGTTTAATGGTAGAGATTGCGGTAACCAAATCGGAATTAAATACAGAAAAACTAAATAGTAAGGAACTAAAATTTAAACTTTCTGAAGCGACCAAAGTACAGATTGCAGACGTACAGGTGTTTGCAGTACAACAAAAGAAAGATGGTGAAGTTAAGGTGACTAAAAAGCGTAAAAAAGTAAACGGAATTCAGGTTAAATACAACGTGTTAAACAACAAAGCATTAAAAAATGTAGAGTGTGATATTTTTTATGTTTTAAAGAATCCTGATGGTTTGGTTTTAGGAGCAAATGGAGACTTTGTTTGCGATGGGGTAAATATGAAGTTTACAGATGGAACACGCTTGGTTTTGGATGGAAATACCATGCTTACTACAGATATTATCTCATTAGACAATTTAACCTTAGAAAAAGGAAGTTATACAATAGATTTTTACAGCGTAGACGGGTTGTTAGCAAGTCAGTCTTTTGAATTAAAAAATAGCTTTTTAGGAGTTTTTTAAGTTAATTTCACAGTTTTTATTACAGACATAACATATTAGAAAAAGCTTTTATATTTTTGCGGCATGGCAAATCAAGAAGATCAATTTAAAAAGGTATTATCTCACGCTAAAGAGTACGGATACGTATTCCAGTCTAGTGAGATATATGATGGGTTAAGTGCAGTTTACGATTATGCACAAAACGGAGTAGAATTAAAGAAGAACTTACGTGAGTACTGGTGGAAAGCAATGGTTCAAATGAACGATAATATTGTTGGTTTAGATGCTGCAATTTTTATGCATCCAACAACATGGAAAGCTTCTGGTCACGTAGATGCTTTTAACGATCCTTTAATAGATAATAAAGACTCTAAGAAAAGATATAGAGCCGATGTCTTAATTGAAGATTTTGCTGAAAAGTTTGAAGATAAAGTAGAAAAGGAAGTTAAAAAAGCGGCAAAGCGTTTTGGTGACTCTTTTGATAAAGAACAATTTTTAAGCACCAACCCAAGAGTTTTAGAATACAGAGCTAAGAAAGAAGCCATTTTAGAAAGAATGGGTAAGTCTTTAGAGGCAGAAGATTTAGTAGATGTAAAAGCTCAGATAGAAGAGTTGGGTATTGCTTGTCCTTTGTCTGGTTCTAAAAACTGGACAGATGTAAAGCAGTTTAACTTAATGTTTGGAACAAAGTTAGGGGCTTCTGCAGAACATGCTACAGATTTATACTTAAGACCAGAAACAGCACAAGGTATTTTTGTGAATTTCTTAAATGTGCAAAAAACAGGAAGAATGAAAATTCCTTTTGGAATTGCTCAAACAGGTAAAGCTTTCCGTAACGAAATTGTTGCTCGTCAGTTTATTTTCCGTCAGCGTGAATTTGAACAAATGGAAATGCAATTCTTTGTACGTCCTGGTACTCAGAAAGAGTGGTATGACACTTGGAAAGAGTCTCGTTTAAAATGGCATTTATCGTTAGGATTAGGAATGGAAAACTACCGTTTTCACGATCATGATAAATTAGCACACTATGCAGATGCAGCAGCAGATATCGAGTTTAAATTCCCTTTTGGATTTAAAGAATTAGAAGGTATTCACTCTCGTACAGATTTCGATTTAAAGGCACATCAAGAACATTCTGGAAAGAAAATTCAGTATTTTGATAACGAAATTAACGAAAGTTATACACCGTATGTAGTGGAAACTTCTGTAGGATTAGATAGGTTATTCTTAGCTGTTTTCTCTAATTCGTTAAAAGAAGAAACTTTAGAAGATGGAAGTACAAGAACTGTTTTAGGTTTACCGGCAGTAGTTGCTCCAAACAAAGCGGCAATATTACCGTTGGTTAAAAAAGATGGATTGCCAGAAATTGCAAAAGAGATTTTTGACAACTTAAAGTTCGACTTTAATGTAGCGTACGATGAGAAAGATGCTATTGGTAAACGTTACCGTCGTCAGGATGCTAACGGAACACCTTTCTGTATTGCTGTAGACTACGAAACAAAAGACGATAATATGGTAACCATTCGTCATAGAGATACCATGGAGCAAAAACGTGTAAAGATTTCTGAATTAAAATCTATTATTGATGCAGAAGTTAACATGGGAGTTTGGTTGAATAAAGCAAAGTAGTCTTTAATTAAAAGGCTTTAATATAAAAAAGGGAATGCAATTTTGGACTAGCCCCCAAAAGTTGGACGGTTAAAAATTACTTATAGAATTGAGCTCGATACTTTATCGGGCTCATTCCATTTAAAATCGATGAGATTCTCTTCTCATTATAATAGCTAATATATTCTTTAATTTCCTTTTCCAGTTGATTAATTGAGTTCCATTTTTTAAGGTAAAATAGTTCTGATTTCAAAGTTCCAAAGAAGTTCTCAATAATAGCATTATCTAAACAATTTCCTTTTCTAGACATACTTTGAATGATATTGTTTTTTTTCAATAAAGTCTGATATCTCTTCATTTGATATTGCCACCCTTGGTCAGAATGCAGTAAGGTTTTATTAAGCTTATGCTTTTTAAAAGCTTTGTCAAGCATGGTTGTTATTTGTTTGAAGTTAGGGCTTCTAGAGATATGATAACTTATAATTTCTCTGTTATATAAGTCTATAATTGGTGATAAATATAGTTTTTCACCCAGAACTTTAAATTCTGTAATATCTGTAGCCCACTTTTGATTAGGTTTTAATGCCTTAAAATTTCGTTGGAGAATATTAGGAGCTATTTTTCCCTGACTCCCTCTATAAGAACGATATTTTTTTATTCTGACTAGAGACTTTAACTTCATCGATTTCATTAGTCTAAATACTGTCTTATGATTGATCATTATTCCTTGATTATTTAACTCTAAGGTGATCCTTCTATAACCATATCTTCCTTTGTTTTGATGATAAATCTTAGTAATTAACTTTTTAATAAGTTCATATTTGTCAGGCTCTCTACTTTTTTGCAAATGATAATAAAAGCTACTTCTAGCCATATTCGCATGCTTTAACAATAGTGATAAATCATGTTTATGCCTTAACCCATCTATGGCTATTGCTTTTTCTCTCTGGTTTGAGCTAAGGCATGTAACTTTTTTAGCAAATCAAGTTCTGCTTTTAAAGATTGATTCTCTTTTAAAAGTTCTTCTTCTTTAGTTAATGGTTTAGATTTACTTCTTGTATGTTTAGTCTTCATACCAATAGGTCTACCTTTAGGCTTATCTTGTAGACCCTCCAAACCTAAAGAATTATAGCGTACCCTCCAATTATGTATTACAGAATCTCCTCCGATATTAAAAATTAAACTAGCTTCAGCCATAGAGAGATTGTCTCTATCTATAGTCTGTAATACATTTAGTTTAAAAGATGGAGAGTAATGCTTTGTTTGTTTTGGTAATAATCCTTGTAGACCATCTTTCTCATATTGCTGACACCAACGGTAAACAATAGAATGATGAAGCTTTAATTCTTTACAAATACTAATAACCGATTGATGTTCTTTAAAAAACAACAAAACACATTTACGTTTAAATTCAAATGTGTACTTTACTTTTCTAGACATAAAAATACCCCCAAATTGTGTCTAACATTTTGGGGGCACTCTAATTTTGCATTCCCTTTTTTTGTTCCAGGTTGTTTTCTTTTTTTCATTGATGAAAATTAAACAGGTATTAATTAGAAACTCCTAATTTTAGTAAGTCATAAAAACGAAGATAATGAAAGTTACTATTGGGAAAATCCTTTTGATCTGCTTAATTAGTATGAGTGCTAACGCTCAGAAATGGGAAAATTTATTAGATGAAAACTTAAGTAAATGGGAAGTTTGGACAGGAGTTCCTCATAAAAGTGTAAAAAATTTACCAGATGGAGTTAAAGGAGTAAATAATGTAATGAAAGAAGGAAAGCCTATAGGTTTAGGTGATCCGATGGGAATCTATAAAGTAGAAAAGGATAAAAAAGGAAATCCGGTAATTCACATTTCAGGTGAAATTTATGCAGGATTAACAACTTTAAAATCTTATAAAGATTACCATTTGACTTTATGGGTAAAATGGGGAGAGAAAAAATGGGCACCTAGATTAGATAAGAAAAGGGATAATGGATTATTGTATCATTGTTTTGGTAATCATGGTTCTTTTTGGAAGGTGTGGATGAGTTGTTTAGAGTTACAAATACAAGAAGGTGATATGGGAGATTTATATGCTTTAGCAGGTGCAAAGGCTAAAGTTCGCTATGATGAAACCAATCATTGGGATCCAGAAGGAAAAGAAAAAGTAGGTACCACTAAAAGATCAATAGATGCGGAAAAGGAACATGGAGCGTGGAATAAAATTGATTTGTATGTTTTGGGGGATAAAGCTATACATGTAGTAAATGGTACAGTGGTTTTAGCGTTAACGGATGCAAAAAAGAAAGATGGTACAATTTTAGATTCTGGTAAAATTCAGATTCAATCAGAAGGAGCTGAGTGTTTTGTAAAAGATGTAAAAATCAAAACAATTAAGAAATTTCCTAAAAAAATTAGAAAGAAAGCGAAGTTTTAAAACTTTAAAAATACAGCATAAAAAAGCCGATTAGAATTTCTAATCGGCTTTAATTTTTTGGTAAAAGAAATACTATTCAGATTTCTTTTCTTCTCTAGGTTTTCTATTATCGTTTCTACGATTGTCTCTACCTCTGTTATTATCACGTCCACCACGATCGTTGTTTTCTCTTGGTGGTCTAGGTTTGTATCCTTCTGGCTTAGGTAATAAAGCTTTTCTAGAAACTTTCTCTTTACGAGTTTTAGGGTCTGTACCAAAGTATTTTACTTCAAATTCATCACCCATGTTAATTACATCAGTAACATTTTCTGTACGTTCCCAAGCTATTTCACTAACGTGTAATAATACTTCGTTTCCTGGAGCTTCTAAGTATTCTACTACAGCACCAAAGTCTAACAACTTAATTACTTTTACTTTGTATGTTTCACCTTTTTCTGGTTTAAACAACATAGCGTCTATATTTGCTAATACAGCTTCTATTCCTTCAGAACCAGTACCTAAGATCTCAACAATTCCTTCTTCTGTAACAGGGTCTTCGTTAATAACAATAGTACATCCTGTTTGCTTTTGCAATTCTTGAATGTTTTTACCTCCAGGTCCAATTAATGCACCAATATAGTCGTTAGGAATAACTCTAGTAACCATTTTAGGAGAGTGAGATTTAACGTCTGCATTAGGAGTTTCAATTACCTCTGTAATTTTTCCTAAGATATGTAAACGTCCTTCACGAGCTTGTTTTAATGCATTCACTAAAATCTCGTAAGACAATCCTTTTACTTTAATATCCATCTGACAGGCAGTAATACCATCTGCAGTACCAGTTACTTTAAAGTCCATATCTCCTAAGTGATCTTCATCACCTAAAATATCAGACAATACAGCGTAACGATCACCATCAGAAATTAATCCCATTGCAATACCAGAAACTGGCTTTGTAATTTGAACCCCAGCATCCATCATTGCCATAGTACCTGCACAAACAGTTGCCATAGAAGAAGAACCGTTAGATTCTAATACTTCAGAAACAACACGTACAGTATAAGGACAGTCCGCAGGAACCATTCCTTTTAAAGCTCTTTGTGCTAAGTTTCCGTGTCCAACCTCTCTACGAGAAGTACCTCTTAAAGGTCTAGCTTCTCCAGTACAGAATGGAGGGAAGTTATAGTGTAAGTAAAAACGCTCTTCACCTTCATGTGTTGGAGAATCAATAATATTAGCATCTCTAGAAGTACCTAAAGTTACTGTTGCTAATGCTTGCGTTTCACCACGAGTAAAGATAGAAGATCCATGAGTAGATGGTAAGTAATCTACTTCTCCCCAGATAGGTCTAATTTCTGTAGTCTTACGACCGTCTAAACGTAAACCTTCTGCCAACGTTAATTCACGAACCGCTTCTTTTTGAGCTTTGTTGTAGTATTTACCAACTAAGTCTCCGTATTCCTCTAATTCTTCTTCTGTAAAAGCAGCAATTACTTCTTCTTTTACTTGTGCAAAAGCTTCTGTTCTTTCTACTTTAGAAGTACCTTTAGATGCAATAGCGTAACATTTGTCGTATGTTAATGAATGAATTTTAGCAGCTAATTCTTCGTTTTCTTCAGCTTCAGCATATTCACGAGTTTCTTTCTTTCCAAATGCTTCTGCTAATTTTACCTGAGCAGCACATTGTACTTTAATAGCTTCGTGAGCAAACTTAATTGCATCTGCCATTTCCTCTTCAGAAATTTCATCCATTTCACCTTCTACCATCATAACAGAATCTGCAGAAGCTCCAATCATCATATCGATGTCAGATTCAGCCAATTGTGCTCTAGTAGGGTTGATAACAAATTCTCCATCAATTCTAGCTACACGAGCTTCAGAAATTGGAGTTTCAAAAGGAATGTCAGATAATTGAATAGCAGCAGATGCTCCTAATCCAGCTAATGCATCTGGCATAACTTCTGGGTCATGAGACATTAATTGAATCATTACCTGAGTTTCTGCGTGGTAATCTTTAGGGAATAAAGGACGTAAAACACGGTCAATTAAACGCATTGTTAAAATTTCGTCGTCACTTGGTCTAGCTTCTCTTTTAAAGAAACCTCCAGGATACTTACCAGCAGCAGCAAATTTTTCACGGTAATCTACCGTTAATGGTAAAAAGTCTACGTCAGATTGTTTGTAGTTAGAAACTACAGTACATAATAACATAGCTTTTCCCATTTGCACAACAACGCTACCATGAGCTTGTTTTGCTAATTTTCCAGTTTCGATAGATACGGTTCTCCCGTCTCCTAATTCGATAACTTCTTTAAATACCTTAGGTATCATAAATAATTTTTTTTTGTGTTGGTCTAAATAAGAAATACCAACGGTTATTGTTTAACAAAAATGTTGTGTTGTTGTAGGGCTTTTGTTAACAATGGACTCAGAACATAATCTGGTTTCTATGTTTAGCTAACTATAAATCAGCTTTTTGCAAAGTGTCTAAAATAAAAAAAAGAGGCGATTAAGCCTCTCTTTATGATAGAATATTTTGAATTATTTTCTTAATCCTAATTCTTTAACAATTGCACGGTAACGTAAAATGTCTACTTTAGTTAAGTAGTCTAATAAAGATCTACGCTTACCAACTAATTTTACTAATGAACGTTGTGTGTTAAAGTCTTTTCTGTTTTCTTTTAAGTGCTCTGTTAAGTCTGCAATTCTTTTAGTGAATAATGCAATTTGAGCTTCTGTAGAACCTGTGTCTGTTGCTGATTTTCCGTGCTTAGCGAAAATTGCAGCTTTTTCTTCTTTTGTAATTGACATGCTAATATTTATGTAAATGATTATTATGCAGATTCCCACCTTGAGAATCGGACGGCAAATATAAGCTAAATATTTGAATCTAAAATGTTTTGAAACAAATATTTAAAGTACGCTTACTCTCCCGGTACTTTCCTCTTTGTTTACAGATCCTAAAACAATATGTATGCTAATAATGTCTTTTTTGTTAATTACAATAGGTTGATGTACCAATCTATCGTCAGGGTAGCGTTCTTCGTTAGTACTATAGCAAATAATGTGTTCTGGATCGAACTCGGCAACTCTTTTGGTAATTCTACGTTCTCTAGTTTCCACTACATAATTACGTCCCCAAATGATTTCGTTAATGTTATTGATTTTTTTAATAACCAAAACACATCCACTAATGTATTCAGACATACTATCTCCATAGTGTCGTATAGCAGCTGTGGCATCTTTAAACCAATCTCCTGCATCTACAGTTAATGCAGATGTAATTGCTTGCGAATGGTCGTTGTAGGTAGATTCTTGAGTTCCGCCTATGGTTTCTACGTTTTCGTAAAAGGGAATTTTATTGTTGTTAGTGTCTGGCACTTCTTCACCAATCAGTTCTAGAATATTTACTTTCAATACAGTTGCAATTTTTTGCAACTTGTTAAAAGGGATATCGGTATTTCCTTGTTCGTAGTTAATAAATGTACGTTTGTTAATACCCGTTTGTTCAGATATTTCATTTTGAGTAAGGTTTTTTCTTTCTCTTAACTCTTTTATTTTCAGCATAGTCTTTTTTTTATTGAAAAAATAATTCTGTAAGTTGAAATATTTTTCACTAAAAATGTATATTTGTTACATGTAGGTGAAAAACTTGTGTTCAAATATAGAAAAAATATGCAAATAGAGTGCATGTCTTAGTTCTAAATTTGAAATCTCAAATAAAAGAAACCTTATTTAAATGGAAAGAAATGAAATTATTAGAAAGAGAATTGCAGCGTTAAGAGATGCGATAGCCTATAGTAGATGTGAGCATCGTATTATGAGTCTTGGAGAAGGGATTCTATGCAATCAAGAAGTGGCGGCTTGGTACAGTGTTTTAAGTGAATTAGAGGAGAGACCTAGTTATATTGTCTCTGATGAGATTCAAGAAAAAGTGAAAGAAATTAATGTAATAATAGAAAAAAACAAATGGCAAAGACCTGTAGAATTATATGTTTTGTAGGTTAAAAATGAAAGAGAATAACATCAAAATAAAATAATTATGGCAAGAAAATCAGAATTAGTAGAGAAAAGAAACAAGGCAATAAAAAAACGTTTTTCACAACTGGAAAGACAAAATTACAGATGGAAATACGATGCATTGTTAGAAGCAGTATCCGAAGAGTTTTTTTTAGCTCCAAGAACAATAAAGGCAATCGTAAATGAAGAATCTATGTATAGAGTTTCTGCATAATACATCATAAAGTAAGAGCTTAAAAAAAACACCTCAAGAAATTGAGGTGTTTTTTTTGGTTTTAATTAGAGGCAGATGTAAAGAAAATACAAGTATTGTATAGATGTTGACAATGAATGGTGGAAAGATTGCAAGGGTTGATAATCAGTTTTATAAATATCTTTTTTAGTCTCAATTTTGTACTCGGATGTGAGTAGTAATCATCGATTATCTAAAAAAAAGAAAATGAAAAAAATAGCAATTATTATTGGTCATAGGAGTGAAGCTCAAGGAGCTTATTCTCCTTATTTATTAGAAAACGAGTACACTTGGAATAAGACGGTAGCTTCTTATTTGTCTCATATAGCAGATGTATACGAACGACCAAATACAGATATGGTTTCCGAGGGAGCTAGGATTGTAGAGTTAGTGAATGATGTGAATAAGCATGAATATGATTTGGTGCTGTCTTTACATTTTAATGCATTTTCTGATTCAAAAGCAAATGGGGTAACCGCTTTGTACTGTGAAGGGAATGAGTTTACAAAAGAATTCTGTGAAGATTATGTTGGATTTATTTCAACAAAGTTCGAGACGAAAGCAAGATCGTTGATATCCATAAAGAATAAGTATCAAAACGGAGGTTTGTTGCTCCAGAAATTAAAAGCTCCAGCGGTTTTATTAGAGCCTTTTTTTGGAACTAATAAAGAAGCTTTACAGTTTTTAGGTCAGGAGAGAGCTTATGCTTTTTGTTTGGAGATTTTAATCAATTACCATTTAAGTCAACAAGTCTCATGAAAAGATTCCAAATTGGGTGTTTGTTGTTATTGATTGTAGCAGCATGTAAGCCTTTAAAAATAATGCCTTTTCAAGAAAGAGTTGTTAAAATAAAAGATACCGTTTATTCAACCTTTAAAGTGATAGATACTTTAAAAGTTATAAGAAATTCAGACACAACTAGGGTGGAATTGCCCGTCCACAAAGTAACAAGCAAGCCTATTGTAAAAAAGTCGAAACATGCGACTTTAAAAATTCAGAAGGTGGATGGGCAATTAAAAATTGAATGTATTGCAGATGAATTAAGGGAGGTGATTGAAATTCAAAAAGAAACGATTAATCACTACCGAGAATTGTATGAAAAAGAACATGAAAAAACGGTTGTTGAGCAAACTAAAATCCCAAGTTGGGTAAAGCCTTTCTTTTGGATTGGCTTGGGAGTTATAGCGGTAACCGTTGTAAAATTGATGAAGTAAAAAAGTTATGAAAACATTAGATTTTATAGTGCAAGCTTTTGGCTTTGCAGGAATAGAAAATTTTAAATTATCCACATTTGGATTTATGTCACATAAAATAGTGAGTCTGTCTATGCTGGTAGCAGTAATTAAGTCGTTTTTTGGTGTAAACCATGCCTTTGTGTTTGCTTATGTTGCCCTTATTATTTTTGAGTGGTTTACCGGGGTAATGGCTTCTTTAAAAAGAGGTGAAAAGCACGAAAGTAGGAAGTTGGGAAGGATGATTTTAAAATTAGCGGTATACTGTGTGCCTATTGCAATTTTAAACACTTTTAGCAAGCATTCGCAATTTCCAAGTGTTAACGGTTACGAGTTAGATCCTTTTTTGTGGCTCTATTGGACAGTTTTACTGGTAGTAATATGGCAGTTAACGGTTTCTTTATTAGAGAATTTAGAAAGCTTAGGTTTTAAGTGGGCAAAATTGCTATTAAGAATATTAAATAAAAGATTTTACAAACAGTTTGATATAGATAACAACTAAATCATACTTGATAGTTGAGAGCTGCTGTGTAAAAATATCCCTTAAAAGAATTAAAAACAAAGGTTGAGTTTAGGCTATTCATAGCCCTAGGTGAGTACTGTCTAAAATCAACAAAAATAAATGTCTGGCCAGATATTGAAAGAAAGAGAATTAATTAAAAAAAGTAAAAATGAGCAATCAAATTGTTACGGAAATCGATTTTTCCAACCTGAGCCCTAATGACTTGGTAAAGGTAAATGCAGACAAAACAGGTTTTGATTCTGTTTTGTTAAGTGAAAACTTACAAATAAAAGAAATTGATGGTGCTTGTGTTTTAGATACAAGTATTCGTGAACATCAGAAGAATATTCAGTGGAAGTCTGGAGATTCAAAAGTGATTCTATTGCCTCAAAAGGTAAGTTACCTAAAGATGGTATTTGTAAATGGTGTAAAGCTTACAGAGGGTGTAGATTTTTCTTTCTCTGGAGTGAACGTTATAGAGATCACAAAAACACTAAATGATAATGATGCAGTTTCTATCCATTATCAGCACAATTTAAACAAAACATTGGCAGATGTGCCAGCACCTGCTGTGTCAAAAATTTCAATTCAATCATTTAAATAAGAAAAAATGGAAATTAAATATAAAATTAAAAAGTTAGACTTTGTAGAAAATGCTACTAGTTATTCGTCTTTTGATTTCTTTTATAAAAAAGAAGCGGATTCAGAGTGGGTAGTTGTAAAAGAGGGTGCAGTTGTAGATGTATTTGGAAATGTAGAAGGTGATATAGAGGTGTCTAGTTTAGAAGAAAATACTTTGTACGAGTTTAAAGCAGTAAATACAGTCTCAGGAGATGAACTTGTGGATAGATTTGTGACTTCTACAGATATGCAAGTTGGAGAAAGTCCATTGTATTTAAAGAAATTATACAAAGGACAGCATTTTACCTGGTATATTAATGGTTTACCAGAAAGGAGTGAGCCTTCTAAACCAGCTGGTTTTTATTATAAAGCAACCGATAAGTTTGCAGAATATTTTGGAGGATTCGGCCCTTTAGAATCTCCAAATGGAAAATTATGGGGTTTTAAAGCAAATACTGCTCTACTAGAAGATCATATTGTGAGTAAGTGTTTTCAATGCTCAGGAGATAAATATTTAGGGTTAAATTGGTCTCATGAGAATCCGGAAGCACAAATCTATGCTCATAATTTGGTAGCTAGTCAAAATGGAACATTGTGTGTGAACTTTTATATTGATGCAAATCATGATAATGTAGCAGTAGTGTATATACAAGGAAAAGTAGATGTTACGAAGTTCTTTAAAGTGGGCTATGAAAATGGGATTATTAGTCTATCGGATGATGTAAATTCATATGCTTTTGCTGCTACTTTTGAAGAAGAGAAATGGTATTCGCTTCGTTTAAGTTTTGGGACAGATGTAAAAGCTTATGTATATGATAAAGGAGAACTAGTGGATTCGTTAACTGCTGACGTGGATTTATCATTTATTACTTCTACTTCTTATGATGGTGTTTTCTTTGGGTTGCCAGTAGAAAAGGATGCTCTGGTAAAAGCAGAAGGTTTAAATATCAACAGAATCTACTTTACAGAAAGTTTAAATGATGCTATTTACACTGCTAATACCAATGGAGATGCAGGTGCTGTGACTCAAGCACAAAAAGATGAAGTTGAGAATCTTAGGAGGTTGTTTAAATTTTATGAGTATGAACAAGTTTTAGTTTATAAAAATGCTACTTCTGATAATCCGTCTGATACCGTGTTTTTCCCTAAGACAGCTATTAAAATTGGAGATAAAGATGTAACAGATTTTAGAGGAGCAACTGATAGAAGTCCCATAACAGTTGATATCAATTATGATTTAAACGTTCTAGGAAATGGTAATGCTGTAGACTTGGTGAGTGAATATATATTTAAATTAAAAGCATACTTATATCAATACGTTGATTCCTCTGAACAAGCAGGTGAAACAGAAGTCTCTGGTGTTATGCAAGTAGGTGCAGGTAATAATTTACAATTGGTAATTCCAAATGATTATGCTTTTGGTTTTCGTTTAGATGCATTTTTAGAGTTGGTAAATGGTACTGCCAAAAATGGTTTAGATTTTCAATTAAATACCGTTCATATTGATGGAGGGCAAATCAATTTATCAACTTTGTTTACGGTAGCTGGAGTAGCGCAAATTTCAGACAATGTAGATGGCGAGTTATTGGCTCTATCAACAATTAACGGTTATCATATTCAAGTACCTGTTTTAAGTACTGGAAATATCACGTTGAATGAATTTAAAACCCACCCAAAATGGTCAGGATACCTCAGAGGTGACGGGATTAACATGGTAGTTGATCCAACAATACCAAGTGGTAAATACGTGGTTACTATAAAATCAGAAATAGCAGAGGAGCTAGGAGCTTTGCCAATAGAGGTGGTAGAAGCTGAAGATGATGTAGATAAGGTCGGTTTTGAGATAGACTTAGAAAATGCAGAAGACTTTAATGCAGAATTGGCAAAGGTTGCTCAACATTTTGATACGAACCATACGCAATGGGGAGGTGAAAACGGTGGTTGTTCTGGAGAGTTGATCTACGTAAATAACAACGATAGATGTATTACCATGGAGCAACA
This sequence comes from Wenyingzhuangia sp. IMCC45574, assembly GCF_054182685.1. Taxonomy (NCBI): domain Bacteria; kingdom Pseudomonadati; phylum Bacteroidota; class Flavobacteriia; order Flavobacteriales; family Flavobacteriaceae; genus Wenyingzhuangia; species Wenyingzhuangia sp. IMCC45574. The sequence goes on along the minus strand of NZ_CM135169.1, from coordinate 2,336,248 downwards.
TGGTGATAAATATCCACAGGATGGAGCTGTTAAAGGAGTTCAAAAAGGACCTAAAGACAGTTCTTTTAAAGGGTATGGTACCACTTCTTATCACTATGGAACAAATGATCCTTTAGTTGGACAAGTAAAAACGAAGAGAACAGGTTCTATTTTATTGTCTAAAAAATATTTCCCTTACGGCGAGTTTACCATTGGTATGCGTGTGCCTAAAGATTTAATAGGAGTTTCACCAGCATTATGGTTCTTCCATTATATTGAATTATACCCTTCAGACCCAAGATGGGATTATTGGACAAAAGAACATGATCCAAAAGCAACTGAATATTCAGGGGGGGATCCATATTTGGTAGTGAATAATGAAATTGACATGGAGTTACCATCTCAATTGGCAATGGGAGTTTTTGCCACGTGGAATGAGCTACAAAATGCGTATTTTGATCCTTTGGCTTTGGATGATAAGTTTCATACAGCAGTAGAAAATGATAACGATCCTAACAATGTTGGAACATTTAAGTTGATTGATATTGCAAATCCGAATTTAAGAGCTTCTTGGGAAAGAGTTTCGGTAGAAATTCAGGAAAGAGAAGAGCCAACTATGGATATCTGTAAGTTTAACAATTGGCAAGGAGAACGTTCTGGAGGAAATGGTTGGGCTTATGATCAAGAGAGTTATGCCTATGAGCAATACCATGCAAAACTAACTCAGTTGGCTCAAAACTATGCAGATGGTGAGTTCCATAAATGGGGAATTGCTTGGTATCCAGATAGAACTGAATTAAAAATAGATGGAGTTACGGTTGCTACAAACAAAGCATTTGTTCCTTTTAATATAATGAAATATACAGCTGGTGGTTGGTTCCCAAGTTATAAATCTGCTAAAATCGAGGAATTCTACACTGACCATGGAGTGAATATGTACGAAAGTGGAATTGGTTCTTGGGCAGGAAGAAATGCAGCTTGGGATGTAGAGCATATTGACTTTAACTACTTTAAGTTTGAACCATTTGATATAGCCGAAAGTGATTCTAAATTGGAATATCATGCAGAAAGTTATCCAGAAGCAGGAGTAAGGGAGTTACATATTCCAGAGTATGCAATTGTAGAGAACAACCCAATTACTCCAGAAACAAATGCTGTTTTAAATGTGTATGGTAAAACAACTTGGAGTTTAGATCAAAAGTTAGCAATACAAGATTTCTTATCAGGATTCAATGCAGCAACATGGAAGTCGAAAGTAAAAAGGTTAGTGTTGCCAATTTTAGCTCCAGAAACAACAATTCATGATAATGTATCTGGAGTGTGGTTTTATGATCTGGTTAGCGGAACTATTTTGAATACCATTTTTGGTCCATCTTATGCTTCTGAGTCTAATGGATTTTACCCTTTAAGAATTGTAGATAATGGATTAAAAAACCCAGATTGGCAGAATAACTCTGGATGGGCAGATTATCTAGGGATTTCATTTGATGTTGATGATGTTGTAGCATTGGATAATATACACTTGGGAGCATATTATTATAAACCAGAAGATGAATCAAGTACTTTTGTAATGGGTGCTCTTCAAGAATATACAGTGGCTATTGCTGGAGGAAGAACTAGGTTTGGACATACTTCGACAGGGGATTCTATCTGGACAGATGCAGATGTTAATAAGGAAGATGTGAGAGGTTTTAGGTTGATAAGTTATGATGCTCCTAATATTACAGGAGTTGGTTGTGGAGATGCTATTTTACATGGTAATTTAACAGATAATGGAGGGATGACTACTACTCCTAAGTATGATTCGTACTTAATTAGTAGATTCTCTTCACCTCCAACAAAAACAACTTTGTCATTATTAACAATTGGAGATGCATTAACCTTAGAGGAAACACAAGAGTATACAGTTCTTGTAGATGATTTAATGAGTGCGTTGTGGACTGTGTAGTTTAACTAAACTCACCTTTATGTAAAATAAAACCACTAACAGGGGCAATTTCTGTTAGTGGTTTTTTGATAGAATTGGTTAAGAAGTTTATTTTAGTTCAAAAAGATGCGCTAATGAAAATCTATAGATATCTGATCCTACTGTTGTTTGTAAGTTGTACTGATAAAAAGATAGTTGTTACTGAGTTATTAGTCGGTGTAGAGGTCGAGGAGGGCTATGTTTATTCCGATGAGTCGAGATTTGAACTTGGTAATAAAAAATATTTTCTTAGAGCTAGAGGTGATTATACAGAGGAGGGACGTATAAATAAATTGTATGTGTATAAATCAGAAGGAGTTCTGGTTTATAGTCAATCGGAGTTGTTAAAAGATATAAAGCTATTAGAGTTTTACGATCTTCCTTTTGAACAAAACTTTGAGTGTAACAATAGTTCTGTTTTAAAACAAGAAGAAGATAGAGCAGGTGTAGTTAAAGTTGGTGAGTATCTGTTGAGTAAAAAAGGAAATTTAGTGTATTTCTATAAATTAAGATGAAAACTCACTTTTATGCAAAATCAAGCCACTAGCAGGAGCAATTTCTGTTAGTGGTTTTGTTTTGTCTGGGTTTGTTAGCGAGTTTTGAATGCTTTCCAGAGAGATTTCACCAACTCCTAATAAAAACAATTGTCCCATCATCATTCTAATTTGATAACGCATAAAACCAGGGCCAATTACACGGTAGAGAAAGCTTTGTTTTGGAAAAAAGTTCGCTTGATAAAGCGTGTTTTCGACAATCTCAGAAGTAAAAACAGTACGTTCAAACTGAGTGTTTTCATTCGCGCGAACTGTATATCTTTTAAAATTATGAAATCCTTCGAATAATTTTGCTCCCCTTTGCATTAAGGCTATATTTAGTGTTTGGTGTTTGCCTGTGATCATACTTGCGCAAAAAGGATGGTTTCTTTCTCCGTGCGAAAACAAGTAGTGATATTCTTTTTGTTTGTTTTTTTGAAGGATGTCAAAAGAAGCATCTACCTCTAAAACTTCTAAAACTCTAATGTCTTGAGGTAAGTTTTTATTCAAATCATTCAATAACCCGTAAACCTCGTAAAATTGTTTTGTGGTTAAATGGCAATAGGCTTCGTTGGCAGATACCATGGCATCTGTTCTTCCGGCAGCTAAAGTTTTGTAGTCTTCGTGCTGAAAAATAAAGCGTAAAGTACGCTCTAAAGTTCCTTGTATGGTTTTTACATCGGGTTGTTTTTGCCAACCATGAAAGCGAAATCCTAAATATTGAAGTTTTATTAGGTAGTAAGAGTCGTTCTCGTATTTCAATTCAGTCTGTTGATTTTTTGTTTTACAATTTCTTCTACTGGAACTCCTTTAATATTAGATTCTAGCCAAGACAAAATATCTAGGTATAAGAACGAACGCTTTTCGTAAGGATGATCTTCGTATACTTTTAGCTCTTCGTATAGTTCTTTAAAAGATTTTCTTAATTGGTTAGGGTATAAATTACTTAAGTTTCTTAAGAACTTAATCATTTTTTTCTGAACCTCGTATAGGTTGTTCATCTTTAGTAAGAACTTATAGGTAGACTTAATTAGTTCTTCAATGTTTTCATCTTCTCCAGATTCGTAGTGAGCTACTAAGTTTAATACACGTGTGTAACATAGTAGATCCTCACGCATTTTTAAATCACGGTTTTTAATGATTTTATTTAGGTAAATAATACAGTTTTCATAATCACCTGCACCAAAGTACATACAAGCAATTTTGTAGTAAAAAAGCATTACATGGTGGGCATCAATCTTTTTGTCTGTTTTATCTAGTTCTTCTATTACTTCTTCTACAAAATCTGTTCCTCTAGAGAATTCTCCTGTTAAATAAAAGGAGTTTATTTTGTGCTGATATAGGTATAGAAAACATAAGTTTTGTGTGTTCTCCGAAGAGAATTTTTTCTCTTCTCGAATCTCTTTCGTTAAATCATCTAAGGTTTCCTGGAACTTTTCATTTCTCTGAAGGTAGAAGAGAGATTCTAGTAGGTAATTGGCTGCCTTTAAGTAAAAAACGGGATGTAGTTTTTTCATGTCGGGCATGTCGTGAAACAGTTGAACCAATTTCTGAGAATTTCGATAACACGATAAAAAATCTTGGGTAATAAATCCTTGCCATAGGTTTGCTTGGTACAAATACATTTTTCCTGTAAATCCAAGATCTGTAAAGTTATATTTGGGTATACGGTCTTTGTAGTATTTTTCTACTAAATCTGTATCGTTATCATTTCTGGCATATCCATGTTTTAAAAACCAACTATATAGCTGTAGCGAAAGGTTAGAAAGTTTACTGGTTACAACGTTTTTCTGATTGATATTTTTAGCTTCTATAGCAAGTGTGTCTGCACGGTCGTTCATACTACGTGTAATGTATTGAGACTCGATTACCTTTTCTAGTTCAATAATTTCGTAGGCCAAGTTGTATTGTTCTTTGGTAACAGCCACCGATTTTGTTTTGTCTAACAAACGTAAACTTTGTTTGTATAAACCTTTGGTGTATAGTATGGTAGCAAAATCTATTTGTTCTCGAATTTGAGTAATGCTGTTCTGGTGAATAGGACTCAAACGCAAACTAATTAATATCTGACGATATAAATGAGCTTTGGTATTAGATATTTGCTGTTTTTTAATACCTGTTTTTTCAAGGATTACTTTTTCATCATACACCTTTATTTTGTCCATTAAAACGAACAAAGACATAAAGTTAGATTCGGTATTTCCACCCAATCTACCAGCATAGAGTTTAAACTGTCTTTTTTCCGATTTGCTAAGCGATTTGATCAGCGAAAATAAAGGGTCTTTTTTTTCTTTTCTCATGAGTATCTGTATGAAGGAAAACAAATCAAAAATACAAAATTATTTAGTTTTTTTGCGTTGGGTGTCGTAAACTTAAAACTTGTATTCCCTTGTGTTTATTGGGTTTTTAAAAGAAAATGGTTTTTTGACTAAAGGAAAGGGTATTTAATGACCTTTTAGATAATATAATCATCACTTTATTTTTGTTCATCAATTAAGCAAAAACACTACTAAAATGGCTAAGGATCACGTACAGATTTTTGATACTACACTTAGAGATGGGGAGCAAGTTCCAGGATGTAAACTAAACACAGAGCAAAAGTTAATTATTGCAGAGCGTTTGGATTTATTAGGAGTAGATGTTATTGAAGCTGGTTTTCCAGTGTCAAGCCCGGGAGATTTTAAATCGGTAGACGCGATTGCAAGATTGGTAAAGAATGCTACAGTTTGTGGTTTAACTCGTTCTGTAGAAAACGATATTAAAGTTGCTGCCGAAGCATTAAAACATGCTAAAAGACCAAGAATTCATACAGGAATTGGTACTTCAGACTCACACATACAGTTTAAATTTAACTCTAACAGAGATGCAATTATAGAAAGAGCTGTTGCGGCTGTTAAGTATGCAAAGTCTTTTGTAGAAGATGTTGAGTTTTATGCAGAAGATGCTGGTCGTACAGATAACGAATATTTGGCTAGAGTTTGTGAGGCTGTAATTAAAGCAGGAGCTACGGTATTAAACATTCCAGATACTACGGGGTATTGTTTGCCAGAAGAGTATGGAGCTAAGATTAAATACTTAAAAGAAAATGTTACAGGAATAGAGAAGGCAACATTGTCTTGTCACTGTCATAACGATTTAGGTTTGGCAACTGCGAACTCAATTGCAGGTGCTATTAACGGAGCTCGTCAAATAGAGTGTACTATTAACGGTATTGGGGAAAGAGCTGGGAATACTTCTTTAGAAGAAGTAGTAATGATTATGAAACAGCATCCAGGTTTAAATTTGGATACTGGAATTAATACAAAGTTGTTATACAGTACTTCGCAAATGGTACAAGAACACATGGGAATGTTTGTGCAAGCAAACAAAGCTGTGGTTGGATCTAATGCATTTGCACACTCATCAGGAATTCACCAAGATGGTGTTATTAAGAACAGAGAGACTTACGAAATTATGGATCCTGCTGATGTAGGAGTTACAGAGTCTGCTATTGTATTAACTGCGCGTAGTGGTAGAGCTGCATTGGCATACAGAGCAAAAAATGTAGGATATGAGTTAACTAAGTTAGAGTTAGATGCAATATATCCTAAGTTCTTAGATTATGCAGATACTAAGAAAGAAGTGGTTGATCAAGATATTCACATTTTAATGGAACAAAATAATATTAAATTAAGCTAGTAGCTTACTAAATATAAAAATCATTAAAAACTCGATCAGCTTAAATAAAGTTGATCGAGTTTTTTATTTGTAAAAATCAGAAATATGAAAAATACAGAAATAAAAGATGTCCCCTCTGTATATGCAAAACTAGAAGATAAGTGTAAGGAGATAGGTTTTACCATGCCTTCAGATTTGTTAATAGGAACGTTGTTAAAAGCACTAATTGCTTCTAAGTCTAACGGAACTTTTTTAGAGTTAGGTACGGGGATTGGTCTTTCTCTTTCTTGGATGGTTGATGGAATGGATACAGAATCGAAATTAATTACGGTGGATAACGATCCAAAGTTGATAGCCATTGCCAATGAGTTTTTTGGAGCTAATAGACAAGTGGAGATTGTTTGTGCAGATGGTTCTGTGTGGATTCAAGAGAATAGAACTCAACAATTCGATTTGGTTTTTGCAGATGCTTGGCCAGGGAAATACAGCGAGATTGATGAAATCTTGAGAATGGTGAAGATTGGAGGGTTTTATGTAATAGACGATATGACTCCCCAATCCAACTGGCCAGAAGGTCATGAAGACAATGTAGATAGGCTGATTGATTATCTAGAAAATAGAGTGGATTTTACCATTTCTAAAATGAATTGGTCTAGTGGAGTTATTATTGCAACTAGGAAATATTAGATTATCTTTGTTAAAAAACGGAAAGCATGTATTTATTCATAGGAGGTCCTGAGGTTATTATCATTCTACTAATTGTAGTAATGGTTTTTGGAGCAGATAAGATTCCTGAAATAGCTCGTGGTTTGGCTAAAGGAATGGCTCAGGTTAAAAATGCTACTGACGATATTAAAAAAGAAATTACCAACACTGCAAGTAATGCGGGAGTTGACTTAGATGTAACAAAAGATATTAAAGAAACGATTGATGAGGTTAAGGACAATATTGATGATATGACCGGACCAATCAAACGAATGAAGTAATGAGCTTTTTAGATACAATTATAGAGGCTGACCAGCAGTTGTTAATTTACTTAAATAACTTTGGTAGCGAACCTTACGATAAATTTTGGCTAACCATTACTAAGCCCGGAAACTGGTGGCCTTTGTTTGTTTTTTGGTTAGTCATGCTAATTAAAAATTACAAATGGAAAACAGGGTTATTGCTGTTTGTTTTTATTTGTGTTACCGCTGGTTTATCAGATCAGTTGGTGAACTTAATTAAATATACCACTGCTAGACCAAGGCCGTGTTGGCAAGAAGGAGTGTTAGAGCAAATTAGAATTTTAAAGTGTTCTAAGAGTTTTAGCTTTGTTTCGGGACATGCTACTACTTCTACTTTTGCTACCACTTTTATCTATTTACTGTTTCGTAAAAAATATAAGTGGACAGTGGTGTTCTATATCTATCCTTTATTATTTGCTTACAGTAGAATTTATATGGGAAAACATTACCCTGTAGACATTGTCTGTGGATATACTCTAGGAGTAATTGAAGCCATTTTGTATTTGAAATTAGCAAAGCTTCTTTTTAAAAAATCAATTATCGACTAGGTTAAAGTATTTTATGAGTCTGGTTGTCAAGCGAAGTCGAGATGCATGATTTAATAATTGTAACATGAAATATATCATTTTATAACCTTAGATACCATTTTACTTTTACGTTGTAATTTTAATTCTGTAGCAATGGCAAATGTAAAACACATTCACGAAGTGATTTTTTTAATAGAGAAGAATAACAATATATGGACTCCAAACGAGTTGGTAACAGGGCTTGTGGCCGAATGGGGAACCGATATTCAGTTTAGTTCTTGTTCTGGAATTCCTTTTCCTAAAGAACAAGCCTTAGAGTTTTTGTTGTATCGAGATAAAGTAGTTCTTTCTGATGAGGGGTTGGTTTCATTACATCCATCTATGAAAATTTGTGAAGGACATAAAACGTTTCAAGCATAAAAAAAGGAAGCTAAGTAGCTTCCTTTTTAGGTTTCTCTCCCGAAATGTCGTAATTAGTTCGAATACCTGTAAAAAGGGCATCGAGTCCAGTCGAGATGTTAGTTTTCGTGGTATTGAATAGAAGTTTCAACTTTTGCAAATTGTCTAAACATTTCCATCACACCACAGTATTTATCTACCGATAAGTTTACTGCTTTTTCTATCTTCTTTTTGTCTAAATCTGTTCCGTAAAAATTAAACGTAACCCAAACTTTGTGGTAAAATTTAGGATGCTCTTCTGTTAATTCAGCTTCAACATCAATGTTAAAAGTATCTACAGCTACTCTCATTTTTTTAAATAGAGAAGCAATGTCTATACCAGAACAACCTGCTAGAGCAGACAACATCAATGCTTTAGGACGTAGCCCTTTTCCCTGTCCACCTACTTCTTCAGATCCGTCAATTAATACATTTCCACCTGGTCCTTCAGATTCAAAATGCACACCCTCTTTCCAGTTTAATTTTATTTTTTGAGTTGCCATATGTTTGATATTCAAAATTGAAAAGTCAAAATTAATAGATTTTAAGCTCATAACCATATTTAGGATGCTTATTTGTTGAGTCGTTTATTGGTTTAGGTGTTTACACAACTCAACGTATTTGAAAATAAACAATATCAAATAGTCAATAATCAATTAGTATCTTTACTGTATGAAACCACCTTTGGCAGAACGAATACGTCCCAAAACTTTAGAAGATTATATCAGTCAACAACACTTGGTTGGAGAAACGGGTGTGCTTACTCAGCATATTCAAAAAGGATTAATTCCTTCTTTAATTTTATGGGGCCCCCCCGGTATTGGAAAAACAACTTTGGCAAATATTATTGCAGAGACTTCCAAAAGACCTTTTTTTACCCTAAGTGCTATTAATGCTGGAGTAAAAGATGTGCGTGAGGTAATAGACAAAGCCAAGCAAAGTGGAGGATTGTTTACCACAAAGAATCCTATATTGTTTATAGACGAGATTCATCGTTTTAGCAAATCGCAACAAGATTCCTTATTAGGTGCGGTAGAAAAAGGTTGGGTTACGTTGATTGGTGCTACCACAGAAAATCCAAGTTTTGAAGTAATTCCCGCTTTGTTGTCTAGATGTCAGGTGTATATTTTAAATCCTTTTGATAAGGCGGATATGGAAGCTTTGCTGCATAGAGCCATGAAAGAGGATGAAGATATTGCGGTTAAAAAAGTAAAACTAAAAGAGATAGATGCATTGTTGCGAGTTTCTAGTGGAGATGCTAGAAAACTCTTAAATGTTTTTGAGTTGATTGTGAACTCTGAAGAAGAAGGTGTAGAGATTACCAATGATTTGGTCTTGAAAAAAGTCCAAAGAAACGTGGTGCGTTACGATAAAACAGGAGAACAGCACTACGATATTATATCGGCTTTTATAAAATCAATTCGTGGTTCCGATCCTAATGGAGCGGTGTATTGGTTGGCTAGAATGATAGAGGGTGGAGAGGATGTGAAATTTATAGCACGTAGGATGTTAATTTCTGCATCCGAAGATATTGGGAATGCAAACCCTACCGCTTTAATTATGGCTACCAATACTTTTCAGGCAGTAACAACTATTGGTTATCCCGAAGCACGAATTTTATTGAGTCAGTGTGCTATTTATTTGGCAAATTCTGCCAAAAGTAATGCCAGTTACGAAGCCATTAATCAAGCAATACGAATGGTAAAGCAAACGGGAGATTTATCGGTTCCTTTGCATTTAAGAAATGCTCCTACAAAGCTAATGAAAGATTTAGATTATGGTAAGGATTACAAATATGCACATGCCTATGAGGGGAATTTTGTAGATCAGGAGTTTTTACCCGATGAGTTGGTAGGAACCTCTTTTTACAAACCTGGAGTAAATGCAAGAGAAAATGAATTTAGAAGAATAATGAAAGATCGTTGGGGAGACAAGTATGAATAGTTTGGAGCACATACAAGTAGTAAAGTATACATCGGATAAAAAAGAAGAATGGAACGCTTTTGTAGCGACTTCTAAAAATGGAACGTTTTTGTTTCATAGAGACTTTATGGAGTACCATTCAGACCGATTTACCGATGCTTCTGTGTTGATTTATTTAAACGATAAATTGGTTTCTTTGTTTCCGGCCAACGTAAAAGAGAATACAGTTTATTCTCATCAGGGGTTAACCTATGGAGGTTTAATTCTAAATAAAAATGAGAAATACCAAACCAGTTTGTTGGTGTTTAAAGCTTTGTTAAAGCATTTTTACAATATTGGTATTACAAGTGTAGAACTAAAGGAAATACCTAGTATATACGCACAATATCCTAGCGATGAAATGTTACACTTGTTGTTTTTGTGTAAGGCTAGTTTGATACGAAGAGACGGGTTGTCTGTTGTAGCATTAGCCAAAGCATTGTTTTTTTCTAGAGATAGAAAAGCAGGGGTTAAAAGAGGGATTAAAAACGAATTAGAGGTTAGAGAAGAAGCTACTTTTGATGCTTTTTGGAACGAAATTTTAATTCCGAATTTACAGCAAAAACACGCAGCTAGGCCTGTACATTCTTTAGAAGAAATTACGTTGTTAAAGCGTCTTTTTCCAAAAAATATTAGACAATTTAATGTGTATAAAGAAGGGAGAATTGTAGCGGGAACGACTATTTTCGAAATGGAAAGAGTGGCACATTCGCAGTACATTTCTGGAAATACAGAAAAGAATGAGTTGGGGAGTTTAGATTTTCTTCATGATTATATCATTAGAGAAATTTTTAAAGAAAAAGACTATTTCGATTTTGGGATTAGTAACGAAGAACAAGGAAAAAAAGTAAATACAGGATTGCAATATTGGAAAGAGAGTTTTGGAGCCAGAACGGTTACACAAGATTTTTACCGTGTGGCTACCAAGAATTACCAATTGCTAAACGAGGTGCTGCTATGATAAAATTTTTAGACTTACAGAAGATAAATCAGCGGTTTAAAAAGGAGTTTCAAGAGAATTATAAGTCCTTTTTAGATTCCGGATGGTATGTCAACGGAACTCAAGTTACTAAATTCGAAAAAGAATTTGCTGCGTATTGTGGAACAAAATATTGTGTAGGTGTAGCCAATGGTTTTGATGCAATTAAACTAATTTTAAAAGCATCTATAGCATTAGGAAATATCAATTTAGGAGATGAGGTAATTGTGCCTGCAAATACATATATAGCTACTGTTTTGGCAATAAGCGAAGTGGGTTTAACCCCGGTGTTGGTGGAGCCAGATTTAACTACTTTTAATATAAATGTAGCTAAAATAGAAGAAAAAATTACATCTAAGACCAAAGCTGTTTTTGCAGTGCATTTGTACGGCCAGTTAGCTAATATGGAAGCAATCCAATGTGTTGCAACACAGTATAATTTGTTGGTTTTTGAAGATGCTGCACAGGCACATGGAGCTAAAAACACCAATGGATTAAAAGCTGGTAACTTATCCAATGCAACGGCATTTAGTTTTTATCCTGGTAAGAATTTAGGAGCTTTGGGAGATGCGGGAGCAGTGACTACTAATAATAAAGAATTAGCAGATTTAATCCGTGTTTTAGCTAATTATGGGTCTAATAAAAAATATTACAATTCGCACAAAGGTATTAACAGTAGGTTGGACGAATTCCAAGCAGGGGTTTTAAGTATTAAGTTGCAGCAATTAGATGCGGATAATGAGAGTAGAAGGCAAATTGCGAAAAGATATCTATCAGAAATTAAGAATGATAAGATACAGCTGCCTATTTATAATACTACTGAAAACCATGTGTTTCATGTGTTTGTAATTTTAACTGAAACAAGAGAAGCATTGCAGGTTTATTTAAAAGAAAATGGCATAGAAACATTAATTCACTATCCCTTGCCTATTCATCAACAAAAGGCTTATATAGAATGGAACGAGCAATGTTTTCCAATTACCGAAAAAATACACCAGCAGGCGTTAAGCTTGCCCATAAGTCCTGTTTTAACAGCAGAAGAAGTAGCTAAGATTATTAAAATTATAAACCAGTTTTAATGAAAGAAAGATTGTTACATGTTTTATTTCAGTTGCCTAGAATTATAAAGTATCAGCTTCTTTCTACCAATAAGAGGGTAAAAGGGAAAGGTGTTTTAAATTCACCATGTCTATTTAGTGGGCAGGGAGAAATAGTACTAGGAGAGAAAGTTTCTTTGGGGGTTAAGACATCACCGTTCTATTACAATAGCTATATTTATATAGAAGCTAGAAATTGCAACTCAAAAGTTGTAATAGAAGAGGGGGTTTTTATAAATAATAATACTTCTATCATTGCTGATTTTGAAACAATTCATATCAAAAAGAATACTTTAATTGGTTGTAATTGTACTATAGTAGATTCCGATTTTCATGCATTAAATCCGTTAGAGAGGAATAGTGGTAAACAGAAAACAGGTTCTGTTACTATAGGAGAAAATGTATTTATAGGTAATAATGTAACTATTTTAAAAGGAGTAACTATAGGTGCAAATTCAGTTGTTGGAAATGGAGCTATTGTTACAAAAGATGTTTTTAAGAATTCTATTGTGGCTGGTGTACCTGCAAAAGTGATAAAAAAGCTAGATGAAGAAAGTTTTTAATCATAAACTATTTAAAGTGTTTGGTCTAAATAGCTTAGCTGTTTTTGCGAAAATGGGAGCTATGTTTTTTTGGGTTAAATTACAGGCTTTGTTTATTGGTGTGGAAGGTTTTGCTTTAATAGGAGATTTTAAAAATTTTACAACCTCTACAAAAACAATTTCTACTCTAGGTTTTGATAGCGGAGTTGTTTCGTTAGTTAGTAAGAACAAAGGTGATTTAGAAGCATTAAGCAAGATTATTTCTACTTCTTTTTTTAGTAGATTGTTTTTTAGTGGCTTAATTTCATTAGTGCTTATATTGTTTTCTACCACAATTAGTAGTTTTATTATAAGTTCAAATGAAATTTTTGAAAGTGTCGTTATTTTGCTCGCCATTTTTGTTCCATTTTATTCTATAAATAGCTTATTGCTTGCGGTTCTTAATGGTTTGGGAGCGTTTAAAAGATTAATTATCGTAAATATTATAGCTACGTTGGTTGGTTTTGTAATCTCTGTGTCTTTATTGTATTGGTATCATCTTAAAGGGGTTTTAATATCCTTTGCAGTTGTAGAGTCTTTAGTGGTAGGTATTACTTTTTTCTTTCTTAAGAAATTTAACTTTAAGTTGTCGTATAGGTTTTTAGAAGCCGATATATTAAAAAAGCTCTTAAGTTTTTCTGCAATGACTTTAATATCTGCTATTGTAGTGCCTTTTAGTACAATCTATATAAGAAACCTAATTAGAGGTGAGTTGGGGGTAGATGAGGTAGGTTATTGGGAGACTTTAAATAGGTTGTCGGGGTATTATATGTTTGTAATTACCTCTACAATTGGAATGTATTATCTACCAAAAATTGCCAGTATAACAAATGATATTGACTTGCAAAAAGAGTTTAAAGGGTATCTTAAATTTTTTGGTTTATCATTTTTAATGATAATAGTAGGGGTGTACAGTTTAAGGTATTTTATAATTGATTTGATTTTAAGCAGGGACTTTTATCCGGTAGCAGATTTGATTTTGTTTCAGCTTTTAGGAGACTATGTTAAAATATTCATCCTTTTTTTTGGATATAAAATGATTGCGGATAGAGATTTAAAAAAATATATTGCTTTGGAATTATTTTTTTATGCCCTTTATATTGCTTTAAGTTATTATTTTCTAAAAGTATATCAAGATGTTAAGTATGTTGTTCTGTCGTATTTTTTAAGTTATGTAGGAGCGGTGTTTTTAGTGGTTATTTTTTATGGGAAAAACTTTTTTTCAAAGAAAGTATAAGTGCTGTTAAAGTTCTTAAGAACAAAAGGATATACAGTAAGAAGTATTTTACATTCACCGTTTTAATAGCCCATCTACTTTGTTTGTAAATTCTGTTCATTAGGGCTTTGTATTCTGCTTTGCTAGAATTCATTTTAAAAGCTTTTTTTAGAATAATATAAAAGCTGGTGTGCAGTTTTTTAGTATGATTACTTTTCTTAAAAAAACCATTTCCCATTGAGTTTTCAAGATGTCTTTTTTGTACTAGAATTTTATCTAAAAAGGCAATAGGGTATTTTTTTGTAACTCTTAGCCAGTAATCTAGATCTTCAAAATATAGATCCTCATCGTACCCGTTTAAGTCATTAAAAACGCTTCTTTTGTGTAAAGCACTAACGCTACAAATAACGTCAGATTTTGTTAGTAATTTTAGATAGAAATTATTCTCGGTAGCTTTTTTAATTTTTGAAACTTGAACATGATTAAAGAAAGTGGACGTAATTTTATTTTGTTCGTTTATGTTTTCTGCATTGCTATATACTAGAGCCAAACTAGGATTTTCTAGAAAAGGTTTTACTAAATATTCAATGCAGTTAGTTGTTAAAATATCGTCTGCTGCTAGGTCTATAAAATAGGCACCCGATGCATATTTTATAGCATTGTTAAAAGACTTGGTAAGGCCTAAGTTTTTTTGGTTTTTTATGAACTGAATTTTGGTTGGTTGGTTTTTTAACCAATTTTCTATTGTTTTAACAGACTCATCTGTGCTACCGTCGTCTACAATAATAAGTTCTATATTGTGATAGGTTTGCTTTGTAACAGAGTCTAGAGTCTGACAAACATACTCTTGGTGATTGTAGCAAGAACAGATTACAGTAACCAAAGGTTTTTTATTCATCTTAAAATAAGTTTGCATTGTCTAAAGTAAATCATTTTGTAAAAAAAATAGTCATTATATTGTGGTGAATAATTGTAGGAGCCCTAAAAATTATTGATTTACTTTTGTATTATGAAGAATATAGAAATTGTAGACATTCCAAAAATATCAGATCCAAGGGGGAATTTAGCGGTTATAGAAGGAGGCGTTTTTCCTTTAGAGATAAAAAGGGTGTATTATTTATTTGATGTTCCTTCTGATTCGTACCGTGGAGGTCATGCTCACAAACAACAGTATGAATTGTTGATTCCTATTGCCGGAAGTTTTGATGTTTTGCTAGACAATGGTGTAGAGAAACAAACAGTTTTTATGAACAAACCAACCAGAGGTTTATTAATAAAATCGATGGTTTGGAGAGAGTTGTCTAATTTTTCAAGTGGTTCAATTTGTTTGGTAATAAATTCGGGACTCTTTGATGAGAGCGATTATATTAGAGAATATTCAGAATTTATAAAAAGTAACTAAGATTTAGTTCTCTTTAACAGACTGCAATACCTTTTCGTAAAAATCTCCCCAGTATTTCCATTCTCCAAAATCCGATAGAGAGTCGTTGTGAAATACTCCTATTAAAGTTCCGTTTACTTGTTTTACCATGTTTGCAAGGTGGTTTACCCTCATTAAAGCCTGTTTGGGGCTTAGTTGTAAATCAAAACGCAAAGCAATGTCGTTAAAAGCATTTGGGAATACTTTTAAAGGTACTTGAATTTCAAAATTTAAATCGTAAAAGTAAAACGGTGTACATGTGCTGGCTTTAAATCCAAGGTGTTTTGGGTAGCCCATGGTGTAATCTTCTTCTATGTTAAGATCTACTAATTTATTATACGTGTCGGGCAACTGATTTCTTCCATAGTGCTGACGAGAGTACTTTACAGGCGTATTAATTACGTTTTCCAGTCGTTTGCATTCCTTTTTCATCAATTCCTCATCGTTCATGGTAAAGTAAGAGTTTAGCAATCCTACTTTAGCATAGTCGGCTATGGATTTAATTAATAGGGTGTACCTACGTCTGGTGTAAGATATATTATTGTCGTACGTGGTGTAGTTAGAAAGTAAAAAGAAGAAAATTGTTTTTACATTGTATTTCTTCTGGTAGGCAATAATCTGGTCGTAGGTATCGTATGGGTCTTCTTTAATGGTTAACAAGGTTGCCATTCGAGTCCAAAAACGAAATAATTGTAAGGTAAAAAAATCATTAAAGGCTCCAAACAGACTACGAATCAATCCTTTTCCTTTGTACAGATAGGTTTGGTTGATACTAAAGGTAGATATGAACTCGTATTTTTTAGGTTCGTGATGGTATTCTGGGTGTATTTCTTTTAAACTTTTTAACATTTTATAAGCCCAAATGTCAATCAAAGGTTTGTCTAAAAAGTTGTTTTTAAAAGCAATACTTTCCTCTGCAGGAAAACAATGGTTTTCGTCTAAAACAGAAGGTAAGTATTCTTCGTATCTGCTTAAAAGGTAAAAGCTTGCAGAAAAAATATCAAAAGGAATTTTAGATTTTACGCCTGTGCTAAAAAAACAAGGAGTGCTTTCCCATTGAGAAATAACAATGTCTGGATTATGAATTCCTTGTTCTATTAATAAACCGTGGCTTTGAATAAAATATTCATTGGCTAGTGGAGCTTTTGCATAACTCATTTTTAAACCTTCAAAAGCTACAAACTCTTCTATAGTAGCTGTAAATTTGATAGGAATGTTTAAAATACGAACAAAAATATGCTTAAAAATGTAGCTTATTCTCGGTGTAATTTTAGGAGTATATATTAATAGTTCGTCTGACATTCGTTATAAAGTTCCTTCGTCTGCAAAGCTAAAATAAGATTTTTGAGTGATTATTAGGTGGTCTAAAACTTTTATATCTAAGGTTTGGCAAGCGTTTTTAATTTTCTGAGTGATTTGTTTGTCTGCATTGCTAGCTATTAGCTTTCCAGAAGGATGATTGTGCCCTAGAATCATTGCAGTAGAAAGTAATTCCAACGCTTTTTTTAAAATAATTCTAATATCTACCACAGTACCTGTTAATCCACCTTTGCTAATCAATTGTTTTTCTATTACTTTGTTGCTATTGTTTAGGTGTAAAACCCAAAACTCTTCATGCGCTAAGTCACCAATAAGGGGTTGAAAAATTTCGTAGGCATCTTTACTACAGCCTATTTTAGGAATTTCCAAAGCTTTTTCTAATCGCCTTCTTTTTCCTAACTCTAAGGCAGTTACAATGCTAATAGCTTTGGCTTCTCCAATTCCATTAAATTTTTGTAGATCGTTTAAAGTAGCTTTTGCGAGTTGATTTAAGTTGTTGCTAAAGTGGGTTAGTATTTTTTTAGAAAGTTCTACCGCAGATTCATTTCTGTTACCAGAACCAATTAAAATAGCAACCAATTCAGCATCGGACAAGGATTGAGTTCCTTTTAATGTTAATTTTTCTCTAGGCCTGTCTTCTTCGTTCCATTGTTTAATGGTTAACGATTTTGTCTCATTTGTCATAGCTTTTTTATTTTGAGGACTGTACTTCTAAATATAATATATTTGTACCAAATACTTTGTCATGAAAATCATCATTGCAGGAGCAGGAGAAATTGGTTATCACTTAGCAAAGCTGTTGTCTATGGAGGCACACGATATCTTTGTAATTGATGCAAAATCGCAAAAATTAAATCACCTAAACAGTCATTTGGATGTGTTTACTAAGAAAGGTGATGCAGCATCCATAGAGGTTTTAAAGGAGGTTGGAATTAGTGAAGCTGATTTATTAGTGGCTGTAACTGAGTCTCAGAATACTAATTTAACCATTGCTGCTATTGGAAAATCATTGGGGGTTAAAAAAACCATTGCAAGAATTTCCAATACAGAATATTTAAAAACCAAAGAAATTAATTTTGCAGAGGTAGGTATAGATTACATGATTTCTCCAGAGGAATTGGCTGCAAATGAGATTGAAATCTTAATAAAGGAAACTGCTTTTAACGATAAGTTTGAATTTGAAAAAGGAGAACTAAGTGTTTTAGGGGCTAAGTTGTCTGATAATTCACCAATTGTAGGTAAAACGGTACAAGAAATTAAAGTGAAATATTCTTTTGATTTTATTGTAATTGCCATAAAAAGGGAAGAATCTAACGAAGTTGTAATTCCTAGAGGGAATACTATTTTTGAACCAAACGATCAGGTGTATTTTTCTATTCCTAGAGAAAGTCTTTACAAGATTCACACTTTAATTGATCCAGAAGTTGTTGGTGGAGTTAAAGATGTAATGGTGCTAGGAGGTGGTCGTATTGGTCAGAAAATTGCAAAGCGTTTTTGTAGCAATAACCTAAGAGTTAAAATGATTGAAGAAGACAGAGCAAAATGTTTTGATTTGTCTGATGAATTGAAAAAGACCTTAGTAATTAATGGAGATGGTAGAGATATTGAATTACTAGAGGAGGAGTCTTTAGATACCATGGATGCTTTTGTAGCGGTATCTGGAAGTTCAGAAACCAATATCATGACCAGTTTGGTAGCCAAATCTAGAGGAGTTAAAAAGACGATTGCTTTGGTAGAGAATATGAACTATATGGACATATCTCAAAGTATTGGTGTAGATACCTTAATCAATAAAAAAGTATTAGCGGCAAGTGCCATCTTTAGGCATGTTCGTAAGGGTAGAGTTTTGGCATTGGCAAACTTACACAATGTAGAAGCTGAGGTGTTGGAATTCTTTGTGCGTAGGAATACTAAGATTACCGAAGGGAAAATAAAAGACTTAGACTTACCAGAAAGTGTTGTTTTAGGTGGAGTTGTTAGACAAGGAGTTGCGCATATGACTTTTGGTGATTTTACCATTGAACCTGGTGATAGAGCAATTGTTTTCTGTTTACCAGATGCAATTACACAAGTAGAAAAACTATTTAATAACTAAGCAATGAAAGGGATTAATTTTAAAATCATTGCCAGTTTCATGGGGCTTACTTCCATGATGAATGGTTTTTTTATGTTATTGACCGAACCCGTTGCTTGGTTTTATTCAGAGGAGGTTTGTTCAGGTATATTTTACGCAGGATTGTTAACAATCTCTGTAGGTTTTGTATTGTGGTTTTTTAATAGAAAGGCCGAGAAAAACCTGCAAAAAAGAGATGGGTATTTAATTGTTACTTTAGGTTGGCTAATGCTTACGCTAACAGGGAGTTTGCCGTATTTGTTTACTGGGACAATTACGTCTTTTCCAGATGCCATTTTCGAAACAATTTCTGGCTATTCTACAACCGGAGCTTCTATTTTAACAGATATTGAAGCCGTTCCAAAAGGAGTATTGTTTTGGAGAAGTTCCACGCACTGGATTGGTGGTATGGGGATTATTGTATTAACAGTTGCCATTTTACCACTTTTAGGAATTGGAGGAATGCAGCTATTTGTTGCTGAGGCTCCTGGACCTTCTACAGATAAATTACATCCAAGGATTACGCAAACAGCTAAAAGCCTTTGGTTGATTTATTTTGGATTGACGTTTACAGAATTTTTATTGTTGAAAATAGCTGGAATGTCTTGGTTTGATGCGATCAATCATGCCATGGCAACGTTGAGTACTGGTGGATTTTCTACTAAAAATGCAAGTTTAGCACATTGGAACGGAAATCCATTGATTC
The DNA here is from genome assembly GCF_054182685.1 of Wenyingzhuangia sp. IMCC45574. Lineage (NCBI taxonomy): Bacteria > Pseudomonadati > Bacteroidota > Flavobacteriia > Flavobacteriales > Flavobacteriaceae > Wenyingzhuangia > Wenyingzhuangia sp. IMCC45574. The sequence continues at coordinate 2,316,747 of NZ_CM135169.1, read as the reverse complement.
AATATATTATTATTGGTTTTATGTTTATTGCAGGGGCAAACTTTGTATTGAGTTACTTTGCTTTAAAAGGGAAACCTTCTAAGATTTATAAAGACGAAGAATTTAGATGGTATTTTACCATTATTGCACTGGTAACTGTAACCATTACTATTTTGATTACTTGGTTCCAAGATCCGTCTTTACAAACAACGATTGATCATCCTAAGCCTTTTGGAGACTTAGAGAGTGCATTTAGGCATGCTGCTTTTCAGGTGGTGAGTGTTATTACCACCACAGGTTTTGTTTCTGCGGATTTTACCATGTGGAACTATTTAGCAACCGCTTTAATGTTCTCTTTGTTTTTTATTGGAGGTTCTGCGGGATCTACCAGTGGTGGAGTTAAAATTGTTCGTCATGTAGTAATGATTAAAAACTCTTTATTAGAATTAAAACAACAATTGCATCCAAAAGCAATTATCTCTGTTAGATACAATGGAAGTAGGGTTTCAAGAGTTATTATCTTCAACATTCTTTCTTTCTTTATTATCTACATGTTGATTTTTATTTTGAGTACAATTATTTTAACCTTTTTAGGTCTAGACTTCCTATCGGCATTTGGAGCAGCTGCTTCTTGTTTGGGGAATATTGGTCCTGCTTTGGGTTCTTTAAGTCCGGTAGATAATTTTGCACATTTAAGTGATGCTGCTACTCTATTCTGTTCGTTCTTAATGTTATTAGGTCGTTTGGAGTTGTTTACGGTGTTAATTGTGTTAAGTCCTTATTTCTGGAAGAGTAATTAATTTATACCCAATTTCAATAGAACACTTTTAAGCGTTGTTCTTCTAGAGTCAGCATAGTTTCGTAAATTTAGATTTATGGAACAAGAATTTACCTGTCCTTGTTGTTGGGAGGCTATTAGTATGCTTTTAGAATTTTCTGTTAGTGAAACTTACATTCAAGACTGCGAGGTGTGTTGCAATCCTATAGAGGTAAAGACACAGTGGGATGAAGATACTCTGGTTTCTTTTGAGGCAAATCCTATAGGGCAGTAAATTGCAAGAAATCCTAAAAAATACGACTATAGTACTATTATTAATTTAAATACAAATTCCAATGAAAAAGACATTGCACAGAGCAGGTTCTAGAGGTCATGCAAACCATGGCTGGCTAGACAGTCACCATACGTTTAGCTTTGCAACGTACCGTAATATGGATAGAATGAATTTTGGAATATTACGTGTTTTAAACGATGACAAAGTAGTAGGAGGTAGAGGTTTTGGGACTCATCCACATGACAATATGGAGATTATCTCCATTCCATTATCTGGAGATTTAGAGCATAAAGATTCTATGGGAACTCATGGAATTATCAAAGAAGGAGATATTCAGGTAATGAGTGCCGGAACAGGGGTATATCATAGTGAGTTTAATAAGAACGCAGATATTCCTGTTGAGTTTTTACAAATATGGTTGTTGCCAAATAAAAAAGATGTAACACCAAGATATGATCAATTGTCTATTAAAGAGCTAGAAAAACAAAACGAGTTTTACCAAATCTTATCGCCTAATGCAGATGATGAGGGTGTTTGGATTCACCAGGATGCGTATTTCTCTATGGGGAAATTCGAGGGTAATACCAAGGCAACGTATCAGCTAAAAAACAAAGAAAACGGACTCTATGTTTTTGTGCTCTACGGAGACTTATTAGCCGGCGATCAAGATTTAATTAGTAGAGATGGGTTGGGAATAGAAGAGGTAGATGAGGTGAGTTTTGAACTTAAAACCAGTTCTCATGTACTCTTAATGGAGGTTCCTATGGTACTATAACTAACTATAAAGCAAAAGGCTATTCCTTATCGGGAATAGCCTTTTTTAAACTAAAATAAATAAAAGATTACTTCTTCTCAATAATACTAATAGCATATCCACCACCAATAGCAGAAGTTAGCTTTAAGCTACTTTTACTAGTAACGGTTTTTTTCGTGATTTTATAAGATTGAGAATTGGTTTTGTAATGTGCATCCTTACCATCGGCATAAATAGTTGCAATATATTTTTTTCCCTTGTCTAGAAAATCCAGTTTAATTTTAGAGGTTCTTTTTTCCATTCCGTTTACATTACCAACAAACCAGTTGTTGTTGCTTTTGTCTTTACGAGCAACTGTAATGTAACTACCCGGTTCTGCTTCTAAATATTTACTATTACTCCAGTCAACTGCTACGTCTTTAATAAACTGAAAAGCATCTAAGAAACGATCGTAGTTTTCTGGTAAATCTGCTGCCATTTGTAACGGGCTGTACATGGTAACATATAACGCCAATTGGTTGGCAATAGTAGCGTTAACTCGGCTGTTATTGTTAGGGTTTAGTTTAGAAATATCCGTTTCAAGAATTCCTGGAGTATAATCCATAGGTCCACCAATTAAACGTGTAAATGGTAAAATAGTAACGTGATTGGCATTGTTTCCTCCAAAAGATTGGTATTCTGTTCCCCTTGCAGATTCGTTTCCAATTAAGTTTGGATACGTTCTACAAATTCCTGTAGGTCTTACTGCTTCGTGAGCGTTTACCATAATTTTGTAATCTGCTGCTTTTTCTAAAGCGTATTGGTAGTGGTTAATGGTCCACTGACTGTAATGAAAATCTCCTCTTGGTAAAATACTACCTACATATCCACTTTTTACAGCGTTGTATCCGTTGTCTTTCATAAACTGATATGCTTTGTCCATATGACGTTCGTAGTTACGAGTAGAACCAGAAGTTTCGTGGTGCATAATCATTTCTACTCCTTTAGACTTAGCGTATGCATGAATTTCTTGTACGTTAAAATCTGGGTAAGGAGTTACAAAATCAAAAACATAATCTTTAGATTTTCCAAACCAATCTTCCCATCCTTCGTTCCAACCTTCTACCAAAACAGCATCAAAACCATGTTTGGCAGCGTAATCTATGTATTCTTTAACATGTGCATTGTTTGCAGCGTGTGTTCCGTTAGGTTTTACTTTAGAAAAATCAGTTTTTCCTAATTGAACCGCTGGTACATCGTTGGTGTAAGACCAAGAGCTTTTTCCTGTAATCATTTCCCACCATACCCCAATGTATTTTACGGGCTTAATCCATGATGTATCTTCAATTTTACATGGATCGTTTAAGTTCAATGTCATTTTAGAAGCCAATACCTCTCTTGCATCGTCGCTAGCAATAATTGTTCTCCATGGAGTGTTACAAGGAGCTTGTAGGTGACCTTTGTCTCCATTTGCACCAGGTGTTAACCAAGATTGAAAAACCATGTTTTTGTCATCTAAATTCAAGTGCATACAAGCATAGTTAATCAATGCAGCTTCGTGTAAATTAATGTACAATCCATCATTAGATTTCATCATTAAAGAAGTTTGTACACCTGTTTTAGAAAAAGCGGTTTGCGATGTGTTTGCGGTAAAAGCTTTGTCAAACAAACCTCTAATTTCTGATAATTTAGAAGTCGTATAATCGTATTCTTGTGTGTCGTAATCTCCAGGAATCCAAAATGCTGTGTGGTCACCAGTCATGGCAAATTCAGTTCTTTCTTCTTTAAGCGTAAAGTAAGTTAGGTTCTTTTGCTCAGGGAACTCGTAACGGAATCCTAAACCATCATCGAATAATCGAAAACGGATAACCATTAATCTGTTAGAATTATTTTGGGTTAAGGTAACTGCTAATTCGTTGTAATGATTTCTAATTTCTGCAGTTTCTCCCCAAACAGGCTTCCAATTTTCATCAAAAGTTGCAGTAGAGGTGTTGGTTACTTTAAAGTTGTTTAATAACGATTGTTGGTCGTTCTTTAATTCCAGTCCAAGTTTACTTTGCTTTACAACTGCTTGCCCTTTGTAGTTTAAATCGTAGGTAGGTGTACCGTCTGATAGTAAACTAAAATTCATGTTAAATGCTCCGTTGGGAGAAGATATTTTCTGGGCTTGTATCACGCTAGTGATAGAAAGCCAAACGCTAATTATTAAAATGAGTTTTTTCATGATGTGATGTTTTTTAATGTGATGCTTTTGCAATGATTTCTTTACCGTTTACTAGAATGGTTAGATCTGTATCTCCATCTACGGTAAAATGATTGTTTTCTTGAGTTATGTGTACGTGTACTATTTGGTTTCTAAAATTTATTTTAAATGTATATCCTTCCCATTCTTTTGGAATTCTTGGCTCAAAAGAAAGCATGTTGTTTTTTATTCTCATACCTCCAAAACCTTCTACAATACTCATCCAGGTTCCTGCCATAGAGGTAATGTGTAGTCCTTCGTGAACTTCTTTGTTGTAATCGTCTAAATCCAAACGAGAGGTTCTTAAGTAGAATTGGTAAGCCTGCTCCATTTGATCCAATTTTGCAGCTAGAATACTGTGGATACAAGGTGATAACGAGCTTTCGTGAACTGTAAAGGGTTCGTAAAAATCGAAATGTTTTTTAATTTCTTCTTGGGTGAATTGATCTTCAAAAACATAAAATCCTTGTAATACATCTGCTTGTTTTATAAACGGAGATCTTAAAATTTTATCCCAAGACCAGTGTTGATTGATAGGCCTAATAGCAGGGTCTAAATCATCGGCATAGATAAATTCTTTGTCTAAGAATCCGTCTTGTTGTAGGTAAACCCCGTATTGTTCACTGTAAGGAAAATAGATATTGTCTGCTACTTTTTTCCAATCGCTTAGTTCTTTTGACGAGATTTTAGTAATCTCTAGAATTCTACTATAATCTTCTGCGTATTGTTCTTTTACGGTTTGGATGTTTTCCAACGCATAGTTGATACACCATTTAGCTAAGTAATTTGTGTACCAGTTGTTGTTAATGTTGTTTTCGTATTCATTAGGACCAGTTACCCCTAACATAACGTATTGGTTTTTGTCTTTAGAAAAGCTAACTCTTTGGTGCCAGTAACGAGCAATTCCAATTAATACTTCTAATCCTTTTTCTGGAACATAAGAGTAATCACCAGTGTAACGAACATAGTTTTTAATGGCAAAAGCAATAGCTCCATTTCTATGGATTTCCTCAAAGGTAATTTCCCATTCGTTGTGGCATTCTTCACCGTTCATGGTTACCATAGGGTACAAAGCAGCTCCATTAGAAAATCCTAATTTTGTAGCATTTTCTATAGCTTTCTCTAAATGATTGTGTCTATAAGTTAGTAAATTTCTTGCGACTGTTTCATTTTTAGTAGCCATATAAAATGGCAAACAGTAGGCTTCCGTATCCCAGTAAGTACTACCTCCGTATTTTTCACCTGTAAATCCTTTAGGTCCTATGTTTAATTTAGAATCTGCACCTGAATAGGTTTGATTTAGTTGGAAAATATTAAAGCGAATTCCTTGTTGCGCTTTTACATCTCCATCAATAGTAATGTCAGCCGATTTCCAAATTTCTAGCCATGCTTCTTTTTGGATGTCTAGCAAAGCATTAAAACCAATTAATGCTACTTTTTTTAAGGTGTTTTTGGCAGCAGAAATCAACTCTTTTTTATCGTGATACCTGTCTACTGTATACCCAGCAAATTTATGAATGGTATAATCAGAACCTTTTTTTATAGTCTGTGTATAAGAAGAAGATGCTGAGGTTGTAGTTTTTGCGTGTTCCGCATCTATTTGAACTTCTTTTTCATCCACAAAAAATTTAGACTCCATATATGTACATACGTGGAATTCTGTCTTTAAGGTATGGCTGGTAATAAAAGATTGATCTTCTTCTTGAGTAATATTGGTTATTCCCCAAAACTGATCGTCCCAATTAGTGTCTTGATTGGTGATTCCTGCATCTAAATAAGGCTCGTAGCTAATGGTCATGTCCTTATTTAATGGAGTAACGGTATACGATATTACTCCAGCTTCGTTGTGACTTAGACTTAAAAAACGCTTTGTTTCTACCTGAATTTCACAATCGTTTTCTAGGGTTACGGTGAACTCTCTAGAAAACCACCCTTCTTTCATGTTCAATTCTCTTCTAAACGAAAGAATTTCTTTACAAGTGTTTAAGTCTAAGGCCAAGCCATCAACAAATACTCTAATTCCAATCCAGTTGGGAGCATTTAATACTTTGGCAAAATATTCTGGATAACCATTTTTCCACCAACCAACTCTAGTTTTGTCTGGGTAATAAACTCCGGCTATATAACTACCTTGAAAAGTTTGTCCGGTATAATCTTCTTCGAAATTGGCCCTTTGTCCCATGACTCCATTCCCTAAACTGCAAATACTTTCAAAAGCTTCTTGAGTTTCTGGATGAAAACCATTTTCTATAATGGACCATTCATTTGCTATGTGATTTATTTGATTCATTTTTTGTACTATTTAGAGATTAGGCTCTTTAGGTAAGCATTGGAAATTTTAGTGAAGTCACTAAAAATCTCCGGAGCTTCTTTTAATGTGTCCGACTTTCCTATACCTATAGGAGCCATGTTTGCGGCATTTGCTGCTTCTATTCCTGCTTCTGCATCTTCAAATACAAAACAGTTTGTTGGTGATACGTGTAACTTTTCTGCAGCCGTTAGAAAAACTTCTGGGTCAGGTTTTGGATTTGTTACAGAAGTACCATCTACTATTACATGGAATTCATCAAAGAGATCTAATTTTTTGAGGATGTACTTTGCGTTTTTACTTGCAGATCCTAAAGCAATTACTTGTTTGTGGTTCTTAAGAAAGTTGAGTACTCTGGGTACATCGGGTAAAATATCAGATTCGTCCATTCTCTCTATATAATCTAAATAGACTTTATTTTTTTCACTCATCATACGGTTAAATTCCGTTTCTGATAGTTGTACGTTTCCCCAATTTAAAATTCTTTGGAGTGATTCTGCTCTGCTAACTCCCTTTAGTTGCTCGTTTTGAGTTTCTGTAAAATCGATATCTATAGAGTTGGCAAGTTCTTTCCAGGCTAAGTAATGGTACTTAGCAGTGTCCACAATAACTCCATCCAAATCGAATATAAATCCTTTGACCATGTTCTTTACTTTTTTAAAATTAAGCACAGTTTTCCTGTGTTAATTCAGCGTTTTGTTGATTATGTATGTGGAGTTCTTACTGTTTTGTATACGAAACGTCTTTAACACGTAAGGCTAAAACAGCAGCAATAATAAAGGACACACCTGCAGTGACCAAGGCATAAATAGCCTGATTTCCATAGAGGTATTTTACGATAGGACCACCAATAATAGCATTGATGATTTGAGGGATTACAATAAAAAAGTTGAAAATTCCCATGTATACTCCCATCTTTTTTGGGTTGATAGCCCCAGCAAGCATTGCGTAGGGCATGCTTAGAATACTAGCCCAAGCAAATCCAACGGCAATCATACTACCAATTAAAAAATACTTATCAGTAGCAAAAAAGATAGAAATTAATCCTAATCCACCTATAAATAACGAGATAGCGTGTGTTTCTTTACGACCAATTTTTTTAGAAATATAGGTTAAGAAAAAGGCTATTATAGCAGAAGTTAGGTTGTAAACACCAAAGATGATTCCTACCCAGTCTCCAGCTTCGTTATATAGTGTAGATTGTGTGTCGTTTATATTAAATATGTGTTGTGCAATGGCAGGTGTGGTAAATACCCACATACCAAAGAGACCAAACCATGAAAAAAACTGAACTCCAGATAGTTGTTTCATTGTTTTGGGCATGTTCTTAAAATCTGTAAGAATAGATTGCAGTCCAAAAACTTCGTTTGTTTTTTCTTCTACGTCATTATCACTAGTAAAAGAGGTTAACTCTTCTGGAGTATACTCCTTAGTAGTGAATACAGTTACTAATACAGAGGCTATTAAAACAATAGCTCCTATAATAAAAGATGCAATAAGGTTTTGGGGAATACCGCTACTGGTTACAGCAGTAAGTCCAAACCAATTGGCTAACGCATAAGGTAGCCAGGAACCTATTACTGCACCAAATCCTATCAATACAGTTTGAATACTAAATCCTAAAGTTTTTTGATGATCTCCTAAATTATCTCCTACCAATGCTCTAAATGGTTCCATGGCAACATTAAACGATGCATCCATTATCATAAGCATTCCAGCACCTATCCATAAAGGAGGTAAAATGGTAATAAATAAATTAGCTTGTGGCATTAAGACTAACCCTATAGAGGCTAACAATGCACCAATTAAGAAGTAAGGTCTTCTGCGGCCCAGCTTAGTCCAAGTTCTATCGCTATAGTGTCCTACAATAGGTTGTACTAGTAAACCCATTAGTGGAGCTATAATCCAGAACCAAGATAATTGATGAATGTCTGCTCCAAAAGTTTGTAGAATTCTACTGGCATTTGCGTTCTGCAAAGCAAAACCCATTTGAATACCTAAGAATCCAAAACTCATGTTCCAGATTTCAATTAAACTAAGTGTGCGTTTTTCCATTATCGCAATATTGTTTTATTGCTGATAAGTGCGAAGACTCATCAAGACTTATTATTAATTTAGTGAGAGATGTAAAAAAATAAGTCTCGATATTTCTACAAAAGTAGAATAATTTTTTAATATTTCAAAAAAAGTTTACTTAGTTGTCTGTCTTTCAATCAAAGTTGCATCCATCGTTTGGGTTACAAAGAACTCAGAATTGGTATTTTCTTCTATCTTGTCAATCAGTAGTTTAGCCGATGCTACACCCATTTCAAAAGCATGCTGACTTACCGTAGTCATTGCTGGTATTGAGTATTTAGACAAAACTCCGTCTGTAAACGCTATAATAGAAATATCGTCTGGAACTTTATATTCCATATTCATAGCCGTTTTCATTACGGTAATAGCAGAAAGTTCGTTCACTGCAAAAAATGCATCTATGTCTTTGTACTGGTAAAGTAGTTTTACAATGTCTTGTTCTAGTAATCTTACCACTTCGTCTTTGTCTCCATCTTGGTCTTGAATTCGGATTACTAGGTTTGGATCGAAAGGAATTCCATGTTCCTCTAATGCTTCTTTATATCCATCGGTTCTTAGTTTTCCTACAGTTATATAATCTTCGGTTGTAACGATGGCAATTTTCTTACACCCGGTGCTAACTAGTTTATTTACTGCTTTTTTTGCACCTGCCTTGTCATCAATAATTACTTTGTCGCATCCAACTTCATTGGTAACTCTATCGAACATTACAATAGGCATTCCTTGGTTAATGGTCTCGTTAAAGTGATGAAAGTCTTTATTTAATAAGGTTTCTTTAGCAACAGAAATAATAAATCCGTCTACACTACCATTGGCAAGTGTTTCCATGTTAATTACTTCTGTATCAAAGGTTTCGTTAGAAAGGCTAACCACTACTCTGTATCCCTTTTTATTAGCCTCGCTGTCTATTCCTGCAATTACATTAGAAAAGAAGTAATGTGTAATTTCTGGTATGATAATCCCTATGGTCTTGGATTTATTGTTCCTAAGATTCAACGCTATGCTGTTGGGCTTGTAATTATAAAACTTTGCAAATGCCTGAACGAGGTTCTTAGTTTCCTCACTAATTTCGTGGCTATTTCTTAAGGATTTTGAGACCGTAGAAATAGATAAATTTAGCTCTTTTGCGATCTGTTTTAGAGTGATTCTTTTTGACATATTTTTAGTGTAAGGGTGTAAAAATAAACATAATGCTAAAAAAGCAACTTTTTATTTAAAAATTAGGCAAAAAAACTGCTTTTTCGTAATTTCTAGTAAAACTTATCAACACGAAAACGTGATAGTAGTGTTCGTCGTTTGACATGGCCTTTAAATTTCTCTAGGTTTACGTCGAGATGTAAAAAAATAAGTCAAAAACTAACACTTAAAAGTATGAAAAAAACGTTAATTATATTATTTGTTACTATCCTAATTCCGATGGGAATGATGGCACAAGAAAGTGTCTCTGGAATAGTAAAAGATAAGGCAATGGATTTGCCTTTAGCAGGTGTTTCAATTGTGGTTGATGGAACAGCCAATGGAACAGTTACAGATTTTGAAGGAAACTATACTTTAAAATTGGTTGATGGAAATACAAAGGCAATTGTAATTTCTTATATAGGATACAAAACACAAACAGTTGCTATTCCAGAAAATGGAAAATTAGATATACAATTAGAAGAAGATGTTACTAGTCTAGAAGTTGTAACACTAAGTGTAGGTTATGGTTTTTCTAAGAAAGAGGATTTAACAGGTTCTGCAGATTTGGTTACTTCTAAATCTTTTAACCCAGGTCCTCAACAATCTCCACAACAGTTAATTACTGGTAAGGTAGCAGGTGTAACCGTTACTTCGTCTAGTGGTGCACCAGGAGATAAGCAAAACATTGTAATTAGAGGTACAGGTTCTTTGGTATTGTCTAGTTCTCCTTTAATTGTATTGGATGGATTGCCATTAAGCGATGAAACTTTAGGAGGAGCAAGAGATATCTTAAATACCATTAACCCAGATGATATTGATAGTATGGTGGTGTTAAAAGATGCATCGGCAACTTCTATCTACGGATCTAGAGGGGCAAATGGGGTTATTTTAATTACAACTAAAAAAGGTAAAAAAGGTGGATTTAAGTTTTCTTACAATGCTGCAACTTCTATCTACACACCAACACAAGATTCAGAGGTTTATGGAGCAAATGAATTTAGAGAGTTGGTAAACACTATTGGTAGTGCAGACGACATTGCTAAATTAGGAGATGCAAATACAAATTGGCAAGATGAAATTTACCAAACTGCTATAGGTCATCAACATAACTTTAGTGCTAGAGGTAGTGTATTAAATACACCATTAAGAGTTTCTTTAGGGTATAGCGATCAAGATGGTGTTTTAAAATCAGATAACTTTAAAAGAACTACAGCATCGGTAAATGTAATGCCTTCTTTCTTAGACGATCACTTAAAAGTGGAATTAAATGGTAGAGGAAGTTTTACACAAAACACATTTGCAAACAGAGATGCAATTGGAGCTGCAAACGATTTTGATCCAACTCAACCAGTACGCGATGAAAACTCAATATTTGATGGATATTATGCTTGGACAGGAATAAATGGTTACCAGTTAAACTTAGTGCCAACAAACCCTGTTGCTTTGTTAAACTTAGTAGATGATACTTCTGAAGTTAGAAACTTTATTGGGAATGCTAAGATTGATTACAAGTTACATTTCTTGCCAGAAGTTACTGCAACCGTTAATACAGGTGTAGATATTACAAATGTACATGGTAGAAAAGTAACGGCTGCGAGTATGCCAACTTCAGATGAGACTTTTAACGGGTCTAGAACTTCTTTTAGAAATAATGCGCAAAACAAATTGTTTGATTTCTATTTAACCTATAAGAAAGACTTTAACAAACATGGGTTGAATGTTGTTGGAGGATATTCTTTCCAACAGTTCGAAACTGAAAAGTACGATTACAATAGTGAGGCAGAGGAGGAAGGAAACAGCTTCGAGTTTGTTGATAAATACAGAAGTACATTGTTGTCTTATTTTGGTAGAGCAAACTATAACTATGATGGGAAGTACTTATTAACGGCTACATTAAGAGCAGATGCTTCTTCCAAATTAAGCCCAGAGGATCGTTGGGGAATTTTCTCATCTTTTGCGGCAGCTTGGAATATTCATAAGGAAAACTTTATGGAAGATGTTGATTTTGTAAACGAATTAAAATTAAGATTAGGATACGGAGAAGTAGGTAATGTAAACGGATTGAAAGACTATATGTTTTTAACTCGTTACACAGGAAGTACTTCTGCTGCCAACTATCAGTTTGGAAATCAGTATTACCAAACATACCGTCCAGACCCTGTAAACAAAGATTTAAAGTGGGAAATAGGTAGAACTTACAACGCAGGTATTGACTATGCTTTCTTAGATCACAGAATTCAAGGTTCTTTTAACTTGTATAGAAAAGAAACGAGAGATGTAATTGCAAATACGGTGGTAGATCCATTTACAAACTTTGGAAACAGAATTGCTGCTAACTTAGGAGACATGGTTAACAAAGGGGTTGAATTTAATGTAAACTGGAAAGCAATTTCTAACGATGATTTAAGTGTTTCTTTAGGATACAACATTTCTTACAATAAGAATGAGATTACAAGATTACCAGATCAACAATTTACAGGAGATATTGCTGGAGGTACAGGGAACAAAATCCAAACACATGTACAAGGATATGCACCATTTAACTATTTAGTATTTGAGCAAATTTATGATACTGCTGGTAAGCCAATTGAAGGAGCTTATGTAGATAGAGACGGAAACGGAGTGTTAAACGATAAGGATATGTACATGTACAAAGATCCATATGCAGATGTAACAATGGGGTTCAATACCACAGTTAAGTATAAGGACTTTGACTTTAACATGGTAACAAGAGCTAGTATAGGAAACTATGTGTATAACAATGTTGCATCAAGCAAAGGTTATTCTGATAAGTTAACGGATTTAGAAATTCTAAATAACATTCATACAAGTTACAATCAAACAGGTTTCCAAAAAGTAAACTTATTTAGCGATCACTATGTAGAAGAGGCTTCTTTCTTTAAGATAGATAATGTTACATTAGGGTATAGTCTTCCTAAATTCTACAAAGACACTAAAGTAAGAGTGTACGGTTCTGTACAGAATGTATTAACAGTAACAGATTATAGCGGTTTAGACCCAGAAGTAAACTTAGGAATAGACGACAATGTTTACCCTAGACCAAGAACTTTTGTGGTTGGATTAAATGTTAACTTTTAAAATTTAGAAAGATGAAATACAATAAATATATATGGATTGCATCAATTGTAGCTGCTATGACTTTTTCTAGTTGTACAGACGAATTAGATCAGAATCCAATAGATCCAGATAGTTTTACAGAGCAAGATGTATTTGCAAATGAGGACAATGTAAAGAGTGCTTTAGCCAAAGTATATGCTAGTTTGGTATTAACAGGGCAAAAAGGACCAGATGGTTTAGCAGATATTGATGGGATTGATGAAGGAACTTCTCAGTTTTCTAGAATGTTGTTTTACATGAACGAATTAACTACAGATGAAGCTGTAGTAGGTTGGGGAGACCCAGGATTGCCAGATTTACACGAGATGAACTGGTCTGCAAACAATACATTAATTGAGGCATTGTACTATAGGTTGGCTCAGGTAGTATCTTTTAGTAACTCATTTATTAGCAATGCTGAGCAATTTAATGGAAGCGATGAGGTACAGTATTTTATTGCTGAGGCTAGATTTATTAGAGCTTATGCTTACTATAATTTAATGGACTTGTATGGAGGTGTGCCAATTACAACAGAAATTTCTACTGCGTTGCCGCTTCAGAATACTAGAAAGGAAGTGTTTGATTTTGTAGAAGCTGAATTGTTAGAGATTCAGGATTTGTTAAAAGATTCTGGAGCTAACGAATACGGAAGAGTAGACAAAGTAGCTGCTTGGGCATTGTTATCACGTTTGTATTTAAATGCAGAGGTATATACAGGAGAAGCTAAATACAATGAGTGTGTTACTTTTTCAGAGCAAGTAATCAACTCTTCATATATTATTAATATCAACGATGCAAATGGAAATGGTTCTGCTTACGACGAATTATTCTTAGCAGATAACCATACAAACGGAGCTCAAAACGAGTTTATCTATGCGTTAAACTTTGACGGATTGAATAGTAAAACTTGGGCAGGTACTACTTTCTTAGTACACGCTGCTATTGGAGGTTCTATGGATGCTGCTGAATTTGGAGTAAACGGAGGATGGTCTGGTTTAAGAACAACCAAAGGTTTGGTAGAAAAGTTTGATGGAGCGGTAACAGGAACTAGAACTGGAGGGGAACCAACAGCTTGGGCAGATGCAAGGGCTATGTTTCATAGTGATGGTCAAAACTACGAGATTACTACCATTGCGAATGAGTTTACAGATGGTTATGCAATTGCCAAGTTTAAAAATGTAGACTCTAATGGAGTTGCAGGTAGCGATCCAACAGGAAATCATACCGATACAGATTTGCCTTTAATTCGTTTGGCAGAAATTTATTTGAATTATGCAGAAGCAACGGCAAGAGGTGGAGCAGGAAGTACTGCTACAGCTGTAAGCTTAATCAATGAATTAAGAGAGAGAGCTTATGGAGATGCTACTGGAAACATTAATTCTGGAGACTTAGACGTTGCTTTTGTAATGGACGAAAGAGCAAGAGAGTTGTACTGGGAAGGATTACGTAGAACAGACTTAATTAGAAATGGTCAGTTTACAGAGAATACATACTTATGGCCTTTTAAAGGTGGAGCTTCTCAAGGTACTGGAGTAGGGAAATACAGAGAGTTATTCCCATTCCCTAATAACATTATTAGTACCAACCCTAACATCAAACAAAACGATCAATATTAAACTTTAATATGATGAAAAAAATAAATTTTAAAAAGGCAAGAGTTATCACTTTGATAGCTCTTGTACTAATGGCCTCTTGTGCAGAAGAATCAGATTTAGTGATTGATACAAACAGTATTACTGGGCCAGCGATATTAACTCCAACAGGAGGAGTAGACTTAGAATTAAAAATTCAGGATGAGACAAAAACAGCTACAACCATTGTTTGGGATGGTAGTAAGTATGGTCACAATGTAGAGGTTACTTATACAGTTCAGTTAGCTGTTGCAGGAACAGATTTTGTAGAGCCTATAATTGCAGGTCAAACAAGTAAAACGTTTTATTCTTGGACAGTAGATCAATTAAATACATTTGCAATTGCAGCAGGTTTGCCAGCATTCCAAGAAGGAGCTTTAGAGTTAAGAATTTTATCAACAGTAGGATCGCAAGGGTCTGGAGAGGTAGCTTCAGAGGTTTTGTCTCTTGCAGTAACTCCATATACAGCTCAGTTGCCATCTTTATCTGTTCCTGGGAATCACCAAGGATGGAATCCAACAACAGCTCCTTTAATTTCTTCTTCTGCTTTTGGAGAGACAGATTACGAAGGATACCTTTGGTTAGATGGTGGGTTTAAATTTGTAGCCCCTGATGGTGACGGAAATTATGCTTGGGGGAATGTTGACTACGGAGACGATGGAAGTTTTTCTGGAGTTTTAACAGAAGATGGAGAGTCCAATGCAGAAGCTGCAACAGGACATTATTTTGTAGAAGTAAACACAACGTCGCTTGTATATGCTATTACAAAGTACGATTGGGGAGTAATTGGAGATGCTACTGCAGGTGGTTGGGATGCTGACCAAGATATGACCTATAATACTGCTACTGGAGTTTGGGAGGCAACTTTAGATTTGGTAGCAGGAGAAATAAAATTTAGAGCAAACGATGCATGGGAAAGAAATTATGGTGATGAAGATGGTGATGGTATTTTAGACCTAAATGCAGGAACAAATATTTCTATTGCAGAAGCTGGGAACTACACCATTATTATGGATTTAAGTACCCCTAGATCTTACACTTACACAGTTACTAAAAACTAATTGGTGTATAAATTTAAGCCTGTTCTGTTTTTTGTAGAACAGGCTTTTTATTCTTTGTGTTTAATTATAAAACAAACGGTATGAGGTTTAAAGTAGTTTTATTATTGATGCTCCTTGTTGTATCACTACAAGTAAAGGGGCAAAAGCCATTGCCAAAAGTGGTTAATGGAAAGGTTGAAAGAATAGAAAACTTTCAATCAAAATATATAACTGCCAGAAATATTGATGTTTGGTTGCCAGAGGGGTATTCAAGCAACTCTAAATACGCTGTTTTATATATGCACGATGGGCAGATGATATACGATTCGGGAACTGAGGCTGCATGGAACAAGCAATCGTGGGATGTAGACGATGCAATTACAGCATTATCAAAGGCGGATAAGATTAAAAAAGTAATTGTAGTAGGAATTTGGAACGGAGGAAAAACTCGTCATATAGATTATTTCCCGCAAAAACCATTTGAAAATTTATCGACTGTTGAAAAAGACACGGTGAGTTCTCAATTGAGAAAAGTGGGGGTAGTTAAAAAAGATTTTCAGCCAGTATCAGATAACTACTTACAGTTTTTAGTGAAGGAGTTAAAACCAATGATTGATAAAAAATATTCGGTTTTAACAGATAGAGAAAATACTTTTATCATGGGAAGCAGTATGGGAGGATTGATTTCTTTTTATGCGATTTCTGAATATCCAAAAGTGTTTGGTGGAGCAGCTTGTTTGTCTACACATTGGCCAGGTACTTTTACTTTGGATAATAATGTGGTGCCAGATGCATTTTTAAATTATCTTAAAGCAGCATTGCCATGCCCAAAGAATCATAAAATTTATTTTGATTGTGGAGATGCAACTTTAGATGCTTTGTATCCAAAGATTCAGAAAAAGGTAGATGGTATTATGGTTAAAAAAGGATTTGATGCCAAAAACTGGTTGACAAAATATTTTCCAGGAGAAAATCATAGTGAGGATGCTTGGAAAAAACGTGTACACATTCCATTGGAATTTTTGTTAAAGAAATAGGATTTAAAAATCATCAAAATGAAAAAAATAATTATTGTATTTACTTCTCTGTTGATGTGTATTTCATGTCAAGAATCCAACACAAAACCAGTCATAAAAACAGCTAAAAAGACTGCTTTTAACGAACCGCCTGCGTGGGCTAAAGAAGTGGTTTGGTACGAGATAGGAGTAGAGCGTTTTAGAAACGGAGATCCTACGAACGATCCAACTGCTGCAGATATTCAGGGGTCTTACCCTGGTTTTGTCCCTGAGGGATGGAAAACAACTCCTTGGACACAAGATTGGTACAAAGAGGATGAGTATTTTAAAAATACCAAAGGGCATAAAGACTTTTTTGGGAATACACTAAACAAATTTGTTGACAAAGTACAGTTAAGACGTTATGGAGGAGACTTGCAAGGAGTTTTAGATAGGGTAAACTATATAGATTCTTTAGGGGTTACGGCCGTTTATTTTCGTCCTTTAAATGATGCTCCGTCTTTACATAAATACGATGCTAGAAACTGGAGACATATCGATCGTAATTTTGGTCCCAATCCAAAGAAAGATATAGAAACTATCAAAAGTGAAATACCTGAAGATCCGAGTACGTGGCAATTTACAGAAGCTGATAAGTTGTTTCTAAAGGTGATTAAAGAGTTTCATAAAAGAGGGATTAGAGTCATTTTAGATTATTCGTGGAACCATACTGGGCAAACCTTTTGGGCTTGGCAAGATGTAGTTAAAAATCAAGAGCAATCTAAATACAAAGATTGGTATTGGGTAGAGGAGTTTGACAATCCAAAGACGAAAAAAAATGAATTTAAATACCACGGTTGGGCAGGTGTAGCTACGTTGCCAGAGATTAGAGAAACACAAAAACAAGACTTGTCTAAAAAAGTAAGTTCTTTTGAAGGGGATATTTATAGTGAGCAAGCAAAGCAGCATATTTTTAATATCACCAAAAGATGGCTAGATCCAAATAAAGACGGAGATACTAGTGATGGAGTAGATGGATACCGATTGGATGTAGCTGGAGAAATGCCTTTAGGCTTTTGGAGAGATTTTAGAAAAACGGTAAGAGCTATCAATCCAGATGCTTATTTGTTAGGAGAAATATGGTGGGAAGAATTTCCTGATAAATTATTGAATCCTGCTCCGTTTTTAACAGGAGATGTTTTTGATGGTGTTATGAACTACCGTTGGTATAGAGCTTCTAGAAATTACTTTGCAGGGGCACCCAATAAAATTAGTGCTACTGAGTTTACAGATAGCTTGGCAAGTTTTGACAAAGGCCTACGAAAAAGTACACGCTATGCCATGATGAATTATACTTGTGGGTTTGATACTCCAAGGTTGTTAACTTCTATGTTTAACAAAAACAAGTACAAGCTAGGGTGTAAAGTACACGAGAACGAAGCGTATAAGATTCAGAAACCAGATGAGGTTACTTACAAAGAGGTAAAGTTATTGTTAGCGCAACAGTTTACCTATTTTGGAGCTCCACATATCTATGCCGGAGACGAAATGGGAATGTGGGGAGCTGATGACCCTTCTTCTAGAAAACCATTAATGTGGCCAGATTATACTTTTGATGAAGAAACAACTCATCCTACAGGAAGAAAAAGACCTGTAGATAAAGTAGCTTTTAATAACGAATTATTCAATTATTACCAGAAGCTCATCAAAATAAGAAAAGAGTACCCTGTGTTGATTCATGGCGAAATTGAATTTTTACAAGGAGACGATGAGGTTTTAATCTATAAAAGATTTGATTCTGAAAACGAAGCAATAGCGGTTTTTAATATTTCAGAAAAACCAAAAACAGTGTGTTTGGATTTGCATGGGAAGCATTATAAAGATGTTTTAGGAGGTGCAAAAATTCAAAACAAAGAGATACTAATTCCAGCACGTTCTGCTTCTTTATTGGTAGCTGGGAACTAAAAAAATAGAAAATATGATTCATAAATTCCTAAAAGCAATCCTGCTTTTGGTAGGGTGTATATCGTCCTATGCGCAGGTAACTATAAGTCCTTTTCCTTTTGAAATAGATCAGGAAACACCCATTACTATTACGGTAGACCCTAATAGTACGGCAACAGATAGTAACGGGTTTAACAACCCGAGTAAAGTGTATATGCACTCGGGTGTTGGGTCGGATGCCAACCCTTGGCAACATGCAATAGGGAATTGGGGGCAAGACGATGGTGTGGGAGAAATGACCTTGGTTGGAGGACTTTGGTCTATCACTTTTGTACCTAAAGATTATTATGGGCTGACCAGTTCTGACTTTTCTTCCATTACCAAAATGGGAATGGTTTTTAGAAATGAAAATGGAAGCCAAGAGCTAAAGGATAATGGGAATTCAGATTTTTTCTTTGGCATTGGATCTTTTCAGGCAACCTTGTCAAGTCCAACAGAAGGAAGTACTACTGTTGTGGGTTCAGGAAATAACCTAGCAGTAAGTGCATCTAATACAAACGGAAATGCAACCTATACTTTAAAAACCAAAGAAGGTGTTGTTGTAAATACGCAAAGCAATATTTCTGTTTACAATTACACACTAGCTAACATAACAGATAACGAAACCTATACTTTAGAGATCGAAAAATCTGGGAAAACAATTGCTAGAGGTTTTAGTGTTTTGGTAGCTCCCAATGTGGTGAGTGAGGCTATGCCTACAGGTTTAAAGAATGGAATAAATGCTGTTTCTGCTACAGAAGCTACATTGGTGTTAGATGCACCACACAAGGATTTTGTGTATGTAGCAGGGAGTTTTAATAACTACGACCCGGGGGTGAATTATGTAATGAAAAAAGATCCTACTTCGGGTAAGTTTTGGCTTACACTATCAGGACTATCAGCAACAGAAACGTATCAGTATTGGGTGGTAGACCAAACTCCTATTGCCAATTCTCCTAGTATGGTGAAAACGGCAGATCCTTTTTCTACATTGGTCTTGTCTCCTTTTGACGATCCATATATTTCATCGGATACTTATCCAAATATGCCAACATATCCAACAGGGCAAGAAAGAGAAGTAACGGTACTGCAAACACAGGGTGATGGGTATATGTGGCAAGTAAACAACTTTGTAAAACCTAAAAAGGAAGATTTGGTAGTGTACGAAGTCTTGGTAAGGGATTTTGATGCAGATAGAAATTATCAGGATTTGATTGATAAGATTGATTATTTTAAAGGCTTAAACATCAACGCAATTGAGTTGATGCCCGTTATGGAGTTCGAAGGAAATGAAAGTTGGGGGTACAATACTTCTTTTCATATGGCTTTGGATAAGGCTTATGGAACATCGGCTAAGTTTAAAGAGTTGGTAGACGTTTGTCATCAGAATGGTATTGCAGTTATTTTAGACATTGCTCTAAACCATGCTTTTGGTAGAAATCCATTGGTTAGAATGTGGATGAACGATGCTGATGGTGATGGATGGGGAGAACCCAGTTCTGAGAGTCCTTATTTTAATGAAACACCTAAGCACAGTTACAATGTAGGGTCCGATTTTAATCATCAACAAACCAGAACACAGGAATATGTAAAGCAGGTGGTGGAATATTGGATAGAGGAGTTTAAAATAGACGGATATCGTTGGGATTTAACCAAAGGGTTTACACAGAATTGTACCGAAGCTAACGAGTCCTGTACCAATGCTTATCAGCAAGATAGAGTAACTGTTTTAAAACAGTATGCAGATTATCAGTGGGCATTAGATCCTAATCAGTATGTAATTTTTGAACATTTAGGAACCAATACAGAAGAGCAACAATGGGCAGATTATAGAGTTACTGGAGAGGCAGATGGAATTGCCAAAGGAATTATGATGTGGGGTAAAGTTACAGATGCTTACAATCAATTAACCATGGGGTATTCTAGCAATGCAGCTATTTCGGCTATGGATTATAGAACTAAGGGGTTTGCCAAGCCAAGATTGTTGGGGTATGCAGAGAGTCACGATGAGGAAAGGTTGATGTATAAGAATCTTTCTTTTGGAAACTCGGCCTTGTCTAGTCATAATGTAAAAGACATAACGGTTTCCTTGTCTAGAATGTCTACACATGGAGCTTCGTTGTTTACCATACCAGGGCCAAAAATGATTTGGCATTTTGTAGAATTAGGAATGGAGCATTCAATTTATACTTGTGCTTCTGGAACCGTAAATACACCAAGTGATCCGGTTGCTGGAGATTGCAAGTTAGATACCAAGCCACAACCACAGTGGGTAGAGAATTGGGAGCTGGATAGTCATCGAAAAAAAATATACAATGATTGGTCTAGACTTATTGAGTTAAAGGTACACGAGCCTGTGTTTGAAGGAGACTTTTCTATTTTACCAGATGGAAACAATATAAAACAACGAATCTATGTTTGGGATAATGGCCTAGCAAGCGATGTGTTAAAAAATGTGGTAGTACTGTGTAACTTTTCTGTGGCGAGCCAAACCATCAATCCAAATTTTCCTTATACCGGAACGTGGTACGATTTAATGGACGGAACTGGAACTACATCTATGGAGGTAAGTAATGTAACTTCTGGAATTACCATAGAACCAGGGCAGTTTAAAATATATGGGAACCAACCTTCTTACAGTACGTTAAGTAATGAGATTGTTAAAAATGACAAAACAGTTTCTGTGGTTCCTAATCCTGTTACGAGTGAGTTTAAAATTAGCATAGCAACAGATGAGGTTACTGTGTATGATATTACTGGAAAAGAGGTGCAACAATTTAAAGGAGGTTTTGCAAAAGGAGCGAGTTATAATTTAGGGCATCTAAAAAGAGGGATCTACATTTTAAAAATAGATAAATCAAATAGTTCTTATATAAAGAAGTTGATGAAGAATTAATCCGTGAGTTAAGTTGATTATTGTTTAAGTAAGAAAAACATTGAGTTAGTGATGATGTTTTTTGTGAAGGCCGCTACACATTTTTTGTGAGCGGTCTTTTTTAGTAAAACATAAAGCCTTTTACTAAAAAAGTAAAAGGCTTTACAGGGTGTTTATGTAAGGTTTAGTTATTAACTTTCTAACAAGCCATTGGTTTTTTTAACGGCTGCTGCAGACTCGGCAAATTTTGCCATTTCTTCATCGTTTAATTCTATCTCAACAATTTCTTCTAGCCCATTTTTACCCAAAATACAAGGTACACCAATACACAATCCTTCTTGTCCGTATTCTCCTTCTAAATACACAGAACATGGGAATAATTTTTTAGCATCGGTTGCAATTGCTTGTACCATTGCAGATACTGCTGCTCCTGGTGCATACCAAGCAGAAGTTCCTAGCATTTTAGTTAAGGTAGCCCCACCAACTTTGGTAGCTTCGGCAATTTCGCTTAATTTCTCTTCGTCTAAGAATCTAGAAACACGCATAGAGTTTCTAGTTGCCAAACGAGTTAAAGGAATCATTCCAGTATCAGAATGCCCTCCAATTACCATTCCGTCAACATCAGATAAAGGAGCGTTTAAAGCTTCTGCCAATCTGTATTTAAAACGACCAGAGTCTAAAGCACCACCCATTCCAATAATTCTGTTTTTAGGAATGTCTAGTTGTGTTTTTACCAAGTAGGTCATAGTATCCATTGGGTTAGATACAACTATAATAATAGCTTCGGGAGAATATTCTAAGATATTGGTAGCAACAGATTTTACAATTCCGGCATTAATTCCAATTAACTCTTCACGTGTCATTCCTGGTTTTCTTGGAATACCAGAGGTAATTACTGCGATGTCCGAACCTGCTGTTTTAGAGTAGTCGTTAGTAGATCCAGTAATTTTAGTATCAAAATTATTTAAAGAAGCGGTTTGCATTAGGTCCATTGCTTTTCCTTCTGCGTAGTTTTCTTTAATGTCTACAATTACCACTTCAGAAGCGAAGTCTTTAATGGCAATATATTCTGCACAAGATGCTCCTACGGCACCAGCTCCAACTACAGTTACTTTCATGTGATTATGGTTTTAAGTGATTAATTTCTTTTAGGTGTACTAAAAATAAGGAATTGTAGCTTATGTGAATATGATTTCTGTCACTAAACTAAAAAATAGAACAGAATCGATTTATTTTTAAAAATATTAAACAAAACAGTCTTTTTGTTATGAATATAATATTTAATAATTGCTTTTTGTGGTGATTTATGTGTTTGTGAGCTTTGTTTTTGAGTATTTACTTTTTGAGTGAGCTGTTGGTTGTGGGGTACCGTACTAAAAAAGCCCATTAAGTAGTTCTTAATGGGCTTTTGTATTTGTAATTTTTTATCTAAAACTGGAAGAATTCCAGTATGTATGCAATTGTATTCCAGTTAAGAAAGCCAAGCTGCTTTGGTTTATTGCTTTTCAATAGTCGTGCTTATTTTCATGTCAATTTTTTGTCCTTGTACTGCCATGTTCATCAACATAATCATACTATCAATATTACCTGTTTTAACGTCAATGCAACCCGTTCCAGAAATTACTCCATTAAAATTAGGGATTTCACCACTTAAATCTACATTTACTTTACCAGATTTAATGCTTGTAACTTTATAAGTAACGTTTAGAGTAAAACCTTCTTTGGTTGTTTTAGAAAACTTCCATTCGCTTCCTACGCTTACTTTTTCCGTAGGGAAAGTCATGCTATTCATGTTTTCTTTAAACTGCTGAATGTCTGGATTTCCTGATTGAATGGTAGCGTTTTTAATATTACCAATCTTGTCGTAATCAAATAAAACGGTTGATTCTAGTAAAGCTTTCATGCTGCTATGTACACCTTTGGCAAAAGGATCCATAGTTGCTTCGTCTGTATTAGAGTCGTATTTCATGTTCTGACCATTTGCAGCCATGTCCATGGTTACTTGGCCAAAGCTCATTAACGAACTAAACCCTTTTTTGTTGGCAGTTTTTATATGCATAGACATGTTCATCGACATGTCCAGGGTCATCATAGTATCTATTTTTTGATGCAGTGTTATGTTTTGTTTGTACACATCTCCTTCTTTGTACTTGTAGCGTAACAATACGCTTTTTTGGCTAAATGAGATGGTGGTGATAAGTGCGAATAAGGCAAATAAGATTTTTTTCATAATAGATTCTTCTTTTAGAAGCTACTAAATAAAACAAAAAGGAGATAAAAATAGCTTTTATCTCCTTTAAATTTATATAAAATGTTGATGTGTGTTAAGCATCAATGTTTGCGTATTTCGCGTTTTTCTCTATAAACTCTCTACGTGGTGGTACTTCATCTCCCATTAACATAGAGAAAACTCTGTCTGCTTCTACATCGCTATCTATAGTAACTTGTCTTAAAGTTCTGAATTCTGGATTCATGGTGGTATCCCATAATTGCTCCGCATTCATCTCTCCTAAACCTTTGTAACGTTGTATACCTGCAGATCCTCCAAACTTCATGTTAATCATGTCACGTTGGTTATCGTCCCAAGCGTATTCTTTTTTAGCTCCTTTCTTAACTAAGTACAATGGTGGAGTAGCAATGTACACATATCCTTGCTCTACCATTTCTCTCATGTATCTAAAGAAGAACGTTAAAATTAAGGTAGCAATGTGAGAACCATCCACATCGGCATCACACATAATTACTACTTTGTGGTAACGTAATTTAGATAAGTTTAAGGCTTTGCTATCTTCTTCGGTACCAATGGTAACTCCTAAAGCGGTAAACATGTTTTTGATTTCTTCGTTTTCAAAAACTTTGTGTTGCATTGCTTTTTCTACGTTTAAGATTTTTCCTCTTAATGGTAAAATAGCTTGGAATTCACGGTCACGACCTTGTTTTGCTGTTCCCCCTGCAGAATCTCCCTCTACTAAGAAGATTTCACATTTTTCTGGGTCTGTTTCAGAACAGTCAGATAATTTACCAGGTAAACCACCAATAGACATTACCGTTTTACGTTGCACCATTTCACGAGCCTTTGTTGCTGCATGACGTGCTTGTGCTGCTAAGATTACCTTTTGTACAATGGTTTTAGCATCGTCTGGGTTTTCTTCTAAGTAGTCTGTTAACATTTCTGATACTGCTTGACTTACAGCAGCAGAAACTTCTCGGTTTCCTAATTTTGTTTTGGTCTGACCTTCAAACTGAGGTTCTTGTACTTTTACAGATACAATAGCGGTTAAACCTTCACGAAAATCGTCTCCGGCAATGTCGAATTTTAATTTAGACAACATTCCAGAAGCCTCGGCATACTTTTTTAACGTTCCTGTTAATCCTCTACGGAAACCAGAAAGGTGTGTACCTCCTTCGTGTGTGTTAATATTGTTAACGTACGAGTGTAAGTTCTCAGCATAAGAGGTATTGTATACCATGGCAACTTCTACAGGAATTCCGTTCTTTTCTCCTTCCATAGAAATAACTCCTGCCGTTAACTGCTCACGTGTACCATCTAAATATTTTACAAACTCAGAAAGTCCTTCTGTAGAGTGGAAAGCTTCCGATACATCGTTCCCTTCGTCGTCTTTGGTTCTTTTGTCTGTTAAAGTAACTGTGATTCCTTTGTTTAAGTAGGCCAATTCGCGCATACGAGCTGCCAAGGTATCGTAGTTGTACTCTGTAGTTTGTTGAAATATAGATTTGTCTGGAGTAAACGTTACACTGGTTCCAGTAATATCAGATTCTCCTACAGTTTTAACAGGATACAGGGCTTTACCTCTTTCGTATTCTTGCTCCCAAATTTTTCCTTCTCTGTATACGGTTGCTTTTACATGGTCCGACAATGCGTTTACACACGAAACACCAACCCCGTGTAAACCTCCAGATACTTTATAAGAATCTTTGTCAAACTTACCTCCGGCACCAATCTTAGTCATTACTACCTCTAGGGCAGAAACTCCTTCTTTTTTGTGAATTCCAACCGGAATACCACGTCCGTTATCGTGAACCGTAACAGAATTGTCTTCGTTAATAATTACGGAAATTGTATCACAATGTCCAGCTAAAGCTTCATCAATAGAGTTGTCTACTACCTCGTATACCAGGTGGTGTAATCCTCTTACACCTACATCTCCAATATACATGGATGGTCGCATACGTACGTGCTCCATTCCTTCTAGTGCCTGAATACTATCTGCGGAGTATTGTGGCTTCATTTCTTCGCTCATACTTATATTATGTGTTTATTAGAATTTTTAGTTTCAAAACCTATCAAATATAAATAAATAAGACTGTTTCCCATAGAATTGTTAATAAAAAGTAGAAAAACTAGCAAATCCTAAAAATGGCTTAAAAGGCTTAAAAAACGCTTTATTTTAAATTCTGGGCTTGTAGAATTGTGCTTTTTTTCTGTTCTAACAAAAAAGGGGCTTAAATAAAAGATTTTGATTTTGGGAATGGGCTAGTTGGGGTGAAAGTCTAGTTTGATTTTTTCTTTTTTTGGGGATTCTGAATTGTTAAGTTTTTAATGTATTGTCTAATTATGTACTATAAATTGGTGCTCTCCCGAAGTTTCGGGACTTTCTAGTATCTATATCATAATTAGCGTATTTACGCTAAACTCCTTTTTGGCTGATATTGACTTTATATCCTTCATATGATGCTCTCTCGACACTTTGTGATAGGGTCAGGTTGTGTTTATGAATATTTATCGTACATACGATTTAGATCGTAAAAGTACTCGAAAGTCCCGAAACTTCGGGAGAGCACCAGAGTGGGTTTTCATCATCTTCAATTTCGATTAAATCTAGTCTGACTAACTGAGTAATTATTTTTTCTGGTTTTGGGTGTGGCTTATTGTTATTAGCAACAAATGAATCAGTATGAAGTTTCTGTTCCTTAGAGTAATAAATACGTTTAAGGTTTAGTATTTGTTCATTGGTTAAATTCATGTCGTTAATTAAGTACAACGGGTTTAATAAGCTTAGGTTTTGGGTTGATAGGGCAGAAGTCTATCAACTAAAACAAAGCTTGTTTAAAAGTACAGAACTTTAAGTTTAGAACAAAGCCGAAAATTGAACTTGTTTGTTGGCTAATGTTTTTTAGATTCCAGCTGTAGCATTAATATTACCCCAGTGCGAATTATTCGGTTTACTCTCTTTTTTTAAGATAAAAAGTTTAGCTTTTTCATATACTAAATCAATCAGATTGAAATTTAAATTTGTTTCTAAAATGTATAGCTCTTTTTTATGGTTGTTTTCTGGTTTCAGAACAGGTTTTGAGTAATTACTATAATTAAAATATTTAGTCGTTTTTATTATACTAGAGACTTCTTGTTTTGTTTCATTTTTCAACTTTTCTTTTTCACTAAACTTTTCCTCCAATTTTTTTTTCCAATTAGAGCTTTTGAGTAATTCATTTATTACAAGTGAAATGTATTTTCCGATTTCAATTTTTCCAGTATTTTGATAAAATACTTTCAAAAATTCGTATTCAAAATTTTTAGAAGTATAGCTAAAGAAATTTGCTCCAATATCTAAGTAGTATTTTTTTTCAATGAACAATCCTGTTTTAAATTCTTCAAATTTGAATTCAATAACATTAGATTCATATAAGTGGATAATAGTTTGAATAAAAAATAAATCTACTGTAAATTTTTCAAGCAATAGACTGTAGTTTAGTTCAGTAGGGTGTGTTTTAGATTTATCTTTCATTACAATATTAGCCAACGGTCTAGTATAATCGTTAGTTACGGGTTTATATGCGTTAATTTTCGGTTTGGCACTGATTTTAGCAATTCAGAGTGGATTCGGACGTAGTCGAATCCGCCGTTATTGCGGTTATACATTGTTGCCAAACGTACTTTTCTATAGTGTTCCACCATCTGGCCAGTTTTTCCAATGATTATTCGGTTCATTAGTTGGTTTGTAGAATTCCGTTTTTCCAGTTTCCAAAACTTTGGCTATTTGCCTAAACGTTTCATTTTTACTTGGAAGTTCCGAATCAGCACAATCTGGATGATACCATTCAGTCAGTTCCATAATTTTTGGTAAATCCGATGGAATTCGTTCTCTTATTTCTTGTTCGGTTGCTTCTAATTCATTGTTGTATTCAGGCTCTAAACCTCTTATAAATTCCCAAACGAAAATTTTGTCTTTATCCTCGAGTTCAATCCCTTTATTCAGGTAAAATTCTCTATTGTGGTTAATACTCAATTCTTTTCCGCGTAAAAGCATCGTTTTTGCTTGTGGATTTAGACTTTCCAAATATTCTTCGTCAAAAGTCGAGTTGTCCGCACTATTGTCCGTTATATATAAAAAGTTTGCGTTGTCGGTTCCAGGCTTTGTTTCTATACAGTTACCAAAAATGTGTAGACAATTAGAAGTTCCGTTGTGTCCTCCGCCACGATAATTAAATCCGATTACTTCGATGATTAAAGCCCATCGTTTTTCATCTCGGTAAGCATTCATCTTTGAGTGAATCGGATAAACGTAGCCATTGTCCAACATTGGAAAGGTAAACTCTTCAGCACATTTGTCAAGTTGCTTTAGTATTTCCTTTGCTGAATATTCCTGTTTTTTCTTAAACCCAAAGATGTTCATTCGTATGTTTGCTAACTCGTTATAAGTGTACAAAAGGTAAGTTCATTCGGTCTATAGCAATCGAATCGATAAGCCAATCTCATAGCAATGCTTACCCACTCAAATATAAACTAATTTTCCATAGCATTTAAGGAATAAAATAGCAGTATAGTAGCACACCAAAATTTCTACCGTATAAAAAAGAATTAGGACTATAGTAAAAAAGAAACGAGAACGGTATGAAAAAGAAATAAGCACCGTGTGATAATCTAAAATGGCGGTCACCATTTTGTAAAACGGCGGGCAACACTTTGCAAAACGGCGGGCACCATTTTTACAAATACTTGGCAATACATTTATTGGCTGTTTTTGGGGTAAAAAGTATAGGTACTACAATATACTAAAAAGATAGAATACGGTACAACAAAAGAAAAAATGGAGGGTTGCATCTTTAAGATGTCAATTAATTGGGGAGAATTTTACATAAAATAGTGTCGAAAACGATATCACTACACACAAAAAATAAAAGAAGAGCCATTCTTTGCATTATCTGTAAAAATGAGCAGGTATGACCAAAGTCATATTCTAAAAAAGGGGTTCTAGCGAATTTTACAGTATCAAACTAAAACACATTGGTATGGCAGATTCAAGGCTAGATTCGATTAGAAAATACAAGATGGTACAAACCATGGTCGATTTTCAGGGACGAATTATTAATTTCTTAATTAGTATCATTTTGGCTTTTGGAGGAACGTATCTTTTACAGTCTCCAGAGTTAGATACCCCCCAAATTTATGTATTATTCCTATTAATATTATCCGTTTGTTTATGGGTAACAGAGGCCATTCCCCCCTTTACGGTCGGACTCTTAATTTTTGGGTTCTTGGTTTTTGCCCTCGGTAAACATTACCACGATATAGATCCTACCACATCTAACAAAATTGTGCAAAAATACGTGCAAACATGGTCTAACTCGGTAATATGGTTAATGTTAGGTGGTTTCTTTATGGCACAAGCCATGCAAAAAGTAGGGCTAGATAAAACCATATTTAAACTAACCATTAAACGTTTTGGAACCAAACCAAGATATGTATTGCTAGGGATTATGTTGGTAACGGCTATTTTCTCTATGATTATGAGTAACACAGCTACTACTGCTATGATGATTGCATCGGTATTGCCTTTTTTAAAGACTTTACCCAAAGATGCTAAAATTACCAAAGCCTTATTAATTGGTATTCCTGCAGCAGCATCGTTAGGAGGTATGGGGACTATTATTGGTTCGCCACCCAACGCGGTAGCGGTAGATGGGTTGTTGCAAAACGGAATTCAATTCGGATTCTTAGAGTGGATGATGATTGGTTTCCCGGTAGCGATTGTATTGGTACTTATTTTCTGGTTGATTTTAATTAGCAAATTTATTCCTAGAGTATCTACTATAGATTTAAGTTTCTTAGGAGAGGGTGAGCCAGAAGAAGGGTCTACAGAAAAAATATTCTTACTAAAAAAGAAATTTGTATTGGGAGTATTGGTAGTAACCATGTTGTTGTGGTTAACAGGAAAGTTACACGGAATTTCTGCTTCATCGGTATCTATGTTGCCAATTATGTTGTTAACCATGTTCCGTATTGTAAACTCAGAAGACGTTAGAAAATTACCTTGGGATACACTAATGTTAGTAGCAGGAGGTTTGTCTTTAGGGTTGGCAATTAAAGAAACAGGATTGGCTGCTTATTATGTAGGGTTAATTAATCAATACGATTTAAATTTTGGGGTAATGATTGCGGTATTTGCCTTAATAACCGTAGTGCTATCTAACTTTATGAGTAACACGGCTACAACGACTATATTAATTCCTATTGCAATTATTTTAGCTACGGACAATCCGTTGATTTTACCCTTAGTAATTGGGTTTAGTGCTTCTACAGCTTTGTTCTTCCCAATTTCTACACCGCCCAATGCAATTGCCTTTAGTACAGGGTTAATAACGCAAAAAGATTTCCGATTTGGAGGACTTATAGCGGGGCTACTCGGGCCATTAATTGTGGTATTGGTAATTCTAGGGTTCCAAATGGTTGGGTTGATTTAGAAGTGATTGAATAATTCAAGAATGTAAAGAAGAAATAATGATGAGGTTTAGAATTTTAATTATCGTTTTATTGTCTGTAATAGGGTTGCAGGCACAAAAGAAACCAAAAATAAAATGGAATATCACCACACAGTTTTGGGCTAGGTATTCAGAATTGAACGAAGGGACAGAGATTAATGGAGAGAAAACAGATAATTATGCAGATGTTTCTATCCGTAGGTTAAGAATTCCGGTTACGTCTCAGATTACAGACAACATATATGGATATGCCTTGTTTGGAGGGAATAACTTTAATCAGAAGTCTAAAAACTTTCCATTGCAAGTATTGGATTTGTACTTGGAGTATGCGTTTAGCAAAAAGTTTGAAGTTGGTATGGGGAAATCTGGTTGGCAAGGATTGGACAGATGGAACGTACGTTCTTCTAAGTCTCTAATGGGCTTAGACTCACCTTTATTCTCTTTAACTACGGTAAACAGAGACGATGATTTAGGACGAAACTTAAGTGTTTGGTTCAAAGGTCAAGTAGCAAAAATAGATTACCGTTTTGTGATTTCGAATCCGATTTCTGTATCCTCTGCTCCTAATGGTAAAGTTGATTTTGCAAACAACAGACCAAGAAAGCGTTTTTCTACTTATGTAAAGTACCAGTTTTTTGAGGAAGAATCGAATAAGTCAGCTTACCAAACTGGGACTTATATCAACAAAAAGAAGGTGTTTAATATTGGTATTGGTGGACAGTTTCAAGAAAAAGCGTTTGCAGATGGAGATGCCATGTTGCCAGAAACCAATTTGTACGATATGAAAACTTGGGCAATAGATTCTTTTTTGAGTTTGCCTTTGGCTAATGAGCAAGGAATTACTGCTTATTTAGGGTATTACAATTTAGATTTAGGAAAGGATTATATAAGAACAGTAGATGCCAACGGATCTGTTTTTGATAGCGGTTCTGGAAGCACCTACAATAAGGATGGTAACGGTTATCCTATGATGGGAACAGGAACTACCTGGTATACACAATTTGGATATGCGTTTCCAGTCAACAAAAAAGTAATAGCACAACCGAACGTTGCCATTCAGCATTCAGATTTTGATGCATTGGAAGATAAAATGACCGTATATGATTTTACGGTGAACTTTTTCCTAAACGGAATGGGGCATGGGAATAAGATAAGTTTAGGGTATCAGTACAGACCAGTATTTGATGCTAGTACGTTAAAAGAGATAGATAGGAAAGGGATGGCGGTATTGCAGTACCAGATTACCATTCGATAAATTCAAAATCGAAGTTTTTAGTTCTTGAATCTAGTGTCTAGGTTCTTGAATTTAAGAGATAGTTGTTTTTTTTATTAGTTGTTCGTGAAAACAGCCAGGTTTCTATAGGGAATTTGGCTGTTTTCTATTTAAAAGAAACTAGGTTGAATAAACCTTTTTCAGTCCATTAAAACTTTTGTAATTTCGCATCCTTGAAGTCTGAATTTAAATAGCATAGAAATGAGTAAAATAATGCCTGTAGACATCTTGTCTAGCATCAAAGGAGCAGAGTCTTCTGAGGCGGTGGAGAAGTTGTTCGACGTGATTAAAAACGCAGAAACAAATAATAATTCATCAAATCAGAATGCAAAGAATGCGGTGTCTATAGACAATTTGCGAGAAGATGTAGTAGAACACAGTTCAGAAATCACCAAAGAAATCATTAAGGAAAACTTTCCTAAACAGAAGGATGGGTACTTGGTAGTGTCTAAAGTAATAGAGGGGTAAGGATACCGCTTTATGCTGTATGCTATAAGCTCTATGCTTAAAGCCTATTGCCTAAAGCCTAAAGCACGAATGAAATGAGTCAAATTCAAAAAATACACAATCAGTTAGTAAACAAAGAAATTACTTGTACGGCTTTGGTACAAGAGAAATTAGGTTTGCTAAAAGAAAATAAATACAATTCAGTTAACACGGTTTTAGAAGACATGGCACTAGCTGCTGCTGCCAAAGTAGATGCTAAAATTGCCAACGGTGAAGAAATTGGATTGTTAGAGGGAATTCCGTTTGGAATTAAAGATGTATACATGGTACAAGGAACCTATACGTCTGCAAGTTCAGATTTGTTAAAACAATACAAATCGGCCTATACTGCTACTGCCATTCAGAAATTGTTAGATGCTGGTGCTATTCCAGTTGCCAAAGAAAACTGTGATTCGTTTGGTCATGGTTCTTCTTCTGAAAATACGGTGTTTGGAAGTGTTAAAAATGCGGTAGATACAAGTTTGGTAGCAGGTGGTTCATCAGGAGGTTCTGCGGTAAACGTTGCTGCAGATTATACGGTTTTTTCTATTGGAGGAGATACAGGAGGTTCTATTCGTCAGCCAGCAGGTTATAACCAAATTTATGGTTTAAAACCAACCTACGGACGAGTATCTCGTTACGGATTAATGGCTTATGCATCGTCTACAGATACCGTTGGACCCTTGGCAAAATCTATAGAAGATGTTGCTATTGTTATGAATGTAATTAGTGGTAAGGACGCTAAAGATCAAACTTCTGTTATGTCTACCGAGATTAAAGCTGAGGTGGTGGCTGCTAAACCAGAAGGTATAAAAGTAGGTTACTTTAAAAACTTTATAGAAAACGATGCAATTGATGCCAATGTTAAAGAAGATTTCTTAGCAACGGTTGAGAAGATTAAGGCAGAAGGATATGAAGTGCAGGAATTAGATTTCTTTAACGCAGATACGTTGGTTTCTACTTACTATACTTTAGCAATGGCAGAAACAGCATCGAACTTGTCTCGTTTGGATGGAACCAATTACGGAGATAGAGTAGAAGGGAATAGTTTAAAGGACACGTACATGATTACACGTTCTGAGAATTTTACAGAAGAGACCAAAAGAAGAATTGTAGGAGGAAATCAAGTATTGTCTCAAGGATTCTCCGATGCGATATACTTAAAAGGTCAGGAGTTAAGAAATGAGATAGAAACTGCTTTTGAAGAAGATTTTAAGAAAGTAGAGATCATTTTATCGCCTGTAACACCAGGACCTGTGCCTAAAATAGGAGAGGTGTTAAGCAATCCTCATGCCATGTATTTGTCGGATGCTTATACGGTAGGTTTTAGTTTGGGTCAATTACCAACCTTAACATGCCCGTTTGGAACAGAGACAGGAATTCAGATTACTGGAGCAAAAAATAAAGAACAAACAATTTTACAGTTTGCAAACTTCTTAAACCAAGTGCAATAATGGAATTAGATAGATTAAATGCTGCCATAGAGGAGCACGGAATAGAATTAGTAATTGGTTTAGAAACACACGTTCGTTTAAACACAAAATCAAAATTGTTTTGTGGATGTGCCAACGAAGAAAGCGAAGTTGCAAACGTAAATATTTGTCCGGTTTGTACGGGGCAAATGGGAGTGTTACCTGCTATAAACAAAGAGGCTTTAACAAAGGCTATTTACTTTGGTAAAGCGGTTAACTCGTCTTTTTCTAATGAAATTACATCTTGGGATCGTAAACACTACGAATACCCAGATAACCCAAAGAATATTCAGATTACACAGTTTCATAATCCAATTATTCCAGATGGAGAAGTGGCTTGTTATAGAAACGATGGATCTCAGTTTACCGTTCAGATAGAACAAGTACACGTAGAAGAAGATGCAGCGAAGTTGGTGCACGAGAAAACCATTTCTTTGGTAGATTTTAACAAAGCGGGAGTCCCGTTAATAGAGATTGTTACCAAGCCTTGTATTCGTAATATTGAGGATGCTTCAACATACGCTCAGTACGTACAACGTATTGTTCAGAACTTAGGAGTTTCGGAGGCGAACTTAGAAAAAGGTCAGTTTAAATCGGATGTTTCTGTTTCATTACGAATTAAAGGTACAGATGTTTTAAATCCTCGTACAGAAATCAAAAACTTAAACTCGTTTAAGTTTATGGTAGAGGCTTTAAAAGAAGAAATAGAAAAGCAATTAAACTACTTTATAGAGCACAAAGACTTTAGACCAGATCAAACAACAGTATTGTGGGATGAGGCTTTAAAACAAACAAAAACCATGCGTAAGAAAGAGTACGATGCCGATTATCGTTACATTTCTGAGCCAGATTTACCGTTTGTTGCTATCAAAGAGGTGGTAGATGCTATAAAGGTTGATAATAGTATTTTACCACATGCGGTAGAAACTATTTTAATTGATGGAAAAGTAAAACCACAGGATGCTAAGTTCTTTACTGCAGATGCGGTACGCTCTAAAACCGTAATGAGTTTGATTGATGCGATTGGAGATGTTGCTTTTGTGGCAAAAACATTGACCAATAACCTAAAAGCAGAGGACTACGATAAAATTGAGAATATTGAAGACTTAATCTATATTTTCAAGGAATTCAAAGCAGCAAAAGTGACCAATGTATTGGTGCAAAAAGCCATTGAAGGTTTATTAGCTGATGCTAAGTTTGACTACAAAAAGTACTTTGCAGATAATACCATTTCTACAGAACAGATTCAAGCTGCTGTAGATGCTGCAATTGCAGAAAACGAAGCCATTGCCAACGATATTAAAGGAGGTAACAAAGGAAAAGCAGGAGTTTTAGTTGGTAAAGTAATTGCGAAGATTGGTAAAGGAGCACCGGGGAACGTAATTCGTGAGATGATTATAGAGACCCTGTCGGGTAATACAAAGTCTCAAGTACAAAGTACAAAGTCTACAAGTGATGAACTTAATACTAAAGACTCTGGACTTAATACTAAAGAAGAGGAAGTATTACCAGAAATCCCGCTAATCGTAAAAGACACATACAGAACACATGTTGCAAAAGATGTAAATGAGAACAATGTTGGAGAGACTGTTGCTTTAAGTGGATGGGTAGCGAGTGTACGTGATC
Source organism: Wenyingzhuangia sp. IMCC45574 (assembly GCF_054182685.1). NCBI lineage: Bacteria > Pseudomonadati > Bacteroidota > Flavobacteriia > Flavobacteriales > Flavobacteriaceae > Wenyingzhuangia > Wenyingzhuangia sp. IMCC45574. The sequence continues at coordinate 2,281,959 of NZ_CM135169.1, read as the reverse complement.
ATGGAGAGTTAATTTTTATTGATTTACGTGATGCTTCTTACGAAGTGATTCAGGTTCGTTTAGAGCGTGAAACTTTCCCGAACTTAGATGAGTTGGTAAAGTTAAAGCCAGAGTCTGTAATTGCTGTAATAGGTAAGATTGTAGGACGTAATGAAGATGATTTTAATGCTGGGCTAAGAACAGGTAAGATTGAATTAGAAGCTACGGATTTAGATATTTTGAATCTATCGAGAACGTTACCTTTTGAAATTAAAAAAGCAATGCGTTCTAACGAAGCAGTTCGTTTTGAATACAAGTTCTTAGATCATAGAAATCAAGAAGTACGTAAAGCGGTTGTAAACCGTCATAAAGTAATAAAGTTATTGCGCGATATGTTAGATGAGGATGGTTTCTTAGAAGTAGAAACTCCAATTTTAACAGCAGGTACAGACGAAGGGGCAAGAGAGTTTATTGTGCCTTCTCGTAAAGAGCCAGGAGCGTTTTATACCTTACCACAAGCACCACAGCAGTTTAAGCAAATGTTGATGGTAGGAGGTTTTGACAAGTATTTCCAAATTGCACGTTGTTTCCGTGATGAAGATTCACGTGGAGACCGTCAGCCTGAGTTTACACAATTGGATATTGAGATGGCTTATGCTTCTATGCAAGACATTATCAATTTAAATACCGAAATGTTTAATACCATTGTAAAGAAAATTTATGGTAACAAATGGATTTTACGTCCGTTTGAAGTAATTACTTATAAAGAAGCGATGGACAAATATGGTTGTGATCGTCCAGATTTACGTTTTGGATTGCCAATGCAAGATATTACAGCCATTGTAAAAGATACTACGTTCCAAGTGTTCTCTAAACCTATTGATGAAGGGGGAATTGTAAAGTGTATTAAAGTTTCTGCAGAAGAACAAGGAGGAAAACGTATGTCTAAAGGACAGATTGAAAAGTTAACTTCTATAGCGCAACAACATGGTTTAGGAGGGTTGGCTTATATTTTTGTAAATGAGAACGATTTACAGTCTCCAATTATTAAGTTCCTAGGAGAAGAGATTGCTGCAAATATTATCAAAGCTGCAGATGCGAAAGTAGGAGATGTGGTATTCTTCTCGGCTGCAGATTACGCTACAGCAAACAAAGCTTTAGATGCCGTTCGTCAGGAGTTAGGAGCTATGTTACGATTGATCAATCCAAAGGAATTAAGACCTGCTTGGGTAGTAGATTTCCCTATGTTTGAGAAAACTGACGAGGGACGTTGGACGTTTACACATAACCCATTCTCTATGCCAGCTATTTATGATGTAGAAAAGCATATGAATGGGAAGGAAGATGAGATTGGAGCTATTATTGCACAGCAATACGATTTAATCTTAAATGGTTATGAAATTGGTGGAGGTTCTGTTCGTGCTCACAAACCAGAAATCTTAGAAGCAACCTATAAAAACATGGGTTACAATAAGGAAGAGATGTTAAAGAGTGTAGGAACTATGTATGAAGCTTTCCATTACGGAGCACCGCCACATGGAGGTATTGCATGGGGAGTAGATCGTTTAATGATGATTTTAGAGAAAAAGGCATCTATTAGAGAAGTTATGGCTTTTCCAAAGACAGGAAGCTCAGAAGATCTGTTGTTTAAGTCACCATCTAAGCTTTCTAACAAGAAAGTAGAAGAGATGAATGTAAAGGTTATTGCGAAAAAATAAATTGAAGAAAGATATTAATATAAGATTGTCTAATAAAAGAGGTAATTAGTGACAAAAAAATAAAAAATACCCCAGAACTAATATCGGATATAAATGGTCTAAAGAATAGTTATATTTGTTATATGAAAAAAATACTAGCCAAGTTTGGTTTAAAAGGCAGTTGGTCCTTTAGCGAAAATGGTGTTGAGGTCGTAAATTCCTCAGAGCAAAAGTGTGTAGTAACGTGGAGTAAAATAAACAGAATTGTCTTTGTAGATTATTTTGAGGAATACAGTGGTTATTTTTTAACAGATGATTTTTTATCAAAAAAATTATATGCTGATATAAAAATAGATTGTAGTAAGAATGAAGTAAGAATACGAACGGGGAGTTCTCCGGTGTTGAAGAAAAATATGACGAATGCATTTACTACAAAACACGGTACTACTTGTGTTAAACAAGCTGTTTTTGTAGAATATGTAAGTGATAAGGGTGAAAAATTATTATATGCAAATCATTTTAATTCTTCAAAAAAGACCAAAGAAATACAAGAGATAGAAAAGTTTATTGATATTTCTAAAATTACAAAAAAAACGAGAGTAGATGGGTTCAATCATCTAGCTTCATTATAAACAAAAAAGCTTCTAATTTAATTAGAAGCTTTTTTGTTTGATATACCACCATCTAAGGATTTGAAGGGTAAATTTAAATCTTTGATAAGTTTTGCACTTCTGTTACCAGACTCACAGTATAGTACTATTGGTGTTTTTGAGTTTAATAACAATGGATTGTTTCGGATGTCTTCTTCAGGTATGTGTTTTCCTCCTATGTGGTAAATTTCCCTTTCGGTAGAGGTTCTAATATCAATTAATTCAACTAGGTTTTTATGGAGTAAGTCTTTAAGCTCGTAATAGGTTACAGTATTGATGTCTGTTTCTTTATCTACACCACAGAAAAAATCATAGTCAATTAATTCGGTGACTTTAATAGCTTGGTTTTTATTGAATCCTAATACAAAATTCTGATTTGTAAGTGTGTTTATAGTGAGTAGTTTTCCGCTTAGGATATCTCCGACTTCACAAATTATTTTTACGACCTCGTTGGCTTGGTAACTTCCTACAATTCCTGGAAGAATTCCAAGTACGCCTATTTCTGAGCAAGAAGGTACTGAGCCAGATTTTGGAGGTTCAGGGTATAGGCATCTATACGTTGGTCCTTCTTTGTAATTAAATACAGAAACTTGTCCTTCAAATTTAAAAATAGATCCAAAAACTAAAGGTTTGTTTGTTAGTACGGCCGCATCGTTACATAAATAACGTGTTTGGAAATTGTCAGATCCATCAACAATAATGTCGTATTCGGAAAAAAGGAGTAAAGCGTTCTCCGTGTTTATAAAGAAGTCATGAATAGAGAATTTTACGTAAGGATTAAGCTGTTTAAGGCGATTGGCTGCACTACGAGCTTTAGATTTACCAATATCGTCAACAGTATATAAAATTTGACGTTGTAAGTTGGTTACATCCACCGTATCTCCGTCCACAATTCCTATAGTCCCAACACCAGCAGCGGTTAAATATTGTAGAATAGGACAGCCCAAACCACCAGCACCAATTACTAACACTTTAGCGGCTTTCAATTTTTCTTGTCCTTCTATACCTATTTCACTTAAAAGTAAGTGTCTACTGTATAGTGTTTTTTCGTTTTGATTTAATTTCACAAATACAAAGTATTGAGTACAAAGTACAAAGTATTGAGTAGCTACTGTTCTTAGTACTCATTACTTAATACTTAATACTAATTAAACGTTTCCCAATCTTTCCAAACGGGTTCTAGTCCTTGGTTAGATAGCATTAAAGCAATATCCTCTGTTGGTCTTTCATCAGAAATTTCAAATTGCTCCAAGGTTTGCGGGTCTACAGTGTAACCTCCGGGATTTGTTTTAGATTCTGCACTTATAGAAGTAATCCCTAAATGCACAATATTGTTTCTAAATTCTTCACTTTCACGAGTACTCATAGAAAGTTCTACATCTTCGTCCAACAACCTAAAAGCACAAATAGTTTGTACTAAGTGTTTGTCTGTCATTTCTACTTTTGGTTCTAAACCACCACTGTGAGGGCGTAACCTAGGAAAGGAGATAGAGTATTTTGTTTTCCAGTACGTTTTCTGTAGGTATTTTAAATGTAAGGCCACAAAAAAACTATCAGCCCTCCAATCTTCTAAACCAAATAAAGCTCCAATTCCAATTTTATGAACTCCAGCTTTACCCAATCTATCCGGAGTGTCTAAACGGTAGTTGAAATTAGATTTTTTACCCTTAGGATGATGTTTTTTGTATTCTGCTCTGTGGTATGTTTCCTGATAGACCAAAACAGCATATAGACCAGCCTCTCTTAATTCTTCATATTCATCTTGATCTAGTGGTTGTACCTCAATGGTAATGTTAGAGAATTGATTTTTAATCAATTCCATAGCATGTTTTATATAGGGAACTCCAACTGTTTTGTTGGCTTCTCCTGTTACCAATAAAATATGATCGTATCCTTTCTCTTTTAAAAACGCGACTTCTTTTAGAATTTCATCATCGGTTAAGGTTCTACGAGGAATCTTGTTGGTCATACTAAATCCACAATACGTACATATGTTCTGGCATTCGTTAGACAGGTACATAGGCACATACATCTGAATTGTGTTTCCAAAACGCTTTTTAGTGATGGCCATACTTTGTTGTGCCATCTGCTCTAGGTAAGGAGTGGCAGCAGGGGAAATTAAGGCTTTAAAATCCTCTAAATCTCTTTTGGTTTTGTTTAAAGCATGCGCTACATCTTGTGCTGTTTTAGCATTGATGCTTGAGAGGGTTTCGTCCCAGTTGTAGGTATCGAATATGTTTTGGAATGTTTTCATTGTTGTTGTTTTTTGAGGAGTTCAGAATTTAAGAAGTTAAAGCTCGTAAACGAGCAGGAGTTAAGAATCGTAATGATATTCTATACTCCTTAACTCCTGTTCCCAAAGGGAACTATAGCTTCTTAAATTCTGAACTCCTATATACATCGCTACTGTAAAAAACTGGTTAACGGACTACTCGCCTCTGCATGTTTTTTAATGGTTGCTAGTTTTGCATTGTAAGCCATTCTACCCGCTTCTACGGACATTTTAAATGCTTTGGCCATAGTTGTAGGGTTTTGCGAAACTGCAATGGCCGTGTTCACTAATACAGCATCTGCACCTAATTCCATTGCATACGCAGCATGAGAAGGTGCTCCAATACCAGCATCTACAATTACAGGTACATTACTTTGCTCTATAATGATTTCTAAAAAATCCATAGTTTTTAATCCTTTATTAGTTCCAATAGGAGCTCCTAAAGGCATAACGCACTGCGTTCCTACTTCTTCTAGTCTTTTACATAAAACAGGGTCTGCGTGAATATATGGCATTACTACAAAGCCTAATTTTACTAATTCTTCTGCAGCTTTTAATGTTTCTATAGGATCTGGTAATAAGTACTTAGGGTCTGGGTGAATTTCTAATTTAATCCAGTTGGTTTCTAACGCCTCTCTAGCTAATTGTGCAGCAAACACAGCTTCTTTTGCATCTCTTACACCAGAAGTATTGGGTAGTAGGTTAACGTGTGGTTGACTAATACTTTGTAGCATTTTGTCTTGTTCGTTGTCTACATCAACTCGTTTTAAAGCGACTGTTACCAATTCACTTTCTGAAGCTAGAATGGCATCGGCCATCAAGTCGTTAGAACTAAATTTTCCTGTTCCTGTAAATAATCTAGAGTTGAACTCTTTATCTGCGATTTTTAATGTGTCCATGTTTTTAAGTAGTTAAGAATTTAAGAATTTGAGGAGTGAAGGAGTTCGGATTTGTTACAATCCTTAACTCCTGCTCGGAAACGAGCTATACTACTTTACTTCTTAACTTCTAAAATTGTTCTTTGTATTATTTCTTTTAAAACTTGGGTGTCTACATCTGCTAATTTGTTAATGTATAAGCAGCCTACACCGGTTTTATGTTTTCCTAATTTGTCTAACAGGTCTTGACTTTTTTTGATGTCACAACCCATTAGATATAAGGAAATATTTGCTTTTCTGGGCGAGAAACCACAGGTGAACCAATTGTCTTCTATACCCGATTTTGTTTTGTAGCTGTACTGTCCAAATCCAATAATACTCTCTCCCCACATTACAGCTTTTTCCCCTGTTAGCTTTTCCATCATTTTTAAGATTTCGAAACTATCTTTGCGCTTTTGTTCTTTTTCAACAGTGTTGATAAAGTCCGTTACATTTGCATTGGTGGGTTGTGTTTTATTGGCCATTGTTTTAGAGGTTAGTTGCTAAAATTATACTTCTGCTCTTGTGAATTACCTGCTTGTAAAATTTTATTAATATTTCTAATCTGATTAAAATCTTTTGTAATTTCTCCAGACATCGCAATACCAGAAACTCCTGTGTTTAAGATGTCAGAAATATCATCTGCAGTTATACCACCAATGGCAATAATTGGAGTCTCGGTTTTTAACTCTTCAATAATTAATTGATAACCATTTAAACCTAATATTGGACTTAAATTATTTTTGGTGTTGGTAAATCTAAACGGGCCCAAACCAATATAATCCACTTCTTCTTGTATACGTTGTTGGCAGTCTTGTAGGGTGTTTGCCGTTCCTCCTATAATTTGCCAAGAGTATAATTCTTTTCTTGCAAGTGTTGGATTTGTGTCCGTTAATCCTAAATGAACACCGTCCGCTTTAATTTCTTTAGCTATTTTATAGTGGTCGTTTATAATTAATCTTGTCTGAAAATGATTGGTGATCTCTCTAGCTTCTTCAGCAGCTTTTAGAATCTTTTTATCAGATAGATTTTTTAAACGTAGTTGCACCAACTCAGCACCAGATTGACACGCTTGTTGTATGTTTTCTAGATGCTCTTTAGGGTTGCTTCCTTGTGATATATAGTGGAGTTTGTTGATGGTCATTTTTTAGGTATTGAGGATTGTAGAAGTTAAGAATTATAGAAGCTCAGTAGTTTAGAATTTAGAAATTATGAGTAATTTTTATTAGCAATAGTTCTACAATAAGCGTTCAACATTTTACTTACTTCATTTATTAAATCATTAAGTTTTTGAAATTGGTCAGTGTATTCTAAATCACGAGACAGTATCAAAAAGTATTTACACTCTTCTAACGAGGCTTGAGCGATATTATAAAAACGTAGTTTTTCCTTATTACTTAATCGCTTATAACCTTCTGCAATATTTGCTGTGATGGATACAGCTGCTCTTCGAAACTGTGATGTAAGTCCATAAATTTCTTCTTTTGGAAATAGCTTGGTAATTTTATAAACCGACAGCACAAATTCATGTCCTTTTTGCCAAACCAATAAATCTTCAAAACTTTTACTTTTCTCCATAAAAAATTGAGTTTAATGGGTTTTGGTTATCAAGCTCTTCTTTACTCTTAGACTCCTCAAATACTTCATTCCTAGAATTCTTAATTTCTGAACTTCTCATATTCTCCAATCCTTCAATTCTTATGTGCGTTCCCAACAAAGAATCATCCGAATTTAAAAAAGTTTCTACATACTGTTTAGTAGCTTTACACGCATCTTCTAGTTCTTGTGTTAAAGATAAATTACAAGCCAATGAAGAAGATAATACACATCCGCTACCATGTTTTTCTTTTATGGTTGTGGCAATTGGTGGAATATTTACCATTACAATTCCACTATGATACAATTCATCCCAACCTTTTTTATCTTTTCTATGTCCGCCTTTTAGATAGATGTTGGTGAGACTACTAATATGTTCAATGGTGTCTTCTATGTCTTTTTCGGGATACAACAATTGAATTTCATCATAATTTGGAGTGATGAAGTAACATTTTTTCCAAATTTTATCTAGTAAATCTTGACTTTCGGTAGTATGAAAATCAAAACCTGCTGTTGCTTTGATGATTGGATCTAAGACGATTTTAATATCAGGGTTTAAAGCATGTAGTTTGTCTAATAAAATAGACAATGTCTCCCAGGATTTGATGATGCCAATTTTAACAACTGGGATTTCAAAACGATCAAATAAAGTTTCTATTTGAGCAATAATTATAGCTTCTTCTATCCAAATACACGTTGCAAAATCAATATCATTCTGAACCGTGATTGCTGTACAAACCGAAAGTCCATAAAAACCGTGTGCTTCAAACGTTTTAATGTCTGAAGTAAGTCCGGCACCTCCGGATGGATCATGGCCAGCGATAGTCAATATGTATTTATGTTCTTTCATTTTTTATTTGTCAGTTTGAGTGTTTTATGAAACGTAGAGGAATAAAATGTATCGAAAACTTCTCGATACAAATTTCTTTCATTCCATTACAGAAATTTACTCGAAGTGACTGTTCATCAATTTAAAATCTTCAATAGGCAATTTGCTATTCCAAATCCCTCCTAAAACTCCAACTCCTTTGAAACCTAGTTTGTCAAATTCACCTAAATTCTCGGTAGTAACACCACCCATACCTACAATGGTTTTGTTGATATGATTGACATTAAAACCACGACCTTCATATCCTTGTTTAGAAATAGAAGAAAAAACAGGACTTAGTAAATGATAGTCAAATTCGAAATCACAATTTTCTAATTCTTCTGGTTCGTGAAAAGAACTACTGATGGTTTTACCATACATATTATTTAGTTTTACAAAATAATCACTAGGTGTGTCTAAACAATCTCTACGTTTCTGCTCTTGAAAATGAATTCCTTTTAAATGGTATTTGTTTATCAACTCATGAAAATAATGAACTACAATTCTGTTGTGATATTTTTGATCTATTTGATTTAAATAATCACAGTGTTCTTGGTAGTTCTTATGCGGTTTTCTGAAATGATAATATTCTAATCCTTCTTGAAATAACTTGTTGAGTATTTCAAGTTCGTTTGGGATGTCTGTTTCTGGTGCAATGAGTACAATCATGGAATTACGAATTAGGAATTACGAATGTTCAATTAATTCGCAATTGAACATTCGTAATTTGTAATTGACTAAAGATACACCTCCGATCCTTTGTCTTTAAACTCTTGAGATTTTTCTTCCATTCCTTTTTGTAATACTTCGTTTTCGTCAGAAATTTCGTTTTCGGCAGCAAAATCACGTACTTCCTGAGAAATTTTCATAGAACAGAATTTTGGTCCACACATAGAACAGAAGTGAGCCACTTTTGCTCCGTCTGCTGGTAATGTTTCATCGTGGTATTCTAATGCACGTTCTGGATCTAATCCTAAGTTGAATTGATCTTCCCAACGGAATTCAAAACGAGCCATACTTAGTGCGTTATCTCTGTGTTGAGAACCTGGGTGTCCTTTGGCTAAATCGGCAGCATGTGCCGCTAATTTATAAGTAACCACACCTACACGTACATCTTCTTTGTTTGGCAACCCTAAGTGTTCTTTTGGCGTTACGTAACATAACATAGCACATCCGTACCAACCAATCATAGCAGCACCAATACCAGAAGTAATGTGGTCGTAACCTGGAGCAATATCAGTTGTTAAAGGTCCTAATGTATAGAAAGGAGCTTCGTCACAAACTTCAATTTGCTTTTCCATGTTCTCTTTAATCATGTGCATTGGCACGTGACCCGGTCCTTCAATAAAACATTGTACTTCGTGCTTACGAGCAATTTGAGTTAATTCTCCTAAAGTTTCTAATTCTGCAAACTGAGCTTCATCATTGGCATCGGCAACCGAACCTGGACGTAATCCATCTCCTAAAGAAAAGGCAACATCGTAAGATTTTAAGATTTCACAAATTTCCTCAAAATGCGTATATAAGAAACTTTCTTTGTGGTGAGCTAAACACCATTTTGCCATGATAGATCCTCCACGAGATACAATTCCGGTAACACGTTTGGCAGTCATAGGTACGTAACGTAACAATACTCCGGCGTGAATAGTAAAGTAATCTACTCCTTGCTCTGCTTGCTCAATTAACGTATCACGGAAAATTTCCCATGTTAAGTCTTCGGCAACACCGTTTACTTTTTCTAACGCTTGATAAATAGGTACGGTACCAATTGGCACTGGAGAGTTACGTACAATCCACTCACGAGTTTCGTGAATATTTTGTCCTGTAGATAAATCCATAATGTTATCTGCTCCCCAACGACAAGCCCATACTGCTTTTTCAACCTCTTCTTCAATAGACGATGTAGTAGCGGAGTTACCAATGTTTGCGTTTATTTTTACTAAGAAGTTTCTACCTAAAATCATAGGTTCTGCTTCTGGGTGGTTAATGTTGGATGGTATTACTGCACGACCTCTAGCAACTTCTTCACGTACAAATTCAGGGGTGATTTTTGCAGGAATAGAAGCTCCAAAATGTTCTCCTGGATGTTGCTTTCTAATTTCTGTCATTTCATCAATACGCTGATTTTCACGAATTGCAATGTATTCCATTTCTGGAGTAATAATTCCTTTTTTAGCGTAGTGTAACTGTGTTACGTTTTGTCCTTTTTTAGCACGTTTTGGTTTGTGTTTTAAATCAAAACGCATGTGGTCTAAACTTTTGTCGTTTAAACGCTCATTACAATATTCAGAAGAAAAAGAATCTAACTCTTCTACATCTCCACGATCTAAAATCCACTGCTCTCTAATTCTTTCGATACCGTTGTGTACGTTGATTTCTTTGTTAGGATCTGTATAAGGTCCAGAAGTATCATAAACAGTAACAGGTTCATTAGGTGTTAATTTACCTGTCATAGAATCTTTGGTGTCGCTCAGGCTAATTTCACGCATTGCCACATTAATCTGTGGGTGAATTTTACCTTGTACGTAAATCTTTTTTGAATTAGGAAATGGCTTTCTTGTAATTTGTCCTTCCTTTGGTGCAGTGTCTTTGTTTTTCATCTCTGTGTAGTATTAAGTACTAAGTACTGAGTACCGAGTACATTGGTGTTCGTGTTATATTTTTATGAGAGTTTCTCAGTACTTTGTACTAATGACTCTGGACTATTTATCCTCCCTGCGTAGCTTGTATAATCAATATATCATCACCGTTTAAAACTTCTTGGGTTTCCCAGTTGTTTTTGGTGATTATTTGTTGATTGATGGCGACAGCAATTCCTTTTTCAGGTTGTTCTAGTTGCTGTAATAGTTGCGCTACAGAACTACTGTCTGGAATTTCTTTGGATTGATTGTTTACTTTAATTGTTATCACGTTTGTGTTCAAAAATTGAAAGATTCAATGATTAAAAAATACTTTGATAACCTTTGCAAGAGAGCCTTGCTTGAAATTAGAAATGTATTTGCATTGCTACATTCATAATAAAACGGTCTACGACCGTGCTTTTTCCTACGTAAGTGCTAACTTATTCAGGTTCAAAGGGTAATTCTCAGTCTCTTAATTGAATGTTGTTTATTGTGTATTGTCTAAATAGTCAATTGCAAATAATCAATAGTCAATAGGAAACACCCCTAAAGCTTATCGGTTGCTAAATTATGAAAAAAAAGTTAAGTCAGTGATTTTAGGATGTTTTAGTTCTGTTTAGAACAGATTTAAAGAGTTTGTGTTATTGCTTAACTCTTGTTGGCCAATTGTCCACAGGCAGCATCTATGTCTTTTCCACGAGAGCGACGAACATTTACTACAATTCCGTTTCGTTCTAATGTATTCATGTAAGCATCTGTTGCTTTTGTGCTTGCTTGTTGGTATTCCCCGTCATCAATTGGGTTGTATTCAATTAAGTTCACTTTGCATGGTACATAGGAGCAAAATTTAACAAGTGCATTAATGTCTTCTTGTTTGTCATTAATCCCTTTCCAGATAACATATTCGTAGGTGATTCTGTTGTTGGTTTTTTCGTACCAGTATTCTAAAGCTTCACGTAGGTCTGTTAACGGAAAGTTTTTAGAGAAAGGCATTATTTTGTTTCTGGTTTCTTCAATGGCAGAGTGCAGAGAAACGGCTAAGTTGAATTTTACTTCGTCATCTGCTAATTTTTTTATCATCTTGGGTAATCCAGAAGTAGAAACGGTAATTCTTTTAGGAGACATACCTAAGCCTTCTTCACTTGTAATTTTTTCAATAGATTTTATAACATTGTTGTAGTTCATTAAGGGTTCTCCCATTCCCATATATACAATGTTAGAGAGTTTGTGGTTGTAGTAGTGTAGGCTTTCTTGATTGATTGCCGAAACTTGATCAAAAATTTCGTCGGCATTTAGATTACGCATCCTTTTTAAACGAGCGGTAGCACAAAATTCACAATCTAAACTACAACCTACCTGACTAGAAACACAAGCCGTCGTTCTAGAGTCTGTTGGGATTAAAACAGATTCTACTATGAGGCCATCATGTAGTTTTACAGCGTTTTTAACAGTACCATCATTACTACGTTGCATATTGTCAACTTTAATGTGGTTAATTACAAAGTTTTCTTCGAGCATAGCTCGCGTATCTTTGGAAATGTTTGTCATATCCTCAAACGTATGAGCGGATTTACTCCAGAGCCATTCGTAAACTTGATTTCCCCTAAAAGCTTTATCTCCTTGTGAAACAAAGAATTCTCTAAGTTGGTCTTTGGTTAATGCTCTAATATCTTTTTTGGACATGATTTTAGTGTGTTTTCTAGCTGCAAATTTAGGGAATAATTGGCTGTAGTTTTTTTATGTCATAAATTTTATTTACATTTAACTGTTTCTCAGCTGGATACCCCTTTGGCTTTGAAAAAATTGCTAGATATTAAAAAATTATTTATTGGGATTGTTTTTGTTCTTTGGGAAGGCTAAAGAGCAAATTTTTAGGCTACAGTTGTTTCTGTAGTTTGTCTTCTGGTAGGTTGTTTTTTATTTCAAAAAAAAATTGTGATTCATTAAATTTTACCCCTTATGAAAAAGAAAATTATTCCTAAGCTTTGGCTTGTTGCCTTGTTTGTTTTTTTATCGTTAAAAGGTTATTCGCAAGATAATTGTGCGACTTTTTATGACTTTTTTAATAATGGCGTTACGTCATTTAGTACCAAGTGGACTTCTGATTTGCAAAACTTAACCCCAGCGGGTGTGGTACCTGCTCCAGAGATTGGGTTGAGTGTTTTAGGAGTCGCTACTGCAGATAATAAGACGTTTTACGAATTTTCCAATAATGGAACAGGTGTGTCTCATATGACTGTCTGGGATTTTGATGGAGCTAGCTTTACTACAACAAGTACTTCCAATCCAACAACAATGGGTGTTGGTACTTTAGGTATTGCTACAAATGACGGAGAAGCGTTTTTTGAATTTGTAAATATAGGAGGAAGTGTTGCTTGTAGATTATGGAGGAGAGTTGGAGTGAGCTTTGCTCAGGTAGGGTTTCCTATACCAGCTCCTAGTCTAAATGTTAATATGTTGGGAATGTCTACTCCAAATGGAATTGATTTCTATGAATTCTATGCAAATGGATCTGGAGGGGCGAGTTATAATTTAATTCGTTTTGATGGTGTGAATTTTAACGTTGTTAGTACAGCAAATAGTGCCAGTCCAATGGGAGCTATAGTAAATGGAGTTGCTATGGCTTATGATGACATTGATAATGATGGCATACCAAACTGTGAGGATAATTGTAGGTATGACCAAAACTCAAATCAGGCAGATGTAGATAATGATGGTATAGGAGATGTTTGTGACCCTATAGATGATAGTGCTGTTGTTTGTAATCAGAGTGCTTACCTTTTTCAGGCAAATGATATTTATACGGTAGATCTGGGTTCTGGGGAAACTGTATTGGCAAAACAAGATATTATATCGGGTGATATAAATGCTGTTGGTTTTAACCCTAAAGATGGAAATATATGGGGAAGTATTGGTTCTAAAAAGTTGATTAGAGTTTCGCAAACTTTTGAAAAAGATGAATTTAAGATTGGCGGTCTTCCGGTAAGTGGAAGTTTTGTGGGTGATGTAAATTCCGAAGGGATCTATTATATAAAAAGTGAGTCAAAGATTTACAAGGTAGATTTAAATCCAAGTTCGGATACTTATTTAGATTATTTAGGATCCATAAACCTGTCTCAGAGTTTGGATATACATGACTGGGCTTTTAATGCCAATGATGGGCAATTGTATACTGTGACAAAAGGTGGAAATCATTTGTATAAAATCAATCCAGAAAATGGAGATGTAGAGGATTTAGGTTTGGTGCCAATCTTAGATGGTTATAATGGTGCGTTTGGTGCTGTTTATTTTGATAGTTTGGGAGACTTTTATGTGTCTTTTAATGATAATGGTAGAATTTATAGAGTAAAATCGGTACATCTACTTAGTCCGGGCGATTCTATTATATCTGTATTGTTTGCCAATGGGCCATCTAGTTCTAAAAATGATGGAGCAAGGTGTATGAATGCTGGAATTCCAGTAGTGAATGAGGATGAAGATGATGATGGGATTAGTGATGAGGTTGATAATTGTGCGAATATTGCGAATGCAGATCAAGCGGATAACGATCGTGATGATTTAGGGGATGTTTGTGATGAAGATGATGACAATGATGGTGTAGATGATGATACAGATAATTGTAAGTTGACGGAAAATTCTAGTCAGGTAGATAACGATGAGGATGGAGTGGGAGATGCTTGTGAATTAGATAGTGATAATGATGGTGTTGCAGATGATTTAGATAATTGTTTAAATATTTCTAATCCTAATCAATTGGATGCGGATGAAGATGGTATAGGAGATGTTTGTGATAATGATGCGGACAATGATGGTGTGACAGATGATTTGGATAATTGTGTAAATACAACCAATGCAAATCAATTAGATGCAGATGAAGATGGGTTGGGAGATGCTTGTGATAATGATTCAGATAACGATGGTGTTACTGATGATGTTGATAATTGTATGCATGTTTCCAATGCAGATCAAGCCGATGCAGATAATGATGGTCTAGGTAATGTTTGTGATGAGGATGCGGATAATGACGGAATTTTAAATAGTGTTGAGTCTTGTACTGAATTTGTAGTGCCAGGTTCTGGTGTGTCTTTTGGAGGCTCTTTCTTGTATGATGAGGGTTCTGTTTCTAATGTTGTTGGGGCTAATATTGTTTTGTCTAGTACTAAGGATTATGTTTTAGAGACCGGTGGTCAGGTGGTGCCAACAAATAATATATATATCAATGGTTACGATGAGGAGTCTGGACCTGGTACCGGAAAATTCACCTATGCCAGTCCTCCAAAGTTTGAAGTTAAGCAAGAACTTATTATCAAGGCTTTCTATTTTGATTATTCTCCTGAGTATACTTCATTTGAGTTAGGGCCTGTAATTAAATTTAATACCAGTAAAGGAGTTGTGATAGTTAATAAAATTTTAACAACCGAAGAAAGAACACAGTTGAATGCTAAAAAATGGATACCAATTGAATTTAGGTGTACGCTACCTGCTGGTGAAGTTGAACTGTATTCATTTGAGTTTTTATTAGAATCGATATATGGTGGAGTTACTCCAGATGGTTTTGATAAATTGAAATCAGAAGTGTATGGTATTAGTGTTTTTGAGGTGTATTCGGATATGTTGGAGACAAGTTGTACAAGCGATTTTGATGGGGATGGAGTGCCAGATTATTTGGATTTAGATTCTGACAATGATGGAATTTACGATGCGGATGAGGCAGGTCATAATATTCCAAATGTTAATGGAAGATTGGTGGGAAGTGTTGGTGAAGATGGAATTCCTGATGCGGTGCAGGCTATTGCTGGTGTTGATAGCGGAAATGTGGATTATGAGGTAGCTGATTCGGAAGAGTTCTCAGATACTTATCCTAATTATATAGATCAAGATGCAGATGGAGATGGTTGTTTGGATGTTGTAGAGGCAGGGTTTAGTGATGCAGATGAGAATGGTTATTTAGGTATTGGAAGTTTTGGTGCTGGATTAACTGTTGATGGTAATGGGGTTGTGACAAGTGCTTCAGGATATACGACACCGAATGCAGATTATTTAAATGCGAATGAAAATGTTTGTGCAGATGTGGATAATGATGGTGTGGCTGATGCGGTAGATAATTGTATAAATGATGCAAATGCAGATCAGTTAGATAGTGATAATGATGGAATTGGAGATGCGTGTGATGAGGAGTTGACTTGTGAGAATGCTCCTGTTTGGGAGTATGGTACAACGTATGATGTTGGGGATTATGTGGTTCATTTAGATATATTGTATAAGGCAGTAGCTTCAAGTACTAATGAAGAGCCGGTTGAATCGTTGGTTAAATGGACAGATTTGGGGGCTTGTGAAGATGAGGTTCCAAGCGATGATGATACGGACTCATCAGATAATACGGATATAACAGCGAATGAGTCTTGTATTGCTCAGTATGAAGGTAAGGATGGTGAGAGTAATCATGCAATGTGGTTAAGTAATTATAAAGGTTCAAGAGCAAGGTTCTATTTTGAGAACAATGCAGGTCAGTTGGTTAGGTATTCAGATGGTAGTGCGACTTTGAGAGGTACTTTAATTAACATTAATGATGAAGACGATAAGTGGTCAATTGAGTATAATTTAAAAGATGCGAAAAACTGGAATGAATGGAAAGCCTTAGGAAGATCTTATAAAAATGAACGTAGAAAAGCAGGAGATAATTATCAAGACTGGGCGTATTATATTTTGGATGCTAGTACAAGTAAGTTAGTTGGGCTTGGAGATAATGCAGGGCAGGAAAAACCAGTAAGACATAAGCCAGCGAGTTATTATTATGGATTCCAGATTGGTTTAGCGGCTAATAGTAAGAATGCTAATTATGGTGTTTCAGGATGGTTCGAATATCAAAATGAGAACAATAATTGGGTGCAGGGAGATATCAATTTGGATTTAGCTACTTGTGAAGATTTTGAGGATGAGGACGAAGATAAAATAGATGATGAAGTTGATAATTGTGTTGGTGTTGCGAATCCAGATCAGGCTGATGCGGACAATGATGGAATTGGAGATGCGTGTGATGACGATGCGGATAATGATGGAGTAACAGACGATGTGGATAATTGTATAGATACACCAAATCCAGGTCAAGAGGATTTAGATAAGGACGGAATTGGGGATGTTTGTGATGTTTTAAATGATTTAACGAGTGATTGTATTGATATTACTTGTAAAGAGCAAATGACCTTTGAAAGGTTCTTAGTGAAACATGGTTATGATGATGTAGTGGATGGTGTGGTGAATCCAAGTCCGGCTTTGGCTGCAATCAAACATTTGAATATTTCTAATAGTAGAATTACAGATTTAAATGGAATAGAGCATCTTATAGGATTAGAGGTGTTGGTGGCAGATGCTAACGAGTTTAGGGTGGTTGATTTAAGTCAGAATACTAGTTTAAAACATGTTAGTATGAATTACAACCATTTAGAGGTTTTAGATGTGTCTGGTAATGCTAATTTGGAAGAGTTGTATTTAAAAGGGAACAAACTAACAGGTGTAGATGTATCTTCTAATCCATTACTAAGACGATTAGGGCTTAGTGAGAATCAGATTGATGACTTGGATGTTTCTTTCAATTTATTATTAGAGTTGCTAGAAGTGAAGTCTAATGAGTTGGAAAGCTTAAATCTAGGTCAGAATCCAAATTTAGAATATTTATATGCTGGATTCAATAAAATTGATACGATTGATTTATCAGGAGTATTGTATCTAAAAGAGTTGTATTTAAATCATAATAATATTGGTCATTTGGTAGATTTAGAGTCTCATGAGGCTTTGCAGATTTTGAATATTTGTAACAATCCGTTTGTAAGTACTTTCTCATTTGATTGTTTAATTGAAGGTGAAACTTTAGAGCAATTTGACACTTTGGAAGAGTATATGGTCTTTATGGGCTTAGATTTGGATGGGCTTGTGAATGGTTCTATTGATCCAAGTACGGCTGTAGGCGAGATGAAGTTCTTAGATATTTCCAATAGAGGAATTGTTGATATGACAGGGATAGCGTATTTTATTTCTCTTGAAGAGCTTCATATGGTTGCTAACAAAGTGGAACAGCTTGATGTGTCTAGTAATACTTTGTTGAGGGTGTTGAATGTAAGTGCGAATAAGTTGGCTAGTTTAGATGTGTCAGGTTTGTCTTTACTATGTGAGTTGTATGCAGGAACAAATAGCTTGACAAGTATTGATTTAAGTAATAATGTTGATTTAAAAAGACTGGTTTTAAGGTCTAATAAATTGACGAATCTGGATTTAGCTGTAAATGAGAAATTGGAGTATGTTGAGGTGAAAGCTAATTTATTAGAAGACATAAATTTAAGGTATAAGCAATCGTTGACTCATTTGTATGTGGATAATAATAAGCTAACATCTTTAGATCTTAGTGCGGCTTTAAATCTTATAGTGTTAAGTGCTGAGAATAATTTATTGCTAGGGACTTTAGATCTAGATAAGAATAAGTGTTTGATTATAGTGAATGTTAAAAATAATCAATTAGAACAATTAAAGTTTAAGAATGACTTCAATTCAAGAGTGCCTAATGATAGTTTTAACATATTAGGGAATCCAAATTTATCTTGTGTTAAGGTTGATGACGTTACGTTTAGTACATTGAATTGGACGTGGTATGTAGAGGATTCTAGTGTGTTTACAACATCAGATGATTGTGAAGAGTCTGTAGAGCTAGTTGAGGAAGAGGTGTTAAGAGTTGAAAACAGAGCTGTTGTAGAACCTGAGGATGTGATTAATTTAAAAGTGTTTGATCAGACCGGTAGATTGGTGGCGAATAGAAGTTTATCGGGTGTATATTTTGTAATGATGGTAGATGTAGATGGAGAGTTGAAAATAGCTAAGATTGTAGTACCGGATTAATTAAATAATTGATAATTAAAAGCAGCGCATACTAACATATGCGCTGCTTTTTTTTGTCTTTTTGTTTTTTTTGAAACAATAATGGCGATGTGTAAACATATGTTTATTTACGTGTGTTTTAAGGTGTTGTTTTTTTTATTTTGTTGTTTTTCAGTTTGTTAAATGCTATATTTAGTTGCTTGGGCAGTTTTAACTTAGAAAAATAGGTTTACTATGAGGAAAATTACGATACTTTGTTTTTTGTTGTTAGGAGTAACAATGTCATATTCAAATAATATAAATTCTACTTTTTTAACGGTCTCTAAAGATGTGGTTTATGATTTAGGGGGTGATTGTAGTTATGAAGATTCAACCGATTACAATTTAAATTCAGTGGGTGATTCTACAGGTAATATTGATCTTGGAGGCGTTACTACTTCTGTTAAGATTACTATAAAAAGTTACAAAGATTCAAGTGATGGAGGTACGTTGATATTGAGGAAGGATGGTGGTGAGGTTGCTCGATTAGATATGGATGAGGTTAGTGAGCAGGATAATTCAGAGCATACAGTTACTGTAGTTGATAATTCAGGTTTTGATGCTATTGAGATTGTTTCGGATTTAAATAAAGAATTTAAAATATTAGGTATTGAGGCTGAGGATGTTGATTGTGATGACGACGATGATTTGGAAACGTGTGATGATGCTGAAGAATGGGATGATGATATAGAGTATGAAGTTGGAGATTATGTTGTTTATGATGGTAAGCTATATAGAGCTTTAAAGGATAAAAAAGATAGAAACCCTGAAGATCATGAGGGGAATTATTGGGAGGAGATAGATGATTGTGATGATGATGACGATGATTTAGAAACGTGTGATGATGCTGAAGAATGGGATGATGATATAGAGTATGAAGTTGGAGATTATGTTGTTTATGATGGTAAGTTGTATAGAGCTTTAAAGGATAAAAAAGATAGAAACCCTGAAGATCATGAGGGGAATTATTGGGAGGAGATAGATGATTGTGATGATGACGACGATGATTTGGAAACGTGTGATGATGCTGAGGAATGGGATGATGATATAGAGTATGAAGTTGGAGATTATGTTGTTTATGATGGTAAGTTATATAGAGCTTTAAATGATAAAAAAGATAGAAACCCTGAGGATCATGAGGGGAATTATTGGGAGGAGATAGATGATTGTGATGATGACGACGATGATTTGGAAACATGTGATGATGCTGAAGAATGGGATGATGATGTCGAGTATGAAGTTGGAGATTATGTTGTTTATGATGGTAAGTTATATAGAGCTTTAAAGGATAAAAAAGATAGAAACCCTGAGGATCATGAGGGGAATTATTGGGAGGAGATAGATGATTGTGATGATGACGACGATGATTTGGAAACGTGTGATGATGCTGAAGAATGGGATGATGATGTCGAGTATGAAGTTGGAGATTATGTTGTTTATGATGGTAAGTTGTATAGAGCTTTAAAGGATAAAAAAGATAGAAACCCTGAGGATCATGAGGGGAATTATTGGGAGGAGATAGATGATTGTGATGATGACGACGATGATTTGGAAACGTGTGATGATGCTGAAGAATGGGATGATGATGTCGAGTATGAAGTTGGAGATTATGTTGTTTATGATGGTAAGTTGTATAGAGCTTTAAAGGATAAAAAAGATAGAAACCCTGAAGATCATGAGGGGAATTATTGGGAGGAGATAGATGATTGTGATGATGACGACGATGATTTGGAAACGTGTGATGATGCTGAAGAATGGGATGATGATGTCGAGTATGAAGTTGGAGATTATGTTGTTTATGATGGTAAGTTATATAGAGCTTTAAAGGATAAAAAAGATAGAAACCCTGAAGATCATGAGGGGAATTATTGGGAGGAGATAGATGATTGTGATGATGACGACGATGATTTGGAAACGTGTGATGATGCTGAAGAATGGGATGATGATGTCGAGTATGAAGTTGGAGATTATGTTGTTTATGATGGTAAGTTATATAGAGCTTTAAAGGATAAAAAAGATAGAAACCCTGAAGATCATGAGGGGAATTATTGGGAGGAAATAGATGATTGTGATGATGATGGGCCTGTTGTTTGTAATGATAAAGCTTACTTGTTTCAGGAAAATGATATTTATACGGTTGAGCTAGGTTCGGGAAATTCCGTTTTAGTTAAAGAAAATATTGTTAACGAAGATATTAATGCGGTAGGGTTTAATGTAAAAGACGGAGGTCTTTGGGGGACAATCGGTTCTAAAAAAATTGTTAGAGTTACACAGGATTATCAAGTAAGTACTTATACGATTGGTGGATTGCCTGTTAATGGTTCATATGTAGGAGATATTGATGCTGATGGTGTTTATCACATAAAAAATGGTTCTAAAATTTATAAGATAGATTTAGATCCAAGCTCGGATGATTATCTTGACTATGTAGGTTCTGTGAATCTTTCAGAGGATGTAGATGTTCATGATTGGGCTTTCAATGTTAATGATGGTAATCTCTATACGGTAACAAAAGAAGAGAATCATTTGTACAAAATTAATCCTTCAAATGGAGATGTAGTGGATTTAGGTTTGGTGCCAATTCTTGATGGATTTAACGGTGCTTTTGGAGCTGTTTACTTTGATGCTTCAGGTAATTTTTATGTTTCATTTAATAATAATGGTAAGATATATAGAATTAAAGACGTTCATCAAGTTACTAATGGAGGTGGAATGGAGTCGTTATTGTTTGCGACTGGTCCATCGAGTTCTAAAAATGATGGTGCTAGATGTTTAAATGCTTCAGCTCCTGTTGTTGAAAATGATGCTGATAATGATGGTGTAGCTGATGAATTTGATACAGAATTGACGTGTGATAGTTCGCCAGTGTGGGAGTATGGGGTGGCTTATGAATCCGGAGATTATGTAGTTTTCTTAGATGTGTTATACAAAGCTGTTGCTTCTAGTACAAATAAAGAGCCAATTGAGAGCCTTGATAAATGGGTTTCTGTAGGTTCTTGTCAGGACGAAATTCCGGAAGATGATGATACAGACCTGAATGATAATATAGATATTACTTCTAATGAATCATGTATTGCTCAGTACGAGGGGGTTAACGGGGAGAGTAACCATGCGATGTGGTTGAGTAGTTATAAAGGAGGTAGGGCAAAATTTTATTTTGAGAATAATGCAGGTCAATTAACAAGGTATTCAGATGGTACAGCCACATTACGAGGAGTGTTAATTAATGTTAACGATGTTGATGATAAGTGGTCTATAGAGTATAACTTAAAAGATGCTAAAAATTGGAATGCTTGGAAGGCTTTAGGAAGGTCGTATAAAAATGAACGTAGAAAAGCTGGGGATAATTATCAAGATTGGGCTTATTATATTTTAGATGCTTCTACAAGTAGGTTGGTAGGTTTAGGAAGTAATGATGGTCAAGTTAAGTCAGTAAGACATAAGCCTTCTAGTTATTATTATGGATTCCAAATAGGATTGGCAGCTAATAGTAAGAATGCAAATAATGGAGTTTCAGGGTGGTTTGAATATCAAAATGAAAACAATCAGTGGGTTCAAGGAGATATCAATTTAGATTTGGCGAGTTGTGAAATTTTTGATGATACAGATGGAGATAAGATTCCAGATGATGAGGACAATTGTGTAAATACACCAAACGCAGATCAGGCGGATGCTGATAATGATGATATTGGAGATGCATGTGATGATGATGCCGATAACGATGGTGTTACAGACGATGTTGATAATTGTATAAATACACCAAACGCAGATCAGGCTGATGCTGATAACGATGATATTGGAGATGCATGTGATGATGATGCCGATAACGATGGTGTTACAGACGACGTTGATAATTGTGTAAACACACCAAACGCAGATCAGGCTGATGCTGACAACGACGATATAGGAGATGCATGTGATGATGATGCCGATAACGATGGTGTTACAGACGACGTTGATAATTGTATAAATACACCAAACGCAGATCAGGCTGATGCTGATAACGATGATATTGGAGATGCATGTGATGACGATGCTGATAACGATGGTGTTACTGACGATGTTGATAATTGTGTAAATACACCAAACGCAGATCAGGCTGATGCCGATAACGACGATATAGGAGATGCATGTGATGATGATGCCGATAACGATGGTGTTACAGACGACGTTGATAATTGTGTAAACACACCAAACGCAGATCAGGCTGATGCTGATAACGATGATATTGGAGATGCGTGTGATGCCGATGCCGATAACGATGGTATTACAGACGATGTTGATAATTGTGTAAATACACCAAACGCAGATCAGGCGGATGCTGACAACGACGATATAGGAGATGCATGTGATGATGATGCCGATAACGATGGTGTTACAGACGACGTTGATAATTGTGTAAACACACCAAACGCAGATCAGGCTGATGCTGACAACGACGATATAGGAGATGCATGTGATGATGATGCCGATAACGATGGTGTTACAGACGACGTTGATAATTGTGTGAATACACCAAACGCAGATCAGGCTGATGCTGATAACGATGATATTGGAGATGCATGTGATGCCGATGCTGATAACGATGGTGTTACTGACGATGTTGATAATTGTATAAATACACCAAACGCAGATCAGGCTGATGCTGATAACGATGATATTGGAGATGCATGTGATGACGATGCTGATAACGATGGTGTTACAGACGATGTTGATAATTGTGTAAACACACCAAACGCAGATCAGGCGGATGCTGATAACGATGATATTGGAGATGCATGTGATGATGATGCAGATAACGATGGTATTACAGACGATGTTGATAATTGTGTAAACACACCAAACGCAGATCAGGCGGATGCTGACAATGACGATATAGGAGATGCATGTGATGATGATGCTGATAACGATGGTGTTACAGACGACGTTGATAATTGTATAAACACACCAAATGCAGATCAGGCGGATAACGATAATGATGATCAGGGAGATGTTTGTGATAATGATGATGATAATGATGGGGTAACTGATGATGTTGATAACTGTCAGTTGGTAGCGAACCCAGATCAAGAAGATAGAAATGATAATGGAATTGGAGATGCTTGTGAGTTGGTTAGCGATGAAGACTGTTTTGATATTGATTGTAGTGGAAGGTATAGTTTTACGTTTGAGAAGTATTTAGTTCAAAACGGATATGATGATAAAGTGGATGGAGTTATTGTTCCAAGTCCTTCTTTGGCAGCTATTAAAACTTTGGATGTTTCTGGTAAAAATATGGTGGATCTAAAAGGGATAGAGCATTTAACAGGTTTGGAAGTTCTGATTGCTAAAAACAATGAATTGTCGGTGGTAGATTTGACTAAGAATGTGAATTTGAAGCATATCAACTTAGGTTACAATAATTTAATAGGATTAAATGTTAGAGATAATATTTTGCTTGAAGAGCTTTATTTGGGAGGTAATGAATTAGAGAGTTTAGAATTGTATAATAATTTATTGCTAAAGGTTCTTGAATTGAGGTACAATAAGTTCAAGACGTTAGATGTTAGGAATAATAAGAATTTGGAGTATGTGGGTGTTAAGGAGAATGGAAGTTTAGAGAGCTTATTATTGGGAACGAATCCAAGTTTAAAGCAATTGTTTGCAGGATACAATGTGTTAGATAGTGTTGATTTGTCAGGGGTGTTGAATTTGGTAGAATTGTATTTAAATGATAACAATTTAACAGGAACTATCGATTTGGATTTACATCATAAATTAAAATACATCAACTTGTGTAATAACCAGTTGGATAATTATCCTCCAGGAAGTTGTGTAGTTGAGAGAGTGTTGCCAGAGCAGTTTGATACTTTGGAGGAGTATATGGTTTTCTATGGTCTTGATCTAGATGATGTTGCGAATGGGGTTATCAATCCTAGAGCAGATGTGTTTACGACTACTTCATTGGATCTTAGTCTAAGAGGAATCAAAGATATGTCTGGTATTGAGTTGTTTGCTTCTTTGACAGAATTGCAAATGTCGGGAAATAGTGTGACGGAAATTGATTTGTCAAACAATACATTGTTGAGAGTGTTGAATGTGAGTGGGAATAGATTGGATAACCTGAATTTGTCGAATCAAATAGTGTTAGAGGAGTTGTATGCGGCCAATAACTGTATAAGATCTATAGATTTGTCAAGTAACTTGTTGTTAACGCAGTTGGTGTTGAAGGGTAATAAGTTATCAGCTTTAGATTTGACAGCGAATGAGGGCTTAGTCTTGATTGAGGTTCAAGGAAATGTTTTGGAGATTTTAGATTTAGGGTATAAAATGGCCTTAACTCACTTATATGCTGGGTCGAATAAGTTGACGACGGTGGATGTAGGAGCAGCATTGAATTTGATTGTGTTAAGTTTAGAAAATAACTTGTTGCAGGGAACCTTAGATTTGGATAAGAATACATGTTTACTGTTGCTTAACTTAAGTAATAATTTATTGAGCAGGGTTGAGTTTAAGAATGATTACAATGCGCGTGTTCCGAACGATGGATTTAATATTGTTTCAAATCCTAATTTAACATGTGTAAAGGTAGATGAAGTAGTGTTTAGTGTGTTGAATTGGACTTTATTTGTGGAGGATTCAGGTGTGTTTACTTCATCTGAAGATTGTTCTAAGCCAGTTGGCCTAATTGTGGAAGAGCAATTAGTTGTCGTAGGTGGAGAAATAGAGGTTCCTGCAGATGTTGTAGAGATGAAAATTTTTACACAATCAGGAAGGGTTGTGGCTAATATGAATCTGTTAGGTTTATATTACGTAAAGTTGGTTGATGTGAATGGAGAGGTTTCGGTTGATAAAATCGTAGTTATAGATTAGTTTTATTGAGTAATAAATAAAAAAAGATCAAGCTTTGTTGTTTGATCTTTTTTTTTGTTATGATTTATTGTTGTATTGATAGTTGTTAACATATGTTCGAAAGTTTTTACTAGTTTTCTTTGTAAACATATGTTAATGAGTTAGGGTTTAATACTACAATGTTTAATCGTATTTTTGTGGGCTCAGAGAAAACTGAACTAAAACACAAGTTTACTATGATTAAAATAATGAAATTGCTTTTAAGTTCGTTGTTAGTGCTGGGCCCACTAGTAACAAAAGCACAAGAAAGTCCAACTGCGGCAGCAGAGGGGTTTGATTTGTTTGTAAAAGGAGATGCTCTTTTTACAGGGGGTCACTCTGAGGGTGTTGGGGCTATAGGTGGTAATGCTACCTTTGATTCGAACTACAGTTTTGCACACGATGTGAGTGGAGGTTTTACTGATACAGCGGAGTCTACTCAAGTAGGTTTGTATGTGGATGGTAAGATTATTTTTGGTAATGCGAATGGTGATATCAACATCAATAGCAATACTTTTATAAAGGTTGGAGACGATACTGGTATTACGATACATGATAATATGCCAGGGAATCCATCTCAACAAATCAACACTAGAATTAACGAAGATGTTAATAGTATTGATACCAATCCTAAGATTATTTTAAATGTCAAACAGTCTGAATCTTCTGTAAACAGAAGTGGTTTGATAGATTTTGATGCAGCTTTCGATGAGTTCGAAGCTGTTTCTTTGTGTTTAAGCCAAGAGGCTGCTACTACTTCAATAAATGTTAGTCATGGTACAGGTTATATTACTTTGTCAGATGGTGTGAATATTGTTAATACTACTGGTACGGTATTAAATAGTTTAAATGCATTGCAGTTTAGTGGAGACACTCCTTCTGCTAGTAAATATCTAATTGTTAACGTAGATGCAGCTGGTTCTTTCAGTACACAGATGTTCAATTTTAATGGAATTGGAGATTCTCATGGGCGTTATATTTTGTTTAATTTCTACAATACAACAGATTTAGAGTTTAATAGTTCTGCTAGAACTGTTAAAGGAACTGTTTTTGCTCCAAAAGCTCACTTTGCAAAAAACTCATCTAGTAATATTGATGGTCAGGTAGTTGTAAAGTCATTTGAAATGAGTGGTGGAGAATTACATCATCATCCATTTGATAATGATATTACTTGTAATGATGATAATGTAGGTGGTGATTGTACTTATGAGAATACAACAGATTATAACTTAAATTATAATGGAGAAACTACAGGAGAGATAAGTTTAGGTGGGGTTGCAACTTCTGTGAAAATAACTATCAAAAGTTATAAAGATTCTAAGGATGAAGGACGACTACTTCTTAAAAAAGAAGGTTCTGTAATTCAGACATTAGAAATGGATGATGTTAACGAGCAAGATAATTCAGAACATACGGTTACGGTAACTAACAATGCCGGGTT
The DNA here is from genome assembly GCF_054182685.1 of Wenyingzhuangia sp. IMCC45574. Classification (NCBI taxonomy): domain Bacteria; kingdom Pseudomonadati; phylum Bacteroidota; class Flavobacteriia; order Flavobacteriales; family Flavobacteriaceae; genus Wenyingzhuangia; species Wenyingzhuangia sp. IMCC45574. Next base: position 2,255,143 of record NZ_CM135169.1, on the reverse strand, counting down.
TGATACGATTGAAATTATCTCAGACTTAAATAAGGAATTTAAGATACTGAATATTGAATCTACTTCTGTTACTTGTGATAACGATGCAGATGATGACGGTGTTGAGGATGATGTTGATAACTGTGTTAATACTAAGAATGCAGATCAGGCGGATGCTGATAATGATGATATAGGTGATGTTTGTGATAACGATGCAGATAACGATGGGGTTACTGATGATGTTGATAATTGTGTGAATACAACAAATGCAGACCAAGCGGATGCTGATAATGATAATATAGGCGATGTTTGTGATAATGATTCTGACAATGATGGGATCACTGATGATGTTGATAATTGTGTGAATACAGCTAATCCAGGTCAAGCAGATGCTGATAATGATAATATAGGTGACAATTGTGATGATGATGATGATAATGACGGTATTCTTGATTGTGTAGAACGTTATCCTAATGGAGCTACTGTAGGTTCTATTTTTAATTTAGTAGGTCATGCAAGTGCTATTAGTGATTCAGAAGTTCAATTAACTCCAGATTTAAAAAGTCAAGGAGGTGCAGCAGCAGCTACAGGTTTGATTGATTTCACTAAGGATTTTGATATGTCTTTTGAGGCTTATTTAGGTACTGAAGATGGAGGTGCTGATGGTATTGCAATTACTTTCCATAACGATCCTGCAGCTGAAAATGCACTCGGTTCTTATGGTGAGGGTCTTGGGGCTTTAGGTATCAAAGATGGTATTATGTTGGAGCTTGATACTTGGAAGAATGGTGCTGAAGACATAGATGCAGATCATGGTTCTATAAGAGATACTGACAATGGAACTGTTGTTTCATCGGCAATAGCATTAAGTAACTTAGAAGATGGTCAATGGCACCAAGTAATGGCTTGTTGGAAAGCTTCTACTCAAACATTAACTTTTTCAGTTGATGGAGTTACTGCTGGAACATATGTAGGAGATGTTGTTAATAACTTCTTTGGTGGAGAGAGTAAAGTTCATTTAACTTATACAGCTTCTACAGGAGGAGCTAAGAATGATCAAAGAATTCGTTTTTCAGATTTGTGTAATTTCCCATTAGGAGAGGATACAGATAATGACGGTACCTTAGATCATGAGGATACAGATAGTGATGACGATGGTGTAAATGATGATACTGATAATTGTAGAGTAATCGTAAATGCGGATCAAGCGGATAATGATAATGACGGAATTGGAGATGTTTGTGATGATGATGACGATAATGACGGTGTTACTGATGATGTTGATAACTGTGTGTATACAAAGAACGCAGATCAGGCAGACGTAGATAATGATGGAATAGGTGATGTTTGTGATACTGAGTTAACATGTGAAATTGCACCTGTTTGGGCATATGGAACAGTATACAATTCAGGAGATTATGTAGTGCATTTAGATGTGTTGTATAAAGCAACAGCTTCAACTACAAACCAAGAACCTGTAGAAACTCCAGCTAAATGGACAAATTTAGGAGCATGTCAAGATGAAGTTCCTAATGATGATGATACAGATCCTTCAGATAATACTGATATTACAGAAAATGAATACTGTGTAGCTCAGTATGAAGGAAGTAATGGTGAGAGTAACCATGCAATGTGGTTAAGTAGTTATAATGGTTCAAGAGCAAGGTTCTATTTCGAAAATAACGCAGGAGAATTAAAGAGATATTCTGATGGTACTGCAACGTTAAGAGGTACTTTAATCAATATTAACGATTCAAATGATAAGTGGTCTATTGAGTATAACTTAAAAGATGCTAAAAATTGGAATGCGTGGAAAGCTTTAGGAAGATCATATAAAGATGAGCGTAGAAAAGCGGGGGATAATTACCAAGATTGGGCTTACTATATTTTAGATGATGCAACAAGTAAGTTAGTTGGTTTAGGAAGTAATGCTGGGCAAGAAAAACCAGTAAGACATAAACCAGCAAGTTACTATTATGGATTCCAAATTGGTCAAGCTGCGAATAGTAAGAATACAAACTATGGAGTTTCAGGATGGTTTGAATATCAAAATGAAAATAATCAATGGGTTCAAGGAGATATCAATTTAGACTTAGCAAATTGTGTAGATCTATGTTCTATAGTTGCTGAGAATAACACAAGCGATGCAGATATCACTGAAGATGAAACTAAGACATTGTCAGGAAGTCCAGCAGGAGGAACTTGGTCAATTGTATCAGGAGGAGGAAGTATTGATGGTAACACTTATACACCAGCTGATGTAAATACTGACACTGAGGTAGTTATCAGATATACAATTGCAGCAGACGGAGATTGTGCAGCCACATCAGACGATGTAACATTCACAGTAACACCAGTTTGTGATGTAGTTGCTGAGAATAACACAAGCGATGCAGATATCACGGAAGATGAAACTAAGACATTGTCAGGAAGTCCAGCAGGAGGAACTTGGTCAATTGTATCAGGAGGAGGAAGCATTGATGGTAACACTTATACACCAGCTGATGTAAATACTGACACTGAGGTAGTTATCAGATATACAATTGCAGCAGACGGAGATTGTGCAGCCACATCAGACGATGTAACATTCACAGTAACACCAGTTTGTGATGTGTTCGCTGAGAATAACACAAGCGATGCAGATATCACGGAAGATGAAACTAAGACATTGTCAGGAAGTCCAGCAGGAGGAACTTGGTCAATCGTATCAGGAGGAGGAAGCATTGATGGTAACACTTATACACCAGCTGATGTAAATACTGACACTGAGGTAGTTATCAGATATACAATTGCAGCAGACGGAGATTGTGCAGCCACATCAGACGATGTAACATTCACAGTAACACCAGTTTGTGATGTAGTTGCTGAGAATAACACAAGCGATGCAGATATCACGGAAGATGAAACTAAGACATTGTCAGGAAGTCCAGCAGGAGGAACTTGGTCAATCGTATCAGGAGGAGGAAGCATTGATGGTAACACTTATACACCAGCTGATGTAAATACTGACACTGAGGTAGTTATCAGATATACAATTGCAGCAGACGGAGATTGTGCAGCCACATCAGACGATGTAACATTCACAGTAACACCAGTTTGTGATGTAGTTGCTGAGAATAACACAAGCGATGCAGATATCACGGAAGATGAAACTAAGACATTGTCAGGAAGTCCAGCAGGAGGAACTTGGTCAATCGTATCAGGAGGAGGAAGCATTGATGGTAACACTTATACACCAGCTGATGTAAATACTGACACTGAGGTAGTTATCAGATATACAATTGCAGCAGACGGAGATTGTGCAGCCACATCAGACGATGTAACATTCACAGTAACACCAGTTTGTGATGTAGTTGCTGAGAATAACACAAGCGATGCAGATATCACGGAAGATGAAACTAAGACATTGTCAGGAAGTCCAGCAGGAGGAACTTGGTCAATTGTATCAGGAGGAGGAAGCATTGATGGTAACACTTATACACCAGCTGATGTAAATACTGACACTGAGGTAGTTATCAGATATACAATTGCAGCAGACGGAGATTGTGCAGCCACATCAGACGATGTAACATTCACAGTAACACCAGTTTGTGATGTAGTTGCTGAGAATAACACAAGCGATGCAGATATCACGGAAGATGAAACTAAGACATTGTCAGGAAGTCCAGCAGGAGGAACTTGGTCAATTGTATCAGGAGGAGGAAGCATTGATGGTAACACTTATACACCAGCTGATGTAAATACTGACACTGAGGTAGTTATCAGATATACAATTGCAGCAGACGGAGATTGTGCAGCCACATCAGACGATGTAACATTCACAGTAACACCAGTTTGTGATGTGTTCGCTGAGAATAACACAAGCGATGCAGATATCACGGAAGATGAAACTAAGACATTGTCAGGAAGTCCAGCAGGAGGAACTTGGTCAATTGTATCAGGAGGAGGAAGCATTGATGGTAACACTTATACACCAGCTGATGTAAATACTGACACTGAGGTAGTTATCAGATATACAATTGCAGCAGACGGAGATTGTGCAGCCACATCAGACGATGTAACATTCACAGTAACACCAGTTTGTGATGTAGTTGCTGAGAATAACACAAGCGATGCAGATATCACGGAAGATGAAACTAAGACATTGTCAGGAAGTCCAGCAGGAGGAACTTGGTCAATTGTATCAGGAGGAGGAAGCATTGATGGTAACACTTATACACCAGCTGATGTAAATACTGACACTGAGGTAGTTATCAGATATACAATTGCAGCAGACGGAGATTGTGCAGCCACATCAGACGATGTAACATTCACAGTAACACCAGTTTGTGATGTGTTCGCTGAGAATAACACAAGCGATGCAGATATCACGGAAGATGAAACTAAGACATTGTCAGGAAGTCCAGCAGGAGGAACTTGGTCAATCGTATCAGGAGGAGGAAGCATTGATGGTAACACTTATACACCAGCTGATGTAAATACTGACACTGAGGTAGTTATCAGATATACAATTGCAGCAGACGGAGATTGTGCAGCCACATCAGACGATGTAACATTCACAGTAACACCAGTTTGTGATGTAGTTGCTGAGAATAACACAAGCGATGCAGATATCACGGAAGATGAAACTAAGACATTGTCAGGAAGTCCAGCAGGAGGAACTTGGTCAATTGTATCAGGAGGAGGAAGCATTGATGGTAACACTTATACACCAGCTGATGTAAATACTGACACTGAGGTAGTTATCAGATATACAATTGCAGCAGATGGAGATTGTGCAGCCACATCAGACGATGTAACATTCACAGTAACACCAGTTTGTGATGTGTTCGCTGAGAATAACACAAGCGATGCAGATATCACGGAAGATGAAACTAAGACATTGTCAGGAAGTCCAGCAGGAGGAACTTGGTCAATCGTATCAGGAGGAGGAAGCATTGATGGTAACACTTATACACCAGCTGATGTAAATACTGACACTGAGGTAGTTATCAGATATACAATTGCAGCAGACGGAGATTGTGCAGCCACATCAGACGATGTAACATTCACAGTAACACCAGTTTGTGATGTAGTTGCTGAGAATAACACAAGCGATGCAGATATCACGGAAGATGAAACGAAGACATTGTCAGGAAGTCCAGTAGGAGGAACTTGGTCAATTGTATCAGGAGGAGGAAGCATTGATGGTAACACTTATACACCAGCTGATGTAAATACTGACACTGAGGTAGTTATCAGATATACAATTGCAGCAGACGGAGATTGTGCAGCCACATCAGACGATGTAACATTCACAGTAACACCAGTTTGTGATGTGTTCGCTGAGAATAACACAAGCGATGCAGATATCACGGAAGATGAAACTAAGACATTGTCAGGAAGTCCAGCAGGAGGAACTTGGTCAATCGTATCAGGAGGAGGAAGCATTGATGGTAACACTTATACACCAGCTGATGTAAATACTGACACTGAGGTAGTTATCAGATATACAATTGCAGCAGACGGAGATTGTGCAGCCACATCAGACGATGTAACATTCACAGTAACACCAGTTTGTGATGTAGTTGCTGAGAATAACACAAGCGATGCAGATATCACGGAAGATGAAACGAAGACATTGTCAGGAAGTCCAGTAGGAGGAACTTGGTCAATTGTATCAGGAGGAGGAAGCATTGATGGTAACACTTATACACCAGCTGATGTAAATACTGACACTGAGGTAGTTATCAGATACACAATTGCAGCAGACGGAGATTGTGCAGCCACATCAGACGATGTAACGTTCACAGTAACACCAGTTTGTGATGTGTTCGCTGAGAATAACACAAGCGATGCAGATATCACGGAAGATGAAACTAAGACATTGTCAGGAAGTCCAGCAGGAGGAACTTGGTCAATCGTATCAGGAGGAGGAAGCATTGATGGTAACACTTATACACCAGCTGATGTAAATACTGACACTGAGGTAGTTATCAGATATACAATTGCAGCAGACGGAGATTGTGCAGCCACATCAGACGATGTAACGTTCACAGTAACACCAGTTTGTGATGTGATTGCTGAGAATAACACAAGCGATGCAGATATCACGGAAGATGAAACTAAGACATTGTCAGGAAGTCTAGCAGGAGGAACTTGGTCAATCGTATCAGGAGGAGGAAGCATTGATGGTAACACTTATACACCAGCTGATGTAAATACTGACACTGAGGTAGTTATCAGATATACAATTGCAGCAGACGGAGATTGTGCAGCCACATCAGACGATGTAACGTTCACAGTAACACCAGTTTGTGATGTGATTGCTGAGAATAACACAAGCGATGCAGATATCACGGAAGATGAAACTAAGACATTGTCAGGAAGTCCAGCAGGAGGAACTTGGTCAATTGTATCAGGAGGAGGAAGCATTGATGGTAACACTTATACACCAGCTGATGTAAATACTGACACTGAGGTAGTTATCAGATATACAATTGCAGCAGACGGAGATTGTGCAGCCACATCAGACGATGTAACATTCACAGTAACACCAGTTTGTGATGTAGTTGCTGAGAATAACACAAGCGATGCAGATATCACGGAAGATGAAACGAAGACATTGTCAGGAAGTCCAGCAGGAGGAACTTGGTCAATTGTATCAGGAAGAGGAAGCATTGATGGAACAACTTATACACCAGCGGATGTAAATACTGATACAGAGGTGGTTATCAGATATACAATTGCAGCAGACGGAGATTGTGCAGCCACATCAGACGATGTAACGTTCATCGTAAGAACAACGCTAGCAAGTGATCCTGACTGTTTATTGGATGATTACTGTAAAGTAACCACTTTCGAAGCTTACTTAGTTAAACTAGGGTTGGATTTAGATAATGAAATCAATGGAGTTATAATTCCAGCTCCTGGAGTTTCTTCAATGAAACATTTAGATATCAAGGGTAAGAACTTAAGGGACTTAAATGGTATTGAATACTTTACAGCTTTAGAAACTTTAATCGCTGATGACAATGAGTTGACAGTTATCGATTTAAAGCAAAACGTAAATTTAAAGCACTTAAGCTTAAAGTATAATGATTTAATAGGAATCAACGTAAGAGATAATATTCTATTAGAAGAGTTACACTTAGAAGGAAACAAATTAACAGAGATAGATGTTTCAAATGCGTTAATCATGAAGCATTTAGGGCTACGTTATAACAATATCAAGATTTTAGATGTAAGACCATTAACAGAGTTAAAATCATTAGAGGCTAGTTATAACAAGATTGAGCAGTTATTATTAGGTAGTAACTGTAACTTGGAATACTTAAATGCAGCATTCAACAATCTAGAGGTAGTTGATTTAGATGGAATTAAGTGTATTAAAACGTTATTATTAAATGATAACAATTTATCAGGAATATTAAATTTAACAGATCATACACAAATAGAGACAGTTAACTTATGTAACAACAACTTGGATAACTATCCTCCAGGAAGCTGTGATACAGTTCAACCAGCACCGGTTTGTTTTGCAACTTTAGAGGAGTACATGGTAGATCAAGGATTGGATTTAGATGGAGTTGCAGATGGAAACATTACACCGGCAGCTAATGTAGCTACGATGACTTACTTAAATATCACTGGATTATGTATCCAAGATATGAGTGGAATAGAGTTGTTTACTTCGTTAGAAGAATTACATATGGCAGGAAACTTAGTTACTACAGTTGATTTATCAAGTAATACATTATTACGAGTATTAGATGTATCAGGAAATCAATTGACTAGTTTAGATGTGTCTAACCAAGTAATTTTAGAAGAGTTGTATGCAGGAGGTAACTTAATTACTACAATTGATTTATCAAGCAACACGTTATTAAAGACGTTAAGTTTAAAAGGAAACAAGTTAACAAGCTTAGACCTTACACCAAACGAAGCATTAGTTTATGTAGAAGTTCAAGGAAATGAGTTAGAAGACTTAATTTTAGGATATAAGATGTCATTAACACACTTATATGCAGGAACAAATAAGTTGACTAGCTTAGATATAAGATCAGCGTTAAACTTATCAGTATTAAGCTTAGAGTATAATGATTTAGAAGGAACGTTAGACTTAGATAAGAATTCATGTATTGTTAAGTTGAATTTAAGAAACAACGAATCATTAGAGCAGGTGTTATTCAAGAATGGATTTAACAACAGAGTTGCTAATGATAACTTTAACATTGTAAATACACCAAGTTTAACATGTGTAAAGGTTGATGCTGTAACATACAGTACTTTAAACTGGACGAATTATGTAGAAGATGCAAGTGTGTTTACAAGTGCAGATGATTGTTCATCACCAGTTGCACCAGTTGTTATTGAAGAGTTGGATGTAGTAGGAGGAAGTATTGTAGTTCCAGCCGACGTAATAGCGATTAAGATCTTTAAACAATCAGGACGAGTTGTAGCGAATGCGAATTTACAAGGAGTTTACTTTGTAATGACAACAGATGTTGATGGAGTTGTAAGAGTACAGAAGATATTTGTTGAGTAAATCAACTTAAAAATATTTCAGATAAAAGGGGTGAGACTATACAGTCTCACCCCTTTTTTTGTTTTTTATTAAATTTCACTTCTTTTTTTTAATATTTCATATTATTTAGGGTGTGTATATGTGGTTTTTGTATTTATAAGTTGTTTTTGTTAAGGCTTTGATTATAGGGGACTTGTGTAGAGGTGTTTACGCTTTTTTTATAACATTTGTTTAGGGGCTAAATGTACGTTCTGATTTAACTTTGTGCGCTCAGATATTACTTAGATTAAAACCGTTTTACTATGACGAAAATTACGAAACTACTTTTTATTTTGCTGTTGAGTGTGGGCTCTCTTGGGGCAAATGCACAGACACTCTATGATGTGGTGCTAGGTACAGATAATGTATCGATTACAGAAGTGCAAATTGAATTTAATGGAAATACAATCACTCAAACAAGTGGTGGTTTAGATCCTGCTCCTGTAGCAAAACAAACTTCATTACCTGTTTTAATGAATTATGTTAAAATTAATGATGGAGGAACTATAAAGACTTTAAATTTTTTAAACGCAAAAGGTGCATTACTAGCTAGTAATAACTTTACCAATTCAACAACCGGAGTAGGTGTTTACGACGAAGGTGTTGAAACATTGATTTCTGATGGAGTTGCCGGTTGGGAAGATGCTATGCAAGATATGGTAACTAATCGTAATGCATTGAGTTACATGTTTTATGACGGTTCATCAAATACTCCAGCAGGAGATGATTTTGATATCTATTGGTCAAAGGCTTTAACTAACAATGATTATTTAGTAGTTAGTGAGAGAGATGGTAATACTTTTTTTAGAATCGTTCCTTTGGATATTAACGGAAATCCAATTGCTTCAGCAAGAGAATTAAGGTTTGGTAAAGTAAATGGTGTAGCTTCTCCAAATGGGAATAAGAAATACGATTGGAACATTGGGTATGGTTCAGCGGGAAGATTTGCTGATCAACCACAACACTTTTCAGTAGTAGATGTTGATTTGTTCAATACGAGTCAACCTATTTATGGTTTTAGAATTGATAACAATGGAGATGCAGATGTGAAATTCTACGGTATTTCTGACGATACTTTTGAAAACAACCCTACGAACCCATTAGTTCCAGGTATTGAAGGTAACGTGTTTAATGATACTGATGAGTTAACAGATAGTACAGTAGATGGAACAGGTATTTCTACTCCAAGTGCGACACAATTGTATGTTAGTTTATTAGATGATAATGGTGTAATTGTTGATACAATGCCTGTAAATGCTGATGGATCATATTCGTTCTTAGATGATATTGAACCAAATTCAGATTATACAGTAGTTCTACATACAAATCCAAGTGGAAGTACTACGCCTAATTTGCCTGCAACATGGGTAAATACAGGAGAAAATCAAGGTACTGCAGCAGGGAATGATGGAAATGTAGATGGTATATTGGCAGTTTCAGTTGGAACAGTAACCGAAACAGAAGTTAATTTTGGTATTGTTAATAAACCAGGATCAATAGGAGACACAGTTTGGTATGATGCAGATGGAAACGGAGCACAGAATGGAGTTGAAGTAGGATTAGAAGGAGCTACGGTAACTTTAGATCCAGGAACACCAGGAGATAGTTCAGATGATGTAAGTGTTTTAACAGATTCAGATGGAGAGTACTTGTTTAGTAACTTACCAGCAGGAGACTACACAGTTTCAGTTGATGTAAGTACTGTAACAGGAGGTTTACCAGTTGGAGTAACAGTTGGAGAGTTATCTCAAACATACGATAACGATGGAACAGGAAGTGCTAATACAAGTGATGTAACTTTAGGAGCAGGAGAGAACAACTTAGACCAAGACTTTGGATACGAAGGATTAGGATCGATAGGAGATACAGTTTGGTATGATGCAGATGGAAACGGAGCACAGAATGGAGTTGAAGGAGGATTAGAAGGAGCTACGGTAACTTTAGATCCAGGAACACCAGGAGATAGTTCAGATGATGTAAGTGTTTTAACAGATTCAGATGGAGAGTACTTGTTTAGTAACTTACCAGCAGGAGACTACACGGTTTCAGTTGATGTAAGTACCGTAACAGGAGGTTTACCAGTTGGAGTAACAGTTGGAGAGTTATCTCAAACATACGATAACGATGGAACAGGAAGTGCTAATACAAGTGATGTAACTTTAGCAATAGGAGAGGATAACTTAGACCAAGACTTCGGATACCAAGGATTAGGATCGATAGGAGATACAGTTTGGTATGATGCAGATGGAAATGGAGCACAGAATGGAGTTGAAGGAGGATTAGAAGGAGCTACGGTAACTTTAGACCCAGGAACACCAGGAGATAGTTCAGATGATGTAAGTGTTTTAACAGATTCAGATGGAGAGTACTTGTTTAGTAACTTACCAGCAGGAGACTACACAGTTTCAGTTGATGTAAGTACCGTAACAGGAGGTTTACCAGTTGGAGTAACAGTTGGAGAGTTATCTCAAACATACGATAACGATGGAACAGGAAGTGCTAATACAAGTGATGTCACTTTAGGAGCAGGAGAAGATAACTTAGACCAAGACTTCGGATACCAAGGATTAGGATCGATAGGAGATACAGTTTGGTATGATGCAGATGGAAATGGAGCACAGAATGGAGTTGAAGTAGGATTAGAAGGAGCTACGGTAACTTTAGACCCAGGAACACCAGGAGATAGTTCAGATGATGTAAGTGTTTTAACAGATTCAGATGGAGAGTACTTGTTTAGTAACTTACCAGCAGGAGACTACATAGTTTCAGTTGATGTAAGTACCGTAACAGGAGGTTTACCAGTTGGAGTAACAGTTGGAGAGTTATCTCAAACATACGATAACGATGGAACAGGAAGTGCTAATACAAGTGATGTAACTTTAGGAGCAGGAGAGAACAACTTAGACCAAGACTTTGGATACGAAGGATTAGGATCGATAGGAGACACAGTTTGGTATGATGCAGATGGAAACGGAGCACAGAATGGAGTTGAAGTAGGATTAGAAGGAGCTACGGTAACTTTAGACCCAGGAACACCAGGAGATAGTTCAGATGATGTAAGTGTTTTAACAGATTCAGATGGAGAGTACTTGTTTAGTAACTTACCAGCAGGAGACTACACGGTTTCAGTTGATGTAAGTACTGTAACAGGAGGTTTACCACTTGGAGTAACAGTTGGAGAGTTATCTCAAACATACGATAACGATGGAACAGGAAGTGCTAATACAAGTGATGTAACTTTAGCAATAGGAGAAGATAACTTAGACCAAGACTTTGGATACCAAGGATTAGGATCGATAGGAGATACAGTTTGGTATGATGCAGATGGAAACGGAGCACAGAATGGAGTTGAAGTAGGATTAGAAGGAGCTACGGTAACTTTAGATCCAGGAACACCAGGAGATAGTTCAGATGATGTAAGTGTTTTAACAGATTCAGATGGAGAGTACTTGTTTAGTAACTTACCAGCAGGAGACTACACAGTTTCAGTTGATGTAAGTACCGTAACAGGAGGTTTACCAGTTGGAGTAACAGTTGGAGAGTTATCTCAAACATACGATAACGATGGAACAGGAAGTGCTAATACAAGTGATGTAACTTTAGGAGCAGGAGAGAACAACTTAGACCAAGACTTTGGATACGAAGGATTAGGATCAATAGGAGATACAGTTTGGTACGATGCAGATGGAAATGGAGCACAGAATGGAGTTGAAGGAGGATTAGAAGGAGCTACGGTAACTTTAGATCCAGGAACACCAGGAGATAGTTCAGATGATGTAAGTGTTTTAACAGATTCAGATGGAGAGTACTTGTTTAGTAACTTACCAGCAGGAGACTACACAGTTTCAGTTGATGTAAGTACTGTAACAGGAGGTTTACCAGTTGGAGTAACAGTTGGAGAGTTATCTCAAACATACGATAACGATGGAACAGGAAGTGCTAATACAAGTGATGTCACTTTAGCAATAGGAGAAGATAACTTAGACCAAGACTTTGGATACGAAGGAGTAGGGTCAATAGGAGATACAGTTTGGTACGATGCAGATGGAAACGGAGCACAGAATGGAGTTGAAGTAGGATTAGAAGGAGCTACGGTAACTTTAGACCCAGGAACACCAGGAGATAGTTCAGATGATGTAAGTGTTTTAACAGATTCAGATGGAGAGTACTTGTTTAGTAACTTACCAGCAGGAGACTACACAGTTTCAGTTGATGTAAGTACCGTAACAGGAGGTTTACCAGTTGGAGTAACAGTTGGAGAGTTATCTCAAACATACGATAACGATGGAACAGGAAGTGCTAATACAAGTGATGTAACTTTAGAAGCAGGAGAGGAAAATGATGCGCAAGACTTTGGATACGAAGGATTAGGATCAATAGGAGATACAGTATGGTATGATTTTGATGGTAATGGAGTTCAAAGTGGAGGAGCAGAAGTAGGATTAGAAGGAGCTACGGTAACTTTAGATCCAGGAACACCAGGAGATAGTTCAGATGACGTAAGTGTTTTAACAGATTCAGATGGAGAGTACTTGTTTAGTAACTTACCAGCAGGAGACTACACAGTTTCAGTTGATGTAAGTACCGTAACAGGAGGTTTACCAACAGGTATTACAACTGATGAGTTAAGTTTAACTTTCGACTCAGATGGTATTGATACTCCAAATACAAGTGATGTAACTTTAGCAATTGGTGAAGATAATACAGCACAAGATTTTGGATATGTTTCACCTGAGTGTTTAACAGATGATTGTAAAGTAACCACTTTTGAAGCTTATTTAGTTAATAAAGGTTGGGACTTAGATGGAGTTATCAATGGAGTTATTGATCCAGCACCAGAAGTTGCTACAATCAAACATTTAGATATCAAGGGTAAGAACTTAAGGGACTTAAATGGTATTGAATACTTTACAGCTTTAGAAACTTTAATCGCAGATGACAATGAGTTGACAGTTATCGATTTAAAGCAAAATGTAAACTTAAAGCACTTAAGCTTAAAGTATAATGATTTAATAGGAATCAACGTAAGAGATAATATTTTATTAGAAGAGTTACATTTAGAAGGAAACAAATTAACAGAGATAGATGTATCGAATGCCTTAATATTAAAACATTTAGGATTACGTTACAATGAGATTGAGCATTTAGATGTAAGACCATTAACCTTGTTAGAGTCATTAGAAACTAGCTATAATAAGTTAGAAGAGTTATTATTAGGAAACAACTGTAACTTAGCTTACTTAAATGCAGGATACAATGACATAGATGTAGTTGACTTAGATGGAATTAAGTGTGTTGTTACTTTATTATTGAATGATAACAATTTATCAGGAATATTAGATTTAACAGATCATACACAAATAGAGACAGTTAACTTATGTAACAACAACTTGGATAACTATCCTCCAGGAAGCTGTGATACAGTTCAACCAGCACCGGTTTGTTTTGCAACTTTAGAGGAGTACATGGTAGATCAAGGATTGGATTTAGATGGAGTTGCAGATGGAAACATTACACCGGCAGCTAATGTAGCTACGATGACTTACTTAAATATCACTGGATTATGTATCCAAGATATGAGTGGAATAGAGTTGTTTACTTCGTTAGAAGAATTACATATGGCAGGAAACTTAGTTACTACAGTTGATTTATCAAGTAATACATTGTTACGAGTATTAGATGTATCAGGAAATCAATTGACTGGTTTAGATGTGTCTAACCAAGTAATTTTAGAAGAATTGTATGCAGGAGGTAACTTAATTACTACAATTGATTTATCAAGCAACACGTTATTAAAGACGTTAAGTTTAAAAGGAAACAAGTTAACAAGCTTAGACCTTACACCAAACGAAGCATTAGTTTATGTAGAAGTTCAAGGAAATGAGTTAGAAGACTTAATTTTAGGATATAAGATGTCATTAACACACTTATATGCAGGAACAAATAAGTTGACTAGCTTAGATATAAGATCAGCGTTAAACTTATCAGTATTAAGCTTAGAGTACAATGATTTAGAAGGAACGTTAGACTTAGATAATAATAAGTGTATTGTTAAGTTGAACTTAAGTGTGAATCCATCATTAGAACAAGTATTATTCAAGAATGGATTTAACAACAGAGTTGCTAATGATAACTTTAACATTGTAAATACACCAAGTTTAACATGTGTAAAGGTTGATGCTGTAACATACAGTACTTTAAACTGGACGAATTATGTAGAAGATGCAAGTGTGTTTACAAGTGCAGATGATTGTTCATCACCAGTTGCACCAGTTGTTATTGAAGAGTTGGATGTAGTAGGAGGAAGTATTGTAGTTCCAGCCGACGTAATAGCGATTAAGATCTTTAAACAATCAGGACGAGTTGTAGCGAATGCGAATTTACAAGGAGTTTACTTTGTAATGACAACAGATGTTGATGGAGTTGTAAGAGTACAGAAGATATTTGTTGAGTAAATCAATTTAAAAATATTTCAGATAAAAGGGGTGAGACTATACAGTCTCACCCCTTTTTTTGATAACATCTGTTTTGTTTTGTTAAACATTGGTTTATAAAAGTGTGTATAAAACAGTTTTAACTGTGTTAAAACGCAGTTTTTTAGTAACTTATGATTTCAATTTAAAGTTAAAACTATGATTAAAACTACTAAAATGCTTTTTGTATTACTAATGATGGGTACATTGGTAACAAAAGCACAAACACTTTACAACGTTGTTCTGGGTACGGATAATGTACCTATTACCGAAGTTCAGATAGAACATAATGGAAGTACAATTACACAAACTAGTGGAGGTATCGCACCAACGATTTTGGCAAATCAAACAACACTTCCTGTTTTAGTAAATTATATTAAAATTAATGATGGAGGTACTGTTAAAACTCTTGACTTTTTTAATTCAAATGGAGCTTTTTTAGGTGGGAATAATTTCACAAATTCAACAACCGGGGTTGGTGTTTATGATGAAGGCGTTGAGACATTGATTTCTGATGGGGTAGCAGCTTGGGAAGAAGCTATTCAAGATGTTGTAACGAATCGTAATGCATTGAGTTACATGTTTTATGATGGTTCATCAAACACCCCAACAGGAGATGATTTTGATATCTACTGGTCAAAAGCTTTAACCAATGATGATTACTTAGTAGTTAGTGAAAGGAATGGAAATACTTTTTTTAGAATTGTTCCTTTAGATATTAATGGAGATCCAATTACTACGGCAAGAGAGTTAAGGTTTGGTCATCAAATAGGTACTGCTTCACCAAATGGAAATAAAAAGTACGATTGGAACATTGGTTATGGGTCAGCTGGGAGATGGGATACTCAACCTCAGTATTTTTCAGTAGTAGATGTTGATTTGTTCAATACGAGTCAGCCTATTTATGGTTTTAGAATTGATAACAATGGAGATGCAGATGTTAAGTTTTATGGTATATCGGATGATACATTTTCAAACAATCCATCTAATCCATTGATAAGTGTGAAAGGAAATGTTTTTAATGATACAGATGAGTTAACTGATAGTACAGTAGATGGAACAGGGATATCTACAGCTAGTGGAACTCAATTATATGCTAGTTTAGTAGATGGTTCTAATACAATTACGGAAACTTCATTAGTTTTTAATGACGGTTCCTACTCGTTTTTAGATGGAGTAGATATAAATACGAATTACACTGTAGTTCTACATACAAATCCAAGTGGAAGTACTACACCTAATTTGCCTGCAACATGGTTTAATACTGGGGAGAATCAAGGTACATCTGCAGGTAATGATGGGAGCGTAGATGGTATACTAGCTGTGTCAGTTGGAACAGGTACCGAAACAGAGGTTAATTTTGGTATTGTTAATAAACCAGGATCAATAGGAGATACAGTTTGGTACGATGCAGATGGAAACGGAGCACAGAATGGAGTTGAAGGAGGATTAGAAGGAGCTACGGTAACTTTAGATCCAGGAACACCAGGAGATAGTTCAGATGATGTAAGTGTTTTAACAGATTCAGATGGAGAGTACTTGTTTAGTAACTTACCAGCAGGAGACTACACAGTTTCAGTTGATGTAAGTACCGTAACAGGAGGTTTACCAGTTGGAGTAACAGTTGGAGAGTTATCTCAAACATACGATAATGATGGAACAGGAAGTGCTAATACAAGTGATGTAACTTTAGGAGCAGGAGAGAACAACTTAGACCAAGACTTTGGATACGAAGGATTAGGATCAATAGGAGATACAGTTTGGTATGATGCAGATGGAAATGGAGCACAGAATGGAGTTGAAGTAGGATTAGAAGGAGCTACGGTAACTTTAGATCCAGGAACACCAGGAGATAGTTCAGATGATGTAAGTGTTTTAACAGATTCAGATGGAGAGTACTTGTTTAGTAACTTACCAGCAGGAGACTACACAGTTTCAGTTGATGTAAGTACTGTAACAGGAGGTTTACCACTTGGAGTAACAGTTGGAGAGTTATCTCAAACATACGATAACGATGGAACAGGAAGTGCTAATACAAGTGATGTAACTTTAGCAATAGGAGAAGATAACTTAGACCAAGACTTTGGATACCAAGGATTAGGATCGATAGGAGATACAGTTTGGTATGATGCAGATGGAAACGGAGCACAGAATGGAGTTGAAGTAGGATTAGAAGGAGCTACGGTAACTTTAGATCCAGGAACACCAGGAGATAGTTCAGATGATGTAAGTGTTTTAACAGATTCAGATGGAGAGTACTTGTTTAGTAACTTACCAGCAGGAGACTACACAGTTTCAGTTGATGTAAGTACCGTAACAGGAGGTTTACCAGTTGGAGTAACAGTTGGAGAGTTATCTCAAACATACGATAACGATGGAACAGGAAGTGCTAATACAAGTGATGTAACTTTAGGAGCAGGAGAGAACAACTTAGACCAAGACTTTGGATACGAAGGATTAGGATCAATAGGAGATACAGTTTGGTACGATGCAGATGGAAATGGAGCACAGAATGGAGTTGAAGGAGGATTAGAAGGAGCTACGGTAACTTTAGATCCAGGAACACCAGGAGATAGTTCAGATGATGTAAGTGTTTTAACAGATTCAGATGGAGAGTACTTGTTTAGTAACTTACCAGCAGGAGACTACACAGTTTCAGTTGATGTAAGTACTGTAACAGGAGGTTTACCAGTTGGAGTAACAGTTGGAGAGTTATCTCAAACATACGATAACGATGGAACAGGAAGTGCTAATACAAGTGATGTCACTTTAGCAATAGGAGAAGATAACTTAGACCAAGACTTTGGATACGAAGGAGTAGGGTCAATAGGAGATACAGTTTGGTACGATGCAGATGGAAACGGAGCACAGAATGGAGTTGAAGTAGGATTAGAAGGAGCTACGGTAACTTTAGACCCAGGAACACCAGGAGATAGTTCAGATGATGTAAGTGTTTTAACAGATTCAGATGGAGAGTACTTGTTTAGTAACTTACCAGCAGGAGACTACACAGTTTCAGTTGATGTAAGTACCGTAACAGGAGGTTTACCAGTTGGAGTAACAGTTGGAGAGTTATCTCAAACATACGATAACGATGGAACAGGAAGTGCTAATACAAGTGATGTAACTTTAGAAGCAGGAGAGGAAAATGATGCGCAAGACTTTGGATACGAAGGATTAGGATCAATAGGAGATACAGTATGGTATGATTTTGATGGTAATGGAGTTCAAAGTGGAGGAGCAGAAGTAGGATTAGAAGGAGCTACGGTAACTTTAGATCCAGGAACACCAGGAGATAGTTCAGATGACGTAAGTGTTTTAACAGATTCAGATGGAGAGTACTTGTTTAGTAACTTACCAGCAGGAGACTACACAGTTTCAGTTGATGTAAGTACCGTAACAGGAGGTTTACCAACAGGTATTACAACTGATGAGTTAAGTTTAACTTTCGACTCAGATGGTATTGATACTCCAAATACAAGTGATGTAACTTTAGCAATTGGTGAAGATAATACAGCACAAGATTTTGGATATGTTTCACCTGAGTGTTTAACAGATGATTGTAAAGTAACCACTTTTGAAGCTTATTTAGTTAATAAAGGTTGGGACTTAGATGGAGTTATCAATGGAGTTATTGATCCAGCACCAGAAGTTGCTACAATCAAACATTTAGATATCAAGGGTAAGAACTTAAGGGACTTAAATGGTATTGAATACTTTACAGCTTTAGAAACTTTAATCGCAGATGACAATGAGTTGACAGTTATCGATTTAAAGCAAAATGTAAACTTAAAGCACTTAAGCTTAAAGTATAATGATTTAATAGGAATCAACGTAAGAGATAATATTTTATTAGAAGAGTTACATTTAGAAGGAAACAAATTAACAGAGATAGATGTATCGAATGCCTTAATATTAAAACATTTAGGATTACGTTACAATGAGATTGAGCATTTAGATGTAAGACCATTAACCTTGTTAGAGTCATTAGAAACTAGCTATAATAAGTTAGAAGAGTTATTATTAGGAAACAACTGTAACTTAGCTTACTTAAATGCAGGATACAATGACATAGATGTAGTTGACTTAGATGGAATTAAGTGTGTTGTTACTTTATTATTGAATGATAACAATTTATCAGGAATATTAGATTTAACAGATCATACACAAATAGAGACAGTTAACTTATGTAACAACAACTTGGATAACTATCCTCCAGGAAGCTGTGATACAGTTCAACCAGCACCGGTTTGTTTTGCAACTTTAGAGGAGTACATGGTAGATCAAGGATTGGATTTAGATGGAGTTGCAGATGGAAACATTACACCGGCAGCTAATGTAGCTACGATGACTTACTTAAATATCACTGGATTATGTATCCAAGATATGAGTGGAATAGAGTTGTTTACTTCGTTAGAAGAATTACATATGGCAGGAAACTTAGTTACTACAGTTGATTTATCAAGTAATACATTGTTACGAGTATTAGATGTATCAGGAAATCAATTGACTGGTTTAGATGTGTCTAACCAGGTGATTTTAGAAGAATTGTATGCAGGAGGTAACTTAATTACTACAATTGATTTATCAAGCAACACGTTATTAAAGACGTTAAGTTT
The DNA here is from genome assembly GCF_054182685.1 of Wenyingzhuangia sp. IMCC45574. NCBI lineage: Bacteria > Pseudomonadati > Bacteroidota > Flavobacteriia > Flavobacteriales > Flavobacteriaceae > Wenyingzhuangia > Wenyingzhuangia sp. IMCC45574. The sequence continues at coordinate 2,235,527 of NZ_CM135169.1, read as the reverse complement.
AAAAGGAAACAAGTTAACAAGCTTAGACCTTACACCAAACGAAGCATTAGTTTATGTAGAAGTTCAAGGAAATGAGTTAGAAGACTTAATTTTAGGATATAAGATGTCATTAACACACTTATATGCAGGAACAAATAAGTTGACTAGCTTAGATATAAGATCAGCGTTAAACTTATCAGTATTAAGCTTAGAGTATAATGATTTAGAAGGAACGTTAGACTTAGATAATAATAAGTGTATTGTTAAGTTGAACTTAAGTGTGAATCCATCATTAGAACAAGTATTATTCAAGAATGGATTTAACAACAGAGTTGCTAATGATAACTTTAACATTGTAAATACACCAAGTTTAACATGTGTAAAGGTTGATGCTGTAACATACAGTACTTTAAACTGGACGAATTATGTAGAAGATGCAAGTGTGTTTACAAGTGCAGATGATTGTTCATCACCAGTTGCACCAGTTGTTATTGAAGAGTTGGATGTAGTAGGAGGAAGTATTGTAGTTCCAGCCGACGTAATAGCGATTAAGATCTTTAAACAATCAGGACGAGTTGTAGCGAATGCGAATTTACAAGGAGTTTACTTTGTAATGACAACAGATGTTGATGGAGTTGTAAGAGTACAGAAGATATTTGTTGAGTAAATCAATTTAAAAATATTTCAGATAAAAGGGGTGAGACTATACAGTCTCACCCCTTTTTCTTTTAAGAAAGATCTTATGTTTCTGTTAAGTGGTTGTTTTATAGTTGATTATTTACTAACTTTAGATGTAAAATTGCTAACATACCATTCTTCCAATATTTAAAATTGCTAGAATGGCAGGCTTGAGTATATCCCTAAAGTTCTTGCTATGAAAAATAATGCCCTAACAATATTAAGATATCTTATCTTTTTATTTGCCCTAAATAGTTATAGTTTAGAAAATAATATCACAAATAGTTTGTCTTTTGATATTGTTGATTCTGATGGAGATGGTATTGCAGATGATATTGATAATTGTCCAAATAAATTTAATCCAAATCAACTAGATGTAGATAATGACGGTATTGGTGATGTATGTGATGATTTGAATGATGTAACAGGGAAGTGTTTCAATTTGTCGTGTAACGGAACATATGATGTAACTTTTGAGAGGTACTTAGTTTATTATAATTATGACTTAGATAAAGTAGTGAATGGAGAAATAACGCCTTCTAAGGAGTTAAAATTTATTCGTGAGCTAGATGTGTCAAATTTAGATTTAATCGATTTAAACGGTATTGAATACTTTACTGATTTAAGATATTTGGTGGCGAACAATAATAAATTGAAAAATGATTTAGATTTTTCAAAAAATCAATTATTATTTCATTTAAGTTTAAATGGAAACGAAATATCGGATATAAATTTACTTCCAAATTTTAATTTAAGTGAGCTGTATCTAGCTCAAAACAAAATTCATCAAATTGATCTAAAAAATAACACCAAACTAAAAAAGTTGGGTTTAAAGTATAATGAAATTAAAGCATTAGATCTTTCAGACTTACAAATGCTAGAGTTACTAGAGGTACAAGAGAATGGTGTTTTAGAAAGTTTGATTTTGGGTAATAAGCCTTATTTAACACATTTGTTTGCCCAGTTTAATATTTTAGAGTCAATAGATCTTTCTAAATCTCTAGCTTTATTAGAATTACACTTGCAGGACAATGAGTTGTATGGAACGCTAGATCTAAGCCTTCATAACAATTTAAAGGTGATTAAATTATGTAATAACAAGTTAGAAAATTACCCTATTGGTAGTTGTTCCATTATTAATCCAACTAAAGATGAGTTTAGCAGCTTTGAGGCTTATTTGGTCTCTAAGGGCTTAGATGTTGATGGTGTAGTTAATTCTATAATTGTACCAAGTTCTAGGGTTGAAACCATTAAAAGATTAAGATTGTCAAATATTGGTTTAACAGACTTAAATGGAATTGAATATTTTGTTTCCTTAGAGGAGTTAGATGCGAATAATAATGAGATTAAGACAGTGGATTTATCTAAAAACTCTTTGTTGCAAGTTTTAAATCTTGGAACTAATCAATTAACAAAATTAGAAATAGATGAGTTAAGCTTGTTAACGAATTTGGATGTAAGTAAGAATAAGATTAACAATCTAAACTTAGATAATAATATTCTCCTAGAAAGAGTAAGCTTATTTGATAATGAGCTAACTTCTTTAGATTTATCAAATAATAGGAACTTAAAAGTTTTAGATCTTAAAATTAATAAGATACAAGGGCTTAGAATGGGAGAAAAACCTTTTTTATCTGTATTAGACGTAAGTTATAATGAGTTACTTAGTATTGATTTAGAAACATCTTTAAATCTTGTGAAATTGAATTTAGAAAGTAATTCGTTAGGAGGGGAGTTAGATTTATCTAAACACAAAGGAATTACTAAGTTGAATTTAAGGAGTAATCTTTTGGAGAAAATCCAAATAAAGAATTATATGAATTTAAGACTAGCTACAAGTAATTTTAATGTTTTAAATAACGCTAGTTTAAACTGTATTGTTGTAGATGATATATTTTTTAGTGTTCTTAATTGGAAATATGTAGATAGTGCAGATGTGTTTACCGTATTTGAAGATTGTTCAAAATTAACTGATGATAAAATTTTAAGCCCTTATAACGGTCTTGAAATTAAGAATAAAAAAATTGTTATGCCGTTAGATGTAATTGATTTAAAAGTATACAATACATCTGGTTTAGTCGTGTCTAACGAAAATTTAGAAGGTGCATATTATGTAGCCTTAATAGATGTATACGGTGAGATAGCTTATAATAAAATATTGGTGGAATAGTTTGTTTTAGTTTTATGTTTAAACAAGAAAAGGGCTGGAAAAATTTCCAACCCTTTTTTTGTTTTATAAGATTAACATAGCATCACCATAGGTGCTAAATTTATAACCTTCTTTTATTGCTTCTTTGTAGGCTTTCATTAAGAAATCATATCCAGCAAATGCAGCTACCTGCATCATTAAGGTAGATTTAGATGGGTGGAAGTTTGTAATCATAGAATTTGCGATGCTAAATTCATATGGTGGAAAGATAAATTTGTTAGTCCAACCGTCATATGGATTTAATCTTCCATTTGAAGATACAGTAGATTCAATAGCACGCATAACAGTAGTACCAACAGCACATACTCTTTTCTTACTGTCTAATGCGTTGTTAACAGATGTACATGTATCCTGGTTAACGAACATTTGCTCTGAATCCATTTTATGTTTAGATAAATCTTCTACTTCAACAGGATTAAAAGTACCTAAACCAATATGTAATGTTAATTCTGCAAAATCAATTCCTTTTATTTCTAAACGTTTCATTAAATGTTTAGAAAAGTGCAATCCTGCAGTTGGAGCTGCAACAGCACCTTCTTCTTTCGCATAGATTGTTTGGTATCTTTCTTCATCTTCTGGTTCAACTTCTCTACCAATATGTTTTGGTATTGGAGTTTCTCCTAAATCAACTAATTTTTGTCTAAATTCTTCATAAGAACCATCGTATAAAAAACGAAGTGTACGACCTCTAGAAGTTGTGTTGTCAATTACTTCAGCTACTAATGAATCGTCTTCTCCAAAGAATAATTTATTTCCAATACGAATTTTTCTAGCAGGATCTACTAAAACATCCCATAAACGATTTTCAGCGTTTAATTCTCGTAGTAAGAAAACTTCAATTCTAGCACCTGTTTTTTCCTTGTTTCCATACATTCTAGCAGGGAAAACTTTGGTGTTGTTTAGAATCATCAAATCACCGTCATCAAAATAATTGATTAGATCTTTGAATTGTTTATGTTCTATAGTTTGTTCTTTTCTGTTAAGAACCATTAAGCGAGATTCGTCTCTATATTCAGCTGGATGCTGAGCTATCAATTCCTCTGGTAAATCAAAGTGAAAAGCAGATAACTTCATGTATATGATAATTTTATATAAGAGTGCAAATATACAATCTGAAAATAGGCGTTGTCAAGTATATAGCAATTTATTTTTAAAATTACCAGTTTTTTTATTTTTGATCGTGATGTTTATTAACAAAAAATGCAGGAAAAAATCCTGCATTTGGTATTGTAAATTAATAGTGTTTAATTTTGAAAAGTTTCATAATCTTCCCAAAAGCTAGGGTAAGATTTAGAAACAACACCAGCATCGTCTATATTAATGTTTGTTTTTAATAACAATGGAGCAAAGGCCATAGCCATTCTATGGTCGTTATATGTTGCAATATGAATATCTGAGTTGATTTCCTCTTTAAAAGCTTTTACTGTAAGCGTTTCGTCTGTGTACTCAATGTTTGCACCTAGTTTAGACAATTCGTTGTATAAAGCAATAATTCTATCAGTCTCTTTAATTTTTAGTGTATGCAAACCAGTCATATGACACTCAATACCAAGACCAAAAGCAGTAACAGCTATTGTTTGAGCAATATCTGGAGCTTTTACTAAATCGAATTCTACTTTTTCTGGAAGTGTAAAATTTTCTATTTTTTCTAACAATAATGTATGTTCGTTAAAAGTAGTTTTTACACCAAACTCTTTATAGATTTCTTGTAAAACAGAGTCTCCTTGTAAACTGTTTTGTTTGTAAGATGAGATCTCTAATTTTCCGTTATTTGTTAGAGCTACAAAACTGTATGCGTAGGAAGCGGAACTCCAGTCAGATTCAACTGTAAACTCAGTATTGTTAATTTCTTTCGTTGGAGTTACGGTAATAAACTGCCCTTCAAATTTAGTAGTAACACCTAAATCATTTAGTAAACTTAAAGTCATTTGAATGTAAGGAATAGAGGTTATTTTTCCTTCAAATTCAATAGTTAGTCCGTTGGGAAGTGTAGGTGCAATTAATAATAAAGAAGAAATATATTGGCTACTTACACTACCATCAATTGTAACCTTATTGTCGGTTAAAGTTGTACCTGTAATTTTTAAAGGTGGAAACCCATCGTTCTTTACATATTCAATTTTTGCTCCCAAAGAACGTAATGCATCTACTAAGATTTTTATTGGACGTTCTTGCATTCTTGGAGAACCTGTTAGAATAATTTCGGAGTTTGGTTTTACAGAAAAATAACTGGTTAAAAAACGCATGGTTGTACCAGCGTGTCCAATATTAATTTCAGACTCGGATGAGTTTAATGCGTTTAACATTAGGTTTGTGTCATCAGAGTTAGAAAGGTTGTGTATTTCTATGCTTGGATACAAAGCTTGTAAGATTAACAATCTATTGCTTTCGCTTTTAGAACCCGTAATTTGAAATGAATCGTTTACCTCTCCACTATATTTTTTTAAGAACTTAGTTCCTATGTCTTTATGTGCCATTTTATAATGTGTTTTTAGCTTTGCTTTTGGTTAAAAAAGCCATTACAAAACCATATCCTATAATAATGCAAATTCTGATTGCTATAAAAAGAAGCCAGCTACCGTCTTTAAAACTTTCAGGGATTGCGTTTAGATTTCCGTTTTTAAATAATTCTGCTGCAGTAAAAAGAATTGGTAAAATAAAAGCCAATGGAATCATAAAGCGTATTGCGAGTTTCCATATAGGTGTTTCTGCTACCGATTTTTTTTGAGGTTTAGATGCGGCCATTATTTTAATTTTTTGTTGTTGTGATGACGGTCGTGATCTCTTTTGGTTTTTAAGTCCATTTTAGCATCGAAAGAAGCTTGTAGGTCTATACCTGTTTGATTGGCCAAACACAAAAGAACAAACAAGACATCGGATAATTCTTCTCCTAAATCTTTGTTTTTATCGCTTTCTTTTTCCGATTGTTCACCGTATCTACGAGCAATAATTCGTGCTACTTCTCCAACTTCTTCTGTTAATTGAGCCATGTTTGTTAGTTCGTTAAAGTAACGAACCCCGTGCTCTTTTATCCAATTGTCTACCTCTAGTTGTGCGTTTTTAATGTCCATTTAAATTTGGTTTTAAAACGGTTCAAAGATAACTAAGTAAAAGTTTTTTAACTTTAAAAGTTTTGAAGATTTTCTTGATTAAGAATTTGCAAAAATTCTTCTCTAGGAATTTCATAGGCACCTAAACTTTCTAAGTGTTCATTATGAACCTGACAATCTAACAATTTGTAATTGTTATCTTCTAAATATTGGTTTAACCAGGCAAATGCTATTTTAGAAGCATTACTTACTTTAGAAAACATACTTTCACCACAAAAAACATGTCCTAAATCTACACCGTAAAGTCCACCTACAAGTTCATCATCTAGCCAAACTTCAATAGATTTAGCATAACCTAATTCATGCAGTTTAACGTAAGAAGTAAACATATCATCAGTAATCCAAGTACCTAAGTCGTCGTGTCTGTTTATTGTTTTGCAGTTGTATATAACTTCTCTAAAGTTTTGATTGAAAGTAACTTTAAAGATGTTTTTTCTAATGATTTGTCTAAGACTTTTAGAAGGTTTAAAATGTCTAGGGTCTAAAACCATTCTCCACGAGGGACTATACCATATGATGGGTTCTCCTTCGTTGTACCAAGGGAAAATACCACTTTCATAAGCTTTCATAAGTCTACTAGTGGTTAAATCTCCTCCTACAGCAAGAATATCATTTTCGTCAGCATTAGTTGCTGGTGGGAAATCAATGTCGTTAGGGCTTAAAAAAAACATTCTGTAAAAATAAAAAACGCTTTCAATAAATAATTGAAAGCGCTTTATTTTTGTTAAGTGATTTACTAGAATGGTAAATCGTCTGGTTCTTCATTTTGAGCAATCGACGTAGTTTCAAAACTACTTGGAGTTGCACCTGCCTGAGGAGCTGCAGCAGCTGTAGCCTCAATTCTCCATCCAGTGATAGAGTTAAAATATTTAGCAACACCTTCTGGGTTAATCCATTCTCTTCCTCTTAAGTTGATAGAAACAGTAACGTCTTGCCCAACGTTGTAATTATCTAATATATCTACTTTATCTTGTACGAACTCAATCAATAACATTTGTGGGTACTGCTCATCTGTGGTTAAGACTAACTCTCTCTTTCTGAACCCGCTAGCTCCAAATGTTTGTGTGTCGTTAATTAATTTAATTTTTCCAGTTACTTGCATATCATCATTTATTTATTGAATTCAAAAATAAAGATTTGTCAAAGAATTAAGCTAGAATGAACTCAAAGTTTATTAACAAATCTATTCGATTGTTGATAAAACTCTGTTGATTATTGTTTTAGGGGGAATGGTAAGCATTACATCTTTGTAGCCCTCTATAATTTTATTTCCATAAATAGAGGTAGGAAGTAGCGGATACTTATTTCTATCTGCACAAATACAATTTTCAGTTTGATTGAAAGGAGCAAATCCTGCATGTGGATGGGTGGCTCCCCAAATTGTTATAGTTGGAATTCCAAATAGTGCAGAGAAATGACCATTTCCACTATCCATACTAATCATAGCTGATAAATTACTAATTAAAGTTAGTTCTTCAGTTAGTTTTACTTTGCCAGCCATACAAATTGAATTCGAGTACTTTTTTTCTAGTTCAGCTAATAATCTAATTTCTTCTGCTCCTCCTCCAAATAATAAAATTTTGTGATTTTTACTAAGCTCGTCAATTACTTTTTCCATTAAATTTAAAGGATATTTCTTTCCATCATGAGCCGCAAAAGGAGCAATTCCAATCAGCTTTTCGTTCTCTTTGTAGTTAATCATTGATTTTAACTCATCGGATAGGTGTTCTTTCTCTTTAACCATTGCCTGGGTCAAATCAACTGGAAGTCCTAAAGAGTTAAAAACATCAGCATAACGTTGATGGGTAGTTTTTAAAGGTTTGAAAACTTTATTTTTTAAAGCGGTTAATGCTTTTTTTTCAGCTCTACCTTTATCAATAATTGCTACAGGAATCCCCTTGGTCTTAAAAAACGAACGTAAAATTTTAGATCTTAAAACATTATGAAGATCAGCTACGGCATCAATTTCTAAGGTGATTAATTCTTTAAACAATTTGTAAATTCCTTTAATGCCTTTGTGTTTTCCTTTAACATCTGCAGCATAAAAAGAAACGTTATCAATGTTACTAAAAATAGGTTGTAAGAAACCTTTAGATACAATTGTAATTCGAGTGTTAGGGTTTTGAGCTAACATTGTTTTTATTACTGGAGCTGTCATGGCAACATCTCCCATTGCAGACATACGAATTACCAAAATATGTTTCATTTCTATAAGATAAAGCTTATTTAGAATGTAAAGGTAGTAAGCTTTTAGTCAATTTTTAATAACATCCCTGCTTGAATTGTAATTGATTATTGTTAACATTATATTAATATTTGCTATCATATGTTAGTATTCTAGAAGTAGTAATTTTGCACTCGTTAAATATTTGTTTTAACAGCTATGAAAAAAAGAAGAATTTTAAAAATGCTATAGAACTTAAATAAATATCTTTTAAACTCTTTCTTGGTGTTGGTTTTAGTATGGTTAATGCTAAAGTCTTCTTGTATGTCTATGCGCATATAAGATTAATAGAGAAATAATTTGTATTTAAATTTTAAAAACTATGAAAAACAAAAAACAAAAAACAAAAAAACACTAATAGCTCTTATCCTTGTTGTAGGGTTTAGTGTTTGCTCTTGTCAAGATACTATTGAACAAGAAGTCGAAGGAGTAGAGGAAACTACTTTACAAACTAGTCATATAATTGACTATAAAGGCTTACAAGTAAACCATAGGTTTTCTACACCTGTAGAAGAATTATTGTTGGAAAAAGAAACTACAGGGGAAGAACTTACAGCAAAGTATACAAGGATTAAGCATAAGTTGGAAGTAAAGTACAATCCTAATCTAACAGGTGTTCGTAGCGGAATACAACCAATAAGTACTGTTAAAAATGAAGAGTTCCCTAGTGGAGAAATGATTATAGAAGGAGTGAAAAATGTTATAGATCAATTTCCTTATGATGTAGAACTTTTAAAACAAACTGAAGAAGATTTTAAAACAGAAATTTCTCCATTAGTATTTAAAGATTCTCTTACCGTAGAGGAATATGAAGAATTGTTAAGACTTCAGGACTTAGATTCTATTGCTTTGGCTCAACATGAACTTTTGTATCAGCAAGAAAAAGAAGCGAAAATGGAAGCGAATATGGAAATGATAAAACAAGATTTTCCAACACTTAGCGATGAAAGTATTGAGGATAATATTGATTTGATAGACGAATATTATCAAAAGAATATGGATTACATGGCACTTGAAGAAGTGGCAGCTCATGAAGGAGAAATAACAACCAATTTAGAGCAAAGAGTACCTAAAGTTGCTCGTAGGTCTGTAATAACACCTGTGGTAGCAACTGTAGGAATTGGGATTTTAGCAGCAGTTGTGAATAAAAAATACAAAGATCTTAGCGCTACCGAAAAGTGTGTGTACAATAAAGTAGTATCAAAATACGGTATGTTAGGTGCTTATATAGGAAACAAAGCAGGAGAGAATGCTCGACATAAAGCAAGAAGATATTACGCAGGACAGCATGAAAAATTAACAAGATTGGATGCTTTTAGACATACTTATTGGAATGCTCTAATGTGTAAAAATTTTGTTACGCTAAGTACGTCTAAGTCAAAACGTATGAATTTTGCGAAATTTATTTCAGAGGCTTTGTACGATTGTGGAGATGTGTACGATGCAACAAAGGTAGGTATAGATTCCAGAGCTATGGACAGACATAATGATAATGTAGGGAGGCGTATTTATGATAAAAACACTAAAAGAATAAAATTTTGGAAATGGACCATTGGTCTTAGGGAACCTAGCTATAGTCGTTTAAGAAGTGTTATTAGAGATCGTATTCATAAATCTTCGGATTATATTGTGCAATATCATCCAGAGGATAATGATGTGGAGAGTAGTGTTAACTATGGAGGTATATATGATTATTCGGTAGAAGAATTAGTAAATAAAATCCAAAAAATACACGATGATAGACCTGTGTATTATCGTAAAACCATTGCTGCTCCATATTATACATATAAAAGATATCTTTATAGGAGTAAATATACTATAAGATTTAGAATTGGGTACATTAAAACAATCAATTATCCTACCTTTCACTCCAAAGATTCTGATTTGACTTATGGGGTTTTAAGTAAACAGACAACAGATTATTCAAGTGATAGATGATTTAGGTGAATACAGATGTAAACGAACATAAAAATAAGAGAGATGAAAATAAAAATTATTATTATTATTATTAGTTTGATTTTAACGTCTTGCTTTGACGGTTTTGAGGAAGGAATGCTAGGTAAGGATTATCCAGGTTTTCATCTTTTAACAGTTACAAATCAAGAGGAATTGGGAGAGTTTAAAGGAGAACTATTTATAGGGGGGATAAACGGAGGTGTTTTTATACCTACAGAATCCACTCCTTTCTATTTTGACGGAGGAGTTAATGAAACAAAAGTTGCTTTTTATTATGACGAAAACAACGCTAAAGTTATATATTTTGAGGAAAACAGTTGGAAACCCAATATGGATTTAATTGAGAATATTTCTTCTGATATTTACTGTTTTTTATTGAAGTTACCCGATGGTAGACAAGAAATTATAAAATGGGGAGGTGGTGTAAATACTGCTTTTAGAATGGATGTTAGCGATGGATTGATAAATGATTTTTATCTAAAATTAGTGATTAGAAAGGAAGAGGTTATAGTGTCAAGTAGGGTGAAATCAGAGTATGAGGATGTTGATAATACACAACGCTTGTTGCCAGAAGATTATGTGCACCCTCCTTTGTAAATTTTTATAATAAGATTGATGAGTAAAAAAATATTAATTTTTATAAGTTGCATACTGTTAGTCTCTTGTGATTTTGATTTGTATGAAAATATAATGGGTAAAAGTTATTCAGGTTTTCATTTTACTGTGTGGACTAACCAAGAAGAATTTGTAGAGTTTGAGGGTGAACTTTTCATAGGAGGTGTAAAAGAGGGTGTTTTTATTCCTGTGGAGTCTATTCCTTTTCATTATTCGGGAGGCAGAATTAACAACAGAAGTAGCATAGCTTTTTATTACAATGATAAAAATGATAGAATTTATTACAAGGAGGATAATAGTTGGAATCCTAATTTAGATGCTATTAAAGATATTCCTTCGAGTAGTTATTGTTTCTTGTTAAAAATTTCTGAAGATAGACAAGAAATTATAAAGTGGGGTAAAGGTGTAGATACAGCGTTTAGAGTAGATACTAAGTTTGATGTGGTCAAAGATTTTGAGGTAGAAATATTTATAGACGATAGTGAAATCAGACTAAGTAATTTTATCAACACAGGGTATAGGGTTCTAAATGATACAGAACGCTTGTTGACAAAAGATTATGAACACCCTCCTCTATAGTTGTAAAAATTTTAGAGTTTGGGAGAATGGAAAGACAGGTGTAAAGAAAAATGAGAAACTCTTATTTGTACCATGCAGCTTTGATTCTCTTGTTTAGAATGTAGTAAAAAACATAAAATTGTATTAGGCTACAGTGCTAATGAAATTGGCTTAATAAACCCCTATTGTAAATGATAGGGGTCTATTTTTAGAAAACTTTTAAATTCATCCCTGTTTGAATTGTATTCGAGTTTAATCGATTTATTCTCTTAATACGTTCTACGGTTGTGTTGAATTTCTTAGAAATACTATAAAGGGTTTCTCCTTTTTGTACTTTGTGTGTTTTAGCTGGAGAGGGAAAAGTTGGTTTTAGAACTCTTTGCGCATGATGAAAAGCTTTCTTCCAATATTTTTCATTTAATGAGGAAATTATAACTCCTCTAGAAGTTGTTGAGTGAATAAATTTTACAGTTGAATTGTTAGAAACAACAATGGCAGAATGATTTATTTTCCAAGAACCATCTGTTTTAAAGAATAGCAAATCGCCAGGGGCTACTTTTTTTATAGAGATGCTTTTCCCAAATTTAGATTGATCTTTAGAAACTCTGGGTAATTTAATCTTATTTTTAAGAAAAATAGTGTAGACCAAACCAGAGCAATCCATTCCTTTGTGCGTAGTACCTCCCCATTTGTAGGAAGTTCCTAAATATTTTTTTGCAGTGTTTACAATTCTATGATCTGTAGAATTACCTATTTGCTGATGAGATTTACACGAAGTAAATAAAAGAGTAACTATTAGCATAGAGAATAAAAAGGAGGCTTTTTTCATAGATAATGTTAACAACTGGATTCTGGGGTTAAAATAACTATAATGAACTACAGTTTAATTAAAATAAGGTAACCAGTTTTAATGTTTTTATAACTCCAATTGCTGGCTTTCTTTGCATCTTTGTAAAGTGATGAAAGATAAACGAAACTTAGCGCTGTTAGCCGTTTTTAGTACTGCTGTTTTTTATGGTATTACTTATTCTGTAGCAAAAGATGTTATGCCAAAATACGTTTCTGCTTATGGTTTTGTGTGGATAAGGCTAGCGGTTACAACCCTTTTGTTTTGGATTACTTCTTGGTTTGTAAAAGCCAAAGAAATGGAAGCGAAAGATTTTCCATATACAGCCTTACTTTCGTTAATAGCCATGGTTATTTGTATTCTCTCTTTTTACAAAGGTTTAAGTTTAACTACGCCTATTAACGGTTCGGTTATTATGGTAACGACTCCTATTATTGTTTTTGTTTTTTCACTTTTTATTTTAAAAGAAAAGTTAGAGTGGAAATCTGTTTTGGGAATTGTAATAGGTCTTTTAGGGGCTTATTATTTAACCACTGCAGGAAAGAAACAAGCTGTAAATGCGGAGAATATTCCACTAGGTAACCTGTTGGTTTTTGTAAATGCATCTGGTTATGCCCTGTATTTAATTTTAGCAAAAAAGATGATTCACAAGTATCATCCTATAACCTTTGTAAAGTGGCTGTATACTTTTGGCTTATTAATGATGACTCCTTTTGTATACAAAGAAGTTTTAGTGGTAGATTGGGTAAATATGCCGTTGAAAATTTATGTAATTATAGGCTATGTAATTGTGTTTGCCACGTATTGTAATTTTTTGTTTAACCTTTATGGTTTAAAGCATTTAAAGCCGTCTACAGTAAGCTCGTTTATTTATACGCAACCTGTAATAGCAACTGCTGTAGCATTAATAGTAGGGGCAGACGAATTAACTATTATCAAGGTGTTTGCAACCTTAACTATTTTTTTAGGCGTGTATTTGGTGACGTTAAAAAGCAAAGCAAAAGAGGTTAAAACAAACTAAAGTAAGCCTACTAAGGCTATCCGTTCTAAAATCCGTACTTTTACGCTCAAATTTTTTGCAGCATATGATACAGTCTATGACTGGGTATGGAAAAGCATTAGTGCAATTACCCACAAAAAAAGTTACTATTGAGATTAAATCACTTAATAGCAAAAACCTAGATCTAAATGTAAGGATACCTCCTTATTACAAAGAGAAGGAAATTGAAGTTCGTAAAAACATTGCTAAAAACTTAGTGAGAGGAAAAGTAGATTTTTCTATTTATGTAGAAATGACAGCAGATGTTTCTCAGACAAAAGTAAATGTAGCTATTGTTGCAGATTATATGAGTCAGTTAAAGCAAATTGCAACAGGATCCGATGTTGAATTATTGGATATGGCAATGCGTTTACCAGATACTCTAAAAACAGAAAGAGAGGAGTTAGATCCTAAGGAGTGGTTAGAGATAGAGGAAGGTATAGATGCAGCTATTGTAGCACTTGTACAGTTTAGAAAAGATGAAGCAGAATCTTTGGAGGTCGATTTTAGAGAAAGAATTGAAAATATTCAAAACTTATCTGTGGAAATCAACCAGCATGATGAAGATAGAATGGAGGCTGTAAAACTAAAGTTGAGAAAAGCCATAGATGACTTAAATGTAAATGTTGACGAAAATAGATTTGAGCAAGAATTGATTTACTATCTAGAGAAGTTGGATATTAACGAAGAGAAAGTTCGTTTGGCAAATCATTTAGAATATTTTTTAAAGGAATTGAATAATAAAGTTTCTGATGGTAAAAAATTAGGATTTATTGTTCAAGAAATAGGAAGAGAAATAAACACAACAGGTTCTAAGTCTAATTATGCTCCAATGCAGCAAATTGTTGTACAAATGAAGAATGAATTGGAGAAGATTAAAGAACAGATATTAAACGTATTGTAATGGCAACAGGAAAATTAATTGTATTCTCTGCACCTTCAGGTTCAGGAAAAACAACCATTGCTAAGTATTTGTTAAACGAAACAGATTTAGCGTTGGATTTTTCAGTTTCTGCAGCTTCAAGAGAACCCAGAGAGGGGGAAGTTCATGGAAAGGATTATTATTTTCTATCGGCAGATGAGTTTAGAAAAAAAGTAGATGAAGAGGCTTTTTTAGAGTGGGAAGAAGTTTATAAGGATAATTTCTACGGAACTCTAAAGTCTGAAATAACAAGGATTTGGGAAGAGGGTAAGCATGTTATTTTTGATATTGATGTTATTGGTGGATTAAATATTAAGAAACAGTTTCCAGAAGAAACCTTGGCTATTTTTGTAAAACCTCCTTCTATAGAAGAAATGGAAAGAAGGTTAAGAGGGAGAGCAACAGAAACAGAAGAGAAAATTAAAATGAGAGTGGCAAAGGCAGAGCAAGAAATGCAATATGCTGTTAAGTTTGATACTGTTTTGGTAAATAACGATTTGGAAGTAGCAAAGCAAGATGCTTACAATTTGGTTTCAGATTTCTTAAACAAATAACGATGAAGGTAGGGTTGTATTTTGGAACTTTTAATCCTATTCATACGGGTCATTTAATTTTGGCCAATCATATGTTGCATTACACAGATTTAGACGAAGTTTGGTTGGTGGTAACTCCACACAATCCACATAAGAAAAAACAAACTTTGTTAGATAATTACCACCGTTTGGAAATGGTGTATAAGGCAACTAGTGATTTTGAACATTTACATCCATCGGATATTGAATTTAAGTTAAAACAACCAAATTATACCGTGGACACTTTGGTGCATATTTCAGAAAAGTATCCAAACCATGAGTTTGCAATTATCATGGGAGAAGATAATTTAAGATCTTTCCATAAGTGGAAAAATTACGAGGTAATCTTAGAAGATTATCATGTGTATGTGTATCCAAGAGTTGGAGATTTTTTAGCTTCGGATACTGCTGTAGTAAACCACCCTAAAGTAAATATTGTAAAAGCTCCGGTAGTAGAAATTTCGTCTACATTTATAAGAAAGGCTATTAAAGATAAAAAGAGTGTAAAACATTTGTTGCCTAAAAGCGTTTGGACCTATATAGATCAAATGAATTTTTACAAATAAAAGACAGAAAGTAGTACATTTGTTCACTGAAATTTAATTGCTAAGGGAAATAATTAACTAAATACCTCATGTCAAAAAAGAGACAGCAAGATAAACGTAGCGATTTAAAACAAAAATGGGTTAAGAAATACCGTTTGGTTGTTTTTACAGAGGACTCTTATGAGGAAAAACTGACTTTTAAATTAACACGTTTAAATGTTTTTGTTTTTGGAGGTGTGTTCAGTGTCTTTTTAATTGTGTTTACCGCTTGTTTAATTGTGTATACTTCTCTTAAGGAATACATCCCTGGTTTTGAATCTCCAGAATTAAAGAAGAATGCCATTACTCTAAATTTTAAGTTAGATACGTTACAACAACAAATAAGAGCCATAAAGAATTATACAGAGTCTATGAAACCTGTTTTGTTAGGAGATAAGGCTGTGGAAATGGAAGAACTTCCGTATGTTACAAAAGACGGGGAATCTGTATATCAAGCAGGGATTATAAACAACGATTCTATAGTTTCTAAATTAAAGAGTTTATATCAGTTAATAGAGCAAAAGAACAAAACAATAGAGGGGTTAAAGAAAAATTACAACTTTAAGGCAGATACTATAAGTGGCTTTGTGGACTTAAATATTGAAGAAAACAAGCCTAACGATTTAAACAAAGAAGAGTTGGCTTTGTTAGAAAGTTCAGATTTGGATTCTGTGTTTAGAGAGAATGTAGAAAGAGAAGAGCGATTTAGTATATTTGGTCACGAAAATGAAAAGTTAGAACAGGTTTTTGTAGTACCAGTAAAGGGTACAATAAGCGAAGACTTTAACCCTGTTACAAGGCATTATGCGGTAGATATTGTTACAAAAAACAATACGCCTGTAAAAGCGCTAGCAGACGGAATGGTTGTTTTTTCTGAATGGACTATAGAGACAGGATATGTAATTATTTTGCTACACAAGAAAGAATATGTGTCAATTTATAAGCACAACAATAAAACAAATGTATACCAAGGGGAGTTGGTAAAAGCTGGCCAGGTTATTGCTAATGTAGGATCAACTGGAGAGTTAAGTACAGGAACCCATCTTCATCTAGAAATATGGAAAGATGGATATCCTGTAGACCCAACTAATTTTTTGAAGTTTTAAAGAATGAGTATCAAATCAAAACTAGCATTACCGTTTGCAAAATCTATTCGTAGGCAGGTATATAAATGGGCTAATAACCCTGTTGAAACACAAGAGAAAGTGCTTCAGTACTTATTGCAAAATGCTAAAAATACTGCTTTCGGAAAAGATCATAATTTTCAGGATATAAAAACACACGAAGATTTTAAAAAGCAGGTTCCTGTAAACGATTATGAAGGAATAAGATCTTATGTTGATAGAATGGTTGCCGGTGAAGCAGATGTGTTGTGGAAAGGTAGGCCTTTGTATTATGCAAAAACATCTGGAACAACTTCTGGAGCAAAATATATTCCTATTACAAAAGAATCTATGCCTACGCATATTTCTGCTGCAAGAAATGCTTTGTTGTTTTACATTGCAGAAACTGGAAAGGCAGACTTTGTAAATGGAAAAATGATTTTCTTACAAGGAAGTCCTATTTTAAAAGATTTAAATGGAGTTCAGTTAGGGAGGTTAAGTGGAATTGTAGCGCACTACGTGCCAAAATATCTTCAAAAAAATAGATTGCCAAGTTGGGAAACTAATTGTATAGAAGATTGGGAGACCAAAGTAGATGCAATTGTAGATGAAACCATTAGCGAAGACATGTCTGTAATAAGTGGGATACCTTCTTGGGTACAGATGTACTTTGAAAGACTACATGAAAAGACAGGAAAGACAATAGCAGAACTGTTTCCAAAATTTAATTTCTTTATTTATGGTGGGGTTAATTTTGCTCCATACAAACATAAGTTTGAGAGTTTGGTTGGTAAAAAAATAGATTATATAGAGTTGTATCCTGCATCCGAAGGGTTTATTGCTTACCAAGATTCTCAAACAGAGAATGGAATGTTGTTGCAGTTAAATAGTGGTATCTTTTACGAGTTTATTCCTGCCGATCAATTTTTTGATGAAAACCCACCTCGTTTATCTATTGGAGAAGTTCAGTTGGGGGTAAATTATGTTATTATTTTAAATACATCTGCTGGGCTTTGGGGGTATAATATTGGTGATACCGTAGAATTTACAACACTTAAGCCTCATAGGGTAAAGGTAACAGGTAGAATAAAACATTTTATATCTGCTTTTGGAGAACATGTAATAGGTAAAGAAGTAGAAAAAGCGTTGAATGATGCTTTGGCTGTTCATGGAGGATCTGTAAGTGAGTTTACCGTTGCTCCACAAGTTACACCAACAGAGGGCTTACCTTTTCACGAGTGGTTCTTAGAATTTGATGAAGAGCCCAAAGATTTAGAAGCCTTTGCTAAGACTATAGATGCATCTATGCAGAAACAAAATATATATTATTTTGATTTGATAGAAGGTTCAGTATTAAAGCCTTTAGTTATCACCAAGGTGAAAAAAGGAGGTTTTCATGAGTACATGAAATCTATTGGGAAATTTGGAGGACAAAATAAAATACCACAATTGTCAGACAATCGTAAGATTGCAAGTGTATTAGAAAACTTTACGATATAAAACTTACTTTATGTTTTTAAGCTATAAGCATTATGCCTATAGTCTAAAGTGTAGAGCTTAGAGCAAAAAGAATGAAATTATACCTAGTCCCAACACCTATTGGAAATTTAGATGATATGACTTTTAGAGCGATTAAGGTTCTAAAAGAGGTCGATTTAGTATTGGCAGAAGATACAAGGACTAGTGGTAAGCTAATGAAGCATTTTGAGATTACAACTCATATGCAGAGCCACCATATGTATAATGAACATAAGACAGTAGATGCTATTGTTAATAAAATCAAATCTGGGGTTTCTGTAGCTTTAATTTCTGATGCTGGTACACCTGCTATTTCTGACCCTGGTTTCTTGTTAACTAGGGCTTGCATACAAAATGATATAGCGGTGGAATGCCTACCTGGTGCAACTGCTTTTGTTCCTGCTTTGGTGAATAGTGGTTTGCCGAATGAAAAATTTGTTTTCGAAGGTTTTTTACCCGTAAAAAAAGGAAGACAAACTCGATTAATTGCACTTTCTGAAGAAAAGAGAACGATAATTCTCTATGAATCACCACATAAATTAGTGAAAACTTTAACAAATTTGTCTGAATATTTGGGTAGTGATAGGCAGGCTTCTGTCTCAAGAGAGCTCACAAAGATGTTTGAAGAGACGAAAAGAGGTGCTTTAAATGAGTTAGTTACCTACTATACCAATAAACCTCCAAAAGGAGAAATTGTTATAATAGTAGCAGGGGTGTAAGTTTTTTGAATAGTTTGTATTGTTTTTATTGATTCGTTACTATATTTATACTGAAACTTAAGAACGAATATATGAAGGATAGAATTTTTCACCACAATGTTTATTTTTGGTTAAACAATCCAACGGATACATCAGAAAGAGAGATTTTTTTAGCCTGTTTAAAGAAATTTATAGATTTGAGTTCTTATACAGATAAAGTAATAGTTTCTGAACCTGCTAGAACACCAAGGTCTGTTGTAGATAGTAGTTATACTTTTTGTTTATTGGTTACTTTTAAAAGTAAAGAAGAGCATGATTTGTACCAAGAAGAAGATGTGCACTTACAATTCGTAAAGGAAGCAGGTCATCTATGGAAAAAAGTCCAAGTATTCGATTCTTTGGAAATGTGGAATACTAACGTACTTCAAGAGAGTTAATTATTCTGGAAGATAAATTATTATAGTCTTCATTTTTTTCTAGCCAACAAGTCATTAAAATAATTAAGTCTTTTTTGTTTTTGGTACACGTTACCATTCTAAAGTAAATCTTGTTTTTTTGACTTGTAAAAGATCCTTCTTTTAATATTGCTGCGTGGTGGTTTACAGTGGTGTCTACGTCTTTAAAAGTTAGATCTTTTCCCTGTAATTTTTGCATCATTAAGTTTATACCTCCTTCTGATGCGACTTCTAAGTTTAACTCCTTAATCTTTTTTGAGTAGGTGTAGGTTGCTAAGATAAGTCCAAACTCATTTCCTTTATAAAAGCTGTAATTATTAATTGCTGTAATTAAATTTTTTACTTCTGGTGCTACTTTGCCTTTTTCTTTAGTAAGTAAGAAAGGAGATTGTAAAGTAATTGATTTGTTTAAAAAGAATTGTTTTCGCCATTCTTTATGCAATAATTCAGATGTAGGATATGCTAAGTCAGAAAAGAAAGTAGCAGAATTAGAACCTATTTTTTTTCCCAAAAAGACAAGAGTCGATAAACAGATAATTAAGAAAGTAACTTGGAGTGTTTTTTTAAGTGTTAAAGATTTATTTTTTTTAATTTCTTTTCTTTTGATTTCTCCAACTTCTCTTTTAAAATCTTCAAAATTTTTAGTGGGATTGTTTTTATGCCAATTCTTAAAGTTATTGTCTAGTTTTTTTCCGCAATTATTGCAAAATATCTGGTATTCTGATTGTAAGGGGTTTGGATGTTTGCATTGATAGCAATACAAGAAGTGCATAACAAAAGGGTTTCTAGCTAAGTTACAAATTAAGCTGAACTCTCTTTTAAAATAAAAGGTTTTTGTGAGTTGTATTATTGTTGGGCATCGTAATAAAATTGTATGTTCTCATTGGTAATCAACCTGTTTTTTCATAATTTTGCCAACCTGTAATTTATTGAATTACAATTATAACAGAAAACAAATATTATAAGTCGGAAACAATATGGCAACAACATTATTTGACAAAGTTTGGGATTCGCATGTAGTACGTCACGTAGAAGATGGACCAGATGTGTTTTTTATAGACCGTCATTTTATCCATGAGGTTACAAGTCCAGTAGCATTCTTAGGATTAGAAAGTAGAGGTAACAGTGTGGTATATCCTGAGCGTACATTCGCAACGGCTGACCACAATACACCAACTATCAACCAACATTTACCTGTAGAAGATGCATTGTCTGCAAATCAGTTAGATGCTTTGGAAAGAAATGCTAAGAAGCATGGAATTTCTCACTGGGGATTGGGAGATATTAACAATGGTATTGTACACGTAGTAGGACCAGAAAATGGTATTACTTTACCTGGTGCAACTATTGTTTGTGGTGATTCTCATACATCTACTCACGGAGCTTTTGGTGCTATTGCTTTTGGTATTGGTACTTCTGAGGTAGAAATGGTATTGTCTACTCAATGTATTATGCAGCCTAAGCCTAAGAAAATGCGTATCAACGTAAATGGGAAATTAGGATTAGGAGTAACTCCAAAAGATGTTGCGTTGTATATTATTGCTCAACAAACTACTTCTGGAGCTACAGGTTACTTTGTAGAATATGCAGGAGATGTTTTTGAAGACATGTCTATGGAAGGTCGTATGACTGTGTGTAACTTATCTATAGAGATGGGTGCTCGTGGTGGTATGATTGCTCCAGATCAAAAAACGTTCGATTATATTGCGGGTCGTGCTCAAACTCCTAAAGGAGCTGATTGGGATAAAGCAATGGAATACTGGAAGACGTTAAAAACTGATGAAGGTGCAGAATTTGATGTTGAGTTTAATTACGAGGCTTCGGATATTGAACCAATGATTACTTACGGAACAAACCCAGGAATGGGAATTGGTGTAACTAAGGATATTCCGAATGCAGAAAGTGTAGAAGGAGGAGTAGAAACCTACAAAAAGTCTTTAGGTTATATGGACTTTAACGAAGGAGACTCAATGATTGGTAAAACAATTGATTTTGTATTCTTAGGATCTTGTACAAATGGACGTATAGAAGACTTTAGAGCTTTCTGTTCTATTGTTGAAGGACGTAAAAAAGCAGATCATGTAACTGCTTGGTTGGTACCAGGATCACACAAAGTTGTAGATCAAATTAAAGAAGAAGGTTTAGATAAAATTATTACAGAGGCTGGATTTGTGTTAAGAGAGCCTGGATGTTCTGCTTGTTTAGCAATGAATGATGATAAGATTCCTGCAGGAAAGTTATCAGTTTCTACATCTAACCGTAATTTTGAAGGACGTCAGGGACCTGGTTCTAGAACCTTATTAGCTTCTCCATTAGTTGCTGCGGCATCTGCTGTAGAAGGAGTAGTAACAGATCCAAGAACAATTTTAAACGCTTAATTATAGAATACAATGGCTTACGATAAATTTGAAGTATTAACAAGTACAGCTTATCCATTACCAACAGAGAACGTGGATACAGATCAAATCATTCCTGCTCGTTTCTTAAAAGCAACTGAGCGTAAAGATTTCGATATTAACTTTTTCCGTGACTGGAGATTCAATCAAGATGGAACTCCTAAAGCAGACTTTCCATTAAACAAGGAGATTTATGCAGGGTCTAAAATTTTAGTAGGAGGTAGAAACTTTGGTTCTGGTTCTTCTAGAGAGCATGCAGCTTGGTCTGTATACGATTTTGGATTAAGATGTGTAATCTCTTCAGAGTTTGCTGATATCTTTAAGAACAACTGTTTAAACGTAGGGGTTTTACCAGTACAAGTATCAGCAGCCTTTGCAGATACATTATTTGCTGCAATTGAAGCAGATCCTAAAACAGAAATTAAAGTAGACTTACCTAACCAGACAGTAACTTTAGTTGCTACTGGAGAATCTGAATCTTTTGTAATAAACGGTTACAAGAAAGAAAATATGTTAAATGGTTTTGATGATATAGACTATTTAAAGAATATTGAGGCTGAAATTACTGAATTTGCAGCTAAGAGACCTTTCTAAAGAAGGAACTTTAAGTTTTAAAAATAAAAAAAGCGTTTCACATGTATTGTGAAGCGCTTTTTTTGTTTGAATAATATGTTGCTTTAAATAGTTTTATTAACACTTTGTGTTCTATTTCTGTCTGTATAAATACAAAATCAAAATTCTTGAACACATTATGTTTTAAGCATGTTTTTAGTTTTGAGGATGATAATTATGTTTTTTTTAGATGTAATTATTAGCTAATTAATAACCAAAGCTAATTAATAATGAAAAAAATTAAAAAATTAATGTTGGCTGTAGTTCTTACAGTTGGAGTTGTAAATGCTCAAGTAGCAGAGCCATGTAATATGGACGCAACAAATGAAAATCAATTTTACAAAGGGCCGAATCCGTCAGGGAATGTTACTTTATATCCAAGTGGAATAGAAGATAGTTCTGACTCTGATGCGTTACAGCAATTAATCAATGACAATCCAGGCAAAAAGATCAAATTGCTTGCTAGTGGAGCTAATAAAATCTTTTATTTTAAAGATGTAGAAATAAAAAGCAATACACACATACGTGTAGGTTCTAGTGTTGTTTTAAGAACTAATAGAAATGGGTTAGCGAATAACAAAAATGCAGTCATGTTTACTGTTGGTAAGACCGGTGATAGAGTTAAGAATTTTTCATTTACTTCTAATGGAGATGAAAACGATATAACTAAAAGATTTACAGTAGAAATGAGACAGTTAACACCTCTTGTGAAGACTGGAACGTTAACAAAAACGGATGCAATGTCTGGTGAAAGTTTTATAACGGTTGCTAATGCGGGAAATTTTAAGATAGCCAACTTTAATATTGATGATAATTATTCAAGAATTTCAACCTTAACCTTTAGCTTTAACGATGCAGGAGAAAAGAATCATTTTAAATCAATTCTTGATACCTCTGCATATCCAGATCAAGATAGAACACCAGAACAAGGAGTGATTAAAAATATTACAGCAACTAAAGGACATGCAGGTTATGGAATTGTACAAATACAAGCGGCTGTTGGTTTGTTGTTTAAAAACTTAGATGGTACAGGAGGTGTTCCCTTAAGAGTGGAGACAGGCTTAAATACAGCAATTATAACTAAAGATAAAACAGTAGATGGAGTTTATGGTAGAAATATTAGAGCTAAAAATGGATTGTCTTGTGTAGACATTTCTCCTCATAATGTAGAGCAAGGTTGTATTGATATGGAGGATGTTTATTCTGAAAGTAGTGTTTTTACCGTTCGGTTAGATAAAGGGTTTGAAGATGATAAAGATATGAAGGTAAGTGATATTAATCTTGCTTTGATGGGAGATGCGACTTTTAATGCCTTAGTTACAAGTAAACAATTTGAAAAATTTAATAGTAGTGGGAACTCGGTTGGTTTTTATGTGTATACAAAGGATATAAATACTTTTTTAGGAACGTTTAATAGTGTTAAGTTAAAAAAGATAGAAGGTAAAGGAGGGGAAAAGGCACAAGTTAAAAGTAAGTTTTATAAGTTTTACGATGAGGTAACTAAGAATGATTTGGTTTCTGATAAAGCCAGTGGGTTAATAAATGATGATATGGAGACTGTTTCCGGAAAAACATTGTCGGTGATTAAGTATTCTGCTGATCCTTCTTTAGATGAATGTAATTGTGGTGGAAATACCCCTTCTGAAAATGGTTGTTTTGAGGTTTCTATAGCAAAAACAAATAATTCATTTGTAAAATTAAGAAGAGGTGGGAATGGATTAAGTACTATTGGTATTCCTAAAGTTTTAGTGGATGGTCCTGATTCTTTCTACAAATTATCAGACCACACATCTACAAGTGTACCCGGTTGGACAAACTCAGAGAGACCATCATTAATCAGTACAAAGGTTTTAGATGGGTTATTTGGAGCTACATCAGATCCTTGCCCAGTAACTAGTCCAAAGACGGCAGAGAATGTTATAGTTTCTAATTTAGAGTTTAACAATGAACGAGGGTTGTCAATCTACCCAAACCCAACATCTGGAGTTGTACATGTGAATTCGGAACTGGGAGATACAATAAAGGTTTATAATAGTTCTGGAGTTTTAATAGAATCTATAATCGGAACACAATCAAAGATTAATTCTATAGATCTTTCAATTTATGGTTCAGGAGTCTACTTTGTTAGTATTCATAAATCAGACGGTGTTACGGTAAAGAAAATCATAAAGAAATAAGATTGTGAATTAGACCCTACGGATGAAATATCAGTAAGGGCTATATTTTTAAAAATAGGTTTAGATGTAGTGAAGCCTTTTTTCTTTGATGTTGAGTTTAAGATGATTTGTGAATCAGTTGATACATCTACTTTTATAACAAGATATTGTTTAAAATAAGGTTAAGAAAGAGTGCTTAATTTTATATAAAACACTTTTGTTAGTGATTCAAAGTTTCATAAATTTCGTGAAAAAATGAAAAAGATATTGTTAGTAGCGATCTTACTAATAGCTATAAATTCTCAATCTCAAAAAACTCAAACTAGAGCCTTTTATTTATCATCTCAGTTAGAAATAGGTAATTATTTCGGGTTTGGATGGGATGTAAACTACCTGCATAAAGATAAATACTCTTTTAATTTAGGTCATTTTTTGCAACTTAGTATTCCTAATAACAGGCCTAGTGATTTTGATGGAGATTCTGATTTCTTTCCCTTTGGAGATTTAAAATCAATATCATCTTACAGAGCTATGGTTGGAAGGATTTATTATTTTGATCAAAAAAGGAGGTCTAGATTAAACTTACAATTAGGTATAGGGTTTAGTGAAGTAGATGAACCTTATAATTGGAAAAGAGAAGGTGAAACAGATAATGGTTATAAGTACGACTATGAAAAAAGAAAATATAACACGGTTGGTTTTGTAATATCTCCTACAATTGAATTACCGCTTTATAATATATTAGGATTAAAATTAAATCCTAATATTCATTTTACAAGAGGAGAAGTTTTTTATGGGGTAGGTTTAGGTGTTTTGCTTGGAGACTTAAAGTAGTTAATTATAACGTGTATGCTAGTAATTAAATAAAGGTTAAAATAATAAGAAATTAAGTTAGTTAGCTGTGCTTTATAGTTCTTTTTGATACAATATTTTCGGAGGTTATATTTTTTAAAGATCCGTTTAGATGTAGTGAAACCTTTTTTTATCTTTGCCACCTATGTTTTTAGAAATGCTTGCTTTAAAAACTGTTTGTAAATCAGCAGATAAATCATAAATTACTAAGAACTAAGAGGACGATTTTATGAGTACTAAGAAGATAGAAATCATGGACACAACACTCCGAGATGGTGAACAAACCTCTGGAGTGTCTTTTGCTGCACATGAAAAATTAACGATAGCACAGCTTTTGCTGGAGGAGTTAAAGGTAGATAGGATAGAGATTGCATCTGCTCGTGTTTCTGAAGGAGAGTTTAATGCTGTTAAGAACATTACCAATTGGGCTGCTGAGAACAACCATATAAATAAGATAGAAGTACTAACCTTTGTTGATGGAGGTACATCTATTCAATGGATGTTAGATGCGGGAGCCAAGGTTCAGAATTTATTGACGAAAGGGTCTTTAAATCATTTAACATATCAATTACGTAAAACACCAGAAGAGCATTTTAAAGCCATAGCTGATACAATTGCAGTAGCTAAATCAAAAGGAATTGAAACCAATGTATATTTAGAAGATTGGTCTAATGGAATGCGTGATTCAAGAGAATATGTGCACCAATATTTAGATTTTATAGCTACGCAACCTGTAAAAAGGGTGATGTTACCAGATACTTTAGGTGTGTTAACTCCTCAAGAATCTTTTGAATACATTAAAGAGATAAAAGATAAATATCCTACTTTACATTTAGACTTTCATTGCCACAACGATTACGATTTAAGTGTTGCCAATGCAATGGAATCTATTAAAGGAGGTGCTGATGGTTTACATCTTACCTTAAACGGAATGGGAGAGCGTGCAGGTAATGCACCTTTGGCGAGTGTTGTTGCTTGTGTAAACGATTTTATGCCAGAGTATTCTATAGATGTAAAAGAAAAAGCATTGTATAAAATTTCTAAATTGGTAGAAGCTTTTACAGGATTTAAAATTCCTGAAAGTAAGCCAATTGTAGGAGAAAACGTGTTTACGCAAACGGCTGGTATTCATGCCGACGGTGACAACAAAAAGAATTTATACTTTAATGATTTGTTACCAGAACGTTTTGGACGTAAGCGAAGATATGCTTTAGGGAAAACATCGGGTAAGGCAAATATTCAAAAGAATTTACAAGAACTTGGAATTCAATTGACAGATGCTGAGCTTAAAATAGTAACGGCTAGAGTAATTGAATTAGGAGATAAAAAAGAGTTGGTAACTCAAAACGATTTGCCTTTTATTATTTCTGATGTGTTAAACTCTACAATGGTTGCTGAGAAAAAAGTATCTGTTGTGTCTTATGTGTTAACGCATGCAAAAGGATTAAAGCCTTCTACTACTGTTGCAGTGTCTTTTGAGGGAGAAGTTATAGAAGAAAATGCAAGCGGAGATGGACAGTACGATGCTTTTATTAAAGCCTTAAGGAAAATATACAAACAAAAAGAAATGGTGTTGCCTAGACTTACAGATTATGCTGTACGCATTCCTCCAGGTTCGCATTCCGATGCTTTGTGTGAAACCATTATTACTTGGGACTTTAAAGGGAAAGAAATTAAAACACGTGGACTAGATTCAGATCAGACAGTATCTGCAATTATGGCTACGGAAAAAATGTTGAATATAATTTGAGTTTAAAAGTTAAAGGTTAGAGAGTTGAAAGTTAATTGCTAAATGATAAGTAAACTTGCAACTTTAGATACTTTATAAACTTTAGAACTTTATAAACTATAATAAAAATGAAATTAAACATTGCATTATTGGCTGGTGACGGAATTGGACCAGAAGTAATCGATCAAGCAGTAAAAGTTTCTGATGCTATTGCTGCAAAATTTGGACATGAATTAACTTGGAAACCTGCATTAACAGGTGCTGCTGCAATCGATGCGGTTGGAGAACCTTATCCAGATGAAACTCATGAAATTTGTAAATCTTCTGATGCTGTATTATTTGGTGCAATTGGAGATCCTAAATATGATAATGATCCAACTGCTAAGGTTCGTCCGGAGCAAGGATTGTTAAAAATGCGTAAAGCTTTAGGATTGTTTGCAAATGTACGTCCTACATTTGTTTTTCCATCTTTATTAGATAAATCTCCATTAAAACAAGAGCGTATTGAGGGAACAGATTTAGTTTTCTTACGTGAATTAACAGGAGGGATTTACTTTGGAGAAAAAGGTAGAAAAGACGGTGGTGATACTGCTTTTGACAACTGTTTATATACAAAAGAAGAGGTAACTCGTTTGGCTCGTAAAGGGTTTGAGTTGGCAATGACTCGTTCTAAACGTTTGTGTTGTGTAGACAAAGCAAATGTATTAGAAACATCTCGTTTATGGAGAGAAACAGTTCAAGGATTAGAGGCTGATTATCCAGAAGTTGAGGTTTCGTATGAATTTGTAGATGCTGTAGCTATGCGTTTAGTTCAATGGCCATCTTCTTACGATGTATTAATTACAGAAAACTTGTTTGGTGATATCTTAACAGATGAAGCTTCTGTGATTTCTGGATCTATGGGATTAATGCCATCTGCTTCTATGGGGTCTGATATTGCTTTATTTGAGCCTATCCACGGATCTTATCCACAAGCTGCAGGAAAAAACATTGCAAACCCAATGGCAACTGTATTGTCTGCTGCAATGATGTTCGAAAGTTTTGGTTTAGCAGAAGAAGGTAAATTAATTCGTGAAGCTGTAAACAAAGCTTTAGCAGAAGGAATTGTAACAGAAGATTTAGCCGATGGAGGTAAGTCTTATGGAACTTCTGAGGTTGGAGACTGGTTAGCTTCTAATATTTAATAAGATTATAAATAATACTGTATAAGGCTGCTCTTAGAGCAGCCTTATATTGTTAATATAGGGTTTACATATGATGTTAGACTTTACACTAATTTTGTGGTCTGTAAATCGTTTAAAAATGAAAAGATATATTTCGGAATTTATTGGAACTTTTACTTTGGTTTTTTGTGGCTGTGCATCAATGGCTGTGAATGAAATAACTGGAGGAGCAGTAACGCATGTTGGTATTGGTATTACATGGGGGTTTATAGTAATTGCCTTGATATATGCTTTTGGTGATATTTCTGGAGCACATTTAAATCCTGCGGTTTCTATTGCTTTTGCTTTTGCTAAAAAGTTTGAGTGGAGTGAGGTGCCAAAGTATTTCTTAGCACAGTTTTTAGGAGGCCTATTGGCAAGCTACATTTTAAAGTTTTTATTTCCTACAAGTGAATTTTTAGGAGGAACTCATGTAAGCGAATTAATAGATCCTGTAAGAGGCTTTGTAATTGAATTTTTGTTGACCTTCTTTTTAATGTTGGTTATTATAAATGTATCAACAGGTTCTAAAGAAGTAGGAATTGTTGCTGGTATTGCTATAGGGGGTGTGGTAATGATAGAAGCCTTATTTGCAGGTCCAATGACCAATGCCTCTATGAACCCTGTTCGTTCTTTAGCTCCGGCTATAGCATCTTTAAAGTTTGATGACCTATGGATTTATATAGCAGGTCCTATTTTAGGAGCCTTAGCAGCTGTTTCTTCTTGTAAGTTGGTAAAAGAGGATCAGTGTTGTAGTGAAGGTTGTTAGATGATATAAAAAGATATAAAAAAGAAGGGCTTTGATTTAATCAAAGCCCTTCTTTTTTATAGGATAGTTCTTAATGTTATTTCTTAGGAAAAATAGTTTTGCTAAAGAATATTAAAATCATCACTCCAATGGAGATTGCAGAATCTGCAATATTAAAAATAGCATTAAAGAAGGTGAAATTTTTTCCTCCCATTATAGGTAGCCATTCAGGTAGTTTTCCTTCCCAAATAGGAAAGTATAGCATATCTACTACTTTACCTTGGAAAACGGGTCTATAACCGTTGGCAGGGTCGAAAATAGACAGTGTATTGTAGTTAGATTCTGTAAATAATATTCCATAGATAACAGAGTCTATAATATTTCCTAAAGCTCCAGTAAAAATAAAAGCAATGGCAATAATTAATAAGTTATGTGCTTTTTCCTTAAGACTTTTATGCAACCAGTAACCAATACCAACTATTGCGAACAGTCGGAAAATTGTTAAAATCAGTTTCCCCGTTTTTCCTCCTAACTCGGTACCCCATGCAGCTCCGTTGTTTTCTATAAAGTGGATTCTAAACCAATCAAAAACATAAACCTCTTCTCCTAGATGAAAGTTTAGTTTAATGTAGATTTTACTAACCTGGTCAATTAGTAAAATCAAAACAATAATAAAAATTGATTTTTTTAAGTTCATATCGATTTGTTAAAAAGAAAAGTTTGCAATATAAATTACAAACTTTTTAATATGGCTTTTATTATAAAATAAATGTCGAATTATCTTTTTTCTGCTTTTTTAGCAGCAATACTTAAAGTAGCATGCGGTACTAATTTTAAGCGTTCTTTTTGGATTAATTTACCAGTTGCACGGCAAATTCCATAGGTTTTGTTTTCAATACGTAACAAAGCATTCTTTAAGTCTCTAATAAACTTTTCCTGACGAATAGCTAACTGTACGTTTGCTTCTTTAGACATTGTTTCAGAACCTTCTTCAAAAGCTTTAAACTGTGGAGATGTGTCATCTGTGTTGTTAGAGCTTCCGTTCTTGTAAGAACTTTGTAAGATTTCTAAATCTTTTTTTGCTTTTTCTATCTTGTTTAAGATAATTTCTTTGAATTCCGCTAAGTCTGAGTCACTGTAGACTACTTTTTCACTTTCTGCCATATCCTTAAATTTTATCGATCAATATTTTACTTTTAATTTCATCAAATTCAATTTCCAAACCATCATTTAGTTCAGATACAAATTCTAGTTTTTCCGTTAACGTTTCGCTCTTAATGTAAGACTCGTTAGTAAGAACAGCCTGTTCTAAAGCCTCGGTAGAAATAACAGATAGTTTTATTTTGTCAGTAACTTCTAATCCAGAATCTTTACGAAGGTTTTGAATTCTGTTTACCAGTTCTCTGGCAATACCTTCGCTTTTTAATTCTTCAGAAATCGTTACGTCTAAAGCCACTGTAAGTCCCCCTTGGTTAACTACTAACCATCCTTCAATGTCTTGAGAGCTAATCTCAACTTCTTCAATGGTTAAATCTACTAAATTTTCTTCAATCGTAATGGAAATTTTACCATCTCGCTCTAATTTAGCAATGTCTTCTTGGCTAAATTTTTGAATTTCAGCACCTACGAATCTCATATTTTTTCCAAACTTAGGTCCTAAAGCTTTAAAGTTTGGTTTTATGTTTTTTACTAAGATTCCAGAGGCATCGTCTAGTAGTTCTATTTCTTTTACATTTACTTCAGATATTATTAAATCTTGAACTGCTAAGATGTCTTCTTTTTGCTGCGCATCTAAAATAGGAATCATTACTTTTTGCAAAGGCTGACGAACTTTAATCATCTCCTTTTTACGTAGTGATAATACCATAGATGAAACTTGCTGAGCTTTTTGCATCTTACGTTCTAAATCTTCATCTATCTGAGCCGTATTTGCTGTTGGATAAGTAGCAAGGTGTACAGATTCGAAATCTTCTTTCCCTGTAGCAGTAATTAAATCTCTATACAAATTGTCGCAGAAAAATGGTGCAATAGGTGCTGCCAATTTTGTAACGGTTAACATACAAGTATATAATGTCTGATAAGCAGAGATTTTGTCTGTTCCATAGTCTCCTTTCCAGAAACGTCTTCTACTTAAACGTACAAACCAGTTAGATAAGTTTTCTGTAACAAATTCTTGAATCTCACGTGCAGCTCTTGTTGCTTCGTACTCGTTATAGAACTTGTCAGTTTTTTCTATTAAAGTGTTTAGTTCCGATAAAATCCAACGGTCTATTTCTGGTCTTTCGTTGTAAGCAATATCTGCTTCTTCGTATTTAAATCCGTCAATATTTGCATATAGGGTAAAGAACGAATATGTGTTGTATAAAGTTCCAAAGAACTTACGTCTTACTTCGTCAACTCCTTCTAAGTCGAATTTTAAGTTGTCCCAAGGATTTGCGTTAGAAATCATGTACCAACGTGTTGCATCTGGTCCATATTTGTCCATAGTAGCAAAAGGATCAACTCCGTTTCCTAAACGTTTAGACATTTTCTTACCGTGCTTGTCTAAAACCAATCCGTTAGAAACTACATTTTTATAAGCAACAGAATCAAAAACCATGGTACCAATAGCGTGTAATGTATAGAACCATCCACGAGTCTGATCTACTCCTTCTGCAATAAAGTTAGCAGGGTAAAACTCGTTGTTGTCAATTAATTCTTTGTTTTCAAATGGATAATGCTGTTGTGCGTATGGCATAGCTCCAGAATCAAACCAAACATCAATCAAATCAGATTCACGTTTCATTGGCTGACCTTTAGGCGATACTAAAGTAATAGCATCAACTACATTTTTATGTAAATCTATCTGATTGTAATTGCTGTCAGATAAATCACCAATTTCAAAAGCATCAAAAGAAGTTGGGTTTTCAATTCCAGCTGCACGTGCTTTTTCTATTTCTTGTTTTAATTCCTCTACAGAACTAATTAAAAGTTCTTCTGTTCCATCTTCGGTTCTCCAAATAGGCAATGGAATTCCCCAATAACGAGAACGAGATAAATTCCAGTCATTTGCATTTTTTAACCAGTTTCCAAAACGTCCAGTACCTGTAGATTCTGGTTTCCAGTTAATGGTTTCATTCAACTCGAACATACGTTCTTTTACGTCTGTCACTTTTATAAACCAAGAGTCTAATGGATAGTATAAAACAGGCTTGTCTGTTCTCCAACAGTGTGGGTAACTGTGCTTGTATTTCTCTACATTAAAAGCTTTGTTCTCTTCTTTTAGTTGAATTGCGATTTCTACATCTACAGATTTTTCTGGAACTTCATCTGCATTGTAGTAATCGTTTTTAACGTATTTTCCTGCATGTGGCCCTACGTGTTTTGTAAAACGACCTTGTAGGTCTACCAATGGAACAGGGTTGTCGTTATCGTCTAATACCAACATTGGTGGTACTTCTGGTTCTGCATTTTTTGCAACAAAGGCATCATCTGCTCCAAAAGTAGGTGCTGTGTGTACAATACCAGTACCATCCTCGGTAGTAACAAAATCACCAGAAATTACTCTAAATGCATTTTCTGGGTTTTCATAAGGTAGTACCCATGGTAATAATTGTTCGTATTTTATACCAACTAAATCTTTTCCAATAAATGATTCTGTAACCAGATAAGGGATTTTTTTGTCCTCTGGCTGGTACGCTTCTAATTCTTCTTCTGTTGCTACAGCACTAAATTTCTTAGAGAATTGTTTCGCAACTAAGTTCTTAGCTAGGATAACGTTGATTGGTTTCTTAGTGTATTGATTGAATGATTTTACTAAAACATACTCAATTTTTGGTCCAACAGTTAAAGCGGTATTACTTGGTAATGTCCAAGGAGTTGTAGTCCATGCTAAAATATGAACCTCTTCTAGTGTTTGTAAACTTTCTGGAAGTGTTTCCTTAATCGTTTTAAACTGAGCTACAATGGTAGTGTCTGTAACATCTTGGTAAGCCCCAGGTTGGTTAATTTCGTGAGAACTTAATCCTGTACCCGCTTTTGGCGAATACGGTTGTATAGTATACCCTTTATATAATAAATTCTTCTTGTAAATTTGTCCTAACAACCACCAAACAGATTCCATGTACTTAGGTGTATAAGTAACATATGGATCTTCCATATCTACCCAGTATCCAATACGTTCTGTTAAGTTGTTCCAAATATCGGTATACTTCATTACGGCTTTTTTACAAGCTTCGTTGTATTCCTCTATAGATATTTTAGAACCAATATCTTCTTTGGTAATTCCTAATTCTTTTTCTACACCCAATTCAACAGGTAAACCATGTGTGTCCCATCCTGCCTTACGTTGTACTTTAAAACCTTTCATGGTTTTGTAACGCGGGTAGATATCTTTAATAGTTCTTCCTAAAACGTGGTGAATTCCAGGCAGCCCGTTTGCTGATGGTGGTCCCTCGAAAAACACGAAAGGTTCTTTTCCTTCGCGGGTTTCAATACTTTTTTGGAAGATATCATTCTCTTGCCAAAATTTTAGGGTCTCCTCAGCAATGTTCGTTAAACTTAATCCCTTGTATTCCTTGAAATTTGCACTCATTTTTACCAAATTCTATTAAAGTGGCGAAATTACATTTTTAATTGTGGATTATCAATAGCAAGATTTAACTAATAGTTAATATAAACTATTGATTTTTAGTTTTGAATTAAAATAAAGTTATGTTTCTTTGGTTTTGATAAAAAAATAAAACTATGAAGAAGGTTCTTTTAGCATTTACAATGCTATTTGCAGTTGTCTCGTATGCAACTGAAGGAGATGAGTTAACACTAGAGGAGTTAGCTCTTATTAAAAAAATGGATAGTGTAAATAGTACGTTTACCTATTATTCTGGAATTAGGAAGTTAGACGGCGAATTAGCAGTGCTAAATATTCCCGAAGGGTTTACTTATTTAGAAGGGGATGAGGGAGCGTATGTTCTAGAGAAATTTTGGGGAAATCCTCCAAGTCAGATTATTGGTTTAATGTTTCCTGATAGCACTTCTGCTGTAAGTCCTGTGTTTAAGTATGCAGTAGAGATTACGTATTCTGAGGATGGTTATGTAAAGGATGAAGATGCTAAAGATTTGGATTATGATGATTTGTTAGAACAAATGAAAGAGGATGCTTTAGAAGCAAATAAAACCAGAGTTGAGCAAGGGTATCCTGCGATTGAATTAGTAGGATGGGCTACTCCTCCTTTTTACGATGAAAAAAACAAAAAATTACATTGGGCTAAGGAACTAAAATTTGATGGAGGCTCGGAAAATGTACTAAATTACAATGTTAGAGTTTTGGGAAGAAAAGGGTACTTAAACTTAAATGTTATTGCAGATATGAGTCAGTTAGATGTGGTAAATAAGGATATTGATAAGATTTTAAATAGTGTTCATTTCTCTAAAGGATATACTTATAAAGAATTTGATGCTGGTATAGATAAAATTGCAGCCTATGGTATTGGTGGTTTAATTGCAGGTAAAGTATTAGCTAAAACAGGAATTTTAGTAATGTTACTAAAGTTTTGGAAGGTAATTGCAATTGGAGTGGCAGGATTCTTTGGAGCATTTAAGAAAAAGTTATTTGGGTCTAAAGAAGATTAAATAACGATGATCCTAGCTTATATAACAACAAAGGGTTTCCAATATTTGGAAACCCTTTGTTGTTTATGGAATAGTGTGTTTTAAATACCTCTTTCTTTTTTGATGGTATCGTAAGCTTCTTGAATTTTTTGAAACTTCTCTTGTGCACCTTTTAAATGTTCTTCTCCCAAATGTCTTAGTTTGTCTGGGTGGTGCTGTTTTACCAATTTTCTATATGCTTTTTTAATAGTGTCGTTATCGTCACTTTTAGCAACTTCTAAAACTTTATAAGCACTTTCAGAATCGTTGTAAAACATGGCTTTAATAGAGTCAAAAGCGGTAGTGCTTATCTGTAGGTAGTTTGCAATGTTTCTAATGGTGTTTACTTCTACGTCTGCAACATGTCCGTCTGCTTGCGCTATTGAAAATAGAAAGTGGATTAATTGAGTTCTAGACTCTAAGGTCATATGATCTCTAATCTGTAAACAAACCTCAGAAGTAGAGATTGTTTGGTCGTTTATAATTTCTTTAAACAATTTAAAAGCATTATTCGCTCTGTCTTTTCCATATATCTGAACAAAATAGTTGCGAACATAGTCTAGTTCCTTTTGTAATATTTTACCGTCAGCTTTAATGACAACGGCAGCTAAAAATAATAGACTTATTTCAAAGTCTCCGGCTTGCGTTTGTTGGCTTTTGTGTTTTTCTTGAAAATCCGATTGGAATTCAGAAAAATCTGTAGAAGCTCCTTTAATAACATTCCCTATTAAGTAACCTAATACGAGTCCAATAGGTCCTCCTGCTGCCCATCCAAGTCCTGCTCCAATCCAGTTTGCAAATTTTTTCATAAAATAATTATCAGAGACAAACGCTCTTTTTTTGATTATGATGATGACTAAACAAGAACCTTGCCTTAGTTAAAATCGGTAGAAATGGCAGTTAATTTTCGTTGAAATCGTAATTATGTCATTCTAAAAGGAATTGGAATATTTATTGACTAACTTTGTATAGCTTTAAAGAGTAAGTCTTTAAATCATTGAATTTTTAAATCATTTAATACAAGAAATATGTATCCACCAGAATTAACTGCTCCAATGGAGGCTCAATTAGTAGCCGCAGGAGTAGCAGCGTTAAAAACACCAGAAGATGTAACTGCAGCTTTAGCAAAAGAAGGAACAACTTTAGTAGTTGTAAATTCTGTTTGTGGTTGTGCAGCAGGTACTGCTAGACCAGGAGTTTTAGCATCTTTACAAAATGCAAAATTACCAACACAAGCAACAACTGTTTTTGCAGGTGTTGATGGAGCAGCTGTTCAAAAAGCACGTGAATTTATGATTCCATTTCCTCCATCTTCTCCAGCAGTTGCGTTGTTTAAAGATGGTCAGTTAGTACATATGTTAGAGCGTCACCATATAGAAGGGCATTCTGCAGAAGCTATTGCAGCAAACTTGTCTGGAGCTTATGATGAGTATTGTTAAGCAATGTCTTTACGATAGTATAAAAAACCTCTAACACTTGTTAGAGGTTTTTTTGTGAGTAAAAATATTTTTATAATCCAGGGCTAGAGGTAAAAGGAACCGTACCATAGTTGGTTGTGGTGCATACATCAGGACTGTTGTAGAGTACGTTTCTTATAGGTTTAGAGCTTGTGTTAAATCCGCTAGTTGTACCGCTAACTGTAATTCTGTAATTACCATTGGTTGTAGATCCGTTTGTGTTGTCGAATCTAACTCCCATAGAAGGACCGTAGTACTCAAAGCCATTGCTCATTCCTGTATCATTTGGTCTTTTTAACTTAGAACTCCATTCTCCACAAGGAATATATTTTAAGAATGCTTGCTTTAATTTCGCATTTGTTGGTTTGTATATTGTTCTTACGTCAGTAATAGTTGTGTTAGAGAATTTACCATTTTTTAGTGTACCAACCTGATCTGTAATGTAGGTGTCTAAAGTTCCATTAATAGAAGCATCTGATAGTCTAATGGCCCATTGGTTTCCATTATTTCTTTTGTATCTGTTGCCAACAAATTTATTAGCACTTCCCGTTCCGGAAATTTTACTAGCAATAAAAGCTTTAAAATTATCACCACCTGCAGATGTTAAGGCGTAATCGTTGTTTGCATCAAAAACTTCTAAGAATCCGTGTTCTACTCGTACGGCAAAAGCACAACCTGTAGCGGTAATTCTTTTAGCATTTAATTTTCCGTTAACGGCAAAGTGAGGGGATAACATTAAAGGACATATTCCAGAAGTACATTTAATTACATCGGCATATACATTTTTAATTCCATAGGCTTTACCTCCTCCTTTAACAGCATCTTTCATGGTTTTGTCATCAGTTTCAAATCGTAGTGTAACTCCTCCAACGCAAGTAAGATTTTTAAAGAGTACATTAGAGGCTGAGTAAGCTTGAATTAATCCATAACCTGTATGCGAAATACCTGTTTGATTGATTCTGTCTATAACACCGTTTTTAGGCCAAGGTTGATTGTCTGTTGTTGATTTGATGTAGCTTAATAGAATAGAGGCTAAAGAGGTTCTTCTGTCTATAATAGTAAAGTTTGAAATTTTAAAATTTGTAGTTCTCCCCATTTTTACAACAGCCATGTTTTTATTAAGGTTGGTTGTAGCCGAAAGATCTACTGTAAATTTACCTCCAATACCAACAATACTAACATCGTTTACTCTAGAACCAGATCCTGCATTACCAATGCTAAAAATACGTCTAACATTATTGTTTGCTGGTTTTATTACTGTTCCCGCAGCAATTTCTAATTGTATTTTAGATTTTAATTGAATTTCATTCCAGCTATATCCTCCAGTTTTGTTAGGGATTTTTATAATAGCTCCATTAGGATTGTTGTTAATAACTGTTTGTAGTTGCGAACTAGTAGAGCCTGTAAAATTAACAACCGTTAATCCTGTAGGTTTGTTAAAGTAGGTTCCCGAACTATACCCTGTAGGTGCAGCTCCAAATTTGGCTTCTCCTGTTAGTTCAAAATTATCTATTTCGTTGCTAGTGGTTATTTCTGACTCTATTTCATTAGAGCAAGATATTCCTGCTAATAGAGTTGTGGAAAGTCCTAGCAGTATTATTTTTTTTTTTCATTTGTAGTTTCATTAACTTTCATTTTTGGTAAAACTTTTAAAAGAGCTTCTTAACTAGTATATATAGGAGGTCTTTTTTAGTTTTTATTTAGTGAAATAAAACTACAAGGTTTTTCTGTTCGTTTTTTAAGTTATGTTTAAAGGAGGTTGTTGTTTGTTGTTATAATGTTATTTTTTTTAATGTTTTAACAAATATTTATTTCAAATAACATGGTTGTTTTATGATTGTGATAAAATATATCTAATTATTACCGCATAGGTTTAAAGCTACTGTTGTAGTTTTTTGTATTTGTTCGGCTAGGGATCAGCTGCGTATATAGTTTCTACTTAGTGGTGTTAGAGTAGGTTTTTTTTAGGGAGTACTGTGCTAAGTTGTTGACTTAGATGTTTTTCCAAATAACATCATTAGGAACAGGTGCAGTAAAAGTTACCAATTCCTTTTTTACAGGGTGAGTGAACTCAATTTTACGGGAATGTAAATGAATACTACCGTCTTTATTACTTCTAGGGGCACCGTATTTTAAATCGCCTTTAATAATACATCCAATACTAGAGAGTTGAACTCTAATTTGATGATGTCTACCGGTTTCAAGTGTAATTTCAAACAGTTGGTAGTTATCTAGTTCCTTAATAAGCTCGTAGTGTAGAATGGCCTTTTTGCTATTTGGAGTATTTTCCGAACAGGTTCTAGATTTGTTGTTTTTTGGGTTCTTAACAAGAAAATTAGTTAAGGTTTGTTTTTTAGGAACTCCCTTTTTGTTAGTGACGGCCCAGTAGGTTTTGTGGATTTTTTTATCTCTTAAGTCTTTGTTTAGTCTTTCTAAAGCTTTAGACGTTTTTGCAAAAATTACAATTCCACTTGTGGGTCTGTCAAGTCTATGTACAACTCCTAAATATACGTTGCCGGGTTTGTTGTATTTGTCTTTAATGTACTCTTTAACAACTTCGCTAAGTGGCTTGTCTCCAGTTTTATCTCCTTGAGTAATATCACCAGCTCTTTTGTTGATAACAATGATATGATTGTCTTCAAAAAGAATTTGTAAGTTGTTCTTAGTAGAGTGCATATACTAGATTTAAGAT
This sequence comes from Wenyingzhuangia sp. IMCC45574, assembly GCF_054182685.1. Lineage (NCBI taxonomy): Bacteria > Pseudomonadati > Bacteroidota > Flavobacteriia > Flavobacteriales > Flavobacteriaceae > Wenyingzhuangia > Wenyingzhuangia sp. IMCC45574. The sequence goes on along the minus strand of NZ_CM135169.1, from coordinate 2,196,988 downwards.
TTTTTTGGTTTACAATAAATAGGTAGAGTTTGTCAATCTAGTATCTTACTACTCGTATCCTATATTCTATGTATTACAGATTGCCTCCGTAAAAATCTTTGTTTACTTGGTCTATAAAGTGTAAAATTTCTTCTTTACCACTTTTGTTAGATGATGAAGAGGTAAAGTAAGTAGGGAAATCTGCCCAGTTTCCTTTAAGCATAGACTCTTTGTATTTTGCAATATTTTGAGCTACTGCTTTAGGTTTGAGCTTGTCTGTTTTTGTGAAAATTACACAGAATGGAATTTCATTTTCAGCTAAAAACTCCATAAAATCTACATCAATTTTTTGAGGAGTATGTCTAGAGTCTATTAAAACAAAAGTACATACGAGTTCTTTTCTTTGTTTAAAATAAGCTGTAATAAAGCTTTGGAACTCCTTTTTAGTAGATTTAGAAACACGTGCATATCCATAACCTGGTAAGTCTACCAGAAACCAATTTTTGTTGATTTTAAAATGGTTAATTAACTGTGTTTTACCCGGTGTGCTTGATGTTTTGGCTAGCTTATTCCTGTCGGTTAACATGTTTATAAGAGAAGACTTACCAACGTTAGATCTTCCAATAAAAGCATATTCTGGAATAGGTTCCGAGGGGCATTTGCCAACTTCGGAATTGCTAATAATAAATTCAGCAGATTTTATCTGCATTGTTATATGTTTTGTTTATTAAACCAAGCAACTACAATGTCGTTAAATAATTCTGGATGTTCTCTCATAGGAGCATGTCCACATTTATCAATCCAGAATAATTCAGAATTTGGCATTAATTTGTTAAAGTCTTCAGCAACCTCAGGTGGTGTAACTCCGTCTTGTTTTCCCCAGATTAAGCAAGTAGGTAAGTGCATGTCTGGTAGGTCTTTGGCCATATTGTGTCTAATAGCACTTTTTGCCAATGCAAGAATTCTAATAGCACAGTTTCTGTCGTTTACTACTTCAAAAAGGTTGTCTACCATCTTTTTGGTAGCTGTTTTTGGGTCGTAAAAAACTTCTTCTGTTTTTGCTTTTATGTATTCGTAATTTCCTCTTTTAGGGTAAGTGTCTCCCATTGCTTTTTCATACAATCCAGAGCTTCCTGTTAAAACTAACGAATGTACAAGTTCCGGAAAAGCTTTGGTTAAGTACAATGCCACATGTCCACCTAATGAGTTACCAATAATGGTAGCTTGTGGAATGTTTTTAAACTCCATAAAGTTCTTTACGTATTTTGCAAGATTCTTTACGTTGGTTTTTATAATTGGCAATGTGTATATAGGTAATTCAGGTACAAGAACACGATATCCTTGCTTAGAAAAATAATTCAAGACACCATCAAAATCATCTAAAGTACCCATTAAACCGTGTAAAACTATTAAAGTTTTACCTTCACCAGCTTCCAAGTATTTAAATTCGCCTTCCGTTATTAAATTATGTACCATCCTAGTTCTCTTAGCTTACATTCGGCACAAATGTAACCTTTTTTTTCATAAAAATCCACGGCTAAAGTTATATGACCAAAAGTTTAACAAGGGTAATTGTAATTGGTTGATATTGAAAAATATACAAAAGAAGATGTCTTGATGTAAAACTTATTAACAATAGTGGGGTAATGTGGTAAATTGTGGTAAAATATTTATATTTTTGAAAAGTTATACGGGGATGGATACTTTAATAGGAACATATGAATGTAAAGCAGATGCGAAAGGTCGTGTGATGCTGGCAGCTGCTTTAAAAAAGCAGCTAGAACCGGTTGTGCATGAGGGGTTTGTGTTAAAACGTTCTGTTTTTCAGAAGTGTTTAGAGTTGTATCCTATGGCGGAATGGAAGAAGGTAATGGGGCAGGTAGGAAAGCTAAATAGGTTTGTAAAAAAGAACAATGATTTCATTCGTTTGTTTACTTCGGGTGTAAAATTGATTGAATTGGATAGTACAGGGAGATTGTTGCTTCCAAAAGATTTGTTGGCTTTTTCTGGTATAAAAAAAGAGGTTGTCTTCTCTTCTGCAATTTCTATTATAGAGATTTGGGATAAAGACTTGTATGAGAATGCGGTTGACGGTGCTGTAGATGATTTTGCGGAATTGGCAGAGCAGGTAATGGGAGGTTTAAATTTAGAAGAAGATGAATTATCATAATCCAGTATTATTAAAAGAGAGTGTAGATGCCTTGGCTATTAAGCCAGGTGGTGTGTATGTGGATGTGACTTTTGGAGGAGGTGGTCATTCCAAGGAGATTTTATCTCGATTGGGAGATGCTGGTAAATTGTATGCTTTTGATCAGGATCCAGATGCGCACGAGAATGCTATAGATGATGAGCGTTTTACGTTGATACCACAAAATTTTAGATATATAGAGCGCTTTCTTAGGTTTTATGGTGTGAGAAAGGTAGATGGGGTGTTGGGAGACTTTGGTGTTTCTTCTCATCAATTTGATGAAGCTGATAGAGGGTTTTCTACTCGCTTTGATGCAAAGTTGGATATGAGGATGGATCAGAGTTCTGAAGTGAGTGCTTGGAATATTGTAAATGAATACTCTCAGGAGGATGTTGCAAATATTTTGTTTCAATACGGAGAATTAAGAAATGGAAGGGCAATGGCCAAGGTTATTGTGGCTGCCAGAGAAGAAAAGAAAATAAATACAAGTTTTGAGTTAAAAGAAGTGTTAGCTCAATTTTTGCCAAAAGCAAAAGAACATAAAATTTTAGCGCAAATATTTCAGGCATTACGAATTGAGGTGAACGAGGAGTTAGAAGTGTTAAAAGAGTTTTTAACTCAAATTCCTGCAGTTTTAACAGAGGATGGTAGATTGAGTGTAATTTCATATCACTCTTTAGAAGATAGATTGGTAAAGCGATTTATTCAGAATGGGATTTTTGAGGGGTTGCCAGAGAAAGATTTTTATGGGAATATAAGTGTTCCTATGCAGAAAGTTGGAAAGTTGATTTTACCTACCCCAGAGGAGATCAAATTAAATAACCGAGCGCGAAGCGCGAAGTTGAGAATTGCTAAGTTAAAATTATAGCTGTATGATGGGGGTTGGTGACTTTTTTTCAGGCTTGTTAAAAGGAGATTTCTTAACAAAAAGAGAGTCTTCACAAAACTGGAAGGTGATTTTTACCATTTTGGGAATGTCAATTGTAATGATTACTTGCTCCCATCAAACAGATGAAAAAGTGATAAAGATTGCGGCCTTGCAAAAACAAATAAAAGTGTTAAAGGCCGAATATATAGATAGTGCTACAAAAGTGACTCGATTAAAGATGGAGTCTAGTATAAAAGGAAAGGTGGTAGATGAGGGTTTAGTTCCTTCTTCAACTCCACCAGTTAAAATAGTAGTAAAAAAAGAAGACTAGAGCTTTGAGTGCAACAGATAAAAAAATCATAGACAGATTAGGATGGCTAGTGCTAGGACTAGCGGTCTGTTTTGTGGTGCTTGCTATTCGTGTTGGACTAATTCAGACTGTTGAGGGAGATAAATATAAAGACATACTGTCTAGTCGTACTATAAAAACAGATACCATTTTTGCGAATAGAGGAAACGTGTACGCTGCTTCGGGAGATTTGTTGGCAACTACCATGTCTAAATATACGGTAAGGATGGATGTTGTGTCTGCTGTTAAGAACAAAAAATTTGATGAAGGGGTAAATGCTTTGGCAGATTCTTTAGCAGTAATGTTTGGAAAGTCTTCTACTTATTACAGGAATTATTTAAAGACTGCAAAAAGAAGAAAGAATCGTTACTTATTTATAGCAAGAGATCTTGGGTACATAGATTATGTGCGTTTAAAATCTTTTCCTGTTTTAAAGCATGGTAAATATAGAGGTGGTTTAATTACCGAGCAAAGAAATGTAAGAGCCAGACCATTGGGCGAAATGGGGGTGAGAACCGTAGGTTATGCGGATTATAGAGGTCATGTAGGTATAGAGGGGGCTTTTATCAATCATTTAAAAGAGCATAATGGTTGGCGTAAGAAACAAAAAATAGCCAAAGGGCAGTGGAAGCCTATTAATGATAAGAATGAGCAGGAGCCTCAGGATGGTAGAGATGTAATTACAACCATTGATGTGAATATTCAGGATGTAGCTCACAATGCATTGTTAAGTCAGTTGGTAAAGTTTGAGGCTGATCATGGTTGTGCGGTGGTGATGGAAGCAGAGACTGGTGATGTAAAAGCTATTGTGAATTTAGGAAGATCTGCACCTGGTAAATATTTTGAGAAGAGAAATTATGCGGTTTATGAGGCTCAAGAACCAGGCTCAACATTTAAGTTGGCTAGTTTGTTAGTGGCTTTGGAAGATGAAAAAGTGGATACGGGTAAGGTGGTAGATACCGAGAAAGGTGTTATTAAGGTATATGGAAGAAGTATTCGCGATTCTCATAGAGGTGGTTACGGAAAAGTTTCGTTGGCAAGGGCTATTGAAGTTTCTTCTAATGTTGGAATTGCCAAAATGGTGATGGAGAATTACAAAAGCAATCCGCAGCAGTTTGTAGATGGGGTAAAAGATTTAGGTTTTGGAGAAAAAATAGGTATACCAATAAAAGGAGAAGGAACTCCGTTTATTCCAGATCCTAAGTACGTTAAAAAAGGAGATCCTAAAAGTTGGAATGGTTTGTCTTTGCCATGGATGGCGTGGGGCTATGGAATTAAAATTACGCCATTACAAATTTTAACATTTTACAATGCTATTGGGAACAATGGAATTATGGTTCGTCCTAAGTTTATCAAAGAGTTAAGGAATCAAGGAATTGTAGAGGAAACTTTTAAAACAGAAATTATAAAGGAACGAATTGCATCAGAAGAAAATGTGTTGAAGTTGCAAGCAATTTTGGAGAATGTGGTTAAAAGAGGTACTGGAGAACGATTGTACTCGCCTAATTTTTCTATGGCGGGTAAAACAGGAACATGTCAGGCAGAGTATTGGACGGGGAATACACAGTATATCTCTTCTTTTGCAGGATTTTTTCCGGCTAAGAATCCAAAGTATTCGTGTATTGTAGTTGTTAATAAGCCTAATAAAAGAAAAGGGTATTATGGAGCAACGGTAGCGGCTCCTGTTTTTAAAGCGATTGCGCAAAAAATTTATGCAAGCAATTTACAAGAGCAGGAAGTGAGTATGGAAGATGAGTTGTCTGTGGCTGTTTTAGATAAGGCAGAAGAAAAATTTTACAAGGCAAATACCAATACAGAACTAAAAATGCCAAATGTAAGAGGGATGGCTTTAATGGATGCTGTTTCTGTGTTAGAAAATAAAGGGTTAAGAGTAGCAATCCATGGAAAAACAGATTGGGTAAAAAGACAGTCAATTTTAAAAGGAACTAAAATTAGAAAAGGACAACAAGTAGTGTTGAACTAGCTTTATGGAATTACAAAAAATATTACATAGCGTAACAGTTTTAGAAAGTATCAATCTAAAGAATTCTTTAGAGGTTGGTGCTATTGCTTTTGATTCTAGAAAAGTGAAAGAAGGGACTTTGTTCTTAGCTCAGAGAGGGGTACATGTAGATGGACATAATTATATTGCCAAAGCCATTGATTTAGGTGCGGCTGTAATTGTGTGTGAAGAGTTACCAAGCGAATTAAAAGATGAGGTGGTTTATGTAAAAGTAGCAGATTCAACCATTGCCTTGGCTGAGTTAGCTGCTAATTTTTACAATCATCCATCTAAAAAAATAAAGTTAGTAGGTGTTACCGGAACGAACGGTAAAACTACTGTAGCGAGTTTACTGCATCAACTATTTCAGTTGTTAGGTTATAAAACAGGATTGCTTTCCACTGTTAAAGTAGTGGTGGATAAAGAGATTTTTCCAGCTACACATACTACACCAGATTCATTAACTATTAATGAGTGCATGTCAAAAATGGTAGATGCTGGTGTGGAGTATTGTTTTATGGAGGTGAGTTCGCATGGAATTCATCAAGCTAGAACGCATGGTTTAGAATTTAATGGAGGTGTTTTTACCAATATAACACACGATCATTTAGATTATCATAAAACTTTTGCTGAGTATAGAGATGTTAAGAAGGCATTCTTTGATGGTTTGTCTAAACATGCTTTTGCTTTAACCAATGTAGATGATAAGAACGGGAACTTTATGTTGCAAAATACCAAGGCAGCAAAAAAGTCGTATGCACAGAAAACATTGGCAGATTATCGAATCAAAATTTTAGAAAAGAGTTTTTCTGGAATGTTGTTGCAAATCAATAACCAAGAGGTTTGGGTACAATTGGTGGGTGGTTTTAATGCATCTAACCTTGGGGCTATATATGGTGTGGCTAAAGAATTAGAGGTTGATGAAAATGAGTTGCTAATTGCTTTGAGTCAATTGAAGAGTGTAGATGGAAGATTTCAGTATCAGGTTTCTACAACAGGGATTGTAAGTGTTGTAGACTATGCCCATACTCCAGATGCACTAAAGAATATTTTAAGTACTATAAAAGATATCATTCAGCCAGAAACCAAGATAATAACTGTTGTAGGTTGTGGTGGTGATAGAGATAAAACTAAAAGGCCTAAAATGGCCAACATTGCGGCAACATACAGTGCTCAGGTAGTTTTAACTTCTGATAATCCAAGAACGGAAGATCCCGAAAAGATTTTGGAAGATATGGAGGCTGGAATTTTAGCAGATGATTTGTCTAGAGTTTTAACAATTCAGGACAGAAAACAAGCGATAAAAACAGCATGTAAGCTGGCGAATAAAGGAGATGTGGTTTTGGTGGCTGGTAAAGGACACGAAACCTATCAAGAAGTAAATGGAAAAAGGAGCTATTTTAACGATAAAGAAACATTAATGGAAACTTTTCAAACACTAAAGAAGTAATGTTATACTATCTATTTGACTATTTAGAAAATCAATTTCAATTTCCTGGAGCAAGTTTGTTTCAGTATATCACATTCCGTTCTGCATTGGCGTTTATGACTGCTTTGCTATTGTCTAGTATTTATGGAAGAAGGTTGATAGACTTTTTACGTAAACAACAAGTAGGAGAAACCATTCGTGATTTAGGTTTGGATGGTCAAGTTCAAAAAGCAGGAACTCCTACCATGGGAGGAATCATGATTATTGTCGCAACTTTAATTCCGGTATTTCTATTTACAAAGTTAGATAATATCTATGTAGTTACTTTAATTGTAGCAACGCTTTGGATGGGGACTATTGGTTTTATAGACGATTATATCAAGGTGTTTAAAAAAGACAAAGAAGGGTTAAAAGGAAAGTTTAAGGTGTTGGGTCAGGTTGGTTTAGGGTTGTTTGTTGGAGCAATGTTGTATTTCCACCCGTCTGTAACAATGAAAGAAGAGCTGCCTTTTTCTGAAAAAGTAGCCAATACGCATTTGTTTGGGGAAGCTCATAAATCGGTAAAGACAACTATTCCTTTCTTAAAAAATAATGAATTCGACTATGCTGCCTTGATTTCTTGGATAGGAGATGGAGCGGCAGATTATGCTTGGATCATTTTTATACCAATTGTAATTATTATCGTAACAGGTATTTCTAATGGAGCTAATTTAACAGATGGTATAGATGGGTTGGCAGCAGGTTCCTCTACAATAATTGTGGCAGTACTTGGGGTTTTCTGTTGGGTGTCTGGGAATATTGTGTTTTCGGATTATTTAAATGTAATGTACATTCCGAATTCCGGGGAAATGACAGTGTTTGTAAGTGCCTTTGCAGGTGGTTTGATAGGTTTCTTGTGGTACAATACTTATCCGGCTCAAGTTTTTATGGGAGATACAGGAAGTTTAACCATTGGAGGAATTATAGCGGTAATTGCAATTGCGGTTCGTAAAGAGTTATTGATACCAATTTTAGCGGGGATTTTTGTTGCTGAAAATATGTCGGTGATATTACAGGTAGGATACTTTAAGTATACTAAGAAGAAGTTTGGTGAAGGAAGAAGGATCTTTAAAATGGCTCCATTGCATCACCATTATCAAAAGAAAGGATACCATGAGAGTAAAATTGTTGCACGATTTTTAATTGTTGGAATTTTATTGGCGGTGTTAACTGTAGTAACCTTAAAGATGAGATAGATGGAGAGAGTTGTTGTCTTAGGAGCAGGAGAAAGTGGAGTGGGAGCAGCCATCTTAGCCAAAAAGCTAGGGATGGATGTTTTTGTTAGTGACCGATCGGAAATTAAGAGTCCGTATTTGGAAACGTTGCAAGAAAATGAGATTGCTTTTGAGTCTGGACAACATACGCAGGCGTTAATTGATAATGCTGCTATAGTCGTTAAAAGTCCTGGTATTCCAGAGCGAGTTCCTTTAATTCAGTTATTGTTAGGGAAGGGAATTCCGGTAATATCAGAAATAGAGTTTGCAGGTAAATACACCGATGCTTTAATTATTGGGATTACGGGGTCTAATGGAAAAACCACCACAACAATGTTAACGCATCACTTGTTAAATGAAGCTGGGTACCACGTAGGAATTGGAGGAAACATAGGAGATAGTTTTGCCAAGCAAGTAGCGAATGAGGATTATTTAAAATATGTATTGGAGTTAAGTAGTTTTCAGCTTGATGGGATAAAAGATTTTAGACCACATGTAGCAGTAATTACAAATATTACTCCAGATCATTTGGATCGATATGATAATGATTTTGAGAAGTATGTAGCTTCTAAATTCCGAATCACAATGAACCAAAAAGCATCGGACTATTTAATATACGATGCAGACGACCCGGTAATTGTGGCGGGTATAGAAAAACACAAACCCAAAGCTCAGCTGGTGCCTTTCTCGTTAGTAGATAAGCAGCAAAGGCCAGGAGCTTATGTTAAAGAAGATGAAATTGTAATAAAAACAAATAAAGAGAAATTGAAGATGAGTATTTCAAAATTACCATTAGCAGGAAAACACAATACAAAGAATGCAATGGCTGCAGGATTGGCAGCACAATTGTTAAAAGCTAGAAAGAAAACAATTTTGGAATCGTTAGAGAGTTTTGAAGGAGCTGAACATAGATTGGAACATGTTTTAAAAGTAAATGGTGTAGCGTATATTAACGATTCTAAGGCAACAAACGTAAACGCAACTTTTTATGCATTGGAATGTATGAATGAGCAGACCGTTTGGATAGTTGGAGGAGTGGATAAAGGGAACGATTATGCGGAGTTATTTCCATTGGTAAGAGAAAAGGTAAAGGCAATTATTTGTTTAGGATTAGATAATACTAAGATTAAAAATGCGTTTGAAAATATTGTTGATTTTATTGAAGAGGTAGAGTCGGCAGACGATGCCGTAAGAGTTGCTTATAGATTAGCAGATAAAGGAGAAACGGTATTGTTGTCTCCGGCTTGTGCTAGTTTTGATTTGTTTGAGGATTACGAGGATAGAGGAAGAAAATTTAAGGACGCAGTAAGAAGATTATAGCATGGGAGTATCATTATCTTACATAAAATCATTTATAAAAGGAGATCTCTTTATTTGGGCTCTGGTTGCTTTGTTGGCATTGTTCTCTTTTATGCCAGTCTATAGTGCTAGTACCAATTTGGTTTATGTAGCAGGTAATGGAACTACCTTAGGAATTTTAATAAAACACGGTGTTTTATTGGCAATGGGTTTTATACTTATGTTTTTTGTACACCGTATGCCTTATAGATACTTTAGCGGTTTGTCGGTATTTATGATTCCAATTGTTATTGTGTTGTTAATTGTAACATTGGCACAAGGAACAACTATTGGAGGGGCTAATGCCGCTCGTTGGATTCGAATACCTGGAATTGGGATTGGTTTTCAGACTTCCACTTTCGCATCCTTAGTTGTGATGGTGTATACTGCGAGATATTTAGCACAGCGAAAAGATGTAAAGATAGATTTTAAGGAGAGTTTGCTAAAATTATGGGCTCCTGTGGCTTTGGTTTTACTATTTATCTTGCCTGCCAATTTTTCTACCACTGCCATTTTATTCTGTATGATTTTAATGTTGTGTTTTGTAGGTGGATATCCTACAAAATATTTAGCAGGAATTGTAGGTACTGGGGTAGTTGCTTTGGCTTTGTTTGTATTAACGGCAAAAGCTTTTCCTACTTTAATGCCTAACAGGGTAGATACTTGGATAAGTAGGATAGAAAATTTTTCTAGTGATGATAGTAAAGAAGGGTATCAGGTAGAGAATGCTAAAATAGCTATTGCTACCGGAGGTTTAACAGGGAAAGGACCAGGTAAGAGTGTGCAGAAAAACTTTTTACCACAGTCTTCTTCAGATTTTATTTTTGCAATTATTGTAGAAGAATATGGGTTGGTTGGAGCATGTATGGTATTACTCGTCTATTTATTGCTAACCTTTAGGATGTATGTAGCGGTAAAAAAAGCAGGAACAGTATTTGGGCAGTTGTTGGTTATTGGAGTTGGTTTTCCAATAGTTTTTCAGGCAATAATTAATATGATGGTAGCCACCAATTTAGGGCCGGTTACGGGGCAAACATTGCCACTTATAAGTAGTGGAGGTACGTCTATTTGGATGATATGTTTGGCTATAGGAATGGTCTTGAGTGTAACGGCTTCTAAAGGAGTTACAGAACAAGAGTTAGAAGAAAAAGGAGAAGATCCATTAGAGAATTTTTATCCCAATAAAGAAGAATTGGAAGAGGTATGAGTAGCGCAAAAAAAATAATGATAAGTGGAGGTGGGACAGGAGGACATATTTATCCTGCTATTGCCATTGCTAATGAATTAAAGAGTCAGTATCCTAATGCTGAGTTTTTGTTTGTGGGTGCTCAGGATAAAATGGAAATGGAAAAAGTGCCCCAAGCAGGGTATGAAATTAAGGGGTTGTGGATTGCTGGTTTGCAAAGGAACTTAACGTTAAAAAATTTAATGTTCCCATTTAAGTTGGTGAATAGTATTGCGAGAGCTAAAAAGTACATTAGACAGTTTAAACCCGATGTTGTAATTGGAACAGGAGGTTTTGCAAGTGGACCTATTTTACAAGTAGCTGCAAAAAAAGGAATTCCAACAGTAATTCAGGAGCAAAATTCATATGCCGGAATTACCAATAAAATCTTAGCTAAAAATGTAGATAAGATTTGCGTGGCTTACGAAAACATGGAACGTTATTTTCCAAAAGAGAAAATTGTGTTTACAGGAAATCCTGTTCGGCAAGATTTATTATCGGTTGACGATAAAAGGGCTGAGGCTCTTTTGGAGTTTAATTTAATGGAAGATAAAAAAACGTTGTTGGTGTTGGGTGGTAGTTTGGGTGCTAGAGCAATCAATCAAATAATTGAAAGTAATTTAGAAGCTTTACTAGCGGAAAATATTCAGATTATTTGGCAAACAGGGAAGTTTTATATTGATGAGTATAAAAAGCATAACGAAAAAGAAGGGGTGCAGACACATGCTTATTTGTCTAAAATGAACTTGGCATATGCGGCTGCAGATGTCATAGTTTCTAGGGCGGGTGCGAGTTCGGTTTCAGAGTTGTGTATTGTAGGAAAACCAGTTGTTTTTATTCCTTCGCCAAATGTGGCAGAAGACCATCAAACTAAAAATGCAAATGCCGTAGCAAAACACAATGCTGCTATTTTGTTAAAAGAAACAGAGAAAGAACAATTTATGAGGCAGTTTCAGAGTTTGTTAGCCAATGAAACTAGCGATGAATTGTCTAAAAATATAAAAGCATTGGCCAGACCAAATGCAACACAAGAAATTGTAGAAGAAATTAAAAAATTAACCCAATGGAGTTAAAAGCAATAGAAAATATATTTTTTGTTGGGATTGGTGGTATTGGAATGAGTGCCATTGCAAGCTATTTTGTGAAAAACGGAAAACAGGTAGGGGGGTACGATAAGACTCCATCGGTAGTAACGGATGCTTTAGAGGAACAGGGAGTAGAAATTACGTTTGTTGATGAGGTAGAAGAGGTTCCAAGTGCTTTTAAGAATAAGGAAGAAACGTTGGTGGTATATACACCTGCCATTCCAAAGGATAGTAAGATTTTAAACCATTTTATGAATAATGGTTTTGAGGTGCTAAAGCGTGCTGCAATTTTGGGAGAAATAACCAAAAATACAATTTGTTATGCAGTCGCTGGAACTCATGGAAAGACAACTACGTCTTCTATTTTGGGACACATTATGCATGTATGTGGTACTGGAGCGACTTCGTTTTTAGGAGGGATTACAGAAAACTATAACTCAAACCTAATACTGGGAGAAGATAAAATATCTGTAGTAGAGGCAGATGAGTTTGATAGATCGTTTTTAAAATTATCTCCAGACGTAGCTTGTATTACAAATATGGATGCAGATCATTTGGATATATACGGTGAAAAGTCTGAGTTGGAGAAATCGTTTAGAGATTTTGCAGCCAAAGTGAGCAATACATTAATTGTTAAAAAAGGATTGCCTGTTGATGGTCTTACGTATGGAGTGGAAGAAGAGGCAGATTATCAGGCATTGAATGTAGTTGTAGAGAAAGGTTCTTTTGTCTTTGATGTGAAAACACCCTCTGGATTTGTAAAAGATGTGGTGTTTCATTTGCCAGGAAGACACAATGTGTCTAATGCCTTAGTGTCTATTGCGATGGCAGAAAAGCACGGAGTTGGATTGGAGAGTATAAAAGAGGCTTTGGCTTCTTATAAAGGAGTAAAAAGGAGATTTTCGTACAAAATAAAGGACGAGGATTTTGTGTTGATTGATGATTATGCACATCATCCAACTGAAATAGATGCCGTAGAGAATGCGGTTAGAGAAATGTATCCAGGGCAAAAAGTATTGGCAGTGTTTCAGCCTCATTTGTTTACAAGAACAAGAGATTTTGTAGATGATTTTGCAAGTAGTTTGTCGAAATTTGATGAAGTGGTATTAATGGATATTTATCCTGCAAGAGAATTGCCTATTGAAGGAGTAACATCAGATTGGTTGTTGGAGAAAGTTAAAAATGAAAAAAAGTCGTTACAGTCTAAAAAAGAGGTTTTAGAAACAGTAAAGAATACAAATGCTCCTGTAGTTGTAATGCTAGGAGCTGGAGATATAGGAGTGTTGATAGAAGAAGTAACTAAAGAGTTGGCTATTTGATGAAAAAATATTTTGTCTACATAAAAACAGGAATCTACCTATTGGCTATAGCCCTAATTTTTGGTTTTGCAACCAAGAAAAATGGAGCTAGAAAGCTTACAAGTGTAGTAGTTTCTTTTGAGAATGATGACAATTTGTTCTTAACATCGGAGAACGTTAATAACTTGTTAATACAAAATGTAGGAAATGTTAAAAACCAACCAAAATCCTCTATAAATTTACAAGAACTGGAAAACTTGATACAGTCTCATTCAATGGTCTCATTTGCTGATGTTTCCATGGGGATAACAGGTAAACTAAATGTGGAGATTAAACAAAGAAAGCCGTTGGCAAGAATGTTTAATCCACAAAATGTTATTTATATAGACACAAAGGGGGGAGAAATGCCTTTGTCAGAAAATTATTCTGCAAGAGTTCCAATCATCAACAATAGAAATGGTTTAATTAAACCAGAAGAAGTGTTTCCATTGATTAAAAAAATTGATGCAGATACTTTTATGAAAAAAATAGTGGTGTCAGTTAAAAAAAATGATGCTGGGTTTTGGCTGTCTACTAGAATTAATAAACAACAAGTATTGTTGGGAGATTTAGAAAATATCAGCGGGAAATTAAAAAAGTTAAAGGTGTTTTATAACTATATGGAAAACGATAGTTTAGCGAACACTTTCAAAAAAATAGATTTACAGTATAACAATCAGATTGTTTGCTCAAAATAAATAAGATCATGGAAAATAACCGTATTGCAATAGGATTAGATATTGGTACAACAAAGATTGTAGCCATGATTGGTCGTGAAAATGAGTATGGAAAGATTGAAGTCTTAGGAATTGGTAAGGCTAAAAGTTTAGGTGTTAAGCGAGGGGTTGTAAATAATATTACTCAGACAATACAATCTATTCAGCAAGCTGTAGACGAAGCAGAAAATGTTTCTGGTTTAAAGATAGAAACAGTAACTGTTGGAATTGCGGGGCATCATATTAGAAGTATTCATCATAGTGATTATATAACAAGAGAAGATCCAGAAGAGGTAATTGATGATAGTGATATAGATGATTTAATCAATCAGGTACATAAATTGGTTATGTTACCAGGAGAAGAGATTATTCATGTGTTGCCTCAGGAATATAAAGTAGATAGTCAGGCAGATATTTCGGAGCCTATTGGTATGTATGGGGGTAGATTAGAAGCTAACTTTCATGTAGTAGTGGGACAAGTATCTCAGATAAAAAATATAGGTAGATGTGTTAAAAATGCAGGCTTAGGATTGTCTGCTATTACATTAGAACCTTTAGCATCTGCAGAAGCAGTATTAAGCTACGAAGAAAAAGAAGCAGGAGTTGCTTTAATAGATATAGGTGGTGGAACAACAGATTTAGCCATTTTTAAAGATGGAATCATCCGCCATACGGCAGTAGTACCTTTTGGAGGTAATGTAATTACTGAAGATATAAAGGAAGGTTTTTCGATTATTGAAAAACAAGCCGAGTTATTAAAAGTGAAATTTGGTTCTGCATGGCCAGGAGAAAATAAGGAGAATGAAATTGTTTCGATTCCTGGTTTAAGAGGAAGAGAACCAAAGGAAATTACCTTAAAAAGTTTGTCTCAGGTAATTCATGCTCGCATTACAGAGATTGTAGAGCAAGTATATTTAGAGATTAAAAACTACGGACACGAGTCTAAAAACGGAAAATTAATTGCGGGTATTGTGTTAACAGGAGGTGGAGCTCAGGTAAAACACTTAAAGCAATTGGTAGAATATATAACAGGAATGGATACTCGTATTGGTTATCCTAATGAGCATTTAGCTGGAGGTTCTGATGAGGCATTGTCTAGCCCAGTTTACGCTACTGCTGTAGGTTTGTTAATGGAAGGGTTAGAAAAATTACCCAAAGAAGAAGCAAAACCTATAGTTACCAAAATGGTAGAAGAACCCGTTATAGAAGAAGTTGAGGAGGAAACTCCTATTGTCGATTCTGTACTAGAAGAGGAAGAAATTCCCGAAGAGAAAGAAATTAAAAGTGATAAAAATATTGATGGTAAAAAATCTTGGTTCGACCGTTTTGCAACAGGTCTAAAAGATTTTTTAAATGAAGCGGAGTAAACATTGTTACACCCTTAAATCCCTAAAACTATGAGTGAAACACCATTCAATAACGTAACATTCGATATGCCTAAATCTCAATCTAATTCCATTAAGGTAATTGGAGTAGGAGGTGGTGGTAGTAATGCAGTAAACCACATGTTTATGCAGGACATAAAAGGAGTGGATTTTGTCATCTGTAATACAGATGCACAAGCACTTCAGAATAGTCCTATTCCCAATAAAGTACAATTAGGAGCAAGTTTAACCTCTGGTTTAGGAGCTGGAGCGAACCCAGAAGTAGGAGGGAAAGCTGCTAAGGAGAGCATTGATGAAATTGAGCAAATGCTGAACTCGCAAACTAAAATGGTTTTCATTACTGCGGGTATGGGAGGTGGTACCGGTACAGGGGCTGCACCTATTATTGCGGGTATTGCTAAAAAAATGAACATTTTAACTGTAGGGATAGTTACAATGCCATTTCAGTTTGAAGGAAAAATGCGTTCTAAGCAGGCTCAGAAGGGGATTGATGAGTTAAGAGATAATGTAGATTCTTTAATTGTTATTAATAACAATAAGCTTAGAGAGGTATATGGGAATTTAGGATTTAAAGCTGGGTTCTCTAAAGCAGATGAGGTGTTGTCTACTGCTGCAAGAGGTATTGCCGAGGTAATTACACACCACTACAAGCAAAATATAGATTTACATGATGCTAAGACTGTTTTGTCTAACAGTGGAACAGCAATTATGGGGTCAGCAAAAGAAGCGGGTGAAAGCAGAGCACAAAATGCTATTATGAAGGCCTTAGACTCTCCATTGTTAAACGATAATAAGATTAGAGGTGCTAAGAATGTATTGTTGTTAATTGTGTCTGGTAGAGATGAGGTTACTTTAGATGAAATTGGAGAAATCAATGATTTTATTCAAGAGGAGGCAGGTTACGATGCAAATATTATTATGGGAGTTGGTGAAGATGATGCTTTGGAAGATGCGATTGCAGTTACTGTAGTTGCTACTGGTTTTGCCATAGATCAGCAAAGAGAAATTACCAATACCGAAGTTAAAAAAGTATACCATACGTTAAATACAGAGCAAACGGCACACTATAATTTCGATGAGAATAAAACAGTTGCTAGAGCTACTAGAGTGGAACCTGCTGTTGAGGTTGAAAAACCAAAGGAAGAAAAGAAAGTAGTTCATCAGTTGTTTGAGGAAGAAGTTAAAAAAGAGGAGCCTGTAAAGATTGTTGAGGAAACAATTGCTGTTGAGGATATTTTAGTGGAATACGAAGAAGTAAAACACGAGCAGATTGAAGCTGTTTCTGAGGACGATTTTGTAATTAATGACATTACGTTGGATTTGTTTTCTGCTGTTGAAGAACAACCGAAACAAGATGCTGTTAATGTATTTGATTTACCGGTTAATGATGTTGTAGAGGTATCTAAGAAAGAAGTAGATGTTAGAGATATTTCTGTTGTAGATGCGGTTGAGGTGAAGCATGAATTAGCGCAAAATGTATTTGATATTCCTGTAGTAGATGCTCAGGTTATTACCAAAGAAGTTAAGGAGGAACTTAATATAATGGATGTCTCTGTTTTTGGTGCTGAAGAGGTGGTTTCTCAGGTTCCAGAAAGAACTGTATATACATTAGAAGAGGACGAAGATGTTGTAGAGGAAGCTTCTGTTAAAATGGACTTTGTTGCCGAAGATGATTTAGGTATCAAAAGATATAACTTAAGTGATTTTGAAGATGTTCAGCCTACAATTAGTAATTCTTCTCGATTAGAAAAGAGATTGGGTGTAAAAGATATAGAGGTAAACGATGCTGAAGAAGTAACCTTTAAGGTGAATCAAAGGGCAGATGTATCTAATATAGAAGTTGTAGATGAAGAACAAATTTCTCCTTTAAACTTAACAATTTCAGAGTTGAAAAAATCTTCTGAAAAGAGAAAAAATACGATGAAAAAGTACAATCATCGTTTTAAGAGTACTGCTTTTAACGAAGATATAATAGACGATATAGAAAAGGAGCCAGCATATAAAAGACAAGGGTTAGATTTACATGCGAAGCAAGATCCTGATAAAATATCTAGAACAAGTATAGATGGTAGTGGAGACGATTTAACGATTAGAAGAAACAATTCATTTCTTCATGATAATGTAGATTAGTTTTAACTAAAAACCAATACTAAATTAAAATCCCAAATTGAGAATATCAATTTGGGATTTTGTTTTTAACTATTGTGACTTCCGTCGCAGTATGGTTTGTTATTGCTTTTACCACATCCGCAAAGAGCTATTCCTCCAGATTCTTCTGCAGTAAATAATATAGGTTTACCACCACCTTTGGTTACATGAGCACTGTCGCAAAATGGCATTGTTGCAGAATGTCCGCAAGTACAATATTTGTATGTTTTTCCTTTTTCTAGTTCTACTACTGGCATATGAGTATTGTTTTAGTTTAACTAAATAAAATTAGCTAAAAAAGGCTTTAGACGAAATATAAATAGAGCTTAGTTAATGTTTACCCAAGTGTTTGTTTTTCCACTCTTAAACAAGGCATCAATTACTTTCATGTTGTTGTAAGCATCGCTTAAAGAGGTCGGGACTTCCGAGTTATTGATAATGGCTAGAGAAAACAAATCTCCTTGTATTGTGTATTGATTGCATTTATCAAAAAGAAGTTCTCTGGTTTCTTCTTCTTTTACAATTGTAAGTTCGTTTTCTAAGTCTTTAGACGGAATAAAAGGGTGCGGTATTTCTATTCTACCTTTGGTTCCAAGAACATCAGCATATTCTCTGTCTAAAAGCTGCGTAGAGCAGGTAAAAGAGGCTGTTCCGTTACTAAATTTTAATGTTCCAGAAACCAATCTGTCAGTTTTTAAAATAGGGTCATATTCTATAGATGCGTTCACCGCAATGGGTTCCTCTTCGTATAGGAATCTGGAAAGAGAAATACAGTAGCAACCTACATCCAATAAACTTCCACCACCTATTTCTGCATTGTTTCTAATGTTGTTGGGATCTACATTGTAATAGGTAAAAACACTATGGATGTTTTTTAAGGCTCCTATTTCTCCATTTTTAATGGTTTCTTTTACAGTGTCCCAACGGGGATTAAAACGGTACATAAAAGCTTCCATTACTTTTAGTTTAGGATAGTCCTGAGTAAGTTTTAATAAGTATTTTGCTTGCGCTGCATTTAATCCAATAGGTTTTTCACATAAAACGTGTTTACCTGCTTCTAATGCTTTTTGTACCCATTCTATATGCATGTGATTGGGAAGCGGTATGTAAACAGCTTCAATCTCGTTGTCTAGAAGTAATTCATCGTAACTCCCATAGGTCTTAGGAATGCTTAAATAGTTAGCTATTTCTTGTGCTGTTTTTATATTTCGAGAAGCAATAGCATCAATACTACAATATTGGCTATTTTGCATAGCAGGAATTACTTTATCAACAGCGATATTTGCTGTGCTCAATACACCCCAAGATATTTTTTTCATTTTGATTATAGTTTGTATCTAAGAATTAGATTAGAATGAAGGCTACTTAATACAATCGCATCTACTGGTGCTGCTTCTATTTTTTGTTTAGAGATTCCGTTGTCTACAGTGTAATTTTCTAAGTTCGCATTAAAGAACCCAAAGTTTGCACCAATGCTTAGATTTTTAGACAGGTTTCTTAAGTATCCAAAATTAATTGAAAAACCAATGTTTCCGCCTTTTAGGGTTTGTTTGGTATTTATTTGAATTTCTTGCTTGTATAAAAAATATCCCACCGAAGGTTCGCAATATGCTTCGTTTTTTCCATTACCAAACTGAAATGAAGATCGACTGCTTAGTGCTATAAAGTGAAGTTTAGAGTTGTTTTTTAAAATACCAGTTTCTGCAGGTTGTCCATCAATTAAAAATACAGAAGTGTTGTTTTCTCCTTCGTAGGTATTTAAAAGGTATTTAAGTCCCAGTATTGTTGATGGAATTATTTCTTTATCGTAGAAGGCAGTGATACCGTATTGAGTTCCGTTTTTTACAGTCTGCGTAGTTTTTCTATGAAACTGAGACTGCGTTTGTTCTCCTTCTATCCTAGAGGTGATTCCAATGTTTGCTTCTAAGAAAATTTTATCCTTAATAGAAGATTGACAGTAAGTAGTTTGGTAGCCGAAACATAATGTTAGAAAGGCTATTAAATGTTTCATCATTTTTAAAATCATTTTAAACTTTGATAAAGATAAAAAGGTCTTTGCAAAACAAGCAAAGACCTTTTATAAAAAAAGCTATTAAAACTATAAGTAATAGTTATGAGTTATTTTAAGCGTGTATTGCTCTATTGTCTGTAGCAGCCAAACAAGCTTCTTTAATTGCTTCTGTATAAGTAGGGTGCGCATGAGACATTCTAGAAACATCTTCTGCAGATGCTCTAAATTCCATAGCAACAACAGCTTCTGCAATCATATCTGCAGCACGGGCACCTATCATATGCACTCCTAGAATTTCATCTGTAGTGGCATCTGCTAATACTTTTACCTGTCCGTCTATATCCATAGAAGCTCTTGCTCTACCTAATGCTCTCATGTTAAAAGAACCAGATTTGTAAGCAATACCTTCTTCTTTTAATTGTTCTTCTGTTTTACCAACAGCGGCAACCTCAGGCCAAGTGTACACAACACCAGGTATTAAGTTGTAATCAATATGTGGTTTCTCACCAGCAATAAATTCAGCAACCATAGTTCCTTCTTCTTCTGCTTTGTGAGCTAACATAGCACCTTTTACAACATCACCAATAGCATAGATGTTTTCTATGTTTGTTTGTAGGTGTTCGTTTGTTTCTATTTGTCCTCTTTGGGTAGTTTTAATACCAATATTGTTTAACCCTAAACCAGTTGTGTAAGGTACACGACCTACAGAAATTAATGTATAGTCTCCTTCAAATACAACTTCTTCTCCTTTTTTATTATCAGCAGTAACCTTTACACCGTCACCAGTATTCGTTACAGACGTAACTTTGTGACCTACAAAGAATTTTAATCCTTGTTTCTTTAAAGATTTTTGTAATTCTTTAGATAACATTGCATCCATACCAGGAACAATTTTAGGCATGTATTCAATTACAGAAACTTCTGCTCCTAAACGCTTATATACTTGTCCTAACTCTAAACCAATAACTCCACCACCAATCACGATTAAGTGTTTTGGGACTTCTTTTAATTTTAAAGCTTCTGTAGAGGTAATTACTCTTTCTTTATCGATGTTGATAAAAGGTAAAGATCCAGGTTTAGAACCAGTAGCAATAATTGTTTTTGCGGATTCAATTTTCTCTACTGAACCGTCGTTTTTATGAATATTGATATGTGTAGTGTCGAAAAATTCACCACGTCCTTCATAAACATCAATTTTGTTCTTGTCCATTAAGAATTGAATACCTCCGGTAGTTTGTTCTACTACTTCGTTTTTACGCTTTACCATTTGAGGGAAATCAAGAGTAACATTGTCAACTCCAATTCCGTGCTTCTCAAAATGAGACAAAGCATCATGGTAATGGTGAGATGAATCTAATAATGCTTTAGATGGAATACATCCAACATTTAGACAAGTACCACCCATAGTGCTGTACTTTTCTATAATAGCAGTTTTTAATCCTAATTGAGCACATCTAATTGCTGCTACATATCCTCCAGGTCCAGAACCGATAACAGTTACATCGTACTTGTTCATGAAAACGTTTTTTTGATTGTTATATAGTTAACAAAATTAATGAAAAGAGCTTTAGTAGTGTTCTAAAGCTCTCTTAAATAACGTTTTTATATTTTTTGTTGATTTTTACTAAAAATCATAAATAGATAACTTTCTTAAAAAGAATTAAAGACTAAATTTGTGAGAGTAACTACCATTGGAAGAATCGATTTTTAATATATAGACTCCTTTAGCTAAATCTCCAATGTAGATTTCATTCTGTGTGCTGCTTTTTATTTTAATTCCAGAAGAATTATAGATAGTGTTTCTAATAATCGTAGTTTTATTTTTTATTTTGAGAATGTTTTTCTCTATCAGAATTGAGTTTTTAAAGTTATCTTCTTTCAGTTCTTTTTTAGTACTCAGAGAACTGTTTTCTGTTATCGACATGAAGCCAGTCCAGTTTTTATTCGTGTAATTATCACTACTGTTTAAGGGTATAATTAGACTTATGTTGTTCTCTTTTTCAAACTCGCTGAAGGCATCGTTTGGTAGAAAAGCAGGGTCTTGTTTAAGAGAGATGACAGTAGTTAAAAAACTAAGGTCAAAAGCTCCGGAACCAATAGTTTCAATACTTTCAGATAAGGTTAGATGATTTAATGATGTACTTGCAAAAGCATAGGCTCCAATATGCTTTACGCCATTTGGGATTACTAAAGTGGTGATTCCTGTAAAGTTGAAAGCGTAATTACCTATATTAGTAATGCTGCTAGGTATATTAATACTGGTTAGTTTATCAAATTGAAGTTGGAAAGCTTTAGCTTTGATACTTGTTACATTGTAATTTTTATAGTTGTAGCTTACAGATTTAGGTATCGTAATTTCTGTGCTTGAGCCAGATTTACCAATAACTTCAACAGTGAATTCACTAGTGATGGTGAAATTTAAATTACCGGAAGTAAATTCTTGTGCTGAGCATATTTTACTACTCAAAAGCAAACCAATAATTAAGCTGCGTAATTTCATTTCTTAAATCAATTTTTGAAGCAAATTTAAATGTGATTTTCTTGATGTTAGTGGATTAGATGTTAATTTTAAGTTAAATAGGAAATCCTAACATCTTTCCCAATCCTACGGTAAATAACCATCCCCCATATAGGGTGTGTTCTACACATACCCAAAACCAAGATTTTGTTTTAGAGTAGGTATAGGCAAATATGTATCCACCTATAAAGGTTACAACTAACACAAGCCAGCTATGAAACATTAAATGAGCAATGGAGAATAGTAAAGCATTCCACAAGTAGAAAAGTTCGGGTTTTCTAGCTAGTTTTCTATATCTGTAGAAAAAGAAAACTCGGTAAATAAATTCTTGAGGAATAACAGATAAGAATGTGTATACTAACATCATTTTTATCCATAGGTCGGGTTGTGTTAAAATGGATTTGAATAACAAATTTGGATTTGTATATTTTATATAGGCAAAAGTTGCCGTAAAAATTATAAGAGACCGATAGCTTACTTTTAGCCAGAATTTTAAAGGTTTTACTTGTTTTCGTTTTTTAAATAAAGCTTTTCTGTATTTAATACTTTTTTGAAGTATAAATGTTGTAGGTATAATGGTGACAATAAGTTTGTATTGTACTGGTATTTCTGATATCGCCAAAAAAATGGGATAAAAAATAAAAAAGACAATGAGTTCTCCTAGGTGTTTTTTAGCGATCATTTGTTTTTTAAAGTCAGTCGTAAATGTGGTTTAAAGCTTAAAAAAATGATTCCTTAATCTTAAACTAATTTCTGATTATATCTCTTTTGAAAGTATAAGAAATAATTGTAGAGCAAATAGTTTACTTCGTATCCGTAATCTATTAATGGATTAAAGTCAATTTTTAAACAGTATAAATCGGGGTTGAATTGTTGGGGGAGATTTACTCTAAGGTTCCAACTATTTACAAAGTTCTGATTTCTTATTTCTAAAAACTGTTGACTAAAATAGCCTCTTTGCTCTGCATTTGCAATCAGCCAAGTGTTAAAACCAGGGTCTATAATAATAATTTCGTATTTCTCTTTTTCGTTTACAATTTTAATAGTGTCTGTACTACTTGCAATGGGAGTGTTTGTAGTTTGTTCTTTTTTTACAGAAGAACAATAAAAAGAAGTGCTGATTATTAGTGTTGCGAAAACGTATTTTAAGAGCGTTTTAATCATAGTTGCAAGTTTCTCTTAAAGATACAAAAAGAGCTGTATATCATCAAGATATACAGCTCTGAAAATTACAGCAATCCAGCTCTTTTTAACAAAGCATCTGGTTGTGGTTCTTTGCCTCTAAACTGTTTGTAGAGCTCCATAGGTTTTTGTGTTCCTCCTTGGCTTAGTACAAAGTCTTTGAATTTAGTAGCTGTTTCTTTGTTAAAGATTCCGGTTTCTTTAAAGTACTCAAAAGCATCTGCATCTAATACTTCTGCCCATTTGTAAGAATAGTAACCAGCTGAATAACCTCCTTGGAAAATATGAGAGAAAGAAGTACTCATACAGTTCTCTGATACATCAGGGTATAGTTGAGTGTTTTTAAAGGCTTCCGTTTCAAATTCTTTTACGTTTGTAATATAGTTTGCATTGCTACTCACATCGTTGCTGTCATAACTAATCTGGCTTAGCCCGTGCCAGGACATGTCTAAGATTCCGAAGCTTAGTTGTCTTAGGGTTTGTAAACCTTCTAAGAAATTAGCGGCTTTTTTAATTTTTTCTATCAATTCTATTGGAATGATTTCACCTGTTTCATAGTGCTTTGCAAATAGTTCCAAAGCCTCTTTTTCAAAACACCAGTTCTCCATTACCTGACTAGGCAATTCTACAAAATCCCAAGAAACCGAGGTTCCTGACAGGCTAGGGTAAGTAGTATCTGCTAACATTCCGTGCAGTGCATGACCAAATTCGTGGAACAATGTTGTTACCTCGTTAAAAGTTAGTAAGCTAGGTTTTGTTTCTGTTGGTTTTGTAAAATTACAAACAATAGAAATATGAGGTCTAGAATCTTCTCCGTTTACTTTCCATTGACTCTTGTAGCCTGTTTTCCAAGCCCCGTTTCTTTTTCCTGGTCTTGGATGGAAATCTGCGTAATAAACCGCAATAAATTTTCCGTTTGTATCAATTACATTGTAAGTTTTTACCTCTGGATGGTATTTTTCAATATCAGAAACTTCTTCAAATTTTAGCCCGTATAATTTTTCGGCAATATTAAAAGATCCTTCTATTACATTTTCTAGTTGGAAATAAGGTTTTAAAATTTCCTCATCAAAATCAAAAAGTTCTTGTTTTAATTTTTCACTATAGTAACCACCATCCCATTTTTGTAAAGTGTCAATTCCATCTTTTTTTGCAAATTCTTCTAGCTGATTGAATTGCTCTAACGCTTTGGGTTTGGCTTTTTCTAAGAAATCTTCTAAGAAACTATTTACTTTTTCTGGAGATTCTGCCATGCGCTCTTCTAAAACAAAATGTGCATGAGAATCGTAACCTAGTAATTGTGCTCTTTGTTGACGTAATTCTACAATTCTTAAAACAATTTCTTCGTTGTTATACTTGTTGTCTTGGAACCCTTTCTTACCAAAAGCAATAGCTAGTTCTTTACGTAACTCTCTATTGTTTGCATACGTCATAAAAGGGACATAACTAGGATAGTCTAATGTGAAAATCCAACCGTCTTTTTCTTTTGCCTTGGCAGTTTGCTTTGCAGCTTCTATAGTTCCATCAGGTAGTCCTGCAAGATCCTTGTCGTTTGTAATATGCAATTCGTAGGCATTGGTTTCTGCCAATACGTTTTCACCAAAGGTTAAAGATAATTTAGAAAGTTCTGTGTCAATTTTCCTTAAAGCTTCTTTGTCTTGGTCGTTTAAATTGGCACCATTACGAGAAAAACCTTTGTATTTTTTTTCTAACAACATGGCTTGTTCACCATTTAAATTAAGACTGTCTTTTTGTTCGTAAACAGCTTTAACGCGTTTAAATAAAGTTTCGTTTAAACTAACATCGTTAGAAAATTCAGTTAATATTGGAGATACTTCCTGCGCTATTTTTTGCATTTCGTCATTGGTCTCAGCCGAATTTAAATTGAAAAAAATAGAGGAAATTCTGCTTAGTTTGTGTCCAGAAAACTCCAATGCCTCAATGGTGTTTTTAAAAGTAGGGCTGTCGGTATTGTTTGTTATTTCATCAATCTCAGCTCTTGCTTCTTTAATAGCTTGGTTAAAAGCAGGTTGGTAGTGTTCGTTTTTTATTTGCTCAAATGGAGCGGTGTTGAATTCTTGTAATAATGGATTCATGTTTTGTCTGTGCAAATTTTGTTTATCAAAAATAAAAGAAAAAGTTAGAGTTAATGATTTTTTAAAGCTAAAGAGCGAAAGAATTTAGGAGGAGATTTTCATAGTATCATTAATGATTATTTTGGGAAAGACGATAGGGCTCAGTTTTTTTGAATTAACAGGAAGTACTTTAGGTTTAGCTTACGATGTAGAGGTAGATTATATGTTATTTGAGAACTTTTTTATAGGGGCTCAAGTTTCTTTTATTTCTGGGACTGTTACAAGTGTGGAAAAAAAAGAGATTGGAGGTGAAACCGTGAAGGTAGATTTTGGCGATGGAGGAGAAGGCCTTCAAAGAATTAATTTGTCGGTGGGTTTGAGGTATCAGATAAAGTAATAGATTTAAATTAAACCTTTAGATTTTATTTCTATATACTTGTTAATAGTGTCGATGGTTAAATTTTCTGGGGTTGTTAAAATAGAGTTTACACCGTATTTTCTTAGCTCCAGGACCATTTGTTCTTTGTCGTAAATAAATTTTTCTGCCACTACTTTTTTAACTACTTCCGAACGAGAATTGGTTGCCTCTTTTGCCAAATCTAAAATTTCTTTGTTTTTAAAGAAAACAACAATTAAAAGGTGGCTTTTGTTAATGGCTCTTAAATAGTTCATTTGTCGCTCCAATGCATCCATGCTATCAAAATTTGTATACAAAAGTAACAAGCTTCTTTGTCTAATATGTTGCTTTACGGCAGCGTATAAAACACCAAAATCAGATTCTTCAAAATTGGTTTTAACGTTGTATAAAGATTCTAAAATTAAACCCATTTGATGGTTTCTTCTTTCGCAAGCAACATAGTCGTTTATTTTTTTAGAGAAAGAAAAGAGTCCAACTTTATCGTGTTTTTGTAGTACTACATTACTAGTAATTAAAGAGGCATTAATGGCATAATCTAATAAACTTAATCCGTCAAAAGGCATTTTCATAGTTCTTCCCCTATCAATAAGCATGTAGACTTGTTGTGCTTTTTCGTCTACAAATTGATTGACCATTAATTCGTTTTTCTTAGCTGTAGCTTTCCAATTAATATCCTTTATATTGTCTCCTTGAACGTATTCTTTTATTTGTTCAAACTCATATGAGTTTCCAATTCGTCTTACTTTTTTTATACCGTATGCTGTGGATAAACTGTTGATGGTCTTAAGGTCGTAGTTTTTTAATTTTAAAAAAGAAGGATAGGTTTTAACCATTTGTTCCTTATTTAAAACATATCGTTTGGTTACAAGCCCAATCATAGATTTTACAAAAATATTGGTGTTTCCAAAATGATATTCTCCTCTTTCGGTAGGTTGTAGTGCATATGGAAATTTATAAGTAGTACCTCCTTTTAGTTTTTTATGAATGTTGAAATCACGTATTT
This sequence comes from Wenyingzhuangia sp. IMCC45574, assembly GCF_054182685.1. Classification (NCBI taxonomy): domain Bacteria; kingdom Pseudomonadati; phylum Bacteroidota; class Flavobacteriia; order Flavobacteriales; family Flavobacteriaceae; genus Wenyingzhuangia; species Wenyingzhuangia sp. IMCC45574. The sequence goes on along the minus strand of NZ_CM135169.1, from coordinate 2,170,479 downwards.
GAAATTGCTCAGGAAGTTCATCTATAAGGTCTACTGTAACGTCTAAAGTGCTGGTGTTTTTTATTTCTAAAGTAACCGTGTTTTTATCGCCATTAGAAAGTTTTTCTGGAAGTGTTCTATTAGCTTTTATTCCTTCTTTGTTACTAAATAAAACAAAAACATCGAGTAGCGTAACTCCTACAAGTACTGCAAGAAGTAATTGACTTAGGTTGAATAATTCTTGAATGAAAAAACTAAGAATAAAAAGGACTACGAGACCAAACAAAATGTAGAAAAACAAATTGTTTAAATAAAAGGAGGCATAGGCCTTTTTACATTGTTCCCAAAAAGTAACTTTTTTAGACATAAATTAACTAGGGATTTCTGTAGATTGAAGACTCTCGTTTATAATTTGTGCTGCAGTAATCCCTTCCATTTCTCTTTCAGGAGTAACAATAACTCTATGTTGTAAAACAGGAACTGCTACTTGTTTAATGTCTTCTGGAGTTACAAAATCCCGACCATCAATGGCTGCAAATGCCTTAGAAGCTTTAAGTAAGGCAATAGAAGCCCTAGGAGAAGCTCCTAGATATAAAAAGGAATTGTTACGAGTGTTCACTACAATGTCTGCAATGTATTTTATTAAATTAGGCTCAACAATAATTTGTTTGGACAATTCTTGATATGCTAAAATTTGTTCTTTGGTTATACGTTGGCTAATTAAATCTAGTTTAGGTTGTATTGCTTCGTGTTCTCTTGTTATAATTTCAATTTCATCGGTTAAACTTGGATAGTCTATTGTTATTTTAAACAGGAAACGGTCTAGTTGTGCTTCGGGCAATCTGTAAGTACCTTCTTGCTCAACTGGGTTTTGAGTAGCTACTACAAAATAGGGAGCTTCTAATAGGTATTTATTTCCATCAATTGTTACTTGTCTTTCTTCCATAACCTCGAACAAAGCTGCTTGTGTTTTAGCTGGAGCTCTGTTAATTTCATCAATCAAAATAAGGTTAGAGAAAATAGGACCTTTTTTAAATTCAAATTCAGATTTTTTTAAATCAAAAATAGAAGTACCTAATACGTCAGAAGGCATTAAATCGGGGGTAAACTGAATTCTTTGATAGCCTATTTGCAATGTTTTAGCCAGTAATTTAGCGGTTACTGTTTTGGCAACACCAGGCACACCTTCTATTAGCACATGTCCTTCGCATAAAAGAGCAGTTAACAATAGATTTACCATGTTTTTCTGACCTACAATTACCTTGCTTATTTCTTCTTTAATATCTTGAATTCCTTTGTGTAATTCGGCTAAGTTTATTCGGTTTGAAAATTCTAATTCTTCCATGCGGTGGTATTTTTGTAAAAGTTTTCTATTTCTGTATTAAGTTTAGTCAATAAGTTGATAGAGGATGTTTCTCTATTTTTAAGTGTGTTTATAAAACGAATTAACTCTTTTGTTTTTGCTAGATCGTATCCAGATTTGGTACTTAGTTGTTTTACAAGTTTGTTATTGGTGTTGTCTGTAACAAGATTGTATCTGTTTCGGATGTTTTTATAAAAAATATGTATTTTCTGTTCAATAATAGGCTGGAAATTGTCTGCATCCTCGTATAGCGAGGCAATGGTTGCTACAAATTCTAAACTGGTGTTTTTAACAAGAGGTTTTATAGGGATAATACGTTGTTTTCTCTTTGCATTGATAAGGAAAAATAACGCAAAACCTGAAAGAATTAGTTTCCAAGCCCAGTGAAGTCCTTTGTGAGCTCTTATAAATCTTAGAGGACTGTTTATAAGTTCTGAACTGGCTTTGTGATTGCTTTCAAAATACAAATGATTCTTGCTTGTAGGAGCTATGCCTGCATCTTCGTCTAAATAATCTACAGGTTGATTGTCTGTAATTTTTGTAGGCAGTAAAGAAAGCACTTGGTTGATGTATTCCGAATTCTGAAATTTTAGCAAGTGGTAGTTTGTAAAAACTTCGGGTTGGGTGTGTAGATAAAATAGCCCGTTTTTATAAGGGACTTCAATAAAATTAGGTTTCTTTAGTACAATACTGTCATTTGAAGTAAATTGAACAGTCCCTAGAACGTTTAAGTTGGTGCTGTCTTTAAAGTAGCTTTGAAAATATTTTAATTTAGGAGTATATGTTAAACTTGCGCTATTGTTTTTTAGAAATAACGATAGGGGATTCTTGATTAGCTGTGTTATTCTTTTTCCTTTCTTAAGTTTTTTAATTTTTAAGCTATCTAATAAAGAATTAGAGAAGTAAGAAGCGCTAATGAAAGCAATGTTTCCTCTACCAATATAACCCAGCAATTGTTCTTCGGAAGCCTTGTCTGGTTCGTAATTTTCGTCAATGTTAATATACAAACAGTCCTTTTCTAAAGACATCATTTTTAAAGGACGATTTTGATATTCGTAAAAAGTTTCTTTTAACGTTTTAATTTTATAATCGTAAAAAACAGTATCTAATTGATCGTGAAAAACCTTTAAGTCAAAAGGTTGTTTTTTGTTTTCGTGATACGTTTTGTGCCAGTTAACTTCTGGTGGTGCAGTACTGTCTAAAACAACAATAAGACCAATAATCAGGATTCCTAAGATAATAAAGCCTTTCTTTTTCATGCTGCTATTTCTTTTAGAAATTGTTGATATGTATTAGCAATTTTATCAAAGGCTGGTTTGTCTATAGCAAATTCTCCATACCAGACATACGTATAGTAATAAGATACTTTTCTAAAATTATTAAAGAGCTTGTTACCTTCTAGCTCTTGTTGGTAGTCTATATTGGTTTTTAGGTTGCTTAATTCAATTACTTCTTTTTTAGCTAATTTTTGAAGTGTCCATAGGTAGAAAAATTTTACAGCGAGTCTGTAGTTTTCTTTTTTTAAAGCCTTTTGTATCATTGCCTCAAAATTACTTACCTCAATAGTCTCTACATCGTCTTGGTATGTTAGAGTTTCTTTAGAGTTGCCTTTTTTAAAAATCCAATTCCCCTCTTTATAGAAAACAATTCTAGCAACTATGTAAATTGCTAAGCTTGCAATAAGAACATAGAAAAGTAATTTTAAATGGTAAAATCCTTTATCATAATGTATATAACTAAAAAAAGATTGAATCTTTTGAGCTAGCCACATCTTAAACTCAAGTAGCCAGCTAGGTTCTTGTTTTTCGTATATATAATCTTTGCTTTGGTAGTTGTTTTTGTAATTCTCTGGGAATTGTCTAGCTTTTTTTTCGGTGTTTTTATACGCGTTTACTGAAGTTATAAAGAACAACAAAACAACAAGAATGGACTGTGTTTTTTTTACTTTCATACTAGCGTGTTTGTTGTTGCTCTTTTGGCTACTTTAAAAGGATAAACTAAAAAGTAATAAGAAATAAGTGCAAGGGTGCTTATAATAATTCCAAAAGCCAAGTAATTAGGCATGTCGTTTCCGTATCTAGATACAAATCCTTCTAGAAAACCAGCCGCAATGGTAAAAGGAAAAGTAGCTATCATCATTTTAATACCATCTCTCATTCCTCTTTTAAAAGAATCTAGTCTTTTGTGTGTTTTAGGAAACAAAATGCTTGCTCCAAGCATAAATCCAATTCCACCTTCAATTACAATGGTGAAAATTTCCATTGCTCCATGAATCCATATTCCTTTTAGGCTTTCAAAAAACACTCCGTTTTTAACAAATAAATACTGAAAAGAACCTAACATAATACCGTTGTATAACAAAGCATAAGCGGTTCCAATTCCTCCAGCAACTCCAAAAACAAAAGCTTTTAAGCCTACATAGAGGTTGTTTAATGTAATCCCTATAAAACTTCCCCAATTGGTTGCCGACCCATAGATTGCTGTAGGATTTCCGTTTTTAATATTCTCTAAAGTTTCGTTAACATAGCCATCAGAAAGAATTAAGCGAATAAAAGAGTCGTCGTAAATAGCAGAAATGAGACCTATGCATACAGAGAATCCGAAAATAATAAAAGAGTATAAAATGTACTTTTTATAGGAGAAAACAAGTAGGGGGGCTTCAACTAGAAAGAAATCTAAAATTCTATTTTTATCTTCTTTTTTAGATTTGTAAATTTTTTGAAAAGCGAGTATGGTAAGGTGGTTTAAATAAACAACTAATTTGCTCTTTTTATAGTAGGTTTGAGCATAAGCCAAATCGTTGATTAAGTGCAAGTATAGTTTTGATAGCTCTTCTGGTTGACGAATGTTTTTTTCTTTGATAGCATTTTCAAAACGCAACCATTTTTCTTTATTTTGTTTTATAAACGCAATCTCTCTCATAGAGTAACAAATTACATCATAAAATGGCAGAAATACAAATTACAACTACGCAAAATGTGACTTTAGATTTTAAGTCTGCCGAACTAAATTATAGACTGTTAGCGTGGTTTATAGATGTCCTTATTAAATCGGCATACTTAGGGTTGGCGGGGTATGTTTTATTTAACTTTTTTAATTTCCAAAGATTTATAGATTCATGGGATCCATGGTCGTTAATGTCCCTGTATTTTATTATTTGTATTCCTGTGATATTTTACACAATTGTTTTAGAAACCTTGTTAGGGGGTCAAACAGTTGGGAAAAAAATAGTACAGCTCAAGGTTCTTAAAGTAGATGGGTATCAAACTGGTTTTGTTGATTTCTTTATTAGATGGGTAATGCGTATTGTAGATGTTAATATGCTCTCTGGAGTTATAGCAATTGTTTCTATTAGTAGCTCTAAAAAGGGACAGCGTTTAGGTGGGATTGCTTCTGGAACTGCTGTGGTTAGTTTAAGAAATAAAATTAATATTAAGAATACTATTTTAGAAGAAAATATAGCGGTAGATTATCAGCCAATGTATCCGTCTGTAGTAAAATTATCGGATAATGATGTTCGAATTATTAAAGAGAATTTTATCAAAGCAAAAAAGAAAAACGACCACGGTTTGTTGTTAAAGCTAAAAGAAAAAATTGTAATGGTTATTGGTGTAGAACTTCATGAAGAGTATAGTGTAGAGACCTTTATAGCAACAGTAATTAAAGATTACAATCATATAACACAGAATATGTAAAAAAGAAAAAAGAGGCAATTGCCTCTTTTTTTATGCTTCTGCTATTCCAATTTCTTCTAGTTCGTCGTTCGGGTTTTTAGGATCCTGACCATAGTCGTTACTGCCTTCTTCTCCATTAGTGCATAATAGGACTAATAACCAAATAATACCTACAGCAGGGATTAAAATTATAAAAAACATCCATCCAGATTTACCAATATCGTGAAGTCTTCTAACGAGAACGGCAAGTCCAGGGATGAATAGTGCAAGTGAATAAGCCATACTGGCAAATTCGAAAATTTTAATATCAGTAGCAAGGAATATACCTTGAAGTGCCCATCCAATAATTGCGTTAAATAACACAAACATCCAATATTCTTTTCTTCTTGCACGACCTTTAAAGTCTGCGTATTGTTTTAAAACTTTTAAATACCAATTCATAAATTTAATTTTTTATAATATGGGTAGAAAAGTAATAAAATGAATTTAAATATTCGTAGTGCTTTAGTACTAAAAGTATTTTTTATGCCTTAGGGTCTTGCCCGTATTTGTTGCTGCCTTTGTCTCCTGGTTTTACTAATAAATACAAACAATAGGGGAATAGAAAACCATACAGTCCTGGTTTTCCTGTGTCTTGAACTCTACGAGCTCCAACAGCTATTGCAGGAATAAGAACAGCTAATATGTAGAGTGTTCCAATCCAGTTTGCGTTAAAGGTTATATTAAATAATTCAATAGAAAATAGGTCTAGGTGTAGTCGTTTTCCAATTTCGTGCAATCCTGTAAAAATTAATTTGTTGATTACTAAAAAATAGAAATATTCTTTACGTCTAGCTCTACCGTGAAAATTTGTGTATTGCTTTAAAGCTTTAAAGTACCAGTTCATGTTTGTTTTTTCTGATGTCAAAGATAAATAAAAGCCTAGTATGGATTACTTTTTTAATAACAATAGAAATTATTTGCAAATTCAAAAATCTATCTTAAATTTGTCTCAATGAATATAGATACAAAAAATACTTGGTGGTGGTACACTCTTAATTAATAAGCGTGAGAATTACTATTGTATTTTAATAAAATAAATATAGAAAGGCTTATCTCGCGATAAGCCTTTTTTTATAGTGCCAAACCTATGAAGAAATTACAGTTTAAGACAGTTGTTAGAGAGCAAATGGCCGATACAGTTACTCCTGTATCAATCTATTTAAGACTTAGAGATCGTTTTGCAAATACAGTTTTGCTAGAAGGGTCAGATTATCATTCCAAAGAAGATAGTTATACTTTTATTGGGGTAGATCCTTTGGTGCATATTAAAGCAGAAGATCATGCGTTGAATTTGTATTACCGAGATGCTATGTTAAGTAGTGCTCCTTTGCAAAGAAATTACCACGATATTTTTCAATATTATTGTGAGTTAATTCAGACAGATTCTCCAGAAGATTTTAAGTCATTCAATGGTTTGTACGGATATACAACTTACGATGCTGTTCAGTATTTTGAGAATATCAAATTAAATGCTAAAAAAGCAGATTCAGCAATCCCTTTATTGCACTATAGTTTTTATAGGTATGTAATTGTAATCAATCATTTTAACGATGAAATGAAAGTGATTGAAAACTTACCTGTAGGAGAAGAATCTAATATTGATGAAGTTGTTGCAATTGTAAACAATCCAACTTGTCAGACTCAGAGATTCTCTTACGATGCAGATAGCGAAACATCCAGTTGTACGGACGAAGAATTTAAAGAATACGTTCGTAAAGGTAAGGCACACTGTAAACGAGGAGATGTTTTTCAAATAGTACTATCACGTCAATTTCAACAAAAATATAAAGGAGACGACTTTACCTTATACAGGGCTTTACGTTCTATTAACCCTTCTCCTTATTTGTTCTATTTTGATTATGGAAACTTCCGTTTAATGGGATCTTCTCCAGAGGCACAAATTAAAGTAGAAGATAAGGTGGCTACTATCAATCCAATTGCAGGAACGTTTAGAAGAACAGGAAATGCAAGAGAGGATCATTTACTAGGAGAAAAATTATCTAACGATAAAAAAGAAACTGCAGAACATGTAATGTTGGTAGACTTGGCTCGTAACGATTTAAGTAAGCATGCAGACAATGTAACGGTTGAAGTTTTTAAAGAAGTGCAGTATTTTAGCCACGTAATTCATTTGGTGTCTACAGTAGAAGGAATTATTAAAGGAAATCCATTAAAAATTGTTGGAGATACTTTCCCTGCGGGAACGTTGAGTGGTGCTCCTAAATACAAAGCCATGCAGTTAATCGATCAATACGAGTCTCAGACAAGAGGTTTCTATGGAGGAGCAGTTGGTGTTATTGGATTAACAGGAGAAGTAAACTTAGCCATTGGAATTCGTTCGTTTGTAAGTAAAAACAATACGTTATACTACCAAGCAGGTGCAGGAATTGTAATGGATTCTACAGAAGAAGGTGAGTTACAAGAAGTGAATAACAAATTAGCAGCATTAAAGAAAGCTTTGGTGTTAGCAGAAGAAATATAAATTAGTACAAAGTAGGCAGTATACAGTACCAAGTGAGCGTAGCTCCGTACTCAATGCTCAATACTCAGTACTCAGTACTAAAGAGATATGAAAATATTAATATTAGACAACTACGATTCTTTTACCTATAACCTAGTTCATATGGTAGAAGATATTACAGGGAATAAACCAGATGTTTTTAGAAACGATGAAATTCCGTTAGAGGAAATAGAAAATTACGATTTGGTAATGCTTTCTCCAGGTCCTGGAATTCCAGATGAGGCAGGTATCTTAAAAGAGGTAATTGCCGAGTATGCTGGTAAAAAACCAATATTTGGTGTTTGTTTGGGATTACAAGCAATTACAGAGGTGTTTGGTGGTGAGATTATCAATATGGACAATGTCTTCCATGGTGTAGCTACAGAGATGAAAGTAACAGATAAAGATGCTGTAATTTTTAAGAATGGTCCAGAAAAGTTTCCTGCAGCTAGGTATCATTCGTGGATTGCAAACACTAAAAAAATGCCTAAAGATTTAAAAGTTACTTGTATAGATGATGATGGTGGCGTGATGGCAATAGAGCATACAAAGTTTAATATTAGTGCAGTGCAATTTCATCCAGAGTCTATTTTAACTCCAGATGGAGAAGCAATGGTTAGACAGTTTATAGAGAACGCAAAAGTTTAGTACAGAGTAGTTAGTACAAAGTATAGAGAAACGTAGCTACGGTACTTAATACTTTGTACTAAATAAAAATGATAAGTTAAATAGTATAAAGAGCAGTTCGTATAAAGTACGGTGTAAGCATAGCTACTGTACTCAATACTTAATGTTCAATACTCAATACTATAAAAGATGAAACAATTATTATCTAGACTATTCGAGCACGAAAAGTTAAGTAGAGAAGAAGCAAAAGAAACGTTAATTAGAATTGCAAACAAGGAGTTTAACAATTCTCAAATAGCTTCGTTTTTAACGGTGTTTTTAATGAGGCCTATTACTGTTGATGAATTAACGGGTTTTAGAGAGGCTTTGTTAGAATTGGCTTTAAAAGTTGATTTGTCCGACTTTAACACCATTGATTTATGTGGTACAGGAGGAGACGGAAAAAACACGTTTAATATTTCTACATTAACTTCTTTTGTAGTAGCTGGAACAGGACATAAAGTTGCCAAGCATGGTAATTATGGAGTGTCTTCTGCTTCTGGTTCTTCTAATATGTTAGAGTATTTAGGATACCAATTTACCAACGATGAGGATGTTTTAAAAAAGCAATTAGATAAGGCTAATATCTGTTTTTTACACGCACCTTTATTTCATCCAGCAATGGCTGCTGTAGGTCCTGTTAGAAAAGAATTACAAATGAAAACGTTCTTTAACATGCTAGGGCCATTGGTAAATCCAAGTATGCCTCAAAATCAGTTGGTAGGAGTTTTTAATTTACAAGTAGGTAGACTGTATAGAGAGATTTTAAGTAAAACATCAGATAATTTTGCAGTAGTTCATGCTTTAGACGGTTATGATGAAATCTCATTAACAGGAGGTTTTAAATTGTATACAAAAGAGAACGAACAAATATTAAGTCCTAAAAACTTAGGTTTAGATCAAATTCAACAATCTGATATTTACGGAGGAGAGAGTGTTCCAGAAGCTGCTGAGATATTTACATCTATTTTAGATGGAAAAGGAACGGTTCAGCAAAATAATGTGGTGTTAACCAACGCTGCGTTTGCCTTAAAAACATTCAATCCTAAATTGTCTTTTAAAGAAGCATTTAATATAGCAAAAGATAGTTTAATGACTGGGAAAGCGAAGAGTGCTTTAAGCACTTTAATTACGAATTGTTAATTTCAAATTACGAGTTGTGAAATCAGATAATATAGTACAAGTAAAGAGTTATGATTTTGCACTTCGCGTAGTTAAGCTGTAAAAGGTAATTTGTGAAAGAGAAAAGGAATTTGTTCTAAGTAAGCAGTTGCTGAGAGCTGCCACGTCAGTTGGTGCTAATATTGAAGAAGCAATTGGAGGGCAAAGTAGAAAAGATTTCTATGCTAAATTAACGATAGCTTATAAGGAAGCAAGAGAAACGAAATATTGGTTAAGACTTTTGTCTGATGCGGGATATTTAAAGAGAGAAGAAAAAGAAGGTTTAATAAAAGATATTGATGAATTATTACGAATTATAGGGAGTATACAAAAAACGATAAAACAAAATGGTTTTTCGTGATTGTAAATTCGTAATTCGTAATTGTAAATTCGTAATTGAGATATGACGATTTTAGATAAAATAATAGAAGCAAAGAAGAAGGAAGTAGCAAAGATTAAGAGTGAGGTTCCTGTAAAGAAACTAATTACAAGTCCAAACTTTAAAAGAACACCATTGTCTTTAAAGAAATCTTTGTTAGAGGTAGGATCCACTGGTATTATAGCAGAGTTTAAAAGGCAATCGCCTTCTAAAGGAATTATTAATGATAAGGCTGATATTATTGAGGTAACTAATGGTTATTTAGATGCCAATGTTGCTGCACAATCTATTTTAACGGATACTCCATTTTTTGGAGGTACCATGGTAGATTTAATGAAGGCCCGAAGTGTAAATGAGGTAAAACCTATTTTGCGTAAGGATTTTATTGTTGATGGTTTTCAAATTGTAGAAGCAAAGGCTATTGGAGCAGATGTAATTTTATTAATTGCCGCTTGTTTAACAAAAGAGGAGTTAAAAAATTACGGACAATTGGCTACTGATTTGGGAATGGATGTGTTGTATGAAATTCATACGCAGGAAGAACTAGATAAAATTGACAATCCTGATGGAAAAGTAATTGGGATTAACAATAGAAACTTAAAAACATTTAAGGTGGATTTAGAGCACTCTATAGAGTTGGCTGCTAAAATTCCAGATAGTTGTGTAAAAGTTTCGGAGAGTGGAATTAGCGATCCTAAAATTATTATGGGATTAAAGCAATACGGTTTCCAAGGGTTCTTAATTGGAGAGAATTTTATGAAAACAGACAATCCTGGAAATGCTTGTAAAGAGTTTATTGGGCAGTTGTAACTTGCTGTAAGCTCTATGCAGTAGGCTGTATGCTTATTGCCTAAAGCCTATAGCTTAAAGCGTTGAAGGAATGAAAATCAAAGTTTGTGGAATGAAATACACGGAGAATATCCAAGCGGTAGCGGCCTTACAGCCAGACTACCTAGGGTTTATATTCTATCCGAAATCACCAAGAAGTTTTGAAGGTGAAATTCCAGCAATTGATTCAACTATTAAGAAAACAGGCGTTTTTGTAAATGCACCTATTGATTTTATAGTAGCTAAAGTAAAACAATACGGATTTAAAGCTGTACAGTTGCATGGATCGGAATCTGTGGCCTATTGTCAAGAATTGGTGAGTCACGATTTAGATATCGAGCTATTTAAAGTCTTTTCAATTAAAGATGAATTCGAATTTACTGTATTGGCCAACTACGAACCTTTTGTAAATTACTTTCTTTTTGATACCAAGGGGAAAGAAAAAGGGGGGAATGGATATACTTTTGATTGGTCTGTGTTAAAAGCATACCCATCAAAGAAGCCCTTTATTTTAAGTGGAGGAATTGGAGTTGATGAGGTAGAAAAAGTAAAGGAAATATTAAATACAGATTTGCCAATTTATGCATTGGACATCAACAGTAAGTTTGAGCTAGAGCCAGGGTTGAAAGATGTTGAACTATTAGAGCGGTTTTTTAAAGAAATAAAGTAAGTGTTGATTTGTTTTTTGTGTAGTCGTGTATTTGACTTAACGTCTTAACAAATCAGTAAATGAACATATAATAAAGTGTTCGAGCGGAGTCGAGAACTATTGCATCTCGACTCCGCTCGATGACCAAGAAAATAAAGTGTAAAAATAATTAGTACAGAGTAGACAGTAGACAGTACAAAGTTAGCCCAGCTACAGTACTCAATACTTAATACTCGGTACTCAGTACTATAAAATTATGTCAGAATTTCAAGTAGACGAAAACGGATATTATGGACAATTTGGAGGAGCATACATTCCAGAATTGTTGTTTCCGAATGTACAGGAGTTAGAGGATAATTATTTAAAAATTATCAACTCAGAAGCTTTTCAGAAAGAGTATTTGTATTTGTTAAAACAATACGTGGGTAGGCCAACACCATTGTACTATGCACCTAACTTGTCTGATAAATACGGTGCTCATATCTATTTAAAAAGAGAAGATTTAAATCATACAGGAGCTCATAAAGTAAACAATACAATTGGACAGATTCTAATTGCAAAGCAGTTAGGGAAAAAGCGAATTATTGCAGAAACAGGAGCTGGTCAACATGGTGTGGCTACGGCAACAGTTTGTGCTTTAATGAACTTAGAGTGCATTGTGTTTATGGGAGAAGTAGATATCAAACGTCAGGCTCCAAACGTAGCTCGTATGAAAATGTTGGGAGCTAAAGTAGTGGCTGCAACAAGTGGTAGTAAGACCTTAAAAGATGCTACCAACGAAGCCATTCGTGATTGGATTCAGAATCCTGAAGAGACTTACTATTTAATTGGTTCTGTAGTTGGACCACACCCATATCCAGATATGGTAGCTCGTTTGCAAGCTATTATTTCTGAAGAGATAAAATGGCAATTAAAAGAACAGACAGGGAAAGAAAACCCTGATACTATTATTGCATGTGTTGGTGGAGGATCTAATGCAGCAGGAGCTTTTTATCACTACATGGACGAAAAACAAGTAGAGTTAGTAGCAGTAGAAGCTGCTGGTTTAGGAGTAAATTCTGGAGAAAGTGCTGCAACTTCTCAATTAGGAGAGGTTGGAGTTATACACGGATCTAAAACCATTTTAATGCAAGATGAATATGGACAAATTGTAGAGCCTTATTCTATTTCTGCAGGATTAGACTATCCGGGAGTTGGACCTTTACATGCACATTTATACGATAGCAAAAGAGGAACTTTCTTAAATGCAACCGACCAAGAAGCGTTAGATGCTGCTTTTGAATTGACTCAATTAGAAGGGATTATTCCGGCTTTAGAAACATCTCATGCATTGGCTGTGTTGGGTAAAATGGATTTGAAAAAAGACCAAGTAGTAGTTATCAACCTATCGGGTAGAGGAGACAAAGATCTAGAGACGTATATTACAGAATTAAATAAAAGAGAGAATAGATAAATAGTATTTAGTACAGAGTATTGAGTACAAAGGTGTTCGAGCAGAGTCGAGAACTATTACATCTCGACTCCGATCGAACACCTGTAAACAGTTTAGTAGTTTGTCAAGTTAGCAAGGTTTATAGTTGATTTTGTGTTTATGTCTACTTTCAAACCTTTAACTTTACAAACCTTCAATATAAAAGAAATGAGTAAATTAAATCAACTATTTCAAGAAAAGCCAAACCGTTTGTGTTCGGTATATTTTACTTCTGGTTATCCTACTTTAAACGATACAGGAGCTATTGTTAAGAACTTAGAAGCTGCTGGAGTTGACTTTTTAGAGGTAGGATTACCGTATTCTGACCCTATGGCAGATGGACCTACCATTCAGGAAACAAGTTCAGTGGCATTAAAAAACGGAATCAACTTAGATTTAATTTTTAATCAACTGGATGAAATAAAAGACGAGATAACTATTCCATTAATTGCTATGGGGTACTTTAATCAGGTGGTCCGTTATGGAGCAGAAAAATTTTGTCAAAAATGTCAGTCTGTAGGTATAGAGACGTTGGTGTTGCCAGACATGCCTATGTTAGAGTATGAAAATACTTACAAAGCATTATTTGCCAAATATGGTTTGTCTAATGTGTTCTTAATTACACCGCAAACATCGGAGGAGCGTATTAAGAAGATTGATGAAATGACAGATGCTTTTATTTATGTAGTAGCATCTTCATCTATTACAGGGGCTAAAGGAACTATTTCTCAGGCTCAGATAGATTATTTTAATAGGATTAAATCTTACGGTTTAAAAAGTACTTTAATTGCTGGTTTTGGAATCTCTAGTAAGGAGACTTTTGATACTGTTTGTGAGCATGTAAATGGTGCTATTATAGGATCTGCATTTGTAAAACATGTGGGGACTAGTGGAGTTGATACTATTGATAGTTTTGTGAAAGGAATAATCGGTTAATCAATAAAAAAAATGAAAAAGAAAATGTTAGTCTGCTTGGTTGGACTTTTACTTGGTACAACAATGTTTGCGCAAGATTCTATTCCTAAAGTAGATGAAAGTAAAAACTTTTTAATGTTTTATGGAGGAGGTATTAAATATGTAGATGGTTTAATACGTACAAAATCACCCTTCTTTAAAAAATCCTATTTTGAAGTTAATGATCAGAAATACGATTTAGCAAGTGTTCAATTTTATAATAATTCTGGGAGTTTTTACGGAAATACCTACCAAGCAAATGGAGCAAATGTATTTGCCGAGAGAATTTTAAGAGGAAAAGTAAATTATTTTGAAGCTATAACTACGGGTTATAGTGCTCCAATGATGAATGCAAATGGTCAGTTTTCTGGAGGAGGTAGCTATTCCAAAAAAAGTAGGTATTACAACAAAGGTTTTGGGCCTTTAAAAAAGGCTAATTACGCTAATTTAGCGAATGACTTGGTAGATAATCAAGAAAGTATGTTGTTGTTACAGAGGTATAATAAAGTTAGCAATAGAGAGGTTATTATTTATGTGATTGCTGGTATTGCAACAGTAGCAGGTATTTTAACAGCGGGTGAAAAAACAGGGGAACAAAATGAAAATTTTAATCCTAGTACAGGAAGGTATGAAACCCAAGATGAGTACAAGCTAAAACCTGTAAATCTAACAATTGGTTTGATTGGTTTTACGACTTGTATAATAAACTACTTTAAGTCTAAAAAGAAGTACGACTATTTAGAGGATGCTATTTATATGTATAATAAGTAGTTTGGAAAGTAGTTTTTAATATTTTTGTTTGGAATTATTTAATTAGAATATAATGGGTTTATCAAAAGATGTAATGGCTAAAATGAAAGAAGCCATGAAAGCTAAAGATTCAGTTGCTTTGGAATCATTAAGAGCTATAAAATCTGCTATTTTATTAGCGCAAACTGAAACAGGATCTAAGGAAGAAATTTCTGAAGAGGCTGAAATTAAGTTATTACAGAAGTTGGTAAAACAACGTAAAGACTCAGCTACTTTATATACAGAGCAAGGACGTGAAGATTTGGCTGAACCAGAATTGGCACAAGCTGAAATCATTTCTCAGTTTTTACCAGAGCAATTAGGAGAAGAAGAGTTAAAAGCAATCATTACAGAAATTATTGCAGAAACAGGAGCTTCTTCTATGAAAGAGATGGGGAAGGTAATGGGAGCTGCTTCGCAAAAATTAGCGGGTAAAGCAGATGGTAAAGCCATTTCTGCAATGGTAAAGCAATTGCTAGGTTAGATTTACAAAAAAATATATCTACAAAAAAACCGACCATTTTAGGTCGGTTTTTTTTGTGAGTTTATGCTAAATTTTCTAGTCGATCTTTTACAAATTCAATTTTTGTTTTATCATGTGGTTTCGGTTTTCCATCCTCATCAAGATTTACCATTACAATATTGTCGACTTTTATAATGGTTTCACGAGTCATCTTATTTCTTACTTCACAATTTAACGTTAAAGAAGATTTTCCAAATTTTTCTACATCAATCCCTATTTCTATAATATCTCCTTTTTTGGCAGAGCTAACAAAATTAATTTCGGACATGTATTTGGTTACAACTCTATCATTTTCTAATTGAATAATGGAATAAAGGGCAGCTTCTTCGTCAATCCAAGCTAGTAATTTCCCTCCAAATAATGTTCCGTTTGCATTTAAATCTTCTGGTTTAATCCACTTTCTTGTATGAAATCTCATGAGCAATTTACTTTTTACTTATCATAATTTAGTTTTAAGAAAGATTTGGTAGAGTTACGCATTACTAAATCAGTCTTTATAATCTTTGTTTCGTATTCTGGATTTTCTTCTTCGTTTTCTATTCGGTGAATTAATAACTTAGCAGCTTTTGCTCCCATTTTTTCACCATGTTGACTTATAGTGGTCATTTGAGGGCTTGCATGCCTTGCTAAAATTCCGTTAGAGAAAGCAATTACAGAAAAGTTGCTTGGAATAGAATAACCCAATTTTTGGGCTACTTTTTGAGCCGCAATAGCAGTTGCCTCATTCGTTGTGATTACACTGTCTATGTCGTTGTCCTCAAAAATAGGAGTAATAATCTTTTCGTATTCGTTGTAGTGGTATTGAGTCAAATCCACCATAATGTTTTCATTGCTCTCTAGTCCAAACTCTTCTAAACCTTTTAAGTATCCTTTTTTACGTCTTTTGGTGCTAATCAATTTTTTGTTAGTAGATAAAAAACCAATGTTTTTGCAGCCTGTGTTTTTTAAATGCTCAACAGCATTAAAAGTCGCTTTATGATCTTTAATCATCACTTTGTCACAATCTAACTCCTTGGGAGCACGATCGAACATTACAATAGGAAAACCTTCTTCTATAACATCTTCAAAATGTAAAAACTCTTTGTTGATACAGCTTTCTAAACAAGGAGAAATTATAAAGCCATCAATACTACCATTAGAAAGCATTTCTAAAATTTCTTTTTCCTTGCTAGTCTTTTCGTTAGATACACAGGTAATAATCTTATAACCTTGTTCGTTGGCAACTTGTTCAATTCCGTTAAAAACCTGAGCATAGATATACTTAAGCATATTAGGAATAATAACAGCGATGGTTTTAGTCTTTTTGTTTTTTAAACTAAGGGCATTAAAGTTTGGTTTGTAATTAAACTCTTTTGCATAAGCCTGAATACGTTTTTTTGTCACGTCTGCAATTTCGTGGCTATCATTCAGGGCCTTAGAAACCGTAGAGATTGAAACGTTCAACTCTTTTGCGATATCTTTAATGGTTAGTTTTTTCTTCATAGATAAAATTGGGCTGCAAAAATAATGAATTCTTATTGTTCCAATGCCAAATATACTCATAATTAATAAGTTAATTTCATCTTTGGTGATTTCTTAAAATTGTAGATTTGTTTTATGGAAGTAGAATATATAATTGTAGGTTTTGGTTTGGCTGGAATGGCTATAACTAAGGAGTTAGAAGACAAAGGACATTCTTTTGTTGTGTTAGATAATAATTCTCAGGTGTCGTCTAGAGTTGCTGCTGGAGTTTTTAATCCTGTTATTTTAAAAAGATTCACACCGGTATGGAATGCAGATAAGCAATTAGAAAATTTGTTTCCATTTTATAAAGATTTGGAGCATAAGTTTGGAGAGAGTTTTCTTACTTATTTTGATACCTTAAAAGTTTTTAAGTCTATAGAAGATCAGAATAATTGGTTTAAAGCCTGTGATAATCCTTTGCTAGAAAAATATTTGCAACCAAAAATAATTAAAGAAAAAAAGAAAGGAATTACTTATTACGAGGGGCTTGGTGGCGTAAATGGCACTGGGAGAGTATATATTAATAGAGCTTTAGATAGCTATATATCTTATCTTAAAAAGAAAGCGGCTTTTAGAGATATTCCTATGGTTCATGAGGAGCTGAAAATAGACGACAACAAAGTAGAATACAGAGATATTGTTGCTAAAAAAATTATTTTTTCGGAAGGGTTTGGTTTAAAAGGGAATCCGTTTTTTAATTACCTGCCATTGAATGGAACCAAAGGAGAAATGCTGTTTATAAAAGCACCCGATTTAAAACTAACCGAGCAGATTAAATCTACTTTATTTGTATTGCCTTTAGAAGACGATGTTTACTGGGTAGGAGCTACATTTAATAGAGAAGATAAAACAACATTGCCAACAGAGGGCGGAAGAAAAGAGATTCTAGAAAAATTAGATACTATGATTGAGGTTCCTTACGAAATTGTGGATCAATTTGGAGGGATTCGTCCTACGGTAAAAGATAGGAGGCCGTTAGTGGGAAAACACCCTAAATACAATCGTTTAATTGTCTTTAATGGATTGGGAACAAGAGGTGTTATGATTGCTCCAACAATTGCCAAACAATTGTACCAGCATTTAGAAAATGATGTACCTTTGCCAGCAGAAATAAACATCAACAGATTTGATCTAAAATTCACCTAATTATGCCTTTTTTAAGCGAAGAAGAAGTTGACGACTTACAAAAAAAAATAGATTCTCTAAGTGCTAACTCTTTGGCATTAGAAGGAACTAATAAAAAGTTAAAAGAAGAAAATCAAGAGAAAGCAAATAAGCTTAGAACTGCTGTAGCGGTTTGTATTATTCTGTTTTTATGTTTGGTGGGAGCACTTGTTTTTGGATTTGGAGGAACGGTTAATACCACTGTAGTTGCTCAAGAGCCAACCGTTATAAGAGATACCATCTTTATAGAGAAAAAAGTAGTAGAAAAGACCATAGAGAAACCAGTAGAAGATGTAGTTACTTATGGAGTACAGATAGGTGCTTACAAAAAGTTTAAAGTAGATTTTTCTTCTTGTGTTTACAGAGTAACCAAGGGGCAGTTAAATTTTTACGTTCTAGGTAATTTTCCGACTATTTCCGAAGCTAAAAGTTTTAAAAAACTTTTAAAAGATCAGAATGTAAAAGATACTTTTATCGTTAAAATGAAAAATGGAGAATTGGTGAATTAATGCATGCGCTATTCTTACTATAAAAACAAAAAAGAACCCAATTTTGGGTTCTTTTTTGTTTTTATAGGCTTTGTAAGCCAGATTATTTTTTTCGTAGTTTTTCGTCTTTTTGGTATTTTATAAAAAGATGAATCCATACCACTCTTGCCAAACGCAAACTCCAAGGAGCTAAAGCAAATAAACCAAGTGCAATAACAACGATGCTTTGTTTCATATTTAAACCAAAGAATACGGCACTAATAATATAAAAGGCAACAGCTAAAGCTACACTAATTCCATAGCCTACATACATGGCTCCGTAAAAAAAAGAAGGTTCTCTCATATATTTTAAATTGCAACTAGAACAGTGCTCTTTTGCCTCTGTAGTTTTTAAAATATTAAAAGAGAATTTATGTTTAAAGAACTCTCCTTCGTGACATTGCGGACATTTAGAGGTAAAGATGCTATAGAGTTTGTTTCCTTTGCTAAACATGCTGTATTTATTTTGGTACTTTTGCCAAGTCTAAAGACAAAAGAAGTTGGTTTGTTACATTCTCATAACAAATATACTTCCATTTATTATTATTGCTAAGCAACATTTGTTACATATGGTTAACGTACATAATTTAACGGTTACATTTAACGGAACTGATCTTTTTTCTGGAATAACTTTTAAACTAGAAAAAGGAGATAGAGTAGGATTGGTAGGAAAAAATGGAGCAGGAAAATCTACACTGTTAAAAGTGTTATCTAAAGACATGCCAAATGATGGTGGAACTTTAGCTTTTGATAAAGATATACAGATGGGGTTTTTACGTCAGGATATTGATTTTATTCCTGGTAGAACCATTTTGGAAGAAGCGTATCAAGCTTTTGAAGAAATTAAAAAAATAGAAGCTGAAATTGAGAAGATCAATGCAGAGTTAGCAGAGAGAACCGATTACGAAAGCGAATATTATAACAATTTAATTCACGATTTAGAGGAGAAAACCACGCGTTACGAATTGTTAGGTGGGTATAATTATCAGGGAGAAACCGAAAAAGTATTACAAGGTTTAGGTTTTCAACGTGCCGATTTTGACAAGTTAACAGATACTTTTTCTGGAGGATGGAGAATGCGTATAGAATTAGCCAAATTATTATTGCAGAATAATGATATTCTATTGTTGGATGAGCCTACAAACCACTTAGATATAGAGTCTATTATTTGGTTGGAAAACTTTTTAAGGAACTATGCAGGAGCAGTGGTATTGGTGTCTCACGATAAAATGTTTTTAGACAATGTAACCAATAGAACCATAGAGATATCTTTGGGGCAAATTTACGATTACAAAAAGCCGTATTCTCAATTCTTACTGTTACGCGATGAAATTCGTGAAAAGCAAATGCAGGCTCAGAAAAATCAGGAAAAAGAAATAAAGGCAAAAGAAGAGTTAATAGAACGTTTTCGCTACAAAGCAACCAAAGCATCTTTAGCACAATCGTTAATTAAGCAATTGGAAAAAGTAGAACGCATAGAGGTAGACGGAGAAGATAATGCAGTAATGAATGTTCGTTTTCCAGTGTCTAAAGAACCTGGGAAAGTGGTGGTAGAAGCAGAGAGTGTTTCTAAAAGTTATGGCAACAAGCATGTGCTTTCTAATGTAGCAATACAGATAGAAAGAGGTACTAAAATTGCTTTTGTTGGTCAGAACGGACAAGGAAAATCTACTTTGGCAAAAATGATGGTTGGGGAGATAGATTATACTGGTGATTTAAAGCTAGGGCATAATGTAGAAATAGGTTATTTTGCTCAGAATCAGGCAGAGCATTTAGATGGAGAAATTACCTTGTTAGAAACCATGGAAAATGCTGCCAACGATGGAAATAGAGCAAAAGTAAGAGATATGCTAGGTTCCTTTTTGTTTAAGGGAGACGATGTAGAGAAGAAAGTGAAGGTGTTGTCTGGAGGAGAAAGAAACCGATTGGCTTTGTGTAAAATGTTGTTAGAGCCTTTTAATGTGTTGGTAATGGATGAGCCAACCAACCACTTAGATATTAATTCTAAAAATGTACTAAAACAAGCTTTAGAAAATTTTGGTGGGACGTTAATTTTGGTTTCTCACGATCGTGATTTCTTGCAAGGTTTAACAGAAAAGGTATTGTACTTTAAAGACAAGAAAATAAAAGAGTATTTGGGAGATTTAGATTATTTCTTAGAGGCACACAAGTTAGAAAACATGCGAGAAGCAGAGATGAAAACGGTGGTTGCTTCGGATAAATCGTCTCAGAAAAGTGCTGGAAAGTTAAGTAGGGAACAAGAAAAAGAACTAAAGAAAATTAAGAACAAATACAGTAAAGTAGAACGTCAGATAGCGGATTTAGAAAAAGAGATTCAGAAGATGGATGCTCAATTGGCAGAAGATTATGAAAAACATGCTTCGGATGGTTCTTTTTTTGAAGTCTACCAAGGAAAGAAGAATGATTTAGACGAGGCTATGGAGTTGTTGTTTGAGTTGGATGAGGAGATTGCTGAAAAGCAAGGGTAGTCAGTATATCAAAGAGGTGTTCTAGCGGAGTCGAGAACTATTGCATCTCGACTCCGCTCGATGACCTTTGCAATCAAAATAATATAGTCAGTAAAAAATGCAATCTAAAAACATACAAATTCAATTACCTATTCTTACAAAAAAAGGAGTAGAACTGTATGTAAAAAGAGAAGACTTGTTGCATCCTTTTATTTCGGGTAATAAATACCGCAAACTAAAATATAACGTAGCCCATGCTAAAAATAAAGACAAACTGCGTTTGCTTACTTTTGGGGGAGCTTATTCCAATCATATTTTGGCCACTGCCGCTGCAGGAAAAGAATACGGATTTAAAACGGTTGGTGTTATTCGTGGAGAAGAGTTGGGAGTTGACTTAGAGAAAACACTCGCTCAGAATCCTACGTTGAAACAAGCGCATGATTTCGGAATGGAATTTTTATTTGTTTCTCGTTCAGCTTATCAACAAAAAAAAGAAAAGAACTTTTTAGATGCGTTAAATGCACAATTCCCAAATAGCTATATCATTCCAGAAGGAGGAACCAATGATTTGGCGATTAAGGGTTGTGAAGAAATTTTATCAGAAACAGACACCAAATTTACGCATATAGCCTGTGCTATGGGAACAGGAGGGACGGTAACAGGAATTATTAATAGCTCAAAAAAGTCTCAAAAAATACTAGTATTTCCTGCTTTAAAAGGAAGTTGGATTAAAGATGAGATTGCATCTTTGAAACCAAATAAAGACAATTGGGAAGTTGTTTCTCAGTATCATTTGGGAGGTTATGGAAAAGTGACCTCAGAATTGGTTACTTTTATAAACGATTTTAAAAAACAAACCCATATTCCTCTGGACCCTATTTATACAGGTAAGATGATTTTTGGCTTGTTGCAAGAAGTTGAAAAAGGAGAATTTAAGAAAGGAAGTAAAATACTTGCTATTCATACCGGAGGTTTACAAGGAATTGCTGGTGTAAATAATGTACTAAAACAAAAAAACAAAGCCCTAATTCTATGAGAAAACTTATAGCAATTATAGTTGTATTACTTGTAGCCTCTTGTGGTTCTAGTAAAAAAGTAACCAATAGTAAACCTACAGTAATAAAGGAAAAAGATGGGGAGATTAAGGTAATTCCTAATAAAGAAACTACGCGAGAAGTTGCAAAGGTAATTACAGAAACCAAGAAGAAAACAAATACCTATTTAAACAAAAACACCTTGGCGTATATAGAAAAATATGCTCCGTTGGCTATGGAAGAAATGCGGGAATATAAAATACCTGCAAGTATTACGTTGGCTCAAGGTATTTTAGAGTCGGGCAGTGGAAAGAGTAAGCTTTCTAGCAGGTCTAACAATCACTTTGGAATAAAATGTCATAGAGGTTGGACAGGAAGAAGAACATATCATGACGATGATAAAAAAGGAGAGTGTTTTAGGGTTTATAAATATGTAGCTACTTCTTACAGAGATCATTCTACTTTCTTGGCAGGCCGTTCTAGGTATTTAAGCTTATTCCGATTAAAGATAGACGACTATAAAGGTTGGGCAAAAGGATTAAAAAGAGCAGGTTATGCAACAGATCCTAAGTATCCTAAAAAGTTAATCACCTTTATAGAAAAGTACAATTTAGACAAGTACGATGAGATTGTGTTGAAAGGGAAGTTTGAAGGGATAAAGTCTAAAAGGCAGCCAGTTGTTGAAAAAAAAGAAACCAAAGCAAATACTTCTAAATCTACACCTAAAGTAATTGTTGCTAAAAAAGAGATTCCTAGAAAAGGAACACATAGAGTAAGTGGAGAGGATACTTTGTATTCAATCTCTAGAAAATACGGTTTGGCGGTTGATGAGTTAAAGAAATTGAATGGTTTAACAGACAATGTGATTCATGAAGGAGATGTGTTAAAGCTAAGAACTGAGGTTAAAAGGAAAGGTTATTATGTTGTAAAAAAGAAAGATACGCTGTATTCTATAGCTAAAAAAAATAAGGTGACGGTTGCAGAATTAAAAGCATTAAATAATTTAAATTCTAATGACATTTCTATTGGGCAGGAGTTAAGGATTAAGTAAGTTTACACGAAAGAAGCTTTTAAAATAAAATAGATGAAAAAAGTTATTGCACTTGGTTTTGTGTTCGTTCTACTATGTTCTTGTGGAGCCAACAAGAATAGTATTAAAGAAGAGGCTTCTAAAGAAGTGGTAAGTAAAGTATCTTTTGATTCTTTACAGAAACAGGTTCATCAAATTGTAGACTTAACGGAGCAAGGTATAGAGGGAGCGGCAGGTGATGCTACTTTTGAATATGTAAGAAATTATGCTCCAATTGCTATTAGCGAGATGAATAGAACAGGTATACCTGCAAGTATAATTTTAGCTCAAGGTTTAGATCAGTCTGGTAAAGGAAAAAATAAGTTAGCAAAAGAAACCAATAATCATTTCGAGATTTTTTGTGGTCGTGGATGGAGCGGAGCACGTTTTTATAAAAATAAAGAAATGAATGGGGAGTGTTATAGAAAATATAAATATGCAATAGCGTCTTTTAAGGATCATTCTATTTATTTAACTAGAAGACCTAGCTATTCTAGTCTGTTTACACTAAACAAAGGTGATTATAAAGCTTGGGCAAAAGGATTAAAAAAAGCGGGATATTCTAGCAATCCAAATTACGATAAAAAACTAATTACTTGTATAGAGGATTATAACCTACATAAGTTTGATGAAATAGCTTTAAGTGGAGTTGTGGGTAGGTATAAAGATTCCGATTTTTATGTAGCATCTGAACTTAAAAGAGACAATTTATTGACTGTTAAGAAAACTAAAGATTCTATTGCACAACTAGAAGTAGCGAAACTAAAAGCAGAGAAAGTTGCTTTAGCTAAAGAAGAAAAAAGAAAGGCAAAGGAATTGTTTGAGCTAAAAAAGAATAGAGTTACAGAGCATACTGTTGCAAAAAACGAAACTTTGTATAGCATTGCTAGAAGGTATAATTTAAATGTGGCTTATATAAAATCGTATAACGGTTTAACCAATAATACAATACATGTTGGAACTGTTTTAAAAATTAAAAAACATGTAAAAAGAGAAGGATATCATATAGTAGCAAAAGATGAAACCTTATTTTCTCTTTCTAAAAAATATAAAACAACGGTTCGTAAAATTAAAGAACTAAATAAGCTTACGTCCAATATTATCAATGTAGGGCAGGAGTTAAAAATAGAATAGAAGGTTATTTGTAGCTATTCTGTTTAGCTATGTTCCTGTAAAGATTACCAAAGTTCCATCCATTCCCCTTATCTTTGCAAAATGGAACAAGAACTAAGACTATCAAGTTGGTTGCCAACTACTAAAAAGGAATGTAAGATTCGTGGTTGGGACGAGTTAGATGTAATTCTTTTTAGTGGAGATGCTTATGTAGATCATCCATCATTTGGGCCTGCGGTAATTGGTCGTTTGTTGGAGAGCTATGGACTTAGAGTAGCTATTGTTCCACAACCAAGTGTTACAGATAATTTGCAAGATTTTACCAAACTAGGACAACCAAAATTATTTTTTGGAGTTACTTCTGGAGTAATGGATTCTATGGTGAGTAATTATACTGCAAGCAAGCGTAAGCGTGATAAAGATGCGTATACTCCAAATGGAGACATAGGTTTTAGACCCGATTATGCTACAACTGTATATACAAAAATCTTAAAAGAGAAATTTCCCGATACGCCTGTTTTAATTGGAGGAATAGAGGCTTCGTTACGAAGAGTAACTCATTACGATTACTGGTCGGATAAATTAAAACCTACTATTTTAAAAGAATCTGGTGCCGATATTCTGGTCTATGGAATGGGGGAGCAACCTTTAAAAGAGATTGTAACCTTAATGCAAAAAGGAGTTCCGTTTAGTTCTTTAAGAACTATAAAACAAACTGCGTATTTGCAATCAAAGCACGAAGCTGTTCAGAAAAATAAAAACTGGGAAGATAAAGTTCTTAGTTCTCACGAAGCTTGTTTAAAAGATAAGAAAACGTTTGCTGCTAATTTTAAAACGATTGAGCAGGAATCTAATAAGACGTATGGAGGTAGAATTTTACAAGAGGTAGGGGAAGAGTTATTGGTGATCAATCCGCCTTATCCAACCATGTTAGAGAAGGAGATAGATGCTTCTTTTGATTTACCGTATACGCGTTTACCGCATCCAAAGTATAACAAGCGTGGACCTATTCCTGCTTTTGAAATGATTAAATTCTCTATAAACACACATAGAGGTTGTTTTGGAGGGTGTAGTTTCTGTACCATTTCTGCGCATCAAGGAAAATTTATTGCCAGCCGTAGTAAGGAGTCTATTTTAAAAGAAGTAGATCAGGTGGCAAATATGAAGGATTTTAAAGGATATTTATCCGATGTGGGTGGGCCATCAGCGAATATGTATCAAATGAAAGGTAAAGTACAGGAAATTTGCGATAAATGTGTTGCTCCTTCTTGTATCAACCCGGTAATTTGTTCCAATTTAGATACTTCTCATGCTCCGTTAACAGATATTTATAAATCTGTAGACAAGCACCCAAAGATTAAAAAATCTTTTATTGGTTCTGGAATTCGATACGATATGCTAGTTCCAGATTTTAATAAAAATGCAGATCCAAAAGAATTAGAAGAATATACAGAAGAGGTAATTACACATCACGTTTCTGGTAGATTAAAGGTAGCTCCAGAACATACTTCGGATAAGGTATTAAAGTTAATGCGTAAGCCTTCGTTTTCTAATTTTCACGATTTTAAAAAGTTGTTCGATAAAATCAACCTTAGGAAAAAACTAAACCTACAGTTAATTCCTTATTTTATCTCAAGTCATCCACAGTCCGATTTAGAGGATATGGCCAATATGGCTGCTGAAACTAAAGATATGGGATTCCAATTGGAACAAGTGCAAGGATTTACACCAACTCCTATGACAGTTGCTACGGTAATTTATTACAGTGGATATCATCCGTATACTTTGGAGAAAATGGATACTCCAAAAACAGCCAAAGAAAAAGAGGAGCAACACCGATTCTTTTTCTGGTATAAAAAAGAGAATCAGGCTTGGATCCGAAAATCTTTAACCAAAATAGGACGACAAGATTTATTAAATAAATTATTGCCAAAAGGAGGAAATACAGGGTATAAAAAAGATTTTAAACCTAAAAATACATTTGACGATGCTGTAGATGTTCCAAAAGGGATTAGAAAAGGAAAGGCTAAGCCAAAAAGAAATCAGAAAGATAAAGATGGCTTTGTAAGTGTACTTGATAAGGACAGAAATCAAAAAAATAAATCCAATAGGAATAGTAAGTCTAAGCGAAAAAGACGATAAAAAAATGCCTCAAATAATTTTGAGGCATTTTTTTATAAAATCAATTAAACCTTTTGAACCTGCTAGGGTCTAAGATTATGATTACAGTTTTTTGGTTAACTATTGTAGTTTTTTTAATCACAACTTATGTTTATGTTAATGATTAAAATTTGGTTAGTTTAAGGCTCTTAACATTGTGTTAAGAGTCTTTGTTTTTTTTAGATATTCTCTTACGGTCTTACCTAAAAAGGTTAAATTTGGCAATCAAATATAGCTTTTTTTAACGATGAAAAAAATTTATTTTCTGTTTTTGCTATTTTCTGCAATAACCAGTGCGCAAAAAAACGAGATAAAAGTAGATTTATCCAGTCCTTATAACACAATTTACACCCATTTATATTTTTTACAACCGGATAGTTACGACAGTAAAAAAGCTGCTGCAACTATTTATGGGGAGACTTTGGAGAAATCTCAGGAAATTTCTATAAAAATAAAACAGGTTTTAGACGGTAGGGGGTTAAAAGTAGATATGAATGCTTTGCCTACCAATGTAAATTATACAGATACAATTTCTAGCGGATTGGTAAAACACCGATACGTTTTGTTTCCCAATCAGATGCCCGAAATTACTTTAGAGAAAGTGGGTAAATCTTGGTATTATAGTAAGGAAACAAACGATAAAATTTTTAGTTTATATAACAATGTATATCCGGCCGGTACAGAGTTTATTAAAAGAATTATTCCTAGCGTTGGGCACAAAAAAGTAATGGGGATTGAGCTGTGGCAATATGTAGGTTTTATCTTGTTTATTGCAACTTCTTTCTTTTTATTCTTGTTGCTAAATAAGCTGGTTTTTTGGTTTTTAAAACGATTGGAAAGTGTGTTTGTTAAGTTTTCGCATCAATCTTTAAGTGAAATTTTAAACAAGCTATCTAGACCAACAGCTTTGTTAATTGTTTTCTACTTGTTAGAGAAATACATTCCAATGTTACAGTTGGATATTAATATCAACTCTTTTTTAATTAAAGGACTGGAAGTTGCCCAAACAATTTTGTGGATTTATGTGGTGTTACAATTTGTTGGTGTGTTGATTCAGGTATATGTTTCTTACACAGAAAAAACAGAAAGTAAGTTAGACGATCAGTTGGCACCTATTTTAAGTAGGCTGTTAAGAGCTTTGGTTATTTTTGTAGGGGTACTTAAGATGTTAACCGTTTTTGGAGTAGATACTACTACTGTTGTTGCGGGGGCATCTATTGGAGGTTTGGCGGTTGCTTTAGCATCGCAAGATACGGTAAAGAACCTAATAGGTACTTTTATGATTTTTTTAGACAAACCATTCCAAATAGGGGATTGGATTGTTGGAGGTGGTGTTGAAGGTACAGTAGAAGAAGTAGGTTTTAGATCTAGTAGAATACGTGCTGCGGATACTTCAATTTTTACCATTCCTAATAGTAAGTTGTCAGAGATTGTAATCAACAATATGGGGCTTAGAAAATATAGAAGGTATAAAACATCTTTGGGTGTGCGATACGATACACCACCTGAGTTGATTGAAGCTTTTGTTAAGGGGATTCGTAACCTTATTGAGTTACATCCAGCAACGTTAACAGATTCGTACAATGTAGAATTTATTGGTTTTGGTTCGTCTTCTTTAGATATTATGATCAATACTTATTTTTCATCCTTGTCGTGGGCAGATGAGCAGTCTTCTAGACATACTTTACATATTTCAATATTAAAATTGGCAAGTGAACTTGGAGTAGATTTTGCGTTCCCTTCACAAACAGTGATGGTAGAACAATTTCCAGACAAGAATTCTTATGACATGAAATACAATACCGATCCGGAGCGTATGAAAGGAATTGTAGACAATGTAAAAGTGTTTATGGAGTAGGATTTAAGTGATTATTACCATGATAATTTGTGTTTTGTTAAAATGACGAAAAAATTGTTTTTTAGTTAATTTTTTGTGGTATTAATAAAAAAATATATTTATCTTTGAAGTAATTGGAATAAAGATAGATTTTGTTTTGTTAAAAAGTCATTGTTTCATAATTAATTGATTTAATTATATTCATGTTGATTATTTCTTCGCTGTCGAGCTGGTTACTTGACAGCGATTTTTTTTTGGATGCTATGTAGCTGATTTTTAAAGTTTTTGTGCGCTAATTGATTTTATAGTTGTACTTTTGCCGTCCAAATATTAACGAAAGGGGCTTAGGCCGACGATTTAGAGTTAATAATTATATATGGAAACCTCAGTGAAAACAGTGAATCACATATCAATTATCTCTTCTGGTTTGATACATACTATCAAGCGGTCGTTTTCTTTAGCATCGCTAGCAGCATAGTAATAAGTTGCTTCACTTTCTCAATTAATATTTTACAAGCATTTGGTTATTTTATCTAGAGAACGATAAAGTAGTTTGTATGCATTAATAATAAACAAAAGAGTATTTCTTTTAAGATATGTTCGTAATCGACAATCATTTGGAAACAAGTTATAAAAATATCATTGCAGGAGCAGAAGAGTATATGGACTCTGAAGGCTTGCAACTAGAGCTTACTTATGAAGCTCCCTTAGAATTATTACAAACCATTTCGGATAGATCCAAAGCTTTGCCATCGCTTTACTTTACAAGTGTTGAAATGTTGCAACAGCGTTTAGAGAATGGATGTTATCTGTTAAAAAAAGAGGGTGAAGTAGTGGGGCATATTTTTGCGCACAAACATATGATTAAAGATCATGCTATTTACGAGCGTGCATCTTTGTGGGTAAAGAGAGAGTATAGAAACTATAATTTGGGACTTTTGTTAATGAAACGATTGACAGAGTTGTACAAAAACGAATTTGTTATTTCTATTGCAAGCGAGCCTATTGTACATAACAATAACGAGTTGTTGGGAATGAAGTTTGTTACCTTGTCTCAAATGTCTGACGTTTTGGTAGAAACATTAGAGGAGATTGGGAAGTTAAGAGACGAGTTAAAGTATAAGTACTATGTAAATCCTCGTTTTGAATCTGAAATAGGACATTTAAAATAAATTGTTTTACAATCTTTATTAAATAAGAGTAATCCCTAAAACTTTACAGTAGTATTTACCATGAAAATTTTATCAGCAAATACAAAACATCTAAAGTACGCTCAAGATATTTGCGATACTATAGAGAGTTCTGCTCAGGTAAGAGGTACAGGTATTGCTAAAAGAACTCCAGAATACATTAAGAATAAACTGGAGAGTGGTAATGCTGTAATTGCTTTAGACGATGGAAAGTTTGCTGGGTTTTGTTACATAGAAACATGGGAGAACAAATCTTATGTGGTTCACTCGGGTTTAATAGTGCATCCAGATTATAGAAATCAAGGATTGGCAAAGAAGATCAAAACAAAGGTTTTTAATCACTCTAAAGAGAAGTATCCAAACGCAAAAGTTTTTGGAATTACTACCGGTTTGGCTGTCATGAAAATCAATTCTGATTTAGGGTATAAACCCGTTACTTTTTCTGAAATTACGCAGGATGATGCTTTTTGGAATGGTTGTAAATCTTGTAAGAATTATGACATTTTAATGCGGAACGAACGTAAAATGTGTTTGTGTACAGGAATGTTGTACGATCCAAATGCAAAAACAACTCAAACAGGAGAAGAAGGTAGCTTGTTTAGAAAGAAGTTTGAACGGCTTAAGAGTAAGTTTGCAAAGAAAAAATAAGTCTGTACTTAGACTTACTTGTTTTCAAACCTTAATTTTTAATGTTTCATTCACATTCCGTACTTTTGCGGACTGTGTATCAATTGTGTAAAAAATGGTCATCGAGAATTGTCGAGATACTTTGTTCTCAATAGCAATCGATCACCTTATTTTAAATAGAAAAATATAATGGATAAAGTAGTATTGGCTTATAGTGGTGGTTTAGACACTTCTTATTGTGTAAAATATTTAATCAACGAATTAAAGCTAGAAGTACATTCAGTTTTGGTAAACACTGGAGGTTTTACTAAAGAAGAATTAGAGGTAGTAGAAAAGAAGGCTTATGAGATGGGAGTTACTTCTCACGCAAATAAAGATATTATTGAGCACTACTACGATAAAGCTATTAAGTATATGGTATATGGTAATGTTTTAAAGAACAATACCTATCCTTTGTCTGTATCTGCAGAGCGTGTTTTTCAATCTATAGAGGTGGTTAAGTATGCAAAATCTGTTGGAGCAAAATACATTGCACATGGTTCTACAGGAGCAGGAAACGATCAGGTTCGTTTTGATATGATTTTCCAAACCATTGCACCAGAAATTCAAATCATCACTCCAATCCGTGATTTAAAATTAACTCGTCAGGAGGAAATTGAATATTTACAGAAGCATGGAGTAGATATGAACTGGGAGAAATCTAAATACTCTATCAATAAAGGGATTTGGGGAACTTCTGTAGGTGGAGTTGAGACCTTAAAATCTCAGAAAGCTTTACCTAGCGAAGCATATCCTAGTCAACTAAAAAGAGAAGATGAGGAGGAAGTAACATTGACTTTTGAAGAAGGACAATTGGTTGCTTTTAACGGAGTAAAGGATACACCAGTTAATAACATTTTAAAGTTAGAGGAAATTGCTACGCAGTTTGCTATTGGTAGAGACATACATGTAGGTGATACGATTGTTGGAATTAAAGGACGTGTTGGTTTTGAAGCTGCTGCAGCTATTGTAACGATTAAGGCACACCATTTATTAGAAAAGCACACCTTGTCTAAAGCTCAACAAATCCACAAAGAAGGATTGGCAAATACCTATGGAACATTTTTCCACGATGGTCAGTATTTAGAGCCATTGATGCGTAACATTGAGAAGTTTTTAGAAGATTCTCAAAAAACAGTATCGGGAGATGTATATGTAACTTTAAGACCTTACCACTTTATTGTAACTGGAATCGATTCTAAGTACGATTTAATGGCATCTGGTTTTGCAGATTACGGAGAAGAGAACAATGCATGGTCTAGTGAGGATGCTAAAGGATTTATTAAAATCTACGGTATGCAGAACAAGATTTTTTACCATGTAAATAAGGATTTATTGGAAGCGTAGCTTCTAGCTGTAGGCCTTAGGCTATATGCTGTAGGCAAAATATTATACGCTTTAGTGGTAAGCCTATTGCTTATTGCCTAAAGCCTAAAGCAAATAAAAAATGATAAAAGCAGGAATTGTAGGAGGAGCTGGTTATACAGCAGGAGAATTGATTAGAATATTGGTAAATCACTCACAAGTTGAGTTGGATTTTGTGTACAGTACTTCTAACGCAGGGAATAAACTATACGCTGTACATGCAGATTTATTAGGAGAAACAGAGCAAGATTTTACAGATACTATTAATGCTGAGGTAGATGTGTTGTTTTTGTGTTTAGGACATGGAAATTCAACAGCATTTTTACAGAATAATGCGTTTTCGGCAAGTACAAAAATCATTGATTTAAGTAATGATTTCCGTTTGAATGCAGATATGAATTTTGAAGGAAAGGAATTTATTTACGGATTGCCAGAAGTACGTAGAGAAGAGATTAAAACTGCAAATTATATTGCCAACCCTGGTTGTTTCGCTACGTGTATTCAGTTTGCCTTATTGCCTTTAGCAGCTGCTAAAAAATTAGGAAACGATATTCATATCAACGCAACTACAGGAGCTACAGGTGCTGGAGTTTCGCCAAGTGCAACTTCTCACTTTCCTTGGAGAGATAATAACTTTTCAGTATACAAGCCTTTTACACACCAGCATTTAGGTGAAATAGGAGAGACTTTAGAAGGTTTACAAGGATCAAAAACAGGAGAATTGTTATTTATTCCTAACAGAGGAAACTTTAGTAGAGGGATTTTTGCATCTGTTTACACAAAGTTTGATGGAACTGTAGAAGAGGCGAAAGAGATTTTTACCAATTATTATGCAGAGGCTCCATTTGTACATATAACAGATGTACCTGTAAACATGAAACAAGTGGTAAACACAAACAAGTGTGCTATCTCAATCATCAAACATGGAGATAATATTTTAATTTATTCTGCAATTGATAACTTGTTAAAAGGTGCTTCTGGACAAGCGGTTCAAAACATGAACTTAATGTTTGGGTATGATGAGGTTGAAGGATTGAATTTGAAAGGAACAGGATTCTAAAACACGAAGTGTTTTTGCAATAGGCTTTAGGCTATATGCTCTAAGCTGTAATAAAAAAGCCTATAGCTTAAAGCTTATGGCATAAAGCAAATAAAAAATGGAATTATTTAAAGTATATCCCTTATACGATGTGACTCCTGTAAAAGCAGAAGGAGCAAA
The DNA here is from genome assembly GCF_054182685.1 of Wenyingzhuangia sp. IMCC45574. Taxonomy (NCBI): domain Bacteria; kingdom Pseudomonadati; phylum Bacteroidota; class Flavobacteriia; order Flavobacteriales; family Flavobacteriaceae; genus Wenyingzhuangia; species Wenyingzhuangia sp. IMCC45574. Next base: position 2,138,186 of record NZ_CM135169.1, on the reverse strand, counting down.
AGTTTGGGACAATAAAGGAGAAGAATATTTGGATTTGTATGGTGGTCATGGAGTAATTTCTATCGGTCATACACATCCAACATACAAAGCTGCAATTGAAAATCAGTTGAGCAATATAGGATTTTACTCAAATGCAATTCAAAATCCATTACAACAAGAGCTTTCTGATAAGTTAGGAGCGTTGTCTGGTTATGGAGATGAGTATGCCTTGTTCTTGTGTTCAACAGGAGCAGAAGCAAACGAAAATGCAATTAAAGTAGCTTCTTTTGCAAATCAGAAGTCTAGAGTAATTGCGTTTAAAAACGGTTTCCATGGACGTACTTCTGGAGCGGTTTCTATTACAGATAACCAAAAGATTATTGCTCCTATTAATACGCACAACCCAGTAACTATTTTACCGTTAAACGATATTGAAGCGGTTAAAGCAGAAATAGCAAAAGGAGATGTTTCTTCTGTAATTGTAGAGCCAATTCAGGGAGTAGGAGGGTTGGATATGCCAACTACTGAGTTCTTACAAGAAGTAAGAAAAATTACGCAAGAAAACAATGTGTGTTTGATTTTAGATGAGGTACAATCAGGTTATGGAAGATCTGGGAAGTTCTTTGCACACCAACACCACAATGTAAAGCCAGATGTAATTCCAATGGCCAAAGGAATGGGGAATGGTTTTCCTATTGGAGGAGTATTGATTCATAAGTCGATAGAGCCTTGGTTTGGGATGTTAGGAACTACTTTTGGAGGTTCTCATTTGGCTTGTGCGGCAGGTATTGCTGTGTTAGATGTAATGAAAGAAGAGGGCTTAATGGAGAATGTTGCTGAAATCAACACATATTTTAAAGAGCAGGTAAAAGATTTGCCAGGAGTAAAGCAAATTAAAGGAGAAGGATTAATGCTTGGTTTGGAGTTCGACTTTGAAGTAGGGGACTTGCGTAAGAAATTAATCTACGATAAAAAGATATTTACAGGTGGTGCAATGAATAAGAATTTATTAAGAATTTTACCTCCATTGAATATTACTAAAGCAGAAATAGATGTGTTTGTAAGTGCTTTAAAAGAGTTGCTATAAGTTACAAGCTTTACCAAAAAGTTAAAACCACTCCATGTAGAGTGGTTTTTTGGTTTTTAATGGTATGTTTGCCCAAAAAAGAAATATGAAAAAGTGGCTGTGCTTCATTTGTTGTTTAGTGAGTTTAAGTTTTTTGTTTGCTCAAGATGCTAAAAAAACAGATTATGAGGGTTTTAAGCTAGGGGTAAAGTTTGGAGGTAATTTTTCTACAGGAATCTCTGGATTTGGTACAGATAATTTTAAAGATAGTGGTGGAGATTTATTATATGGAGCTATATTTCAGATTCCAATATATAAACCTTTATATCTTCAAATAGAAACTCTAAGAACTAAAATTAGGACAAAATATAATTATGAAGAAGGCACTATGAAAAAGTATGGTCTTAGTTCTTCTAGCAGTTGGGATTTAGATTATATATCAATTCCTGTTTTAGCAAAAATGAAATTTTTGAAAATTTTAAATATTCAATATGGAATTCAATATGACTATTTAACTAGAGCAGAGTTTGAATCAGAGGAGTTTCTAGGTCATGAATTGATAGAAGGTATTTCTAAGTTCAATTTTTCTCAAGTTTATGGGTTGGGAGTTGATTTTAAAGGTGGTGCTTTCATTGATTTTAAGTACGTTGTAGGTTTGCGTAACATTATTAAACAACCGATTGATTATTATGGGGATACTATATCTGAAATGAAAACTAGATATTTTGCGTTGTCTATAGGGTACAGACATTAATGAAATTTTTGAAAGTGTAATAAAAAGAGATATATTCATTCATGATTTCTTTATGGTGTAAATTTAAAAACCTACTCTTTTAAAACAGTAATAGGTACACCTTCTGTTCCTGCATAGACCACAATAATTTCTGCGGGTATATCTCCTGTGTTTTCTCCGTAATGATAGGTGTTTACCAATTCTACTATAGCGTCACCAGCTTTTAGGTGTAGTACATTTTTGTACTCATCATGTACGTCTAAAGTTCCTTTAATGAGTACTCCAGCATTAATTACTAAATGTTTGTGCCAATGCAATTTGGTTTTAGGGGGGATGGTAAACTTTAAAATCTGAACTTCTGGCTGGCCTTTTTTATATGCAGGTAATTTTTCTCCATTCCAGCTTTTGGTAGTTTTTACTAATTGTTCCTTTTTAATCTTGGTACTGTATTCTTTTTGACAAGCAAATAGCGTTGCTGCGAATATAAATAGGAGTGTTTTTTTCATGTTATAACTGAATGTAGTTTTTTGTAAAAATAAGAATACTTTACTCACTAAAGTTAATGAACGGAATCCATGTCAAATTCCTTATTTTTGTCAGCAAATTCAGTATAATATATGAAACACTATACGTCCATACATGATTTACCATCGATTAAAGACACGGTAAAAGAAGCCATAGCCTTAAAAAAGAATCCATTACAATTCCAAGAATTAGGAAAGAATAAAGTGGTTGGATTATTGTTCTTTAACAATAGCTTGCGTACACGTTTAAGTACTCAGAAAGCGGCTTTAAATTTAGGGATGGAGCCCATAGTTATGAATTTTGGTGCTGAAGGTTGGCAATTGGAGTACGAGGATGGTACTGTAATGGATCAAGGAAAGTCTGAGCATGTAAAAGAAGCAGCTCAAGTTATTTCTCAGTATTGTGACGTTGTTGCAATTCGTGCTTTTGCTGGATTGGAAGATAAAGAGAAAGATGAGGCTGAAGAAGTATTGTCTGCGTTTATTAAATATGCTTCTGTTCCTGTGGTGAATATGGAATCTTCTGTAGGTCATCCGTTACAAGCTTTAGCAGATGCAATTACTATTGAAGAACATAAGCCCGCTAAAGAAAAGTTAAAGGTAGTACTATCTTGGGCACCGCATCCAAGAGCTTTACCACATGCAGTAGGGAACTCTTTTGCAGAAATGGCCATTGCCAATGAAGATGATTTTGAGTTTGTAATTACGCATCCAGAAGGATACGAGTTGAGTCCAGAAAAAACCAAAGGAGCGACTATTGAGTACGATCAGAAGAAAGCATTTGAAGGTGCAGATTTTATTTATACTAAAAACTGGTCTTCTTATAAAGAGTATGGGCAGGTTGCTTGTAAAGACGAATCGTGGATGATTACAGCAGATAAAATGGCAGTTACAGATAATGCTAAGTTTATGCACTGTTTACCTGTACGTAGAAATGTAGTAGTTGCAGACGAAGTAATTGATTCTGAAAATTCTATTGTAATTGCACAAGCAAATAATAGAACCTATTCAGCTCAGATTGTATTAAAGAAAATATTGGAGAATTTATAGAATGCTATATGCTTTAAGGTAGGCATTATGCTTATAGCTTATAGCGTACGGCCTAAAGCCATAAAATGAAACAAAAACTAACCATCGTAAAAGTAGGAGGGAACGTAATTAACAATCCAGAAGCATTGCAAAGCTTTTTACAAGATTTTGCAGCGTTAGAAGGGAATAAAATTTTAGTTCACGGAGGGGGAAAACGTGCTACACAACTGGCAGGTGATTTAGGAATTAAAGCAACTATGATCAATGGTCGTAGAGTAACAGATGAGGCTACTTTAGAAATTGTAACGATGGTGTATGCAGGTTTGTTAAACAAAAATATTGCTGCAACCTTACAGAGTTTCAATTGTAATGCATTGGGATTGTCCGGTGCAGATGGAAATTCAATCCAAGCACACAAACGTGTAGTTACCGATGTAGATTATGGTTTTGCTGGTGATGTTGATGGAATCAACGAAAAAAATATAAGTACGTTTATAGAAGGAGGTATGACTCCTGTTTTTTGTGCCATTACACACAATGGAAAAGGGCAGTTGTTGAATACCAATGCAGATACCATTGCAAGTACTATTGCTGTTGGAATGTCTAAATTATATGATGTTTCTTTGGTATACACCTTTGAGAAAAATGGAGTGTTAACTTCTATAGATGATGATAATTCGGTAATTACGAATATCAACTCAGGAAAGTATGCTCAGCTAAAAGCAGATGGTATTATTGCAGATGGAATGTTGCCAAAAATGGAAAACTGTTTTAATGCTTTAGGGCAAGGAGTGTCAGAGGTAATTATTGGAAATCCGACAGTAATTAGAGATAAAGAACAGTTGTTTACAACGCTAACACTTTAAATGTCACTTCGAGTGATTTTGAGGAACGAAAAATAATATCGAGAAGTGATAGAAAATTTACAAAAAGAAGCGTTAGCGCTTTTACAAACATTAATACAGACACAATCTTTTTCTAAAGAAGAAGATCCTACAGCGGTGTTATTGCTAGACTGGTTAACAGAGAGAGGTGTTGCTGTAAAACGAGATTTGCATAACATTTGGGCTGTAAACAAACACTTTGATGAAAGCAAACCAACCATTTTATTAAACTCTCATCACGATACTGTAAAGCCCAACCAGGCATATACACGTAATCCTTTTGAGGCAAAAATAGAGGGAGATAAGCTCTATGGTTTAGGTTCTAACGATGCCGGAGGTTGTTTGGTAGGGTTAATTGCTGCTTTTTTATATTTCTACGAACAAAAAGATTTAAAATACAATTTTGTGTTAGCTGCAACTGCAGAGGAGGAAATTTCTGGAGAAAATGGAATTGCTTACATGCAGCCAATTTTGCCTAAAATAGATTTTGCCATTGTTGGGGAACCTACTTTGTTAGATTTAGCTATTGCTGAAAAAGGACTGGTTGTTTTTGATGGTAAAGTTACGGGTACACCAGGACATGCAGCACATATCAAGAATGAATTCAACCCTATCTTTAAAGTAATAAAAGATTTGGAGTGGTTTAACAGCTATAAGTTTCCAGAAATATCTGAGGCTTTGGGAGAAGTTAAGATGACCGTTTCGCAAATTAATGCGGGGAAACAACACAATGTTGTGCCTTCTGAATTGAGCTTTGTGGTAGATTGTAGGGTTACAGATAAATATACAAACCAAGAAATAGCAGAGATCATTGCCAAGCACACAGAGAGTGAAGTATTGCCTCGATCGTTAAGACTAAATTCCTCTTTTATAGATCCAAATCACGAGATTGTAAAAGCGGGGGTGTCTATGGGGAAGAAAACATATGGATCTCCTACGTTGTCAGATCAATGCAGATTGAATTGTCAATCTATAAAAATGGGACCAGGAGACTCTCTAAGATCTCACTCGGCAGATGAGTTTATTTATGTACAAGAGGTCTACGATGGAGTAGCGTTTTACATAGATATTCTAAAGAAAATAGTCTAACTTTAAAACCGTGTTTAACACGGTTTTTTTTATGCAAGAAATTTTAAAACAGTTTATAGAGAGTTTTGGCTTTTTAACACCCGATGAGGTAACTATTATTGTAGATAACACAGTGTTAAGAGAAACCCAAAAAGGAGACTATCTTTTAAGAGAAGGAGAGGTAGCAAAACAGTGCTATGCTGTTGTTAAGGGTTGTATACGAGAGTTTGTTATTAAAGATGGGGTAGAAAAAACGGTTTCTTTTTTTACAGAGGGAGATCCGGTAACTGCCTTTACAAGCGAAACCTCTGGAACTCCATCTAAATCGTACATTCAGTGTTTAGAAGATTGCATTGTAACTGTTGGGACTGAATCTTTAATTGAAGATATGATTGAGCGTGTTCCAAGATTAGAGAAACTAATTAGAATAGAGGTAGAAAAGGAAGCGGGTAAAATGCAAGATAGGTTGTCTGATTTTATTACATCTACACCCGAAGAACGTTTTGTAGCTTTAATAAACAAACAACCTAACCTAATACATAGAGTTCCACAAGTAATTATTGCTAGTTATATAGGGGTAACTCCGGAATCTTATAGTCGAATTAAAAAGCGTGTTTTCGAAAAAATAAAACAACACAATTAATCACAGTTTTCACTTAGACTTTGGTAGTCTGATAATGATAGTGTTGGAATTTCTTGATTTTCTCCTTTTTGAATACAAGTTAAACTTGGGTTTCTATCAATTCTTAAATCAATTAATTTTTTGTTGTGACTAATATCTAGTTGAGATAATTGAGTGCTAGACATGTAAACATGGGTTAGATTGATGTTGTGTTGTAAGTCCATTTCTTCTAGTGGATTGCCAGATATTACTAAGGTCTCTAGTTTGGTGTTTTTACTTAGGTCTACATAAGGTATATTGCTACTAATGGCTAATATGTTTTTAAGATTGGGAGCTTGTGTAATGTCAAAATTCTCTAGTGTGTTGTGAGTTATGTATAGCACCTCTACAGAATTATTAATTAGGTTAAAGTCTACGAAATTATTCCAAGATAAATTTAGGGTTCTAAGTTGAGTGGCATAAGGTAGTCCTTGTACGGTGTGTAATTCGTTAGCTTCTAAATTCACAAACTTTAGAGAAGTGTTTTTACTCAAGTTTATTTCTTTAATTGAATTTCCGAATAAGTATAAAGAGTCTATTTTAGTATTCGAACTTAAATCAATATCAGTTAGCTTTTGATTGGCTGCAGCTAAAAAAGTAATATTTGTAAAACCTTCAATACCCGATAAATCTTCTATTTTTCCAAAATTAGAATACTTGTTTAAATTTAGAGATGTTACACTTTGCGCATCGATTTTTGAGATTCTTTGATTGATTTTTTGGTCGGTATCTATACCTAATTCAATTAGTTTTTTTTCAAAATGAATGTCAGGTATAGAAACAACCGTATCATCTATAGGTTCAGGAATATCATCATTACTAGTACATGATAAAAGCGAAAGAGTTGTTAGTAATAGAATAAAATAAATGGGATTGTTCTTTTGTAATATTATTTTCATGGTCTTAGTTTAATGTTTTGTTGTTTATAATAAGAGCACAAACAGTGTGGTTGTTTGCGTTGTTAAAAACGTGATTAGAGTTTTTAAATAATTGATGATTTTTTAAAGAGGGCATTGTTTTAATAGCTCTTTGGATCATTTTTTTACCTGGAAACATAAGATCGTTTTCGGCTGCAAATAATACAATAGGAGTTTTTATAGCCTTTGCTTTTTGTGTAGAAATAGTAGGAACAGGAGTAAAGTCCATATTAAAATTAGGCAACACTTTTGATAAAAATTGTAAAGCAAAAGGATCTGTTTCGCTAAAAATTTCTTTTAAAAATTTTTCTAAGTGCTTTTTCTTTTTGGTTCTTATAAATTTTTTCATAGGTATAAAAACCTTAAACAAAGCCTTTAATGGATTGCCATTTACAATGTATGCAGGTGCAGATAAATATGCGTTGCTAATTTTAGTTTCATTGTATTCTAAGGTTTTTAAAACAACCAAACCACCAAAAGAAAAACCAGCAAGGGTAACGTTTTCAAGTTGTAGAGCATTAATAACTTCATTCATCCATTTTCCATAAGAATTATCTTTCATATTTAATCTTATTTCATCACTCTTGTTGGGCTGTGCTAAAATGTCTATAGCATAAACACTAAAATGAGGTACTAATTCTCTATAGGTTTCAATAGCAATAGGAGCACAAGCATTAGAGCCGTGGAGTAAAATTATGGGAGGATTTGTTTGCGTACCACAAGTAATAATATTGGTAGTTCCAAAACTAGTGTAAACTGTTTTGTATTGATAGTCAATATCTAGTTCTTTTAATTTTTGATTGTATAAATTAAGAATCTCTTCTTTTTTTTCTTTCGATTTGTATAGCGACATATAGTATAGACGTGTTATTAATAAAAGGTTGCTTATTGAGTTAATTTATTTTTCCAGTACCAACAATAACCAATAATAAATAAGGTGGTTGCTATTTCTATAGAAGCAAAAAATAGATAGTAACTGCTTGTAGTTCCAATAAAAAGGGAGGCTGTCATTGCTAAGGTTTTTATGGATGCAACAATTATGTTAGCCCAGCAATTGTATACTGGAGATAAAATTTTAGAGAGCAATATCATGGCTATGGGTAGTTCCATTAGAATTGCTGCAGCTAAAAGAAAATTAGCATCTAAGGTTAGCCCATCTATCTTGCCTGTTAAATATTGTCTTAAAAGATTGGCATCCATTAAACTCATTACATCGCAGTACAGGTAGTTTAAGGTTACAAATATCCAAAGGGTGCTTAAGAGCTTCTTTTGTTGGTCAAAATAGAGTGTGTTCATCAGTCTTCTATTCTTTTAACTATTAGTAGTATGGCAAAGCTTAATTCTGATAGTACAGCTGCAGCTAATAGAATATTAGCAATGGTGGTAAAAATATTGTTCTGAATTCCTGTAAAGTACACAGTACAATCTAGCAAGTATCCTATTCCGCCTAAGAGTAGTAGTACGGATAAAATTTTAGAAAACTTGGGATGTTTACAGGTTAAAACAGCTAAAGCAATCATGTGTATTCCAAAAAAGACTTGCCATATGTAAACCGTATAAAAATGAGCTTGCAGACAGAAGTTTAACAAACTATTAGTGGTAGTTTTATTGTTAATACTGTGCAGAGGGATGATATAATTTACCAAGTTTAGAGCCATGATAATGGCCATTGCGTATCGAGATAATTTGGCAATTTCGCTCCAGGTTTTGTTTGTCTTTTCAAAGAATTGAAATAGTAGTATGGTGATAAAAAGTTCTAGAATTACTACAATTCCGTCTCCCAAAATACTAAACTGAAATAGTTGTAGGTTTTGTTTTAACAGTTGAAGCGTGTCTGGAATATTGTGAATGTCTATTAGTTGCATTGGAGCGTATCCCATACTAAATCCTCCTATAATGGCTATAGAAAGATAGAGTAAGCCAATAATTTTGTGATTTTTCATGATGTATGATTTAATTACATCACAAAGTTGAGGGTTTATAAAAACGCGTGCATTGACGTTTGGTAAGAAATGTGATTTGAGTAATTAAAGTATGAAGTTGACTTAAATCAATTTAAGGTATGCTATTTGCTAAATACTTTTACGACGTAAAATAAAAATGAATGAAACAGAAATACCTATTCCTTTTTTTAGTGGGTTTAACAGCTGTTGGTAGCTATGCTCAAAAAGTGTTAACAGGAAAAGTTTTAGAAAAAGATACCAAAGAACCCATTCCTTTTGTAACTGTTATTCTTAAGAAAAGTGCGGTTGGAACCATTGCAAATGAAGAGGGGGAGTTTAAAGTGGTTTATAGGGAAACCCAAACTCAAGATTCTATAAGTTTTCAGGCAGTAGGTTACAAGACTAAAACGTTGGCTTTAAAAGACATTTCAAAAGATTTTTTAAATATTGATTTGGTCAAAGATATTACAGAGATAAATCCTGTTGTGTTGACCGGTAAAAACTTATCTGCGGAGAAAATTGTAGAAAAAATATTAGAAAATAGAGGTAAGAATTATCTGTATCATAAAATAAAGGTTAATAATGCTTTTTATAGATCTTATGCTAGTGAAGATGTAGAAGAGCTAGATATGGATTTTAAAAAGGGAACCATTCCGTGGTTGTCTAAATCTAAATTGGAGGAAATAGAAAGAACCGCACCTAAGCATTCTACGGAACAGTTTGGGGTGTTAGGAGATTTGTATTTGTCGCAGAGGGAGAAAAAAGGGACCGATGTTAAATTAGTACCTAAAAAGGTGAGTCTTTATGAAACAGAAAAGATAGATGAGGTAGGGATTTTTAAAACGTTTAATGAAGAGTATGCTAATTTAGAAAAGAAAGAGTATTGGAGAGTGAAGAGTGGTATCATTAAAAAGAAAATTGAAATGGATACGGATTCTTTAGGTAATATTTCTCCCAATAACATAAAGAGATTAAGAAGAAGCCTTTTTTCTGGAGCGGCATGGCTAAATTTTAACAACAAAAAGGGATGGGAGTTTTTACACAAAACCAATCGATATAATTACCACATTGATGGTATAACCAAACTAAATAACGAAGAGGTGTACATTATTGATTTTACTCCTAAAAAGAAAGGTGTTTTTAAAGGGAAAATGTATGTTTCGGTGGAGTCTTATGCATTGGTAAAGGCCAATTATGAACATGCGGAAGGAAAGAGCTCAGGAAAGTTTAAAGCCTTAGGTTTTTCTATAGAAAGAAAAGATTATAAAGGGAATATATTCTTTACAAAAGTTGGAAAAAAGTATCAGTTAAAATTCTTTTCTAATTCATCTCACGATTTTTTTGGGGTAGATAGAAAAGTAACTTTGCAGAAAAGAAGAGAGCGTTTTTTGTTGGATAAAACGTTAGAAGAGATAAAAATAGATTTTAAACTTAAAACATCTGTAAAATCATCATTTGACTATTTAATAATTGATGCTCATAAAATTAAGAAGGAGGAATTTGATAAAATTAAGGAGCCAAAAACCTTTAATCCTGTTAAAACAAAAGAGTTAAACACGGTGTTTCAGGACCTGCTTCACGAATCTGCTTTAAAGGAAATAGAAATGTATAAGCATTGGGATAGAGAATAGGTTTAAAAAGAGTTCAGCTTGTTTAAAATTTCATTTTTATAGCTTCTACTTATAGGAAATGATTTGTTATGGATGATAATTTCTTCGTTGGTATAAGAGCTAATTTTATGAATGGGAATAATATAAGATCTATGAATTCTTAGGAATTTATTAGGTGGGAGTTTTTCTTTAATAGAAGAAATAGTTTCTCTAGTAACTACGGTTTGCGCTTCTAGGTGAATTTTAAGATAATCGCTAAAGCTCTCTATGTAGTTAATGTCGTTAAAATTAACTTTAACCATTTTTCTGTCAGATCTAACAAATATAAAGTCGTTAGCAGTTTGCGGTGTGAGAGTTGATTGGCTGTTAGAAAAGTTGGTAATGGCTTTTAGAATTCTATCAAAGGAAATAGGTTTTAATAAATAATCTACAGCCTGTAGTTCAAAACCTTCTACTGCATAATCTCTATAGGCTGTGGTAAATATAATTTTTATGCTAGGGTCTATAGCTTTTGCAAAAGCGATGCCTGTAATATCGGGCATGTTAATGTCCAGAAAAATTAAATCAACAGAAGTGTTTCTAAGAAAGTTAATTGCATCTATCGCGTTGCCAAAAGAATTTATAATAGTTACATGGTCTATTTTGGACAGATGTGTGGCTATTATTTCTCTAGCAATACTTTCGTCGTCCACAATAATACACGATATGTTTTTTAATTGTTTCAAACTATGATAAATCTATTTTTAGGTTAACTATATAAAGTCTGTTTTCGGTCTTTATATCTAATAGGTATTTGTTAGGATATAATAAATCTAGTCTTTTTTTTGTGTTTTTTAAGCCTATACCTGTGCTTTTAGATGAGGGTTCTAAATAAGTATTTTCTATATAAAAGTTTAGCTGGTTGTTAAAGTGTTTGATGTCTATTTTAATGTGCAGCTTGTTGTTTTTAATGCTTCCATGCTTAAAACTATTCTCTGTAAACGATAATAGTAGCATTGGAGCAATTTTTATTGTATTGGGAATTTCCTGTAGATTAAAGTCAACCAAAAGTGTGTCTTTAAAACGCACTTTTTCTAGTTCAATATAATTCCTTAAATGATTAATTTCTTCATTTAAAGAAACCAGTGGTTTTTCTACTTTGTACAAAATGTAATCTAACAGTTCCGAAAGTTTTAGGATAATATCTGGAGTTTCATCAGACTTTTTTAATGCAAAACCATAAATAGTGTTTAGGGTGTTAAACAAGAAATGAGGGTGGATTTGTGTTTTTAAATATTTTAACTCCTGTTCTTTTAATTTTAATTGAGCTTCTAAAATTTTGGTTTGTAGATCTTTAGATTTTTCAATTTGTTTTAAGTTTAAATTAAGGAGCTTAAAAGCACTAACCGCTATTACGACTATATATACACCGGTAAAAACAAAAAGGATGCTTTTACTAACAGGAGCCATGTTATTGTACTTCATTTTAGATAGATAAATCAATCCAAAGAAAACAGAGACAACAATTAGGTATGCAGAGATAATAAATGTGTAACTGCTGTATAAAATAAATAGAAAATACTTTTTTGTAATTAGGTAGTTGGGTATTACTTTATAAATAAACACATAGGTAGTTGCTATGGTAATAGGCATTAAGAATAAGGAGAAAGATAATATATAGTGAAAATCGTTACTATTAAAGCCAAAAAAGTAAGTGTAAAAAAGTAATACCAAAGACCAAAAGAAGCCATGGAGAAGGAATTGGTTAATTTTATGATATATAAATTTTCGAATCATTTTAAGGTAACAGCTTTACAATAGTACTGTATTTTTAATTTATGATTGTTTTTTATAGACGAATGACCAATTTTAAAACGGTTTCTACAAATAGTTAAAAGAGTTCGTAAACTGGTTGTTTGTCGCATTTGGAATTTATGAATTTAAAAGTAAACTAAGTTTGAACAGTGTTTAATTTAATTGTATTTATTATGAAAACTTTAGTTGCAAATTTTGTATTATTCTCTAATCCTTTTGTCGATAGGTTTATGGAAGGAGGGCCTTTGTTTATGTCTCTTATTTTAATCTGTTTGGTGTTGTCCATTGCTTTTGTTGTGTTGGGCTTCCTAAATCTTAAAAAAGATGTTAAAAGGTCAAAAAGAATGACAGGCCTAGCATCGGAAATTAGTGTTCTTGGTTTGGTTATTGGTTTTTTAGGTTCTATTATTGGAATGATTACCGCTTTTGACGTAATTGGAGCAAAGGGAGGTATTGAGGCAGGAATATTGGCTATGGGCTTAAAAGTATCTTTTTTAACTACTCTTTTTGGAACCATAACCTTTATTTTGCCTAGGATAGGTATTGTAATTTTAAAGGTCTTGCAAAAGGAAGAAGAGGAGTAGATTAGGGTTCTTTCGTAAAGACGAAAAACAGTATCTTTGCAGTCATATTTAAAAGAGAATCGATGAAACTTTGGGATAAAGGATACGCTACAGATAAGAAAATAGACATTTTTACGGTAGGTAATGACAGAGAATTGGATTTAGAATTGGCTAAATACGATGTGTTAGGGAATATGGCTCAGACTAAAATGTTAAATTCTATAGGAACTATTTCTGATGAAGAGTTAGAGGGTTTATTAGCAGAATTAAAAAACATTTTAAAAACTGTAGAAGACGGAACTTTTACCATTGAAGATTCTTTTGAAGATGTGCATTCTAAAGTGGAATGGTTGTTAACGGAGAAGTTAGGTGATGCAGGTAAGAAAATTCATACAGCACGTTCTCGTAACGATCAGGTTTTATTAGATGTGCATTTATATTCCAAAGATGCTATTTTAGAATTAAAAGATTGGGCAAAGAAATTGTTTGATTTGTTGCTAGAATTGGCTGAGAAATATAAGAATCATTTATTACCAGGATATACGCATTTACAAGTGGCAATGCCATCTTCTTTTGGAATGTGGTTTTCTGCTTATGCAGAGAGTTTAATAGACGATGTGTACTTTTTAGATGCTGCTTACAAGGTAGCAGATCAGAATCCGTTAGGTTCTGCTGCAGGTTACGGTTCTTCTTTTCCTATTGATAGAGAAATGACCACTAAAGAGTTAGGTTTTGAAACTTTAAAGGTGAATTCAGTAGCGGCTCAAATGGGACGTGGAAAGTTAGAGAAGTCTATTTCTTTTGCCATTGCAAGTTTGTCTGCAACCTTGTCTAAAATGAGTATGGATATTTGTTTGTATATGAGTCAGAATTTTGGATTTATTGCTTTTCCAGACGAGTTAACAACAGGTTCTAGTATTATGCCACATAAAAAGAATCCAGATGTTTTTGAATTAATTCGTGGAAAATGTAACAAATTACAAGCTCTACCATACGAGTTAACGTTAATTACAAATAATTTACCAAGTGGTTATCATAGAGATTTACAATTGGTAAAAGAAGGTTTGGTTCCTTCTGTTTCTACGTTAAAATCTTGTTTAGATATGATGGTGTTCTCTTTAGAAAATATCATCATTACAGAAAACATAGTTGCCGATGATAAGTATAAGTATATTTTTAGTGTAGAGGAGGTAAATGCTTTGGTACAAGAAGGAACTCCGTTTAGAGATGCTTATAAAATTGTTGGAGCTAAGATAGAAAAGGGAGAATTTAAGCCAGATTTAAATGTAAATCATACACATATTGGTTCTGTTGGGAATCTTAGGTTAGATTTAATTAAAGAAAAAATGGAAGCTAATTTTTAAAAGCTTTACTATTTATAATCCTTAAAGCCTGTGTACACTATGTACACAGGCTTTTTTTGTAAATAATCTAAAAGTTTAACAAACATTTAAGTAGAAGTTGTTGGTTAAACAAAGGTTTAAAAAAACAAAAAACGATTTTTTGTTAAATTTTCGTTTTTTACTTCTTAAACTAAGATTGCGTAGAAAAAGATGCTAAAATATTACGAAGCAATTAAAATCATCTGTCTTATTTTTTTATTATGATAATTTTAGTAAAATCAGTTTTTGTTTAAACTGCTAATTAGCAGTTTGTTAGTTGTTTTTGTTTGAGAAATTTATAGTCAACCTAATAAAATTATTCTCAACATGAAACTAAAATTATCTTGGCTCATGCTACTGTTTTCAATTCTCTTTATTGAAGGTGGTTATGCACAGGCTAAAAAAACAGTCACAGGTACCATTAAAGACGTTTCTGGAACACCGCTTGGAGGTGTAACAGTTTTGATTAAAGGTAGCCAAAAAGGAATCGTCTCAGATTTTGAAGGAGATTACAGCATAGAAACTAAAAAAGGTGATGTGCTAGAATTTATCTACATCGGTATGAAGACGGAAACTCGGACCGTAGCGAATATTACTGTTTTAGATATAGTAATGCAAGAAGATCTAGAGGCTCTAGATGCGGTAGTTATTACAGGTTACCAAACCATCAGCAAAGAATTATTTACGGGAGCCTCCCAAAACATAAAGGCTGAAGAAATTAAATTAGATGGTGTTCCTGATGTTTCAAGATCTTTAGAAGGACGATCTACAGGGGTAAGTGTTCAAAATGTAACAGGTACATTTGGTGCTGCTCCCAGAATTACTATTAGAGGTTCCTCTTCTATTTTAGGAGATACAAAACCTATTTGGATTGTAGATGGAGTAATTCAAGAAGAAATTGTGAACGTGTCCGTATCAGAATTGGTTTCTGGAGATACAAACACCTTATTAAGTTCTGCCGTTGCAGGATTAAATGCCTCAGACATAGAAAGCTTTGAAATCTTAAAGGATGCATCAGCTTCTGCTCTATATGGAGCTAGAGCGCTAAATGGTGTGATAGTTATCACTACAAAATCAGGAAAACGAAATCAAAAGCCTAAAGTAAGTTATTCTTCAGAGTTTGCTGTTAGAGATATACCTAGTTACTCCAATTACGACTTGTTAAATTCTCAAGAAACAGTTTCAGTTTACAATGAAATGTATCAAAAAGGTTGGTTAAGAGCTCCAGATTCATTTCAAGGAAGATATGGTGGGATATACAATATTATGTATAGGTCTATTAATAGTTATGATAGTGAAACTGGAACTTTTGCTTTGGTAAACACTCCCGAAGCTAGAGCAGAGTTCTTAAGACAGTACGAATTGTCCAATACAGATTGGTTTAACGAACTGTTTAGTTCCACTCCTACTCAAACTCATAATGTTAGTTTTTCTAGTGGTGGTAAAAACTCTACAACATATGCTTCTTTTAGTTACTACACAGATTCTGGATGGACAGTTGCAGATAAGGTAAATAGAGTTACTGGAAACCTACGAAATACTTATTTCTTAAACGATGACAAATTAAAAATAACAACACAGTTACAAGGTTCTATTAGAAATCAGTTTGCACCAGGGACTTTTGCCAGGAGTGAAGATTTAGTAAGTGGTTCTTTCACTAGAGATTTTGATATCAATCCATTTAGTTACGCAATTAATACAAGTAGAGCTCTAAGAGCAAGGGATAGTAATGGTGATTTGGAATATTCTAGATATAATTGGGCACCATTTAATATAATTAATGAATTAGAAAATAATGAGTTGGAGTTAAATGTTATTGATTTAAAGTTTCAGACTCAATTAGATTATAATGTAGCCAAAAACATAAAATATAGTTTTCTAGGTTCTACAAGATATGTCGCTTCTAATACAGATCATAGAGTAAAAGAAAATTCAAATGTTGTTGGAGCTTATAATGCTAATGAAACGACAATTGTAGCAAATGATAATAATTTTTTATACGATGATCCAAATGATTCTGAAGCATTGCCAGTCCCTGTATTACCATACGGAGGTATATTAATAAATGGTAAGAACACGTTAAGAACCTACACCTTTAGAAATACCATAGAGTTTTCTAAGAGGTTTGATGATGAAAAGCATGGTTTAACAATATACGCAGGTCAGGAATATAGGTATGCAGATAGAGAAGAGAGTGAAAATACCGGATATGGATATCAATTTAATAGAGGGGGAACTGTTTTTACCGATCCTAGAATTTTAGAAAAAGCAATTATTGATGACCGACCTTATTTTAAGTCTTTAGAAACAAGACAAAGAGAGATTTCTTTCTTTTCTGCACTTACCTACGATTATCAAAAAAAATATGTGTTAAACCTTACAGGGAATTACGAAGGTTCTAACAGAGCAGGAAAATCTTCTCAATCTAGATGGTTGCCAACCTATACTGTTGGAGGTCGTTGGAATTTAGATAAAGAGGATTTTTTAAAAGATTCCGATTTAGTATCTAATTTATCTTTTAGACCAAGTTATGGGCTAGTAGCGTTATTGGCAGATAATGCAACGAATAATCTAGCGGTATTTAAAAATGAAATTACAGATAGAGAGTTTGCTGATCAAAGAGAGAATTTTATTCAAATAGAAGATCTTCAAAATACAGAACTAACTTGGGAAAAAACGTATGAGTTGAATTTAGGGATAGATGTTGGTTTCTTAAAGAATAGAATAACCGCCAGTGTTGATGCTTATTTTAGGAAAGGAAAAGACTTAATAGACTTAATTAGAACAACAGGTATTGGTGGTGAGGAAATAAAACTGGGAAACAATTCGGATATGACCACTAATGGATTCGAATTTCAGTTAAATACTGTGAATATTCGTACGGATAATTTCAAGTGGAAAACAACATTCAATATTTCTAAGTTCAATCAAGAAATAACAGCACTTAAACAACAGCCCAATGTATTTGATCTAGTTTCTGGTACAGGAAAAGGGAATGCGTTAGGGTTTGAGAAAGGGGCTCTTTTTTCTTTTGATTTTCAGGGGTTAAATGAGCTTGGAATTCCTAAGTTCTTTACAGATCACCCAGAATACAACCCTAGTAGACCTTTTGATTTGATAGATTTTCAAGATACAGATAACCCATTGGATTATTTGGTTTATGAAGGGCCAACAGAACCAAATTTGTCTGGAGGAATAAGTAATAATTTTACTTATAAGAACTGGAACTTTAGTTTCTTTATTTCTTTCTCAGGGGGTAATAAAATAAGATTAAATCCTATTTACGATTCAGAGTATACAGATTTAGACGTGTTTCCAAGAGAGTTAACAAATAGGTGGTTGTTTCCAGGAGATGAATTAAAAACTAATGTCCCTGCAATTATATCTAAGCAAATAGAGCAAGCATACGGAGAGAATACCATAGAAAGGGTTTACAGTGCTTACAATTACTCCACTCAAAGAGTTGCAGATGGAGATTTTATTAGAATGAAGAATATCTCTTTAGGGTACTCTTTGGATAAAAAAATAGTAGACAAACTAAATGTGTCGAGTATGAGGGTTGCTTTACAAGGAACCAATTTGTTTCTATTGTATTCAGATGATAAGCTGGGAGGGCAAGACCCAGAATTTTTTAGATCTGGAGGGGTAGCATATCCAATAACAAGACAGTATACACTCACTTTAAATATCGGATTTTAAAATGGAAGATTGTAAAAATATAATATTGAAAGTAGCAAGAATCATAATCTTATCTATGCTTATGGTTTCTTGTGACAGTGTTCTTGATGAAACACCAGATAATAGAACATTTATTGATAGCGCAGACAAAATAGCAGAGTTATTGGTTGCTGCATATCCCAACGGAGCGTATGTGCCTTTTTTAGAGCCAATGACCGATAATGCAGGAGATAAAAGCCCAGTTGCGAATACTGATAATTCAAATGGAGAAAGGATTAATAGAGAGATGTATTTTTGGAGAGATATAAGCGATACTAATCTTGATACTCCAACGAATTATTGGAATAGGGCATATACTGCAATTGCTCAGGCAAACCAAGCATTAGTTTCTATTGAAGAACTAGGGGGAGGAGAAGAGTTACAAGCTCTAAAGGGAGAAGCTTTATTGTGTAGAGCTTATGCGCATTTTATGTTGGTAAGTATTTACTCTAAAGCATACAACCCAAGTACTGCAGATGTAGACTTAGGAATACCTTATGTAACAGAACCAGAGACAATATTGTTTGGAGCGTATGAAAGAGGTACGGTAGCAGATGTTTATGCTAAAATTGAAGATGATTTGCTTGAAGGGATTGCATTGGTGGATAATGAATATCAACAGCCAAAATATCATTTTACGCCAAAAGCAGCACATGCACTCGCTTCTCGGTTTTATTTAAATAAGGGAGATTGGGATGAGGTAATAGCACATAGTAATCTTGCTTTGGGCGGAGATCCTCTAGCTGTTGTAAGAAATTGGGCTAATTATAGAACGCAAGCATTAACCTATTCTCAAATTCAAATAGCTTACACATCTACTATAGAACCTGCAAACTTATTATTGGTTTCATCTAATTCTACATATGATAGGTTTCATTTCAATGCAAGATATCAATTGACTTTAGATATCGCTTCTGAGTTGTTTCAAGGAAATCCAGTAGGTAAATCTTGGTCTAGAAGATTCTTTGGATCAAGTGATTTATTTTTCAATGTACCTAAAATTAGAGAATATTTTAAAGTGACAAATCAAGCTGCAGGAACTGGTGATACATTTGTTGCTTATGTTTTATTATCTACAGATGAGGTGTTGTGTAATAGAGCCGAGGCCTACGCCATGAAAGGACAGTTAGATTTGGCTTTAGCAGATTTAAATACTATCTATCAAGTAAATACGCAAGGGTATGTTGTTGCAGATGATGCCTTTACAGTTGATGATGTAAATGCAATTTTTGAGGTTTTAGATCCACAATTATATACTCCTTTCTATGATATTCCTGCAGCATCACTAGCAATGATAAATGCGGTGCTAACTACCAAAAGAACTTTGTTTTACAACGATGGTCTTAGGTGGTTTGATATAAAACGACATGATATGGTCGTGAATCATAGAGATGTATTTGGGAATGAATATATTTTAACAAAAGGGGATAATAGAAAGGCGATACAAATTCCTGAAGCTGCTAAAGCACTAGGGATAGATATTAATCCAAGATAAAAAATTAAATCATGAAAAAATATACAATATACATACGAATTATTTTGCTTTTGTGTTTTGCTGTTTCTTGTAAAAATACAGATGAGGTGGGAGCAAGTCAAATAGATACTACTCCACCTATTTTAAACGATTTGGACATTTGGCTAAGAGAAAATTTTGTGCATACATACAATATAGATGTACAATACAAATGGGATATTAACGAAACTGATGTAGCTAGATATTTACATCCCCCATTTGAATCGAGTGTTAAACCCGTAGCAGAAGCTTTGTTAAAGGCTTGGATAGAACCATATAGTCAAGCATCTGGAGATCCTGATTTTATAAAAAAAATTGCTCCTAGGTTTTTTACGCTAGCGGGAAGTTTTAATTACAATCCTAATAGTCCCACCATTACATTGGGTGTAGCAGAGGCAGGTACTAAAATCACACTTTTTAATATAGATTTCTTAGACTTTACAGATATAACGAGTATAAAAAGACCTTTAAAAACAGTACAGCACGAATATGGTCATATACTCAATCAAACAGTTCCTTTTAATCCGTCATATAGATTGGTAAACCCAGCAGATTACACAGCTCAATGGTTTAATAGAACAGATGAAGAGGCAAGAGAATTAGGGTATATAACAGCTTACGCATCAAGTAGCCCTGAGGAAGATTTTGTAGAGATGGTGTCTGAAATTTGTACAAATTCTAAAACGGATTTTGATGCAATTGTGGAAGGAATTACAAGCGAACAAGCTAAAGCATATATTAGGATTAAGGAAAGATTAGTAATAGAATATTATCAAGATAATTTTGGGATTGACTTATATGAACTTCAAGCGTTAATTGAAGAAGCTACACTTAAACTAGTTAAATAAAAGAACATGAAAAAAATACATAACATACTATATTTAATAGCCGTATTATTATTCTCGTGTGGGGATGATGATCAAGAGGTGTTTAGTACAGCTCCAGCTATAAGAATGACAGAAAGAAATAATGAATTACTAACGTTGTTAACGTCTAAAGAACAAGGGTATAAGGCATCCTATTTTACGAAGAACGATGAGTTTGGTGGTTTTACCTTTTTTATGAAATTTAAGGAGGACGGTACGGTAGATATGACTTCGGATTTTGACACTGATACGGATATTATGAGTTCTTCTTTTGACGTCAGATCGGGTACAACT
The DNA here is from genome assembly GCF_054182685.1 of Wenyingzhuangia sp. IMCC45574. NCBI lineage: Bacteria > Pseudomonadati > Bacteroidota > Flavobacteriia > Flavobacteriales > Flavobacteriaceae > Wenyingzhuangia > Wenyingzhuangia sp. IMCC45574. Next base: position 2,117,643 of record NZ_CM135169.1, on the reverse strand, counting down.
ACCGAATTGGTTTTTACCACAAGGAATCATATTCAAAAAGTGAGTAATCCTGAAATAGCGGAATTAAGAGGGACAGGTTTTAAAGGAACTTCTACTTTTCAATACTTTGGAAAAGAGGGAGAAACATTGTTGTTTAGAGATGTTAGAAATATGAATACTGGATTTTTAAAGTTAAACCCAACGAGTTTTACAAATTTTGACACTGAAAGTATAGTAACTGTGACGACAAATTTAACTCAGGAAGCAAATATTTTACCGTTAGCAACCAGTTCTGTTTTTCAGGTTTTAAAGGTTGAAAATACAAGTGGGACATCTTCGTTTAATTTTAATTACGATGCTTTTAGAGGTTTTGCTAATGCAAGTATTACGTTAGATGATGGAAGTATAACCGAGTTTAGTTTTGGGATTTTATTTGAGGAGAATAAATTGACTATTAGCCCAGCTTTGGAGTTTGGAGGAGAGGTTTATGAAGAATTTGCATTTAATTCAGTTGACAGATCTTATGTTTCTACAGTGAATGGTACTACAGCCTCCATAGTTTTTGACAATCAACCTGCATTTATCACCAAAGATTACGAAGAAATTATAACACAACCAGAAACATTTCTTTATAGAATTAACTTAGGTACTAACCCATTGACTTCTAGTGCACATGACAGAATGATTGATGAGGTAAATAGTAATTTAGGAGCTATAGGATTTGTATTAACTGAATATACAATTTCAACTGACTTTGCTACGGATGGTGATTGTTCTACCTCTGTTAGAATTAGAGTTGTGAGACTAAGTGATGGTGCAGCTTTCTTCGGTTTTTATTGTTTTGAAAAAGCTACCGTTGAAGAGCGAAAAGTATTTTTAAGATACACGGGACCTGATGGAGGTAATGGAGCTTTCTTTGAAAGTCGCATACAGCCGTTAATCAACTTTTTAAATAGTTCTCAAGGTATGGTATTTACGCGAGAAGGTAGTTTTAGTAGTTCTTCTTTTAGTTTTAGCAACAGAGCAGTAACATTTACAAGTGTAGATGATCCTTCTATGAGAGTTTATGGTTTACTATTTTAATCGGTAAAATAGAATGTTAATTTAAGTTTATCCATTAAACGCTCTAATTTGTTAGTCACAAAATAGAGCGTTTTTTTAATTAAAATCGCTATGCAAATAAATTATTCAACAAAATATTTACTTTTCACTTACTTAGTAATTGGTATATCCGCCATTGCTATCAACTTAATTATAAGTTCATCATTTGGCATTATTGATTGTATTTTTCTTGTTTTCTTTACCTGTTGGATACTCCTGTTTTTTGTGCTGAAAAAAAGAGGTTATTTAATTTTAGGAAGGGAAGAGATGGTTGTAAAGAATCTCTTATACAAACTTATCAAGCATAAAGACATTATCAGAATAGAAAAAGGTAAATTAGAGTATAGAATCTATACTGCTAAAAATTATTTTAAGGTGTATTTAAATCAGGTAGATAAACACCAACTGAAAGATTTAGAGGTTTATATGGGTAAGCTAATGAATTAGCTTAGTTAAAGTAAAACAAAAATCCCAAACTTGTAGGCTTGGGATTTTTTATGCTTGTAGTTTGATGATTTTAGTTAATCAAATCAAACCCTGTATATGGTACTAATACCTCAGGAATTTTTATTCCATCAGGAGTTTGGTAGTTTTCTAAAATAGCGGCTAATACTCTTGGCAATGCTAATGAACTACCGTTTAGTGTATGCGCTAAAGTGCTTTTTCCTTCTGAGTTTTTAAATCTTAATTTTAAACGATTCGCTTGGAAAGTTTCAAAGTTAGAAACCGAGCTGATTTCTAACCATCTATCTTGTCCTGTAGAGAACACCTCAAAGTCGTATGTTAGTGTAGAAGTAAATCCTAAATCTCCACCACATAGGTTTAAGATTCTATAAGGTAATTTTAATTCTCTTAAAATATCTTTTACATGATCTACCATTCCATCTAAAGCTTCAGCAGATTTTTCAGGGTGTTCAATTCTTACAATTTCTACTTTATCAAACTGGTGCAATCTATTTAGACCACGAACATGGGCTCCGTAAGAACCAGCTTCACGTCTAAAACAAGGAGTGTATCCTGTTAAGCAAATAGGAAACATATCTTCTTTTAACAATTCTCCTCTAAAGATGTTAGTTAAAGGTACTTCTCCAGTTGGAATTAAATATAAGTCATCTATTGTTGCATGGTACATTTGTCCTTCTTTGTCGGGCAATTGTCCTGTTCCCATTCCAGAAGCTTCGTTTACCAAGTGAGGAACTTGTGTTTCTTCGTATCCAGCAGCGGTGTTTTTATCTAAAAAATAATTGATTAACGCACGTTGTAATCTTGCTCCTTTTCCTCTGTAAACAGGGAAACCGGCTCCAGTAATTTTATTTCCTAGTTCAAAATCAATTATGTTGTATTTTTTTGCTAACTCCCAGTGAGGTAATGCTCCTTCTTCCAGTGTAGGAATTTCTCCTTCTTCAAAAACAGTAATATTGTCTTCTTCGTTAGACCCAGCAGGTACAATTTTGTTAGGTACATTTGGGATGGTGTAAAGTAAATCTGCTAATTTTTGCTCAGCAGTATTAAATTGCTCTTGTAATTCTTTAGAGCTAGCCTTTAACTGTCCCGATTTTTCTTTTAATATGTTTGCTTTTTTGGCTTCTCCAGATTTAAAAAGAATTCCAATTTCTTTATTTAAGGAGTTAGATTCAGCCAATACTTTGTCAAGCTTAGCTTGCGTACTTCTTTTTAATTCGTCTGTGTCAATTACATCGTTAATAATTGTCTCTGCATCTTTAAAGTTACGTTTGGCTAATCCTGCCAATACTTCTTCTTTATTTTCTCTAATAAAAGGTACTTGTAACATATTAAATTAATTTGTCACAAATATAGTCTTTCCATTCAAACGTGGAAACAATCTAATACTAAGAATAGAGGATTAAAGAGATAGAGATTGGATATAGTTTAAACTCTCTTCTTTGTCTTTAAATAATTGCTGTTTTAGCTCTTCAATAGAGTAGAATCTAGTCTCTTCTCTTAAGAAATGTAAAAATTCAATTCTAATATCATCATCATAAATATCTTGGTCAAAATTGAATAAGTGAGCCTCAATTGTTTTGCCTTTACCGTTAACAGTAGGTCTATTTCCTATGTTTAACATTCCGTTATAAACATGGTTGTTGTGGATGGCTCTAATTACGTAAGCTCCGTTTTTTGGAATTAACTTATACGTTTCTGCTATTTTAATATTTGCAGTAGGAAATCCAATAGTGTTTCCTAGTTGTTGCCCTTTAACAACCATTCCGTTAATAAAAAAAGGAGTGGTTAGGTACTCGTTGGCGGTTTTAACATCTCCAGAGGTTAAGGCTTTTCTAATTTTAGTAGAGCTAACAGAAATGTTATTAATATCCTGTACTTCTATTTCTTTAATGTTAAAATCAAAGGTGTGGCTAAAGTCTTTAAGTTGTTCAAAATCACCTTCTCTGTTTTTTCCAAACCTATGATCGTAACCAATTACCAATTCTTCTACGTTAAGTTTGTTTACTAAAACGTTTCTAACAAAATCAAAAGCACTTAGGTTAGAAAAATCTTTATCAAAAGGGTGAATCACTAAATAATCTAAATCTGTTTTAGAAAGTATTTCAATTCTTTCATCAATGGTGTTGATAAGCTTTATAGAGTTATTAGCCTGAATTACCATTCTAGGGTGTGGGAAAAAAGTTAAAAGCACAGATTTTAACCCTTTTTCTCTAGCTTCTTTAAAAAGCTGATCCAATATTTTTCTATGTCCAACATGAACTCCATCAAAAGTTCCTATGGTTACAACAGTGTTGACGTTCTCAGGAAAATTATTGTAGTTGTGAATTACTTCCAAGGATGATTAAATTTTCGTCAAATTTAAGAATACTATTTTAATACACTCCTTAAAGTAAATGCAAAAAAATGATTGTTTTTTTATGAAAAATATATCGGTAATTAAACCTATGTTTATTTTTTTTGTAACTTGTATAACAACTAAAAGAAACTTATAACTATACTATGAAAACAAAACTATTAAGCTCCTTGTTTTTTTTGATATGCCTTAATTTTTATGGACAGAACACGACTGTGATAAAAGGAAAGGTTTTAAACTCAAAAGACAATACCCCAGTAATTACAGCAACAGTATCTGTTGCAAACTCTCCAGAAATAGCAGTGGTTGATGAAAAAGGTAATTTTACCTTAGAGCTAAAAAAAGCTCCACCAGTTGAAATACACGTAAATGCTATTGGATTTAAACATTATAAGCATAAAATAACCGTTGCTAATTCTAGCATGAGAATTCATTTAGACGAAGACGTTACCAGTTTAGATCAGGTAGTGCTTTCTGCTTCTAGAACACCCGAAAGAGTGTTTGAGTCTCCTGTAACTATTGAAAGAATTGGTGCAAAGCAGGTTGAAACTACTACTTCTGCCAATTTTTATGATGGATTGGAAAATTTAAAAGGAGTAGATGTAAACTCAAGTAGTTTAACATTTAAGTCTGTTAATACCCGTGGTTTTGCCACTTTCGCGAACTCTCGTTTTGTACAGTTGGTAGATGGAGTTGATAACGCTTCTCCTGGTTTAAACTTTGCTTTAGGGAATTTAGTAGGACTGAATGATTTGGATGTAGGTTCTGTGGAATTATTACCTGGAGCAGCATCTGCATTGTACGGAGCTAATGCCTTTAACGGAATTATGTTAATGAGAAGTAAGAATCCTTTTACAAACCCTGGATCTTCTGTGTATGGTAAAATAGGATTTACTGATTCTGATAATGGAGGTGTAAATCATTTTATAGATGCAGGATTTAGAGTTGCAAAAAAAATAAATGAAAAGGTAGCTATTAAGTTTACAGGTTCTTTGTTTAGAGGTACAGATTGGGTTGCTTCAGATTCTAGAAACATAAACTCTGTAAGTGGAGAAGTGTTGTCTGGAACAAGAGAGAATACCTTTAATTACAATGGAATTAATGTGTATGGAGATGAATTTACCAATCCAGACGATCTAGGTTTTGGTAAAGTAACAAGAACAGGATATAATGAGAGAGATTTGGTGGATTACACTGCAGATAGTTTTAAGGCGGATATTGCTTTACATTTTAGACCTATTGAGGGCGATTCTGATACCGAAATTATTTTAGGGAGTAAATATGGAACAGGAAATGCCATATACCAAGGGGCTAGTAGATACGCATTAAGGAATTTTGTAATGCATCAACATAAATTAGAGTTTAGAACTAAAAACTTAATGATAAGAAGTTATGTTTCTATAGAAGATGCTGGAGATTCTTATGACATACGTTTTGCAGGAATTAACACATTAAGGTCTGCCAATAATGCTGTTAACGGATATAATGCTTTAAATAATACATCTTTATCTGTAGATGAGTTGTGGTTTGGTACTTATGGAGCAGCTTATGGTGCTGCTTTGGGAGGAGGAGCAACTCAAGCTCAAGCAAGAGTCGCTGCAAGAACTGCTGCGGATACTAATTTTAGAACAGATCCTAATAGCGAGGAGTTTAGAAGTATTTTCAATACAGTTATTAGTAATCCAGATTTTAAAACAGGAGCTAAGTTCGTAGATAGTTCTCGATTATATCATTCAGATTTTAATTATAATTTTAAAGATCAAATAGAGTTTGCTGAGATACAGGTAGGAGGATCTGCTAGAAGATATGTGTTAAATTCTGAAGGGACTATATATACAGATGCTGATGGTTCTATTAGTTATGATGAATTTGGTATATATACTCAAATGCAAAAAAAGTTAGTAGATGATCGATTGAAATTAACAGGTTCTATTCGTTATGATAAAGCACAAAATTTTGATGGTAATTTTTCACCAAGATTTTCAGTTTCTTTTAGCCCAGACGAAGATAAAAAACACAATATTAGAGCTTCTATTCAAACAGGTTTCAGAAACCCTACTACTCAAGAGCAGTATATAGGTTTAGATTTAGGGAATACAAGGTTGTTAGGTTCTGCACCTGATAATTTAGATAGGTATACGGCAAATATTAGTAATTCTGCTAGTGGTCAAGCTCTTGGTTTTGGTGCTTCAACTCAGTTTACAGGTCAAAGAGCATACAGTGAGGCTTTTACAGTAACTTCTGCTCAGGCTTTCTCTACGTTGGCTGGTGAAGGGAATATTCCAGGTGCAATTGGAGCTTTAGTTAAAGCAGATGTAGATTTAATTAAGCCAGAAAAAGTACTTTCGTTTGAAGTTGGTTATAGAGGAAAAATGGCTGAAAAAACAGTGTTGGATTTTAGTGCCTATTACAACAAGTACACAGATTTTATAAACATTATAAATGTAATTGTTCCTAACTATGGTAATACCAATCTAAGTGATGTTGGTACTCCAGTTCCTGGAGTAGTTACTCCATTACCAAATGCGGTTTGGGCATTGATAAACGGAGACTCTCAGGTAACTTCTCTGTATACAAATACAAAAGCAGATGTAGCTTCTTATGGTGTAAATGTTGGTTTAGAGACAACTATTGGTGATGGATATGATATAGGAATAAACTATGCATTTGCCAAACAAGAATTCGATCAAGAAGATGATCCAAATTTTGAAACAGGATTTAATACACCAGAGCATAAAGTAAAAGCTTCTTTTGGAAATAATGATGTTTACAATGGATTTGGTTTTGGATTGAATGTTAGATGGCAAGATAAATACTACTGGCAATCTTCTTTTGTTGATGGAGCTATAGACGCAAGAACATTAGTAGATGCACAGGTAATGTATAATATAGAGAAATGGAATTCTAAAATTAAGATAGGAGGGGCAAATATATTAGGACATAATTATTTTGTTGCACCAGGTACAGGAATGATTGGGTCTCAATATTACGGATCTTGGATTTATAATTTTTAAAGATTAATTTCAAGATTGTAAAACATATTAAAGGCTAAGGATTTAAAATCTTTAGCCTTTTGTTTTTTTTTTAGAATGGAGTTGTAGAGAATAATAAAAAATATATCTTTGCACTCAATTAAAACCGTGAAATGGTTTCATATTAAACTAGAAATTAAATTCTTTTAATAATACAAAAATGTCTAAAACAACAGGTAAAATCGCTCAAATTATTGGACCAGTAATTGACGTTGCTTTCGAAACTGGGACTGAGCTTCCAAAAATTTACGATTCTTTAGTTATCAACCGTGGAGAAGGAAACACATTGGTGTTAGAGGTTGAACAACACATTGGTGAAAATACTGTAAGATGTATTGCAATGGATTCTTCTGATGGATTGTCTAGAGGAACGGAAGTAATAGTTACTGGAGAACCAATTAAGGTTCCTGTTGGTGATAATATTTACGGACGTTTATTTAACGTTTCTGGAGATCCTATTGATGGTTTACAAGCATTGCCAAAAGATGGTGCAAATGGATTACCTATTCACCGTGAGGCTCCAAGATTTGAAGACTTATCTGTTTCTACAGAAGTTTTATTTACAGGTATTAAAGTAATCGACTTAATTGAGCCTTACGCAAAAGGAGGTAAGATTGGATTATTTGGAGGTGCTGGAGTAGGTAAAACAGTATTAATTCAGGAGTTAATTAACAACATTGCAAAAGGACACGGAGGATTATCTGTATTTGCAGGAGTTGGAGAGAGAACTCGTGAAGGAAATGATTTAATGCGTGAAATGATTGAAGCTGGAATTATCTCGTACGGAGAAGAATTTGAGCATTCAATGGAAGAAGGAGGATGGGATCTTGAAAAGATCGACCATGAGAAAATGAAAGAATCTAAAGTATCTTTCGTATTCGGACAGATGAATGAACCTCCTGGAGCACGTGCACGTGTAGCTTTATCAGGATTAACAATTGCTGAATATTTCCGTGATGGAGCAGGAGATGGACAAGGGAAGGATGTATTATTCTTCGTAGATAACATCTTCCGTTTTACACAAGCTGGATCTGAGGTGTCTGCATTATTAGGACGTATGCCATCAGCAGTAGGATACCAACCAACATTAGCAACTGAGATGGGAGCTATGCAGGAGCGTATTACTTCTACTAAAACAGGATCTATTACATCTGTACAGGCAGTATATGTACCTGCGGATGATTTAACTGACCCTGCACCAGCAACAACGTTTGCTCACTTAGATGCAACTACAGTATTGTCTCGTAAGATTGCTGAATTAGGTATTTACCCAGCGGTTGATCCGTTAGATTCTACTTCAAGAATTTTAACAGCTGAGATCTTAGGTAAAGAACACTATGACTGTGCACAAAACGTAAAAGAGTTATTACAACGTTACAAAGAATTACAAGATATTATTGCAATCTTAGGTATGGAAGAATTATCTGAGGAAGATAAATTAGTAGTTCACAGAGCACGTCGTGCACAACGTTTCTTATCTCAACCATTCCACGTAGCTGAACAGTTTACAGGTATTCCTGGAGTATTAGTTGATATTAAAGATACTATCAAAGGATTCAACATGATTATGGATGGTGAATTAGATAAGTACCCAGAAGCAGCATTCAACTTGAGAGGATCAATTCAAGAAGCAATTGATGCAGGAGAGAAAATGTTAGCTGAAGCATAATAACAGTACAAAGTATATAGTACAAAGTATAAAGCTTTAATGCTATGTACTCAATACTAAATACTCAGTACTAAATACTAAAAAATATGTATTTAGAAATAGTATCACCAGAAGCTGTATTGTTTTCATCAGAAGTAGATTCTGTAACAGTACCTGGAGTTCAAGGAGAGTTTCAAATGTTAAACAATCACGCTGCTATTGTTTCAGAATTAGCAGAAGGTGTTGTTAAAGTGCATACGCATTCTCAGGAACACATCGAATTAAACGATTTAAAAGGAGGATTAGTTCCTCATGCAGATGATGATAAAGTTTTAACGCTGAAAATTAAGAGCGGAACTGTTGAAATGAAAGACAATAAAGTAATTGTTTTGGCAGATTAATTTTTAATCATCTTATAAAACAAAAAAACGCTATCTATTTTTAGATAGCGTTTTTTATTTTTGCCTACTATGTATAATATTCCTAAATCTTTACAACAAAAGTTACAAGATAGAATAGAGAGTAATTCTTTGCGATCTTTGGAGTTAAAGTCTACTCAAATAGATTTTTATTCTAACGATTATTTAGGGTTTGCATCCTCTAATATTATTGCGAATAAGGCTTTAGATTATGTAAAGGAAAGTATAATTTCTAATGGAAGTACAGGGTCTAGATTAATTTCTGGAACACATTCTTTGCATTTAGAGGTTGAGGAGCAATTAGCCGAATTTCATAATGCTGAAGTTGGGTTACTATACAATTCCGGATATGATGCGAATGTGGGATTGTTTTCAGCAGTATTGCAAAAGAACGATGTGTTGTTGTTTGATGAATTGATTCATGCTTCGGTACGTGATGGGATTAGAATGAGCAATGCTAGTACTTATAAGTTTAAGCATAACGATTTAGAGGATCTAGAAAAGAAATTAAAACGATTTTCTGAAAAAAGTACTGAATTGTATGTCGCTATTGAAACGGTCTATTCTATGGATGGAGATACTGCTCCATTAAAGGAAATAGTAGATTTATGTGAGCAATACAAAGCACATTTAATTATTGATGAAGCACATTCAGGCGGAGTGTTTGGAGAGAAAGGAAAAGGGTTAGCGAATGAGCTAGATTTGGAGTCTAAAATTTTTGCACGAGTACATACGTTTGGAAAGGCCTTAGGTTGTCATGGAGCGATAGTTTTAGGACCTACAGGATTAAGGGAATACTTAATTAACTTTTCTCGTTCCTTTATATATACAACTGCCATACCGTTGCATGCGGTAGCAACTATAAAAGCTGCTTATCAAGAACTAGCAGAAGGAGAAAGCCAATTGAACTTAAAAACAAAAATCACTTATTTTAAGCAGCAATTAAAGACATTAGATTTAGAGGATCGTTTTATAGAAAGCAACAGTGCTATTCATTGTTCTATTGTACCTGGTAATTATGCTGTAAAATCTCTAGCAGCAAAAATACAGAGTACAGGTATTAGTGTAAAAGCAGTCATGTCTCCTACAGTTCCTAAAGGAAAGGAGCGTTTGCGTATTTGTTTGCATGCTTTTAATACAGAAGAAGAGATTGATAAATTATTACAATTAATTAAAGAAAAGAGTTAGCGGAACGATGCAGAAAAAAATATTTGTAACTGGAATTTCAACCGATGTTGGTAAAACATTGGTTTCGGCCATTTTAGTAGAGGCCTTACAGGCTGATTATTGGAAACCCATACAAGCGGGAGATGTTGATTTTGGAGATATGGATAGAGTAAAAGCTTTGGTTAGCAATTCTAAATCCGTGTTTTACAAAAACACCTATGCCTTACAAACACCTATGAGCCCACATGCTGCAGCAGAGATTGATGGAGTAACCATTGAGTTGGATAAAATTATAGCTCCCGAGACAGAACACACATTGGTAATAGAAGGAGCGGGAGGCTTGTTGGTTCCGATTAACGATACACAAACGATTGCTGATATAATTCCGTCGGATGCTTTGGTGATAGTGGTTTCTAGGCATTATTTGGGGAGTATCAATCATACTTTAATGACTTTAGAGTTGTTACAACAAAAAGGTTGTAAAATGGCTTTAATTTACAGTGGTAACGAACATACTACTACAGAAAGTATTATTGATAAAATGACTGGGGTTCCAGTAATTGGTAGCGTAGATGAAGAAGTAGATGTGAACCCAAAAGTAATAAAAAAATACGCTGATTTATTTAAAGAAAACTTAGAGAATGAGCTTAAATAAAAGAGATCAAAAGCATTTGTGGCACCCACTTACGCAGCATAAAATGACTCCTGAGCATTTGGGAATTGTGAAAGCGAATGGAGTGTATTTGTATGATGAAGAGGGAAAGGAATACATAGATGCTATTTCTTCCTGGTATACTTGTTCTTATGGACACTGTCATCCTCATATGGTGAAAAAGGTGCAGGAGCAAGTTGCTACAATGGATCAGGTGGTGTTTGCAGGGTTTACGCATCCTGCTGCTGTGGAAATGTCTGAAAAGTTGATGGAAATTCTTCCAGACAACCAACAGAAGATTTACTTTTCTGATAATGGTTCTACTACGATTGATATTGCTATTAAAATGAGTTTGCAATACCATTTTAACCAAGGAAAAAAGAAACTGAAAATAGTTGCTTTTGAAAATGCTTTCCACGGAGATACTTTTGGGGCAATGTCTGTTTCTGGTTTGGATGTGTATAACGGTCCTTTTTCTGATGTGGTTTTAAATGTAGATAGAATTCCAGTTCCTACAGAGGAAAATATCAATGAAGTTTTAGCTGACTTTGAGGAGTTACTAGCTACGGATGAAGTGGCTTGTTTTGTGTTTGAACCTTTAGTGCAAGGAGCCAATTGTATGCGAATGCACAAAGCAGAACATTTAGATCGGTTAATCGCTTTAGCACAGAAATACGATGCTGTTTGTGTGGCTGACGAGGTAATGACAGGTTTCGGAAAAACAGGAACTTATTTTGCTTCTGATAGATTAGAAAATAAACCAGACGTAATGTGCTTGTCCAAAGCATTAACTGGTGGAATGGTTCCTATGGGATTGACCACTTGTACTCAAAAAATATACGATGTTTTTTATGCGGATGAAATCTCTAAAGGATTCTTCCATGGGCACACCTATTCTGCAAATCCAATTGCTTGTACTTCGGTAATTGCGAGTGTGGAGTTGCTACAAATGGAAGAAATTCAAGAAGGAATGCAGCGAATTGAAAAATCACATGAGGCTTTTGTAAAAGATGTTCAGGAACATCCAAAAGTAAAAGAGATAAGAACACTTGGGGTTATTCTAGCTATTGACTTAGACTTAGATATTGACCGTTACGGAAAAGATAGGAATGCGATCTTCAATCACTTTATGAATAAAGGAATCTTTTTAAGACCACTAGGGAATACCTTGTATATCGTTCCTCCGTATATTATAAAACAAGAGGAGTTGGAGTTTGTTTATGGGGGGATGAAAGAGTATTTAAAGGCTTTATTAGATGAGCTTAATGAGTTATAGAGCCTAACTTATTAAACTCTTCGGAAGATATAAAATATGATTTGTCTATCTCTATATCGTAATTAGGTAATAAGTTTTCTGCAAAACGAATTATTTTATAAGTTTTGTCATTGTTGTAAAATTGAATGGAGAAACTATAAGCTTTTGTTAAAGAATTAAAGCCGTTAAATTCAAGTTTTGGATTGGTAATTATTGGATGATTGTAAATTTCTAGCGAAAGTTTTCTAACGGTCTTAAGTTTATTGAAACCTATGAAGTTTTCTAGATTTGGTAAACCTTTAAATCCACTGTTAGAAATCATTATGTCGTTAATATATTCAAGATTATCAAAGCCAATAAAGTTCTTTAATGAGCTGTTTCTATCATGCGTATTGTCGCTAAATCTAAGTTTTGAATTAATTTGTTTTAAATTATTTAGGCCATTAAAGTTTTTTAAAGACTCATTACCTACTATATAAAAATTATCATTTATTACTGTAATTTTTTCTAAACCTGTAAAGTCTATAAGATTGTTGTTGTCATAAATAGAAACTTCGGAAGCAATACTTTCTAAGGAATTTAAGTGTTGAAAATTGTTGATATTTGTATGTTTAATTGTTATACTTCCTCTGATAGTTTTTAAATTATCTAATCCTTTAAAAGACGTTATTGGAGTATATTTATCCGGTACATTGTGCTCAGATGTCCCGACTTTAATTTTTGTAATGGCTGATATTTTGAGATTGTTAACAGAACTAATTTTTTCTAAACCTAGAAAATCACTATTAAGCCCAAACACTATGAGGTCATCTGATATATTCTCAAGGTTACTTAAACTACTTAAGTTTGTTAGCTTGTAATTGTTTACAATAACTAACGATCCACCAATAGATTTTAAGTTGTTTAATCCGTCTAAGCTTAATAAGTTGTCATTAAGATGTAGAATTAAGTCTCCTTCAATGTTTTTCAGGTTGTTAAGCCCTTCAAGGTTTTCAAGCTTGGCGATGTATATTTCTAGATTTCCTTCTATTTTTTGCAAACTACATAGCCCAGAAAGATCATCGGCATTTTGAATTTCTAAATCGCCAATTATTTTAGTGTATTTGTTTTTGGAGAAAGTGTCTATTTCTTCTTGATTCATTAAACTTTCCCAATTAGTTCTATATTCTCGATTAAAACCGTATCCTTCTTTGCTTGCAATTAATACTTTTGAGTTTTCGTCAATAGATTCATATTGAGAGCAATCTTCATTTTCTATTTCTTCGCCATTATTTTCTGAAATTATTTTTTTTAGAATAATAGTATAAGTGTTGTTTTTAGTGCTGTTACCTCCATCCTGAGAGTGTTTTTCTAATAGTTTTAGTTGTAAAAAATTAGTAGTAATTTTTTGTGCGTATAACTCTATGTTGTTTGACGAACGAGAGTCAATTCTTCTATCTCCAGCAAGGATGCTAATTTTAGTTTCGTATAAAATATCCGAATAAGTTCTGGTTTCGGTTTGAGTACGTTCATCAAAACCATGAAACTTAGTTTTAATGGTGTTTTTTAAGGTGTATTCTCCAGTTCTAGCAATTGTGTTGTTAGAGATGTTTAATTTATAACTGGATTTTGTTAACGCTCCTGTTATTTCAATTACATCTGGGTTTCCTCCGCTTATGCCTGACTTTTCAATGCTAGAGAAGTTTAGTTCAATAACATCCCACTCTCCATATAAATTAGCTTCTGATAATTCTATTTCAGTTTCTGAATCAATGTTTATATCGTCTTTTTTCTCTTCTTCTTTTTCGTCCTCTTTTTGAGGAACTTCTTCTGAATCTGAGGTGTTACTTATAACAGTGTCTTCTTTACTACAAGAAGTAATCAATCCAATAATAAAAAGAACTAAAAAAAACTTTTTCATTTTAAAAACATTAAAATCAACGGGTAAAACTAATATATAGTTCAGTTTTTAATAGGGGCTAATTGTGTAAATTAAAGGGTGTAGAGTGTAATTTTAACTTATTTGTTAGTTTTCTCACAAACCAAAACCACTTGTTTATTCTTTAAATTCGTGGTAAAAAATAAATAAGTGTTTCCACCATCTTTAATTCCTGTTTTTTTACGAATGGTAGCTACGGATTCTTTAAAGTTACGTGTGGTGATGTTTGCTTTCTTAGTTGGGAGTAATTTTATGAGTTGTTTTTTGTTATAAGGAAGGATGTGTAAAATTTCAAAACTACGTCCCGGGAAGTCTACAACTTGGTTTGAGGTATAAAGATGAGAGTGTTTGTGTAGTTTTTTTACTTCCAATTGTTCACAAACAGCTGTAAATCCTCCTGATTTTAAAATAGCACTATTCGGTTCGTAAATGTATTTTAAAGGCTCAGAAAGCTCGTAATTGTACTCTTGTTGGTAGCTAAACTCAAAGGTGTTTATTTTTGTATCGAGATTGGTGGCCGAAATCTTAATTTCTCCCTCGTATCCTTTTTCAATCATCACCAAAACCTCTTTTACCTCGTTTTGTAAAGCGACTACATGCACCTCTTTTACGAATTGTAGTTCGTTGATACAGCTTGTAATGTCTATTAGAGGGGAGTTTTTAATTAAGATATTGTTGCTCTTTTCTAATAGTGCCTCTAAATGCAAAGGAACGTTTGGTAAGCAATCTTTTAGTAAGAATACTTTTCCTTTTACATCGTTTCTACGAGAAGGGTCTACGTAAATCCAGTCATAGGTTTGTTCGTTTTCTAGAATGTATTCAACTCCATCTCCTTGAATACATTTTATGTTTGTTGTTTGAAACTGCTGTATGTTGTGTTGAACAATTTCTGATAATCCAGCATTCAATTCGCAATGTGTAACCGATTCAAAACACTCGGAAAACGCTTTACAATCAACCCCAAAACCTCCTGTAATGTCTATAATAGATTTCCCTTGAATCAACTCGTTTTTAAAAGTTGCTGTGGCTTCCGAAGAAGTTTGTTCTATGTTAAGCTTATTAGGGTAGAAAACTCCTTCTGTAGCAAACCAAGTAGGTAGTTTTTTCTGAGATCGTTTTTTAGCCTCTACTTGCTCAATTAATTCTTGAGTGGTAATGCCATCAAAAGAACTTCCTTTTAAAACCAATTGTGTAATATCGGTTTTAAGGTTGTTTTTAATGTATTCTTGAACTTCTTTTTGTAGTAGTTTTGGATTCAAACTATAAATCTTGAGTTAACAATTTTACTGCGTAATACTTGTTAAAGAATTCCTTGGCAATTACTTTAATAGCTGTGTAACAAGGAATAGAAACCACCATTCCAACGACTCCAAATAAGCTTCCAAAAATCATAATCACTAAGAAAATTTCTAAAGGATGAGATTTAACACTCTTAGAAAAGATTAAAGGCTGACTCACAAAATTATCTACCAATTGAGCAAACAGATAACCTCCCATTATATAGAAAGTATTTGGTAGTATTTCGTTCTGAAAATCTAAATCTAGATTGTTAGTGGTTGCTAAAACAAACATAATAATGGCTCCAATTAAAGGACCTATGTAAGGAATTAGATTAAATAGAGCGCATAAAAATGCAATGATTACGGCATTTTCTATGTCGAAAACAGTAAGTACAATTGTATAAATTGCAAATAGCACTGTTATTTGAATAATCAATCCTATGAAATAACGAGATAATAATTCTTTAATGTTTTCTAGGGCTCTTGCTGCGTGGTAGATTTGCTTTTTAGGAATCATAGCAAAAGTACCTTTGGTTAGAATTTTAGAGTCTGACATAAAGAAAAACGTGATGAACAAAACCGAAAATAATCCCATACTAAAAGAACCAATACTTCCTAGTACTACGTTTAAAATATTAGGAATGTTTTTAATACTAGGAATAAAATCAAAGTTTTTTGTTTTTTCTAGAATGTCAATATTATTAGCTAGTAGATAAGTGTTTATTTCTGTAGTTAATACTTCTACTTTGTCTTTAAATTCATCAGAGTTTAATAAGGCAATGTTTTCGCTTTGCTTGCTAATTAAAGGTGCAAAAGCGTTGATTAAAACAGTAATAAATATAATGTAAGTGAACATACCAATTACTGCAGCCAAGGTGCTTTTTAATTTTAGTTTTCGGGTTAAAAATTTTACCAGTGGTCTAGAGATAAGTGCTAAAATTGCAGAGATAATTATGTAAACAATAATGGTTTTTATTTGAATGAAAAACCAAATTATTGCAAAAATTCCGACAATAATAGCCAGTGTTCTTAGGAGTCCGTTACTTAAGGTTTTTGCGGTCATATTTTTTTAGGTATTCTGTACAGTAGTTCTGAATTTCATCAAAAAAAGCAGTGAAATCCTCTTCAAAAATAGTGTAATTCTCTTTTAAATCTTCTACAGCCTCGTTCATTTTAGAAATGCCACGAGTTCTTACATTCATATCGTGCATAATTTCTCCAATTCCTTGTATGGTTCTGTATTTATACAGCCAGTTTTGTTGTGCCATATAAGGAATCATATGTTGTGCTTTTTGTGGCAATGTATCAAAGTTGTCGTAAAATAGTTCGTAGATACCTTGTGTAAAAGTATCTAGGGGAATTGCAGAGTATTTGCTCCAGTTTTTTGCTAAAAAGTGATCGTAAATTAAGTCGATAATGACTCCTTTGTAAAGTCGGTATTTTGGATCTAATCGTCTTTTGCTTTTTCTAAAAATAGGATGCTCATCTGTAAATACATCTATAGCGCGGTGCATTTTAATTCCAAACTGTATACCATTAGAAAATTGATCGTATTTATTTCCTTTTAGCGTATCGGCAATAAAATTCCCTATAATCACCTCTTTGTCTGTATTGGCTAAGTATAAATGAGCAAGGAAGTTCATCGCTTTTTAATTTTACCATGAAGGTAAACAAAAAAAGCGTTTTACAGGATGTGCAAAACGCTTTTAAAAATATAGTTAGTTCTAGTTTAGTTACTCAACATAACAGGCATTACCAACATGGTAATTAATTCGCCCTCTTCTGTACCGTCTGCAGGTGTTAAAATTCCCGCTCTGTTTGGTAAAGACATTTCTAATTGAACATTTTCAGAAGCTAAGTTGTTTAGCATTTCTGTTAAAAAACGTGAGTTGAATCCAATTTCCATATCGTCTCCATTATAGTCACAAGACAAACGTTCGTTTGCTTTGTTAGAGAAATCAATATCTTCTGCAGAAATATTTAATTCAGTCCCAGCCATTTTTAAACGAATCTGGTGTGTTGTTTTGCTAGAGAAAATAGATACACGCTTTGTAGAACTTAAGAAGGAGTTTCTAGAAATAGACAAAACGTTAGGATTCTCTTTTGGTATTACTGCATTGTAGTTTGGGTATTTTCCGTCAATCAATCTACAGATTAAAGAAACATTGTCAAATGTAAACTTAGCATTAGACTCGTTGTAAGAAATACTTACTTCCGCATCCGATGATGCTAAAATCCCCTTTAAAATATTTAAAGGTTTTTTAGGCATAATAAATTCAGCAGCAGTGTCTGCTTTTACATCTGTTCTTGTGTACTTTACTAATTTGTGTGCATCTGTTGCTACAAAAGTTAAATCTTCAGTTCCAAATTGGAAGAATACACCACTCATTACAGGTCTTAACTCATCGTTACCTGCAGCAAAAATAGTTTTAGAAATTGCATTTGCTAATACATTTGCAGGAACCAATGTAGTACTAGGGTTTTCTAATTCTACTGCTTTCGGGAATTCGCTTCCATCAAAGAAAGGCATTCCGTAGCTTCCTTGCTCAGAAGTCATCTCTACTTCGTTCTCCTCAATCTTAAATGTTAAAGGCTGATTGGGAAGTGTTTTTAAAGTATCTAATAAAATTCTTGAAGGAACGGCAATAGATCCTTCGTTTTCAGACTGTACTTCTATCGTAGTAGACATTGTAGTCTCTAAGTCTGAGGCAGAGATTTTTAACTCGTTCTCACTTAGTTCGAAAAGGAAGTTGTCTAAAATAGGTAAGGTGTTGCTAGAGCTAATAACACCGCTTAAAACTTGCAATTGCTTTAACAACTGTGAGCTAGATACTATAAATTTCATAGGATGATCTAATATATTTTTACGAATAAGCTAATATAGAATGAAATGAATTTGTTTCAAAGAAATCTTTTGAACATAATTGGCCAAACTGTTAATAACCTTGGCTTAATATTTGGATTTTCTTAGGTATAAATTTGCAAAACCAAAAGCAGTTAAAATAAGCAATGGAACAAAAATATTAATCAATTGCCATTTAGTTTTTTCCTTGTATGCTTTAGGTTTGTTTATGCTGTCTATGGTTATTTTTTTTGCTCTTAACTGAATTAATCCTGTGTCGTTTAATAAGTAGTTTACCGTGTTGGTTAAGAACTCTTTGTTGGCATAAAAGGTATTGGTCCACTTGTCTAACCCTAACTCTAAAGGTTGCCCTTTGTTAATTTGATTAGAACTGATATCTCCATCTGTGATTACCACCATTTTATTGTTCTTTCCTTGGTCTATAAATTTATTTTTAAAGGGCTTTATTCTGTTTGCGTAAGCCGAAGAAAAATCTCCTTCTAATAAAACACCTAAAATTTTAGAGGGTTGATTGTAGGAGTCCATATTGTTACTCTCTGTAATACTAGATAGGCTAATATAGTTAGGAACCGATGTGGTTTTGGTTAAGTTAGAACTTTCTAGTAAAGGTGTTTTTTTTATGTTTTTGTTTAATGTATCTATGCTATTGGCAAACTCCAGTTTTACTTGTCCAATGTTTTTGGTAATAACATGTTTTTCGTTGCTTTTAACAACTGGGTAGTAATCCCATAAAAATTCGTCAAACTGGGTATTGTTTCCTACTTTACCTGTGGCTAATGGAATTTTAGCTGCGTATAGATCTCTAACCAAGTGTTTGTTAATTCTAACTCCGTAATTAAATAAGTAGTCTGTTAAATTTAGATCTCGTTGATAAGCTAATAACTTTCCGTATTGCATTAAGCTATCTTTAGGAGTGTGTACCAAGTCTAACAACCAAATAGATTTTCCTCCATTTACGGTAAACTGATCTAATGCAAATTTTTCTTGTTCGGTAAAAGCTTCCGTTGGTTTGCTAATAATTGCTAAGTCGTACTGTTGTAACTGTTCTAGTGTTTTTTGAGGGTTTTTAGCTACAGAATCTAAGGTAAATGGAGCTAAAAAATAATTTTCGCCCAAACTCTTTAGCAAGTCGTATTGGTAAATGTCTTGCAATTCTCCGTTTCCTCTTAATACCGCAATTTTTTGTTTTTTTTCAGCACTTACTTTTTGTATTCCATTGGCAAAAGCAAACTCTAAATTTTGCACCGAGTTTTCAATCTGTGTAGCTTCGTCTTCAAAAAAGGAACTCTTTAATAAATTTACTTTTTTAGATTTTTTATTGGCTCTCACAATAGCCCATGGAAAAATAATGCTTTCGGATATTTTACCATCTTCTTGTACGGTCAATCTGCTTGGTGTTAGGCCTTGTTTTATCAGTTTGTCTTCTTTTCCTTTAGGGTCAATAAAAAGGTAGTTGATATTAGTGTTAGAGGCATTTAACTCTTTTAAAAAATAATCGGTTTCTCTACTTAAACGTTCAAAGTCAAAAGGCATATTTCCAGTTAAGTATACTTGTATGTACACCTGGGTGTCTAAGGAGTTTAGTAACTCTTTAGTAGGCTTGGATAAAGAGTATTTTTGATCTTTGGTAAAGTCCCAACGAAAGTGAATTTGATTTGCGAAAAAGATATTCAGAACCACAAATAAAATTAGATATAGATACGCTTTCTTTTTAATCATCATTTAATTTTAGTTGAGTACATCCTATAAAAAGAAATGTGAGTGATACAAAATATGCAATATCGGTATAAGAAATAACCCCACGAGTCATGCTTTCAAAATGTTCTGGAATTCCTAAAGTATTCCAACCAAACGTGGACGTTTCTGATATGTTTTCTAAAGCGGGAAAACCAAAATAGAAAACCACATTAATTACACAAGCAATTATAAAAGAGGTAATGTTGTTTTTGGTGACTAAAGAACTAAAAATCCCTATAGATATGTAGGTAGATGCTAATAAAATTAAACCTATATAAGAAGTAAAAGTACTTCCTAAATCGATATTTCCTTTAGGGTCTCCTAACTGATAAGTGCTGTAAACAAAAACTAATGTTGGAGCAATTGCAAGCAATATAATACATACATAGGCTAAAAACTTACCCAATACTATTTGGTAAGTTTTAACAGGTAAGGTCTTTAAAGTTTCGATGGTTCCATGCTGATATTCGTCTGCAAAGCTTTTCATGGTGATTGCCGGAATTAAAAAGGCAAAAATCCACGAGCTATTGGTGAAAAATGCATTGATGTTGGCAAAACCAGTTACAATTACATTGCTATATCCTTTAAAAAACCAAAGTAGCAAAGCGTTAATTACCAAAAAAGAAGCGATAATTAAATAGCCTACAGTATTGCTAAAAAATGATTGTATTTCTTTATTAAAAATAGCTTTCATTAGTGCGTGTTCGATTGTTTAAATTCTATGGTTATGGGTTCTCTGTAATTTAATCCTAATAGGGTAGAAGCAGCTCCTACGGTTTTAGGATTACTTTTATAAATAGCAATTTCTAAAAAATTACTGGAGTTGAACAACATTAATCTTGTTCCTGGTCCAAATTTTATAGAGTCTGGGGAATTAAAATCTATAATATCGCTGTATTTGTTTGCAATTTTAGAAGTAGTATACCTTCCTGCAGAAATTGTAAAAGGTCTACCTTTACCAAACTCCTGAAACAACTCTTTGGAAATATTAGAAA
Organism: Wenyingzhuangia sp. IMCC45574; assembly: GCF_054182685.1. Taxonomy (NCBI): domain Bacteria; kingdom Pseudomonadati; phylum Bacteroidota; class Flavobacteriia; order Flavobacteriales; family Flavobacteriaceae; genus Wenyingzhuangia; species Wenyingzhuangia sp. IMCC45574. The sequence goes on along the minus strand of NZ_CM135169.1, from coordinate 2,096,779 downwards.
CAGCATTTCCGTAATTGTCTATATATATAATAGATCCTACAATTTTAGAACCTTCCAATTTAGGCTGTAATTCTACATTGGCTTTAATCTCTGTTAGTGGTTTTCCAATAACATCTAAAGTTCCACCACGCGCAATATGACAAGCAACATGTACAAAAACATCGAGTACAGAAAAGCTAGTTTCTATATGTTCGTGAATGTTAATTTCTACTATTTTATTGGGTTTAACCTCAGAAGCTATCAAAGACATAATTCCATTATCGGGACATACAAAATACTGTCCATCTAAAGCCAATGCAATATGTTTGTTAATAGGGGTTAACTCTGTATCTACTCCAACAATATGAATGGTTCCCTCGGGAAAACTCTTGTAAGCATTTTTAAGAATATAGGCAGTTTCTGTAATGTTAAAAGGAGAAATCTCGTGAGATATATCTACCACAGTAGTGGTAGGCAACAAAGAATAAATAGCTCCCTTTACCGCAGATACAAAATGATCCTTTGTTCCAAAATCGGTTGTAAGGGTTATTAATGCCATAGAAATTACTGTTGTTGCTAAATTTTGGATAATAATAGGGCAAATTTAAAGAAATGTAAATGATAATTATGTACTTTGTAGCTTCAATTTATAAAACCAAAATAGAGCTTGAACGAACGGTTAATTACTTTAGAAGACGTAAATCCAATTGATTTTTTTGGAACGAACAATGCAAATATAGATTTGATAAAATCGTATTATCCAAAGCTAAAATTAGTAGTAAGGGGCAATGTAATAAAGGCTTATGGAGAAGCTGTTTTGTTAGATGAATTTGAAAAGAGGATTCAGATGTTGGAAAGCTTTTTGATAAAATACAATAAGCTAGATTATACCAGTATTGAACAATTGTTGTTGTCTTCTCAGAGTGAAATTCAAAAGACCAAAAAATACGATGACGTATTGGTACACGGAGTAGGAGGTAATTTGGTAAAAGCTCAAACCTTAAATCAGCAGAGTATGGTAAAGGCTGTTGATGAAAATGATATGTTGTTTGCTGTTGGACCAGCCGGAACCGGTAAAACTTACACTGCTGTTGCTTTGGCAGTAAGAGCTCTAAAGGAAAAAGAAGTAAAAAGAATTATTCTAACACGTCCTGCTGTAGAATCTGGAGAGAACTTAGGTTTTTTACCCGGAGACATGAAAGAAAAGTTAGATCCATACATGCAACCTTTGTACGATGCTTTACGTGATATGATTCCGGCCGAACGATTGGCATCTTATATGGAAAAAGGAGTGATTCAAATAGCCCCTTTGGCTTTTATGCGTGGTAGAACCTTAGATAATGCTTTTGTTATTTTAGACGAAGCCCAAAACACGACGCATCAGCAAATGAAAATGTTTTTAACCCGTATGGGGAAAAGAGCAAAGTTTATCATTACGGGGGACCCAGGACAAATTGATTTGCCAAGAAAGCAAGTTTCAGGTTTAAAAGAAGCGTTGTTAGCCTTAAAAGATGTAAAAGGAATAGCCCAAGTTTTCTTAGATGGTAGAGATGTTATTCGTCACCGTTTGGTAAAAGAAATTATAACAGCTTATAAGAGTATAGAGACGGATATATAGATGTAGGAATCATGATCCAAGAGTCAGGTATTTATATTTTATAAAGTCTTAATTCTTGAATCTAGATACTTGATTCTAAAAATGTATTTTTGCAACACTTAATTTAAGAGTATGAGTAACACAATCAACGATACCAATTTTAACTTTCCAAACCAAACAGCGGTTTACAAAGGAAAAGTTCGCGAAGTATATACTGTAGAAGAAAAATTAGTAATGATTGCATCGGATAGGCTTTCTGCTTTTGATGTAATTATGCCGAAACAAATTCCATACAAAGGACAGATTTTAAATCAGATTGCGGCTAAAATGTTAGAAGCAACCAAAGATATTTGTCCAAACTGGGTATTGGGGACACCAGATCCTAATGTTACGGTTGGTTATGCGTGTGAACCTTTTAAAGTAGAAATGGTAGTACGTGGATATTGTACAGGTCATGCGTGGAGAACTTATAGAAGTGGTGAAAGAACTTTATGTGGAGTTACCATGCCTGAAGGGATGAAAGAGAATGATAAATTTCCAACTCCAATTATTACACCAACGACTAAAGCAGACTTGGGAGATCATGATGAAGATATTTCTCGTGAAGCTATTTTGGCAAACGGAGTAGTGTCTGAAGAAGATTACACGCAGTTAGAGGCTTACACATTGGCTTTGTTTCAAAAAGGAACTGAATTAGCAGCAGAAAGAGGATTGATTTTAGTAGATACGAAGTATGAATTCGGAAAAACTGCAGATGGAAAGATTGTGGTGATTGATGAAATTCATACACCAGACTCTTCTCGTTATTTCTATGCAGAAGGGTATCAAGAAAGACAAGATAATGGTGAGGCTCAAAAGCAATTATCTAAAGAGTTTGTGCGTCAATGGTTGATAGAAAATGACTTTCAAGGAAAAGAAGGACAGCAAATTCCTGAGTTAACAGACGAAAAAATAGAAGAAATTTCTAATAGATACATTGAGTTGTACGAGCAAATTACTGGAGAATCTTTTGTGAAAGCAGATATTTCTGATGTGTTAGAGCGTATAGAAAAGAATGTAACTGCTTTTTTAGCGGAATAACATAATAAGAATAAAGAAAACGAAATGCTTCAGAGATATAACTCTGAAGCATTTTTTTTGTATCAATTTTTTATCAAGTTTATTTAGTTCTCGACTCCGCTCGAACACCTAAAAAAAATATAGGCCATCGAGCGGAGTCGAGATGTTGGATCAAATAAGATTAGTGAAATATATTTTCGAGATGGTATTAAATTACCATTATAATCTTAGAAAATATTTTTCTAGTCTATAAGATTATCGAACTTAGCTTTCTTAAAACTAAAAGCATGGAACTTCAATTGTTAGACTTACAAGAGCTAAAAGAAATAGCTAAAAAAGCAGCTTTAACAGCGGGTAAGTATATTATGAGTAAGCTTAACGAGGATTATGAAGTGGGGAGCAAAGGAACCAATAGCATTGCTTCGGATATTGTAACAGAAGTAGATATTAATGCTCAAAAAATAGTTGCAGTAGCGTTGCAATCAAGTATAGAAAAGTACGATTTAGGTTGGCTGGGAGAAGAAACACCTGATGATGGAAGTCGCTTGGTAAAAGATTACTTTTTTACGGTAGATCCTATTGATGGAACCTTGCCTTTTACCAAAAAAACGAATGGTTTTTCTGTTTCTATAGGGTTGGTTTCTAAGGCGGGTAAGTGTGTGTTAGGGGTTGCTTACGATCCTTATAATGACAATCTTTACGATGCTATAAAAGGAGAAAAGGCTTATAAAAATGGAGAGGAGTTTGTAATAACGTATAACGAAAATAAACCGTTAACATTTTATAGCGATTTAAGTTTTCTATCCTCTGGAGCTTATCCTTTTTTAATTCAGTCTTTAGAGAAAATATCTAAGGAGAAATATAATGGAGTGTTAGAGGTGGTTTCACATCAAGGAGCAGTCATAAATGCCATGAGTGTTATAGAAAATGCTCCTGCGGTCTATATAAAGCCACATAGAGATAAGCAAGGAGGTGGTTCTGCTTGGGATTTTGCAGCAAGTTCTTGTATTGCCGAAGCTGTTGGTATTGTGGTAACAGATTATTTTGGAAATGAAATCAATCTAAACAAAGAGGAGAATACCTATATGAACAACGAAGGGATTCGTTATGAAATTTGGTAATAGCATAAAAAAAGAGGTTTGAATTAAGCAAACCTCTTTTTAAATTATTGAAGTAACGAATGCACGTTTCAACAAATCAACTTTTAAGAAATATTATTTCTTGTCTCTTTTATAATAAGCTACAATAGTAGCTTTAGCTAGTGTGTGGTTTCCTAAATAGTAACCTACTACAGCAGCATTGGTATCTGCATTTAAACCTAAGTTTTCTGTGTCTAACGCGTGTACTGTAATAATGTATTGGTGTAGGCCATGTCCTTCTGGTGGGCAAGGACCACCATAACCCTTAGATCCATAATCTGTGGTGCTTTGAATTGCTCCTTCTGGTGCTAAGCCAGATTTAGGGTTACCAGCATCGGGAACCAATTGGTTTACATCTGCTGGAATGTTAAACACCAACCAGTGCCACCATCCACTTCCTGTAGGGGCATCTGGGTCGTATACAGTAACTGCAAAACTTTTTGTCCCTTCTGGTGCGTTTTCCCAAGAAAGCTCAGGTGATATGTTTTTACCTACACATCCAAAACCGTTGAATTCTTCGGTAATTGTTGCTTGTCCTCCTAGCGTTTTACTACTAAGTGTAAATGTTTTTTGCGCGAATAAAGCATTGCTAATTAAAAAGGCAAATGCAATTGTAAAAAGTTGTTTCATAATATGCTGTTTTTATGTATCACAAATTTAAGCTTATCTAGATTAAAAATTTGTTGGCAAAAGGTCAAAAACTATTGCTAAAAGTTCAAGTTACTTGATGCTGTTTGGGGGTTGTACCATACTTTTTTTTAAAAGCTTGTATAAAATTAGATAAAGATTCGTAACCTGCAAGATGATATATTTCCGAGGGAGCTTTTGTTTTTAGAAGCACGCTGGCATGTTCTAATCGTTGTTCTTTAAACCATTTACTAGGTGAGCTATTGTAGTGTTTGTGAAATGTTCTTTTAAACGTAGAAAGGCTCATGTTAGATAAAAAAGCCAATTCTGATAGACTTAGTTTTTCGTATTTATTGGCTTCAACAACTTTTGTTAACTGTTTTTCTATAGAGGTGTTGTTGTTAAAAAAAGGAGATAGAAATTCGGTTCCATATGTCTCTATAAGATAGTGCATTAATTCATGAAATTTGTTGCCTAATATTTTTCCTTTAACCAATGGTGTTAAGTTGTAAATATGTTCTAAACTAGTTACAAAATTTTTAAGAAAAGGGTCGTAGGAAAATTGCTGAATAGGACTAAGAGTGTTTGTTTTGTTTGGCTTTATATTGTTTTGACTAATAAAGTTTTCAATTGCAGCAGTACTAACAAAAAGTAAAAGACTCTTGTAAGAGGTGTTTTGGTGGGTTAATCTTTCGGTCATTAAACAATGCCCTTTTCTCATAAATAGAAATTTCTTATTATCAATAGCAATAGGTTCGTTCTGAGCAAAAACTTGTTTGTAGCCATCTGTTAAAAAACTAAAGGTATTCATTTGTAAAGACACCTTGTGTTTGTTGTTTTCTTTGTGAGTTTGGTATCTATACATTTGAAAATCCTGATGACTTTCCAAACCTAAATATTCTGGCAGCTGATAAATTTCCATAAGTGAAAGTTATAGAATAAAATCAAAAGAAGATACATGAGAATTGTATGTTTTTAATTGTATTTTTGGGTGGATTTAGAATTCTTACAAAATGAAAAAATATATCTTTTTATTATTCTTGTTGGCTTTTACTGTAAGCTTTTCTCAAAATAACCATATTGTTAAAACCGACGATGGACGTAGAGTGTTGTTAAAAGCAGACTATACTTGGGAGTATATTGATGCAGTTGTACCAGAGAAAAAAGAGGAACTAAAGCAAGATCTTGGAGCTGCCGTTGCAAAAGGAGGATGCGATTTGGCAAGTGATTACAAAGAACCGAAGTTAAATAATAAGATACAGACGCAATTAAAAAGGAGTAAATCTTCTATGAAGTATATTAAGAAGAGAGTTGCAAAAGATTTTCATTGCAATGTAAGCGATGTTATCCTCTTAGAAATTTCTGAGTTAAAAGAGCGTGGAGTTTATTATTTCTGTGTGAATGGAAAAAAAGTAAAATACAAGCGTATTGGTGGAGCTGTTTTAAAGGCTAAAAAATTCTTTTAAATAGCTATTGTTCCATATCGTAGTTGATGATTTCAACTCCGTTTAGTCTATTTTTATTTTCAGTCTTTATAGTAAACCCTTTGGTTTTAAAAAAAGGAACAGCGGTTATACTGGCTTTGGTATGTAGCTTTTGAAAGCCGCTTAGGAGTGCTTCTTTTTTTATATTGTTATAGAGTAAGCTAGCCACTCCTTTTCTAAGGAAATCTTTATGAACGTATAATAAATCAAAATAGTTTCCTTGTTCTAACGATGCAAAGCCTATAATTTTATGCTGCGTTTCTGCAACTATAAAGTATTGTGAAGTAAGTTTAGAACTCCATTTTTCGATCTTTTTTACCGAGGCCGTCCATACTTTAATTTGTTGTGTATTGTAATCCTTATTACAAGTATGATTTATGCTCTCAACAAAAAGTTGTTGAATCTCTTTTAAGTCTTGTAGGTTGGCTTTTCTTAAGGATATTTTCATGTTAGTAGATCTTGTATCTATATCCAAAATTAAAAAGAACTCCATTGGCAGATATACTCTTAGTGGTTCCTCCAGTTCCAATTCCTCCAATCTCTAAAAACCAATAATTTTTGTAGTTTGTTTTATATTCTAGGCCAAATACTCCATAACCACCAAAAAAATTAGCATCCGAAGACGGATTATTGGTAGGGAAAATAAAAGTTAAACCTCCCTCACCATACACTTTTGTGGCATCAAATAACTCGCCTCCAAAGCCAACAACACCAAGAGACAGTTTGGAGTATGGAGCATCTATCTTTTTGTCTTTTATGTCTAAGCTGATAATTTTTTTCCACAACACATCTCCTCTTAGCCTAAGAGCAATGTTCTTACGATCAAGCATAGGACTTGTTACATTAAATCCCAGACCTGTATCTTCGTGACTTTGTGTGATTTGTGCTCCAATTAAAAATTTATTATCGTCTTTGTTTATTTGAGCTTTAATAGAGCTAGTTATAGCGATGAATAGAATAGTGGTGAATAAAGTAATTTTTTTAGTCATAGTGTTTTGATTTTTTTTATTCAAAATTAACCAATTATTATGCCTAAAGTGAACAGCCAGTATTTTTTGTTAAAATACTGGCTGTTATTATGTAAGGTTATTTCTTAATTACTTTTAGTACTTTAGAATTTTCGTTGAAAATTTTCACAAAATAAACTCCAGGACTTTGATTCTCTAGGTTGATAAGAATGGTTCCGTTATTAATTTTGTAGGTGTTAGATTTAATTAATAACGATTGTGTATTGTAGATTTTAACAGGGATGTTTCCGTTACTTATAGAGGTTTGTATGTAGAAAATTCCCGTTGTAGGATTGGGAGTAGCTATTATATTTTCATTAAAGTCAATAGTTTTAATAATAGAACCTTCGCACGCTTCGTGAGATTTAACTTCTACAATGTCTCCGTTATGTACTTTAGTTTGGATGTTTTTAGAAGAGGTGTTTAGAGTTTCATTACCATTTATATAAACGGAAAAAGGCGGAGTTCCTTTTTCTATTTCTAAGTTTAATAATGTCGCGGATAGTGATGAGGTAGCTATAATATTTTCACTGCTGTTAATTACAATCTCATAACATTGACGATCGGTCTCTCCTTGATTAGAAATACAAAGAGGGTAAGTACCTGGAGAAAGGTTGGTAAAAGTAGTTTCTTTTGTAAAACTTCTACTGGTGTTGTTGAATTCAACCTTGTAGTTACCAGAGATGTCTGCTGTAATAAAAGCAGTTCCATTGTTTTCGTCTGGGCATGTTTCTGATGTTGAATTGATGGTGAATTGTGTGTCAAAAATTGTCCAAGTATCATCGTTTCCAGTGTCCTCAATCGCATTTACTCCTGCTGTCCATCTTGTTCCTCCTCTTTCATAAGCACCAATATCTGGAGAAGCTCCTTTGTAAATTTTAGAAAACCCAGAGATGATTGGAGCGGTATCTATTAGACTGCTTCCTGCTTTGGGCATAAAATTTTGTTCCGATGCATTTTCAAATGGTGAATCAGAAAAAATAGGACTGTTTTTTATGTCAAAATCTGTATTAGTTTTTGTAAACCAAGAACCTGTGTTGGCGTAGTTGTTGTATATTTTATTATTCAATTGTGGTCCATTGATGTCCCATGAATCCATAGCTCCCCACGCATTCCAAATGGTGTTGTGATAAAAATTCAAATCAACATTATTCCAGTTTACTTGATAACCTGTCCAAGAGATATTCCAGACTACATTGTGGTGTACTGAGTATCCTTTACTATCATTGTCTAAGTATATACCAGCAGCTTTTGCTGGGGAACTAGGGTTGTGAGAATAAGAAGGAGCGGTAGCGTCATGAAACCAGTTGTGGTGAATTTCGTTATTCTTAGGGTTGTCGTTTCCTACGGTATAAAAAACACCAGAGTCACTATTAATTATTTGAGAATGAGAAACATCGTTATAAGCTACTTCACAGTTTGTTCCAGCTACGTACATACCATCTCTTCCTGTGTTGAAAATAGTGTTTTTAAGTACTTTCATTCTATCACCACTGGTTCTTATAGGTGAAGCATGAATACCAACATAGTCCGTATTGCTAATAGTGTTTTCTTCTACGATACAGTCATCTGCTGCCCATCCAGATATTACAATACCACTTACAGAACTATGATTGATGGTACATCCTTTTATTAAGGTAAAGTCACCTAAGACTTCTATAGATGCTTCTCCAACTTGAGCTCCTGTATTGGTAAGTGAGTCGTGCCCTTCACTACCGTGTGTTACAGTACAGTTTATAATTTGGTTGTAGTCGGCTCGGTTGTGAATTTTAATAGCTCCACCAAAAAATTCAATTCCTTCTAATTTTATATAGTCTCCGTTTAATTCAGCAGCATATTTTCGTGTAGCATATTCTACAGAGTTGTCTTCTGGCTTATTTCCATTTTCTGTTTGTAAATAAAGAGTGTTAGAAGATGACTCATAGTACCACTCTCTAGCGTAATCTAATGCTTCTAATTTGTTAAATAGGTAAAGTTGCCCACGTTGGTTACCCGGATAATTTCTCCATGTTGTAGGGTTGTGAGTACTAAAAGGCCATTTGGTAATATCTACATTGGTAAAGTTTATTTGTGTAGCTGTGTTTGAGGTAATTGTTCTAGTCCAACTAGCACCAGAGTGAGCTCCTAAGTAATATACCAGACCTCCTGTCCAATCTATGTCAGGCATACTAGAAACGGTAAAGTGAGATCCATTTCCTCCCGTAACAGGTGTACAATTAACTGTCCAACGATTTTTATCTGTGTTGTTAGGCCATCTGGCTAAGTCCATATACTCATTATTATGATATACTGTTCTAAATCTACTAGCTATAGACATAGAGACATTGGCTTTGTAAATATTTCCACTATGCTGTTGCCATCCATTAACAAAAGATGTGGCTTTTACCTTTACATCTTCTCCATCAGCAGCTTTAAAAGTTAAAAAATTAGAAGCATTACCACTTTTATTAATAATAAGTTCATTTTCATATGTACCACCTCTAATAATACAAATATCACCAGCACTCATTACGGAAACTGCTTTGTTAAAAGTTTTGTAGGGTGCGTTTATGGTTCCGTTGTTATTGTCATTTCCGTTGGTTGCAACGTAGATCGTTTTGGCAAATGAAATAGAGGAAGCTAGTAAAAAGAGTAATAGAAGTTGTGTTTTGAATGTCATTTTTAGGATGTTCTAATTGAATGGATTACTAAATTATTGTAGAACCGTATAATTAGGGGCACCTATGTTCTAATTCAGTAATACATATGTTTATTATGTGTGATATTGAATTTAAATGGAGGTGTATTTTGGTGTTGGTAGTGTTAAATAGGTATAGAAAAAAAAGACTCAGACTATAATAGTCTGAGTCTAAGCTTCTCTTTTTATGCAATTAAGATTTAATTGTCACAAGTTTTTACTTCTGTTAATGTTTTAGACATGGTTTTTACGTCTGTGTCAGGAATACCTGTAGACATAATAATTTTGTCTAACTGGAATCCTTTAGAACGACCTCTTATTTTTAAAGTATATTCTCCTGCAGCAGGGAAAACAACTCTCATCCAAGAACTAGATTTTTTGGGTTCGTGTAAATCTAAAGCACCACCGTATATAAAGTCATTGTTTTCACTTCTACTTACAAATTTTTCAAAATGAGTTAGGGTATAAGGGCTTCCATCAATATTGGCACGGCTTAAATTACCAGGGAAGTATAACCAAACATCATTTGATAAGTCTCCTCCTTCTTCGTGAGGGTCTTGTCTCATAAACCATCTAAATAAATAATTAGATTCTTTGTCAACATAGAATTTTACACTAATCTCGTGAGCTCCTTGATTTACATAACTAGCATAACTATTAGCTCCGTAGTATTCAATGTATTTTCCTCCAGATGCTTTTTCATCTTCTAGGAGTCTCCAACTTCCATTTAAGTCAAAGCTTTCAGCTTCTATTATTAGCAATCCATCTTTATTGGTAATTAAACATTCCGAAGGAGTTTCGTTACCTGGTGTTTCGTCAGTTGGTGTTTCTACTGGTGGAATAAATGTTTCTTTGGCATCATCGCCACAAGAGATTAGTAAAGCAAATACTAAGAAAGGAATTAGTGTCAATTTTTTCATAATTGTCTAGTAAATAAGTTTTTTTTGAATGGTTAGTTTTAATAAGTTTTTGTTATCGAATTGTTAATTAATCCGATGGTTTTCTACATAATATGCAGTCTTATCAAAATTATCCAAAGACTTTCAAAGTTCATGTCATATCTACTTAACAATAACTTTACAGTAGGTTAAATGAGGTGTTATATTGTGAGCCTCTATTCTTTCTTTTTTGGGAAAAGTACTAGATTGCATACTATGAAAAGATTTTTGCTAATTCTGATATTTAGTACGCTTAGTTGGTCCCACGGATTTGCTTTGGAAACTAAGATTGTAGTAACGAATTTGATGCTAAATGATACATTGAAATTAAAAGAAGTAGATACTCTTTTTTTAATAAATGAACACATCATAAAAGCAGACGAAAATAAGAACAATGGTTTATATGCTTTGTCATATGATGAATTATGGAAAGCAATGTTGCTTTCAGAGGCAACAAATGATTCTGAGAGGTTGGCAACAATACATAATGAATTAGGGTTGCTTTATGGTATATATGGCAAGAATAAAAAAGCAATTGAGCACAAATTAAAGATGTTAGAATATGTAAAGTCTAATACCTCAAAAAAGAAGAAAATAAATTTAGGAAGTGCTTATTATAGTTTGGCAGTTCAGTATAGAAAAAGTAAAGAATTTAATAAGAGTTTAATCTATTTAGACTCTTGTTTGGCTGTTAGTAAAAATAAATTTAACGAAATCAGTAATCCTTATGTGTTAACAGAAAAAGGGAATATTTTTTTGTTAAAAGGTGATTTACAGCAGTCAGAAGAATTTTTAATTCAAGCTAGAGATATTTTTGAAAAAGATCGTAAAACGTTTTTAATTATTGTTTATAAATCTCTAGGAGATTTGTATTTAAAAAAGAAGGACAAAGTAAAAGCGATTGATTATTACAAAAAGAGTTTGGTAATGATGGAGGAGCATAGCACCCACACCGATTTAAAAACAAATGTTTTACAAAAAATAGCCACTTTACACAAAGAGAAGCAGCAGTTAAATGAGGCTTATTTTTATTTGGAGAAATCGTATAAAGTTGCGGATAGTTTGTTTAGTATGAAAAGTAAAAGTAACGGGGAGCTTTTTGAAATTAAAGACGAGTATCAAAAAAAGATTCTTAAAAAAGATGCTAGAATTAGTGAGCAAAAACATGTAATAGAAAGAAAAAAAAGAATCCAGTCTCAGTTGCTAATCGTAATTGTTATTATTGGTTTTGGAGTGATTGGGCTTCTATTTTATAATTATCATAAGACAAAGGTTCGAAACTTAAAAGTGGAGCAAGAAAACACTGCAACTCAAATTAAACATGATAAAGAAAAATTAAACGCGGTATTAGAAACCAAAAGTAAAGAACTAACAGTATCTGCTTTGCAATTAATAGAAAAGGATAAGAACATAGATAAGTTGTTAGAGGTTTTAAAAGAAGAATCTCCAGCGAGTTATAGAAGATTGCAAAAAGATATTGTAAGAGGGAATAAAGATTTATGGGAGCGTTTTAATCTTAGATTTACAGAGGTTAATACAGATTTTTACCAACGTTTAAGAAATAAGCACGAGACCTTAACGCCTACAGAACAAAAACATTGTGCTTTGATTAAATTAAAGTTTGATAGTAAAGAAATGGCTGGTTTGTTAAATATATCGGTTAACAGTGTGCATATCTCTAGGCATAGAATTCGAAAAAAAATAGGTTTAAAAAGAGATGATGATTTAAGTAATTATATTGCCAGTATCTAGTCTGTTCTGCTGTTGAACTTGTTCAACGTTTTTAAAAGTACAATGAATTAATCTTGCCTTACTTTTAAAAACACAAATAAGATGAAACAGATTTTAACAATTACAATTTTATTAAGCTCTTTGTTTTGTGGCAAAGCAAGTGCACAGGAATTAGGAATGTACGCTTTTTCTAGAACCGCAGAATTGGTAAACTATAATTTTAGTAATAATAAAACTACCTATATAGATGGGGTTTCTGCTGGATTGGGATGGTTTAAAAAATCTTTGTTTGGTGAGCTAGGAACTATATTGTTAGAAGGCGATGTACATGCGCATTATGTAGTTTTAGGAAAAGTTTTAAAATCTACAGATTTGGGGAATTCGTTTTCTGTTAACACTAGTGTGTTTGGTCAGGTAGATATGATTCCTATTGCAAAAGCAGATGATTCTTGGGTGTATACAGGTGGCTTGGCAGTTTGTCCTAATGTTCAAATTAAGAAGATAAATGTAGGTGTTATCTTAACTACTGGGTTGGCTTATCAGGAAGAAGACTTTATTTGGAATAGTAGAATGGTCGTAAATATGACATATAGATTGTTTTAAAATAGGCAAAAGAACACGTGTTTTATAGTTTGGGTGTTATTTTAGTGTGTTCTTTCCGACCGATAGTTAGAAAATGAAATGAATTATGGCTATCCAACACATTGAGACCTATCAGTACAAAGATCAATTTTCTTTAGAAGTTGTAGATTTTGAAAATGCTTGTGTGTTTCATAAACCCGAGCAAGTAGATAGGTATAGCGTGTATTGGATTAAGCAAGGGAAGGGAACTTATCATATCGACTTTAAAAAATATGATTTTGAAGATAATGTATTGTTTTTCTTATCACCCGGACAAGTATTTAGTGTAGCTACAGAAAGCATAAAAGAAGCTTATAAGATTACGTTTACCAAAGATTTTTATTGCATTCAAACACACGACAAAGCCGTGGCTTGTAATGGTGTATTGTTTAACAATGTATATGAAACACCTTTTGTGCAGCCTTGCGAGAGCGATACCAGAAAGCTAAGTTTTGTGTTGGAAAGTTTGGAAGAAGAGTTTCAAAAGAGCGAAGTAGCTCAGTACGATATGTTACAGGCTTACCTAAAACAATTTATTATTTTGTCCGTAAGAATTCAGAAAGAGAATGCGGCTATAAAAACAGATGTTGAGACAAAGTTGTTTAAAGACTTTAGTACGCTGGTAGAGATGAACTTTAAATCGCTACATACTGTAACGGATTATGCAGATAGGTTGGGAGTGTCTCCAAAATCGTTGACTAAAAATTTTAAAAGGGTAGGGGCGGCCTCTCCAAGTGAATTTATTAAGAACAGAATTCTATTAGAGGCCAAACGACAATTAATCTACTCACATGCTCCTGTAAAAGAAGTAGCTTACGATTTAGGTTTTAACGATGCTGCTTACTTTACTCGTTTTTTTACCAAAGCTACAGATAAGTCTCCTTTACAATTCCGAAAAGAATATTAAGTTGATTCAACGTCTATGGCTAGCAACGAACAGCAAACAACCGATAACTATTTTTTGTTTTTTAGTCTCCACATTAGAATACTCGCTGTAACATACATCCAAACAGCATAAGCGGCTGTAGGAATTGCCATTTCTGTATTGTTAAGAATAGACGTGGTAATTACAAATGCCAAGGTTCCGTTTTGTATTCCTCCTTCTATACCAATGGCAATGGCATCTTTGTAGTTTAATTTAACAGCTTTGGCTACTAAATATCCTCCTCCTATAGTAGCAAGATTAAGCAATAGTGTAATATGTCCCACTTTAGAGATGGCATCTCCTAGAATGTTAAAATTGGTGGCTATTATTCCCGCAAAAATGAGTACAAAAATACTAGTAGAAGCTATTTTCATTGGTTTTTCCATTCTAATTGCAAAGGCTGTTTTATAGTTACGAACTAACATTCCTAGCGATATGGGAATCAAAGTAATGGTCATAATTTGAAGTGTGGTGTCTAAAACGGGAAGTTCTATAGCGGTATTGTTCGTAGATCCAAAGTATTGCAAAGCAAAAGAGGCGATAAAATTAATGGTAACAATACTTGTAAAACTAGCAATAGCGGTTAAACTAACAGATAGTGCAATATTACCATTGCAAATTTGGGTAATCATGTTACTGGTTGGTCCTCCGGGACAAGCTGCTAAAATAATTAGTCCCACCGCCATGGTAGGATCCATGTTGAAAAGAAGGGCTAATAAAAAAGCAATTAAGGGTAAGAGGACAATCTGATTGATAAGTCCAATAATTACTGCTTTTGGGTGCTTAAAAACACTGGTAAAGTCGTTTATAACTAAGGTCATTCCCATACCAAACATAATAATCGCTAAAGATAGGGGTAAAAATACTTTAAGTAAGAGTTGAGCCATATTCGCAGATTTGTATAGTCGAAAGATATTTAATATACCATCAACAACCAAGTACAAGCAGTAGGAACTTCTGTCCATTTTTAAAGACTCATATGGGTTGCACCTTTGTAGTGTCCAAAGGGAACAACAAATTATTAATTATAAAAAATAGAAATTATGAGTACTAAAATTGAAACATTAAACCCAGCAACAACTACAGGAGAAGCAAAAGAATTATTCAATGCAGTTGAAAAGAAATTAGGTTTTATTCCTAACCTAATTAAAGTATTTGGAAACTCGCCAGCAACTTTAAAAAGTTACTTGTCTTTAGGAGAGCTAACAGCAAGTGGAAAATTTACCAACAAGTTTAGAGAGCAATTGGCATTAACGATTGCACAAACAAACGATTGTGATTATTGTTTGTCTGCACACTCTGCTATTGGGAAATTAAACGGATTAAATCAAGATCAGTTAACGGCAAGTAGAAAAGCACAAGCGGAAGATGCAAAACAAGAAGCAGGTTTAGTATTTGCCAAAGAAGTTACAGAAAAAAGAGGGCAGGTGTCTGCGGAGGCTTTGCAGGCTGTTAAAAATGCAGGTTACGACGATGGTGAGGTTTTAGAGATTGTATTAAACGTGGTCTCTAACACACTAACTAATTATGTAAACCATATTGCAGAAACAGAGATTGATTTTCCAATCGTAAAATCAGAAGAATTAGCTGCAGTACAAGCTTAAAAAACAAAAGTGCAAGGGGTAGGAACCTTTGTCCATTTTTAAAGGTTCCTTCGGGTTGCATCTTTGTAGTAACAATATCAAACAATAAAATTTATAAAAAACAAGATCATGAAAAATTTAGTATTAGGAGTTTTAGTAGCATTAGGAACAATATTTACAGCAAATGCACAAAGTAAAGAAGTGAAAACAGTAGCCTTGGAACAAACAAAAGGTGAGTTTACAGAAAAAGGGTTGACTTTATCTGAAGGGACTTATGTTTTTGAAATCGCGAATACAGAAGTGGGGAAAGATGTAGGTTTTGTATTAGCACCAAAAGGAAAAACAGATCAAGCACATCATATTAAAAATGCCTATGTAACCTCTTTGGTAAAGAACAATACCAAAGGTCACTCTAAGGAAGTAACATTAAAAAAAGGGGAATACGTATATTTTTGTCCGCTAAACCCAACTCCTCAATATACTTTGGTGGTAAAATAAATAAAAGAGGTTTATTTGGTTAAAAAAAGGAACAGTAGGTAAATTACTGTTCCTTTTTTATTGTGTTGTATACAAGTGTGTTAGGTTGTTGTGTTTAAAGTTGGCATTAAATTTGATAAACGCTTGCTTGTTTCTAACCAATACTTTACTTACTTTAGATGTAAAGGCACTAGAACCGATCATCAAACTATGCTAAAACAGAGCTTAAACTTAAAATTATCGCAAAAATTATCTCCTCAACAAATTCAGTTGATGAAGATGATTCAACTACCAACGCAAGCCTTTGAACAACGTTTAAAACAGGAGATAGAAGAAAATCCTGCTTTAGAGTCTGGGAAAGAAAAGGAGAATGAAGACAGTTTAGACGATGATTACAGTGATTACGATAATGAGGGAAATGACTCTATAGAGGCGGATGATATTAATATAGACGATTATTTAAGTGACGATGATATTCCGGATTATAAATTGCAAGCCAATAATTATTCTTCGGATGATGAAGAAAAGGATATTCCTTATGCCGGAGGAGTTACTTTTCATCAGTCTTTAATCAATCAGTTAAATACCTTTTCTTTATCGGAGCAAGATTATGCCATTGCAGAGTTTTTAGTGGGGAGTATTAACGAAAATGGTTATTTGCGTAGAGAAACCATTGATATAGTTGATGATTTAGCGTTTACCCAAAACATCTATACCGAAGAGAATAAAGTTGATGATATATTGTACGATGTAGTACAACGATTGGACCCGATAGGAGTAGGGGCAAGAGATTTAAGAGAGTGTTTGTTAATTCAGTTAGAAAATAAAGTACAAACACACGGGGTAGAATTGGCGATTCAAATATTAGATCAGGCTTTTGATCCTTTTGTAAAAAAGCATTACAAAAAGTTATTGGCTAAGTTCGAAATTACAGAGGATGATTTAAAATGTGCCATTCAAGAAATTGAAAAATTAAACCCTAAGCCAGGGAGTTCTGTGGTTGGAAATGCAAAAATAGCCGAGCAAATTGTTCCGGATTTTACCATTAGAATAAACGAAGGAGAATTAGAGTTGTTGTTAAATTCTAGAAATGCTCCAGAATTGCATGTTTCCAGAGAGTATCATAACATGTTAAAAGGGTATCAGGAGTCTAAGAATAAAAGTAGGTCTCAAAAAGATGCTGTACAGTTCATCAAACAAAAGTTAGATGCGGCCAAGTGGTTTATAGATGCTATCAAACAACGTCAGCAAACCTTATATGTTACAATGAATGCAATTGTAGAAAAACAGCGTGAGTATTTGTTGTCTGGTGATGAGAGTAAGTTAAAACCAATGATTTTAAAGGACATTGCAGAAAAAATTGATATGGATATTTCTACGGTTTCTCGTGTTGCAAATAGTAAATATTGTGCAACTCCTTATGGAACCAAGTTGGTGAAAGAATTCTTCTCAGAATCTATGAAGAACGATCAAGGAGAAGATGTGTCTACCAAAGAAATTAAGAGTATATTAAAACAGGTAGTGGCAGATGAGGATAAGAGAAAACCGTTAACGGATGATAAACTTTCTGCTATGCTAAAAGAAAAAGGTTACTTAATAGCAAGAAGAACCATAGCAAAATATAGAGAGCAATTAGACATTCCGGTAGCTAGACTTAGAAAAGAAATTTAAATTCTATGGAACAAAAAATTGCAAAAATACTTTCTTATCTATTACATCCTATACTGTTGCCAACGTATGCGGTTTTAGGTTATCTGCAAGGATTGCCAATCCCCATATCCGAAGCACAAAAGTTTTTAGTCTTATTTATTATTGTTGGAGGTTCTTTTTTAGTACCCTTGTTAACATTAATTGTATTAAGAATTACAGGACAAGTAAAATCTAACGATGCCAAAACCATACAAGAGCGTAAGTTTCCTGTGTTGATAATGATTTTTAACTATTTATTTTTAGCAAGAGTTTTAGAGAATTTTTGGCAATTTAAAGAACTAACTATTTTGGCCTACGCTACGGCAACAGGTTTATGTATTGCTTGGGTGTTTTTGTATACCAAAATTAAGATAAGTCTACATATGTTAGGAATCTCTAGTGTGTTAAGTTTTGTGCTTATATATGGTGCTAACTATGAGTATCCTGTTTTTTTAATAGCCTTAATTGTCTTTCTTTCGGGAGCTTTAGCAACGGCTAGACTTCTATTAAAAGCACATAACTATAAAGAGATTTTAATAGGAACCGGAGTAGGAATACTCTTGCCAATTGTACTGAGTTTTATTATTTAAGTATTGAGTTGTAAAGTGTATGTTTAGTTTCCGTAAGGTGTTCGATTAGTCGAGAACTAATTATTAATGATTGTTTTATAAAATATAAAACATAACCCCAATCTTTAATTGATTAAAGTCTAAAGACTTTCCATCGCTGGTTAAGGTGTTATCTGTAAAAGGAGCATTTAAAGAGTACTTAATATGAAAGTTCCATGTTCCATAACCAATAGAGGTGTAAACAGTATAATTGGTCTTTCGCCAAGCATCAAGATTTTTGTAGGTCGTATCTGTTCCGTTGTCCTCAAAGCTAGCTTGGTTGCTAAAGTTGTATACTATGGAAGCCCCTGTGTAGATTCGCCAAAAGCTAAATTTAGTAGGTGTTGAGGTTCTCCATCTAAATTCTAAAGGGAGTTCTAAACTATGAGAAGTGTATCTATAATTATCAAAACTATTGCTAATATTATAAACCAGTTCGTTGTTGTTTGTTGTAATAGTTATGTTGGGTCTTATTAAGTCAAAACTATATCCCAAGCCTATACCAAAACCAATGTTTCTTCTTTTGTTGATGGGAATGTCTTTTATAAAACCTGCTTGCAGACTATAAGGAATTCCGTTGTTGTCTATTGTAGTATTAGGACTTAAAATACTATTGTATTGTATTCCTATGTAGAATTGATCTTCTAAATATTTATTGTCTACAAACACTTCTTCTTTTTCTTGTGCCGCAAGGCTCAAAAAAAACAGGTAACAACAAATACAGAAGAATTTTTTCATTGTTTATACGGGTTTGTATTTTAATGGTAGGTGGACTACTTTTTTGGTATCAAAAAAATCTTCTTCAAAATAATCTGGTAAATCGTATAACGTACAGTTAGGGAAGTCTTTTAGTTCTTCAGATAAATCACCTCCTTTTAGGTATAGAATTCCATTTTTTAATGCGTGATTTTGTTTTTTAGTGGCTTTCTTTTTAATCCACTTTACAAAATCGGGCATAGCGGTAACAGCTCTACTTACAATAAAATCGAATTCCCCTTTTACCTTTTCTGCACGCATATGCTCGGCAGTTAAGTTTTTTAATCCAACACCTTCTGCTACTCCATTTACTACTTTAATTTTCTTACCAATAGAGTCTACTAACAAGAATTCAGTCTCTGGAAATAGAATGGCCAACGGAATTCCAGGAAATCCACCCCCGGTACCTACGTCTAAAATTCTAGATCCGGGTTTAAAAGCTTGCACTTTTGCAATTCCTAAGGAATGTAGTACATGACGAACGTATAACTCGTCTATATCTTTTCTAGAAATTACATTTATTTGTGCATTCCATTCTTTGTATAATTGTTCTAGTTTCCCAAATTGTTCAATTTGAGTTGGACTTAAATCGGGAAAATATTTTAAAATAAGATCTACTGTCATAGTTCTGCAAAAGTAATTTATTTTAAGTAAACCATTGCTTGAATCGAAGAAATGAAAAGAGGTAGTTTTTTGAAATAGAAAACCTTAATTTGTAACAAAAAATGCTATGAAGAATTTATTGTTTCTGTTTTTATTGTTCTGTCTACTATCATCTTGTGTAGAAAATAAGAAAGAAGTTAAAAATGATATAAAAGAACAGGGTGTTAATATCAATAAGAAAGTTGAAAAAGAAAGTATAGAGCTAAATAAGTATAGAAAAGATACTGTTTTGCCCTCTTTTAAGAATGAAAATAACTTAGAAGCTTCTAAGCTAAAGTCTTTAGAGGATTATAATGAAAATAATGAAATAGTTTATAGAGTTCTTGAGAGCTTAAAATACGAAGAGATTGTTGATAGGTTCAAAATCGTTTCAATAAAAGAACAACCGAATAAATATGATCCAAGTCAAATAGATAGGATTGAGAAGTTAGTGTCAAATTATAATGATGTCTTATTCTATTACAGAACTAACACTAAAAATATTTTATGTTCGGGTATTATATTAAACGCTGGACTTCTGCGTTTAGAAGGTGTGGTAATAGGAATGTCTATAGATGAATTGTCAGAGAGGTTACATCTAAGTATACCCCTAGAAACTAAAGAGGTTGTAGTTTCTGATTTTGAGGGTTCTATGAGTTTGATTTTTAATTTAAATCAAGGGCGACTAGTTTCAGTTAATCTTAAGGTTGGTTATATAGGCTAGGATAATAACGAACGGCTAATGACTTGGTGTAACCCCGATGGCTCGGATTTGCAATCCGAGTCTGTAGTGTAGCATATAACAAGAAATGTCAGCTACTTATTAGTTGGCATTTTTTATTATTTTTAGCAAAAAAGGATGCCTTCCAGATACAAAGCTACAGAAAAGGACACGGGATATTTTATAACTATTACTACGGTGAATTGGGTAGATTTGTTTACGCGTTTGTCTCTAAGAAGAGTAATAGTTGATAGTTTGCAATATTGTTCTAAAAACAAAGGATTAGAAATTTATGCTTATTGTATTATGTCTAGCCATATACATTTATTGTGTAGAGACGATGGGGAACAAACGGTTTCAGAAATTATGAGGGATTTTAAGAAGTTTACAGCAAAGAAGATAATTGAAACCATACAAAACGAACCAGAAAGTAGAAGAGAGTGGTTGTTAAAAATGTTTGCAGATGCTTGTGAACATTTAAAAAGAAACCAGGAATTCAAAGTTTGGCAAAACGGATATTATGCAGAGAAAGTCTTCTCTCAGAAGTTTATAAAGCAAAAGATTAATTATATTCATAATAATCCTGTTAAAGAAAGAATAGTGGAGAATCCGGAAGATTATTTGTTTAGTTCTGCAAGAAACTATTCTGATTTAGAATCAGTTTTAGAGGTAGTTTGTTTGCCACTATTTTAATTGTGTGAGGAACTCGGATTGCAAATCCGAGCTATCTGGTGTTAGAAAAATAACTAACAAGAAAGATATTGCAGAATTTTTAAAAATATTAAATGGTAATTAAAATATGAAAAGTATTATATTATTTTTTAACATAATCGCTCTTTTCTCGTGTAATAATGGGGTTAAAAAAGACTACTTCGAAGTAATAGAAGGGCAAAGAATTTTGTTCCAAACGGTCAATGACAATAATCAAATTTATTATAAGATTAGCCAAAAAGGTAATCAAGAATTATTGCTTTATCCAATTAATACTTCTACTTATAGTGATGAAGAGAAATTGCAAATGATAGAAGAGTTATTGTCTTTTAAAGATGATTATAGAATATGCAGTAATGCTATATCTAATTATAATCCAAAACTATCTAAAATTTATAGAGGAAAGGCCAAAGATTATTCAATTCAATTAGAAGCTTTGTTTTTAATTAATCAAATATTTTTTGACACTCCTTTTAATTATTCCCCTATACCTGTTTTAATAGATCGCGAAACGAAAAAAGAAGAAACAATAAAAGGGCAAATCATAGAAAAAGCGTATCAAAATTATGAAAAATGGTTTGAGAATATCAGGAAAATAGGTTTTGATAAAGCAAGGAAAGAAAAGGTTTATCCATTATCTAAAAGCAAAATATCTTGGCTTTATAGTATTGCAAATTAAGGGGACTCCAAAAAATGGCAAAGAATAAATCAAGTACATATCGTTGTGTCAATTCATATTTAGGTAATGGTTCAGATACCTGATGGAACGGATTTGCAATCCGAGTCTATAGTATAGCGTATAACAAGAAATGTCAACTACTTATTAGTTGGCATTTTTTATTATTTTTAGAAAAAAAAGGATGCCTTCCAGATACAAAGCTACAGAAAAGGATACGGGATATTTTATAACTATTACTACGGTGAATTGGGTAGATTTGTTTTAATTGTATAAGGACTCGGATTGCAAATCCGAGCCATCTGGTTAGTGATTTAAATCTGAGTAATCAGGTGCTGATTATGATATCTAAGAGAGTTAGATATTAAGCTGATACATTTATAAAACTAATATTGCTCCAAGAGCAAGGTTGTCTATACCTAAATTAAAATTAAATGCATCTGTTTCTCTATCAGCTTCTATCTCATCTGAGCTAAATTCCATATGTACGAAGCTTATATTTCCAAAACTGGCTATGAGTCCAAATCTAGGGGTTAATTGAAATGTAATCCCTGGTTCTAAAGTAAGGTTATATCCATTCGTTTTTATTTCTGACGGTATATTAAAGTCTTCAATTTTACCTTTCAAAATTCCTGCCTGTCCCTCTACATTGAATAATAGCCTATTTGTGATTTTGTAGTATCTTCTGAGGTAAAAAGAAATATTGTATATGTCAAGTCTTGTGTCTTCTTGATTTCCAAAAAAATCAGACCTTCCACCATCAATTCTAGTAATAGAATAAATAGTATTAAGACCTATAACTAAGTTGTCTTGTAATGCATATCCATAGTTTAAATTTAAATTGGTAGTGTGAGTTGTTGAATCTTCAACCTCAGATTTGGTTTTATTGTTAGCATAAGCAATGCTACCTGCAATAAGTTTAGAACCTGAAGAAATAAATGAATAGTCTGAATTTTGTTCTTGTGCAAACACACTTAGGCTAAGAAAGCATAACAATGCTAGAGCAATTTTTTTTAAAAACATAGTAATAGATTTAAATATTGGTTTTTGTCGTGACTTTTATTAGAGCTTACAGAAGTTATTTCTCTACTTTGGCTAGAAGTCTTGGAGGAATTTTAAACAAAACTGCTTAACATTCTATCTAATTGACTAAAGGGAATTTACAAAAGCTATAAAAGTGTTTAAAACTTAAATTTCTTAGTCAAAAAGACTATTAATCTGACCGAAAATTCGTTATTTTTGCCTGTTATACGGTTAAAAATGCCTTCATTTTACAAATGCAACAAGTAAGCTTTACCAGAGATACCAATAATCTCTTTTTTAAAACCCTGAATCAAAGGGTTAATAAATACTTTAAGGATAACAACTTAAAGCGAACAGGAAACTGGGTTTTATATGTAAAAGCCTTGTTAATGTTTGCCCTGTTGTTTGTTCCTTATTTTGCCTTGTTGTTGTTTCCTACCCTACAAGGAAGTTGGCAGTTGGTAATGTGTGTATTAATGGGCTTGGGAATGGCAGGTGTGGGTATGAATGTTATGCACGACAGCAATCATGGTTCTTTTTCTAGCAAATGGTGGGTAAACCAATTGTTGGGGAATAGCATATATATTTTAGCGGGTAATGTGTACAATTGGAAAGTTCAGCACAATTTATTGCACCATACGTATACAAATATTGAAGGGTTAGATGAAGATATAGACATACATGGAGTCATACGATTGTCTCGATACGAAAAATGGAAGCCATTTCATAAATATCAAAAAATATACGCTTTCTTTTTGTACGGATTGTTAACCATTCAATGGGCATTGGTGGTAGATTTTAGACAGACTCCAAGGTATTTAAAAAAGGGATTAAGTGGAGAAGGTGAATTAAATCCTAAAAAAGAATGGGCTTTGTTAATTATGACAAAGATTGTTTATTATTTGTTTTGGGTGGCCTTGCCAATGCTAGTGTTACCAGTTACTTGGTATCAGTGGTTGATCGGTTTTTTTGTAATGCACTATGTAGCTGGTTTTATTCTAAGTACGGTATTTCAAATGGCACATGTTACAGATGCAGTAGATGTAATAAAACCTGAGGAGTTAGAAAAGGAAAAAAGAACTTGGGCAGCGCATCAATTGCAAGAAACCGCTAATTTTGCTACAAAAAACAGAGTAGTATCTTTCTTTTTAGGAGGACTAAATTTTCAGATAGAACATCATATTTTTCCAAATATTTCTCATGTGCATTATAGGAATTTGGCAAAAATAGTTAAGAAAACAGCCAAAGAGTACCAATTGCCATATTACGAATATGGTACTTTGGCAGGAGCGTTTAAAGCGCATTTAAATCAATTAATAACTTTAGGAAAACAACCCCAATTGGGATCATAAAAACTAAATAGACTAAGAACACAATGAAGCAACAGTTATCAGACAGAATTACGAGTTTGCCAGCTTCGGCTACTTTAGTAATGGCTGCAAAAGCAAGAGAGTTAAAAAACGCAGGAAAGGATATTATTAGTTTAAGTTTGGGAGAACCAGATTTTAACACACCTGATTATATCAAAGATGCAGCTATTCAGGCTATTAATGATGATTATAACTCATACAGTCCAGTGGATGGTTATGCTGATTTAAAAGAAGCAATCTGTACAAAGTTTAAAAGAGATAACAATATAGATTACAAGCCAAGTCAGATTGTAGTTTCTACAGGAGCTAAACAGTCTTTGGCAAACATTACTCAGGTATTGTTAAATCCAGGAGATGAGGTTATTTTACCTGCTCCATACTGGGTTTCTTATTCTGCACAAGCTATTTTAGGAGGTGCTACATACACAGAGATTCCATCTTCTATTGATACAGATTTTAAAATTACTCCTGAGCAATTAGAGGCTGCTATTACACCTAAAACAAAGTTGATTTTCTTTAACTCTCCAAACAACCCAAGTGGTACTGTTTATACAGAGGAAGATTACAGAGGATTGGCTGCAGTTTTAGAGAAGTATCCAGATATTTATATTGTTTCTGATGAAATTTATGAGCACATTAACTACGGTACACCAAACTTTAGTATTGCTGCTATTCCATCTATGTACGATAGAACCATTACTGTAAACGGATTGGCAAAAGGATTTGCAATGACAGGGTGGAGAATTGGATTTATTGGAGCTCCTGAGTGGATTGCTAAGGCTTGTACTAAAATGCAAGGTCAAATTACTTCTGGAACCAACTGTATTGCTCAGAGAGCAGCTATTACAGCGTTATCAGAGCCAGTTTCTAGAATTCAATACATGGTAGATGAATTCGAAAAGCGTAGAGATATGATGTTGGAATTGTTAGGAGAGATAGAAGGAGTAAAATTAAATGTTCCTAAAGGAGCTTTCTATATTTTCCCTGATGTATCTGCTTTCTTTGGAAAGACAATTGCAGGTAAGAAAATTGAAAACGCATCTGATTTTTCATTATTGTTATTAGAAGAAGCAAATGTTGCTACTGTAACAGGAGAGGCATTTGGAGCACCTTCTTGTATCCGTATTTCTTACGCAGCATCTGAAGCTCAGTTAAGAGAAGCTGTTAAGAGAATTAAAGCAGTATTAGCATAATGCTATTTTAAAAATAAGCTTTCGCATATTTTCAAAAGTTGCGTTGTTGATTTGTGCAGTCGTTTAGACGAATCAATTAAACAAGTAAACGAGAATCATAGAAATCGTTTAACAATACAGTTGTAAAAGCTATATATATAAAAAGCCTCGCATTTGCGAGGCTTTTTTTATGATTGCTATGTTATAAGATATCATTGTTTAGGGACAAGTTGTACATTCTAAACGTATCAACAAATCAACTTCAATTTATGTATCACATACATAAATTGAAATGAGATTCTTATTCTTCTAAAGATTTAGAATCGGCATAGTGACTGTTGTACTGTTCTGATAAATTAGCCAAGGCTGCTACTAAATCTTTTGTCTCCATTATAATTCCAAAGTATAGTGTACTGTTCTTAGCAGATGTTTCTGTAGTTCTAATTCTGTTGATTTGTTCTTCTACAGATTTAGAAACTTGGTCTAATAAGTTTTGTTTACTTTCAATTAGGTTTGGTAACTTTTCAAAGTCGTTGGTTTCAAAGAAACTTAGCATTTGCTCAAAAATTACACTTAATTTTTCTTCGGTTGCCTTTAGGTCTTTAACCTGTTCTTTGTTTAATTTCTTGTGATTGTTGTTTACGTGTTGAAAACTAATCTTAGAAATGTATTCAACAGACTGGGCAACATCCTGAATGTATTCCATAGAAACAATGTAGAACTTACTAGCTGCAACAGATGTTTCGTTTAAAGATTTTATAAAGTAGAATACGTTGGCTCTTAAAGCCTCTACATCTTCGTTTAATTTTCGTACAGACTTTTCACATTTTTTTAAGCCGTCTAAATTTTCTTCTGTTAAACTCTTAGTTAGGTTTTTATAGAGTTTCATTACTCTTTTAGTAACATCGTATATTTTTTCAGAGCTATCAGAAATTACACCACTAATGCTATCTATAGTTTCCTTTTTTTCTTCTATAGCAATCTCAGCTTTTACTTCTTCTGTGGATTTAGGGCCTTTTTTTAAGAAGCTTTTTCCTAACAGAATAAAAATTAAAGTCATTAAAATAGCTATAGTAACAATGTTACCTAGGTATATTAAATAAGCAACTACAGCAGAAGCTGTAAAAGCAACAGCAGCGGTTAAGAACCATCCTCCAATTACACTTAATACTCCCGCAATTCTATACACTGCACTTTCTCTACCCCAAGCTCTATCTGCTAAAGAGGTACCCATAGCTACCATAAAAGTAACGTAAGTAGTAGATAAAGGTAGTTTTAAAGAAGTTCCTATAGAAATTAAAATTCCGGCTACCACCAGGTTAATAGATGCTCTTACCAAGTCAAAAGCAGGCATGTCTTTAACATCGGCTGTGTTGTTAAACTCTAGTTCTGGTTTGCTAAATTTATTATTAATTGTGTCTAGTGTCTTTTTAGGGATTATTTTAGTGTACACATTGTTAATGCTAATTCCTGCTCTTACTACTGCTCTAGAAGCAGAGTTTGCTTTAAACTTTTCATGACCTTCTCCTTGTCTAGATAAGTTTACCCCTGTTTCTATAACCAAACGAGCTTTTTTAGAAAACCATAAGGTTACAACCATAATAGCACCTGCAAAAACCAATAAAAGGTCGTTAGACGGTACTTTTTTTGCTAAAATACCCATAGAGAATTGATCTGCTGGAATACCTGATACCGACCATGCTTCGTATGAGTTCCAAGCTGCAATTGGTACACCGATAAAGTTTACCAAATCGTTACCTGCAAAGGCCATAGCTAGTGAAAAGGTACCAATAGCAATAATCAACTTTAAGATGTTGGTCTTAAATAAGGTGATTAATAAGTATGAAATTAATGTCCAAACTAAGAAGCTAATTCCAACAATTTCTAGGGTGTTATCAGCAATAATGTGTTTTACTTCTTTGTAGTAGCTAGTTCCTTTTAAACCTTTAATTACAATAAAGTAGGTAATAGCCGTAATAGAAAGACCCCCAAAAATTGCATTTATATATTGAGGTCTTTTGCTTAAATCAAAAGTATAAACCAATCTTGAAAAGAACTGTACAATAGCACCAATACTAAAAGCTACAAATACCGAGAGTAAAATACCAAATATAATTTTTACAGCTGTTTTGTGGTTGATATAGGTCCATATATCAGCCATGGTTTCTGTATCGTTTCCTAAAA
This sequence comes from Wenyingzhuangia sp. IMCC45574, assembly GCF_054182685.1. Classification (NCBI taxonomy): domain Bacteria; kingdom Pseudomonadati; phylum Bacteroidota; class Flavobacteriia; order Flavobacteriales; family Flavobacteriaceae; genus Wenyingzhuangia; species Wenyingzhuangia sp. IMCC45574. The sequence goes on along the minus strand of NZ_CM135169.1, from coordinate 2,069,383 downwards.
TTTTAATCACAGAAATAACTACGGCAGCTCCTAGCAATTCAAAAACGATAGAGACCGTAGTAGATGTAGGCATTCCTAGTGTGTTAAAAATGTCAAGTAAAATAATGTCGGTAATCATAACCGCCATAAAAATGTACATGATTTCGTTAAACTGGAACTGACTAGGAACAAAAATTCCTTTACGTGCTACTTCCATCATACCACTAGAAGATAGCGCACCGGCCAAAACTCCTAAACTAGCAATAATCATGATTTTTTTAATTGGAATGGCTTTAGAACCAATAGCAGAGTTTAAAAAGTTAACTGCATCATTACTAACTCCTACCACCAAATCAATAATAGCTAAGATTGCCAAAGCAATCACCATTAAAATATAAATATCGTTCATTCTTTACCTAAATTTAAGCGCTACAAAAGTATTCAAGTTGTGTGGTATAACTGTTAATTAATCATTACTTTTTTTAGTTAAAAACTGATATTAAACTTCTGTTTACATGTTTTTTGTTTGTAAAACCTATCTTTAGCATACATTTAAAAGATTTACTTATGGAAAATTTAGACTTAGAAAAATTATTTGATCAGTATTTGCCTATTATTACAGATTATGGAATTAAGATAGTTACGGCATTATTGTTATTGCTTATTGGTTTGTGGCTTGTTAAAAAGATAGATAAGCTTATTGCTAAAGCATTTCAAAAGACCAAGATAGAAGTGTCTTTGCAAAAGTTTTTAGGAGATTTAATGAACTGGGGTTTAAAAGCTTTGTTAATTATTACTGTTCTAGGACAGTTAGGAATTGCAACTACTTCTTTTGTAGCAATATTAGGAGCTGCTGGTTTGGCTGTTGGTTTGGCGTTACAAGGTTCTTTGGGGAATTTTGCTGGAGGAGCACTTATTATGTTGTTTAAACCTTTTAAAGTTGGCGATTTAATTGAGGCTCAAGGAGAACTTGGTGAGGTAAAAGAAATTCAGATTTTTGTTACAAAGATAATTACACCCCAAAATAAATTAGTTATTATTCCTAACGGCCCTTTATCTAATGGAAACATTAAGAACTATACAGAAGAGGGACAGTTAAGAGTAGATTTAACTATTGGAGTTGCGTATGAGGCAGATATTAGAAAAGCCAAGAAAATTTTAGAGGATGTGATGTTAGCAGATCCTAAGGTTTTAAAAGATCCTGCACCTAGTGTAAATGTTGCTAATTTAGGAGCTAGTAGTGTAGATTTGGCTGTAAGACCTTTTGCAACACCAGAAAACTATTGGGATGTATATTTTAATACTTTGGAAAATGGAAAGATTGCTTTAGACGAAGCTGGTATTAAAATTCCTTTCCCACAAAGAGAGGTGTATGTGCATAATCAAGATTAAGTAATAGCAACTATAAATTTTAAAAAGCATCGTTTTAAACGGTGCTTTTATTTTTTAGAAGGAGTTACCACAAAATCTTTCAAGTAAAAAGGTTCAAAATAGGCTACATCTTCAAATTCTTTGGCTTGGAATTTTTCCTCTGCTAAAGCACACATTTCTTTGGTTGATGGGAATTTACCATCGATAAAACTCGCATTAGGATGCGTAATAATTTCTTCGCACTTAGCAGCACCATCTCCTAAAAAAGTAACGGGTCCTTGTGTTAAAAACTCGCTAAAAGAGTTTTCGTCAATAATTTCAGCAGCAACCTCTTTTATAAAGTTGTATTCACTATCAAAAACAGCAGCGTATACCTCTAGTCTACGTGCATCTAGCATAGGAACAATAAGTCCCTGTTCAACAGTAATACTTTTAGCTAAAGATTTTAATGAGTGAATACTGATTAAAGGAATTCCAGCAGCATAAGCCAATCCTTTTGCAGTAGAAACACCAATTCTTAAGCCTGTGTAAGATCCTGGGCCTTTACCAACCGCAATGGCATCCAAATCAGAAACAGTGTAGTTCTGTTCTTTTAAGATTTCATCAATAAAAACATGTAGTTTTTCCGCATGCGAGTAATTTCCATCATTGGCTTCTTTAATTGCAAGGCAATTCCCGTTTTGGGAAATACTAACTGAACAATTTTTGGTAGCGGTTTCTATGTTTAAAATCAATGCCATTCTCCTAATTTTGGGCAAAGATAGTTATTATGAGATTATAGATGTGGGAAACTAGATATTAGAAGTTAGGTTGTGGTTCTAAAATCTAACATCTAATCCCTTAGGTCTATTATTCATTTTCTTTAATTAGATAAATATAAACAGGGTAGTGATCGCTATAGCCACCGGTATAATTTCCTCCAGCAAAACTTCTTTTGGGGCTTCCTTTGTACCTGCCTTCTTGTAATGTCATATAACTAGGGTTGTGTATGCCTGCTTTGTAAAAACCAAATTCAGAAAAATCCTTGTTTTTGGTTAGTAAGTTTCCTGTAAAAAATATTTGGTCAAACAGAAATAAATCACCTCTAAAGGTGAGTGTGTTAAACCCTTTTTTATAAAGATTTTCAAAAGGATTAAATAATTCTTGGGGGGCTGTTTTCTTTTTGTATCGTTCTGTCTTTAAAACCTTTTTAAAGCTTTTGTCGTTGGGATTGTCGTTAAAATCTCCCATCAATAGAATTTTAGCATTCGGATCTTCTTCCTGAATTTTCTTTACAATCTCCAAATCTCTTTTGGCTACAGTTTCTCTTAGCACACTGCTTTTTTTGGCACCACCTCTTCTAGAAGGCCAGTGGTTTACAATTAGGTGTATTTTTTCTTTTCCTAAAAATCCACTTACATGCAGAATGTCTCGAGTATCAACTTTAAAGCCATCTTTATATAGTTTTGCATCGTAGGTTTCGCTGTGTGTAGGCTTAAAAAAGTTTTTATTGTACAGTAGCGCAACATCTATACCTCTTTGGTCTGGAGAGTTGTAGTGTACAATATCGTATGGGAATTTATGTAAAGGAGGTGTTTTAATAAGGTCTTCTAATACACTTTTGTTTTCAACCTCTACAACACCAATTATAGCAGGAGGTTGTTGATTTTTTTCAGATCCTATCTCTGTAAGTACTCCTGCCAGTTTAGAAAGTTTGTCTTTGTAAATAAAAGTTCTATTAGATTTTATTTCCATCATCGGACTTAACTCATCCTTTTTGGTAATGTCGTTAATAGTGTCAAAAAGATTCTCTAGGTTGTAAAAAGCAATGGTTTGAATTTGATATGTTTTTTGAGCATACAAAGAGTAGCAACCTCCAAAAAACAAGAGTATCACAATTATTTTTTTGATTTTCTGATTCATAACTCTTAAATTAAAGAAAAAATTGCGAACCTCTTAAATTATTTTAATGCTTAAAATTCACACTTTGCTAAGTGTTGGATTGTTTTGTGCCATTTCTTATGCACAAGACAGTATTCCAGCGCATAAGACTCAGGATGTATTTAGTCTGGTAAATTTAACAGATGATGATTTGGATGATGATACTGGAGAAGTGGCTAATATTGCCGGTATTTTTTCTGCTTCGGATGATATCTATTTAAACACTGTTGGTTTTGAATACCAAGGAGTCTTTTATCGGGCGAGAGGCTTAGGGTCAGAGCAATTTACGTTTTTGTTAAATGGAGTCAATCAGAATAGGTTGTACGATGATAGACCTGCTTGGAATAATTGGGGAGGAGTAGATGGAATCTATAGAAACCAAGACGTAACAGAGCCTTTAGGAATGGCAGAAAAAACATTTGGAGGTGCTTTGGGGGTAAATTCATTAACAACCAGAGCTTCTTTGTATAGAAAAGGAACTAGGGTTTCTTATGCGCGTTCCAATCGTTCGTATCAAAATAAAATAGCAGCAAGCCATGCTGGTGGATTTGGGTCTTGGCATTATGTTTTTTCTGTGGGTAGAAGGTGGGGAGATGAAGGTTATAGAACGGGAACTTTTTACGATGCAAATTCCCTAATGGCAAGTGTAGAAAAATACCTTGATGCCAAACATAGTATAACGGCTAGTTTTTTATATACTCCCAATAGAAGAGGTGCAGCGGGAACCTATACAGACGAGGTTTTTTTGTTAAAAGGGAATCGTTATAATGGAAATTGGGGCTACCAAAACGGAAAAAAAAGAAATGCAAGAGTAAGAGAGGTAGGAGAGCCATTATTCTTGTTAACGCATACTTACAAGAACGAAGATAAGACCCGGTGGGAGAATACTGTTTTTTATCAAACAGGAAGTATAGGGTATTCCAGAATAGATTTTAATGGAGGTGCGAATCCAGATGCAGCCTATTATCAGAATTTGCCTAGTTATTGGTTGTCTAGGAATAGGGTAGATTATGAGAACGTGTTTAGGTACGAACAAGCTTTTTTACAAGATGGGCAAGTAAACTGGACGGGGATTTATGAAGCAAATAGAGAGGTAAATATACCCGAGAATGGAACGGATGCTTTTGTGTTGTACAGTGATAAGAGAGATGAGACAAGAATTCAGATAAATTCTAATATAACACAAAAAATAAATGATCAATGGTTGTTAAATGCCAGTGTGGATTATAGGAAAACCGTTACAGAGAATTATGCAGAGGTTCTCGATTTACTTGGGGGATCTGGTTATAAAGATGTGGCGAGTTTTACATTGGCTCAGAGCGATTTGAATCATCCAGATAGAATTGTAAAAGAAGGAGATAAATTTAAGTACAATTACAAAGTTAATAGTAGTAGTGTAAATGCTTTTGCTCAGTTAGGATGGAAAGGAAAAAGGGTAGAAGTTTCAGAAGCAATTGGGCTTTCTTATGCAACTCATCAAAGGGAAGGGTTGTATAATTACGAGAATTTTGCAGATGTCGAAGGGAAAAGCAAACAGGTAGATTTAGTTGCAGTACAGGGTAAAGTGAATGTCTTGTACAAAATATCAGGTAGAAATTTGTTCGATGTTAAAGTTGCCTACCTACAAAAATCACCCAGTGTAAGATTGGTCTTTCCAAATGCAAGGGTAAGTAATGCAACAGTAGAAAATTTAGAAACAGAGGATCTATTGTCTAACTCTATAAGTTATATCCGTAGAGGTTTAAATCATTCTGTAAAACTTACAGGTTTTTACAATTTACAGCGCAATGCAACCGAAACTGGATTTTTCTTTGCAGAAGGTTTTGGTACCAATGCACAAGACAATCCAGCAGGAGAAGATTTGTTAGATAAAAACAGTCTCTTTATACAAGAAGTTGTAAACGGAATTGAAAAGAAGTATCTGGGGCTTGAATTTGCGGCTTCGTATGATATAAGTACTACCACAAAGATTAAGTGGGTAGTTGGTTTTGGGGAGTATACGTATAACAACAATCCTAATTTATTAGTCTATACCGAAGATGATGTAACTGCTCGTGATTTAGGTTTTGTAAATGGAGTAAAAGACTTGGGAGAAACAGGAATTAAGGGGCGAAAATTATCTGTAGGGCCCCAGCAAGCTTTTTCTTTTATTTTGGAATATAACGATCCTAATTATTGGCGAATCAAAGCGAGTATCAATCACTTTAGAAACAATTACGTAGACATTGCTCCATTACGCTACACCAATAATTTTACCCAAGAAATAAACGGAACTCCCATTGCTGGTTTAGATAATGTTTTGGTAGCTAAGTTTAGAGAGCAAGAGCAATTAAAAGATTTTTCTTTGGTAAATCTATCGGGAGGTAAGTCTTGGAAAATTAAGGAGGCTTATCTAAGTGTTTTCTGGACGGTACAAAATGCCTTAGGGATAAATTATAGAACAGGAGGTTTTGCTAGTGGGAGAGCGGCAAATTATAGTGAACAGTTAAACGAGTATAATAGAGAAAGACCCTTGTTTGGATCTCGATATTTTGTGGGGAACGGTAGAACCTTTTTTACGGGGCTGTACTATTCCTTTTAGTAAAACTAGAGTTGGCAAGGACTGTTAAAAAATAAGTTGAATAAATCCCAGTGATTGTTTGGGGATAGATTTTGATTAAAAAGAGCATTATGAAAAAAATGATAGCAAGCTTGGTATGTATCCTTTTGGTTTCTTGTGTGGAAGACATGGATCATAACTCAATAGAAACAACTGTTGTAGACCCAGATTTAGAGGGTAAGACAGTGTTAACGTTTCAAGAGCTTTTCGATTTACATGGAAATGAAATAGGAAAAGATACAATCGTTTCAGGATATGTAGTTTCGTCGGATAAGGAAAGTAATTTTTATAAAGAAGTATACATTCAGAATACTTTAGGAGTGTCTAATTTAGGAACTAATAACCCTAGAATGGGACTGAGAATTCGATTGGGATTAAGAGCAACCAACACTAAGTATGCACCAGGTAGAAAAGTGGCCATTAACTTAGAGGGACTAAAAAGAACTGTAAGTGATAATTTGATAACGCTTGGAGCTCCCAGTGGTACGTTTATAAAAGAGATTTTAGAGTTTGATGTTGACAAGCATCTGTTAAAATTTAATGAAGTGGGAGTTGTTGTACCTAAGGAAGTTGCTATCTCCGAATTAAAAGAGCAAGATCTAAATACTTTTATTAAGGTAAGTAATGTGCATTTTAAAACTAGTGAATTCGGGAAATCATTGGCAGGTTTGCCAACAGACAATTTTGATGGCAAAAGAACATTAGAGTTTTGTGAAATGTTTAGAAAAGATAGTTTGATAGTAGAGACCAGTAATTTTGCAAATTTTGCTTCTGAAAAAGTACCAGAAAATCAATTAAATGTAACAGGTATCTATGTTATTAATTTTGATAATGAGCCCGTAATTATTTTAAATAGTTATGATAGTTTAGAAGATACAGGCGTTTATTCGTCTTGTGAGATTCAAACACCTAAAATTTTCATTACAGAGGTTGCAGACCCTGATGCTGGAGCAGGAAAAGTGATTCGATATGTGGAGCTTTACAATCCTATGGAGGTAGATTTTGAAATGAAGGGCTGGAGGTTGAATAAGTTCGTAAATGCAAACAAGGAGCCTAGTAGTGGAGGTTTAGATTTGTCGGACATAACAATCCCTGCAAAATCTACTTTTGTAATTGCACATAATGAATTTGATTTTAAGGAATTCTTTGGTTTTGCTCCCGATATGTCAAGTACTTATGTTACAGGAAATGGAGATGATAGTTATCAACTAGAAGACAATAAAGGAGTTGTGGTAGATACTTATGGAGTACCTGGGCTTGATGGAACAGATGAGGTTTGGGAGTACGAAAATGGACGAGCTATCAGAAAAATAGCTACCTCTAGTCCAACAGTAGATTTTTCAGAAAATGAATGGGAAATTCAAAAAGACATACCTACAGTAAGTCCTATTGTACCGTTGACTATTTACACACCAGGAATAAGATAACTTTATTGTATTTTTATAACTTTTAAACTTTAAAAATTCTAAAGAAAAAATGGCAAGAACGCCCTCAAATATTATGGAAGTTGGAGCTACTGCACCCGACTTTTTATTACCAGATACTGTTTCTGGAAAAGAAATGAGTTTACAGCAACTGAAAGGTGAAATAGGAACTGTGGTGTTGTTTATTTGCAATCATTGTCCTTTTGTAATTCATATCAATCCTTTGTTGGTAGCGCTAGCTAATGACTATCAAGCAAAAGGAGTTTCTTTTGTGGCTATTAGTAGTAACGATGTAGAAAATTATCCGCAAGATGCACCAGATAAAATGAAAGTTCATGCGGAAGAAAACAACTATCCATTTCCTTATTTATACGATGAAAGCCAAGAAGTAGCCAAAGCTTACGATGCAGCTTGTACTCCAGATATTTATGTGTTTGATAGTGAGTTAAAATCTTATTACCACGGACAATTAGATGGTTCTAGACCTGGGAATGATATTCCTGTTACTGGAGAAGACATAAAAGCTGCTTTAGATTTGCTTTTACAAGGAGAAAACTACAAAGGAAGCGTGTATCCAAGTATTGGGTGTGGTATTAAGTGGAAGTAAATATTGAATAGTTTCTTTTAAGTTTATTCAAAAAAAGTGGTTGTTACCAGATATACATCCGAATAACAACCACAATAAAATTTAACTATTAAAAAGAGAATTAACCAACAATCTCTATTTGGTTAAAGTTCTTGTCTATTTCTAAAACTCTATGACCTCTTTGAATATCTTCTAAAGACATTTCTTCGTTGTCTACTCTAACCGTTTTAACATCAAAAGGCAATCCAATTAGGTTCATTATAAAGGTTTCGTATTCGGTAATAAACGTACCCGATTTGTGTTGCTTAATAGTTAAGCTATTACCTTTCCCTTTAGAAGTAAAGTGTCTTAAACTATATCTCCCTTTAGTATAATCGTATCCGTCATTGGCATCTTCATACACGTCAGAAACTTCTTTACCTTCTTTATAGTAAATATCTAAGGTTAGTTTTTCAATTTTCTTTTCTCCAACGTATTGCTGAACAGGGTACATAGGAATAATAGCTCCTTCTTTAATAAAGATAGGCATGCTGTCTAAATCTGCATCTACCCATACTTCTTTACCACCTTCTTCTGCTTCGTGTGTCCAGAAATTGTACCATTTTCCTCTAGGAAGGTATACTCTTCTACCTTTAGCGTTAGGTTCACCAATAGGACAAGCTAAAATATGTTCACCTGCAATAAATTCATCCGTTCTATAATGTGTTTGGTTGTCTTCCTGATCGTATAACACCAAAGATTTTAACATAGGAATTCCTTCTTCAATATACTTGTAGAAAGAAGTATATAAATAAGGCAATAATTGATAACGTAATTCAATAAATTTACGCACAACATTGGTTACCTCCTCACCAAATGTCCAAGGTTCTTGGTCTCCATGGTCTCCAGATGAGTGTGTTCTACAGAATGGGTGGAAGATTCCTAATTGAATCCATCTTGCGTACAATTCAGCATTTGGCTGTTGTGCAAACCCTCCAATATCAGATCCAACAAAAGAGAATCCAGACATGGCCATTCTTTGTGCTTGTACATTGGCAATCCATAAGTGTTCCCATGTTGCTACGTTGTCTCCTAACCAGGTAGAAGTATAACGCTGTGTACCTGAGTATGCAGAACGAGTAATAACAAATGGTCTTAATGGGTAGTTGTATTTTTTTAATCCCATGTAAGTAGCTTTCGCCATTTGCATACCGTAAACATTGTGTGCTTTTCTATGAGAACAAGGGTGTCCGTCATAATCGTGACGTACATCGTCTGGGAAAGACTTTCCAGGAACATCCATTACGGCAGGTTCGTTCATGTCGTTCCAAACACCTTGTACTCCTACATCTTCAATTAATTCTTTAAATAATCCAGACCACCATTCACGTACTTCTTCTCTTGTAAAGTCCGGGAAGTAACATTCTCCTGGCCATACTTTCCCTTTCATATAAGGTCCATCGGCACGCTTACAGAAGTAGTCTTTTTCTAAACCTTCTCTAAACACGTCGTATTCCATGTCTATTTTAATACCTGGATCAATAATAACGACTGTTTTGTATCCATCATCGGCTAATTCCTTAACCATTCGTTTTGGTTCTGGAAAATAGTCTTTACTCCAAGTAAAACATCTAAAACCTTCCATGTAATCAATATCTAAGTAGATGGCATCACAAGGAATTTTAAGATCTCTAAATTTTTGAGTGATTTCTTTTACGTTAGATTCTGGATAGTAACTCCATTTACATTGGTGGTATCCTAAAGCCCATAAAGGAGGTAATTCTGGTGCTCCTGTTAAGTTGGTGTAAGATGCTACTACATCTTGCATTTTAGGTCCGTAAATAAAGTAGTAGTTCATTTCTCCACCTTCTGCCCAGAAACTTGCTACATTTCTTCTTTCAGAGCAAAAGTCAAAAGAAGATCTAAAAGAGTTGTCAAAGAAAATACCATATGCTTTTTGATTGTGTAAAGCAGTAAAGAATGGAATAGCTTTGTAAATAGGGTCTGTGTAACGCCCAAAAGCGTATGAATCAGTAGCCCAGTTTTGGAAACGTTTCCCTTTTAAGTTTGTATGATCTGATTTGTCTCCTAAACCATAAAAGCTTTCCCCTTGTGGAGAATTTTTGGTCATTTTAACAATGTTACCTCCTAGTTCGTAACTTTCTTCCCAGTGGAATCCAAGTTCATCTTCGGAGATAAGTGTATTGTCTACAGCATCGTATATACGTGTTCTTAAATCTGATTTAGAAATGTATATTACCAATTTAGAAGTGGTAACAATATATTTCTCTATGTCTTCTGTGATTTCTAATTTATTATAACCCTTTATGGCATCTTTAGAGATTGCGTAAGAGAAATCATCTTCAAATTTTGCATCCGTAGCAAAACGAAAACGAATCATACTATCTCTTAAAACTGTCATTTGTAAAATAACACCGTTGTTGGTATGAAAGTATAAAGTGTCAACATCTTTTTTAAACTCCACTACCTGCGAAGGAAAGGCATTTCCTTTTTGTTCTATTCTTTCGTTTAAAATCATAATTTTTAGTTATTTATGAATAAGCTATGCACCCAATTTAGGAAAAAATGATAGAAGATTTTGAATTGAAAATTGGTTTTTTTAACAATTCATAAAATGTGCAAAAACTATTCTGTTTTAGTTGGTTTTTAATAAAAAAACACCCTTTATTTTACAAGATAAAGAGTGCTTTTAAAAGTCTTAATTGCTTGTAAATCATTTAATTTTAAAGATAACCATACCTAATGGAGGTAAAGTAATTTTAGCTGAATGTGATTTCCAGTTCCAACCATCTTCGGATATCTTTATTGATTTTGAATTTTTAACACCACTTCCTCCGTATTTCTTTAAATCGGAGTTGAAAATTTCTGTTAGTTTTCCTCCTTTATGAATACCTATTTGGTATTCTTCTCTTACAGCAGGTGTGTTGTTACAAACTACAACTATATCGTTGCTCTCATCGTGTCCTTTTCGGATAAAGCTTAAGATAGAATTACCACCATCTTCGTGGTTAATCCATTCAAAACCTTCTGTTGAAAAGCTCTTTTCAAATAGAGCAGGAGTGTCTTTTAAGAATTGGTTTAAGTCTTTAATATAAGTTTGTGCTCCTTTGTGTTCTGGGTTTTCTAATAAATGCCAGTCTAAACTTTTATTGAATTTCCATTCGTTTTCCTGTCCAAACTCAGCTCCCATAAAGAGTAAATTTCCACCAGGGTGCGTGTACATATGACCAAATAGCAAACGTAAATTGGCCATTCTTTGCCATTTGTCTCCTGGCATTCTACCTAAAATAGATTTTTTACCATATACAACCTCATCATGAGATAAAGGCAGCATGTATCTTTCGGTAAAAGCATAAGCCAAACTAAAAGTAATTTCGTTATGGTGGTATTTTCTATGTATAGGGTTTTTTTTAAAGTAACCAAGCGTATCGTGCATCCAACCCATCATCCATTTCATTCCAAAACCTAAACCTCCATGTTCAACGGCTCTAGTAACCCCAGAGAAAGCGGTAGATTCTTCGGCAATTGTTTGAATTCCAGGGAAGCTTTTGTAAACCTCTTCATTAAAATCTTTTAAGAAAGAAATTGCTTCTAAATTTTCGTTTCCTCCGTATTTATTTGGTTCCCATTCTCCGTCTTTTCTAGAGTAGTCTAAGTATAACATAGAAGCTACAGCATCTACTCTAAGACCGTCAATGTGGTATTTGTCTAACCAGAAACAAGCGTTGGAGATTAAGAACGAACGAACTTCGTTTCTACCATAGTTAAAGATTAAACTTTTCCAGTCTTTGTGGTATCCTCTTCTTTTGTCTGGATGCTCGTATAAATGAGATCCGTCAAAGAAACCTAAACCGTGTGCATCTGATGGAAAGTGAGATGGAACCCAGTCTAAAATAACTCCGATATCATTTTTGTGGAATTCGTTGATTAATCCCATAAATTCTTTAGGGTGACCAAATCTACAGCTAGGAGCAAAATATCCTGTTATTTGATATCCCCATGATTGATCGAAAGGATATTCCATAATAGGCATAAACTCTACATGAGTAAAGCCCATTTCTTTAACATATTTTACCAGTTCGTTAGAAGCTTCCCAGTAGCTTAAAGATCTATCTTCTTCAACTTTTTTCATCCAAGATTCAAAATGAACCTCGTATACAGAATAAGGTTTGTCTAATCCGTTCTTATTTTCACGGTAAGACATCCAGTCGTTGTCTTGCCAATCAAAACCTTCAATATCGTAGGTAACAGAAGCTGTTTTTGGTGGATGTTCTGTATGGTATCCGTATGGGTCACATTTTTCGGTTACAATTCCGTTATTGTTAGAGTGTATTTTGTATTTGTAAGTTTCTCCAGTTTTAACGTTTGGAATAAATCCTTCCCATATTCCCGAACTATCCCATCTTACATTTAGTACATGTTCATTATCATTCCAGTAGTTAAAGTCTCCAACTACAGAAACTCTGTTGGCGGTAGGAGCCCATACCGCAAAGTATGTTCCTTCAACACCATCTACAGTTATGCTTCTTGCACCAAATTTTTCATAAAGACGGTAATGTTTTCCAGATTTAAAAAGGTAAATATCAAATTCAGTAAATAAACTGTATGCTTTTACATGGTTCATATATTCAAGTTGTTAGGAGTTGGTAAAATACACCCAAGTAGAATACTTGGGTGTAGGTTTTTTAAGGAAGTGTAAAGCTTAAATAATAGTTGTTCCGCTTGGTACAACCACTCCGCTTTTAATAACTACGATACCATTTCTTACCGTGTAGAGATCCGTTTCAGTATCTTCTAAATGATCTCCTCCGTTTATTTTAACGTCGTTTCCAATAGACGAGTTTTTGTCGATAATACAGTTGTTGATATAACAACGTTCTCCGATTCCTCTTAAAGGAGTACCTGATTTGTTTTTTGATTTTATATCGGCTGCATCTTCATATAAGTCGTTACCCATTACGTAACAGTTAGATAAAGTCGTTCCAATACCAATTCTAGCACGAATACCAATAATGGTTCTTTGAATTCTACTAGCATTAATCATACCTCCTTCTGCAATTAAAGTTTTTTCTAGTGTAGTACCAGAAATTTTTGTTGGTGGTAAGAATCTTGGTCTTGTTAGTACGTTGTTATGGTTGTCAAATAAGTCAAATTTTGGAACATCATCAGTTAAGCCAAGGTTGGCTTCAAAGAAAGAACCAATCGTTCCAATATCTGTCCAATATCCTTCGTACTGGTAGCTTACAATTTTTTGTGTACCAATGGCATCTGGGATAATTTCACCACCAAAATCCATGGTTTCTTTGTTAGACATTAATTCTTTTAACAATTCTCTGTTAAAGATGTAAATTCCCATAGACGCTAAATAGTCTCTTCCCTGAGATTTCATTTCATCGGTAACATCAGATTTCCATTCTCCAAGTTCTTCGGTAGTAGGTTTTTCTATAAAAGAAGTAATTTCCTGATCTGCGTTGGTCTTTAATATTCCAAAACCTGTAGCATCGTGTGCGTTTACAGGTAGTGTAGCAATAGAAATTTCTGCACCAGATTTTTGATGGTTTTTAACCATAGCGTTAAAATCCATTTGATACAATTGGTCTCCAGAAAGGATTAAAGCATAATCCCACTCGTATGCTAAAAAGTGAGGCATAGATTGTCTAACAGCATCTGCAGTACCTTGGAACCAATTTGAATTTTCTGGTGTTTGTTCAGCTGCAACAATATCAACAAAAGCTCCTGAGAAGTTACCAAACGTATAAGTGTTCTTAATATGTTTGTTTAACGAAGCTGAGTTAAATTGAGTTAGAACAAAAATTCTATTAATTTCAGAATGCAAACAGTTAGAAATAGGAATATCTACCAGTCTATATTTTCCTGCAATGGGTACTGCGGGTTTAGATCTGGATGTTGTTAATGGTTTTAATCTTGATCCTTGTCCTCCTCCTAAAATAATTCCTAATACCTTTTTTTTCATGTTTTTTGATTATTGAGCTATGTGGTTATATAATTGAATGTATTCATTTGCCGAATTCTCCCAAGAGTTGTCAATTTTCATAATTTCTCTTCGGATACGTTTAAATTCATCAGTAGTGTTATAGAGTTTGTTTGCTCTTGTAATTGCTAGAGCAACGTTGTCTACGGTTACATGGTCGTGTCGGATACCAAAACCTCCTTTTTCACCAATATCTTTTACTGTATCTTTTAAACCTCCGGTAGTTCTTACTACTGGGATTGTTCCATATCTTAAAGCGTATAATTGATTCAATCCACATGGCTCAAATCTAGAAGGCATAATCAAGAAGTCTGCACCAGCGTATATTAAGTGCGATAATTCTTCGTCATACCCTATAAAAGTATTGTATCTACCAGGATACTTGTCTTTTAATTCGTTTAATAGGTATTCTGCGTGTGAGTCACCGGAACCTAAAATTAAACCGTTCATGTCATTGGCATCTAGAGCTTTGTCAAAAATCCCAGCCATGATATCTGCACCCTTTTGATAAACCAATCTACCAATAAAGGCAACCAATGGTTTGTTAGGGTCTAAATCAAATTTTTCGCAAAGCAATGCTTTGTTTGCTGCTTTACCAGCTGCAACGGTTCTAGCATTGTATTTTTTGATGATCATTTTATCCGAAGAAGGATTCCATACTTCAGTGTCAATACCATTTAAAATACCTACAGATTTTTCTCTTTCATTGTCAAATAACCAATCCAATCCTGTAGCTGCATATGGTAGTTCGTTCATGTAGTTTGGCGATACGGTTGTAAATTTCCAACATGCTTTAATAGCAGCCGCCATAGGGTTAATTGAATAATCCCATTCTAACATTCCAGATTGCTCAATGTCGTATTCTGGTAAGTAAGATAATTTCTCAAAAGAGAATTCTCCTTGGTATTGAGCGTTATGAATAGTAAATATAGTAGGGATTCCTCTTAGAGGAATGTATTTCTTACATTGAGTCATCATAAAAGGAACCAGTCCAGTATGATGATCGTGACAGTGAATAATTTGGGGCTTGTTTTCAAACTGAAGTACCCAATCTAAGAATACTTTTTGAAAAGCGATGAAACGCTCTGTATCGTCCCCATAACCATAAACCTCTTTTCTATCTAGTAAGTCTTCTATTTTTACTTGATAAAGATGATAGCCGTATTCTTCTAAACTGTTGTCAACTTTTAAAATAGAAGCTTTAAAAGTTGAATCGGCTAAATCTACTGTGGTTTCAAAATCGATAGTGTATGCTGCAGCTTTTGAAAATTTGTTTTCGTAGTAGGGTATTACTACAGTTGCTTCAAAGTCGAGGTTGGTTTGGTATTTTGGAAGTGCACCTACAACATCAGCCAGTCCACCGACTTTTGCTGCTGGGTAACATTCAGCACTTACATGTATTACTTTCATATTGATTAATTTGATTCACGTCCTTAAACTTAATAAAAAAAAGTGTTAACATATATTAATCGAGCTATTAAATTCAAGATAAATTAGTACTTTTTAATTGGTTTAAATATCAAACTAATTGAAAATAAAAACCCCTTGCTTAGCAAGGGGTTTGATTTTTAGTCGTTTAGCTTTAATACAGCCATGAATGCTTCTTGAGGTATTTCTACATTACCTACTTGTCTCATTCTTTTCTTTCCTTTCTTTTGTTTCTCTAAAAGTTTACGTTTTCTAGAGATGTCTCCACCGTAACACTTAGCGGTAACGTCTTTTCTTAAAGCTTTTGTCGTTTCTCTAGAAATGATTTTTGCTCCAATGGCTGCTTGTATTGGAATGTCAAATTGCTGACGAGGAATTAATTCTTTTAATTTCTCACACATTTTTTTACCAATATGGTAGGCATTGTCTGCGTGTATTAATGCAGAAAGTGCATCTACAGAGTCTCCATTTAATAAAATATCTACTTTAACCAATTTAGAAGTTCTCATTCCAATAGGGTAGTAGTCAAATGAAGCGTATCCCTTAGAAACGGTTTTTAGTCGGTCGTAAAAATCAAAAACAATCTCTGCCAATGGCATGTCAAAAATTAACTCAACACGTTCTGGCGTTAAATAAGTCTGATTTACAATTTCTCCACGTTTTTCTATACACAAACTCATTACCTGACCAACAAAGTCTGCCTTTGTAATAATAGAGGCCTTAATATAAGGTTCTTCTACTCTGTCCATACTAGATGGATCTGGTAAGTCTGTTGGGTTGTTTACTAATATTTGTTCGTCTGGATTTTTCTTGGTGTATGCAAAGTAAGATACGTTGGGAACCGTGGTAATTACTGTCATGTTGAATTCACGTTCCAAGCGTTCCTGAATAATTTCCATGTGTAGCATTCCTAAGAAACCACAACGGAAACCAAAACCTAAAGCTGCCGAACTCTCTGGTTGAAATACCAAGGAAGCATCGTTTAATTGCAGCTTTTCCATAGAAGCTCTTAGCTCTTCGTAGTCTTCAGTATCTACAGGGTAAATACCTGCATATACCATTGGTTTTACATCTTCAAAACCATCAATATTATCTGTGGTTGGATTTGCAAAATCAGTAATAGTATCTCCTACTTTTACTTCAGAGGCTGTTTTAATTCCGGTGATTAAATAACCAACATCTCCGGTTTTTATTTCTTGTTTGGCAACCTGATTTAATTTTAGCGTACCTACTTCGTCAGCAAAATAATCGTTACCTGTGGCCATAAATTTAATTTTCTGACCTTTTTTAATAGTACCGTCAATAATTCTAAAGTAGGTTTCTACTCCTCTGTAAGAATTGTAAACTGAGTCAAAAATTAATGCTTTTAAAGGAGCTTCTGGTTCTCCTTCTGGTGCAGGAACTTTATCTATAATTGCTTTTAAAATATTTTCTACACCAAAACCAGTTTTACCACTTGCGTGAATCACATCTTCTGGCTCGCAACCTAATAAGTCAACAATATCGTCTGTAACTTCCTCTGGGTTTGCACTTGGTAAATCTACCTTGTTTAAAACAGGAATAATTTCTAGGTCGTTTTCTAAAGCCAAGTAAAGGTTAGAAATGGTTTGCGCTTGTATACTTTGAGCAGCATCTACAATTAGCAATGCTCCTTCACAAGCAGCAATAGAACGAGAAACTTCATAAGAAAAGTCTACGTGACCAGGAGTGTCAATTAAGTTTAAAACATATTCTTCTCCTTCAAATTTATATTCCATTTGTATGGCATGAGACTTAATGGTAATACCACGTTCTCTCTCCAAATCCATATTGTCTAACAACTGAGCTTGTTCTTCTCTCTGCGTTACTGTATCTGTAAAACTTAAAAGTCTATCGGCCAAGGTACTTTTACCGTGATCAATGTGTGCAATAATGCAAAAATTCCTGATGTTCTTCATGTATCTTAAATACTAGCTTGTTCAACACGCAAAGATAGTTTAATTAGGTCAACATTTTAAAATATTAATGATTGTATATCTATATGGTACACTTAAATTTAATAATATGCTGTAATTGGTGTGATTATTGATAAATTTAGGAAGTAATAATAAACAACAAACATTATAAAATTATGAAAAGATTACTAGCTCTGGTAGCCATTGTCTTAGGATTGGGTACTTTAAATGCGCAAAATTTTAGAGGACTTGATAAAAGCCCGTTAGATGTGGCTTCGTATCCATTGGGGTATAAAAACGCAAACAAAATAGTAAAAGTAGTTTATAGTAGGCCTCAGTTAAAGGGTAGAGCAGTGGAGAGTTTAGCAGTACCTGGAAAAGTATGGAGAACAGGGGCTAACGAAGCTACTGAAATTCGTTTTTTTAAGGATGTTGTGTTGGGGGGTAAAAAAGTAAAAGCAGGAACCTATTCGTTTTTTACAATTCCGGGTAAAGATAATTGGACTATCATTATTAGTTCTGATACAAATGTATGGGGGGCATATTCGTATAACAAAGAAAATGATGTTGCTAGGATAGAAGCAAAAGTCTCTAAAACAGGGAAGTTCGTAGAGGCATTTGCAATGGCTTTTGATAAAAAGATGAATTTATATTTAGCATGGGGAGAAACATTGGTTACAGTTCCTATGAGTTTGTAGATTTTAATGATTTACTGACACAAAAAACAAAGGAGTGCTACTAGCACTCCTTTGTTTTTTTTGATAAAACGATCAAATGTCTTTAATACTAGAACAAATCACTAGGATTTTTCATAGACTATTAGTTTAATGTATTGTATAGGCGATTTAATGTTGTGATAATTGTCTAGTTTAAGTAAATTAGAGCTACTAATTTAAAATACTACTTATTATGTTTAAAAAATTACTTTTTTCTTTAGCTCTAGGAGCTGTTAGTTCATTGTCTTATGGACAGTATGTGGAGAGTTTTGATGGTACAGCTCCTACAATCACGGATCAGAATCAAGGGCATATTAATACACCAAATACCTCATCGGATCGATTTGAGTCTTCTCTTGTAGCGTATCCTGCAGGTACAACTGGTGGAGATAATTCTACAAATGTGATGCAGGTTAAATATACAACATCAGGAGCTTTTTCATGGTACGCTTCTTTAATTGCCACTACGGCCACTCCTGTTAAGTTGTCTGATGGGCAATACATTTCGATATTATATATGCCTGGCGAAGTTGTTACTAATGGAACGATAAATATAAGTTTATTATATCCAAATTCAAGTGTTACACCAGGAGCAACCGGTAATTCAAATTTTAATGCTACTAGTAGTTCATTCTCTACTACATCTGCGACTGAATGGGTGAGTGTTACCTTTGATATTACTGGTTTCCCAGCAGATGCAACTGGTACGAGGGTTCAGTTTTCTTATCCTGTACCATCTGCATTTCCTCATACTCGTTATATTGATGCTATTCAGCAAAGTGCTACACTTTCTTTCAAATCACCACAAAAGGATCTTTCAGGAGCAGTATCTCCTAACCCAGTAGAAGATATTTTAACAGTAAATGTTGAAGGAGCTGAAACGTACAAGTTGGTAAATACTGTTGGTCAAACAGTATTAGAGCAAAAAGCAACAGGTTCTATCAATGTTTCTGGATTAACTTCTGGGTTGTATATTTTGGTAACCGAAAAAGGGACTGCTAAAGTTATTGTAAAATAGTTTGATAAGAAACTAAGAAAAAAGAGACCGCTTAAAAAATGGACTAGCCCCCAAAAGTTGGACGGTTAAAAATTACTTATAGAACTGAGCTCGATATTTTATCGGGCTCATTCCATTTAAAATCGATGAGATTCTCTCCTCATTATAATAGCTAATATATTCTTTAATTTCCTTTTCTAGTTGATTAATTGAGTTCCATTTTTTAAGGTAAAATAGTTCTGATTTCAAAGTTCCAAAGAAGTTCTCAATAATAGCATTATCTAAACAATTTCCTTTTCTAGACATACTTTGAATGATATTGTTTTTTTTCAATAAAGTCTGATATCTCTTCATTTGATATTGCCACCCTTGGTCAGAATGCAGTAAGGTTTTATTAAGCTTATGCTTTTTAAAAGCTTTGTCAAGCATGGTTGTTATTTGTTTGAAGTTAGGGCTTCTAGAGATATGATAACTTATAATTTCTCTGTTATATAAGTCTATAATTGGTGATAAATATAGTTTTTCACCCAGAACTTTAAATTCTGTAATATCTGTAGCCCACTTTTGATTAGGTTTTAATACCTTAAAATTTCGTTGGAGAATATTAGGAGCTATTTTTCCCTGACTCCCTCTATAAGAACGATATTTTTTTATTCTGACTAGAGACTTTAACTTCATAGATTTCATTAGTCTAAATACTGTCTTATGATTGATCATTATTCCTTGATTGTTTAACTCTAAGGTGATCCTTCTATAACCATATCTTCCTTTGTTTTGATGATAAATCTGAGTAATTAACTTTTTAATAAGTTCATATTTGTCAGGCTCTCTACTTTTTTGCAAATGATAATAAAAGCTACTTCTAGCCATATTCGCATGCTTTAACAATAGTGATAAATCATGTTTATGCCTTAACCCATCTATGGCTATTGCTTTTTCTCTCTGGTTTGAGCTAAGGCATGTAACTTTTTTAGCAAATCAAGTTCTGCTTTTAAAGATTGATTCTCTTTTAAAAGTTCTTCTTCTTTAGTTAATGGTTTAGATTTACTTCTTGTATGTTTAGTCTTCATACCAATAGGTCTACCTTTAGGTTTATCTTTTAGACCATCCAAACCTAAAGAATTATAGCGTACCCTCCAATTATGTATTACAGAATCTCCTCCGATATTAAAAATTAAACTAGCTTCAGCCATAGAGAGATTGTCTCTATCTATAGTCTGTAATACATTTAGTTTAAAAGATGGAGAGTAATGCTTTGTTTGTTTTGGTAATAATCCTTGTAGACCATCTTTCTCATACTGCTGACACCAACGGTAAACAATAGAATGATGAAGCTTTAATTCTTTACAAATACTAATAACCGATTGATGTTCTTTAAAAAACAACAAAACACATTTACGTTTAAATTCAAATGTGTACTTTACTTTTCTAGACATAAAAATACCCCCAAATTGTGTCTAACATTTTGGGGGCACTCTAAAACGGTCTCTTTTTTTTTTGTTCTAATTTAATATTTCTTCAGGAGGAGATGTTAATTTAGATAATGAGTTTTTGGCTAGTAAAAAGGATTCTTGTACTGGTTTAATATTTACTCTTTCATACTCTAATAATGTGCTGTAAACATTCTGCATGTGGCTTTCATATTCTTTTCTCCAGACAGGGTACACAAGGGAGTATTTCTTTTTCGTATCATTTTTTTGAGTGTATGTGTCGTATACCGAATTGCATCTTGTTTTTTTGTAAATAGCACTTTGTTTTAGAATGTCGTTTTCATAAGTAGAAGCATACTTATCTTTGTATTCTAGATTAAAGCTTACTATTTCAGAATCAAACAATTTGTTTGTCTCGTTTTTAAAAGTTATTTGTGCAAGTCTTCCTTCTTTAAACCCTCTAGATGTTTCTTGTATAAATACGAGGCTCTGATTAATTAAGTTTTCGTAATTGTATTCTAAAAGTTCTAGGTTAAAAGAATCTTCTTCTGTAAGGTGTGCTAGTCTATATTCTTCTTGTTTTAAAAGAATTAGTAAAGAAGAACAGTTCATGTAAAAATCTAAAAAGATTCTTGCAGGATAGGAGCATGTAGCGATTAACCTTTTATTTAGGATACTTTCTATGTGAACAATGTTACGATCTAGTTTAGTGATATTGTGTTCTAATTTTTTTTTAAAAGTTAGAATGATGTTTGTGTTGGCATCTTTAAGTCTTGACTCAAATGGTAAGTATCTTTTGATGAAAAAATCATTAAATGCTTCTACATAAGGCTTTTTAAAGTCATCTAATTTAATATCCAATAAATCGTTTTTGGTAGAATTAAGTGTATGCGATAATTCTTCAATATCTGCTTTGCAATTTCTAACAAATTGGTCAGGTATTAACTCTTTTAAATGCGGGGAATTATTTTTATGTAAAATTCTATTTGTTACTAAAAAAGCAATTTTTTCTTTCATTTGTTATTTTATTTTCTCCTTTTCTTTTAAGCGGTTGTGAAAATACTAAAAAAACGATGTTTTTGGTTTGTTTTTGTTATTTTTTTAAGGTTGTTTTTGTGGCTGTAACAAAGAGTTTTAACTTAAAAAATGTAGCTTTTTGTCTTTTAGAGTTTTAAGAGTTGGTTTTTTGTTTTTTTAAGTATTTACAAGGGTCAGCTATTTTTTTTGAACTAGCATTTTGAAAAAAGGATTTTGTTTTTCTGCTTCTTAATTGATATTGGAAAAAAAACTATTGACAGTCAAACAAAACCATTAAATTTGCCACTCAAATTCTAAGAGATTATCATGGAGTATAACTTTAATGAGATAGAGGCCAAATGGCAAAAGAAGTGGGCTGATAATGGGACTTTTAAAGCCGAAAATCAATCGGAAAAACCAAAGTTCTATGTGTTAGATATGTTTCCTTATCCTTCTGGAGCAGGATTGCATGTTGGGCATCCATTAGGGTATATTGCTTCAGATATTTTTGCGCGTTACAAACGTCATAAAGGATTTAATGTATTGCACCCACAAGGGTACGATTCTTTTGGGTTGCCTGCAGAACAATATGCAATTCAAACAGGACAGCACCCAGCGGTTACTACAGAAACTAATATCAATACCTATAGAAGGCAGTTAGATAAAATTGGTTTTTCTTTCGATTGGTCTCGAGAGATTAAAACGTCAACACCAGAATATTACAAGCATACACAATGGATTTTTATTCAGTTGTACAATGCTTGGTATAACGTTGCTACTGATAAAGCAGAAGCAATTGAAACTTTAGTTCGAGCTTTTAAAACAAATGGTACTGCAGACGTAAAAGCGGTTTGTGCTGAAGATGTGGTAGAATTTACTGCCGAAGAATGGAAAGCTTATTCTGATAAAGAACAAGAGCAAATTTTAGCAAAATACAGATTGACCTATTTGTCGGAGACCGAAGTGAATTGGTGTCCTGCTTTAGGTACAGTTTTGGCAAATGATGAAATTATTAACGGGTTGTCTGAGCGTGGAGGTCATCCAGTGGTTCGTAAGAAAATGATGCAGTGGTCTATGCGAATTTCTGCCTATGCACAACGTTTGTTAGATGGTTTAACTACTATTGACTGGCCACAACCTTTAAAAGATTCTCAAACCAATTGGATTGGACGTTCTCAAGGTGCAAAGGTTGAGTTTGCTATTGAGAATTCAGAAGAAAAAATAGAGGTGTTTACCACTCGCCCTGATACTATTTTTGGAGTAACATTTATGACATTGGCTCCAGAGCACGAATTGGTAGCTCAAATTGTAATACCCGAACAAAAAGAAGCGGTTGATGCTTATATTGAAGTTACCGCAAAACGTTCGGAAAGAGATCGTATGGCAGATGTTAAGACGATTTCTGGAGTATTCACGGGAGCATATGCAAAGCATCCTTTTACAGGAGAGAATATACCTATTTGGTTAGGAGACTATGTGTTGGCAAGTTATGGAACAGGAGCTGTAATGGCTGTACCATGTGGAGATCAACGTGATTACGATTTTGCAAAGCATTTTGATATTGAAATCAAAAATATTTTTGAAGGAGTAGATATTTCAGAAGGTGCATGTGAAGATAAAACAGCAAAAATTGCCAATTCTGATTTCTTATCAGGATTAAACGTAAAGAAAGCTACCAAGTTGGCTATTTACGAAATGGAGCAACGTGGATTTGGTGAAGGAAAAATAAATTATCGTTTGCGCGATGCAGTATTTAGCCGTCAACGTTACTGGGGAGAACCATTCCCTGTGTACTATGTAGATGGAATGCCAAAAATGATAGCCGCTGAGCATTTACCAATCATATTGCCAGAGGTGGAGAAATATTTGCCAACAGAAGATGGGCAACCACCGTTAGGAAATGCTGAGGTTTGGGCGTGGAATAGTACAGAGAACAAAGTAGTGAGTAATGAGTTGATTGATAATGAAACTGTGTTTCCACTAGAATTGAATACGATGCCAGGTTGGGCAGGTTCGTCTTGGTATTTTAACCGTTATATGGATGCTAACAATCCAAACGAGTTTGCAAGTAAAGAAGCATTAGAGTACTGGAAAGAAGTAGACTTATATTTAGGTGGTTCTGAGCATGCTACAGGGCACTTATTATATGCTCGTTTCTGGCAAAAATTCTTGTTCGATTTAGGACATGTACCTGTAGATGAGTTTGCAAAGAAGCTAATCAACCAAGGAATGATTACGGGTACTTCTGCGTTTGTTTACAGATTAGAAGGGACTCAGACCTATGTTTCTAAAGGGTTAATTGGAGATCAGAAAGTACAACCAATCCACGCAGATGTTTCTTTTGTAAATGCGCAAGATGAGTTAGATACAGAAGCTTTTAAAAACTGGAGAGAAGAATACGCAAATGCGGAGTTTGTGTTAGAAGATGGAAAGTATATTGTTGGACGTGAGGTTGAGAAAATGTCGAAGTCTAAGTTCAACGTTGTAAACCCAGATGCTATTTGTGAAAAATACGGAGCAGATAGTTTACGTTTGTTCGAGATGTTCTTAGGGCCTTTAGAGCAATCTAAGCCTTGGAATACTGCTGGTATTTCTGGATCTCACTCTTTCTTAAAGAAGTTATGGAGATTGTATGCCAATGCAAATGACTTTAAAGGAGTAGAGGGAGCACCAAGTAAAGATGAATTGAAAACATTACATAAGACAATTAAAAAGGTACAAGAGGATATAGAGAATTTCTCTTTCAATACATCGGTAAGTACTTTTATGATTGCGGTGAACGAATTATCTTCTTTAAAGTGTAATAAGAAAGAAATCTTAGAACCTTTATTGGTGTTAATTTCTCCATATGCTCCTCACATCACTGAAGAGTTATGGGAAAAACTAGGAAACACAGAGTCTATTGCTTACACTACTTTCCCAGAGTTTGATGGAAGTCATTTGGTAGAAAGCTCTAAAGAATATCCGGTTTCTTTTAACGGAAAAATGAGATTTAAATTAGAGTTACCGTTGGATATGTCTAAAGAAGATATAGAAAAAACTGTAATGGCTCATGAGAAAACAGAAGCTCAGTTACAAGGTAGAACGCCTAAGAAAGTAATTGTGGTTCCAGGAAAAATTATCAATATTGTAGGGTAATTAAAATCAAATATAAAAGAAGACGATGCAAACGCATCGTCTTTTTTGTTTCTCCATAGTTCTTTGCTTAAATTGGCTTGGCTTTTGTATGGAAAGACTTACAATTATTTACAAGAGGTGTTTAGCCAAGAAGAAGTAGCGTAGTGCACTAATTTTTAAGACAGTAATAGATATTATGAATAAAGTTTCTTTAAGAACTAGAATATTTTTAGCCATGTTGCTTTTGGTAGGACTGGCTTCGGTTTTAATTGCCGTAGTAACGGTTAAGCAGTACAAGGAACAAACAAAACAATATTATTACTCTAGGTTCGATAGAAAGGAGAAGGCCGTTCAGAAGAATGTAAATTATGAGTTGGAGAATACAATTTATCCAGCTGCCCAGCAGTTTTTAGGGTTTATTTTTAGAGAACGTATTTACGAGATTGCTACAGTTCATAAAATGAAAATGGGTATTTACGATTTAAACGGACAAATGCAGTTGAACTCCTACGAGCCTTGGTTCCGTATTTTTAAGGAAAGAATTCCAAAAGAGATTTTAGTAGGCTTAAGAAAAGGAGAAAAACATGAGTCTTCAATTCCCTTAGAGGGTGGAGAAATTTCTCAGATGGCTTATTCTTATATAAAAGATAGAGAGGGTACTAAAGTTGGGATTTTAAAAGTAGAATATGTTCAGGATAACAAACAAGAGCAAGAACAGTTGTCTGCTTTTTTAAATCGTTTGTTTTTAGTGTATGGAGTAATGCTGTTGTTGGCTGTAGCTATTTCTTACTTCTTGTCCAGTTATATTACTCGTTCCTTAAAATCTATTTCTGATAAAATTCAAAAAACCAAATTGTTAAAGAAGAATGAACGATTGGATGTAGAAGGAACAACTTCGGAAATTGCTTTAATTGTAGAAGCATTTAATAGTATGATTGACGAGTTAGAAGTAAGTGCCGATAAGTTGGCAAGAGGTGAAAGAGAACAAGCTTGGAGAGAAATGGCCAAACAAGTAGCGCACGAAATAAAAAATCCGTTAACTCCTATGAAGTTAACTGTGCAGAGTTTTGAAAGAAATTTTGATCCCAATGAAGAAGGAATACGTGAAAAGGTAAAAGATTACGCAGAAATGTTAACCCAACAAATAGATGTTATGTCTTCTATTGCCTCTTCTTTCTCAGATTTTGCCCAAATGCCTAAGAAAAACGTGGAGCGAATGGAGTTGTGTTCGGTGGTAAAATCTGCTGTTGATATCTTTGAGCAAAATGAGATAGAATTTACTTGTCCACAAGAAGAAATTTATCTTAACTTAGATAAGAATCAGATTGTTAGGGTTATTAACAATTTGGTGAAAAATTCAATACAGGCTACTGAGTTTATTGAGAATCCTAAAGTTTTAGTAAAGGTAGAGGTAAAAGAGAATGTTGTTGAGATAAAAGTTAAGGATAATGGAAAAGGTATTTTAGAGGTAGATAAAGAGCATATTTTTGAACCAAAGTTTACTACTAAAAGTAGTGGTATGGGGTTAGGTTTACCAATGGTTAAAAATATTATAGAAGCTTATAACGGAAGCATATCGTTTAACTCTGTAGTTGGATTAGGAACTGAATTCATTATTAAACTACCTAAATAAAACGTAAATGAACATCACTAACCTTAACTACCAGCAAGAAGGAGCTATTTTATTTATTACCATCAACAGAGAAAAGCAGTTAAATGCTTTAAACAAACAAACCATTTTAGAGTTCAATCATTTGTTGGGGGTGTACGATCAGGATCCTTCGGTTAAGGTACTTATTATTACAGGAGCAGGTCAGAAATCTTTTGTGGCTGGAGCAGATATTAAAGAGTTTGCAGATTTTTCTCCAAGAGAAGGAAGAGATTTAGCTCAGTTTGGACAAGACCTACTTTTTACCAAAATAGCCAAATATTCTAAACCTGTAATTGCAGCTATTAACGGATTTGCTTTAGGAGGAGGTCTAGAGCTGGCAATGGCTGCTCATATTAGAGTTGCATCAGAAAATGCAAGATTAGGACAGCCAGAAGTAACTTTAGGATTGATACCAGGCTATGGAGGGACTCAGAGACTAACCCAATTGGTAGGTAAGGGAAAGGCTTTTGAAATGATTCTGACTGCGGAGATGATTTCTGCTCAAGAAGCCTTAGAAATAAAGCTAGTGAATTATGTAGTTCCTCAAGAAGAATTATTAGATAAAGCGATAGATTTAGCTAATAAAATGGCTAAAAATTCACCTTGTGGTCTAAAGAAGAGTATTAAAGCCATTAATGCCGTGTATGGTAACATTGGTTTGCAGAACGAGGTAGAGTTGTTTGGAAAATGTTTTGGAACGGATGACTTTAAAGAGGGAGTACAGGCTTTTATGGAAAAAAGAAAACCCAACTTTTAGTTGCAAGGCAATAGAAATAAGCTACTAGAATTTAGTATTTTCGCGCGGTAATTAACTAAAGGCTAAAAGTAAGTAAACATGTATATATATAACGTTACTACCAATGTTGAAGAGACTATTCTACAAGAATGGTTAGATTATATGACGAAAACACACATTCCGGCTATGATTGCAACAGGTTGTTTTACAGGTGCAAAATTAACGAGAGTAATGGTTCAGGAGGAAAAAGGTGGTAAAACATTTTCTATTCAATATGCCGTAAGCGATAAAGAAACTTTTAAAGGATATTATGTAGCGTACGCTGCAGATATGAACACTCGTGTTGATAAAAAGTTCAAAGGGAACTATGTTTCTTTTCAAACAGAGTTAGAAGTTTTAGGAGATTTCTATTAAGATACTTTTAATTCAAAATTGATTTTTTTTCAACGCTGTTTTGATGATTTTAGCAAAAAAATGCTATTTACATTATTAAATAAGGTTGTAATGAAAATATAGTGCTTGTTTTGGTTTATTTTGTTTTACAATTCAAGCGCTAATTCTTTTTAATTTGTTCGTTCAGTACTTACTTAAGTTTCCTTCTTATAAACTTAAAGTTGAATTATAATTAAAGAGTTAAAAATGAGAAAATTATTTTATTTGGCTTTGGCATGTGTTTCCATCACTTTTCAAGCACAAGAGAAAAAGCCAAATGTTTTGTTCATTGCAGTGGACGATTTAAAAACAGAATTAGGTTGTTATGGATCTTCAATAGTTAAATCGCCTAATATTGATAAGCTAGCAAAAGAAGGTGTATTGTTTAATAGAGCATACTGTCAGCAAGCCATTTGTGGTCCTTCTAGAGCGAGTATTATGACAGGTTCTAGACCAGAGAGTATTAATGTAACAGACTTATTTCAAGACTTTAGAGCTAATAGACCAAGTATAAAAACCATTCCTCAACACTTTAGAGAGAATGGGTATGAAACTGCTTATACAGGAAAAATTTTTCATGGAAGGTATAACGACATGGAGCTGTCTTGGAGTAAAAAAGTAAAGAAGCTTCCTAGGGATAAAAATTGTCCTAAAACTTCTGGAGGATATGCCTTGGCAGAGAGCCAGTTAATGTGGCTGAAAAATAAAATATTTTTAGAAGAAAAATATGGAGAAAAAATTATTCGCGAGAATTGGTTAGATAAAGGACCAGTTACTGAGTGTGCAGACGTACCAGACGATACATACGAAGATGGTTATAATACTACGTTGGCTATTGGAGCTTTAAAAGAAATGGTAAAAGCAGATAAGCCATGGTTTTTAGGTTTAGGGTTTAAGAAGCCTCATTTAGATTATATAGCTCCAAAAAAATATTGGGATTTATACGATAGAGCTTCTATTCCGTTAGCAGAAAATACGGAGAGACCTAAAAATGGAGCTTCTATGGGCTTGTCAGAATCTATGGAGGTTAGAGTGGCTGCAGATGTGCCTAAAACGGCAAAATTTTCTCCAGAATTAGAACGTAAATTAAGACATGGATACTATGCGTGTACTAGTTATATAGATGCGCAACTTGGTAGAATGATAGAAGCTTTAAAAGCAACAGGTGAATATGAGAATACCATTATTGTTTTTTGGTCAGATCATGGATTTAATTTAGGAGAAATGGGGTATTGGGGTAAAGCAACCAACTACGAAGTTGCTACAAGAGTTCCTTTTATTATATCTGCTCCTAAAGTTTCTAAAAAAGTAAAAGGACAAACAACTAATGCATTGGTGGAGTTGGTAGATGTTTTTCCAACATTATGCGATTTGGCTGGTTTAGATAAACCAAGTAATATTGAGGGAACTTCTTTAGTACCGCTATTAAAGAAACCATCTAGAAAATGGAATGAGGCTGCGTTTAGTTTGTTTCCTTCTCCTGCTTTAAGAGAGTGGGCTGCTAGACCTTTTACTCCTCCTTTTAGAACTACTTTCTTTCAGCCTTTAATTAAGAAGATTGAAAAAAGAATTGCGGCTCAGATGGGGGACAAGTGGAAACGTAAAACATTTGAAGATTTTGTAATGGGATACGCAATGCGTACAGATAGGTATAGATTTGTAGTGTGGAAAGATAGGAGAAAACCAAAAGCTGAACCATTATTTGTGGAGTTATACGATCATAAAAACGATCCAAATGAAACGGTTAATATTGCGGAGAATAATCCTGGTACAGTTGTTAAATTAATGAAACAGCTAAAAGCAGCAGGCTGGCAAGGTAAATAAGAGTTTAAAGTTTATAAATACTACTAAAGTCAATCGATTATTCGGTTGACTTTTTTTTGTACTGTTAAGTTCCTTAACAAGTATGAATTTCTTTGTTAAGAAGATTTCTTTTTGTGATTTGGGTTTGATAGTCTGTTCTTTTTTTAACAAAATAGTGTTGATTTTTATTTAATTGGAAGGTGTTTTTTGTCAGTTTGATAAAATAGTGTTGTTATTGGTGAAAAAACAGGTGTAAACAAGGCAGGCTTAATTTTAACTTTGAAGGATAACTAAAGATTAAATTATGATTAAAAAATTACACAAATTAGGTGTCGCTTTTTTATTAGCGGCTTTTAGTACCTTACAAATTAATGCACAACAAGGACCTACGCATTATACTTTTACAGGGAGTGATCAAAGTTGGATTAAAGGATATGGTACAGGAACAGTGGCTCATGATCCTTCAGAGGGTGTTTCTGCCGATGGTGCTTTAACGCTTGAGAGACTTGGGAATGGGAATGCAAATATTAGAAGAGGTCAAGGAGGAGATGATGATTTTATTGTAATAGATAGAGCGGTATATAGCTATATTAAAATTGTATACAAAAACGAAACTGCTGCAGCTTCTTTTAGAGTGGCTGGAACGTCTAGAGATGCTGGTACAACAGGTGTAGGGACCAATTTTACTGCAATTGTTCATAGTGGTATAGAGAGCTTATCTAGTACATTTACAACTGCATATATTGATATTACTTCTATACCAGCAGGTCAAGAAATTACTCGTTTAGATATTTTAGTTAGAGAAAATCAATTGAGTGATCCATCTGGATCTAAAATGATTTTTGATGAGATTGAGTTTCTTGAGTCAATACCTCAGAGTTTTTCAGAGTTTATTAAGAATCCTGGTTTAGAAGATCCTGAAGGAATTCCTTTTTTTACAGGTAGTGATGATTTTATTACTAGAAGTTTATCAACAGAGGATCCTCATACAGGTACTCAAGGTTTAAAGTATGTTGTAAATACAAGTTCAGGAGCTAATCCGGTTGATAAAACTACTTGGACATTTAGTTCTTATGAAAAAACATATGACGATGTTTATCTTGCAGGTGCAACTTTAGAGGTAAAGGTTTGGGTTAAAACGAATAGAGCTTCAACGATAAAGATATCTGGTAGGGTTAAAACCACGTTGAGTGGAGCTGATACAGCAACTAAACCTATTGCAACTACTGAAACTACAAATACTGCAATGGGGTGGGAAGAGATCACAATAACAATGACTGCAGGAGAGAATTTTGATGGTGTTACATTCTGGTTTGCTTTTGCGTATAGTGACGGAGATTCAGCGAATTTAGCAGATGGAGATGTTATTTATTTAGATGATTTTTCAGCTACTATTTCTGGAAGTACATTGTCTTATATAAAAAATACATTAGAAGGTGTGTCAGTTGCTACAGAGGATGGGAAAGTGATCGTATCAGCTCCAAAGGGAAGTGAATATACTGTTTACACTATAACAGGAGCAGAGGTTGTAAATGAATCTTTAACGACTGGTGTATATATTGTTAAGGTAGAAAAAGATAATAAGATTTATACTACTAAAGTTATTGTTGAATAACTAGCAACAATAAATAGTTAGAATTTTAAAAAAACGCTTAAGAAATTATTCTTAAGCGTTTTTTCTATTATATCAAATGGTTGAATAGTTCAGGTTTTTCATTTAAATAATCTCCGTAAAATCCTTTTTCTTTCATTCTAGAAAGGAGAGGTAGAAAATCTTCTTTGTTTTTTAATTCTATCCCAACAACAGCAGAGGCTGTACTACGACTGTTCTTTTTGGTGTATTCAAAATGTACAATGTCGTCTGTGTTAGAGAGTACTTCTCCAACAAATTCTTTTAAAGCCCCAGCTCTTTGTGGAAAAGTTACAATAAAATAGTGCTTTAATCCATCATAGAGTAAAGCTCGTTCTTTCATTTCTTCCATTCGAGTAATGTCGTTGTTACCACCGCTTAGAATACAAACTACATTTTTCCCTTTAATTTCATCAGTAAAAAGATCTAAAGCAGCTACAGATAGTACTCCTGCAGGTTCTGCAACAATGGCATTTTCGTTGTATAGTTTTAAGATGGTTCTACAAATATGTCCTTCATCAATTAAGGCAGTTTTATATAGATAGTCTCTACAAATAGGAAAGGTATTGTCTCCCATTTTTTGTACTGCTGCTCCATCTACAAACTTGTCTATGTCTTCTATTTTAGTGTTTTCGCCCTTTTCTATAGAGGTAGTTAGCGAAGCTGCTCCTTTAGGCTCTAAGCCTATAATTTTAGTGTTTGGACTTAGGTTTTTAAAAACAGTAATAACTCCAGAGGCCAGTCCACCACCACCAATAGGTAAAAACAAATAGTCTATAGGTTCTGTAGCCGATTCTAAAATTTCTAAAGCAACCGTTCCTTGTCCAGACATTACGTCCCAATCGTTAAAAGGATGAACATAGGTGGCATTGGTTTTTAATTGATATTCTTCTGCGGCGTTAGAGCTTTCATCAAATGTATCTCCAATTAATTCTATGGTTGTATAATCACCTCCAAACATTTTTACCTGAGAAACTTTTTGCTTTGGGGTTGTAATAGGCATAAAAATAGTTCCCTTAACCTTTAACGCTTTACATGCAAAAGCAACTCCTTGAGCATGGTTCCCTGCACTGGCACACACAACACCGTTTTCTAGTTCTTGTTTACTTAAGTTTTTAATTCTATTGTAAGCCCCTCGAATTTTATAAGATCGTACAATTTGTAAGTCCTCTCTTTTAAAGCTAATATTAGCTCCAAAGTCTTTTGAGTAGTTGTCAACTTGTAACAAAGGTGTTGATTGTACAATCCCTTTGATATTCATTTGTGCTTTTATGATAGATTCTAAAGTAACCATGTTTTAATATTGTGTTTATGCATTGGTTCTGGACTCCGCTCGAACACCTTAATTTAGGTCATCGAGCGGAGTCGAGATGTTGCTCAATAAAATAAGAAAAGCCATTGCAAGATTGCAATGGCTTTTGATGTATTGAAATTCGTTTTTTAAAATTAAACGATTTTTTTCATTGCAGTCATTGCTTCACGTAACTCTTCACCAATAGCTTCTACATCGTGCTCACGAATTACTCTGTTAACAGCAATTAATTCAGCGTTATCAACACCATTGTTAGCAGCACCAAATGGTCTACCAATTAAGTTGCTAGGAGCGTTTTTAACGTACTCTGCGATTAACGGCTTACAAGCGTGGTCAAATAAGTAACATCCATACTCAGCAGTATCAGAAATTACACGGTTCATTTCGAACAATTTCTTACGTGCAATTGTGTTAGCGATTAATGGAGTCTCGTGTAAAGATTCGTAGTATGCAGATTCGTCAATAATTCCAGAGTCAACCATTGCTTCAAAAGCCAATTCAACACCAGCTTTAACCATAGCAACCATTAAGGTACCATTGTCGTAGTATTCTTGCTCAGAAATTTCGAAATCTCCAGCAGGAGTTTTTTCAAAATTAGTTTCTCCTGTAGCAGCTCTCCAAGTTAATAAGTTAATATCATCATTAGCCCAGTCTTCCATCATTGTCTTAGAGAAGTGTCCAGAGATAATATCATCCATGTGCTTTTGGAATAATGGTCTCATGATTTCTTTTAACTCTTCAGAAGCTTTAAAAGCAGCAATTTTAGCAGGGTTAGATAATCTATCCATCATGTTTGTAATACCTCCGTATTTTAAACCTTCAGTAATAGTTTCCCATCCGTATTGGATTAATTTAGAAGCATATCCAGCATCAATACCTTCAGCTACCATTTTGTCGAAACATAAGATAGATCCTGTTTGTAATAATCCACATAAGATTGTTTGCTCTCCCATTAAGTCAGACTTAACTTCTGCAACAAAAGAAGATTTTAATACACCAGCAGTGTGTCCTCCTGTTCCAACAGCATACGCTTTTGCGTAATCCCATCCTTTACCTTCTGGATCGTTCTCAGGGTGTACAGCAATTAAAGTAGGTACTCCAAATCCTCTCTTAAACTCTTCACGAACTTCAGAACCTGGTGACTTAGGAGCTACCATAATTACAGTTAAATCTTCACGAATTTGCATTCCTTCTTCTACAATGTTGAAACCGTGAGAATAAGATAAACAAGATCCTTTTTTCATTAAAGGCATAACAGCAGTAACAACGTTTGTGTGTTGTTTATCTGGAGTTAAGTTGATTAATAAATCTGCAGTAGGGATCATTTCTTCGTAAGTTCCTACAGCAAAGTTATTTTCAGTTGCGTTTAAGTAAGATTGTCTCTTCTCTGCAATTGCAGCTGGTCTTAAAGTATAAGATACATCTAAACCAGAATCACGCATGTTTAACCCTTGGTTTAATCCTTGAGCTCCACATCCTACGATTACAATTTTTTTACCTTTTAAAGCTTCCACACCATTACTGAACTCACTTCTGTCCATAAATTCACACTGTCCAAGTTGCTCTAATTGCTCTCTTAAAGAAAGTGTGTTAAAATAATTTGCCATTTTGCGTTTATTTTTATTCTAAATTTTTACGTTGTTATATAATCAAAACTGAGTTTGTGGGGATTAACCTCCATAAACTCAGTTTAAATTCGTGCCAAATTTAGTGATTTTTTATTGATTAAAATCGCTTAAAATTTGACGAATATTCATTGCTTCTTTTGAGATTGCTATTTTACCAGAACGAACGAACTGAGCAATTCCAAAAGGTTTAAATTTTTCATACAAAGCATCAATCTCATTCTGACGTCCTGCTTTCTCTACAATAAAGAAAGTTTTGTTTACCGTAACAATGTTCATGTTGTTTTCCTTAATGATATTTTGAATTTGTGGTTCATCAAATAACAAATCAGAACGGAACTTAAACATTGCTGTTTGGTTAAATATAATTTCATCGTCTGTATGATAGAAAGCTTTGATTACTTCAATTTGCTTTTCTATTTGTCCAATGATTTTCTTTACACCAACTTCAGTCATATTTACTACAATAATGAATCTAGATACATTATCTATTTCTGAAGCAGAAACTGTTAAGCTTTCTATATTAATATGTCTTTTAACAAAAAGAGTAGAAATTCTATTTAACAACCCTAAATTGTTTTCTGTGTATATGGATATGGTATACGTATTAGTTTCCATGATTTTTAATTTAAGATTTTAATTACTACTCAAGTCTTACATCTGATACACTAGCACCTGTTGGTACCATAGGGAATACGTTCCCTTCTTTTTCTACACAAACTTCTAAGAAATAAGCATCTTCGTGAGCAATCATTTCGTCTATAGCTCCTTGTAGGTCGTCTCTAGAGGTTACTCTTTTTGCTTTAATATCGTAAGCTTCTGCCAACTTAATAAAGTTAGGGTTTGTCATTTCTGTAGAAGCATAACGTTTGTCGAAAAATAATTGTTGCCATTGACGAACCATTCCTAAGAACTCGTTATTCAACACCACAATTTTTACAGGTACTTTTGTTTGCAAAATAGTTCCCAATTCTTGACAAGTCATTTGGTATCCACCGTCTCCAATAACTGCAACAACATGTCTGTGCATTGCACCCATTTTAGCACCAATAGCCGCAGGTAATGCAAATCCCATAGTTCCCAAACCACCAGAAGTTACATTACTTCTAGTTTGACTAAAGTTAGCATAACGTACAGACATCATTTGGTGTTGTCCCACATCAGATACAATAACAGCATCATCGTTAGTTGCTTTGTTAATACCTTGTAAAACTTCTCCCATAGTTAACCCTTCTTTTGTAGGGTTAAGCTGAGCATTGATTACTTTGTCGTATTCAATCTTATCGTAGTCTCTAAATTCTTGTAACCATTCCGTGTGAGATTTCTCATCAATGAAAGGAAGAATTTTAGTTAAAATATCTTTAGCATCTCCTAAAACGGCAGCATCGGTTTTAACGTTTTTGTCAATTTCTGCTGGATCTATTTCAAAGTGAACCACCTTGGCTTGTTTTGCATAGGTACTTAAGTTTCCAGTTACACGGTCGTCAAAACGCATCCCAATAGCAATTAGCACATCACATTCATTGGTTAATTTGTTAGGACCATAGTGTCCGTGCATACCAACCATTCCTACATTTAAAGGGTGGCTAGTTTCTAGTGCTGACAAACCTAAAACGGTCCAAGCAGATGGAATTCCTGCTTTTTCAATAAATGCCTTAAATTCTGCTTCTGCTTCCCCTAAAATAACACCTTGCCCAAAAACAATCATTGGTTTTTTAGCACTGTTTATAAGTTCAGCAGCAGCTTTTACTTGCTCAATATCTGTATCTGGTACAGGTTTGTAACTACGTACACCTGTGCACTTTTCGTATCCCTTGTAATCAAAAGTAGACTGTTGTGCATCTTTTGTAATATCAATAACTACAGGTCCTGGTCTTCCAGATTTAGCAATGTAAAATGCTTTGGCTATAGCTTCTGGAATATCTTCGGCTTTAGTTACCTGAACATTCCATTTGGTTACTGGTGATGAAATACTAATTACATCTGTTTCTTGAAAAGCATCTGTACCTAATAAATGCGAAGCAACTTGTCCGGTAATACAAACTAGAGGTGTTGAGTCTATTTGCGCATCGGCAATACCCGTTATTAAGTTAGTAGCTCCTGGTCCGGATGTGGCCATGGCTACACCAACTTTACCAGAAGTTCTAGCATACCCTTGTGCAGCGTGAACAGCACCTTGCTCATGTCTTGTTAAAACATGGTGAAATTTATCTTGGTATTTATATAATTCATCATAAATAGGCATAATGGCACCACCAGGGTAACCATAAGCCAATTCAGAACCTTCGGCAATTAAACATTTAACTACCGCTTCGGCACCAGTTATTTTTTCTGTATTTAAGCTCATATTTATTCGCTTTCTTTAAGCCTTAAGCAATAAGCTTTAGGCGTTTTTGTTATTTAAATGGTCTGTAGCATATAGCGTAAAGCTTAATGCGACAAGTACTTTTTAGTACTTGTCAGTAACACATCCTTCTGATGCAGATGCTACCGACTTAGCGTATTTAAATAAGATTCCTTTAGTATGTTTTAAAGCAGGAGCTTGCCAATTTGCTTTACGCTCTGCCAATTCCTCTTCAGAAACATTTAAAGTTATCGAATTATCTTCGGCACTAATTGTAATAATATCTCCAGTTTTAGCTAGGGCAATTGTTCCCCCACTTTGTGCCTCTGGCGTTATGTGCCCAACAACAAACCCGTGAGTTCCTCCAGAAAAACGTCCGTCAGTAATTAAAGCAACCGATTTCCCTAAACCAGCTCCCATAATTAAAGATGTTGGTTTTAGCATTTCTGGCATACCAGGTCCACCTTTAGGTCCAACATAACGAATAACGACGACGTTTCCTCTCTCTACTTCTCCGTTTGAGATTCCATCATTTGCTTCTTGCTCACTGTTATATACAACAGCTTTTCCTTCGAAAACCAATCCTTCTTTTCCAGAGATCTTAGCTACAGCACCTTTTTCAGCAAGGTTTCCGTATAAAATCTGTAAGTTACCAGATGATTTTAAAGCTTTGTCTGTAGTGTATAATAAATCTTGTTTTTCAAATTCAATTGCTTCAACATCCGCTAAGTTCTCTGCCAATGTCTTTCCTGTAATTGTCATACAATCACCGTGTAAGAAACCTTCGTTTAACAAGTATTTCATAATAGCAGGTGTACCACCAATTCCGTGTACATCTTCCATAAGGTATTTTCCAGAAGGTTTTAAATCTCCAATTAATGGAGTTTTATCACTAATTCTTTGGAAATCCTCTAAAGTAAATTCAATATCTGCTGCATATGCAATTGCTAAATAGTGTAATACAGCATTTGTAGATCCACCTAAAGCATTTACTAAAGTAATCGCATTTTCAATTGACTTTTTAGTTACAATATCTCTTGGTTTTAAATCTAATTCTAATAAGTTTTTCATTGCCTCGGCAGTTCTTTCTGCTTCGGATAATTTATTAGGATTTTCTGCAGGAATAGAAGAGTTGTAAGGTAGAGCCAATCCCATACATTCAATAGAAGATGCCATGGTGTTAGCAGTATACATACCTCCACAAGCACCCGCTCCTGGGATAGATCTTTTTATAATTTCTTTGTATTCAGCTTCGTCAATTTCTCCAGCAACCTTTTGTCCTAAAGCTTCAAAAGCAGATACAATATTTAATTTTCTTCCTTTGTATTTTCCAGAAGCAACACTACCACCGTAAACCATAATAGCAGGTCTGTTTAAACGTAGCATTGCAATAATAGCACCGGGCATGTTTTTATCACATCCAACAACACCTATCAATCCATCATAAGACATTCCGTTTACTACAGTTTCCATAGAATCTGCAATAATATCTCTAGATGCTAAAGAGTAATTCATTCCAGATGTTCCCATAGAGATACCGTCAGAAACTCCAATGGTACCAAAAGTAAGTCCAATCATTCCATTTGGTCTCGTGTGAGTTTTAATCTCTTGAGCCAATCCATTCAAGTGCATATTACAAGGGTTACCATCGTATCCTGTGCTACCAATAGCGATTTGAGGTAAATTCATATCCTCATCAGAAAAACCTGTAGCATACAACATTGCTTGAGAAGCAGGTTGTGATGGATTTTGCGTAATCTTTTTGCTATATTTATTTAATGCCATTTTAATGTTTGTTTTTGTGGTCTAGCTTATAGGCGAACAAAAGTAAAATACTATTGCAATTTTAAAAAGAAAAAACGAAAAAAAGTTACGCTGTTCAGTCGGTGGTTTTGTTTTTTAACTATGTGGCAATCAGATTGCTATGTGTTTTTATTAATGGTGTTTATGTTTTTTTAGTATCTATACTATGTATGAGTTTAAAATTTGTGTTGTTTTTTCGAATGTGTTTAATAATTTTTTTTACGTATATTTACGTAGGTTATTTAAGTATTTAAATGTTTTGAGAATACTTAAATATTTGTAGTTTTGTGGAACTCGAAAAATTAACAGGTAATATTAAATAACAACATGTCAAAAACAGCAGTATTAGAAATAGACGGAAAGAAGTATGAACTTCCTGTAGAAGTAGGTTCAGAAAATGAAATGGCGATTGATGTTAAACAACTTAGAGCAGCTACAGGAGGTGTGACTACAATCGACCCTGGGTTTAAAAATACGGGTTCTTGTAAAAGTGCTATTACTTTTTTAGATGGTGAAGAAGGAATATTACGTTACAGAGGGTATGCTATTGAGGATTTAGCAGAGAAGGCATCATTCCTAGAGGTTTCTTATTTGTTGATTTTTGGAGAATTACCAACTCAAGCTCAGTTAGATAAATTTGAGAAGGATATTAAAGATGAGTCTTTAGTAGATGAAGATGTACATAAAATTTTAGATGCATTTCCAAAGAATGCACACCCAATGGGGGTCCTTGCTTCTTTAACTAGTGCATTAATTGGTTTTAGTCCAAAGTCTGTAGAGGTTGATTCTGAGGAAGATATGTACCATGCAATTGTAATGTTGATGGCTAAGTTCCCAGTGTTGGTTTCTTGGTGTATGCGTAAAATGAAAGGTTTACCATTAGACTTTGGTGATGTAGACTTAGGTTATGAAGAGAACTTTGCAATGATGATGTTCAAAAGACCTAACCAACAATACAAAGCAAGTAAGATTGTAATTGATGCATTAGATAAGTTATTAATCTTACATGCAGATCATGAGCAAAACTGTTCTACATCTACAGTAAGAATTGTAGGTTCTTCACACGCTGGTTTATTTGCTTCTATTTCTGCAGGAATCTCTGCTTTATGGGGGCCTTTACACGGTGGTGCAAACCAGGCAGTAATTGAAATGTTGGAAGACATTAAAAAAGACGGTGGAGATTTTGAGAAGTATATTGCAAAAGCAAAAGATAAATCAGATCCATTCCGTTTAATGGGATTCGGGCATAGAGTTTATAAGAATTTTGATCCAAGAGCAAAGATTATTAAGGTTGCTGCAGAAGAGGTGTTAGCTGACTTAGGTATTCAGGATCCGGTATTAGATATTGCGAGAGGATTATCTGAGGCTGCATTGAGTGATGAGTACTTTAAATCAAGAAACTTATATCCAAATGTAGATTTCTACTCTGGTATTATATATAGAGCCTTAGGGATCCCTGTAGAGATGTTTACAGTGTTGTTTGCAATGGGACGTTTACCAGGTTGGATTGCTCAGTGGAAAGAAATGAGAGAGAATAAAGAACCAATTGGTCGTCCACGTCAGTTATATGTTGGAGAAACATTAAGACCTTATGCTTCTATTGAAGATAGAGCTTAGTTCTTATTTTAAAAAGATATCAAACAAAAAATCCTGTTCTAAATAGAACAGGATTTTTTTTAGCATAAAAAAAACGAAGTAGTTGTTTAACTACTTCGTTTTTATTTATATGAATTTGTTAGCTAAACTTAAGCTTCTTCTGTTCTAACCTTGCTGTTTTGAATTAAATCTAAGTATAGGTTGATTTGTTTCTTTAAGTTTTTACGCTCGTAAATAGCGTCTAAGAACCCGTGTTCTAATAAGAATTCTGAACGTTGAAAACCTTCTGGTAAATCTTGTCCAGTAGTGTCTCTTACAACTCTAGGTCCTGCAAAGGCAACTAAAGCATTAGGTTCTGCAATGTTAATGTCTCCTAGCATTGCGTAAGAGGCAGTTGTACCTCCGGTAGTAGGATCGGTACATAAAGAGATATATGGTATTTTAGCTTCGGCCAATTGAGTTAGCTTAGCAGATGTTTTAACCAATTGCATTAAAGATAATGGAGCCTCTTGCATACGTGCACCACCAGATTTTGAGATCATTAAGAAAGGAACTTTGTTCTCTCTTGCATAATCTATTGCTCTAGCAATTTTTTCTCCTACCACAGATCCCATAGATCCACCAATAAATGCAAAATCCATTGCTGCTATAACTAGTGGTTTTCCTAAAGAATTACCAACAGCTGTTCTAACAGCATCTTTTAATTTTGTTTTCTTTTGTGCAGCCTCAATTCTGTCAGGGTATGGTTTAGTGTCTTGAAATTCTAATGAGTCAACAGAAGTAAGGTTTTCATTTAATTCAGAAAACTTATTGTCGTCAAATAATATTTCAAAGTATTCGTTACTACCAATTCTTACATGATATCCGTCTTCTGGACTAACATATAAGTTTTGTTTTAATTCATCAGTGTCTATAATTTTTCCACTAGGTGTTTTGTACCAAAGACCTTTAGGTACATCTTTCTTTGCTTCAGTAGGGGTTTGAATTCCCTTATCACTTCTTTTAAACCAAGCTGCCATAATTATTAGTTTTATAGAGGGGCAATTTACTAAAAAAAATAGAGAAACTATTCAAAAACAGTTTCTCTATTGTAATTATAATGCTTTAAAATCTTTAGAGATTATAAAGTGTTTACGTTGTTTAAATCTTCGAAAGCTTGAATTAAACGAGCTTTTAAAGTAGCTTCACCTTTACGTAACCAAACTCTTGGGTCGTAATATTTCTTGTTAGGAGCATCAGCACCTGTTGGGTTACCAATTTGAGAAGCTAAATAGTCTTTGTTATCAGCCATATAGTCTCTAATTCCTTCCATAAAAGCATACTGTAAATCAGTATCAATATTCATTTTAATTGCACCGTATCCGATAGCCTCTCTAATTTCTTCTACAGAAGATCCAGAACCTCCGTGGAATACGAAATCAATAGGGTTGTGCTCTAAACCATGCTTCTCTTCGATGAACTTTTGAGAGTTGTCTAAGATTTTTGGAGTTAATTTTACGTTTCCTGGCTTGTATACACCGTGAACATTTCCAAAAGCAGCAGCAACTGTAAATCTTGAAGAAACTTCAGATAATTGCTCGTAAGAGTAGTTTACTTCTTCTGGTTGCGTGTATAATTTAGATTCATCAACATCAGAGTTGTCAACACCATCTTCTTCACCTCCAGTAATACCTAATTCAATTTCTAAAGTCATTCCCATTTTATCCATACGAGCTAAATACTCTTTACAGATAGCAATGTTTTCTTCTAAAGGCTCTTCAGATAAATCAATCATATGAGAAGAGAATAAAGGAGCACCAGTTTCTGCGAAATGTTTTTCAGAAGCATCTAATAAACCATCAATCCAAGGAAGTAATTTCTTAGCAGCGTGATCTGTATGTAAGATTACAGGTACACCGTAAGCTACAGCTAATTCGTGAACGTGCTTAGCTCCAGCAACAGCACCAGCAATAGCAGCTTTTTGATCTGTATTGTCTAATCCTTTACCAGCGTTAAAAACAGCACCTCCGTTAGAGAACTGAATAATTACAGGTGAGTTTAATTCTTTAGCAGTTTCTAATACTGTGTTGATAGTATTGTTTCCTGTTACGTTAACAGCAGGTAAAGCGAATTGCTTTTCTTTTGCTAATTTAAAAATTTCTTGAACTGCATCTCCAGTTGCAACTCCTGGTTTAATATTGTAACTCATTGTTAATTGATTTGTGTTTTATTTACTCGAACAAAAATAGACAATTTTAAGTGAAAGAAAGAGTATAATAGCTTGATATTGTACGAAAACGTTATAGAGTTAGAAAGGATAATTGATACCGATGTTAAGAACAGAATCTGCTATTCTGTAATTACTAAACCATCTATTAGACTTTAAATAGGGTTCAAAAGTTTTAAAAGCCCAGTCTAAACGAAGTACTAAAAAGTTAAAATCATAGCGAATTCCCATTCCGCTACCAACAGCTATATTTTCTAAAGATTTTATGTTGTTAAAGATTTCTTTTTCTTCTGCAGTTGATGTGTTTGGTAAGTTCCAAATGTTACCAGCATCAATAAAAAGAGCACCATGAATACTGTTAATAACCTTAAACCTGTATTCTAAACTAGAAAGCAATTTTAAATTACCAATGTTAAATTCAAGACCTGTGTTCGAGTTTCCTGGTCCAAGTTCGTATGTTTTCCATGCTCTTATATCGTTAGATCCTCCGGCAAAGTAACTTGTTATAAAGGGTATTTCTTTATTTTTCCCCGTTGGGATTGCCGCTCCTAAGAAAGTTCTAAAAGCAATAGAATTGTTGTTGCTCGTGTTCCAAAATTTCCTAAAGTCGATATCTAATTTTACAAACTGAGAAATTTCTATGTCTTCAAAAACTGGTGACCCGTTCTTTTGATTGAAGAAGAAAGAGCTAAGATTACCAGATGTGCTTATTTCTGTTCTAAAGAAGTTGTAATTAGTATCGGCCAATCCTTTTCTGCTGTTATGTTCAAAAGAATAAGAGGTAGATGGAATTAAGTTGTTACTTGTGATAATATCCTCTCTTTTTTCAATATTTTTTAAAGTGGTAAACTCTTCTGGGTTTGTAGTGTTAAAAGATCCCGGAATGCTTTGGATAAAACGATTTGTATTTGCTGTTGTAAGTACAAAGGATGGTAAAAGATTAAAATCGGACTTTATGCTTTGAACTCTTCTAAACTCGGAACTATAGATGTTGTAATAGGATTCTGTGTTAAGATTGTTGATAAATTGAAGGTTCAGTATTTCGAAAGTGTGAGAGTTTTTTCGAGATGATTTCCAGTTGTAGTCAATAATTCCTGATATTTTTTGCTTATCCAGTCCTATGTTTTTTTGAAAACTAGTACCAATACTTACTTTGGTCTTAGGAGTCATAGTTCTGGGAATTAAATTTCCTAAGAATGGAAATATAAATTTAGGAAACTCTAAAGAAGCATCAATACCTACTTCGTATGCATCAAAGCTCGTAGATTCTTCTCCACTTACTTTAGTGGCAGTGTCAAAAATACTCCCTTGTAATGATAGTTTAAAGATTTCTGCTCCACCAAAAGTATTTCTGTTTATAAAACTAAATCCTCCAGATAGACCAAGTTGTTTAATGTTAGAGTGTATTATTTCTGTATTAATACCAATTCCATATTTCTTTAAAGGGTTTAGAACGATAGAGGCTTCTAAATTTTCATCGTCTATTTCTCTTATGTTTATTTTTACAGACTTAAAATTATTAAGAGATCTTAAGTGTTGCCTAGTTAGCTCTATCTTTTCGTCGCTGTAAACTTCGTTAGGCTTTATAAAAATGGAATTTGATAAGGTTTTTGTTTTGTGCTTTAGTTTAGAATGAGCAAAAAACTGAATACTATCTCTTGTTTCTTTAGTATTGTACGATTTGTTTCTTTCGTTATAACTATAATCGGTATAAACATTAATTTTTTTAATAGTTTGTTGCTTGGTAGGTAGCTCTAAAACCTCATTCTTCTGTTTTATTTTTCGGTTTTCTATATTTATAATTACCGGAGTAATGTTGTTTTTTGCAATAGTGTCTATTCCTCTAAAGCTTATTAGGTCGTTTCTAAAATGATAAATACCGTTATTTCTTAATGTTTCAGAAATATTGGTAATTGTTTTTTTAAAGTTTTCTAAATCGTATTGTTTTCCTTCTTTAAGTGCAATATGTACATGGTCTTTGTTTAGGATGCTGTCTATAACAGGAGAAGATATATTGTAGCTGATTTTTCCTATTTTAAAAGGTTCCTTTTTATCTATACTATAGGTTACTAATGCATTTTGATCATCTCTTATAGTGGTAGTTTTAACAGTAGCGTTAAAATACCCCTTGTTAAAAAAATGAGTTCTTAGTTTGTTTGCTGTTAGTGTAGATTTATGGTCGTCTAATATACTAGGTTGTTCTCCTCTGGTAAGGAACCAATTGTTTAATTTTTTTCTCTTATTAATTAGTTTATAACTCTGTTTTTTGGAAATAATTTTACTGATTAATGAGCTTTGTTTCTCTAGTTTGGATTTTTTTTGAAGGTAAATAGAGTCGTAATTTGGGTTTCCAATATTGTAAAAATGTAAGCCTAGAGGTATGCCTAATATAGTAGTGTTAGGTCGTTGTATTTGGTATGATGTGATTTCCGGATTGGTG
The DNA here is from genome assembly GCF_054182685.1 of Wenyingzhuangia sp. IMCC45574. Lineage (NCBI taxonomy): Bacteria > Pseudomonadati > Bacteroidota > Flavobacteriia > Flavobacteriales > Flavobacteriaceae > Wenyingzhuangia > Wenyingzhuangia sp. IMCC45574. The sequence goes on along the minus strand of NZ_CM135169.1, from coordinate 2,025,295 downwards.
GTTTTTTTACCATCAATTTTGATAGAGCTATTTTTTAGTAAATACTCATTCTCGTTAACATACTTTGCGGTGTTGCAGGCAGTAAGTATTAGCAGAGTAACTACTGTAAGAATTTTGTTTTTAAATGTTTTCAATCAAAGGAAATTATATCGTTCAAAAATAAGCATTAAATGAATTTAAAATTCAAGCTTCTTAAATTTAAATACTAATTTTGGAATTTAATATAGTAGTTATGTCAATTTCCAAAAATCAAATAAAATTAGTTTCTAGTTTACAGCAAAAAAAATACCGTGTTAAAGAGGGGCTTTTTGTGGTAGAAGGGGTAAAGGTTGTAGATGAGTTCTTAAATTCTAATTTTGAATTACAAATGCTTTTTTGTTTAGAAGATATAGCTACTAAGTACGGTAAGAATGTGACTGAGGAGGTTAATGTTTTGGAGTTGAAAAAAATAAGTTCTTTAAGGTCTCCAAACAAAGTACTAGCTGTGTTTAAAATTCCTGAACAACATTTTACTGAAGAAAGTGGTAAGTTAAAGATTGCTTTAGATGGTATTAATGATCCCGGTAATTTGGGGACAATAATAAGGTTGTGTGATTGGTTTGGTGTTGAGGAGTTGATCTGTAGTTCTGATACTGTGGATTGTTACAATTCCAAAGTGGTTCAGTCTACTATGGGGTCACTTACAAGGGTTAATGTAGTGTATACTGATTTAACTGCTTATTTAAAGAAAGTAACGCAGCCTATTTTAGTTTCTGATATGAAAGGGAGTAATATTTATACAACGAAATTACCCAATGATGCTATAATTGTTATGGGTAATGAAGCGAATGGAGTTAGTAATCAAGTTAAAAAAGTTGCAAAAAATAACAAAATTACAATTCCAAGATTTGGTTCAAGTCAACTAACAGAAAGTCTAAATGTTGCAACTGCCACATCTATCATATTAGGAGAGTTTAGACGAACCGAGTTTTCTATTGAAATGTAAGGTTTAAAAATATAGCTCTTTGGTTTAATAAAGCAGGCCCAGATGATTTAGCTATTGAACCTATTCCTTCGAATTCATTATTTATTCCATAGATACCTCTAATTGAGGGAGAGAATTTGAAAAAAGGAAAGTAAAAGTTAAATCCAACAGATATTTCTGCAGTTATTGTGTTCTTGGCAAGTGAAAAAGCATAGTCTTCTTTGTCTATGTTTAGATTTTCATCAGCACTAAAATTATAGTTAAATGCTAGTCCTCCAGTTGCAAATGTTCTGAAATTATTAATTCTATCTGTAGTAAGTTTTAATGAAATTGGAACTCTAAAGTAAGTGTTATTTAAGTTTAAACTTTCTCCGTCAGAAAATTCAAGTGTAGCTCTTGTGCTCATAACACCAGGCTCTGCTATTATGCTTATATTGTTGTTTAAGTTTAAGTCAGCAAGAACACCTAATTGAAATCCTGAGCCCCCTGTTATTGTAGATTTACTATTTTGAGAAGTTCTGTATCCAGAATGATTTATACCAAGATAAAATCCATAACGAACTTTGCTTCTATCAAAATGCTGTAGCCTACTTATTTTTTCTCTCTGAGAATATGAGACTGTACTAACTAAGAAGAAAAAGAAAATAACAACTCTTACCATTATTTATTAGCTTTATATATTGTAGATACTCCAAATGTAACAATAAAATCATCAACATTTACGTATCCGTTAGATTTTAAGATTAATTTAAACTTCTCTCCGTATGGGAACGAATTGGCTGAATCTGATAGATATTTGTATGCTTTTTTGTCTTTAGAGAACAAACGTCCAACAAAAGGTAATATTACTTTACTATGAAATAAATATCCTTGTTTAAAAGGGAATTTTGTTGGTACTGAGGTTTCTAGAATAACAAAAGTTCCTCCGGGTTTCAGTACTCTATGTATCTCTGTTAAACCTTTGTTAAGGTTTTCAAAATTCCTTACACCATATGATACAGTAATAGCGTCAAAATAATTGTCTTCATAGGGAATGTTCTCAGAATCTCCTAAGACCATTTCTATAGAATCAGATAATCCTAGTGAATTAATTTTTTGTTTCCCTATTTCTAGCATACCAGCAGAAATATCTAGACCTATAATTTTAGCATCAGGAATTTCTTGGCTTTGCATAATCGCCAAATCACCCGTTCCAGTGGCTATATCTAATATCTTTTTTGGTTGAGTAGCTTTTACCATCGCTACTACTTTTTTTCTCCATTTCACATCGATACCAAACGTAATAACACGATTTAGACCATCGTAGTTTTCGGATATCTTGTCGAACATATTAGCTACTTGAGCCTTTTTAGTAGCATCTGAGTCTTTGTAGGGCTTAATTGTTTTAGACATGTTTTATCCGTTTACAGCAACTACGTTGTTTATTTTGTTAGGTAGCATCTCTTTTAACATGGTTTCTATACCGTTCTTTAAGGTAATAGTAGAAGAAGGACAACCGCTACAAGCACCTTGTAAAATTACATGTACATCTTTAGTTTCTTCGTCGTAAGCTCTAAAAACAATATTTCCACCATCGTTAGCAACTGCAGGTTTTACATATTCGTCTAAAATTTTGGCAATTTCTAAAGGAGTACCTTCTAGGTTTTCCATTGGTACTGCTTCTATTTCAACTTTAGGTTTTTCTATAGTCGTGTCAATAACCAATTTATCCGATTCAAAATATTCTTTTAAGAAAGTTCTTAGTTGACTAATAATTTCTGGCCATTCAATTAAATCGTTTTTGGTGATAGAAACATAATTTTCCGAAATATATACCTCTTCAACAAAAGGGAATTCAAATAAAACCTGTGCTAAAGGAGAATTTTTTGTCTCTTCTGCAGATTTATATTCGTTATCGTCTGGTGTTAGCATTTTGTTACATCCAAACTTCATTACTTTTGGGTTTGGTGTACTCTCTGCGTATATTTCTATTACCTTCTTTTTTGTTTCGGCATTTTCAGTAACAATTGTGTTACCTTCGTTTAAATAGATTTCTATTAGTTCTCTAATTTCTTCTTGAATGTCTGACCATTTAATAATGTCGTATTTTTCAATAGCAATAAAGTTTGCGCTAATAAATACTTTACTTATAAAAGGAAGTTTAAATAATTGTTGAGATATAGGGGACTCCTTAGCTTCTTCTATATTGTTAAATTGATAGCTACCTCCTGTGGTTACTTGTTCATTACTAACAAACTTAATGATTGACGGGTTGTTAGTTCCTTCTATACTTATTTTATGCATGTTCATGTCTCTTATATACCTCACAAAAGTAGGTTATTTAATTTTAAATCCTTTCATAGAAAAGTATGATAATACGTTGTTAAGAATAACTCTTAACACTTGTTAGAAAAGATAAGTGTAGGTAATTCCAAAAGAGGAGTTGTTGTTTTCTATTTTAGTTGCACCTAGGTATTGTCCAGGATTGTCTCTTATAAAACTAGCTTGGTTCGCATCGTTAAAGTCAAATTCATTGGTTTGTTCACTCATTCTATAAGCAAGGTCTATTTTAGAGTTTCCAAAACGAGCTCCAATACCTAAAGAGGCAGAGATTCTGTCCCCTGTTTTAACAACATCAATAGTTCTAGGGTCTACACTATCTTTAAATGGTGATTCTTGGAATCCAGCACCTCCTCTTACACTAATATTTCCTAATTTAAATTCAGCTCCAATATTTACGTTGTTGGTGTTTTTAAGTACGTCTTTGTAGTATTGATTGTCCTCTACAAACTCATCTTCTCCAGAAAGATTAAGGGCTTTGTATCCTTTTCTGTTGTAATCAATATTAATAAAACCTCTTTTTCCGATAACAAATGCAGAACTTACTGTTATTTTTCCAGGAGTTCTTAGTCTATACTCGTAAAAACTGTCAATTGGAGATGAGTTCGTAAATCCAACTCCTTTTTCGTTGTCTAGGAATTCTTCTACATAAAAGTATTCTTCTGTTACATTGTAAAACCATGTTGGAGTTTCTGCTGAAAATCCAAGTCTAATAGTTGAGTTAGGTTTGTATATAATACCTGTGGTAAGTGAAAAACCTTCTGAGTTTTGTCTGTTGTCATTTAAAACAGATGTGGCCAATGTGTTGCCAGTATCATCTGTACTGATTTCATCTAGTTTAGAAGATTGAAAAAAATCTATACTGTGAAAATTTAAACTACCTCCCAGGTATAATTTTTTATTAAATTCACCAGCCAGAGTAAAGCTAAGTTTAGAAGTTTCTCCTTCGTAAAAATTATACAATTGCTGACTTTGAGCATTGTCGTAAAGATTGGATGCATCGTCGTTAGGATGTGTTATAAAGCTTCCGTATCCACTGTTACCTCGGTAGATGTCGCTTTTATCAAACTTGTTGGTAAGCTGATAGTTTGCCGAAAAACTAATTTTATTCCAGCCGTTATTAGAGTACTGGTCTTTAAAAACGAAAACAACACCAATTTGTTCAAAATTAAAAACGCTAGAAGTATTATTTGTTTTAGAATTGTAGTAATTACTTTGATTGTCGTAGTTATTAACACCTAAAGTAAAATTGAATTCACCGCTATTAAAAACAGCTGCACCTGCTGGGTTTACATTAATTGCACTTAAATCTCCTCCTACAGCTCCCATTGCTCCGTTTAATGCCGAAAATCGTGAAGTTCCAAGTGGATTTTCATCCGAAAATAAAACTCCTAAATCGGTGTAGTTTAACCCGTATGCAGGTTGATCTTGAGCAATACTAACCGTACTCGTTAATAAACCTGCTATTAATAAGTGTATAATTTTTTTCATGATTGTATGTTTTAATTATCTCCTTCTGTAGCTATTTGAATTAGATCTTTTTGAGCTGGATCTGCTGTTGCTTGAAGAGGAGCTTGAATTGTTATATCTTTTAGAAGAGCTAGAGCTACTGCTGCTGCTGCTGCTAGGTTGATAACTTCTAGAGCTTCTGCTATTAGACGAATCGTAATTGCTAGTGTTGTTGCTTGAAGAGCTTCTTCTATAAGTACGATATTTTTGTGTTGTATTTGTTGTGTTGTTGTTATTGTGATAGTTTCTTGTATTGGAATTACTTAATCTGTAACTGTTTCTTTGACTACTTCTATAGCTATTGCTATTGTTTCTTTTGGAGTAAGTTTTAGGTAGAGAATAATAGTTTCTGTTTCCTCTGTTGTTTCTTACTACAGGTCTGTTGTTATAAGGGTAAGAGTTGTAAAATCCATTATTCCACCCCCAGTTGTTCCACCCCCAATTATTCCAGCCATTATTCCAGTTCCAGTAAGGGTCGTAAAAGTTATTGTAGCCCCATCCCCAGTTGTTCCATCCAAAGCCAACACTCCAACGAGCATTCCTATTCCATCTCCAATCATTATACCAGAAAGGATCGTTCCATCCACTTCTATAGTTGTCATTATATGTATTGGTGTAGATGTTTATTTCTTGGTGGTGTCTAGGGGCTATATTTCTTACGATTATAGTGTCTTCCTCTTGAATACCTCCATAAGTATATCTTCCAGGTATATATAAAGGAGTGGTGTCTATTTGTATAGAAGAGAAGTAGTCTTGATAATATTTTTTATTATATCTAGGTTGTTTTTTCTCTTTTCGTACTTCATCCTCATAAATACCATCTGTATACGTGTAATCCTGATAGAAAGCACACGAACCAAAACTTAAAGCTATAAGGATAATACTTATAATCTTAACAAAACTTTTAACGGAGATCTTAGTGGTATTCATAATACAGGTGATTTTATTGTTGAACAAAGCAAAAAATAGTAGTTTTGCCAACTGGATGTTGCATCCAAACTATAATAAGAATTTTACAATTTTTGTGCCAAAAAAATAAATATGGGGTCAAAATTAACAAGCAGAAGTACAGATTATTCAAAGTGGTATAACGAATTGGTGGTCATGGCCGACTTGGCTGAGACATCAGCGGTTAGAGGTTGTATGGTAATTAAGCCGTATGGTTATGCTATTTGGGAGAATATGCAAAAGGAGTTAGATAGAATGTTTAAAGAAACAGGGCATGAGAATGCTTATTTCCCTTTGTTTGTTCCTAAAAGTTTATTTGAGGCTGAAGAAAAGAATGCGGAAGGATTTGCTAAAGAATGCGCGGTTGTTACTCATTATAGGTTAAAAAATGATGAAGAGAATCCAGGGAAGTTAATTGTTGATCCTAATGCAAAGTTAGAAGAAGAATTAGTGGTTCGTCCTACAAGTGAAGCCATCATATGGAATACCTATAAAGGATGGATTCAGTCGTATAGAGATTTGCCTATCAAAGTAAACCAATGGGCAAATGTGGTACGTTGGGAAATGAGGACTCGTTTGTTTTTAAGAACAGCGGAGTTTTTATGGCAAGAAGGACATACTGCGCATGCTTCTAAAGAAGAGGCTGTAGAAGAAACGCAACAAATGCAAAGAGTATATGCTGATTTTGCAGAGAATTATATGGCAATGCCCGTTGTTAAGGGGGTTAAATCGGAGAGTGAAAGGTTTGCAGGAGCAGATGATACTTATACTATTGAAGCTTTAATGCAAGATGGTAAAGCTTTACAAGCTGGAACTTCTCATTTCTTAGGGCAGAATTTTGCCAAGGCATTTGATGTTAAGTATACTTCTAGAGAAGGAAAGCAAGAACATGTTTGGTCAACTTCTTGGGGAGTGTCTACTCGTTTAATAGGTGGGTTAATTATGACTCATTCTGATGATAATGGTTTGGTTTTGCCTCCAAAATTAGCACCTATACAGGTTGCAATTGTACCTATATATAGAAAAGAGGAGCAGTTAGAGGCTATTAGAGAAAAAGTAAATGAGATTTCGTCTAAGTTAAGAGCTAAAGGAATTTCCGTTAAGTTTGATGATAGGGATACGCATAAGCCAGGTTGGAAGTTTGCAGAATACGAATTAAAAGGAGTGCCTGTAAGGATTGCTATGGGAGCAAGAGATTTAGAGAATGGAACTCTTGAGATTGCACGAAGAGATACTTTAGAGAAGCAAAGTTATCAGCAAGAAGAAGCTGTAGAGGTTATTGAAAGATTATTAGAAGAAATTCAAGAAAATCTTTTAAAGAAAGCTACAGAGTATAGAGATGAGCATATTACGTATGTAGACTCTTTTGATGAGTTTAAAGACGTAATAGAAAACAAAGGAGGGTTTGTAGCTGCCCATTGGGATGGAACTGAAGAAACTGAGGACAGAATAAAAGAATTGACGAAGGCGACAATTCGTTGTATACCTCTAGAGTTTAAAGAGGAAGAAGGTGTGTGTGTATATACCGGAAAGCCCTCTAGTAAGCGTGTTTTATTTGCAAAAGCATACTAGAAAAAAAAACTTGAAAATTTTTAGCGAAAAAAGTTTGTAGTATTGTAAAACGTGTGTATATTTGCAACCGCTAAAGCGAAAAGCTTAAGAGTTTTTCAAGTAGTAATAATGGTCCGTTCGTCTAGGGGTTAGGACGCCAGGTTTTCATCCTGGTAACAGGGGTTCGATTCCCCTACGGACTACGAAATTTTTTATAGAAAGATTAAAGAGATTTAAAATGGCAAATCACAAGTCAGCTTTAAAGAGAATTAGAAGCAATAAAGCAAAGCAGTTAAGAAATAAATATCAACACAAAACTACCAGAAATGCAGTAAGAGACTTACGTGCTACTACTGATAAAGCATCTGGTGAGGCATTGTTGCCGAAGGTTGTTGCAATGTTGCAAAAGTTAGCAAAGAACAATGTTATTCATAAGAATAAAGCAGCTAACTTACAATCTAAGTTAACAAAGCACGTAGCTTCTTTGTAAGAAGAAAGATATAATGGTCCGTTCGTCTAGGGGTTAGGACGCCAGGTTTTCATCCTGGTAACAGGGGTTCGATTCCCCTACGGACTACAAAGCCTTACTGTACATCAGTAAGGCTTTTTTGGCTTTACTATGGTGGAAGAGAAAATACATGCAATCGGTTTAATGTCTGGAACTTCTTTAGATGGAGTTGACTTGGTGTATGTGTGTTTTTCTGAAGAAAATCAATTTGAAATTTTAGCTACAGATACTATAGGGTATACAAAGGTTTGGTTTGAGAGATTGAGGAGTATTTCGGAGATTGACAAAGAGAGTTCTCTTTTAAAGGTTCTAGATGTAGAATTAGGAAGATACTATGGAGAGTTGATTTCTGGTTTTATCAATTCGAATCATATTAAAAAAATAGACTTTGTAGCTTCTCATGGACATACTGTCCATCATCAACCTGAAATAGGCTATACTTTACAAATAGGTTGTGGTAAAGAGATTTATAAGAGAACAGGGGTTAAGGTTGTTTATGACTTCAGGACTCAAGATGTTTTGTTGGGTGGGCAAGGTGCTCCGCTAGTTCCAATTGGAGACGAGTTGTTGTTTTCTAAGTATGACTATTGTTTGAATTTAGGAGGTTTTTCTAATGTTTCCTTTGATGACAATGGTGTTAGAAGAGCTTTTGATATTTGTCCTGTGAATACAATTTTGAATTATTATGCAAATCGATTGGGTTTTGAGTATGATGCTGAAGGGGCTTTAGCTAAGAAGGGCGTGGTGGATGAAAAATTATTAAAAGAGTTAAATTCGTTAGTGTTTTATGTTTTAGACAAGCCTAAGTCTTTAGGGGTTGAGTTTTTGAATTCTTCTATTTTTCCTTTAATGAATAATTATAAAATAAAAGAAGAAGATTTATTAAGAACTTTTGTAGAACATATTGCAATACAAATAAGTACAAAGTTAACCAATGGTACTGTGTTGGTGACTGGAGGGGGTGTGTATAATACTTTTTTATTGGATCGCATTAGAACGTTGTCTAAAAACTTAAGCTTAATAATACCTAGTAATGAAATTATAGATTATAAAGAAGCGTTGGTTTTTGCTTTATTAGGAAAGTTAAAGTTGGAAAACTCGGTTAATTGTTTGTCGAGTGTTACTGGGGCTTTAAAGAATCATTCTTCAGGAAAGATAGTTTTTTAATCGATATTCTTGAGGATATCGTTTTGTATGTGTCAATTTCTTAACAAATTTCAATTAATTTGTTTGATTCGTCAAAATTAACATAGGGTAGTGTGATATAGTGTGCTAATGTCTTATTTTAGCCCTCAAATTCTAAAAATTAACAAAATGAAGTATTTTTTAGGGGATAGTCCTAAGTGGTTTAAGTATACAATGATCTTTTTCCTTTTGGTGAATATTCCTATCTCAATTTTTGCACCACACGTTGGGGCTTGGTTGTTTATTGGTGAGTTTATTTTTACGTTAGCAATGGCGTTAAAGTGTTATCCTCTACAATCTGGAGGGCTTTTAGCGATAGAGATTATAGCGTTAGGGTTAACTTCTCCACATCACGCTTATGAAGAAGTAGATCATAATTTAGAGGTGATTTTATTATTGGTGTTTATGGTGGCTGCTATCTATTTTATGAAGCCATTATTGATGTATATTTTTAGTAAGATTTTTACAAAAGTAAAGTCTAAAGTTGTATTGTCGTTGTTGTTTGTGTTTTTGTCAGCTATATTATCGGCTTTCTTAGATGCATTAACAGTAACAGCTGTATTAATTAGTGTTGCTGTAGGTTTTTATGGAATTTATAAGAAAATTCATTCAGGAGAGGCAGATTACAATGGAGATGGAGTTTTAGATAAAGAGCAATTGAACGAAGGGACTTTAGAGGAATTTAAGAGTTTCTTAAGAAGTTTAATTATGCACGGTGTTGTGGGTACTGCTTTAGGTGGTGTATGTACATTGGTAGGTGAGCCACAAAACTTGTTGATTGGAGAAAGAATGGGATGGCACTTTGTTGAGTTCTTCTTAGCAATGGCTCCAATTACCATTCCTGTATTGGTGTGTGGATTGTTAACAACTGTGGTTTTAGAGTTGACTGGAGCTTTTGGTTTTGGTGCAAAATTACCTTCAGTAGTTGATAAAATATTACAAGGGTATGCTTTAGAAGAAGATAAGAATAGAACTGACAAAGAGAAATTTGCTTTAAAAGTTCAGGCAGTTTCGGCAATTTTCTTAATTGTTGGATTGGCATTGCATTTAGCTCCTGTAGGGTTTATTGGTTTAGCGTTGATTATTTTACAAACTGCGTTTATGGGAATTACCGAAGAGCACGATTTAGGTCATGCTTTTGAGGAGGCTTTACCGTTTACAGGTTTATTGGTGGTGTTCTTCGTAGTGGTTGCAATGATTCATGATCAACATTTATTTAAGCCAATTATTGATTGGGCATTACATCAATCTCCAGAGTCTCAACCAGGTTTATTCTATATTGCAAACGGAGTCTTGTCTGCTATTAGTGATAATGTGTTTGTTGCTACTGTATATATTGGGGAAGTACAACAAGCTTTTGAGGCTGGTACTATAGATAGAGAGCATTTTGAGAAATTAGCAGTGGCTATTAATACAGGAACAAACTTACCAAGTGTTGCAACACCTAATGGTCAGGCAGCTTTCTTATTCTTGTTAACATCTGCTTTAGCTCCATTAATTAACTTGTCTTATGGTAAAATGGTGAAAATGGCATTGCCTTATACAGTTGTATTAGGAGGTGTAGGTTACATTATGGTTAAAATTATGTTGTAGACATATTTTTTAGATAAATAAAAAAAGGAACCTTAATAAAAGGTTCCTTTTTTTTGTTTTTATAGATGCAATAATAAATTGTATTTTCGTTTAGTAAATAAACTTTTTCAATTATGAATGAAAATCAACTGGATGCTTTGCCAGCAGATGTAAGTCAAGAAAAAACACTCTCTATAATTCAGTTAATATTAGATGGAGGTGTAGGAGGTCAGATTATAATGGCGATTCTTTTTGTTTTACTAATTATTGCTGTTTATATCTATGTAGAGCGATTCCTAGCGATTAAATCAGCAGGGAAAATTGATAAGGATTTCATGAATCAGATTAAGGAGCAGGTTAGTATAGGTAACATTGATGGTGCTAAATCCTTAAGTGCAAAATACGATACTCCAGTAGCTAATTTAATTGGAAAAGGAGTGTCTAGAATAGGGAAACCATTAGAGGATATCAATACCGCGATTGAGAATGCAGGGAAGTTAGAAATCTACAAATTGGAGAAAAATGTGAGTATACTGGCAACTATTTCGGGTGCTGCTCCAATGATTGGTTTTTTAGGAACTGTATTGGGGATGATTGTGTCTATTCATGAAATTGCAAATTCGGGAGGGCAGATAGATATTAAAATGTTGTCGGATGGTTTATACACAGCAATGACTACAACTGTAGGGGGACTTATCGTTGGGATTATTTCGTATATAACGTATAATGATATAGTGGTAAAGACAGATAAAGTAATTTATCAGATGGAGGCTAAAAGTTTTGAGTTTTTAGATTTGTTAGACGAACCAATATAGTGTTATGATAAAAGGAAGGAATAAAGTAAGTGCAGATTTTAATATGTCGTCTATGACTGATATTGTATTTCTGTTGTTGATTTTCTTTATGTTGGCATCGACTTTAGTTACGGTCAATGCAATAGATGTTCTTTTGCCTAAAGCAGGGGGGAAGACGGAGAATAAAGGAGTTATTTCTGTTTCCATAACGAATGATGGTGTTTATTATGTAGATGCTGATAAAGTTGCTTTTAATCAATTGGAAAATGTGCTGTTAAAAAAGTTTTCTAATGATAAGGATGGAACTTTAGTGATAAGGGGAGATCAAGAATCCGCTTACAAGAATATTATGCAAGTGATAGATATTGCAAATCGCAATAAAATTAAAATGATTTTAGCAGTAAAAGGGAATTAAGTATGTTTAAAACAGTGCACGAAAGAAAGTCTGTTGTAGTAACCGTTTTGTTTACTGCGGTTGTATTGTTTTTGCTGTTTTTCTCAGGGCTAAGATATGTGGATCCTCCAGAAGAATATGGGGTTGCTATAAATTTTGGTACTTCAGATGTTGGTGCTGGTGAGCCTAAACTAAATGAAAGTGTGAAGTCTGCTCCAAAAGAAACGACTAAAGAAGTTGAGCAACCAAAAGAGGTAGTAAAAACTCCTCAGCCACCAGTTCAAGAAAAAGTATTGACTCAAAGTACAGAGGAAGCTCCGGTAGTTCAGGAGAAGAAAACTCCTGAGGTTAAAAAGGTGATGGATCCTGTAAAGAAAAAAGAGAAACCACAACCAAAACCTAAAGAGGCTCCAAAGCCTGAAAAACCAAAACCAACAAAACAAACTCAGAGCGTTTTAGATAATTTATTTGGAAATCCTTCTAGTGGAGAAACTACCAACGGAGAAGGAGATGATGATAAGCAAGGGTTAAAAGGAAGTGAAAAAGGAGACCCTAACAGCAATAAGTATTATGGGAACGATGGTTTGGGTGGAGATGGTAATTATTTATTAAAAGGTAGAAGAGCATTAACAAAGCCCAAAGAGAAACCAAATTGTAATGAAGAAGGGACTGTTGTTGTCCGTATAGAGGTAGATAAGAATGGTAAAGTTATAAGAGCAGTTCCTGGAGTAAAAGGAACTACTAATAATAATCCATGTCTTTTAGAACCTGCTAAAAAAGCTGCTTTAGCTACTAAATGGAATCCAGATGGAGATGCTCCAAATAGACAGGTTGGGTTGATTCGTTACAAATTTGTACTTTTAGAATAATTTATGAATTATCAAGAAACTTTAGATTGGTTGTTTCATCAACTGCCCATGTATCAAAAGCAAGGTGCCAGTGCTTATAAAAAAGATTTGTCTAATACTTGGTTGTTAATGGAGTATTTAGGAAATCCACATGAATCCATAAAAGCAATTCATGTTGCTGGGACTAATGGAAAAGGTTCTACTAGTCATATGTTGGCCTCTGTCTTGCAAGAAGAAGGTTATAGAGTGGGATTGTATACTTCTCCGCATTTAGTAGATTTTAGAGAGCGAATAAAAGTTAACGGACAAGAAATATCACAAGAATACATTGTTGACTTTGTAAAAAAACATAAAACATTTTTTGAGGAAAATTCATTGTCTTTTTTTGAGATGACGGTTGGTCTTTCTTTTGAATATTTTAAAGATGTTAAGGTAGATTATGTGGTTTTGGAGACTGGGCTTGGAGGACGGCTAGATTCTACCAATGTTGTGGATCCGTTGGTTTCCGTAATTACAAATATAGGTTTAGATCATACGCAGTTTTTAGGAAATACATTGCCTAAGATTGCTGCTGAAAAAGCGGGGATTATAAAACAGAACAGGCCTGTTGTTATTGGAGAGTATCAGAAAGATACGTTTTCTGTTTTTGAAACAGTTGCTAAAGATAAAAGGGCTCCTTTGTTTAAAGCTTTTGAGTTAGAAGGTGTGTTTGTAGAGTCTGATTTAAAAGGTGTTTATCAGGAGAAAAACAAAAGAACAGCTCTAAAAGTCATTGAAGTTTTAAATAGTTTAGGGGTGAGTATTTCAGAGAGTTCTGTTAAAAAAGGTTTGAATTCTGTAGTTGCAAACACAGGATTGCTAGGAAGATATCAAATTGTACAAGAGAGTCCTAAGATTATTTGCGATACAGGTCACAATAAAGAAGGGTTGTCTCTTGTGTTGTCTCAGTTAGAAAAAGAAAAATACAAAAAGTTACATATTGTTTTTGGAGTAGTTGATGATAAAGATTTGTCTTCTGTTTTGCCTTTGTTGCCTAAAAAAGCATGTTATTATTTTGTAAAGCCTTCAATAGGTAGAGGGCTTTCCTCTGTCTTGTTGATGAATAGTGCGATAGAATTAGGCTTGGAAGGTGTTAGTTATGAATCGGTTAAAGAAGGAGTGACTGCGGCAAAACAGGTTTTGAATGATTCTGATTTGTTGTTTGTAGGGGGGAGTACTTTTGTTGTTGCAGATTATTTAACATAACTTAAAATACAAAAAAAGAAAACCTATAATTAAAATAATATATTTGTCGCTTAAAATATGTTAATTAATGAAGGTTTTAGTTACAGGAGCTGCTGGTTTTATAGGATATCATTTGTCTGAATTGCTATTGAGTAGGGGGCATGAAGTTGTGGGTATTGATAATATTAACGATTATTACGATGTAAATTTAAAATTTGCGCGTTTAGCCCGGTTAGGTATAGAGAGGGAAGCTGCTGAAAGATTCGGTAATGAAACAGTTTCTTTGTTAAAAAACTTTAAATTTTTAAGAGTAAACCTAGAAGATAGAGAGTCTGTAGATTCCTTGTTTCTAAAAGAGAAGTTTCAGGTAGTTTGTAATTTAGCAGCACAAGCAGGTGTTCGTTATAGTATAGAGAATCCAAGAGCTTATGTTGATAGCAATATTGTAGGGTATGTTAATTTACTAGAAGCTTGTAGGAATACTGAAGTTAAGCATTTAGTGTACGCAAGTAGTTCTAGTGTGTATGGGTTGAATTCTAAAATTCCTTTTTCTACCAAAGATACAGTTGATACACCAATTAGTTTGTATGCTGCATCTAAAAAAAGTAATGAGTTAATGGCTCATACATATTCTCATTTGTTTGGTTTTGCTACCACAGGTTTACGTTTCTTTACGGTGTATGGTCCATGGGGAAGACCCGATATGGCTGCTTATTTATTTGCAGAAGGAATTAGAAAAAACAATCCTATTAAGGTTTTTAATCATGGTGAAATGGAACGTGATTTTACGTATGTAGGAGATATAGTTGAGGGTGTTATGAGGATTATTGAGGGAGAAGTAGATTCTAGGGAAGAAAATGGTTCTCTTTATAAAGTGTATAATATTGGAAACAATAATTCTGTTAAACTAAGCGATTACATTTCTAATATAGAAAAGAATTTGGGGGCTAAGGCAGAAAAGATAATGATGGATATGCAGCCAGGTGATGTTGCAAAAACATGGGCGGATGTTTCTGATTTGATCAAAGACTATGGTTATAGTCCCGATACATCTGTAGAAGAAGGTGTGAAAAAGTTTATTGACTGGTATAAAGAATATAATAATTTAAAATAAATCGATATTTATGGGAAAGATTGTAAATGTAGTTTTAAGTGGTGGAGTAGGTTCAAGACTGTGGCCTATTTCTAGAAAAACAGCACCAAAGCAATTCTTGAAAATCTTTGAAGAGAAATCTAAGTCTTTATTTCAGTATACTGTATTGAGAAACGAAAAATTAGTTGATGACTTTATGTTGGTAACAAATGAGTCTCAATTGGCAATGGCAGAGTCTCAAGCAAAAGATTTAGGTTTAGCAATAGAAAAGAAAGTAGTTGAGCCTGTTGGTAGAAATACTGCTCCGGCAATTGCATTGGCAGCATTAACTTTGGATCCTGATGATATTATGTTTATTACCCCTTCTGATCATATGATTGGAGATGTGAATGAATATAAGTTAGCGGTTACTAATACTGTTAGGTTGGCTAAAGAAGGGAATATTGTAACGTTTGGTATACAGCCATTAAAGCCTGAGACAGGTTATGGTTATATTGAGTATGATGGTGAAGATGTAAAGGCGTTTAGAGAGAAGCCAAACAAGGATACTGCCATTACGTATATACGTTCTGGGAACTTCTGTTGGAATAGTGGTATGTTTTGTTTTAAAGCTTCTGTATTTTTAGAGGAATTGAAAAAGTATCAGCCAGAAATGTACGAAGCTTCTGTTGTGGCATATGAAAACTCTAAGGATGGATATATTGCTAAGGAGGATATGGAAAAGATTCCTGAGGATAGTATAGATTTTGCTGTTTTAGAAAAGTCTAAAATAATTAAAATGGTTAAATCGCACTTTATCTGGTCAGACTTAGGGTCGTTTGATTCTTTAATAGAATATGCTAAAGATTTTGGTGATGATAGCTTGTTTGACATGATTAAAGGAGAGAATGTTGTTAACTCTTATGCTTATTGTTCAAAACCTGTATTTGCTACCAGAGGAATTGATCACGTTGTGTTAGTTGAGTCTGATGATTGTATTTTGTTGATATCCAAGGATAAAAGTGAAGAGGTGAAGCAGATTAGAGGTTACGCAGGAGATATAGATAAAAAATTATTGTAAATTTTTTAAATAAAAAGGGTGTTTAATTAAAGATAAGTCTTATATTTGCACCCGCTAAGGGCGATTAGCTCAGTTGGTTCAGAGCACCTCGTTTACACCGAGGGGGTCGGGGGTTCGAATCCCTCATCGCCCACAATATTCTTAGTAAAAAAAGCCTTAGGGCGATTAGCTCAGTTGGTTCAGAGCACCTCGTTTACACCGAGGGGGTCGGGGGTTCGAATCCCTCATCGCCCACAAACTTAAACCTGTCGTAAGACAGGTTTTTTTATTTCTCATTACTCTTTTTTGTCAGTATGATTTTTCTATATTTGATCTCTAGATGGCTAATCTGCTATTGTAAGTGTATATGACGAAAGTGAAAAATTTTGCGTTAATCGGAGCAGCTGGTTATATAGCTCCAAGGCATCTTAAAGCTATAAAGGATACTGGCAATGATTTGCTAGCTGCATTGGATAAGAATGATAGTGTTGGGGTGATTGATTCTTATTTTCCGGAGGCTTCTTTTTTTGTTGAATTTGAACGATTTGATAGGTATCTAGAGAAAATAAAAAGAGAAAATGATGTAGTGTTAGATTACGTGAGTATATGTTCTCCTAATTATTTGCACGATGCTCATATAAGAATGGCATTGAGGTCTGGGGCGAGTGCAATATGTGAAAAACCTTTGGTATTGAATCCTTGGAATATTGATGCGCTTAAGGCAATAGAGGAGGAGACCGGTAAGAGGATATATACAATTCTTCAGTTACGTCATCATCAAGCTATATTAGATTTAAAGAAGATGGTGGATTCATCTCCTAAAGATAAGGTCTTTGATGTGGATTTGACTTATTTAACATCTAGAGGTAAATGGTATTATGCTTCTTGGAAGGGCGATGTTTCTAAGTCTGGAGGGATTGCATCTAATATTGGTGTGCATTTTTTTGATATGTTATCATGGGTTTTTGGTGAGTTAAAAGAGAATTTAGTTTTCGAACATACTCATGATAGGGCTTGTGGTTATTTTGTTTTTGAAAAAGCGAAGGTTAAATGGTTTCTTTCAATTAACTATGACTTAATTCCTGAGCGTATTAAAGAAAAAGGGCAGCGAACGTATCGTTCTATTAAGGTGGATGGTATGGAAGTTGAATTTAGTAAAGGTTTTACAGAGTTGCATACAGAGAGTTATAAAGAGATTTTAAATGGAGGTGGTTTTGGATTGGAAGATGCTAGAAATTCAATAAATATAGTCCATGCTATTAGGAATATGAGTTTTTCTGAACCTAATATAAGCAAGACTCATCAGTTGTTTTATGAGCCTAAAAGCAAACATCCATTTACGTAAATACAAAATAAATTTAACATACGTTTATTTGTTTTAATATATATTTGTAGTTCGTTAAAAAGTGAATATGAGAATTGGTGTAATTGGTTTGGGATATGTTGGCTTGCCATTGGCAAGGTTGTTTGCTACGAAATATAAAACCGTTGGTTTTGATATAGATGAGAAGAGGATTTCAGAATTGTCAAGAGGTATAGATACGACTAAGGAACTTGAAAAGAGTGTGTTGCAGTCTGTTTTGACAAAAGATTTGGAAGGGCTAGAGTCGGGATTGTTGTGTACGAGTAGTATAGAAGAGTTGGGGAGGTGTGATTTTTATATTATCACTGTACCTACTCCTGTTGATAAAAATAATAGGCCTGTATTAACGCCTTTGATAAAAGCGAGTGAAACTGTTGGAGCAGTTTTGTCTAAAGGAGATGTTGTAGTTTATGAGTCTACGGTATATCCTGGTGCAACGGAAGAAGATTGTATACCTGTATTGGAAAAGATATCAGGGTTAAAATTTAATGTCGATTTTTTCGCTGGGTATTCTCCAGAAAGGATAAATCCAGGAGATAAATTGCATACAGTTGATAAAATTTTGAAAGTTACTTCGGGTTCTACTCTGGAAATAGGAGAAAAGATAAACGAGGTTTACGGATCTGTAATAACAGCTGGAACTTATTTAGCTCCAAATATAAAAGTAGCAGAAGCTGCAAAGGTCATTGAGAATTCACAAAGAGATATTAACATAGCATTTGTAAATGAGTTAGCTAAAATTTTCAATTTGATGGGGATTGATACTGATGAAGTGTTGAAGGCTGCTGGAACTAAATGGAATTTTTTACCATTCAAACCAGGGTTAGTAGGAGGTCATTGTATTGGTGTAGATCCATACTATTTAGCTCAAAAAGCTCAGGAATTTGGATATCATCCCGAAATTATTCTAGCAGGACGAAGAATGAACGATAGCATGGGGCAATATGTTGCTTCTCAGGTTGCTAAGTTAATGATACAAAAAGGAGGGATTGTTAAAGGAGCAAAGGCTTTAGTTTTGGGGATTACATTTAAGGAGAACTGTCCAGATGTAAGAAATACAAAAGTAGTTGATGTTGTTTGGGAGTTACAAGATTATGGTATAGAGGTAGATGTTTTTGACCCCGAGGTAGATGCTAAGGTAGTTAAACAAGAATATAATATAGAAATTCTAAAGGAATTAGGTGTGCAGAAATACAATGCTGTAATTTTTGCGGTAGCACACAAAGAGTTTTTAGGTTTGGAGATTGAGCGTTTGTTGAAAGATGATGGAGTTGTATATGATGTGAAAAGTGTTTTAGATAAAGAAAGAGTAAACGGAAAATTATAAAAGACAATGAATATTACAGTAGTAGGAACAGGATACGTTGGATTAGTTACTGGAACTTGTTTTTCTGAAATGGGAAACAAGGTAACTTGTATTGATATTGACCAAAAAAAGGTTGATGCATTAAAAAACGGAATTATTCCGATTTATGAACCAGGTTTAGAGCCATTAGTC
Organism: Wenyingzhuangia sp. IMCC45574; assembly: GCF_054182685.1. Lineage (NCBI taxonomy): Bacteria > Pseudomonadati > Bacteroidota > Flavobacteriia > Flavobacteriales > Flavobacteriaceae > Wenyingzhuangia > Wenyingzhuangia sp. IMCC45574. The sequence goes on along the minus strand of NZ_CM135169.1, from coordinate 2,006,486 downwards.
AAAAAAAATGTAGAACTAGGGAATTTACTTTTTAGTACTGATATCAAAGATGGTTTAGATAATTCTGAGGTGGCTTTTATTGCTGTTGGAACGCCAATGGGTGATGATGGTTCTGCAGATTTACAGTATGTGTTGGCTGTTGCTAGACAAATAGGACAGGTAATGACTAAGAAGTTAGTTGTTATTGATAAGTCTACAGTTCCTATTGGTACAGCTGATAAAGTGAAAGCTGCAATTCAAGAGGAGTTAGATAAAAGAGAAGAGTCTATTGAGTTTCATGTAGTGTCTAATCCTGAGTTTTTAAAAGAAGGTGCAGCTGTTAATGATTTTATGAAACCGGATAGAGTTGTTGTTGGTGCAGAAACTGAAGCTGCCTTTAAAGTAATGCGTAAATTATATGGAACATTTACTCATAACCATGATCGTTTGATAGAGATGGATGTTCGCTCTGCTGAGATGACAAAATATGCAGCGAATACAATGTTAGCAACTAAGATTTCGTTTATGAATGAAATTGCTAATATTTGTGAAAAAGTTGGAGCTGATGCTAATAAAGTAAGAATTGGTATTGGGTCAGATAACAGAATAGGATATAGTTTTATTTATCCAGGTGCTGGTTATGGAGGGTCGTGTTTTCCTAAAGATGTTAAAGCATTAAAGAAAATTGCTGAAGAAAATGGTTACGATGCAAGGTTGATCAGGTCTGTAGAAGATGTAAATGATGCTCAGAAATTCGTGATTGCAAATAAGATTATATCAAAATTTGGTGAAGATTTAACAGGCTTAACTTTTGGTTTGTGGGGATTGGCTTTTAAACCAGGAACAGATGATATGAGAGAGGCACCTGCGATTTACGTGATAAAAGAATTGGTGAAAAGAGGAGCTGTAGTAAAAGCATATGATCCAAAAGCAATGCATGAAGCACAGGAGTGTTACCTAAATGGAGTGGAAGGTCTTGAGTATGTAGAATCTAAATACAAAGCATTAGAAGGTGCAGATGCAATGATTTTACTAACAGAATGGAAAGAATTTAGATCGCCAGATTTTATGGAGATTAAAGAGTTGTTAAAGAACCCTATCATATACGATGGAAGAAATCAGTATGGTATTTATGAATTAGATAAAGAGGGGTTTGAATATTACCAAATAGGTAAAGCTTAAAAATTAATGGCGATGATTAATTATCCTATAAAATTTAATCCTATCCTTAAAGATAAAATATGGGGAGGAACAAAATTAAAAGACTCTTTTAACAAAGCATCTAAAAGTGAAACTACTGGAGAGAGCTGGGAGATTTCCGATGTACCTGGAGATGTTTCTACAGTTTCAAATGGTCTTCTTGCAGGAAAAACTTTAACAGATTTGATTGCGGAATACAAGGAGGATTTAGTGGGGGTTAAGATATATAGAGAATTTGGTGAAAATTTTCCATTGTTAATTAAGTTTATTGATGCGAAAGAAAATTTATCCATTCAGTTACATCCAAACGATGCACTCGCAAAAGAGAGACATAATTCTTTTGGGAAAACTGAGATGTGGTATGTAATGGATGCGGATGAGGACTCAAAATTGAATGTAGGTTTTTCTAAAAATTTAGATAAAAATTCCTATTTAGAAGCTTTAAATTCTGGGAAAATTTTAGAAGTTTTAAATTTTGAAGAAGTAAAAAAAGGAGATAGTTTTTTTATAAAAGAAGGGTTGGTCCACGCTATTGGAGCTGGTTGTATTATTGCCGAAATTCAGCAGACATCTGATATTACTTATAGAATATACGATTGGGATCGAGTGGATTCTGATGGGAATTCGAGAGAATTGCATACCGAATTGGCATTAGATGCATTAGATTATAAATTTAACAACGATTTTAAATGTTCCTACGAGACTCTTTCTAACGAGAGTTCTAATATTGCGTCATGTGAATATTTTACAACCAACTTTTTAAAAGTAGAAGGAGAAGTCGCAAAAAACTATTCGTTATTAGATTCTTTTGTGATTTTTATGTGTGTAGATGGAAGTGTGGAAATTACTATAGGAGAAAATAAAGAAGTTGTGAAAAAAGGGGGGACATTGTTAATTCCTGCGAAGGAGAAACTGGTAAGTTTAAAAGCAGAAACTGCTGAAGTTTTAGAAGTATATATTAAATAAAATCAATGATGAAAAAAGATGCTAAAATATACATAGCTGGTCATAGAGGAATGGTTGGAGGTGCCGTGTGGAGAATTCTAGAACAAGAGGGTTATACAAATCTTATAGGGAAAAGGAGTTCTGAGTTAGACCTAAGGTCTCAAAAAGAAGTTGAAGACTTTTTTGAGACAGAAAAACCAGAAGTAGTTATAGATGCTGCTGCAAGAGTTGGAGGGATATTAGCGAATAATGATTATCCATACCAGTTTATTATGGAGAATATGCAAATCCAAAATAATTTAATAGATGCAGCTAACAAGAATAATGTTAAAAAATTCATATTTTTAGGAAGTTCTTGTATCTATCCGAAATTTGCTCCACAACCATTAAAAGAGGAGCATTTATTAACGGATACTTTAGAGCCAACCAACGAATGGTACGCAATTGCAAAAATTACTGGGGTAAAAGCATGTCAGGCAATTAGAAATCAATTTGAGAAAGATTTTGTAAGCTTAATGCCTACAAACTTATACGGAACTCATGATAATTTTGATTTAAAGACATCTCATGTATTACCTGCAATGATACGTAAGTTTCATGAAGCAAAAGAGAATGGTCATACTCCAGTTACATTATGGGGAAGTGGAACACCTATGAGGGAGTTTTTATTTGTAGATGATATGGCTAAGTCGGTAATATTTGCTTTAGAAAATGTATTACCAGAGTATTTATACAACGTTGGTACAGGTGTAGATTTAACGATTAAAGAATTAGCAGAAACCATTCAAGAAGCTGTAGGGCATAAAGGAGAAATTATTTGGGATAGTTCCAAACCCGATGGTACTCCAAGAAAATTAATGGATGTAAGCAAAATGCATAATTTAGGATGGAAGCACCAAGTAGACTTAGCAGAAGGAATTGAAAAGACATATGCATGGTTCCTAGAAAACATAGAGAATTTTAAAGAGGTGAAATTATAAGGACTCAATCTTAAGTAAGATTTAATTAAGACACAAAGAAAATAAATAAAAGTAGTATGAAAGTAGCATTAATCACAGGAATTACAGGGCAAGATGGTTCTTATTTAGCTGAATTGTTATTGGAGAAAGGTTATGAAGTGCATGGTATAAAAAGAAGATCTTCTCTTTTTAATACTGATAGAATTGACCATTTATACCAAGATCCACATGATCCTAATCAAAGATTAAAATTACATTATGGTGATTTAACGGATTCTATGAACTTAACTCGTATTATTCAAGAATGTCAACCAGACGAAATTTATAACTTAGGAGCAATGTCTCATGTAAAGGTTTCTTTTGATTGCCCTGAATATGTAGGTAATGTAGATGGTTTAGGAACTTTAAGAATTTTAGAGGCTGTAAGACTATTAGGATTAACTGAAAAAACTAGAATTTATCAAGCATCAACATCAGAGTTGTTTGGAGGTTTGGCAGAGAATAAAAACGAAAGAGGTTTTTACGATGAGAATTCTGCATTGTATCCTCGTTCTCCTTATGGTGTTGCAAAAATTTATGGTTTCTGGATTACTAAAAACTACCGTGAAGCATACGATATGTTCGCATGTAATGGGTTGTTATTTAACCATGAATCACCAAGAAGAGGTGAAACTTTTGTAACAAGAAAAATTACTCGTGCGGTTTCTAAGATAGCATTAGGTTTACAAGAAAAAATATTCTTAGGTAACTTAGAGGCAAAACGCGACTGGGGACATGCTAAAGACTATGTTCGTATGATGTGGATGATCTTACAGGCTGATAAAGCTGAGGATTGGGTTATTGCAACAGGAGTTACTACAACTGTTCGTGATTTTGTACGTATGGCTTTTGGAGAAGTTGGTATTGAATTAGAATTTAAAGGAGAAGGAGTAGACGAAAAAGCATATGTAAAAGCTTGTAATAATAAAGAATATCAATTAGAGATTGGTAAAGAGGTATTGTCTGTAGATCCTTCGTATTTCCGTCCTACCGAGGTAGATTTATTGTTGGGAGATCCTACCAAAGCGAAAGAAAAATTAGGATGGGTTCCGGAATACGACTTAGCTGGGTTAGTTAAAGATATGATGGAAGGTGATGTTGCTTTAATGAAGAAAGATGTTGATTTATTAAAGGCTGGGCATGAGATTTTAAAGCAGGTTGAATAATTTAAAAGAATATTAGAATTTTAATAAGACCATGAATCAAGTTGTTTTTGTTCATGGTTTTTTATTTTATAATCTTTAATAAAGAAAATTATTTTTTTAAGTATTCAGATGAATCTAATTTTAGGAAATGTCCACAGCTAATAGAATTATAAAAAATACGGGATTTTTGTATATTAAAATGGGAATAACCATGTTTATTTCTTTGTATACAACTCGCTTAGTGTTGAATGCCTTAGGAGCCTCTGATTTTGGGGTATTTAATGTAGTCGGTGGAGCTATAGCTATGCTAGGTTTTTTACATGCAGCAATGTCTGCAGCTACCCAACGTTTTATGTCTTTTTATGAAGGGAAAGGAGAAAAACAAAAACAAAAAGAGATTTTTAATGTAAGTGTTGTTCTACACTTTTTAATTGCTATTGTATTAGGTTTGATCCTATTAGTTGCTGGATACTTTTTTTTAAATGGTATTTTAAATATTGAGGCAGAAAGAATTTATGCAGCCAAAGTTGTATATGGAGCTTTAATTATTAGTACGGTGTTTACTGTTATGACAGTTCCCTATGAAGCAGTCTTAAATGCGCATGAGAATATGCTGTATTATTCTATAGTTGGTGTATTGGAATCTTTGCTTAAATTGACAGTTGCACTGATAATAGTAAACTATGCAGGAGATAAGTTAGAACTATATGGAATATTAATGGCTTGTATTCCACTACTTGTATTAACCATTATGAGGATTTATTGCCATCAAAACTATGAAGAGTGCACAATTGCCCCAAAGAAATATTGGGATAAATCTTTAATGAGAGAAATGACATCCTTTGCGGGGTGGAGTTTTTTGGGTAGTGCCACTGGGATGATTTCACAATATGGAATGGGTATAGTATTAAATAGTTTTTTTGGTACTATTTTAAATGCGGCTTTAGGTATCGCGAATCAAATTTCGGGACAATTGATGACATTTTCTAATACCATGATGAAAGCTGTGAATCCTGTAATTGCTAAAAGCGAGGGTAAAGGAGATAGGAAACTAATGTTAAGTACTACTCTTAGCAGTTCTAAGTTTTCATTTTGGATGTTGGCTTTATTTGCAATCCCTTTTATAGTAGAATCACAGTTTGTGTTAAAATTTTGGATTAAAAATGTTCCTCAATGGGCTGTGATATTTTCGGTTTTACAATTAATTAGATCGCTTATAGAGCAGTTGACAATTATGCTACCAAGAGCAATTTCGGCTCAGGGTGATATAAGATGTTACACTATTTATAGAAGTGTTTTAAACTTTCTCCCGTTGGGATTAACTTATGTAGGTTTTAAATATAACATGCCTCCTTATTTTTTATATATCGTATGGATTGTAATTACAAGTATACTAGGAGGTTTGGTTTCTCTTTATTTTGTGAAATGGAAATGCGGTTTAAGTTATGGAAGTTACATAAAGGATGTGTTATTGCCTTGTAGTACTGTTACCATTTTGATGTTGATAACAGGTTTTTTAATTAAAAATTTTATGGAAGTATCATTTTTAAGACTTCTACTAGTTTGTGTGACCACAACAATTACTTTTATAATATTTGTTTATAATCTTTTTTTATCCAAAGAAGAGAAAAAAATTATAGTAAATATATACTTAGGAGTTAGAAATAAAATATTAAAATGAGTTCTTTAATAGATAAAATAAGAAGAGTAGCTTGGCATAAATTAGTTTCGTTTTCCAAAGAGAAGAGATTCTATCTTTATTTATACAAGTCATATTGGCGTAGCTTAATTTTTAAAGGAAATAGTATATCAAAGTCATCAGAACATTATTTTACAGCACAGCCTAATTTGGGGGCAGGAATAGGGCATCAAATAGCTAATTGGATAGCAGGATATTGGTTTGCTAAAAAATTTAATTTACCGTTTGCTCATTTACCGTTTTCGAGTAATAAGTGGGAAAGTTTTTTAGGTTTTGGAGAAGTTGAAATTAGTGTTGACCAATTAGTAAAATCGGGCTACAAAAAAGTTAAAATTCCCTTGTTTAAAGAAGGTGAAGTATCCGAAGTAGCAACAATAAAAAGAATAATTAAATCGTACAAAAGTAAAAAAGTAATTTTCGTTTGTGAACAGGATCAGTATTACCGAGACCAATATGGAGTAATAGAGGAATTAAAGACAAAGTTTTACAATGCTAAGTCTAGAAATTGTCAAGAATTAGTGTATGAAAAAAAATGTATAAACATTGCAATTCATGTAAGAAGAGGAGATATTTTAAATGATCCAAGTAATCCTAATTTACAGATGAGATATATAAGTAATGGATATTTTGAGAAAGTTTTAGATGAAGTATTAAAAAAATACACTGTAGGAAAAAAGTATGCAATCTTTTTCTTCTCTCAAGGTAAACCAGAAGACTATAAAGAATTTAATAAATATAAAGAACTTAATTGGTGTTTGGATTATGGAGCTCAAGAATCGTTTTTACATATGGCTTATGCAGATATATTGATTACTAGTAAAAGCTCTTTTTCTTATAAACCAGCTCTTTTAAATAAAGGAGTAAAAATTGTTCCAGAAATTTTTTGGCATGGTTATCCCAAGACTAATGATTGGGTCATGTGTAATAATAATGGAGAGTTTGTGAATTAAAAAATGATGTTATGAAGTTAAGATACATTGATGCTCTAAGAGGTATAGCGGTTTTACTTGTAATAATGGTTCACTCATTTCAAACATTTGAGTTAAATAAATCATTAGAACTCTTTTTTGATATGGGAGCTAAAGGTGTACAATTATTCTTTGTGGCAAGTGCATTTACTTTGTTTTTATCAATTAATCATAGAAAAAAAACAGAGCTAAATTACGTTAGAAATTTTTTTATCAGACGTTTTTTTAGAATTGCACCTATGTATTATTTGGGAGTCTTATATTTTACAATCACAGGTGTTGAGAAATTAGAGATAGAAGGAATTATAAGTGTTATTTCAAATGTTTTTTTTATGCATGGTTTACATCCAAATCAGATTTCATCAATTGTTCCTGGAGGGTGGTCAATTGCTGTTGAGATGATGTTTTATTTGTTAGTTCCTTTGCTTGCTAAAAAAATAAAAAACACTAATGCTGCAGTTGTGTTTACTTTATTTGTGTATGTTTTTTCAATGTTTTTTAGAATTGTTTTAGAAAAATATCCTATTGTTTCAGATGTAGCTTTAATGCATAGTTTTATTTATTCAAATTTAATAAATCAACTACCAGTTTTTGGTTTAGGAATTATTTCATATTTTCTTATTATTCGTAAAGATTATTGTATTAATAAGATATATAAGTTTTTTATCTTATTTCTTGTACTCTCACATCTTGTTTGGAATATTGTTCTTACTAGAACAATATTATTTAGTATATGCTGGTTGTTTTTAGTCTATCTTTTGTCTCAAAAAGAATTTTTTATTCTAGTAAATAGATTTACTATGTTTATGGGTAAAATAAGTTATAGTATGTATTTAGTTCATTTTGCTGTTTTGCATGAAATTAGAAGCTTTGTTCCTAAGCAGTATAGTGAAGATATCTTATTTGCTTTTTTGTTTTTTATCATTACCATACTGATTTCATCTATAATATCTAGATTTACTCATTATTTAATTGAGACCAATTTTCAAGAGATAGGTAAGAAAATTATATTAAGATTGGATATGAAAAAAGAATAGCTAGTTTGCCATCATATAAATATTATTGAAATAGAAAATTTAAATTTTAAAGAAGTTAAAGAAAAAAAATGGGTGACTAATGACAAATTTTTATAGAAATATATTGAGACTACTCAAAAAGGTTGTAACCTTTTTCTTTACAATTGAGAAAATTGATAACCCTTTTTATAATAAATCTCCAGATGTAGTTTCTGAAATAATTTATAAGGAACTAAAAGATGAGACTAAACCGTCTATAGTTGCTAGGTTCGGAGCTTTTGATCTTGCAACAATGGTTAATTTTTTAGGTGTTATAGAAGAAAATAGAAATATATTAAACTATATAAAAGAAAAACAAGAATAGTGGTGGTGGAATGAAAAAATTATTGGAACATATGCAGAATAATGCTGGTTTTTTTCAACATCTTTTTTGTCAATAGTTTTTTTCTTTTCAGGTTATCTAATATCTGTTTTTAATAAACCTGGTTTTATTAGATTAATGATTATATGTATTGTAATCGTAGGTATGTTTGTTATTTTTTATTCTCTTGTATTGAGTACAAAGGAAGAACGAAAATTTATCAAAGAGAAAATTAATTTTAAATGAAAACAAGAGAACACTTAAGATGGATTGATGTGGCAAAGGGCATAGGTATACTACTTGTTGTGATAGGTCATGTTTATGATAAAGGAGCTATCAAAGAGTTTATTTACTTATTTCATATGCCTTTGTTTTTTTATATTGCAGGGTATCTTTACAGGAAAAGGAAGGAAACAAAAAGATATTTTTATAGTAAGCTAGCATATTTAGGTGTACCTTATGTAGTGTATGCCATTATTCTATACTTTATTCTAATGCCAATAAATCCTTTTAATCATAGTTTCGAAGAAATAATAAACTATATAAATAAACCTTTATTAGGAGGGAAATATATGATAGGTGTTTTTTGGTTTATAACAGTTTTCTTTATGGTTCAACAACTCTATAATTTAGTTAATGTTTATACTAAAAGAAATATTACTGTATGTTTTATTGCTTTTGTTAGTTTAGTTTTGAGTTACGCTAATAGTTTATACTTTAAAGAATTTTGGTTGCTTTGGAATTCAAATGTAGTATTGGCTGTATTTCCTTTTGTTTTTTTGGGAGGTTTAAATAAAATTAAACCTTTTAATAAAACAAAAAGGTTTTGTTTGTATGTAACTTTAGTTGTTTTGTTACCTTTTTTAATAAGATTTGAAGGATATTCGTATGATTTTAAATATACAAAGTACGGTGTGCCAATATTGACGTTTTATGCAAGCTATTTAATGGTCTTATTGACCAAAGATATTGCTGTTTTATTTTCGAGATTTAATTTTTTGAGCCTTTTTTTTTCAAGTCTAGGTAAATCATCAATGGTTATAATGTATGTTCATTTAGCAATTAGAGATATTTTTGTTAAAATACTGGGAGATAACCATTTTTTAATAGTTATACTTACAACCATTATTTCTTTCATGTTGTATAGGTTATTTTCTCTTCACTACATCTCAAGAGCATTATTAGTGGGTAGCAATATTGATTTAATTAATCTAAGAGAAAGGTTACTGAATTTTAAACAAAAATAATTTATGATTAAGAGACTATATAGAAAGGTTAAAAATGATTTTGTTTCTTCTGTAGAAGAGAATACGAAACGTTTGATAAGTATTCAATCAGTTAAAGATTCAGCATTAATTAATCAGAGTTCTTTAATTAATACCGATGCGAATGATTTAACTGAGCGAAAATTAATTGTGTCTTTAACTACATTTGGGAAAAGAATAAGGAGTGTGTATATTACATTAGAAAGTATAGCTAGACAGACGCACAAGCCTGATAAAATAATACTATGGTTAGCTGAGGATGAGTTTACTATAGAAGATATTCCAAATAGTTTAAAAAAAATGCTAGCAAGAGGCCTAGAAATAAAGTTTTGTAAGGATATTAAATCATATAAAAAACTGATATATACAGTTCGAGATTTTCCAAACGATATTATTATAACTATCGATGATGATATTATATATGATGTAGAGATGATAGAAGGACTGTATGACGCCCATTTAAAATATCCAAATTGTATATGTTGCCATAGGTCTCATGTTATTAAACAAGATGAAAAAGGAAAGCATTTACCCTATGATCTATGGGGAAAGAGTGATGAGGTTAAAGAGCCGAGTCTTTTGCAATTTCCCACAGGTGTTGGAGGAGTTTTATATTTTCCTGGTTGTTTTGATGATGAGTTTTTTAATGAAGAAAAGTTTCAGAGAGTAGCCCCTTCAGGAGATGATTTTTGGTTTAAAGCAATGACATGGAAAAATAATATTAAAATCTATAATCCTAATGTTTATTCTAGCGCTTGTCCTGTTTGTATTGTTTTGGATTCGTCTAAAATAGGTCATTTAGCTGCAGAAAATGTGATCGGAAAAAAGAACGATAATTATATGCAAAATATAGTAAAAGAGTATAACTTAAAACTAAATTAAATGAAGGGTCAAGAGTTTCTTTTAAAAATACTTAGGAAGCTATTTTCTGTATATGCAGATTCATATGTAACTCAGAAACTAGATGATATTGATAAGGTGTCAATGCTGATTTATAATGAATTGATGAGTGATAAACCTACGATGATAGCTAGGTTAGGTGCATTTGAACTAGGTGTCATGGTTAACTATAAAGGGGTGAAAAATAAAAATAAAAGTGTTTTAAATTATGTTAAAGGTAAAGAACCAGATTGGTGGTGGAATCATGAATTAATCAATTTTTTACATGTCAATGCAGGCTTTTTTCCACCCTCAATAAAAAAAATAGAAGAGTTTTGTGAAATGATGTTCGAGGATTTAAAAGAAACTGATATTCTCGGTTCATGGCAGTCGAATGAAATGTTTATTGAAGATGAAGTTTCAGATAAATTAAAAGTTTCGAGAGGTAAAATAGACCCTTTTTGGGCAAAAAAACCTTGGACTCATGCATTGAAACAAAAAAAGGTTTTGGTTGTACATCCCTTTGAAGACACCATAAATAGTCAGTATAAAAAAAAAGATTTATTATTTGAAAATGCTTTATTGCCAGAGTTCGAGTTAAAAACTATAAAAGCAGTTCAGACCTTAGCAGGGGAAACGATTGATTATAAGGATTGGTTTGAAGCACTAGAATCTATGAAGACTGAAATTGATAAAACAGATTTTGATATTTGCCTCATAGGGGCTGGAGCCTACGGTTTTCCTTTAGCTGCGCATGTTAAAAGGATTGGGAAAAAGGCAGTCCACATGGGAGGGAGTTTACAATTACTATTTGGAATTAAAGGTAGCAGATGGGAGAATGAAAAAATAGTAGGGAAGGTGAATTATCAACAGTTATTTAATGAATATTGGTGTAAACCATTGAAAAAGGAAACACCTAGAGATAACAAAAAAGTAGAAGGGGGAGCGTATTGGTAACTGATTATGATAAATAAAGATAAATTAATAGCATTAACTTTACCAGCATTAATAGTATTAATAACAATTACTTCGGTAAACGATTGGAGTAAATTAAAAGTTAATACAGTTATTGTATGGTTTATTTACATTATAACGATTGTTGTTGTATTATGGTATAAATGGAAATTTTTTAAAAAAAATGATAGTTTTAGTATTTTAAGGCTTTACTTTTTATGGGTTTTTATTGGAATAATTAGAGGTGTCGGAGTAGTAAATGGGTACTGGGAGTGGAAACAATTTTTTAGTGGGGTTTTTGCTCTATGTTTACCTGTTTTTATATATGTATTCTCTGTGCCATGGTTATTATCAAACACCCTCAAAATATGGTTAAAATATGGTTTGATTCTTTTTTACTTTGTTTATTCATGGTTGGCACATAAAGGAGTGTATCAATTTTTTTTAGGGCCAGTTTTTATTATAGCTTGCTTTTTACCTATTGTACCAACTCGTAAATGGAAAGTTATATTATTTTTTACACTTTTATTGTTGGTGGTTTCTGGTATAGATGCTAGGAGCCAGGTTATAAAGCCACTAGTGGCTTTGCTAGTAAGTGCTGGCTATATATGGTCTAGATATATTTCTGAAAAAGTTTTAAAACTTGCTTTTTGGTTGTTGGTTTTTACCCCTATAATCTTACTTTATCTAGGTATTTCAGGACAGTTCAATATTTTTAGGGATATAGGCTCCGATAAAAGAAACTATATGGGGGGGGATAATACAGAAAGAAGGTTAGATATAAATGATGCTACTATAGACACTAGAACTTTTATATATGAAGAAGTAATTTTATCAGCAATAGAACACGATTATTGGTTAATTGGTAGAACACCCGCAAGGGGTAATGATTCTAAAATATTCGGAAAAGAACAAGCACGAGTCTTAGGTACAAGTAAATTTGAAAGACATAAAAATGAAGTATGTTTCCCGAATATATTTACCTGGTTAGGATTGGTTGGTGTGATTTTGTATTGTGCTATTTATCTTAAAAGTGCTTATTTAGCTGTTTACAGGTCCAATAGTCTTTTTTTAAAATTAGCAGGAGTGTTTGTTGCTTTTCATTTTACTTTTGGTTGGGTAGAGGATATAAATAATTTTGATATTTTAAGTATTTCTATTTGGATGATGATAGCTATGGGAATTTCTTCAGATTTTAGGAATATGACAGATGCTGAATTTAAGAAATGGTTTCAAACTATTTTTTAGTTAAAATTAAAACGTATGAAAATTGGAATAGCTGCTCCTATAGAAGTTTATTCATTAAAAGAGCATTTTAGCCACCTTAGCGAATTTGATTTGTCTTTAGGTTTAGGAGGAACTGCCGTAAACATCATTATAGATGGTTTACTAAAAGCGGGCCATCAGGTAACTGTTTTTACGTTAGACACCAAAGTAAGGGGTAAACACGTAATTGAAGGAGCACAACTTAAAATAATTTTCGGTGCTTTTAGAGCAAAAGCCCGTTTTAAGACGTTAGATTTTTGTTATAAAGAGTTTAAACAAATACAAAGCTTTATAAAGCAGGAAGGAGATAGCTTAGATGTAATCAATGCGCATTGGAGTTACGAGTTTGCAATAGGTGCTTTATTGGTTTATCCGAATAAAACAATTGTTACATTTAGAGACGATGCTCCAAGTATTTTAAAAATTTTAAAACACCCATATCGTGTAACAAGACTGTGTATGGATGCTTGGGTGAGAAAAAAAGCAAAATTTAAGACCTATAATTCTCCTTATTTATCCAAACTAATAGGCTTAAAAGGAGAGGTGATAGGAAATCCTATTTTTGATGATAAACTGACAGCTCCTAGAAAATTACATGGAACTGAAGAAGCTTTTAAAATATGTTTTATAGCCAATGGTACAGATTTTAGAAAGAATCCCCACACAGCTGTAAAAGCATTTCAACTTATAAAAAAGAAGCATACTCATACAGAATTATTCTTTATTGGGAAAGGCTACGAAGCAGGCGGAGAATTGGCAAAAGAATACCATCAAATAAAAGGGATTCATTTTCTAGGTTTTCAAAAGCATGAATATTTGTTAGAGCGATTAAAAGAGTTTGATTTAATGTTACATACAGCCTTGGAAGAGAGTTTTGGAAACAATTTAATAGAGGCTATGGCCAAAGGAATGCCTGTAGTAGCTGGCAAGACAGCAGGTGCTGTACCTTGGGTCTTAGATAAAGGGAGAGCCGGTGTGTTGGTAAATATTACGAATCCTACCTTAATAGCCAAAGCTATTGATGAGTTGATTGACAATGTAAGTGTTTATAATACTTACAGTAAAAGAGGATTTGAAAATGTAAAAGAGAGATTTTCACAATCTGCTGTTTGTGAAAAATATATTGAAGTATATAAAAAGATTTACTTATGAGAGTGTTACATATCTTTAATGAAATAAAGTTTTCTGGAGCAGAGATTATGTATGCGAATGCAGCTCAGTATTTTAGATCCCATGCTATTGAAATGTATGCTTTAGAAACTGGTGAGAAAGAAGGAGATTTTGTGCCTGTTTTTTTAGAGAATCAAATACAAGTTCATCAAAAGGCATTACCAAATTTATACAAAAGAATAGATTATATTAACGAACTTGTCGTTTTTATACGAGAGAATAATATTAATATTTTGCATATACACAGGTCAAATGCTAAATGGTTATTTGCCTTAATTGCAAAAAAAGCTGGTATAAAATGTGTGTATACCGTACATAATGTATTTAAACATAGAAAAATTACTTGGTTTAAAGGCTTTTTAGAAAGGTATACAGCACGGAAATGGTTTGGTTTACAGTTTCAAACTATTGGACAGAGTGTGTATAAAAATGAATTACATTATTACAAAACACCCAGTATTAAAGTTAATAATTGGTATGATAATAATCGATTTTATCCTGCTACTTCCGTATTGGAGAAAGAAAAGTTAAGAAAAGAGATGGGGATTTCTTTAGAATCCTATGTATTGATTTCTATAGGTGGTTGTAGTTTGGTAAAGAATCATCACGATATTATAAAAGCAATGTCTTTACTCAATAATAAGGATATTATATATGTACACTTAGGTACAGGGGCTACCGAAGCAGAGGAAAAAGAATTGGCAAAAGAACTAGGGATCTCCGATAGGGTACTTTTTTTAGGGAATAAAAACAACGTAAGAGACTTTTTAATTGTGAGCGATGTGTATTTAATGCCTTCTAGGTTTGAAGGTTTGGGAATGGCAACAGTAGAAGCAATGGCTTGCAATATACCTGTAATTTTATACAATGCACCGGGTTCTAGAGATTTAATAGATAATAATTTAAATGGTTTGTTAATTGAACAAGATTTTAAAGTCTTGGCAGAAAATATAAATTGGATGCGTTTGCACAGAGAAGAGGCTTTAAAAATGTCTGAGAAAGCGTTAAAGCTTGTGAATGAAGAATTTGATATTGAAAAGAATGTAAACGCTATCTGCAATATATACAGGGGTTTATGATAGAGGTGGCTGTACTATTAACTGTTTTTAATAGAAAAGAAAAAACATTAGCTTGTTTACAAAATCTTTTCACACAAGAACTTACAAAAGATACTCGTTTTACGGTCTATTTGGTAGATGATGGTTCCACCGATGGAACCTCAGAAACTGTTAAAGCTACTTTTTCGAGTGTAAAGATTATTAAAGGAACGGGAGATTTGTTTTGGAATAGGGGAATGTACTTGGCATGGCAAACTGCTTTGAATGATACTATGGGACATGATTTTTATTTGTGGTTGAATGATGATACTATTTTAAGTAAAAATGCATTGAAAATACTATTAAATTGTGCAAATGTTACAAACAACCAAGCAATTATTATAGGAACCACTTCGGCATTAGAAGATTCAACTAAGGTTACATATGGAGGTAGAGATTGTAAAGAAACATTGATAATGCCAAGCGAAGAGATGAAGCCTTGTGATTGTTTTAACGGAAATATTGTGTTAATTCCTAATTCGGTATATCAAAAAGTGGGAACAAATGATCCTTGTTTTCATCATGCCTTGGGAGATTTTGATTACGGTTTAAGAGCAAAAAAGAATGGATTAGCCATGTATGTTGCTCCAGGTATTCTAGGGAGATGTGATGTACACAACAGTTTGGCAGTTTGGTGTAATCCGGATGAAACTTTTACAAAAAGGTGGAAAACATTTAGAAGCCCATTGGGGAATAATCCCGAGGAGTTTTTTATTTTTCAAAAAAGGCATAAAGGTTTAACAAGAGCTGTTTTTAATTATTTAACCAATCACTTAAGAGTTTTTTTTCCTTCTATATGGAAATTAAGATGTAATAAATAAAATAACAATAAACTTCAGTATTATATAACTGTTTCACCTTATTTATAAGTAATGAAAAACAAAATATGTTGTATTTTTAATTATGCTCCGCATTACAGAAAATCTATTTACAAAAAAATGGATGAAGAATTGACTTGCGATTTCTTTTTTGGGGGTAATGTGCCAGGAACATTAAAAGCCATGGATACCAACGAACTAAAAGGTTTTTCGGGTAGCTATAAAAATGTATTGTTTAGGAATAAAATTATATGGCAAAAAAAAATTTTAAAACTGTTATTTGTTAAAAAATACAAAAACTACATATTAACTGTAGATACAGCCTGTTTAAGCTCTTGGATTTTTATATACTTAGCTAAACTACTGGGTAAAAAAGTGTTTTTTTGGACACACGGATGCTATGGGAATGAGTCTAATTTATATAAACTAAAAAATAGATTATATTTTTTATCAGCTAGTGGTTTATTGCTTTACAGTGAGTATGCCAAAGAAATTTTATTAAAGGAAGGTTACAACCAAGAAAAACTACATGTTATTGCAAATTCGTTAGATTATGAAAATCAATTAGAAATAAGACAACAGTTGGTTAAAAATAGTGTGTATTCAGATTTTTTTAACAATTCAGACCCTGTACTCTTATTTATTGGTAGATTAGAGAAAAAGAAGAAATTATCGATGATTTTAGATTTGCAAACTTCTTTTAAAAATAAGGGTATAGCTATAAATGTGGTTTTTATTGGTGAAGGAAATGATAAGCAGAATTTAGAAGAAAAGGCTTTGTCTTTAAAACTTTATAAAAAGGTTTGGTTTTATGGTTCTTGTTACGATGAAAAAGAGATAGGGAATTTAATTTTTAATGCAGATATATGTTTATCTCCGGGAAATGTAGGGCTAACAGCTATACATGCCTTGTCTTTTGGAACTCCAGTTATTACGCATGCTAATTTTTGTGAACAAATGCCAGAGTTTGAGGCAATAATGAGTGGTGAGAATGGAGCCTTTTTTGAACAAAATAATATGGAATCTTTGAAGGAAGTTGTTGAAGAATGGCTTGTTAGATATCCCGTTAAGAATAATATCCTTGTAGAGAAATGTTACAAAGTAATCGATAGTAAGTACAATCCAAATTATCAAATTAGTGTGTTAAAAAAAGTGATAGTGAATAATGGATAAGGTTAAAGTTTTTCATATTGTAACCCATTTCGATTTAGGTGGAGCAGAGAGAGTTGCCGTCAATATATCCAAATCAAAAAACAAGGAATTCCAATATTATCTATTGGAAGTTTCCAAGGGAGACTCAAACTTTACTAATGAATTTATTCAAGAGTTAGAAGAAAATGATATTAAATATTACAGATCATCAATTGAAAATAAGAAGCTTGCAATTATTTTATTTCCAATAGTTTTATTATTAAAGTATGTTAAAATAAAACCAGATATTATTCATAGTCATACAGAAGTACCTGATTTAGGTGTTTATCTTTTTTCCTTTCTGGCAAGATTTTTTAGATTAAAGTTACAAGTAATAAGAACAATTCATAATACTAAACTTTGGGGGCAATGGGAAAAAATAGGTAGATATGTTGAGTGTTATTTCATAAAGAAAACATCAAATATTGCAATATCCAAGTCCACAAGAGATGAATATTATAAAGTATTTAATACATCCCAAATACCATTAATATACAATGGAATAGAAAAAACTATTCAACAAGAATTTGATAGTCTAAGTAGGGGTAAGATTAATGTTTTATTTGCAGGAAGGCTTGAGTATCAAAAAGGAGTAGAAGAATTAATACAAGTTGTAGAGAGCTTAAAAAATAATGGAAAGTATCATTTTCATATTGTAGGTTCTGGTAATTTAGAAAAGGAATTGAAGGAGCGTTTACACACTTATACAAACGTATCTTTTTATGATAAAATATTTAATTTATCTAGATACTTAAAATCCTTTGATTATTTATTCATGCCTTCTAAGTTTGAAGGCTTAGGACTTTTGTCAGTTGAGGCAAGCATGAATGGAGTTCCAACGATTATTAATAATTGTATAGGACTTAATGAAACTTTACCTGTAAATTGGGAGTTAAAGGTAGATAATAATAGTGTGAAAGCATATAGTAGAATTTTTGCTTCTACATTAATAGAAATGAATAGAGAAAAATTAATAGAAGAAGCATATGATTTTGTGGTAGAAAAATTTTCTGTGGAAAAAATGCAAATAGAATACGAAAAGATTTACAATAAAAAGGTGAAAAAATGAAGGGAAAAGTGCTTTTTATGTTACATTTACCTCCACCTGTACATGGTTCCTCTATGGTGGGTAAGTGGATTAAAGACAGTAAACTAATTGATAGTTCTTTTAAATGTTCCTTTATAAATTTATTAGCATCAAAAGAGGTAAAACAAAGTGGAAAAGTATCTTTAGGTAAATTAGTTGGTATGTTACGTATTGTTGTTGAGTTAATTTCTCAATTAATTAGGAATAGACCGAGATTATGTTATATAGCTTTAACTACAACAGGAATAGGTTTTTATAGAGATGTTTTTTTAGTTTTCATATTAAAGCTCTTTAAAGTCAAGAGAGTTTATCATTTGCATAATAAAGGGGTATCCAAAGCTGCTTTACATAAGTTTAATGCTGTTCTTTATAAATTTGTTTTTAAGAATGCTAGAGTAATTCTTTTATCAGAGTATTTGTATTTTGATATTCAACAATTTGTTTCCAAGTCTGATGTTGATATTTGTTTTAATGGTGTTCCTTACATAGAAAATCATGAAAAACAAGCTCAAAATAACGTGCCAGTTATCCTTTTTTTATCTAACTTAATAGAGAGTAAAGGAGTATATATTTTGTTAAAGGCAATGGCTATACTTAAAAGTAAAGGAGTAGAATTTAAAGGGAACTTTGTTGGTGGAGAAGGGGATTGGAAAAGTGAAACTTTTAAGGAAATAGTTGGTGATTTAGGTCTAACCGATAACGTTGCTTATTTAGGCAAAAAATTTAACCAAGAAAAAGAGCACGTTTTTAAACAAGCCGATATATTTGCATTTCCCACTTTTTACGCTAAAGAGTGTTTTCCTTTGGTATTGTTAGAGGCTATGTCCTATGGTTTGCCCATTATTACCACAAATGAAGGAGGGATTGAAAGTATTGTAAATGATGATGTAGGTTTTATAGTTTCTAAAAATGATGTGAAAGAATTAGCGGAGAAATTAGAAAAATTAATTAATTTGCCATCTTTAAGAAGAGAAATGGGAATAAAGAGTAGAGAGAGGTTTGTTGAATATTTTACCTTAGATAAGTTTGAACAAAACTTATTGAAGTTATTAGATAAAAGTATCTAAAACTATGAGCTTAAAACATTTTAAAATTTTTGATAGAGAGTTATTGTCTTTACCAAACAAGAAAATGTTAATTAATACGATCAATGCATATTCTTACAATGTTTCTGTAAAAGATAAAGTCTTTAAAGAAGCACTGTTGAATTGTGATATACTACTTCCAGATGGTGTAAGTATTGTTTGGGCAGTTAAAACATTAACGGGGAAAAAAATTAGAAAGATTGCTGGTGCTGATTTGTTTTTTTACGAAATGAATAGGTTACAGGTAAAAAAAGGAACTTGTTTTTTTTTAGGAAGTACCTAAGAAACATTAGAAAAAATTAAAATAAGAGCTAGTTCAGAATTCCCTAATGTAGTGATAGAATTCTATTCTCCACCGTATAAGGAGGATTTTACTCAAGAAGATTGTGATAAAATGCTCAAAAAAATTGATGACTTTCAGCCTGATGTTTTATTTGTTGGAATGACTGCACCTAAACAGGAGAAGTGGGCATACATTAATTTTGAAAAGATAAATGCAGGTCACATATGTGCTATTGGTGCTGTATTTGACTTTTATGCAGGAAATGTTAAGAGAGCTCCAAATTGGGCGATTAATCTAGGTTTAGAATGGTTGTATAGATTCGTTAAAGAACCTAGAAGATTGTGGAAAAGATACCTTTTAGGAAATGGAAAATATATTCTTTCTATACTAAAAGAAAAATATCATTTGTGAAATGATTGATAATCAAAGAGTCTTAAAGTAAAATAAGCAACGTAATGTTTTAATCATATTAGATTTTAATTTAGATGAAAAAAAAAAATTATGTTTGCTGCTAAAAAAATAATTATGTTCCAAAATAAAAACAAAGCTATTTCAATCTCAGTACTTTCAATTGATATTTTTTTGTTATTAGTAGCATTTTTTACAGCCAAAGAGACCATTTTTGATTGGGAAATACCCAATAAGATTTTATACAATGGATTGATATTTGGTTGGGTTTTAATATGGTGTGCTATCGGCTTGAAAAGGGATTTATATGATGTGCCCAGAATAGTTCAAATGCATAAGGTTTTGTCTAAAAATCTTGTAGCAATTGGACTTTTTACATTTATAAGTACAGGGTTGGTCTTTTTTGGTACAGACTATAAATTTTCAAGATTTTTTGTGTTTGTAACTTTGGTTATTTTCACAATTTTAGTCTTAATATTCAGAATTATCTTAGTCTTTTGGCTTAAAAGCACTAGAAAGAAAGGGAATAGGCAAAGTAAAATAGTTTTGATTGGAATGAATGAAAAC
Organism: Wenyingzhuangia sp. IMCC45574; assembly: GCF_054182685.1. Classification (NCBI taxonomy): domain Bacteria; kingdom Pseudomonadati; phylum Bacteroidota; class Flavobacteriia; order Flavobacteriales; family Flavobacteriaceae; genus Wenyingzhuangia; species Wenyingzhuangia sp. IMCC45574. The sequence continues at coordinate 1,986,105 of NZ_CM135169.1, read as the reverse complement.
ATTGCCAAATTAATAAACGAGGTATATGTAAATCCTAATTATGGTTTTCAGATTTTGGGATTGTACACAGATGCCGTTATAAAATCAGATTTATTTCAAAAATATTACAAAGGAAAATTAAATGAGATTATTACTTTTTTAGATAATAACAAAGCTGATGAGATTATCATTTCATTACCTTATACACAAAGTAAGTTAATTAACGATTTGTTTGAATATGCGGATAATAACATGATACGTGTTCGTATTATTCCAGAGTTTTCAGAATATTTAGCTCAGGCATTTACAATCAATTATGTGAAGAGTGTTCCTGTAATGAAATTAAGGAATGAGCCTTTACAAAGTTTGTCAAACCGAGCAATAAAAAGAATTTTTGATATTGTATTTTCTTTGGGAATTGTATTATTAATATTTTCATGGTTATTTCCTATTATTGCAATCATTATAAAATTAACAAGTAAAGGGCCTGTTTTCTTTGCTCAAGAAAGAACAGGGCAAGATGGTAAGTCTTTTAAATGTTTAAAATTTAGAAGTATGACTGTCAATACTGATAGCGATTCTAAACAAGCAACAAAGGGTGATAAGAGAATTACAAAGTTTGGAGCAATCATGCGTAAGACAAGTGTTGATGAGTTGCCACAGATTTTAAATGTGTTAATGAATCATATGTCTTTGGTTGGGCCAAGACCACATATGTTAAAGCATACTGAAGAGTATAGAGTATTGGTAGATAAATTTATGGTTCGTCATTTTGCGAAACCAGGTGTGACTGGATGGGCACAGATTAATGGTTATAGAGGTGAAACAAAGTTTGTGAGAGATATGGCGAATAGGGCAGAAGCAGATATTTGGTATATAGAGAATTGGAGTTTTATTTTAGATTTAAAAATTATCTTTATCACTGCTTGGTCCATGTTTTTTAAACAAGATGAAAATGCATTTTAGTTCATATTTGAGATACTAGTACTTTTAATTAAATATAAAGATGAATAAAAAGAGAGAAATAAGATTTGAAAGATTTGTTGTAGGTGTAGTTCTATTAATCTTATGTTCATGTGCTTCTAGAAAAGATGTAATTTATCTCCAAGACTTGAATGATATTAATCAGACGATTAATAATTCAGTGTATAATATGATTAAGTACAAAGTAGACGATAGAATTACAATCTCAATATCTTCCATAAATGCTAAAGCAGCAGCTCCATATAATTTACCTCTAGCGGCCTTCAATACAGGTGGCCAAGGTATAGGTCAACAACAATTACAGTCTTATTTGGTAGACAAAAATGGAGAAATAAATTTCCCAAGATTAGGTAGGATAAATGTTTTGGGAAAAACTAGAATAGAATTACAAGAATTTTTAGAAAACCTATTAAAACCTTTTTTGCCTGATGCTGAAGCGAATGTACAGTTGGTGAATTTTAGAATTTCCGTTCTAGGTGAGGTTAAAAAGCCTGGAGAATACATAGTAAACAGGGAAAAAATAAACGTTTTACAAGCTATAGGTTTGGCTGGAGATTTGACAATACATGGAAAAAGGAATGATATAAAATTAGTGAGAGAAATAGATGGTAAATTAAAATATTTTAAAGTTGATTTAAGATCGAAGGATCTTTTTTCATCGGAATATTTTTTCTTACAACAAAATGATTTATTGTATGTTTCGCCTAATAAACCACAAGTGAATGCATCAGCCAGTTCACCTACAGCATCATATCTTATTTCTGCTACTGGTTTATTAGTAACTATAATTTCAATTTTAACGAGATAGTAATGGAGAATCAGGTAAATAATAAGTTTAGTATTGTTAACACTAAAGAAACTATAAATATTAAGGCTGAATTAGAACGTTACTTGATCAATTGGAAGTGGTTTTTACTTTCTGTTTTTTTATGTGGTTTCTCTGCTTTATTGTATGTGAAATCAAAACAAAATATTTATGAGTCAAAGTCTATAATACTAATCAAAGAGGATGGAGGAGCTTCAACAGACTTAAAGGTTTTTCAAGATTTGTCCTCTTTGGGTGTAGGTTCTAGAAGTAATGTCTTAGATGAGATAGAAATGTTGAAATCTAGATTTTTAGCTAAAGAGTATTCTAAAAAATTAAACTTAAACACAAGTGTATATGTAAGAAAGGGGTTAAGAAAAATTGAATTATACGGTAAAACCAATCCATTTAAGTTAAAAGTGTTAACAGATATGGAGAAATTTTATCTACTAGATACTCTGGTTTTTATAAGGCCTTTAGATAATTATGAATTTGAATATCGAATAGGTGAGGATGGTGAGTCTGTAAAAGGCAAGTTTGGAGAAAGGTTAAGTATTAAGAATAACGAAATTTTAATTGTACCGAAAAATGTAAACTCAAAATTTCCAAATGAAGAGTATAAAATAAAAATTAGGAGTATAGAGTCTGTAACTAATAGTTATAGAAAAATGGTAGGAGTAAATTATATCGATTTTGATTCAAACATTGTAGAAGTTTCTTTGAAGTACCCTGTTAAGGAAAAGGCAAAGTTAATCATAAATACGTTAGTTGATTTATACAATCAAATGACAATTGATGATCAGAATTTAGTATGTAAGAAAACAGGTGACTTTATAGAAAATAGATTAAGAGTTGTAAAAGCAGAATTGGATGAAGTTGATAAACTAGAAGAGGTGTACAAAAAAGATAAAAGTATAACAAATTTATCTTCTCAATCTCAGGTGTTTATTGAAGGGAAGTCTCTTAATGAACAAGAGATTTTTGAAAAAGAAACTCAATTGAGATTGGTTAATTTTATGATTCAAAGTATTTCACTAAAGTCAGGAGATAATTATAAGTTGTTACCTGCCAACATTAATATTGAAGAGAGTGTAATGTTAGCAACTAATATTGCAAAATACAACGAATTGTTATTGGAGAGAAATAGAACTTTAAGAACTTCTTCAAATCAAAATCCAATTGTTCAGAATTTAAATATAGAATTAGAAACGTTTATTAATAATATTAATCAATCGTTAGTAAATTCTAAAAAGCAATTGCAGATTGGTTTAGAATCTTTAAAATCTGTAGAGGATGAGTTTAATTCCAAAATACAGTCTTTACCAAAACAAGTAAGAGAGTATAGAGGCATACTTAGGAGGCAAGAAATAATAGCTGAATTGTATTCATACTTATTGCAAAAAAAGGAAGAGAATGAAATTACGATGGCAGTAACTGTTGCAAAGTCTAAAGTAATAGATAGAGCGTATACAGACAATACTGTTATTGCTCCAAAGAAGAAGACTACCTTAGTTATAGGTTTACTACTGGGGGTTTTAATACCTTCTATTTTTATTTATTTAAAAACTCTATTAGATACAAAATTAAATTCCAAAAAGGATTTAGAAAATGTCTTATCAGTTCCTTTTTTGGGTGATATACCCCTAGATAAATCTGGAGATAAAATTGTTATTAGTAAGGGAAGTAGAACAAGTGCAGCGGAAGCGTTTAGGTTGTTAAGAACCAACCTTGATTTTATGTTAACTTCAGTGCAAACCCCTTGCAAGACTATCTTTGTTACTTCTACAATTTCCGGTGAAGGTAAAACTTTTGTTGCTGTAAATTTAGGAGCATCAATTGCCTTAACAGGTAAGAAAGTCTTAATTATTGGTATGGATTTAAGAGCTCCCAAAATCACTCAATATTTAGATTTACCGAATAGAAATGGAGTTACGAATTATTTGGTGGATAAAAATATTGAATTGAAAGATTTGATATTTAAGATGGATGCTTTTGATAACTTACATTTATTGAGTTCTGGTGTGGTTCCTCCTAACCCTGCTGAGTTATTGTTAAATAATAGAGTAAGTGAGTTGTTTGAGGAGTTAAAAGGGGAGTATGATTATATTGTGGTGGATACTGCACCTGTTAATTTAGTAACAGATACGCTGATGATAAGCCATCATGCTGACATGGTATTATATACAACGAGAGCTAATTACTTAGACAAACGTTTCTTAGAAGTTCCAGAGAGGTTGTACCAAGAAAAACGTTTGCCAAATATGGCAATTCTTTTAAATGGATTAGACTACACTAGAGGTTATGGTTATGGCTACGGAGGTTATGGTTATCCTAAAGAGCACGAACATAAAAACTTTTTTCAAAAAATATTTAGAAAATAAATAGACTAAACTCCTCATTATCAATGAGGAGTTTTTTTGTGGTTTAAAACTTTATATTTTTTCTAAAAAAATGTTTGTCATATTGTAAAAAGCAACTATATTTGCACCCGCAATGCCGATATAGCTCAGCTGGCTAGAGCAGCTGATTTGTAATCAGCAGGTCGTAGGTTCGAGTCCTATTATCGGCTCTTGTAAAGCTCCTTGAATTTTCAAGGAGCTTTTTTTATAGATAATATTTGTTTGAACAAATTAAATTTATACATTTGCTGTGTAAACAACGATTATGAAATTATTTAACACAAAAGGGTTCTACTACTTTTTCTTTTTTATAGAGGAAAAGAGACTTTTTACGTGTTAATTTTAAAACATATAGCATCAAAAAAAGTCTCGATATATCGAGACTTTTTTTTTGCAATAAAATAAAGAATGAAAATAGCAATACAGGGAATAAAAGGTTCATTTCATCATATAGTAGCAGAGAACTATTTTGGTAAAGAAATAGAGTTGTTAGAGTGTATGACATTTGCCGAAATGCCAGATAGAGTTTTAAGTGATGAGGTGGATTATGCAATTATGGCTATTGAAAATTCTATTGCGGGTGCTTTATTGCCAAACTATGCGTTAATAGACGAATCGAACTTAGTGGTAGTAGGGGAGTTTTATTTAGAGATAAATCACAATTTAATGGCTTCTAAAGGTCAAAAAATAGAAGATATTAAAAAAGTGTATTCGCATCCTATGGCCTTGTTGCAGTGTAGAAGTTTTTTTAAAGATTATCCGCATATAAAATTAATAGAAGATGTGGATACTGCGGATGTTGCTAAAAGAATTCAGGATAACGGGTTAACCAAGGTTGGTGCCATTGCTAGCAAAAGAGCAGCAGAAATATACGAGTTAGATATTGTAGCGGAGCAAATTCAAACAATAAAGAAAAACTTTACAAGGTTTGTTATTGTTCAGAAGAAAGAAAAAGTAGACGATACTAGTGCAACAAAAGCTTCGTTAAAGTTTGTTTTAAAGCATGAAAGCGGTTCTTTAGGAGAGGTTTTAATGTTGTTGGCGGGGCACAAGGTAAACTTGTCTAAAATTCAATCTTTACCAATAATAGATAGACCGTGGGAATATGCATTTTTTGCAGACTTGGTTTTTGAGGATTACCAAGAGTATAAAAATGCAATAGCAGACATTAGTAAGAAGGTGTCTAGTTTAAAAATATTAGGAGAATATAAAGATAATAAGTAATGATAGTTGCTACAGCAGATCGATTAAGCGAGGTAAAGGAATACTATTTCTCTAAAAAATTAAGAGAAGTAGCTAGCTTAAAAGCGCAAGGGAACCCAATTATTAGTTTGGGTATTGGTAGCCCAGATTTGAATCCTGCGGAAGAGGTGAAAACATCTCTGATTGAAGCTATGGAAGAACCCATGGCTCACGCATACAAAGGGTATCAAGGAATTCCTGAGTTAAGACACGCAATGGCGAATTTTTATAAATCTAATTACAATGTAGATTTAGATCCCAATGCAGAGGTTTTACCGCTAATGGGATCCAAGGAAGGAATTATGCATGTATCCATGGCTTTTTTAAATCCTGGAGATGAAGTTTTAATTCCAAACCCTGGTTATCCAACCTACGCATCGGTAACTAAGTTGGTAGGAGCAAAGCCCATGTTTTACGATTTAGTTGCATCCAATGGTTGGCAACCAGATTTTGAAGCTTTAGAAGCTCAAGATTTGTCTAAAGTTAAAATGATGTGGGTAAATTATCCGCATATGCCAACAGGAGCTTTGGCAAAAGAAGGAATGTATAGAGAGTTGATTGCTTTTGCAAAAAGAAATGAAATTTTGTTGGTAAATGACAACCCGTACAGTTTTATTTTAAACGATGCCCCTGCTAGTATTTTAAATTACGAAGGAGCTAAAGAAGTAGCTTTAGAATTAAATTCTCTAAGTAAAAGTGCAAACCTTGCAGGTTGGAGAGTTGGAATGTTTGTGGGAGCAAAAGAGTACTTAACCGAAATATTAAAGGTGAAAAGCAATATGGACTCTGGAATGTTTTACGGAATTCAGAAAGGAGCCATAGAGGCACTAAAGGCAGGTAAGGATTGGTATGATAGTATTAATAGTCATTACCAAAAAAGAAGAGAGATCGTTTATAAGATATTAGATAGCTTAAATTGTGTGTACGATACGTCTCATGTAGGAATGTTTGTGTGGGCAAAATTACCATCAGGGATTACATCAGAAGAAATGACGGATCAATTATTATACAATAAGCATGTGTTTATTACTCCAGGAACTGTTTTTGGAAGCAATGGGCAAGGGTATATAAGATTGTCATTATGTGTGTCCGAAAATGAATTGAATGAGGTGTTAAACAGAGTACAACAATAATATGTTAGTAACAGTAATAGGTTTAGGTTTGATAGGTGGCTCTTTAGCTTTGGAGTTAAAGAAGCGATTGAACTATACTGTTCAAGGGGTTGATGTAAATCCTGACAACGCACAAAAAGCATTAGAGTTAGGTATTGTTGATGCTATTGTAAATTTGGAAGAGATAGGAGCAAGTGATATGGTAGTGCTCTCAGTACCAGTTAATTTTTTACCAAATTTGGCAATCAATGTGTTAAATTTCATAAAAAATGACGCTATCGTGTTTGATATGGGCTCTACAAAAGAGAATCTGTGTAAAACAGTTGAAAATCACGAAAAAAGAAGTAATTTTGTGGCCGCTCATCCAATAGCTGGAACAGAGTTTTCTGGACCAGAGGCAGCAATATATAATTTGTTTGATGAGAAGGTGAATATTATCTGTGATAGAGAGAGGAGTAGTAAGAATGCGGTTGACAAGGTATTGCAGATTTTTGAAGCGTTGAAGATGAGAACCATTTTTATGAAAAGTGAAGAACATGATAAGCACATAGCGTATGTTTCTCATTTGTCTCATATAAGTTCATTTATGTTGGGTAAGACCGTTTTAGAGAAAGAAAAGAACGAAAAAAATATTTTTGATATGGCGGGTTCTGGATTTGAATCTACCGTTCGTTTGGCAAAAAGTTCTCCTAATATGTGGTCTCCAATATTTATAGAGAATAAAGAAAATGTATTAAACTCACTAGATGAATACATAGAGAATCTAGTTCAGTTTAGAGAACTTATCAATAATGAAAATAGTGACTCTCTAAAACAAACAATGAGAGATACCAATTATATTAAAGAAGTATTAAAAGGAATTAAAAAATAGAATATATAACTAAGATGGAAAATACAAAAGAATTTAGAACGTGGTTGGATGACATGAATTTAGATCATCCATTGGTGATTGCAGGACCTTGTAGTGCTGAGACTGAAGAGCAAGTATTAAAAATTGCTCATGAATTAAAAGATACAGATGCTACTATATTTAGAGCAGGTGTATGGAAGCCTAGAACAAGACCAGGAGGTTTTGAAGGAGTTGGAGCTTTAGCTTTACCATGGTTACAGAGAGTAAGAAAAGAAACAGGAATGAAAATTGCTGTTGAGGTTGCAAACGTAGCACACGTAAAATTAGCTTTAGAAGCAGATGTAGATATTTTATGGTTAGGAGCTCGTACAGCTGTAAACCCATTTGCAGTACAAGAAGTTGCAGATGCATTAGAAGGAACTGATAAAATCGTTTTAATTAAAAACCCTATCAACCCAGACTTAGCTTTATGGTTAGGAGGAGTTGAGCGTTTATACACTGCTAATATTAAAAACTTAGGAGTTATTCACAGAGGATTCTCTTCTTACAAGAAAACAAAATATAGAAACGTACCACAATGGCAGTTACCAATTGAATTAAAGAGACGTTTCCCGGATTTACCAATCATCAACGATCCATCTCACATCTGTGGTAACAGAGAAGGAATTCAAGAAATTTCTCAAATCGCTTTAGATTTAAATTTCGAAGGATTAATGATCGAAACTCACGTTACTCCAGACGATGCTTGGTCTGATGCTGCACAGCAAATTACTCCAGCTCGTTTAGTAGAGATTATGAACGACTTAAAAGTTCGTCAACCTAAAGCAGAAGGAGAAGCTTTAGATCAATTAAAAGAATTAAGAGCTGAGATTGATGTTATCGATAACCACTTAATCCAAACTTTAGCAGAAAGAATGACTGTTGCTGAAAAGATTGGTGAGGTTAAAAAATCTCAAAACGTATCTATCTTACAAGATGCTCGTTGGTCTGAGATTTTAGATGCTATGGTTAAATCTGGTTCTGAAGCTGGTTTAAGCGAGGACTTTATTAAAGTTGTTTTTAAAGCAATTCACCAAGAGTCTATTAACAAGCAAGAAAAAATAGTTGCTTCTAAGTAATTAGGAATAACTTTAAGATATAAAAGGGAACAGAGAAAATCTGTTCCCTTTTTTTGTTTTAGACTGGTAATATAATTTTTGAACTCTTATTTTTACACCATGAACGGAATTGTAACAAAATCTACAGGGAGTTGGTATTCAGTAAGAACTGAGGAAGGGAAAGTATATGAATGTAGGATTCCTGGAAAGTTTAGAATGAAAGGGATTAAGAGTACAAACCCTATTGCTGTAGGCGATGAGGTAGTATTTGAATTAGAGCCACAAAAGGAAACAGGAGTGGTGAAAGAAATTGAAGAGCGTAGAAATTGTATCGTTCGTAAGTCTGTAAATCTATCCAAGCAAACGCATATTATTGCTTCTAATATAGATGTGGCTTTTCTAGTGGTTACTTTACACAATCCAGAAACGACAACTACTTTTATAGATCGGTTTTTAGCTACTGCCGAGGCGTATAGTATTAAAACCATTCTATTGTTTAATAAAGTGGATACGCATGATGAGGAAATGGACGAATATAGAGAAGCCTTTCAGTTTATCTATACAAGTATAGGTTATGAATGTATTGATGTATCTGCCAAAGAGGGCTTTCAAATAGATGTGGTTAAAGAGATTATGAAAGATAATGTAAGTCTATTTGCAGGACATTCGGGGGTAGGGAAATCTACATTGGTAAATGCATTAGAACCTAATTTAAATTTAAAAACAAAAGAAATTTCAGAACAACATCAACAAGGACAACATACGACTACTTTTGCAGAAATGCATCCTTTGTCTTTTGGTGGCTATATTATAGATACTCCTGGTATTAGAGGTTTTGGTGTGGTTGATTTTAATAAACAAGAAGTAACAGATTATTTTCCAGAGCTTTTTGCATTAAAATCGGAATGTAAGTTTAACAATTGTATTCATGTAGATGAACCCAAGTGTGCAGTAAAAAAGGCATTGGAAGAAGGCACTATTTCTGAAACAAGATATGAAAGCTACTTGCAGATGCTAGAAGAGGAAGAAGAAAACTACAGACAAGATACTTTTAAGTAATGAGAGTTGTTATACAAAGAGTTTCTGAAGGTGCTGTTACAATTAACAACAAGAAAGTTGCCAATATAGGGAATGGATTGGTTGTGTTGTTAGGTATTGTTACAGAAGATGGTAAAGAAGATATAGAATGGTTGTGCCAAAAAATAGTAAAACTAAGGATTTTTGGAGATGAGGATGGTTTAATGAATCTGTCTGTAAGTGATATTGATGGAGAAATTATTGTGGTAAGCCAGTTTACTTTATATGCACAAACCAAAAAAGGAAATAGGCCAAGTTTTATAAAGGCTGCTAGACCAGAGGTGGCTATTCCGTTGTACGAAAGTTTTAAAAAGAGGCTTTCTGAGTTGTTAAAAAAAGAAGTACAATGTGGAGAGTTTGGGGCAGACATGAAAGTAAGTTTGATTAACGATGGTCCGGTAACCATTATTATAGATTCACATCAAAAAGAGTAGGTATGAAACGAATTTTATTATTGACTTTATTAGCAATTCAGTTTGGATTTTCTCAATCTGCTTACCAAGTAGAAAATTTACCATCTAGAGTTCGTATGTCGGGAGAGCTGCTACAAATGAACAATGAAGATAATATAGGATTTCTAGGACATGGTTATGAGGTTTTTGGTTTATCAAAAAAATATCCCAATTTATACTTTGGAGTAAACTCATATGCCGCTATTACAGGTCAAAGAGCTGGTTTTATCATTTTTGGTATTACAGGAGGAATTCAGAAATACTTTTATAAAGATTGGCTAAGTTACGATACTGGTTTGTTCCTTGGAGGAGGAGGAGGAGGAGGAGCTGCCGATGGAGGTGGTTTAATGATTAGACCTCATTTTGATTTGCAAGCCGACCTGAGTGATAAAATAGCTTTAAGAGCAGGTGTAACAGGTGTTACTTTCCCTAGTGGAGACATTAATAGTTTGCACGTAAATATTGGAGCAATTATTAGAAGCAATACATACATTGCAAATTCTATTAAAGCAAATAAAGGTTTATCTGCGGCCAACTATCACGGTATTACCATTAGTGGTTTGTCTATGAATTTACTAAATTACTCCAAAGGGCCTTTAAAGTCTAATACAACGGTGAATAAAAGTGCTCCAAGAATCTCCTTAATAGGTGCTTTGATAAAAACAGAACATAAGAATAGTAATTTTTACGGAGCATTAAAATTAGGAGGTGCTTTTGATGGTGGAGTAGATGGTTTTATGATGTTGTTAACTGGTTTAGGTTATGAATTACCGCTAACCAATTGGCTAAGTATTGATGCAAAAGGGATGATAGGAGGTGCTGGAGGAGGTGCCGTAGATTTTGGTGGTGGATTAGCCGCTCAGATAGAAGCAGGACTAAGTTTAAAGTTAGCAGATTATAGAATTAGTATTAATGGAGGGAATACCTATGCTCCTAATGGTAATTTTGAATCGAACCATTTGGATATTGCTTTAGGTAAAAGATTTAGTTTGTATGGAAATCCAAAGGCAAAAGAAATAGAAGTTATTAAAGACAACGGTGTTAAGAAAGAAGATTTTATGTTTTCTGTATTTAATAGGTCTTATGCATCTGGAAAGAAACAGGATAAGAAAGGAAGAGACTATGACCCTGTATTTAACTTGTTAGGGTTTGAATTAGGAAAGAAAATCAATGCTAATATAGATGTAGTTGCAGCCACTGTTTGGGCTTATCAGGGTAGTTATGGAGCCTATGCAGAAGGTTGGTTGGGATTACAATATAATTATGCGTTAAGTACTAAGTCTTGGCTAAATGTAAAAGGTTTAGTTGGAGCAGGTGGAGGAGGAGATATAGACCTGGGTAGTGGACTCGCTTATGAATATACACTAGGTTTTGAACATGTTTTAAATAAACGTTGGCATTTTATCGCAAACGCTGGACAAATAAGAGGTGTAAGCGGAAACTTTAGCCCTTACTTGTTAGATGTTGGAGTTAAATTAAACATGAGCCAATTGGTGAAAAAATAGTTGTCAAGCAGAAAATGTGAATTTCGAATTACGAGTTCAGAATTACTTTTTTTACCTGCTACCGATAGAACTAATTCCAAAAGTTCCATACTACTCCTAAACGCATTACAAAATCTCTAGCGGGCTGATTTCTGGTAACAAAGTAATCTCTACCCGTATAGTCAGAAGTAAAGTTTTCTATTTTAAAATAAACACGTGTTCTTCTTACTTCTCCGTTTACAAAAGCAGTAAAGGTAGGGTAACCACCAATTCTTGTTGTATTTTGTATGTAAAACTCATTTAAGACAGGATTAAAGTCGTTTGCGTAGTAGTTGCTAAAATACTTAAAAGTAATCCCTATTTGTGCTAATAAAGGCTTTCCTTTAAAGAAATAGTCTTGGTAATAAATAGTGTTTCTAGTTAAAAATTCTGGAACCCTTAAGGCCTCGTCTCCCTGTATTACTTTTTGATATTGAATACTGTTGTTAAAGTGCAATTTCCAGAATTGTAATTGACTGTTGACTCTTATTTTTAAATAATCGATTACTTGGTTGTACTGACTTGCTTTACTAGCAGCATCAAAATAAGTGTAATTTTCTATTTGATGTAAGAATAAACTGGCATCAAACCACTTTGTACCTATGCTACCGTAGATGGTTCTGTATATTTCATGATCAAAATTTTGATTCCAGTTAAAGTTTGAAAAGTTAGAGTGATTTAATGTAGTGTTTAAATTAGGAGTCACTGTTTTTAATTGAAAACCAGCTTTGGCTGCCATGTTGTTTTTTAGTCTAAATCCAGCATTGGCATGTAAATTACTATTAAGGTGTTCTCCGTTTATTACTTGTTGTGCATAACCATTAATAAAAATTCCTTTGTACTTACCATTCCAACTTCCACCAAAAGAAGTGTAGTTTAACCTACGTTTTCTAAGTGTCGATACAACTTCGCTTTCTTCCTCTTCAGTTTCAGATGCTACAATCGTAGTTTCATCAAACTCTTGCTGAACTCTATCTGTTTGAGCAAAAACTTTAAAGTTTCCTAGAATCCAAGGAGAGTTAAATTTTAAATAAACCTGATTGGTTAAATAACTAATTTCGTTTTTATCCTTAGTATCTGTAAGCAACATTTCTCCAAAAAAGTCTTCGTTTTTTGTAAAATATTCGATGTCTTGAGAGGTGAATTGATACTTGCTTTTTTCAAAAGTGAATTGGTGTCCTAATTTTAGGTTGGTTAAGTTCTTTTGTAAACTATCTTTAGAGTTTAAGATTCTTAACTCGTGCTCATAGTAAAAACGATCTGTTTTTAACAAACTTTCAGAGTTGTAAAGATTTACGTCAATTCTTCCTCTAGAGCTAATATCAGGATTATCGTCTTTAAATTCTTGTAAAGAGGCTTCTGTAATTCCACCGTTTTCTAAATTATCTAATTTTTGAGAAATAAAATGCGTTCTAAATTGATATCTTTTATCTGGGTTGTAATAACTATAAGTAGTCCTAAAATTGGTGTGACTTGCTCTAGATTTTTGATAATCTCCGGTAGATCTTAATCCTTTGTAGGCAACAGAAAAATTACTGAATTTGCTAAAGTTCGTAGTAAAAATACTGTTTAGAACTTGACCGTCAAAACCAGAATTGTAGAATAAAATTGTAGTAGGAGTGGGAACGTGGAAATATTCTATGTCTTTAACTCCGTAGTAGTTGTATTGTTTTGCACTAGCTCCATAGGTAGGGATAATTTCATTGTCAATAAAATCGTACCCTAATTTGTTAAATGTTTGTCCCTGATTGGCAAAAGCATTCAGTTCAAAATCATCTTTTTGTGTAAAATTATGCCTAAAATAGTTTTTTATGTCTAAGGTCGTATCTATTTGTATGGTGTCAAAAGCATAATTTACTTTTTTGTAGTCTATATATCTGGCTCCATAGCTGTTTTTTATACTGTCTAAAGGAATAGGTGTTGTTCTTTTAGCTTTCTTTTTAATAGGAGTTAGTTCAACGCTTTTAAAAGCAACACTATCAGTAGGTTGTTGTTGGGGAAGCTCTTGTGCAAAAAAAGCTTGGAAACTTATAAAAAGTAGTATAATACTAATTGTTTTTTTCATCGGTTTTAAATTCGATTATAATCACTCTACCATGTGTAGAACGTTACGCTCAATACAATGTACTCGCTTTACGAGTTCCATATTCAGAAATAGCAAAGCAAAGGTAATTTTTTTAAGTAAATAAGAATCATTAATATTGGGAACTACAAACAATAAACATGCCTTTATTATCAAATTTTTCAAGTAAAAAATTAGAAGCAGGAACAGATGAAGCAGGTAGAGGCTGTTTGGCTGGTCCTGTAGTTGCTGCAGCGGTTATTTTACCAGCTAATTTTACCCATCCTTTGCTAAACGATTCCAAAAAACTATCGGAGAAACAACGTAAGTTGTTACTGCCAATTATAGAAAAGGAGGCTTTGGCTTTTGGAGTTGCTTTTGTGTATCAAGAAGAAATAGACGAAATCAACATACTTCAGGCATCTATAACGGCTATGCATCGTTCTATTGATAAGATGGAAAAAGTACCGGACTATATAATAGTTGATGGTAATAAGTTTAGACCTTATAAAGATGTGCCAAGTGATACCATTGTTAAAGGGGATGGTAAGTATTTATCTATAGCGGCAGCTTCTGTTTTAGCTAAAACGTATAGAGATTTTTACATGGAAAAAATTCACGAGGAGTTTCCACAGTACAATTGGAAAAAAAACAAAGGGTATCCAACCAAAGAACATAGAGCTGCTATTAAAGAAACCGGAAGTTGTTTGCATCATAGACAGAGTTTTAAATTATTGCCAGACGAGCAATTGGAATTATTCTAATTTTAGTTTATCTACTTGGCATGATGCTTGGTTATTTATCTCGAAAAAATTGAATGCAAGATTATTTTTTACTTCAGTTTGAACTTTTAAATAGAAAATTTAAAGATGCAGGCTTGTTGCCTTGGATGGCTTACCTAGGATTGACAGCTATTTTTGTTTTAATTTCAAATTTAATTTTTAACAAAGCTCCTATTCCTGGTATATGGTATATAGGAATCTGTATTTCAATTTTAGTAAGATTATCTGCTAAATCTAGAAATGAGTTTTTAAGATTCAACTTTAAAAATTATCGTAAAGTAAGAGCAATAGAGAATGTAATAATTGTTTTGCCTTTTTTACTTTTTTTGATCTACAAGAGTGAGTTTATATTGACTGTTGTATTTGGGCTTATAGCTGTTTTATTGTCTTTTTTAAGACTAGATAGCGTAAGCTTATTTGTAATGCCAGCTCCTTTTTCACACTCTTTATACGAGTTTCAAGTTGGTTTCAGAAAAAGATTTTGGGTCTATCCAGTATTCTATTATTTGGCATATATTTCTACAACCGTTGATAATCCTAATTTAGGTGTTGCAGCTTTAATTGGAATATTTTTGGTGTCTATTTCCTATTATTCCAAACCAGAAAATGAGTATGTAGTGTGGAATTCTAATCTGTCTCCAAAACTTTTTTTAAGAAATAAGATAATTACGGCATTTCTGTATACTTGCTTGTTAAGTATTCCAATTATATGCACATATGGGTTTTTCTTTATTACTGAACTGGAGTTGTTACTTCTTTTTTATATGATAGGCTGTATTTATTTAGCGGCTTTTATTTTTATGAAGTATAGCGTTAAGTTAACTGAAGAGATCGAATTACCACAGTTTTTGATTTATGGACTAGGAGTTTTATTTCCACCATTTTTACTGTTTGTCATCCTGTTTTTTTATAAAAAATCAATAAATAACTTAAAAAGTGTGCTTTATGATAACTATTAAAAACTTGTCTAAGTCTTATGGCAAAAAAGAAGTTTTAAGGAATGTAAATTTAAACCTTGAGAAAGGAAAAGTATACGGTGTTGTAGGGGAGAATGGAGCAGGGAAAACCACACTATTTAGATGTATTGCTGGTTTAGAAAAATACGAAGGTGAAATTATATCTGAATTAAAGCCATTAAGAGATTCTTTGGGTTTATTATTTACGGAGCTTTTTTTCTTTTCTAAGATAACAGGTAGAGAGTATATACAAATGCTACTAAAAGCAAGGGGCATAGAACCTGTAGATATGGAACATCACAATTTTTTTGATTTGCCATTGGGAGAATATGCAGAAAACTATTCCACAGGAATGAAAAAAAAGTTAGCCATAACCGCCATTTTGTTGCAAAAAAATGAATGTTTTATTTTGGATGAACCATTTAACGGAGTAGATATTCAAAGTAATATTTTAATTACAGAGATCATTAAAAAGTTAAGAGCAGCGGGTAAGACAATAATTTTATCATCGCATATTTTTTCTACTTTAAAAGAGGTGTGCGATGAAATTCATGTATTGTCAGAAGGGGCTTTTGTTAAAAAAGTACAGAAAAATAAATTTTCGGATTTGGAACAAGAAATGAATACTATAACTCTGGGAGCTAAATTAAATGGTTTTAATTTTTAAATTAATTTCCACTCAAAAAGATTTCCTAAATGTTTTAGTAGTTTTTTTTGAACCTCTATTATATCTATTTTCTTACCTAATTCCGCTTCCATAGAAGCAACAGCTTTTCCTTTAATTCCACAGGGAATAATATTGTCAAAATACCCTAAATCTACATTTACGTTTAAGGCAAAGCCATGCATGGTAACCCAACGGCTACTGCGAACTCCCATAGCGCATATTTTTCTGGCAAATGGAGTTCCTACATCTAGCCATACTCCAGTTTCTCCACTACTTCTTTCCGATTTGATACCATATTCGGCTAGAGTAAGTATTACAGCTTCTTCTAAAAAACGCAGGTATTTATGAATGTCTGTAAAAAAATTGTCTAAGTCTAAAATTGGGTATCCCACAATTTGCCCTGGACCATGGTAGGTAATATCTCCTCCACGATTGCTTTTATAGAAGGTTGCTCCTTTTTCTTCTAGCTGCTTTTCGTTTAGTAATAAGTTAGATAAATCGCCACTTTTTCCTAGTGTATATACATGCGGATGCTCTACAAATAAAAAGTGATTTTTTGTAGGTTCTGGAACGTCTCTTTTACGATTGGCTACTTTAGAAGAAAGGATGTCCTGAAACAATTGATCTTGATAATCCCATGTTTCTTTATATCCCTTCAGACCAAGGTTTTGGTATTGTACTTTCTTATTTAAGCTTGACTTCAAATTCTAGTAAATATGGGTTCTTTAATACAGTGTCCATAGGATAAGTAATTTCAAGAGTTTTTTTATCCTTAGAGATTTTAGCATCTTTATTACTTACTGCTTTAATTTTTCTTTCAAAGTGATATAAAATGGTATACTTTGATTGAGAAAATACCATTTGTCCTTTGGTTAGTTTATCTTGATATTCTTTTTCTTCTTCTTTGCTTAGCTTATTTTCGTAAACAATTCTTCTAACTTTCTTCTTTTCAAACTCATACTTAAATCCGTATTTGTCTACACTAGAAGTTTTAATTGTTTTTTTATTCACCTTGTTACTAGCCTTCTGAAAAATTTTATCAAGGTTGTTTATTTTAGAAATATGGTCAAAATCAGAATTTAAAGCAAAAACTCCTTTTCCAGCCTTTACATCCATTTGCATTCTAAGCTCAAAATCTTTCATAGATTCATAAAGAGCTTGCTTTTCAGCACTAAGTTTAGCAATAGAGTCTTTGGTCATTTTAATGACATCTTTAAAACGGATAATAGTATCTACTTTTTTATCCATTTTAGAATTATCTCCCTTAGAACTTTTTGCCATAGTAGCCATTTGAGATAATAAAGAACCAAAGTCTACTTCGTAGTTAACTTTTCCACTACCGTCTTTATTAATGTATATTTCTTCTTTAATGTTACAGCTAAATAGCGAGATTGTAGCAAATAAAACTAGCAATATTCTTTTCATAATAGTAATCATGTTTTGTGAACCAAAAGTAGCAAAAGAATAATTAAATTAGCCCAAACTTTTATTGTATGTCTATTAGAGTAGAAAATGTAACAAAGAAGTATGGAGCGCAAATTGCTGTAAATAATTTAGCCTTTAAAGTAGATAAAGGAGAAATAGTTGGTTTTTTGGGACCCAATGGAGCTGGGAAATCTACTTTAATGAAAATGTTAACTGGTTATATAGAGCCTACAGCAGGGGCTCTTTTTGTAGGAGACAAAAAAGTAAATTCTAAATCTGTAGTTACTAAATTAAAGATAGGTTATTTGCCAGAGCATAACCCTTTGTACAAAGAAATGTACGTAAAAGAATATTTGGGTTTCATTGCTTCTGTTCATAAGGTTGATAAGCACAAAATTGCTGAGGTTATAAAAGAAACTGGTTTAACTCCAGAAGCTTCTAAAAAAATACATCAATTGTCTAAAGGATACCAGCAAAGAGTTGGTTTAGCTGCCGCTTTAATTCACGATCCAGAGGTGTTAATTTTAGACGAACCTACTACAGGATTAGATCCTAATCAGTTAATTGAAATTAGGGAACTGATTAAAAAAGTAGGTAAAGAAAAAACGGTGCTATTCTCTACTCATATAATGCAAGAAGTAGAGGCTGTTTGCGATCGAGTTATTATTATTAACAAAGGGGAGCTACAAGTAGACGAAAGTTTAGAAGTCCTTAAAGCTGGTCAGGAACAGGTAATACACGTTGTTTTTGATTTTAAAATAGAACAACAATTTATAAATCGTATTCCCGATTTAAAATTGGCTACTAATTTTCATGACAACGAGTGGGAGCTAGTTTTTAAAACCAAAGAAGACAAGCGTTCTTCTATTTTTGACTTTGCCCAAGAGCAGGGATTAAAAATTTTAGAGATGAATACCAAGAATAAAACTTTAGAAACTCTTTTTAAAGAAGTTACTACTTAATAATATCCCAACTAAAAGGGTATTTGTAGTATTTTCCTCCGTAGGCTGCTATTGCTGCTTGAATGATAAAAACAACATATAGCAAACAAAAGATTAGTGTGAGTGGTATTATCAAAAATGCTCCAATTCCCAATGTAAAAAGGACAACTCCAAAGGCTATAAGGCCTAAAATAATAACAGAGATTTGAAAGTTTAATGCAGATTTTCCATGTTCGTTTATAAACTCACTTTCGTCTTTTTTAGAAATCCATATTACTAAAGGAATTACGATTGGTAAAAAACCACTAAGAAAACCAGATAAATGTAATATGGTAGCTATATTTTGATCATTTTTGTTATTAACAACTCTCATGAAATTTATGTATCTTGATTGTGTAATAAAAGTACAATGAAACTGACAGCTAAACAATTAAATAGATTTTTATTTTTTAAACTACCTTCTGCTTTCTGGTGTGGGGTTAGAGTTGGTTCCATAGATAATGAGTTGTGTACAGCAACTGTTCGTTATAAATGGATGAATAAAAATCCTTTTAACTCAATTTATTTTGCAGTTTTAGCCATGGTTTCAGAGCTGTCTACAGGTGCGTTGGTTATAAAGAAAACGACAGAGACAGGGCGAAAATTTTCCTCGTTGGTATTGGGGAATACAGCTAGTTTTACTAAAAAAGCTAGAGGGAAAGTAACTTTTAGTTGCGATCAAGGTAAAATTATTGATACAGCAATTAAAGAAGCATTAGAAACAAAAGAAGGAGTAACCTTTACGTTGTATTCTGTAGGTACAGATGAAGCAGGAGATACTGTTGCTACTTTTGAATTTAAATGGAGTATTAAACTAAAAACTATTCTTTAACAGTAATAGATTCTTTTAGAGCCACACCGTATTTACTTGCTTTGATATTCTCTTCTAAAGCATCGTAAATTTTTTGCTTTAATTTAGGAGAAGCCTGATCCATTCTTGCATATGCAATGTAAGGTGCAATTTGTTTATCGTGGTGTGCAATGGCAAAGTTTGCAGAGAAAAGATACATTCTTTTTAAGTTTTGCAGCCTTCTTTCTTCTATCTTTTCAACTTCAGCAAAGTCGTTGTGCTTTTGAGACTCGAATTTACTTTTGATTAAATCTAAATTCTCGTCTTGAAATTTCTTGATGTATTTTTCAAAAGTTTCTAGAAGTGCGTGTAACTCAGAACCAGATATATCTGCTTTGTATATAAAACCATCCAATTTGGTTTTAATGTGTATCATACCGGGTTCTCCAAAAAAAGAGAGTTGTTTGGTATTTAACTTATCTAATGAAATAATAAACATTTCAGGTTCTGTAATGTTGTTTTCAAAACTAAATTCTTCCTCACCATTGTCTACATAGACAGAGTCTATGGCAACAATTTTGGAGTCAACAATTTTTTCTAAATAAATAGTTCCTTTTTTTAGTCCAACAATTTCACCTTTTATGACAAAGTTCTTATCAGAAGAGTTGGAACAGCTAGATAAAAAAGCTACAGAAAGTAAGAAATAAATGTATTGTTTCATGTGCTGCTAAAGTAATAAAAAAACCCGCTACAAAAATAGCGGGTTTATAAATAAAATGAACAATTTTAATTGATTTTTTAACTAAAATAGAGATATGTAGCAATTACGATAACAGTAATCACAATTCCAACAGGTTTTAATAATTTCCATGGAGTAATATCTACTTGTTCTGTGTACTGTTGTACAAAGTCTTCTTCTCTTGGTTTTAACTTACCAATAACCAACATAATAATTGTGTTTAAAACGAATAAAATAGCACAGATATCTAAGAAATGCGGTAACTCTCCTGGCATTACAAACTCGTCTAAAATTACATATAAAGCGTACAATGCTACACCAGAAATTAATCCAACTTTAGCTGCAATTGCAGGAACTCTTTTCGTTAAGTATCCAACAATGATAATTGTAAAAATTGGAATTGTATAACATCCGTTAATTTTTTGTAAGTATCCAAATAATCCATCATTAGCGTAAATAATAAAAGGAGCAATACAAGCACCTCCAATTGCTAAGAAAATACCAAAAGTTTGTCCAACTTTTACCACTTTAGCTTCAGAAGCTTCTTGGTTAATGTGAGCCTTGTAAATATCTAAACCAAAAATAGTTACAGAAGAGTTTAATGCTCCGTTAAAAGAACTTAAAATAGCTCCAAATAATACAGCAGCAAAGAATCCTACCAATCCAGCAGGTAATACTTGTTTAACTAATAATGGGTAAGCCTGATCTTTAATGATTTCACTAGAGAAGTAGCTGTATTCTGTTGGGTGAACAGACATATGGTATGCAATGATACCAGGTAATACTAACATTAAAGGTCCTAATATTTTTAAGAAAGCAGCGTATAGAAGTCCTTTTTGTCCTTCTATTAAGTTTTTAGCTCCTAATGCTCTTTGAATAATTGCTTGGTTTGTTCCCCAGTAGAATAACTGAACTAACATTAAACCAGTAAAGATAGTGTGGAAAGGAACCGAAGCATCTGGTCCACCGGCAGCTACAAACTTGTTTGCATGTTCTGTAAATAATGTATTAACTCCTTCTCCAATACTTCCGTTTCCTACAGCTAATAAACCAAAAACAGGAATTGCTAAACCTCCAATAATTAATCCAATAGCGTTTATAGAGTCAGATACAGCAACGGCTTTTAACCCTCCAAATACTGCATAGATAATACCAATTATTGCAATAGATATTACTGTAGGCCACAAGGCAATAAAGTCTTTTTGTCTTTGCAAGTCTGCCAATTCTGTAGCAGATAAAGTATTTGCTAAATCTTCAGAAATAGTTAATCCTAAAGCTTCAGGAACATCGAACATTGTGTTAATGGCCAAAGCACCAGAGAATAATACAATAGGAATTAAGATAAATACATATCCACTTAGGAATAATGCAGATACCCATGTTTTAGTCATCTTATCATATCTCTTCTCTAAAAATTGAGGAACTGTAGTAATTCCACCTTTTAAATATCTAGGTAATAAAAATGCAGCAGTAATAACCATTGCAATTGCAGCTAAAGTTTCCCAAGCCATTACTAAAACTCCTTCGTCAAAAGCAGCTCCGTTTAATCCTACTAATTGTTCTGTAGAAAGGTTTGTTAGTAACAATGATCCTGCAATTACAGGTCCTGTTAAACTTCGTCCTCCTAAAAAGTACCCATCTGAACTGTTAACATTTTTTCTGGTAGCTAACCAGGCAATTAAGGCTACCAACAAGGTAAATCCTAAAAAAGAAGCTATTGATAAAAACATATATTTAAGTGTTTAATTAAGTTTTTAGTTAAGTGTGTTTTTTAACGAGCGACAAATTACAGATTTTACTATAATCTGAGTATTTAATATATTTTTTTTTATGAAAACGATATAATAATATACAAGCAACGTCATTTTTTGTTTACTGATAAAGACAAAAAAGAGGACTTTTTATAAGAATTTTTGAATTGCTTTAGCAACACCATCTTTTTTGTTGATGTCTGAAACGGCATTCGCAATTAATAAAACTTCTTCTTTGGCATTTGCAACAGCAACCCCCATCTTAACAGCTTTTAACATTTCAATATCATTGTAATTGTCTCCAAAAGCAATACAGTTTTCTAAAGAAAAGTGAGGGTATTTACAAGCAAGTAATTCGTTAATACCTGTTAATTTAGATATTTGTTTGTTGGCAATTTCTAAATAGGTGTCTTTAGACCTGTACAAGTGAAGTTTGTCTCCGTGTAATTTTCCCAATTCGGAATATACTTTGTCTATGTGTTCTTTATCTCCCATACACATAACCTTATGAGCCCCTTTTTGTTCTTGAGTCCATAAATTAATTACGTCCTTAGTAGGTTTTACAATTGGAGTAACCTTGGTATTGTTTTCTTCTCTCTTAGCCCAGAAATCCATAGATGGTACGTACCAATCGTCATTGTTATATAAACTAATATGAAAGTTTTCATCTTTGTTTAAGTCGGCAATGTCTTCTAAAATAGTAGGAGGGATAGAGATGTCATCAATTACCTCTCCATCGGCTAAAATTAAACCTCCATTATAACAAATAATAGGTAGGTCTACAATATTTAAATCTTGTTGCAAGTGTGTCATAGCACTTGGCATTCTAGAAGATATTAAAATAAAAGGGATGTTTTTTTCGCTAATTCTAGCTACTTGCTCTTTTAGCATTTCAGAAACTTCACGTTCTGAGTTTAACAGAGTACCATCAATATCTGTGAATGCGATCTTTAATTCCATAAGCTTTAGTTATAAAATCAAAAATAGGCAATCTGTAGTTTTGGCAAAGCTTTACTATTAAAAGTTGTTCGTTTTAAAGTTTTTTTCCGCAATAAAATTTACCCAATTGTCTTCGCTTACTCCCATAACGGCAAAACCATAGTTGGTGTTTAAAGATAGTTGTTGGGTATTGTTTTGGGTAATGTTTAAAACTACGTTGCTATTGTCTAAATAAGTGTATCTATTTTCATACGTATACGTACCAGAAATTAAGTCGCTGTTGTCTTCCATTAAAATTTCAAAGTAAATTGCGTTTTCTGTATTATCTGCTCCTAAAGTATTTGTCCAAGAGAATGCAAGTGTAGCGGTGTCTACTAAGATTTGGTTATTATAAATAGTTGGGCTAGTCTTATGTTTTAGGTTGATGGGGTTGGAGTAGTGAATTTCATTGTCTTTTTCAAAACTGACAATGGCCCAAACTTCTTCTTGACTGCTGCTTAATTCAAAACCTCTAATAGTATTGGCAACTTTTATGGTAGAGATTTCTGGTTGTAATTGGTAAAAATCAAATTCGTCCTTTTGATGTGTTGCAGTAGGTAAGAGGTACAATCTGTAGTTAGATGTATTTGTTTCTGGAAAAAAATAAACAAAAATGCTTTTTTCATCTTTGCTAGATGCAGCACATGCAATAACTTCTTCTGGTTGACTTTGTTTGGTTTTTAAATAGTCAGAAAAGTTATTAGAGCTGGGGCTGTCATCGTTGTTATTACAAGATAAAACGAAGGTAAGTATGATGAGAGTTTGTAAGTGTTTAAAAAAACGTTTCATAAGCATTAAATATACAAAATAAAAAAGCCTCTAGGTTTACTAGAGGCTTAGTAGTATATAATGTAAAAATCTTACTTAATCATTTCGTAACTACGTTTTATAAAGTTGGTTAAATCTTCTCCGTGTAATAAATTCTGAGATAATTTAGCCAAATCGAATGCTTGAGAAATCAACGCTTTTTGTTTTTCTTCATCTGCACTTAAAATTTCAGAAACTAATTCGTTGTTGGTATTTACCACCAAGTTGTACATTTCTGGCATGTTCTCCATTCCAAACATCATTCCTCCACCACCAGTAGCGTTCATCTCTTTCATTCTACGCATAAATTCTGGTACTGTAATAATAAATGGTGATGCAGAAGAATCCATAGCTTCTAATTGAACGGTATAGTTCTCTTTAGGAACAGCTCCTTCAATAATAGGCTTTAATGTTTCTTTTTCTTCATCAGATAACTTAGAAATTACATTGTCGTCTTTCTTAATTAAGTTGTCAACATGGTCAGAGTCTACACGTACAAAAGTTACATTCTCGTTTGTTTGCTCTAATTTTTGAATTAAGTGTGCAACAATAGGAGAGTCTAACAATAATACTTTGTATTCTTTATCGTTTGCTGCCTGAATGAAACTGTGTTGCGCTTCTTTATTTGCAGCGTATAATACAACTAATTTACCGTCTTTGTCTGTTTGAGCAGCAGCAAATTGTTCTTTAATTTCTTCTATAGTTAAGTATTTACCATCTGTAGTTGGGTACAAAGCAAATTTGTTTGCTTTTTCAAAAAACTTCTCGTCAGATAACATTCCGTACTCAATAATTACTTTGATGTCATCCCAGTAACCTTCAAAAGCTTCTCTATCTTTTTTGTAGATAGAACTTAATTTATCTGCAATTTTCTTAGTAATGTATCCTGAAATTTTCTTTACAGCTCCATCAGCTTGTAAGTAAGAACGAGATACGTTTAATGGAATGTCTGGAGAGTCTATAACTCCTTTTAACATCTGTAAGAAATCTGGAACAATTCCTTCTACATTGTCTGTAACAAATACTTGGTTTTGGTATAACTGAATTCTGTCCTTTTGCATGTCTAAGTTCTTAGACAATTTAGGGAAGTATAAAATACCTGTTAAGTTAAAAGGATAATCAACATTTAGGTGAATGTTGAATAATGGCTCTTCAAACTGCATTGGGTATAACTCTCTGTAGAAAGTTTTGTAGTCTTCATCTTCTAATTCAGACGGTTTTTTAGTCCAAGCAGGGTTTGTATTGTTAATGATGTTGTCTACATCAATTTGTTTGTGAGGTTCCTTTTCCTCTGTACCATCTTCTTTTTTAATTACTTGTGGTTCAAAGTCAGGATCGTTTACCTTTTTAGTTCCAAATTTAATTGGCACTTGGTTAAAACGGTTGTATTTAGTTAACAACTCAGAAATTTTAGACTCTTCTAAGAAATCTTCAGAATCCTCTGCAATGTGTAAGATAATCTCAGTTCCTCTTTCTGCTTTTTCTACTTCTTCTAATTCGTAGTTAGGAGAACCGTCACAAGACCATTTTACTGCAGGTGCATCTTTAAAAGATTTGGTAATTAATTCTACTTTACTAGCAACCATAAATGCAGAGTAGAAACCTAATCCAAAGTGACCAATAATACCAGAATCTTCTACTTTGTCTTTGTATTGCTCAATAAATTCTTCGGCACCAGAGAAAGCAATTTGGTTGATGTATTTTTCAACTTCTTCTTCTGTCATTCCCAAACCTTGATCAATAATGTGAAGTTTTTTTCCTTCTTTATCAATCTTTACTTCCAGCTTAGCATCACCTAATTCTACACCAGCAGCTTCACCAATTGTAATTAAGTGTTGTAATTTTAAAGTTGCATCTGTTCCGTTAGAAATTAACTCACGCAAAAAGATTTCGTGATCTGAGTATAAAAACTTCTTAATTAATGGAAAGATATTTTCTACCGATACATTAATATTTCCTTTAGCCATAATTTATATGTTTTGTTATTTGTTTAAACTTTGTGTTTTCATTTAGACAAATAGAATACCAAACATTTTGGTGTGACAGGTTGGCAGAATTTAGTTCGCAGTTTTTCAGTTCGCATTATTCAGTGTAGAATAATGATAAAAAAATAGCTCAATTGTAACTAGTTACAATTGAGCTATTTTTTATTGTTAAAGACTGCGGACTAAAACACTGTGTACGGGAGGTTAAAATACTCCACCACCACCACCTTCTTCGTGACCAGGTCTTTTAGATCTTCTTTTTTGTTTGAATTGGTTTCCAAAATTGTAGTTGAAACCAAGTGTGACGTTCTGGCTTTCCCAATTAAATTGACCTTGTTGTGGGTATGGGTTTACAATGTTGAACTTAGCTCTAAAGACATTAAAAATATCCGATGCTCCTAGGGTAATAGTTCCTTTGTCGTTTAAGACTTTGTAACTAGCCCCTAAATTCATCATAAACATTGTTTTTCTTTCAAATTGTACGTTTTTGTCTTTACCACGATACATTTGAGTCATTTGAAAACTGAACTTTTTACCAATGGTAAATTTATTGTTTAGTCGAAAGTTAAATAAGTAGTTGTCTACAGAGACTAATTCTCGAATAACGCTCCCGTCTTCTTGTATTTTTGCAACTACTCCTTGTTGATCACGGTAGTATATATCTATACTTCCATTTAAATTCCACCACTTTCTGATTTTAAGATAAGAGGCTAATTCAAAACCGTAGTTGTCTGTCTTATCAAAGTTGTCATAAGAGAGTAAAGTTCTTCCATCTACCTGTTCGTCAACGTCTAATGAACGGCTTATAAAGTCATTTAATTTTCGATAAAATCCAGTTAAAGAAACATTACCACCTTTAACTTTTCTGTTGTATCGAAGTTCGAAAGAATTAGTGAATTGTTGAGTTAAGTCAGGGTTTCCTTTTGAAATGACCAACGGAGTTCCCCAGGTTCTAATAGGGTTCAATTGTCTTACAGATGGACGATCTACACGTCTACTATAACTAAATTGAACTTGATCCTTTTCTGTTACTTTATATGTAGCAAAAAAAGATGGATATATAGAGAACTTATCATCAACAGCATCTTTGTCCAGGTCGTCTACATAGGCGTTAAAGTTAGCGAATAAGTCATAATATTCAGCTCTTACACCAGCCTGTAAACCTAAATCACCTATTTGTTGACGGTAGTTAAAATAACCCGCGTAGATTTTTCTATCAAAATCAAAACGGGTTGAGTTTCTTGAAACAGGATTGTCAAGCTTATCATTTACAATTTGATCTGAAAAGTTAGATTTTTTATTGATCCAGTTTCTAAAATCTAAACCAGTTTCTATAGAGATATCTTCATTAATTGGTTTGGCATAATCTAAGTTTACAATCCATCTTTTAGAGGTAGCTTCAATATCTTCTGTAAAGTTAGATTGTTTACTTGTTTCAACTGTATCTGACCAATCACTTGTTTCAGGAGACTCAGAAGTATTAAAAGCTATACCAAAATCCAAGGTGTGTTTTTTGTCATCGAATTTTTTATGAAAACTAGCATCATAATTTTGAGACCTTGGTTTTCTCTCTAGTGAAAATACATTGTCATTTAAAAATTTATTATCAGTAAGGTCAGTAATCAACGAACTGTTAGTGTAGTTTAATTTATTGAAGGTTTGAACCGTGAAAAGGGAAATACTTGTTTTATCATCCAAGTCAATGTCAGAACCTAATTTTAAGAAGTGATTATTTCTCTGATTAATTCCATAATTGTCTTGCCTGCTTACACCGTGTCTTTCAATTTTACCTTTGATGTCATCATCACCACCCCTGTAACTATAATTACCATAAAAATTTAAATTCTTTACTTTATAGTTAAAGTTAGTTCCTGCATTTCCTCTGTAATTTCTACCATGAGTTAAAGAACCATTTACACTTCCATTAAATCCTTTTCTAGAATTTTTAACCAGTTCTATATTAATAATTCCACTATTCCCTTCTGGGCTGTATTTAGCAGACGGATTGGTAATTAATTCAATGTTTTTAATAGCATTAGCAGGTAGCTGTTTTATTAATTGCTCTGTAGGAATATTGGTTGGTTTACCATCAATTAAAACTCTTACGTTGCTATTCCCTCTTAAAGACAATTCACCAGTTTGTTGATCTACCGTAACCGATTGTACATTGTCTAAAACACTTGCTGCATCTGTACCCACACTGGTTAAGTCTTTTCCTACTTTAATAACCACTCTGTCTATTTTTTGTTCAATAGAGGTAGTTTCAGCTCTTAATTCAACCGCTTCTAAAGCATGAATGTCTTGTTCTAGTTCTATTTTTCCAATGTTTAGTGTGTTTTTATCGGAAAGAACAATTTTTTTTTGAAAAGGTTTGTAACCTATTGCCTCTACAACAATGGAGTAGTTTTTTTTAGTAAGCCCTTTGGTTAGAAAATTTCCTTCTTCATCTGCCAAACTAGTTTTAGTCTCTTTTGGGTTTTTAATAAAGATGGTAACAAACGGAATTGTTTCGTTTGTTTTTTTGTTTACAATGGTACCTGTAATGCTTTTTTGTGCTTGTTGAGCAAAGGCAAATTGTCCTATAAAAATAAAGAGCAAGAAAAATCGTTTCATAACAATTAGAGCTTAGAAAGGTGTTTAGTTTTGTTATTTAATTCTCTGATAACGAACAAAACTATAATCATATTCATTTCGTTCATCAGCAGAATAATTATCTCTGCTAATTTCTTGCCAAACTGTTAAGTCTATCTCAGGAAAATAAGTATCAGCACTAAAATTTCTATGAACCTCACATATATCAAGGCAATCAACTAATTTAATAGCTTCTTTATAGATTTGTGCCCCACCAACTACAAATGCATTGTCGTCATCTTTAGCTATTTCTAGTGCATTTTCTAAAGAATTTGTTGTTATACACCCTTCTGCTTGATAATTATTTCTAGAAACAATAATAGTAGTTCTGTTAGGTAAAGGTCTTCCTATAGATTCATAGGTATTACGTCCCATTATAATATGGTGACCAGAAGTTACGTTTTTAAATCGTTTTAAATCGGCAGGTAAATGCCATATAAGATCATTGTCTTTTCCTAGTTCGTTGTTTTTTCCAACCGCAGCAATAATTGTCGTCATCTCTTACTTTTAAATCCGACGCAAGATACTATGTTTTAGTAATGTATACCAGATGTAGGACAAATATCTTTTAATGAGTCATTTTATAATTAAAAATCATGTTTCTTTTTTTAACACGATCTAAAATGACCAAATACTCTTTCATCATTTGATCTAACTTAATACCACTACGCTTTTTAAAGTGGTAGTAGCTTTTAAAAAGTTTGTTGTTTCTAATGATATGATTAATAGTGGTGGGGAAGTCGTAACCGTAGTAGTAATTTTCACCATTCATTTGAGCAGGTACTTTTGCTTTTGGCAATCTAATAACTGCATTGTAACAAGATTCTAACAGCTTTTTATTTTGAGATTCAATTTTTACGGCAACCACTTTACCAGTATAGTCCACAATAAATTTTATATCCATTCTATGGTTAAAATCAATGTCCTCTACTCGGACTAAATTTAAATCCATATGATTGTATATGTATTCTGTTAAGTATTGATAGTTGCAATAATTTAAATTGTCGTAATTAAATTCATGCGTACATTTAATATATATAGGTGGAGTGTAGCCAACTGCAACAATATTACATCTTACTTCAGCTTTCTTCTCAATTTTTTGAATTACGATTAAGGTGTATTTGTAGTGAGAATCGAATTCTATAATTTCAACATAGCTAAAATCTAATTCTTCAAATCCTTTTTTTAGTTCAGAGTCTAACTCTTTAATGTTAGCGTTGGTTTCTACATTTACAGGTTCTTTGTTTCTGTTTAGATTAAAAGTAATGTGGATGTCTTTGGTTTCTTTACCAAACTTTATTTTTTTTAAGGTGCTAGGTGTAATATATTTCCTAAAATGATGTGTAATTCTATTGTTTAGTGTTGTAGATTCTTCTGTATTATTAATGATAATTGATTCGTATGTGTTGTATTTTTCAACACTATCATTTGTATAAATAGGGAACTTAGAGTTTAAAACAGAGTCTTTTATTTTTTCTGACGGTGTATTAGAGAAAGACGAATTAAATGCGATGTCTCTTTTACTCCTGCAAGAAGAAAGCGTAATTATAATAATAATGATATTTAAGATTGTTTTAAACATCCAATAATTGCTTTGTCTTTATATGTTGTAAATCAGTTGCTAAAGTTAAAAAAGCAAATGAGAATCTGCTTCATACATAAGTTTTATTTTTAGACAGATACTTTACCCTTAATTGTAGGGTGTGGGTTGTAGTCTAAAAGCGTAAAATCGTCAAAAGTGAAATCAAAAATATTTTTAATTTCTGGATTTATAACCATTTTAGGTAAAGCTTTAGGTTCTCTAGAAAGTTGTAAATCAATTTGTTCAAAGTGATTGTTGTAGATATGTGCATCTCCAAAAGTATGAACAAAATCCCCGGCCTCTAAACCTGTAACTTGTGCAATCATTAGGACTAATAAAGCATAAGAAGCAATGTTAAAAGGTACACCTAAAAAAGCATCTGCACTTCTTTGGTACAACTGACACGACAATTTACCATCTGCAACATAAAATTGGAAAAAAGCATGGCATGGAGGAAGTGCTGCTTTGTTGTTGGCTACATTCTCAGCAAAAGAAACAGTAGTATCTGGTAAAACACATGGATTCCAAGCAGAAATTAACATTCTTCTGCTGTTAGGATTTGTTTTAATCGTTTCTATTACTTCTTTTATTTGGTCAATGCCTTCGTTATTATAGTTTCTCCATTGTTGACCGTATACTGGGCCTAGGTCTCCGTTTTCGTCTGCCCAAGCATCCCATATTTTAACATTATTATCTTTAAGATACTGTATGTTGGTGTCTCCTTTTAAAAACCATAACAGTTCATGAATAATAGATTTTAAATGTAACTTTTTAGTGGTTACCATAGGGAAACCTTCAGACAAATCAAATCGCATTTGATATCCGAACACGCTTTTGGTACCTGTTCCTGTTCTGTCTCCCTTTTGCACACCGTTTTCTTTAATGTGCTTGATAAAATCTAAATATTGTTTCATGCCCCCGCATTTATATAGTTGCTGTAAAAATAGAAAAAAGTCAATAGCATAAGTATTGACTTTTTTCTATTTTATAAAAATTTGTTAACAGTTTATCTTTTGTTCAATTCGTCTCTAATCTGAGCGGCAGTTTCATAGTCTTCTTTGTCAATCGCTTGATTTAGTTTTTTCTCAAGTTCTTGTGTAGATAGATTTTGGTATTTAGAATTTGAGTTTTCTACAGGTACCTCGGTGTTTTGTAATAAGTCTACCAATTCTTCTTCTGCCAACTCGTCTTCTTCATCGTCCTCTATAAAATCTTCTTGTTTCAGAATAATTCCAGCCTTGTCAAGAATTTCTTGATAAGTATATATAGGAGTGTTAAACCTTATGGCTAAAGCAATAGCATCAGAAGTTCTAGCATCAAATACTTTTTCCTCACCATCTTTTTCGCATACCATGCTAGAGTAAAAAACACCGTCTATCAATTTATGAATAATTACTTGCTTGATGCTTACTTGATAAGATTCTGCAAATGTTTTAAATAAATCATGGGTTAAAGGTCTAGGAGGAACAATTTCACTTTCTAATGCAATTGCAATAGATTGAGCCTCAAAAGCACCAATAACTATGGGAAGGGTTTTTTCTCCGTCTACTTCATTTAATACCAAAGCATATGCTCCTGTTTGAGTTTGACTGTAAGAGATACCGCGAATGTCTAATTGAACTAAATTCATGCTTTAGTTTTACGTGTTAAGCATTTTCTGCTTTAAATGCTTTTAATTTTTCTATTAACTGTGGTACTACTTCAAAAGCATCACCTACAATACCATAGTCTGCTGCTTTAAAGAAAGGAGCTTCTGGATCTGTATTAATAACTACTTTTGTTTTAGAAGCGTTTACACCTGCTAAATGTTGAATTGCACCAGAAATAGCAATTGCGATATATAGATTAGAAGCTACAGGTTTTCCTGTTTGTCCTACGTGCTCTGCATGTGGTCTCCAACCTAAATCTGAAACAGGCTTAGAACATGCGGTAGCAGCACCTAAAACATCTGCCAATTCTTCTATCATGCTAAAGTTAGCAGCTTCTTTTAAACCACGTCCTCCAGAAACAACAATATCTGCATCGGCAATGGCAATTTTACCAGAGTTTTTGTCTACAGAGACAGAGCTAACAGTAGAGCTGACAATTTCAGAAGAAAATTCTTCAATGCTTGCTTCTGTTGGGTTTTCTACAATTCCAAAAGAATTTTTAGCCAATCCAATTACTTTCGTTTCCGATGTAATTACGGTGTTGCTAAATGCTTTTCCAGAGAAAGCTTTTCTTTTTACAGAGAAAGGCTCTAGGCTACTTGGAGTTGCTACAGCATTAGAAGCATAACCAGCTTTTAATTGTGCTGCAACCAACGGAGCAACACTGTTACCGCTTGCGTTGTTTCCTATAACCACTACATTACTTGCGTTTTCTGTAGCTGCATTCGCAACAACTGCTGCATATTGTTTTGCGTTAAAAGAAGATAAATCTGAGTTGCTAACAGTTAAAATTTTGTTAGCTCCATAAGTTTTTAATTCTTCTGCTTGTTGAGCATTAATAGTAATCGCCACTAATTCAGTGCTCATTTCATCTGCAATGGCTTTGGCATATGATACAGTTTCGAAAGTAGCTTTTTTAAAAACACCTTCGCTATTGTCTGCAAATACTAATACTGACATAAATATTTTTTTTAGAGCTCTAAGTAGTAATCTTTAGAGCATTAGAGTTCTTAAATAACTTTTGCTTCGTTGTGTAATAAATCAATTAATGCATCTATATTATCTGCAGCTACCATTTTACAAGCACCTTTTTCTGCAGGTTTTTCAAAGCTATTAATTTCTGTAGTTGCTGTTGCATCAAATGCAGGAACTACTGTTAGAGGTTTTTTACGAGCCATCATAATTCCTCTCATATTCGGAATTTTTAGGTCTTTTTCTTCTACCAATCCTTTTTGTCCGGCAATTACAATTGGTAAACTAGCTTTTAAATTCTCGGTTCCTCCATCAATTTCGGTAGCAGCGTTTACATCTGTACCTTCAATTTCTAGCCCTACACACGCATTTATACAATCTATGTCTAAGAAAGAAGCTAATAAACCAGGAACCATTGCACTATTATAGTCAATAGATTCCTTACCAGTTAAGATTAAATCGTAAGCACCTTGCTTGTAAATTTCTGCTAATTGCTGTGCAACAAAAAAACCATCGGTAGGTTTTGCATCTATTCTAATTGCCTGATCTGCACCAATGGCCAATGCTTTTCTTAGCGTAGCTTCTGTAGTAGCATCTCCAACATTTACAACAGTTACTTTTGCTCCTTGCTTTTCTTGAAACCAAATTGCTCTAGTCAATGCAAACTCATCGTATGGATTTATAACAAATTGTACTCCATTTGTTTCAAATTCTGTCGAATCGTTCGTGAAATTTATTTTAGATGTCGTGTCTGGGACATGACTTATACATACTAATATATTCATATTTAAAAGGTTATGAAGTTCTTTATCTTTAAAAATAAGTAAAAGCTAATGTAAATCAAATTTTACAAATAATTTATTTTAATATTAGAAAAGTTGGAAGCGTTTTTGTTACTTTTGTCAACAGTTTAGTTAAAATAAAATACATGAAAACAATACAGTTTAGAGAAGCCGTATGTGAGGCAATGAGCGAAGAAATGCGTGCTGACGAAAGCGTTTATTTAATTGGTGAAGAAGTTGCAGAATATAACGGTGCTTACAAAGCGTCTAAAGGTATGTTAGATGAGTTTGGTGAGAAACGTGTAATTGATGCTCCAATTGCCGAGTTAGGTTTTGGAGGAATTGCTGTGGGTTCTACGATGACAGGTAACAGACCTATTGTAGAGTACATGACATTTAACTT
The DNA here is from genome assembly GCF_054182685.1 of Wenyingzhuangia sp. IMCC45574. NCBI lineage: Bacteria > Pseudomonadati > Bacteroidota > Flavobacteriia > Flavobacteriales > Flavobacteriaceae > Wenyingzhuangia > Wenyingzhuangia sp. IMCC45574. The sequence continues at coordinate 1,952,644 of NZ_CM135169.1, read as the reverse complement.
TGCTTTAGTGGGGATTGATCAGATTATTAACAATGCAGCAAAAATCAGACAAATGTCTGGTGGGCAATTTAAATGTCCAATTGTGTTTAGAGGACCTACTGCATCTGCAGGTCAGTTAGGAGCTACACACTCTCAGGCTTTTGAAAACTGGTTTGCTAACACTCCAGGGTTAAAAGTAGTTGTACCATCTAACCCTTACGATGCTAAAGGATTGTTAAAAGCTGCTATTAGAGATGACGATCCAGTTATCTTTATGGAGTCTGAGCAAATGTATGGTGATAAAGGTGAAGTTCCAGAAGGAGAATATATTATTCCTTTAGGTGTTGCCGATATTAAAAGAAAAGGAACAGACGTAACAGTAGTTTCTTTTGGTAAGATTATTAAAGAAGCTTACAAGGCTGCTGATGCATTAGAGAAAGAAGGAATTTCTGTAGAAGTTATAGACTTACGTACAGTACGTCCTATGGATACAAATGCAATTTTAGAGTCTGTTAAGAAAACAAATAGATTGGTAATTTTAGAAGAGGCTTGGCCATTTGGTTCTGTTGCTACTGAGATTGCTTATAGAGTACAAGAGCAGGCATTTGATCATTTAGATGCTCCTATCCAAAGAATTAACACTGCGGATACTCCAGCTGCTTACTCTCCTGTATTAATGGAAGAGTGGTTGCCAAATGCTCAAGATGTGATTGATGCAGTAAAAGCTACTTTATACGTTAAATAATTTTAAACGTTTAAAGTTATATTAGATATAATCAATTCCTTTCTTATTTTTGAGAAAGGAATTTTTTTATGCTTTCTATTGCATAGAAAGCTTTCAGTTTTAGAAAAAAATAATTAATCAATAAAAGAAAAATGGCATTAAAAGTTTTTGGACACAGATCACCAGATACAGATGCAACAGCATCAGCAATAGTATGGTCTTGGTATTTAAATCAACAAGGAATTGAGGCTACTCCTTATGTTTTAGGGACTCCTAATACAGAAGCGTTGTATGTTTTAGAGCATTGGGGATTTAAAGTGCCAGAGGTTTTAACTTCTGTTTCTGCTGAAGATGAAGTAGTAATTGTTGATACCAACAACCCTAGTGAGTTGTTTGAGAATATTAACGAAACAAGTATTGTTCAAATTATAGATCACCACAAATTGGTTGGAGGATTAGAAACTGCTGCTCCAATAGATATTACTATTAAACCATTAGCTTCTACAGCTTCTGTTATGTATTTAATGATGGGAGTAGACGAGGTTGCTGACTTGCCAAACGAAATTGCTGGTTTAATGTTGTCTTGTATTATTTCGGACACATTAGAGTTCCGTAGTCCTACTACTACAGATGATGACAAAGCGATGGCAGAACACTTAGCTCATAAGTTAGAGTTGGATATTAATGAGTATGCTACAAAAATGTTTGAAGCAAAGTCTGATATTTCTGCTTTCTCTGATGAAGAGTTGATTAAAATGGATAGTAAAATTTACGAAGCTAGTGGGAATAAATACAGAGTTTCTGTATTAGAGACTACAGCTCCAAATGTAGTTTTAGAAAGAAAAGATTCTATAATAGCTTCTATGGATACTGTTAAAGCAGCTGAAGGATTGGATGAGGTTTTATTGTTTGTAATTGATATTTTAAGCGAATCTGCTACATTTTTTGTTCCTAACGATGCGGTAAAAGAGGTGGCTGAGTCTAAGTTTAACGCAACTGTAGAGAGTGACTTAGTAGTGTTGCCAGGAATCGTATCTCGTAAGAAACAAATTATTCCGGTGCTTTAGTATTTAGGTTTTATAAATAAGATTTTAGATAAAAAAAACTCATCAATGTAAATATTGATGAGTTTTTGCTTTTATGGAGTTTTTTAAAACAATCCGTGTATTTGGGCATCTATTTTATCGATAACAGCTCCTAGGTCTTCTGGGTTGTCCAAGTAGTTTAAATCGTCTACTTCTATAATTAATTTTTTACCTTTATTATAGGTGCTCATCCAAGCTTCGTAACGTTCGTTTAATCTGCTTAAATAATCTATGTTGATAGAACTTTCGTACTCACGTCCTCTTTTGTGAATTTGACCCACCAATGTTTTAATATCTGCTCGTAAGTAGATTAACAAATCAGGAGGAGTAACTAAATTCTCCATCAGCTCAAACAACTTATTGTAGTTAGAAAAATCACGATTGGTTAACAGTCCCATTGCATGTAGGTTAGGAGCAAATATTTTAGCATCTTCGTATATAGTTCTATCCTGAATGATGTCCTTTCCGCTTTGTTGAATTTTTAAAATTTGTTCAAAACGACTGTTTAAGAAATATACTTGTAGGTTAAAAGACCAACGTTCCATTTCGTTGTAGAAGTCGTCTAAGTATGGGTTGTCGTCTACACTTTCAAAGTGAGCATCCCATTTGTAGTGTTTCGCTAATAGTTTGGTTAGCGTGGTTTTACCTGCTCCAATGTTTCCCGCAATGGCTATGTGCATGTCTTTTAGTTTAGAGCTTAAAAATAGTTATTTTTTAGAGATACTCATACGGTAAATAGTCTTGTTGCTAAAAAAATAGCAATGGTCGTTAATAACTTCAAAAGACTCCGCTTTTTGGGGAAGGGTTATGGTGGGGCTATGGTTTTTAAAAATAGTTTTGTCTTTGTAATAAAATGTAGCGTGTAAAGAAATAGGTAGTAAAAACTCTTTTGTCTTTTGTGTTTTGGTTTTACGAGCTAAGAAATTATAGGTGTCTAAATTTCCGTTGTTATTTAGAATAAAAGCATTGTTTAAGTCGGCTTTTAAGTTTTTAACATTGCGTATGTTGGGGAGAGAATTTACTTCTGTTTTGTTGGTTTTAATATGGTATAGGCTTAAGGTTGTGTTTAGGTTGTTATACATCCAAATTTTATCTTTTCCGGCATTGGCTATTAGGTCTATACCAATAGGGATGGTAAATTCAGACAGATAGTTTAGTACGTTGTCTAGTAGCACAACTTTATTAAAGTGTTTGTAATAAACCAAAATTTGTAAAGGATTGCTAATATCTACAATGTCTGGAGCTCCGTAGTTTATGTTTTGGTAATTGTTCTCTATGTTACTTTTGTAGAGCGTGTTTTCTTTTAGGTAATAGTAATTTTCAAAAACATCTACTCCTATAAATTGATTTACATTGTTGTGTAGTAGTGTTTGGCTATAGCTGCTTAATGTAAGTATAAAAAGGAATTTCCATAGTTTCATGGTTTAAAGATAAGTGAAATAAAAAAGCATAGAAAGTAAATTCTATGCTTTTGAATGTTATGAAAAAAGAGTTTCTTAAATTTTAAAAGCCTCTTTAACCTTATCAACGTAATCTAACTTTTCCCAAGTAAACGTTTCCACTTCAATTTCTTTGGTACCTTCGTACATAGAGTTAAAAACAACTGTTTTTACTTCAGGAGTACGTCCCATGTGTCCGTAGGCAGCAGTTTCAGAATAAATAGGGTTTCTTAATTTCAACCTACGCTCAATAGCAATTGGTCTCATGTCAAAAATAGAAGAAACAATTTCTGCAATTTGACCGTCGGTTACATCTACTTTGCTAGTTCCGTAGGTGTTTACAAAAATCCCCATAGGTTCTACTACACCAATTGCATAAGAAACTTGTACTAAAATTTCTGTAGCAACACCAGCAGCTACCAAGTTTTTAGCAATATGACGAGTTGCATAAGCTGCAGAACGGTCTACTTTACTAGGGTCTTTTCCAGAGAAAGCACCACCACCGTGAGCTCCTTTACCACCATAAGTATCTACAATAATTTTACGTCCTGTTAAGCCAGCATCTCCATGAGGTCCACCAATTACAAACTTTCCAGTTGGGTTAATGTGAAATTTAATATCATCACCAAATAAAGCTTGAATTTCTGCATTGAATGTCGCTTTTACACGAGGAATTAAAATGTTAATGATGTCCTCTTTAATTTTAGCCAACATTGCTTCGTCTTCATCAAAATCATCGTGTTGTGTAGAAACTACAATGGCATCAATTCTTTCAGGTTGGTTATCATCTGAATATTGTAAGGTTACCTGAGCCTTAGCATCTGGACGTAAGTAAGTAATGTCTTTCATTTCTCTACGCAATGCTGCTAACTCTTTTAACAAACGGTGAGAAATCTCTAAAGCCAAGGGCATAAAGTTTTCTGTTTCGTTGGTTGCGTATCCAAACATCATTCCTTGGTCTCCTGCTCCTTGCTCTTCTTTAGTCTCTCTATCTACTCCCTGACTAATGTCTTGAGATTGTTCGTGGATAGCAGATAATACTCCACAAGAATTTCCATCAAATTGATATTCTCCTTTGGTGTATCCAATTTTATTGATCGTATCACGAGCAATTTTTTGAACATCTAAATAAGCTTTAGATTTTACTTCTCCTGCTAAAACAACCTGTCCTGTAGTAACTAATGTTTCACAAGCTACTTTAGAATCCACATCATAAGCTAAGAAATGGTCAATTAATGCATCCGAAATTTGGTCTGCAATTTTATCTGGATGTCCTTCTGAAACAGACTCCGATGTAAATAAATACGACATTCGATTTATCTTTTTTTGTTATAAAATCAGTTTTGCTGGTTGCAGTAGTCGCAATAAAGAGTAGTGAATTACTGCTTTAGCGATTTTTGTTTATACAATATTGTTAATTGCGCATTGTCAATTGTATATTGTAGAAGAGGTTGCAATCAGTCAAATTTATCCTCTCTTTGGTCGGGCAAAATTATAAAAAAGAAATGGATTGAAAACTAAAATTGGTTTTTTCTTTTGAAACATTATAAATAAGCTGTGCAAGAAACGTTATTATTTCTTAGATTTGGGTAGCTAGAAACTATTAAAAGAATTTATAATGAGCGATCAACAATTTGAAACAGCTGCATTGCATGCAGGTCATGATGTTAGTAATACGCAAGGAACCAGAGCGGTACCTATTTATCAAACTTCGTCTTATGTGTTTAACAATACAGAACACGCGGCAAATTTATTTGCTTTAAAAGAGTTAGGTTTTATCTACACAAGATTAAACAATCCAACCAATCAGATTCTACAAGAGCGTTTGGCTGCGGTAGAAGGAGGAATTGGAGCAGTGGTTTTTGCATCTGGAACAGCAGCTATTGCAACAGGATTAATGACTTTGTTAAAGGCTGGAGATCATATTGTTGCCTCTAGTAGTTTGTATGGAGGTACTTACAACTTATTAAATGTTACTTTACCTAGATTGGGAATTACAACTACGTTTGTAGATGCAACTAATCCTGAAAGTTTTAAAGAGGCAGTGCAAGATAACACAAGAGCCTTTTTTGTAGAGTCTTTGGGGAATCCAAAGTTAGATGTATTAGATCTAGAGGCTATTGCTGCACAAGCACAAGCGGCAGAGGTTCCTTTTATTGTAGATAATACAGTTGCTTCTCCAGCCTTGTTAAATCCTATTAAACATGGGGCAAACTTGGTAATTCACTCTTTAACAAAATATATTGGCGGACAAGGGAACTCTTTAGGAGGTGCTATTGTTGATGCCGGAACTTTTAATTGGGCAAACGGTAAGTTCCCTGAATTTACTGAGCCATCTGCCGGATACCATGGATTGGTATATCATGAGGCATTAGGGGCTGCAGCCTTTACTTTTAAATTAATTTTAGAAGGGTTGCGTGATTTTGGTGGAGCGTTAAGTCCAACAAATGCATTTAATATCATTCAGGGATTAGAAACCTTACCTGTTAGAATGAAACAGCACAGTGCAAATGCATTAGAGTTGGCTACTTGGTTAGAGGGTAGAGATGAGGTTGCTTGGGTAAACTATCCAGGATTAGAAAGTAGCAAATACAATGCTTTGGCAAATAAATACTTGCCTAAGGGGCAAAGTGGATTGGTTACGTTTGGATTAAAAGGAGGTTTTGAAGCTGCTAAAACAGTTACAGATGCAACCAAGATTTTCTCGTTATTGGCAAATATTGGAGATACAAAATCATTAATCATCCATCCATCTAGTACCACACATCAACAGTTAACAGAAGAAGAGCAAGCTGCAGCAGGTGTTGGTGCCGATTTGATTCGTTTGTCTGTAGGATTGGAAAATGTAGAAGATTTAAAAACTGATTTAGAACAAGCGTTTAGCGAATTGTAAATTGACGTAATAAAGATACAAAAGCCACTCTTTTTAGAGTGGCTTTTTTGTGTTTAGACGGGATAGAGATAAATATAACAGCGAACTATAAAAACTAAAAACTATTTTTATATCTTTGCTGCCAGCTCATTATGTACTGAAGTAAGTTATCAAGAAAGGTAGAGGGATTAGACCCGTTGAAGCCTTAGCAACCCTTTGCCTGCAAAGAAGGTGCTACGTTCTACCAACAAAGTTGGATAGATAACCAAGGAGCAATTCTCTATAAAATTCCCTACGATAACTTTACGGATAGAAACAACTTTCTTTTTAAGAAAGCAGGGTGAGTTATAAATTTTTGAAACATTGAATAAAAGTTTACAACATAAAACCTTAAAAGATTACACTACATTAGTAGGTGTGCACTATTCAAGCTTGGAACTATCGTACCAAGTTTTTGGACAGCCATTGCATACGGCTCCTATTGTATTGGTAAATCATGCATTGACTGGAAATTCAGATGTTGCAGGGGAATATACAGGTTGGTGGAAAGGGATTATATCTCCTGGAAATTTAGTAGATACAGATAAATACACTATTGTTTGTATTGATATTCCAGGGAATGGTTACGATCAAAAACCAGAAAATTTAATAGATGATGTAAAGAGCTTTACTGCTAGAGACATTGCTAAATTATTTGGTTTGTTATTAGACGAATTAGGTATTACTAAGGTACATGCTATTTTAGCTGGGTCTTTGGGAGGTGGTATTGCTTGGGAAATGGCGGTGTTGTTTCCAAATTTGGCAGAGTATTTAATTCCGATAGCAACAGATTGGAAAGCTACCGATTGGATTTTGGCACATAACAAAACCCAAGAACAAATATTGCTGAATTCTAAAAAACCAGTGCACGATGCTCGTATGATGGCAATGTTGTTTTACAGAACAGCTGCTTCTTTTAAACAAAAGTTTAACAGAACTCAAAACGATGCATTGGGGATTGCAAATGTAGAAAGCTGGTTGTTGCACCATGGTCATAAATTAGAAAATAGATTTGAACTAAAGGCTTATAAAATGGTAAATCATTTGTTAAGTACTTTAGATATTACCGAAGGAAGAGGTACTTTTGATGAGGTTGCCAAAACGATCAAAGCAAAAATTATACAGATAGGAATTGATTCTGATTTCTTTTTTGTGCCCGAAGAAAATAGGGAAACATATAAAGTCTTAAAATCTGTAGGGATTGAATCTGTATATAAAGAAATTACTTCTATCCATGGACACGATGGTTTCTTGGTAGAAGATAATCAGTTAAAAGAATTGTTAAAAGAAGTTTTTTAATAATAGTAAGGATTCTACATCTCGACTCCGCTCGATGACCATCAATCAGAGAAGGTGTTCGAGCGGAGTAGAGAACAAATATTTAAAAAAAATGAAAGTATTAAAGTTTGGAGGAAAATCACTGGAGAATGGAGAAGGAATCCAAAGTGTAATTTCTATTCTTTTGGATAAAATAAAACAACAAGAAAAAATTGTTGTGGTAGTTGCTGCTCGTGGTACTGCTACAAATGATTTGTTTGAGTTGTTAGAAAAAGCAAAAAAGGGAGATGATTACCAAAGTGCTTTTGTTGCTTTTAAAGAATATCAGGTTGCTCCATTACCAAGTATAGATTTTTCTGAAGAGTTTTCTTTCTTAGAGAGAATTTTTGAGGGAGTACATCTATTAGGAGATTACAGTCCAAAAATTAAGGACTTGGTTATTTCTTATGGAGAGTTGTTGTCTGGGAAGTTGGTAAGTGCTTTATTAGAACAAAATAAAACGCAAGCCAAATATGTAGATTCTAGAGAGTTGTTTAAAACAGATCAATTTTTTGGAAAAGCGGAGTTGTTAGAAGACATTACCAAATCTACGGTTAAAGGATTTTTTAAGAAGATAGATTTATCAAAAGAAATTCCTGTAGTTACAGGTTTTGTTGGAGAGAGTTTGGATGGAGAAACAACATCAACAGGGAATAACGGGAGTAATTATTCTGCGGCTTTATTGGCAGGATATTTAAATGCAGAGGAGTTAGAAAATTATACCACTTTGGTAGAAGGTATTTTTACTGCCAATCCAGATTGGGTAGCAGGTGCACAAGAAATTAACCACCTGTCTTATCAAGAAGCAAATGAATTGGCAAATTTGCCAGAGAATGTGTTAGATGCTAAGGCAATTATTCCATTGGTAAATCAAAATATTTCTTTGCGAATTAAAAATACTTTTGATCCACAAGGAGAAGGGACTGTTATCAATCATCAACAAAATAACAAAAAGGGAATTAAAGCCATTTCTGTACAAGAGAATGTTGCTTTGTTAAGCTTAGAAGGTAGAGGATTGTTTGGAAAAGCAGGGATTGATGCACGTATTTTTACGGCATTAGGAAATCAGAATATTAGTGTTGGTATAATCTCTCAAGCATCATCGGAAAGAGGGATTAGTTTTACGGTAGACGAAAAAGATGCGCACAAAGCTAAAGCTGCGTTAGGAGAGGAGTTTAATTTAGACTTCCATACCCAAGACATCAATAATATTTCAATAAAAAGAGGAGTAGCAGTAGTTTCTGTTTTAGGGAATTCTTTGAGTTCGTTTAAAACGTCGTATACTGCACTAGTAAATAATAACATCCATCCGTTAATTATTAATAATACGGTTACAGGAAATAATGTTTGTTTAGTGATAGAGAATAACGATTTAAGAAAAGCCGTGAATGTAATGCATGGTGAGATTTTTGGAATTGCCAAAAAAATTAATATTGCAGTATTTGGAGTTGGTTTGGTAGGAGGTACCTTAATCAAACAAATTTTAGAAAGTAGAGCTGCTATTTTAAAGCGTAAAAGAATAGATTTAAATGTGTTTGCTGTAGCAAATTCTAAAAGTGTTTATTTTAATGCTGATGGTGTTACAGATACTTGGAAAGAAGATATTGAAGAAAAAGGAGTTTCTTACAGATCTATAGAAGAGATTGTGGCTTTTGCCAAAGAACATCATTTAGGGAATTTAATAGCGGTTGATAATTCTGCGAGTGCAGGTATGACCGAAAATTACATTCCATTGATTGAAAATGGTTTTAATTTAGTGTCTTCTAATAAAATTGGAAATACCAAGTCTTTAGGTTTTTATAATGATTTAAGAGTTGCGTTGTTGCAGAATGGAAAACAATACTTATACGAAACAAATGTTGGAGCTGGGTTGCCTTTAATTGATACTATTAAGTTGTTACATGCTTCAGGAGAAAATATTACTAGAATTAAAGGGGTGTTTTCAGGAACATTGAGTTATTTATTCAATAATTTTTCTGCAGAAGATGTGTCTTTTAGTCAAGTATTAAAAGAAGCAGCAGACCAAGGGTTTACAGAACCAGATCCTAGAGAAGATTTAAATGGGAACGATGTTGGACGTAAGTTGTTGATTTTAGCTCGTGAATTAGATTTGCAAAATGAGTTTGAAGATGTGCAGATTCACAATTTAATTCCTACACATTTAAGAGATGGAGATACTGCAACTTTCTTGAATAGTTTAGGAGATTTAGATCCAATTTATAAAGAGGTAAAAGAAAAGCAAGAGGCAAATCATGTATTAAGATATATAGGAGATTTACATGGAGATTTGTCTTCGGATAAAGGAATTTTAGAAGTAAAATTAGTTTCTGTACCTAGCGACTCGGCTTTAGGTCAGGTAAAAGGAGCAGATTCTATTTTTGAAATATATACAGAGTCTTACGGAGCACAACCTATAGTTATCCAAGGAGCAGGAGCAGGAGCAGAGGTAACTGCAAGAGGGGTGTTTGGAGATATAATGAGATTGACAGACCTTGAGTTGTAAACTCAAGATGCTATATGCCTTAAGCGATAAGCTATAGGCAGTGAAAAACATTAAAAATAAATGCTGTTTAGCCTAAAGCATAGAGCCTACAGCTAAAAGCGAAGCGAAAGAAATGAGCGATAATAAAAAGAATTTTGAAACCCTTGCGGTGAGAACACAAGCAGAGACTTCTCAGTTTTCAGAACATTCAGTACCGTTGTATTTAACATCGGGATTTGTTTTTGAAGATTCAGAAGAAATGCGTGCTTCGTTTGCTGAAGAGAAGCAGCGAGATTTATACAGTCGTTATAGCAATCCAAACACAAATGAGTTTGTAGAGAAAATTTGTTTGATGGAAGGAGCAGAGGCAGGTTTTGCTTTTGCTACAGGTATGGCTGCTGTGTATACCACTTTTGCAGCGTTGTTACAGTCTGGAGATCATATAGTATCTGCGCGTTCTGTTTTTGGGGCTACACATGGTTTGTTTACCAAGTATTTTCCAAAGTGGGGAGTGGAAACTTCTTATTTTGGAGTGGATGAGGTAGAGATAGTTGAAAGTTTAATTCAGCCAAACACAAAGTTTATTTATGCAGAGACACCAACCAATCCAGCTGTAGACGTATTGGATTTAGAGGTGTTGAGTAAAATAGCTAAAAAATATGGTGTCTTATTGATTATAGATAACTGTTTTGCGACTCCTTATTTACAGAATCCAATTAAATTTGGTGCCGATTTGGTCATTCATTCAGCTACTAAATTAATAGACGGACAAGGACGTGTATTGGGAGGAGTAACTGTTGGACCTAAAGATTTAATTAGAGAGATCTATTTATATGCTCGTTTAACAGGACCTGCAATGTCTCCTTTTAATGCTTGGGTTTTGTCTAAAAGTTTAGAAACTTTAGCGGTAAGAGTAGAAAGACATTGTGAGAATGCTTATAAATTGGCACAGTTTTTAGAAAGTCATCCAAAGGTGAATTGGGTAAAATATCCTTTTTTAAAATCTCATCCTCAATACGAGGTTGCTAAAAAGCAAATGAGGTTAGGAGGTTCTATAGTTGCCTTTGAAGTTAAAGGAGGTAAAGAAGCTGGTAAAAAGTTTTTTGATGCTATTAAAATGTGTTCTTTATCAGCCAATCTAGGAGATACAAGAACTATTGTAACACATCCTGCATCTACCACACATCATTCTGTGGCAGAAGAAGATCAGTTAAAAGTAAATATTACGCAAGGTATGGTTCGTTGTTCTGCTGGTTTGGAACATATAGATGATATCATTGCAGATATAAAACAAGCTTTAGAAGCTTAACAAGAAAAAAAATCGAACTCTTAAGAGTTCGATTTTTTTTTGACATATGGAGTCGTATGCTGTTTCACTTGTCAAGAGGTAATTAAATAATGATTTATTAATGATTGTTTTTTCTTTTTTAAAAATAGCTAGGCTTAATACTCCTTCATCTTTTTAAAGATGGTAATCGAGTTTAATTTTCTGTTAATATTCGATGTAATAAAATTATTTTATACGTATAAATACGTATTTGTTTAGGTTTAAATACGTAATTTTTTACAATTTATTAAAGTTTTAGACTAAGTATTCGTTTTGGGTTCTCTTTACTTTCGTATCAAAGAAAATGTAAAATGATTAAAATGAAAAAAACATTACAGGTTTTATTATTACTTATGTGTGGAGTTGGTTTTTCGCAAAATGTGAGTATTTCTCAGGCGATAAGCATAACAAACAAGCAGAGTATGCTGTCGCAAAAAATTGCCAACGAAAAAATGTTAAACTTAGGAAAAGAAACTGGGGGAATTTCCGAATCTTCTTCTTCCGTAATTCAGTTTGAACAAAATCTAGAAATCTTAGGTAAAACTTCCTTCGATTCTGAAATAATGCTAAAGTTAAAAACAATAGAATTGCAATGGGCAGGTTATAAAGAAGTTGTTTTAAGTAAAGCTACTACCTCTAATAGAAAAATACTTTTGTATAGTGCAATTATGTTAGAGTCTTGTAAAAATGCTAACAAAGCATTGTTAAAAGAAGCTGAGAAAAAGAAAGAGTATCCTTATAAACAAGAAGATATTTCTTTTGTAGATGCATTTAATGCTGCTAATGAAATTAAAACTTTGTCTCAACAGTTGCCATTTTACATCAATACCTATTTTTCTGAATTAACAGAGTTCCATAATGATAATGTAAATAATTCTGTAAAGGAAATAATTGCAAAAATGGAGGTGGATCTTGAAGCAATTTCTAAACTTAATCCTAGCGATGAGATGTTAATAAAGTCAATTGATACTTTAAAAAGTAACTGGGACGTTGTTAAGTCAAATTTGGATCAATTTTTATTGGAAGACGTTTTAACTTCTGAAAATCATCCAGAAAGTGTAAAGTTTAGCTCCGACTGTAATAATTTGTTGAAAAAAGCAGATTATTTAGTTAGAACATTAAAATCATCAAGTGAAATCAAATAATTTAAGAAAAAGAAATATGAAAAAAATATACACGTTATTCATAATGTTTTCAATGTTCTTTGTAGTTGCAAACGGACAAGAAAAATTACACTTATCGCATATAGTAAATTTAGCAGGTAAACAAAGAATGCTTGGGCAAAGAATAGCTAAGGACAAGGTATTTATAAAAGCCAATCAGTTAAAAGAAAATGCTGAGGTAGAGCAAGAGAAAGCCATTGCTGCATTTGAGTCTGGGTTAGCAAAGATTAAAAGTTATGCACCTACAGAGACTATAAAATACAAAGTAAGCGTTCAGGAGTATGCTTTTAAATATTACAAAAAGGAAGTTCTTAAAGGTTCTAATTCGTCAATGGAAGATGTTATTAATACAAACACTATTTTCTTAGCTATTTGTGATGATTTGGTGACAGAGTTAATTAAGTACTCTAAAATTAAAACAAAAGAGAATAAAGACAAAAATCAAAGGTATATTCTAGAAAAAATTGCGGAAGCTACTGGAGCTTCTGGAAAGTTAAGGTACTTAACTCAGAGACTAACATTGTATTTTGCAATGAGAGAGTTTGCTATTACAACTGTAAAACCTGCTGAGATTGATGAAATCTTTAAGACTATGGATGAGAATTTAAATTATTTAACCATATTAGAATTTAATACATTGGAAATAGATGATGCTTTAAGTCAAGTTCAGTACCATTGGTCTAAGATTAAAAAGGCTATATATACAGATGGAGTTATTGATTTAAACAAGAGTCAGATTACAGCAAAAGAGTTGTTTAATTTGGCTAATACGGTATTGCAAAAGGCAAATACAGCTACAAAGATGTATGCAGATTTAAATAAATCGTAAAATTGATTTTATTTTAAATAAGAAACGGACCATTTTTGGTTCGTTTTTTGTTTAACTTTATACTGTGAAATCGATTTTATCCATCATCATATCATTATCTTTTCTGTTGCAAGCTTTTGTAACAGTGCAAGCCATGCCGGTACATGAGGGCAAAGCTGAGATGCCTTGCATGGTTAAAAAAGAGGTTTCTAAAAAACATGCTTGCTGTACTGTAAAGAGTACTAAAGAAGACAATAAAGAAAAGAACGGTTGTTGTACAGGAACTTCTAAAATGAGTTGTTGTGTAACCGTAATTGCTTTGACCCCTAATTTAGAGAAAATAACATTCTTACCATTTACCTATCAAAAGAGTCTTTTTGGTTATACAGAGAGTTCTTCTTCTTTTGATATTGATATTTTTCATCCTCCTGCATTGGTTTAAAATTTTTAATACATTTTAGTCAGTCATCCGTATATGGATGCATTTATCAAATTAATAATTTTAAAATATCCAAGATGAAAAAAATAATAAAGTTAGGAGCTGTAGTATTGTGTGTTGTATTCTTAAGTGCATTTGCTGTGCCAAATTCTAATATTTGTCCTAAAGAATGTTGTAAGACAGAAGCTTGTAAAAAACAGTGTGTAGATTCAAAATGTTGTAAAGAAGACAAAACATGCGATGTTACCAAGCATAAAGAATGTAAGCACAAATGTTGTGATACTAAGAAAGCAGACAAAGCTACATGTCATACAGAAGATAAGAAGCCTTGTTGTAAGACAAAAAAATAAGTAATTAATAAAAAAGAGCTCATCAGTTAAATTGATGAGCTCTTTAAGTATAAAAAAATAAAAGTAGTCTTATAATGTAGGTTCCCAACCTTTTTCGTACTCACGTTTCCAAAGCTTTTTAGCTCTTTTATCGTTGGTAACTTTTCCTGTTTTGGTATCTATCTCTAGTGTTTTTCCTAATTCCTGAGAAAGGTTTCCTAAATGACAAGTCATGGTAGTAATACTAGCATCTGCAATTGGTGAATTCTGAGCTTCGTCAACACGGATAGCGTTAAAGAAGTTTGCAATATGTTTAACATCTAAACTACCTCCACCAGCAGTACCCAAAGTTACATTCTTACCAGCTTCTTTCTCTTTTTTAATTAAGTTTCCTTTTAAATCGAATAATTCATACCCACCACGGCTTAGAGTAATAGCTCCTTTGCTTCCGTAAATTGTAGCACCTCTACCTGGTTGTTTGGGCTGTATTTTACCTCTACTATGCCCTGTCCAAGTAATAAATTTATCATCGTCATACGTAAAAGTAGCCTGTTGATTATCGGTAAATTCCCAGTCGTCTTTATAAGTATATTTACCACCAAAAGAAGTTACTGTTTTAGGAATATCAACACCTAAAGCCCAACGACAGATATCAATTTCGTGCGTTCCGTTGTTATGAATTTCTCCAGTTCCCCAAGTTTTAAACCAGTGCCAGTTATATGGGTGTACATTGTCTCTAAAGTCTTCTCTAGGAGCGGGTCCTTGCCATAAATCCCAATCTAAAGTGTTTGGTACAGCAACTTTCTTTCCAATTCCAATAGAACCTCTATTGTTATTATAGTATGCTTCTCCTTTGTATACATCTCCAATAATTCCTTCTCTAATTCCCTCAACAGCCATTTTACTTGTAATAGCAGAACGCTGTTGATTTCCCATTTGTACAACTTTACCGTATTTCTTTTGAGCTGCTACTAGCATTTCATTTTCGTAAAGATTATGACTACATGGTTTTTCTACATATACATGTTTTCCTGCTTTTAGTGCAGCAATAGCCATTGGTGCATGCCAGTGTTCTGGTGTAGCTATAAAAACAGCATCAATGTCTTTGTTTTCTAAAACTTTTCTAAAATCCTTTTCAACAGCAGGAATGTATCCTAAAGTTTCTTGACAAAATTTATTATTCTTTTCAATAATTTTATCATCTACATCACAAGTTATGGCAACTTTAGCTTCTTTATATTTCCCTATTGCTTTTGTTAAAGATTTAGCTCTACTTCTTACTCCAATTACTGCTACGTTTAATCTTTCGTTAGCACCAATAATCTGAGCTCCGTTTGCAGCAAAACTTAAGTTTGGGATTAACAAACTACCTAAAGCTATTCCTGCAGAACCAGCAGCCGTTTTTTTAATAAATTCTCTTCTAGTGTCCATTATATAAGGTTTTAGTGTTTTTTAATTTTAATATTTCTAAAAGAAACTAAGTCTCCATGATCTTGCAGTAAGATTTGTCCTTTTTCTAACAGCCCAAAACCTTTCCATTTTTTGTACTTACTTTCTGCAACTAACTTTTTAAAATGCTTGCTTCCTCTTTCGTATTCTATAACTTTTACTCCATTTAACCAATGTTCTACATGGTTGTTTACAGACTTAATATAGACTGTGTTCCACTCCCCAACAGGTTTAATTGGCTTGTTTGTGTCTGCTTGAATTAAATCGTATAGTGATGAAACTGTTCTACTTCCCTCATGACTCCCTTTTTTAGCATCTGGATGTAATGCATCGTCTAAAATTTGATATTCCAAACCAATAGAAGAACCAGGGCCTTTGTTAATGTTTGTATCTACATAGTATTTAATACCACTGTTTGCACCAGGAGTTGTTTTAAAGTCAACTTTTAATTCAAAATTATCGTATAACTCTTTGGTCACAATATCTCCTCCATGAGCAGATTCAGCTCCACCAGAAGCCAATACACGTAAAATTCCATTTCTAATTTTCCACCCTTGTTTAGGGAAATGATCTGCTTTAGCACTTTTCCACCCTTTGGTTGTTTTACCGTCCCAAAGTAATTCCCATCCGTTTTCTTTTTCTTCTTTAGTTAAATGGTTTCTTTTTGCTACTACAGGTATTGTAGTTGCTTTAGCATGTTTTCTAACATTCTCGCTAATAATTCTAATGTTCCTCCATCTAATTTGTCTACCTGCTTTACCTCTGTGAATTTGTAATCCTATAAATCCACTAGCTGTTTCGTTATCTACTAAATGGGCTGCAGGGACTCCGTTTATCCAAGTTTTGATGGTGTCTCCAATTGCTTCAATTCTATATTTATTCCAATCACCAGCCTTAAAAGCTTTCTTAGCAGGTACGTTGTCTTCTAAGTCGTTTAGCCAACCTCTCTTTGCTTCTTCAAAAATTCCTCCACTCCAAGCTCTTTCCGAAGGATCAATTTCTATTTGATAACCATGTACTCTACCATTTTTATATTCAGGAAAGCTATTGGTTCTTATTTGTATACCAGAATTTGTATGATCGTCTACTAAATACTCTAGTTCTAAAATAAAGTCACTGTAGTGCTTGTTTGTTGTTAAAAAGGTGTTCGGTTCATTTTTAATTGTAGTACCTATAATAACCCCATCTTTAAGTTCGTAAGTAGATTTACCTCCTTTAATACTCCATCCATCCAACGTATTTTCTTTGATTAAATTTTCCCAAGAACTGGTTTTCTTTTCTTGACAAGAAGTTGTAACAAAGGCAACAAATGCAAGTGCAACAATGTAGATACGATTCATTTTGTTAGTTTTTAATTGGTTTTTTCTTTGGGAATTACTAAAAAGCTTTAGTTTCCGTGTGCGAACACAATATTACTGAAAAATTGTTTTAGAATCGTAAAAAATCAATCAAAAAGGTGGATTTTTTGTTCTTTAGATAAAACCAAGACTAGTTTTTAGTTTTTTTCGTAGTAAAAGCGTAAATGTGTTGTAAAAAGAGTTGTGTGTTTTGTAGCTGGTAGTGCTTTTTTTTGATTTGTTGAGTACAAATTTTTAGACTACAATCGTTGTTCCTTTATTACTCTTTTCCTCTAGTTCATCAAAATAGAAATCTATTCTTCCTAAATTAATTCCATACGCTCCCACCTGATTTATCAATGTGTTTTTACCTTCTATATTTTTTACAATAGTAGGCTTGGGTAGGAAAGTATGGGTATGTCCTCCAATAATTAAATCTATGTCTTTAGTTGCTTTTGCAAGGTTAATGTCCGAAATAGTTTGCGGAGCGTTTTTGTAAAAGTACCCTAAGTGCGATAAACAAATAATTAAATGGCAGTGTTGAGTTTCTTTTAATTCTTTTACAATGTCTTGTGTAATCTCTACAGGGTTTAGGTAGTTTGTTTCTTTGTAAAGTGTTGGGCCTACCAATCCTTCTAGTTTAACGCCCAAGCCAAAAATTCCTATTTTAATTCCGTCTTTAAAGATAATTTTATACGGTTTTACGTGTGTGTCTAAAACCGTGTTTTTAAAATCGTAGTTGGCAGAAACAAAATCAAATGCTGCATGTGGTAGTTGTTTGTGAAAACCCTCAATAGAGTTGTCAAAATCATGATTTCCTAGCGTTGCCACATCGTATTTTAGCATGCTCATTAATTTGAATTCTAATTCACCTCCAAAATAGTTGAAATAAGGAGTGCCTTGAAAAATATCTCCGGCATCTAATAATAAAGTGTTGGGGTTTTCTTTACGTACTTGTTCCACCAATGTGGCTCTTTTGGCAACCCCAGCTCTATTGGCATATTTATAATGATTGGGTTTAAAAGGCTCAATATGACTATGGGTGTCGTTGGTGTGTAGAATTGTAATGTGTTTGCGTTTTTTAGCTGTAAAAGAAGGCAGTGTAAGTCCTCCTACAGTTGCCAATGCAGAAACTCCTCCTATTTGTTTTATAAATTTTCTTCTTTCCATTACTTTAAAATTACACGGTTGTCAATAGTGGCTTTTAGGGTGTCTGTTTGTTTAAAATAATCAATAATAACATCTCTTACTTTTACATTTAACGAGGTTAGTTTTTCAGGATTTTTAAAGAAATTCATGCTATCTCCTCCTTTTTGTAAGTAGTCCGAGGTCAATACATGGTAACTTTTGTTTTTGTTAAAAGGTTTTCCGTGGATAGAGAGTGTGTATTTACCGTCCTTTATGATTAGGTTTACTTGTTTAGATATAGGGTGAGCTCGTTTGGTTTTAATAAAGTACTGAATTAACTCCTCAACCTTTTTTCCTGATAGTGTGGTAACTACATATTTATTGTCAAAAGGCATTAGTTTAAAAGCCATCTCTTTGGTAACAGGTCCTTTGGATAAGATAGTTCTCATGCCTCCATAGTTTAAAAATGCAAAGTCTATTTGTTGTTGAGTTTTTTTTGTAAATAGCGAATTGGCCATGTTGTAAGACAAATCAGCCATTAGATTTCCTAGAGTGCTTTGTTCTTTTCCGTCGTGTTTGGTAAATGTTTTTGGTGCATAGCAGAAAACTTGCTGCATTTCGGTAGCTAGTTTTTCTTTATATGGGGATATGGTAGTTTGTATGTTTAAAACAGCGTTTGTAGTGCTGTCTACAGAAATTATGCTAGCTGTTACTTTAGTTAAGCTATATTCTTTCTCTTTACAAGAGAAAAATGCTAAGCATACACAAAAGAGTGTAGTGAATTTTAGACTTTGTAGTTTCATTATAATTTTCAAAACTGTTAGAGGTTTGAAAACTATGATTTTAACTTTTAAAAAATGTGATTTTTAAGTTGTTCTTAGGTTAATAAATTATTTGTTGGGGAATTTTTCACGAATGCATGTATAAAAAAAATAATCTTGTAATCCTTGTAGAATAGCAGCTTCTAAAACAGAGATTTCACTACCAGCACCAATGGTTAATAGTTTAGTGCCGGTAACGGGAATTCCGTTAAAAGGTCTAATAGTAACTTTCCCATCTGGTGTGCGCTCAAAATAGGTGTAGTTTTCTTCGTTGTCTATTTTAGCACAGCCTTTAACACGTAGAATTTTACTAGGAATTAATTTACAAATACGTTCAATGGCCTCTCTGTTGGGTAGAATAGGTAAGTCTACAGAACAAGATGCCCAGTGCGCTTTTAAGTGTTCAAAGTTTTGTGCTTTGTTATTATTTTGGTTTAATTTAGGAAGAAGGGTAACGTCCAATTCTTCTAAATCAACAATTTTAGCGGAAGGGTTGAATTCTTCAATACTCTTGGTTACTTCTTCTTTCCCTTCTGGAGTTACTTGATCTAAATGTGTTAAAACTATTAAAGAAGAAGCCTGAATTTGATTTGCCTCCAGTTCGTTGTGTTCTTCTCGTTTTTGCCAGTTTTTAACATCTACTACAGATATTTGAATAGGGGGAAGGTAGTGTTCGTCTATGCCAACACCTAAGAACTCTAGTAGCGAACATGCATCGGAAGTTCCGTTGGCTTCTATCAAGGTAATTCCGTTTTCTCTTTTCGGAATTCTATTTACAGTCGCTCTTAATTCGTTTAAACCACTACAACAAATGCAACTTCCGCTTAAAGATTTAATCCATTTTGGGTTGCTTTCTTTGCTTAGTTGTTGTGAGTCTAAGTAGGCATTTTCGTAATCGTTTAAAATTACAAATGGATCCCATCCTTGTTCTAAATAGCTATTTATTAAGTGTTTTAATAAGGTCGTTTTACCAGCTCCTAAAAAGCCAACTATTGTAATTATTGCTTCCATGTTCTAATACTATAAGGAGAGTTGTTAATGTTTAAACAAAAAATAAAGCCCTCGATATATCGGGGCTTTAGAGTTATAGTGTGTATTGTTATTAAATATTGACAGGTTCACCTATTGCATCTAAATTGTCTGCAACGTTTAAATCTTCATAAAATTTAGCATAGGTAACTTTTACATAGGGAGCTAAGAAAAAGAAACCAATTCCCAAAGTTAATATGCAAACTAAGGCCCATCCAAAAAATCGTAGGTTAAGTTTGAATAATTTCCATTTGTATCCGTTCATCATTTGTTCGCTTTGTTCTAATGCTTCCATATAACCAAGTTCAGGGTTGTCCGCAAGAATAAAAAAGGTCATAGAAAATGCCAATGCTTTTATGATTCCGGGTATAAGAAATAATAGCGACCATAAGAAAACATATAAAATATAAAGTAAATATGCTACTAGAGTATTAGTGAAATGATTAAAGCCTTTGAATATTTGTTCTATTTTAACTTCGTTACCTCTAGATATATTCAATGCAAAAAGAGAAATACCTAATGAAAGAGGTCCCGCAATTATTAAGGAAACATATGATCCAACTGAAATGATTAACGAGTGAAGAAGTACTCCAACTACTGCTATTGCCCATTTGCCTTTTAAAGATTCTCTAGCGGATTGCATTAATTTTATATTCTCTGTAGCCATGCTATTTTTTTTTAAGATGAGCACAATTTACTAAATAAGTGAAAATTAGAGGTTGTAAGGAGAAAAATTTTCGGATAAATTACCCCCCAATAGCAATCATACTTCTGTTTTGTAGTCGATGCTCATCAGAAGTGAATTTAAGTTGCGTATCCATTCCTCCGCGAGTTTTCTTTTTGGAATTCACAGCAATCTGAATCGGTTTTTCAATGTTTCCACCTTCTCTTAACGTAGTTAGTAGGTCAGTTTCTCCGTTAGAGAACAAACAGTTTTTTAATTTTCCATTCGCGGTTAAACGAATACGATTGCAACTATCGCAAAAAGGATTGGTAACGGTGCTAATAATAGCAAAGCTTCCTGTAAAGCCTTCTATTTGGTAGTTTTTAGAAGTATCGTTGGGAGCATCTTGTAAACGAATCACTTTATTTGTTCCAAAATATTCGTTAGCCTTGTTTACTATGGTTTCGTATGAAACTAGTTTGTCTAAATTCCAGCTATTTCCATCAAAGGGCATAAACTCTATAAAGCGAATATTGGTGTTGAGGTTTTTGGTCAATTCAATAAAACCTGTGATTTCATCTTCGTTAAAATCTTTCATCAACACACAGTTCAGTTTTACTTTAAAAAAGGAATCTTTTGTGAAAGTTTTAATATTCTCCATCACTTTTTCGTAATCTTTTCTACGGGTAATGTTATTGAACTTGTCTTTAGTCAAAGAATCAATACTGATATTGATTTTTTGAATGTTACATTCTTTAAAAATGTCAATGTATTTATCAATCAGTACTCCGTTGGTCGTAATAGAAAGTTCTGCAGGTAAGGTAGCTAGTTTTCTTAACACAACTGTAGCATCTTTACGTACTAAGGGTTCACCACCTGTAATCCTAATTTTAGTAACGCCTAAGTCCACAAACTTCTTTGCTATTTGGTATACTTCCTCGTAGCTCATAATATGATTCTTTGGAGACAAAGGAATTCCTGCTGCGGGCATGCAGTAGGTACATCTAAAATTACATCGCTCTGTAATAGAGATACGCAAGTAGGTGTGTTCCCTTTGGTAAGAATCTATTAATATGTTATTCACTTTGTTCATGCTTTAGGCTCTATGCTCTAAGCTTTATATAGCTTTTTGTTGATGAGTTAAATTCTAATTATTTGTGTTTCAATTTCAGTTTTTAATTTTGCCTACTACCTACTGATTAATGCCTTTCTCCTTTTAATACTCCGTAAATATGTAAAATTGCTGGAAAAATAGCATCCATAGATTCTTTTGCTCCATTTGTAGACCCTGGCAATGCTAAAACCAAAGAATTGTTAATTACTCCGGCTACACTTCTAGACAACATAGCATAGGGAGTTCTTCCTTGCCCGTAGCTTCTAATCGCTTCTTCAATTCCGGGAATTCGTCTTTCTATTAATGGTAGTAGAGCCTCTGGTGTTACATCTCTAGGAGACAACCCTGTTCCTCCAGTATATATAATCAAGTCAAAATCTTTTTGACTGTTTGTAATTGCTTTTTCTTGAATACTATCTTTTTCATCAGGAATAATAGTATACTCCCCAATGCTAACTTTACATTCTTTTAGCTTTTGGATAATTGCTTTTCCTGCTTTGTCTTCTTTGGTTCCAGCCGAAATGGTGTCTGAACAAACAATTACAGAAGCTTTTAATCCTTCTCCTGTTTTTTTATGAAACGTAGATTTTCCTCCACGTTTTTCCAATAACTTAATGCTACCAATTTCAACTTCTTTGTCGATAGGTTTTAACATATCGTACATGTTTAAAGCAACCACACTTGCTCCATGCATAGCTTCTACTTCAACTCCTGTTTTGTAAATGGTTTTTACAGTCATTAAAACAGTAATCTCTAAACCATTTATTTTATATTCCACTCCGGTATATTCAATAGGTAGTGGATGGCAGTCTGGTAACAAATAAGGTGTTTGCTTAATTCCCAATAAACCAGCAGCACGACTCATTTCAAAAACATCTCCCTTGGGAACGGTTTTGTTGTTAATGGCATCTATTGTTTCTTGCTTGCTTACTTTTACAATTGCTTGTGCGGTAGCGGTTCTTAATGTTGAGTTTTTGTGGGTAATGTCTACCATTTCATGGTGCTTTAAGCCTTAAGCTCTATGCTGTAGGCGGTTTTTGTTAAAAGGCGTAAAGCATATAGCTTATAGCCTATGGCAATAAATTCTACGAGTTTACTTTCCATTGATGGGTTTCGTCTTCAAAGATTTCTTTTCCAAAAATTGGGCTTTCTGCTTTGATGGTTTCTACCAAGTATTCTAAAGCTTTCATAGCTTCTTTTCTTCTAGGAGAAGATACAAATACAAATAAGCAGATTTCTCCGGCTTTTACCGGCCCTAAACTGTGATATATGTGCGAGCAAGTTAAATCGAATTTATCAAAAGCACTTTCTCTAATCTCATCAAATTTAATATTGGCCATTTCTTCGTAGGCAGTGTAGTCAATTGCGGCAACAGTTTTACCATCAATTTCATCGGCTCTTACTTGTCCTAAAAAAATATCGTGGGCACCAATAGTGGTCTTGGTTTGGTGTTTTTCTATTGAGTTTGCTATAAAACTAGGAGTAATGGCTCCCTGTATAAAAACGTTTTTCATGTAATTTAAGATTCAAGACTCAATACTCAAGACTTTTCGGTCTTTAATTTTAAATCTTTAATTGATAGTGCAAATATAATCATCCTCCAGCAAATGGTGGTAAAAAGGCTAATTCGTCTCCGTTGTTTAAGAGCGTAGATGTATCTTTAATAGAAAGGTTTAATGCAATGTTGTAAGTTATGTTTTTAATACCAGGATATTTAGCTAAAATAACAGATTCTACATCTTTAATAGAAGAGTGTTCTTCTATAGTTAATAATTCACTATCAGTTTTTACTTGTTCTAGAATCATTCCAAAATATTTAACTTTTACTAACATATATTGTATTTCTCTAAATCTCTTGGGGTGTTTATATTCACAATTTTGGGCCTTATTTCGTCTGGGGCTACTAGTGTCTTTGTGTTTAATTGCTTTACTACAAAACGAAGTTTCTGTATTTTATTTTGCAAAGCTAGTTTAAATATTTTTAAACACTTTCTGTGGTATAAGGCTGTTAGTGGGGTTGTTCTAGAGTTGGCAATGTATTGTACCACATCGTAATAATCGTTGCGTTCTTTAAGTAGGGGTTTAAACACTTCTAAATCTACCTTAGGAGCATCGCAACTAATGACTAAATTATAATCTGTTTTACTGGCTTTTAATCCTGTGTATACACCTGCAATAGGGCCGTAATCTTTAATGTTGTCTGGAATTCGTTTTATTCCAAATTGATCGTAATCTGAGTTATTGCTAACAATAATAATTTCATCAACAATGTCTTTAAGGTTGTTAATGATGTGTTGTATAAATGGAGTGCCGTCTAATAGGATAAACCCTTTGTCGGTACCCATGCGAGAGCTTTTACCGCCAGCGAGAATAATTCCTGTAATATTCTTTTCCATAGCAATTGGATTAATGAATTATATAAGTCTTAACAATTTCTCCTTTATGATAAGTTCTAACTTCTTCATCTAGGTAAATCAATGCATCTGCTTGCGCAAAGGTATTTAGCATAGCAGAACTCTGACTTCCTAAAATTTCTACACCATTCTTGGTTTTTTTGGCTTTTAAAAATTCTCCTCTAATTCCTTTTTTTACGTAATCGTTTTCGAGTACTAGGTCAATAGAGTTTTGAATGTAGTCTGTGTTTCCAATGTATTTTTGTAACGCAGATTCTATATAAATATAAAAACAAGTTAGGGCAGAAGCAGGGTTTCCTGGTAATGCAAAAATGGTGGTTGTTCCGTTTTTACCCAAGAACATTGGCTTTCCAGGTTTTTGCTTGATTTTATAGAAAACTTGTTCTGTATTTAGTTCTAGCAAAGCTTTTCCTACAAAATCATAATCACCAACAGAGATTCCTCCAGAAATGATTACAAAGTCACTATCCTCAATGGCAGTCTTTAGCATTGTTTTGGTAGACTCGTAATCGTCTTTCACCTTAAGGATATTGCTATTGTTAAAGCCTTTTTTTAGCAAAGCAGCTTGTAGCATAATTGCATTGCTTTCGTATATCTGACCAAATTCTAATGTTGTTCCCGGAGTTACTAATTCGTTACCAGTAACTACAATAGATATTTTAGGTTTGCTATATACAGCCACTTCTGTAATTCCTAATGTTGCTAAGAAACCTATAGCGGCAGCGTTTAATTTTTCTCCTTTGGCTAAAGCTAAATTGTCTTGTTTAATTTGCTCCCCTTTTAAACGGATGTTTTTGTGCGTTGTTAATGTATCTTCTATAATTAAAACACCATTTTCTACGTTGGTGTTTTCTTGCATAATAACCGCATTCGCGTTGGTTGGAGTAGGGGCACCTGTAAAAATTCTAACAGCTTGTCCTTTTTCTAATAATGGGTTTTTATTGTCCCCAGCTTTTATTTCATCAACTAAAGCAAAGTTATTCTGATGTTCATTGTCGTATAGAACGGCATAACCATCCATTGCAGATTGGTTAAATGGCGGCATGTGAATAGGAGAGAAAGAATCTTCTGCTAAATACAGGTTTAAAGCTTCTAAAAGTGAAACTTTTTTAATTTCTCCTAAACCTGTAGATGCGTGAACTAATTCAATCGCTTCTTCTATGCTAACCATAAATTTACCGTCCATAAAATTTGAGTTTTAAGAAGCAAAATTAGTATTTATGCTTGTAATATCACTTCTTTAAAATCAGATTTTGGTGCACCACACAGGTTGCATTCATAATCTTCTGGAAGTTCTTCAAACGAAGTTCCAGGAGTAATGTCGGCCAATTCGTCTCCAATTTCAGAATCGTATACAGACATACAGTGTGCACACTGGTGTACTGTATTTTCTCCCAGTCCGGTATCGCTAATTTCTGTAGGCTTGGCTATGTTTTCTGTATTATTGTCTAACTGTTCAAAGTACAATTGACTTAATTGCATTAACAATCCAGGTAATTCTATCTCTTCTACGTTTTGAGCGTGCGAAATATACTCTTTGGTATTAGGATTAAAGTTTTTACAGTACAACACGTTGTAAGTACTAAAGTTTTCGAATTCGTTTACAATCTTAGGCGATGGATTTTTCTCGATCACCATAGAGGTAAAGTACTGTGTGTTTCTGTCTCTTTCTCCGTATCCAATGGTCAATCCATAAGTGCTTATATCGTTCTGGTCGAATGATTTTACAATAAAACGTTTTAGTTTTAAAGCTTCTTCATTGTCTACAGGTAAATGCCAGTTTAATTCTAAAGACGAGTGACGAACGTTGATTCCTCGTTGTCCTAAGAATTTTTCCAACATAAATTTATATTCTTTGTCAATACCTTTAACAATAATAGATTTCCAAGGAGTAATACAAATTCTACTTATTTTGTAGTCCATGCAGAAGTCGCAAAAGTCTTCTAAGAACTTAATGTCGTATTGATTGTTTCTCCAATACAGACCTAGCCAATATTGGCTAATTCCCATTTTGTTCATTCCTTCGTAATAAGGAAATGGTTTGTATGGAATAGATAAAGGTTCAGTAATTACCTTATTGTTGGTGTCTACCAATTCGTTTACACGGTTGTATAAATCCTGAATGTTGGTAAAGTTTTGGTATTCATCTTCTATTACTTTTGCAATTTTAGAGATGTTCCAAGTGTATACTAGAACAGGATAATTAATGTCCTTATCCCATCCAGGAAGATTTAAGTTTAAGAACCAATAATCTGGATCTTTAGAGGCAATAAAGTTTAGCTGTCCATTGTAAATAGGAACTAAGTTTTGTTGCGGATCTACCAAGTTTATTTTTAGGGCAGGATTGTATTTAAATTCTTCGTGTAAGTACAAGTAGGTAGTAGCACTTAACCAAGATGTTTGCGGGAATACATCAGCACAAACGTATGAAGATACAATGTTTTGAAACTTGTGGTTTTCTTCTATGTCCTGTTTAAATTCAGGGAAATAAGTTTTTAGTAAATGTTCCTGATTCTCTTTTACTGGCAACAGAATATCCTGTCTAGAACCAAAGCTAATGCTGTTTAAGTTTAAGGCTTTGGCTAATTGAATAATTTGTTTTAATTCATTAGGAGTAGTTACTCCTCCGTTGATAAAAATTCTTTTTAACGTATCCATTTTGCTTAAGCGTTAACAGTCATTAATGATTCTTTTAAAATATCTCTTACTTCTGGTTTACAACTACCACATCCCATTCCTGCACCAGTAGATTTACATAGTTCGGTAAAGTCTGTACATCCTCCGTCTATAGCTTTTTGTAAGTTTCCTTCTCCAATTTGGCTACAAGAACAAACTAATTTACCTAGTACTGGTTCTCCACCACCGCTACCACGTAGCAGCTCATCTCTTTTGTCAGATAATTCTACTCTATCTTCTATTAAAGTCTTGAATTCTGCAAATTCTTTTTTGTCTCCCATAAGAACACATCCTACCAATACATCGTCTTTAACAACACATTTTTTATAGTAACGTTTGCGTTCGTCTGTAAGAATAATTTGTTCGTAAGATTTGTCTCCTTTAGGAATTTCTATATTCCCAATACTACACAAGTCTAAGTTTTCAAATTTTAAGATGTTCATTAGTACAGATCCTTGATAGATACTTCCTAAATCTCCTAAAATATATTTTGCTGCAATATCTGCTTGTTGTTCTGCAGCAGAAGTAATTCCGAACAACCAACCACCAAACTGAGCAATTTCTCCAAGAGCAAAAATACTTGGGTCGCTAGATTGTAAGTGTTGATTTACTTCAACTCCTCTTCCACATTTTAATTTTATATCTCTTGCTAGTTCAATATTTGGAATGGTACCAATAGCGTATACAACGGCATTGGTTTTAATCACTTTTCCAGTTTTTAATCTAACTTCTAATTCTGTTTCTTTATCTGTTTCAAAAACAGTATCTACCTCGTTGTTGTAGTGAACCTGAATTCCTCTTTCTGCAACATCTTGTCCAAGCAATCTACTAGAAACTAAGTCTAACTGACGTTCCATTAGTCGGTTTGCTCGTTGTATAATACTAGATTTAATGTCTATTTTAGATAAAGAAGCAGCAAGTTCTAATCCTAATAATCCACCACCAACAATAGTAACATGTTGTTCGCTTTCTGGCAATCCAGATTTCTCTAGGTGTGCTTTTAATGCATCGGCATCTTTTCTGGTACGCATGGTAAATGCACCAGGAATGTCCATTCTGTAGTTGTTAGGTACAAAGGCTCTACTTCCTGTAGCCATAATTAAGATGTCGTAATTGTGCGTGTTTCCGTTACTATCAACAATTGTTTTTTCTTCTTTGTTAATTTTTTGGATGCTACAACTTGCATGTAAGGTAACCTGTAGTTTATCAAGTTCTCCTTTCTTAATCTTTTGTAATTGCTCCCATGTCATCTCTTCGTTAATGTATTCTGGTAACATTACACGGTTGTAGAATGGGTATGGTTCTAAAGAAAATACATCAATCTGATCTTCGTAATTGTGCTCTCTATAGGTTTGTATAAATCTGTAAGAAGCAGAACCCGCTCCAATTAAACAAATTTTCTGTTTTTCTTTCTTGTATTTTGTTACCTGAGCAACTGCGTGCTTAAAATCAGGCTCTTTAGAAGTAGGGTCTATTAATTCGTTGGTTAAGTTATTGGCACGACCAAAATCGTCTCCAGATACTCTACCAAAGTGCATTGGCATAAAAATAGAGCCTTTTTTAATGTCTTTATTAATAACAGCTTTTACTCTAGTAGTACCTCTTTCGTTACTTACAATTACCACGGTTCCTTCTTCAACTCCTCTTTCTTTGGCATCCTCTTCGTGCATTTCTACATAAGGTCCTTCTATGTGCGTTAATAAACGTTTAACCTTACCTGTTTTGGTACGTGTATGCCACTGATCACGAATACGACCCGTATTTAAAATTAAAGGGTGTTCTTCTGTAGGTTGTTCCGATTGGTTAAATATTTGTTGAGGTACATTAAAGTTGGCTTTTCCGTCTTTAGTGTAGAATTTATTGTCTGTAAATAACCTTGGTGTTCCTTCGCTGTCCTCAGTAGGAACTGGCCATTGTACCGTTCCGTTTGCTTTTAATTTGTCGTAAGATAAACCAGTAATGTCAATATTGGTTCCTTTGGTCATCTGTACGTATTCTTTGTAAACTTCCTCTGCATTGTTGTAATCAAAACCTTTGTACTTCATTGCTTGTGCAAATTTCCATAAGATTTCTACATCTGGTAATGCTTCTCCAGGAGGTTCTATTCCTTTTTCTAAGTAAGAAATTCTACGTTCTGAGTTAGACATAGTCCCTTCTTTCTCTAACCAACCTGCTGCAGGTAATAATAAATCTGCAAATTTAGTCGTTTCTGCATTATGAGAAATGTCTTGTACTACTACAAATTTCGCTTTCTTTAGTGCTCTTTCTACTTTGTTAGAGTTTGGTAAACTTACAACTGGGTTTGTACAAATAATCCAAATGGCTTTTAAATCACCTTTGTCTAATGCATCAAACATTTTAGTTGCTGTGTACCCTGGTTTAGGGTTTATAGGATTAGATCCCCAGAAGTCAGAAACTTCTTTTCTGTGTGCTGGGTCTTCTAAGTTTTTATGAACCGCTAATAAATTTGCCATTCCTCCAACTTCACGACCTCCCATTGCATTGGGCTGTCCTGTTAAAGAGAAAGGACCAGAACCTGGCTTACCAATTTGCCCTGTAACCAATGAAATGTTTAACAAAGAAACATTTTTATCTACTCCAATAATACTTTGGTTTAATCCCATGGTCCACATACTTATGAATCCTTTGGCATCTCCAATGTATTCTGCAGCTAATTTTATTTCTTCAACCTTAATATCACAGATTTTAGCAGCATCTTCAATCGTGGTCTCAAAAACTAATTTTTTAACGTCTTCAAAATTGTTGGTATAGTTATTTATAAAATCGTAGTCTGCTTTTCCGGTTTCAATCAATTCACGTACAATTGCATTGTTTAAAACAACATCGGTACCTTGTTGAATTTGTAAATGCAAATCTGCCATAGCAGCTGTTTGCGTTTTTCTAGGGTCTACAACTATTATTTTAGTGTCTGGGTTGGCTTCTTTGTGTGCTTCTAATCTTCTAAATAAAATAGGGTGACACCAAGCTGGGTTTGCTCCAGTAATTAAGAAAGTATCAGCCAGTTCTATATCTGCATAAGCAATAGGAACAGAATCTTCTCCTAACGTTTTTTTGTATCCTACTACAGCAGAACTCATACATAGTCTGGAATTGGTGTCTATGTTGTTGGTTCCAATAAATCCTTTAGTTAGTTTGTTAACTAAATAGTATTCTTCTGTTAAACACTGTCCAGATACGTAGAAACCAACACTGTCAGGTCCATGCTTGTCAATAATCGATTTAAAAACAGCAGCAGCTCTTTCAAAAGCAGTGTCCCAAGAAACTCTTTTTAAAGGATGGTTTTTACTCCATTTCATTTCTGGGTACAAAATCCTGTCTGTAGTGTCTTGTGCTACATAGTGAAGATTCATTCCTTTGGAACAAAGCATTCCTTTGTTTACTGGGTGTTCTGGATCTCCTTTTACTTTTAAAGTTCCATTTGCATCTTTGTCAACTATGATTCCACAACCTACTCCGCAGTAAGAACAAGTTGATTTATATGATTTATTTACAGACATGTGATTTGTATTTAGATAGAATACTGATACAAAGATATTAAAAAATTACGTAAATTTTAAGTATAAATACGTAGATGTTGTTTTAAGACGTAAAAAAAAGACCACCTGCGATAGCAAGTGGTCTTACAAAACAAATATTTAAAAAAATGAAAAAACTATTTTACGTATTTCTTAATCCATTCTTGCTCGGAAAGAGCTTTGAATTTTTTAACACCTTTGTAAGGGTCGTTACCCCCCATAAAATAATTTTGAATCGTAGCCATTGGTATGGTGTCTTTCATTAAAGTGGCTGCTTTCGCCTGGTGATTTCCGTGGAAATCGTGACATTGTAAACAAGTACTCCACATTCCTTTGTTAAACAGTTCTTCATGTGGAATGTCTACTGGGTCGTTTTTAACTTTCGTATCGCTATGACAGTTGATACAATAGTTACCGTTTGTCAACGTAAGTCTAATTCCGTTGTGTTCTGTATGACATGTTTTACAGTTCGTAGCATCAATCTCTTTTACAGCTTTTTTATACTTAGGCTCTAAGAAACGATGTGTAGGGTGTCTGTCATTGTCTCTTTCGTGACAAGCCAAACATTTTTTGGTGTCTGCAGGCAGCGATCCAAATTCAACAGCGTGTTTTCTCATACCTATTGCGTATTGGGAGTTGGATTGAATTTGCTGCATCCAGTTACCCTTAGCATCAGAGTGACATGTGTTACAAGAAAAACCTTCATGACCCGTATTCATAGGTCCTATACTCATGTATTCCTCTGCAGGCTTTACAAATATTAAAGTACAAACGGCTATAGTTGCTACTACAATACCGATGATAATACCATAAAATTGTCTTTTTCTTAAAGGGTTTATTTCGAACATATTAATTATGCTATTTCTATGGTTACTTTTTCGCTATTTGGGTAAGTTACGCAGGTTAATACTTCACCATCTTGTACTTGGCTTTCGCTTAGAATATGACCTTTGCTCATAGTGGCTTCACCATCTATACATTTTCCAATACAAGTACTACACATTCCAGATCTACATGAGTAGGGAAGAGGAATGTTGTTGTTCATGGCTGTTTGCAAAATGGTTTTATCTCCAGGGACTTCCATTTCGTACGTTTTTCCTTTGTATTTTAAGGTAACTTGTGCTTTTAGGTTTTTACCAGATACTTTTACAGCTGGAGCTTTAAAGGCTTCAAGCATTATTTGGTTTCTCTGTATTCCTTTTTCTTTTAAAAGCTTAACGGTGTTGTCCATAAATCCACTAGGTCCACACATCATGTATTTATGTGGTTCAAAAGCTAATTCATGTTTTAAGAAAATAGTTTCTAGTATTTCTGTTGTTAAGAATCCTGAGTGATAATCGGGGTTGTCGTTTTCTGCAAGTACGTGTTCTACAGAAAAACTATGAGGGTATTTTTTTGCAAGTTCACTAATTTCGTTAAAGAAAATAATATTGTCTTTGTCTTGATTTGCGTAAATCAATAACACTTTAGATTTTGGTTCTTTTAGTAAAACAGACTTTGCAATAGAATAAACAGGGGTAATTCCACTACCTGCACCAAAAAGAACATATTGTGTAACGTTGTCTTTGTTGGGGTTTACTAAGAAACTTCCCATTGCTACATCTACCTTAACGGTGTCTCCTACCTTTAAAATATTGTTAATGTAGTTGGATACGTAACCTCCTTTTACTTTTTTAACAGTAATTCTTAGATCTGTTTCTGTGTCTGGACTACTACTAAAAGAGTAGGCTCTTTTTACTACGTCTTTCCCTATTTTAAAATCCAACATAATGAATTGTCCAGGTAAGTACTTAATCTTTCTGAAAAAATTACCATTTTTAAAACAAACGGTTACAGCATCCCTAGTTTCTGGGATTATTTCTTTTACTTTTAGTTTCATTAATTATTCAGGTTTATTTGTAGTAGAAAACTGTTCCTATATGCAGAAACATAATTACTGTTATCAACATGGAGAAACCTACGTGTAAAATCATCCATGATTTAAAGACCCAGTCTTTCTGAGATTTAATCACATCTAAATTGATGGTTCCTAGTAGCATGTTAGATAGGAATACGTAGCTTAATAATCCTAGGTATCCGTATCCAAATGATGTAGTGTGTATGTAGAATAATATGGGACTAAATACACCAATCCATTTATGAATTTCCGTAAAAAGAAGAGATTTGGCTCTAAGTTTAGGGATGATTCTTACAAAAGTAAGTGACCATTGAAAAGCAATAAATATTCCTAAAGCTAAACCTGTCCATCTAGTGAACATTTCTTGAGCTTGAAGCGTTTCAAGGGCTTGAATTTTTAGTCCTAGTATATCCTGTAGCAAATAGCTACAGAATAATACTAGTCCTATAATAGTTATGATCTTTTGATTTTTCATCAAATCTGATTAAAAATTATTTCATTAAAGAAGACATGGTAGTGTATGCAGATAATTTTCTTACACTATCAATAAATACTTCTGGAGTTGGTAAGTATTTACCTGCAGATGGCCATTTGTCACCAACTGTTGGTTTTTCACTTTCTTTAAATGCAGCAATTTCAGCTAAGTAGTCGTTGTAGATTGCTTTTGTACCATCTCTGTATGCTTTTAACACACCCATAGCTTCTGTGTAGCTTAAAGAGTCTTTAGGATATTGCCAAGTAGTAGCACCCATTACGTCTCCTAATTTCCAGTCTGTTTTAGTAGTTTGTGGGTGTTTGTTATGACAGCTTACACATGGAGCAGCTCCGGCAACATCAGCAAACATTGCAGTGTATTGTTTTGCCTCTTCGTCAAAGAAATGAGCAGGTTTTCTGTCTTTTTTAATTTGTTCGAACAATGTAGCTTGCTTTCCTTCTAATTTGTTAGAAGCGTTGATTGGGAAGTCAGATCCTAAGTATAGACCTAAAGGCACATCTCCTTTACGAATATCGTTTGCAATTCCTCTTAAAAATAAAGCTGGTAATGGTCCTGCTTCTACAGCTTCGTCTTGCCAGTCTTCGTCGAATTTAAATCCTTGTTTTTTACCACCACCAACAATAGCTTTTGTGTATAAAGTTCTTGTAATGTCGTTCTCGTGTGCTACCATAGTTAATACGTCTGCAACTGCAAATGCTTTAGACTCTGTGCTTGTAGTCGTAGTTTCTTCGGGTACCCCTCCACAAGAGATTACTATTAAAGAGCAGAATAGAGTAGCTTTTTTTAGGTATAGTTTGATAGTATTCATGTTGATTATTTTTAGTTGATTATTATAATGAATGTGAGTTGTTTAGTAAGCAGCTTCAATCATAACAGAAGCCATCACTCCGTATACATCTGTCCAAGCTTGTTTTACTTCAGGAGTAAATTCGTCACCTAAACCAGCGGCTAAAGTATCTAATAAAGCGGCTCCAACTGTATCGTAGTGAGATTTTTCTACTCTGTAAGCAACATGTCTTTTACCTAAGTCTTGTAAAACAGGAATTAAGCCTTCTACGTTAGATAAACCAGCAACAGCAGCAGATAACATAGTCATTAACTTGTTTCCTTGCTCTTTCATTTTGTCTTCGTCTGCAGCAGGGAATAATGGTTTTAAATTAGGATCTAATTCAAACAACTTAGTGTAGAAGATTTCTGCAGCAGTAGCGGCAATTGGTTTCACTTTTTCAAAAGAAGTCTGAACCAGTTCAACTGTTTTTGCTGGAATGATTTCTTTTTCCTCTACAGCAACTTCCTTCTTCTTTCCGAATAGTTTTGATAAAAAACTCATGGTATATATAAAATTTAGAATTAATACTTAGTTTGTCTACGTAAAAATACGGAGTATGTATCTAGTGGTGTATGTGTAACTGCAAAGTGGCGGGTGTTTTATTATGTATAATTATATGTTAATTGATAGTTTTTAAGATGTTGGTTTTTAAGTATTTGTTTTTTTTTGATGATGATTTTTTGTGTGCATAAACGAAAAAAGCTCAAGCAATAATGCTTGAGCTCTTAACACTGAATAATTAAGGATTAAGGAATTCCTTAATGTTTTAAATATCTTATAAGAATTTAGGAGCGATGATTAACATAACCCATGCCCAGTTTTGAGCACCTTGAGCAGATACACCATCTGGCTCAAAGAATTGAGAGTATCCTCCAACAACTTTGTATCCTTTAAATCCTTTAGCTACAACTAAATCTAATTCAGATCCTAAATCTTTTCCGTCTAAACCAACCGCTCCAGTGTTACTTCCTGGTGCAGTAGCAACGTCTTCAACTTCTGTAAAGATGTGACCTTTTAAAGATACTGCAGCTCCAGCAATTTTAGTTGCTACAGAAGCGTGAAAGTCATTTAAACCTCCAGCGTTACCATTGTTACCAACATAGAATCTATCCATTAAACCATTAAACTTGTGGTTTGTACCGTATAATGGGAAGAAAGCAGCTGAGTCGTCAGTTCTACCAGAGATAGTTTCGTACCCTAAACCTAAAGTAACTTTGTCTAATTTGTAGTCAGCATCTAAACTAGCTAAGTATGCACCGTCAACTGTAACATCTCCAGCTCTTTGACCGTCTTGGATGAATGCGTTTAAGTGTAATCCTAACCCTCCAACTTTATAATCTGCATGAATACCAGCAGTTGTTAAAGTCGATTTATTTTCAGTTCCGGCTTGGTAAGTGTTTACTAATCCTAATAAACTAATGTTTAATCCACCGTATTTTTTGTTAACTCTTAAGAATCCCATGTCTCTGTATGAGAATAAGTTAGCTGTAGGGTACACAGTACCAGCATAAGTGTTTAAAGATGCTCCTAAGTCTAAGTTGTAACCGTCTTTAGAGTATTTGTAAACAACAGCATCGTGAGTTCTTGCTTGTTGTGCCCATCCTAATCCTCCTAAGATTCTTTGATCGTCGTAAGATAGTGGTTGACGTCCAATTTTTAAACTAGCATATTCTCCTAATTTCAAGTCAGCCCAAGCCTCCTGAACTCTTAAGTTTCCGTTACCTCCAGCAGAAATTTGAGGTCTATCACCTAAGAAGAAAACTTCTTGAAAGCTTGTAAATACAGTGTAAGAATCTGTAGTGTAAGTAGCTTTCAATGCAGCTCTAACAGAAGTTTTGATAAATGCTTCAGAACCAACAGCAGCTGTGTTACCTCCTGGTGTAGCTGGAGTGTTAGTAAAAGGACCTCCGTTACCACCTAATTCTGTACGTGGTCTAAATTCTCCAGATAAAGAAAATTTTTGAGCCTGTGTGCTTGCGATTCCAGCTAAAGCAAAACCAGCAACTAATAATGATTGTTTAAGTTTCATAATTTTGAAGTTTAATTTAATTTATTATCTAATTTGTAATATTAAGACTGTTGGGTCTTAATTCATGTGATTTTTGTCATGTGCTTCTTAGTGCTCTAAGAAGTCTATTAAGTGTTTTCTGTACTTGTAATAATCGTCGTGCTCTAAAATTGCTTTACGAGTTCTTGGTCTTTCAAAGTCAATAGATAAAACATCTCCAATTTTAGCTTTAGGACCACTGGTCATCATTACTACACGGTCTGCTAAGAAAACTGCCTCATCCACATCGTGTGTAATCATTAGAGCAGTAATTTTTTCTTTGTTCCATACATCAATTAATACATCTTGTAACTGACCACGGGTTAAAGAATCTAACATCCCAAATGGTTCGTCTAATAACAATACTTTTGGTTTTATAGCAAATGCTCTTGCAATACCTACACGTTGTTGCTCTCCTTGAGAGATTTCAGAAGCTCTTTTATTTAAATAAGCATCCATTCCTACTTTATGTAAGTAGTATTTACAGATATCTTCTTTTTGCTTTTTAGTAGCGTGTGGGTATACCTTTTTTACCCCTAACATTACATTGTCTAAAACAGTTAGCCAAGGCATTAAACTAGGCGATTGAAATATAACACCTCTGTCTGGTCCAGGTCCTTTAATACTACTACCTAATACTGTAATTTTTCCTCCTGATATTTCATTTAATCCAGCAATCATAGAAAGCATGGTTGTTTTTCCACAACCAGAGTGCCCAATAATTGTAATGAATTCTTCTTTCTTTATTTGTAGGTTTAGGTCTTCTAAAACTACGTAGTCTCCCTTTGGTGTTGGGTATACTTTCTTTAGGTCTACTAAGTCAAGCATTACATCGTTAGAGGGGAATTTTTCTATTTCTTTGTGTCCTGTAAACATAATCTTCAGTGTTTTATTTAGAGTGCCATCTAAAGTCTTTTGGTTGAATATCTGGTAATTCGTATTCAGCCGTACTTTGAGCAGCTTGCTCTTCTCCTAAGTTCATTAAATACTCAATAATTGTATTACGAGTTTTTTTATACTCAGGGTTATCATTTAAACTAGTCTTGTCTCTTGGTCTTTCTATATTCACTTTAAATTCTGGTCCTAAAGTTGCTTTTGGTCCTGGTTTTAAAGGAATAATTCTGTCTGCCATGTAGATTGCTTCATCTACGTCGTTGGTAATTAACAGAGCGGTTCTTTTGTTACGCTCCCAGATTTTTAAAATTTCATCTTGTAAATTACCACGAGTTAAAGCATCTAGTGCTCCAAGAGGCTCGTCCATAATGATCATTTCTGGATCCATACATAATGCTCTGGCTACAGATACACGCTGTCTCATACCTCCCGAAAGTTCCTTAGGTCTTTTGTTGGTAGCATGAGTTAATCCAACCATTTCTATATATTCTTTTACACGAACATCTTTTTCTTGTTTAGAAGCTTTTGGAAAAGCTTCTTGTATTGCCATATCAATGTTTTGATATACGGTTAACCATGGAAGTAAAGAGTAGTTTTGGAAGATTACTCCACGTTCGTGGCTAGTGTCTTCAACCTTTTTTCCTTTAAAAAGAACTTCTCCTTCTGTTGGTTCTAGTAAGCCATTGATTAAGTTTACTAAGGTGGTTTTTCCACTACCAGAGAAACCAACAATGGCTACAAACTCTCCTTCTTCAATACTTAGGTTTATATTGTCTAATATTTCTCCTTTGTACTCCTTGGTGGGATTGTATGTTTTGTATATGTCTTTTAATTCTAAAATTGCCATAATTATTCAGTTTATAGTTTGTTATATAGCGTCTTTTTCAAAAGAAATTAATCCTTGGATAAGTGTCATGATTTTGTCTAATGCAAAACCAATCAATCCAATAACAAACATGGCTACAATAATTTTTGAATTTGAGTCGTTCGCTCCATTTTGGAATTCTTCCCATACAAATGATCCTAAACCAGGAGATTGTGCTAATAATTCAATTGCGATTAATACCATCCAAGCAACAGATAAAGTAATACGTAAACCTGTAAAGATTAATGGTAATGATGCTGGTAGTACAACTTTGGTGATTTTCTGTAATGGTTTTAGTTTTAAAACAGAAGCAACGTTAATGTAATCTGTGTTTACAGACGATACTCCCATTGCAGTGTTTACTAAAGTTGCCCACATAGAACATAATCCAACTGATATAAATGATATGATAAAAGAGCTATCTCCGTCAGAGTTTCTTAATAAGGTGGTAACTACCATTGTTACTAATAATAACCACACTACAGGAGAAACAGGCTTAAATATTTGTATAATCCAAGTGATAGAGGCTCTTAATGTTTCGTTCAATCCAATAATAATACCTATTGGAACTGCAATAAATAAGGCTAATAAGAAACCGGCAAATACCGTTTTTAAACTTGTTAAAATCTGATCAACAAACGATGGTCTACCTGTGTATGTGATGGCTTTTTTTCCAGCAGCTACACGTTTTTCGTTCATTTTTTGTGTTCTAGCTTTAAATGCAGATTTGTCTGCGCTTACTACCTTGTAGTCAATTAATAATGTGTAATAAGCATTTTTTGTTTGAAAAGGAGAAGGCAATGTTACTGGTACTTCTTTCTTTTCGTCTGGAGTTAAGGCACTCTTAATTTTATAAGTACCATCTTCTTGTGCAATTGCAACTGCGTTTACATCGTCTCTTTTTAATTCTTCCAATGCTGCAGGATCGTCGCTTACAATGTATTCTCCATTTAATTTTTTCTTAGCTGATAAAATTAGTTTAGCTACTCTATCTGCTTCTTTGTCTCCACCAACTTCTCTTGCTTTTTCAATTTTTGATTCTGAAAGACTATCGTACAATGAATTTGCTGCAATGTTCCATAAGAACATAAAAGCGATGATAGAACCCAATGGTGCGATGATTTTCTTGAAAATTTCATTCACATTCTTCTTTGGGTCTTCTTTGTATATTAATCGAACGATTGGTTCTAAGAACCCCAAACCGATAAATTTAATTACTCTAATAATTGAATCTTTCATGATATATTTTTGTGTTTCCTTAATACTTACTTAATTCTTCAGTGTGTGTAAGCTTTTTTTAAATGCAGAGCACTGGTTAGGTGCTCTGCATTGAGTATTTAATCTATGTGTAGATTAGTCTTTGTTACCAATTTTGAATGAGTTGATGTATCCAATTGGATCTTTACCATCATACTTAGTTCCATCAATAAAGTCTGCAGTAGCTGGCTTGTATCCATCAGTTTGAGGAATATCAGTAGCAGGAATTTTTCCTTCTTTTACTAATAATTCAGCAGCTTTCTTCCAGATTCCTGGCTTGTAAATATCTTTTGCTTTGTTAGCGTACCATTCAGCTGGCTTAGATGCTGGAATTTGACCCCATCTTCTCATTTGAGTTAAGAACCATACTGCATCAGAGTAGAATGGGTAAGTTGCGTTGTAACGGTAGAATACGTTAAAGTCTGGCATTTCTCTTTTGTCTCCTTTTTCGAATTCGAAAGTTCCAGTCATAGAGTTAGCTAATACGTTTACAGGTGCTCCTACATACTGAGGCATAGATAAGATTTCAACAGCTTCTTGTCTGTTTCCTGGAGTATCTAACCACTTACCAGCTCTAATTAATGCTTTTGTAATTGCTACAGTAGTGTTAGGGTATTTTTCAGTAAATTCTTTAGTTAATACAAATACTTTCTCTGGGTTGTTTTTCCAAATATCGTAGTTTGTTGTAACAGGAACTCCAATACCTTTAAATACAGCTTGTTGGTTCCATGGCTCTCCTACACAGTATCCGTAGATAGTTCCTGCTTCTAATGTAGCTGGCATTTGTGGCGGAGGAGTTACAGATAATAAAACTTCAGCATCAACTTGTCCTTGAATGTTATCAGAAGAGTACATACCTGGGTGAATTCCAGCTGCAGCTAACCAGTAACGAATTTCGTAGTTGTGTGTAGATACAGGGAATACCATACCCATTTTAAAAGGCTTTCCTTCTTTTTTGTAGCTATCTACTACTGGTCTTAATGCTTCTGCACTAATTGGGTGGATTGGTTTTCCGTCAGCTCCTTTTTTAACGTGTGGTTTCATACCGTCCCATACTTTGTTAGAAACTGTAATACCGTTTCCGTTTAAGTCCATAGAGAAAGGAGTTACTAATTCAGCTTGACGTCCAAATCCTGCTTGAGCAGCAATTGGCTGACCTGCTAACATGTGAGATCCATCTAATTGTCCATCAATTACACGGTCTAATACGTTTTTCCAGTTAGCTTGTGCTTCTACAGATACGAATAATCCTTCTTCTTCAAAGAATCCTTTTTCTTTAGCAATTGCTAAAGGAGCCATATCTGTTAATTTAATGAAACCAAAAGTTAACTGTGGCTTCTCAATTTCTAAAGTTTCAGCCACTGGAGCAGCCTCTTCTGTTTTTGTCTCTTTTTTCTTACCACCACAAGAAGCTAATAAAATAGCTGCTGCGAATAAAGAAGAGATCTTTAAGAATGTAATTTTCATATTCGATGTTTTTAATTAATTACGTACTAATACTTAGATGAGGCAAAGGTATGTACGTAATTTATTTAGGTAACACCTGGTTTTACACGTTGAAACAAGTTTTTAGGCATAAAAAAAACTGCCTGAGGGCAGTTTTTGTATTTGTTACTTAGGTATTTACTTAGTTTGTTAGCTGTCTAAGAAGAAGTTGTGTTCAGAGATTTCTTTCTTTAACTTATTGACGTCTAATATTTTAATTAGTTTTGCTTTGGTAAAGATCAATTCTTCTTTCTTTAAAGCAGATAAAATACGTATTACTTGTTCGTCCGTAGTTCCTGCGTAGTCTGCCAATTCTTTTCTAGATAGTTCTAGTCCTACGTTGCCAGATTCTTGGTTACCAAACTTTCTAAATATATATAAAAGCATGTCGATAACTTTTTCTCTAACGGTCATTTGAGACATGGTTTTAACTTTGGTTTCACTTCTATTCAGTTCATTTGCGTAGAAATGCATAAAGTCAAAAGTTACTTTTGGTTCAGACATTAAAATATCTTTAAGTAATGTAGAAGAGAAGTTACATAATATAGTGTCTTCAATTGCGGTAGCACCAATCTTGTAAGTTTCTCCCATACCAAAACCACGGTGTCCAATAACTTCTCCGTCTTTGGATAGTCTTAATATTTGTTCTTTTCCGTTGTATCCGGTTTTAATCACTTTTACTTTACCACTATATATAAAGTATAGGCCGTTTACAGGAGCCCCTTCCATAATAAACTGTCTGGACTTTTTACATTGGATCGTGTGTTTTTGATCCGTAATGTTTGGGTCAATGTTGTTTATGTGGTTTAGATTCTTTTTAATCAGGCACTTCTCATTAGTGCAACTCGAACAGTTGTAACTCATTTTTACTACGTATTTATATGCAAATTTATGAATTATTTTGTCAAACTAAGTATTTCTACGTATATTTGCATTATCTTTACAAAGTAAAACAAACTTCTTTATATATGAAAACAATTTTAGTAATAGGTAACGGAATGGTGGGTTACAAGTTTTGTGAAAAGCTTGTTGCTAAGGCAGGAAACGAAGCTTATAAGGTAATCGTATTTGGTGAAGAACCTAGGCCAGCATACGATAGAGTACACTTAAGCGAGTACTTTGCAGACCAAAATGCTGAGCGTTTAAGTATGGCTCCAAGATCTTGGTACGAAGAAAATAATATTGAATTGATCACAAATGAACGTGTAACCGACATTCATAGAGATTCAAAAACAATTACTACAATTAAAGATAGTGAGTATTCTTATGATGTATTGGTACTGGCTACAGGATCTTCTGCTTTTGTGCCTCCAATTCCAGGGGTAGAGAAAAAAGGGGTTTTTGTATATAGAACAATAGAGGATTTAGATGCTACAATGGCTTATGTTGCCGAAATTAAAAAGCAAAAACCTGATGGGAAAGCGGCTATTTTAGGTGGTGGTTTGTTAGGTTTAGAAGCTGGAAAGGCAATTATAGATATGGGCTTAGAGACTTCTGTAGTGGAGTTTGCTCCTAGGTTAATGCCGAGACAGTTAGATAACGATGCAAGTAAATCTTTACAGTCTAAATTAGAGGATTTAGGAATAAAGATTTTATTGAGTAAAGGAACTCAGAATATAGAGGGTGATGGAGCTATTACTGGAATGAAGTTTTCTGAGGATGAAACTTTACCAGTAGATATGTTGTTAGTTTCTGCAGGTATTAGACCAAGAGATGAACTAGCTAAAACTTGTGGTTTAGAAGTAGGTACTCGTGGAGGAATTTTGGTAACTAACGATATGAAAACATCTGATGATAGTATTTATGCTGTTGGAGAATGTGCTTTGTTAAACCAAATGATTTATGGTTTGGTTGCTCCAGGATATGATATGGCGGGTGTTGCTGTAGATCAAATTGTTGGTGAAACAGAATCGGCTATGCCAACTCATATTGATATGTCAACTAAATTAAAGTTGTCTGGTATTGATGTGGCAAGTTTTGGAGATGCTTTAGAGGAAAATGAAGATTCAGAAGCTATTGTATATGAAAATAAATTTCAGGGAGTTTATAAAAAGATAGTTGTATCTAAAGATGGAAAATCTTTACTAGGAGGAATCTTGGTAGGGGATGCATCTGACTACAATATGTTACACCAGATTTACTTAAACGGAATGGCAATTCCAGAGAATCCAGAAGATTTAATCTTAGGGGCTCGTGGAGGTGAAGATGCAGCGTTTGGTTCTGCAATGGATTTGCCAGATTCTGCGGTAGTTTGTTCTTGTGAAGGTGTAACTAAAGGAGATATTTGTTGTAAAGTAACAGACGAAGGAATGACTTCTGTTAAGGAAGTTGCAGCTGCAACCAAAGCAACTACAGGTTGTGGTGGATGTAAGCCTATGGTAACAGACTTGGTAAATGAGTCATTAAAATCTTTAGGTGTTACTGTAAAAGAAACTGTTTGTGAACACTTTGATTATTCTCGTCAAGAGTTATATGATATTATTAAGGTTACAGGGATTAAGACCTATGACGAGTTGTTAGAAAAGCATGGTAAAGGAAAATTAGGTTGTGAAACTTGTAAGCCTTTGGCTTCTTCTTTATTTGCAAGTATTTATGCAGATACTGGTAACGATCATAACCAGTACCAAGATTCTAATGATAAGTTCTTGGCAAATATTCAACGTAATGGTACGTATTCTGTAGTGCCTAGAATTCCAGGAGGAGAAATTACTCCAGATCAGTTGATTATTTTAGGAGAAATAGGTAAAAAATACGATTTATATACAAAGATAACAGGAGGGGTTCGTATTGACTTCTTTGGGGCAGAATTACATCAGTTGCCATTAATTTGGAAAGAATTGATTGATGCAGGTTTCGAATCGGGACATGCGTATGGTAAATCTTTACGTACAGTAAAAACATGTGTAGGTTCTACTTGGTGTCGTTACGGTATGGATGAGTCTGTATCTTTTGGTATTGAAATAGAAAACAGATACAAAGGATTGCGTTCTCCACATAAATTAAAAGGAGGAGTTTCTGGATGTATTCGTGAGTGTGCAGAGGCAAGAGGAAAAGACTTTGGTATCATTGCTGTAGAAGGTGGATGGAACCTATACATTGGTGGTAACGGAGGTGCTACTCCAAGACATGCTGAATTGTTAGCAGAAAAAATTACCAACGAAGAGGTAATTAAGTATACAGACCGTTTCTTAATGTACTATATTAAGACAGCCGGACCTTTGGTAAGAACTGCAGCTTGGTTAGATAAAATAGAAGGAGGAATTGAGCATGTAAAAGATGTGGTAATTAATGACTCTTTAGGTTTATGCGAGGAGTTTGATAAAGATATGCAAGGGTTGGTTGATGCTTATAAGTGTGAGTGGAAAGAGGCTATCGAAAACATAGATGATCAAAACAATCGTTTTGCGCACTTTGTAAATTCGGAGGAAAGTGACAGTAATATTGAGTTTGTTGCTTTAAGAGATCAAAAAATGCCAAAATTGTGGTCTTAATTTCTAACTATTAAAAATTAAAAACATGAGTTCAATTTTAGAACAATATAAAACATTATCAGAATCAGAAGTAACAACTTGGTTCAAAGCGGCTCCAGTATCTAAATTTCCAGAAAATGGAGGAGCTTGTGTAAAAATAGAAGATAAACAAATTGCAGTGTTCAATTTTGCTGCAGAAGGAAAATGGTATGCATCGCAAAACGTATGTCCTCATAAAATGGAGATGGTTTTGTCTAGAGGTATGATTGGTGAAGATTGTGGTACACCAAAAATAGCATGTCCATTGCATAAAAAAACATTCTCTTTAGAAACAGGAGAGAACTTAAATGGAGAAGACTACTCAATTGCAGTTTATCCAGTAAAAATTGAAGACGGATACGTCTACATAGGTACTAATTAGTAAAAAATGTTTTATTAATTAAGTTTGTTTTATACTCAACGAAGCCCAGTGATCTTTTCATTGGGCTTTTTGGTTTTTAGTGTACTTTTGAAAAAAAAATAGAATGAATTATTTGATTAGAAGATTCGCGGCTTTTTATGTGGATACTTTTTTTGTTTCTTTTATCGTTTCCCCTATTATTAGAAAGGCCGAATTAGGTGCTTATTCTACCAATACATTTGTTATTATTGTCGTTGTTCAAACACTTTATTTTTGGTTGTCAGAATATTTTTCTGATCGTACCTTAGGTAAGAAGTTGTTTAAGTTAAGAGTAGATTTTGTTGGAGGGAAATCAATAACAAAAGTATTGATAAGGAGTTTGTTGAGATTTGTGCCTTTCGAGGCTTTTTCAATTTTCTTTAGTAAGGAAAGAACAATGTGGCATGATAAATTCTCAAAATCAAGAGTAGTTTTAGATGAAGCCAGGTTATAAACAAAAAAAATCCTCTCAGTTTTTGAGAGGATTTTTTTGTTAAGCAGCTTTAGATATTTTTTGTTGCAGCAATCGAAATTCTTTTGGGATTAAATTTCTTTTAGCCTCATTATACGTGGCTACGTATAACTCAGGATTGTTGCTTTTTACTTTTAGAATCATGTCAAAGTAGTGTGTGTAAGAAGAACTTTTCATAAGGCTGCTTTTTTTAAATTATTAACTAAGAAGAATTTTATATATACAAAGTTACTGGAAATGAGTGTTTTAAAATCTGACTTTAAGCAGGTTAACTTCCCTTTTTAGTTTGTGAGTGATTTCGCAGGTGTTCTGTGTTTTTGCATTTGTTGTTTTGTTTTTTAAGAATCTAATTATGGGGTGTAATATCTTTATGTTGGTT
The DNA here is from genome assembly GCF_054182685.1 of Wenyingzhuangia sp. IMCC45574. Classification (NCBI taxonomy): domain Bacteria; kingdom Pseudomonadati; phylum Bacteroidota; class Flavobacteriia; order Flavobacteriales; family Flavobacteriaceae; genus Wenyingzhuangia; species Wenyingzhuangia sp. IMCC45574. Next base: position 1,907,943 of record NZ_CM135169.1, on the reverse strand, counting down.
AATGTGTTTTGTGCTGTCATAATGCTGTCGTCTATTTGTTACAGGTTTGTCCATATGGTTTTTAGTCTTAAAATTGAATGTTCTTTATTTTTGATTCCGTAAATCAAATGTTAAATTGTATTTCAAATGAAAACTGAAAAAATAAATTTAAGAGAGCTAAAAAAAATGAGATTAGAACGTCATTGGTCTCAGGAGCAATTGGCAGAAATGAGTGGTTTGAGTATAAGGACCATTCAGAGAATTGAGAATGGGGAAAATGCTAGTTTTGAATCTTTAAAAGCATTGGCAGCAGTATTTGAAACCAATATTATTGACTCAGATAAGGGGAGTGAAATGGAGCAAGCCAAAAAAGAGGACGAGTATATTGAAAATGTCAAAGGGTTTTATATGGTGTGTGTAGTTGCTTGCATGATTTTATTGATTGCTTTGATAAGTGCTGTTAAAGATGCTGGAAATTGGGGAGCTTTTGGAGGTATGTTTGTTTTTTGGGCTATATTTATTGGGGTGTCTTATATTGATACTTTTGATGTTTTTGGAAAAGATTGGAAGGAGAGAATGATTGATAAGAGGTTTAAGCGAAAATAATCTCTCTGTTGAATTGTCTTATTTGGTGTTTTTTTAGTTATTAAATAAATAAGATGAATTCCTACTATTTAAGTAGGATTTGTATATTTGCGCATATGTTATCTAAAAAGACAAAATACGGAATTAAGGCCTTAACCTATTTGGCTAGGCAGAATAGAGATTGCCCTGTGCAGATATCCGAAATTGCTGAAAGTGAAAATATTTCTGTTAAATTTTTAGAACGTATACTTTTGGAATTAAGAAAGGCAGGAGTGTTAGATTCTAAGAAAGGAAAGGGTGGAGGTTATTTTTTAGCTAAAACACCAGAGGAAATTCCAATGACTTCGGTTATTCGTACTTTAGAAGGGCCTATTGCTATGGTGCCTTGTGTCTCTTTAAATTTTTATGAAAAGTGCGATGACTGTGTAGATGAAAAAACTTGTGCCGTAAGTAAGTTAATGATTCAGGTGCGTGATAAAACTTTAGAGGTTTTTAGAAATACTACTTTACAAGACTTGATATTGTTTTAAAGGATTAGGAAATAAGCCAAGTATTTAGTATATTATACTAGGGACGAATGGTGTTTTACATTCGTAATTTTTAACCTTAAAAAGTGTAATTAGTTATGGCATACGTAAAAATATTTTCAGGAAGTTTAGTGGATACGCAACATATGAGACAATTAATTCAGCAAGTGGGTATTGAACCAGTGCTAAAAGATACTGCAAACACAGCTTTAATGTCTGGTTTTGGAGCTGTCAATCCAGATTTTCAAGAATTATTTGTGCACCAAGATGAGGTAGATAAAGCTTTGGAAGTCATGCAGAATAAGGCTTAGAGTTTACTAATATTAATTTTATTTCAATAGAAAATATATAATCCTACTTTTTTAGTAGGATTTTTTATTTTTTTCTTTGTCAGTTGTAATAGTTCCTATATCTTTGCGACCTATATTGTGTTATTTCCCTACTTGTTGAGTAGGATAATAAAAACAAAGTTAAAGAAACGAATGATAACAGAAAGAATCATAGGGGATAAAACAGACGATAGTTTTAGCAAGTCTACATCATCGGAAACACCGGTGCGTAGTGTAGTTAAAGCTGTTAGTTGGAGGCTTATAGGGACGATTGATACATTGGTCGTGTCTTGGTTTGTTGTAGATAATGTAGGAACTGCAACTGCAATAGCCTCTATTGATTTTGTTACTAAGATGATATTATACTTTTTTCACGAACGTGCATGGAATGCTATTAAATGGGGAAGAAAATGAGCAAATACACAGAACAAGAAATCGCAGCATTCAATGCTGAACTAGAAGGTAAAACACCAAATGAGGTTATTGCTTGGGCAATTGCAAAAGCAGAAAAACCGGTAATTACAACAAACTTTAGACCTTACGAAGGTGCAATTTTGCATGCTGTTACTAAGGTTAAATCAGATATGAATGTGGTTTGGTGTGATACAGGGTACAATACTCGTAACACTTATAAGCACGCAGAAGAATTAATAGCGTTGTTAGGGTTGAACATTGATTTGTATGTTCCTAAACAAACTTCTTCTCATAGAGATGCTGTAATGGGGATTCCTCAGATAGATGATCCAATGCACAAGGTGTTTACAGAGCAAGTAAAGTTAGAGCCTTTTAAAAGAGCCATGGCTGCACATCAACCAGATGTATGGTTTACCAACTTAAGAAAAGGACAAACTGCTTTTAGAGATTCTATAGAAGTAGTTTCTCAAGATGCAAACGGGGTATTAAAAGTAAGTCCTTTCTACGATTATTCTGATGAGGATTTAGACAAGTACTTGGAAGAAAATAATATTCCAAACGAACACAAATACTTTGATCCTACAAAGGTGTTAGGAAACAGAGAATGTGGATTGCATAATTAATTTAGTACTGAGTACTGAGTACAAAGTATTGAGTTTTTAGAAGATAAAACAAAATATAAAATGTAGTTGATGAGTACTTCGTACTTAATACTAACTACTTTATACTAAATAAAGAAATGAACAATTTAAGAGTAAATACATTAGAAAGTGAAGCAATCTACATCATGAGAGAGGTTGCTGCACAATTTGAAAAGCCAGTATTATTATTTTCTGGAGGAAAAGACTCTATTACTTTGGTGAGATTGGCTCAAAAAGCTTTCTGGCCAGCTAAAATTCCTTTTCCATTTTTACATGTAGATACAGGGCACAATTTTCCAGAAACGATTGAGTTTAGAGATCGTTTGGCTAAGGACTTAGGAATTGAATTAATTGTACGTAATGTACAAGATAACATTGATGCTGGAAAGGTAACAGAAGAAACAGGTAAATATGCTTCTCGTAACATGTTGCAAACAGAAACATTGTTAGATGCAATTGAGGAGTTTGGTTTTGATGCAGCTATTGGTGGTGCACGTAGAGACGAAGAAAAAGCAAGAGCTAAAGAACGTATTTTTTCTGTAAGAAACGATTTTGGAGAGTGGGATGAGAAAAACCAACGTCCAGAGTTGTTCGACTTATTAAACGGAAAAATTGAATTAGGACAAAACGTTCGTGTATTCCCTATTTCTAACTGGACAGAATTAGATGTTTGGTCTTATATAGAAAAAGAGAGTATTGAAATACCATCTATTTATTTTGCACACAAAAGAAACGTATTCTTACGTGATGGAATGATTTGGTCTGCAGAAGATGAAGTTGTTTATAGAGAAGAAGATGAAGAGGTAGTAGAAATGATGGTGCGTTTTAGAACTGTTGGAGACATGAGTTGTACGGCTGCTGTTCCTTCGGATGCCGTTTCTATAGGTAAAGTTGTAGAAGAAATTAGAGATTCATCTATTTCTGAGCGTGGTGCTCGTATAGACGACAAACGTTCTGAAGCAGCAATGGAGAAACGTAAGCAACAAGGATATTTCTAAAATTTGCACTGCAAATTTTATGCTATAGGCTTTATGCCTTAAGCTATAAGCAAGTTTAAAAACATAAAATTAATAAGGAGGTAAGCCTAAAGCATATTGCTTACAGCCTAAAGCTTAAAAAAAAACATGGAAGTTTTAAAAATAGCAACTGCAGGAAGTGTTGACGACGGAAAAAGTACATTAATCGGTCGTATATTATATGATACACGTTCATTAACAGACGATAAATTAGAGGCAATTGAGCGTACAAGTAAGCAAAAAGGTTTTGATTACTTGGATTTTTCTTTGGCAACAGACGGGTTGGTAGCAGAAAGAGAGCAAGGAATTACAATTGATGTGGCACATATTTACTTTTCTACAGCTAAGAAAAGTTACATTATTGCAGATACTCCAGGGCATGTAGAATACACACGTAACATGGTTACAGGAGCTTCTACATCGCAAGCAGCTATTATTTTAGTAGATGCTCGTAATGGAGTAATAGAGCAAACATACCGTCACTTCTTTATCAACAACTTGTTAAAAGTAAAAGATATTATTGTTGCGGTAAATAAAATGGACTTGGTAGATTTTGCACAAGATAAGTTCGAAGCAATAAAAACTGAGATTTCTGCTTTGGCAGAAAGAGCGGGTTCTACACAAAATATTACGTTTATTCCAGTTTCTGCTTTACAGGGAGATAATGTGGTAGATAGATCAGAAAATACACCTTGGTATACTGGTACTACTTTGTTAAATCACTTAGAAGGATTAGAAGCGCAAGATGTATATCAAGAGTCTGTAGCTCGTTTACCTGTACAAACAGTAATTCGTCCTAAAACAGATGAATTTCACGATTTTAGAGGTTACGCAGGTAAATTATACGGAGGTTCTTTATCAGTAGGAGATGACGTAACAGTTTTACCATCTAAAACAGCATCTAAAGTAAAAGATATCTATTTCTTTGATAAAACATACGATGAGGCTCCAAGAGGAACATCTATCAATGTAACCTTAGAAAATGACATCAATATTTCTCGTGGAGATATTATTGTAAAGTCTACAGAATTACCAAAAGAGGCAAAACAAATCAATGCTAAAATCTGTTGGATGGATGCTAACAATTTAGTAGTTGGTAAAAAATATTTAGTTCAGCAAGGAGCAAATGTTATTGCTGCAAAGGTAGCAGGAATAGAATCTGTAATTGCTACAGATTTCTCTGGAGAAACTCCAGCTACAGAATTAAAGATTAACGAAATAGGAAAAGTATCTTTAAAGTTGGCTAAAACTTTATTCTACGATACTTTTGAAGAAAACAAAACAACAGGATCTTTTATTTTAATAGATCCACAAACAAATAATACTTCAGGAGCTGGATTTATTCAGTAATTAGTATTAAGTACTGAGTATTAGTACAGCGTACAAAAGTATTTGTAGTAAAGTAGAATTAATAAAATATGATTTAAAGGTAGAGTGAATTCATGTAAGTAGTAATAAGGTTAACTTAATACTCAGTACTCTATACTTAATACTAAAAACAAAGTTTTTAACATGCAAAGTTTTAGATCAGAAATAGAAAATCCAATAGTGCAGAAGGACATTATTGAATTAGCAGATAAAATTCAACAATTTAACGAAGGTAAAATTGATGAAGAAAAATTTAGAAGTTTACGTTTAGCACGTGGTGTTTACGGTCAACGTCAGTTTGGTGTACAAATGATTCGTATTAAGTTACCATACGGAAAAGTAACTTCTGATCAATTATTAAGAATTTGTGATGTTTCTGAAGAGTATTCTAGAGGACGTTTACACATTACAACTCGTCAGGATATTCAGATTCACTATGTAAGTTTAGATAGAACACCTGAATTATGGGCAGAGTTAGAGAAGAGTGATATTACTTTACGTGAGGCTTGTGGTAACGCAGTTCGTAACGTAACAGCTTCTCCAGATGCGGGAATCAACCCAGAGGAACCATTTGATGTAACACCATATGCACATGCAGTTTTCCAATTTTTCTTACGTAACCCAATTTGTCAAGAATTAGGACGTAAGTTTAAAGTATCATTCTCTTCTACAGACGATGATACAGCGTTGTCTTACATGCACGATATTGGTTTTATTGCTAAAATTAAAGTAGTAGATGGTAAGCCTGTAATAGGATTTAAGATAATGTTGGCAGGAGGATTAGGTTCTCAGCCTCGTTTGGCAGATGTTGCACACGAGTTCTTAGAAGCAGATAAGATTGTTCCTTACATGGAATCTATCTTACGTATTTTTGATAGATACGGTGAGCGTTCTAAGAGAGCAAAAGCAAGATTAAAGTTCTTAGTTAAAGACTTAGGCTTAGAGGCTTTTAACGAATTGGTAGCACAAGAACAAAAAGCATTGGCGTATCAATCTTACCCAATTGCTACAGAAGGATTTGAGAACAATCCAGATGTTTCTGGAATTGTAGCTCCAGAGGTAACTATAGAAGATGTAGAAGCTTACGAAACTTGGAAAGCAAATAATGTATTTGCTCAAAAACAAGATGGATTATTTGCTATTGGAATTAGAGTAAATGTAGGAGATTTCTACTTGCCAGAAGCGAGAGCTTTAGCAGCTTTGATTAAAGAATATGCAGCAGACGAATTAAGATTTACATTACGTCAAAATATATTAGTACGTCACGTACGCGAAGACTTATTACCATTCTTTTACACAAAATTAAAAGAATTAGGTTTTACAGAATTAGGATATGAGTCTGTAGTAGATGTTACTGCTTGTCCAGGAACAGATACTTGTAACTTAGGTATTGCTTCTTCTACAGGAGCTGCTCAAGAAATGGAAAGAGTTTTAAAGGCTGAATACCCAGAATTTGCAATTGATTCTAATTTAGTAATTAAGATTTCTGGATGTATGAATGCTTGTGGACAACACAACTTATGTAATATTGGTTTCCAAGGAATGTCTGTAAAAGCAGGACAATATGTAGCTCCAGCATTACAGGTGTTATTAGGAGGTGGAACTGTAGGAGATGGAGAAGCTAGAATTGCAGATAAGGTAATTAAAGTACCATCTAAAAGAGGACCAGAAGCATTAAGATTAATCTTAAACGATTACATAGCAAACTCTGGAGGAGTAGATTTTATAGAATACTACGAGTCTAAAGGAGGACAAAAATATTTCTACGATTTCTTAAAGCCATTGTCTAGTACAGATGATTTAGTAGAATCTGACTTTATTGACTGGGGTAACGAAGAAAAGTACGAAAAAGCTGTAGGAGTAGGAGAGTGTGCTGGTGTAGTAATTGATTTAGTAGCTACTTTATTATTCGATTCTAAAGAGAAATTAAACAATGCCAACGAAGCATTAGCCGAAGGAAAATTAAGCGATGCAATTTATTTCTCTTATAGCTCAATGGTACATACAGCCAAAGCTATTTTAACAGGAGAAGGAGTAAAAACGAATACACACAATAAAATTATTTCTGACTTTAACGAAAAGTTAGTAGCTACTGGTAAAGTAGAATTAGGAACTGATTTTGAAAGTTTTGTGTATCAGATTAATAAAAACGAGCAGTCAGAAGAATTTGCTAAGGCATACATTGCAGATGCAGAAAAATTCTTAGGATTGATTGAAGCGTATAGAGCTGCTGAGTTGGCTTAAGCGTAGTTACATATAAGAAGTTAAGAAGTTCAGGAGTTAGCAATAGCTTTGCTATTTAGAAGTTAAGAAGTTTACAAGTACAGTTGTCTCCTTAACTACTGTTTGCAAAGCAAACTATAACTACTAAACTTCTTAACTCCTCAGATAAAAGGTATGAGTGTAGGAAAATTAACAATAGTAGGAGCCGGACCTGGAGATCCAGAGCTAATTACACTAAAAGGTGTTAGAGCGTTGCAAGAAGCAGATGTTGTGTTGTACGATGCATTGGCCAATCCACAGTTGTTAGAGCATGCAGAGAAAGCAGAAAAGATATTTGTTGGTAAGCGAAAAGGGATGCATAAATTTATTCAGGAGAAAATCCATGAATTGATTGTAGAACATGCAAGCCAAGGAAAACATGTTGTAAGATTAAAAGGAGGAGATCCTTTTGTGTTTGGACGTGGTGCAGAGGAGTTAAAATATGTTGTAGAGAGAGGAGTAGAAATAGGAATTGTTTCTGGTGTTACTTCTGCCATTGCTGCACCTGCAAGTTTTGGAATATCATTAACACAAAGAGGAGTAAATGAAAGTTTTAGAGTAATTACCGGAACTACTTCTGATGAAGAGTTAAGTGAAGATGTTGAAGCTGCAGCAAACTCTAACGTTACCATTGTCGTTTTAATGGGGATGAGCAAGTTGGAAAAAATCATTAACACTTTTATCGCAAAAGGGAAAAATGAAATTCCAGTAGCAGTAATAGAAAACGGTACTAGAGAACAAGAACGTTTAGCAGTAGGAAAAGTAGATACTATTTTGTCAATTATTAATGAGAAAGGAATGAGTAACCCTTCTATTATTGTAATTGGGGAAACTGTAAAGCAGAGCGAAGTATTGTATCAACAGTTTTTAAGACAAAAAGGAAAAACAATATAAGATGGAAAAGAATCAATTGTATCCTGTGTTTTTAAAAGTTACTGCTTTAAATGTATTGGTTGTTGGTGGTGGATATGTAGCATTAGAGAAAATTTCTTTTATGTTAAAATCTAGCCCAGATGCTAAAATTACAATGATTTCTCCTATGTATAGAGACGAAACTATTGAAAAAGCAGACAGTGCAGCCAATGTACGTAGAGTAGTTGGAAAATACGATAGTAGTATGCTAGAAGGAAAACATATTGTAATTGCTACAACAGATGTTCCTAGTGTAAACTTAAAAGTTTACAACGACTGTAAAGAGCGTGCTATTTTGGTGAATTTGGCAGACAACCCTCCGTATTGCGATTTTTATATGGGTGGAATTGTTACCAAAGGAAATGTGAAAATTGGTATTTCTACCAATGGAAAGTCACCAACGATGGCGAAGCGTTTACGTCAGTTTTTTGAAACGGTATTGCCAGAAAACATTGATGATTTAGCGGATTACTTAAATAAGTATAGAGATACCATCAAAGGAGACTTTGAAGAAAAAGTAGAAAAGATGAACGAATTTACTAAGGGATTGGTAAAGGATATTCAAAATAAGATAAAAGACGAATAGTCAGCGATTAATTAGATAATTATATGCATCTTTGCAGTCGCTTATTTAAAATGATAATAAATAAAAAGTAAGATAATGATTAAAACAGATATCTTAATCATCGGAGCAGGACCTGTAGGTATGTTTGCGGTATTCGAAGCAGGATTGTTAAAATTACGTTGTCACTTAATTGACGCATTGCCTCAACCAGGAGGACAATGTTCGGAGATCTATCCTAAAAAACCTATTTACGATATTCCAGCTTATCCAGAGGTGTTAGCAGGAGACTTAATTGATAATTTGGCTGAGCAAATTGCTCCTTTTGAGCCTGGTTATACTTTAGGAGAAAGAGCTCAAACAATTGAGAAATTAGAAGATGGTACTTTTAAAGTAACTACAAATAAAGGAACAGAGCATTTTGCACCAACAGTATTTATTGCTGGAGGTTTAGGATCTTTTGAACCACGTAAGCCACCTATTAAAGAATTAGCTCAGTACGAAGATAAAGGAGTAGAATATATCATTCGTGATCCTGAATTCTATAGAGGTAAAAAAGTAGTTATTTCTGGAGGTGGAGATTCAGCTTTAGACTGGTCTATTTTCTTATCGGATGTAGCTAGTGAGGTTTCTTTAGTACACAGAAGAAATGAGTTCCGTGGAGCTTTAGATTCTGTAGAAAAAGTAGCTGAGTTATCAAAAGAAGGAAAAATCAACTTAATTACAGATGCAGAGGTAAAAGGAATTTCTGGAGATGGAAAAGTTGAGTCTGTAATGATTAAGCACAAAACAGAGGGAGAAATTATTAAGGAAACAGATCACTTTATTCCATTATTTGGATTGTCTCCTAAATTAGGACCTATTGCAGATTGGGGATTAGAAATAGAGAAGAATGCAATTGTAGTAAACAACGCGTTGGATTACTCTACAAACATTCCTGGAATTTTTGCTATTGGAGATGTTAACACATACCCAGGTAAATTAAAGCTAATCTTGTGTGGATTCCACGAAGCAACTATTGCAGTACAATATGCATACAACATTATTAACCCTGGAAAGCGTTATGTAATGAAGTATACTACAGTAAATGGAGTAGAAGGATTTGATGGAGAAAAGAAAGAAGCTAAAAAAGCAGTTGTAAAGAGTATCTAGTACTAAATTAGATATAACTTAATATTCATATTTAAAACCTCAAGTCTTTTCTTGAGGTTTTTTATTTTCCATATTTTTACATAAAAATTAAACATGACACTATTAGTCGTTTTCGCTGTCTTATCTATATTTTTCTCATTCTTGTGTTCTATTCTAGAAGCTGTTTTGTTGAGTATTACACCTACGTTTGTGAATGTTAAAAAACAAGAAGGTAAATCTTATGCAGAAAAACTAGAAGTTCTTAAGAATGATGTTGATAAGCCTTTAATTGCCATTCTAACTATTAATACCGTTGCACATACTGTAGGAGCTATTTTGGTAGGTGTACAAGCAAAGGTTGCTTATGTTGAAATGTATGGAAATACTTCGAGAACTGTTTTTGGAATAACGTTTACTGAGGATTTAATGGTAGGAACTGTATCTACTATTATGACTATTTTAATATTAGTAGCATCGGAAATCATACCAAAAACGATTGGAGCTACTTATTGGAAATCTTTGGCAGGCTTTACAACAAAAGTATTGGGGATTTTAATCTTTATATGCAAATACACTTTAATTCTTTGGGTTTTACAATTGTTTACCAAATTCTTTGGAAAAGGGGGGCATGGAGAAAGTGTGTTGAGTAGAGAAGACTTTTCTGCCATGGCAGATATTGCTGAGCAAGAGGGCGTTTTTCAGGAAAGCGAAAGTAAGATGATTAAAAGCTTGTTAAGTTTTAAAGAAGTAGCCGTAAGACATATTATGACTCCAAGAACGGTGCTAAAAACAGCAGATGCTTCGCAAACCATACAATCTTTTTTTGATGAGAATAAGGATTTACGATTTTCTAGAGTTCCAATTTATACCGATCATTCTGATAATATAAAAGGATACTTTTTAAAAGACCAACTTCTGAGGGCTATTATAGATGGTAATGGAGACAAAGAGTTGGCTACCATTCAGAGAGAAATTCTTGTGGCCAATAGAGATTTAGCCATTCCTAAGTTGTTTGAGAGGTTTATTGAAAAAAATGAACATATCGCCTTGGTGGTAGATGAATATGGTTCTGTAGTGGGAGTAGCTACTCAAGAAGATGTAATTGAAACCTTATTGGGGTTAGAAATTATGGATGAAAGTGATACGGTAAAAGATTTACGAAGCTTGGCAAGACGAAGTTGGGAAGAAAGAGCCAAAAGATTGGGGATTATTACAGACTAAAATTTAATTTCTAGTTTTTAGATTGGCTTCACACAATCTTATAATCTCTAGGATTCTTTTTTGTTGGGTGTCTTCTCTTTTAGCGGAATGAAACCAATACAAATATTGCTTTTTATAGGAAGGGGCAAAATTAAGGTAGTTGTTAAATGCTATTTTGTTCTGATCAAAAGCGTTTTGGAGTTTTTCTGGAATAACTAAACTTTCCACTTTATCTAAAGAAGCCCAAGAACCATTTTCTTTTGCGATTGTAACACTTGCTATTCCGCTTTTTTGCATTAAACCATTTTGGGTTAATTCATCTATATATTTTTTATTTAGAGCGCTCCATATACTTTTGGGTTTTCTAGGACAGAAATATTGTTTGCGTTTACCATTGCCCAAACTTTTTACAGTACTGTCTATCCAGCCATAACAAAGAGCTACTTTAACAGCTTCTTCCCATCGCATGGTAGGTGTTTTTGTTTCTAGTTTGTAAAAGGTTAAATAGGCTCCTTTAGATGTGTCATGGTTCTTGGCTAACCATTCACGCCATTCAGTATCTGTTTTAAAGTAGATTTCTTCTTTGGTATTCATACTATTTAATTGTTACTGTAGAGCGTACTACCTAGCAATATTTCTATTTACATTTTTTCTAAACTTTCCATTGATAATAAATACTGCTATTATTCCTAATATTCCACCTACAATAGTGTTCCATAGAATACTCTCGCCAGTAACTATCCACGAAGTTAAAACAGCAGTACTTGGAACTATAAAAATAAAAGTACTGGCTTTTTCGGCTCCAATTCGTGCTGTTACAAATAAGAAACATGTGGTGGCTACAGCAGAGTTAATCACCCCAAAATAAAATAAGTTACCCCAAAAAATAGCATCAGCTTTGGCTAAATCATCAAAGAGTTCTTCGTAGTTAATCATAAATAACAGGACGATAAGAGTTGCCAAATGTGTCCAAAAACTAAAACCAACAGCATTACCAAATTTGTTTGCATAAGAACTAAATTTACTCATAACAGCCCAAGACAATGCTGCTAATAAGAAATAGGTATTTCCAAATTCAAATATAGCACCTCCATTTTCCCAAACTTTTAAAAGGATCATCCCTGCAATAAATCCCAAGGAGAGTCCAATGTATTCTTGTTTTTTGGGTAGTATTTTACTGATAAAAAGCCCAATGATATAGGCGAAAATGGGATTGATAGTAGTTACCAAAACTCCACCAGCACCCGGGAAACCTTCGTGTACTCCCTTAAAGAAAAATAAGGTATAGAGCAATATAAAAACAGAAGCTCCAATTACATGTAAGCTTCCGTTGGTTTTTATAGTAAGTTTTGTTTTTGTTACAAACGATATTGGAATTAGAGATAAAGGCACCAAAATAAAACGTAAAAAAGATAAGTTTAAAGAGCTGGTATATGTTCCCAGTACTTTTGCACAGCTCCAACTGGTTCCCCAAGTACACATGCTTAAAATCATAGCTACCAAGAGCCATTTTTCTTTTTTGTTGGTTGGTTTTAAATTGGTTTTCATGTTGATAGAATTAGGAATTATTTAAATTTCTGTAACTCTAATTTTTTTCTTTTTGAGTCGTTCATTATTCACATAAGAGATAATAGATTGCGTATTCTGTACTTTTACCGATACAAAAGCACAGTCTTGCTTTAGTTCTATAACACCTACTTGATTACCCGATAATTTTCCTTTCTTGATTAGTAAACCAGCAATATCTCCTTTAGAAATTTTGTCTTTTCTTCCTCCAGAAATAAATAAGGTTTTCCATTCAGAAGGTTCAAGTAAAGTATTGGCATGTAAATGCTCTACTTCATCGGTTTTAATAAATGTGGGTAGTTCCTCTTTTTTCCACTGTATCACATAAGCAGTTCCTTCCTTGTGCATTCTGGCAGTTCTACCATTTCTGTGTGTAAATTCTTCTACCTTTAAAGGCAGTTGGTAGTGGATTAAAAAGTCAATTTCTGGCACATCAATACCACGAGCAGCCAAATCTGTTGCTATTAATATTTTGTGTGTACCGTTTCTAAATTTTATTAGAGCACGTTCTCTGTCTTTTTGTTCCAATCCACCATAAAAACAACCGTGGCTAATGTCGTGTTCTTTTAAATAATCACTTACTCTAGCAATAGTGTCTTTAAAATTGCAAAAGATAATTCCAGATTTGTTTCCTACGTGGCATAAGACATCTACCAATGTTTTTAGTTTATCTTTCTCTGGCGAAAGCACTTTTTTAATTATAAGTTGTGATTTCTTTTCACTTAGAAAGTTAATTTCAAGTGGGTTTAGAATTCCAATAAACTTAGGGAGTTCTATTTCTTGAGTAGCCGAGGTTAATATTTTTTGTTGAACAGCTGGTAAAAGTTGTACAATTTCACTCATCTCTTCCTCAAAACCAACTTCTAAAGATTTGTCAAATTCATCTAAAATAAGGGTGCGAATCTCAAAAGTATCAAAACTATTTTTGCGTAAATGATCTGCAATTCTACCAGGAGTACCAATTAATACACTAGGTGTGTGAGCCAATTCTATTTTGTCTTTAGACATGGCTCTACCTCCGTATACACAGTTTACTTTGTAACCTGTTCCCATTTCTCTAAAAACTTGTTCTATTTGTATGGCCAATTCTCTAGAAGGTGTAATAATTACAGCTTGTAATTCCGAAGTGCTAGGATTTAATTTTTCTATTAATGGAAGCAGAAAAGCAAGGGTTTTTCCTGTACCCGTAGGAGATAATAAAACAACATCTTTTTTTGATGCAATTCCTTCTTCTGCTGCTACTTGCATAGGATTTAGTTCTTGAATTCCTAGTTTGGCAAGAATATGAGCTTTGTTTTTATAGGTTGTAGACATTGTTGTAATAAGATGGTTTTACTTTATTTTTTGATATTTTGCTTTAAACATTTTAGCAGCAGAAGTGTAACCTCCTTCGGTTCCATCTACAAAATGCGAGTGTTTGGTTTTTCTGTCTAGGACATAACAAGACATAACTGCCGCATGAGTTACATGAATGCCATAAATTATTTTATGCTCCCTTTCTAATTTGTCCAAATATTCTATAAAGGTATTTATTTTGTCTTGTTTTCCAGTGAAAACTGTATTAATCATTCCATCAAGCATTAGGGTATGAGAAAGCTGACCTATTTGTTTTAAATAGTGTTTTCCATCATCAGAAAAATTAAAATAAAAACGACCCAACTGTGTAACTAACCAATTTTTTATAAGATATAGAAAGCTTGTGTTTGCATTACGAATTCTCATTTCTTTCCAAATTTTAGAAATGCTAAAGTCTAGATTTAAATTTTTAGTTTTGATCGGTTGTCTTTTATGAATATCTCCAAAAAACACATCCATTTGATTTAAAATATTTTGGTAGATTAATCGTTGACTTTTTTCATCTTTACAATCGATCAATAAACAAACTACTTTTTTTTGATTTTGTGTAGGTTGTATTTCTTTCCATCTACACTCCATTCCCTCGAGATTAATAAGCTCTTTTTTTACTGTTTGGAAATTGTTTTCTATAAAAGTGTTTTTAATAATCCCTTCAGCTATTTTAAGGCTATTTCCTAAAACGATAGGAATAACTAATTCTTTCGTAAGGCTATGTTTAGCGATCTTTAAAAAAGTGTTTTTATTTTTTAGTATTGCTACGGAGATATGTCCAACTCTAAGAATTAGATTGGTCTTTTTTTTAACATGCGCACTATAGTTATTGAGCGTAACTATAATTTTTTTTAAAAGAGATTCAGGTAGGATAAAAGTGGCTCCATCTCCTCCAAAAAAATATGGAATTTCTATTTGTTGCTTTTCTTTTCTAATAGTGTTTAAGACAGAAATAATAGCTCCTGTAGCGGTTAGATTAATTTGATGGTGCTTGCCATTGTCAACTGCTTTAGTTGAGTTTTTAACATCTACCACCACCACATGCCATGTATTAGGAACTTCTGAAAAGTTAGCTTCAGAATTCAATAAGTCTACAAGTGTTAGCTGTGTTTTAGATAATTTGCTGTAGTACTTTGAGTCATTCATGGAGTCTAACTATAGTTTTGTTAGTGTTTGCAACTACAAAGCCTTGTGTTATGGTAAAGGTAACAAATAATGTTAAGAGTATCTGTTTAATTGGCTAATTGCAGCTTCTGCACATCTTTCACCATCCATAGCGGCAGAAATAATTCCACCAGCATAACCACCACCTTCTCCGCATGGGAATAGCCCTTCTATTTCTGGATGCTCTAAATTGTCTTTTCTTGGGATGTTTACAGGCGATGAGGTTCTAGATTCAACTCCTACGATATTGGCTTCGTTGGTATTGTATCCGTGCATTTTAGCACCTATTTGAGCAAAACCTTTACGCAATCTACCACCAATGGCTTTGGGGAGTAAAGAGTGTAAAGGAGACGATTTTAAACCAGGTTGATAAGAAGTTGGATTCAATTCTGGAGATAGCTTACCATCAATAAAATCGGTTAATCTTTGAGCAGGAGCAGTTTGTGTTCTACCACCAGCTGTAAAAGCCAAGCGTTCTAAGTCTTTTTGGTACTGTAGGCCTTTTAGTGCTCCATACTGTTCGTATTTTTGCAAATCTTTTTGAGCGTTAATTTCTACCACAATTCCAGAATTGGCAAAGACATTGTTTCGTTTAGATGGAGACATTCCATTTACGACTACTTCACCATTTGCTGTAGCAGCAGGAACTATAAATCCACCAGGACACATACAAAAAGAATATACTCCGCGTTCTCTTACTTGTTCTACCCAACCATAGGCAGCTGCAGGTAGTAATTCGTGTCTTTTACCTTCGCAATGGTATTGAATACTATCTATTATTTCTTGAGGGTGTTCTACACGAACTCCCATAGCAAAAGATTTTGCTTGTAATGCTATTTCTTTTTGATGTAATAATTCGTACACATCACGTGCCGAGTGACCCGTAGCAAGAATTAATGCTTTACAATCCATTTCTCTACCATCTTGGAGCTGAATAGCTTGTACTTTGTTGTTTTTAGTAGTAATATCTACCACTCTAGATTCAAAATGTACTTTTCCACCGTAGTGAATGATGTTCTCACGAATCTTGGCAATAATTTTAGGAAGCTTATTGGTTCCAATATGTGGATGTGCATCAATTAAAATTTGTTCGGTTGCACCATGGTATACTAGGTTTTCAAAAATTCTACGAACATCACCACGCTTTAAACTACGCGTGTATAATTTTCCATCGGAGTATGTACCTGCACCACCTTCTCCAAAACAGTAGTTAGAGTCTTCGTTTACGTTATGGAATTGGTTAATCTGACGTAAATCTCTACGTCTGTCTTGCACATTTTTACCACGTTCTAAAACGATAGGTTTGTATCCTAGTTCTATACAACGTAGTGCTGCATACATACCAGCAGGTCCAAAACCAACAATATGTATTTCAGGTTTGTTGGCAACATCTTGGTAGTTAAATTGATATTCAGAGTTTTGTGGAGCAGGTTCTTTTATATACACTGCAACTTTGTAATTAAAGTAAATTTGAGGCTTTCGTGCATCAATAGATTTTCTAAGCACTTTTACACTGTTAATGTCTTTTCTATTGATATCTAACCATTGGGCAGCTTTTATAGTAAGGATATTTTCCTTATTTTCTTCCTGTAGTTTAATACGTAATTGAATCTCTTTTACCATATGGCAAAAGTAATCTATTTAAAGATAGTTATGAATTGCTAATTAAAAAAGTGGGGTAGTAAAAGTGGTTTAATTTTCTGTTTTTTTAAAAAAGGTAATGGCGGTTATAGTAAGGTAAATTGTTATGGAACCAATAAGAGCAAAGCCAAAAGTTCCTAAATGTCCACCTAAAAAAGGAATGTTAAATGTTTTAAAAATAAAACTGATTACTGTACCACCCACAATACCAACAAAAAAATAAACCATTGGACCTAGGTCCATGTTTTTGAATAAAAAGTTTGCTAACCAGCCCGCGAATCCGGCAAGTAGCACTGTGATAATGAAATCCATGATTTATACATTTTTAGTTTTAATTAAATGACCCACGATAATTTACGAAAAAAAGATGATTTAGTCAAATATTAGAACGCTAAAAATAGTATTAAAGTATTGTAAATGAGAGTTTTTATAGAGGAGAGGAGTCTATAAAATTTAGGGAAGGTATTTAGGTCAAGTTTACTTTGCCGTACTCTTAAATCTAGATCTTATTTCTAGTAGGCTGTAAATTATAATAGAACCAATTAGGGAAAAACAGAAGGTTCCTAAATGTCCGCTTAAGAATGGGATTTTAAAACTTTGGAAAATAAAACTAACCAATGTACCTCCAAGTAACCCAATAAAAAAGTAGACAATCGGGGCTAAATCCGAATTTTTGAATAGAAAGTTGACAAGCCACCCCGATAGACCGGCCAACAAAACTGTAATAACGAAATCCATAATTTTTTCATTTAATATATATTATGTGTTGATAGTCATAAAGTTACGTAAAAATACCGATGGATTGATATTTGTTATTCTTTTTAGTTTATTAGTAAAAAAAGTGTTATAGTGCTGTATGTTACAAAAAAAAACAGATGAATTTTTAAGAATTCATCTGTTTTTAAGTGGAAGTTTTTAACTTAAAATTGGTTAAAACATTGGTTTTAAGTAAGTTTTGTCTGTTTTTTTGTGTCTTCTTGTTCTTTTCTTTCTCGGGTGATTAAGTTTAGTCCAATTTGGAATAGTACTGTACCTAGTAAAGTTGTAATTAGTTTCACTAAAATTGGATGTATAAAACCAATAATTAATGATTTAAATAAAATTACACCTAAGATACTTCCTATAACACCTGTAACAAAGTATCCTAAAAAGCCATTGTTATTTTTTCCCAAATAAGAATTCGTTAACCATCCAGAAAAAACAGCGAAAGTTAGATTTAATATTAAGTCCATTTCTATATTAAATAAATATTGTTTTTAGTTTATTTTACCGCGCGCGAAGATAGTTAAGAATGATATTTAGTTAACATTAGATGTCTGCTTTTGATTGATGTAAGTTATCTTTTTAAACAAATGTTAAACTTATGAAGCTGTTATTTTAGGTTTTTCTAGCTTAGAATAGAGTCCGTAATTGTGTAAAAGTAAAAAGCTAGCTAATTATTAAAAATTAGCTAGCTTTTAGGGTTTAGTTTTAGTTTTTTACTTTCGTAAAGTTTTGATTTTATGTTAGTTTAGTTTGTTTCTCTGACTCTTCATGTTCTTTTTTCTCTCTTCTAAATAAGTTAAGACTAACCTGAAAGATTATCGCACCTAATAAAGTTGTAACTAGTTTACTTACAATGGGGTGTGTATAAGGACTTACTATAGCTTCTAGAAGTACAATCCCTATAATACTTCCAATAATTCCGATACCTAAGTATCCTAAAATTCCATGTTCACTTTTTCCTAAAAAATAATTTGTCAACCATCCAGCGAATGCTGCAATGGTCAGGTCTATTAATAAGCTCATTTTTTTTGTTAGTTAAATAATTGTTGTTTTTTAGTTAATAATTGCCGTCCGAAGATAATAAACAAGTTGAATTGATTAACATATGATATCTTAAAAATAGTGATGAATGTTATTGTTTAACAAAAAAAAGAATTAAGTTTATTTTTTATACGTATTTTATGTTGTTAAAATTTGTGTAATTAACAAATGATAAAAAAGCGAGAAATACTTTAGTATTTCTCGCTTTTAAGTTCTTTAAGAATGTAGTGTTTTTAACTATTTCTTAATGTTATTTTTTTGATTCAGTTTCTTGGCTTTCTTCTTTAAGTATGAATTTTTTCATGACAAAGTTATAAGCTAGCTGAAAAACAATAGCTCCAATAATATAAGCAATGAATTTAGCAATTACAGGTCTTGTGTAGTCTCTAATAAAAGCTTCTATAGTATAATGTCCTAGTACACTTCCTATAATACCAATAATCATTAGCCCAATAAATCCTCTTTCTACTTTTGCAAAGTAATAATACGCTATCCATCCAGAGAGGAGAACGGCAGCAAATTCAATTAATAATTTCATAGCATCTAATTTTTATCAATTTTAATAACTAATAAATAAACTGTTGTTATTAGAAGTTATTTACCAATGTAAGTAATGTTTATTCTTTGTCTTTTCTTTTACTTCTAAAAAGGCTTAAGACAAATAATAAAATTAATGCACCAGCAAAGGCATATAAGAATTTACCTAAATAGCCACCTACTATGTTAATTTGAAAATAACCAAAAATAAATTGTCCTATAAATCCTCCAATTGCTCCAATTACTATGTAACCAAGTATTCCAAATCTGCTACCGCTAAACAAAAAGCTTGCTGCCAAACCTGCTGCAGCACAAAAAGCTAGGTCTATTAAAAAATCCATAAAGTGTATAAGTTTTAATGTTCTACTGTAAAAGTAGTAATATATAATTTTTGAATGGTCATATTTTATAATAAAACAACCACCTGTTACTTACAGGTGGTTGTTGTTTATTATAAAAAGTTGTTCTTTTTAATTCTTAACGTGTAATGCTTCGTTTAACTCAATTGTTTTTGGGTTAGGCTTACATTCTAAGTGACCGTTGGTAGAGTTTAACAAGAATAACAATTTGTCTTTTCCGTTTAACTCGGCACCTTTTACAATGTTTTCTCCTTCTGCAACTACGTTTCCGTTAATATCTACAGGTTGTTTGTTAGCATCGTATAACCAAACTTTAGCAGCAGCAGTAACATATACACCAGCGGCAATAGTACATCCAAATCCTAAAGAGATTCCAGTACCAGAGTTAGCTCCTAATAAACATTTATCACCAATAGAGATTACATTTTTGTTACCTCCAGACAATGTTCCCATAATAGAAACACCTCCTCCTAAATCAGAGTCATGACCAACAACTACTCCTGCAGAAACACGACCTTCTATCATTGCATTACCTTTAGTTCCGGCATTAAAGTTTACATACCCTGCAGGCATTACAGTAGTTCCAACAGCACAATGAGCTCCTAAACGAACCTGAGATCCGCTAGCAATACGAACTCCATTTGGTACGTGGTAGTTTACCATGTAAGGGAATTTATCTACGTGAGAAACTACAATGTTTTCTCCTTTAAAAGTTGCTTTAATTCTTTCTGCAGAAATATCTTCTGGCAAAATTGGTCCATGATTGGTCCATGCAATATTGTTTAATTTACCAAACACCCCCTCTAAAGACAATCCGTGAGGCAATACGTGTAGTTGCGATAAGCATTGTAATTTAAAGTATCCTTCTACTGCATCTGCAACAGGTTGGTCTTTATCAAATAAGAAATAGGCAACAACATCAATATCTTGGTATGTGTTTGTTGGTACGTTGTAGTTTTCTAATAATTGTTGAATTAAAACAATGTTTGGGTGTTTTTCTATTTCTCCGTGAAAAGCAGCAAAATTGTCAAATCCTTTTTGTAATTGTTCTTTAGAAACTGTTACATAACCATTTTCTCCTCCTTTAAAACCTACAACATCTTGTAATAAAGCTGCAGTTCCAAAAGCAGTATCCCAGTTAATAGATGGGAAATTTACATCTAAAACTTTTTCTCCTTTAGAACGACGGATTCCTAATCCAAATGCTAAAGGTTTTGTATATCCCTCTGTAGCTTCTACTTGCGCTACGTAAGCTTTAAATTCTTCTATAGTATTCATATAATTATTTGTTATCTAAAAGTAATCGGGCAAATATAAAGCATTTTTTATTGCTATATGTAGTAAGCTTTTTAACATTTTTATAGGATTTAAGCTTACAACTTATGGCATAAAACGTTCGATAGCAAAGCCTCTATAAATAATCTACATTCTCTTTAAAAATTACTTCAATAGGAGAGTAGAAGTTTTTTTGAGGTGTTTTTTTATTGATTAAATAATTAAAAAGGAGTTTAATACCGTCGTAACCTTGTTGATAGGGTTTTTGACTAATTAGGAAATTAATCGTATCGTCCTTTAGGTAAGCTACATTTTTTGGCGTGGTATCAAAACCTCCAATTTCAATGTCTTTTCTATTAATCTTCGAAATGCTTTTTGCAATAGTGTAAGACTTACTAGATGGAACAAAAATTCCTTTGATGTTAGGAAAATCTTCCAACTCTTTTTTTAAGACACTACTTAGTAAGGTTTCGTTGTTTAATTTATCAATATCAATAACAATGGTTTTTGGTAAAATTGTTTTAGAGCTAGTCGTTAGATAGTCTTCAAAACCTCTTATTCTATCGTTTATTACCTTGTGATTGGCTAAATCTCTTCTTATTTCTATACTCAATACATAAGAGTCATTAGGTAGTACCCAGTTGAATAATTTACCTGCTAGATAACCTGCTTTATAAGAGTTCTGACCAATAAAAGAGATGTTGTTTAATCCTTCTGTTTCTGCATTAATAGTAACGTAAGGAATGTTATTCTCGTCTAGTTGTTTAATAGTTTCTAGCGTTTCTTTTTGAAGAATGGGAGCAAGTAAAACAGCATTGGGTTCTTCGGCTAACATTCTATTAAAAGACTCGTGGTAAGACTTTGGGTCAAATTGATCGAATTCGTAATTGACTATTTCAAAACCTAAACTTTGTATTTCTTTGGCTGCATCTAAAATTCCCTTCTTGGGTGTTTGCCAAAAATCGTTAGATGAAATAGGAAGCGGAAGTAATGTAGCAATAGAAAACTTTTTTTTAGAAGCTAAAATACTGGCAACAGGATTTACCGTATAGTTGCTTTCATCTATAATTTTAAGAATCTTCTTTCTAGTTTTTTCTGAAACTCCACCACGATTGTGAATTACTCTGTCTACTGTTCCAGCAGATACATTTGCCTTTTTGGCTATGTCTTTAATCCTATTCAAATTATTTATGGTTAGAAGGTTTGTTATTAGTTAGTAAGACAAAATAAAGGAAAAAAATTAGTAAATATTTATTTTGTGTGTTTTTTTGTGTAATTTCGTGTTCGCACACGTAATTATAAAAGTATTCATATGTCGGAGTTATTTAGTATTCAAAATCAGGTAATTATTGTAACCGGAGGAGCAGGTGTTTTAGGAGGAAGCATTGCAGAACATTTATTAAGAGAAGGAGCTAAGGTGGTAATTATTAGTAGAAGCGAAAGTACCGTTGCTGATAAATTAGCGGTTTTAAAAGAGATTAATAGTGAGGTTTTAGGATTTGCTTGCGATGTTTTAAACGAAGCTTCTTTGGTAGAAGTAAAAGATCAAATTATTGCAAAGTGGGGTAAGATTGACAGTTTAATTAACGCAGCTGGTGGAAATATGCCAGGAGCAACTATTGGACCAGATAAAAATGTGTTCGATTTGCAAATGGACGATTTTAGAAAAGTATCTGAATTAAATTTAGATGGTACCGTTTTACCTTCTATGGTTTTTGGAAAAGAGATTGTAGCCAATGGTAAAGGAAGTGTTATTAATGTTTCTTCTATGGCAGCAGCCCAAGCAATTACAAGAGTAGTTGGATATTCTGCATCTAAAGCAGCAATAGATAGTTTTACCAAATGGTTGGCTACTGAATTTGCGTTAAAGTTTGGAGACAAGTTAAGAGTAAATGCAATTGCTCCAGGTTTTTTTATTGGTAAACAAAATTTACGATTGTTAACTAACGAAGATGGTTCTTACACAGATAGAGGTAACACAATTATTCAGAACACACCTATGAAACGTTTTGGAGAATCTGAAGAGTTAAACGGGACTGTACAATGGTTATTAAGCGATGCTGCAAGCTTTGTTACAGGTATTGTAGTGCCAATTGATGGAGGGTTTAGCGCTTTTAGCGGAGTTTAATTTTAATTAAAATGAAATATTTTAGGATAGTTATTGTATTCTTAATTGCATCTTTTTTTTGGGGAGCTTCTGCTCAACATAAAAAGAATGTATTGTTAATTTGTGTGGATGATTTACGTCCAGAGCTAAAATCTTTTGGTGCAGACTATATTGTTTCTCCAAATATCGATGCTTTGGCAAAAAAAGGTAGAGCCTTTTACAATCACTATGTAAATGCTCCCAGTTGTGGTCCATCAAGATATACCATGTTAACAGGTTTATACGAAGAAGCAGGATATCATAAAAATTCCAATGCAGCTTTATTTAGAAGACAGAAAAGGATGAAAGAAAATCCAAATGCTGTTTTACCTAGTATGCCAGATTGGTTTAAAAAACATGGCTATACAACGGTTTCATTAGGTAAAGTTTCTCATCATCCTGGAGGTAGAGGAGGAAAAGATTGGAACGATCCCAATGAAGTTGAAATGCCTGGTGCTTGGGATAAGAGTTGGATTCCTTTTGCAGATTGGAAAAGTCCAAAAGGTGCCATGCATGGTTTGGCTCACGGAGAAATTAGAAAAAAAGCAGGTGAAATGGCTGTTTTTCAAGCAGAAACAGGAGCTGATACTATTTATCCGGATGGTCATATAGCCAATGCAGCTATTACACAATTAGAAGAATTTAGCAAGGGGGACAAACCATTCTTTTTTGCGGTAGGTTTTATAAGACCTCATTTACCTTTTGGTGCACCCAAAAAATATTACGATATTTACAGCGGAGTTGAGATTCCCGATGCTCCATTTCCTGAAAAACCATTTTGGAATTCTACGTGGCATGCCTCAGGTGAATTCATGAAATACAATCGATTGGATAAGGATCCTAGAAAGGATAAAAAATTTGCCAACGAGGTTAAAAAACACTACGCTGCTTGTGTTACTTATGCAGATGCACAGGTGGGTAAAGTGTTAGATAAGTTAAAGGAAACAGGATTAGATAAGAACACAGTCATTGTATTGTGGGGAGATCATGGTTGGAGTTTAGGGGAGCATGCCATTTGGGGAAAGCATAGCTTGTTTGATGAAGCTTTGCATTCACCTTTAATAATTGTCGATAAATCGATCCGTAAGAAAGGAAAAGGAACGGATGCTATTGTAGAAACGGTAGATATTTTTCCAACCTTATGTGATTTGACAGATTTGCCAATTCCTGCTTTTGCAGATGGAGTGTCTTTGAAACCGATGTTGAGAAACGTAAAAAAAGAAGGTCATGTAGCCTATGCGTATAAAAATAATACCAGAAGTATTAGAACAGATACCTATAGGTTGACTTTAAAAGGAGGTAAAGCTATTGAGTTGTATAACCATAAGACAGATCCATACGAAACAAAGAATATAATTGCTCAACATCCTAAAAAGGTTACAGAGTTACTAGCATTGGTTAAATTAAAAGATTTAAAAAGAGATTAAAAATGATACAAACATTTAGATGGTTTGGAGTAACTGATTCAGTTCAGTTATCGCATATAGCACAAGCAGGAGCAACAGGTGTAGTTACTGCTTTACACCATATTCAGAATGGTGAAGTTTGGGAAGTAGAAGAAATCATGAAAGTGAAAACGATGATAGAAGAGGCTGGTTTAGAATGGTCTTTTATAGAAAGTATTCCTATTCATGAAAATATCAAACTACAAAAAGGAGATTATTTAGAACGTATAGAAAACTATAAGCAGAGTATTAAGAATGTAGCTGCTTGTGGTGTTAAAAATATCTGTTACAACTTTATGCCTGTATTAGACTGGACACGTACGCAGTTGTTTTGGCCTTTGCAAAATGGAGCTACGGCTTTGCGTTTCGATAAGGTAGAAATGGCCGTTTTTGAAGTGTATTTAATGGAGCGTGAAGGTGCCGAGAATGATTATACAGCTGAAGTTTTAGCAAAAGCAAAAGTTGCTTTTGAGCAAATGTCTGCAGAGGAAAAAGAACGTTTGTCAGACTGTATTTTAAAAGGATTGCCAGGTACGGTGGATGATTTAACTATGGAGGAATTCAAAGCGATGATTGCTCAGTACGATGGATATTCTCACGAAGATTTAAAAAGTAATTTATCATTCTTTTTAAATGAAGTGGTTCCGGTTGCAGAAGCAAATGGAGTCGTAATGGCTATTCACCCAGACGATCCACCAATGGATATTTTGGGATTGCCAAGAATCATAAAATCAGAAGCTGATTTGGATGATTTGGTTGGTTTTGTAGATAGCCCATCTAACGGAATTACGTTTTGTACAGGGTCACTAGGAGCAAATCCGGCAAATGATTTACCTAAAATGATAGAGAAGTTTGCAGATAGAATTCACTTTTTACATTTAAGAAATGTTCGTAGAGAAGCTGATGGAAGTTTCTTTGAAGATGAACACTTGGGTGGATCTAGCGATATGTACGAGGTGGTAAAGGCCGTTGCTAAAGTAGAGGCAAAAAGAGGTGTTGAGTTGGTGATGAGACCGGATCACGGACATCAGATTATAGATGATTTGACCAATGATAATGCCTATTGTGGTTACACTGCTTTGGGTAGATTAAAAGGTTTGGCAGAGTTAAGAGGATTGGAGTTAGGAATTAAAAGAAGTTTGTAAGATGAGTGCAATTAAAAACGATTCCAACTACATGAACCCAGATTTTTTGCTGCAAAACGAAACAGCAAAAATCTTGTATCATCAGTATGCGGCTAAAATGCCAATTGTAGATTATCACAATCACTTGTCTGCAGAATTAATTGCTAAGAATCAGGGTTTTGCAGATATTACAGAAGCTTGGTTGGCAGAAGATCACTATAAGTGGAGAGGAATGCGTGCCAATGGTATTGATGAAAAGTACATTACTGGTGATGCTACTTCTTACGAAAAGTTTGAAAAATGGGCAGAAACGGTTCCTTATACAGTTAGAAACCCTTTGTTCCACTGGACTCATTTAGAGTTAAAAAAATACTTTGGAATTACGGATATTTTACAACCGTCTACTTGTAAAGAAATTTACGAGCAAACATCAGAAAAATTACAAAACACAACTCCTCAAGGTTTATTAAATCAGGCGGATGTAAAAGTGGTATGTACTACAGATGATCCTACAGACGATTTAAAATGGCATATCTACATAGCAGAAAATGATTTTGATACCAAGGTGTTGCCAACCTTTAGAGCCGATAATGTGGTGAATATTGAAGGAGATGGATTTGTAGCTTATATTCAAAAATTAGCGGAAGTATCTGGAGTTGAGGTTCAAGATTTAGCTTCTTTAAAAGCGGCTCTACAACAAAGAGTTGACTTTTTTGCTGAGGTAGGTTGCCGATTATCAGATTTTGGTTTAACTGGTCCATTGATATTTGATGATTTTGATGAAGATGTTGTAGATACGGCTATTTCAAAAAGAATCAAAGGAGAAAGCTTATCAATAGAAGAAAACGAGCAATATCGCTCTTGTATCTTATATAGTTTGTCTGTAATGTATGCAGACAAAGATTGGGCTCAACAATTCCATTTAGGACCTATCAGAAATAACAATTCAAGATTGATTGCTTCTTTTGGAGCAGATGCAGGTTGTGATTCTATTGGAGATTACAATTTTGCAACTCAATTGTCTAAATTCTTCGATCGATTAGATCAAGAAAATAAATTAGCTAAGACCATTACTTACAATTTAAACCCAGCACACAACGAGGTGTTTGCTACCATGATGGGGAACTTTCAAAACAGTGAAGTGCCTGGGAAAATGCAATGGGGTTCTGCTTGGTGGTTTATGGATCAGAAGAATGGAATGGAAAAACAATTGCAAGTATTGTCAGACATTGGTTTGTTAAGCCGATTTGTGGGAATGCTAACGGATAGTAGAAGTTTCTTGTCTTTTTCTAGACATGAATATTTCCGTAGAATTTTGTGTAACCTTTTAGGACAAGATGTAGAAAATGGAGAAATTCCAAATGACGTTGAGTTCTTAGGGAAAATGGTAGAGGATATCTGCTATAATAATGCTGTAAACTATTTTAAATTTTAATTATAAAGAGTATTCAATGGTTGCCTAGTGTAGCTTTTTAAAACAGAATTATGAGAGTGTATTTTTATTTGATTTGTGCGTTGCTAGTAGCTTCCTGTTCGGAGCTAAAGGAAACGAAAACGTTGACCTTAGCACACAGTTTGCCTATTTCGCACCCAGTTCACAAGGGAATTGTGGTTTTTCAACAAGAGTTAGAAAAAGCATCGGGAGGAAAGTTAAAAGTAAAGATTTATCCTGACGGACAATTAGGTGGTGAACGTGAAGCTTTAGAGCTACTTCAAATAGGAAGTATTTCCATGACAAAAGTAAGTGCTGCAACTATGGCCAATTTTGTGCCAGAATATGGAGCCGTTAGTATTCCTTATATTTTTAGAGATAAAGAACATTGTTTTAAAGTATTAGAAGGTGAGATAGGGAGAGAGCTATTGCAAAAAGGAGACGATAGATGGTTAAGAGGATTGTGTTTTTACGATGCAGGTGCTCGTAGTTTTTATACAGTAAATAAACCCGTAGAATCTGCAAACGATGTACAGGGGTTAAAGATTCGTGTAATGAACGACCCTACAGCAGTAAAAATGGTAAGTGCTCTAGACGGTTCTCCTACACCAATGGCTTATGGAGAGTTGTACACAGCTTTACAACAAGGTGTGGTAGATGGAGCAGAAAATAACATTCCATCTTTTGTTACATCTCGTCACTTTGAGGTGTGTAAACACTATAGTTTTGATCAACATACCTACATACCAGATGTGTTGATTATGGGAACAAAAACTTTAGACAGGTTGACTGATGAGGAAAAACAATGGGTATATGGTGCAGCTAATATATCTGCCCAAGCTCAGAAGCAATTTTGGGAGGAATCTGTGAACGAAGGGTTAAAGGTTTTAAAGGAGGCAGGAGTAAACATTTACAGACCCGACAAAGCACCTTTTAGAGAGAAAACAAAATCGATTATAGCAGCTTTTAAGAAGAAATCGTTTGCAGATATAGTCGAGGCAATTCAAAATACTAAGTAATATGGAGCAGTTATTTAAAGGTGTTAAAAAACTATTAGAATTATTATTGATAGTAATTTTTGTAGTGTTGGTAGTAGATGTAGTGTGGCAAGTAATTGCACGTTATGCAAAAATTAGTTCTGGATTTACAGAAGAGTTGTCTAGATTTTTATTGATTTGGTTAGCGGTCTTAGCTACGGCTTATTCTAGAAGTTACAAAGGGCAAATGGCGATTGATTTCTTTTACGAGAAATTTAGCACAAAAGGGAAGCACATTCTTAGCTTGTTTATAGAGTTAAGTATTATGGGGTTTGCATTAGCTGTTATGGTAATTGGAGGAATCAACTTGGTTTCTATTACATTAAAGTTAGGGCAATTATCACCATCTTTAGGGTTTCCGGTAGGCTACGTATATAGTATTGTTCCTGTTTGTGGAATCATCATTTTGTTTTTTAGTTCGTATCACATTATCAATTACATAAGAGATTATAAAAAAGTTATCTCTACAAATAAAACAGTTTAATTATGAGTGTAGCAGTTATTGGAGTTATAACACTTTTTGTGATTTTATTTGGTCTACTTTTATTAAAAGTACCCGTTTCTTATAGTGTGGGAATTGCAACCACTATTACGTTATTGATTAGTTTGCCTTGGTTGCCAGCTGTAACTACTATTATGCAGCAAATGACTACAGGTATAGATAGTTTTGCGTTGTTGGCAATACCGTTTTTTATACTCGCAGGAGATATAATGAACAGTGGAGGTATTGCTAATAGACTGGTTAATTTTTCTAAATCTTTGGTAGGGAGTTTTCCAGGAGGTTTATTGTATGTAAATATTATTTCGGCAATGTTCTTTGGAGCTGTTTCTGGTTCTGCTGCAGCATCTGCATCTGCTATTGGAGGAATTTTAGCCAAGCGTATGGAAAAGGAAAACTATCCAAAACCATTTAGTGCCTCGTTAAATATTACTTCTTCTACAGTAGGATTAATTATTCCACCAAGTAATGTTTTAATTGTATTTGCATTGGCAAGTGCCGGAACTGCATCTGTAGAAGCATTGTTCTTAGCGGGATATTTACCTGGTATTTTATTAGGATTGGCTTTTATTGTTTGGGCTGCTATGGTAGCGGTTAAAAACAAGTTTCCAAAAGAAGAACGCGTTCCATTAAAGCATTTATTAGACGATTTTAGAAAAGCAATTCTAAGTATTTTAATGATTATTGTAGTGGTTGGAGGAATTGTTTTTGGTGTGTTTACGGCAACAGAAGGAGCAGTAATTGCTGTAATATATGCATTGGTATTAAGTCTTGTTTATAAAGAGATTAAGGTAAAAGATTTGGGGGCTGTTATTGTAAAGAGTTCTAAAACAGTAGCTGTGGTTATGTTCTTAATTAGTACTTCTATGGCCTTGTCTTGGTTGTTTGCATACAACGAAATTCCACAAATGATTTCAGGTTTTATGTTGTCTAGTTTTGATAGCCCTATTTTAATGTTATTAGCAATTAACATTACTTTATTAATTGTAGGTACTTTTATGGATATGACTCCTGCAGTGTTAATCTTTACTCCTATTTTCTTACCCATTGTAACAGAAATAGGAATGGATCCTGTACACTTTGGAATTGTAATGGTACTGAACTTATGTATTGGTTTGTGTACACCGCCTGTAGGAACTTTATTATTTATTGGTAGTGGTGTAGCAGGTGTTGAGGTGAGTAAAGTAATTAAACCTTTGTTACCTTTCTTAGGCGTAATGGTATTTGTATTGTTACTTGTAACTTTTATACCGGGAATTAGTATGTTCTTACCAGGATTGTTTGGGAAGTAATTGGAGCTTTAGGCTCTAAGCTATAGGCTTTATGCCAAAACAAAAAACGAATTAACAATTACGAGTTTCAAATTGTTAATTCGTTTTTTGTCTAAGTATTCTCCAGTTTATATATGTTTTAAGAGAGTAAGAAGCACTATCTGTTATTAAAGGAATAGTTTCCATATCAACATTTTTCCCAAAAATAAATTCTTGGATATTTAAAATTGGATGATTTTTTCTTGTTTTAATACTATTTATTGGGAATTCTACAAAACGACTTGTTTTTTTACTTTTACTGTCATAAGTGAACTCAGGAATTAAATTTTTAATGTATTTTAATATTCTAATTTCTTGTTCTTTATGGAATTCTTTTTTGTTTTTGTATGATGCGGAAAGGACCAATAGAATTTCGTTTATATTATTTGCGGCATAGCCATAATTTTCTAAAAAAGCATTATGTCTTTCTTTTAAAAGTTTAAGTTCACTTATTTCTTTTTCTATACAACGATATTTGATTTTAGAGATGTGATATGGGTTCATGAACATTTGAGCTGAATTTAGCTTTTTTAATTTAAACTTGATACATACTCCTTTATGATCGTCACCGTATTTTTTCCACATATATTCATTTTTTACTTGGTCTTCAGAAAAAAGTAAAAAAGATAAAGACATAATTTTTTTCTTTAGTTTTTGAACATCGTCATGTTGTGGTAGAAATTTGTTGGCAAATATGAATTCATTTTCATCTTCCATTGAGTTTAGGTCTCTCATCCATAGAGATTTACTTCTTAGTATGGAAAAGAGGTTGTTAATTGATGTAAAATGAATTAGTTCTACAGAATCAGAACCATCAAAATTAAACTCATAGTTACTTCCTTTGCAAATATCCAAATTTGATAATCCTATTTCGATGTCTGAATAGTTAGAGATTCCAGCTGTTAGCCAGTTTTCTAGTTCTGCATTTGGTAATAGGGGGCTTATTACTTCTTTAATATATAGTTCAGCACGATTATCAGTATTCAATAATATATCTAATTCCTGTTTCATTGTTTTTTATTTTATGATTGATCTTCATAAAATTAGCTAGTAATATATTAATGGAATCCAAATTTTCTGAAAGTTGTTAACATAGTTGTGATAAATGTTAGTAATGTAGTGGCTTATTTTTCTGTTTAGAATGTAGCTTCAAAATATTTCTACTAAGCTCAACACTAAGTCAATCATTTAATTTTTTAATCAACTTACACCTCCATATCCTTCAATTGCACTTGTAAAGCTCTGGTAGATATCTGAATTTCTATAAACAAAAGAATCAAAGAGAGCATCATGCAAGAAAGACTAATGATAAATACTACGTTGGCTACGGCTTTTGCTTCTAAATAGAGCATAAACATAGTAAATACACTTCCTAAAAAACTTAAGATAGCAGATCCTTGTGTGGCTCTAATTAAGTTTAAACGTTTGCTTAAAATTTTAATCTGAATTCCAACATTCTTTTCATGAGAGGTTTGATACTCTTTGTGTAACTGTCTAATTAAGACAGCAATGGCTAAATAACGTGCATTGTAAGCAAGCATGGTTAGAGAAATTGCTGGGAATAACAAAGCAGGAATGTTCATGGTTAAGTTCATAACTTTTACAAGTTTATAAGGTTAGAAAGTTATAGGTTTATAAAGTTACACTTTTAACCTGTTTTAGGTTTGTAAAGTCGAAGGTTTTAAAGTTCTAAAGTATTCAAAAAAACGTTATAAATTTTCAAACTTTTAACTTTCAACTTAATTCACAATTAATCATTGTTATTTGTATCTTTGGCTCGCTAAAAATTATAACCATGAAAGCAGGTATTGTAGGATTACCAAATGTAGGGAAATCGACGTTGTTTAATTGTTTGTCTAATGCCAAGGCACAGAGTGCGAATTTTCCGTTCTGTACTATTGAGCCTAATATTGGCGTGGTAAATGTACCAGATCCAAGATTAGAAAAATTAGAGTCTTTGGTAAATCCAGAAAAAGTGGTTCCTGCTACTGTAGAAATTGTAGATATTGCTGGATTGGTAAAAGGAGCAAGTAAAGGAGAAGGATTGGGAAATCAATTCTTAGCAAACATTCGTGAGACAGATGCTATTTTACATGTATTGCGTTGTTTTGAAGACGATAACATTGTACACGTAGACGGTTCTGTAGACCCTATTAGAGACAAGGAAACGATAGATATAGAATTACAGTTAAAAGATTTAGAAACGGTTGAGAAACGTTTAGAGCGTGTAAAAAAGGCTGCTAGAACTGGAGACAAAGCTGCTCAGGCTGAATTTGATGTTTTAGATGCTATTAAAACCGCTTTAGAAGAAGGGAAATCTGTTCGTTCTCTAGAGTTTGGAGAAAAAGAAATAGAGTTTGTAAAGCCTTTACAGTTAATTACTATTAAGCCTGTATTGTACGTATGTAACGTAGACGAAGGTTCTGCAGTATCTGGTAACGATTTTGTAGAAAAGGTTAGAGAAACAGTGGCTAACGAGAATGCTGAGGTATTGGTATTAGCGGTTGGAACAGAAGCAGATATTAACGAGTTAGAAGATTATGAAGAAAGACAGATGTTCTTAGCAGATGCAGGTTTGGAAGAACCCGGAGCAGCTAAGTTAATTCGTTCTGCATATCAGTTGTTAAACTTACAAACTTATTTTACAGCTGGAGTTAAAGAGGTAAGAGCTTGGACCATTAATATTGGAGATACAGCTCCTCAGGCAGCTGGAGTAATTCATACAGATTTTGAGAAAGGATTTATTCGTGCAGAGGTAATTAAGTACGACGATTACGTTACATTAGGAAGCGAAGCAAAAGTAAAAGAAGCTGGAAAGTTATCTGTAGAAGGTAAAGAATATATTGTACAAGATGGAGATATGATGAACTTTAGATTTAATGTTTAATCAAATTTTTATACAAAAATAAGAATACAGAAAGAGAGCTATATAGCTCTCTTTTTTTGTTGGTAATAGATGCTTTTGAAAAATAGCGAGAACAGCACTTTTAATTTAAATGATGAATAGTATATTTGAAGTTAAAATTTGTGGCTATGAAAATTAAAAAGGTATTGTCTATTTTGTCTTTATTCCTTGTTGTTACAACTACATTTTCTCAGAAGTATATAGAGAAAATAGCAGAGGAAAGTTGCGGATGTGTAGAAAAATTACCCAAAGATCTTAGTAAAGAAGAAGCCACCATAAAATTTGGTTTTTGTTTATTAAACGCTTCTCAGCCTTATGCTAAAAAACTTAAAAAGGACTTAGGGATTTCTATTGAAGATAATGGTACAAAAGATGGTAGAAAACTAGGGAGGGTACTAGGGCTTAAAATGGTTCCTTATTGTCCGGATGTAATGATGAAAGTTGGTCAACTGTATTTAGAGGCTAAAAAAGATGCAAAAAGTGCAGATAAGTTAAAACCAAAAACGGAGGTATTAAAAGCAGCGAACGGTATCATTAGAAAAGTGGAAAAGAGTAATATGATTGCTTTTGTTTTAGAATCAAAAAATCAGAAAAGAGAGAAATTGTATTGGTTCTCCTATATTATTACTTCCTATCCTATAGTTTCTGATTATATGGATTTGGTTGCTAAAAAAGTAGCTGTAAAGTACGAAATACAAGAGTATTTTGATGTGAAAATTAACGAATACAGAAAGATAAAAGTGATAAAGGAATTGGTTGTAAAGGACTAATTTCTTATTTAAAATAAATTACATAACAAAAGAAAATAACAAACTATGATTTCTAAAAAAACAATTCTTTTCTCAATTTTTATTTTGATTGTAAATCAATCTTTTTCTCAGAAATATATGGAGAAAATAGCTAAAAAAAGCTGTGAATGTATAGAGAAAATTCCAGCAGGAGCTACCAACGAAGAAGCAACTACATCTTTAGGTTTGTGTATGATAGAGTCTGCAGGACCTTATCAGAAACAATTAAAAAAAGATTTTGATATTGATTTATTTGAAGACGATGGTGCTGAAAAATTAGGAACCCAGATAGCTTTGAAAATGGCCGGTACCTGTCCTACCTTATTAATGAAAATGGTAGATATGGTTGGAGACGATGAAAAGGAAGAAGAGGAAAATATCAAAACGGAAGCAGCGGTAGCAGCAGAAGAGGTATCAGGAACTATAACAAAAGTTGAAAACGGACAGTTTGTTGTTTTTTCTTTAAGAGCAGATAACTCTAGACAAGATAAATTTTATTGGTTAACGTTTGTAAAATCAAACATAGATATAATGTCCGATTATGAAACGTTGGTTGGTAAGAAAGTAACAGTGTTCTATAAAACAGAAGACTTTTTTGATGCTAGAATTAATGATTATAGAAATATCAAAGTAATTACAGAAATAAGCGTACAAAAATAAAGGAGTAAAATATTGTGCTAAAACAAAGGCGAGCTATACAGCTCGCCTTTTGTTTTATACGAGTATTGTGGCTGTTATGTATAAGCCTAGTCCATATACTAAATGCGCAATGATGCTTTTAAGTCTTATAATACCTGGTTTAGGAAATTTAGAACCAGCTATACCAAAACCAAAAGCAGGTTGCATTATCAAAAAAGGAGCTATGGTAGTAGAAAGCCCAATAATTAATGAAGGTAACATGGTTGGTGTGCTTAGCCATGTTCTACCAAACAATCCTATTAGTAAAAAACTAAAGATTATTCCTATACTATAATGTGCTGTCCAGCCTATTGTTTTTTCGTAGGGATAAGGAGCTGTTTTTATAATAAGTGTGTGTGTAAATTTTCCCTTAGTCATATAGCCTATCCATCTACCAACAATACAATAGTCTAAAGAAGTTATTTTAAATAGCTTTAGGATGTATGCATATATATCCATAATTATAGTGGCTCCAATACCAATGACAGTTATTTGTAGTATTTGATTCATTCTTTTAATTACAAATTTAGAAGAACGCTATTTATAAAAGAGATGAATAATGTTAAGGATTGTAGAAAGTACATCAAAAAGTTTTTTGTTAGATGAAAAACGCTAATTCATACATAGGTATGGACTAACGTTCTATTTAAACTTTTGATTTTGTCGGCCAAAGGATTAAATTTACATTGAGTCACATAATACGTTAACCACAAAAACATCAACTACTTGTTTAGAATAGATAAGTTTAGTTTTTATAGTAGGGAGATAACTTCCTTTTAGAAAAATAGTCTAGATTATGGAAATACAATTTAAAGAGTCCATTGTTTTAGAAAACCATAGAGTTAGAATAGAACCTATGGAATTAAAGCATTTAGAATTTTTAACTCCAATTGCTATAAAGAACCCTGATTTATTAAAGTATTCTCCACCAAAATTTGGAACGAAAGAATTCTTATTGTCCTATATTCAGAATAATATAATACTAAGAGATGAAGAGTTAAAGTATCCCTTTGCTATTTTTGACAAGAAGACTCAAAGCTATGCAGGCTCTACTAGTTATATGAATATTTCCAATAAAGATTTAAGGTTAGAAATAGGTTCTACTTGGATAGGAAAAGATTATCAACGAACGGGTTTAAATCATCATTGTAAATATTTGTTGTTGCAGTATGCTTTTGAGGAGCTAGAGTATGAAAGGATTGAGTTAAAAACGGATAAAAGAAATCTTCAGTCTCAAAAAGCCATAGAAAGAATTGGAGGGGTTTACGAAGGAACTCTGAGAAGTCATACCGTTATGTCTGATGGTTTTAGAAGAGATACAGTTTATTATAGCATATTAAAAAGTGAATGGTCTTTTGTTAAAAGAACTGTTTTTATGCAGTGATAAAAAAGTTCAAACTATTAAATTAGCGTATCTAAGCTGGTATGTTAATTGTAATGATAACCTACACGGTAAAAGTTTATTGAATAATTTAAGAAGATGAATGTTTTATATATTATTATATTAGTTTTAGTTGTCTATTTAATTTATAAAAAGCCTGGTTTTTTAGGGAGTTCCAATAAGGATCATGACCCTAGAAATTTAACAAAGGAAGATAAATACAACATCGAAAAAAAATCGAAAGAGAAGGAGTTAGATCTATTGTTAGAGAAAATTCATAAGAAAGGATATGAAAACTTATCTACTAGAGAAAAACAACGATTAAAAGAGTTGTCTAAATAAGGTTTTAAACTGCTATGAAAAACGAAAATAAAATAGGTTTTGGAATTGCTATGGGGGTTGCTTTGGGGACTTCTATAGGAGTTGTAACAGATAACTTAGGCCTTTGGATAAGTGTAGGAATATCCATAGGTGTCGCTATTGGTATTTCTATGAGTCAAGGAAATTCTAACGATAAAGAAGACTAACAAAAAAAGCTCAATTAAAACATTGTCTTAATTGAGCTTTAAAAGTTTAAAAGAAGTTTTAATGTTGTTTTACTACAAAATTTCCGTTAGATCTTATGTAGATTAAAGTTTCTGGAGCAGTACCTGTGGTAATGGTATGAGTCGCTTTGTTTTCCGAACTAAAATAACTTCCAGGATCTAGTGTTATAGGAGTTTCTCCTTTTTTCAATTCATAATTAGCTTCACCAGTAATTACTACAGCGTAAAAAGTTTCGTTATCACTTACAATACTCCCTTTAAAGTTTGCGGGTAATTTTATCAATCTACCATTTAAGTTTTTGTTGTCCCACAACAAAGTAATTTTTGCTTGTTGCTCTAATGGAGTCTGACCATTTACTTCAATTAATTTACTTAATGAGCTGTCTTGCCATACCATATTGTTTTTAGTAATATTTACAGGTTTTTCTCCAGCATCAAAAGCTTTGTTGGTAGGTTTTACTAAATAAGGTCCTTGGTCAATTTCTACATAAGCAATGTTCTCTTTTCCTTTAACAGCGGTTATATGAGCTTCACCAGCAGGTTGAGTCCAGAAAGAACCAGCAGGCATCCACATTTTTTCAGCAGCAGGATCGTCGTTGTGTACTAGTCCACTTACTACCATGGCTCTATAAGTAACATTGTGTATGTGCGGTGGAGAAGAAAAACCATCTACAAATTTAGCTAAGAATCCTGTGGGTACATTTGCTTTTCTGTCTCCCCAAACAGTTCCTGCTAACGGGCTTTGGTCTCCTCTTGCCGGATTTAATTGTTCCCATACAATTTCTGAGCTTTTTACCACTTTTATAGATGAGTTTGTGGTAATTGTTTCTGTCTTTTCTTCTTTAGGTGTATTACAGGCTAATAGACTACATAAGGTAATAGCGCTAAGTAATTTAAATTTGATCATTTTTAAGGTTTTTAATAGTTCGTATTTTTGGTTCGTTCATTTAAACAATTATTGTGCCGAAGCAATATAAAATTACTGTTAAAAGACGAATGTGTTAAGGGGATATGGTTATTGTTTAACTAGAATGATTAATTTTAGGTGATGACTCTTATGAATTAAAATGAACTTTTAAATTCTAAAAAAGCGTAGTAGTTCTTTTTGTCTAGTTTTAGCTATTACCTAAAGTTATTTGCTTTATTTTTTTGTTGATTTAGATAGGAGCATTATTGAAATATACAATGCTAATATGTTTGTAAATCTGGAATGGATTTTGAGGTTCTATCTCCTAATAAAGGTACTTGTTTATGAAAAAGATACTTACACTAATCCTTATCTCTTTATTTTGCATAAAAGCATACACTCAAACTAAAACAGTGCATGTTTTTGTGGCCCTTTGTGATAATGAACATCAGGGGATAGTCCCTGTTCCAGAGAAAATAGGAAACGGAAAGAATCCAAGACTAAATTTGTATTGGGGGGCAGGTTATGGAGTAAAATCTTTCTTTAAATTAAAAACAAAAGATTGGAAATTGGTAAAGCAATACCAATCTAAAAACCCCTTGATTCTGGAAAGAATTTTGTTTAAACATGTAAAAAAAGATGTGTATTTGTTAGCCGATGCCTACGATGGAGAGCATATAAAAACATGTGTAGAAGATTTCCTGAAGGCTTCTAATACCCAAAATGAATTTACTTTAAAAGAAGGGGATAAAGAGTTAGTGTTTGGTGGAGGAGCAGATTTGGTTTCTTATGTGGGACATAATGGTTTAATGGATTTCTCGGTTGCTATTGAATATAAGAAACATCAAAAAAGCGACGTGATGTAATTATATTAGCTTGTTATAGTAGAGATTTTTTTGCTAGAGAAATATGGAAAGCAAATGCAAATCCTCTGTTGTGGACAACACATTTAATGGCTCCCGAAGCTTATACACTAAAAGCTGCATTGGATGGTTGGATGCTTAATGAGTCCGGAAAACAAATAGATGAGAGAGCGGCACAAGCTTATCATAAATATCAAAAATGTGGAATTAAAGGAGCAAGGAATTTATTTGCTACAGGTTATAAAAAGTAAGATGTCTTCTGTCTTATTAAGATATGAAAGCATTAGAGTATTAATGTTTAGAAAGATAAAAACATGTTAAGTATCATATACAAATTCAGTGTAATAGAAGATAAGGCAGATGCTTTTGAAGATGCTTGGGAAAAACTAACCTTGTTGTTTTATCAGTATGGAGGTAGTTTAGGGTCTAGATTACACAAAGCAGAGGAGAATATTTATATTGCCTATGCACAATGGCCAGATGAAGAAACATTTAATAGTGCGGGTGCTAAGTTACCAGAAGAAGCTACTGAAATAAGAACAAAAATGAGAGCTAGTTGTAATGCTGTGGAGGTTTTACATAAACTAGAGTTGGTAAAGGATCTGATAAAAGAAAATCCGCAAACCAAAAACGTTTAAATTTTAGTCTGCGGATATTTTATTTAATCCTTTATAGAGCAACCAATAGCTTTGGTCTCTGTAATTTTAGGCTTTTTGTTAGCTAGTAAAGCATTTACAGCCTCTTCTACATATTTTTCTTTTACATCTTCTGGATCTCCATAGTTGTCATCAATTGCACCAATATACTCAACAACATTTCCTTTAGCTGTTTTCTGTAATACATATACATGAGGGGTTTTTGTAGCACCATACTGAGGGTATATTTTTTGTCCTTTATCTACTAAATAAGGAAACGTAAAACCTTTATCCTTAGCTCTAATTTTCATGTTCTCAAAATTGTCAATTTCATAAACATTAGGATTGTTAGGGTTGATAGCAATTACAGGATACCCCTGTTTTTTATACTTTTTATCCAAAGCAATAATTCGGTCTTCATAAGCAACTGCAAAAGGGCAGTGGTTGCAAGTAAAGACGACAATAAATCCTTTGGTCTCTTTAAAGTCTTTTAATGATACATATTTATTATCTATGTTCTGTAATGAAAAATCGGTAGCGATGTCTCCAATTTTATAACCTTTAGCATAATTAGGTGTTTTCTCTTTAGACAAGAGACCAAAACTAAAGAAAGTAAGTGTTAGGAGTAATAAGGAAGAGATTTTTAAAAGTTTCATGAGTATTAGTGTTTATGGTTGTGTAATAAGTGTTTTTATGTCTTTTTCTAATTCCTTCTGACTGTGGTAAGATTTTTCGTAGAAAGCTTTTTTGTTTTTGTGTAAAATAAGGGTGGCTGGAATGGCACCAGACCATTTGGAGTCCACTTTGTTAATCCAACTATTTGCATTACCATCGGTTAGTACTACTACTTTGTTTTTTAGTTTTCTTTTATTGATAAAAGGAATTAACCTTTTTTGAATTTGACTTTTAAAGTCTAAGCTAACCAACACCACTTCTACTTTTTTACCAGCAATGGTTTTAGGAAGTTTTTCAAAAAAAGGCAGTTCTTTAACGCAAGGAGCACACCATGTAGCCCAGAAATTAACTATCAGAACAGAATCATTTTTAGTGTCTTTAAGGTAGTCTTTGTTAAAGTCACTAAAAGAAGTGTAGTTTTTAACCTGCGAAAACATGCTGGTTGTGCATATAATAAATAGTGCAAAAAGTGTTTTTTTCATATCCGATTTCGATATTTTGTTTCCCTAATTTACAAAAAGTTAACTATCAAATAATCTGCCAAAAGCCTAAATTTGACGGTAGTATTATGACTGGAATTATTAATTATCCTTATTTTATTGTTTCTTCTATCCTGTTGATTATTTCTCCTGGTTTGGACTTTGTCTACGTGTTAACCAGAGGAGTGGCAGAGGGTAAAAAGGCTGGGGTGCTTTCTGCGTTAGGAATTGGAATAGGATTATTGGTGCATACCTGTTTTGCCGCTTTGGGTTTATCTGCAGTTGTAAAAACTTCTGAGTGGTTGTACAACTTGGTAAAAGTAACAGGTGCAATTTATTTAATCTATTTAGGGATAAAAACGATTGTATTATTAAAAAAGACAGAGGCTGTAACATTTGCTAAAAAAAACAAAAGCATGCATTGAAACAAGGTATTCTTACCAATTTAATGAATCCTAAAACGATTGTTGTTTTTTTAGCTTATTTACCTCAGTTTGTACATCCAGTGGCATTAAATCCGGTAAGAGATTTACTGCTTTTGGGGATTACGCTAACTCTATTGGCTGTGTCTTGGTTTGTGTTTTTGGCTTATTTTTCTGGGAGTGTTGGGCTATACATTCAAAAAAATAAACGGGTACAAATAGCTATTTCTAGAGCGAGTGGTATAGTAATGATTGTATTGGGCTTACAGTTGTTTTTTTAAGGAGTGTTTAAGGTTAATAAAAAATAATGCTACTTAACTTAGGGTAATAAAGATTCCAAATAGTACATTTTTTAACAGAAAGCAATTCGTAATTCAGAATAATGTGATAGCTTGCAGCCTCTAAGGGTTAAGAGTTTTTGTATGAATTGTTTACTAACAGGAGGGACTGGGATTTTAGGGAGCCATATTATTTTTGAGTGGTTGCATAAAGCTATTGTAGAAAAGGAGGTAGATAGATTATATGTGGTAATTAGAGAGACTCAGAAAACAGCCAAAGAACGATTGTTAGAGGTGTTAAGCAGTCCGTCTAAACCAGCGTATTTAAATAATTTTACCATAGAAGAATGTCTTGAAAAGCTAGAAGTAGTTTCTCAGGATTTAAGCTCTTTTAATGCCGAGACTCTAGAGGCATATGGTGTAAATACTGTTATTCATTGTGCAGGTTCTACCAACTTACAAAACAATCCACAGGTAAAGAGCGAGGTACATGCGCAAAATTATTTAGTTACAGAACAAATTCTAAATAACTTACCCACTAGTGTAAATCGTTTTATCTACATAAGTACAGCTTATTCTTTTGGAATACAAAAAGGACAAGTAGACGATGAAATTGGTGATTATCCAGCTAAAACATTTAGGAATCCCTACGAAGAATCTAAACACGAAAGTGAATTGTTGGTAAAGAAAAAATGTGAGGAGTTAGGAATTGCTTCTCAGATTTTAAGGCCTAGTATTATTTGTGGGCGTTTAATTAACAAACCTTTCTTTGAGACTCCAAAGTTTGATGTTTTTTATTCATGGCCAATCTTTTTACAACGTTATGCTAAAAAGAGTAGCGAGAATTTTAGAATTTGGATTGATCATAAGAGTGGGTTGAATATAGTTCCTGTAGATTTTGTTGCTAAAAGTGTGGTACATGCTTTTTTAAAGCCCAATATAAAAGAGTTAAATATTGTAAACCCTAGGCCTATTTTACACAGTGTGTATGTAGGACAGGTTTTAGAAGCTTTTGGAATAAAAAACTACGAATACGTATCAGAAAAACCAG
This sequence comes from Wenyingzhuangia sp. IMCC45574, assembly GCF_054182685.1. NCBI lineage: Bacteria > Pseudomonadati > Bacteroidota > Flavobacteriia > Flavobacteriales > Flavobacteriaceae > Wenyingzhuangia > Wenyingzhuangia sp. IMCC45574. The sequence goes on along the minus strand of NZ_CM135169.1, from coordinate 1,866,722 downwards.
AAAACTTAAACAGTTTTGAACAGTTGTATTACAAAACTATTGGAGGTTTGTTCGAAAAATATGTAGCCATTCCAGATTTACAATACAAAGCCAATCGTATTAAAAAGGTAATGAAAGAGCTTAATATTGGGGTGGATTTAGGGGTGCACGATAACTTTATGAATTTAATAGACTTTTCTGTCGCCAAAGAATTTAAAGAAAGCTATTAGTATTTAGTTGCTGGTTGTTGGTTTTTCAATGGGCTGTAAACAATCAACCCACAATAATCAACTAAACTGTTTGATGTATGAAGTTACTTCATCGTTAAAAATAATAGGCTTCTCAACGTTTACTACATGTCCAGAATCTTTTACAGTAATTAAACTAGCCGAACTGTGTTTAGCGACTAATTGTTGAATAGGTTTAAGGAATAAATGATCTTCCGATCCCATTACAAATAAAGTTTCTATACCGGTATCAGTAGCTCTAAAGTGTTTAAGTAACGGATTGATTTCTGATGCCAATCGAAACCATTTTATAAACTCGTTCTGTTGTAGCTTTTTAGCTTCTTTTACAAAGAGTTTTCTAGACTGTGCATGGTTTTTTTTAGGCATTATGATGAATGCAAAGAACTTATATAAGAGTATATAAGGTATAATACTTTTTAGTAGTACTCCAGATTTCATTAATACTTGCGAACGGAAATCTAACTTAAAAATAGCTCCTGCCAACACCATAGACTGTATTCTGTTAGGATGGTTTTTAGCTAAATTTCTAATTAAAATCGTTCCTAAAGAAATTCCAATAAAATGAGAAGTCTCAATTTTTAGTGCATCTAGTACTTCTACAACATCCTCGCTTACAATGTCAAATGTATATTTCTCGTTGGTTGCTTGTTCTTTGCTATTACCGTGTCCACGTAAATCTACCAGCAATAAATTAAAATGCTCTTTAAAAGCACGTATTTGTTTAAACCAAATAGAGGTACTTCCACCTGCACCATGAATAAAAGTTACCCATTGCTTAGAACTAGAATGTATGTGTGTAGTATAACTTAACAAGTGTCTAAAGTTTGATGGCAAAAGTAAACAAATACTAAGAGAAGCAGAGCACTTTAGTAAAGAAGATTATTTGTCTAATGTTTGTACGGAAAATGAAGCGTTAAAATGGTATAAACGTACAATTAGATTATTTGTAGGAATAGAACTTTAAGAATAAAGAGATGTAAAAAACGTTAAATAGAATGCTTTCGTTTGTTTTTTAATTTTGTTCCTAAAGAAATAGGAGTGGGGTAGATTTACTCCTTATTTAAAAGCACCCAACTTATCTACCTGCACAATTTTTCCCTCGCTTAACGAATCTGCAATAAAACAACAGAACAGTCTCCTTGAGTCAACGTACATTGTCTAGAATTAATTTTAGACAATTTGTCTAAGTTTACTCTTTCTTTGGCCACAGCCTTAGCATCATACATTTTCTCTTTCTTAGGGTATTGTGGGTGCGATTTTAATTATAAAAAAAAACTTTTTGTTTTTCTAAATTTTTCATGAATATACATAAAAAATATTTAAAAGAGTTTTGATAGACAGTATTGTGGAGTTTTTAAGTTGTTTTTTGCCTGTAGTTTGTTTTAGGTAAATAGAAACCTCTCAGACAAACCTAAACCAAATTACCCTTGTAAATTTGTAGTATTATGGAAGTAAAAGAAATACAGTTGTTAGGTAAATCATTATTTAATTTAGTCACTATATCCTATCCTATAAAGCTGCCTACTTTAATGCCCGAAAATGAGGCTGGGTTTGTATATGTTCTAAAAGGTGGCTGTATTAATTATACCGAGGTAGAAGAGTTAACATTAACTAAGGATCAGGCGGTACTTGCCAAGTGTGGAAATAGTACATTTAGTACCATAGCGATAGAAGGAAAAACGGAATACAAAGCTATTGTTGTTAAATTCCATAAAGAGGTGTTAGAAAAGTTAAGTAGTATTGCTCCGTTACCTTTTAGTAAAATAAAGTCGCATGAGTTAGTTGTGAATTCAACACGAATTAAAAGCAATATTTTGTTAGAACAATATGTTGCTGGCCTTGTTTCTCTTTTTGAACATCCAGAAATGGTTTCGGAAGAACTTCTTGTGTTAAAGCTAAATGAGCTAATTATTCACCTATTAAGTTCTGATAGTTCTCCTGAGGTATTAGGGATTTTAACCCATCTCTACGAAAAGAAAATATTCGAATTTAAAGAGGTTGTAAATGCACATATTTGTTCTTCTTTAGGTATAGAAGAATTGGCTCAGTTAACCAATCAGAGTTTATCTTCTTTTAAGAAAACATTTAAGCAGGTTTTTAACGATACTCCAAATAATTATTTAATTGGAAAACGTATAGAGAAAGTAGCTCAATTGTTAGTGGTGTCTAATGACACTCTAAGTAATATCGCGTATGATTGCCAGTTTAAAACACTTGCGCATATGTCTAGAGTGTTTAAAGTTAAATACGGTGTTTCTCCTTCAGAATATAGATTAAACCTCTTAGATAAATAGTAAGACTTTTTAGACAAACGAGTGCTTTTTAACTCTTATACTTTTGTTGTACTAATAAACAAACAATGAAAGTACAAAACATAAAATTAGTATTGCTTTTAGCTGTATTAATGGTGGTTTTTAAAACAGAGACAATGGCACAAGAAAAAAAGAAGTATAAAGAGCTTAGAACACTTACGACTAGTACAACTATTAACGTTTCTTCTAATTCGCTTTGGGAAATAGTTAGTCATCCAGATATTTCTCTTTGGTCTACACTGCTAGATAGCACCAATTATTTTGGAGAGGAAGTTTTTAAAGGAGTGCCATGGAGTAAACGAATTAGTATTGTAAATGCTAAAGGACACCATGAGTCTCATGAAACGCTTTTTGAGTACAATCCATCCAAAGGTGAAATAAAATTTACATCAACTAAATTACCCAGTTTTATCTACGCTAACCAAACCCATTGGAGGGTTATTAAAATAGGAGAACATCAATCTGTATTAGAGTTGACTACAATTATGAAAGTGAAAGGTTTTTATGCTTTCTTTTTGAAAAAACCAATGCTTAAGGCCATTCGTAAAAATGCTAAAGATGTATGCTACGACATAAAACATTATGCAGAGTCTGGTGCGGTGTCACCAACAAAAAAGGCTAGAATAGAAAGACTGAAAAAAATGAAAATGGATAAGAAAATGAAAATTGTACAAGAAACAATAACAAGCCAGGTTATTAATGTTTCTGCAGATTCACTTTGGAGCATTTGCAGAGCGTTTGACAAAACAGCTGTATGGACTTCTACATTAAATCATTCTTATGGATCTGGGGAGTCAGAATATCAAGGTGCGGTTTGTTCTTACAGAACGTGTGAAACCAATATAGGAAAAGGATCTACAGTGGTTGAGAAACTTACGATGTTTAGTGATGAGAAAAGAGAGTTGGCTTACAACCTTATCCAAGGAGTTCCAGGTTTTATTACACTAGCAAGTAATCATTGGCAAGTAGTAAAGGTAGGAGAGAATCAATCTAAAATAGTGATGAATGTAACAATGCATATGAAACAAATTTCTGGCTTTTTTTTAGGGGGTATAATAACCAAACAAATGAGAAAACAAGTGAGAATTGTACAGGATGAGCTAAAAATTTATGCTGAAACAGGCAGTGTTTCTGAAGCGAAAAAAAGACAGATTATAAAACAAGAGCGAAAAAATAAATAGAGGCTTGTTTACCGTTAACAAGGTTAGAATGTGTGCTGCCTAGGGAATATACAATCGTTAAAATAGATATATATCTAAAAATGAAGCATAGCTTTCTGTCATTACTTTTTCGTTTATTTGATATCTTTAATTAAAGTAATATTGCTTTACGTAAATATGAAAAAAGCAGTACCCAAAACAATATCCATGATAAATACATTTAGAGAGCTTTATAGTTTACAAAAACTCTATGTACAAAAAATAGTGGCTAATATTTCGGAAGAAGATTTGTATGCCGGACAAGAAAATGGAGTGAATTCTCCTGGTTGGATATTGGGACATTTAATAGTAGAAGTGGAGGATATTATTAAGTATTTAAAGTTGGAGCTAGAGCCGATAGCTGTCAATTGGATTGATACTTTTAAAGGAGGTGAAAACTGGGAGGGCAGGTCATTAAAGGAGTTGCCAAGTAAAGAATTGTTAATTCGTGTGTTTACAGATCGCTATGATTTTTTAATGAACGCATACTTAGAGTTAGACGATGCAGTTCGTAAAGAAGAACATCCAAGCAAGTTGTTTTCTGGTATTTATTCCAATATAGATGCTTGGTTTGCGCATCATTTAATTACTCATTTAGCCATTCATGCTGGTAATATTACGGTTTGGAAACAAATAAGAGGTATACAAGTAGAAGGGTTTTAAGAATAATTGGTAATTAGTCCACTTCTTTGCTTATTCGCCTATGTAGATTAAGAGCTTTACTTTTTATACACCCTAACCCAATCTACTTTCATTGCAGCTTGGTTGGCAAAGTTGCTGCTATTTGTATCAGAAAAGAAAACACCACCTACAGCTGTGTTTAATACAATGCGTAATTGATTGCCAAAAATATCTTTTAAGTTATTGTTGTTTGCATCTACAGTAATTACTACTTGTCCGTCTAATGCCACTTGTACTTTGTTTTCCTGCCAAATTAATTCGTAATTATGGAAATCGTTTCTTAAGTCTATAGACCCATTATAGGTTCTTTTGCTATTTTGTCCAATAGGTTTGTTGGCTTGTATTCCGTAAAACATATTAAATTGAAATTGTTTTCCAGCACTTCCTCTAGCTTCAAGAATATCTAGTTCTCCCATGGTTGGCCAAGGATCAGCATACAACCAAAATGCAGGCCACATACCATGTCCGGTTGGAAGTTGCATTCTAGCCGAAATAATGTAGGTGTTTTCACCAGAAGTAGCAGAAGGACCAAAAAAGGTGTTAGATTCAATTCTACCCGAAACATATTCAAAGTTTTTTTGCTGAATACTCCAAGGAGTTTCGTTTCCTGTTATAGCTTGTCTTTTGGTATTGATGGTAAGAATTCCTTTTGCAATTTTTAATTCTTCGGATCTGTATAGTTGTATTTCTTGGTTAAATGCCCCTCCATTCCAAACTCTCCAGTTTGATAAATCACTATCAAAACTTTCCTTAAAGACGAGTGTATAATCTGTTTTGTCTATGGCCAATCCTTCTATATCTACAGGGGTTGTTTCTTCTTTGGTTTCCTCTTGGGGAGTTTCTTTAACTTCTTTGGTTTTATTCACTTCATTACTGCTGCAAGTAATACATAAAGCCGAAATAATGATAGAAAATAGTAATGTGCTCTTTTTCATTTTTGTAGAAGGTTGGTCAGTCTTCTAAATTAAGCAGTATCAAAAGAAAAAGAAAAACAAATATGTTAAAAAAGTAGAAATAAATAGTTTTAAGGATCCTTTGTCGTTTCAAATAAAACTTCGATTTTGGTATTCAAATCAACAGATGTGAAGATAATTGCGACAAACATAGCCAAGCCTGTTACTTTTCTTTGGAATGATGAGCAGGTGACTACAGGAATCTATAAACAACCAACAAGCCAGCCTCTTTTTTTAACCAAGGATTACGTGGTTAAAGATGAGATTTCGGATAGAATTCATCATGGAGGACACTACAAAGCATGTTATATATTTTCTGCCGAGCATTATTCTTACTGGAAAGAGTTATATCCTAATTTAGAATGGACGTGGGGTATGTTTGGTGAGAATTTAACAGTAGAAGGGTTTCATGAAAAAGAGGTATGTGTAGGTGATATATACAAAGTAGGAGAAGCTTTGGTTCAGGTAGCGCAATACAGAGAGCCTTGTTTTAAATTAGGATATAAGTTTGGAAGTCAAAAGGTGTTAAAGCAATTTATAAAACATGGGTATCCTGGTACTTATTTAAGTATACTTAAAGAAGGAAACGTAAAAACAGGCGATGAATTTGTTTTATTAGAACGACCAGAAAACAATTTGTCGGTTCATGATTTATTTAAACAACGATTTGCCAAAGAAAAAGAAATAGCTAAGGTTAAGATCGCTGCCAATTGTCTTTTTATCTCTCATAAAGAGAGAGCAGTGTTTAAAAGTTTTTTAGAAAACTCTAAATAAAAAATGTAAAACACTCGTTTTTAGTTTTTTAGTAACTACTTTAGTTCTTGTGTCGAATAAAACGGTATAAGAAATTAGATTTTTTAGCGTTTTATAGATTTTAAACAATACAGTCTATGGATAGGAAAAAATTTATGCTGTCTCTAGGAGCAGTTGTTACCTCTACCCTTGCTTTTTCTAGTGGTTTGCTAAAACCACTTAAGGGGGTTTTTAGCAATTTTAAATATGTGTATTCAAATAAGCTGTTGAAAAATAAGTTTTTAGACTTCTTAAAGAATGTATTTCATCTGTTTCCAGAAAACGACTTTCACGAACTTATTGATAAAACGAGTAAAGAGAAGAATACTGATAAAGAAATTTACATAGCCACACAGTCTAAATTAAGCCAGATAACGCCTTACTTTTCTACTTTTAGCTATAAGTTACCAGCACTTAGCAAACAAAAAGAAGAAATGGCAAAGCAAACATTTCAATTGTTAAAGCCGGAGGTGAAAGAGTTAAATGGTTACATGGAGGTTGGTTCTTCTGGTCGATACTTGGATTATTTAGAAGATAAAATAAAAATAGCTGGAGATGTGTATTATGCCGATTGGAAAAAGCCAGGGTATTCCATATCGGAAATGGTAGACAGAGGACAAATTCCTGTAGGAGCAACTTATATTCCTATGGAGGATTATAAGACCAATTATCAAAAATACATTAAGAACGAAAGTTTAGATTTGGTAACGGTATACATTGGTTTTCATCATTGTCCATTACATTTAAGAACTAGTTTTATTTCATCAATTAGAGATACTTTAAAGGTTGGTGGAAAGTTAATATTAAGAGATCACGATTGTACCAATGAAGATGAACGAACTTTGGTGGCTTTGGCTCATGATGTTTTTAATATGGGGACTAATGAAACATGGGAATACAACAATAAAGAAATTAGGAACTTTTACACGTTGGATTTTATTTGTGATTTTGTGGAGAATGTAGGTTTTAAATTTCACAAAAAAACATTGTTTCAAAAGGGCGATCCTACCAAGAATGCGTTGATGTTATTTACAAAAATTTAAGAATTACTTTATGAAAAAGATTTTTAGGTTCCTAGTGTTGCTGTTGGTAAAACTGGGGAGAATGCTATTAAAATTAATACTTGCTTTTGTACGATTTGTAAATAGCAAAAAACGATATGCCATTCCTTTTTATGGTTTTCTAGCTTACATTTTGTTTGTGTGTATATTGATTCAGGTTTCTGGAGACAAAGAATTTAAAAATACATTAACCAATAAGAGTGTTAATGATATTACACAGCTCAATCCAATTCAGATTGCAAAAGAGATAAGGCCACATTCCAAAGAAGAGATTGTAAAAGCAATACAAGAAACCAGTGGGGCTATTTCTATTGGGGGAGGAAGGTATAGTATGGGAGGTCAAATAGGTTTTAATAATAGTTTGCATTTTGATATGCGTAGCTTTAATAAAATTTTAAATCTTGATAAGGACAAGAAACAAGTTACAGTACAGTCTGGTATTGTTTGGAGAGATTTACAAAAGGTAATAGATAAAGAGAATTTGTCGGTAAAAATAATGCAAACCTATGCTAATTTTACGGTTGGAGGATCTGTGTCTGTAAATTGTCACGGAAGATATATAGGACATGGACCTATTATTTCTTCGGTTGTTGGTCTTGAAATTATAACGGCTTCGGGAGAAATTATTAAAGCCAATAGAAAAGAGAATGCTGAGGTTTTTAAAGCAGCCGTTGGTGGTTATGGTGGAATAGGAGTTATTACAGAGGTAACTTTACAATTAGAAGAGAATAAAAAGGTAGAGAGGAGTACAGATAAGGTAAAGGTAGCTGAATACAATTCTTTTTTTAGAAATAACATTCAAAACGATTCTACCGTTATTTTTCAGAATGGAGATTTGTATCCACCACATTACAATGTGGTAAATAATGTTTCTTGGAGAACTACCGATAAAAAATTAACAGACACCGTTAGAGTAACTCCCGAAGGTCAGACATATTGGTTGGAACCAAAGTTGGTTGAGTTTGTTTCTTGGGGTGATTTTGGGAAATGGGTAAGAAGAAGTATTATAGAACCTTTGTATTATCGCAACGAAAAAGTTGTTTGGAGAAATAACGAGGCCAGTTACGATGTAGCCGAGTTGGAACCTGCATCTAGAGAAAAAAACACCTATGTATTGCAAGAGTATTTTATACCAGTAAATAATATTGAATCTTTTATTCCTAAAATGAAAGCGGTCTATGAGAAGTACAATGTAAATGTTATTAATGTTTCATTACGACATGCCTATCCAGATAAAGAGTCTTATTTGTCTTGGGCAGACGAAGAGGTTTTTGCTTTTGTTATCTACTACAAACAAGGAACGGATACTGCATCTAAAAAAGAAGTAGAAAGGTGGACTCAAGAAATGACGGATGCAATTCTTAGTGAAAAGGGAAAATGGTATTTACCTTATCAGCCCCATGCTACAAAAGAACAGTTTCAGCAAGCGTTTCATCAATCGGATAAGTACTTTGCTGTAAAAAATAGCTTAGATCCCAAGCATAGGTTTAATAACAAATTATTAGATAAATACAATCCTTATATAGCGAGTACTTTAGAAAAAGAAAAGGAGAAAATAGAGGGGTACTATAGAGACGAAGGACAGTCTGTGTTAACTGTTCCTGAGTGGTATTTGGTGTTTAATCCTAAGGAATATGCAGATTTTTTAGATGTAGGAAACAATCCATCCGATTTTCCTTTTTATGCTTCGGTCGATGAGTATTGGAAATTATACGATCGTTCTAAATCTTTGGTTTCTAAAGCTTATCCTAAGAACGAGGAATATAATACAATGCTACAAGTAATAGGAGTTAGTGTTACCATGGAATATGCTGGTAAAATGCTTTACGAGAAAACTGTTGGTCGATTTTTTAGTTGGTTTGCTAATGGAAAAGAAGCCGAAAGCGATAAAGCAATAAGAGCAGCACATAGAGCTTATAGTGATTTTATTTATCATACCGCTTGGTACGAGTTTGAGTTTGCTTCTTGGATACAAAAAGTGTGGAAAGCTTCTGGTTCTAACGGTGCCAATTTTATAAGAAGATGGGAAAGAGTTTGTTTTTTTACTATGGAGTTTTCTTTTAAAGCTTTTTATGCGCAATTAATAGAATGGGCTGCAAAGGCAAGTTACGAAACACCAGTAACAAGTATTTATTTAGAGGTTACTACCGCAGAGAATTTGTCTGGAATTAAGGATGTAACTGTGGTAGGAGAGAAAGGAACTTCTAAAATATTAGGAATTACTCGTTGGGGTGCTTTTACAAAAGCATTACTTGTTTTAAAAGACAAGAATATAAAGATACAAGATGTTTCTGGGAATGATGAGATTGTAGTTTCTGTCTTATTAGATAAAAAGAAAGACTTAAGTTTTGTAGGAGCATTAAAACTTTACGATTCTAGTTTAGTAACTAAGCCTTTAAAGAAAAGAACTGTAGTGTTGATACGTGTAAAAGAGTTGTTAGCTTTTTTAAAACAGACCCATGCAGAGGGAGTAGAAATAGAACATGTTTATGATTATTAGAAAAAAGTTAACTCCAATAAAAAAGAGCCCATTAAAAATGGGCTCTTTTCGTCGGTTTCTAGTATTCTGAAATTAATCATTCCAGTGTGCATCTATAACTTTTTGAATGTGTGGGAACTTTTCCCCATCTTCTTCGTTTAACTCTTTACGCTTAGCTAATAATTGGTTCTTTAAATCCCAAATAATTTCTTTGTATTTAGGATTGCTGTAAGCGTTGTTCATTTCTTTAGGGTCTACGGTTAAATCATAGAATTCCCAAGCTACAGGAGTGTCCATTGTAAAACGATTTCCCCAGCTCTTTTTATTCCATTCTGCTCCAGGCTTATTTACATCTACCCAGTATTTTCCGTAGAAGAAAATCAATTTATAATTCTTAGTTCTAATACCAAAGTGAGCAGGGTTTGCGTGTGCGTGTGCCATGTGCATCCAGTAACGGTAGTAAGTAGACTGTTGCCACCCTTTTGGCTCTTGTCCTTTCTTTAATATTTTCTTAAAACTGTGTCCTTGCATTTTAGCTGGTACTTTTCCTCCTGCTAATTCAATCATCGTAGGAGCAAAGTCAGTATTGTTGATGATGGCATCTGTTCTAGTTCCAGCTTTTATTTTCTTAGGATAACGAATAAAGAAAGGCATTCTCATAGACTCGTCGTACATCCAACGCTTGTCTATATAATCATGCTCACCTAGCATAAAACCTTGGTCTCCAGTATAAATAATAATAGTGTTGTCGTAAAGATCGTTGTCTTTTAGGTACTTAACAATACGAGCAACGTTGTCATCTACTCCTTTAACACAACGTAAATATCTTTTTAAGTATTCTTGGTACGATGCACTAATGTATTCGTTTCCTTCTAACCATTTTGCTTGGTCAACATTAAACTTAGGGTTGTTTTTCTTTGTGTATTTATTACTCCACATGCGCATTCCCATATGTCTAATGGTGTTTCTTTTAGAAACAGAAGAACCAATGTCATGAATTAAAGCATCGTTTTCTCCGCGTGTTGCAATAGAACCATTGTTCCCGTTGTTGTATAAACTTGCAGGTTCTGGAATAAAAGTATCTTCTAAGTAATCTTTGTAACGTGGTGCAAATTCAAAGTCATCGTGTGGAGCTTTAAATTGGTGCATTAAAAAGAAAGGCTTTTTCTTATCTCTTTTGTTTTCTAACCAATCTAAGGTAATGTCAGTAATTACATCAGAACTATGTCCTTTGTATCTTTTTCCCTCGTAACCTTTAGTACCATATTTTGCATAATTCATTCCAGACTCGGTTAAATTAGGATCAAAATAAGAACCTTGTTGATGATGTTCCGTGAAAATATTGTAATAATCAAAATTAGGTTTGTTTTCCAAGTGCCATTTACCAACCAATGCTGTTTGGTACCCTTGTTTTTTTATTTCTTGAGGTAAATAATGACGTTCTGTTTCTACATGCCCTTCTAGATCTAGTACTCCGTTGGCTTGACTGTATTGACCTGTAATTATTGTAGCACGTGATGGTGTACAAATTGAATTGGTTACAAAACAGTTGTCAAAAATAATTCCTTCGTTTGCAATTTTGTCTAAAGTAGGAGTCGGGTTTAAACTCGACAATCTACTGTTGTAAATTCCAAATGCCTGTGAAGTATGGTCATCAGACATGATGTATAAAATATTTGGTTTTTTCTGAGCGTTTGCTTTTTGTTGAAAGCTCATCAGCATTAGAAAGGTTGCCAAACCTAATAACAAGGATCTTGTATTCATGTTTAAAAATTTTGAATATAAAAGTATGAAGTTAGAATCCGATGGACTAAAACATATGTTTTTTTTAATGTGAATATCCGTTAAAAACAAAAAAGGCGATCGTTAACGATCGCCTGGTTTTTTTAGAGGGAAAGGGTTATTTTTTTACCACTTTTAGATATTTTCCAGTATCTGTAAGTAATATGTAAATACCTGAGGATAAGTTAGAAATGTCAATTGTGTTACTTGCATTAAAGGTTTTAACAAGTTGACCTGTTAAGCTTAAGATTGAGATAGAATCTATATCACTAACATCAGATATGTTTAAAAGACCTGTAGTTGGGTTTGGAAAAACCGTTGCATCTAATTTTTCATAATTAGTTGCACTTAATGTCTCTACAACTGTAAAGTCAGAAGTTCCTGGGTGTACTGTAAAGTTAGTATCTGTACCTACAGCAGTTCTAAATTGGAACGTGTAAGTAGGTGCAGGTGTAGTTGCATGATCTACATAATTGTTACCTGTATCTCCTGCATTAGGATCCCAGTTAGGTCCTAAATCTGAGCTTAAATAACATTTACTAGTTGAAGGATTGATAGCTCCACTAGGAACGTTAACTGTAATAGTAGTTTCCACATCTGTACCTGCAGGTAAAACAGAGCTGTTTGTAAAAGCACCGAACCAGATATCAGAGAATAAATTAGTACCACTTACTGTTCCTCTTGTTTCTGTCCAGAAAATAAATTTAATTCCACCAGCAGCAATGTCCATGTCAGAAGTATATTTAATGGGTACATCCATAGTAGTACCAGCTAAAAATTCTAAGTTATCGCCAAAAACCCAAGAGTCTCCTGGTGTAATATCTATTGCCTGAGTGTTCCCAGATCCCCATGCAGCACCAATTTTATAGTTTACAATTAAATTGTAGTCAGCACTATGGTCAACTGTTCCTGGAATTGTAAATGTAGTTGTAGTATGTGTACCAGAACTAGCAGGAGTGTTTAAAGCAATTAATTGCGAATATTTCCATACCGCTCCACCTCCGGTTACATCTCTAAGTTCATAATAAACTTCTGTAGCTAAATCTGCAGTACCAGTATCGTATGCAATTTCAATAGTAATTGTTTCTCCTATTTCTGCAGAAGTAGGTGCAGAGTTAATAGTTGTTGATTGTGCAAAAATGAATTGTGAAGCCATAAAAGCAACACTTAAAAGTAATTTTTTCATCATATGAAATTTGTTTGGTTTGATATGGTTTCAAAGCTAGCGGCTTCCTCTTTAGTTTTGTAATTCGGAGGGATTAATCGCTACCTCAAAGACTTTTTTTTAAAGTCGTTTTCTAATCCATATCATGAAAAGTTTAGCACAAATGATTAATGTCTAGGTTTGATTTTATGTGAACATTTGGGGTTTGGGAGGGCTGTGGAACCCCTTTAAAACAAAAGAGGAGAACCCTTTTGTATTAAATTAAGAATGCCCATATTTACTCTTTATAGAAAACAAATTAAAATGAAATCAGTATCTCAGTATACACTAGGAGTAATAACAGCAATACTTGCAATTTTTTTGTTTTCTTCTAAAGCGGTTATTGTAAAATTAATGTATCAAATGGAGGTTCCTACGGTGCATGTACTTTTATTAAGAATGTTACTAGCATTACCGTTCTATTTGTTTATTGTTTTTACAAAAAAGAGAGATTCAGACTTTATTTTAAAAAAACAGCACTTTCTGTGGTTAATTCTTTTTGGAGTAATGGGGTATTATGGTGCTAGTATTTTAGATTTTTATGGCTTAAAATATTTAACAGCTAGTTTGGAACGCATTATTTTGTTTGTGTATCCAACTATAGTAGTTGTTTTAAGTGCTATTTTCTTAAAAACAAAAATTACGAGAGTACAAGTTGTGGCTATTTTGGTTGCTTATGTAGGAGTGTTTTTAACGTTTGCTTCTGAATTAAACATTAAAGATCAAAATCATTTAGTATTAGGGGCGGTTTTAATTTTTATGAGTGCTTTTACCTATGCTTGTTATTTGGTAGGGAGTAATTGGTTAATTCCCAAATTTGGGGCAGTAAGGTTTACTTCTTTGGCAATGATTGTGGCATGTTGTACAGTAACAATTCATTATTTACTTACGGATAGAACTTCGGTGTTAGAATATCCAGCAAAGGTGTATGGCTATGCCTTAACAATGGCTTTCTTTTGTACAGTATTACCGTCGTATATGGTGTCGTATGCCATTGTAAGGCTAGGTGCTTCTAAATTTTCTATTATTAGTAGTGTAGGGCCTGTGTTTACTATTTTTTTAGCAATAATTACGTTGGGAGAGAAATTAACGGTGGTTCAAACAATTGGTGTTGCTATTGTTATTGTAGCGGTAAGTATTGTGTCTAAAAAGGAGAAAAAGAGCAGTGATTAGTGCATTCTAATAACACATAATATTTTAGGTGACTTATTTTGTGCTTTTTACGAGCGTTTTATATAGAATAGTTGTTTGATTATGAAATGGTTAAAAAACTGTTGAAAATTAGTTAGAAGCTCGTGTAGAACACTGGCTATAATATTCTATTTTTAAGTTCAGTAAAACTAAATCCCCACATGGCTCAAGAAACAAAGTATACCGAAGATAATATTCGTTCGTTAGACTGGAAAGAACACATTCGTATGCGACCTGGTATGTATATCGGGAAGTTAGGAGATGGTTCTTCTCAAGATGATGGTATTTATATTTTAATAAAAGAAGTTTTAGACAACTCTATTGATGAGTTTGTAATGGGAGCGGGTAAAACTATTGAAATTTCTGTTAAGAATGAGATAGTTCGTATTCGTGATTACGGTCGTGGAGTACCGCTAGGAAAGGTGGTAGATGTAGTTTCTAAAATGAATACCGGAGGTAAGTACGATTCTAAAGCCTTTAAAAAATCGGTAGGTTTAAATGGTGTGGGTACCAAAGCCGTAAATGCTTTGTCTGATAGTTTTTCTATTCAGTCTTATAGAGATGGACAGACCACCAAAGCAGCGTTTGAAAAAGGAGAGCTATTGAGCCAGACTCCTTTAGAAGAGACTTCTGCTAGGAGAGGAACCCAAGTACTTTTTCATCCAGATCCAAGTATCTTTGTAAACTATAAGTTTAGAAACGAGTATATCATTAAAATGATTAAAAACTATGTGTACCTAAATCCTGGGTTGACCATTGTTTTTAACGGAGAAAAATACATTTCTAAAAACGGATTAAAAGATTTACTAGAAGAGAACATTCACGAAGATACCATGGCATATCCTATCATTCACTTAAAGGGGGATGATATAGAGGTTGCTATTACACATAGTAAAACACAATATAGCGAGGAGTATCATTCTTTTGTAAACGGTCAGCATACCACACAGGGAGGTACGCATCAAAATGCATTTAGAGAAGCTGTGGTAAAAACCGTACGAGAATTCTTTGGAAAGAGCTTCGATGCTTCGGATGTTCGTAAGTCTATTGTTTCTGCGGTTTCTATTAAGGTGATGGAACCTGTTTTTGAGAGTCAGACCAAAACTAAGTTGGGGTCTACGGAAATGGGGGGAGATTTGCCTACAGTGAGAACTTACATCAACGACTTTGTTAAAAAACACCTAGATAACTTTTTACATAAAAATGTAGAAACTGCCGATGCGATTCATAGAAAAGTAATGCAGGCAGAAAAGGAGCGTAAAGAACTATCTGGAATTAGAAAAATTGCGAGAGAACGTGCAAAGAAAGCAAGTTTACACAACAAAAAATTGCGCGATTGTAGAATACATTTAGCAGATTCTAAAAAAGAAGGGCATCTAGAAACTTCTTTGTTTATAACAGAGGGAGATTCTGCAAGTGGATCTATTACCAAGTCTAGAAACGTAAACACACAAGCGGTGTTTAGTTTAAAAGGAAAACCTTTAAATAGTTACGGCCTTAGTAAAAAGATTGTATACGAAAACGAGGAATTCAACCTGTTACAAGCTGCTTTAAATATAGAAGATGGTATAGAGAATTTACGTTACAACAACATTATTATTGCAACCGATGCCGATGTGGATGGTATGCACATTCGTTTGTTGTTAATTACATTCTTTTTGCAATTCTTCCCAGAGGTAATTAAAGAAGGACACTTGTATATTTTAGAAACTCCATTGTTTAGAGTTCGTAATAAAAAAGAAACCATTTATTGTTATTCCGAAGAGGAAAAACAACAGGCCATGGCTAAGTTAAAGGGAAAACCAGAGATTACCCGATTTAAGGGATTGGGGGAAATTTCTCCAGATGAATTTGCCCATTTTATTGGAGAAAACATTCGTTTAGATCCTGTAATGTTAGACAAGGAACAGTCGGTAGAAAAGATGTTAGAGTTCTATATGGGGAAAAACACCCCTACCAGACAAGAGTTTATAATTGACAACTTAAAGGTTGAGTTAGATGTAATAGAGGAGTAGATATGGGAAGGTTAGGAGAGGATATTCCAAATGTCGTTTACCATTATACGAGTTTAGAAGTAGGGATTGAAAAGATTTTAAAAAAAAATACTCTTAAAATTTCTAAGGCTAATAGTTTAAACGATCCTTTTGAGTTTGATTTAAGGTTAATTGAAGTCGATTTAGATAAATTTATTGAAGAAAGACCAGTTCTTAAAAATCTCAGCCAGGTAAATAGAGAATTATTAAAGAAAGAACCTAATCGAAAAAATATACAAGAAAAGTCTCATCAAGATATAAATGATTCTTTTAAAGGGATACTAGATGAAAATTTCATAGCTTGTTTTAGTGAAAGAAAATCAAATATACTTATGTGGTCTCATTATGGTTTAAAACATACAGGTGTTTGTATTGGCTTTTCAACGAAAGATAATATGAAATCTTTTTTAAGAGTAGACTATGAAATAGAATTTAAACCTTTGAAGTTAAGTTTTTCTGAGAAAGGAGATTCTTTAAAAATTATAGAAAAACTTGCTGGAACTAAAAGTATTGATTGGGAATACGAAAAAGAAATAAGGTTTTTGAATTTTAAACATCCTGAAAAGGAGATATTGTCTTTTAATCCTAAAATGGTTAAAGAAATTTATTTCGGTATGAAAATTCCGATAGAAAAGATAGAAAATAAAATCAAGGAGTTACAATTGTATGGTTATAATGAGGTAAAATATTATCAAATGGAGAAAGTACCAAATGAGTTTAAGCTTAGAAAGAAACCTATTAATATTTAAATAAGTAACCTTATACGTCTATTTTCCCTTTAAGATGAATGTATCCAAAGAAAATATAAACTACAAAAAACTCCTACTAGGTATCCTCCTATTTTTTGGAGTGGTTTTATTTGCAGATTTTGGAGGGAATTCCGAAATGGTTTACACGCTAGGAATTACAGTTTTAATTGCTTTTTGGTGGTTGTCAGAAGCATTGCCTTTGGGAATTACTTCACTACTACCAATTGTATTGTTTCCAGTATTTGGAGTGTTAGATGGGAAACAGGTTTCTGCAGCTTATGTAAACTATATTATCTTTTTGTTTATAGGAGGTTTTATTATGGCATTGGCTTTAGAAAAATGGGAAGTTCATAAACGTATTGCTTTAGGAGTACTGTCTAAATTTGGGAATAGCTTTTTTAAAATTATGTTTGGTTTTATGTTGTGTTCTGCATTTTTATCTATGTGGATATCCAATACAGCATCGGCCATGATGATGATTCCTATAGGAATGTCTATTACCTCTGTTTTAAATAAGAAATTTGGAGAAGATCAGTTGTATAAATACAATGCTAGGTTGTTTTTAGGAATTGCGTATGCGTGTTCTATTGGAGGAATAGCTACCTTGGTTGGAACACCTCCTAATTTATCTTTTGTAAGAATATCAGAAATTCTCTATCCAGAAATACCAGAAATTTCTTTTGCCAAATGGATGATTGGAGCGTTGCCGGTAACAATAATTATGCTGTTGTGTACTTTGGTGTTTTTATACCTAACAGGGAAACCGAAAAAGGGCTTAAAATTAGATCAGAATGTTTTTAAAAAACAATACAAAGAATTAGGAAAAACATCGCTAGAGCAAAAAAGAGTATTGGGCGTTTTTGTGTTGTTAATTTTCTTGTGGATGTTTAGAAAAGAATTGGTTATTGGAGAACTTCATGTTCCTGGTTGGAGTATGTTGTTTCCAAAAGCAAAGTATATAAACGATGGTACAGTAGCTATATTTATCGCTTTTTTATTATTTGTAATGCCATCATCTAAAAAAAACGAAGCATTGGTAACTTGGGAACTAACCAAAAAAATACCTTGGGATATGGTGTTTTTATTAGGAGGAGGTTTTGCCATTGCCAAAGCATTTGTTGCATCGGGGTTGTCTGTGTATTTGGGGAATCAATTAACTCATTTGGCAGATATGTCCGATACTGGAATTTTAACAGGAATGGTAGTGTTTATTATTAGTTTAACAGAGTTTACTTCTAATACGGCTACTACCGAGATAATGTTGCCTGTTATTTCTAGTGTAGCAACGAGCATCCAATTAAATCCGTTGTTGCTAATGATTTCGGTGACCATTGCAGCTTCTATGGCATTTATGTTTCCGGTTGCCACAGTGCCCAATGCATTGGTGTTTAGTACTGGGAGAGTAAAGATGTTAGATATGTTGAGGATTGGTGTTGTTTTAAATATAATAGCAATAGCGGTTATTGTGTTTGTTGCTGTTTTTTGGTTGACCTTTGTGTATGAATTAGATTTTCATACCATGCCAGAGTGGGCAAAAGTAACAGCCAAACCATAAAAGAGAAAAGTTTAAAGAGTAGATATATTAGAATATATGCAAGACGATAACAACAACTTAGAAGAAAATCAATTTGAGGAAACTCAAGGGGAAGGGAATCAAGAGACCATTACCAAAGTAACGGGAATGTACAAGGAATGGTTTTTAGATTATGCATCGTATGTAATTCTAGAACGTGCAGTTCCTGCCATTGCCGATGGGTTTAAGCCGGTGCAGAGACGTATTATGCAATCTATGAAAGATTTGGATGATGGACGTTACAATAAGGTAGCCAATCTAGTGGGGCATTGTATGCAGTATCACCCCCATGGAGATGCTTCTATTTCTGATGCCATGGTGCAAATTGGTCAGAAAGAGTTGTTGATAGATATGCAGGGAAACTGGGGTAATATACTTACCGGAGACCGTGCAGCAGCTTCACGTTATATAGAGGCACGTTTGTCTAAGTTTGCGTTAGATGTTGTTTTTAACCCTAAAACCACCAATTGGCAAGCATCGTATGATGGACGTAGAAAAGAACCAATACATTTACCTGTAAAGTTTCCTATGTTATTGGCTCAGGGAGGAGAAGGGATTGCTGTTGGTTTGTCTACTAAAATTTTACCTCATAATTTTAATGAGTTGATAGATGCTTCTATCAAAATATTAAAAGGAAGAAGTTTTACTATTTATCCAGATTTTTTAACAGGAGGAGAGGTAGATGTTACCAGCTATAGCGATGGTAAACGAGGAGGAAAAGTTAGAGTTAGAGCAAAAATTAGTCAACAAGATAAAAAGACTTTAGTAATTACCGAGATTCCTTTTAGTACTACAACTACTACTTTAATAGAATCCATTATTAAAGCAAACGACAAAGGGAAGATTAAGGTTAAAAAAATAGAGGACAATACGGCAAAAAATGTAGAAATTCTAATTCATTTACCACCTGCTGTTTCTCCAGATAAGACCATAGATGCATTGTATGCATTTACCAATTGTGAGGTTTCTATTTCTCCATTATGTTGTGTTATCGAAGAACATAAACCCGTATTCTTAGGAGTTTCGGATATTTTAAAAATCTCTACAAACAACACGTTGCATTTATTAAAACGTGAGTTGGAAATTCAGTTAGGAGAATTGCAAGAGCAGTGGCATTTTGCCTCTTTGGAACAAATTTTTATAGAGAATAAAATCTATAGAGACATAGAAGAAGAAGAAACTTGGGAAGGAGTAATTAGTGCTATTGATAAAGGACTAAAGCCGCATATTGGTCATTTAAAAAGAGCCGTTACAGAAGAAGATATTGTTCGCTTAACAGAAATAAAAATCAAGCGTATTTCTAAATTCGATTCTGATAAAGCAAATCAGTTGATAGAAAGTTTAGAAGATAAAATAGCAGGAGTAAAATATCATTTAGATAACTTGATAGACTTTGCGGTTGATTACTTTAAAAACTTAAAAGAAAAATACGGAAAAGGAAAAGAGCGTTTAACAGAAATTAAAACCTTTGATGATATTGAAGCAACCAAGGTTGTTATGCGTAATGAAAAGTTATATGTAAACAGAGCTGAAGGTTTTGTAGGTACCTCGCTTAAAAAAGATGAGTTTGTTTCTGAGTGTGCTGATATTGATGATGTAATTGTCTTTAGAAAAGACGGTTCTATGGTGGTGAGCAAAATTGCTCAGAAAACCTTTGTTGGAAAAGATATTATTCATGTAGCAGTATTTAAAAAAGGAGATAAGCGTACTACTTATAATATGTTGTATAGAGACGGTGCCAAAGGGCCAACCTATATGAAACGTTTTAATGTTAGTGCCATAACTCGCGATCGTGTATACGATTTAACATCGGGGAATAAAGGTTCTGTTGTTTGGTATTTTACAGCCAATCCTAACGGAGAAGCCGAGGTGCTAAGTATAGAAATTAAGCAAGTAGGCTCTATTAAGAAATTAAAATGGGATTTAGACTTGTCTGAACTAGCCATTAAAGGAAGAGCAGTAAGAGGGAATTTGGTAACCAAATATGCGATTAAAAGAATAGCTTTTAAGAGTGCTGGTACTTCTACGTTAAAGCCAAGAAAAATTTGGTTTGACGATGTGGTGAATCGTTTAAATGTTGATGGTAGAGGGGAGTTGTTAGGAGAGTTTAGCGCAGAAGACAAGTTGTTGATAGCTACACAGGCAGGAAAGATAAAAGCTGTAAAACCAGAGTTGTCTATGCACTTTGATTCGGACATGATTGTATTGGAAAAATGGATTCCAAATAAACCAATATCAGCTATTTATTTTGAAGGAGAAAAGGAGCGTACCTATGTAAAGCGTTTTGTAATTGAGCAAACTGATAAAGAAGAGACTTTTGTGAGTGAGCACGAAAAAACGCAGTTAAAGATTTTAGTTACCGATTACAGACCCAATGTAGAGGTGCAGTTTAGCAAACGTAGTTTAGAAAATTTGGTAATAGACGTAGAAGACTTTATTGCTGTAAAAGGGATTAAAGCTTTAGGGAACTTGTTAACGGAGGAGAGAATTAAACAAATCAATCGTTTGGAGCCTTCACCTTACGAAGAACCTGTGGAAGAAGAACCACAGAAAGAGGATGAAAATGGAGAGCAACCTACGTTGTTTTAAATAAATTAAAAGCTCAGGTTATGCCTGAGCTTTTTTTATGGGATTTATTAAAAAGTGCTTTGTCTTTATTCTAGTTGCTTAAAAAATGTAGCTTCATAATCAGGTAGAGTATTTGGATGACAAGCCTTGATGATATCCTTTAAAATAAGATCGGGTCGTAAAGCACCTAATTCAAAGAATACTAAACCTCCCGTTGGGCCTACTGAGTTGGCATAACTATATAGTTGGTTGTTTTTAAAAGGTGGGATTTGCTGGTAGTGAGGGTTAGATTCTCCTACGCCTTTTTTTGTTTTAGCCATTCCTGGAGAAAACCAAAAATCAGCTTCTTGAGCTTGTAAGAATACTTCTTCAAATTGTAGAGATAAACTACCTGTTCCATTAGTGTTTTTCCATAAATAATCAGTTTGAGCATCTTTTAAGATTTCAGCTATAAAACTTTCACCTGCTGGTGCGTACCAAATTCCTTGAAACATACTTCCGTATAATATTTTTGGTTGGCTTTTTATTTTTTTTGTCAACTCTAAAGCCTCTAAGTAGTTTTTTTCTATGTTTTTAAAGAATTCTTGTGCCTCTTTTTCTTTATTTAAAAACAAAGCGAAAAAGGTAATCCACTCCGCTCTTCCTAAAGGAGATTCTTCTAACCAGCTAGCATCTATTACAATTGGAATTCCTGCTTTTTTTAATGTTCTGTGATTTTTGTTTAGGTTGTTAACCGCAAAAGCAAAAAGGACATCGGGTTGTAATTGTAGAACAAGTTCTGTGTTCATGTGTTCTTCGTGTCCAACATCTATTACGCTCCCCTCATCAATTAAGGTTCTTGTTTTTTTAGAAGAAATAAAATTGGTGTTTGGATAGCCTTTTAATAGGTGCTCGCTTTTTAGAGCTTCTAAAACGGGGATTTGAGTAGTAGAAGTCGCGACCAGTTTATGTATAGGTGTTGTAACCACTACCTGATTTTCGTTTTGAGGCTTAATTAGGGTGTCTCCTTGGATTAAAAAGTATTCAAAAGGGCTAGTTGCTCCTTTAAAAGGTTGATGAACGGTTATTTTGGTGTACTTAGGGTGTTTTTCGTAACTAAATCCTTTGGCATATTTTGGAGTGATAGATTCGACACTTTTAACCTCTTTTTGTTTCGAGCTCGAATTGCAAGAAAGTAAAAGAAAGGGTAGCAATGCTAAAACAATATTTTTCATAGAATGATGTTTTTGCATCTCGACTCCGCTCGATGACCCTATTTAGGTGTAAATGGTGTTCGAGTGGAGTCGAGAACTTTTTATTGTGGAAATTATGAATAAAAATAGCACTATTAACTGTTATTGTAAGGTATACAACTACAGAATTTCGTATTCGTTGGTATTCGTATCAATTTTTACAATGGTCCCATAAGGAAGTTTAAAATTAAATGAATCCTGCAAATCGGTCTTAGTAATATGGGCTAATACACTTCTTAAAACTCCTGCGTGACTTACTATTACGGTGTTTTCTGTCTTTAGTGTATTGTAAAAAGCAATACTTCTAGCGTATAAATCTAAGTAACTTTCCCCTTTAGGTACAGCAACATTTACAAAATCCTCCATCCAAGGATCTATTTCATCCGTAGGAATATCGTTCCATGCTTTTAGTTCCCATTTACCAAAATCTAATTCTTTAATATTGGGGTCTGTGCTAAAGTTTGCGCTTAGTTTTTTTGCTAGTTGTGTACAACGTTGTAAAGGGCTGCTAATTACATTGCTTGGGGTTACATGTGATAGCTTTTGAAGTAAGAAATTAGATTCATCTTCAAAAGTGTCCGAAAGGTCGATGTCTGCTTGTCCATAACAAATTCCCTTCTCTATATTAGGTGTGGTGTGTCTAACAAAATAAACGATCATAGCAGAATAATTAGGCTTAAATAAAAAATAACTTCGGTAAGTTGCTGGGTAGCTCCTGCGCAATCTCCTGTATGTCCTCCAATCCATTTTCTAAAATAACGAGCCAATAGGTGTTTCGTTATTAGAACGGGAATTAAGGTAAGAAAAACCCATGGGTTTAGGAATAAACTTAATGAGATGATGGCAAAAAGGCCACTGATTACTACATCTGAAAAAGCGATGCCTACAGCGGACGGTTTTACTTTACTTTTATCAATGTCTTGTATATAAGGTTCAGAATAAATCAACGTGGTTGCAGCAAAACGACTTACGGAGTGTCCTGTAATAATTGCAAGAATACAAGTGTGTAGCTCAAATTCAACCAATGCCTGATGTTTAATGGCTAGTAAGAGTCCTAAACCTACAATTCCATAGGTTCCCACACGAGAATCTTTCATAATTGTAAGTATTTTTTCTTTAGTCCATCCTCCTCCAAAACCATCACAAACATCTGCAAAACCATCTTCATGAAAAGCACCTGTAATCCAGATGGTACTTGCAATGCTTAACAAAACTGAAATAGAATCGTTAAAAATGAATTGGGAAAGAAAGTAAATTAACGCACCCCAAAGGCCTATAATAATCCCGACTAAAGAAAAGTAACGACTGCTCTTAGTTAAAATTTCTGGAGAGTGATCTATGTTTTTAGGACAAGGGATTCTTGTAAAAAACATAATGGCTGTAAGGAATATGTGTAGTTCTTTTTTCATAATATCAGGTATCAGGTATCAGGTATCAGGTATCAGGTATCAGGTATTTGGTTTTGGGTGAAAATTGAATGTTTTTTATTTTGTGTTTTGTTGCCTAGAGTGAAAGTATGATTTTTACTAACTACTAACTACTAACTACTAACTACTAACTACTAACTACTAACTACTAACTACTCTTCTCACTCACCCCAGCATCCTCAAAACTAGCCATTTCATTCAGGAAATTCACAGCAGATTGTACCAAAGGGTAAGACAAAGCAGCTCCGGTACCTTCTCCCAATCGTAATCCTAAATTTAAAACGGTATCGGCATTTAAAAACACTAACATTTTTAGATGACCTTGTTCGTTAGAACAGTGAGAAAAAATGCAGTTGTTTAAAACGGGTGGATTCATAGCATGTGCTGCTAATAATGCAGAGGTAACAATAAATCCATCTACTAAAATGGTCATGTTTAGTGCTGCAGCTTGTAAAAAAGCTCCTGTCATCATTGCAATTTCATAACCACCAAAAGTGGCTAAATTTTCTAATGGGGTAGCTACATTTTTGTGTTTCTCTAAAACAGACTTTAAAATAGCTGTTTTTTGTCCTACTCCATCAGTATCTAATCCTGTTCCTTTTCCTACACATTCGACTATTGGAGTGTTGGTAAAAATACTCATCAATAAAGCAGCAGAAGAAGTATTCCCAATTCCCATTTCTCCAAATCCAATAATATTGGTTCCTTCTGCAAATTGTTTGGTAACGATTTCTTTTCCTTTCTCAATAGCTTTGTTACACGCTTCAATGCTCATTGCAGGACTTTCTGAATAGTCCTTTGTTCCGAATCCTATTTTAGCGTGAACTAAATTGGGAGTAGCTCCAAAATCGTAATTTACACCAGCATCTACAACACTTAGTTTAATGTTGTGCTGTTTGCAAAAGACGTTGATAGCGGCACCACCTTGTAGGAAATTAAACACCATTTGCGAAGTAACTACTTGCGGAAAAGGGCTCACGGGATGGTTGTTTACAATACCATGATCTCCTGCAAAAACCAAGATAGTTGGTTTAGACAATTTTGGACTGGTAGTGTTTTGAATCGTCCCGATTTTTAAAGCAATTTGCTCTAAAATACCCAAAGATCCTAAGGGTTTTGTTTTGGTGTTTATTTTATGAGTTAATTGGTCTTGTATAGAAGTCATGTGTGTTATTTTAAAGTCATAGGGAGCCCAGAAACCATAAAGGTTGCTTTGTTACTAATTTTGGCAATTTCTTGATTTACCCAACCTTGCAGTTCTGTAAACTTTCGTCCTATTTGCGTTTCAGCATGTACTCCCATTCCAATCTCATTGGAGATAATAATCAGAGTTGCGTTGGTGTTTTTTAATAACTCAATTTCTTGTTTTACAGCCTCTAAACATTTTTCTACATCGTATTTTTCATCCGTATAAAAGTTTGTTAGCCATAAGGTAACACAGTCGATGAGTACCACTGATTTTTCAGGAATTACAGTGCTTAAATGCTTTTCTTCTTCTAAAGTGGTCCATCGTTCGTCTCTATCAGAAACATGTCTATCTACTCGGGTTTTAAAATCAGCATCCCAAATTCTAGAAGTAGCTAGGTAGTATGGGTTAGGAGATAGTTCTTCGGCCAGTTTTTGCGCGTAGCTACTTTTTCCGGAACGTTCTCCACCTGTGATATAATAAATCATGATTTCTGTTTTTGCAAAGATTGCTCAATTTTGATGACAAAAACAACACAAGATGAAAAAAGACTAGTTTTGCAGAAAAAGTTTATACCATGATTGTTTCTTCTATGATGCCTGCCGTTACCCAAATGATTTACGATATGGGTTTACAACATCTACTCAACGGAATTACTTTTGAGTGCCCCAAAATAGCTTTGGATGAAAAAGAAGTTTTGGTTCGATGTGTGTTGGAAGATAAGGAGTACTCAAGTCAGGAAATTAACGAACTGTTTTCTGAAAGCAAACGAACAGGGAAGAGTTTGTATTATGTAAACGAAGAAGTAATGCATAGCATAGCTCCGAATTTGGTCTTTACACAAGATGTTTGTGACGTTTGCCAGATTGATACCGAATGTGCAGAACAGTCGCTGTCTAAATTGGAAGTAATGCCAAAGACTGTTTCTATTACTCCACAGTCTTTAGATGATGTTTTTACAGATGCCCTTACCATTGCAAGAGAAATGGGCTTTTCAGAAATAGGAGAAAAATATGTTGCAGGTTTAAAAAATGAGATTCGTAGCATTGTGGATAAGCAAAGGGAGAATTTAGTAGCCCCTAAAAGTGTAATGTTATTAGAGTGGATAGATCCTTTGTTTAATTGTGGACATTGGATTCCTCATCAAATAGGATATGCAGGTGGAATTGATTTGTTGTCTCATCCTTCTGGAGATAGTATTGTTATTGATTGGGATAAAATTGTAAAATACAATCCAGAAGTGTTGGTAATTGCTCCATGCGGGTATACTATTGAGAGAACCAAGCAAGATATGTGTTTCTTAGAAGAAAAGCCAGAATGGACTCATTTAAAAGCGGTAAAGAACCAACAAGTATACCTTGCAGACTTTGATTTGTTTACCCAATCTTCTGCTAGCACGCTGGTAGACGGAATAAAAGTGTTGTCTAAACTATTTCACCCTGAGGTGTTTACAGAGGAAATAGGTTTGGAGCACAAATACATAAAATATTATTCTTAGAAATAGTTGTATTTCGAAAATAGGTCGTAGTTTTGCCCCGATTTTGGTTTTTAGATGATTTCTAAATGAAGCATCTAAAATTAAAAGGGAATCTTGTGAAAATCAAGAGCTGTACCCGCAACTGTAAGCTTAGCCATTAGGTGCTTGTTACATTACTTAAAACCACTGTTAAAAACGGGAAGGTAGTAGCAAGACGCAAGTCAGGAGACCTGCCAAGTGTCATTTTTTTATAAATTCTTTCGGGAGCAAAAGAAATTTATTAATGAAACTATGTAAAACATTCTTTTTTGGATGCATGCTTTGGTGTGCTACGACTATTGCTCAAAATGATTCTATCAATCGTTTGGAAGCAGTTCAGTTGATTGCAGATAAATACCTAAAGAAAGAAGTCGTAGGTCAGAAAATTATTTCTATCACCAAAGAGAGTATCAAAAGAAATAGCACGAATGCAACAGAAATGCTTCGTTTTAATAGCCCTATTGCAATTAGGGATTATGGGAATGGAGGTACAAGTTCTGCAAGGTTTAGAGGTACAAGTGCATCTAATACAGCAGTGCTTTGGAATGGAGTTAATATCAATTCTGTAGGGAATGGACAAACAGATTTAAATAGCCTTTCTATTGGTATTTCTGATGAAATTGAAATTAAAAGCGGAGGAGGTTCTGTAAAATATGGCTCTGGAGCTATTGGTGGGTCTATACATTTAAACGATCAATTGGTGTTTAAGAATCATGTGTCTGGAAGCATTTATATTGAATATAGTAGCTTTAATACCCGTTCGAATTTGGTCTCCATTCATACAGGGACAAAAAAATGGGCTCTTAAATTAGCATCTACTTATAATCAATCAGATAACGATTATGAATTTATAGATACTAGATACCCAGGGACAAAAAATGAAAATGGAGCCTATAAAAACTACGGAATTAATTTTGCTATAGGGTATAAAATCTCGTCATATAATAAATTAAGTTTTTATTCAACAGGTTATTATGGAGATCGATTGTTGTCTGGGGAGTTGCCTAATCCAATTGCTGCAAATGATAAGTATTTAGATTTCAATCAGCGAAATTTGTTGGTTTGGGATTATAAAAAAGGATTACTGAATCATGTATTTAAAGGAGCTTACTTGTCTCAGGAGTATCGATATTTTGACGATAAAACGTCTGTTAGTTATGATTTTGGTAAATCTGAAACCTACTTGTTTAATTACGATTTACGATATAAGATTCAACCTCAAACCAGTTTAAACTTGTTTGTAGATCTTCAAGATATTTATGGGCAAACAAACAGTATCTCTATTAAGAATAGAAAACAAGCTGCCATTACTCTAGGAGTAAAAACAGAATTGGTAGAAAAGTTAGAAACGAATTTAGAATTTAAGCAGGAGTTTAATTCAGATTATAATGTGCCTTTCGTTTTTTCTTTAGGGAATGAATTTAAAATTAATAAAGAACATCGTTTGTTGTTAAATATTTCTAATAACTACAGAGTACCAACTTATAACGATTTGTTTTGGCCAGGACAGGGAAATTCTGATTTAGTGCCAGAGACTTCTAAACAAGTAGATATAGGGTATCAGCTTTCTTATTCAAACTTACTGGTTAAAACAACCCTGTTTTTCATCAATGTAGATGACAAGATTGTGTGGACTCCAAACGGAGATGAAAATAGACCGGGAGTTTGGGTGCCGATTAATTTATCTAAAACGTCACACTCGGGGTTAGAACTTTATGGAAAAGTTAAAAAGGAATGGCTAGGGTTAAATTTTTCAGCTCAAGGAAATTACATCTATACAATTGCTAAAGATGAAACAACAAATAAAGAACTGATTTTTGTACCGAAACACCTTTTTAATATGGTGTTAAATACCGGTTATAAGGATTTTACGGTTTATATAAAGAATTTAACACAAAGTGGTGTTTTTACTACTGCAGATAATCTTAAAAGTCTGGCAACATATTTAGAAGGCTTTAGCATATTCGATATTGGATTTAAAAGGAGACTATATAAAAACGATGGTGCTAAGTTAACTATAGGATTAGGATGTAAAAATGTATTTAATCAAGTGTATTATTTCTCAAACTTGAGACCTATGCCAGGAAGAAACTATAACATAAATATCAATTATAAATTTTAACTAAAAATGAAAACAACAAAACAATTATTAGCATTATTCTTTTTAGCCATTCTATTTGTAGGATGTCAGGATGAGGAAATTGTAAAAGTAGAAAGAGAATATACGGACGGAGTGTTGATAAGTGGAGAAGGTTCGGGAGCAGGTACTGGTTCTGTAACTTTTGTACCTTCAGATAAATCAGCTAAGTTTCCATTTGTGTACTTAACAGCTAACGGACAGGAACTAGGTACTTTTTTACAGTCTATTTCTTTTTCAGATGAAAGAGCTTACATAATAGTAGATAATGCAAATACAATTACTGTTGTAGATAAGCAAACTTTTGTAAAGGAAGCAGCAATTACAACTGGTTTGATTACTCCAAGATACATGGCAATTGCTAATGGAAAAGGATATGCTACTAACTGGGGTTCTACTTCTAGTTCAGATGATGATTTTGTAGCGGTAATTGATTTAGCTACGAATACAGTAGAAAAAACAATTGCTGTAGCAAACGGACCAGAGCAGATATTGGCGAAAGAAGGGAAATTATACGTTTCTCATAAAGGAGCTTTTGGTGTAAATAATATTGTTTCTGTTATTGATGTTGCTACAGAGGCTATTACTACAATTACTGTAAATGATAAGCCGGACGAAATGTTCTTTAATGAAGCTGGTAATTTAATTGTTCTTTCACAAGGGAATATTGTATACAATCCTTGGCCTACAATTGAGAGTGAAACAAAAGGAGCTATTCATATAATTGATGTTGCTACCAATACAGTGTCTAAATCTTTAGAATTAGTAGATGGAGAGCACCCAAGTTTAATGAGCTATGATAGTGGGAAAATATACTACTATGTATCAGGAAAAGTTTTTGAAACGGATGCTGATGCTACTGTATTACCAACAACTGAGGTTTTGTCTCAATCATTATATGGTATGGTTGTAAAAGATGGGGAGTTGCATGGAGTAAATGCAAGTTTTTCAGCACAAAGTGATTATTATGTATATGACTTGGCTACAAAGGCTGAGTTGTATAAAACGAAAGTAGCTTTAGGTGCTTCTAAAGTATATTTTGTAGAATAATTATATAAGATTACCCCTTTATACCCTAAGAAACAGCCTTTGTAAAATTACAAAGGCTGTTTTGTTTTAGAACAATTGATGTGTTTCTTCTTGTATGTAATCTAAAGCTTCTTTGCAGACAGCTTCCATTGTTTTGGCATCTTTTATCAAAAGGTTGTATAAATCGATACCCGTATTAATGTCTTCTCTCATGCTTAATGCTGTAATTTGGTTCATTAGAGAAGTTTTTGTGGTGTTAATAACCTCCCAACATTCCTTACTTACATAAATTTGTTGGACTAAATTGTGCTCAAATTCGGCATTAATATGTGCAATTAAAGATTTACCGTATTCAATCCTGTTGGTTTGTTCTGGTAGTACTCTAGAACAAAGAGAGGTAATTCTAATCCTTTCTAAAAATAAAGCCATGCGTTCATATGCCTGTAGGCGAATGGGTAAGCTTTGTTTTTTCTTTTCTTTAAAAGCATCGAACTTTCTTTTGCTGTTCTCGCTCGCTATCATTTGTTTTAAGAAATAAGCAGCTACCGCTCCTGTAATTAATGAGGGGATGGTGAATTTTAGAATTTCTATGATATCTTCCATTGTTCAATTAAAAGTTTCAACGAATATAAATGTTAGTTTTCTCTTGTCAAAATAAGACTTTCTAGAAAAATGTTTTACTTTTAAGAAACATTAATACTTAATTTTCTGTGTTAGATTTTTTAGAGTTCCGCTTTATTGATTTTTTAGACATTCTTTTGGTTGCTTTTTTGCTTTTTAACGTGTACAAACTGTTAAAGGGTACTGTGGCTATTAACATTTTTTTGGGAATTGCAATTGTTTTTTTAATCTATAAAACAACAGAGGTTTTAGAAATGAAAATGTTGAGCTCCTTGCTAGGGGCCTTAATAAGTGGTGGTGCCATTGCTCTGATTATTATTTTCCATCCCGAGATACGAAAATTCTTATTAATGTTAGGGTCTGCAAATTTAAAAGGACGTAAAAGCTTTATGAAACAGTTAAAGTTTTTAAAAGCAGAAATAACAATTGATTTAGATATAGAAGCTTTGCTGCATACTTGTGATAAGTTTAGTAAAAGTCGTACAGGGGCTTTAATTGTGATTGAAAGAAGTAATAGTTTAGATTTTTTACAAGAAAGAGGAGACTCTATGAAGATAGAGGTAAATGAGCCTATTTTAGAAAGTATCTTTTATAAAAATAGCCCTTTGCACGATGGTGCCATTGTGGTTAGAGAAAACACCATTATTGCAACGAGGGTAGTGTTGCCGTTATCGGAAAAATCATTGCCAATGCGTTTTGGGTTAAGACACAGAGCTGCAGTTGGAGTTACAGAAAGAACAGATGCAATGTGTATTATTGTTTCTGAAGAGTCTGGAGATATTTCTTTTGTTGTAGATGGTGAGTTTAAATTGTATAAATCGTTAAACGAATTACAAGAAAAAATAAGAATGTATCTAAGTTAGAAATCTCTATTTACGTTACGTTTATCCCATTTTAAATCACTTAAGACAGAAGATTTTACTCCAATAAAGAAATAGTACGAACTGTTGTTTCCTAAAGGTACCCAGTTAAAGTTCATACTCCAGCTATTTAAGTCTCTACTAAATCTAATATTGGTATATGTAATACCATTGTTTACAAAGTCGTAACCAGAAGAAGCTCCAACTTTCCATCCAGGACTTAATTCTATGTCTCCAGATACCATTAAAGAGTTAGAGGTTATCTTTCCGTCACCAGTAGAGTTAGAGTAGTTGGTAGAGTACGAAAAACGAATGTTCCATGGCATAGAAGCTATGTATTGTGGAATGTCTTTCTTCTCTTTCTTTTCTCCTTCTTTAGGCTCTTCGTGTTGAAAGTCGTTAGAGTTAGGTTGGTTCTGATTAAACAAGTCTTGATCGTGAGCCGTATTGGTGTCTTCTTCTTGTTGTTTTTCTCCGTTCTTCGTTTTTTCTAAATCTTTGCTAGAGAATGAATAGCCGGTACTAAATCTTGCATTGGTCATTCTAATTAAAGGCCCACCATTTTTTATACTGAAACGATCTATTCTTTTTCCGTTAACATCTAAATCGTAAGGATCAAAAGTAGTTCCAAAATTCAAGTTCATTTTCTTAAATAATGTGGTACCAGTAGTTAAACTTATGGGGGAAAGTTTAAATTCCTCTGCGGCAAAATTATAAGAAGTGCTTAAATTTAAAGAGTTTAAAATATTAACTTTTTTATCTTTTCCTTCCAGATCATCTTTATCTGCAACTTTGGCTTCAATAGAGTTTGCAATACTTATTCCCAAAGAGTTGCTAATTCCTCTAGTTGGCTGTCCGTAAATTCCTCCTTCGTATTGCGAGTAGGTTTCTACTTCTCCTTCTAAATTCTTTTGTACTTCATCGTAATAAAAACCAAAGTCGGGCCTGTAACTATAACTTAAAGATGGACGTATGGTATGTCTAATTGCTTTTAACCTTTTTCCTTTAAAGGCATACATACCATATACGGTGGTGCTTAAAGAAGCAGAAGTGCTATAGTCTCTAAAGGCATTAAATCCACCTATAGTATCTATTACTACTTCATTAGCATTTGCATCAAATTCTTTGTCTATCTTTTTAGTGTACCAAACTTCGCGGTAGTTTACACTAGGCGATAAAGTAAAGTATTTAAGGACTTTCATATTGGTGCTTAAACCTAAATTGTGTTGAGCACCGTTTCTGGCAGTTTTAAATAACTGATCACTAAAGAAAACATCTTCGTGAGCTGAAACTCTATTTTCTGCTTTAAAAGAATAGTTTAAACCTATTTTTTGCAACGCGTTTTTGGCACTACCACTCTTAGGAGCAAAAGGGTTTAATCGGTTCATATTCAATTGTAAAGAAGGCAGAGTTGCACTTACAATTCCGGTATTGGTGTTTTGGTTGTGGTTGGCACTCACAGTCATGTTAAAAGGAGTTCCTACAAACTTTTTGTAATAGGTAATAGAAGAACTCAATGTGTTTTGAAGCCCTCTACCTGTATTAGACTCGTTAACAGATTGTCTAAAATATTGACTACTACCTAAATTTACCGATGCAGAGAATCTATTGTTAGGAGAAGCCTTGGTGTCTTGGTTGTGAGACCAACGTAAGTTAAAGTTTTTTTGCTTGCTAAAATTACTAAAGCCTTCTTGCCCTGTAACTAAATTGTCGTAATTAAAACTAAAATTCCCACTAAACTTATAACGTACTTTATAGGTAGAGGCAGCATTAAATCCCCAACTACTATTAGAGTATATGTCTCCTGTTAATCTTAAGTCTACATAATCGCTAATCGCTAAATAATATCCACCGTTTTGTAAAAAGAATCCTTGGTTAAAAGACTCTCCATATGTAGGGAAAATAACTCCAGAAGTTCTTTTCTTGGTCAGTGGAAAATATGCAAAAGGAAATACCAATGGTGTAGGTACGTCTGCTATTACCAAGTTACTTGGTCCTGTAATTATTTTTTTACCAGGAACTACTTTTGCTTTGTTGGTTCTTATGTAGTAATCAGGGTTTCTAGGATCCGAAGTCGTAAAAATAATATTTCGTACAAAAATAGTAGAGTCGTTTACTCTTTTGGTTTTCTCTCCCAGTGTATTAATACCATCTTGTTCTGTTTCTAAACCATAAATAACTGCCTTTTTTGTTTTGTAGTTAAATATTAAAGAATCCTGGGTGGTTTGGTTGGTATTTGTTTTAAAAACAGGTAATTGAGAATAAGCTCCCTCCTCGTCTGGAATTCCTTTGGCTATTACAGTGTTGGTATTGTAATCAATTAACATTTGCCCTGCGGTAATGTCGTATTCATCATAGATTACATGAGCTTGGTTGTATAACTTTACTTTCTTATTAATAACATCTTCGTGAATGTAGTCTTCGGCAGAGTGATCTATAATAAATTGAATGGCTTCTTTTTTAACAGGAGCTATACTGTCTGTTGCAACTATGGAATCGTTTGTAATAGTTGGACTATTAACAATGCTGTCTTTTACTTGAGAAAAAGAAAAGAATGGGCTTGCGAATGCCAAGAAAGCGATGAAAAGAATCTGTAGTCTATTTGTTTGCAATGCTTTTAGTCCTATTTTTGTATAGTCACATAACTGGTAACAAAATGAGTGCCAGTTTTAGTGCCCAAAAATAACTAAATTTTGTAGATGAAAATCATTCACTTCCCTAAATATACCAAGTTTTACTTATTACTATGCAATGTCTTGATTTTTTGCAGTATAAGTTTGTGCTCCTTAGAGGCTTATGCCCAAAATAAACCTTTTTTAGTGGTCTTAGATGCAGGTCATGGAGGTAAAGATCCTGGGAAAATAGGATACAAAGGAGCAAAGGAAAAAGATGTAGCCTTAAATATTGTTTTAAAAACAGGAAAAATCTTAGAGAAAATTCCAGGTGTAAAAGTAATGTACACCAGAAAAAGAGATGTCTTTGTGAATTTATGGAAACGAGGAGATATTGCCAACGAAGCAGATGCAGATTTATTTGTTTCGGTGCATTGTAATGCCCATACTAGTCAGGCAATTGGATCCGAAACATGGGTGTTAGGTGTACATGCAAACGAACGTAATTTTAGAGTTGCTAAAGCAGAAAACGAAGTGATTTTACAAGAAGAAGGTCACAAAGAACGCTACCAGGGTTTTGATCCTAAGTCGCCAACATCGGTTATTGGATTGTCGTTAGAACAAGAGGAGTATTTAGACCAGAGTTTGTTGTTGGCTAGTTTAATTCAGGAAGAATTCGAAAAAAAATTAAAGAGAGTAAATAGAGGAGTAAAACAGGCCGGATTTGTGGTCTTGTATCAAACATATATGCCAAGTGTATTGATTGAAACAGGATTTTTAACCAATAGAATAGAAGGGAAGTATCTATATTCTAAGCAAGGGCAAGAACAAATGTCTAAAGCCATTGCGAATTCTATTCAGGATTATTACAAGGTTCAGCAATTAAACGTTGCAGATTCAGATTTTTTAATAGAAAATAAAACGATTGCTATAGAAAGTGCTCCTGCCAATGATATTGTAGAAGAGGTTTATGTTGGAGAAGATGATAATAATTATTTTAAAGTACAGTTAGCATCAGGTAAGAAGAAAGTAAAAACGTTCTCGCGTAATTTTAAAGGGCTAAAGAATGTAGAACGAATTAAAGTAGATGGTGGTTATAAGTATTACTTAAGTAAATATTTATCTAGATCTCAGGCTAATTTAGCACTTCAGTTGGCAAAGAAAAAAGGCTATGCTTCTGCTTTTGTTGTTGCATTTAATGCAGATGGGACCATTTTTAATGGTAAAAAAGAAATTAAAAAAGTAGTCCCTCCAAAAGAGACTGTTAAAGAGATTCAGAAAGAGGAAGTTGCAACAGTTGTTTCTACACCAAAACCAACGGAGCAAAACAAGTATTACAAGGTGCAATTAGCTTCTGGTAAAAGAAGAATAAGTCCGTCTTCGTATAATTTTAATGGATTTAAAAATGTAGAAAGAATTGCTGTAGATGGAGGCTATAAGTACTATTTAAGTAAGTATTTAACTGTAGATAAGGCCAAGCTGGCTTTGACCAGTGCAAAAAAGAAAGGGTATCCGTCAGCCTTTATTGTTGCATTTAACAACGATGATACGATTGTGTCTGCCAATGTTACGGTACCTGCTAAGCAAGAACGTGTCAACATTAAAAAAGAGGTAATCTTTAAAGTACAGATAGCATCGTCTGCAAACAAAATAAGTACTGCACCCAAGAATTTTAAAGGTTTAAAAGAAGTAGAAGCGGTTAAAGTTGGAGGGTATTATAAGTATTACTTAGGTAAAACAACAGATTTTAAAGAGGCCAAAGCATATCTAAAAAAAGCAAAGGATAAAAAATACAAATCAGCGTTCTTAGTAGCTATTTTAAATAATAAAAGAATCACGCTAAAAGAAGCCTTAGCACATCAAACAAATTAAATATTTCGTATTTTCGTCCCATGATTAAGATTTCAAAAGAATTAAAAGCTGGTGTAGCTACCTTGGTAATTTTAGCTTTGTTTTATTGGGGGTTCAGCTTTATGAAAGGTAGGAACTTATTCGATGGAGGTGTAAGTACCTACTACGCAGTTTATAAAAACGTAAATGGATTAAAGCCATCTAGCCCTGTTATTGTTAGCGGAATGACTGTTGGGAGCGTAAGTAGTACAGTATTTAGTACTGAACCGAGTGAAAAAGGAAAAATAATTGTAGCCTTTACAGTTAAAGACGATATACAGTTTTCTAAAAATAGTTTAGTTAAGATACAGAGTAATATCATGGGAGGTAGCTATTTGGTAGTAGTCCCTTCGTATAAAGGAGCAACCGCCGAATCTGGAGATTATTTAACGGGAAAGGTAGAGCCTACTTTAATTACAAATATTACAGGAAAACTAAACCCATTACAAGCTCAGATAGGTAGCGTAACTACTCATTTAGATTCTGTATTGGTTAAATTAAATAGTTTGTTAGATACTAAGATGACAGATGGTTTGAAAGAATCTTTAAACAATTTGAACGAAACCATGAAGAGTGTTAAAAGTATCACATCTAAAGTAGATGGTGATATGGATGACATTATGACGAATGTGAAAGAGTCTACAGCAAACTTAAACCAGTTTTCAGATTCTTTAAAGAAAGTTCAGGTAGTTGAAATTTCAAATAAATTAAATCAAACACTTTCAGATTTAAATAGTATTACTTCTGATATTCAGAATGGTAAAGGAACCATTGGATTGCTTGCGAAAGATGAAAAACTTTATAATAATCTAGAAGCAGCTACTAAAGAGTTAGAGGAGTTGTTAAGAGATGTTAAAGAACATCCAAAGAGGTTTGTACATTTCTCTTTGTTTGGGAAAAAGGAAAAATCTTATAAGGAACCAAAAGAAAATTAATACATATGCAGTGGATACCAAATATACTCTTTGCGGTTGTTTTGTTTGCGGGGATATATTTCTTTGTTAGAAATGTTAAAAAATTAGTTCGTAACATAAAACTTGGAAAAGACATAGATCGATCGGATAATAAGTCTGAACGTTGGAAAAATATGGCAATGATTGCTTTAGGGCAATCAAAAATGGTAACAAGACCAGTGTCGGGAATTTTACACATTGTTGTGTATTTAGGTTTTATTATTATTAACATAGAAGTAGTAGAAATTATTTTAGACGGTTTGTTTGGAACACATCGTTTGTTTTTACCATTTTTAGGAGAAAGCGTATATGGTTTCTTAATTGGAACGTTCGAAATCTTAGCAGTACTAGTTTTTGTTGCCGTAACTATCTTTTGGATACGAAGAAACGTAATAGAGATTGCTCGTTTCTTAAGTAAAGAAATGACCAAGTGGCCAAAGAACGATGGTAATAACATTTTGTATTTTGAGATGGTATTAATGACTTTGTTCTTGGTAATGAATGCTACAGATACTCATTTTCAAGAAATAGGTGTTGGGAACATTGTAAGTCAATTTATATATCCAATATTCTCAAATTTATCTGCTGATACTTTACATGTTATAGAGCGTTCTACTTGGTGGATTCATGTGGTTGGAATTTTAATTTTCTTAAACTACTTGTACTATTCTAAGCACTTGCACATTTTATTAGCTTTTCCTAATACTTTCTATGCAAACTTAAAATCTAAAGGACAATTCTCTAATAATAAAACAGTAACTAAGGAGGTTCAGATGATGATGGACCCGAATGCTGATCCATATGCAGCACCTGCTGAAGGAGAAGAGGAACCAGAAAAGTTTGGAGCGAGCGATGCTACCGATTTAAACTGGGTGCAGTTAATGAATGCTTATACTTGTACAGAGTGTGGTAGATGTACTTCTGTTTGTCCTGCAAATCAAACAGGGAAAGAATTGTCTCCAAGAGCTATTATGATGAAAACTCGTGATAGAATAGAGGAGATAGGAAAGAATATAGACGAGAATAAAGGAGTATTTGAGTATGATGGAAAACAGCTTTTAGGAGATGATTACATTACTCAAGAAGAAATATGGGCTTGTACTACTTGTAATGCGTGTGTAGAAGAATGTCCTGTTAATATTGATCCGTTATCTATTATTATGGATATGAGACAGTATTTAGTGATGGAACAGTCGGCTGCACCACAAGAATTGAATACAATGATGACCAATGTAGAAAACAATGGTGCTCCATGGCAGTACAGCCAAATGGATCGATTGAATTGGGTTGATGAGGAATAGTTTTTAATGATTAATGGTAAGTGGTTAATGAGTAATGTTGTAAAAGATAAGAGCTTTAAATTTGCCATAAGAATCGTTAAAGTTTATCAATTTCTGTCTGAAAAGAATGAGTTTGTCTTGAGTAAACAGCTTTTAAGAAGTGGAACTTCTGTTGGGGCTATGATAAGAGAGGCTGAACATTCTGAAACGAAGAAGGATTTTATTCATAAAATGGCGATTGCTCAAAAGGAAATAAATGAAACTATTTATTGGATTGAGTTATTGAAAGAGACAGGCTATATAAAAGAAGAGGAGTTTTTAAGCATTCATAATGATGCGATTGAAATTATAAAATTACTTACAAGTATTCTTAAAACAACAAAAGAGAATATGCGTAACAATAGTCATTAACAATTAACAGTTAATAACTAACCATTAAATAAAAGATTATGTTGAAAGTGCCGGTAATGGCAGATTTATTTGCCGAGGGAAAAGAACCAGATATCTTATTTTGGGTAGGATCTGCTGGTAGTTTTGATGATAGAGCCAAAAAAATAACGAGAGCTTTTGTAAAAATATTAAACAAAGCAAATGTAAATTTTGCGGTGTTGGGTACAGAAGAAAGTTCAAGTGGTGATGCTGCAAAAAGGTCTGGAAATGAATTTTTATTCCAAATGCAAGCGATCACTAATATAGAGGTGATGAACATGTACAATGTAAAAAAGATTGTAACTGCATGTCCGCACTCTTACAATACGCTAAAGAACGAATATCCAGAATTGGGAGGTAAGTATGAAGTATATCATCACACTCAGTTTTTAAAGCAGTTAGCAGATAATGGTTCTTTAGATTTAACAGGAGCTACATTAAGTATTGATAGAGTTACTTTTCACGACCCTTGTTACTTAGGAAGAGCCAACAACGAATACGATTCTCCAAGAGCATTGTTAAAATCTTTAGGAGTTAATTTGGTAGAGATGCACCGAGCTAAGAATAAGTCTTTGTGTTGTGGTGCCGGTGGGGCTCAAATGTTTAAAGAGCCAGAAAAAGGATTTATGGATGTAAATGTGTTACGTACCAAAGATGCTTTGTTAACCAAGCCTGATGTAATTGCTACAGGATGTCCTTTTTGTAATACCATGATGACTGATGGTGTTAAAAATGAAGAAAAAGAAGGAGAGATTGAAGTAAAAGATGTAGCGGAGCTGATTGCTGAAGCATTGAAATTATAAAACTAGAAACTAGTAAAGTATTAAGATTCAAAACAGCTGTTTTGAATCTTCTTTTTTTTAAATAGAATGAAACATTGGATTCAAGCTGCAAGACTAAGAACCTTGCCATTATCATTATCGGGAATTATAGTTGGAAGTTTTTTAGCAGCTTCTAAAGGAGTTTTTCAGTGGGATATATGTGTGTTAGCTTTGTGCACCACTATTGGGTTTCAGGTGCTGTCTAATTTCGCGAACGATTATGGAGATGGTGTTAAAGGAACGGATAACGAAAATAGAGTAGGGCCAGAAAGAGCTTTACAAAGTGGAGCTATTAGTCCAAAACAAATGCTAAAAGGAATTTATATAACTGTTGTAATTACCTTAATGGTTGCTATTGCTTTAATATACGTGTCTTTTGGGAGTGAAAATTTTGTATTATCTCTTATTTTCTTCTTTTTAGGGTTGGCTTCTATAGCTGCCGCTATAAAATATACCATGGGAAAAAATGCATATGGTTATTCTGGTTTGGGAGATGTTTTTGTATTTCTGTTTTTTGGTTTGTTAGCAGTAGTGGGGTCTGAGTTTTTGTATACGCAGGAAGTTGATATACTATCTTTCTTACCAGCGGTTAGTATTGGTTTGTTTAGTGCAGCGGTGTTGAACTTGAATAATATGCGTGATAGAGCATCGGATATTTTGTCAAACAAAAATACTTTGGTTGTAAAATTGGGAGCAGTAAAGGCTAAAGTTTATCACTATGGTTTGTTGATTGTAGGAATGTTATCTGTTTTAAGTTATACTTTTTTAGCTCCTCATTTTGTAAAATGTCCAGAAGGAGTTTTTTGTGAATGTTTTGCTAGTCCAAGAATAGATTTTGAGTTAATTTATTTAATAGCCTTTATTCCTTTAACAAAACACTTTATTACAGTAGTAAAAAACAAAGAAGCCGTGTTATTAGACCCTGAATTAAAAAAGGTAGCGTTGAGTACTTTTCTGTTTGCAATCCTTTTTGGATTAGGATTGATTATTTGATACTTTTAGACCACAATTTGAAATTAAAATAAAACAAGTCATGAAAAAAATTTGGTACATATTTGGTGCAGCTGTTTTAGCGATTATTGTTACGGGAGTTTTTGCTCCTAAATCTAAAACAGTAGAGAGAAAGATAGTTATTGAGAAACCTGTAGAAGAAGTTTTTACGTATTTGGTTTCTTTAAAAAACATGGTGGAGTATTCTCCATGGCAAGCTAAAGATCCTAATGCAACGCATGTGTATACTGGAGTTGGAAATACTGTAGGATCTGTACACAGATGGGAATCTGATGTGGATGAGGTTGGTGTTGGAGAGCAAGAAATAAAATCAATTACACCAAACAAGGAAGTTGTTTCGGAGTTACGATTCGAAAAACCTTTTGAGTCTACATCTACTGGATATTTTAAATTTCAGCCTGTTGCCAAGGGTACCGAAGTAACTTGGGGTTATACGGGAGATTTAGGGTTTGTTGAAAGCGTATTTATGTTATTCATGGATATGGAAAAAGTATTAGGTCCTGATTTTGAAAAAGGTTTGGCAGATGCAAAAACGATTTTAGAGAAATAAATTCTAG
This sequence comes from Wenyingzhuangia sp. IMCC45574, assembly GCF_054182685.1. Taxonomy (NCBI): domain Bacteria; kingdom Pseudomonadati; phylum Bacteroidota; class Flavobacteriia; order Flavobacteriales; family Flavobacteriaceae; genus Wenyingzhuangia; species Wenyingzhuangia sp. IMCC45574. The sequence goes on along the minus strand of NZ_CM135169.1, from coordinate 1,826,357 downwards.
TACTGAGATATTAGATTCTAGATAAGGTAGAAAGTAAGAGACAAAGTAAAATTTGACTTTTACTTTCTATTTTTGTTTTAAGTCTTAACCAAAATGGTTTAGGTGTTCGATCAGCCTGTCCTGAGCATAGTCGAAGTAGAGTCGAGAACTAATACTAAAAAAACGAATCAACATTCATGAAAGCTACTTTCAAAAAATATATTTTAAACTTTAAACAAGCATCTGGAACGTCTAGAGGAGTTTTAAGAACCAAAGAAACCTACTTTATCATTCTAGAAGAAGATGGTAAAGTAGGCTATGGAGAAACAGGTTTGTTTAGAGGTCTAAGTGCAGATGATAGAACGGATTATGAAGAGCAATTAGCTTGGGCTTGTAACCATATTCATTTAGGTCTAGAAGAGCTATTGAGTCAGCTGATAGAGTTTCCATCGATACAGTTTGGGTTGGAACAAGCATTTTTATCATTGGTAAGTAAAACCGGGTTTGATTTATTTCCTTCTGATTTCTCCAAAGGGGAAGCTACTATTCCTATTAACGGTTTGGTTTGGATGGGAGACGAAGCTTTTATGCAAGAGCAAATTCAAACAAAATTAGAGGCTGGATTCCATACCATAAAAATGAAAATTGGAGCCATAGATTTTGATACCGAGTTAAAATTGTTGGCTTCTATTCGAAGCAATTATTCAGCAGATAAAATTACGTTACGTGTGGATGCTAACGGTGCTTTTACTCCAAAAAATGCAATGGAAAAGTTAGAGAGCTTAGCCAAGTTTGATATCCATTCCATTGAGCAACCTATTCGTCAGGGACAAATTAAAGAAATGAGTGCCTTGTGTAAGAAAACACCTGTGCCTATTGCCTTAGACGAGGAGTTGATAGGTGTTTTTAAGCAGGAAGAGAAACAACAAATTATAGAAGAAATTCAACCGCAATATATTATTTTAAAACCTAGTTTGGTAGGTGGAATTAAAGGGAGTAATGAGTGGATTCAAATAGCAGAGAAAAATAAAATACCATACTGGATTACATCTGCTTTAGAAAGTAATATTGGGTTGAATGCGATTAGTCAATATACTTATACACTGAACTCTGATTTACCACAAGGGCTAGGAACAGGAAGTTTGTTTACCAATAATATAGAAAGTCCGTTAGAGGTTGAAAAAGGAAATATTAAATACAATAGCGAAAAAGAATGGAAAATAAATATATAGTTCAAGCGAATAAAGGGAAAGTAGGTCCTTTTTATTATTTGGCTGGTATTGCTTTAATAGTGCTTGGCTATGTTTTGTTTATCATGCCATTAAGAAGTGCAGTTGTAGAAAAAATAGATGCTGGTTTGGCTGATATATCTAAAATTAAAGACACTAGCTATGTGTTGTCTTTGTTTGATAGTAATCTAGGTTTACTATTCATTACACTCCCTTTTTTGGGAGGACTTTTATTTTTGTTTTTTTCAGTTGTTAAAATTCATAAATTGAGTTTAAAGTTTTTAACGACTAGCCGCTCTAAAATAGATTTTAAACGTGTATTCTTCTCTTTTGGTTTATGGGGAGGAGTGAATGTAGTGTTGATATTGCTGAGTGTATATATGAGCCCCGATACAATTGTTTGGAATTTTAATGCAGAAAAGTTTGCCATACTCTTTGTGATAGCTATGGTTATGATTCCAATACAAACGAGCTTAGAAGAGTACGTATTTAGAGGCTATTTAATGCAAGGTTTGGGAGTTGCTTCTAAAACAAACTGGTTTCCTTTACTAATTACTTCTGTAATGTTTGGCCTGATGCATTTTGGGAATCCAGAAGTAGGGAAATTAGGCTATGGAATTATGACTTTTTATATTGGTACAGGATTTTTACTAGGGATAACTACATTAATGGATGAGGGAATGGAACTATCGTTAGGTTTTCATGCAGCTCATAATTTAATGACAGCTTTGTTGGTAACTACAGATTGGACTGCTTTCCAAACCTACGCGGTTTTTAAAGATACATCAGAACCTAGTTTGTCTATGGAGTTAGGAGTTATGTTAGTTCTATATCCTTTACTACTAATAGTATTCGCAAAAAAATACAATTGGCAGCATTGGAAAGAAAAATTGATTTAAATTTAGAAAGAAAACAAAAAGTATGAGTCAGGATTATTTTGCACACGAGACAGCAGTTATAGACGAAGGAGCAATCATTGGAGAAGGGACTAAAATTTGGCACTTTTCGCATGTAATGCCAAATTCGGTGCTTGGAAAACGATGCAATTTAGGACAGAATGTTGTCATATCTCCAGAAGTAGTGTTGGGAGAAAATGTAAAAGTGCAAAACAACGTATCTGTATACACTGGAGTTGTTTGTGAGGACGATGTGTTTTTAGGTCCCTCTATGGTGTTTACCAATATTGTTAACCCAAGAAGTGCGGTAATCCGAAGAGATGAATACAAGCAAACTTTGGTGAAGAAAGGAGCAAGCATAGGAGCCAATGCAACGGTTATTTGTGGGAATACCATTGGAGAATTTGCATTGATAGGTGCAGGAGCGGTAGTTACCAAAGAAATTCCTTCGTATGCTTTAGTGGTTGGGAACCCATCCAAGCAAATAGGTTGGGTAAGCGAATACGGACATCGTTTAGAGTTTGATGCAGATGGGATTGCTTTGTGCCCAGAAACCCAACAGAAATATCAATTAGAAAATAATCAAGTGAAAAGAATAAGCTAGTTATGAAAAGAACCGATTTACCTTTTATTCCAGAGTTCTACGATCGTTATATCAACTACACTTTGGCAGATGTAGATTTGATAGATGGATTGATAGCATCGCAAACAGTTTTAGAAGATTTTAAAGAAGAATTAATCAAGTTACAGGATTATCGTTACCAAGAAGGAAAATGGACTTGTAAAGAAGTGGTTCAGCACCTAATAGACAACGAGCGTGTAATGTCTTACAGAGCGATGGCTTTGGCAAGAGGAGAACAAACACCATTGCCAGGTTACGAGCAAGATGACTATGCGGCTAACTGTAACGCGAATTTAAGAACTATGGAGAGTTTGTTAGAGGAATTTAAAGTAGTAAGACAAGCGACAATTATTTTATTCCAAAGCTTTCCAGATGAGGTTTTATTGAATGTTGGAATCTGTTCCAATATTAAAATGACTCCACTAGCCTTAGGCTTGGTGTGTATAGGGCATGCAGCTCATCATGTAGGAGTTTTACAGGAACGATATTTAGATTAGAAATAAGTGCTATATATGTGTATAAATAGAAAGAGCTACTAGATATATAGAGTGCCCCCAAAATGTTAGACACAATTTGGGGGTATTTTTATGTCTAGAAAAGTAAAGTACACATTTGAATTTAAACGTAAATGTGTTTTGTTGTTTTTTAAAGAACATCAATCGGTTATTAGTATTTGTAAAGAATTAAAGCTTCATCATTCTATTGTTTACCGTTGGTGTCAGCAGTATGAGAAAGATGGTCTACAAGGATTATTACCAAAACAAACAAAGCATTACTCTCCATCTTTTAAACTAAATGTATTACAGACTATAGATAGAGACAATCTCTCTATGGCTGAAGCTAGTTTAATTTTTAATATCGGAGGAGATTCTGTAATACATAATTGGAGGGTACGCTATAATTCTTTAGGTTTGGATGGTCTAAAAGATAAACCTAAAGGTAGACCTATTGGTATGAAGACTAAACATACAAGAAGTAAATCTAAACCATTAACTAAAGAAGAAGAACTTTTAAAAGAGAATCAATCTTTAAAAGCAGAACTTGATTTGCTAAAAAAGTTACATGCCTTAGCTCAAACCAGAGAGAAAAAGCAATAGCCATAGATGGGTTAAGGCATAAACATGATTTATCACTATTGTTAAAGCATGCGAATATGGCTAGAAGTAGCTTTTATTATCATTTGCAAAAAAGTAGAGAGCCTGACAAATATGAACTTATTAAAAAGTTAATTACTCAGATTTATCATCAAAACAAAGGAAGATATGGTTATAGAAGGATCACCTTAGAGTTAAACAATCAAGGAATAATGATCAATCATAAGACAGTATTTAGACTAATGAAATCTATGAAGTTAAAGTCTCTAGTCAGAATAAAAAAATATCGTTCTTATAGAGGGAGTCAGGGAAAAATAGCTCCTAATATTCTCCAACGAAATTTTAAGGTATTAAAACCTAATCAAAAGTGGGCTACAGATATTACAGAATTTAAAGTTCTGGGTGAAAAACTATATTTATCACCAATTATAGACTTATATAACAGAGAAATTATAAGTTATCATATCTCTAGAAGCCCTAACTTCAAACAAATAACAACCATGCTTGACAAAGCTTTTAAAAAGCATAAGCTTAATAAAACCTTACTGCATTCTGACCAAGGGTGGCAATATCAAATGAAGAGATATCAGACTTTATTGAAAAAAAACAATATCATTCAAAGTATGTCTAGAAAAGGAAATTGTTTAGATAATGCTATTATTGAGAACTTCTTTGGAACTTTGAAATCAGAACTATTTTACCTTAAAAAATGGAACTCAATTAATCAACTAGAAAAGGAAATTAAAGAATATATTAGCTATTATAATGAGGAGAGAATCTCATCGATTTTAAATGGAATGAGCCCGATAAAATATCGAGCTCAGTTCTATAAGTAATTTTTAACCGTCCAACTTTTGGGGGCTAGTCCAAAGTTTAATCCTTATACCCAAAACGTTTTAACTGTCTATCGTTAGAACGCCAGTTTTTGTTCACTTTTACGTATAAGTCCAAAAAGATTTTCTTTCCAAAGAAAGTTTCTAAATCTTTACGAGCTGCCATTCCAACCTTTTTTAAAGCAGCACCTTTATGACCTATGATAATTCCCTTTTGTGTTTCACGTTCTACCATAATAATGGCACGAATACGAATGATGTCGTCTTCTTCAAAAAACTCTTCGGTTACAATTTCTACAGCATAAGGAATTTCCTTTTTGTAGTTTTCTAAGATTTTTTCTCGAATGGCTTCGTTTACAAAGAAACGTTCGGGCTTATCTGTTAATTGATCTTTAGGATAAAAAGGAGGAGAAACAGGGATTAACTCTTTTATTTTTTCGAAAACAGGTTCTATGTTGAACTTTTCCAAAGCAGAGATTAAATAGACATTGGCATTGGGTACTTTTTCTTGCCAGTAGACCATTTTTTCTTCAATTTGTTCTTGGTTAGAAGTATCAATCTTGTTGATTAATAATAATACAGGAACTTTAGAACTCTTAATTTTTTCGAAGAAAGCCTCGTCTTTTAATTCTTTTTCTCCAATCTCTACCATGTATATTAATACATCGGCATCTTCAAAAGCAGACTTTACAAAATCCATCATGGATTCTTGCATTTCGTAGGCTGGTTTAATTATTCCAGGAGTGTCAGAAAATAAAATCTGATGATTTTCATCGTTTACTATTCCTAGAATTCTATGTCTTGTAGTTTGGGCTTTATTGGTGATAATAGAAAGCTTTTCACCTATAAAAGCATTCATTAATGTTGATTTCCCAACATTGGGATTTCCTATAATATTTACAAAACCTGCTTTGTGTGTCATGACTTTAGATTGGTCTGCAAAGATAGTCATTCCTGTATGAATTGAGAAAGAGTATAATAGAAAGAATTATTGTAAGCAATCATAAGTTTGTTATACTAAAACAATTGTTAAATTTGTTCCTAAGTAAAAACAAAAGATATGAGTCAATTCGATAACGAGAAAATTCAAGAATATTTAAAGAACGGAGCGGTAGTTTTAGATGTAAGAACTAACGAGGAGTACGATGCTGGGCACGTAGCAGGTTCTGAACACATTATTTTACAAACATTACCATCTAAGGTAGCAGTAGTAAAAGGATACGAGAAGCAAGTAATAGCTGTTTGTAGAAGTGGAGCAAGAAGTCAGCAAGCAACAGATTTCTTAAAGCAACATGGTGTAGACATCATTAACGGGGGACCATGGGGAAATGTAGATCAATATCTATAGGGATATTAGATATTAAATAGTAGATATAAAAAAAGCGGTGATTTTAAGAGATCACCGCTTTTTGCATATTTTTAATTAACCATTAACTATCTTCTATCTCCTAAGAAACGTAATAGGTAGATAAATAAGTTGATAAAGTCCAAATACAAAGACAAAGCACCTAAAACAGCTCCTTTTTTAGCTTGTTCTTCAGATTGCATTGTACTTGCCATTTGCTTTATTTTTTGTGTGTCATAAGCTGTTAAACCTACAAAAACTAACACTCCAATTACGTTAATAATCCAGTAGAAAGTTCCAGATTTTATAAAGAAAACATTTACAACAGAAGAAATGATAATCCCTGTCAAAGCCATGTACAATAAACTTCCCCAGCTGGTTAAATCTTTTTTAGTAGTGTATCCATACAAACTCATAGCTCCAAAAGTACCTGCGGTTACAAAAAATGTAGAGGCTATAGAAGCAGAAGTGTAGGCTATAAAAACAACGGAGAGCGTTAGTCCGTTTAAAATGGCATAGATAATAAATAACAAGCTTGCTCTTTCAGACGTCATACGGTTAATTCCTGCCGATATCCAAAGGACTAAACCTATTTCAGCTCCAATTAAACCATAAAATAACAATCTATTCATTCCTCCTTCTGGCGGGAATAATAATTCTAAAAAGGCAGGTGTTGTAGCTGCCCAGTAAGATACCAAGGCGGTTATTAAAAGTGCACCACTCATCCAAGCATACACTTTATTCATAAAAACAGCTTCTTTGCTGCTTGTAGTTTCAATAGAAAAAGGGTTCATAATAATTTATTTTAATACAACTATAAAATTACACAAACTGTACCAAACTAATGCAATGACAGAATGTCTTTATAGCTGATTTTTAATTTTTTGTAGTTCCACCTTAATTGCTTCTAATCTGCTAATGATATCGACTTTGGTGACTGTTTTTTTAGGTTGTTCACGCAGTTTTTTACGAACACCTTCTAAGGAGTATCCTTGTTCTTTGGCTAAATGATATACCAATTTTAATTTTTCAATATCTGTATCGGTAAACATTCGGTCTCCTTTGCTATTTTTTTTAGGCTTAATCATATCAAACTCCTGCTCCCAGTAACGTATCATAGAAGAGGGCACACCAAAAGCATCGGCAACTTCTCCAATTTTATAATAACGTTTTTTAGGCAGTTCTATATGCATACAATTGTAACTTATCAATAGCAATTATAATTCTTAAGTAAATTAAATTTACAAATTTGCTAGGAGAATCTTTTAGAAAAATGAAACGAATATTTAATCCAAAGATTGGTTTTCTTGTGTAGAAAGCATTAACATGGTTTCGTACTCTTCTGGAGTTAAATCGTTGTGATAAAAATAAACAGGGTTCATTTTTTTGTTCCCTTTTTTAACTTCATAGTGCAAGTGAGGGGCAGTAGAAGAACCCGTAGAACCAACAAAACCAATTAGGTCACCACGTTTTACTTTCTGACCTCGTCTTACATTAAACTTACTCATATGAGCATATAGGGTCTCGTAACCAAAACCGTGGTCTATAATAATGTGGTGTCCAAATCCTTTTCTCGATTTTTTTGCCAATTTAACAACACCATTACCCGTTGCATAAATATGCGTTCCTTGTGGAGAAGAAAAGTCCATTCCCCAGTGCATACGCTTTGTTTTGTAGATAGGGTGAATTCTCATTCCGTACCCAGAAGCCATACGTTTTAAATCTTTATTAGCTACAGGTTGTATTGCAGGAATAGAGGCAAGCATTTCGGCCTTGTTTTTAGCCAGCTTTACAATTTCATCTAAAGATTTAGACTGTACTACTAAACGCTTTTGTAAGATGTCCATGTTTTTAGTGGCTTCTATTATTAGCTCACTGTTTTTGTAATCCCCTAAGCTTTTATATCGGTTAACTCCACCAAAACCAGCATTTCTTTCTTCATTAGAAATTGGTTTGGCTTCGAATATAATTCGGTAAATATTGTTATCTCGTTGTTGAATTTCTTCTAAAATAGCACTAGACTCTGCCATTTTCTTTTCTAAAAGCTGATAATTAAATTGTAAGTTGTTTAATTCTCTTAGTGTAGCACGTTCCGAAGGAGATTTTATAATGGTACTAAACGTTACAAATCCAATAAGTCCTATTAATAAAACAGCCAAACTATACAATAATGTATTCCTAAGAGTTTTCTTAGTATCTCTTTTTATGGGTTGATAAGATAGTGTCTCTGGATCGTAATAAAATTTTGCTTTCGCCATGAAACTAATTTAACTATTTTTGTGACCGATTATATTAAAAACAACAATTTAGAATTATCTAACGAACAAAAGTACAAAATGTTTTGTGAACTTAGGAAAGTCTAAAATTGTTAACCTACAATTATCTTATGAAGTCTCAAGACGTTAGAAAAAAGTTTTTAGAGTTTTTTGAATCTAAACAACATAAAATAGTCCCTTCGGCACCGATGGTGTTAAAAGACGATCCAACTTTAATGTTTGTAAACTCTGGAATGGCTCCTTTTAAAGAGTATTTTTTAGGACAAAAGAAAGTGGTAGATGCTAGAGTTACAGATTCGCAAAAATGTTTGAGAGTTTCTGGTAAGCACAATGATTTAGAAGAGGTTGGTATTGATACCTATCACCACACCTTGTTCGAAATGTTGGGGAACTGGTCTTTTGGAGATTACTTTAAAAAAGAAGCAATTGCTTGGGCTTGGGAATTGTTAACAGAAGTATACAAGCTAGAAAAAGATCAACTATACGTTACTATTTTTGAAGGTGATGCTTCTGAAGGTCTAGAAAAAGATACCGAAGCTTATGATCTATGGAAAGAACACATAGCAGCAGATAGAATTTTACTTGGGAACAAAAAGGATAATTTCTGGGAAATGGGAGCGCAAGGACCTTGTGGACCTTGTTCAGAAATTCATGTAGATATTCGTTCTAAAGAAGAAAGAGCCAAGGTTGATGGAGCTACTTTGGTAAACATGGATCACCCACAAGTGGTAGAAATATGGAACTTGGTATTTATGCAGTTCAACCGTAAAGCGGATGGCTCTTTAGAAAACTTACCGAACAAGCATATTGATACCGGAATGGGATTTGAGCGTTTGTGTATGGCGTTACAAGGAGTAACTTCTAACTACGACACAGATGTATTTACGCCATTAATTCACGAATTAGAATCTAAAACAGGATTTACGTATGGTAAATCTGAAGAGATAGACATTGCCATCCGTGTAATTTCAGATCATGTAAGAGCGGTTGCTTTTGCTATTGCAGATGGACAATTGCCATCGAGCACTGGAGCAGGGTATGTAATCCGTAGAATTTTAAGACGTGCCATCCGTTACGGATTTACGTTCTTAAATCAGAAAGAACCTTTTATTTACCAATTGGTAGATGTATTGGCTCATCAAATGGGAGATTATTTCCCAGAGATTGTAAACCAAAAACAGTTGGTAAGAAATGTAATGAAAGAAGAAGAAGCTTCTTTCTTAAGAACATTAGGACAAGGTTTAGGTTTGTTAGATGAGGTAATTAATAATACCAAAGGGAAAGAGGTATCTGGAGACAAAGCTTTTGAATTGTACGATACTTTTGGTTTTCCTATTGATTTAACCGCATTAATTTTAAGCGAAAAAGGGTATTCATTAAACGAAACAGAGTTTGATACTGCTTTGGAAAAGCAAAAAAGTAGATCTAGAGCTGCTGCGGAAATGGATATGGATGACTGGGTGATTTTAAAAGAAGATGCCGACGAGGAATTTATTGGTTATGATTATTTAGAATCTCCAGTAAGAATTACCAGATATAGAAAAATCACTTCTAAAAAAGATGGTGAGTTGTTCCAATTGGTGTTTAACATTACTCCTTTCTATCCAGAAGGAGGAGGACAAGTTGGAGATAGAGGGTTTTTAGAAGCAAGTAATGGTAACGTTGTTCATATTTTAGATACTAAGAAGGAGAACAACTTAATAATGCACATTACAAAGCATTTGCCAATTAATCCTACAGATAGTTTTAAAGCGGTAGTAGATGTTAAAAACAGAGAATCTTCTAATAACAACCACTCTGCAACACACTTATTACACCAAGCGTTAAGAACGGTGTTAGGGACACATGTGCAACAAAAAGGATCGTTGGTAAACTCTAAATATTTACGTTTTGACTTTTCTCACTTTGCGAAAGTAACGGCAGATGAGTTAGAAGAAGTAGAAGCGTTTGTAAACCAACGTATTCGTGAAAAATTAGATTTGCAAGAGTTTAGAAAAATTCCAATGCAAGAAGCTATTGACAAAGGAGCAATGGCCTTATTTGGTGAGAAATACGGAGATACGGTTCGTATGATTCAGTTTGGAAATTCTAAAGAATTGTGTGGAGGTACTCATGTTACCAATACAAACAATATATGGCATTTTAAAATTAAAGCAGAAAGTGCTGTAGCTGCTGGAGTTCGTAGAATTGAAGCAATTACAGGTACTGCTGCTAAAGAATATTATACGCAACAGGATAGAGTTTTAGACGATGTAAGACAGTCGTTAAAGAATGCAAAGGATCCTGTAAAAGCAATTACTTCTTTACAAGACGAAAATTCAGTGTTAAAGAAACAAGTAGAAGCTTTATTAAAGGAAAAAGCAAAGAATGTAAAAGGATCTTTAAAGTCTGCTATTAAAGAAGTAAACGGAATTAACTTCTTAGCTACTAAAATAGATATGAATCCTGGAGCTATTAAGGATATTGCACATGAGTTAGGTGGTGAAGTTGAAAACTTGTTTTTCTTTGCAGGAGCAGAGAACGATGGTAAGGCAACTTTAACAACTTATATTGCTAAAAACTTAGTAGAAGAAAAAGGATATGATGCTGGTAAAATTGTTCGCGAATTAGGTAAATACATCCAAGGAGGTGGTGGAGGACAAAAGTTCTTTGCAACTGCAGGAGGTAAAAACCCAGCAGGATTGTCTGAAGCGATAGAGAAAGTACAGGAATATTTGTAGGCCATATGCAATAGGCTTTATGCTATAAGCATTAGTCATGGGAATAAAAAAGGCCTACAGCATATTGCCTAAAGCTTAAAGCCCATATAATGGAACTACGAACTAAAATAAAATTCAAATCCCAACAGGAAAATCAAATAGACCATACGTCTAAGATTCTCTTGTTGGGATCTTGTTTTTCTGAGAATATTGGAAAGAAATTAGATTACTTTAAATTCAGCACACACATTAATCCTTTTGGAGTTTTGTTTAGTCCAACGGCGATTGAAAAAGTGCTTTTTGATGCCATTTCAAAAAAGGAATATATAGAAGCTGATATCGTTCAAAATGGAGAAGTATTTCATTCGTTACATCATCATTCAGACTTATCTGCTTTAAGTGCTAATGAAGTGCTAATGAATATTCATCAAGCACAAGAAAGTTGTTTGAGTTTTTTAAAAGAAGCTTCCCATGTGATTATCACCTTAGGCACAAGTTGGGTGTACGAGTATGTAAAAACGAAGAAATTGGTTGCCAATTGTCATAAAATTCCACAAACAGAGTTTTCCAAACGAATACTCTCTGTTGATGAGGTTACCGCTTCGTTAGAGAATATTGTTTCTTTGATTAACTCAGTAAATCCATCGACTCAAATTATTTTTACGGTAAGTCCTGTAAGGCATACCAAAGATGGGTTGGTAGAGAATTCTTTGAGCAAAGCACATCTACTGTCTTCTGTGGCTACCATAGTAAAAAATGGACACGATGTGTCTTACTATGGGAGTTATGAAATTATGATGGATGATTTAAGGGATTATCGATTCTATGAAGCAGATTTAATTCACCCGAATCAAGTAGCGATTGATTATATCTGGGAGCAATTTACAAGTGTCTGGATAACAGAAAAAGCACAATCTTATTTTAAAAGAATTGCTTCTGTTCAACAAAGTAAATTGCACAAACCTTTTCATGCAGAATCTCAATCGCATCAAAAATTTTTACAGAAATTAGCTGTGAAACAAAACGAACTAGAAAAAGAACTTCATGTCAAATTTTAATATGCATCCCTCATTTCAATTAAACGGAGAGAGTTTTGAATCTCAGTTAGAATTGATTTCATTTTCAGAAGAAGTATCGGATGATTTGTATTGGTTTTTACAAGAATGGTTTTCAGATTCGGAAACGCTTATTGTAAAAACTTCGGGATCTACAGGTACTCCCAAGTTAATAGCTATTAAAAAAGAATACATGCGCAATTCCGCCAAAGCAACGGGAGCTTTTTTTGAATTAGCAGCGGAAACCAAAGCATTGTGTTGTTTGTCTACAGAATACATTGCCGGGAAAATGATGGTGGTAAGAGCATTGGAATTAGGTTGGCAGTTAGATGTAGTAGCTCCAGTAAGCAATCCGTTAGAAAACTCTTTTGATACCTATGATTTTTGTGCCATGGTACCAATGCAGGTAAAAGCGAGTTTGTGGGATCTACATTTGGTGAAAAAACTAATCATTGGTGGGGGAGTAGTGTCTGTAGGATTACAAGCACAGTTACAAGAAGTAATTACCGAGTGTTATGCAACCTATGGAATGACGGAAACCGTTACGCATATTGCTGTTAAAAAATTGAATCTTGTCAGTTCGAGTGATGTTGAGGAGACGAAACATCGTGTCGAGAACCCGACAAGCAACTATAAATTACTACCCAATATTACCATCTCCCAAGATGAACGAGACTGTTTGGTTATAGATGCTCCTTTATTAAGCGATGAGAAAGTAATCACCAACGATATTGTTAAGATTCTTTCAGAAACCGAGTTTGAGTGGTTGGGGCGTTTTGATAATGTCATCAATTCAGGAGGGGTGAAATTGCACCCAGAGCAAATAGAAAAAGAACTATCAAAAATTATTTCTCAACGATTCTTTGTTGCTGGTCAGCCTGATGAAGTATTAGGAGAGAAATTGATTTTAATTATTGAAGGAGCCAAAACAGCATTAAACTTTTCATCTTTGGAATTGTCCAAGTACGAAGTACCAAAAGAGGTGTTTTTTGTTGAGAAATTTGCATTAACGGAAACACAAAAAATACAAAGACAAAAAACAATCAATTTAATCAGCTAAAAACCGCATTGCGATAGCAGTATTTTACCATTGCTATCTAATTAGACTATCAAAAAGATGAAACTATTTATTCAATTATTATTTCTACTTACCATTACTGTAGGATTTGGACAAAAAACAACCGTGTCAGGAGTTGTAAAAACAGCTAAGAATGAACCGTTGTCTTATGTATCTGTTACTTTGAAAATAAAAGACACAAATCAACAAAAGCAAGGACTTACCAACGAAGAGGGGGCTTTCTTGTTTAAAGATGTAGGTGCAGGAAACTATGAGTTAATAGTTTCTTCTTTAGGATTTAAAAAAGCTATTCAAGAAGTTTTTGTAGGAGGAATTAGTCCGTATATAAATGTTGGATCTATTGTGTTAGAAGAAGATGTCGCTCAGTTAGATGCTGTAAATATCAAAGCAAATAAATCGGAGTTGAGTAAAGGTTTGGAGAAAAAGACCTACGATGCAGATAAGATTATTTCGCAAGGAGGAGGGACTATTTTAGATGCTTTAAAAGGAATGCCAGGAATTGCAGTAGATCAAGAAGGAAAAGTGTTGCTAAGAGGAAGTGATAAGGTTTTGATTCTAATAGATGGGCAACAATCGAGTTTAACAGGTTTTGGAAATCAAAAAGGATTGGATAACATTCCAGCAAGTAACATTCAAAAAATAGAAATCATTAACAATCCATCTGCTAAGTATGATGCTAGCGGAATGGCAGGGGCAATTAATATCATCTACAAAAAAGAAAAGAAAGAAGGATTAAATGGTACTGCTGGTTTTACCTATGGATTGGGAGTGTTGTCTAAAAGAAAAGAAGATTTACCAACCCAATTAGGTAGTTACGATTTTACTCCTAAATACATTCCTAGCTTAGATTTAAATTATCAAAAGAAGAAAGTAAATATCTTTTTACAATCGGAAGTATTGATGTTAGAGAAGTTGCCAAATAATGAGTTTACAACTCGTAATTACGACGATGGAAGAAATACCATTTCTCAAGTACCAGAAAACAGAGAACAGATTCACTACATTTTTAAAGGAGGAGCAGACTTTGAATTGGACAAACAGAATAAAATCAAAATCTCATCAGTATACGATTGGGAAAAACATACAGATACCGCCCAAGTTCCATACATTAATTTAGACACGAACAAACGATACAGGTATACCAATTGGAACGAAGAAGAAATCACAGGATATTTTAATATTGCTGCGGATTATGAACATAAATTTATGGAACCAGGTCATCGTTTAAATGCAAGGTTACAGTATGTAAGAGGTTGGGAAGACGAAACCTATTATATTAATGACAGTGTAAACAATACACCAAGTAGAGACATTACTAATATTTTAGCAACAGAACATATTTATGTGGGAAGCGTAGATTATTCCAAACCTTTTAGCAACGGTTTGTTAGAAACTGGAGCTAAGGTGCAATACAGAGATTTACCGGTAGATTATACGGTAACTCCTGATGCAAATAATTCTATCATTTATCCAAACATGGGGAATGAGTCTAATTGGGAAGAAACGATCTATGCAGCCTATGCCAACTTAATCTACGAGAAACCAACCTATGATATTGAAGGAGGAATAAGAACAGAGCAAACGTATGTTACTTATAGGGTAGACGAAAACAATGTTTACTTTGATAGGAAAGAAGATGCTTATGATTATTTTGAACTGTTTCCAAATATTAGATTTAGTTACAAGCTAACCAATAAACAAAAATTGTCTTTGTTTTACAACAGAAGAATAGATAGGCCGGGAGAACCGCAATTAAGAATGTTTGCAAAATCGGATGATCATGAATTGCTAAAAGTTGGAAACCCATATTTAAGGCCTCAGTTTGTAAATTCTGGAGAAGCAGCTTACAAGGTAAGGTGGAGTAAAAGTTCGTTGTTCTTAGCTGCTTATTACAAGCATATAGACAATCCTTACACAAGAGTATATGTAGATGCTCAGAATGCCAATTACGATGTAATTGTAAAGAGTTATGCCAATACAGGAAGTGGTAGTAATGCTGGGTTAGAAGTAATTTACGATTGGCAAGTTTTGGATTATTTAAAAATTGCTGCAAATTTCAATGGTTATCAGAATAGTATTGATGGATATACAGGAGAGGTGTTGTTTCCCATAAGACAGAATTTTACTATAGAAGATAGAAAAGAGTTTACATGGGATGCAAAAGTAAATTCTACCTTGGAGTTAAAGAATAATTGGAATGTACAATTAAGCTATTTATATATGGCACCAAAGAATATTGCACAAGGAAGACAGTTTCGTAGAAGTTCTTTAGACTTGGGAGTTCAGAAGAAATTTTGGAGTGGTAAAGCAGAATACTTCTTTGCTTTTACAGATATCTTAAATCAATATGGAATAAAACAACATATTAATGGTAGTGATTTTACAGCACTTTATGAAAATTATTATGAAACTCAGGTCTTAAGAACCGGGGTGAAAATTCATTTTTAGAAAGAACACTTGGTTACAAAAAAGAACCTTTAATAGTTTTCTATTAAAGGTTCTTTTTGTTTTTAATTTATAGGATGTCTTTTACTGAAAAAGAAAATCTAAGCTTTGTTGTGCATTCATTGCATCGAGCCCTTTGATATTGTACTTAATCAAATGCGTATTGATTAGTTTTCTTTTTACATTGTCGTAAAAACTATTAATAAATGGTTCTGGGTGTCTTCCAGCCAAAATTTCTTCTCCTATTCTTTCTTGTAACCAATCTATAGGGGTTTCCGTTTTTACCTTTTTATAGCTTAAAGTAGGCTGTAAAGTCGTTCTGTCAATAGTTTCTAATTCAAATTCTACTTTTGTCTTTTTGTTTTCATCAACAACAAAATTTAATAAATAGTTTTTGTTAAAGTCTTTAATTTCCATAGCTCCTAGTTTTTAGTTATTCAAATAAAAAGTCGATGTCTGTGTTCACATCTAAAACATCAAATTCCTCAATCTCAATTTTGTCAAAGAAAGCTAAAATTAGATTTCTTTTAATTACCTCTATAAAATGATCATTTAATTCTGAACGCTTACACTCGTGATGTTCAATACCATTTGGTAAAAAATTAAATCGATCTATAGACGTTAATGTACATAGTACAGTATCGGTCGTTTTTAAATCTTTAATATTAAAGAGCATCAAATTTGTTTTGTTGTACTCTTCAATCGTCATGATTTCATCATCATGATGGTGGTTGTGATTACTCAAACTTTCGAATTTTAATTAAAAACTGAAGGAAGTGATATTAGCAATTTTTCACACTTCTAATGTAATAAAAAAAATAGAACTAGTTGTTTACAACCTAAAAAAACGATTTTACATTTGTTAGATACTTATAGGAGCTAAATTAATAGATACATTTGTTTTTGTAAACTGCGATTATTCCCAGTTACGTAATCTCTCAAGTTTTTCTTCTTTAATATCTTTAAGGACAGAGAAAAAGTCAATTCCAGTCATTTTTTCTACTTCATCTACACTAGTTTGGTAAGAAAAATATTTAGCAGGTTTCTTTATATGCGGCATTATAAACGCCGTCATTTTCTGGGGTGGGGTAATGTCGTAGATAACTTTGTAATAGTAACCTGGAACAGTTACTTCTTCTTTACCTATTTGTTCAATATTGTCTTTAAATATAGGACCTGTTACAACAAGCAGAGAGTCTTCTTCTACAGCCCATTCTCTAACCTGAGCTTCTAATCTTTTCCATTCTCCACGATTAAATCCAGGGAGCTGAGGTGACATGTTAGATAAATAGAAAGTTTCGGACATGGCTTCTTTGTTTAGCTTCATATCTGCTGCCGGGCACAAGTGTCCACGGTCATATCCACTTTTTTTATAGTCACTTAATGTTGCAGATTTGGTAATAATGTCTGGGTCTGTTCTAAAATCGTCTTTACGTTTAGCACTACCTTTAATAGATGCTTTGGTTAGTAAGTAATATACCCAGTTTGGTTGCTCGTGTTCCTCGTTGTAGTCTATAGAGTAGTATGTATGATTGTATACTTGTGAAGAGGAAGTAGGAAAAAAACTTTTATAGTTGTAAGTAGTGTTAACATTGGTGCTTTCTGTAGAAGATGGAGCGTGCTTTGTTTCTTCTACCTGTTCTGTTTGAACGTCTTTTGGTTTTATATTGATGATTTGATGAATCTCAGTTTGATATTTTAAATACAAACCAATAAGTAAAATCACAAAAGTTAGAAATGAGTAAAATTTGTTTTTAGTTTTATTAGCCATGGTGTTTTTTTAAAGTAAAAATAAAACCCTCTTAGAATTTTCTAGAGGGTTTTAGTGTTTAATAAATTGAAGTTATTAACAGAATTCTATTTTAGAAACTCTTTTAATTTCTCTCTATAGCTTTTAATTACTTTGCTGTACTCTTTTTTCTTAGCCAAGTTATAGAATTCGTTTGGGTCTTTTTTATGATCGTACAATTCTTCTACTAAGCCTTTCTTGTCTGCTCTTTGAATGTATCTATAATTTTCGTCTCTTAAAGCATGCTTATCAGCTCCATTACTAGTTAATGCAATATTCTTCCATTCTTTGTTTGGTTGTTTTAATAGCGGGCTAATATCAGCTCCATCTAGATCGTTCTTTTTAGGTAATCCTGTTAATGAAAGTAATGTAGGGTATACGTCAACTAAAGAAACTACTCTGGTAGATACTTTTCCTTTACCAGCAATAGAAGGATCGTATATCAACAATGGTGTTCTAGTTGCTTCTTCCCATAATTTATGTTTTTTCCATACTTCTTTTTCTCCTAAAGACCAACCATGATCTCCCATAATAACAATAATAGTATTGTCTTTATATTGACTGTTTTCTAATCCGTCTAATAAATGTCCTAATACATCATCTGCAAAGGTTAAATTGGCTAAGTAGGCTCTTACATATTGCTTCCATCCGTTTACTCTTAGAATTTCGTTATGAAACTTACTATGGTAGCTAGGAACTTCCATATCGTCTAAATCTCTAAATCCTTTTATATCTTCTCCTACATAAGGAAGCTTGATGTCTTCTAGAGGATACATATCAAAATATTTCTTAGGAGCATATAAAGGCAAATGAGGTCTGTAAATACCACAAGCCGCAAAGAAAGGTTTGTCGTGTTTTTTGTTTAAGTATTTAACTATGTAATCAGCATTTTTAAAATCTTCGGTACTTTCTGTGGTTACTTTTTTTCCTTTATTATCTACTGTTAGTGGGAAATAATCGAAAGATGATTTTACGATCTTAAAATTAATTTTTAAAGGATTCTTATCTTTTTTAGGAGGATAAGGTGCTCCTAGTTTCCCTTTTCTTTGTAAGTTCCAAGAAATAGGATCACTACCTGCATCTGGCTCAGCTGCTCTTCCTCTAGCATGATGGAAAATCTTTCCAGATGAAATAGCCTCGTATCCGTTTTTCATAAAGTATTGAGGCATGGTAACTAGGTTTTTAACCGTACTTTTCTCACGGAATTTTCCAGAATTATCATAAACACCCGTAGTGCTAGGTCTTAAACCAGTCATAAGGCTGGCTCTAGAAGGTCCACATAATGGAAAGTTGCAGTAAGCATTTTTAAAAATAGTAGATCTGCTAGCAATTTTTTCCATATTGGGAGTGATAGCTTGTATGTTTCCACCAAAGGGTTTTGCCCAATCGTTCATATCATCAATCGTAATAAAAAGAACGTTTTTAGGTTGTGTACTTTTGTTTTGAGCCAATAGGATAAAAGGACTCAGTAATAGTATTAATAATAATGATTTTCTCATAAATCAGTTATGTGTTTTGGTTTTATTCTATTGTTAAGACCTGATTTTATAAGTAGCGTTTAAAGCCAAAAAAGCCTCTCAGTACATTTGAGAGGCTTGTCAGTAAAATTATAGCTTTCATCTATGCCATATAGTGATATGAGTAATGATATATAATCGTGTTTTAAACTTTCGACCTTTCTTTGTAGTTCGGTTGTTTAAATTACTCAAAATATTTGTTGAGTTCGTTTTCTGATAAATTACTGTTTTCTACATTATGTATTTGTAGAATTTCTTCGATAGCATCAATCTTAAATTTTAAAATAGCTTTGTTAAGGTCTTTTCCAGCCAAAAACTGTTTAAAACAACTATTGTTTTCGTTTTCTAACACCTCATTTATTACTTGCATGCTATCACGTTTAAAAGCCATCAAACGAAATCTTTTGGTTTGAGTGTTTTTATCGTATCCAAAACCTAAAATGTATTGCTCTCTAAATTCTTGTACAGTCATGTAAGTTATTTGTTTTTAAAGTCTGTGGAGTTCCTTTCTATAGTGTTTAATATGTGAAAGAGGATAGCAAAGGTCTTAATAGTTTTTTGCAAAAAAAAACTTCTCCTGGTTATTAGGAGAAGTATGTAGTACTATTTAATTTTTTAAAAAAATTAAGCCATTGAGTGATATACGTTTTGTACATCATCGTCATCTTCTAATTTTTCTAATAACTTTTCTACTTCTGCTTGCTGCTCTTCGTTTAATGCTGTAGTGGTAGTAGGGATTCTTTCAAAACCAGAAGATAAAATTTCTATTTCGTTCTCTTCTAAGTATTTTTGAATGTTTCCAAACTGACCAAACTCACCATAAATTAGAATTCCGTCTTCGTCTTGAAAAACTTCTTCTACTTCAAAGTCTAATAATTCCAATTCTAGTTCTTCTAAATCAACTTTTACGGTTTCTGTATTTACTCTAAAGTTACAGGTGTGGTCAAACATAAAAGATACAGAACCAGAAGTTCCTAAGTTTCCGTTACATTTATTAAACGCAGCACGAACATTTGCTACTGTTCTGTTATTGTTGTCTGTAGCAGTTTCTACCAATATAGCAACCCCATGTGGTGCATATCCTTCGAATAAAGTCTCTTTGTAGTTGGCCGTATCTTTGTCTGATGCTTTTTTAATGGCTCTTTCTACATTATCCTTAGGCATGTTGGCTGCCTTAGCATTCTGAATTACGGCACGTAAACGAGAGTTTGTATCAGGATTTGGTCCACCTTCTTTAACCGCCATTACAATGTCTTTCCCAATTCTTGTAAACGTTTTAGCCATTGCAGACCAACGTTTCATTTTTCTCGCTTTTCTAAATTCAAATGCTCTACCCATTTCTAAATATGATATTATTAAAGTGTCGTAAAAATATTATTTTTTCTAAAGTACTACAAGTGTTTTGTTAAACTTGAATTACACCAAGGTTAAAAGGAGTCTCAATAGGAGCTTGATTGGCAGCTTCTATTCCTAAATCTATCCATTTTCTGGTATCTAATGGGTCTATAACCCCATCGGTCCATAGCCTAGAAGCAGCATAATAAGGAGAGGTTTGTTCGTCGTAACTAGCTTCTATTTTAGATAAAATTTCGGCATGTCTTTCTGGTGTAATCTCTTCTCCTTTACGTTTTAAAGTAGCTTCTTCTATTTGAGCCAGTACTTTTGCAGCCTGCGAACCACCCATTACAGCTAATCTAGCAGATGGCCAAGCAAAAATTAGCCTAGGGTCAAACGCTTTACCACACATAGCATAGTTACCTGCTCCGTAAGAGTTTCCAACAACTACTGTAAATTTTGGAACTACAGAGTTGGCTACTGCATTTACCAATTTTGCTCCGTCTTTAATAATTCCTCCATGTTCACTTTTACTCCCTACCATAAATCCGGTAACATCTTGTAAAAAGACCAGTGGAATTTTCTTTTGATTACAGTTGGCAATAAAACGAGTGGCTTTGTCTGCAGAGTCGGAATAAATAACTCCACCAAACTGCATTTCTCCTTTTTTACTTTTTATTACCTTTCTCTGATTGGCTACAATTCCTACTGCCCATCCTTCAATACGTGCATATCCGCAAATAATACTTTCTCCGTAGCCATCTTTATAGGCTTCAAATTCAGAATTATCTACCAATCTTTTAATGATCTCGTTCATGTCGTATTGATCGGTACGAGATTTAGGTAAGATTCCGTAGATCTCTTCTGGATCTTCTTTTGGAGGAACAGCACCTTTTTTACTATATCCAGCCTTTTGAGGGGTTCCAATTTTGTCTACAATGTTTCTAATGGTTGTTAAACAGTCTTTATCGTCTTCAGATTTGTAATCTGTAACTCCAGATATTTCGCAATGTGTAGTAGCACCTCCTAGAGTTTCGTTGTCAATATCTTCTCCAATAGCAGCCTTTACTAGGTAGCTACCTGCTAAGAAAATACTTCCTGTTTTGTTTACAATTAGTGCTTCATCACTCATAATAGGTAGGTAAGCACCTCCTGCAACACAACTTCCCATTACGGCAGCAATTTGCGTAATTCCCATGCTACTCATTTTGGCATTGTTTCTAAAAATACGTCCAAAATGTTCTTTGTCTGGAAAAACTTCGTCTTGCAATGGAAGGTAAACTCCGGCACTATCTACTAGATAGATTATAGGAAGTTTATTCTCTATAGCTATTTCTTGAGCTCTTAAATTCTTTTTTGCTGTTATAGGAAACCATGCTCCCGCTTTTACGGTTGCATCGTTGGCAACCACAATGCATTGTTTTCCTTCAATGTATCCTATTTTTACAATAACACCTCCAGAAGGACAACCACCGTGTTCCTTGTACATGCCTTCACCTACAAAAGCACCAATTTCAATACTCTTCGCATTTTTATCAAATAAAAAATCAATACGCTCTCGTGCTGTCATTTTTCCTTGACTGTGCAACTTGGCAATTCTTTTTTCTCCTCCTCCCAGACTTACTTTAACTAATTTCTTTCTCAATTCGGAAACAGAAAGTTTATTAAAGTCCTCGTTTTTATTGAATTTAATGTCCATTGCTTTTCATTTAACAGGGGTCAAAAATACAAATAACACTTGGAAAACATACTATATAAATAGCTTGTTTCTTATTTGGAATTAAAATATTTACCATGTTTTTATTTACCGTGGTAAATAATTGAGAAATATTTCTATCTTTGTAGTATCAAAATAGAAAATATTTAAAAATGAAAGCGATTAAAATTTCTTACTGGGTTATTACAGGTTTGTTATCAGCAATGTATTTAATGTCTGCAAGCATGTATGTTTTTAATAACGAGCAAATAGCAGGATTGTTTACAAATATGGGATTCCCAACCTTTATTATCTATCCTTTAGCAGGGGTAAAATTAGCCGGAGTCATTGTGTTATTTACCCAAAAGAAGTCAGCAATTAAAGAATGGGTGTATTCTGCGATGTTCTTTAACATCTTATTAGCATTTGGAGCACATGTAAATATTGGAGATGGACAGCAAGGTGGAGCAATTATGGCAATGATTCTGTTGTTATCGTCTTATTTCTTAGGAAAAAAATTATTCAATCAAAAAGCATAAATCATGAAAAAAGTAATCGTATTGGGAGGAAGTAATAGTAAAAACTCCATAAACAAACAGTTTGGAACTTATGCAAGTTCTTTATTAAGTGATGTTGAGGTAAAAGTATTAGACTTAAATGACTATGCATTGCCAATTTACAGTATAGACATAGAAACAGAAGAGGGAATTCATCCAGAGGCTACAAAGTTTAATGATGATTTACAAACAGCAGATGCTTATATTATATCTTTGGCAGAACACAATGGTTCTTACAGTGCCGCTTTTAAAAATGCATACGATTGGGCTTCAAGAATCAATCAGAAAGTATGGGGAGATAAGCCTGTTTTGTTATTAGCAACTTCTCCTGGAGCAAGAGGAGGAGCTACTGTTTTAGAAACTGCAAAGGCTGGTTTTCCATATATGGGAGCTAAAGTTGTGGGTGATTTTGCTTTGCCATCTTTTTATGACAATTTTAGTGGAGGTGTTGGTAATGGAAAATTAAAAGATGAATTAACAGTTGAGGTGTCTAAATTACAAGATGCTTTACAATAGATAAGGAATAGCATATGGGAGATTTTTCAAAAGAAGTAAATTCTACATTTCCATCGGAAGGGGTAAAAACAATGTTAAACATTCGTTATACAGCAAATTTTTTATCCTCTTTAGGAGATAGTGTTCTAAAGCCTCACGGTATATCTAATGCTCAGTACAATATTCTAAGAATATTAAGAGGAGCTAAGAAACCAATTACTATGAATGTAGTAAAGGAGCGAATGATAGAAAAATCACCTAATGCAACAAGATTGGCGGATAAACTCTGTGAAAAAGAGTTGATAGAAAGAGTTAGATGCGATAAGGACCGAAGAGCGGTGTATGTTTCCATTACTCAAAAAGGTTTGGATGTATTGCAAGAAATCTCTTTTGATAGTTTAGATGAATTGATGGAAAATCTGAATGAAGATGAGTACAAAGTATTAAACAGTCTCTTAGACAAACTAAGAGGTTAAAGAAGAAAAGTCATGAAATTAAATAGTATAAAAGCAATCACCAATTCCCCATTTACCATGATGGGGCCTATAGAATTGAGACAGCCAATTCCGTCTCAAAAAGTAATGAATGTAGATCCGTTTTTATTATTACACCATTACGGACCTTATCCAATTAACAAAGATTCCAACCCTTTTGATTTAGGAGCACATCCACATAGAGGTTTCGAGCCCATTACTTTCTTGATTCAAGGAGAGCAAAAACACAGAGATTCACTTGGGAATGTACAAACGATAAAAAGTGGTGGAGTACAATGGATAACTTCGGGGAAGGGAATTTTACATGCCGAAGGACCTACTCCTGAATTTGTAGAAAAAGGAGGAGAGTTAGAAGGAATCCAGTTGTGGTTAAACTTGCCTAGATCCAAAAAGATGATGGAGCCTAACTATCAGCAAGCGGATGTGGAAGAGATGCAAAAGGTAACGGGAGATAAATCGGTTTTAACAGTAATTGCTGGAGAGCAATCGGGTAAGACTGGAGTCATAAAAACCCAAACACCGATCAATGCTTTTTGGTTAGATATAGAAGCAAATGGAACACATGAAGTAGTAATTCCTGCTTCTCATGACAGTTTAGCTTATTTGATTAAAGGTGATGTTGAGGTAAATGAAAATACAGCTTTAACCTACGGGAAAAAAGTAATGGTTACTTTTAATAATGATGGAGAAGGATTCACGGTAAAAGCCAATGAAACTTCTAAACTGTTGATTTTGTCTGGTGAACCTATTGACGAGCCTGTAGCGATGGAAGGTCCTTTTGTAATGAATTCTAGAAAAGAAATTTACGAAGCTTTTATGGATTTTCAGGCCGGGAAGATGGGGGTGTTGGATTGATTTGAAATTAATGATGTAGGATTTAATAAATGTTGCATCTTTATACTGTGAATTTAATTGTTATGAATTATAGATTTTTTTTTATTTGTTGGTTTTTAATCTTCACGTCTTGTAATGAGGATGACTCAGAGGAAAAAAAGGCAGTAAGAAAAGAGGAAGATTTAGGTTGTTCAAAACAGTTCTTAAGAGAGAGAGTAAGAATTAGTTTAGATGAAGAAAAGCAAAAGTATGACTATATTGTTACTTCTGTTTATCAAGGAGAAGTAGTTTATATTGTGGTGAATTGTAATTCTGTTAAAAAATCAACTCTTGAAGTGAAAGATTGCATGGGGAACTCTGTTGGTGTGATTGGTTTAGAAGAGGGGGATGTTCCTGAGAGTGTATTAAGTGAAGGAGAGATTTACTACAAACATGAGAGTAGTCGGTGCTTTGAATGATTGAAGTTTAAAAATGAATACAAACATGAAAATAATCTCTTTGGTGTGAAAATTTCTTCTAATACCTTTAAGAGGTAGGTATTCTCTAGTCCTCGTATACCTACGTAATCTGGTGCTTGTATTGTGCGAATGGCTTTATCGTTAAAGAGTTTACTTAGATTATGCTTAGTACAAGTATAACGAGTTAGTATTAAATTTATAGCATAAAAAAAGATGGCTAAGACATATCTTAACCATCCTTTTTAGTATTTATTTTTTTTACTTACAAAATAACCTTAACTGTTTCTTGTTTATTTCCTTTAGAGATTTTTACAAGATAAACACCACTGGCTAAGTTTGTAGCCGTTACTTTTTGTCCTGTAATGGTGTAAATAGCATCCAGTGTAGCACCAGAAACAGAAATAGATCCGTTTTCTGCGTTTACAATTGCTCCTTCAATTTTTTTTGAAGCGCTAGAACTTAAAGTAGCAACAACCGTTACTGTAGTTCCATAAAAATGAGCTCTTTTTCCAGCAGAGGTAGTTGGGTTGGTTAAGGCATCAGAATTTGTAAATACAATAGAAGGAGACAATCCTGCTAACCCCGTACTGTTAGAAGTAACAAATCTAATAGCAGCAGTCATGTCGTTTCCAAGCGTAAGAGTTCCTGTAACATTATTGTAGCTATAGTAGGTAATCACCTTTTTATAGTACCCTGCTCCTAAAGTAGCTGTTTGGGTTTCTGTATTGTAAACGGTACTAGATGTGTTGTCTACATCTTTTTCAATATAGTTCTTAGTTTCTGCAGAAGAAGCTTGTTGGTCTCCACTAGTTAGCAGATCTCCATCATTAAACAAACGCATTGCTATAGACGTTATTTTAGTGTTGTCTGTTCCGTCTGGAATGTTATCTATGGTTACTACTATAGGGTCTTGTAATTCTCCCGAAGTAAGAATATTTGTGGTTGCAGGTGTAATAGTTACCGTTTGTGCATTTAGAAAAGAAGTAGTAAGAATAGTTGCTCCTAATACTACGTTTTTAAGTAATTTTTTAGTCATAATAAAATGGTTTATTGTTTTATAATCTCAAAATTACTTTCTTAATAGTTGATCATGTGTGAGTTATGGTTTTGTAAAAGAAAACTATGTTTTTTTAAAAGGAGCTTTATTCCCTTTTAAGAGCAGAAATGTTTTTTATAAAAGAGACGTATGGTTTTTACGACGGTCTTTACTAACAACGGATAGGTGTATGTGGTCTTTATTATAAAGGGATTTTAAAAGAAAACATGTAAATGCTGTTTTTTAAAAGCAAATACAAACAGGCGAAACAATTTCTTTGGTGTGATAAACTTCTTCTAGTAAGCCATTTTGTAGTATTCTTAGGACATAGGTGTCATTAGAATCTTGCATACACGCTATAAGCCACTTGCCATTAGGGCTAATATTAAACTCACGAATTGTTTTTCCGTTTAGGAAGTAGTAGTCTTTAAATAGTATCTCTTCTCCATCTGTCTTAAAAATAGTAATAGCTTCTAGTACTCTGTTAGCTATATATAAGTACGGAAGGTTAGGGTGTAATCTAATTGCAGAGGCACTAGGAGTTTCTTTATAAGAATTGGGCAAAGAAGGAACATGTCTTAGCAGTTTAAAAGAATTATTTTCTTTAGAGATAATCGTTATTTCTCCTGATAATTCGTTTAATAAATATCCAATACTTCCCGATGCATTAAAAACTAAGTGTCTAGGTCCATTACCATCATGGATTTTTATGTCTTTGTCTTTTTGCGGCAAAAGTGTTTGATGCTCCAGTTGGTAAACTTTAATAGTGTCTATACCAAGGTCAGGTACAAGGACGTGTTTTTTATCGGGATGTATGTATACTTGATGCGCATGTGCTGATTCTTGCCTTTGTGGATTGATACTATTGCCTGGGTGGTAATAATTGGTTTCATTGTCTAAAGGAGAACCATTTGTATCAATGGGGTATTGTATAATATTTCCGCTTCCATAACAAGCAATAAAAAGAGAATTGCTATCGTGGTTTATATGGCAAGGTAAGCATCCATTTATGAATTTTTCATCAATAAGCTCTAATGAGTTGTCTTTTTTAATGGTAAATGTTGCAATTTTTGGTTTGTCTTTTTTTACAACTTCTACTACGCTATATAATTTATCTTTGTGTTTAACTAAGTAACTTGGATTGGTGATTTTTTGAGTATGTAATACTTTTAATTCTCCAGTATAATTGTTTAAAGAAACAGTGTAAATTCCTTTTCCAGTACCTCCCAGTGTAGGAGATAACATTTCTGTATAACTTCCAATAAAAAAATAATGAAGAGACATATTTTACTTTTAAATAATTGGTAGAAATAATTAAGTTTTAACCTTTGTTTATTTTTTGTTGATTTAGTTAAAGTAGTATTGAAAATTTAAGATTGAATTAACTAAATACTTGTATTTTTTGTGCTAAATAATGTATTTTTTTGAAATATTAATATAGTTTTTGCGATAAATATTAATTTTGCGGTCTTCAAAAAAAGATAGTTGACTGATAACGAACTAATAGAAAAGATAGTAAAACACAATAACACGCAATTATTTGCAGTGTTGTATGACAGGTATGCTACTGTTATATATAATAAGTGTTTGTCTTTTGTAAAATGTGAGGCTACAGCAGAAGATTTAACTCATGATCTTTTTGTACAACTATTTGTAAAAATTAAGACTTATAAAGGGGAAGCTAAGTTTTCTACTTGGCTATACAGTTTTACATATAATTTTTGTGTAAATTATATCCAAAGAAATCAATATAACAATAAGGAGAAGGTAAGTGATTCTATTGAACAAACTTATTCTAATATAGAAGAGGTAGAAGATGCTATATTGTTTGAAATAAAAGCGGCCAAGTTGAAAAAAGTTTTGGATGCATTAAATCCAGAAGATAAAATGATTCTATTAATGAAGTATCAAGATGATATGTCTATAAAAGACATGTCGTTGCTTTTAGAAATAGGAGAGAGTGCTGTGAAAATGAGAATAAACAGAGCTAAAAAGAAGGCTTTGGAAATATCTAAAGCTTTGTTAGAGTAACTATGAATAATCCCTTTAAAGATATACAAGGCAATGAAAAGCCCTCCAAAGATTTGAGAAATCGAGTCTTGGGAGATTTAGATCGCTTAAATCTAGCTTTAGATTTAGCCGATCTTTTCTTGATTCAACAACCAAAGGTATTAACAGCATTGTTTACAAAAGAAAATAAAAAGAAATAAAAATGAATTTTGAAACTGGAGAATTAAGCGAATTGTATAAAGTAATGATCAACTTTTTTGTTGGAGCTGGGAAAATACTTGGTTTTCTATTATTGGCCTACATTGTTTTAAAATTAACGCTGTATGTAGTAGAAAAAATACTTAAGAAAATAAATCCAGACAAAGTAATAGACAAGTTAAACGAGTCCGAGGCGTTTGGGAAAAAGAAAATAGAGGTTGACTTGGTTAAGTTTTGTTTGCCAATTGTTAAGTGGTTTGTAATCTTAATCTTTATTATTATTGGAGCAGAGTTGCTTCAATTAGAAATTGTTTCTCAGGGTATTTCTAATGTAATTAGTATTCTACCAAAAGTATTTAGTGGTGTTCTTATTTTTGTAATAGGTATTTACTTGGCTAGTTTGGTACGAACTACCATAAGAACAGTAATAAAATCTTTAGGAGACGGAATTGCAAGTATTGTTGCAACGGTTATTTTTTATGTAATTGTAGTTTTTGTATCTGTTACCGCTTTAGAGCAAATAGGTATTAATACAGATATTATAACAAGTAATATTACTTTAATTTTTGGATCGGTTTTAATCACTTTTACCATTTCTTTTGGGTTGGGGTCTAAAGATATAGTAACAAAATTGTTGTTAGGGTTCTATACAAAGAAGTCTTTTGCTGTTGGAGACAAAGTAGAAATAGACGGACAGGTTGGTGTAATAGAATCTATAGATAATATTTATGTTACGGTAAGTTCTGAAAATGAAAGTGTTGTGTATCCTGTGAAATTTATTTCAGAAAAAAATATAAAAATTTTAAAATAAATGGTGACTTTTTAAGTTAACATGTGTCAAAAGTATAGTTGAAAGTATCAGTGAGATAGATTAGGGGTAGTCTAGCGAACAATTTAATGATTATTCAACTCATAGCAAGAGAAAAATAGATTAGGGGTAGTCTATTTTACAAAGCCTTCTCGTTAGAGAAGGCTTTTTTTATAATTGCCTATTTACTAATTAAGACGATTTTTTTTGTTGTAGGGTGAAGGAAATGATAATTATTTATTTTTTTTAAAAAAAAATAGAACTTTTGGGTGACTTATCAATTTATTGTGTGTCCTAATATAGGATTGAAACAATCAGTGCGGTAGATTAGGGGTAGTCTATCAAACGTTTTGAGATTATTCAATTCATAGCAAGAGAAAAATAGATTAGGGGTAGTCTATTTTTAAAAAAGCCTTCTCGTTAGAGGAGGCTACTGACAAAGTATGCTTATTTTGTAAAAAAGGTTTTTCAAAAAGAGATTTGACATGTAAATGTTGAATCTCTTTTTTTATTTCAATACTTTTTTGGGTTAATTTTTGAGACTTTAAAAGAGTTTGAAGAGGTTGTTTATAGCCTTTTTATAGGCTTTAGTTTTAGAACTATTCGTTCTTAGCTTAATTTCAAAATTCTTTTAAGATTTACAGCAAAAATGGTCAAAGCACCTTGCATTTGCATATTTTCAATACCATACGAGGTAGCTCTTCCATAACCATGAACATTTTTTAGTTCACCATTTTTAGCTTCTATCTTATAGCGATGCTTTGATTTTTCTTTAAAATAGTCTGTTTTTTCAAAATCAATTTGCTCTTGGTGTATTTTTGATTTTATGGATATCGAATATGTTTTTGACTTAGCTCCTTCTTTATAACATCCTTTTCTTAAAGGGCAGTTTTTACATTTTTCGACATTAAAATAATAGGTGATTACTTGATTTTTCTGAGTATTCTTCTTGCCTTGAATTGCTTTTTTTGTTGCTAGATGTCCAGCAGGACAAACAAACATATCTGCATCTTTATTATAATCAAATTCATTTTCTTTTTTTCTGAATCCTTGACTAATCGCAGGATTTAACTTTGCTACTATTTGAATGTTTTTTTCTTTGGCTAATTCTAAATTTTTCTTGCCTGAATAAGCTGCATCCCCAATAACTGTATCTACAGCTATTCCATTTTTTTGACTTTGCGCTATAAGTTCTGGCAAAATAGGTCCATCTCCTTTTTCGCCTGAAGTAACAACGGCTCCTGTGATAATTCTTTCTTGTGTCATGGCCAGATGACTTTTAAATCCAAAAAAGGAACTATCTGATGACTTGTGTCCTATTTTAGCATCCATATCTTTAGATACAACTTCTTGTTGGTGTTGTTCTATATCATCGATAGATTCTTTTAATAGGTTCAATTTTTCTTTTACAAAAGGTACTTCGCTAATTGTTGGGGAAGCTTCAAGTAAAGTTTCTAACTTTTTACTATAGGTCATTTCTTTTTCTAAATCATTACAATCGTTTTTAGTAGGCATTTTATGTTTCCAATCTTCCTTGTAGGTATAAACAGCTTTTCGAAGTTGTTTTGATCTTTCTCGCAAGATATCAATAGCTGAAGATGGATTAGATTTGGATAAAGTATGCGTAGCATCAACAATGATAGAACCCGAACGGATGATTCCTTTTTCGACAGCAATACTTACGGTTTTGTTAATTAATAAATCTAGTAAATTGGTGTCTTTAAGACGTTGCCTACGGAATTTTGTTAAGGTACTTGGATTGATTACTCCCTGCTCAGGTAGCATTTCTAAAAAATACTTAAAAGACATGTCATAACGAGAACGATCTACCACATCAACATCTGATAAAGTGTAAATCACTTTTAATAATAGGTACTTGAAAAGTTTTACAGGGCATTCAGCTGTCCTACCTTGATCTATGGAGTATTTATCTAAAAGTTCTTCATAAATAAAACTAAAATCTATTAAGTCATTGATTTTTCTTAATAAATTATCTTGGGGAACTATCAAATCGTAAAGTGAACTATATTCACTTAGACCTAAAGTTTGTTGTTGATTCAGCATAAAGAAAAATACAAAAAAAGAAGAATAGAATTTAATAATTCTATTCCTCTTTTTTATAAATATACTTTTTCAGTAGCCTCCGTTAGAGAAGGCTTTTTAATTATACATTGTTTGGTTCTTTATTCGGTCTTTTCTTTTACAGCATCAACTGCATCTTTAGATTTCTTTTTTAAGAAGTCTCCCGCATCTTTTAAAGCATCCTTGCTTTTATCAATTGCTCCATGCGCATCAACTTTAATTACTTTTTTGTCTTTTTTATCGCAGCTTACAGTTGTTAATCCAAAAGCTACAATTGCTACCATTAAAATGTTTTTCATCGGTTCTGTGTTTTATGATTCAATTATACCAATGCGAAGGTAAAAAAATCCACATTAATGCTAGTAATGTACTATCTTGCAACTTGTTTTAAAAGATCATACTATGTCAGATGCAGAAAAGATAATATTTTCCATGCAAGGGTTGAGTAAAACCTATCAATCTACTGGAAAGCAAGTATTAAAAAATATCCATTTAAGCTTTTTTTATGGAGCTAAAATTGGAATCTTAGGTTTAAACGGTTCGGGTAAATCTACTTTGTTAAAAATTATAGCTGGAGTAGAAAAGAATTACCAAGGAGATATTACATTTTTAGATGGTTACTCGGTAGGGTATTTAGAGCAAGAACCTCAGTTAGACGACGACAAAACCGTAATGGATATTGTAAAAGAAGGAGCGGCAGAAACTGTAGCTGTTTTAGAAGAGTACAATAAGATTAACGATATGTTTGGTCTAGAAGAGGTGTATTCCGATGCCGATAAGATGGATCAATTAATGGCACGTCAGGCAGAATTACAAGACCAAATAGATGCTTCTAATGCTTGGGAGTTAGATACAAAGTTAGAGATTGCTATGGATGCATTGCGTACTCCAGAAGGTGATACTCCTATTAAAAACTTATCTGGAGGAGAAAGAAGAAGAGTTGCATTGTGTAGACTGTTATTACAAGAGCCAGATATCTTATTGTTAGATGAACCTACCAACCACTTAGATGCAGAATCTGTACATTGGTTAGAACATCACTTACAGCAGTACAAAGGAACTGTAATTGCAATTACGCACGATAGATATTTCTTAGATAATGTTGCAGGTTGGATTTTAGAATTAGATAGAGGAGAAGGAATTCCTTGGAAAGGAAACTATTCTTCTTGGTTAGAGCAAAAAGGAAAGCGTTTAGCACAAGAAGAAAAGACAGCTTCTAAACGTCAAAAAACTTTAGAAAGAGAATTAGATTGGGTACGTCAAGGAGCAAAAGGTCGTCAGGCAAAATCCAAAGCTCGTTTAAAGAACTACGACAAGTTAATGAACCAAGACCAAAAGCAAATAGAGGAAAAATTAGAAATATACATTCCTAATGGACCTCGTTTGGGTACTAATGTGATAGAAGCAAAAGGAGTAGCAAAAGCGTTTGGAGAAAAATTATTGTACGATAATTTAGAGTTTAATCTGCCTCAAAACGGTATTGTAGGAATTATTGGGCCTAACGGTGCTGGTAAATCTACTATTTTTAGAATGATTATGGGAGAACAAACTCCAGACAATGGAGAGTTTGTTGTAGGTGAGACTGCTAAAATTGCTTATGTAGATCAAAGTCACTCAGATATAGATCCAGAAAAATCTATTTGGGACAATTTTGCAGAGGGGCAAGAGCAAATTATGATGGGAGGAAGAATGGTAAATTCTAGAGCTTACCTATCTCGTTTTAATTTTTCTGGTTCAGAGCAAAACAAAAAGGTTAATTTGTTGTCTGGAGGAGAACGTAACCGTTTGCACTTAGCAATGACTTTAAGAGAAGAAGGGAACGTATTGTTGTTAGATGAGCCTACCAACGATTTAGATGTAAATACATTAAGAGCTTTAGAAGAAGGTTTAGAAAGTTTTGCAGGATGTGCAGTAGTTATTTCTCACGACCGTTGGTTCTTAGACAGAATTTGTACACACATTTTAGCGTTTGAAGGGGAGAGTCAAGTGTATTTCTTTGAAGGTTCTTTCTCTGAATACGAAGAGAATAAAAAGAAACGTTTAGGAGGTGATACAATGCCTAAGAGAATTAAGTATAAGAAATTAATTAGATAAGTTTATTTCTCTATTAAATCAATAAAAAAACATCCGCCAATTGGCGGATGTTTTTTGGTTGGTTATTTATAACAGGATGTGACTTAAAAAAGGATCCTTAATTGTGATAAACTTGCTTACAATGGTTTTGCAAACGGGAACTTTTCTTTTATGATGATAAGTTTGCGCTCTGCTTCAATTTTAGATGGGTAAGCAATTGTTGCTACTTTCCAATCTGGACTAACATAAGTTAGTTGAATTTCGATGTCTTCAAATTCAGATTTAAATTCAAAATAGGTTTCTCGTGCTTTTTCTTCTTTACCACTATACAATATAACGCTGTACCCGTTTTTAATTTTGGTGTTGTGGTTTTTCTTCTTTTCTATAAAGTTAGAAAGCTGTTCATCCTTTGTTTGCTGAGAATAGCTAGGTTGACTTGAAAAAGCTATAAAACTAAAAATTAACGTAAAAGTAACTTTAGAAAACATAAAATTCAGGTTGATTTGTTGTCTAGCAAATGTATAAAAAGTATTGAGAAGAAATACTTATTTAGAATTCTTATAAATTAAATTTTCGGATATATAAGTATTCTCCATTTGAAACCATAATATTACTTTTGTGCCAACGTATAAAAAAGTTTCTGAGCTTATTTTAGAACATTTTATACTGTTAAAACATATTTAAAACTTATTATACAACTGTATGAAAATTGTGAAATTACACAGAAAATTATCTAGTGTTTTAAAGTTGAGTCTAGTACTTTTCTTCTCTTTTTCTTTGAGTTTATCGGCACAAGGGCCTACAGAAGAACAGGCTAAAGCAGGAAAAGCATTGTTTAACATGCATTGTGCATCTTGTCACAAATTAAACAAGAAATCTACTGGTCCTGCATTGGCAAACGTTGCAGAACGTAGAGAGATGGATTGGTTAAAAGCATGGATTAAAAACAACAACAAGTTAAGAGCGTCTGGAGATGCAGATGCAAAAGCTATCTATGCAGAGTACGGAGGAGTAGCGATGAGTGTTTTCGAATTCTTATCGGATAAGCAAATTGAAGACATTATTGCTTATACTACTTTAGGAGATCCCAAACCAGCAGGAGGATCTGTAACAAATGTAGGAGCTGATGTAGTAGCAGACACACCAAGTGAAGTGTTACCAAAAATTGCTACGATAGTTGTAATTTTAGTACTATTGGCATTAGGAGGATGGGTTTTCTTAAAGAGCGAAAACGGTTTCTTAAAAATATTCTCTGTAATAATTTTAGTGTTTATTGGGGTTTACTTCGGATTTGGAGCATTAATGGATGTTGGTGTAGACGAAGGATACCAACCAGTACAACCAATTGCATTTTCTCATAAAATTCACGCAGGTGATAACAAGATTGACTGTCAGTACTGTCACTCTTCTGCTAAGCATTCTAAAACTTCAGGAATTCCTTCTGTAAATGTTTGTATGAACTGTCATAAAAACATTTCTGAAGTAGCTGATGAGACAGTTGTTAAGTTTGAAGATAGAACTTTAGGTAAGGCTGAGTTGGATAAAGAAATTCAAAAGGTTTACGATGCAGCCGGATGGGATGCAGATAACTTAAAGTATACAGGAGAAACAAAGCCAATCAAGTGGGTGCGTATTCATAATTTACCAGATTTTGCTTACTTTAACCACTCTCAACACGTAACAGTTGCAGGTCAAAAGTGTCAAAAATGTCATGGACCAGTTGAAGAAATGGAAGAGTTATACCAATACTCTCCTTTAACTATGGGATGGTGTATTGACTGTCACAAAGAGACTGAGGTGAATATTGAAGGTAACGGATACTATAAGAAAATCCACGATCAGCTTTCTAAAAAGTACGGTGTAGAAAAAGTTACAATCGCACAATTAGGAGGTAAAGAATGTGGTAAGTGTCACTACTAAGATTAACGAAATTTTAAGCTAAGTTTTTAAAGTTAGCATCAACTATAGAAAAACAAATTAACATGGCATCAAACAAAAAATACTGGAAAAGTGTTGAAGAACTAAATGAAAATAGTTCGATTGTTGCTTCGCTTGAACAAAACGAATTTAACGAAGTGGAAACTTCGGAGTCGTTTTTAGGTGATAAAGAAACTTTAGAGTCGTCTTCTACAACAAGACGTGATTTCTTAAAATATGTTGGATTTACAACTGCAGCTGCAACAGTAGCTGCTTGTGAAGGACCAGTAGTTAAATCTATTCCTTACGTTGTAAAGCCAGAGGATGTAACTCCAGGTATTGCAAATTTCTATGCATCTACAATTGCAGATGGTTTTGATTTTGCAAACGTATTGGTAAAGACTAAAGAAGGGAGACCTATCTTTATTTTACCAAACAAAGAAGCAAAGGGTACTACAAACGCTCGTGTAAATGCTTCTGTATTATCATTATATGATAGTTTAAGATTAAAAGGACCTAAAGCAAAAGGGAATACAACTTCTTGGTCAGATGTAAACGCTAAGATTGCATCTCAATTAGAAGCTCTTTCTGCAGCAGGAGAAAAAATAGTAGTATTAACAGGAACTTTGGCAAGTCCTTCTACAGAGGCTTTAATTGCTGAGTTTACTGCGAAATACAAAAATGTATCTCATGTAGTATACGATGCAGTTTCTGAATCTGCTGCTTTAGACGCTTTTGAAGAAGTATACGGTGAAAGAGCTTTACCAAACTACAAGTTAGAAGATGCTAAGACAATTGTTTCTATAGGAGCAGATTTCTTAGGAGATTGGCAAGGTGGAGGATTTGAAGCTGGATACGCTGCTGGTAGAGATGCCAAAGCTGGAAAGTTTTCAAGACACATTCAAATAGAAGCAAACTACTCTTTAACAGGAGCAAACGCTGATAAGAGAATTGTATTAAAGCCATCTGAACAAGTTTATGCTTTAATCAACTTATACAACGAAATTACAGGACAAAGCTTAGGGTCTAAAAAGACTCCTGCTGATGCTGATATTAAGAAAGCTGCGGCTCAATTAAAGAAAGCAGGAAGCAAAGCAGTTGTTGTTACTGGAATTCAAGATAAAAACGCTCAGTTAATCGCTTTAGCAATTAACAAAGCATTACACTCAGAAATCTTAGATACTACAAACGTTAAGTATGTAAGAGGAGGAAACGATGCAGAAGTTGCTAGTTTAGTAGCTGAGTTAAAAGCTGGAAAAGTTGGAGCTTTAATTACTTACAACACAAACCCAGTTTATACATTAGCAAATGCTGCTGATTTTAAAGCAGGATTACAAAAAACAAAATTAACAGTTGGTTTCTCTTCTAAAGAAGACGAAACGTTAAGCGAAATGCAATACGCTTTACCAACTCCTAGTTATTTAGAAGCTTGGGGAGATGTTAAGATTACTGCAAACCAATACAGTTTAACGCAACCAACTATCAAGCCATTGTTTGATACAAAACAATTTCAAGATTGTTTATTAGCTTGGACAGGTCAAACAGTATCTTACTACGATTACTTAGCAGCATACGCTAAGTCTGTATTAGGAGCTGCTTCTTGGAACCAAACGTTACACGATGGTTTTGCACCAATTGCTGCATCTGAATTCGCTGCTAAAGAAATTAATGCTGCTGCTGCTGCAAGTGCATTAAAAGGAAGTGTTAAGACTGGAGCTTTTGAATTGACGTTATACTCTTCTGTTGCATTAGGAGATGGTCAACAAGCAAACAACCCTTGGTTACAAGAATTACCAGATCCATTAACAAGAGCTGCATGGGATAACTACTTATTAATATCTCAGGCAGATGCAGATGAATTAGGATTCTCTAACCCAGTAAAAGATAACGGTGCTATTAACGGACAGTATGCGAAAGTAACTGTAAACGGAGTAGCTATCGAAAATGTACCTGTGTTAATTCAACCAGGTCAGGCTAAAGGAACATTAGGATTGTCTTACGGATACGGAAAGACAAAAGCAATGAAAGACGAAATGTTAGTAGGAGTTAATGCTTACGCTGTAAACTTTGGAGGTGCTTTAGTTGCTTCTATAGAAAATACAGGAGGTGATCATTTATTCGCTTGTGAGCAATTACAACACACTATTGCAGGTCGTCACGATATCTTAAGAGAAACAAGTTTTGCTAACTTTGAAAATGTAGATGTTAAAGAGTGGAACCCAAGACCAGAAGTTTCTTTAAAGCACAACGCTACAGATGTTAATAAAGTAGATTTATGGGATGATCACGACAGATCTGTAGGTCATCACTTTAACTTATCTATAGATTTAACTTCTTGTACAGGATGTGGATCTTGTGTTATTGCATGTCATGCAGAAAACAACGTACCTGTTGTTGGTAAGCACGAAGTACGTGTAGGTAGAGATATGCACTGGTTGCGTATTGATAGATACTATACTTCTGAAGGAGATTTAACAGAAACAGAAAACAAGAAAACGAATTCTGCATCTACTAAAGATTCAGCAAGTTTATACCAAGCATTGGAGACTCCAGAGACCGTAAATCCTCAGGTAGCTTTCCAACCAGTAATGTGTCAACACTGTAACCACGCACCATGTGAAACAGTTTGTCCAGTTGCTGCAACATCTCACGGTCGTCAGGGTCAAAACCAAATGGCTTATAACAGATGTGTTGGTACTCGTTACTGTGCTAACAACTGTCCTTATAGAGTACGTCGTTTCAACTGGTTTAAATACAACAACAACGATGAGTTTGACTTCAACATGAACGATGACTTTGGTAAGATGGTATTAAACCCAGATGTTGTAGTTCGTTCTAGAGGAGTTATGGAAAAATGTTCTATGTGTATCCAAATGACTCAAGCTACTATTTTAGAAGCTAAGAAAGAGGGTAGACCAGTAGATGCTAATGAATTCTCAACAGCTTGTTCTAGTGCTTGTGCTACAGGTTCTATCAAGTTTGGAGACATTAACAATCCAGAGGACGAAGTAACTGCATTACGTGAAGATAAACGCGCATACAGATTGTTAGAGTTTATTGGAACAGATAACAATGTAGTTTACCAAACTAAGATTAGAAACACAGAAGAAGCTTAATTAAGAATCACTAAAATTTAAATTAAATTATATGTCGTCTCATTACGAAGCACCCATTAGAGAACCTTTAGTTTTAGGGGATAAGAGTTACCACGATATCACAATGGATATTGTGCAACCTATAGAAGGTAAGGCAAATAAAAACTGGTACATAGCATTCACAGTTGCATTAATTGCATTTATGTGGGGTATTGGATGTATCTTATATACTGTAGGAACAGGAATTGGAGTTTGGGGATTGAGCAAGAACATTGGATGGGCTTGGGATATTACAAACTTCGTATGGTGGGTAGGTATTGGTCACGCAGGAACCTTAATTTCTGCAGTACTATTATTATTCCGTCAAAAATGGAGAATGGCCATTAACCGTTCTGCAGAAGCAATGACAATTTTTGCGGTATTCCAAGCAGGATTATTCCCAATTATTCACATGGGACGTCCTTGGAACGGATACTGGGTATTACCTATTCCAAACCAATTTGGATCGTTATGGGTAAACTTTAACTCTCCGTTATTATGGGATGTATTCGCAATCTCAACATACTTATCAGTATCATTAGTTTTCTGGTGGACAGGTTTACTTCCAGATTTCGCTATGATTCGTGATAGAGCTGTAAAGCCTTTCCAAAAGAAGATTTACGCTTTATTATCTTTCGGATGGTCTGGTAGAGCTAAAGATTGGCAACGTTTTGAAGAGGTATCATTAGTATTAGCAGGTTTAGCTACTCCATTAGTACTTTCTGTACATACTATTGTATCTTTTGACTTCGCAACCTCTATCAACCCAGGATGGCACTCGACTATCTTCCCTCCATATTTCGTAGCTGGAGCAATCTTCTCAGGATTCGCAATGGTACAAACGTTATTAGGAGTTATGAGAAAGGTAACCAACTTAGAAAACTACATTACTCGTTTACACGTAGAGTACATGAATATTGTAATCATCGTAACGGGAGGTATTGTAGCTGTGGCTTATGCTTCTGAGTTCTTTATTGCTTGGTACACAGGTTCTCCTTATGAAAACTACACATACATGTCTATTGGTGCTGCAACAGGACCTTACGGATGGGCATTCTGGTCATTAATCTTATTCAATATCTTAATCCCTCAAGTATTATGGATTAAGAAATTTAGAAGAAGCTTTATTGTATCTTTCTTAGTTTCTATTGCAATTAACATTGGAATGTGGTTCGAGCGTTTCGACATTATTGCAATTGTATTAAGTAAAGGTCACTTACCATCTACATGGACTCGTTTTGAACCTACTTTTGTGGACGTTGGGGTGTTTGTAGGTACTATCGGATTCTTCTTTGTATTGTTCTTATTATATGCTAGAACTTTCCCTGTAATTGCACAGGCAGAAGTAAAAACGATTTTAAAATCATCAGGAGAGAATTATAAAAAATTAAGAGACGGAAACAATGAGCACTAATAAAGTTATACACGCATTATACAATGATGACGATGTTTTAATGGATGCCGTTAAAACAGTAAAAAACGCAGATCATCATATCGAAGAAGTTTTTACACCGTTTCCAGTTCACGGTTTAGATAAATTATTAGGATTAGAGCGTAGCCGTTTAGGTGTATGTGCTTTCTTATATGGTTTAGTTGGATTGTCTTTTGCAGTTTGGATGACAAACTACATGATGATTGAAGACTGGCCACAAGATATTGGAGGTAAGCCAAACTTTGCATGGGTTTTAAACATGCCAGCTTTTGTGCCTATTTTGTTTGAATTAACAATTTTCTTTGCAGCTCACTTAATGGTAATTACTTTTTACATGAGAAGTAGAATTTGGCCATTTAAAGAAGCAGAGAACCCAGATCCAAGAACTACTGATGATATTTTCTTAATGGAAATTCCAGTACACGAAAACGAAGAAGAATTAACAGCATTGTTAAACACAACGAACGCTGTTGAGATTAAAGTAATTGAAAAGCACTAACCACCATGAGTAGATTATTTAAAATTACGACAGTTTTAGCAGTAGTAAGCTTAGTGTTTACTTCATGTGATAAGAGAAAACGTAACTTACAATACATGCCAGACATGTATAGATCAGTAGCAG
This sequence comes from Wenyingzhuangia sp. IMCC45574, assembly GCF_054182685.1. Classification (NCBI taxonomy): domain Bacteria; kingdom Pseudomonadati; phylum Bacteroidota; class Flavobacteriia; order Flavobacteriales; family Flavobacteriaceae; genus Wenyingzhuangia; species Wenyingzhuangia sp. IMCC45574. Next base: position 1,786,319 of record NZ_CM135169.1, on the reverse strand, counting down.
GAGAGCCATATGCAGAATCTGTTGTATTTAACAACGAAGCTGAAGCTCAAAAGCCGGTAGCAGGTTCTATTTCTAGAGGACACCTTCCTTATGAATATGACAATACTAACGAAGGTTACGAAGCAGCAAAAGCGAATTTAAAATCTCCATTAACAGCTGAAGATTTAGATAGTAAAAAAGCAAAAGAGTTATATACTATTTACTGTTCAGTATGTCATGGTAAAAAAGGTGATGGACAAGGAACTTTAGTGAAAAGAGAAAAATTCTTAGGTATACCAAACTATAAGGATAGAGATATTACAGAAGGAAGTATTTACCACGTAATTATGCACGGTAAAAACATGATGGGATCTCACGCTTCTCAATTAACCGAAGAAGAACGTTGGTTAGTTGTAGGATACGTTCAAGAACTAAGAAACAACTTGTTAAAATAATTACCAAACATTAGATAGATTATGTATCAAATTTCAAGTAAATTAAAAATATCGGCAATTGCCTTAATGGTAATCGGTTTAATAGGTATTGTTATTGGATTTGCTTCTGCTCCTAGTTCTGTGGAGGAAGTTAAAGAAATATTAGCTCATCAAGCTGCACATGGTTCTCATGGACATGCAGAAGCTAATCATCACGAAGAAAAAACGCACCATGTAGAACATGCTGCTGCACATACAGAAGAAGCACATGCTCACGATACTCACAAAGTTGAGGCTAAGCACGAAGATGCTCATGGACATGCACACAAAGAAGAAGCTCACGCACACGATGCACATGCAGCTCATAAAGAAGAGGCTCACAAAGAAGCACACGGTCACGAAGCACATGCTGAAGAACACGGTCACGATCACCACTTGACACACGTTTTACACCAGTTGCAAAACAGACCTTGGGCAGCATTTTTTGTAGCATTATTCTTCTTTACTTTTATTACTGTAGTTGTTTTTGCTTTCTTAAACATAAACAGAGTAGCACAAGCAGGTTGGTCAATTGTATTGTTTAGAGTAATGGAAGGAATTTCAGGATTCTTACCATATGTTTCAGCAATTTTTGTAGTATTTATTATTATTACAGCTTTCCACGGTAACCACTTATTTATGTGGATGGGAGAAGGAGTTACTGATCCTGAATCAGCAAACTTCGATCAGTTGATCGCAAACAAATCTGGGTGGTTAAACGTACCAAGATGGTTAATCTTTAGTTTAATCTACTTAGTAGGATGGAACTTATTTAGATTCTTTAATAGAAAATTCTCTTTAGCACAAGACAATGCTTCAGATTTAGTAAACTACAACAAGAACTATAAATTAGGAGTTGGTTTCTTAGCTTTCTTCATTTTTACTTCTTCTATGTCTGTTTGGGACTGGATTATGGGATTAGATCCACACTGGTTCTCTACTTTATTTGGATGGTATGTATTTGCTACTTTCTTAGCAGCTGCAATTACTTTAATTGCAATGGTTACTTTATACTTAAAGTCTAAAGGACACTTAGAAATTGTTAACGATAGTCACTTACACGATTTAGGGAAATTTATGTTTGGATTCTCTATTTTCTGGACGTATTTATGGTTCGCTCAGTTTATGTTAATCTGGTATGCAGATATGCCAGAAGAAACAGTTTACTATATTCAACGTTTTGAAGACTATAAGTACTTATTCTTAGGAATGATTCCAATCAACTTTATTTTACCTGTATTGTTCTTAGTAAACAGTAATTTAAAGCGTATTCCTCAGATTGTATTAGGTGCTGGAACAGTTATCTTAATTGGTCATTACATTGATGTATTCGTATTAGTTATGCCAGCTACAGTTGGAGACCAATGGGGATTCGGATGGACTGAGATTGGAAGTATTTTATTCTTCTTAGGATTATTTATTTATGCAGTATTTACTACTTTAAGTAAAGCTCCATTAATAGCTAAAGGAAATCCATTCTTACACGAGAGTGAACATTTCGAATATCATTAATCGTTACATTTGCAAAATATTTAAAACACAATTATGTTAGCTTTATTTTATTTTTTCGTAGCTGTTGCTTTTGCCATTGGAATTTGGCAAGTAAACAAACTACTTTCTTACACTGCTTTAATTAAAGATATCAAAGCGGGAAAAACAGTAAGTAATTTAGACGAGTATGACAATCCTCTAGCAACAGAGAAAGACAACGATATTCAAGGAAAATTATTTTTAGCATTCTTAGTAGGTTTCTACTTATTAATGGCTTACTGTTTAATTTTCTTACATGATATTATGTTACCAGGATCTGCATCTGTAGAAGGTGAAGATTACGATAACTTATACACTATATCTTTTGTATTAATTGGTATTGTACAATTTATTACTCAGGCCTTATTATACTTCTTCTCTTACAAGTACAGAGGTATTAAAGGAAGAAAGGCAACTTTCTTTGCAGACTCTCATAAATTAGAGTTAATCTGGACAACTATTCCAACTGTTGTATTAGCAGTGTTAATCTTATACGGATTATCTATTTGGAACGATGTAACAGATTTAAGCGATGAGGAAGATGTAGTATTAATTGAAGTTTATGCTAAGCAGTTTGCTTGGGAAGCAAGATACGCTGGTAGAGACAATGAATTAGGACGTGGAAATGTTCGTTTTATTGGTGGAGCTAACAGTATGGGTATTGATATGTCAGATGCACATGCAGGAGATGATATACCAGTAAGAGAATTACACTTACCAGTAGGTAAAAAAGTAGTTTTTAAATTCCGTTCTCAAGATGTATTACACTCAGCTTACATGCCTCACTTTACAGCTCAAATGAACTGTGTTCCTGGTATGGTTACAGAATTTGGATTTACGCCAAAGTATACTACCGAGGAAATGAGACAACGTAAGGATGTAATGAAAAAAGTAGCAAGTGTAAACGCTGTACGTGCAGAAAATGGTGATGAGCCATACGAATTTGATTACTTATTATTATGTAACAAAATTTGTGGACCTTCTCACTACAATATGCAAATGAAAATTATTGTTGAATCAGAAAAGGACTATTTAACTTGGTTGAATCAACAAAAGACAGCTAAAGAATTATTTTAAACTGTTTTAGAATCAAAAAAAGAAATTTATTATGTCAGCAGAACATCATCATAAAGAAACTTTCGTAACTAAATATATATTTAGTTTTGACCACAAAATGATCTCTAAACAGTTTTTAGTAACTGGTATGATCATGGGAGTTATTGGAGTATTAATGTCTTTGTTATTTAGATTACAAATAGCATGGCCAGAGCACTCTTTCTCAATTATAGAAGCATTTTTACCAGAACGTTTCCAGTCTGAGGCTGGAGTAATGAAGCCAGATATTTATTTAGCTTTAGTTACAATTCACGGTACCATTATGGTATTCTTTGTATTAACAGCAGGATTAAGTGGTACTTTTTCTAACTTGTTAATTCCATTACAAATTGGAGCACGTGATATGGCATCAGGATTCATGAACTGTGTATCTTACTGGTTGTTCTTTATCTCTAGTGTTATTATGGTAGTTTCATTGTTTGTACAAGCAGGACCTGCTTCTGCTGGATGGACAATTTACCCACCATTATCTGCTTTACCACAGGCTATTCCTGGTTCTGGATTAGGAATGACATTATGGTTAGTTTCTATGGCTATTTTCGTTGCTTCTTCTTTAATTGGATCATTAAACTATATTGTTACTGTATTCAACTTAAGAACAAAAGGAATGAAAATGACAAGATTGCCTTTAACTATGTGGGCTTTCTTAATTACTGCAATTATTGGGGTTGTATCTTTCCCAGTTTTATTATCTGCAGCATTGTTATTAATTTTTGATAGAAGTTTTGGAACATCGTTCTACTTATCAGATATTTTTATTGGAGGAGAGGTATTAAATTACCAAGGAGGTTCTCCAGTATTATTTGAGCACTTATTCTGGTTCTTAGGTCACCCTGAGGTATACATTGTATTATTACCAGCTTTAGGTTTAACTTCTGAGATTATTTCTACAAACTCACGTAAACCAATTTTTGGATACCGTGCAATGATCGGATCTATCATGGCAATTGCATTCTTATCTACAATTGTTTGGGGACACCACATGTTTATTTCTGGAATGAACCCATTCTTAGGATCTGTGTTTACATTCACAACATTATTAATTGCAATACCATCTGCTGTAAAAGCATTTAACTATATCACTACTTTATGGAAAGGTAACTTACAGTTTAACCCTGCAATGTTATTCTCTATTGGATTAGTTTCTACTTTTATTACAGGAGGTTTAACAGGTATTGTATTAGGAGATTCTGCATTAGATATCAACGTTCACGATACGTACTTTGTAGTAGCTCACTTCCACTTAGTAATGGGTGTATCTGCTATCTACGGAATGTATGCTGGTATTTACCACTGGTTCCCTAAGATGTACGGAAGAATGATGAACAAGACTTTAGGATATGTTCACTTCTGGATTACTGCTATAGCTGCTTACGGAGTATTCTTCCCAATGCACTTTATTGGATTGGCTGGTTTACCACGTAGATACTATACAAACACGAACTTCCCATTATTTGATGATTTAGCTAATGTAAACCAAGTAATGACAATCTTTGCTTTAATTGGAGGGGTTGCACAAATTGTTTTCTTAGTAAACTTCTTTATGAGTATTTACAAAGGAAAAGTTGCTTCACAAAACCCATGGAGAGCTACAACTTTAGAGTGGACTACACCAGTAGAACATGTACACGGAAACTGGCCTGGAGAAATTCCAGAAGTACACCGTTGGCCATACGACTACAGTAAAGTTGATGAAAATGGAGAGTACATTTTTGGAGAAGATTATATCTTACAAACTGTACCTTTAAAAGAAGGAGAACAAGAGTCTTAAGAACTCTCACCATAAAACAAAAAACTCGGTTTCGTTACTTACGGAACCGAGTTTTTTGTTTTTCATTAGAATAAGAATGTCACTTCATTATCGGCTTTAAGATAAATTACATAAAGATTTTTATGTCTTAAAAAGGTAGATTAAGTAACATCTCGTAGATTGCTAATCATGTAATATTTAAAGATACATAAGAATGATATTTTTATAAATTTTAGTGCCTTTATAGATTAACTAAGTATTTGGCAAAAGAAATAGTATTCTTTTTTTATTTTTGCAGCTTAATTAAAACAATAACAAGATGATATCAGCAAATGAATATTTTGATGCTACCGTGAAGTCTTTAGGATATGAAAACGACGGAAAATCTACCGTAGGTGTTATGGAACCAGGAGACTACGAATTTGGAACAGGAGCAGCAGAAGTAATGACTGTAATAGAAGGAGAATTAATAGCATTATTACCAGGAGCTACAGAGTGGATTTCTTTTAAGGCAGGTCAATCTTTTGATGTACCAGGAGATTCAAGTTTTAAAGTTAAAGCTGTAGGACAAACTTCATATTTGTGTAAATACGAATAAAATAAAAAAACAAATAAAAAAGCGTTAACAGTATTGTTAACGCTTTTTTTTGTTTGTAACGGTAGTGTGTATGGGGTGTTGATTTTTTTATGTCCAGTTTATTTTTGTATTTAACAATAAAATCAAGACTTTTCCTGTTAAAGTATATTCCTGAACTTTACATTTACTGATAAAAAAAATGACTTTACTATTTCAATGAAACCCTTTTGTATTTAACGCTAGTCTACTTGATAAATGTTATTTTGTTGAAGGGTTAAACATATCTTGCTAAGTATGTGTTTTTTAGGTATTAGTTTTAAAGGACTAATTAAAATCTATCATTGTTATGAAAAATTATTTATCTCAATCATTTCAGAAATTGATGTTCCTATCAATTTTACTTTTTAGTACTATTTATGTTTTCGCTGCAAACATACATGTCGCAAAAAGTGGTGTAAATGCATTAACAGGTAGGGGGACATCTTCAGCTCCTTACCAAACTATTAGTTATGTCTTGACTAATGGCTTAATAAGTCCGGGAGATCATTTAGTATTACATGCAGGTGTCTATAGAGAGACTGTAGTTGTAAATGTAAATAATGTTACCATAAGACCCCAAACCGGAGATAATGTTACAATCTCTGGAGCAAATTGGTATGGAGCGAATAGCTGGAACGATACTAATAGTGATGGGATTTTTGAACTAACCCTAAATACAAGTCAGGTTGAAACGGATTTTACTCAATTATTTGTAAATGGTCAACACAAGCAAATCGCAAGATTCCCTAATAATACTTCTGCTTATGAGAGTTATATTTCGGGAAGCAATAGAGAAATGATGAACCCTACAGATCAAACTACAGGTTTTGCTGTTTTATTAAATGCAAGTAAACCAGCTGGGACAAATCAAACAGGGCAAGTAACATTTTCATGGCATGATGGAACCCCTCAATTGCCTACAACTCCTTTTTCTAACGAAGCTATTGTAAGAGGTTTTATAGGGAAATTAAGAAATAATATCTTTTCATATTCTCAAGATGGTGGTCAGGTAACAAGAGCAGGTAATCGTTTGGTAACTTTTAAGTCATTTAATACACAAGGGAGTTCATGGGGAAAAACAGATGCCTATTCTCAACCAGAAGGGTTTGGTTATGTAATGGATTTATCAGTATTAGATTACGAAGGGGAATGGTTTTGGAAAAAAACAGAGAATAAAATGTACTATAAGCCAGTAGGGGGAACTGTTGCAGGTAAAAATTTCGAAATTCAAAGAAGAAAACATGTGCTGAAAGTACAAGCAAACAATGTTACTGTTGAAGATATTAATTTTAAAGTTGGAGAAGTTGATCTTACAAATGCAAATACAACTAATTTTACCAGATGTACTTTTACTAATTTATCCCCATATCAATATAGAAGGACTTACGGGGTGTTTAGACAAGGAGTACTACTAACAAATGCAGACAATACAACATTTGAAAGTTGTTACCTAGGACATACTTGGGGAAGTGGTATTATTATCTTAAAAGGGTCCGATAATACTAAAATTAATAATTGTCTTATAGAAGATATTGGTTGGATGGGGCAGTTTACGGTTTCTGTGGAAAATAATGGAAATAATACCATTATTTCAAATAATACCTTTGGAAAAGCATCTCGTTTTCATATCAGAACAACAGAGTCTGTATATGCTAAAATAGTTGATAATGATTTTTACGGAGCAATGTCTATGGGAGAAGATGCAGGTTCTATAATGTTTACAAGTACAGGTAAAACTGCCGAACTAAATATGAATAATACATTAATTGCTTGGAATAAAATTCACGATATTTATGGAATTCCTGCTTACGATACTACTCCAATATATAGCAGACAAAAAGTAGTAGCCTTATATTTAGAAGATGTAGACAACTATACCGTTCATCATAATTTAATTTACAACATAAAAGGCGATACATATACAAGTAAAAGACTACAAAGTGATGGAGTTACACCTGTAGCAACAGAGGGTAAAGGAGATATTATGTATTTAGGACCAAGGAATAGGAGTTTAGATAGAAAGATAGATTATTATAACAATACCTGTTGGAATTATGACTACTTATTAACCTTTTGGCAAAGAACAGTAGATGGAGATGTAAACGATATGAAGTTGAAAAATAATCTTTTCATGACAGGAAAGCCAAGTTTGGTGGGTACTATATCCGATGCAAACTTATACAACTTCACTCAATCTGCTGCTGCTACTTATGATTATAACATTGTTTCATCAACCAATAAGTTTGTTACAACAGCATCTGATCATTTTGTGAATGCTACTAGTGGAGATCTTAGATTAAAATCGAGCTCTTCATTTAATACAGGAGGGTTGGTAATTTCTGGTGTAACCACAGAAACAAACCCTGCTATTGGGGCTTGGGAAGGAGCTGCTAATTGGCAAAAAGAAAGAGTGTTTAATGCTGGAGCAAATATTACGAGTTCTACATTTAATAGTGTTGCAAATGAAGTGAGTTTAGATGCAGATTTAATTTATGAGGATTTAAATGCTACAAGGGTGTATCCAAACCCGTTTGGCTCTGAATTAAATATTTCTCTAGGGAAGGAAATTACAGGGAATACAATGATTAGTATTTATACTATTGGCGGAGTTAGAGTTTTTTATCAATTAGCTAATAAAAAAGAAATATCACTAAACACAGCTAATTTAACACCTGGAATTTATTATCTAGAGATACAACATACAGAAGGAAAAGTTGTTAAAAAGATTATAAAGTAAGTATAGTTTTACCATAGCTATTAATGTAAACGCGAACCAAATTTGGTTCGCGTTTTTTTTAAAACAAAATATTGTTTTGGTAAATAAAGAATCGATAAAACTTTATAAGTAAATATGTTAATTATACAATGTTTCTAGTAAAAGATTAGTTATTAACAAATGAAAATGTGTTTTTAATACAAAGTGTTTTTGAATTTGTGATTTATACTGAACATACCATAAAAATGACTTGATTAGATACTTATAAATACCTTGTTTTTACTGAGTTTGTAAAAAAGTAACTATTGTACTTTATATTTGAATCATATGTATCTAATACTTTAGTATGATGTGTAATAATTTTAGTCCACTAACTAAAAACTACACTTTTAAAAATGAAAAAAGTAAATTTAATGAGAAAGTTAAGGTTGGGGTTATCCTCAATTTTACTTTTAAGTACTGCATCAATTTTGGCAGCAGAAATTCATGTAGCTAAAGACGGAACAAATGCATTAACAGGAAGAGGTACTTCATCTGCACCATACCAAACCATTACTTATGTATTTAATAATGGACTTATTAGTTCAGGAGATCAGTTGGTGTTACATGCTGGAGTCTATAGAGAAACGGTGGTAGTAAATGTTAATAACATTACTATTAGGCCCAAGACAGGAGATGATGTTACTATTTCTGGTGCCAATTGGTACGGAGCTAATAGTTGGAGTGATACCGATGGTGATGGAATTTACGAGTTGGCTTTAAATACAAGTCAAGTGGAGACAGACTTTACACAGCTACTGGTAAATGGTCAACACAAACAAATCGCTAGGTTTCCAGACAATACCTCTGCTTACCAAAGCTATATTTCTGGGAGTAATAGAGAAATGATGGATCCTACAAATCAAAGCACAGGTTTTGCAGTTCTATTAAATGCAAGTAAACCAGCGGGTACAAATCAAACAGGGCAAGTAACTTTTTCTTGGCATGGAGGAACCCCAAAGTTACCCAATGTAACTTTTACAGACGAAGCTATCATGAGAGGTTTTATAGGTAAACTGAGAAATAATATTTTTTCATATTCTCAAGATGGTGGAGAGGTAACAAGAGCGAGTGGGAATAATGATAGAATGGTAACGTTTAAGTCTTTTAACGAACAAGGAAATTCATGGGGAAAAACAGATGCTTATTCTCAGCCAGAAGGTTTTGGATATGTTATGGATTTATCGGTGTTAGATTATGAAGGAGAATGGTTTTGGAAAAAAACAGAAAATAAAATGTACTACAAACCAGTAGGAGGAACTGTTACAGGTAAGAACTTCGAAATTCAAAGAAGAAAACATGTATTAAAAGTACAAGCTAATAATGTTACTGTTGAAGGTATTGACTTTAAGGTAGGAGAAGTAGAACTAACAAATGCGAATACCACAACCTTTACAAAATGTACTTTTACTTATTTATCTCCTTATCAATACAGAAGGACTTATGGTGTATTTAGACAAGGTATCCTATTAACAAATGCAGACAATACTACTTTCGAAAGTTGTTACATTGCTCATACTTGGGGAAGTGGTGTTATTATTTTAACAGGTTCTGATAATACTAAGATCAATAATTGTTACATAGAAGACATTGGTTGGATGGGACAGTTTACTGTTTCTGTTGAAAACAATGGGAACAATACACAAATAACCAAAAATAATTTTGGTAGCGCTTCTCGTTTCCATATCAGAACTACGGAATCCGTATACGCTAAAATTGTAGATAACGATTTTTATGGAGCAATGTCAATGGGAGAAGATGCAGGTTCTATTATGTTTACAAGTACAGGTAAAACAGAGCAGTTAAATATGAGTGGAACTCTAATCGCTTGGAATAAAATTCATGATATTAATGGTATTCCAGCTTACGATACCACTCCAGTATACAGCAGACAGAAGGTGGTTGCCTTGTACTTGGAAGATGTAGATAATTATACAGTACATCATAATTTAATTTACAATATTAAAGGAGATACATATACAAGTAAAAGGCTTCAAAGTGATGGTGTTACTCCAGTAGAAACAGAAGGAAAGGGTGATATTATGTACTTAGGACCTAGAGACAGGAACTTAACTAGAAAGATGGATTACTACAATAATACTTGTTGGAATTATGATTACTTGTTAACCTTCTGGCAAAGAACAGAGGATGGAGATGTGAATGATTTGAAATTAAAAAACAATCTTTTTATGACAGGAAAACCGAGTTTAGTGGGAACTATATCTGATTCTAATCTATTTAACTTCACACAGGCTGCAGCAGCTACTTATGGTTATAACATTATTACAGCAAGAAACAAGTTTGTTACCACAGCATCGGATCATTTTGTAGATGCAGCCAATGGAGACTTACGATTGATATCTAGTTCTTCGTACAATACAGGTGGTTTGGTACTTACGGGAATTACAAGCGCTACAGATCCGGCAGTTGGAGCATGGGAAGGAGATAGCAATTGGTGGAAAGAAAGAGTTTTTAATGCAGGATCAGATTTAGTAAGTTCTTCATTTAATAGCGCAACCAATTCTATTGATGATTTAAGTATTGATGAATTTGAAAACCTAGTTGAAAGCACATATGTATTTCCTAATCCTTTTAGCAACCAGTTAAATATTTCTTTAGGTGACGACATTACAGGAGCTACCAATGTTAGTATTTATAGTGTTAATGGTGTAAGAGTTTTAAATCAATTTATAGCCAAAAAACAAACGACTATAAATACAAGTTCTCTTGGCTCTGGAGTTTATTTATTAGAGATTATTTATGATGGAGGTAGAATTGTTAAGAAAATAATCAAGTAATTCTATAAAATCACTAGTTATTGTAAAGTCCAATAGTTCTGCTATTGGACTTTTTTATTATAGATTTGGACTGGACAATAAATAAGAAACCGATTGTTTTCTTAGTGAATATGCAGGTTTGTTCTGTTTTAATGAATTAAACATATGAAACGTAATAGTTTGTTGTCTTTATGTAATTTTATTCAACTAACCCAAGTTCTAATTCTATCAATAATGAATTGTTTATTTAAAAAGTGTTTTTGTTTTCTTTTACTACTCTTGGCTAATACTGTTTTCTCAGCAGAAATTCACGTAGCAAAAGACGGAGTAAATGCTTTGTCAGGAAGAGGTAGTGTCACAAGCCCTTATCAATCTATTAAATATATATTCGATCAAAACTTAGTAGATTCTGGAGATGTAATAGTGGTTCACGAAGGTGTATATAGAGAAACAGTAACCGTAAATGTAGCTAATATTACAATAAAACCTTTTGCAGAAGAAAAGGTAGTTATTTCAGGAACAGATCTTATTGCTAGTTCTAACTGGCAAGCTGATGCTAGTAGACCAGGTGTTTTTAAAACTTTTTTAAATAGAAATCAAGTAGAGACAGATTTTACTCAGTTGTTTGTAAATGGAATTCATCAGCAAATAGCAAGATATCCAAATAACACCACACCCGTAAAAAGTTATTTAATAGGGCAACACAAAGAAATGATGGATCCCATAAATCCAAAAAGTGGATTTGCCATTTTATTAAATGCCAGTAAACCAGAAGGGGCTAATCAAACAGGGAATGTTACGTTCTCATCTCACGAAGGAATTCCAGAAATACCAAATGTAACTTTTACAAACGAAGCAATTATTAGAGGTTTTATAGGGAAATTAAGGAATAATATATTTTCATATTCTCAGGATGGAGGACAAGTTACTAGAGCCGGAAGCAGATTGGTAACTTTTAAATCTTTAAACACGCAAGGAAACTCATGGGGTAAAGATGCAGCTTATTCACAGCCAGAAGGTTTTGGTTATATAATGGACTTGTCTGTGTTAGATGCCGAAGGAGAATGGTTTTTTAAAAGGACAGAAAATACCTTGTACTACAAACCACAAGGTGGAACTATAGACGGTAAAACATTTGAGGTTAAAAAAAGAGAATTAGGTTTAGAGATTAGAGCAAATAATGTAACGTTAGAAAATATACATGTTCAAGCAGCTGCAATGGATGTAAAGAACGCAAGAAATTTTAAAGCACAAAACTGTACGTTTACTTATTTATATCCATATCATTACAGAAGAACTTATGGAGTGCTAAAGGAAGGAATTGTTTTAGACAATGCAGACAATGCTACTTTTGAGAGTTGCTATGTTGGACATACTTGGACGGGAGGAATTATTATTGATGATAATTGTGAAAATACAGTAATTAATAATTGTACCATAGAGCAAATTGGTTGGATGGGACAGTTTATGGTCTCTGCATGGAACAATGGTAAGAATACCACTATTACCAATAATACTTTTGGAAGAGCATCACGTTTTCATATTAGAACTACAGAAGAAGTCTATGCCAAAATAACCGATAATGATTTTGGAGAAGCTATGGCTATGGGAGAAGATGCAGGAGCAATTATGTTTACAAGTACAGGTAGGAGTAGCGCAATGGATATGCAAGAAACAGAAATTGCCTACAACAAATTGCACGACCTTCATGGAATTCCTGCTTTTGATACTACTCCTATATATAAAAGACAAACAGTTACTGCTTTTTATCTAGAAGACGTGCATAATTACAAAGTACATCACAATTTGGTATATAATATTAAGGGGAATACATATACAAGTAAAAGAGGAGCTTCCTTTAATGCACAAAGCGATGGTAAAATATTATACCTAGGGCCAAGAGGAAAAACAATTGATAAAACAATGGGGTATTACAATAATACTTTTTGGAATTACGATAAATTTTTAACCTTTTGGCATAAAACAGCAACAACGGTAGTTAAAAACCTAGAGATGATAAATAATGTTTATATGTCTGGTAAAATTAACACAACCTCTTTTGGAGGTAACAATATAGATGAAGGTAATTTGACAACTTTTGTTCAAAAAGCAGCATTGGCTCCTTTTAATTACGAGATTACAGATACTACAAATAAGTCTATATCAAGTCCAAGTGTTCATTTTCAAGATATAGATAATAACAATTTTAGATTACAGCCTAGTTCTACTTTTAATAGTGGGGGAACAGTAGTAGATGGTATTACATCAGAAACAAGCCCGGCTATAGGAGCATGGGAGGGAAATACAGACGAAGCTAAGAATAGGGTTTTAAATGCAGGGTCTAATTTAACAACCAATTCATTCTTTGGTTTAGACAAGCTAGATTATGGAAACGATAATATTTCTATTCAGACAGTTGGAGAAACTTGTCCAAATACAAATAATGGAAAAATTAAAATAACAGCCAAAGAGCCTTTATCTTACAGTGTACTAATAAACGGAGAAAGTTATTCTTTTAGCAACGAATTGGAGATTTCAGATTTAGAACCCAAAACATATACCTTTTGTATAACAGCACCAGAATTAGCTGATGATAGTTGTTTTGAAGTTGCAGTACCAGAAAGTATAGCTATTTCTGGTAGTACAAGAATAGCTGCTAATGGACTTATTGAAGTTAATGTTGATGGTGGGACAACACCTTATCATGTATTAGTTAATAATAAAGAAGTACTTCAAACAGAAGCTTCTTCGTTTGTTGTCAGTGCCAATCACGGAGATCAAGTAGAAGTTGTTTCAGATAAAGATTGTGAAGGAGAGCTAAATAAAAGAGTATTGTTAACAGATAATGTAGTTGTTTACCCAACCATAACCAAAGGAAATATTACGATTTCTTTACCAGATTCTAGTTTAGATCAAGTTGGAGTAGAGCTGTACAATATGCAATCTACATTGTTGCTTAGAAAAATGTACAATAGAAATCAAATCAATATAAATCTGTCTCAATTTGCCATCGGAGTTTATTTTGTGAAAATAAACTATGGTGAACCTAAGGTTGTCAAGATTATTAAACAAGAATAAAATTGTAGCTAAATAGAGCTGAAATATTTCCTAACAGAGTTTATAATTATATAAACTCTGTTTTTTTATGCCTTAAATTCTCTGTGTTTATAAGGATTCCTTCTTTTTTTTAAAAAAAAGTGACTTTCTGATTTAACAAAATGAATAGTTGTTCGTCTTCTAGATATAAACAAATAACAACCATTAAAAATTAGTAATCATGAAAAACGTATTAAACATTTCAATCTTTATTTTATTTACAACTATTGGATTTGCTCAAAATAAAAGTTTTGATAAGATTTTCGAAAAATATGCAGACCAAGATGGATTTACCACGGTGAATGTTTCCGGAGATATGATTCAGGCTTTCTCTGATGATAAGGATATAAAGGATTTAAACATTGGGAATATAAAAGTTTTAACTGTAGAGGATGATAAACTAAATAACGGTGTGAATTTTTACAAAGAAGTAGTATCTAAGCTGAGTCTTAAAAAGTATGATAAACTAATAAATGTAGAAGGAGAAGATACGCAGGTGTTGATAGCTAAAAAGAAAAAGAATAAAGGAAAACCAGAGTTTTTAATTATTACCGGAGGAGATGAGAATACAATGGTTTATATTGAAGGAGATTTAAACTTTGGAAATTTTGGGAAAGTTCTAGAAGGTTTAAAGATAAACAGCAGTTCTGTAGCTACTAGCAAATAGATCAAATGACAAAAAAACAATTTATAAAAGAGTTACTTCCTTTAAACGAAAAGATGTACAGGCTTTCTTATAGGTTGTTAAATGATGTGGATTTGGCTAAAGATATAGTTCAAACTGTATACTGTAAGTTATGGGAGGATAAGGATAAGCTGAAAAAAATTCTTAATAAAGAAGCTTACGTTATAAGAATAACTAAGAATGCTTGTTTGGATAAGATAAGATTAAAAAAAACTCAGACAGAAGTACAACAGCATCATAAAGTTACAGAGCAGTATCACGAGTCTTCAGAAAAAGTAATGTTGGTTAAAAAAGTGATAGCAACATTACCAGACAAACAAAGAAAGGTAATACAGCTAAGAGATGTCGATGGTTTTAGTTTTGATGAAATATCTAAAGCCTTAGATTTGCCTCAGAATACTATAAGAGTGTCACTATCTATTGCTAGAAAGAAAGTAAGAGAAGAATTAAAGAAAATTTATAGTTATGGATTATAATGAACAAATAGAGTCTTTACTAGAAAAGTATTATCTAGGAGAAACTTCTTTAGAGGAAGAGAAAAAGCTGAAAGAGCTTTTGTTGACCTTACCTAAAGGTTCTAAATTCGAACTAGAAAAAGAAATGTTTTCTTCATACAATCAGCAGAAGGAAGAGTTAATGATACCATCTTCTTTAGAAACAGATATTCTAAATGCAATTAACGAACAACCTGATAAAAAAGTCAAAATAAGAAAACTATTATGGATTCCAACAGCAATAGCAGCAAGTTGGTTGTTATTTATAATGTTTTATAAACAACCCGAGAAAGAAACTTTACTGTTTGCTGAAATCTTTAATAAAGAACAAGAGGCTTACAATACTACCAAAGAAACTTTATTTTATGTTTCTAAAGTGATGAATTCACAACTAGAAAAAGTTTCAAGCTTAGATAAAATGGAACAACATTTAACCCCATTAAGTTATTTAGATAGAATAGATACTCATTTAAAAGAATAAATAATGAAAACAATATTATTAGTAATAATAGCACTCTTTACTATAAGTACAGCTTCAGCCCAACAGGAAAGCTTAGATAAACTGTTTAATAAGTATGCAGACAAGGATGGTTTTTCTACAGTTTTAATTTCTCAGGATATGCTTACGCTATTTATGGATAAGGATAATAAAGAGGACGGAGATAAAGATGTAAAAAAAGCTTTAGACGGATTAAAGTCAATTAGAATTTTAACGGTAGAGGATGAAAAATTGAATAAGTCATTAAACTTTTTTAAAGAGATAGAAGGCCAGTTTTCTTTTGAAGGATATACTACGTTAATGTCGATTAAAGAAAAAGACCAACAATTAAAGATGATGGTTAAGAAAAAGAATGGAAAGATAGTTGAGTTTTTAATGTTGGGTGGAGGAGAAGACAATATGCTAATTCATATTACGGGGGATATCAATTTGAGTAATGTTTCAAAAATATCTAAATCCGTACGAGCAATACAAGGTAGTGCTTCTAAGTAGAACGAATAAATTAGGTTCAGATCTATAAATTACTTTGTAGATCGCATTACCGTTCCGTTTCTTCAAAATAGGTAACGGTTTTGTTGGTTCCTTACCATAGAATGTTAAATGGTGTTTTTATTTAATAGTGTAAAAGTCTTGTTTTAAGTTCTTTAAACATTTTTTCTGATTTTTTACAGTTTTTTGCTTGTTTAAGGGAAATAGTTGTGTATCTTTGCACCCGCAAACGCAGTAAGGCAAACGAGCTGAGTTAGCAAAGTTCATTAGCAGTGTAGGAGTTTTTAAGTTACAGATTATCATTAGAATAACTGGTTTTAGTTGTTTGATTAAGGTGTTAATTAAGGCTTAAAATTTTCTTAAAAAAAACTTGAAAAAAGTTTGTTTTAAGAAAGAAAAGATTCTTACATTTGCAGCCCGCTTCGGCGGAGTAACAAAAACCACTAAGTGGTTAAGTTCATTGAGAAATTTGAAATTGACAGCGCGAATTAAAGAGTAGATCGCATGGAAGATTGCTGAACTTGTTTCAGTGTCACCATAGATTTTTTTGAGCATCGAAATATAAAAATATAACGATGAAGAGTTTGATCCTGGCTCAGGATGAACGCTAGCGGCAGGCTTAACACATGCAAGTCGAGGGGTAACAGGGATAGCTTGCTATTTGCTGACGACCGGCGCACGGGTGCGTAACGCGTATAGAACCTACCTTAAACTGGAGAATACCCTTTGGAAACGAAGATTAATACTCCATAGTGTTATTGAATTGCATAATTTGATAATTAAAGATTTATTGGTTTAAGATGGCTATGCGTCTTATTAGCTAGATGGTAAGGTAACGGCTTACCATGGCAACGATAAGTAGGGGTCCTGAGAGGGAGATCCCCCACACTGGTACTGAGACACGGACCAGACTCCTACGGGAGGCAGCAGTGAGGAATATTGGTCAATGGAGGCAACTCTGAACCAGCCATGCCGCGTGAAGGATGACTGCCCTATGGGTTGTAAACTTCTTTTATAGAGGAAGAAACGCAGATACGTGTATTTGTTTGACGGTACTCTACGAATAAGCACCGGCTAACTCCGTGCCAGCAGCCGCGGTAATACGGAGGGTGCAAGCGTTATCCGGAATCATTGGGTTTAAAGGGTTCGTAGGCGGGCTGATCAGTCAGAGGTGAAATCCCATAGCTCAACTATGGCACTGCCTTTGATACTGTTAGTCTTGAGTCATATGGAAGTGGATAGAATATGTAGTGTAGCGGTGAAATGCATAGATATTACATAGAATACCGATTGCGAAGGCAGTCCACTACGTATGTACTGACGCTGATGAACGAAAGCGTGGGGAGCGAACGGGATTAGATACCCCGGTAGTCCACGCCGTAAACGTTGGACACTAGTTGTTGGAATTCTTCAGTGACTAAGCGAAAGTGATAAGTGTCCCACCTGGGGAGTACGGTCGCAAGATTGAAACTCAAAGGAATTGACGGGGGCCCGCACAAGCGGTGGAGCATGTGGTTTAATTCGATGATACGCGAGGAACCTTACCAGGGCTTAAATGTAGGATGCATTATTTAGAGATAGATATTTCTTCGGACTTCTTACAAGGTGCTGCATGGTTGTCGTCAGCTCGTGCCGTGAGGTGTCAGGTTAAGTCCTATAACGAGCGCAACCCCTATCGTTAGTTGCAAACAGGTAAAGCTGTGGACTCTAGTGAGACTGCCGGTGCAAACCGCGAGGAAGGTGGGGATGACGTCAAATCATCACGGCCCTTACGTCCTGGGCTACACACGTGCTACAATGGCAATGACAGCGAGCAGCCACTCAGCGATGAGGAGCGAATCTATAAACATTGTCACAGTTCGGATTGGAGTCTGCAACTCGACTCCATGAAGCTGGAATCGCTAGTAATCGCATATCAGCCATGATGCGGTGAATACGTTCCCGGGCCTTGTACACACCGCCCGTCAAGCCATGGAAGCTGGGAGTGCCTGAAGTCGGTCACCGCAAGGAGCCGCCTAGGGTAAAACTGGTAACTAGGGCTAAGTCGTAACAAGGTAGCCGTACCGGAAGGTGCGGCTGGAACACCTCCTTTCTAGAGAAAAAAAGGTGTTTAAAGAAGTTAGGTTTACTTTTTAATTGCTGTTAATTTTTAATGATATATAATACAATCACATAGAGTCTCGTAGCTCAGCTGGTTAGAGCGCTACACTGATAATGTAGAGGTCGGCAGTTCGAGTCTGCCCGAGACTACAACAAGCGAAGCTTGTCTAGTAAGACAGGTAGAGATAAAAAAAGACAACTTAGTTGTTAGATTATATTAAAAAAGGAAATTCTAGAAGCAGATAATTACAAATTACGAATTAGTAATTACTAATGACTAACTACTAATTACTAACACTAGTATAAGGGGGATTAGCTCAGCTGGCTAGAGCGCTTGCCTTGCACGCAAGAGGTCATCGGTTCGACTCCGATATTCTCCACAATAATAGCTATAGGCTCTATGCCTTATGCTATAAGCTGCCAAGCCTAATGCGTATAGCATAAAGCTTACAGCGATTAAAGTTCATTGACATATTGATAAAAAATATTTAAGAGAAAAATATTTTACTTGAGTAGACATACAAATTTAGTAATTAGTATAGAGTACATAGTACAAAGTATTAATTACAAGAATTATAAAATAATTACAGTTTAACTGTAATAAATTAAAGACGCAAATAGGTACAATAAGCTAATTAAGGGTGTATGGCGGATGCCTAGGCTCTCAGAGGCGATGAAGGACGTGATAAGCTGCGATAAGCTTCGGTTAGGTGCACATAACTTTACCCGAAGATTTCCGAATGGGGCAACCCAGTATATTGAAGATATACTACCGAGAGGAGCAAACGTGGTGAACTGAAACATCTAAGTAACCATAGGAAGAGAAAATAATAATGATTTCGTTAGTAGTGGCGAGCGAACGCGAATTAGCCCAAACCTATTTTGTTACGGCAAAATAGGGGTTGTAGGACTGAGTCATCAAGACACAATTGAACTAGAATCCTCTGGAAAGTGGAGCGATAAGGGTGATAGCCCCGTATAGGTAAGAGAAGTTATTGTATCAGATTCCTGAGTAGGGCGGGGCACGTGGAACCCTGTCTGAATCTGCCGGGACCATCCGGTAAGGCTAAATACTCCTGAGAGACCGATAGTGAACTAGTACCGTGAGGGAAAGGTGAAAAGAACCCTAAGTAAGGGAGTGAAATAGATCCTGAAACCGTACACCTACAAGCGGTCGGAGCCCTATGGGGTGACGGCGTGCCTTTTGCATAATGAGCCTACGAGTTACTTTATCTAGCAAGGTTAATGTATTCAGTACAGGAGCCGTAGCGAAAGCGAGTCTTAATAGGGCGTTTTAGTTAGGTTGAGTAGACGCGAAACCTGGTGATCTACCCATGGGCAGGTTGAAGCTCTGGTAACACAGAGTGGAGGACCGAACCCGTTGACGTTGAAAAGTCTTGGGATGACCTGTGGGTAGGGGTGAAAGGCCAATCAAACCAGGAAATAGCTCGTACTCCCCGAAATGCATTTAGGTGCAGCGTTGTGGTTAGTTATATAGAGGTAGAGCTACTGATTGGATGCGGGGGCTTCACCGCCTACCAATTCCTGACAAACTCCGAATGCTATATAATATACACAGCAGTGAGGGCATGGGTGCTAAGGTCCATGTCCGAGAGGGAAAGAACCCAGACCATCAGCTAAGGTCCCCAAATATATACTAAGTTGAATAAACGAGGTTTGACTGCCCAGACAGCTAGGATGTTGGCTTGGAAGCAGCCATTCATTTAAAGAGTGCGTAACAGCTCACTAGTCGAGCGGTCGAGCATGGATAATAATCGGGCATAAGTATATTACCGAAGCTATGGACGAAAGTGGTAGGGGAGCATTCTAGTTGTGTTGAAGGTG
Organism: Wenyingzhuangia sp. IMCC45574; assembly: GCF_054182685.1. Classification (NCBI taxonomy): domain Bacteria; kingdom Pseudomonadati; phylum Bacteroidota; class Flavobacteriia; order Flavobacteriales; family Flavobacteriaceae; genus Wenyingzhuangia; species Wenyingzhuangia sp. IMCC45574. The sequence goes on along the minus strand of NZ_CM135169.1, from coordinate 1,766,115 downwards.
TATCGTAAGGTATGCTGGAACGGCTAGAAAAGAAAATGTAGGCATAAGTAACGATAAGGCGGGTGAGAAACCCGCCCTCCGAAAAACTAAGGTTTCCTCAGCGATGCTAATCAGCTGAGGGTTAGTCAGGGCCTAAGGCGAACCCGAATGGGGTAGTCGATGGACAACAGGTTAATATTCCTGTACCTGCACCCGTTAAAAGTGACGGATCTCCCAGATGCTTGCGTACTGACGGAAATGTACGCTGAGCCTAGACTTCGGTCGAAGCGAAAGTAAGTAAGAGGTTCCAAGAAAAGCGAGGGATGCAGCCTGTACCGTAAACCGACACAGGTAGTTGGGATGAGTATTCTAAGGAGCTCGAGTGATTCATGGCTAAGGAACTAGGCAAAATCGACCCGTAACTTCGGGAGAAGGGTCGCCCATCTTCGGATGGGCCGCAGTTAAAAGGTCCAGGCGACTGTTTATCAAAAACACAGGGCTCTGCTAAAACGAAAGTTGATGTATAGGGCCTGACACCTGCCCGGTGCTGGAAGGTTAAGTGGAGGGTTTAGCTTCGGCGACGATCTGAAATGAAGCCCCAGTAAACGGCGGCCGTAACTATAACGGTCCTAAGGTAGCGAAATTCCTTGTCGGGTAAGTTCCGACCTGCACGAATGGTGCAACGATCTGGACACTGTCTCAGCCATGAGCTCGGTGAAATTGTAGTATCGGTGAAGATGCCGATTACCCGCTACGGGACGAAAAGACCCCGTGAACCTTTACTATAGCTTAGTATTGGCTTTGGATAAGTAATGTGTAGGATAGGTGGGAGACTTCGATCATGCGTCGCTAGGCGTGTGTGAGTCATTGTTGAAATACCACCCTTTGCTTATCTAGAGTCTAACCCAGCGATGGGGACAGTGCTTGGTGGGTAGTTTGACTGGGGTGGTCGCCTCCAAAAGAGTAACGGAGGCTTCTAAAGGTACCCTCAGTACGCTTGGTAACCGTACGTAGAGTGCAATGGCATAAGGGTGCTTGACTGCGAGACTTACAAGTCGATCAGGTTGGAAACAAGAGCATAGTGATCCGGTGGTTCCGCATGGAAGGGCCATCGCTCAAAGGATAAAAGGTACTCCGGGGATAACAGGCTGATCTCCCCCAAGAGCTCACATCGACGGGGGGGTTTGGCACCTCGATGTCGGCTCGTCACATCCTGGGGCTGGAGAAGGTCCCAAGGGTTGGGCTGTTCGCCCATTAAAGTGGCACGCGAGCTGGGTTCAGAACGTCGTGAGACAGTTCGGTCTCTATCTGTAGCGGGCGTTAGAAATTTGCGTGGATTTGACTCTAGTACGAGAGGACCGAGTTGAACTAACCTCTGGTGTATCAGTTGTTCCGCCAGGAGCATTGCTGAGTAGCTACGTTGGGAAGGGATAAGCGCTGAAAGCATATAAGCGCGAAACCCACCACAAGATGAGATTTCTTTAAAGGGTGGTTGTAGATCACGACCTTGATAGGATACAGGTGTAAAGGTGGTAACATCATAGCCGAGTATTACTAATAACCCATAGGCTTATGTACCTTGCGGGCTTTAATAATTATGATTTAAATTTTAGTACAAAGTATTAAGTACATAGTACAAAGAAACTCAAGAAAAAATAGACATAAAATCTTAGATATTAGTTATCAATATGTACAACATAATTAATTACGAAATGATTAATTAGGAATTACGAATGCATTCTATAATTCGTAATTTACTAAATCGTAATTCGTAATTGACAACCTTAAGGTGATTATTGCAATAGGGCTCACCTCTTCCCATCCCGAACAGAGAAGTTAAGCCTATTAGCGCAGATGGTACTACCACTGGTGGGAGAGTATGTCATCGCCTTTTTTTTATCCTGAAATAAATTCAGGATTTGTAAACCCTGAACCTAGTTCAGGGTTTTTTATTTTATAACAATCCTTCATTACATTAGTAGTGAAGGATTTTTTGTTTTAGATACTTTTTTACTGGATATAATTAGGAGTTGGGGAGTTGGGGAGTTGAGGAGTTGGGGAGTTGAGGAGTAAAGGAGTGAAGAAGTTGAGGAATTGAGGGGTAAAGGAGTTAAGAAGTAAGAATCAGGCTTTTTGGTTTGGGATTCTCGATTCCGATTGAACACGATTAAGAGCTTGATGCTTTTAAAAAAGACTTGATACTGGGTTAAAACTTTTTATTGGTTATTATATTATTAGATAATGATTTGATGAAGCTTGTATATAAAGACTATATGCATTAGTGATTGAGTGGCATGTTTGAGCTCTTTTGTTTTTAGAATTCAAAAACCTTAGTATTTAGGCATACTTATTCTTATATACTATATTCTTTGTTCTTAATTCTAAAAAAACAAAAAGCGAGTAACGAAAGCACGGCTCCAGTTGGTACTGGAGAAATGCCCAAATAGATAAAATGGAACAGTTACTTTAGTTCATCTTTTGTGTGTATGGTAAAAATGGCATTGAAACCAAACACAAAATTACCATCTTGTGAATTGAAGTTTTTAGGTGTATTTACGATATAGCTGTGTTCTGAATAAGTTCTGGCATTGGTCATTTGGAATTGTAGTAAGAGATAGCGCACATCCCAATTAACTCCTAATGCAAATGCTCCGTAAGTATCTTTAGATCTAAGCTTGTTGCTATTGTGGTAGTACTCTGCAACAAGAGATACGTGTTTTTTTACTTTATATCGCCCTCCAAAACCCAATGCAAAGTAATTTTTGGGATCTTGTTGATTTGCATAGGTGCTGTGTATGTATGTTGGTGCAATTTGCAAAGAGAATTCTGGTGTGAATTTACGCGCGATTAATAGCTGCGAATTATATGTCCATCTGTTAGAAAAATTGTTTAAGATGGGCAGGTCTTTGTGGTTGTATGCAAAACCTTGTACCAGCGTAAGGCTTAAGAATTTACTTTTATTGTTTATGCTTTGTCTTAATAGGTTGTATTTGGCATAACCATCGTATATGTTTTCTAATGTAGACCAACCAGCACCTAGTGTTAAGTTATCTGTAATAGCATAGTCTGCACCTAAACGAGCAGTCCATCTATCTGCAATAAAACTTTGAGCTGTTTCGTTGTTAGGAAGATTCCAATACCTATTGATAAATTGGAGTTGTAAAACACCTTGTTTTCTATTCTCGATAGAGTGACCTATAGCTAAACGTGTTCCTTTAAAAGTAGCAGTTTGGTGCTGTGGTGTGTTTTTGTATTCTTTGTTTAGTTTGTCTAATAGACTTTGCGACTGTAGTTGGTTGATGCTTATGAAAGCGATCAAGAAAAGTGTGATGTTATTTTTCATAAGGCTCGTATTCAAATCTAAATTTTACCGTAATTATTTTAGCAATGTTTGGTTCTACAATTGCGGGTATCTTAATATCAAAATCTTTAACTGCTACTTGAAACTCTCCATTAAGTGTATACTTACCGTTAAAGTAGTTAATGGTGGTTTTTATTTCTACGGGTTTGGTAATGTCTCTAATGGTTAAGTCTCCTTTTACAATTCTTGTTTGTGAAGCTTTCTTGTTGGAATTGAAATCTAATATTTTGCCCTGGAAGGTAGCTTTGGGATATAGATCTGATTCTATATAACTCTCATTAAAATGTTCGTGCATTAAGGATTTTTTAAAAACAAAGGCATTCATTAGCATGCTAACAGCAATTTCGTTGGTAGATAAATCTATAATGCTAAGTACTTGGTTGTTTTTGGCTTCTATATTTTCTACAGTTGTGTAAGAAAAGAATGAAACTTGTCCTTGCCTAGTAATAATTTGTTTGGGTTCTGAGTTAAAGGAAACCAAACAAATAAACAGAAAAATTAGGGTACTAATTTTCTTCATGGTTATTGGTGTTAATAAGTATACAGTTTAAAAGCACAATATCTTTTAGAAAGCCTTTGCAAAGCCCTTTTACTTTTATTTGATCGTTTGTTTTAAGAGACAACTTTGTTTGTTTTTGCATGTCGCACAGAATATTAATGTCTTTGTTTATGCCTTTTAAAATAATGGTATTTCTATTGTTTAGCAGATTGATGTTTTTAACAACACCGACTACTTCTATTACTTTATTTCTGTACTTGGCATTAGCAATGTTCTCGTTCTTTAGGTATTCGTTGGTAACTATTTTAGCACTTACCGTAGCCTCTGTTTTTGCCATTTGCATGTTAGGATACGGTTTGTTTATCCATAATACAAATAGCACTATGGCAATGATAGATATTGAAATGAATATTAATAGTTTAAACCGACTCATGATACGAACAAATAAACAAGAAATAGTTTTTTCTGTAAAATAAAAAGGAGCGAAAGTGAAAAAAAATAGTTAAAAAGGAAAATATGGGTGTGAAATGTTCCTTACTAATGGTACATATTGTCTAATTTTAGCTTGCGAAAAGTAGCTTGCTTACATTATGAAGAAAGATAGGTTGTATTTTTTAACGTTTATTTCTATTGCTTTGGTTTTTTTAGTAATAGCCTCTTTTGCCGTTAAATACTTTATAAAAGAAAGTGCCAATCAGTTAATAGAACTTCAATTAAGTTCTAGTGTAAGAGAATGTAATGAAGTTTCTAAGCTGTTATATTATCAGTTAGAACAAGGTATTTCTAAAGAAAAAGCAGTGGCTTCTATGCAACAAACCATACAAAATTCTAAAGAAGAAATTTCGTTTTTAAGTGCTTTTGATTGGTCTGGAAAACAGGTATGTCATCCTAATATAACAAAAGTAGGACAAGCAGTAAGCTCTAACCAGTCTCTTTTAAATTCGTTAAAGGAAGAAGATGCTTCTGATAAGTTATATGATTTGTTAATGGGGGTAAAAGAAGTATCTAAAAATAATCCAAAGGGAAGTGTGGAGATTGTACATATAGCAGCAGTAAGCAATTCGGATTTAATTGTAGCAGCGCATATGAATCTTAGCCAGGTGCGTTTAGAGATTGGAAAATTAAAAAAGAGTTTCTACACTATTTTTATGTTGATGGGAGGTTTGATTATTTTATCTTCTTTTTTAGTGGTTAGAATTATAGGTAGCTTTTACGAAAAACGATTGGAACAAAAGAACAGTAGTTTAGAGTCAGAAATATTGAATTTGTCTAAACTAAATACAGATTTAGTAGCCTATCAACAAAAAGTAGAAAAAAGCCAAGAGGAAGAAGATTCTCGTAAAGAAGCTAAGAATGATCAAAGTAAAAAGAGAATTCTAACCTATATTAGAAATGAGTTGGTTCCTATTCCAATTCATAAAATTTCGTTTATTTATACAGAAAATACCATTACCTATGTGGTGACGTTTGATGGAAAAAAATCTACGACAAATGCAAGTTTGGACGATTTGTATGCTAGTTTAGATACTTCTTTGTTTTTTAGAGCCAATAGACAGTTTATTATTAGTATTACGTCTATTCAGAAAATTATTAAGTACGGAAACAGTCAGCTTAAAATTTTGGTAACGGATGCTGATGCTGAAATTATTATTAGTAAAAATAAAGCATCAGAATTTAGACAGTGGTTAAATATTTAGTGTTGATCTGTAGATGCGTTTAATTGTTGATCTAAGGAATTTGTTATCAAATTTGTAGTCAATATAGCATAGTTAATTCATTCCAAATCTTTTTTTGTCTGGTTGATTGTTTCATGACCTTCTAGAAGCCTCATTTTTCCTTTTTGTACCAAGTCGTAGATTTTTCACCCCTTTATTTTTCCCTTTTAAGGTTAGTTTTTCCCTCTTACGTAGTTGTTTTAGTTTGGAAATAAGGTTGTTACGCATCTTTGCAGCAGTAATAATTTAAAAACAATTAAACGATGAAAAAATTAGCTTTATTAATGTTAGCAACAACAATCTTATGCTTTAGCTGTAGTAACGACGATTCAATTACGGACACAGGGAGTGAAAATCCAGTAGTAGAAAATGTAGATATTAAATTAACCAGTACAACAGGGTTTGGTTCTATTTTAACCGATGCAGATGGAAACACCTTGTATTTTTTCTCTAAAGATGTAAAAGGAGTATCTGAGTGTAAGGATGGATGTTTGGCAGCTTGGCCTTTATTTTATAAAGAAAATATTTCTTTAGGAACTGGTTTAGAAGCAGCCTACTTTGGAGAAATTACAAGAGCAGATGGTAAAAAACAAACAACTTACAAAGGATGGCCTCTGTATTATTTTGCAAATGATACCAAGGCAGGAGATGTGAATGGAGACGGAGCAGGAAATAATTGGTTTGTAGCCAAGCCAGACTATTCGTTAATGTATGCACAAGCCAACTTATCAGGATCTGATACTGCTAGCTTTTATATAACGAATGCTACTGGAAGAACCATTTATCTTTTTGCAAATGATACCGAAAATACAAACAATTATACACAAGCAGGACTTGCTAACAATGCAGCATGGCCAATTATTACTTTAGATGTAACTAAGGTACCAAGTATATTAGACATTAATGATTTTGGAACTATTACTGTTTTTGGAAATGCACAAGTAACTTACAAAGGAAGACCGTTGTACTACTTTGGAAATGATACCAACAGAGGTGATGCAAAAGGGGTAAGTGGTGTTTGGCCAATTGCTAACGCAGAAACTACAAGTTTAATTACAACTACAGATACAACTACAGACGATACATCTTCTGATGATGACACTTCTTCTGACGACGATACTTATACTTATTAAGCATTTCTGTTAAAAGAGAAAGTGAATGGTTGTTTGCTTTCTCTTTTAAAAAAACTCTACACTTATGAATTATAAAAAGCACCCAATAAAACTATTTTCCCTGAGCTGTGTATTCTTATTGTTGTTTGCCGCTTGTGAAGAACATGTAATTAATGATGATACCACAACACTCGTAGTTGTAGATTGCAATCCAGCTGTTTCATTAGCTACAGATATTACACCTATTATACAAACAAGATGTGTTAGTTGTCATAATGGTTCACAACCTCCAAATTTAACTTCTAGTAGTAGAATTCAGATCAACGCAGCAAGTATAAAAGCAGCAGTAGTGTCTAGAAGAATGCCTTTGGGAGGTTCTTTAACTACAGAGCAAATAGATGCAATTCGTTGTTGGGTAGACAATGGAGCTCAGGATAACTAAACTCTAATATCATGAAAAATAACACACGAAAATTAGGTTACTTATTAGCCATATTGATGACTATAGCAATAAGTTTTGCATTGTACTTATACAACAAACCTGCTTTAGATGTATTTGCAACAAAACCAGCGTTTTTAGTAACTGCAGTACAATTAATGAATCAGTTTGAGGAAGATGAAGCAAAAGCCAATACCAATTATTTAGAAGAAATTTTGGAGGTAAAAGGAACTGTAATTCTTTTAAATGAAGAGGAAGGTATTATCACCTTAGGAGAAGAAGGAGCAATGTTTGGAATTACATGTCATTTAGCAGAAGAGGAACTTTTAAAACTGAAAGAAATTAAAAGAGGAGCAGGCTTATCTATTAAGGGAGTATGTACAGGTTATCTAATGGATGTAGTACTAATTAAGTGTTTTATAATGAACTAAAAATAAACGATTATGAAATTTAAAAAACTACTTACAGGCCTGTTATTGTTTACAGGTATAATGTGTGGCTATAGCCAAGAAAAATATATAACTAAAAGCGGACATATCTCTTTTTTCTCCAGCACACCTGTAGAAGATATTCAAGCAGATAATAAGCAAGTATTAAGTATTGTAGACACTACTAATGGGAAAGTAGCCATTGCTATTTTAATGAAATCTTTTTTGTTTGATAAGTCTTTAATGCAAGAACATTTTAATGAGAATTATGTGGAATCTGATAAGTACCCTAAAGCTATTTTTAAAGGAGATATTACCAATTTAAACGCTGTTTTAACAGGAGCAAAAGAGGCTATTATTAAAGGAAGTTTAAACCTGCATGGGGTAACTAAACCAATTACTGTAACATCTGCTTATATAACAAAAGACACTAAGGGTATTTTGTTAAAAGGAAATTTTGCGGTAAAACCAGCAGATTTTAACATTAAAATTCCATCGGTAGTACAAAATAACATCGCCAAGGAAGTTGTTGTTTCTTTTGAACTGAATCATGAACCTTTCAAAACAAAAAAATGAAAAAAGTATTAATTAATAGCTGCTTTATCTTTGTTTGTTTAACAACATGGGCTCAGGATATAGATACACTTTTAGAGCAAGAAATGCCTAAGGAAGATACTTATACTACAGCTACATTTAAGGGAACCCGAATTTTAAACGGGCATTCTGTAGAGAATAGAAAAAAAGGAGTGTTAGAGTTTGTAATAGCACATCGTTTTGGGCGTGTAAATCTAGGATTGGATGAGTTGTATGGCTTGGATCAATCTAACATTCGTTTTGCTTTTGAATATGGAGTAACGGACGATTTGATGTTGGGAGTTGGTAGGAGTAGTTTTGAGAAAACCTACGATGGTTTCTTTAAATACAAACTGTTAAAACAAAAAGAACAGGGAATGCCTATTACTGTGTCGGCTTTTGGTAGTGCTGCTTATAGAACTTTAAAAGATTTTGAGCCAGGAAAGGAACTTAGCAACAATCAAAAATTAACCTACGTAGCTCAGTTATTACTGGCTAGGAAATTTAGTTCAGGTTTTTCTCTGCAAATTATGCCTAGTTATATACATAATAATACAGTACAACACTTAAACGATCCGCACGATATTTATGCGCTAGGTTTTGGAAGTAGGGTGAAATTAACAAAAAGAATGTCTGTAAATGTAGAGTATCATCATACTTTTAACCCTTTGGAGTCTATAAACGCTACCAATTCTCTTGCTTTTGGGGTAGATATTGAAACGGGGGGACATGTGTTTCAAATCATACTATCCAATTCTATTACCATGGTAGAAAAAGGATTTATAACCGAAAACACAGATCGTTTTTTTGACGGAGATATTCATTTAGGATTTAATATTTCCAGAGCTTTTCAGGTTCGTAAGAATAAAAAGAAGAGGTAAAACTAAGGGGTAGGTTTTATCTTAGAAATCGTTCCGCATTAGGGGTAGTGTGGGGCGATTTTGTTTATTCATAATCCGCTGTTAATAAGGTTTTATTACTACTGTAAAGCAATTGTAAAAATCTTTGAATTGCTACCTTTGTTACAAAGCTAGTTACTATGAATTTATCTTTTGATGTAAAAGAAATTGTAACCGCAACTATGGTTTTATTTGCGGTTATAGATATACTAGGGAGTATTCCTATTATAGTAGATTTAAGAAAAAAAACGGGACATATAGAATCTGAAAAAGCTACGATTGTGGCTGGAGTAATTATGATTCTTTTTTTATTCTTGGGAGATGAAATTTTAAGTTTGATAGGTATTGATGTTAATTCGTTTGCCGTTGCAGGGTCTTTTATTATTTTGTTTTTGGCTATGGAGATGATTCTCGGAATTACATTATTTAAAGAGGAAGTTACTCAGTCTACCTCTATAGTCCCTTTAGCGTTTCCTTTAATTGCAGGTGCAGGTTCTATGACAAGTTTATTGTCGTTACGTGCAGAATACCATGTAGAGAATATTATTGTAGCTATTTTAATCAATAGCATATTTGTCTATGTTGTTTTAAAGGCATCTAAGAAAATAGAACGTGCTTTAGGTGGTGTTGGACTAAATGTGTTAAGAAAAGTTTTTGGGATTATATTATTAGCTATTGCGGTTAAATTGTTTACCTCTAATATTGGTAAATTGTTTTAGCTGTTTTTATCTTTCATTGTATCAGTAGTTTAAGTCTGTAGTATAGCTATTGTAAAGTCGTTATTTAGAAGTTTCTTTTTCATTAATTATATATTTAGGATTGATTTATAATTGATTGAAAGAAGATTAAATGAGTTTTAGAATTGTATTCAGTTTTTGGTGTTGTTCATTGTTATTTGCAAACGGACAAATTGTTAAAGTTGATGGAGAGTTACAACAATGGCATAAAGTTGCTTTTACCATAAAAGGACCCAAAACAAGTGAAAATGCAGCAGTAAATCCTTTTACAGATTATCGTTTAGACATTGTTTTTAAAAGTGAAAAAGGAACCAAATATATAGTTCCAGGATATTTTGCTGCAGATGGAAATGCTGCTAATACAAGAGCTACTTCTGGAAATAAATGGCGAGTATTATTTACACCTACAGAAATTGGTAAATGGACGTATAAAGTGTCTTTTAGAAAAGGAGAGAATATAGCTGCAATATCTTACCAAGAAAATTCCAAAGCGGGTAAAAAAGCTTCTAAAGTAGATGGTCGTACAGGTAGTTTTACCATAGTTGCTTCTACTAAAACAGGAATTGATTTCCGTAGCCCAGAAAATGGTATGTTATTGTTCGATGGAAACAGGTATTTAAAATTTCAAGGGAGTAACAAACATTATTTAAAAGCGGGGCAAGGATCTCCAGAAAACTTTTTGGGATATTATGAGTTTGACGATGTAAAGGATTTAAAAGGAAAATTTTTACATCAATACCAAGTCCATGGAGCACATTTTAATGAAGATGGAAAGGAGTTTACCTGGCAAAATGGAAAAGGGAAAAATATACTGGGTGCGATCAATTATTTATCTGAACAAGGAGTTAATAGTCAATATGTGATTTTAACTACTTTAAAAGGTGATGGTTGGGATTCATGGCCGTGGGCTAATCCTAATGATTATACACGTTTTGACTGTTCTAAATTAGAGCAATGGAATAAAGTGTTTACTTATATGAATCAGAAAGGGTTGTTGTTGAGTGCATTCTTGTTTGAGTCTGAAAATGAGCAAATGTTAGACAATGGAGCCGCAGTTGGTTTAGAGCGTAAGTTGTATTACAGAGAAATGATTGCTCGTTTTTCTCATCTGTTGGGAATAAATTGGGTAATTAGTGAAGAAACACGTTTGTATCATAAGTTTCCACCAGCGTACAATGCACAAAGAATTCAATATTTAAACGGTATAGACCCTTATAAACATTCCACAGGTTTGCATAACGGAGTTATTAATGGATTAGATTATAAAGACGTTCCAGAGTATACTTATTTTGCATTGCATGCAAGTGCAGATAATTGGTCTCAGGTACATTCAAAAGTTTTGTATCGATTGAATGAAGCTAAAAGAAGAGGGCATCCGTGGGGAGTCTTTTTTGATGAATGTGTTTCTGCACAATATGGAGCAAAAACAGATAAAGACGATCCAACACATGTATTGCCTAGAAGAGAAGGAATATGGGGAACGTTAATGGCCGGAGGAGGTGGTGTTTCTTGGTACTATGGTTACAAACATCGTCAGAATGATTTGTACTGCGAAGATTTTACTTTGAGAGAGAAATTATTTAAGATTACCAAGACAGCTATAGATTTTTTTCATGACAACCACATTCCGTTTTGGGAAATGGAAAACAGAAATGATTTGGTAGACAACGGACGTTGTTTGGCAAAAGAAAATGAAGTGTATGTTGTTCAGTTAGATGGGGCAACTTTTGCAAATATTTACTTAGAAGAGGAACAAACCTATGAAATTAAATGGTTTGATCCTGTAAGTGGAGGGGCTTTACAGAATGGTACAAAAAAGATTTTGTCGGGAATAGGAAATCAATCTATAGGTAGACCTCCTGGAGATCCAGCTGCAGACTGGATTGTATACATTCGTAAAAAGGATAATGCTACTGAAAATAGAATTTTATTTGAAGAGATGAATGGTGTTATAGAGATTCAGATAGAAGATGTACCACTTGGAAAAGGATGGTCTGTAGAAACTAAAGATAGAGAATTTACTGGAAAGGGATATATTACTTGGACGGGAGAAAACCAGTTTCAGGATCCTGGTTTTGGTCTAACAGAAATTACGTTGAAGATTGAGCAAGAGGGAAAATATCAATTTAAATGGAGAAGTAAAGTAGGAGAGGGAGACAACCCAACAGAGTGTAATGATACTTGGTTGCGTTTTCCCAATGCCGCAAATTTTTATGGAGAAAAAGAGGTGGGGAATAAATTGCATAGGGTGTATCCTAAAGAAACCGGAAAATTACCGAATCCTGAAGGAGCAGGAAAAAAAGGATGGTTTAAAGTGTATAGTTCTAACACCTTAGATTGGACATGGGGATGTGCTACCAGTGATAATGATGCGCATGCTGTTTTTGTAGAATTTGATGAGCCAGGAGAGTTTACATTACAAATAAGTGGACGATCTAAACACCATATGATAGATGCAATACGTCTGGAATTATCGGAAGAAAGTAAAAAGTTGATTGCTAAATAAGGAGTTATATTTAATTTTGGTTTGTAAGTCGTTTTTAACGGCGATTAAAAAAAGCATTCGTTTAACTACGAATGCTTTTTCATGTTTATAGGGATCCTTTATGAAGGCTATGTGAGAAGTTATTGTAGAGATTATGAGGATGAATTGTCCAAGAATTCTTAAAAATAGAGTAGTGTATAATGCTGTTTAAAGTCAAAATAGGGTTTGTTTTGTTTTAAAAAAAATGGGAATTTGTAATGTTACTTAACATCATACATTTTTTATAATTAAATCATCTTATGAAAAGATTCTTAAGGTTCGAAAAATCGAATCAATTTTTAAAAATTACCAAAGCAGTAATTGCTGTTTTAGTAGTATTTGTATCATTTGCATTCAACCCACCTGCGGAAAGTGCAATATTAGAAAACAGTTTTGTAAAGGTAACTGTTGACAAGCAAAATGGAACTTTTACAGTGTTAGAAAAGAAAACCAAACAATTATGGAAATCGGATCCTTGGGTAAATGCTGCAGGTTTGTTAACGGTAAGGAATAAAGGAAAAGCAGAAGATTTAAACATATCGCTAAGTAAAAATATTACTGTTACTAAAAAAGGAAATTATAGTGTAGCTATTTCTTTTAAAAATCCAGTTTTTAGCAATGGTAAAGTCGCTACAGGAGTCGCAATACAAACTGAGTTACGATTAAAAAAGGCAGCAGCTAAATTAGAGGTAGAAGTGGTGTCTGTTAAAAAAGCAGGTTATAATTTAATAGAGTTAAGATACCCTTCTAGGGCTTTTAGCTTAGAAACAGATGTAGATAAAGGAGCAGCTGTAATTCCACAAAAACAAGGAGTTATTTGCCCATCATATATATTCCCAATGAATGGAGGTTCTTTTTGTATGTGGGACGATGCAACTTACTACTCTAAGACAAGTGGTAAACTACCTTTCTTTAACAATGGTACTGGTTTAACCATGCCTTGGTGGGGAACTCATAACGAAAAATCTGCGGTTGTAGGAATTGTTCACAAGTCTGCTTTGCCAAAAATGTTTTACAACATTAACAATAACGGACAGTATTTGTTTAACAGTGTAGGTAAAATGTCTCCTTATAAGAGAATTGAGTTTTTAGATCCGGCTTGGAATTTAAATAGAAACAACGAAACTAAATTAATTACCTACGAGTTTATTCCAGGAGGTACACATGTAGAAATGGCCAAAGCTTATAGAAATGAAGCTATTAAAGATGGATATTTTGTCTCTTTAAAAGACAAAGCAAAAAGAGACCCAGACGTAAATAAGTTACAAGGAGCTATTTATATGGGAGTATATGGAGGTTACCCTCATTATGTAGAAATGCCAGGAATGGCCTTTACTTTTAAAGATTTAACCAACATTATTAAAACAACACACGATGACTTAGGGGTAGACAATGCTTTTTTCCATGCTTGGGGAGTTTTCTCAAACTTTGTTCCTAATTGTTGGCCAATTAACGAAAATTTAGGAGGTGTTAAAGGCTTAAAAGAAGCGGTAGATTTAACTAAGAAGTATGGGTATTTATATTCTTCTTACCATGCATACTCTGCAACTTTGGAAAACGATCCTGAATTTAATACAGGGTTATTTGATACTACTAAAGACGGAAAGTTAATAAACACTGGAAGTAGATGGGCTAACATAGATCCTGATAAACAGTTAGGGTTGGCTAAGAAGAGCTTACACAAAGAAATTGCAGCACTAGGTCTAGAAGCAGATATTACAGATATTTCTTTTGCTAGATTATCTGATAAGCCAGAAAAGAACATAGGATTGTACAACTTGGCAAAATATATAGATTCTCTGAATTTGGTGAACGGTACAGAGCATGGTCAGCAACAGTTTATTCCATATTTTGATATGTTTGAAGGATTGACTTATTTGCCAACACATCCATTAGGACAATTTTCTCATAGAGCACCTTTATTCAACTTAGTGTACCATGATGCAATTGCAATTTTTGGTAAAATTCAAGATCCAGACAACCAAATTTCTAGCAATGGAGACTTTAGAGTAAAGTCCTTAAGAAATATGTTGTACGGATTAGGAACTACTATTTTCTTTTCTCCTTATGAGTTTGATGGAATGAAGGAGATGATTAAAGTAGCAAACAAGGTTGTTAGTCCGGTAAACAGAGAAACATTCTTTGCTGAGTTAACAAGCCACACATATTTAAGTGCCGACTTTAAGTTACAGAAGTCTACATTTGCTTCGGGAACAGAAGTAATAGTTAATATGGGACCTGTAGCTCAAAAAACTAAAGAAGGGTTAAACGTTCCTGCTTTTGGTTGGTATGTAACTTTGGCCAATGGAAAAATTCATACAGGAAGTTTTGGGATTACTACAAACTAGGAGATCTTAACTAATAAAAAGTAAAAAAAGAGCTTTGTGAGTGTTTACAAAGCTCTTTTTAATTATACATTGTTGTCCCGTCCTGAAATAGCGTTACACTAATTTTTCAGCAATGAATAAAAATTATGTAAAGCGTACTCAAAAGGACTACACTATGTCCTTTAAACTTCAAGTAGTATCAGAGATTGAGCGAGGTGAACTCTCCACAACCGCTGCTCAACGTAAATATGGTATCCAAGCAAGAAGTACTGTTGTAAGTTGGTTACGAAAATATGGTAACTTTGATTGGGAAAATCAAACTCCTTCCAATATGCCCAAGACTCCCGAACAAAAATTAATGGAACTTGAACAAAAGGTTCGATTATTAGAAAAACAAAAGGCACATTTAGAAAAACAATTAGAGCAATCCGATAAGAAATCTATCTTATTTGATATGATGATTGATCTGGCTGAAAAGGAGTATAATATTCCTATCAGAAAAAACTCCAAACCCAAGTAATCGATATGTTTAGAATAGATTATCAGCAAAGTATCTCCGCTACCTGTGAGTTACTTGGGGTGAGCAGACAGGTATATTATAGAGCGGTACAATCAAAGAAAAAAAAGAAAGAAATAGCTCAACAAGTAGTTGATTTAGTTGTTTCTATTCGTGGGAATCAACCTCGTATTGGCACAAGGAAATTGTATCATATTTTACAACAGCCTTTACGGGAATTAGGAGTGGGTAGAGATAGGTTGTTTAAGATTCTCAAAGCAAATCATCTATTAATCAAACCCAAACGAAGTTATCATATAACCACTAACTCTCATCATCGATTTAGACAGCACAAGAATTTGATTGAGCATCTGAGTATTACAAGACCAGAGCAGGTATGGGTATCTGATATTACTTATGTGGGAAATAGACAAAATCCGATGTATTTATCACTAACAACAGATGCTTATTCCAAGAAGATCATGGGCTATTCTCTCGATAATACCCTTGAAGTAAATGCTAGTATTAAAGCATTGAAAAAGGCTGTCAAAAATAGAGTATACCCCAAAAATCAATTAATTCATCATTCCGATAGAGGGCTGCAATATTGCAGCAATAGGTATCAAGAAATACTTAAGAAAGCAAAAATCAAATGTAGTATGACTGAGTCCTATGATCCTTATCAAAATGCAATAGCAGAAAGAGTGAATGGTATTTTAAAACAAGAGTTCCTAATTAATACTTCAAAACTGAATATTAGGTTAATGTCAAAGACCTCATTTATCCTGTTTGATGAAGACTCCTGAACAAATGCATAAACAGGACACAATAAAGATAAAGTCCTATAAAAAGAAAAATATCATCACAAATCATGATTTGTGATGATATTTAATAAATTTAATCTTTTATAAAACTGTAACGGTTTTTTAGGACGTAACAGAATATTTTAATTATTATTTACTAATAATTAATTGTTTTACATAGCTGTTCTTATTGGTAATTACTTTTAAATAATATACTCCATTTGAAAGTAACTCAAGATTAATAACTTGTTCGGTTAAACTATTATTTAGAAATTTTTCGTTTTTTACTATACTTCCATTAAGATGATAAATGAAGAAATCAGAAATAGTTTCATTTTGTTGTAAAGACATTATCTTAATCATATTAACTGCTGGATTTGGGGTGATGTAAATATTACTAGATGAGTTTTCACTTACAGAAGTAATGTTAAGTTTTACATTGTCAATCATTGCTTTGGCAGGTCCAGTACTTTCTTCTGGGATAATAGCTTCAATTTTAAGGATAACATCAATATTTTTAAGATCTCTTAAACTATTTGTTATGTCTTTGATTGAATGGTTTTTTAGCTTATTACTCTTTTTTTCTAATCCGAAATCAATCTTTTCGATATTGGTAATAAAATCTCCATTTAGATTATACAAATTAACTTCTAAAGATCGGTTTTTAGTAGCTCCGTATACAGACATGTCATAATTTACATTAAAATCAAATTCAAAAGAAGAAGAGATTATTCTATGTGCTTCAGGTATCTTAAGCTTTTGCTCTATAGTATAGTTTGTATTATCTCTTTTACTATCAAACGATAAGAATAAACCTTTGTTTAAGTCTGTGGGGTAAAGATTTTTTATAAATGTATTACTCTCTAATGTAGATGAGTTAAAGTGTGGTTTAAATATTCCATCCTCATTTGTAGTCCAATTATCAATAGTATCTTCTGTATTACATTCAAAACTTCCGTTTTGAATGTAGTTTTCAGTCTTTTCAATAACGCAACCAATAATTTCTGCATTACAATTTATATTTGCTTTCCATCCTGTTGAAGTATTAAACTCATCTGAAGTAAACACAAGCGTTAATACACCGTGTTGATGACTAGATACAATAGTTTTTGGTATTGTATTACCAGTGTATGCTTCTATTAAATTATTAGGTATTGCTTTTCCATTGTAGACATATAAAAAGTCAAAATTAGTTTCTAAATCAAATTCTTCAAAAGTAATAGAGGCTTTTTCATTTTCATTTAGCGGAAGAATTGTTATTTTATAATTCTCATTGTTACTATAATTCCCGTTTTCACCTCCTGTGTCATAAATAGATTGATTACAGAAGTTATAGGTTGTACTTACTTCATGTTTTTTTATTTCTCCAGAATTATTCGAATGACAATACGGGGTTATATAGAAATCATATTCAGTGTTTTCTAATAGATTGTTTGCTGTAAAACTGTTTTCTCTAGTGTTAAAAACGGTACCATTCCCTTGTGCTGGGACAAAGCCTTTTTTTCCATATTCAATTTTCCAATAATCTATTTCATTACTGTTGTTCCACTCTAACTTTATCTTAGTAGGTGATAGGTTTGTTGTTACTATATCATCAATAGTGTAAAATATTTTACATGGTTTTTCTACGCATTCAATTAAAGCTTTCCAACCATCATCTACTGTTGAGAATGAGTAACTTAAGAATTTAATAGTTAATGCACCTGAATCATCTGTAGAAATAACACTTGAAGGAACTTTCGACTGCTCATAAACTTCAATAAGTTCAGATGATGTAGAATCTCCATTGTATATTTGTAAGAAACTATAACGACCTAGTTTAAAAGATTCAAAGTTAAGTTTAACAGCTTTGTCTTCATCCTGAGGGTAAAATGTTTGGATATAGTTTTCAGAGGTTTTATACATGCCGTTTTCTCCACCGGTATCGTAGAAGTATTCTCCACATTCTAAGTCAATAGGGTTAATTATCCCATCTGAATTTATGGTTATTTTATTACTAACGGTACTATTAGAGAATCTACACTTATTGGTGAAGTAGAAATCGTAAACAGTATTGTTTTTTAAATCATTAAAATTGTAATTAGGCACATTTGTGTTTACAATAGTTCCCTCTCCAAATGTAAATCCTGAAATTCCATATTCAATTTGCCAAGAAATTCCGTTTTCGCTAGGCCATTTTATTTGTAAAGTATTATTCCCATTAGTAGTTGTTATTTCGTCTATGTTTATTGGTGTACAAGTTGAAGGAGTTATACAAGAAAATAATGCTTTCCAACCTTTACTTGTTGTAAAAGAATTAGATTTAAATCTTACTGTTAATGCTCCCGTTGGATCATTAGATGTTACTTTTTTTGGAGAATTATTTTCTTTGTAACTTCCTATAAGAGTACTCTGAGTAGAAGAACCATTATAAATAGAAAGTACATCAGTACCTTGTAGCTCAAAAGATTCAAAATCTAAGCTAGCCATGTCTCCTGGAGTATCTGGATAGAAGGTTACTGTGTAACTTTCATTGTTGTAATAATTATTAGTGTTTCCTCCTGTGTCATAGAAGTAGTCGCCACATTGATACTTATTTTTGGGTTTTGGTAAAGTTGAAGGATCAATACAACCTACCAGGGCTTTCCAACCCTTATGATTTTCATCTGAATTAGATATAAATTGTATAGTTATAGCACCGGAATAATCTGTAGGAGTTATAATTCCAGGGTTGGAGCTACCGTTTGTGAATGAAGCAATTTTATTGTAAGTAGAAGTGCTTTTCCCGTTATAAATGTGAAGATAGTCATTAACGCCCAAGTCTAAAGATTCAAAATCTAAGGTAACCTTACTTCCTAAAGTTTCAGGGAACAGTGTAATTTTGTAATTTTCATCATTGTCGTAATTTCCTGTTTCTCCTCCAGTGTCATAAAAATAATCCCCACATTTAATAGGCTCTACACAATTAATTAATGCTTTCCATCCTTTTGATGGAGAGTAATAAGAGCTAGAGATAAACCTAAATGTAAGTGCTCCAGTTGTCGAATCTGACGATGTAATTGTAGTGGGTTTGTTAAATTTAGTGTATATATCTTTATAATTTCCACTAGTACTTGTTCCGTCATATACATATAAGTAAGCATAATCTTCTAAATCAAATTCTTCAAAGTCTACATTTACCATTTTATCCTGAGAGTCTGGGTAAATGGTGACAGTGTAGTTTTCATTCTTAGAATAGTTGTTGTTTTCTCCACCAGTGTCATAAAAGTAATTCCCACATTTTAGGGGAGCTACGCAGCTAATTAGTGCTTTCCATCCAGTAGCTGTACTATAGGAATTAGAGTCAAATCTTATAGTAAGTGCTCCTGAATCTAGATCGGAAGAAGTAATTTGACTAGGTTTAGAGGAGCGGTTGTATGATCCAATTAAATTAGAAGTAGAGGTTCCATTGTATATGTACAAGTAATCATTTGAGCCTAAATCAAAACTTTCAAAGTTTAGATTTACCATTTTGTCTTTCTGCTCTGGGAAAATAGTAATAGTATAATCTTCATTGTATTGATAATCCCCGTTTTCTCCGCCAGTATCGTAGAAATAGTCTCCACAACCAATAGGCTCTACGCAACTAATTAAAGCTTTCCAACCACTTAAAGGGGAACTGTAAGAGTTAGAGATAAACTTAAATGTAAGTGCTCCCGTAGTGTTGTCTGAGGATGTAATTTTAGTTGGCTTTGTATAATTGTTATATATACCTTTAGAGTTTCCATTAGCAGATGTTCCATCGTACACATACAAGTAAGCATAAGAACCTAAATTAAAATCTTCAAAGTTTACACTTACCATTTTTCCTGGAGTGTTAGGGTATACGGTTACAGTGTAGTTTTCATTATTTGAATAGTTACCATTTTCTCCACCAGTGTCATAGAAGTATTCCCCGCAAGTATATGTAATTGGGTCTTCACAACCAACGAGTGCTTTCCATCCTTTTCCAGTTGTACTGTAGGAGTACGAATAGAATCTTACGGTTAATGCACCAGAGTCACTATCAGTAGAAACAATCTTTTCAGTTGGTATGTTGCTGTTTGAATATCTAACACTAGACCCTGAAGTTGAGGTTCCATTGTAGATATAAAAATATGAATTGTTGCCTAAGTCAAAGTCTTCAAAATCAAGACTTACCCTTTTGCCTTTTTCACTTGGGTGAATAGTAATTGTGTAATTTTCGTTTTGTTGATAGTTTTCAGATGCTCCACCTGTATCGTAAAAATAATCACCACAGCCAATAGGGTCAACACAGCTTATTAAACCCTTCCAACCGCTTGCTTGTCCAGAATAGTTAGATCTAAATCTAAAAGTTAGAGCTCCTGTTTTATTGTTGGTTGATGTTATTGTTTTTTTTGATGATGCACTATTTAAACCTGCTTTTAAATTTCCATTAACTGAATCACCATCAAATACATCCAAATAATCATAAGTATTTAATTCAAGTTCTTCAAAATTTACACTAACCATTTTCCCTTCTTCACTAGGATAAATAGTAGTAACATAACTTTCACTGTTAAAGTAGTCTTCTTTTTCACCTCCTGTGTCGTAAAAATAGTCTCCACAACTTAAAGATTCTACACAACTTACAAGGGCTTTCCAACCTTTACCAGGTGTACTGTAAGAGTAGGAGTAAAACTTTATGGTTAGTGCTCCAGACTCATTATGAGAAGATGTGATTTTTTGTGGTTTATAATAATTAGAGTAATAACCTTTTCTATAGCCATTAGTAGAAGTACCATCAAATACTTCAAAATAATCAGAACCAGTAAGGTCAAAAAGGTCAAAATCTAAGCTTACCATTTTTCCTTCTTCACTAGGATAAATAGTAATAACATAACTTTCATTGTTTAAGTAGTTGCCTTTTTCACCTCCTGTGTCGTAAAAATAGTCTCCACATTTGTAGTCTTTCAATGTTTTAATTACGTGCTTAATTGTTTCACTATTTGAATATGGGCTACAATGGCTAGTGATGTAGAAATCGTAATTTGTGTCTTCTTCTAAATTACTAATAGGTTGACTCGTGTTGTTTGTCTCAATGATTATTCCATAACCTATTTTAAAACCGCTCACTCCATATTCTATAGTCCATGATGTTCCTAAAGAACTTGTGGACCAAGATAGGTCTACACTATTTTTTGTTAAGTTACTGGATCTTATTGTAGTAATTGATCCACATTTTCTTGTTTTTGTACTGTACTTTTTACTTGTATTGCTAGTTCCGTATAAATTACAGTGACTAGTAATATAAAAATCATAAGTTGTGTCTTCTTCAAGACCATTTAAAGCTATAGTGTTGTTTTTTGAATTTAGAATGTTACCATCTCCTAACTTGAAGCCACTTTTACCGTATTCAATAGTCCAAGATATTGCATTATTTGAGCCCCATGATAATTTTAAACTATTGGTTTTAACATCTGAAAAATAAGGATAACTAACAGTTTCACAATATTCTGTTTTATAAGTGAATTTTCTACTGATTTTTGTTGGGTCACAAGTTGGTGTTATATAAAAATCATAAGAAGTGTTTTCTTCTAGCTCATCTATTTGTACTTTTCTATCTGAGGTTTTGATTTTTGTACCTTTTCCTATACTAAAACCTGAAGGTCCATATTCTATAATCCAATCAGTTTTAATATCTGAAGAAATCCATTGTAAGGAGATGCTATTGTTTGTTATACTGTGACCGTTTAAGTAATTAATGGTAGTACAATGGTCAGTAGAGAAAACTTGTTGCGTTGCTTTACTATTATTACATAAAGGAGCTACGCTAAAATTATAATTTGTACCCGGTTTTAAATTTTTAATTAAAGCTGATGGTTCTTTTACAGTAATTTTGTTAGATGTTAAATATCCAACAGGAGCATATTTAATTTCCCAAGCATAAGAAACAGGATCATCCCAGTTGAACTTGATAAAATTATGTGCATGGTCTTGATATTTGATATTAGTAATATTATAACAACTAGAGGTTGTAAAACTTCTAGTGTCTGAGTATACAATATTGGAGCAGCTATTCTTCTTCCCAACTCTCCAATAGTAGGTGCTGTTGTAATTCAGTTTCTTAGGAGAGTACGAAGAGGTATGACTTTTATTTGATTCAATAATATTATTAAAACTACTATCCAAAGCAATTTCAATACTGTAATAGTCTAGAAAAAGGTCTTTAGACCAGGTAAAGTTGTAGCCTATTGTTGGTATTTCTATATTATTATTAGGTGTTGTAAGTGTTGTTTTAGCAGGTTTTGTTGCTTTTACTAAAACTTTTACAGGAAACAAAACTTCGGTTAAATCAGTTTTAGCTTTAATGGTAAAGTTGTAGAAATTTGTTTGAGTATTATTACTAGTGTTTACAATGGCATTTAATTTAATCCCGTTTGTATAAATACCTGAAATACTGTTTTGAGATAATTGAATATCTAAGAAATTAGATTTATTTACAATACTAAGCTCAGTGTTTCCAGAATAGGCAGCAAATGTTTGGTATGTGAAAGGGATTTCGATTTGATCTCCTGCACATACTTCATAATTGTTTTGTTGTGAGAATAAAGCTATCTCACCTGTTTCAATTGTAAAGTTGGATTTATTTATGTTAAAAAAGATATTATCTACTGCTTTAATCATTAAACGAGCATTACTTGTCTCTGGTATAAATGGTAAGCTAATAGTTGCAGAACCTGTATTAGGAACTTTAGTAATAAAATGAGGAAAGCTAATTCCACCATCAGTTGAGATATATACTTCTACCTCTGAAACATTAATTGGTAATTGATCTGTATTTCCAACATTCCATTCTAGTTTAAAAGGAGATCCAGTTTTAATTTTTTGGTTAGTGTTTAGAGATTTTACGAAGAAAGAACTTGAATTGTTAGCAACAGTTAAACTTACAGCATCACTTGCTGTTTCTCCACCGGCTAGATTATTATCTCTAACTGTAATTACAAATTCCATTTCCCTTGCTACACTAGGTAAAACTTCCCATTTAGAGTTTATGTTGTTTACTATACTGTTTAATTCTGGAAAATATCTACTAGAAGACTGTGTTGGTAAAAAAGACCTAAATAAAGGTCCTACTGTTTGACTAGAATATGGGGCAGAACTATTAGGGTTCTCAGGATCATTTTGCTCCCAACAATAAGTTAGGTTAGAGGAATCTGTATCATTAGCTATAGCTTCTAAAACAAAAGGAGTGGACTTGGGTATAAAATAATCTTTTCCTGCATCTACTGTTGGTCGTTGGTTATTTGTGCTTTCAATAGTAGCACAACTACTTCCGTTTATTATCCATTCTTTTACATCTCGAATATCAACATAATTAAAATAATCATCCCAATGATCTTGTACATTATCAGAGCAAATCCCCGCATAACTCATTATTGTGCTTCCACTTCCGGGTTCAACCTCACTATTTAAACCACTTCTACATACCCTACTACCCTGAACATGATAGCTTCCAAATTGATGCCCCATTTCATGGGCAATTAGTAGGTTCATGTCATCACTTGCTGGGTCTTGATGAACTGAGAAACCACTTCCTTTTTTTCCAGTTGTACAAGTACATGCAATACAACCTGCGTTTCCATACCTACTATTTTCGTGATGAAATAAATGTCCTATATCATAATTAGGATTTTTAATTTTAGAGTCAAGTACGGTTTGTAACTGACTGTTGTAGCTTTGTGTACCTTTAATAAAAGGGTCTGAATTTGAGTCTAAGTAGATAATGTCATCGTTATTACCAACTAACTCCATAGTTATTCCAAAATCTCTTTCAAAAATTTCGTTTAATCGAATAAGGGAGTTTGTAATTGCTGTTAAAACTTTTATTTTTCTTTCATGATCAGTTGTTTCTGTTCCATCTAAAAAGAAATTAGAGTACTCTCCAGAGGCAGCAACAGCTAATCTATATTTTCTTAATCCATTAGAAAAACTTGTAGAGGCAGTACTATTTTGCTTAAAAGATTTCGTTTTTACTTCTTGGATGGTTTCACATTCTAATTTATCTTGATAAGATTCGTTGCTGAATTTGTAAAAATGGTGAGTTGTCGCATTTTTTTCAGGCTTAATAATAAGAGACTCTTTATTGGGTCTATGTATTATTCCTGAAATTCCAATACTTTTATTATAATTAAATCTTATAGTTTCTTTTTGATTATTAATATTAGTACCATAATAGGTCTTAATCTCAGGATATTTCTGTGCAAGTTCTTCGGAAAAAACGGATTTTTTTAAGACTCTAAATGTTTTAATATTTCCCTTGTCATCAGGAAAAGAAATTATTTCGAGGGAGCCTATGTTTTGTAACAAGTTTTTATTTAGCTCGTATGTCTTTATTTGATTGTAATCTTTGGAGTGTTGTAGGCTAGCATTGTTAAAACTACTAGAGCTCCAAGGGTTAATCTGAGAGTAAAATGATAAAGAAAACATGCATAAGAATGCAATAAGTATATTTTTCATAGCTATTAAAAATATTTCAATTTACTAAAGTATATAATTAATGTTTTATTTAGTAGTACTAAAGTACTATTGTTTAATAAATAACGAAAACATAACATTTTGTATGGTAATTATTTCTTAATAACAATACATAAAACCTTAAGTCGAAACCTTATCTTTATCCCCTAATTTAAAAATTGTAGGTAGATAATTTTATGAGTACAAAAATTAAAACTTCTGTGACATCAGGAAAAGTTACTTGGCAAACCCCAAGTAATATTGCATTGGTAAAATATTGGGGGAAAAGAGATCCTCAATTGCCAGAGAATACGTCTGTTAGTTTTACCTTGTCTAATTGCCACACCACTACGTCGTTAAGCTATACTAAGAAAGCAACTCCAAACGATCATTATGTTTTTGACGTAATTTTTGAAGGAGAAAAGAAAGAAGCCTTTAAGCCAAAAATTGAAACTTTTTTCAAAAGAGTAGCAACGTATTTACCTTTCTTAAAAGACTATGAGTTTGTAATTGAATCTTCCAATTCTTTTCCGCATAGTAGTGGAATTGCTTCTTCTGCAAGTGGTATGAGTGCCATTGCTTTGTGTTTAATGAGTTTGGAAAAAGAGCTAAATCCAAATCTAACAGATGAGGTGTTTTATAAAAAAGCCTCTTTTTTAGCTCGTTTAGGATCTGGAAGTGCCTGTAGAAGTGTAAAAGGAGAAATGGTAGTTTGGGGAGCACATTCAGATATAGCAGGTAGTTCCGATTTGTACGGAGTTGAGTTTGCCGATGCTGTCGCTCCAATTTTCAAGAATTATCAAGATACCATTTTGTTGGTAGACAAAGGAGAAAAGCAAGTGAGTAGTACCGTTGGGCATGGGTTAATGCACGGACACCCATTTGCTATACAACGTTTTGCCCAAGCACAGGAAAATATCTCTAAGATAAAAGAAGTTTTTGCCAAAGGAGATATAGATGCATTTATCAGTTTGGTGGAGAGCGAAGCATTAACGCTGCATGCCATGATGATGACTAGCAATCCTTATTTTATTTTAATGAAGCCTAATACGTTAGAGGTTATCAATAAAATTTGGGAGTATAGAAAGGAAACAGGTAGTAAATTGTGTTTTACTTTAGATGCAGGAGCTAATGTGCATTTGTTGTATCCGGAACAAGAAAAAGAAGCAGTTCAGGAGTTTATTTCTAGCCAATTGGCTGTTTTTTGTAAAAATGGTGAGTTTATCCACGATAAGGTGGGAATGGGAGCTAAATTATTAGATAACAACCTTTAATATTTTTATATTTGCTGTGTCTCAAGATAACCAACACATGAAAGGACCTTTATTTTACGCTAAAATTTTACTGTTTGGGGAATATGGAATTATTAAAGATTCCAAAGGACTCGCAATACCATACAATTCTTACAAAGGTGCTTTTAAACAAGCAGATGTTTTAGAAGGAGAAGCTTTAAAATCTAACGGATATTTAAAAGACTACTTTAACTACTTACAGTCATTAGATACAACTATTGTTCGTTTTGATTTGGAGCAATTAGAAAGCGACATTGCTAACGGAATGTATTTTGACTCTAGTATTCCACAAGGATACGGAGTAGGAAGTTCAGGAGCTATTGTTGCAGCTGTGTATGATAAATATGCTTTTGATAAAATTACGGTACTTGAGAATTTAACAAAAGAGAAACTATTAAAATTAAAAGCTGTTTTTGGATTGATGGAATCTTACTTCCACGGAACCAGTTCTGGTTTAGATCCTCTAAATAGTTATTTAAGTCTGCCAATATTAATACAGTCTAAAAATGATGTGGAGTCTGTAGGAATTCCTTATCAACAAAATGGTAAAGGAGCTGTTTTCTTGTTAGATTCTAAAATGATTGGGGAAACACAACCGATGGTGAATATTTTTATGGAAAAAATGAAGAACGAAGGTTTCCGTAAAATGCTTAGTAATGAGTTTGTAACCCATACAGATGCTTGTATAGAAAATTTTCTAAAAGGAGATGCTAAATCTTTGTTTGGGAATGTAAAAGAGTTGTCTAAAGTAGTGTTAGAGAACTTTAAGCCAATGATTCCAAATCAGTTTCACACACTTTGGAAAAAAGGAATCGATTCTAATGAATATTATTTAAAACTTTGTGGTTCTGGTGGTGGAGGTTATATTTTAGGTTTTGCTCCAGATTTTGAAAAAGCCAAAACATCTTTAGCTGGGCACGATTTAGAGTTGGTTTACAGATTCTAAATCTATCGATGGTAAAAAATAAGAAACGAAAAATAGTAGGGCTCTTTTCTGTGGTAAGAGGAAATAACATTATAATGTTAACCTTTGCGCAATACCTATCTGCTATTTTTGTTTTTGATGTAGGAGCTACCTTAATGGAAACCTTTTTTAATTGGCATCTGCATTTGGTGGTGCTTTCTACTGTTTGTGTGGTTTCTGCAGGTTATATAATTAACGACTTTTACGATGCTAAAATAGATGCAGTTAACAGACCTGTTAAAACAAAAATGGGGAATTGGCTCAGTCAGAAAATTAAATTACAAGGTTATTTTGCTTTAAACCTGATTGCTTTTTTATTGAGTAGTTTTATATCCTGGAAAGCAGCGTTGTTCTTTTCATCCTATATTTTTTTAATTTGGTTGTATTCGCACAAGCTCCAAAAACACCCCGATGTAAGAGTTTTTTTTGTGACCATTTTAGATATTTTACCCTTTTTTGTTGTTTTTGTTTTTTATGAAAACATGTCCTGGTTGATTCTTACACACGGTTTGTATTTGTATATTATAATCGTTATAAAAGAGTTAATCAAAGATTTTGAAAGAGCCAAAGGGGCAATTTTGCTGAATAGACAGACCTTGGTTTTAAAACACGGAGAACAGTTGGTTAAAGGGAGTATGTATTTGTTTTTGTGTATGCTTATTTTACCAGCTTATAAATTGCTAAGTTTTCCAGAAATAGGGAAGATGAAATACTATTTTTACTTTAGTTTCCTCTGGATTCCGGTGGTGATATTTTTATTAAAGAGAGCTAAAAAGAATAAAGATTACTTACTAATTCATAATCTAATAAGAGTTGTTTTAGTAATAGGAGTTTTTAGCTTGTGTTTAATAGATACTTCTGTGTTGAAAATCAATCTACTAAAAGGCATTGGATTGTGATTTTATTTGATATTCTTTCGTAAATTTGCATTTCCAAAATCATAAAGATGAATAGAAATCAAAACTCGTCGGGAAGACGACCACAAAACGGAGGAAAGAAGAAACCTACTTCGGCAAATGGAGAAAAGCAATTTTCTAAAAAGAAAACCTTTACAAACACGAATCCAGTAAAAAAAGCTAGCAAGCCTAAAAGTCCGGCAACTTCTAGTCAGTCTGGTATACGTTTAAATAAATATATTTCTAATGCGGGAATTTGTTCTCGTAGAGATGCAGATATGTATATAGAAACAGGAAGTGCTTCTGTAAATGGTAAGATAGTTACAGAAATGGGCTATAGAGTACAGCCTAATGATGAAGTGCGATTTGATGGGGTGTTAATCAATCCTGAAACAAAACGTTATGTATTGTTAAATAAGCCAAAGAACTACATTACAACCATGGAGGATGAGCGTGGTAGAAAAACGGTAATGGATATTGTTTCTAGTGCTTGTAAAGAAAGAATTTATCCGGTTGGAAGATTGGATAGAGATACAACAGGTTTGTTATTGTTTACAAATGATGGTGAATTGGCAAAACAATTAACACATCCAAAACACAATAAGAGAAAGTTATATCATGCAACTTTAGATAAAAAAGTAACTCTAAAAGATTTACAGTCTATTGCCGAAAGTCCAGAAATTGAAGGAAAGAAAGTTTGGGTAGACGATGTTGCTTATGTACAAGGTCAATCTAAAAACGAAGTAGGTATAGAAATTCACTCTGGAAGGAATAGAATTGTTCGTAAAATTTTTGCACACTTTGGTTACAAAGTGGTAAAATTAGACAGAGTTATTTTTGCAGGACTTACTAAGAAAGATTTACCTAGAGGTCACTATAGAAATTTAACTGCCCAAGAGGTAATTAACCTAAAGAATTTTTAATTCTAGATTGTAATTTTAACACCTTTTTATTTTCATTTAAAACTTATCAAAATCGCTCGTCAAGTTTCCCAACTTTGAGAGATGTACTATACTTGATTAACTCTAGTTATAGTAAGATTATTAAGTTTTCGACTTTATTTGATTTTCACTCTGCACAGGCTGCTCGAACAGCTTCTTGTTTGGATGGAACAAAACAAAAAAGGATGACTACTATAAAGTAATCATCCTTTTTTTAATGTTTATTTGTTGTTTACTTCTCGATATGCTTTGCACTCGAAGTGACTGTCCTATTAAAGTTCTAAAGCTTTCTTAGGGTTGTTGTTCATTAACAATTCAATTGGGTTTTCAATAGCTTCTTTAATAGCAACTAAGAATCCTACAGACTCACGACCATCTACAATTCTGTGATCGTAAGACAAAGCAACGTACATAATTGGTTGAATAACCACTTGTCCGTTTACTGCCATTGGTCTCTCAACAATGTTGTGCATTCCTAAAATAGCAGATTGAGGTGGGTTGATAATTGGTGTAGATAACATAGAACCAAATACTCCTCCGTTTGTGATTGTAAATGTTCCTCCAGTCATTTCATCTACAGTAATTTGACCGTCACGAGCTCTTAAAGCCAAACGCTTAACTTCAGCTTCTACACCTCTAAATGTTAAGTTTTCTGCGTTACGGATAACTGGTACCATTAATCCTTTTGGTCCTGATACTGCGATAGAAATATCAGCAAATTCATTTTTAATTTGGTAATCTCCATCAATCATAGAGTTTACATCTGGGTACAATTCTAAAGCTCTAGTAACTGCTAAAGTAAAGAAAGACATAAATCCTAATCCTACTCCGTGTTTTGCTTTAAATTCTTCTTTGTACTGCTTACGTAAGTCGAAAACAGGTTGCATGTTTACTTCGTTAAACGTAGTTAACATTGCTGTTTCGTTCTTAACAGAAACCAAACGCTGTGCTACTTTTCTACGTAACATAGACATTTTTTTCTTTTCTGTAGCACGGCTTCCTGTAGTAGATCCCATTGCAGGTACTGCATTAATAGCATCTTCTTTGGTTACACGTCCGTCTTTCCCAGTTCCTTGAATGCTACCTGCATCAATTCCCTTTTCGTCTAATATTTTCTTAGCTGCTGGCGATGCAGATCCTGTTGCATAAGTAGCATCTGCTACTGGTGCAGTCACAGGAGCTGCTGCTTGTACTGGTGCAGCTTCTTCTTTTTTCTCCTCGGTTGCTGGAGCAGGAGCACTAGCTCCGTCTGGTTTTGCAGCACCCATGTCTATAAGACATACTACAGCACCTACTTCTACAGCATCACCTTCTTCTGCTTTTAATGTAATAATTCCACTTTCTTCTGCAGGTAATTCTAATGTTGCTTTGTCTGAATCTACTTCTGCAATAGGTTGGTCTTTTTCTACGTAGTCACCATCTTCAACTAACCAAGTTGCGATTTCTACTTCTGTGATTGATTCCCCCGGAGACGGGACTTTCATTTCTAAAACCATGATATAATAATATTATGTTATTTTGTTTATTTAGTGTGTTCGTTTTTTTAGTAAAGAGTACTATTCTTGAAATACTTTATCTATTACTGCTTGATGTCTCTTCTTAAATCTTGCGCTAGAACCAGCAGCAGGACTTGAATAGAATTTACGAGAAGCTACGCTTAATGGTGCTACTTGGAAACGTTGTAACATGTAAGACCAAGCTCCCATGTTTTCTGGTTCTTCTTGTGCCCATACACATTCTGCATCCGATGGATACGAATCTATAATTGCTTGTATCTTTTCTTTGTGTAATGGGAACAATTGTTCTATACGTACCAAAGCAACAGTTTCGTTTTGTAGTTTTTCTTTTTCTTCTAGTAAATCGTAGTAGAATTTACCCATACAGAAAACAATCTTTTTTACTTTACTCTTGTCAACAGTAACATCGTCTATTACTTCTTGGAAAGTTCCACCTGCCAATTCCTGAATGGTATTTACCGCTTTAGGGTGACGTAATAAACTCTTAGGTGTAAATACAATTAATGGTTTACGGTGGTTACGTTTCATGTGACGACGTAACAAGTGATACATGTTTGCCGGATTAGAACAGTTGGCAACAGTCATGTTGTCGTTACCACACAGCTGTAAGTATCTTTCAATTCTTGCAGATGAATGCTCAGGTCCTTGTCCTTCGTATCCGTGAGGTAATAAGACTACTATACCGTTTTGTAATTTCCACTTATCTTCTGCAGAAGAGATGTATTGGTCAAACATAATTTGAGCTCCGTTACCAAAGTCTCCAAACTGTGCTTCCCAAATTGTTAAGGTATTTGGATGAGCCATTGCATATCCGTAGTCAAAACCTATTACTCCGTATTCTGATAATAAAGAGTTATAAATGGTCATTTCACCTTTCTTATTCGGATTTGTATTCAACAAGTTGATACGTTCTTCTGAAATTTCGTCTCTTAAAATAGCATGACGGTGGCTAAACGTTCCACGCTCCACATCTTGTCCAGAAATACGAACATTAAATCCTTCTTCCATTAAAGATCCGTAAGCTAAAATTTCTGCAGTACCCCAGTCTAATTTGTTGTCTTCAAAGACCATTTTAGCTCTTGCTTCTATGATTCTTTGTGCTTTACGAACAAATTTAACTCCTTCAGGGTTTTGAGAGATTACTTTGGTAATATCTTCTAATTTCTCTTGCGGATAAGTTGTATCTACAGGAGCTAACATTTCTTCTAATCCCTCGCGAACAAAGTCTTTCCAGATTTCTTCCATAAAAGGAATTACTCTAGAAGTTTCGTCGGTTTTAGCCTGCTGGAATTTGTCTTCTAACAAGTTTTTGTATTCTACTTGTAAAGCTTTCGCCTCATCAGCAGTAATATTGTTTTCAGCAGTTAATTTATCAATATAAATATCTCTAGGGTTCTTGTGCTTAGAGATGTTTTTGTACAATTGAGGTTGCGTAAATCTTGGTTCATCTCCTTCGTTGTGTCCGTACTTACGGTAACCTAACAAGTCAATAAAGATATCACGCTTAAATTTCATTCTAAATTCTAAAGCCAATTCAATAGCATGACAAACCGCTTCTACGTCGTCTGCATTTACGTGTAATACTGGCGATAAAGTTACTTTGGCAACATCTGTACAGTAAGTAGAAGAACGCGCATCTAAATAGTTTGTGGTAAATCCTACCTGGTTGTTTACTACCAAGTGTAATGTACCTCCAGTTTTGTAACCATTTAACTTACTCATCTGAATTACCTCGTATACTACTCCCTGACCTGCTACAGCAGCATCTCCGTGAATAATAATAGGTAAGATAGCTTCTTCGTTACCGCCGTAATCGTTGTCAATTTTTGCTCTAGCAACTCCTTGTGCAACCGGTCCAACAGTTTCTAAGTGCGATGGGTTTGGTAACAAGTTCATTTTCATTTCTGAACCACCTTGGTAGGTCTTGCTACGCGTTAATCCCATGTGGTACTTAACGTCTCCATCTATGTTTTCTTCTTCAAAATCTTTTCCTTCAAATTCAGAGAACAAGTCTCTAACAGGTTTTTTAAAGATATTTGTTAAGGTATTTAAACGACCACGGTGAGCCATACCTATTACAGATTCTTTAACTCCATGTTTTTCAGAAGCTGTTTTTAAAGCAGTTGCCAATGCAGGAATTAAAGTTTCACCTCCTTCTACAGAGAAACGCTTTTGTCCTACATATTTGGTTTGTAAAAAGTTTTCGAAACCTACAGCTTGCGTTAACTTTTTAAGAATATATTTCTTTTGCTCTGGTGCGTAGGTAGGATGATTTCCATTTGCATTTAGCTTACTTTGCCACCATTTAATTTCATCAGGTTGACGGATGTACATATACTCAACCCCAATAGAGTCACAGTAAATTTGTTTTAATCTGTCAATAATTGTTTGCAAAGTAGCAGCACCAATTCCAATAATATCTCCAGCATTAAAAACTGTTTGTAAATCAGCTTGATTTAAACCAAAGTTTTGAATATCTAAGTTAGGGTGATACGTTCTACGATCTCTAACAGGATTGGTTTTTGTAAATAAATGCCCTCTAGTTCTGTATCCGTTAATCAAATCAAGAACTAAGAATTCTTTCTTAACTTCCTGAGGTACTTCAACGTTAGCAGCATCTTCTTCTCCGTATGATTCAATAGCTAAATCGTACCCTTGAAAAAAACTTTTCCAACTAGGTTCAACGCTGTCTGGATTTATCTGATATTGCTCGTACATGGTATCTATAAAACCAGCATGAACAGCATTCAAGAATGAAAATTTATCCATTATAATATATTGACTTTTATATTGTTGTTCTGTGTATAATCTCCAAAATTAGTGTATTTATCGTACTAACAACCTGTTTGTACTCCATATTCTATGAATTTCTATAATTTATAACAGATTGATTTTTTTTGTTTTTTTTGAAAAAAATTATGTTGCATTTCAAAAAAGATATATATTTGCACTCGCTAAACGAGATTTCTCGAAGCAAACTCCTCCTTAGCTCAGTTGGTTAGAGCATCTGACTGTTAATCAGAGGGTCCTAGGTTCGAGTCCTAGAGGGGGAGCAAAAGCGTTACTAGAAATAGTGACGCTTTTTTTATGCATGCAATTTTAGTTCGTGCTGAATCAGAAAGTCCTAGGTTCCCCCGAAGCTTCGGGGCTAGAGGGGGAGCAAAAGCGTTACTAGAAATAGTGACGCTTTTTTTATGCCTTAATTTTACATTTTATTTCATCATAGAGTATTAAGATATATTTATGGGTAAAACCAAATTTGTGAAGTGTGGTTGTTACCAATACTTCTGTTTTGCAGGAAATCTTAGGTAAAGGGAAGTGGAGCTACAACAAAAGCTGAGTTTTAGAAAAATAAAATGCTGATTTATAGTGTTAAAATAGAAAACTGCGTAATTACACAGGTAGTTTTTTTTTGACATATCATACATGTTCCTTAATTTTGATTAAAAGAAAAAACGGAAAAAGAAAAAGTAAAATTGCTGAAAAAGAAAAAAGAAAAAATACAGAGGCTTCGCTTCTGTATTTTTTTTTGTGCTTACTTTTAAAATAATAAAATGTAAGAGGAGATAGCACTAGTGTTTTATTGATTTAGTCAAAAAACATACTTTTTTATACACAGAAATGGCGTGTTTTAGAAATAAAGGTCTTGGAAACAAGGGGGTTGTGTAAATAAAAGTTTAAAAAAAGTTTTATAGCTGTTGCAGTAGCCATTTAATTATTCTATCTTAGGAGTGCTAAGAAAAAGTACCCCTATGATTAAACCCACTACCCTGTATAGTTGTGTATCTAGACATGATGCCTGCTATTTAAAAAACGCGATTCAACGTACTTCTGTTATTCCAGTAGAAATAGTAAAAGAGAATGATCTTTTACATTTGGTAACAAGTGAAAGTAATTATTACAAAGCCAAAATTATAATTGCTACCCAGCAAAAATATTTGCCTAGTGTTTTGTCCAAAAAAAACAAATTAACTAGGTTATCTGGTATGATGAAAGAAGAAAACGGAGGAGATTTTATTTTTAGATCTAATTTAGGCAAAATGTTACAAAAGCTTGATTTGGTGATAAAAAAGAACAAGTATTACGATTTACTTAATTAGTAAAAATGTTACTTTTTAATTCATGACAAAGCCTAGTACAATTGTATTTAGGCTTTTTTTAATTAAAAGATAGTATTGCCTAAATATTGTTAAAAGTTCCAACTAATTTAATGGATTAAGATTCATCTTGCGTGTAAGCAATGAAATGAAAATTACCAGTTATTCTTGTATCAAGAACTTCTTTAATAATAAACTTTCTATTGGTTTCTGTTCCTTCCTTAATATTGGGAGGGTACAAGGTTTTGTATTCATCACTTTTATAAAAATTAGAATAGGTATTATATGCTACGTTTTCTTTACTATGAGGTATGGTGTGTTCCTTTTAGATTGTAATCTATAGGATCTAAGTTGATCGATATATCTATGGAGTGTTTTTGTTTGTAAGTTACTTTTATTCCGAGAAAAAAAGCATTTGTAATGTTTTATCAATTCCACCATCATTACTAAAATTGATACTTAAAAAAGCAATACTAAAAATGAAGAAAAAGACTTTGAATCTTTTAATTGATCTAGGGGATAGCTTGTTTTTTGACTTTTATTTAGCAATTGATTTCTGTAAAAAACTAAAAACTACGTGATTACACAGGTAATATTTTTTTGTTTCATTATACAAGTTTTGTAATTTTAGGTATACCCAAAATTGCTATGAAAAATCCTACTACCCTATTTACTTGTGTTACGAGGCATGATGCCTGTTTCCTTAAGAATGTGATTCAGAGAGTTACTTTTTTAGGAGTAGAGATGGTTAGGGTAGAAGGAGTATTTCAACTATATGTAGATAAGTGTAATTATAACAAAGCTAGAATTATTTTAGCTACACAATTAGATTATTTACCTAGCGTAGTTGCGGAAAAAGCAGCAGCCAAAGAAAGAGAAATGGAGGGGCAATTGGATATGGTTGAACAGCCAACGTATTTTGCAAAGTTATTTACCAAATTAGATGACCTTCTAGTAAGTACCATACATGTTAATTTGACCAATCATTAATAATATTGAAAGTTTAAGTTGTTTTTATATTTTAGAAAAGTATTAATCGAAAAAAAGTAAGAAAAAAGAGTTAAGAAAGAAAAAGAAAAAATTGCAGAAAAGAGAAGGAATACAGTAGCTTAAATAAGTTGCTGTATTTTTTTTGATTAAATTACACCTATGTTTTAAATGGTAATTACAATGAAAAAAGTGTTTTTTGGGATTGTTTTTTTATATGGTATATCAGTGTTTTCTCAGTCTGTAGAAGGAAAGTGGACTACTTACGATGATAAGACAGGAGAGAAAAAGTCTATTGTAGAAATATTTTCTAGAGGAGGAAAGATTTATGGTAAGATTGTAAAGAAATTAACGAATTCTAATAATACCATATGCACTAAATGTGAAGGGGCAAAGCGTAACAAACCTCTAATAGGTTTAGAGATTATAGAAAATTTAAGCCTGGAAGATGGACTGTATACAGGTGGTACTATTACAGATCCAGAATCTGGAAAAGTATATAAGTGTTATTTAGAATTAGAAAGTAATAACAAGCTTAAAGTTAGAGGTTATATTGGTTTTAGTTTATTAGGCAGAACTCAATACTGGTTAAGAACAAAATAGGATTTTATTGAAAAATATTTTTCATAATAATATCCTTTACTTCTACTCCTGTGATTTCTTTTTTAGTATTACTGGCTGCAATAATTACAGGTTTTTCCATAGTGTCTACGTTTGTTCTTCCATGAGAACCTTTGATAAGATTGGCATCTAAAGGGATAAAATTGAAAAGGACTCTAAAGCCTAATTTTTTCAGCAATAATTTTCCTACCAATCGCAACATGATTCCTTTTTTCTTTTTGTTTAAGAACATTTCTACAGGGTCGTAACCTGGCTTTTTGTGAATGTCTACTGTTCTTGCAAAATCAGGAGCTTTGTTATTGTCTAACCAGTAATAGTAGGTAAACCAAGCTTCTTCTTTGGCAATTACCATAAAGTTTCCAGAGCGTTCGTGCCAGACATTTCTTTCTTTTTGAGAGGCAACATCTAAAACCTCTTCAATGCCCTCTGTATTCTCTAGAATAGATTGTACTTTTTCTTCCAATTCAGGCTTGCAATATACATGTGCTACTTGATGATCTGCAACTGCAAAAGCATCACTTGCTCCTGCATCTAATAACTCTCGATTATTTTCTATCCTAATATTTAGAAGGTTGTGTGTTCTAAGAATTCTGTTTAGGTGTATTGGTTTAGAAACTTTTGAAATTCCATATTCAGACAATACAATAGGAGTGATGTTTTTTTGTTCGTAGAACTGAATTAAATCTTGTAGTAATACATCTAAGTCTTGAATGTCTTTTTTAACTTCTTCAGAATCTGCATCGAACTTTTGAAAACAATAATCTAAATGTGGAATATATATAAGCTGTAAGGTAGGTTCGTGTTTATCCGATACATATTTAGAAGCATCGGCAATCCATTGACTCGATTTGATCGTTGTTTTAGGACCCCAAAAATCGAACAAAGGAAATATTCCTAATGTATTTTGTAATTCATCACGTAGTTCACTAGGGTTGCTATAACAATCAGGTTTTTTTAATCCATTGGCCCAATATTGCGGTCTTGGTGTTACCGAATAATCCGCAGTTGAATACATATTATACCACCAAAACATATTCGCACAGGTAAAATCGGGATTATGTTTTTTAGCTTCATCCCAAATATTAAGAGCTTGTACTAGTTTATTCGACTGTTTCCAAAACTGTACTTCCGATTGTTCTTTATTGTACCAACCATTTCCTATAATTCCATGTTCTGATGGCCATTTTCCGGTTAAGTAGGTAGTTTGCGCACTACAAGTAACTGCGGGTAAAACCGGTTCAATAGTCGCTAATTGTTTGTTCTCTCTACACCACTTAGAGATAAATAAACTCTGATTTTCTAGTATTTTAGATGTTAATCCTACTACGTTTATGACTACTGTTTGTTGCATTTTGGAATTATTTAATTTGTTCTAACACCCAGTTTACTTCTCTTGTTACTGCATCGGTAATATTGGTTTGCATTTGGTTGGGTAATACATCCCATGTATAGGTTTCTATTTCCAAATGCTCAGAATATTCGTTCTCTTTCCACAACTGCAGAGAGCTTATTAAATCGTCTTGTGTAGATTGTAAATTTTGATATGCTGCTAGGAAAATTGGCACATGAAAATGCGTTCTGATTTCCTCGAATTCGTCAGTAGTTATATCGTCTATGGCAACATCTAAATCAGCATATTTGGTTAATTTTCCATCTTTGCTTTTAATCACTGCCTGATGTAAATAACTAGGTTCGTGGAATGGTTTCAGATTGTTTTTTAGAACCTCTATACTTTCATTTTTATTCAATTGACATTTTAAAGCTGCACTTAATTGAATTTTTCCAATTTGAATGTTTTGTGCTTTTACTGTAGTGACTACCTCAGCAATATTCTCATATTCCACAGCAGAATGGCAAATGTCAAAGCATAACTGAATGTGCTCTCTAATGGCTTGTTCTGCTTCTTTTTTTGTGATTTTATTTTTCTGAGCTAGAATATCAACACCTTTTGCAATTAAGTAGTTGTTGTAGTAGGCTATAAATTCTTCTGTATCTTCAATTACTCCATCAGGTTCTGGTTCAATATCTAAATGTAAACTCTTTCCAGTCTCTTTTTTAATATCGATGAGGTGTGCTACCACGTTAATTAAATATTCACAAGCCTTGTTTTTTGTTTCTTCTAATTTCTCATCTGTTAGATGCCAAAACTTGTAAGAAATAGGAGAGGTAGAAATTCCTCCAGTAACATTAACGGGGATTACCTCTGCTAATATATCAAACAAACGAATGGTATAGTTTTTTCTATCTTGGGTAGTCCAATCAGGAGCATGAACTTGGTCTTTAATTTCCTCTTGATGAAAATTCCCGTATGGAAATCCATTCATGGTAAACACGTACATATTGTTTTCCAACAGCCATTCTTTAAACTCCTCAATCTTTTCTGCTTGATTTAATTCTATAGAAGCTTCATTAGACAAACGCAATCCAATTCCAAAAGCTTCTTCTGGAACAATGTTTTGTTTTACGCCCAGTACATATTTTTGTATGTTTTTAAAAGTAGCTTCCCAAGATTCACCAGCGTGAATATTGGTACAATAGCTTAGATGACCAGAGGTTCCAATTCTCATTTTCCTATGTGTTTAAAAAATCGATGGTATATTGAGCAGCTTCATTTAATAAAGCAACATTTATTTCGTGAACTTCTTCTCCTTTTCCAATTTTGGTTAGCAGCATAATGGTTAGAACCCCTCCTAAATGCTCTCTGAATTCTTCCAATCCACGAATTAATTCAGGATTCATTTCTTTCTTAGCGATGTTGTAGAGTAGGGGGTGTGTCAAATCGAATCCTAATATTTTAAAACAATTTAAAATTCTTAACAATTCATTTTCTGACAAATAACCAATTTTATAGGAATAACAAGCATCTAACACAATTCCGATGGCAACAGCTTCTCCGTGTGTTACTTTATACTGTGTAAGGTATTCTAGTTTATGAGCGGCCCAGTGTCCAAAATCCAAAGGTCTTGAAGAACCCATTTCAAAAGGATCTCCACTTGCTATGTGGTCTGTATGCAATTCGGCACATCTAAAGATTAAATGCTCCATTGCTTTTGCTTCCCTGTTGTTTAATGCATTTAAGTTGGTTTCTATCCAATTAAAAAAAACAGGATCTTTAATTAAGGCAACTTTAATGGCCTCTGAAATTCCAGAACGATAATCACGATTGGATAATGTTTCTAAAAAAGTAAGATCATTAATTACGGCAAAGGGTGGTTGAAAGGTTCCTAGGAAATTTTTCTTATCGAAATAATTTACCGAGTTTTTTACACCTACACCAGAATCGTTTTGAGATAAAACTGTGGTTGGAATTCGAATTAAGCGTACTCCTCTGTGTGCAATTGCACAAGCAAAGCCAACTGTGTCTAAAACAGCACCTCCGCCAATTGCCAAGGTGTAGGAATGACGATCTATTTTTTGTTCGTTTAGCAAATTTAAGATTTGGTCTACCGAATTCCAGTCGTTTTTAATTGCTTCTCCACTTTTAACCAATAGGGGGTCTCCTTGTAGTTCTGCTTTTAGACAATGTTTTGTAAAGTAAGCCTTAATCTCATCAATTAAATTAGGATGATGTAAGAACATACCTTTGTCAATGACCACAGCAATTTTAGGAGTCATGTTTTTATGTGTGGTGGTTAACAAATCAGCCAAAAGGTGATTGTTTAGACCAAACACATGCTCCGTGAATGAAATATTATAGTTGAACTGAACTTGAAAGTTCTGTTGTATGTTTTTATTCATGATTAAGTTACTGCGTAATATTTAGCAATGGCTATAGATAAAGGTAACAAACATATAAGCAACAATGCGTAGTACCATTCCGAAAAACCGGCAACATAAATAGCATTTAGGGGAATTAAAGATAATACTCCTGTTTTTACTGCTTTCATAATGTTTTTAGGTTCGTTCTTTACAAAAGCTTTTGTTTTTGCCGCAAAGTTAATTCCAAACCAAAAAGCCAAAAAAGGAAATACAGCTATGGTTGTTATGTATCCTTTAAACATTAAAAAAGGAAAAAATAGAAATACCAAAATATCTAAAAGTATAGCTTTTAATACTGAACTTTGGTTATTTCCATGTGCTTCTTTCTGACCTACTAAGGTAATGGCTCCAATAAAAGCCAAAGGCACAAAACCTGTAAACCAAAATTGTTGAATGGTTGCAGGAATAATGCTCATTCCTAATAACAAATTTCCAGATCTGCAGAGTCCCATATTAATAGGGCCTAAAAAAGCATGATGTTTGGCAAACTTGTCGTATGATAAAGCAAGTGCAGTAATGGCAATAGCTATGAGTCCACTGATTATTGAAACAGTGAAAGCTGCTACAATTCCGGTTAGGAATAAAAAAGAGCCAAACAAAATAGCTGTCTTTAGAGATACCTTTCCAGAGGGTAAAACCCTTTCAGGTCTATTGATTTTATCATCCTCAAAATCAAAAATATCGTTAAAAACAATTCCACCTCCATACAAGCCAATTGTTGATACAATAAGCAATAATGGGGCAACGTTGTTGTCTGAAAAAAGAGAAGCTAAAGCACCTGTTATAGCCATTCCAGCAATAATATCCGAAATAGCGGTTAGTATGTTTGCAGGTCTTGCCAGTCTTAGCAAAGCACCAATCATTCTATTAGTTTTTTATAATATTAGAGTAGGTTTTCTTTTGGAATTCTTGTCCTCTTAAAACTGAATTTCCATTTAGTAATTCGTGTTCTTCAATTTTTAATTCCGTCATCCAATCCGACTCGTTAAATTGTCCACTCTTGCTATAAATATCTAAAGCATTTTTATAGCATGTAAGATGTACGTCTTCTTTAGAAAGTCCTCTTTCTAACATTAGAGAACCTGTTTTAGGTACTGCCAACGGATCACTAACTCCCCAGTCTGCAGAACTATCAACAATAATTCTTTCTGGACCGTATTGTCTTACAACTTCTACCATTCTTTCGTTCCCCATTTTTGTATTTGGATAAATGGTAAAGGCAGCCCAGTAACCGCGATCTAGTACATCTTTTACAGTTTCTTCGTTGTTATGGTCAATAACAACCATAGATGGATCTACACCGTGTTCTTCTATTACATCCATACTTTTAATAGTACCGTTCTTCTTATCACGATGAGGTGTGTGTACCATAATTGGCAACTTTAGTTCTTTGGCCAATTCTATCTGTGCTCTAAAGTATTTGTCTTCTAATGCAGTTTGATCGTCGTAACCTATTTCACCAATAGCAACTACTCCTTCTTTAGAAGCATATAGAGGTAAAATTTCCATTACTTGCTCTGATAAAGCTTCGTTGTTCGCTTCTTTTGAGTTTAGGCCTATGGTACAGTAGTGTTTAATTCCGAATTGCGATGCTCGGAATCTTTCCCAGTTTATCAAAGTACTAAAGTAATCCTGAAAAGAACCTACTGAAGATCTTGGTTGCCCCATCCAGAATGCAGGTTCAATAATAGCTACAATTCCTGCGGCTCTCATTGCTTCGTAATCGTCGGTTGTTCTGGCAACCATATGTATATGTGGGTCTATATAATGCATTTGTTTTTTATTTGTTGAACTCCATCCCAATTTCCATCCAGAAAGTTTTACTTTCTTCTTCATTTAGAGATGTTTCTTCTGTGATTGTTTTTACTGCTTTTTTTTCTAATTCTGTAGCTGTTGATAAGGCTTTTTGGGCAGTACCTAAAATCAATTTATTATTGTATCCTCGTAATAATTGCCAAACTTCGGGAGAAATGTCTCTTCCTGCCGACCATCTTTCGTGAATGAAATCATTTAAAATTAAAGCCAGCTTCTCATTTTTTCTTTCGTTTAGCCCGTATATTTTGTACAAAGGCCTTTCTGTAAAAATGGCTTTTAAGACTAATTGATTCCATGCATCCTCTGTTAAAAACGTAGCTCCAAAAGGATTGTTTAAGGCAATCGCTTCCAATACATCTGTAGCGTTTGTTCTAATACCATCTTCCATTAAAAAAGTAAGTTCTTTAGCGTTTTCTAAAAAGAACAAACTTTTATATAGGTCTATTTGTTCTTTAAAGCTAGCTGTTGTAATTAATAGTTGTAAAATACTATTGTTACTTGTTGTAGAAAGTTGTTGCATAATTAAAACACGACACAATCCATGCTTGTTCCAAGTTTCTTTATCAAAAGATGGATATATACTTTGTATATAGTCTATTTCGTCATCGTTCCAAGTAAGTACTTCGTTTGTGATAAAACGAAATATCAAACTATAGGTTAAAATAAATTGTTTCCCCGATTGGTCCTCTTTAATGGCTGCTATTTTTTGATCTAGCCAATGAACCTCATCGTTAGAAAGTTTTTTATAGATGATTTCTTTTAACATTATTTGTTACTTTTCTTTAGTTGATAAGCTACCCCTAGAGCAGCTATCAGTAATCCCATAAATTCTCTACTTCCTTCTAAATAAGGTTTTTCATACACCATTTTCCCAAATATTTCCTCTTTGTGATCTGTTTGTAAATAATCTAAGAATAGTGAAAAATGAAATATAGAGTAACTAACCAAACCACCAATAGTTATCCAAAGAATGATTTTTGGGATTTCCTTAAAAATACTAATAGAGCAAATAATTGCTACAGCCAAGTAAATAGAAAACCATAAAACCCCATCAGGGTCGTTTAATTGAACCACAGCAAAAAGCACAAAAATAATACCTAAAATACTGTTGACTATTTTTTTTGTTTTAGAAATTGTGTTACTCATTTTTTATGGCTGATATGATATAAAAACTAAAATTTTAAGACTTAGAATTATTAAACTCTAGAACCTTAAAATTTTAGTTTACAAGTTACTTATAAATATATAAAATAGCGATTGTCTTTTGTTTAGACTTCCTATAAAAGCATAGGTTTTAACTACTCTACAATTAATTTTGCTCTCATGGTGTTAGAGTGTCCTGGGAAAGTACAAACCAACCAATATGTTCCTGTTTCGTTAGGAGCGTTAAAGTATACGGTTTCAGAACTTTCTGGCCCTACAGCTCCTGTGTGTGCAATAACCATTCCTGTAAAAGGAACATAATTTAAGTCTGGTCCGTCTAAT
The DNA here is from genome assembly GCF_054182685.1 of Wenyingzhuangia sp. IMCC45574. Classification (NCBI taxonomy): domain Bacteria; kingdom Pseudomonadati; phylum Bacteroidota; class Flavobacteriia; order Flavobacteriales; family Flavobacteriaceae; genus Wenyingzhuangia; species Wenyingzhuangia sp. IMCC45574. Next base: position 1,723,374 of record NZ_CM135169.1, on the reverse strand, counting down.
CCTAGTTTTAATGCCATTTCTCCAACCTTTAATGGTGTATTGGCTCCTGGCTTGGTTACAACAACGTTGTGAATCATATCGTCGTTGTTGTTAAGTGTTAGTTCAACCTTGCTGTTTCTTTTAATTCTAATTTCTTTAGTGTCGTACTTTAAACCTGGTACGGTTCCAATAGATATTTTTTCATCAGCACCTTCTTCTCCCCAGTCATGTGGCATCATAGTAACTCTTTTAGGCTGCTCTATTTTTTTGGTTGGCATTTTCATCTCCATTTTAGGAGTTTTAATGTAACCACAAGGAACTTCGTTTAAAGTATAATATGCTTTATTGTGTAGTAGCTTTTCACCATTGTCTGCATTTAACCCAGAGATGACCAATTGGTGAATGTATCCTAAACGCATTCCGTGTACTATTAACTTTGCTTTTAACCCATCTTCTGAAACAACTACGTTATGAACCATTGCGTTTTGTTTGTCTGTAATAGGACTTCCGTATGTTTTATGGTACAAGTATGTAAAAGTAGTTACTTTGTATTTAGACAAATCTGCTGCTTGTTCTTTGTTAATTGGTTTGGTGAATTCTAATTCAAAACCATCATCTAAAGCTTTCATTGTCTTTATTTCGAAAGGAGTTTTTCCTGTCCATACCAAACGTTGTAGACCGTATGGCTTTTTACCTGTAGAAGCCCATCCACGACTAGTCATACCAACAAACATACTGTTGTCGCTTCCCCAAATCATACGTAAAATTCCAGAAGAAAATCCATCGACAAAAGGGAATACAGCTCCTTGGTATACTCCGTTTACTTTTTCCATAGCTACACGGAAAATTTTACTGTGTCCTTGGTCTCCTACAAATTGTTGCCCTTCAAAAGGTCCAAATTTTCCTCCTGTAGTATCGTATAAAATATCAGAGGTAGAAACCCCTAATACAGTGTGTGGTAACCACACAGCAGGAGCCTTTAATTCAGGAACTTTTTTAGCATATTCGTAAATACTTAAACCAGATTTGTCCTTAATATCTTCGGGTTTTAACTTTAAAGGCGATTTAGGATCATCGGTCCATTTTAATCCTTCTGGGTGTCCTACAAAATCACCAACTTCAATATGTGTTACGTTACCAGAACCTACCCAGTCTCCTTGGTTTTCTGAGTAAAAAATATCTCCTTCTGGACTAATGGCATAACCAGCCGGCGATCTTAATCCTGTGGCAATAGGTGTCATTTCTCCGTTTGGGTGTACTTTTATCATCCATCCTCTCCAACGAACAGGACTCTTTCCTCCACCTTCCCAAGTAAGGTTTAAGGTAAGTAGCATGTCTCCATTATCAAAAAACTTTGGTCCGTAAGAGTATCCGTGGTAGTTTGCATTTAATGGCCAAGAGAATACGGTTTTATATACATCAGCTACATCGTCACCATTTTTATCAATTAACCTTGTTAATTCACCACGTTGCGATAAATAAAAACCATTGTTTCTGTATCCAAGTCCTAAAGCCTCGTGCATTCCTTGGGCAAATAACTTGTAAGTAGGTTTTGGGCTATAAGGTTGGTCGATTAACCAAACCTCTCCACGTCTTGTGGAAACTCCTAATTTATCATCGTCTGTTAGTGCTAAACCTCCTACTTCTAACTTTACTTCATTAGGAATAGGAACGTCTACTATTTTATAATACTCAGATATTTTTTTTGCATTTTGTCCAAACCCTATTTGACTAAATAAAAGGACTCCTAATGCTAATATGGTTTTATTACTATTTTTCATTTTCTGTATTTAAGGGTTACCAAATAATAGTGTAGTTAATGTTATTTTGACCTACTGGAACTTTTACCAACAATTCTTGTTTACCGTTACTGGTTCTAATAATTGGTTTTAAGTTCTCTTTATTACCCGAAAAGTCTATGTAATAACTTTCTGTGTTGATAATGTATGTTTGATTTGAGAGCTCTTTGATGTTCTCTCCATCTGCTATTTTATGCCATAATTCTTTTGGGGTTTCTATGTCAATGTTTCTTTTTACTTCTCTTTTTACTTTAGAAGTTGCAAAAGAATTAGAGATAATAGCTCCTTCGGTTTCATATGTGAAAGTTGGCATTCTATGTATGTCAAATTCATATCCTAATTGTTTAACGCTTTGGTTTTCGGGTAAAGGCAAAGGCCATGCAGTGTTTTCGTTTTCTAGAGCTGCAAATTCTAAATCTCCGTGCATTGTAACACTAAACCCAATAGGTTCTCCTAGTTGTTTAGTACCTCTACTTAACCACATGTGAGTTGTGTTTAAGAAATCACCATTCCAAACTTTTAATAAAGAACCTGTAGCTAAATCGTAAGAAAAATGAGTTCCTTCTGTAGTACCAACAGATATACAATGTGTTCTGGCAATTCCTTTATGAGTTATAAAACTACGTTGTGTAAGGGCATGTTCCTTTGGTTGTATAATAATTCCTTTTAAAGGATCGAATTTCTCTGCATTTGGATCTACACCGTCTTGTAATGCTTGTCTCTGAACTTTAGTTCCTTCTACATAGGCGTTAAAAGAACCTAGCCAGTTTCTTTTACCTTGGTTTTGATTGTAAATGAATTTAAACTTTTTGGCTCCTTTCTTTAAGTTGAATACTTTCTTAAAATATCTTTTACCGCTTTTATTCAGTTTGTACGTTTTTTGCCCTTCAATGTGTATTTCTACAATCCCTTTTCCAGGTTTCGTTTCAAAAAGGTATTTTCCTGTTTCTGGAATATGAATGGTTCCTGTGTAGGTAATAACTTTGTTTACTTTTTCTTTAGGATTTTTATCAACATAAAAAACAGCTGTTTTCTCTTCTAAAACTGGAGTTTTAGATTTTAATTCCTCCAAGTTTTTAACAGCAGTATACTCTCTTCTAACAAGATTCGAAAAGGTTATTTTTCCGCCGTTAAACAATCTGTATTTAATATTTTTAAAAGCTACAGGTCCATGATCGCCTTGAATCATAATAGGAGCAGTGGCTTTTTCTCCGCTTAATCCAGCTCTTGTAGGTCCTGTTACTTCTACATTTTTATGCAACAGTACTCCGTTTAAGTATACTTCTTCAAACCACGCGTTTTTAATTTTTTTACCATTTGCATCGAATCTAGGAGCATGGAAAATAACTCTTAAATGTTGCCATAATCCTGGTGCCTTAGCAGCATTAATTCTTGGAGCATGACCTTCATAACCTTGTTTTCCTTTTTCGGCTGTTTTGTCCCATCGTTGGTAAATTCCACCAATGTCTCCAGATTTAGGCTGTTTTACGTTCCAGCTATCTAGTAGTTGAATTTCGTAACGACTCTGGAAATAAATTCCAGAATTAGATTGTACAGGCATCATTACATCTAACTCTAGTTCAATGTCTTTGTGTTCAAATGCAGTAAAAAGGTTTTGGTTCTTTTTTTGGTCGTTTGTGTTTACTAAAATTCCACCCCCCTCTTTGCTAGAAATGGTTCTTTTTTTATTTCTATTTACCACAACGTCTCCAACAGTTTTCCAATTTGCCCCTGTAGGTTTAAAGGCAGACAAATCTTTAAGATTTATCCTTGTAAATGGGTAGATGAGTTCTTGTTTGGTTTGTTTCTTTTTAGTTTGTTGCGCTACTTGTTTCTCTTTGGAACAAGATGAAACTAAATAGAGGGCAAGCAATAAAAAGAGATGAAAAAAACGTTTCATATTATTTTAAATATTGGTTTAATTAATTGTTTTTTTAGTAGTTTAAAAACAAATCTAAGTGAATTTTGTTGGTTTTTTTAATGCTTATGTGTTTGTAATATATTCTTATTTTGTTGAAAAACAGCTGTTTTACTAAGGTTTAAGAGCGTTTTAATAACGAGCTGAAATCCATATGTGATGTTGTTTAGTTTATTTTTTATGCATTTTTTTATTACCAAATGATTTTGTAGACAATCTTATTCACACCAACAGGTACTTTAACCAGTAACTCTTGCTTTCCATTATTAGTTCTTATAATAGGATTAAAAGATGTATTGCCCGAAAAATCTATATAATAACTTTCATTATTTACAATGTATGTGTGGTTTGATAATTCTTTAATATCTTTTCCGTTGGCTAACTTGTGCCATATTTCTTTGTCTGCATTTACATTAATTACTTTTTTAATCTCTCGTTTATTTTTGTTGGTTAAAAAAGTATTAGAAATGGTAGTGTTTCCTATTTTGTATGAAAATGTAGGGATTCTTTTTTCGTTAAATTCATACCCTAATTGTTGTAATCCTTTGTTCTCTGGATCGGGGCTAGGCCAAGCTGCATGTTCATTTTCAAGACTTGCAAATTCCAAATCACCATGCATTTCTATATTAAATCCTATAGGTGCTCCTAATTGCTTTAACCCTCTTGTTAACCACATGTGAGTTGTGTTAAGAAAAGAGCCATCCCATACTTTTAATAAAGAACCAGTAGCTAAATCGTACGAGTAATGTGTGCCGTCTGGACTTCCTACAGAAATACAGTGTGTTCTTGCAATTCCGTTATGAGTTACAAAACTACGCTGCGTTCTAATTCCGTTTTCAGGCTCAATAATAATTCCTTTTAGGGGATCAAACTTATCTACATTTTTATCTACTCCATCCTGAATGGTATACTTTTGCATCTTTGGAGCTTCAATTAAAAATCCAAAATTGTTTAACCATTTTACTCTAGGCCTTGTATGATTGTAAATTAATTTAAAGTTTGTTGTTCCTTTCTTTAATTTGAAAGACTTGTTACGATAAGCTTGAGATGTTTTTAGCTTATATGGTTTCTGACCATCTATGTGTAACTCCACGGTTCCTTTTCCGGGTCTAATTTCAAACAGATAATTTCCGGCTTCAGAAACATTTAAAGTTCCAGAGTAAGCAACTGTTTTTTTTGCTTTTTGTGTGGCAACATCAATTAAAGAAAAGGTTTGTGTGCTTTCTTCTTTTAGAGGCTTCTGTTGGTGAATGTTTTTAACAGTTTCCTGAGCAGAGTATTCTTTTCGTATTAAGTTCGTTAGTTTAATTCTTTTTCCGTTGAACAACCTGTATTGAATGTTTTTAAAAGCTACAGGTCCATGATCTCCTTGAATTAATAATGGAGCTCTTGGTTTTTCGTCCTCAAATCTACTTCGAGTAGGTCCTGTTACTTCTACATTTTGTTGAACTAAGACACCATTTAGCCACACTTCTTCAAACCAAGCGTTTTTTATTTTGTTTCCTTTAGCATCAAATCTAGGAGCGTGGAAAATAACTTTTAAATGTTGCCATAGCCCAGGAGCTTTGGCAGCATTTATACGAGGTGGATGTCCCTCGTAACCTTGTTTTCCTTTTGGAGCATTTTTATCCCATCTTTCATAGATAGCCCCCATGTCTTTAGGTCTTAATTTTTTTACATTCCAGCTATCAAATATTTGTACTTCATAGCGACTTTGGAAGTAAATTCCAGAATTAGATCTAACAGGAACCATTACATCCAGTTCCAATTCAATATCCTTATGATCAAAAGCAGTAACTAAGTTTTTATTGCTTTTCTGGTCATTTGTGTTTAATAAAATACCAGAACCTGCTTCTGAATTGATGGTTTTCTTTTTGTTTCTGTCAACAACAACGTCTCCAACTATTTTCCAGTTTGCTCCAGTTGGTTTAAAAGTAGATAAGTCTTTTAAATCTAATTTTATAAATGGATTTAAGAGGTTCTTTTTTACTGTTTTTTCCTTTTTTGTTTGTACAACTTCTTTTTTTTCTTCTGAACAAGAAGTAATTAAACAAAATACAAACATCATTATAAGATGTAGAATACGTTTCATGTGTTGTTGTGTATAATTAGCTATTTAAGGTTCGTTTTCGAAATTATCATAAGAAATTCACATAGATGTTAAAATTCTTTCAAAAAATAATTTGAAAACGGTCAAATATAGATAACTACAAGCCGAGAGATAGCGTAGGAAAGATTAGAAACCGAAAATTAACCGATAATAGTAACGGTTAATTCTATAGTTTAAGTGTTCTTATTTCAGTGTCTTATGTAAGTGTGCCGCTTTTAGGAAGGTTTATTTAATTTTTAAAATTTCCTCTTGATTAAAAACTCCTTTTTTGGGTTTTAAGAGCCTAAGTTGCTTTATTTTTTTTACAGATATTGGTTTAGAATCATCCGCAAAAGTGTACTGTAAGTAGCTAATTATGTTTTTTATGTCTTGATCTTTGTATTCTGGATTGTTGCCCAATCCAGGCATAGTAGCGCTTAAATTGTAAGACTTTCCGTTTACTTGTAATGGTCCTGAAAGACCATGGAGTATAATTGCAGCAAGTCTTTCTGACGATTCTGAGATGTATTCTGAATTGATAAAAGGAGGAGCTAAGCTTGCGATTCCTTGTCCTTTATTTCCGTGACAAGTAGCACATATATTGTTAAAAATCTTTTTACCTGCTTTAATAGCTGCTCTTTGATTGTCTTTTATTTTTTTATTCTTTCTAATTGATTGTAGTTTTTTGCTAGCAATGGATTCATTTAAATTAGCAATTAATAAAGGACTGTTGTTTTTGTAGTGTTTTGCAAAAGCTAAGAAACGATCTTCTTTATTTGGGATACTGTTTAGAATTCCTTCCTGAATAAGTTGATTGTTTTTATGCTGATTTGAAATTTGTAATAGCAAAGGATAAAATTTATCAGGAGCTAAATTGATCCACTTTCCTAATGAGCATGCTAGATAAATATCTAGTTCAATGTCTTTTTTAGCAACCATTTTTTTTAATAAGCTTTCGGCTTTTAAAATGTGGTTTTTATGTGCAATTTGTTCTAATAATACAATTGCATGACATAGCGTTTCTGTAGGAGTATTATTCGTGTTAATAAGTGTGGAAAGAAACGTAAAGGTCAGAGCGTCGTAACCGTTAAGGGTATGTAATGCGTGTATTTGTGTTCTTGCTTTGTTACTCTTAAAAATCAAATCTTTTACATCTTGTAAGACTGTAAAATCTTGTCTTTTTACTAACAGTTGTTGTGCTTTGTCTCTATACCATCCATTTGGGTGCTGCAAATAAGATATTAATTTAGAAGATCTACATTTTGTTAAATCTATAATTTCTTTGGGTTGATAATCTGAACGGGTTACTTTTAAAATTCTTCCCATTCCAATAATAGTATCTAACTGTTTGTCTTGGTAGTGTTTCTTTAAATAAGGAGTAAGGAATGCTTTGTCTTGAAGAATTCCACGATGCATATCTACTATATAAATGCTACCCTCTGGACTGTTGAATAAATTTACGGGTCTAAAACCCTCGTCGGTAGAAGCTAAAAATTCTTTTCTAGGGATAGGGTGGGTGGCTTTAATGTTATTGGGATGAAATGTTAGAACATTTCTTTTAACCACATTTGCCTCTGGAGCACAAATAAATGCATTTTGTTGGTAAGGATCTGGAAACTGGTCACCTCTGTAGATTAAGGGTGCACAACTAGCAGTTACATTTACCAATATACTGTCTTTGTCTAATCTTCCTTTAATATAACCTCGGTTTACCGATGTAGCGTGCAAAGGATATACTCTTTGATTGGAAGTAAGGTTTCTTCCCAATGCAGCCTTACTCTTAAAGTTTTTGTTTTTAGTATACGTATTGGGAAGTACAAAATCTCCTTTTATGATGACTGAGTTGTTATTGTGATAGAGTCTTCCAAAATTATCGTGGGTAATTCCCCATTGACCTCTAAAATACGTTCGCTCTTTAATCCATTTTCCGTTTTTTCTTTGGTAACGAAAGCTAGATTTAGCATTGTAAATCCAGTTGTCTATATTCATCATCAATCCGTTTGGTTGATGTTCTACATTTCCTCCTGTAACATATTTGTTGTCTACCAATACTTTATTAACAGGCTTGTCATTTTCAATCTCTACAAACCATAAATTTGGTGGTTCGGCATATAGCAGTCCACCATATACATGAGCAATGGCACGTGGTAATATTAAACTATCTAAGAATACTTTTGCGTTATCGCAAACGGAGTCGTCGTCTAAATCTTCCAGTATTACAATTCTACCATTAGGCATATGTTCGCCAGTACCTTCTAAGTTTTGCATATAACCTCTCATTTCTACCACCCAAGCTCGTCCTTTCTCATCAAAACTTAAGGTAACAGGTGCTTCTATAAAAGGTTCAGAAGCTACGGCTTTTAACTTAAAGCCTTTTTCAACTTTATAAGAAGACAAATCAACTACAGGTTCTTCGTAAGATTTACTACAGCTAATAAGAAGTAATACAAATAAAGCGTATAAAAACTGTTTCATTATTGTTTTGGATAAGAATTATCTTTTTGGCTCAAAAAAAGTGCCACAAATATAGGTAAAAAAGGGAGTGGTAATAGGTAGAATTATTGATTTCAACTTGCTTATATTCGATATAAATAAAAAAGTTAAAAAAAGTTGTTTTGTCTAATTGCTTGATTGATTTTGATTTACGGATCGGAACTAATTTTTATGAAAAAAAATCAAAAAAGATTGGTTGTTTAACTTAAAATTATCTCTATATTTGCACTCGCTAAACGAGATTTCTCGAAGCAAACTCCTCCTTAGCTCAGTTGGTTAGAGCATCTGACTGTTAATCAGAGGGTCCTAGGTTCGAGTCCTAGAGGGGGAGCAAAAGCGTTACTAGAAATAGTGACGCTTTTTTTATGCATGCAATTTTAGTTTATGCTGAATCAGAAAGTCCTAGGTTCCCCCGAAGCTTCGGGGCTAGAGGGGGAGCAAAAGCCATCACAACTTGTGATGGCTTTTTTTATGCTTTGATTTTATGTTTTTATCGAGATTACTTAGTGAAAATAGATTCGTTATTTAAAGAGAATTAGATATGGATAAATTGGATGGTATTAGATTTTGTTAATACAGCATATTTATCTCTTGAAACTGGTAGGCAGCTAATAATATCACTATCGGAATATTCAACTGTCATATGTTCCTCTGCTAAGTTATTTTTAAAGCCGAAAACTTTAATCGTATTTTCTGAATAGACTATTACTTTACTTGTTCCTAGTAAGAAAGCTTTACTGCCAAAAAAGTCTTGGGAGAAAAAAGGTGTTTTACAAACAAAACCATTGTATTTAAAGCTATAAATGGTAAGACCACTATAGGTTTTGATAAGAATATTACCTGCACTCGGAGCATCAAAACCAGTGATGCCAGTATCCAAATTTAGAATATAGGTTTTTCCAGTATCTGTATCTATAGCATAGAAAATAGAATCACAGAATGTAAAGATAAAACTTAGTAAATAGATTGTTTTATTATTAACTCTCAATGAAAATTGTTTATCAAGCTTGATCAAGATTGACTTTTTTAATTTCCTATCCTTATCAAAAATTACTAGTTCTGGAGGTTCTCCAGAAGTTTCTAGTTTAAAGTATTGTTCATGATTTAACGTTATACTTGTATTGTAATCTTGAAATTGGTTGAAGAGATTTAATTTTAGTTCAGTATCAAAGTGTTTGTTTTTATACATAACAACTTCTTCATTAATTGGTGTGTAGTTACTTCCATTAAGTATTTGAATCAATATTTCATTGCTGTAAGATGAGTTGTTATGGTATGTAATGTTTATCCCTTTTTTAAAGGGGTTTTTTAACGTGTAGTATTCTTTATTATCATATTGATTTACTCTGGCAATAAACCAGTGCGTAGCATTATTTCCAGTAACAAGAATATCTCTCTTGTGTTTAAAAGCATTCGTCCATTCAATAGTATCATCCAATTTTATTTCAAGATTAGCGGTAGATACTTTCTCTCTTGGTTTGTTACCTACAAAACGATTGATGTCTTTTGATAATAATTGGTCATCTACAAAATCATTTAATCGATGAATATTACTTCTTTCATTTTTTATGAGATCTTCACTTATAATTTCGTAAGCTATATTAGAGCATACTTTTTTAATACCGTATTCTTCCTTATTAGAAACGTTTTTTAAAACATTTAAAAGTTGACCTTTTTTATGATTTAATGTGTGTTTTTTATAGATGGTGTGAACAACTGTGCTCATTTCTTTAGGAGTTACTTCAAAAGTTTCTTCTAAATATTTTGATAAACATATTTCTGATTTTGTGGATTTTTTCCATCCATTTAATAATAGCGTTTTAGAGGATTCTTTATCAAGCAATTTATCTTTTTCAATTCGAGCTGCATTAACAAAATCATTCCTGTCTACACACTCATCTACAGCTTCTTTAAAGTATTGTTTAGATAAATCTTCTTTTTTTAGTAGACTGTATAGGTCTGCTACTTTCTCTGTGTGTTTTAATTCTTGATGAATTTTTAATGCTTTTTCATACAACATCCCCTTCTCATAACAATCAGCCGCAGCAGTTTTGTTTTTTTGCTTTTCTAAATGCAACATTGCAGCTTCCTCATAAAAACCTCCTTGCTCCAAGACATTGGCTGCATTACTGTAATCTTTTAAGAGGTGTGCATATATATAAGCAGCTTTTCTATAGTTTTTGTTTTGGATCTCAACTTCAGCAGCTTTTATATATTTTTGTCTTAATTCGAAATAATGATGACTTACATCCCAACCATATGAAGATACCCTAGTATTTAAATTGTTTAGATTAAATAAGGTACTTCCTTTCATTAGTTTAAAAGATGGTATGTCATTAGAAGATCGTCCCAATTCACCTCCACCTAGTGGTATTGCATATTTAAGTGCTTCTGATAAATTGTCATCCATCATTTTTAGAAGCTTGTTTAGTTCTTTGTTTTGTTGCTTTTCAAGTTTGTCTAGGTTGTTTTTTAACCATTCTTGAAATTGCTTTAGCATTCCTGAACTATACTTTTTAGATGTGTTTTTACCTTTTAAGGTGTTTTCAAAATTAGCTCCCCCTATACCTCCAATCAGTCCTCCTATTAGATTTCCTATAAGCATGCCTATTCCTAAAAAAACACCTGTAATGGTTAGGCTTACTTTTAGTAAACCTTTTGTTATTTTATCTAAAGCGTTTTTAATACTAGAGTTATTTTCTTCCTCATCTATAGGGATGTCTGCTAAATCTTTTTGTTCAATTTCTTCTTCTAAACTTTCTATTACTTCAGTTTCATTGTCTGGAGCAATTAAAGAGAGATTGATGATTTCAGGGAAAATTAAAGGTTCGTAAGTAGCTAAATTCCAGTTGACAATTTCTTTAGGTAGTTTAAAATTGATATGACTCCAATCTAAGAAATCATTTTCTTCCCAGCCAATGATTCCAATTGTGGGATGATAGCATTGAATATGATACAAGAATTTTGTATTAAACTCTTCTGATGTTAAAGGAGGGTGTACTATAGAATTAAAAGGCAAAAACATCCTTTTTGCTATTTTATAGTAAGGGTATTTAATGTCTTCTAAATTTTCTTCTAATTTATCTTTTAGTACTACGAATAAGCCTGATGCTTTGATGTCTGAAACAGAAGTAGGAACCAAATAACAAGTTACATCATCAATAGAAATATTTACTTTGTCGAATAAAGCTAACCAGTCTTCAGGAGTAGCCAAAGGAATGTAAAAAGCAGCTATTTCTTGGTTCGTTTCTATATGATATTTAAGTGTAAGTTCCATTATTGATAAGCTTCTAAAATAGTTTCGATAAACGGATTGAGGTAATTATTTTCTATATCATTGGTGTTGATTTCATTTAACATCATTTCATTATTAATTAAATAAGGTTCAGCACAAATATTTCTATCAGCAGCAAAAAAACTAACAGGTCCATTTAATTGAATCTTTATGGTTAATTCAGGAATGTTTTCATTTGAGCTTATTAGGTGAGCAAAACCTTTGTTATCAAAAATGATTTCGCTGCCATCTTTAAAAGTTACATGTCTAAACTTAAGCTTAGGGTTCTCGAAAAGATGTTGGTTTTTAAGAAATTTTACATTTTCTATAACTGGATAATTTAAGGTTGATGTTTTGCTCTCTGAGACTCTAGGATTAGCCCTTAAATAGAAGTTACTACTTTTAAAATTGCTATGTTTTTCGAGTAATTTATCATTGAAAAGAATAAAACAATCACTGGTTATTTTTACTGTGTTAATGTTTACAAATGGAGATTCTACGTATATGTAATTATAAGATAGTGTATTTTTAGAATCTTTTATTTCATCTGATTTTATTTGATTTACTTCTTCGATATCACAAGATTTTCGATTAAAAAGATATGCCTTGTTACTAGAGCTTTTAATGTAAAAATTACCTTGATAAGGACATACCTCGTTTATGTTTTTTAGGTTCTGTGATACGGTACTTTTTAAATCAAAATACTCAATAGAAAAATCTATTAAGTGAATTATGGAAAAACCTGCTAACTTTTTAGTTGTGAAGGTTAGTAAAAAAACATAATTCTGTGATGGGCAAAGTGCAAATTTAAAGCGATAATTTCCAATGTTGTTTTTAATGATATATCCTGCTTTTCTGCGGGTAGGCGAACTTCCTTTTGGATAATAAACCAATTCATTGAATCTATTTTTAACGATAACACCACCTTTTGGTAAATGGACTAATTCTTCATCTTTTACATGTTTTGTTAGTGTACATAGAATAGGGTATTTGGGAGCATTCTTAAAAAAAGCGGGAAGGAAAGGGAGTGATGAAGATTCGTTGTTAAACGTTTCCTCTTTTCCAAAAGTCCTTTTCGCGTTTACAACTTTTTCTAGATCTACAATAGTGTGTCCTAAGTTTTTGATAACTCCTTTTACACTACTGAAATAATTAATTTCACCATTTCTATTTACAGTTACTAAAAAATTGAATTGTTGACGATGAGCATTAAATATGTTTTGAACCTTCTCGTTATTAAAATTGGACTCTTCTATTAGTAATATTACCTCGTCTTTTTTGTCTATTTCATTAGAGCCACATATGGCAAACAAACTCTCTGCACAGTCTAAATAAGGTGATAAAAATTTTAAAGCTTCTTTTATTTGGTTTTCTTCATCAACATTTTGTTCTGAATAAGATTGTCCATCTAACAACATCAACTTTGTTTTCTTTTTTGATTTTGGGTGAAAACGAAATGCCAATGCTGACGCTAAGGATAGAATTCTTGGAGTACCCCAAGTTTTAATGGTGGCATCCATGAGAAGAATTCTATTTTTTACTACATTTTCTGCTACAATTTCCTTGTTGATATACAAAGCTTCATTATTGATTAACCTTGACAGAAATACATCATCTGAATAGGCCAATTCACTTAAAAGGAGTTTGTCAAAATCTCCTTTATTGGTAACATCACTCATTCCTCCTAAAGAAAACTCTCCTTGCTCGTCATTAGAAACGGGAATTTTTAAGCCTGCCATAAGGTGTGTTGCCAATTCACTTAAAGGTGCGGTATCTCTATGTTGTAATAACTCCTTTAAAACATCTTTTTCTTCAAGAGGTAAGGCTACTTCTTTTAAGTCAACTATGCTAGTTTCTAGCTTTTCCTGTAGTATTTCTACATTTGGATATAGATTTTCTGCTTTTGATATTACATGGAAATCTGCAAGAACCTGTGCATAAGTATTCGCTTCGGAGTTGGAAAAAATGGTGTCATCAAAATTACCGGACTCAAAATCATTTAAAATTTCTGAAAAATTAGGAATCGAAATATCATTTTTCTCTAGTATGGTAGTTAGTAATAAAACTCTCTTTTGTCCTGTTCTAAATTCTTTAGGAAGCCTATGAATACGTTTAAGAAGCTTAAAAGCCTTAAAAATATGATACTCTAAAATTTCTTTTGTAACAGTTTCATCATCTTGAGCATTGGATATGAGTCGAGTTGTATTATCATATGAAATTTCTTTTGTTTCATAATCATCGTTACAGGCTAAGAGTATTAATAACACCTGAGCTAGTCTTGGTGAAATAGTAGGAGATATATCCTTTAGAAGAAGTAAAAGGTCTTTTCTATAGGTAATTGTTTTTTTGGAAAATGATGAGGTAATTATTTCTCCTTGATCTTCCCATTGCCAAAAATACTTGACATGTGATGTAAAGTAATCTACGGCTGTATGTTCAATGCTATGTTTCAATCTACAATTGCTTTTCTAGTTAGAGGTTTTATAGCTTCTTTAGGGATGATTTGATAGGTGTTGTCTTCATTTATAAGTACATAGTTGCTATTGTCTATCTTTCTTGCTAATATGTCTAGTTGACTTTTAGAGTCTAAGATATATCCATTAGGAAGTAAAAACTCTTTATACTTCCAATACGACTTTCCTTTAATGGGAAGTAAAGGAGTTCCAAAAACAAATATTTGGTGTTTATCATTTTTAGCATATTGTAGAACCTTGAATCTAAAACTAGGAGCTTGTATAAGATACTCCTCTAAATCAGTAGTATTTACTAAAATTCCAAATGTTTTTTCTTTTAGATAATGTGCCCTTAATTTTGGATGTACTTCCAGTTGGCCAATCTTGCCACCAAATGCAACCGTTGGCATTGAGACTGTAAAATATTCATTTATAGGAGTCCAATCTGTGTTAAAAAGTAGCATTTCAGGTGTTATTTTATTTCTTTTAAATAAATAATTATCCTTAATAAAATAAAACTCTTTAAATCGTACGTTATATAGTTTATTGAGTGTTTCTTCATTTTCAATGAGAACCCTTATCCAAAGTAGATCATCGTGTTCTGCTACTTTTATGGATGTTAAGTTTCTAATATCCGCTAACGAATTTTTAAACTTTTTATCAATACTTAAGATGACTTCTGTTTTAATCAACATAACTAATTAACAGCTTCCCTTTTGTTTAAAATTAAATCCCATAATTCGTTTATAGGTTTTAATACATATTCTTTTTGATCGGTATTACTTATCCACTCACATCTTCCAGTCAAATTTCGTAGTTTGTCTTTAATAGTGGCTTTTTCGGTTTTGGAAATAGAGGTATCTTTCCATTTACTCAATAAATCCATAACATCATTATATATTTCATCGGGATCAGGAAGATTATTTTCTAGTGCTCTAGGATGTTGTTGTTCTTCTACATCTCCTTTTATTATAGATTCGACTATATTGTTTAGGATTTCTCTTTGTTCATTGTTTTCCCAAGTATATCTAAATACCCAAAGATCGGATAGAATTGCTTTGTCACGTTTGCAAATCAATGCACTTGCTGCTACTAGTTTTTGTAGTTTTACAGCTCGTCTATCTGATACCTGAATACCGGCATTTCTAAGCCTAGAAATCATTTCAATGTATTCCTTTTGAATAGGAGCTACATCTATGGATAACAAATCTGATTGAAGTTCTTTAATTATGGAAACATCGATAGTTGGTAATTTTTTGTCTTTGTTTTGTTGCAATTTCCATCCAGCATTTAATACCTCTTTTAAGTAATCAGGAGCTACATTATCACATTTTACTCTAATTAAAAAACGATCAAATAAGGCTTGTAAAGCTTCGTCTTCTGGGAGATTATTACTTGCTCCAATCGAAATTAACGCAGGTATGTTTTTTACTTCTTTTCCTCTTTTGAATACTTTTTCATTCAACACCATTAATAAACTATTTAATATGGCACTATTGGCGTTAAATAATTCATCTAAAAATATTAAGGTTGCTTCGGGTAACATTCCGTCTGTATTTGTTACCAAATCTCCTTCTTTTAGTTTTCGGATATCAAAAGGACCAAATAACTCGTTTGGCTCTGTGAATTTTGTCAATAGGTATTCAAAAGTTTTTCCTTTTAATGTTTTAGAAAGTTCCTTTACAATGGCACTTTTTGCTGTTCCAGGAGGTCCATATAGGAATAGATTTTCTTGTGCAATTAGACAAATACCTAATAAATCAATTATATGGTCTTTTCCTACAAAGGTTTCTTTTACATGATTTAAAACCTGCTGTAATTGGTTTATTTTGTCAAAGTTTTCAGTCATAGCTCATGTTCTTTTAATTTTTTCCAAAAATGATTTTGATAGTCTCCTAACTGTATGAGAATTTGTTGTTTTATAATCTCAGATGTTATTCCTTTTGTGAAATTATGTTCAATCAATCGATTACAATAAATTTCAAGGAGTGTGTTGTTAGCTTCAATACTTTCCGTTTTGATATTTTCTGCTATTTCAAAAAGAGATAGACTCCAATTTGTAGCTAAATTTTGAAGTTCTTTGACTAAAATATCTGATGGAGTTAGCGATTTTGAGATGTTAAATATTTGTGGGATAAATCTAAAAATAAGGTCTACAGAAAGTATTTCATTTTTAGTTTTAGTTCCGTTGTATTTTGGTAATATGGATACTGCTTCTTCTTCACTTAATTCTCTTAGCAGCAGTGATTGACATAGTCTATATAAATATTGGGTGGCCCAAATGCCAGCATTAGTGTCAAAATGTATAGTATTACTGTTGGGGAATGTAAAACGATAACTTTCAAAATATGCTAGAAGTAGTTCTTGTGTTTTGTTGATATCTTCATCTGTAAACACTAGGATTTCCTTTTCTACTTTGAGTTGACCAGTGGTAAAAAGTCCGTCTAAAAATGTAGTTAACATTATTACTTTTTCTTTTTAAATAGTGATGCTATATAGTTGAAAATCCCTTTTTTCTTAGGTTTGGATTTTCTATATTTTTTTGAGTGATTTTCTTTGTATTCGTATTTGTCTAAGATACGATTTACTTGCTCTTTATATTTTGTTCCTTTTTCGGGATCTATTTGATAGATAAAGTTAGCATATCCATGGATTTGTGCCAGTACATTCCCTCGTCCATTCCATGCTTTACCTTGTATGCCATCTTTTTCAATTTGAAACAATAGAGCTCTAAACCTCTTTAAAGCTGCTTTGTTAATATTCAATTTTTCATTCACTACAACTCCTGTAACTTCTTGTCGAACACCTGTATGCATTATTCGTAGCTTATCAGGGTGTAAGTTTAGATTTTCTTCTTGAACGATTTTTTTACTATACTTTAGAATACTGGGAATAGCGGTTGTTTTTTTGTCATTTGTAGAAAACGTTAAATCATCTACATAACGTGTGTATTCAAATCCATATTTCTTTGCTATTCCTTCTAATCTATAGTCTAATCTCTTACATAGAATATTTGAAATGGCAGGACTACAGGGAGAACCTTGTGGTAAAAAACGTTCTCCTCGTTGAGCAAAGTAGTTTTCTCCCAAAACAGAAATGTCTAATATTTTAGGTTCAGAACAAAGTAGAGCTAAAATAGTAGCTACTTGATCTGAATATCCAAAGCTTGAAAAAACTCCTTTTATACGTTTGTAAGATATGCTTGGGAAAAAATTCTTGAGATCTTGATTAATTACAATAGCTTTTGAAACGTGAGGTGCTGCATTGGTTTTTATAGATTTTCCTTTAATACAACCGTGTGCTTTATTGTGAATATCGGCTTTGTCTAAAACTTCTTCTAAAATCCAATGTTGTGCTTTTTTTAATTTTGGCTTAGGTGCCGAAATTAATCGTACTCCTCCTGATTTCTTAGCGATATGAAATCTATTATAATGAGTAACTTTAGAGTTTTTTCTTGAAAAGGATAAAAAACGAAGTTCGTTGACAGAAATATTCATTTTAGCAGCTAATTGCTCTGCATTATGAATAATAGGAAATCCATTTTTTTGTAATCTTGCTTCATCAGAAGTTTTCTGATTTAGTTGATGAGAAAACCCTTCTCCCAGATAAATGATATCTGAAGCTTTGGTCTGTTTCCACTTTTCAGCTTTTTCTTGTCGAAGCTTTTCGTTTTTCTCTTTGGTTTCCTTTTGTTTTTGCTTTGATGCTTGTTTACGTTCCTTATGTTTTGCTGCTAAAAAAGCCTCGGGATTTTCTAAAATCTGTTTTTCTTTTAAAAGGTCGTTGAGTTCTTTAGAGAGTTCTCTTTCCTCCTTAAAATAAGTGTTTACCTTTTCGAAGTCTACATTTCCATCGTTCCAAAAACCTAGGCGAATCATCTCTTTTAAGATGTACTCTTGTTTAGAGGAACCTTTAATTTTATCGTAAATTTCTTGTCTTCTTGATTGAGAGTCTTGCATGAAAAACTAAAAAAAAATGGGTAGTTAAAGATGTTTGGTATTCCCTTCGTACGTTTCTAAAGACTGGATTGAACAACTCCAGTGAAATAGGTACTATATCGCTATTTCACTTCGTAGAAGTATAACCGGAAATGGCGATATAGTACCTATTTCACAAGTTAAGTTCAAGTCAGTGACGAGTTTGGTATCTGTATGCAGGATTGGCGATCCACCAATCAAAATGCAAGGTTTTTTCATCTTTAAACTACCCGTTATAAATATAATTTATTTCTTATCAAAAGCAAGCCTTAATGCTAACATATATTTAGAAGGCCCTTTTGTTATGTTGTTATTGTTATAATCGTCAGAAAAACATTTTCCTGATATAATTCTTAAATCTTTATCTAAAACAATTTCCACTTTTTTAGTAGATTTTATATATCCTTTAATATAGATATGGTCTCCTTTTTCAGAGTGTGTTATTTTAGTTACACCATCAGGTGTATTAGCTAGTTCGTAAGCTTCTCGGTCTATATCACTAGAAAAACGCAAGCTTTCAATATCTATACCCTCCTTTTTTAATTCTCTGGCACGATAAACGTTATTTTTTAGATCATAAATTACTTTACCAGCTTGTGAAAATAGTTGCATAGCCTTGCTAATTTCTGACTGATCGATATTTAACTTAGAGGCTAACTGATCTTTACTAGCATACCATCCTTTTCTTAGTTCTAAATAAATGGTTTGTAAAGTACTGCCGTCTAAATTGGATTTAGGAGCTAATAAATCTAATTGACTAGCTTGTGTCCAATCGTTAGATGTCCAACCAGAAAGGCCAAGTGTAAAATACATTTCGTTAGATAAATGTGCTGTATAAAAAGAAGGCATCCCATTACCTAAAAGGTGAACAGTGAATTTTTGAGTAATGGGTAATAATCTTTCCAGTAAAGTGATTCTTCGTCTTCCCCATACTCTTATTTCTTCTGGTTGATTTCCTTTATAGATAGATCTTTTACATGTGATTTCAATATTCCATGGTTCGAAAATTGCTATAATTGGTTCTCCAGGTTTTAATATGTATCGAATAGATCTTGGACTTTTTCGTTCCTTATTTCTTTTTAATACTGTAATAAAATTTGCGATATCAACCGGCTCCAGCTCAAAAGAAACTTTTTCAGAAGTCATTGCAGTGCTTACTTGTAAAAAGCCACGAACCCAACTGTCTGGAAGATCAATTTTTAATTCTTTGTAATTTTCTTCACCTGTGGTTTGTACATCAAATCCTTTGGGGTCTATTTTAAAATCAGTTTCCTTATACGTTCTAATTTTCTGAAATTCATTGTATAGCTTTTCAGAATAATCAATATTTGTAGTACCACATTTAAAATCTTCAATGTTTGTAAACACCTCATAACCACAGGAGAGTTTACCATATACAGATTCATCTTTGCTAAAACATTCAAAGAAAACCTGATCTGGATGCACGGTAATTACAGGGTCTAAAACAAACCAAGCAGCATAATCTCTTTTGTATAAGTAATTAAAATACTCTCTTTGTGCTTTGTAAAAAGGTTTGGTAATAGTATCTCTTTCTTTTCTAAGTGCTACTAACTGATTTTGTAAGTTGGAAATAGTTGAATTTAATCCTTGTTTTCTGGTATTAGCTTCTGCTAACCAAATTTCTTCTTGGTTTTTTAGCCATTCCAAATATTCTGTATTGTCCTTAGGCTGAAAATTATAGTCTGCTACAACCACATCATGAAGTGCAGATATTGCTTCACGAAATGGGATTTTTTTATGCAGTGTACCTGTAAAATAGGTAGGGTCTCTTAGTACATCTGGAACAAAATCTACCGAAGTCGATGAAATGCCATTTCTCACCGAGCTACTACCTTTATATTTATGATTGAACCTCATGTTGAGAAATTTGATTTATAGTGATTGGAATTTCTAAGTGTGGATATTTTTCTCCTATTATCAAGAGGATATCAATACATTTACTTGTGTATGTAATACTTTTAGAACCTATTATGCTATCCATCAGATCAATTGTCATTTCTGCTACTTGAGTATCTTTGATGGCTTCTGCTTCTAAGAAATTATAAACTCTAGATTTGGCTACTCGATTGGTGTTTAAACTAAACAATACCGTTTTAAAGAAATGCTTTAATTCTAAAATAATTGTAGGATTGTTTTTTGCGTAAGTATCCAAGTAATTGGTTACAAAAAAGTGCATTGTTTTAGAAGGGTGTTCTTGCAGTTTTAGTAACACGTCTACACCCTCTTCAGAATTAAAATGTTTTACTAAAATTTTTCTTCCAAAAGACTGAACCTCTTCGTCAACATGGTCGCATAAAAAGAGCATTAGATCTAAGCTCCAATTATTAGCCGTAATGTGTTTTTCAATAAAATCAAAAGCCCACGATTTCGTATCTATCCACTGAGTATTAAAAACTTTTAGGAATTCTTCAGTTTCATAATTTGCTCTTTTGGTGTCACTTTCGAAATAGATTTTAATAAGATCACGAATTTCTTTAACATCTGAATCTAAGAGTGATATTAATTGAACTATGCTTAGTTCTTTTAGCGTGATTTTTTCTTTGAATAAGGATGTTCCTAGTTTTTGAGCAAACTCATATTTAGAAAGGACTAATTGCAGTATATCTTCTACTGCTAATGAGGAAAGTTCTTCTTTATAGTTAATAATCAAATTTTGATAACTAGTTTCATGAATTCCTTCATACTCCTCTTCATTTAATATATTTTGTAAAAGTTTACTTAATAATCCTCTCCCAAAAAGTTCATCCTTCTCAATAAGTTTTTTAATGGTAGGTTGTATAGCGGTTCTTACTTCTGCAAAAGATGAAAAACAGTAATCTAAAATGTTTTTTTGATGAGCGATTAAATAACTCTCGGGGAATGTTTCTAAAAGGTCTATTCCTATTTTTCTTAAATGACTATTTTCAGAATTTAAGTATTCTAAAATAAAGTCTCCAATAATCTCAATTGTAGAGGTCTTATTAACTTTACTCAAGGCTGCTCCAATAAGCTTGTTTGAAAAAAGAGGTTGTTGAATTAACTCTTGTAGCTTTTTAGGATCAATTGATTTAAATAATTCTCCAAATTTAGATTGCGTTATTAAATCTGCAAAAATGATGAGAAACTCTTCTGAGGTCTGTTTTTTTGAATTTAATACTCTCTCAAGGTCATCTATTTCTAGTGTATGTTTGTATTTTATAGAGTCGTTAAATATTTCTTTTAAGAAATAAATTACCTCATTGTTTTTTGTGTTTATTAGCGATATGAAAAAAGATTTGTCATCTAATAAATCGTCTTGGTAAGTTGTTAGCCAATCTAATCCTATTGTACTTGCCTCTATATGATTGGTTGTTAATAAAGCCAGTATAATTTTCTTTTCTGGTGTTTTATTAGAGTATCGTTCTTTTAAACATGTTAGTGCAAGATTGATAACACGGTTGTCCTTTTGGTGCAGTAAGTCTAGTAAATTTTCTGATGAAAAATGTTCTAGTAATTCAGGATTTGCATTTACTATACTTAAAGCAAAATCCAACCCAATTTTACTTTTTGACCTGATAAGGATTTTTATAATAGATTCAGGATACTTACTCCAAGCTTCGGATAACGTAGCTTCTTGGTATAGTTCTTTATTACTATCTAAAGGTTGTTCATAGTACCACTTTGTCTGAGTTCGTGAAAATCTTTCTGAGTTTCCATACAAAATAAACATTAAGCTGGAGAAACTAGCGTAAGGAGGGAAAAAACGGTTGATAAAACTGTAGTTATCCGAATCATAGTCGTATACGTAAGTTCCTTCGTTTATTTCCTTTTCTTGATCGATGTCATCATCCAAAGAGCATAAAATCTCACTAGCAAAATTGATGTAATACTTCTCGTTTTTGGTGCTTAAATCAAGGATAGATTTGTATGTCTGATTATTGAAATAACGCTTTGTTTTTTTAGAAAAAGCTATACCTGGATTGGCCTTTTTCATGGCTTGAGATGCAAGAATATATTCTCCATTAATATATTGGTACTCTCCTTGATATCCTGGAGCTTTAATAGAAATTTGTTTTGATAACAACGCTAAAAAAGAATAGTCTTCTACAACCTCGGCTGTTCTATAGATATAGCGAACAGATTTAAAAGTATTTACTTTCAATGGAATTGATTTCAACACTTCGTATATTGGAACTCTTAAGTGTTCATTATAAAAAGAATAAAGATATAGGTAGTATAGACTCGTGGGAGCTAACTTTTTTCCAGAGAGGTGTAGTTCAAAAATTTTAGATTTTAGTTTCTCTACATCATTCAAGTATTGTGTTAACACGGTAGGAATTAAATTCTGTACTTCTTGAAAAATCTTAGGAATGTTAGCATCTTTTAAATCCTTATTTTTAAGTAGATATGAGATGGCAATTCTACCTGTTTTATCCTGGAATCCTTTTTCTTTAAATAGATTGTATATCTCTTTTGAATAAGTATAGTTTTCGAATTGTGCAAGTGCTTTTACAGCAGCATATGCTTCAAAGTCGTTTTTGGAGTTTAAAAAGTAGGCAATAATATCGGCTGCTTCTCTTAAATTTAAGACTCCAGCTCTTAAGATAATCTTAGATACTTTCCAATCTCTACTGTAAATACCTTTTTTAGCCTCTTCTAGATATTTTAATATGGTTTCGTCACGTATAGAACGATTTTGAGAAGAACCAGTTTCAGCTATTGTTTCTACTTCTGTTTCGGAATAGCCTTTTTTCTTTTTTTCTGAAACTAACTTATCAAATATTTTTTGAGCCTCTTCAGAGGTTACAGGAAAAACAGTTTTAGTTCCTTCTCTTAATTTGTTTCCTCGTCTTCCATACCTAAAGTTTACTACAAAAAGATCGTCATCAACTTCGCAGAGATCTACTTCGTAAACTTTATCAGATTTTTGGTCTTTAAAATATAAGACTAAAGTGTTGATCAATTTCATAACCTGTATTTACAGATAAATATCATTTTTTTTACTTTGATTACAAAATATAGATCGAATTAAATTTATTGCTAACATAGAAGCTGTTTTCGAGATATATAATTACTCTTGAAAAAAACTATGATACAGTGTGCTACTTTTGTTTTCTTTTTTGTTTATATTTGTGATAAGTGTAAAAAAAGAGTCTTTTTTATGCGTGTTTTTAATTTAAAAGAGATGTGTGATGAGAATTTTAGGTTTTTCTTTTGTCGTAGTGTGTTTGTTAGCTTCCTGTAAAAAGGAAAACAAAAAGCAGTTTACATTACTTTCTTCGGATAAAACAGGAATTACTTTTTCTAACGATATTACAGAGAACGATAAATTAAACTATTTTACCTACCCTTATATGTATATGGGAGGAGGGGTTTCTGTAGGAGATGTAAATAATGATGGATTGGAAGATTTGTTCTTTACAGCAAATATGAAACCCAATGCATTGTATTTAAATAAAGGAGATTTAAGATTCGAAGATATTACTAAAAAAGCGAATGTAGAAGGTGATGAAGGATGGTTTACAGGTGCTACCATGGTAGATATCAATAACGATGGATTTTTAGATATTTATGTAAGTGTTTCTGGGAAAGGGGAAAAGAGAAATAATTTGCTCTACGTAAATAAAGGTTTGGATGATAATGGAAATGTTTCTTTTTCTGAACAGGGAGCAGCCTATGGAATTAACCACAATGGGCATACCACACAAAGTACTTTTTTTGATTATGACAACGATGGGGACTTAGATTTGTATTTGGCAAATTATCCCCCAACTCCTTTCAATACACATGTATCTACATATCAACAAAAAATGAATAATCCTGTACTGGAAGATTCTGATATTCTATACAGAAACAATGGAGATGGTACTTTTAGTGATGTCACGGTAGAAGCTGGTGTTCTAAACTTTGGACTTTCTTTAAGCGCTACGGTTGCAGATATTAATAATGATGGTTTTAAAGATGTTTATATTTCTAATGATTTTGAATCATCGGACTTTGTGTATATAAATAATGGTAATGGGACTTTTAGGCAAGTCTTAAAAGAGACTATAAAGCATACTGCTCAGTACGGAATGGGGGTAGATATAGCCGATTTTAATAACGATGCTTTGCTAGATATAGGGCAGGTAGATATGACTCCAGAAGATAACATGCGTTCTAAAGCGAACATGGGGAGTATGAATCCGTACAGTTTTACAAGTATGGTAGATGCAGGTTTGCATTACCAATACATGCAAAATTGTTTGCAGCTGAATAGAGGAGTACAACCAAATGGGAATCCTGCTTTTAGTGAGGTTTCTAGAATTGCTGGAATTGCTACTACAGATTGGAGTTGGTCTATTTTATTTTCAGATCTAGATAACGATGGATGGAAAGATATTACCATTTCTAATGGAACGCGAAGAGACATCAATAACAGAGATTATTTCTTAAGTTTTAAAGAACGTAATCATTTTGGAAGTGTAAAATTAACAGCCGAAGAGGTGAATAAAATTCCATCAGAAAAAGTATCAAATTATGTGTATAGGAATAATGGGGATTATACATTTCAAAACAAGGTAAAAGACTGGGGATGGGAAGAGAAAACCTTTTCTAATGGAGCTGCTTATGCGGACTTAGACAACGATGGTGATTTAGATTTTGTGATTAATAATATAGATCAGCAGGTAAGTGTTTATGAGAACAACAATGCGGCTAAGAATAACTTTTTACAGATTGAGTTAAAAGGGACAAAAGAAAACAGAAACGGGTTAGGAGCAAAAATTTATATTTCTACTAATGGTTTGTCTCAATATCAAGAGTTAACATTAACTAGAGGATTCCAGTCGTCTGTAAGTCCTAAAATTCATTTTGGAACAGGTAAAGAAAAAATAGTCGATGAGGTAAAAGTTCTTTGGCCAGATGGAAAAGTATCCCAGTTGAAGGAGGTAAAAACGAATCAGAGTTTAGAGATTTTCTATAAAACAGCTGTCCAAGGTAAGTCAAGCAGTAGGATTGCAAATAAAACTTTTAAAACGGTTAGCCCTGATTCTTTAGGAGTTGATTTTGTGCATCAAGAAGATGATTATAACGATTATTACCATGAGCCTTTGCTGCCACACTCAACATCTATGCTAGGTTCTGGTGTAACGGTTGCCGATGTTAATAGCGATACATTAGATGATTTTTATGTAGGTGGTGCTTCTGGTCAATCTGGAGTGTTATACATTCAAAATACATCAGGAAAATTCTATAAAAGTAATGTTGAGGTGTTTTCTAAAGACAAGGAAAAAGAAGATATGGGGGCTTTGTTTTTTGATGTTGACGGAGATGGAGATAAAGATTTGTATGTGGTTAGTGGTGGAAATGATAAAACAAAAGGGATCGAAATTTTTCAAGATCGATTGTATGTAAATGATGGAGCAGGGAATTTTAATAAAAGTGAAAAGGGCTTGCCTAAAATTACCTCAAGCGGTTCTAGGGTTGTAGCAGGAGATTATGATAAGGATGGAGATTTAGATTTGTTTGTGGGAGGAAGATTGGTTCCTGGTCAGTATCCTTGGCCTAGTAAAAGTTATGTATTGAATAACAATGGTGGAGTTTTTACAGATGTAACAGAAAAAATAGCTCCCGATTTTACAAACATAGGGATGATTACCGATGCTGTTTGGAGTGATTTTGACAATAATGGAAGCTTAGATTTAATTCTTGTTGGAGAATGGACAGAGGTACAGTTTTATAGCAATACAGAAAACGGATTTGTAAATGTTACAGAAGCTACGGGATTGGTAGATAACTCTGGCTGGTGGTCTAGCATTGTAGCAGATGATTTTGATAATGATGGAGATTTAGATTATGTAGTGGGTAATCTGGGATTAAATTACAAATATCAGGCTTCTGTAGCAGAGCCGTTCGAGGTTTTTGCAGACGACTTTGATAATAACCAACGGAAAGATATTGTGTTGAGTTATTACAACTTTGGAAAACTATTTCCGGTGCGAGGAAAATCTTGTTCTACTCAGCAAATTCCATCCTTAAAAAAGAAATTTGAGAGTTATACCACGTTTGCAGCTTCTGATGTAGCTGGAGTTTATGGTAAAGAAAAACTGGACAAAGCGGAGATCCATTACAAAGCCAAAAATTTTGCATCGGTATATATAGAGAATTTGGGTGGTGGTAAGTTTAGAAAAAGGAAGTTACCAAATGTGGCTCAGTTTTCTATGGTAAACAGGGTTATTGCAAAAGATGTAGATAAAGACGGAGTAAAAGATTTGGTGTTAACAGGGAATTTGTTTTCTTCAGAAATAGAGACTCCTAGGAATGATGCTGGAATGGGAGTTTTCTTAAAAGGTGATGATAAAGGTGGCTTTAAAGAAGTTTCAAATACTTCTTCAGGGTTGATGATTGATGGAGACGTAAAAGACATGTCTTCTGTTACAATTAAGAATAAACAGTATTTACTGGTGATAAAAAATAATGATTCTCCCCAGTTTATTTGTGTCAATTAAGGCAAGTAAACAACTAGGCTTAATAACGATAAATTATTGAGCCTTTTTTATACTTAAAAATTAAAATGTAAAGTCTTGTTTACATTTTAAAAATAGTTATATATTTGTAAAGTAAACTTTACATTTTAAGATATGAAACAACAAAGAAAAAAATTATTGAGAAAATTAGCGCTATGGACATGGAGTTGGGTAGCTACTCTAGCTATTGCTACTTTTGGCCCAAAGTTTATATGGGACAATCATACGGTATTAACGGTATTTGCAGTGTTAGTAAATTTTTCAAACGGAGTTTGGATGATTGTGGCTAACAGAAATTTAGTAAATCATTATGACGAATTAGAAAAGAAAATTTTTTTAGAAGCTATGGCACTTACAATGGGATTAACAGTAATTGTGGGATTAACGTATTCCCTTTTGGATCAAGTAAATTTAATTAAGCATGATGCTCAAATAGGATTCTTGGTAATGTTTATGGGATTAACTTACGCAATATCTGTATTTTTGAACACAAGAAGATATAGTTAATGAAGAATAGAGTGCAAGAGTTAAGAAAACTTCGTAAACTTACCCAAGAAGATTTGGCAGAAATTATTGGGGTTTCTAGACAAACAATCAATGCGATAGAAAAGGAAAAATTTGATCCTAGTTTGCCAACGGCATTTAAAATGTCTCAACTTTTTCAAGTATCTATAGAAGAGTTGTTTTTATACACTCAAGAGTAGACAAATATAACTTTAAAAACATCAGCTAGTTAAGGCTGGTGTTTTGGTTTTATCATAAGTCTATTGATTTTATCCTATTTTAGCCCTACTTTAGAAGTATTAATGCAGTTTTATGGAGTTTTTGTTCAAAGAGATATTGGAGTTACAACAGAGAGGGGTTAGATCAAAAAGAGATCAATTGGTCAATGGTGTTATCAATTGCATTAATGATGGAAAGTTAAAAAGAGGAGATCGATTACCTTCCATTAACAATATGGTAAACGGAGTTGGTTTTGCTAGAAAAACAATTGTACGAGCTTACGACGAGCTAAAAAGTAGAGGAATTGTAGAATCCGAGAATTTTAAAGGATTTTACATAGCAAGTACCAATACACAATCTAAACTAAAGGTAGCTTTGTTAATGTATTCTTTTCGAGCATTCCAGGAGGATTTCTACAATACTTTTAGAGAAGAATTAGGAGAGGATTATCAAATAGATATTTTCTTTCATCACCACAATACAGAAGTATTTAAAAGTACTTTAGAAACTATAGAGGGCAAATATGGTATGTATGTAATTGCTCCAATTCCAAATGAAGAGATTACGGATATTCTTAAAAAAATACCTGCTGATAAGCTTTTAATTGTAGATAGATTTATTGATGTACCTGTAGCGTATTCTTATATTTCACAAGAGTTTGAACAGTCTACTTATAAGCATTTAAAAAACTTATTACCAGAGATTAAAAAGTACAAGAAAACAGTACTGTTTTACAGGGAAGATCAGGATTATCCTTTAGGTATTAAATTAGCTTTTGATAAGTTTATAAAAGAAACGGGGTTGGTAGGTTCTGTTGCAACAAAGTATACTACTCCTATTTTAGAAAAAGGAGCAATGTATTTCTTTATAAGTGATACTGGACTGGGGCAGCTATTAAAAGATGCTACCAACGCTACTTACAAAATAGGCGAAGATATTGGTGTACTAACACACAATGATAACGACTTAAAAGAGGTTATTTTTGGTGGAATTACTACTTTTTCTGCAGATTTTAGAAAAATGGCAGTTGAATCAGCTCAGTTTGTAAAGGATCGTAAGATTATTCAAAAAATTATTCCTTCTGAAATTAAAAGAAGAAGCTCGCTTTAAAGCAAAATCCTTTGTGTTATTCCAAATTAAGATTTTTTCACCTCTTTTTTACCTCAATTTAGATCGGTAAAATCCCTTTTTTTAGATCTAAAATCTCCTTTTTTTATTTTTTTTTGAAAAAAACAAACTGTGATACAGTGTGCTACAATTGTAGTGTTTTCCTAGGTTTGTTTTAATTATTATATCTGTTTTTTTACAAGGTTTATATTTTGTTTTATTCAATATATGTCTAATGTATTGAAAATATAACATTTATGTGTATATTTGTAAAAGTAGCACACTGTATCACAGTTTGCGATTTTGAAGCAGCTATCAAAAAAAAACTAATTATTAACTAAAAATTAACTAAAATGGATAACAAGATACTCAAGCAACTCCTTTTTGCAGTTATACTGTTGGTAGGATTTGGGGTTAGTGCACAAACTACTGTAACAGGTACTGTTAGTGATACTGATTTTCCTTTACCAGGGGTAAGTGTAATTATCAAAGGGACTACACAAGGAGTTACCACAGATTTCGATGGGAATTTTGAGCTTCCTTCAGTAAAAAAAGGAGATGTAATTGTTTTTGATTACATCGGTTTTAAAAAGAAAGAGATTACATTCAATAATCAAAAAAAATTAGTCGTACAGTTAGAGGCTGATGCAGAAGCTTTAGATGCTGTAGTGTTAGTGGGATATGGTACTACTAGTAAAAAAACAGCAACTAGTGCGGTAGCAACTGTTAAAGGATCGGATGTTGTGAATACCATTGCAGCAAACCCTACAAATGCATTACAAGGAAAGTTGTCAGGTATTCAGGTAGAGGCACCGGGAGGACAACCAGGAGGATCTCCAAACGTATTTATTCGTGGTATTAGTTCTTTAAGTAATGCCAATCCGTTGTATGTAGTAGATGGTTTATTCGTAGACAATATGGATTACGTAAACCCTAAGGATATTAAAGATATTTCTGTATTAAAAGATGCAGCTGCAGCCGCAATTTATGGATCTAGAGCCGCAAATGGGGTGGTTTTAATTACAACAAATCACGGAACTAAAAACAAAGATTTAAAAGTAACTTTTAACTCAAGAATTGGTATTGATACTCCAAGTAATCGTTTAGATTTTATCAATGGAGAACAATATACGAGTTATTTAAACCAGCGTTTTGTAAACGATGGTTCTACGGAGAGTGTTACTTGGAATGGTGTTAACACAGACTGGCAAGACAAATCGTTACAAAACGGAATTGTAGAAGATTACGGATTGTCTATTTCAGGTGGAGGAGAAAATTCATCTTACTATGGATCTTTTAATTACTTTAACCAAGATGGTATCTTAATAGGTTCTGGATTTAGAAGATTAAATGCAAGATTTAATTCTCAACATCAAATAGATAAAGTAAAAATTACCCACTCATTAGGGTTGGCAGAAGGGAAGTTGCAAAACAATAATTGGTTTGGTTTCGATGCCGTTACTGCTCCAACAGTTGCTTTTAACGATCCTAATAATGCAGCAGGATTTGGAAGTATTGTAGATCCTATTCATGGACCAGGAGGTTTAAACCAATATGCACTGGCAACTATGGAGGAGAATTTGCAAACTACTAGAACTGCATTTTCTACTTTAAAATTAGATTACGAGGTAAACGAGAATTTAAAGGTGTCTGGTAATTTTGGTGTGGATTATAGAAATGTAAACGTATTTCAGTTTACACCTACATTTCAGTTAACAGATCCAGACAATGCCATTGACCCTATTAGAAACTTAAATGTGGCCAATGATTTAACAAATTATACGCAAGAGAATATCAACTTATTATTCGAGCCTACAATTTCGTATGACAAAACATTTGCAGAGAAGCATCAGATATCCGCAGTATTAGGACATACCCGATTTGTAGAAACACAAAACGGAAGTGGATTGTACGGAGAAGGAACTCCTTCTAACGATGTAAAAGTTGCAAACAACATTAGAGAGGTTGTACGTGCATTGGGTGTAGATAATACAGCAGTATTAATGTCGTACTTTACTAGATTGAACTATTCTTATGATGAAAAGTATTTATTCTCTGCAACCGTAAGACGTGATGCTTCATCAAGATTTGCGAAAGAAAACAGAGTGGGGTATTTCCCAGCAGTTTCTGGAGCTTGGAACATTTCTAGCGAAGAGTTTTTTGATTCTGAAGTAGTAGATTTCTTAAAGTTAAGAGTTTCTTATGGAGAATTAGGATCTTATCCTACAACGTTCTATCCAACGCAAGGAGTTTTTGGAAATCAATCAGCAACAAGTTTTGGAGGAATAAACTCAAGAGGTATTGCTCAGTTGGCTTTAGCAGATCCTAATTTGGTTTGGGAAACTACAAAGACGTTTGATGTAGGGGTAGACATTGCCATGTTTGACAATGCATTAAAATTTACAGCAGATTACTATACTAAGAATATTGATGATGCCATTGTACCAATTAATTTGCCATCTACATCTGGGGTGAGTTTACCAGTAGTAAGAAACGCAGGTACGATTGTAAATAACGGTTTTGAATTTGAATTGAGTTATAAAAAATCAGAAGGTGATTTTAAATACTCTATTGGGACAAACTTCTCATTCAACTTAAAAATGGAAGCAGGAGATATTCCAGCAACCATCTTAGGACCTGGTATTGACGAAGATTTACGTGTAGTAAACAGAACAGAAGCAAACGCTCCAGTAGGTGCATTCTACGGATACGTAGTAGAGGATAGAGTAGATCCTGCAACGGGAGATTTTGTAAGAGTAGATACAAACGGAGATGGAAATGTTGATGAGAATGACATTACTATGATTGGAGATCCTACACCAGATTTTACTTACGGTTTAAACTTAAAAGGAGAATACAAAAACTTTGATTTAGCCTTAAACTTTAATGGGGTTTACGGAAATGAAATTTACAATGTAGGACGTTACTACAACATTTTCTGGCAAGATGGAGGTAAGTTGTCTGATGTATTAAATTCTTGGACACCAACCAACACAAATACCAATATTCCAAAAGCAACCATTACAGATGCAGGAGGGAATAGAGCTCCGTCATCATTCTTTGTAGAAGATGGTTCTTACTTAAGATTAAAGAATATTGAATTAGGATACAACTTTAAAGATCAAATTGAAAAGTTAAACTGGATAGATGATTTAAGAGTTTCTGTAAACGTGCAAAACGTATTTGTTTTAACAGATTACAGTGGTTATGATCCTGATGTGGCTTCTGCAAGTGGAGGACGTTCTAATGTAAACTCGGGAGTTCCTGGTATTAGAGGTGCAGTAAACCCATTATTAACAAGAGGGTTAGATTTAAGAGCATATCCAAATGCACGTACGTTTAGTTTAGGAATTAAAGCAACCTTTTAAAAAGTAAAGTCATGAGAAAATATAAAAACATAAAATCTATAGGTATTGCCTTACTTTCGGTGCTAACATTATCTACCGGATGTTCAGAAGATGCTTTAGATCAGGTAAATAATAATGCAGTGTCTACTGCAAACTTTGGAACTTCTGCTGCGCAAGTTAAAGAGGCAGTAAGTGGAGCTTTTCACCCAATTACAGGAACTTTTTTCTGGGGTAGAATTATTCACACAGGTGCTTTGTTAAGATCGGACGAGTTTAATGTGTTTCCATTTGGTAGTAACACGGCAATGTCTACTTTCTTGGGAGCTCCTGGAGACAGATGGGCAACAGAGCCTTGGCAAGAATTATACAAGTCTATTTTTAGATGTAACAACATTATTATCAATACATCAGAAACAGCATTGTCTACAGACGATTATAATAAGTTGGTAGGACAAGCATACTTCTTAAGAGCTTTTGATTATTGGTATTTATTAAACTTATATGGAAATGTGCCCTTGGTAACAGAGATGCCAGATTTAAATAATTTATTGGTAGATCAAGCAGCTAAAGAGGATGTGTGGAACCAAGTTATAAGCGATTTAGAGAAAGCAGAAACCATGTTACCAGAATCTTGGTCTGGAGAAGACGTTGGTAGGGTAACAAGTGGAGCTGCAACAGCGTTAAAAGGGAAGAGTTATTTGTACCAACAAAAATGGAAAGAAGCACACGAAGCTTTGGCTACACTAGTTGGTAAGTATACTTTGTTGTCTGGAGCTGATTACGGACAGAACTTTGGAATTACAAATGAGAACAACAGTGAGTCCGTTTTTGAATTACAATTCTTAGGACAGTCAACTTTTGTATGGGGAACTGATATTCCTTTAGCAGGAACTATGGGGAACTACCATATTGATTATGCTCCACCAACAAAGTCACCTGATAAGAGTCATGTTGTTAATCCTTGGTTAAAGAAGTTGTTTGAGGATAACGGAGATGTGTTTAGAAGAAATGCAACATTGGCATATGATTATGTAGGTTCTACAGGGTATGGAGGAACAAATTATACAACAGATTTTGCAGGAGATATTACTGCTGCTACCGATGCTGGTGTAGAGCCAATTTTCTCTAAAAAATATTCAGGAATGGATATTGGAACAAGGTCAAATGTAGCTTTACTAGGAGAAAATGTTGGGAACAATTGGCGAATTATTCGTTACGCAGATGTGTTGTTAATGTTGGCAGAAGCTTTAAATGAAGACAACCAAACAGGAAATGCAATTCCGTATATCAACCAAGTGAGAACAAGAGCAGGAATAGCGGCTACAACAGCAACTTCTCAGACAGATGTAAGACAGGCAATTATTGAGGAGCGTGCTATGGAGTTGGCAGGAGAAGGACATCGTTTCTTTGATTTGGTTCGTTGGGGGTTAGCAGATGACTACTTGGGAGCAACATCATTACACGTTAGTGGAGGAGCACAAACAAATCATCCAAAATCTTTAAGTGGAGGTGCTTTTACTTCTAACAGAGACGAGCTTATTTGGATTCCGAATTCGGAAAGAGATGCAAATCCAAATTTAGATCAGAACCCAGGATATTAATTTGAGTTAGTTTCATAAATGTTTTACCAAGGTCAGGTATAAGAACTTGGCCTTGGTATTTTAAAACGCTAATCAACATCATTCAGATCTTTCCTTACAAAGATCATTTTAAACCAAAACACTAAAAAATACAAAAACCACAGAATTACTTCTGTTGTATTAGGTGGCCATTACTCTTGCTAAAAGAGTCGTATAATCAGTAACAAATCAATTAAGAAATAAAAGCATTAAGAAATAATCAATAAGCAACCATTTTTTAGAATTTAAAAGAGAAGAGAATGATTAAAGATACCATACATATTTTAGAGAACGATATAGAAATCATTGGTGGAGGAGAAGGAAAAAAGGTTACAATTACCCCCCTTTTTCAAGTAGAATCGGTTTCTGTTTTTGATATTCATATAAAGTCACAAGAAGTAAAACCATTGACTTTACAGTGGAAGGTACCAGCATACAACGTAAAAGGAACTTGGAAACCAACTACGGATTTTGCCAAGAGAATTATGGCCGATTGGGAGTTGGACCATATGGAGTCTAGAATTTCTATTGATGCTCCTGTTGTTAGTTTGTTTGGGCATGATGATAGTAATAGAATGACTTTTGCTTGTTCTAATGCTATTAATAAGTTGGAGTTAAATGCAAGAATTCGTGAGGAGAATGATATGTACTATTGTTTTGTAACCTTGTTTACGGAACCAACAGAGTTAGAGAAAGATTTTTCTATGCAATTGCGCATAGATACTAGAGATATCCACTTTTCAGAGTCTATAAAAGAAGTAGCCTCTTGGTGGGAAACATTTGAGGAACTAAAACCTACTCCAGTTCCCGAAATTGCAACAATGCCATTGTATTCTACTTGGTATAATTTTCATCAGAATTTAGATGAAGAATCATTGATAGAAGAGTGCAAATTGGCTTATGACTTAGGGTACAGAGCTATTATTATAGACGATGGTTGGCAGACAAAAGATGACAACCGTGGATATGATTTTACTGGTGACTGGAAACCCGAAAGACTAAACAAAACCAAAGAATTCGTTGATGCCGTGCATGCAACGGGAATGAAAGTAGGTTTTTGGTACTCGGTACCTTTTTGTGGAAAAAAATCAGAAGCTTATCCTAAGTTTAAAGATAAACTCTTAACAGACGACCACAGATGGGCTCCTGTTTTTGATCCACGATATCCAGAAGTAAGACAATATTTGATTGATATCTATAAATCTGCTTTGGTGGAATGGGGTTTAGATGGTTTTAAGCTAGATTTTATTGATGATTTCAGGTTTTACCCACAAACCAAAGCAGAAAAATCAGATGAAATGGATTATGAATCCATTAACGAAGCTGTTGATCGTTTATTAACGGATGTAATTACTACGTTAAGAGCCATCAATCCAGATGTGTTTATAGAGTTTAGGCAAAAGTATACGGGGCCAGCCATGCGAAAGTATGGAAACATGTTTCGTGCTTTTGATTGTCCAGGAGATGCAGTTATGAATCGAATTCGTATTGCAGATATTAAGATGTTAGCAGGAAACACAGCAGTACATTCAGATATGATTACTTGGCATAAAGAAGAGACGGTTGAAGTAGCAGCATTGCAAATGGTAAATACCTTGTTTGGAGTGCCTCAAATCTCTATCTTGTTAAAAGATTATCCTCAGGATCATATCAATATGGTACGTTTTTATACACAGTATTGGAACGAGAATAGAGCGTTGATTACTACAGGAAATCTAACCGCTTTTAATCCATTAGCGAATTACCCAATTAAGCAAGTTGTAAAGTCTAACAAAATGTTGTTAGGAGTTTTTGATGATTCATTAGCACCTGTAAAACACAAAGTAGACTCATTAGATATATTAAACGGAAAATTAACGAACAAGTTGATTTTAGAACTTGGTGAGGATTTTGGAACGTATTCAGGTATCGTTTACGATTGTGAAGGAAGGATAGTTAAAGAGGACGATTACAAATTAGCACAAGGAGTATGTAGTATTGATGTTCCTGCTTGTGGTTTGATTAGATTAACTAAAAAATAATAAAATTATGGATGTATTATCTATCGTATCGTTTGTAGGGTTTACTGCATTAGTAGCTTTTATAGCGTGGTATGCTACAAGAAAAACAGATGAAAAATCTGCCGATGGTTATTATCTAGGAGGAAGAAGTTTAGGGGCAATTACTATTGCAGGGTCATTGTTACTAACCAACTTATCTGCAGAGCAAATAGTGGGGTTAAACGGTCAATCTTTTGCGCAAGGTATTTTGGTAATGGCCTGGGAGACTTTAGCGGCTATTTCTATGATAGTAACGGCAATTTATTTGTTACCCAAATACATGCGATCGGGTATTACAACCATACCTCAATTTATTCATGAACGTTTTGATGCTACTTCAAAATCTATTTTATCGATTTTGTTTTTAGTAGCTTTTGGAGTCGTGCTATTACCAACCATTTTATATTCTGGTTCTTTAGCATTTAGTACCATGTTCGATTTGCCTGAAGCTTTAGGAATGTCACAATCTTCAGTTATATGGATTTGTGTGTTATCTATAGGTACCATTGGTTCTATATATGCCATTTTTGGAGGATTAAAAGCAGTAGCAGTATCAGATTTAGTAAATGCTATTGGTTTGTTAATAGGAGGATTATTAATTCCAATATTTGGATTAATGCTTATTGGAGACGGAAGTGTTTCTAACGGATTGGATGAACTATGGACAGCAAACCCAGAAAAGTTCAATGCCAAAGGAGAGGTTGATTCTTTTATACCTTTTGGTACCATCTTTACAGGTATGATGATTGCCCAAATGTATTATTGGGGAACCAATCAATCCATTTTACAACGTGTCTTTGGTGCAAAAAGTTTAGCCGAAGGACAAAAGGGGATGATTTTAGCCGGGTTTGTAAAGTTTTTAATACCAATTATAGTCGTACTTCCAGGAGTAATAGCTTGGCATATTTTCGGAAATGATTTGGCAAATCCAGATCAAGCCTATCCTGCTTTGGTTAAAAAAGTATTACCGGCAGCCTTTCTAGGTTTTTTTGCAGCCGTATTGTTTGGAGCGGTATTGAGTTCTTTTAATAGTTTGTTAAACAGTAGTTCTACATTATTTGGTGTGGATTTATACAGACAATACTTTAACAAGAACGCCTCTGAACTACAAATGGTAAAAGCGGGTAAAGTATTTGGAATGTTTTTAGCCATTGTATCTATGAGTATTGCACCCTTTATTGCCAATGCTCCAGATGGATTGTTTTCCTACATTCAAGAGTCTTTAGGAAGTTTAAGTGTGCCAATTTTGGCTGTAGTAACCGTGGGTATGGCCACCAAAAAAGTGCCTGCTTTAGCAGCAAAATTAGTATTAACTATAGGGGTGTTATTGTATTTGGTGAGTCAGTTTGTATTGAGTCCTTACTTTATAGAAACAGCACTATCTGAAGCTGCAGTAAATGGAATTACAAACGCTAAAGAGTTGAGCATTATAAAAGCAAAAGCGTATCCACACTTTTTACATGTTATGGGAATTCTATTTGTTTTAAATGTAGGCTTTATGTTGGTAATGGGAAAACTATATCCTAATAAAAAGATGTATCAGCCAAAGGTTACAGATGAAATAGAAATCATCCCTTGGAAATATGCTAAAGTAGTCGGTTTAGTAATCACAATTTTAGTACTAAGTACTTATTTGATTTTTTAAGAAATAGAATTCATACAACGTTAAACATTTAAAAGTTTAAGGAAATGGAAAAAAAATATATACTAGCCTTCGATCAAGGAACAACCAGTACAAGAACTGTGGTTTTTGATTTGCAAGGAAAAATACAAGCAATAGCGCAAAAGGAATTAACGCAACACTATCCGCAATCTGGATGGGTAGAGCACAATCCAATGGATATTTATAGGGATCAGTTGGAAACTTTTGAGCAAGCAATGAATGATTTGGGAATTCAGCCAGAAGAGATTATTTCTGTAGGGATTACCAACCAGAGAGAAACTACCGTTGTTTGGGATAGAGCTACTGGAGAGCCTATTTACAATGCCATTGTTTGGTTAGATAAACGTACAGCAGATATCTGTGAAGAATTCAAGCTAATGGGCTTGTCCGATTATGTAAAGGAAAATACAGGTTTGGTGTTGGATGCTTATTTTTCTGGAACTAAAATTAAATGGATTTTAGACAATGTAGAAGGAGCAAAAGAGAAGGCTAAGAATGGAGATTTGTGTTTTGGAACCATAGATTCTTGGTTGATTTACAAATTAACCAACGGTAAAAAACATGTAACAGATTATACCAATGCATCTAGAACCTTAATCTATAATATCAACAGATTGGAGTGGGACGATATTATGCTGGAGCAATTAGGGATTCCAAAATCTATGTTGCCAAGTGTACAAAGTTCTTCTTCGGATTTTGGAAATATTGAATTTAATGGAACTGAAATTCCAATTTATGGAGTAGCAGGAGATCAGCAAGCTGCATTGTTTGGGCAAGGAGGTTTTAAATCTGGAATTGCTAAAAATACCTATGGAACAGGATGTTTTATGTTGTTGAATATTGGAGAAAATCAGGTGGTCTCTAAAAAAGGATTGTTAACCACATTAACTTGTTCTTTAGATTCAGAGCCTGTAAACTATGCTTTAGAAGGAAGTATTTTTGTGGGAGGAGCTTCGGTTCAGTGGTTAAGAGATCAAATGAAGTTAATTAACAGTGCTCAAGAAACCGAGGAAATATGCAATAGCATTCCACCATTAAAAGATATTTATGTTGTTCCTGCCTTTGCTGGTTTGGGAGCTCCTTATTGGGATGGAAAGGCCAAAGGAAGTATTTATGGAATGACCTTAGATACAGGAAGGAAAGAATTGATAAAAGCAACTGTAGATGCCTTGGCTTATCAAACAAAAGATGTGATAGATGCCATGATTGAAGATAGTGGTAAAGAAATTATTACGTTAAAAGTAGATGGAGGTGCGAGTGCGAATAATTACTTAATGCAATTTCAGTCGGATATTTTAGATGTTGAGGTGGATCGTCCAAAAAATATTGAAGTAACTGCTTTTGGAGCAGCTTATTTAGCGGGAATAAAAGCAGGAGTTTGGGACAGAAGAGATGTAGATATTATACGCGAAGTAGATACTGTATTTAAACCTAAGATGGAGACAGGTTTAAGAAAGGTAAAGTACGCGGGCTGGGTAAAAGCAGTAGAAAAAACCATGACACAAAAGAAGAAGAAAAACAAAGACAAAACAGTCCGTTTTTCGGTGTTAGATAGAAAAAAGCAATTAAAAAAGGCTGTAAATAAAAGGTTCGATTTAATTGTTATTGGAGGTGGAGTTACAGGGGCTGGTATTGTACTAGATGCTGCTTCTAGAGGTTTGGATGTGTGTTTGATAGAGAAAAATGATTTTGCATCGGGAACAAGTAATAAGTCTACCAAGTTGATTCATGGAGGACTAAGGTATCTAAAACAACTAGAGATTGGTTTGGTAAGAGAATCAGGATCAGAAAGAGCCATTGTGCACAAGCTAGCCCCGCATTTGGTTTTACCAGAAAAAATGTTATTGCCTTTAATTGAAGGGGGAACCTATGGTAAAATGATGACTTCTATTGGGTTAAAAGTCTACGATATGTTGGCCAATGTGGATGGAGATGATAGACGTAGAATGTTAGATAAGGAGTCTACCATGGAAAAAGAACCTATGTTAGATGAAAGTACGGTTTTAGGAAGTGGATACTATGCAGAGTATAGAACCGATGATGCTCGTTTAACGATTGAAATTATTAAAAGAGCGGCTGAATACGGAGCTACTATTCTGAATTATTGCGAGATGGAATCGTTCTTATATGGTAGCGATGGAAAAATTGAAAGTTTAAACTGTGTAGATCATAACACAGGAAAGAAAATTAATATTTGTGCCAGGAATTATGTTTCGGCTACTGGACCTTGGGTAGATGTACTTCGTAGAAAAGACGAATCTATGAATAACAAACATTTGCATTTAACCAAAGGGGTTCATATTGTTTTTCCTTACGAAAAATTACCGATTAATCAGTCAGTATATTTTGATGTAGAGGATGGAAGAATGGTCTTTGCGATTCCGAGAGGAAGGTGCACGTACGTAGGAACAACAGATACCAATTATTATGGAAGTTTAGATAGAGTAGTGGCAACACAAGAGGATGCAGAGTATTTGTTAAAAGCAACCAATCATACGTTCCCAGGAGTAGATTTAACTATAGACGATATAGAATCTAACTGGGCAGGTCTAAGACCGTTAATTCACGAAGAGGAAAAAGATCCATCAGAATTGTCTAGAAAAGACGAGTTGTTTATTTCCGACTCTGGTTTAATTTCTATAGCAGGAGGTAAATTAACAGGGTATAGAAGAATGGCTCATCGAGTAATAGATGCTGTTTTAAAGAATGTATCAGAAAGCACAAAGGAACAATTGCAATCTTCTTTTACTGATAAAATTCCTTTGGTAACTCCAATGTTAAGTTCGTCTGAAGAAGTAGAAGCCTATCAGCAAAAATTAACAGAGGATTTAAAGAGTAAGGGCATAGAGAATGATTACCATGCTTGGTATTTGTGTACTACCTATGGTAAGAAAGCGAATGATATCATAGAAAAAATGGATTTCTTTATTGGAAAGAATCCTGTAGAGAATTTAATAAGAGCTGAGCTTTGGTATGCAGTAAATTTTGAAATGGCAAATGGATTGGCAGACTTCTTTGTAAGAAGAACCGGACGTATGTATTTTAACATTCCTAGTGTAGAAGAGTTTTTAGAAATAGCATTAAGAGATTTTATAAAGTATTTGGATTGGGATGAGCGTAGAATTGCTCGTGAAAGAGAGGTGATTGATATGCTGCTTGCTGATGCAAAAACGTATTACGATAAAGAGTTTGAATAGTTTATTTCGTTGTTAACTGACAATCATGTTTATGTAAGTGTTTAGTTTATTTTAAGTTTAACATGAATTGTGTAACCTGTAGGAGAAATCTTGCAGGTTTTTTTGTTTTTAGTTGTTTGTATATTAGTGTTTTAGTTTTGTGTTGGGTGTTTAAGTGTAACAATAATGCAATGTAAACTTATGATTTACGTCATTTAAGGTGGTATAGTATTTGTTAACTTTGTTCAATAAAATTTTAAGACGATGAAGGAAGAAATTTCTTTAATGCCTAAAGATGATAATGCAGGATTATTTATTGCAATATCGATTGTTATGTTTGTGTTGGGGTTGGAGTATATGGCAGCCAGAAGAAAAGGAAAGAAGATTTTTAGGTTTGAAAATACCATAGCTAATATTTCTATGGGGATTTTTGATAGAATAGCAGGAGTCTTTATGGTGCCAATTATCTTCTATTATTTCCATTTTCTATATGAGAATTTTGCTGTTTTCTCGATTCCAGAAACAACTTCTTGGTTTTTGGTAGCCGTACTTTGTTCCGATTTTACTTGGTATTTCTATCATAAATCGGGGCATAGGATAAATTTGTTTTGGGGAGCTCATATTATACATCATCAAAGTGAAGATTACAATTACACAGTAGCTTTTAATCTAACTCCGTTTCA
The DNA here is from genome assembly GCF_054182685.1 of Wenyingzhuangia sp. IMCC45574. Lineage (NCBI taxonomy): Bacteria > Pseudomonadati > Bacteroidota > Flavobacteriia > Flavobacteriales > Flavobacteriaceae > Wenyingzhuangia > Wenyingzhuangia sp. IMCC45574. The sequence goes on along the minus strand of NZ_CM135169.1, from coordinate 1,682,549 downwards.
GGTTTTTGTGCGTGTCATGTTCTGGTCTGTAATGCCAATTTTAGGGTTTAGTGCAGAGACGGTTCTAAAAACACATTTAGTAATAGGACTGTATCAGTTTTTGTTACATAGCCCTTTAATTCCTAAGCTAGGGGTATTAGAAGAATTTATGGTTACACCTTCTCATCATAGAGTGCATCATGGTAGTAACGAAAAATATTTAGATAAAAATTACGGAGGGGTTTTAATTATTTGGGATCGTTTGTTTGGAACTTTTCAGAGAGAAGACGAGGCTGTTAGCTATGGAATCACAAAAGACATCAACTCAAGAGGTTTTTTAACAGGAGTGTTTCATTATTATGGGAACTTGATTTACTTAATGAAGCAAATGCCAACTTTTACAGGGAAGATGAATGTCTTGTTTAAAGGACCCGATTGGGTGCCAGTAACAGGAGAGTTAGAGCACTTGCCGTTATATGTAGATAAAGGAACTTATCAATATAAAGAGTATACTAAGCCAGAGAAATACTACATTGTAGGTAGTTTAATTTTAACGATTGTAGTCCTTGGTTTTATGTCTGCATACATTACTTCTTTTACCACGTTTGGCCTAGAAATTACAACCATTTTTATTTTAACGACATTAGTAACGTTGGGTAGAATGATGGAGAAGCAACCAGTGTTAAAATTAGAGTTGTTTAAGTATATATTAACCATAGCATATGTAGGTTATTTACTATTGTAATAATCTACTTTATAAAATTGAAATGATGAGAAAAATAATTTTAGTGTTGATTTTATTAGTCTCAGTATCAGGAACTTTATTGGCTCAAGAGGTTAGTTCTGTTGAAAAATACATAATTGAAGAATCGATAGGAGGGAAATTAGATTTTAAAAAGGTTTTAGAGGCTGATGGCAAGGCAAATACATTAATAGCATTTGATGGAGTGGCTTATAGTGTTGAAAGTTATGCTATTCTTCTTTGGGGGCAGTCGGTTAAAAAAATAGGAATTGGTTCCTATAAAAAAGCGAAATCTTTGTGGGAAAAAATATATCAAAAGAAACTATCAAAATATCAAACAAAAGCTTTGAAAAAAGGGTATAAACTAAAAATACAGTAGGTTACAAATCCAACCATTTTTTAAATTTTGTAGTTCTTTCTCTAGCCACAATAACTTGTTCTTCAGTTTTTGGAACCAGTTTTAATAAAAGTCTACTGTTAAAATAACTATGAATTTCTTTTACAGCTCTTACACTCACTATAAATTTTCTATTGATTCGATAAAAATCAATAGGGTCTAAAATTTCATCTAATTGATCTAGGGTGTATTCAATAGGGTACTTTTTGTTTTCGTTGGTAACCAAAAAAATACTTCCTTCGTTAGATTCAAAATAGGCAATGTCGTCAATTTTTAAAACAGAATATTGATTTCCAATTTTAATCATAAACCTACGTTTGTATTCTTTTTTAAATAAAGACTTTACATTTTCTGATGTGGTTTGAGGTTGAGCGACGTTTTTTTGAAACTTTTTTAAAGCTTTTTGCAAATCGCTTTTGTCAATAGGTTTTAGTAAATAATCAACACCATTGTATTTAAATCCTCTAATGGCATATTCGTTATAAGCTGTGGTAAATATAATAGGGCAATGTTCCTCAAAATCGTCAATGATGTCAAAGCCATAACCATCGTTTAGCTGAATGTCTAGGAATATTAAGTCAGGCATTTTATTTTTAGAGAACCATTCTTTTCCTTGTTCAACCGAATTTAGATGCGCTAAAATATGAATCTCAGGAGCTAGTTGAGAAATAAGGCTAGCCAATCTCTCGGCTGCAATTTTTTCATCTTCTATTATAATAGCATTCATTTTTAATGTATTAAAGGGATTTGTATGGAGTAGAAATTTTCATCAACAGCTACAATAACTTGTTCACTGGTATGAAAGGAGTATCGCTTCTTAATATTTTCTATGCCCATGCAGGTAGTTTTTTCTTTATGTTCTCTAAGCTGAATGTTGTTTTTTATGCTTATCGTTTTGTTATCATTAGAGGTAATCTCTATATGTAAAGGTTTTTGTGGCGAATACACATTGTGTTTTAATGCGTTTTCTAATAACATTTGTAGACTTAGTGTAGGTATTTTATAATGATGATTTTTTGGATCAATGTTTATGTTTATTCTAAGCGCTTCGGAATGTCTAATGGTCATCATAAAAATAAAAGAATCTAAGAAAGAAAGTTCTTGTGCCAGGGCTATTACATCTTTTTCTTGATGGTCCAAAATATATCGATAACAAGAGGCTAGCCTACTTACAAAATCTGCTGCCAAATCTCTGTCTTGATACATAAGAGAAGTCAATGTGTTTAGACTGTTAAACAAAAAGTGAGGACTTATCTGGTCTTTTAGGGATTGGTATTGAGAGGCCATTAATTCTTTTTTTAATTGAGCCATTTTAAGATCCAACTCCTTTTTCTGATTTAAGAAAAAATATAAAAGATTAAAGACAATTACACAAAACCCGAGTAAGATTGCTCTAAAAAAGTCTTTTCTAAATTGTAACCATAGATCTGCATCTTTTCCTAGGCAATGTAGGTCAAAAACAAAAAGAGAAATATAGTATACAGTTGCGGCTACTGGAACTAAAAGAAGCATGTTTAAGCCTAAAGTTTTTAGAGCAGTATTTATGTTTAGTTCCTCGCAATTGTTCTTAAAGGACTTCCTAATAAACCAATCATTAGATTCCCAAGTAAACATAAAAAGGAAAAAAGCACTGATAAAATAGAACATAGAAATTCTATTTATAGCAAGAGGTTCTCCATCTGGATCCATGGTGAATTTAACCATGTAAAAAACAAAAACTACAACCGTAAGTCGTAGTAGGAATTTTTTTAGATATGAAGTGCTTTTTTTCATGATAAAGCCATTGAGAAATTTAAAATTAGTAAAAAGTATTGGGGCGTTCCATTAGAAAATATTGAAATGTAAAACTAATTTGTCAATTGTATAAAACAGAGTCTGAATTGTTTTTTAGTTTTGGTGCGTGGGGTCTTTTGTTAGAGTTGTAAGATATGACATTAGAGATGGTAAAACGACGTTCTAGCATTTTGCGTTAGAAACAAAAAGGGCATATGCGCATTTTTGCTGTGAATTAAAAAAATAATTTAAAATGAAAAAAACAGTTAAGTTCCTGTTTCTATTGATGGGTTTTAGTGTGTTGGCACAAACAGGAACTATAAGAGGTGTTGTAAAAGACAAACAATCTGAAATGTCTTTAATGGGAGCTTCTGTCCAGTTGTTAGATGATGCTACAAAAGGAACTTTAACAGACGAGGATGGTTTTTTTGCCCTAGAGAACATACCTGTGGGAAGACATGCGTTAAAAATTTCGTTTATAGGTTACGAAAGTTTTACTTTGCCAACGATAGAGGTTACATCGGGTAAAGATGTTTCCTTAAATATACATTTACAAGAAGCCTTTGAAAGTTTAGAAGGAGTTGTTTTAGTGGCTAAAAAGAACAAAGCAAAAGCATTGAACCAGATGGCTTCTATTTCTGCAAGACAATTTAGTGTAGATGAGGTAACTCGTTTTTCTGGAGGTAGAAGCGATGTGGGGCGTTTGGCAGCTAACTTTGCCGGAGTTTCCTCTCCAGACGATAGTAGAAACGATATTGTAGTAAGAGGAAATTCTCCTACAGGACTTTTGTGGCGATTAGAAGGAATTCCAATTCCAAGCCCTAATCATTATTCTACTACAGGAACAACAGGAGGTCCCGTTTCTGCACTGAATTCAAATATGTTACGAAGTTCAGACTTTTTAACTTCTGCTTTTCCATCGGAATATGGGAATGCGTTGGGAGGTGTTTTCGATTTAGGATTGAGAAAAGGAAATAAGGACAAGTATGAGTTTACAGGTCAGATAGGAGCTTTTACAGGACTTGAAGCCATGGCAGAAGGACCGTTTGGGAAAAATAAGGGCTCGTTTTTAGTTGCAGCTAGGTATTCTTTAGTTGGCTTGTTGGGAGTAGGAGCAGGAGGAACTTCTGCAACACCTAATTATAAAGATCTTTCTTTTAATATTGATTTTGGTAAGAGCAAATTTGGAAATTTCCAGTTGTTTGGAATTTTGGCAGACTCAGACATTACCTTTTTAGGAGATGAAATAAATGAAGATGATTTATTTGCTGCTACTGATGAAGATTCATTTGTGACTTCTGGTTTTGGGGTTATAGGAATCAAACATCAAATTAATTTAACTGAGTCTACTTTCTTAAGAACTATTGTGGCGAACACTTACAATAAAAATACATTCATCGCAGACAGAGCAGTTGATATGAGTGATTTGGATAACAAAATTCGATACTCAGATTTTAACGATAAGGAAACAAGATATACGCTGTCTACTTTGGTGAATTCTAAGTTGAGTAAAAAAGTGACTCTAAGAGCTGGTGTGGTTGTAGAAAATTACAAAATAAGATTAGTAAATAAAGATAGGTATGAGCAGGATGATACTAACGGAGATGGAAATCCTGATTTATTTACGTATAGAGATACAGATGAAGATGTTTATATAACGCAACCTTTTATCCAGTCAAGGATAAGATTAACGGAGCACTTGACTCTAAATACTGGAATTCATGCACAACATAGTAGCTTAAGCAATCAGTTTGTTGTGGAGCCTAGAGTAGGAGCGAATTATAAATTAGGAAGACATCAGTTTAGTGCGGGGTACGGACTGCATCACCAACCCATAGCTTTACCTCTTTTATTAGTAAACGAAGATGTTGATGGGGAGTTAGTACAAACGAATAAGGATTTAGATTTTGTACGTAGCCATCATTATGTATTGGGGTACGATGTGCGATTGAGAAATAGTTGGAGAGCAAAATTAGAATTATATTATCAAAGTATACAAAAAGCAGGTGTAGAGCAAAATTCATCGAGTTATTCTACTTTAACAGAAGGGACAGGCTTTGGTTTCTCAGGCGATAGAACTTCTTTAGTAAGTGAAGGAACAGGAACCAACAAGGGAGTTGAAATCACAGTTGAGAAGTTTTTCACCAAAGGGTATTATGCTTTGTTTACAGCTTCGTTCTTTGAAAGTAAGTATAAAGGGAGCGATGGAATTGAAAGGAATACACCTTTTAACAATCAACGAGTCCTAAATTTATTAGGAGGGAAAGAGTTTAAAATAGGAAAAGATGGAAGAAAAATATTGTTTGCAGATACAAAAGTAACGTACGCAGGAGGTAGATTTTATACCCCTATTGATTTAGCAGCATCGCAAGCCGCTGGTTTTGAACAAACCATAGATGATGAGGCTTTTAGTTTGCAAAACAAAGATTACTTTCGTTGGGATTTAAAATTTGGTATGAAATTAAATAGCAAAACAAAGAAACAATCGCATCAGTTTTATTTCGATTTGCAAAACGTAACTGCTAACGAGAATATTTTTGCCAGACGTTACAATCGAATCACAAATGAGGTGAATCAGGTGAATCAAATCGGTTTTTTCCCAGATGTAGGGTATAAATTCCAGTTTTAATCAAAATATAAAAGATAAAGAGGGGCTAATTTAGCTCCTCTTTTTTTATGTATATAGCTTATATTTGTAGGTAGAACGACTTACCGATGAACGAAAACTTAAACCCAGATAACACTAATTTTTCTAATGATGAGATAGATGTAGAAAAAAAACTACGTCCACTATCTTTTGATGATTTTACAGGTCAGGAACAAGCCATAGAAAATTTAAAAATATTTGTAGAGGCTGCTAATTTAAGAGGAGAAGCTTTGGATCATACCTTGTTCCATGGACCTCCCGGATTAGGAAAAACAACGTTGGCTCATATTTTAGCAAATGAGTTAAATGCAGGTATTAAAGTTACTTCGGGGCCTGTGTTAGATAAGCCAGGAGATTTGGCAGGTTTGTTAACAGGGTTAGACGAGCGTGATGTTTTGTTTATTGATGAAATTCATAGACTAAGTCCTATTGTAGAAGAGTACTTGTACTCTGCTATGGAAGATTTTAAGATTGATATCATGATCGAGTCGGGACCTAATGCACGTACGGTTCAAATCAACTTAGAGCCGTTTACTTTAATTGGAGCAACTACACGTTCAGGTTTATTAACGGCACCAATGCGTGCTCGTTTTGGTATCTCTAGTAGATTACAATATTATGACACAGAGTTGCTAAGTACTATTGTACAACGAAGTGCTAAAATTTTAAATACACCTATTACTATGGAAGCTGCAATAGAAATTGCAGGACGTAGTCGTGGTACTCCTCGTATTGCCAATGCCTTATTAAGAAGGGTAAGAGATTTTGCTCAGATAAAAGGAAATGGTAGCATTACCGTAGAAATAGCCAGGTTTGGATTAAAAGCATTAAATGTAGATGCTTTTGGTTTGGATGAGATGGATAATAAAATTCTAACTACTATTATAGAAAAATTTAAAGGAGGACCTGTTGGAATTAGTACTTTGGCTACAGCTGTTAGCGAGAATGCTGAGACGATAGAGGAGGTTTATGAACCTTTTTTAATTCAACAAGGTTTTATTATTAGAACTCCAAGAGGTAGGGAAGTAACAGAGTTGGCATATAAACATTTAGATATTTCAAAACCTACCAGTCAAGGAGAATTATTTTAGCCTATGAAAACATGGATTCCTATTTTAGAATGGTTGCCTAAGTACAATGTTAAGCAGAACTTAAAAGCGGATATTGTAGGAGGAATTACAGTGGGAGTTGTTCTAATACCTCAAGGAATTGCCTATGCGTTAATTGCTGGATTGCCACCAATATATGGGTTGTATAGTGCATTGTTACCACAGTTTATGTATTTGCTGTTTGGTACTTCGCAGAGAGTAGCAGTAGGGCCTGTAGCAATGGATTCTTTAATTGTAGCTGCTGGTGTGTCTACCTTGGCTTTAGGAGGAACAGATGCTTATGTAACTTTGGCCATTTTGTTGGCCTTTTGTGTAGGGATTATTCAGTTTTTATTGGGAGTAGGTAAGCTAGGTTTTATCGTCAATTTTTTATCCAAACCAGTAATTAGCGGATTTAGTTCTGCCGCGGCTATTGTAATCGGAATCAACCAGTTTAAAAATTTGTCTGGAATTCCAATTCCAAGGAGCAATCGTTTGCAAGAAATTCTCTTTTCGTTGGTACAGCAAATAGACAAAGTAGAGTTTCAAACTTTGTGTATTGGATTGGTGACAGTGGCTATTCTGTTTGCAATTAAACTCACAAAATCTAAATTACCAGGGCCTTTATTTGTTGTAGTTGTCGGAATTTTAGGTTTGCACTTTTTTCATGCTTTTTTGCCAAATGTTGAAGTGTTACAAGACATTCCCTCTGGTTTGCCTTCTTTTCAGTTTCCTGTTATTACACTAAAGACTATATCGGATTTATTTCCTATTGCATTGACTTTGGCAATTATAGGTTTTTTAGAGACAATCTCTATTGGAAAAGCATTGGAGAAAAACACAGACGATGTCTTGATATCTCCCAACAAAGAATTAATTGCTTTAGGGATGATGAATATGTTTGGAGCTCTATTTAAATCGTACCCAACAACTGCCAGTTTTTCAAGATCTGCAGTAAATGATGATGCAGGATCTAGAACCGGTTTGGCAGCATTATTTTCTATGTTGGTTTTGGTATTAGTGCTACTTTTTTTAACTCCTTATTTTTATTATTTGCCTAAGGCTGTATTGGCAGGAATCATTATTGTTTCGGTAATTAAGTTGGTTAATTATAAAGAAGCTATCCGATTGTGGAAATTAAATAAAAGTGATTTCTGGATGCTAGTAGCTACTTTCTCTGGAACTTTGTTTTTAGGAATTAAAGAAGGAATTGTTATCGGAGTCGTGCTTTCATTGGTGATGTTGATTGCTAGAACATCGAGACCTCATGTAGCAGTTTTAGGTAGAATTCCAGCTACTAAAATATTTAGGAATATAGATAGGTTTGATGCAGTAGAGGTAGATGATGAGATTTTAATCTTACGATTTGATGCGCGAATATATTTTGCGAATTCTGATTATTTTAGGGATGTGGTTCAGACAGAGGCTCAAAAGAAAGGAGAAACGTTAAAATTGATTCTCTTAGATTTTGAATGTGTAAATGGTGTGGATAGTACCGCAATTCAAATGTTAGAGTCTGTTACCGATTTTTATGAAGACAAAGAAATAGATGTGTTCTTTTCGAATGTAAAAGGGCCTGTGAGAGATATGCTTTCTAAAAGCAAAATTGTTGATAAAGTTGGCTTTGAAAAGTTCTTTATCAACAATCATGATGGTGTTACCTATTTTAAAACAGGTAAACTAGACAGGCAACAAGACCTGTCTAATTATATTGGTCAAACCAATGCTTAAGCTTGGTGCATTGGAGATAATAAATCCGTAACAGATTTTACAGGGTTAAAAGTTTCGATAGGTACTTCTACAAAAACAGACAACCAATCGTGCATAGCACCGTTCCATAAACCAGGTAATTCTAACCCTTTAACACCTACACCTTTCACGGTCTTGTCGGTAATAAATACCGCATCGTGGTTTACATATTGTGTTAGATCAAATTTATTTCCTTCAAAGTCTCTAACAGAGCATACAATATCTACAGGGTTAAAGTGTGTAGCATTGTACATAATCTCTTTTTGTTTAGGATCTTCTTTATCTATCTGTGCACTCTCTATAATTTGCAGAGAAGTTTTAGCAATTGCTCCTTCTTCGTTTGTCTGAATCCAGAAAGGACCACCTCCGGCATCCCCTTGGTTTTTAATCATTCCACAAACACGTAAAGGTCTATTTAAGAAAGTTATTAAGCAGTCAATTCCGCATTCTTCGTTTAAATCAATAAAGAAGTTCTCCATTAAAAAGAAACGTATTTCTTGCAAGTCTGCTTCTTCTGGAGTTTCTTTTAAACTCTTTAAGTATCCAAATATTTTTTCTTGTAAGAATAACAACTTACCACCTAATACTTGTTTGTACTTAATGGTTTCCTCCATATGATTTTGATGACTAACATTGTCTATGTTTTTTACAAAGATCAAATCAGCATCAATCTCATTTAAGTTTTCTATTAAAGCACCATGTCCTCCGGCTCTAAACAAATAGTTACCATCTTCGTCTTTAAATGGAGTATTGTCGTAGTTTAAGGCAATAGTATCTGTACTTGGCTTTTGAATAGAATATGTTAAGTTAAAAGTAATTCCAGAATCTGCGTAGTTAGAAGCTACATAGTCTTCTGCATCTTTTTTAAATTTTTCAAGAAAATCTGGACTAACTGTAAAGTGAATATTTACACTTTGATTTTTGCTGATAGCATAGTAATACCCTTCGTCTATTTGTTCTTCTAAAGCAGACTTATTATCTATGTCGTATTGGTGAAATTTAATTAATCCTTTAGGAGTTTTCTGAAAGTTTAATCCCTTTTCACTTAAAATAAAATACAAGAAAGTTAACTTGTTTGTTAAGTTGTCAAGTTTTTTTATTTCTGGATGAGCTTGATTGAACTCAATGATAATGTCTTTGTAAAAAGGAAACTTGTGTAAGTTATTAAAAAAGTACTTGGCCATTGGGTTTAAAGTTTTAGTGTGGTAAAACTCTGCCAAACCTTTAAACATTCTAGAAGCTAATCCTGAGGCTGGTGTAAACTTGTGAATTTCTATTTCAGATTGTTTTAAGTTATAGATATTCATAAACTTACTTCTGTCATAGCTGTTGATTTCTACAATCCCATCACCAACGGTTGCTATTCTGTCTAACTCTATTGTAGGGGTACCTTTAACAAAAGCCAACATTTGTTGAGCTAACATCTCCTTAGTAATTCCTCTTTTGTCAATTTCTTCTCTCAGTTTTGGTTCTAACCTCATCCTTTTTTTAATATTTGTTAATAACATTTTTTCTAATGTTATGCTTATTTGGGGATCGAATAAACAAACACAACAACAATATTAATCATTCTTAGAGGAATAACCACCTGTTAAAAACTATGTTTTTGTAAAACTTTTAACATGTAATGATAAGAAAATGTTAACTACTGGTAGGTAAAAAAGAATAAACAAATGTTGGTGTTTATTCAGTGGCTATAGACATAGAGTAGTCTTCTAGCTGAAAAAAGAACAAATTGCAATCTAATTTTAATTCCGGAGTCTCAATTCTACCTTTTCCTATATTCGGATTTCTAGACAGAATTTTTAAGTCATTTTTAAAGCTCATTCCGCCACAAGGGTGAATTTTAAACATGGATTCCTTGGCTGCCCAAATATGTGTTAATTGTTGAATGAACTCTTTTTCGGCCAAGTCTTTTTGAATAAAATCAGTAAACCGATGTTTTATGACATTTATTTTAGGTCTGTTTTTTTCAATATCAATTCCTACTTGACAGTTAGAAATTACAATTGCAGAAAAATCAAAAGAGTGGGTAATAGAAATATTCTGGTTGTTTTTTAGCAAGGGTTTTCCACACTCGTTGTAATAAAGATCATTGTCTGTTAGGTTGATTTGCTTTAAAAGATGACGAATACTCAAGAAACCTTTTTGATGTGGGATAGATTTCATCGAGTTTAATCTATCTAGACTGTTTTTAGATAAGTAAACATCCTTTAAGAAATCTAGACTCTCGGTTATTTTCCACACAAAAATGGTGGTGTTTTGAGTGATTTCTATTGTTTTAAATAAAGGCATTTATAATAGTAAGGATTTCGTAAATTTGCAGTCTAATAGTTACAATACACAAAGATACTAATAATATGAGTTTAGAGACAACATACGTTCCTTACAAAGTAAAAGATATTTCTTTGGCAGAATGGGGTAGAAAAGAAATCCATTTAGCTGAGGCTGAAATGCCAGGGTTAATGAGTATTAGAGAAGAGTACAAAGGGCAAAAGCCTTTAGCAGGTGCTAGAATTGCAGGGTGTTTACACATGACAATTCAGACAGCTGTTTTAATAGAGACTTTAGTGGATTTAGGAGCTGAGGTTACTTGGTCTTCTTGTAATATTTTTTCTACACAAGATCAGGCTGCTGCTGCAATTGCTGCTGCTGGTATTCCTGTGTATGCATGGAAAGGATTAAACGAAGAAGAGTTTGATTGGTGTATAGAGCAAACTATCTTTTTTGGAGAGGATAGAAAACCATTGAACTTAATCTTAGATGATGGTGGAGATTTAACAAATATGGTGTTGGATAAATATCCTGAGTTAGTTGCTGGAATTAAAGGTTTGTCTGAAGAAACGACTACTGGAGTTCACCGTTTAATAGAACGTGTTAAAGCTGGAACTTTACCAATGCCTGCGATTAATGTGAACGATTCTGTTACAAAATCTAAGTTTGATAACAAATATGGTTGTAAAGAATCTGCAGTAGATGCAATTCGTAGAGCAACAGATGTAATGATGGCAGGTAAAGTAGCTGTTGTTGCTGGTTATGGTGATGTAGGTAAAGGTTCTGCTGCATCTTTACAAGGAGCTGGAGCTAGAGTTATTGTTACCGAAATAGATCCAATTTGTGCTTTACAAGCTGCAATGGACGGTTTTGAGGTTAAGAAAATGGACGATGCTATTAAGCGTGCAGATATTGTTATTACAACAACTGGTAATAAAGATATTATTGTAGATCGTCATTTTAAATCGTTAAAAGACAAGGCAATTGTTTGTAATATTGGTCACTTTGATAATGAGATTGATATGGCATGGTTAAATGAAAACTATGGAGATACCAAAGTTGAAATTAAACCACAAGTAGATCAATACACAATTGATGGGAAAGAGTTTTTAGTGTTGGCAGAAGGACGTTTGGTAAACTTAGGATGTGCAACAGGACATCCAAGTTTTGTAATGTCTAACTCGTTTACAAACCAAACTTTGGCTCAGTTAGAATTATGGAATAATTCTGAGGCTTATGGAAATGATGTTTATACATTGCCTAAGCATTTAGATGAAAAAGTGGCTCGTTTACACTTGGCTAAAATTGGTGTAGAATTAGATGTTTTATCAGAAGACCAGGCTAAATATATTGGTGTTACTGTAGAAGGTCCATTTAAGCCAGAGTATTACAGATATTAATAATAAGTTTATGTGTTTAGACGAGCAATCGTTTAGATAGAGTAAATTTTATATAAAATAAGAAACCTCGCAATTAGCGAGGTTTTTTTATGGTGTACTATTTTCTATGTCATAAAAAAAGCTGTGATAAAAATCACAGCTTTGATATATTATAACTAAGAGTAAATAGGTTTTGTTACCCTTTTCTCTGAATTGCTTTTTGAGCAGCTTCTACAACAGCAGCAGCGTTTAATCCGTATTTGTCCATTAATTGAGCAGGTGTACCAGATTCTCCAAAAGTATCATTAGTAGCAACAAACTCTTGTGGTGCAGGAGTGTTTAATGCCAATGTTCTAGCAACACTTTCTCCTAAACCTCCTAAGAAATTATGCTCTTCTGCAGTAACTACACATCCTGTTTTAGCAACAGATTTTAAGATAATTTCTTCGTCTAATGGTTTAATAGTGTGAATGTTGATTACTTCAGCACTAATTCCTTTAGCTTCTAATTCTTCAGCAGCTTGTAAAGATTCCCATACCAAGTGACCTGTAGCAATGATGGTTACATCAGTTCCTTCTGTCATTTGAATACCTTTACCAATTTCGAATTTATTTTCGTGAGCAGTATCAGTATATTTAGGCATGTAAATTGGAACTACTGGTCTACCAAAACGTAAGTAAACAGGACCTTCGTATTCAGCAATTGCAATAGTTGCAGCTTCTGTTTGATTGTAGTCACAAGGGTTAATTACTGTCATACCAGGTAACATTTTCATCAAACCTAAGTCTTCTAAGATTTGGTGAGTAGCACCATCTTCTCCTAAAGTTAAACCTGCGTGAGAAGCACATATTTTAACGTTCTTATCAGAATAAGCGATAGATTGTCTAATTTGATCGTAAACACGACCTGTAGAGAATCCTGCGAAAGTTCCAGTAAAAGGAATTTTTCCACCAATTGTTAATCCTGCAGCAATTCCCATCATGTTAGCTTCTGCAATACCAATTTGGAAAAATCTCTCTGGGTTTTCTTTAATAAACTCTCCCATTTTTAAAGATCCAACTAAATCTGCACATAAAGCAACAACATTAGGGTTTGTTCTCCCTAAGTGTGCTAAACCAGCACCAAAACCAGAACGAGTATCTTTCTTCTCTGTGTACGTATATTTTTTCATTTTAGATATCTAACGTTTAATCGACGACAAAAGTAATAATTTTATGCCGCCAATAAGTGTTTTATAAAAAGTTTTTAAGCTCTTGGTATAACTTACTTGTAGGGAGTCCTACAACATTGGTGTAACTACCTTCTATTTTAGATACGGCAATCAATCCAATCCATTCTTGAATTCCATAACTTCCTGCTTTGTCAAAAGGTTCGTAGTGGTTTACATAGAAGTTAATTTCATCCTTATCAAGCTCATCAACAAAAACTTTTGTAGCTACTGTAAAGCAGTGTGTTTTTTTTATTGTAGAAAGACAGACAGAAGTAATTACTTCGTGAGAACTACCCGATAGGTTTTCTAAAATACGAATGGCATCGTCTTTATCCGTTGGTTTTCCCAATGCCTGACCATCAAACCAAACAATTGTATCTGAGGTTATTAAAAGTTCGTTGTTTTCTACGCCAATGTTAAAGGCTTTTTGTTTTGCTAAGAACTCCGTTACATCTCCACGGGTTAAGTGGTGAGGGTAGATTTCTTCTGCTTCAGAAGTTTTTACATCAAACGGGATGTTTAGGTCTTTTAAAAATTGTTGTCTTCTAGGCGATTTAGATCCTAAAATAATTTTATGACTACTTAGTAGTTTTTGTAACATATAGAATGTTTGTAATGTTAATTATAGCTCTTTTTTAATCTATCCAAAGCTACTTTATTGTCACGATCTTTAATAGTTTGCCTTTTGTCGTACAATTTTTTACCCTTACAAAGACCTATTTCTAATTTTGCGTAACCTTTATCATTTAAAAAAAGACGTAAAGGGACTATTGTCAACCCAACATTTTGGACTTCTTTTTCTAATTTTTTTAATTCTCTTTTATTTAATAAGAGTTTTCTAGAACTTTTGGGTTTGTGATTGTAAGCGTTTCCGTAAAGATATTCTTCTATAAATGTGTTAATCGCAAAAAGCTCTCCTCTGTCATTAAACTCGCAAAAGCTTTCGGTAATACGAGCTTTGCTTAGTCTTACGGATTTAATTTCGGTTCCTGTTAGTACAATTCCAGCTACGTATTTGTCTAGTATTTCGTATTCAAAACGAGCTTTTTTGTTTTGTATATTTATTTTCTTCTGCATATATCCTTTTCTTAAATTTTATAATTCGTTTATCCTATAACGAATATTCACCCCAAATTGTAGTATTTTAAGTTCTGTTTTGGCAATAATATTTAATTGTGGTCTCCAATCTACACCTAAGGTTATAGGAGTTTTCTTAAATAAATATTCTACACCGGTTTCTCCATTTATACCTAAAACAAAAGGGTCTCCTATAAAGGTTCCTAAACCTAGACCAAAATAGTATTGAAAATCTGTTTTATCAATGGCATCAACTTTAAAGTCATATAAAAGATTTGCTCCAATTCCGTTTCCAAACGTTATGTCTCCATGAAGCCTAGAGTTATCATCAAAATTTACAATTCCATCAATAGCAACATTGCTGTTGGTAAATTCTCCAAATCGAATTCCTATTTCTTGACTAAAAGATTTAGAACTAATGAATACCAGTAATAAGGTAAAGAAAATTTTTTGCATAGTATGATTTTAATAGCGCAAAAGTACAAAGTTTAACTAAGAAATTTTTAAACAAAAAATAAGATGCATAGTTAAATTTATTAAAACTGTATAATTACATATTTGTAATAAAACTAAGTATGATTATTAACAACTTTTTAAATGTAAAACAGGTAGTTTTTTAATGATGTTAGTTGCAGTTTTATTAAATATGTCTTTTGGCAGTTTTTAAAATGATTAAAAAGGGTTTTTGTGTTGTTTTTTAATAGTTTGGGGTTTTTATTTTCATTTTAGCCTTAAAAAAATGCTTTAAAAAATTTTTTAGTTCAAATGTATACGTAATTTTGCGGTACTGAATTTACGTATTATTACGTAGTTATTATTAAGGATTAAGGAATTTTAAAAATTAGAGTATGTCAACTTCAGCAAAAGCAACCAAATTAGAGTTGTTTAATTTAAAAAGTAAGCCAATACAAACGTTTTGGATTACTGCTATTGCATTTTTCATGTGTTTCTTTGCATGGTTTGGAATTGTTCCATTTATGCCTTACGTAGTTAAGGATTTAGGGTTAACACCAGATCAAAAATGGAACTCAATTATTTTAGCGGTAACAGGAACTGTATTCGCAAGACTTTTAATTGGAAAATTGTGTGATAAGTATGGACCAAGATTATGTTATACTTGGTTGTTAATGTTAGGGTCTATTCCGGTAATTTGTATTGGTTTGGTACAAACACCTTTGCAATTTTTAGTGTGTAGGTTGTTTATTGGATTTATTGGAGCCTCTTTTGTAATTACACAGTTCCACACATCTATTATGTTTGCTCCTAATATTGTAGGTACTGCCAATGCTACTTCTGCAGGATGGGGGAACTTAGGAGGAGGTGCTAACCGTTTGGGGATGCCTTTAATTGCAGCTGCTGTTGTTAGTTTTGGAATTGCAGAAACAGAAGCATGGAGGTATTCTATGATAATAGCTGGAGCTATCTGTTTTTTAATGGGGATTGTGTATTACTTTTTTACACAAGATACACCAGAAGGTAACTTTAAAGAGTTAAAAGCTACAGGAAAAATGCCAGAGTTAAAGAAAGATGAGGCAGGTTTTGGAGTGGCTGTTAAAGATTATAGAGTTTGGATTTTATTTGTAGTATATGCTGCTTGTTTTGGAATGGAGTTAACAGTATATGGAACTATGGATGATTATTTACAGAACTCATTTCAGTTAGAGCGTGTAACAGCAGGTAACTTAGTATTGTCGTTTGCATTAATGAATATTTTTGCAAGAACTTTAGGAGGTTTCTTTGGAGATAAGTTTGGAAAACTAAAAGGTTTAAGAGGACGTGTATTGTTTCTTACAGTAATTTTAGCAGTAGAAGGAGTAATGTTAGCAGCCTTTTCTGGAATGGAAAGTTTTACTGTTGCATTTGTGTTCTTAATTTTATTTAGTTTATCTGTGCAAATGGCAGAAGGAGCTACATTTTCTGTAGTACCTTTTATCAATAAAAAAGCAATAGGTTCTATTAGTGGTATTGTTGGAGCAGGAGGAAATGTAGGAGCATTCTTAGCAGCCATTTTATTAAAATCTAAATCTGCAGTAGCAGAAAAAGCAGCTATTATAGCTAATAATGGAGCTGCAGAAGATGTAGTAAAAGCAGCACAAGCAGCAGCATCTTCTAATGCGGTATCTAGCGGTTATTTTATAATTGGTATTATGGTAATTGTAACTGGTTTGGTTGCGTTAACAATTAAGTTTTCTCCAGAAGATGAAATTGCTGCAGTAGAGGTAAAGCCAGAAATAGCATAAATATACAGGTATTATTACTTAGTTTTTGGAAAGTGTTTTAAAGGAGTCTTAGTTTTTACTAGGATTCCTTTTTCTTTTAGATTTTTTTAGTTAAGTTGTTGATATACTATGTTTTGTTTGTTTGTGGTTCTTAAGTAGGATGAAAATAAAAAGGCTAAATTATTTTGGTATTGAAAAAACATTACTTAGTTTTGTACGTATAAATACTTAATGTATTTTAAAGTTCTACGATCGTTGGGCGAAAAATATCAACATGATCAAAATAAAAAGTGGGAGTTTTTTTATGTTTTTTCTGTTTGCTTTTAAAAATTTTGGAAAAAGTTTTATTAGGTTGAAAGTAGCAAGCAGATAAATAAAGAATCAATTTTTGATAAATTTAAGTTTTATCTACCTTAAAAATACCAACGATTCGTAGAATATTTAAACCTGTATTATCAGTAACCTGTAACAACTTGTTCAGGTTAACTTTAATAGTTTCTAGTTATTTCTTGCCATTTCACTAGTCAGTTATGGCAAGTTTTTTTAATTCATTTCACGTATAAAATAAAGGTCTTTAGTCAAATTGTCTAGAGACCTTTTTTGTACTTTTGGCATTCAAAATTTATACCGATGATTTCTGTAGATAACTTAGCAGTAGAGTTTAGTGGGCATACACTTTTTAGTGACGTTTCTTTTGTGATTAATGAAAATGATAAGATTGCCTTAATGGGAAAGAATGGAGCTGGAAAGTCTACCATGATGAAGATTATTGCAGGCTATCAGAAAGCAACTAGGGGAGGGGTTCGTTGTCCTAAAGATACGGTAATCGCTTATTTGCCTCAGCATTTATTAATGGATGATGATTGTACTGTGGTAGAAGAAGCTTCTAAAGCATTTGATGAGGTTTTTAAAATGAAAGCCGAAATGGATGATTTAAACAAGCAATTAGAAACTCGTACCGATTATGAATCGGAAGCATACATGAAGATTATTGAGCGAGTATCTGACTTGGGTGAAAAATATTATGCCTTAGAAGAGGTAAACTATCAGGCAGAAGTAGAAGTAGCGCTAAAAGGATTGGGATTTACAGCCGAAGATTTTAACAGAGCAACATCTGAGTTTAGTGGTGGGTGGCGTATGCGTATTGAGTTGGCAAAGATATTACTTAAAAAGCCCGATTTGATATTGTTAGATGAGCCTACCAACCACGTAGATATAGAGTCGGTAATTTGGTTAGAGAACTTTTTATTAAACAAAGCCAAGGCTGTAATTGTAATTTCTCACGATAAAGCCTTTGTAGATAATATTACCAATAGAACTTTAGAGGTTTCTATGGGGAAAGTGTACGATTACAAAGCAAGTTATTCTCATTATTTAGAGTTGCGTAAAGAACGTAGAGCAAATCAGCAAAAAGCCTACGATGAGCAACAAAAAATGATTGCAGATAATAAGTTGTATATAGAACGTTTTAAGGGAACTTATTCCAAAGCTTCTTCGGTAGCTTCTAGAAAACGTATGTTAGAGAAATTGGAAATTATAGAAGTAGATGAAGTAGATACTTCTTCTTTACGATTGCGTTTTCCACCTTCTCAACGATCGGGAGATTATCCGGTTAAAGTAGAAAATATGACTAAAACCTATGGAGATCATACGGTTTTTAAAGATGCGAATATTGCTATTCGTAGGGGAGAAAAAGTGAGTTTTGTAGGAAGAAACGGAGAGGGTAAGTCTACCATGATAAAAGCCATTATGGGGCAAATTGATTTTGAAGGATCAGGAGGTTTAGGACACAATGCCAAAGTGGGTTATTTTGCTCAGAACGAAGCTTCTTTGTTAGACAACGAAATGACCATTTTTGAAACAGTAGACAATGTTGCTGTAGGAGATGTAAGAACTCAGATTAAAAATATATTAGGAGCCTTTATGTTTAAAGGAGACGATATAGAGAAAAAAGTAGGAGTGCTTTCTGGAGGAGAAAAAACACGTTTGGCCATGGTAAAGTTATTACTAGAGCCAGTAAATGTTTTAATTTTAGATGAACCTACCAACCACTTAGATTTACGTTCTAAAGATGTTATTAAAGATGCTTTAATGGATTTTGATGGAACTTTAATTCTTGTTTCTCACGACCGTGATTTCTTAAAAGGATTGTCTGAAAAAGTGTATGAGTTTAAAGAACAACGTGTTGTAGAGCATTTTGAAACAATTGATGCCTTTTTAGAACGAAATAAAATAGAGAATTTAAAAGAGATGGATTTATAAAATAATTCAATAATTGAAAGATTTAAACATGAGATTTTAATGAAAGGTCACTTCGAGTACGGAGTGTATCAAGAAGTAACCTTTTATCTCAACTCTATTGTATCAATCAACAAACAAAAAGTTTCTGCTTTTTTATTGGCGATTAAAAAACGAATCTCTTCAAAAGATTCACTAGCGAAATTGGGTTTGTCTAAAATTCTACCTCTAAAAGTAGGGTATAAGTCTTTTAGATCAATGGTAATTTCTTGCCATTTACCTGTGGTAGAGAAAGGTTGAATATATGCTTCGTAATCTGTGGTTTTGGTCTTTATTCTAAATTGATAGTCTTTGCCATCACCTTTTAAACGAATGTAGACTTTGGTGTAATTTTCTACGGTTATTTTTTTAAAATTATAGCGAACAGAGGAGAATCCCCCGTTGTTTTCTAAAGAAACGTATCCTTTAAAAACCCCATGTCCATCTGGGTTTAAGCTAAAACTTCCTGTAGATATTCCACCCATTACTACATCGTCTACTACCACCCAGTTTTGAATATTGGCATTTTTATAAAAATGGAAAATAGGTTTAGAAGTTAAAGGTGTTTGTAACATAATTGTGAATAATAGGGCTTTAAGAAACATACAAATATTGTTTAAGTAAAACTAATAAAATACAAAGCCATACCGTAGTTCTTTGCATTTTTGTACTTATGTGTAATGGTTCTTTTTTATCCTCCATAAGATATCCAGAATACTCCAGATACATAGCACCAAAAAATGCTAAAGAATACATGAGCACTAGTTTCAAACGTTTTGCCTTTCCAGGTCTTAGAGGAATAACCAAAGAACTGGGTAAGGAGCCTAAGTGACCAAAATATTGCCAGTCCAAATAAAATTGTTTTTCCAAGTTTTGTTGTAAGTAATTGGTTTGTTGAATTGATACATAGAATTCCCATAAGAAATACTGTTATGGCAATAAAAAATGTATGAACTTTCATAATCTCTTGGTTAATAATACTTAAATGAGATAACTCCTTTTTCCAATGAAAGAACTTAGGGAAAATAATATGTATACCTGCTAGTAGAATAAATGCAATTCCGATAATTTTAAGATGTAGTTCCATGTTTACAAAGTTTAAAGGTTGATATAAAAGGTGTTGTTTTAATTTCTTGTTGTATAGAAAGCTTAGATTTTGTGAATGCTTTTATCCAAGACTTTTTTGAATAAAAATGAAAGATCCCTATCGTATAAGCCATAAGATTTGGAATATCTCTTAAATGCTCAGTAACATAGATGGTACCATTGGATTTTAAAATTCTATTTAGTTCTCCAAAGAAATGGATTCTTTCTTTTTCATTTCTAATTTCGTGAGCAGAGAACGTGATAAGAATTGTATCAAAGGAATCAGATGCAAAAGGTAGTTGCTTCGTGCTGACATTTATCGTTTCTGGGCTGGGAGGAAAGATTTTTCTCGCTCTTTCAATTGAAACTTCTGTATGTTTATCAGGTTCGTGAAAATCACATTTTGAGATAGTTGCTTTAGGGTATTTTTGTTTTAATAATTCACTTGTTTCATCAAACCCAGCACTTACATTCAAGATTTTAGTATTGTTTAAGTTATCTAACCAAGGTAATTCATACAAGTTTGAATAATCATAGATGTAACAGGAGACAGCAAGGGATAGTATTAGAGGGATAAGAATACTACTGTTTACATAAGGTGTTAACCTATAGTCTAATAGCAAAGTGTTTAATGAAATCAGTCCTAAGGAAATTGCATAAAAATGCCAGTTGAAACGTATAATATTTACTGTTCCCTGAAGAGGTCTTCTAGTTAGTTCCATAATTCTACTTCCCCTTTTTGCCATTGATATGGTACATTCTTAATTTGAAAAGCATTTGCTAAAACAGTTTTTTCTTTAAAACCAAGTTCTTTTAGAAAGTTGATATGATAATTAGTTATGCTTAGCGGTTGAGGTTTCCAGTTTTTTCTAATTGCCTTTACAATAATTACTTTATTACTCTTTTTAGAGTACGAGAATGTATATTGCATAGGGCCCGCAAATTTTCTTGCTTCTCTCCATGTCCTAAAAGGGGATTGTATTGGGAGTTGTGTTTCTTTTACTTGGTTTAAATATTCAATTTTAAAATCAGATTTTTTAGATGAGATAATTGTAGAAGTTTCATTTGTTTTCGTGTTAATATCAGTAGTAGCATAATTAAAATGTGTAAAAATATTCCCTAAAAACTGCATCTTAAGTTTGTCAGTCTCTGATTTTAAGACATACAATCCCCTTAGCTTTTGACCTTTTAAATTTTGATAACGAACGAAGATTCTATAACCAATTAAGAAAAAGTTATTACCTAAAAATTCAGGAATTCTTGATGGTCTAAGTGCTTTGGTTTGTACTATAGCTATAGCTACAAATGCCCATTTATCATCGTAAGTATCTAGCTCAAGACAATCTGGAATTAGAGATTCTAAATCTTCTTTTGGAACAGCAAAAGTTAGAACTGTGGAATGGTCAAAATAAGCTTTAACAGAAAAAGGATGTTGTTTTAAAAATTTCATATCAATAAGCTTTTTTAGTATTTATAGAGAAAGAGTTGAACTCATTTATATAGATAAACACGACAAATATTAGAGCAAACACAGCGTTCAACTGTCCCCATAACAACAATTCTGGAGCATAGAAAAACTCAAGGATATTCATAATAAGAATAATAACAATTTGAGCGATGGCATTTAATTTGGATTGTATTTTAGACAGTATCCAGAAGGCCATTACTACCTCTAAGCATCCAATAATTGTTGTCAAGGTTAGAAAATGTTCGTACCCTAATATTTTCTTAACAATTTGTGAGTGTCTTGGTACTAGGTTGAATATTTTACAGAATAGCCCATTTAATATCCAAATACTTGCAATGAAATAATTATTTATTTGTTTCATAACTATTTAACTTTTTATAACTGTAGCAGTTGTGGTTTGTTTTGATTTTTTCTTTCCTCTAAAAAATAAATATAGATTTATAAATAGCATGATTCCTAGGTAGATAGAGAAGTTTCCGATTTTATAGCTTAAGGTTTCAATCAAGCTTTGATAGGTTGAAATATTGTATTTAATTTTTAAAATATGTAATGCCCAACCAATATTTAATAGGTAAAATCCTGTCTCGAATAACTTGTTTGTAGCAATGGCTATTTCTTCACGACCTTTAAAAATATCTAGCATAAAAGGAATGCTGTTTTTAAAAAGTGTTTTAGAAACATAGTAGGTTAATGTTAGTGCGATAGGTAAATAAATAAAGTAGGCAATTAAGATTTTTTGACTTTCCATAATATTGTGTATTTAATTAATAATTCGTTTTAAATAGATAGAGATTATACTGATGTTCCCATAGTGTAGGATACCTAGAATGGTTATAATAGTAGCTGTTTTTGAGCTAATCATTTCTAATAATTGTAAGGGGTGGTTTATGGTTGTCCACGTAATTATAGTGGTCGCACAGTAGCCAATATTTACTAGATAAAAACCAATGAGCAGCATTTTATTTATTTGCAAGCAAAGATCTTTATGGTTTGGTATAATCTCTAAAACATAGACATTGCCATTTTTGTAACATACTCTTCCCATGTAGATTATAATAATACATGTAATTAAAAGGTAGCATAGATAGCCTATAGTATTTAGTGTCATTTTTTTTATGTTTTAAACTTTCAGAAAATATTGAAAGTTATGTTTAAAAAAAATTATTTCATTATTTTTAGAACCAACTTTGTTAACCAGTTGTCTTTGTGTTCTGTAACCTTGTCTAATACATTGTCTACTTTAGAAACAAAGTCATGTAATTTGGTCGTTTGATCTATAAAATGTACTGTTTCTTCAGTTTGATTGTTCTCTATATTAGATACTTCTTTTAGTACCCTTAGTGCAGGTTTAATTTCTCTTTTACTTCTTTCTTGAGATATTTTTATAGCTAGTACATCCAAGTCTTTTTCGGCTACAAAATATTCTTTTCGCTCTCCTTGCTTATATTGTTTGTATACAATTCCCCAATCAATTAAAGCTTTTAAGTTCATACTTGTATTCCCTCTAGAAATATGAAGTTCTTCCATAATTTCCTCCATGGAAAGAGCATCAACAGATACCATTAACAAGGCATGTATTTGTGCCATAGTTTTGTTAATTCCCCATTGAGAACCTAATGCTCCCCACGTTTGTATGTATTTGTTTTTAGCTTCTTTTAATTCCATAGTTCAAAGATATATAATTATTTTTAAAGTTTCAGAAAAAAATGAAAGTTTAAGTTAGGAAGCAGATTTATCATAGGTGTATTCGTTAATTTGAGCTGTGTTTTTACAAGAGAAACTAAAATGAATTAGACAGATGCAAAGGGTTAATTGAGCTATTTTAGTGTCTTGTTCAGAGGTGTTTTTCATGGGATTAGTATGGTTAAGTATCTTGTTGGAGTTTATATTATTAAGAGATCTTAGATGTGTTTAAACTCATAACTTCTACTCCAAACTCTTTTATCTGATCAATAATGGGTAATATCTTTTTCCCGTTTTTGGATAATGAATATTCAACTTTGGGAGGAATTTCAGGATATGCCTTTCTTTCTAGAATACCATAACGAACCAATTTTTTCAACTCTTGGATTAACATTTTTTCACTAATGCTGGGAATCAATCTTTTAATTTCCCCAAATCTTTTTGTTTCCAGTCCTATTTCTTTAACCAATAGCAAGCTCCATTTTCCACCAATAATTTCTAAGGCATAACTCACTGGACAGTCAGAATTATTTTTCATTTTTTTTACTTTTTATACTGTTGATAATCAGTAATTATTACTAAAAAGTTAGCACCCTACTTTTGGGTAGGTACTTGTCTTATGTATTGTAAAGGTATAGGTTTGTCTTATCATTTTAAAATTATTTATCATGTCAAAAAGAGTATTTGTTTTAGGAGCTAGTGGTTTTCAAGGGGGGGCAATAGCAAAAGAGATCATTTCCCAAGGTCATACCGTTTGTACGCTAACTTCTAATGTAGATCATCCAAATTTAGAAACAGGGGTAGAAGCTTATTTAGGGAGTTTAGGAGATAGAGTTGCTATAGAAAAAGCATTAAAAAATGTTGAGGTAGCAGTGTATACTTTTCCTTTAATTTTTGATATGGTCAAAGCGATTGCTTTTACACAGAATTTTATTGATGCAGCTAAGGCTCAGAATGTTTCTTTTGTAATTTTTAATGCTGGTTTTGACATTCCAAAGCATGAAACTAATTTGTTAGGAATAGACATTAAGTATAAAATAGAAGACTTGTTTAAGAGTTCTGGTTTAAAAGTATTGACTTTAATGCCAGATGTTTACTTGAATAATTTAGCAGCTCCATGGTCTATTCCGTTAGTGGTAGAGAAAAATATATTGCCTTATCCTGTAGTTTCAGGACAGAAAGTACCTTGGTTAAGCCACGATGATTTGGCACGTTTTATGGCCGCTGCAGTTGAAAAAACTGAGTTGTCGGGATTAAAATTACCGATAGGAGGAACCTTAGCTTCTGGAGAAGAAATAGCAAAAGTGATATCGGAACACTTAGGAAAAGAAATCACTTTTATTAGTGTACAACCAGACGATTTTGAGCAACAATTAATTCCTGTTTTTGGATCGTTGAATGCGAAAGAGATTTCTAATTTGTATAGATATGTAGAAAAAGAGAGAGAATATTTAGCAATGAAACCATTTTCTAAAACTCAAGAACTATTGAATGTAGAGCCTTCTAGTATTTTAGATTGGGTAGCTTCTGTTGACTGGACACTAGCTTAAAGCTAATTGTAGTTGGGTATTAGGCTAGGTTTTGTTAGTGCATTACTTGATACTTTTGTTTGAAGGTATCAAGTATGCTTTTAGCAATTCAATTTTTTTTATTCCATTACAGAATTGATCCAATCTATAGAAGTAGAAACACGTGTGTAGATGCTAATATCTCCATAATCACCATCTTTGTGATTGTCAATAGGTTCTGAAGCACCACCAGATAAGATTCCAGCCACTTTCCAAGTGTTGTTTTGATTCAAGAATAAAGGACCTCCACTGTCTCCAGTAACCGTGGTTCCTTCTAAATCTAGTGCTGTTGCATTACTCGTTCCTGTACCTAAATAGCTTTCATCGGTGTTAACAGTTGTGTCTCCTAAAGCGTTGCTTGTACCCGATGGATTGTCAAAATCGAAGGCTAGCAAACCTCCAAGATACTCTTGGGTATCTCTTGTTGTTCTAAAATCTCCTTTTACTCGATCTAATACATTTGCAATAGCATGCTTTTTAGAGTCCAAGTCTGGATTCTGACCTGTAGTTTGAGAATAGTCTCCAAATCCACAATGCCAAACAGTACTCCCTACGAGTTCATTTGTTTCCGTATATAGGCTTACGGGGGTAATAGTAGTAATAGGACTCGCTAATTTTACCAAACACAAATCATTGGCATGGTTGTAATTTTGATTTCCTTGCAACCATGTAGGATGAAGTACTACTTGTGAAACAGCATACGTTGCTTCTGGGTTGTTGGGATCATTTCCTACCAATACCGTTATACCTGAAACTGGAGCAGGGTTGTCTTGTTCCTCTGCATCGTAAAAGTTATGAGCGGCTGTTAATATCCATTCCGAATTGATTAAAACTCCTGTTGCAGTAAACTCACTATTGTTACTACCATCTAAGCTATAGTCAAAAGCAATTACGGCTGAGAAATTTGGTAAGTTGGTACTGTTAGTTGCAGCAACACTTTCGTAGTCTGATAAAAGTTTGTCGTGTCTAATTCCAAAAGTACTTGTATTGGAAGCTTCAATACTATTGTCACTACTAGTACATGCAAAACCTACACATACAAATAAGATGAAAATGGCTAGTTTGTGAATATTCATTTTGGGTTATTTAAATAGAAAAGATAGCCTTTTTATTTTTGCAATAGCTTAGTAAATAACGTTTTGTATGCTGCTACATTTCTTTGGTATTTTAAACGGACTGCAGACCATAACAAAGCACTAGCCCCAAGGAGTAAAGTACCTGTTACAAAATTAGATTGTACAATTAAGGCCATTCCCCAGGCTAAAAATAGTAGTTGATGAACCACAACCAAACTTTTCCATAAGAAATGTTGTTGAAAAGAAATTTCTACCTCTGTTTCGTTTTCATCAGCTGTATTCACCATTTTTCCACTTACGACCAAACTATTTTGAAAAATAAGATAGAAAGGATATAAAATTCTTTTTCGTAAAGTAAAGTTGGTTTTATCGTTTTGTTGGAATACAAAACCTTTAGCCCTTAAACTTTTAAAAACTTCTTTAGTGTTTCTTTTGGTGGTGAATTTCCAATGTTTCATAGTCTTATCGGTTTCGATTAAATATAGTATTTAAAAGTGAATAATTCTATCAACAATATTTATTTGGTAAAGGATTTTCTTTGAAATTTAATTTCCCTGAAAAGTATAATTTATCAAATAAGGATTGTTCAAAAGCAGAAAACTTAATTTGCTTTAGCTTATTTTTTGAAGAAGCTCTAAATTTTCTTGGTTCTTTAATAAAAGAAGCACAAATGTCTAGTTCATCAATAGCGTATATTCTCCCATGTAAAGTCCTTCTCAGTTTTAAGTATTCAATTAATCGATTACCGTGATTATTGAAATAATGTTTTAATGATAGTAAAAATGTTTCAAGGTCATCTATATAAACTGACCATGGGTAATAATCCTCTTCATGCTTATCCAGTAGTAGAGCTAAATCGGTTTGCAAACTACCATATCTTTCTAGTGTTACTACAATAGAAAGAATATTGTGAATTTTATTAGGATCTATTTTGTGGAGAGTTTTATTTTGACGATTTTTTATTTCAAAGATTTTATTGTCAAAAAAATAATCTTCAATTCTTAAACACTGTTGATATCCATATTGAATTGAATTTTTAAAATCATCTTTTAGTCTAGTAATAGCTTTATCTGTATCACGAAAAGGAGCTCTTAATTTTGAAGCTTTCGTTTCGATAATAATTGCATTTCCCTTATATATTATTAATAAATCCTGTTCAAAATTTTCTTCTACATAGTAATTTTCAAAGAAATATGATTCTTTATGAGAGAAAAAGCTTTTAAAGATTTCGACTACTTTTTTTTCGAGACATTTTTCGCGGTGTCTTCTAATTTTAGGATTATTTTTTTTATCATTCAAAAAATGAAGATATAGGTGATTGTATATAGCAATAGGTATTTGCTTTTGACATAAGTTTAAATAATAGTTTTTTGAAAGTTTTAAAATAGGCTTATTTTCTATGGGGTTTTCAGCTGCGTAATATCTATGATTTAACTTAGAGTTGTAGTCTAAACAAAATAGTTCTAAAAATCGATTAATCTCATTTTTAGGTAAATATTGAAACAAATCTTCTTTTGAAAAAAATAAATATTCATGAGGCTTACTAAAGAAGGATAAAAAGTCTTCTTTTGTTTCTTTAGATAAAAGTTCTAAGCTCTCTGAAAAACTTGTTTCTTTAGTTTTAATCTTTTCAGTGAAGTTTATGAAATCTGTAGTTGTTGAAAATGCAGTGAACTTTTCTGCACGATTTTTTGAAATTAGCTCATTGTATTGATAAAATTGAATTAGAAAGTCTATGTCAAAACCAAAATCAGTGATTATTTTTTCTTCAAAGTGAGAAAAAATAGTTCGAATTTTCTCTAGGTCTTGCTCAACATAACTTAGACTTCCATTATCAAAATGATTTCTATAAGCCAGTTCATGGATCACAGATTCAACAGTGTAGTCTGAAAAATTTTTAGTTTGATAGAAATCTTTGATTTCGTTTAGGCTTTTTGCCAATTCGCCAATAATCTTACTATCATCTAATTCAAATTTTTTTGTATTCTCATCAGGTAATGACATTTTTATAGCCATCAAGTACTGAAAGTCCTTAAATTTAGATTTAAAAAGGTTCAATTTAATGTCTAGAGAATCATCAGGTCTTCTTTTCAAGAAATAAGCAAAGAAACCAACAAAGCTTTCAGTATCATACTTGGCTATTTTTTCAATTAACTGATTAATCTTAACTTCTAAGTTGTCCAATATTTTTACTTTAAAGATACTTTAATTAAGTGATTTTTCTAGTATTGATAATATTTAAAAAAACAACACAAACGTACTCCCCTCATCCAATACAGAATGTAAACTTAGTCTACCACCGTGGAGCTTTAAAATCTGTTTAGACAAGCTCAAACCAATACCAGAGCCGTTGGTTTTTGTAGTAAAAAACGGAATAAAAATTTGTTGTTGCAGGTCCTCAGAAATTCCTGTTCCGTTGTCTTTAACAGCAATGTACTTTTGGTTTTGTTCATTTAGCCCTGCCGAGATTTCAATCAAAGGTTGTTTTGTTTCTTTGGTTGCTTGTACGGCATTTTTAATCAAATTGCTTAAGACAAGGGTAATGAGCTTTTCGTCGGCAAATAGTTCAAAATCGGGTTCGGTTATGTTAAATTGAAAAGTAACCAGAGGGTAATTTTCTTTGGAAATGATAGCTAGTTTGTCAAAGAAATCCTGTCCGTTGATAATGCTTTTGTCGGGAGTTGGAA
This sequence comes from Wenyingzhuangia sp. IMCC45574, assembly GCF_054182685.1. Lineage (NCBI taxonomy): Bacteria > Pseudomonadati > Bacteroidota > Flavobacteriia > Flavobacteriales > Flavobacteriaceae > Wenyingzhuangia > Wenyingzhuangia sp. IMCC45574. The sequence continues at coordinate 1,654,170 of NZ_CM135169.1, read as the reverse complement.
TGTTCATCAAACTACGGTAAGCATCTACAAAGCTCATCAAATCATCACTTTGACTTTTAATCACTTCCAATCCTTTTACCGTGTTTTTGGTTTGCTGCTCGTCTAGTGGCTCTTCATTGTTTTTAAAGTAGGTAATAATAGAGTTGGAGATAGAGCTAATTGGAGTGATGGTATTCATAATTTCATGAGCCAGTACTTGTATCAGTCGAGACCAAGATTCGGTTTCTTTTTCGTCCAATTCACTCTTAATATTTTCTAAAGTAATCAGTTTTAAATGTTCGCTGTTTAAGACCAAGTCAATAGATTTTACCACCAATTCTAAAGATTCACGCTCGTTGTTAAAGTTGATCAGTTTTCTATCAAAAGAACTAAAACTTTCTAACAAACGGTATAAGTTACTATTGGTGCTTTCTAGTTGACGAATATGATTAAGTTGAGGTTTATGAAACAAGGTTTTGGATGCGGGATTTGCAAATAAAATATGTCCCTTTTGGTTAATGGTTAAAATTCCTGTTTTGGTATGTTTTAAAATTTCTTGATAGTAATTTTCTTGCGATTGGTATTTTAATTGAATGTTCTTAATTAGAGAGTTTACCTTGTTTAAGCTGGTGTGTAGCTCATTTAAAGAAACTTGTTGTTTTTTGTCTTCTGGAAATTGAAGTGTAAAATCTTCATTCTTTAAAGCATCAAAAAAATAAGCTATTTTTCTATTGGTTTGGTTTAGGAATCTAACCAAATTGATGCTAAGTCCAATGCTTAACAAGGCTGTAAGTACTGCAAGAATATAGTGTTCTTTTAAGATACAGTAATTCAATACAAACAATAGAATTGTAAGTAGTAGAATTCTAAAAATTAGAAGGTAATAGAAGTTTTTACTAGCCATTTATTTGTGAATCGTCTTTTTTACTTTGTTGTACAATGTTTGTCTGGTAATTCCCAATTCAGTAGCGGCTGCAGAATAATTTCCTTCGTGTTTGTTTAAGGCATTGGCAATCATTCTGTGTTCCATTTCTTCTATGGTTTTACAGTTTGTTTCTAGAGTAGTGGTCGCTGTTGTGTTCAGTAAAAAATCAGTGTCTGTTAGTGTAAGTTCTTCGCACAAAATTACTGCTCTTTCCATGGTGTGCTGTAGTTCTCTAATGTTTCCAGGCCAATTGTGAGCTAAGAGTTTTTTCTGAGCCTTGGTGTTAAGTACAAAAGGTTGCTTGTTGTATTTGTTAGTGAACTTTTTCATGAAAAAATCGGCTAGAATCAAAATGTCGTTCTCTCGTTCTTTTAAACTTGGAATTTCTAAATGAATGGTGTTTATTCTGTAGAGTAAATCTTCTCTAAACGAGCCTTCTTGTACCTTTTCTATTAGATTGGCATTGGTGGCACAAACCAAGCGAATGTCTACAGGAATAGGTTGGTTAGATCCTACCTTAACAATTACACGGTCTTGAATAGCGCGTAGCAGTTTGGATTGCATAGACAACGACAGGTTTCCTATTTCGTCTAAAAATAATGTACCTCCATTGGCGGCTTCAAATTTTCCAATTCGGTCTTCTTTAGCATCGGTAAAAGATCCTTTAACATGCCCAAACAATTCACTTTCAAAAAGCGACTCGGAAATACTCCCCATATCTACACTTACAAAAACCTCTGTGCTTCTTTGGGAATGCTGATGTAGTTCTTTGGCAATTAGTTCTTTTCCTGTTCCGTTTTCTCCTGTAATAAGTACATTTACATCTGTTTGGGCTACTTTTCGGGTAACGGACAAGACTTTGTTTAGTGCTTTAGAATTTCCTACGATAATGTTCTTAGGAGGGTTGATCAGACTTTTTAGTTGGTTTTCCTTGTTTTTAAGTTTGTTAATTTCTGCTTTAGACTTTCTTAAATCTAAGGCAGACTTAATGGTGGTTAACAATTTTTGATTGTGCCAAGGTTTAAGAATAAAATCTGTAGCTCCTTTTTTAATCGCATTTACAGCCAAATCAATAGCTCCAAAAGCGGTCATTAGAATAACAGATGCATCTGGTGCTTGTTTTTGTATTTCATTTAGCCAAAACAATCCTTCGTTTCCTGTATTTACTCCAGCCGAAAAATTCATGTCTAGCAATACCACATCTACCGACTTTAAATCAGCAAAGGAGCTAATACGATTAGGATTGCTTAAACACGATACTTTTTTGTATTCGTATATTAATAAAATTTCCAAAGCGCTTAAAACACTTTTGTTGTCGTCAATAATCAAAATATGTGCGTTGGTCATTATCAGTATTACTTTTTCAGTGTCACTTCGAGTTGATTTTTTAGTGCAACGGAGAAATCAGTATCGAGAAGTATTTCGGAATTAAAATTCCAAAGTTGTTCTCGATATCCCTGAAACGAGTTCAGGGTACTCGAACTGACATGGTTCACGATTTCTGTTAAATGATATGAAAACCATTTTATAAAAATGAAGCTACAAATTCTACGCTATAGAATCTTTAAAGTGTAAAATAAATTTACACTTTAAGTTAATATATTTTACAGACTATAAAATATTTAGGCTGTTTTTTTGTGTTAAAGTGTTGTTTTGTAGTGTGTTGTGTTTTTGGCACGAGCTTAGCCAATAGAAAAGTCAAATGAGAACAAAACAATACACAACATACGTTTTAGTAGTGCTTTTTATATTGATGTTTGTAAAGGCAAGGGCACAAAAAGTATGGTCTTTACAAGACTGTATTAGTTATGCGTTGGATCATAATTTAAAATTAAAGTCTTTGAATTACCAAGCAGCAACACAAAAAGAAAATTACAAACAGTCTTACAGAGAATTATTGCCAAGAATAGGTGCCAGTGCCAATTATAGAATTCGCTACGGACGTTCTATAGACGACCAAAACCGTGTAACGTTTAGCGATAATTTTTCTAATTTTTATTCAATTAACGCAACCATAGATGTTTTTCAAGGGCTAAAAAAGTGGAATAGAATAGCAGCTTCTAAATTTATTTACAAAGCGGTAACAGAAGAAGTAAGGCAACAGCAGTTTATGTTAGCATTTAATACCATGAATGCCTATTACGATTTGATCTTTTTTAAAGGCTTGGTAAAAATATCGAAAGAACAAGAAGCCATTTCTCATGCAAATTTTATGTATGTAAAAAAGCAAGTGGCTTTAGGATTAAAAGCTGGGGTAGATGTTTACGAAGCAGAGTCTGCTTGGATGAACGATCAGTTGGAATTAACCAGAAGTAACAACTTTTTAAAAGAAGCAGCATTAAAATTACAACAGACTATGAATATTGAGGTAGTTGAGAGTTTTAACATAGAAAGTAAAGAAAGGTTAGAGTTAGTGTTGGCCAAAGAGCATGTAAATATAGACAGTGTTTATAAAGCCTCTAAGACTTTTTTACCAAGCATTAAATCCAAAGTTTTCAATCTAAAAGCAACTCGCAAGAATTTACAATTGGTAAAGGGAGATTTGTATCCGTCTTTAACGGTTTCTTCTGGACTATCTACCAGTGTGTTTGAAACCAATAGGAATGAAAACGATGAGATGATTCCTTTTAAACAGCAATTTGATAATAATTTATCTCAGTTTGTAAGTTTAAATTTAAATGTGCCCATTTTTAACAAGTGGGGAGCAAGGTCTAGAGTAAAAAAGCAAAAGATAGCGGTAAAAATTGCAGAGAATCAGTTGGCTATGGAAACACAAGAACTGTATAGAATTATTCAGAGTGTTATTCAGAAATACAAAGCCGCAAGTGCCTCTTATCAGTTGGCACAAAAAAACGAAGCACTAAGAGCATTGTCTTTTAAAGTAGCTCAAAAAAAATACAAAAGAGGTTTGTTAAGCATGATAGAATTAAATCAAGCTAAAAATAGATATGCGCAAGCGCAAAACGAAAATTTACAAAATCAACTAAATCTAGAAATTCAAAGTAAAACATTGTCATTTTACAAAGGAATAAAAGTGTTTGGTTTTATTCAAGAATAGAAAAATGGATATTAAATTAGAGAAGAAAAAAGGATTAAAACCCAAGCAATACGGTTACATTGTATTGGTTGTATTTATTTTGTTTTTAATGTGGAAGGCCATTTTTGGAGTGTCTGTTGCTACTTTTAAAATAGAGAAAGAAAAGCTGTCTATTGCTACTGTAATAGAAGGAGATTTTGATGATTATATTACCATTAACGGAATGGTAGCTCCTATTAGTACCGTTTATATGGATGCTTATGAAGGGGGGAGAATTACCGAAAAGTTTATAGAAGAAGGAGCGATGGTAAAAAAGGGAGATGTGATTTTAAAATTAGAAAATAGAGGATTGTACGAACAGATACTGGCCAGTGAAAATAATTTGGCATTAAAGCAGAACGATCTACGATCTACCAAAATTACATTTGATAGCAGACAAGCCGATAATAAGAAAGAATTAATTAGAGCCGAGTATCAATTAAAAAGGTTGAAAAGAAATTACGAGCAACAGAAAGCATTATACGACGAAGCATTGATTTCTAGAGAAAGTTGTACGATTGCGCAAGAGAATTACGAACAGGCAGCCCAACAATATCAACTGATTAATTTACAGGCAACACAATTTGAGCAGCTAAGAAAAACCACTTTAAACGATTTGGATTTGGACCTGGCAAGAATGAAAAAAACACTGTCTATGGTATACGAACGTATTGATCATTTAAATGTAAGAGCACCATCGGATGGACAGTTAGGTTTTTTAGACGGCGAAATTGGACAAAGCATAGGCAGAGGAAAACGAATTGGACAAATTAATATTTTAACAAATTTTAAAATAGAAGCCGAAATAGATGAACATTATATAGATCGTGTAAAAAGAGGTTTACTGGCTTCTTTTGAGCGTAATGAAGAAGAGTATGGCCTAAAAATAAAGAAAGTTTATCCAGAAGTAAGAAATGGAACCTTTAAGGTCGATTTGGTTTTTACTGGTGAAAAGCCAGCAACCATAAGAGCAGGACAAAGCTATCATGTAAAGTTACAGTTAGGTGCTTCTAACAGAGCCAAAATGATTCCTAGGGGAGGTTTTTTTCAGAGTACAGGGGGACAGTGGGTTTTTGTATTAGATCCAACAGGAGAAAGGGCTATAAAAAGAACTGTTAAAATTGGAAAACAAAATTCTAGATATTACGAATTGTTGTCTGGTTTAGATGCAGGTGAAGCAATTATTAGCTCTAGTTACGATAGTTTTGGAGAGGTAGAACAAATTGTGTTTAAGTAATAAAGGTTGATGCGTAGAGGTGTCTAGTCATTATGGAAGTTTTGAGTAGTGAGAGCAGCTTTTGAATTTAAACTCGGAAATACTTCTCGATACTTTCTGAGCTTTCAGTTTACATGAGTCAGAAAACTCGAAGTGACAATAAAGAATAAATAAGAAATAGTAAAAACATCATAAATATCATGATACAAATAGAAAATTTAAAGAAAAGCTTTAAGACAGAAGAGGTAGAAACTTTGGCTTTAAATAGTGTGAATTTAAACGTAGAAAAAGGAGAGTTTGTAGCTATTATGGGTCCTTCGGGTTGTGGAAAATCTACCTTGTTAAACATTATTGGTTTGTTAGACAATCCTACCAGTGGAGCATACACTTTTGCGGGACATAAGGCATCAGGTTTAAAAGAAAGAGAAAGAACCCAATTAAGAAAAGGAAATCTAGGGTTTGTTTTTCAGAGTTTTAATTTAATTGATGAACTAACGGTTTACGAAAATGTAGAATTGCCATTGATCTATTTAAAAATGGGAAAGGCAGAACGCAAACAAAAAGTAACAGAGGTGTTAGAGCGCATGAAAATTGGTCATAGAGCCAAACATTTTCCACAACAATTATCTGGAGGACAACAGCAAAGAGTGGCAATTGCGAGAGCGGTGGTTACCAACCCTAAATTAATTTTAGCGGATGAACCAACGGGGAATTTAGATTCTAAAAATGGAATTGAAGTAATGAATTTATTAACGGAATTAAATCAAGAAGGAGCCACCATTATTATGGTAACACACTCCGATAGAGATTCTCATTATGCGCATAGAGTAGTAAACTTATTCGATGGTCAGATTGTAACAGAAAGTCAGAATAGAGTTTTGGAAGTAAAAGCATAGACAGTGATACACAACTATTTTAAAATAGCTTGGAGGAATCTTCAAAAGAATAAACTATTTGCAGTAATCAATTGTTTTGGACTGTATGCAGGACTATTTTTCTTTTTTTTAATTGGTGCTTATATATGGGGAGAATATCATATAAACAGAGAATTAAAAGATACAGATAGGCAGTGTTTTTTAATGAGCGAGTGGAAGAAAAAAAGCATGGGCTTAGATTTTACAACTCTGGCTCCTTTGGCTAAAAAACTAAAAGAAGATTATCCAAATTTGGTTGCGGACTATTATAGATTTGATGGAGTTACGTCTATTATTTCTAGTAACGATTTTACAGCAAGAGAAAGTATTCAGTTGGGAGATCATTCGTTGTTAAATATGTATGGTTTTCAATTGCTTTACGGAAATAGTCTATCTGCTTTTGAGAGTCCAAATTCTGTAGTAATTACTCAACAAGTAGCGTTAAAATATTTTGGAAAAAAGGATGTGGTGGGAGAAACATTAGTTGTTGAGAATTTTAGTAAAAAGAAACAAAGTTTTACAATTACGGGTGTTTTAAAATCATTATCCAAAAGTTCCGTAACCCATATTCAATACGAAAACACTACAGATACTTCTTTAGTGGCAGGTTTATTTATGCCTATTGAGGCAAATGCATTTTTTGGGAGAGGAACACTAACCTCTTGGCATAATATCTATACACCTTCATTTGTAAAGCTTCAGAAGGGAATTAAAAAAGAACAGTTGGAAAGTGCTATTGCAGCATTGGTGTCTCAACATACTTCTAAAGAAATTCAGGAAAATTTAAAAGTAAGTCCAGTATTGTTACAAGATTACTATTTGGAGAAAGAAGATGGGGCTGCAAAGACCAATATTTGGGTTTTAATGGTAATTGGAGGGTTTATCTTATTGATGGCAACTGTGAATTTTATTAATATCTCTGTTAGTATTATGGGGGGCAGAGTTAGAGAGATTGGTGTAAGAAAAGTAGTGGGAGGACACAGAGCTCAGCTAGTATTACAGTTTTTATCAGAGTCGTTTATTTTGGTATTGGTTGCAGAGTTACTCGCATTGGGAACTTTTGTTTTATGTAGAACTTTTTTTAGTGAATTAATGGGAGTGGACATTGTGGGTCTTTCTACTATTTCTTACTGGGGAGTTTTTGTGTTTTTAGGACTGTTAATTTCTATTAGTTTGTTGTCTGGTTTGTATCCTGCGTTTGTGCTATCGTCTTTAAGCATTATCTCTTCTTTAAAAGGAGATAAAGGAAGAGAGAAGAGTCAACTTCAAAAAGCTTTAGTGGTTTCACAATTTGTAATAGGATTGGTAATTGTTACCGCTTCTCTTATCATTACAAAACAGATAGATTACTTTTTTCAGAAAGATTTAGGGTACAATAAGGAGTTTGTTATTACGGCTCAAGTTCCACGAGACTGGTCGCCAAAAGGAGTGCGAAAAATGGAAGTAGTTCGTAATGAATTTAAGAATTTAACTACGGTGGTTAATGCTTCATTGTCTTATGAAATACCCAATGGTTATTTTGGGTATAACTTCTCCTTTTTAAAAGAAGATACCCCAGAAGATAGAATAAAAATAAAATCGTTTACCGTAGATAAGCACTACTTTGCTACTTATGGCATGAAGGTGTACGTAGACGACTACAAGGATTTTGATAGAAAAAATAGTATTAGTATTAATGAATCTGCAGCAAAATACTTGGGATGGAAAAACCCTATGGAGGCTTTAGGGCAAAAAATAAGAATTCAAAACCAACAGCAATTTTATACCATTCACCAAATTGTTAAAGATTTTCATTTTGATTCTATGAAGAATCATATAGAACCTTTGGTCTTTTTTGATGTAACAGCGTTGAATCATTTTCGATACCTAAGTTTTAAAGTAAAATCCAATCAAATAGAAAATACACTTTCTGAAATTGAAGCCAAGTGGCAACAGTTTTTTCCAGATACAGTTTTTGAGTTTGAGTTTATGGATGAGGTGGTAAAAGGTTTGTACACAAACGAAATACGTTTTAAAAATGCCGTTTACTATGCTGCTGTTATTTCGTTTTTAATTGTGCTTTTAGGGGTTGTTGGTTTGGTTTTAATTAATATTCAAAAAAGAGAAAAAGAGTTAGCTGTAAGAAAAGTTTTAGGAGCTTCTTTATTAAATAATGTATTGTTGTTTACCAAAGAAATGAGTGCTTTAATTCTGATTGCTTTTGTAATTGCTACTCCTTTAGTGTATTACTCTATGAGTAGTTGGCTAAGTGGATATGCGTATAGCATTAAGATAACGACCACTCCTTTTGTTGTTTCTATAATAAGTCTATGGGCAATTTGTAGCATGCTGATTATAGGGTTAACGTTTAAAGTGGCCAAAAGTACTCCGCTAAAAACATTAAAAACAGAATAAAAATAGTTAGATGATAAATACACTCTTTATAAAAATATTTACCCGTTTTTTGGTGAAAAACAAGCTTTTTACCATTGTTAATATTTTGGGATTATCCTTGGGGATTGTAAGTAGTTTACTTTTGTTAAAGTACGTTTCTTATCATACTAGCTTTGATAACTTTTTTGATGGTTCCGAACGCATTTACAGAGTTAGTACACATCGTTATAAGAATGATATAAAGTTGGATGATTTAGCAAAATCATACAAAGCTGTGGCTCCTGCACTGGAAAACGATTTTTCTGAAGTGGAAGCTGCTACACGGTTGATTTATGAAAAATGTTTGATGGATTATCGTGAGGGTGAGGTTCGTTTGAATGACATGAATGTATATTGGGGAGAAAGTTCCTTTTTAAAAGTATTTAATTTAAAGGTTTTAGAAGGAGATACCAATCAACCTTTGAGTCGTCCATTTACTACGATTATATCAAAGTCTACAGCAGCTAAATATTTTAAAAAAGGTGAAAGTCCAATAGGGAAAATTGTGAATTTAAATGGAGATGATTATCCCATGGAAATAACAGCTGTGTTTGAAAATATACCTTCTAATTCTCATCTTCCATGTGATTTTGTTGTGTCTTGGGCAACTGGTATTAGTAAAGGGTGGCTTAAAAAAGGACATGTTTGGAAATCTTTAGGAATGCATACTTATTTTAGACTTAAAGAACATGTCTCTGTTGTCTCTACTTTAGAAAAAATAACAAAAGGATTAAAAAGATTACGTAGGGAGTCGATTGGTAAATCGGATGTGGTTTCAGAGTATAGTACGATTCCTATTAAGGACGTGTATTTAAAGCATAATTATAAAGGAGAAATAAAAGAGCGTAAAGGAGTAGATGAGGAACGAATTCAGTTTTTGGTAATCATCTCTATTATTATCATGGTAGTTACTTGGATTAACTATGTGAACTTATCCACAGGGAAAACAATGGATAGGGTAAAAGAAATAGGAGTTAAAAAATCACTAGGAGCTACTAAGCAACACATTGCTTTTTCTTTCTTTGGTGAAACATTTATTATAAGTGTTTTATCATTTGTTCTCTCGGTAGTGATTATTGGGGGCTTTAAAAATTTTACGACTAAGGAAGCTAATTTTGAGTTTGTATATAATGTTTGGAACGACGTTTCTTTTTGGGTAAGGGTTATTTCCTTAGTGTTTTTTGTTTCCTTATTGTCTTCTTTGTATCCAGCTTTTGTATTGTCAAGACTGGTTCCGTTTAAAGCATTAAAAGGAAAATCCTCAAGTCAGTTTCAGTTGGTTAAGAAAGGTTTGGTTTTGTTTCAATTTATTGTTGCAGTAGGTCTCATTTCTAGTTCACTAATTGTTTTTAAACAATTGCAGTTTATGAAGCAAAAGCCTTTAGGTTTTCATCCAGAAAAGATTCTATTGGTAAAAGCTCCAAAGTCTATGAACTCGCATCAAAAGGCGTTTTCTAATATGGCAATTTTTAAACAGAAAACAGAACATCTTTTAGGAGTAGAGAAAACATCTGCTTCTATGACTGTACCAGGGCAGGTTCATATTAGAACAACAAACAACTATAAAAGAGCAAACGCAGCTCAGGAAAAATCACAAGATGTTTTTTATCAGAAAGGAATTATAGACGAGAGCTTTTTTGAAACTTATGAAATTCCATTTTTAGCAGGACGAAATTTTACTAAGAATTTAAAGAAACATAAAAAGGATATTATTATCAACGAAAAGGCTTGCAAAGCATTAGGGTTTAAAAATGCTGAAGAGGCCGTTCATCAACAAATTAGGGCGGATAGAAATAGTAGTCTGAATATTATAGGAGTGGTGAAAAATTACCATCAATTAGGATTGCAGTCTGAGATAATACCGACAGTGTATTTCTATGGACTAAAGTATAACTATATTTTTGGGCACTTCTCTCTTCAACTTTCTACAAACAACCATCAAGAAGTAGTTTCTCAGGTAAAAACGATATGGAATTCAATTTATACAGAAGATTCTTTTGTTTCTTATCCAATGCAAGATTATTACAATTTGCAGTATGAAAAAGAGGATAACTTTATGAATGTTTTTTTAATAGCCACGTTTATTGCGATTCTAATATGTGCTTTAGGACTGTATGCTCTTTCTGCTTTTGCTATTAGAGATAGAATAAAGGAGGTTGGTGTAAGAAAAGTATTGGGTGCTACTGTTTTGGAGTTGTTTGTAATGCTGTCTAAAGATTTTTTAAAAGTGGTTGTACTATCCATTGGTATTTCTATTCCAGTGGTTTACATCTTAATGAATAATTGGTTGCAAAATTTTGCATACCAAATAGAAATGCCATGGGAGGTGATGTTCTTAGGTAGTATGATAAGTGTAATTATTGCTTTAGTCACCATTAGCTATCATGTAATTAAAGCATCTTGGAGCAATGTAGTTTTAAGTTTAAAAACCGAATAAAATGATAAAGAACACATTAAAATTCTCTTTACGAATTTTTAAAAGAGAAAAGTTATTTACCTCTATTAATATTGCAGGCTTGGTGTTGGGCTATACTACCTGCGTGTTTGTGTTGGGCTATGTTTTGTTTGAGTTTTCTTATGAGAGTGAAATTTCTAATAGTAGTTCTATTTATAGGGTAAATACAAAGCGATATTTAAACGAAAAGAAAGTATATCATGCTGGTAAGGGGCCTTCTAGGTTAGGAGAGGTGGCAGTAGAAAAAATTCCGAATTTAGAAGCAGTTGTAAGGGTTTACAACGAAATTTGTTTGGTGTATACAGATGAGTATAAGTCTGCTACAGAAAAGGTTTCTTGGGTAGGTAAAGACTTTTTTAAGGTGTTTAAAGGAGTGTTGTTAATAGGGGATCCAGAAACTGTTTTAGACGGTCCTTTAAAAACGGTACTAACAGCATCTAAAGCAAATGCTTTGTTTGGCAAGGAGAATCCAATAGGGAAGACTGTTAAAATAAACGAGGGAATGGTGTTTCAAGTATCTGGTGTTGTAAAAGCTCCTCCAGAGAACACACATTTTAAATACGATTACCTAACTACCTTGTCCACATTTGTAAAATATGGCTGGATGTCACCAAAGGGAAATTGGAATAGAAACTTTAATTATACCTATGTTACCATAGATAATTCAGCATCTAAAGAAAAGGTAGGGAACGATTTAAATGCACTCGCTCTATTGCATGTAAACCCTAAAAAAGAAAAAGGACAACGCTTAGAGTTTGAGCTAGATCCGATTCAGTCGATACATTTAAATTCTCATTTTGCCGATGATTTTGAATTGAGTGGAAATGTAAGTTTGCTATATATTGTAATTACAGTAGGAGTATTGTTGTTGCTAATTGTGTTCCTAAATTTTGTGAACTTAAGTACTGCATTGGTTTTAAAAAGAACCAAAGATGTTGGAGTAAGAAAAACCTTTGGAGCCTCTAAAATGGAATTGAGAGCTCAATATTTTGTAGAAGCATTGTTGTTGAATTTTGTAGCTTTTGTCTTAGCAGCTTTATTGGTACTTATAAGTAAAAGTTACTTAGAGCAGTTGTTTCAGATACATTTTAGTTTCAAATTTCTATCCAATCCTATTAGTTGGTTGCTATTGCTCGTTTTTTTCTTAGGTACTATTGTCTTAGTGGCAATGTATCCGGCATTGGTGCTTTCTTCTTTAAATATTGTTTCTGCGGTAAAAGGAAAACTAAACCATGCAAATCATACAGATTCTACAGTAAAAAAGGTATTGTTAACGGTACAGTTTACGGCTTCTATTTTTTTAATTATAGGTGCCTTTGTAATTTATCAACAGGTGAATTATATGAAAAATCATGATTTAGGGATGGATATGAAGCACGTATTGTCTCTACAGGCACCTTCTACTTTAAACTCAGGATTTAGAAATAAACAGGCACGAGCCATTAAGGAAAGGAAGTTTAGGTATTTTAAAGAACGTTTATTAAAGAATTCTGGAATTAAAAATGTAGGAACTTCTATGGTATTACCAGGGCAGGATGTAAATAGAAGGGTAATTAACAAGGTGCAGCGTATGGATACCGGAGAGGTCTTTGAAGGTAAAATGGAAAGAAGGATAATAGACGAATCTTTTTTTCCTGTGTACGGAACAGGTTTTTTAGCAGGAAAAAACTTTTTGCCGAGTCCTGTAGATAAACCAAGACAGGATGTGATAATTAATAATAAAGCCCGAAAATTACTAGGTTTTAAGAGTGCTAGTGAAGCAATTGGTAAAATGATACATACCTATAATCCTAAACTTAAAATTGTGGGGGTGGTTAAAGATATTCACTTAAAATCATTAGACGAATCTGTAGAGCCTACCTTTTTTGTAAATGTCCACCCTTGGGAGTTTGGCTATTACCTTATTAAGTTAGATGGTGTACATGTTTCAGAGCAAATTAATTTTATAAAAAGTATATGGGAAGATAATTATCCTAACGACCCTTTTGTTCCAGAATTTTCAGATCACTATTTTAATCAGCAATACAAAAGTTATGAGCAATTTGGAATTATTTTTAATGCATTAACCTTGTTAACTATTTTTATTGCCAATCTTGGTTTGTTGGCAATGGTTTCCTTATCAACCACAGAAAAGTTAAAAGAAATTGGTGTAAGAAGAGTGTTAGGGGCCAGCAATAAAGAGGTGTTTAAGTTGATGTCTATAGGTTTTATGAGATTAATTTTAATTTCTGGAGCAATAGCAAGTCCTATGGTGTGGTATTTTTTACAGAATTGGTTGAATAATTTCTCCTACAAAATTGTCATTTCACCAGTCTATTTTTTAATAGGAATTTGCTCCGTGATCCTAGTAGCTTTGTTAAATATCTCGTTTTATGCTTATAAAGCACTGCGATATCATCCCGTAGAAATCATAAGAGAAGAATAAATAAGTTGCTGATTATAAGGTTTAATGTTAAATTAAACTGTCTAAAATCAGTCTGTTTTATGATAAAAAGCATTAAATGTTAAATTAATGTTAACTTAATGTTGTTCAAATGTAAAATAAATGTATCTTTGTAGTGTAAAACACAAATACAAAAAATTATGAAAAAAGCATTTTTATTAGTAGCGCTATTCATTGGAACATTATCATATAGTCAAAACAAAGTTGAGGTTAAAGAAACTAAATCAGGACTGTTAGAAGTTACTTATTATCATGATAATGGTAAGGTAGCACAAACGGGATTTATTAATAACAACAAAAAAAATCACGGAGTTTGGAAGCTATATGATGTAAACGGTAATTTAAAGTCTACAGGAAATTACAATAATGGAATGAAAGTTGGAACTTGGGTTTTTTGGAATAATCCAGGACAACAAAATTCTCATTTCGCAAGAGTTGAATTTAATAAAAACAACAGAATTGCAACAGTATATAACTCAGATTCGAATACTAAGATTGCACTTAGCGAAATAGACGAAGAATAGCCACATTAGGCTAAACTAGACTACCCAATAAAAAACATCCGTCAATTTAATAATTGACGGATGTTTTTGTTTTTATTAAAAATCAGTAAAAAAAATTAAGCTGATAGTTTCTTTTTCTTACTCTTTAATCTAACAGATCTTTCTACTCCTTTTATATAGGTATACTGTGTATCGCATTTAGAACATGTTAGAAACTCAGAAAAGAATAAGAGTCTTTTTAGTTTCTTTTTTTTATTCTTAGATCGTAATGTAGACCCACAATTTGGGCAATGTCTTTTTTTCATAACTATAAAAATTAATAGTTGGATTGTAAAAATATGAAAAAAATATATTGAATGACTTGATTTTTGTTAACTAAAGAGTTGATTTATTTAACTATGCTTAATTTTAAAGAATGTGTTTTTCTATCACTTCTGCCACTCCATCGTTATTGTTAGAAGCAACAATTAAATCTGCTTTATCTCTTAATTCTGGGGTAACATTGTCTACCCAAACCCCTAAACCAGCAAATTCAACCATTGTTAAATCGTTCCCTGCATTTCCTACAGCAATAGTCTCCTCTTGTTTAATACCCAATTGATCAATCAACCTTTTTAAAGTAGCCGCTTTGTCTATTCCTTTTGGCATTACTTCTAAAAAGAAAGGTTTAGACATTGCAATACTCAAATCGGGTCTTGCAGCTAAAAGTTTAGTTTCTACAGTCCTTAGATAGCTAGGTTCTTCTAGTAACAAACATTTTACACAGTCTTCTTTTATTTCTTCTTTAATATCAGTAACCTTTCTAAAAGGCATTCCCGTTAGGTTAATTTCTACATCTACATATTCCGACTGAATAGGTCCTATAATAGTTCCTTCCTTATAGGTAATAAAGGCTGTTTTATGAGCTACACTAAAATCAAACATTTTATGAAGATCTTTTACACTCAATGCTTGTTCAAAAATACATGCTCCGGTTGCCATATTAATAATCTGACTACCATTGTAAGAAATAATATAAGAGTTGTATTTGTCCAATTCTAAGTCTTTAGCAAAGCTAGTCATTGCATTGGTAGGTCTACCAGAGGCAAGTACAACATAAACTCCTTTTTCTTGTGCCGCTTTGATTGCTTTTCTATTTCTTTCAGATATGGTATGCGCATCGGTTAAAAGCGTATCGTCCATATCTAAGACTATCATTTTGTATTTCATGTTGATATTGGTTTGGTTTTGAAAGCTATAGCTTCTTTAAAAGATTGCAAAATTAAACAAATATATTCTTCTTACTTTTAGTTTAGTGTGAATAAATATTTACTATTTTTGCACTTTATTTTTCAACCTTCAAAACATCAAGAATATGAAACGTGATCAAATCATTTTTGATTTAATTCAGAAAGAAAAAGAGAGACAATTAAAAGGGATTGAATTGATTGCTTCTGAAAACTTTGTTAGTGAACAAGTTATGGAAGCTCAGGGATCTGTTTTAACCAATAAATATGCTGAGGGATACCCTGGTAAAAGGTATTATGGAGGTTGTGAAGTGGTAGATGTTGTAGAGCAATTAGCTATTGATAGAGCTAAAGAATTATACGGTGCAGCTTACGTAAATGTACAGCCTCACTCTGGGTCTCAGGCAAACGCAGCTATTTACTTTTCTGTATTACAACCAGGAGATAAGATTTTAGGATTCGATTTATCTCACGGAGGACACTTAACTCATGGGTCTCCTGTAAACTTTTCTGGTAAAATATACAAGGCAGTTCACTACGGAGTAGAAAAAGAAACAGGAGTTTTAAACTACGATAACATATTAGAAATCGCAAAAGCAGAAAAGCCACAAATTATTGTTGCTGGTGCATCTTCTTACTCAAGAGATATCGATTTTGCTAAGTTTAGAGAAATTGCAGATGCTGTAGGTGCTTACTTATTGGCAGATATTTCTCACCCTTCTGGTATGATTGCTTCTGGAATATTAAACGATCCAATGCCTCACTGTCACTTTGTAACAACTACTACTCACAAGACATTAAGAGGTCCTAGAGGAGGAATGATTATGATGGGGCAAGATTTTGAGAACAGAGATGGAATTAAGTTAAAGAGTGGAAACTTAAAGAAAATGTCTGCAATCTTAAACGGAGCTGTATTCCCAGGATTACAAGGTGGACCATTAGAGCATGTAATTGCAGCAAAAGCAATTGCTTTAGGTGAAGCTTTAACTCCAGAGTACAAAGCATACCAAACTCAAGTTAAGAAAAACGCAGCTAAATTAGCAGAAGAGCTAGTGGCTAAAGATTACCAAATTATTTCTGGAGGAACAGACAACCACTGTATGTTAATCGATTTAAGAAATAAGAATTTATCTGGTAAAGATGCAGAAGGAGCATTGGTAAAAGCAGATATTACAGCAAACAAAAACATGGTTCCTTTTGACGATAAGTCTCCATTTGTTACTTCTGGAATTCGTTTAGGAACTTCAGCAGTTACAACTCGTGGATTAAAAGAAGAGGATATGACGGTAATTGCAAACTTTATTGACGAGGTAATTACGAACTTTGAGAACGATGAAGTTTTAGAAGGTGTTGCTAAGAAAGTTAACGAGTTTATGCAAGAAAGACCGTTATTTCAGTGGTAGTTCTTTAAGAGATAGTTAAGATATAAAAAAAGGTCACTAACGTTTGTTAGTGACCTTTTTTTATATCTTCAATTTTTCAACTTTTTGCTGGTGATACAACTTCTTAGTAGGTTCATTATAATCGGTATCCTGAAAAATACCACAAGAAGTATTTGCTCTTACAAGCGATTTCTTTGATTGTAATTTTGAAAGTTGTTCAATATTAGGGTTTAAATATTTCATTTTTTCCTGTTTCAGCGGTTAGTAACTTTGTATCTATAAAATTAAAAAATATGTTTTAATCTGTAGATTAACGAATTGTAAGCTAATTATGATGCTTTTTTAACGTGCTGAAGATAGTGTTTTAAGCGATTGCTTTCTAAATCACATTTTAAGACAATCCCTCCTGATGTAGAAGAGTTTATCAAAGATTTGTCCAAAGATTTTTTACCTAATTCCTCAATGTTTTTGTTTAAATACTTCATAACTAAATCGTTTAAAATTAATAACTATCTCTACTACAAATCTAAAAAACAGAAACAGTCATCTAGCTGCGTTATCGCAGATTGATATATGTTTTTAAAATATATTAAACAATTACATGGGTTTGTGTTTAAATTTACACATTTGTGTTTTACAGAACTAAACATGAATAGAACAAATGTTTTTCTACTAGAGAGTTAAAGTGCGCTAGCGTACATAAAATGTCAATACTTAAACTATATAATAGTTCTATAATCTAAGTAAGTAACAAACAAAATAGATTTAAATATGCAGCTAATTTTAAGTAAAAGGAACCTTTTTATGGGAATAACTCTTTTTTTAATGATTGGATCAATACAGGGACAAACTAAAAAAAGATTTTTAGAGACAGAGTTAGATAGTGCAAAGTTGGTTTTTCAGGATGATTTTAACAGAGACGAAGAAGACAATCGTAAAGAACAATTAGGGAATGGGTGGAAAACGAATAGTAAAAATAGAGCCAATGGAAATAAACAAGCAGATTTAAGAAACCATGTTTTGTATGTAGAAATGTGGAAAGATGCTACGCATGGAACTTCTATTTTACATACTGCACCCATAGACAATGGTGTGGTTAAAGTTAAGTTTAAGATGCTATCTGTTAACAAAAGAGGAAATGCTATTGAGTTTAATTTTAACAACCCTAAAGCAAAGGATAAAACAGTAAACGGACATGTGTGTCAGGTAGCTGTAAGTCCAACTTCTATAAAAATAGAAGATCAGTACACGGGGCGTTTTAATCCGGAGCTTAGAAAAAAAATGAAAAAGGGAGTAGATAAAAAAGAAGTGAAAAAAATACTAGCTACAAAGAAGAAAAAAATTGCCGTAGCTTATACGTTAAATCAGTGGTATGAGATTACGATCGTATTTAGAAATGATACTTTATTAGTATACATAGATAATGAATACATTGGAAAACACACTTCTTCTGGTTTTGATGTTAAAAAAGAGAATATTGCTTTTTCGCTATGGTCTACAGCAGCAGAGTTTGATGATATAAGTGTTTGGTCTTTGGATTGAGTAAATAATAGAGGCTAATTACCAGAGTATGAATAAAAAAATGTAATTTGTATAGGTATTTACCATTTTAAATGAGTTCCAGATACCAAACACCAGATTTATTAAAAGGAATAGCAGTTGTACTAATGGTACAAGTGCATTTGGTTGAGTTGTTTGCAACTGAACAAATTACTTTGAGTACAGCGGGTGAAATTTTATTGTTTTTAGGTGGGCCTCCTGTTGCTCCTGTTTTTATGGCTGTTTTTGGTTATTTTTTGGCAATGTCTAAAAAGAGTTCCAAAGAATTGCTTAAAAGGGGAGTGCTTATTTTTTTACTGGGAATGGGCTTAAATATTGCTTTAAATGCTCATTTACTCTTTAAAATTACCACAAATGAGATAGCATTAAACCCATTAGAATACATTTTAGGAGTAGATATTTTACACTTGGCTGGTTTAACTATTGTATTCTTTGCTTTTACAAAAAAATGGTTGTTAAGGAATAATATAGCATTGTTGGCAATTTGTTTGGTGGTTTCTTTTTTAGGGAAGTTTCTTGCGGAGTATACGTTACAAGAGGCTAATTATGTAACGGCTTATTTCTTTGGAAAAGAAAGTTGGTCTTATTTTCCTTTGTTTCCTTGGCTGTGTTACCCGTTGCTAGGAATGTTGTTTACCAAAATTCAACCTCGCATAGATTTTAACCGACTACACAAGCATAAAACAAAGGCACAGTTGTTTTTAGTATCGTCTATTTTTTTGATTTTTACCATTCCATACGCTCTTAAAGTATCTTCAGATTTGCCACAATATTACCATCATGGTTCTGTGTTCTTTTTGTGGACCTTGTTTTTTTTATTGTTGTTCCTTTTTTGGATGTATCAATTAGAGAGGTTTGCAGGAAAAACGGTGTTGTTAAAGAGTATCAAATGGTTGGGGCAAAATGTAACGGTTGCCTATGTAATTCAGTGGATATTAATTGGTAATATTGCTACAGCTATTTATAAAACAGTAGACTCCTATTGGTTATTAGCCGTGTTTTTTGTGAGTGTATTGGTGGTAACTTGTTTGTTAACATTTCTGTACGAACGTTACAAAACAAGACTAAGCAAATAATTCCCTAAAATTGATGATAAAGTCTTGGATGTATTTTTTCTGAGTATCTTCTTTTCGAATGACTAAGTAATGTTTCCTTTTTAAGCCTTCTAAGCTTATCTTTTTATAGGCAAATTCATCGGACAGTTTAAATGGTTTTAAAGCCCATTTAGGAATACAAAATACTCCAAAGTTTGCTGCTACTAATTCCAGTGCAACCTCTGTTAATGGAATGGCAGAAATTTGTTTAGGTTCAGCACGGTTGGGTTTAAAAAACTGTTCATACACAGAGACTGTTTCAATAGGATAGGAGTGAATAATCAGGTGGATTTCTTCAAAATCTTTAGCCTTGATGTAATCCTGTTTTGCAAACAAATTTTCTTGGTGCATCACAGCAAAAATTTCATCTTCAAACAACTCAAAGCATTCT
Source organism: Wenyingzhuangia sp. IMCC45574 (assembly GCF_054182685.1). Taxonomy (NCBI): domain Bacteria; kingdom Pseudomonadati; phylum Bacteroidota; class Flavobacteriia; order Flavobacteriales; family Flavobacteriaceae; genus Wenyingzhuangia; species Wenyingzhuangia sp. IMCC45574. The sequence goes on along the minus strand of NZ_CM135169.1, from coordinate 1,634,594 downwards.
AAATTTTCTTCGTTGGGTTTAGTTGCCGTAATGGCTAAGTCAATCTCTTTAGCGATGAGTTTTGCAATAGGTTTATGGGTAGCTTCTAAAATTAAGTCAATCTGAATTTGCGGATACAAAACCCCCATTTTCTGAACAAAAGCAGGCAGCCCTTGGTAAAAAGAATAGCATTCTGTACTAATACGAATGGTACCTTGTGAACCGTTTTTGAGTTGCTGAATTTTATAAAAACTACTGTCAATTTCAGACAATACCTTTTTTGCCAATTCATACAATTCTTGTCCCTCATCGGTTAAGGTCCACTCATTTCTTTTTCTGTAAAATACTTTAAAACCTAGTTGGTTTTCCAAATCTTTTAACTGATGACTTAGTGCAGATTGTGTTAAGTACAATTGCGCAGCAGAGTTTGCCAAGCTACCATGTTCTGCAATGGTTTTAATCAATTTTAAGTATTTCATCTCCATATGATAAAAATACAATTTTATGTGCAGGGTTGTAGTTGAGAATTTTTCAATTATGATGTAATGGAATTCAATTTCATTTTTAGAAACCTTCATTTGTACTAGATAATTTTACGATCAAGTATTAATGTCAGTTCGAGTGCCAACGAAAGGAGGTATATCGAGAACAAAAAAGAAAAAATATGAAAACACAAATTGAATTTTACCAAAACAAACTAGCTTACGAAATGGATTCAGCAGATTTATTCGAAGCTTTTGAAAACCAAGAGAACGTAGTTGCTTTGGATACTAGAAAATTAGCTGCCTATAAAACAGAGCACATTCCAACAGCTATTAATGTACCGCACAGAGAAATGACAGCAGAGAGTACAGCGCATTTAGATAAAAATAAAACCTACGTTTGTTATTGCGATGGAATTGGGTGCAATGGTTCTACCAAAGGAGCTTTAAAAATGACTAAATTAGGGTTTAAAGTTCAGGAGCTTATTGGAGGACTGGATTGGTGGAAAAGAGATGGATATGCTACTGAAGGAACGAGTGCTGTACAAGGTACAGGAATAACGTGTAATTGTTAATATGATACGAAAAGCAGAAAGAAAAGACATACCACGATTGATAGAGCTGTTTGCAGCCCATGCAGCTTACGAACAGGCTTCTTTTTCGACCGAAGGAAAAGAAGTTTTGTTGTTCAAACATTTTGAGAAAATCCAATGTTGGGTGGTGGAGCTAGATGGTAAAATAGAGGGCTATACTACTTGCATCAAACAATTTTCTACTTGGGATGTTGCTGAGTATGTGTATTTGGATTGTTTGTTTTTAACCGAAGCTACCAGAGGCAAAGGGTACGGGGCACAATTGATGGAAAAGGTAAAGGAGTATGCCAAGCGAGAAGGTTGTGCAGAGGTACAATGGCAAACACCAGACTTTAATACTAAAGCGATTGAGTTTTATAAAAAGTTAGGAGCTAGTTCTAAAACCAAAGAGCGATTTTTTTGGGTGGTGTAATCTTAATTCTTATTTCAAAAATAGAAATTGTATTTTTGTTAGTATCAAAGAATTACGATTATGGATTTATCAGCAAGAAAATATCACTTTATACAGGAGTTATTGACTGTAAATGAAGAAGTAATGGACTCTTTAGAAGCTGTTTTGAAAAGAGCGCAAGAAGAAAAAGAAGAATTATCTCAAGAAACCAAAGATTTGTTAGATAGCAGACTTGCATCTTACCATAAAAATCCCGAAGATGTGTTGGATTGGGAAGATGTAAAAAAGTCTTGGTAAATAATGACTTATAGAGTTAAAATCTTGCCCAGTGCATATACTGATATGCGAGAGGCTAAGAAATGGTATTCAGAAATTAATAAAGATTTAGCTATAGACTTTAAAGAGCAAGTTAATTCTGAAATAGACCATATCTCTTTAAATCCGGAACATTATCAAAAGCGATACAAACAATTTAGACTGTCTCATTTGAAAAGGTTTCCTTATTCCATATTTTATATTGTAGATCAAAAGAGAAAACAGATTGTTACTGTTGGAGTTCTTCATATGAAAAGAGATCCAGAACATGTTACTAAAAGAGAAGTTTAAATATGGATATTTTTTATGAAGTTTTAAAAAATATTCGAATCCATATATTAGGAGGTTTAATTATTTATTCACTCATCTTCTTTATTCTAAAACTCTTTTTCTCCAAAAAAAAATGGTTGATAGATACTGATGAGAAAGTAATAAAATTGATTGTAGATTTAAGCTTGTTTTGTTTCGTAGTATCCACGCTTATAGTGTTGGGACGTCACTTTTTTGTAAGACCACATGTATATTTACCAGCATCAATTGTTCAAAACTTATTGTGGTTTGGATTGCCTAACTTGTTAAGATTTAAAGCCTTGAAAAGGATGTTGTTGCTTAGGGTGCTTGTTGGAATTCTATTTGTTGTAGATGTTAATATAGTAGGAGCAGTGATTGCAGCTTGGAATAGCTATGAAGCTTGGGGAGGTCAATTTCAGAATGAGTCAAGTTTTTTAGATACTATTGTATTGAGTATCACTATTTGGTATGTTGTTTTAGGAATAATACTAAAACTAATAACAATAGTTTCTGTATCATATCTATATGATTATTTACGACAAAAGGTATCTATGTTTTAGAAACTAGAAAAGAAACAAAAACACCACCAATCCAAAAACGGAGTGATGGTGTCATAAATGTCAAAAACTATTTTGGGGTTACTTTAGGTTTAGTTTTTGCAATTCTTCAATTTCTTCTGGAGACAAAGCACTCATATCTAAAATGGTTGCTTTTAATTGTGAGCGAATGGCTTTGATCCATTTTTTAGCACGTTCTGCTAATTCAAACTCATCAGACATTAATCTACCACGTAATATTAAAATTCCTACATCGGCTCCTTCGTACAAATAGTCATCTTTGCGGGTTATCTGTAAAAAGAAAGCCTCATTATCTCCTTGGATTGCTTGTCTGTCTACATCCATTTTTTTGAACTGAATGTTTCCATTGTTTTTCATTTCCCAAATTCCAGAAGCAGGTGCTTCGTTGGTAACTTCTAAAGTTTTGATAGTATGCTTAATTACCAACTGACTCCAGCTATCCATGTTTGCTTCTGCAGCCCAACGGTCAGTTAATTCTTGTGTATCAATTTCGTATGGAATATCCATCCATTCTAGTAAGTGGAACAAGAACAAAGGCACATCAGTATTGGCAAACTGTGCATTGTTTGTTAAACTACTAATTCCAGAAACACGAGGGTTTAATTCTCCCAAATAGATTTCACCATTGTCTTGGTCAATCAAGAAATCCAATTCAAAATAGCCTTTGTAACCTTCTTCTCGTAACTGATCTCCAAAACGTTGTGTGTAGACTTTGGCTTTTTCTCTAATTTCTGCATTAAAAGCATTTGGGTAAATTTCGTTTCCACACCATCCTCCTTTGTAAGGAGTTAATTCTTTAAAACCAACCAATTCTGTCATTAAGGGAGCAACCAAAGTTCCGTGTTGTGTAACACATCCTTCAATAGCTGTTCCGTAACAGTTGATGCGTTTCATGATTTTAACTTCGTCCTCTGCTAAAATCTCATCCGCATGTACGTTAAACTCCTCCTCATTTTCGATAAAGAAAGTGGTGTGACCTGAATCACCAAAAGGGGTTTGAATCACCAATTTGTCCCCTAATTCTTTAGAAATAGCTCTTAAATGTTCAAAACTTTTTACTTTAGATAATACATAAGGCACACAAGCAACACCTGCTTTTTCTGCAATTCTGTTGGTGTTTACTTTATGGTCTAAAGAAATTCGTAAATCCGAAGATGGAAAACAAACATCCAGTCCTAAGATATTCGCCAGTTGTTCCGTTTTACGATCGAACATTAGGAATAAAGCCTTTCCGGCTTCTCCGTTTACTTCTTTTTGGTCTATATGTGCAATTACTTCTGGGTGCGAAAGTAAGTAGTTGTTAATATCTTCTATACAAGTAAATTCCTCGTGTGGAGCTTCATTTTTGGGAGAGAATAAGTTGGGTAAAGCTCCATCGTATGAATCAATATAGGTGATGAAGTTAAAATTGTTTACCCACTTATCTATCCCTGTTAGGTTAAAGTTTGTAGCGCTTATAAAGTAAATTGGGGTTTCATTTTCTTTAAAGAACCTTTTTATTTCTTCTATTCCTTGTAATGTTTTAGTTGGTGTGTTAGAAACGTCCATATGTGTTTTATTTTTTTTGATTCAGTATTAATTTTTTCCTCCCATTTGTAAAGCTTGCATGGCATGCATAGCTCCCATAGCAGAAATGGTGTTTTTTCTATTTAAGGCTTGTTTGGTAAATACTTTTAGTCCTAAATCGGCTCTGTAACCGTGGATCTCTTTTACGTCTAAAGCCAGCATAAATTGTATAATAGCTTCACTAACTACTTGTCCGGGAACCAAAATTGGAAATCCTGGAGGATAAGGAATTACAAAAGAAGTGGAAACCAATTCTTTTCCTTCTGCCATTACTTCTAAACAATTCTCTAGCAATACATATTCGCATAAATCCTCTTCATAGCCTAAAAAGTAAGCTTCTCTAATGTTTCCACCAGGTACTCCTGGGGCCGCTAAAAACGAACGATGAAATTCACTAAAGTCGGGTAGTGGAGGTACATCGTACATTAACGAGTGAATGTGCTTTTGAGATATTTCTTTCTCTCTTTTGTTTAGGGAACGATTTTGTTCTTCTAACTCATCTGCAATTTGTAATAAAGCATTGGTTAAAAAAGTCACACTTCCACGAGTGGTACCAATGTTGGTCATCATTAATACCGTATTACGAGAGGTTTTATTGATTTGTATGTTAAAACGATTCATTAAATAATCGTTTTTAAACGTATCTCCCATAATTCCTGTTTTAGCTACAGAGAGTGTTAATTTGGTAGGGTCTAAAACAAATTCATCCTTTTCCCAAGCATCTTCCAGTCTGTCCCAACCTTTTTCATCGGTGTAGTATTCGTTTAAACCACACGCTCTGTATTCATTTGGAATAATATCGTTTACGGTTAATAGGCTAAAATACTTACTAAGTTTAGGATGGTCTTTAATTTTAGAACGTAAAATCATGGCCATTTCTACACTTTGCTCTACCAACTCATACCCTTCTAACTCCATTTGTCTTCGTCCAGCATCTAAAGAAGCTACAATCTGATAATTAGGAGAAGTGGTGGTATGAGTCATGTAGGCCTCGTTAAAAGTATCTGCCACCAAACGACTAAATTCCTCGTCCCAAACTTGTATCATAGATCCCTGACGGAAACTAGATAAGGTTTTGTGAGTACTCTGGGTAGCGTATACTCTAATTTTTACTTTGTCTGGATCGGGGAGGGTAGGTATTTCACCTGGCTCTAAAGAAGCAATGTGGGCTTCGTATTCTTCTCTATATTCTGGGGTTTTGTATTTGTTGTATAGTTTTTGGGCAACGTACATTCCTGTTCGTTGTTTGTACATATAGGTAAATCCTGCAAAGGCAAACCAGGCTTCGTCCCAAAGAAAAACCATATCGGGTTTAATGGCCAACGTCTGTTCCATTACCTTTTCTACATTGTATACCACACCATCAAACGTACAGTTGGTAAGCAACAACATTTTTACTTTGTCTAAACGTCCTGCTTTGCTTAGTTCGGTTAAGTTTTCACGAATCACTTTTAAGGGCACCGCTCCATACATAGAATATTCTTCAATAGGATACGAGTCTAAATAGGCTGGAAATGCTCCCGCTAACACCAATCCGTAATGATGCGATTTATGACAGTCACGGTCTACCAATACTACATCTCCGGGTTTAATTAAAGCCTGTTGTACAATTTTATTGGCTGTTGAGGTTCCGTTGGTCACAAAGAAAGTTTGCTGAGCTCCATAAGCTTTGGCAGCTTTTTCCTGTGCTTTTTTCATAGGTCCTGTTGGTTGCAACAAAGAATCTAAGCCACCGTTGGTAGCAGATGTTTCTGCCAAAAAAACATTACGTCCGTAAAAGTCACCAAAATCAGAAATCCATCTAGATTTAAATACGGAGTTTCCTCTAGATATTGGCATGGCATGGAAAACACTAATAGGTTTTTTACTGTACTCTTTTAATGCAGTAAAAAATGGAGTTTCGTAACGTTCGTTAATTCCGCTAATAATGGTTAAATGTAATTCTTGTAAATCTTCCATACGGTAGAAAATTCTACGGAAAGATTTTACGGTACTATCATCTAAATGAGTTAACGATTTATCGGTAATGTAATAAATATCTAGCTCGGGTCTAAACTGCTTAATGTATTTTCCTAACAGGGTTCCTAAGTCAGCATCCGATACCTCCGATAAATCAATCTTTAATACGTTTTGTATAAAAGGTTTGATTAACTGAGTGATGTTTTTAGATAATTTTTGAGGGGCATATCTAATTACAGCAGCTTGTATATTGTGGTTAAAGAACAAACAAATCAACGCATCCTGAAAAGAGCTTTGTACTACTAAATCGTAGGTAAGCTTGTCTCTGTAGTCGGTTAATTCTTTGGCTTTACTTTTTAGGTGTTCTTCTTCTTTAGAAGATAAATCTTCTACATATAAAACTTCAAAAGAGTTGCTGTTGGTATCTAAAATATCTTTGTCTCTAGCTCTTTCTGTGCTGTCAAAATGTTCGGGTCTTAATTCGGTATGATTTCTATAATCATCGCTTACCAACAAAGAAACAATTTCAGAAACACGATTGCTTACTGCTTTTAGTTCGCCTTTATCTACTGCGTTTATAATTTGTTGGGTTAAGGTAGCACCCGGGAAAGAGAAGTACTGCTCTATGCTTAACAAGTTTTTAAGGATTTCATCTAACTTTTGTAAACGGTTTTCCTTTTTTCCTTCTTTTGGATGCAGCGTAATTTGATTGCTGTGCTCTTTTAGCTCATTCCAAAGATCTACTCTTAATTGGTTAACGCTATAGTGTTTTGAAATCATGTTTAGTTCTTTTTAGTATGAAACAGCTTTTAGGATAAAGACCCTACCTTTTTTGTTGATTATTTTATTTAGTATCTAGTATCAGGTGTCGGGTATTTGGTATTGGTTCTTAGTGTGTAGAGAACAACCTATTTAATGCAGAGGACTGCTTACTGCAAATAAGTACTACTCTTATTAGTTATTGCTCAATGACTTCTGAATACTGCCAACTGAATACTGCTGACTGTCCACTGAATTACTGTTTCGAATGCAAAGCCAATCTGTTTCCTTCAGAATCAATAAATAAGGCAAAATAACCTGCTCCTTCTCCTAAGAACGTTTTTTCCATTACTACACGTCCTCCTGCTTCGTTTATTCTAGAAAGGACATTGTTTAAATCTTCACCACCGTTTAAGTATATTAAAGGACCCACTTCGCTAGGAATACACCCCGGACCGGCTACAATAGCACCTCCTATACCGCTTTCTGCTGGGAAGAATCCCATGGCAAAACCGTTTAGTTCTACAGTGTGTATATTAATACCATAGATGTAATTATAGAAACAAACAGAGCGGTAGTGATTGTATGCTGGAATTTCGAACCAGTTTACAAAGTTTTTAAAGGTTCCGGCATTGTTTTCTTGCTCGCGAAGTTTCTTTAAGTTCTCATCTTTTATCTTGCTTTTAAAATTTACCGTTGATCCCATAGTGATAAAATAGTTTGTAATCTTTTACATAATCTTTAAGCTTTCGTCTTAAAACTTGTTTTTTATGTAATATATTGTTGGTTAGTAATTTAGGTTTTTTTTGTTCTTTTTTTATTACAATTTTCTAAAAAAATGGTAGGGTAAATAAACGCTCTCATGTTTTAGACTTGTAACACTAGTATAACAGGCATCAAAAAAGAAACCCTAACTATTGTTTATGAAAAAATGAAATTAATTTTCAAAGGTTTATCTAAAGGTTTGAAAATAAAAAGTTTAAAAAAATATTGGATGACATTAAAACAAAAAATAAAGGCGAATTACTTTTTACAAAGCACCTTAAACAGTTATAGTTTAATGTTTTTTTCGCAAGACAATGTATTTGCATTGTGCATTTTAGCGGTTACTTTATTTAACCCTTTTGTGGGAATATGCGGATTGGCTGCAATATTAATTGTAAATGGAATGGCCAATGCTTTGGGCTTTGATAAAGACGAAGTGAGAATGGGGCTTTTTGGGTTTAATGCATTGTTTGTAGGGATGTCTATGGGGTATGAGTTTAACCTAAACTTTCCTTTTGTAATTTTATTCTTGTCTGCTTTAATCATTCTATTGTTAATAACAGCTTCTTTAAAAGGTTTGTTAGGAATGTATAACCTCCCTTTTTTGGTGTTTCCTTTTATAATTACCTATTGGATTGTTTCTTTGGCGGCTCATAATTTCGAAAATATTTCTTTTGATGAGACACATGTGTATTTAGCCAATAAAGCAGTAAAAGCAGAAGCTTCTTGGTTTTATTCCTACCTACATGCATTGGACGGACTGCCTTTGAGTTCTTTTGTGTTGACTTTTTTAAGAACCTTAGCGGGAACTTTTTTTCAGACAAGCGTATTGGCAGGGTTAATTATAGCTATAGGTTTGTTACAGTTTTCTAGAATTGCTTTTTCATTAAGTGTATTAGGTTTTGCTTGTGCTTACTTTTACTACTATATTTTTGGAGCAGATGTAAGCGATTTAAATCATAACTTGTTAGGAGCCAATTTTATATTTGTTGGAATTGCCATTGGATGTTTCTTTATCATTCCTAATATATATAGTTACATTGCCGTAATTGTTTTAACCCCTATTGTGTTATTAACTTCTTTGGCCTTAACTAAGATTTTATTGCAGTTTAATATAAAACCTTACTCTATTTCTTTTAGTTTAATCACCATTGGATTTCTCTTTGCCCTAAATCAACGATTGTTTTCTAACTATTTACAAGTAGTTACTTTGCAATATTTTTCTGCCGAGAAAACTATTTATAAGTTCCTGAATTCCATTCAGCGTTTTAAAAACGAGCATTTGTATAAATTGGCTTTGCCTTTTACAGGAGAGTGGAACGTAAGTCAGGGATACGATGGAGGAATTACACATTTAGGAGACTGGGGAAAAGCGTTGGATTTTGTAATAGAGGATGAAAAATCGAATACCTACAGGTTGCCGTTAAGCGCAAGAGAAGGTTTTGGAGTGGGACATTTCTATTGCTACGATAAAGATGTGGTGGCACCATACGATGGTTATGTGTATGATATTATCAACACGGTAGAGGATAACGATGTAGGAGATATGGATACCAATAATAATTGGGGAAATACCATTATTATCAATCATTTAAACGGTTTGTTTTCACAAATTAGTCATGTTAAAAAAGATTCTTTTAAAGTGTATATCGGTCAGTATGTTACCAAAGGAACTTTTTTAGGAACTTGTGGTAATAGCGGACGTTCTCCAGAACCGCACATACACTTTCAGTTACAAACCACTCCTGTTATAGGAGAAAAAACATATCCGTATCCTATAGGATATTTTATAGAAAGACAAGGAGATAAAAAACTGTTACGAGTTTCCGAAGTGCCAAAAGAAGGAACGTTTATTAGCAATGTAACCGTTACACACTTACTTTCTGTAGCGTTTGGTATGTTGCCAGGAGATCGACTAGAAATTACCAAAGAGGGAACCAATGAAACCTTGCATTGGGAAGTAAAAACCGATGCGTTTAATAGAAAACATATTTACTGCAAGACCAGTAAGTCTTATGTGTACTTTGAAAACGATGGCGTAATGTTTTATTGTACAGATTTTGAAGGAAGCAAGAAATCGGTGTTGTTTCAATTCTACTTGGCAACTTACAGACAGTTATTGGGGTATTATCCCGATGTTGTGTTAGATGATAAAGTACCGTTAATTCATTTTAATGCAAGATGGGTGCAGTTTATTCAAGATTTTTTAGCTCCTTTCTATTTGTTTACCAGAGCCAATTATCAAACTAAATTTGTAAGTGTAGACAATACCTATGCACCACAAAATATGGTGTTACATTCAGAGGTTGAAGCTTCTGCTCTGGGGTATTCTTTTAGAAAAGTTAGCTACCAAATGGAATTAAAAGACTACGAAATTAAAAGGTTTACAGTACAACATAAGCACAAACAAGAAACCTATTTGTTTAAAAAAAACTAACTCACTACAGTGAGTAAAAGGAATCAAATAATTAAAATCAAAAAAATATTAAAAGATGAAAAAATTAAAAGCCCTATGTATTGCAGCGGTTTTAGTTTGTACAACAATCAACGCTCAGAATAAAGAAGTGTTAGATGCTTTTGCAAGATCGTATAAGCACGAGAAAGAGAAAAAATATGCAAAAGCAATTTCAGATTTTAGCAAGGTATACACTGTTAAGTCGTACGAAATGAATTTGCGTTTGGGGTGGTTGTATTATTTGGCGGGAGGTAACAAAGAATCGTTGTTACACTACCAAAGAGCCGATGAGTTAATGCCAGCATCTACAGAAGCAAAGTGGGCCATGATTACCGTGTACTCTTCTAAAGAAAATTGGAACGAGGTAGAAGGATTGTATCATAAGATTTTAAAATTGGATGCTAAAAATGCTGGGGCAAACTATAGTTTGGGGCTTATTTATTATTACAGAAAAGACTATGTACAAGCAAAAAGATATTTTAACGTTGCTTTAGACTTAACCCCTTTTAATTACAATTATATGTTAATGAGTGCTTGGACAAATTACTTTTTGGGGAATATAAACAATGCATCGGTTTTGTTTAACAAGGTGTTGTTGTATAGCCCTAACGATGCTTCTGCCTTAGAAGGTTTGTCTTTAATTAAATAAAAAAAGCATGAAAGTAACGATACAACAAACGTGTAAAAATGGACTAATAATACTGTTTTTATTGGGAATGAACAGCTTTGTATTTGCGCAGAGTACCTTAACTTCTGCAGAGGCACAAAACAAAACCTACGAGTTATATACTCAGGGAAATTGGAAAGAGTTGACCAAAGTTGGGATGCAAGCATTGGATAATGGCTACGATTACTATTTTATGCGTATGCGTGTAGGAGTAGGGTATTACCAACAAAAAAAGTACAGATTGGCTCAGAAACATTTTAAGAAAGCCATTGCGTTCAATCAAAAATCTGATATTGCTAAGGAGTACTTGTATTACTGTTGGGTATTTACAGGAAGGGCAGAAGAAGCCAGAAAGTTGACCAAGACGTTTTCTATGGATTTAAAAAAGAAAACACAAACTGGAGAATTGCCCGCTGTAGAACATGTATTTGCAGAATTTGCTACCAAAGTAATAGAAGAAGCGTACAAAGAGGGGAACAATACCACTTACTTTGGAAATGCAACCAACGTTCAGGTAGGAGCAAAGCACTTTGTGAAGAATAATTTTTCGTTAACCCATGCTTTTACGGCTTTTAATCAAGAAAGTGTGTATGGAGAAGCCAAGCAAACACAATATTATGTAGGAGCCAACGTTCCTTTAAAAGACAATTGGTCGTTACAACCTGCTGTTCATATTGTAAGTACAGATTTTACTGGGTATGTAGGTTTTGAAGATACCACAGATCAGCAAACAAACATAGCAGCATCTATACAAGTTACTAAGAATTTTAACTATTTAGATGTGTTTGTAGGGGGAACTATTTCTAAAGTAATGAACTTAGATAGAAAAGTTGCCTTTGGAGGATTTTCATACGCACCATTAGGAAATAATAATTGGTTGTTGGGAGGAACTTTTTACGGATTTAAGGGTCAAAACGAAACAGGTATGCAAACTTCTATGGAACCTTTTACTTATTTTGAGTTGGGAAAAGGATTTTCAGCAAAAGTTAGTTATTTATTGAATAATAATACCAATGTTATCGAAAATAACGTTTACTTTGTAAACAATTCTATAGGTACTACGACTAATAGATTAGGAGTGCAACTAAATGCATTCACAAATAAGAAATTTTCCCTTTACGGAATATATCAATTAGAAAACAAAGAGATTGTGGACGAGTCAATTCCAACAATTGATTTTAGTTACAACTTGTTTCTAATTGGAACCAAATACTACTTTTAGTAAGTAGTATATTCTTTTTCATAGCAATTTTCCCAGCTCGTTTACGGACGAGCTGGGTTTTTTTATTAGGTTAGTAATTGATAATTTTTCCAATAATTGGTTTTTATAAGTTTTTCTCTTTTGTAGAATTCAGTTAATAATACGTATTGAAAGCTAATTAACAATCTAAGGCAAGACTTAGCTTCATTAAAAAGAGAGTTAATGTTTTCGGAGTGATACCCTCTAAACACAAGCTTAGTTGTATATTCTCCTAAATGCTCGTATTTAGAATAGAGATCATAGTATTCAAAAGCTTCTATTGAATTTGATAAAAATGCTGTATTGTTACATCTCTTTTTTATCTCCTTAATCATTATTCCTGCTGAGGTTGGAAACTTATTAAGATTTTCTTGGAGCTTTCCATTTTTATTTAAATACTTGTTAAAATGATTAATGAGTTCTTTTCTTTTTTTCTGATAGTCAGATTCAGAAAGATTGAAGATTTCTTTATAGGTTTTGAGGTTTTTTATTTGATAAAGTACATGGTCTGATTTTAGAGAGTCTAGATTTGCTTGAATGTTTTTTTCTTCAAACTCAGATTTTATAATCAAATAATCAACGGTTAACATATCTAGAAGTAAAGATCTCAAACATATAAAAAGAGAGTCAGAAAACTGGGGTTTGTTTTCTAGATTAATTAAAAAGATGTTTAAAGAATCCAGACCATTGGTTAGTTTAAAAAGTATAGTGAAAAAGAATTGTGAAGATTCTTTATCGTCATTAATACTTTTCATTTTAGGGTGGATTAACTCTTTTCTACAGTCGTGTATAAGTTGAGCTAGTGTATTGGAGTATTCTTGTAGTTTCATTTATTTTTTATATGAACAGTTAATTAAAAGATTTTCTAAAGGCTACTGGAGATAGGTTGGTTTTGTTTTTAAAAAGTTTGGTAAAAGAAGCAGGATGTTCAAAACCTAAGTTGTAGGCAATTTCACTTACAGATAAATTGGTGGTAGACAATTGTTCTTTAGATTTCTGTATCAGTTTTTGATGAATGTGTTGTTGCGTACTCAGTCCAGTTAAGGATTTAAGGAGGTTGCTTAAATAGTTAGGGGATAAGTGTAAACTTTGAGCAACTTGCGAAACGGTTGGAATTCCTTTGTCAATTAAGCTGTGTTGCTCAAAAGCGTTCTCCAGTAACTGCTCTAGCTGAGTGACTACTTGGTGGTTGGTAATTTTGCGTGTGATGAATTGTCTTTCGTAAAAACGTTCTGCATAGCTTAACAGCAGTTCTAGTTGGGAGATGATGATTTTCTGACTGAATTTATCAATATTAGCTTGGTATTCTGTTTTTATGTTGTTCAGTAAATTGATAAGTGTAGCCTCTTCTTTAGCAGAAAGGAAAAGTCCTTCGTTAATAGCATACCCAAAGAAATCGTACTGTTTTATTTGGGTGGCTAATGAGGTGTTCCATAAAAAGTCGGGGTGAATTAAAAGCAACCAACCCGATGGCTGATTGCTTTTAACATTAGGGTTGCTCCCCAAACTCATTACTTGATTGGGAGCTATAAAGGTCATAACGCCTTCGTCAAAATCGTATTCTTGCTGACCATAGAAAAACTTGTAAGGAATATTACGTTTTAAGCCTATGGTATAATAGTCTTGTCTCCATTTTAGCTCCTCAGTATTTTTAGGGTATTGAATGTCGTTATAGTTTATCAAGCTGATTAAAGGATGCTCAGGTGGAGTTAGACTGGCTACTTTGTGGTAGTCGCTAATTTTTTTAAAATGTTTCATCTCGGTCATTTCTATAAAATTATACAAAAGATTTTACACTAGCATTCCTCCAGATATTTCTATTCGTTGTCCGTTAATCCAGTGTGCTTTTTCGGAACACAAAAAGGCAACCACCCCACCAATATCTTCGGCTTCTCCTACACGACCCAAAGCAGTAATATTAGCAATAATTTGTCTCTTTTCTTTATTGTCTCTATTTGTTCCACCTGCAAAATCGGTAGCAATGGCACCCGGAGCTACTACATTGGCTGTAATCTTTTTAGCTCCCAATTCTTTGGCTAAATATCGGGTAAAGACTTCAATGGCTCCTTTCATCATGGCATAAGCAGACATACCTGGCAAACTAAAACGAGCCAATCCGCTAGATACATTGATAATGCTCCCTTTTTCGTTGAGGTAAGGAAGTGCTGCTTGGGTTAGAAAAAACACACTTTTTAGGTGGATGTTTAGCATTTCATCAAACTGTTCTTCGGTGGTGTCTGCTACTAAATTATAGGTTCCTGTGCCTGCGTTGTTGATAAGAAAATCAAAGTTTGGACTGTTGTTTTGATTGCTTAAGTAGTCTGTAGCTTGTTTTAGAAACGCTGCACCGCTTTCAGGTTGGTTGGCATCAAAAGGAAAAGCCACCGCTTTTTGTCCCAAGGCTTCAATTTCAGAAATCACCTCTTGGGCTTTTTCTTTGTTTTGGTAGTAAGAGAAAATAATGTTCACTCCGTTTTTAGCTAGGTTAATGGCCATGTCTCTCCCCAGTCCTCTGCTTGCTCCGGTAATAATTGCTGTTTTAGAATTCATAGTGTTTGTATTTAATATGCTATTACAAAGTTGTTGCTATTTTAGTTGGTTGCCTTTTCCAAATCTATGCTTGTCTTGTTAAAATCTATGCACGTATTTCTTTTGTGTTTCTGTAGCAAAATGGACTTGCTTTTTTCTAAATTTAGGGAGTCTTACCAACGCAAGAATTATGTTAACAGAACTAGAACAACATTACGGGTATATATTTGAAAAAGAGCTATTGGAAGAAATAGACCGAGTGGCTACCGTAAAAGAAGTAGCCCAGGGAACTACTTTAATGAACATAGGACAGTATGTAAAGTCCATGCCTTTGTTGTTAGAGGGAGCTATAAAAATTTTACGAGAAGACGATGATGGAGATGAGCTGTTGTTGTACTTTTTAGAAAAAGGAGATACCTGTGCCATGACCATGACCTGTTGTACCGGAAACCAAAAAAGCGAGATAAAAGCCGTAACAGAACTAGATACCAAACTGGTGATGATTCCCGTAGAAAAAATGGAGGAGTGGATAGGGAAATACAAAAGCTGGCGAAACTTTGTGTTAGACAGTTACCACAACCGTTTGATGGACTTGTTTGAAACCGTAGACAATATTGCTTTTAAAAAAATGGACGAACGTTTGCTAAAGTACCTACAAGACAAAGTTGCGGTAACAGGTAGTAACACCATAAAAAGTACCCATCAAGAAATTGCCTACGAACTCCATACCTCTCGTGTAGTAATTTCCAGATTGTTAAAGAAGCTAGAGAAGCAGGGAATTATAGCTTTGCATCGGAATTCTTTGGAGGTGGTTTGACAGGGTTGTATATGCTCAGTTTTTGGAAAATGAATAAACTTCTTATTACCCAATAAACGAGGGGAGTATAAAAATAATGAAGTAGGAGGCAAGAACAAAACCCTAAATTGAGTATATGCCGTGTTGGCTAATGGCTTTTTTATACACTATGTTGTAATTCAATTTCGGGCATTTCATCATAGGTTCTACCATTCAATTCTCTACCGTTTTTCTTTTTGTTTTTCCCACCCCATTGCTTGAAAAAGAATGCAACATCAGCTTTTTCACATTGTTCTTGAATATCAATTACCCAATCAGCATCTATTGGTCTTGGAGTATGACCACTTTCTCCTCCAACAATTACCCAGTCTATATTTTTCAAATTTAAGTTTGGAAGAGCTCCAATTAATGGCTCAAGTGACAAAAATTTTACTTTAGCATTAGTTTCTCTCAAATAGTCAATTCTGCTTTCTACTTTTTGTTCTTCAACTGAAACTCCCATCCAGATGTTATGACTCCATTTTAATTCAGAATGTAACTCTAATAATCTCTCAGCTCTCTTGGTTAAAACTTGAAAAACGTGTTGTGGATTTTCATTCATAACTTTAAAAACCTTTTTTATAAACTCTAAAGGTATTTGCTCATGGAATAAGTCGCTCATAGAATTTACAAAAACGACTTTTGATTTTTTCCAAGTATATGGTGTTTTAAGTGCTGATTCGTGTGTGCGAACTTCAAAATTGTCTTTGTATTTTTCAACTCCCATTGATTGTAGTCGTTTAGACATAATTTCTGCATAACAGAATTTACAACCTTGAGAAACTTTAGTACAACCAGTTGTAGGATTCCAAGTCATTTCTGTCCATTCTATACTTGATTGTGCCATTTTACTTTTTTATTATTTTGTAGGTTACAATATTACCTTTTCTAAAGACATTCACATAATTTAAAAAGGGTGATTTACCAATGTATTCTAATTTTCCTTGTTTCTTCATTAATTTCAGTAAGTCTACTGCATGTTGTGGAATATGACCATTAGAATATGTATACATCAAAACAGATTTATTAGTAACAGTATCTTTTTGTAAAAGTTTCGTTTCTAATTCGTTTTTAAATTTTTCAACTTTTGTCAGTTTTTGCCCTTCAAACATGTCAAGTTGAATTTTACTTTTATCTTCATCGATGTCAAAATCAGCCTCTCCATTTAAGCTATTTCTTTTCCATGCTATTTTTAAAAATTTATCAACTGCTGCATAATTTTTAGCACCGAATATGATTCCGTAAATATTTCTGGTTTTTTTAATTGAAAATGGAAATAATTTTAATTCAGTTTTTTGAGGTAATCTTGAATTGATTTTATTGAAAACCAAACGATGCATATTTCGATATTCCTCATTTTCTAATTCTTCAACATCAATCTCTAAAGCCTTTTTAAACTCATCTGTCATTCCATATCTTCTAAAAAAAGAGGATGAAACAAAATAGATAAAATCAGTTGTATTTAGTCTTTCGAGTTCATTAATATATTCCTGAGAGATAAATTTTACTCCATTTTGATCTAAATACACTAATGATGGATATTGTTTAATTATAGGTATTAACTTAAAGAATAATTCTTCAGCATTTTCATTGTAATAATTTACTGTGAGGAAATATTTGAATTTGGGACTTTGTGAAATAAAATCTTCACAATTCTTTTTGAGAAGTTCAAATTTATGTTGCTTTTTTCTGGTAGGTTCAAATTCATTAAAGTGTAAAACAATTTTAGTTTTAGTCCTCAAAATATTGCCTAAATGCTCGTTTATTTTAGTTAAAAGTCGTATTGGACTACCAGCTACGTTATTTGAATCATAACCTGGTCCAGAAAAAAAGTCAAATATGTGTATCTCACTAAAATGAGTTTGAGGTAAAAATGTAGGTATCCAAGCTTGAGCATAATCTTCAAAGATTTCGAGCTTAGTTATTGTTCCATTATCAAAAGGTTCAGAATGTATATTTTTTCCACTCATTTCAAATTATGTTGGGATTTTTCATAGCTAGTAGCCAACTTGTTATAAACTTACCAAAGGTATGGTTATCAGGAAAGGTATTCCCTAAAAGTACACCTCATAGCAATTTCTCATTCTCCCAAATTTAAAAAATTAATTCATCGGTACTACTATTAAAAACGTAAAAGACTGTAATGTGAGTGATGTTTGTTTGTCTTAGTTATTTTGTGTGTCAGACGTTTGGTGTATGGTTCTAATGGTCTTTTGAATAAAAATATTGTTAGGCAATGTAATTTCATCATCAGAAGTAAGAAGTTTTATTTTGGTAAAAAACAAACCAATATTTACAACTTTACCTTGTATTTCGTAGTCTTTGGCTTCCATAATGGCTATGGTGTCTCCAATTTTAACTGTATGACCAAAAAACAAAAGAATGCTAGAGGTAATGTTAGATAATAGCGACCACTGTGCAAAGAAAGCCACACCAACAATGGTTAAAACAGAACCTACAAAAACGGCCAAATCAGATTTTTTTACACCCCAAACAATCATACATAAGGTAATGCAAGCTAATAAGTTAATAAGGTTAATGACCTTTTTAACTAGCTGACTTCTTGTTTTTTGAACAACCTTGTCTATGATTTTTTTTTCTACAAACTGGTGTATAATAATTCTAAAGACTATAAAAAAAACGACAATAATTAGAGACTCTACTATTTTGGTGTAATATGTTTCCATGTGTTATGTAAAGTGTTTTTAGAGGTACTTAGCTATTGTGTAGCTTTAGTTCTTTGTGGTACTCTTTAATTCTTGCATGTGCCATTCCGTCTACCAATAAGATAACGGTTAACATGGCTATGGCAGTAATACAAATGGCTCTACAGGTTGGTGTGTTTATAAAAAGCATAAACAATGCGGCTACAATTAGTAGACTTGGAATCACCTTAAAGACCACGGTGTATTCTTTTAAGGTGCTCTCCGATCGTTCAATTTCGGATTTGTAAAAGGCCGGAGCATCTGTATCAAATGCTTTTTTAAATTGAGTAATTCTTGATTTGTTTGTGTAAAACAACCCAAGTCCTATGGTTAATAACAAGCCTCCCGCTACCAGGGTTGGAATAATGTAAGCCTTTGCCAAATCTGTCTTACCAAATTGCCAAAAACCAATGCCCGCAATTAAAAATAATAGGGCAAAGAAAATAAAAAAACGTGTAGAGAAGACCTCTGCTTTTGCCCATTCTGTGGCTAATTTTAATAGTTCCATAGGTTGCTTTAATTTGTGTTTTATCTGTACTTGGGAGTACTACTGCCTTCTACCTTTTTAGTGAAAGCATACAACAAAGGTAAGGTAGAACTAAGAAATTCTCTATATGCAGGTTTTCTAAAATTAGATGCTTTACTAAAAAGGGAGTTTCAACGACCTAGTTTGAAAGTAGAAAACTGAAAGCTAGAAATTAAGTTTAGAGTGTTGGGAGTTTAGTAACTCGTTAAAAAATACAAAGCCCTTAAAAGGGCTCTATAGTGTAGTTGTTTTCTTTTTTTTGGGGGCTTGTGTTGGGGTTACCGTTGTTGGCATTTCGTTATTTTTTATAATGTTCTAAAGATTTAACACTTTCTACATCAAAATCCTCTTCAGTTAAGTCTGAGTGAAGTCTTTTATTTTGTAAAATAGTTAATATTGTTTCAATATTATTATCCTCAATAATTATTTGGTCATCTGTAAATTCAACTCCCCATTGTTTAATATCGTTAATAGTTTTAAATCTGTTAAGAAATAGTTGGTCTTTATAATGACCTAGTTTTTTTATAGTTGAAATTTTTCTTAAGTATCTCTGATTATTACCAACCTTTTCTTCAAGTTTATCGATGTTTACAAATAAGTTTAATGATTGAGCTTCTTCGTAAAATTCATTAGCTTTAGAAATCATTCCTTCTCTAAAATTTAAACCAGCCTCAAATCCTTTTTTATTTAAGATAAATAGATTTTCAGAATAATAGATAAAGTCAAGAGAATTAGATATACTAAATACGTTTTCTTCTTCAAGGTCTTCAAAACGATTTTCTTTATATAGTAGAGGAATGAATCCTTTACTTTTTTTCATTTTCCAATTTTCAGGTAACTTTTTAAACCCAACTAGTTTTATTTCAGAGTCAATTCTTAATATAATTAGATAAGATTTAGATTTTACTAATTCGTCAACATTTTCGATAATATCTTCTTCAGGGTTTAAATCAATTAGTTTATCTAATATTTTTTCAAAATCGGTGCCTTCTGAATTTATAGACCTTATTTGATCTTCTTCCGGTTCAGGGCAGTCAAAGGAATACTCTTCTATACTGTTAGATTTTTCAATTTTATTTTTAATAATGTTAGCTAAACGAGTTTCTAATTTCTCGTCTATTGGAACGTAACTAATATTATACTTAGATTCTCTTTTACTTTTATATTCTTTAACTACAGCTAATGATATACTTGAATTAGATAAATCTAATTTTTTTAGGGATTTAAAAGTTTGTTTAATTGTCATTTTCTTCTTTTTCTTTTGCTAAGTATAAAAATCGTGTTAAACTTCTAATATATAGTTTATCACCTTTTTTAAGGTTCTCAAATTTATTTAAGATAATTGTATTATGTTCTTTTTTTTCAAATTCATATTTAATATCGTATAGGTTGTATCCCATTAATAGTAAAATAGGATTAAGAAATACCGATTTACTTTTAATTGTCAAAAAAAGCATTAATAATAAAAAGATAATTAAGGAGAAAACATCATCCATTTTAGCTAAATCAAACCCAAAGAATGAAACAATGTATGGTATTGTGTAATTTATCAAGTCAACAGATCTATTTTGTACTTCTATAACTTTAACTTGATAATTACCTTTTTTTATTAGCTTTATTGATAATACGAGAAGTATAATACTCAACGAAGATACTATCAATAGTGATAAAACCACGATAGGATGTTTAAATCCTCTCCAACAATTAAAATCAAAATCTTTTACTATTAAGATTAATGATAGAGGTGAATATGCGCTAATAAATAATAATATTGATGTTATTAATTTAGGTTTCATTTCGTGGATTCAACATTAAAACGCAACATATCGCATTAATAATTACTTGATTCTAAGCTACAATTTTTAGTTCAGAATTTAATATTTCTTTAGGAGTTTTATACCCAATAATTTTGCGAGGTCTATCGTTTAGTTTTTCTTGTATTTTTTTAAGAGTTTTTTGATTTATTTTAGAGAAGTCAGTTCCTTTAGGGAAGTACCTTCTGATAAGCCCATTAGTATTTTCATTAGTCCCTCTTTCCCAAGAAGAATAGGGGTGAGCAAAGTAAATTTTCACTCCTGTTTTTTGAGTTATGATTTCATGTTTAGCCATTTCCATTCCATTATCATAGGTCATAGTTTTTTTAAGGATAGGATCTAACTGATTAAGTTCACGAATGAACTTTTTAGCTATTTCAGAAGCATTTCTAGCATTTAATTTTACGATGATTGTATATCTAGATTTTCTTTCTACAATAGTTCCAATGACAGATTTTTGACCTAGACCGACAATTAAATCACCTTCCCAGTGTCCAATTTCATTTCTTAATTCAATGTGCTTAGGTCTGTTGTCTATACTGACTTGATTTATGATTTTAGAACCTTTTCCACGCTTCTTTTTGATGGGTCTACGTCTAGTTTTCTTTCGTACTAATAGTTTGATTAGTTTTTTATTTAAAGCCCCTTGAGGTGTTAGATAAATGTGTCTGTATATAGCTTCATGCGATATGGACATCACCGGGTCATTAGGATATTCGATTTTGATTCTTCCCGAAATTTGCTCAGGAGTCCAACCTTTCAATAAGCCTTTATAGACATAAAATTTTAATCTTTTATGTGTGTTTATTTTATCAAGGTTTCTTTTATTGAGATAATAATCTTTAGCAGACCAAAAAGCAATTTCAGCACTATATTCTTCTCTGTAGTTATCTCCCCATTTTCTAAGTTCTCTAGATATTGTAGATCTAGCTCTGGAAAGAGATTTAGCAATGTAGGATTGTGACTTGTTTTCTTTCAATAAAGTCTCAATGATAACTCTTTCTTTAAGGGATAATTTCTTGTGTTTTTTGATGTCCATTCTACAAATCTAAAAAGTAAGATTTGTTGCGTTAAGTTATTGAATAGACCTTTTTTGTTTTTAATGAATGCCAACGGACTTGTGTATGAAACGTAGCGTGTAAAAAGATGCTAAATTTTCGGATTAACACAGAGCCGAATTTTTATATTCTGTTTTTAACTTTTCTAATCTAAAAGCCAAATTTAAAAATTTGGCGGTCTTTGCAAATAAGCACAACTTTTTGGTTTAGCACTTACCAGCTATGTTTTATACACCTTGTTAGCCCTCGTTTTTGACCACTTTTGAAATCAGTTCAGATAGTTTGTTTAATAAATCTTTTTCTTTAACTGAATCTTTCGATTCGACTTTTTCTTTTATCGAGTGATTTCTTTCCGTATTTGCCAAACTTAATATGGCACTCCTCAATGTCTCTTTCTCATTCGTTGCATATGAAAATGATACAGCAGAGAGTTTAGATTCAATATTTGTAAGTTCATTTTGGAAAAATTTTATTTCAGTTAAACCTTGTTTGTATAGTTTTAAAAAGAAATAAGAAAAAATTTCAATGAACAAGACTAGTAATATTCTAGGAACGATAGGTATAAATAAGTTTTTGAGAAATTTATAATTTGAATCATTTCCTTCTGAGGCAAGTTGTTTAAGTAATTCTGATGAATCAATTATATTAACAGTTGACCAAAGTAACCATAAGCCGCCAAAAGTTATAATTAAACCAAATACTAGATTGATGTTAGCTCTTAATCTTAAGTCTTTTATTTCTCTTTTTAATCTTGAGACAATTTCTTTAGAAGAATCTAAAACTCTAGTAAAAGATGATTCTGCTTCTAAATCATTTTTGATATCCGTAATTTTACTATCGAAAATCCTTGTTAAGGTTTCAGTTGTAAGATTATCAATTATTTTTCCTTCAATAGAAGCTTTGTCAGAGTCATTGAAATTATAATCAGTTTTAATAGTTTTTATGGACTTTTTTAGGTCATTTATTTCTTTAGTTAGATTGTTTATTTTCCTTTCATTAAAATCATTTATTTCATCTTCATCATATCTCTTCTTCTTGCCACCTGATTGAAGATATATTATGGCAAATGAGCCAAATGCTATGGATATGAACAATAAAAATGTTTTTTCGTTTGCTATCGGCAAGTTATACTTTTCAGTAAATGTGTAATAAAGCCTTTCGTCAGTTAAACCAAAAAACGTCAATAAAGAAACAAGTGCTGAGAAAGCTCCTATTAGAACCAAAATTTTGTTAGATCCAATTCTTTTTATGATTCTAATATAAGCTTCTAAAATATTTTTCATTGAGTTCAAGTGTTTTTTTCAAATGAGGGCTAACTCGTTATATCCGTTCATTTATTACGCTTATCCGGGGTATTATCCAAATAACCGTAGTTTGTAGTTGCACGTATTTCCTCAAATTTAACCAATTATACATAGAAAGACTCACCTAAAAGTATGATGTCGTGTGTTTTGTTGTAATGCTAGTTAGGGGTGCTACAGACATATATACTGAACTTTTTTTATCTTGTAACAATGTTTGCTATGACATGTGTATTGTTTAAAAAAGAAAAATTATGATAGAGATTAAACCATCTTTAAAAGGAGACCCTAGAGATGCTACTGCAGCTAAAAAATACTACGCAAGAGCTGTGGCTACAGGGAGTGTAGATTTAGAACGTTTGGCTTATTTGGTATCGCACCAAAGCAGTGTAAACGAGGGAGATTGTTACAATGTAATTATTACGTTGGTTAATAACATTGTAGACGAGCTACAACAAGGAAAAATAGTAAAGCTAGACCGTTTGGGGGCTTTTCAGGTAAGTGTTAATTCTGTTGCAGAGGAAACAGCAGAAGCAGTAACGGCCAATTCTGTTGTAAAAAGTAGAATGGTCTTTCGTCCCGACACACGCATTCGTAACATGCTTAAGAACTTAAAATACAAAGTAAGCAAAGGATAGCAATTGTCCTTATTGACAAGAGCTACGTAACTTTTGCATTATTGGCCTAGGTGTATTAAATAAACGGTGTACACCGTTTATTTGGTTTGCCTACACCAATGAACTAGTTGGTCTACACTAATTGTTTGGTTGGTGTACACCAATATTTTTATAGCAGCGTTGTGCTGGTACTGTTGCTAATAGGCTTGTGGTTAGAATGCTTGTGTAGAGAAGGCTAGAACTAGTTTATGGCAATCAACTCCACATCAAAAATTAGCACAGAACCACCAGGTATACTCGCAAAGTTAAAACTACCATAGCCCAAGTGAGCTGGGATTAATAGTGTAGCACTTCCTCCTTCTTTAAGGTATTGTATTCCTTCTGTCCAACCTTGGATTACGCCGCTTAAGTTAAAAGTATTTTCGTTGTCAGGTTCTTCAAAAACAGCTCCGTTGGTATAATATCCTTTATAAGTAACTGTAACGTTGTCTGTAGCTGTTGGGTGGGCTCCGGTTCCTGGTTCATTAATGATATAGTACAAACCAGATTCGGTTTTGGTAGCAGTTAAGTTGTTATCTGCGATGTATTGGGTAATGGTAGCATCGTTTTGTTCTCTAAAATCAGGAATTTCAAAAGTAGAAGAGTTGTCGTCTAAACAAGAGGTGCAAATTGCAATTAGAAAAAATACACAGGCTTTTAAAGATAGCGCTTTCATTGGGTGTTGTTTAAAATTGAGCTTGAATATACAAACATTCTAGAAACTGTAGGGGAGAGGTGCTCAGTAAAGTGGTTTGCTATATGCTAAAAAGATCAATTCAGTGTCAGATTCTATTGCTAGTTTTTTAAAAATGATATTCTTATAGCTGATGGCTTTGTCTATGTTGATTTTTAGTGTTTCGGCTATTTCTTGTTCGTTGGAACCTTTTACAATTAAAAGCACTATTTCTTTCTCTAGTTGGGTAAGAGATTCTAATGTATGATTTTCTTTTTTCTTCATTGTCTATAAACTAGTACCAAAAGTCTAAAGATATAAGCATAAAAAAAATACCCCATATGGGGTATTTTTAGGTTGGTCTTTAAGTATGTGTAAATTACAATGCCGCTAATTTTCGTAACTCTTTTTCTATAGGGGTTACGTACTTTTTAGTTTGAGAAGTAGGTCTGTCTGCACTAAAACTAACGAGTTTTCCTTTTTTATCAAAAATCATATAATTTGGCACCCAGTTAATTTCCATAAATCGGTTCAGTTTAGATTCAAAACCTTTGGGACTTAAGAAATGATTTTCTTCCGTAAGTGAGGTCTCATATATTTTACTCCAAGGAGTTCCTCTCCTGCTACCCACGTAGAAGTACACAAATTCTATAGGTTCGTCTTTTAGCTTTTCTTTTAAGTCTTTGGAGAATGGCATGGCAGCTCTACAAGGGCCACATTGCATATTCCACATATCTAAGTAGACTACTTTTCCTTTGAACTTTTTCATCATTTTTCCAAAGGTCATTTTGTTTCCTTGGGAGTCTATTACCAAGGTGTTTTTAAACTCCTTGTTTAATGGCTTGTTGAGTAATGCCTTTTTTACGTTGTACTTGTCTAAGGATTTGTTAACTACTCTTTTGCTAAGCTTACCAGGGCTTATACTGTTAAATAGTTCTATACTATTAGATTCGTAATCGTTTCTACCTAGGTTCCCCACAATACAATTTGCCAAAACATATTCTCTAGTTTTTCCAGTTAAAGAGTCTTTAATTACTTTGTTAAAAGCAATTCTAGATTCTTCCATAGATGTAAAAGAACGAGTTCCTTCTTTGTAAAAATTGGTGAATAATAAGCCTCTTATGTCTCTTATATAAGTGCTAGAAAAAGCTTTTTTATCGTCTACCGCATAAGAAAAGTGATACAGTTTTTGATAAGATTCTGGTAACTCTAAAGTTGTGTCTATTTTGTTCTTATACTTATACCTTCTAGGGTATCCCCTTAAAATACTTTGATAGATAGTTTCTGTTTCTAGTGTAAAGTACTTTTTAAACGCTGTGTTTAAGGTTCCTTGATGGAAACTATTAAGAGCAGCAATCCTTTTTTTCTTGAATTGTTTTAGTTTATTCATTAACTGCGCAGGAGCTAGTTTTGCTTTGTTAGAAGGTCTATAGAACTGGTAGTTACTAATTTTGTTTTTCTCTAAATCGTATAAGAAGTTGTTCTTATTTCCTCCTTTTCCTTTAAACACAATGTCGTCGTTATCTGCAGTCAATGTAAAATTGTCTTCAGGAAAGATATATATTTTGTGTCGATACCTACCTATGTAAATAGTACCTATGGTAACTTTGTTTACAGGAACTTCTATAGAAAAATTATTGTTCTTGTCTAAGGAGCTTATATAGGTTTTTTGTCGAGAAATAGGGTCTATGTTTAGATAGAGTTTAACTTCTTTTACATTGTCGGTTAAGACTTTTCCTTTTACAGTAACATTTTTGTGTTGCGAGAATACTTGTATGGATAGCATACAAAGTAGAACGGCTAGTGTTTTTTTCATGAATTTATTTTTTTTCATGAAGGTTACAAATAGCATGCCGTGAATTAACAAGTGTTAGTTTTTGGGGTGATGTATTCCTCTATTGGTTTAACAACTTTGTGTATTGCCTCCAAGGTCCCATGTCTTCTGAATAGTGTTTGGCGAGCACTCTAGATATTTGGTTTAGGTGAATTAAATCGTGGATAGTCCAAGTGGAAATAAGTTCTCTTAGGGTTACAGTACCAATATTTGAGTCTGGATGTGTTCCCGTTTTGTCTAAATCTTCTTTGGTTAAGTTCCAAGATTGTAAGGTAGCTATATTTTTAACTCTAAGGGCTTTGTATTCTTCTAGCAATTGGTCTGTAGTTTGCGTATTGTACAAGGTATCCTGTGCAAATCTGTCGTAAGGCTCAAAAGTCTCGTTAAAGTTTGGGTCGAGTATTTGGGTGGCTCTAGGAATCCAGTCCGTTTTTTCTCCATGAATTAAGTGTCCTAGAATGTTTTTTGCATTCCAAGTATTCGCTCCTTCGTTTAGGGTATCCCATTCGTAGGTCAGATTTTGAAATAAAGCGATATAGGCATCTGGAGTTCTCTCCAGCATTTCTACGGATTTGTTGAGGTTGAAGTTCATGGTAAAAGCAATTGTTTGGTTTTCTAAAAATAGAAATTATAATTGGTATCAGGTATCAGGTATCAGGTAGCAAGAATTGCATTTCTTTTGAAATTTCGGGAGCTACTTGACAACCCAAAGATATTTAGGAATTACAAATTGAGAAAATCGAGTTTTGTTTAGCCAAGAGTCATTCTAACTATTCCAATTGATGCGTTTACTTTTTTATACTTGACTTTAAATGTTTCGCAGTATATCTATAATGTCCTATTATTTTGTAGTCAAACAGGCAATCTTCTACTACTTGTCCGGCACCAATGTTATGAACAATTAAAAATTGATTTTTAGTTTTAGACTTTTTGTGAATTACAATTCCAATATGTGTAATTGCACCTCCTAGACTCCAACAAACAATATCGCCAGGTAAGTAGTCCTCAGCTTTTTTTGAAATAGGTTTCTCCGCACCTTTTCGTTTAAAAAAAGTCATCAAATTGGGCACTCTTCTGTGATCAATGTTCTTGTCTGTCCTTTTTAAACCCCATAGTTTAGGGTAAGAGTTAAAGTTTTGTAGCATGTCTTCGTGTACTTCCTTTTGCAAGTCAATGCCTAACTTTCTATAGGCACGAATTACAACGTCTGTACATACTCCTTTGTTACTTGGAACGTCTCCATTTGGATACTTGATGGAAAAATAACTAGGGTCGTAGGTGGCTTTTTGTTTTGTTAACTCGATGGCTGCACTAGATAGATCTTTTGTGTGAGATTGTGAAAAGCAAAAAAAGAAACCAAAAAGAAATAAGAAGAAGAAACCGTATTTTTTCATTGTAGTGTAAAAGAATTGTAAGATTTAGACATGGTATTTGCACAAAGCACTTGCTATAGGGAACAAGCAATATTTAGGCCAAGTACAATTCTTAAAATGTGTTTTAAGAGCTGTAGGGCCTTGTATGGTTTACTGTAAAGATTCGCTTTTTTAGATTAAAACTTCACTAATTTGTACAACGGGAGCTACATTGGTATAGTTTGTTGCATCTGCCATAATCGTTTCTGCATGGGGACCAAATGCGTTTTGAAAAGATTCCATAGAATCAAAATACATGTTTCCCATAGCAGCATATGGAGGTGTAGATCCTGGGGCTGCACTGCCTAGCCCAGATTCAACAGTAGCTCCTTTAACGGCATCTCCAAGTAAACCTGCTACCATTGGAATGTGCTTGTTGCAATAATAGTCCATGTTAAATGTTGCTCCTTCTCCGCTTGGATAGAGTACGCTTAGTTTAATCATTCCTTTTTTCATCTGTGTTTCTTTTAGGGATTAGTTTACGGCCTTCTTTAAAGATACTGGTTTTTAGGTAAGTAACAAAAATAGGGTGGAATTCTTTTCTGGGGAGTAGGTATTGGGTATCAGGTAGCAAGTAGCAGGTGCTGATGTGTTTTTAAAGTTGAAAGTTTGTAAAGTAAATTACGATTGACGAATTTAGAATTACGATTTTCATTAACCATTAACCATTAACCATTAACCATTAACCATTAACCCTTAACCCTTAACCCTTAACCCTTAACCATTAACCATTAACCATTAACCCTTAACCCTTAACCATTAATAGCCAAGAACAAAAAAATCCTTCCCAAAAATAAATTCAGGAAGGATTTTATATAAGTTTAGCATACAGCTTATAGCCTAAAGCAGTACGAAGTACTAATTCAAATCAATATGTCTATCGTGGTAACCTAATAAATAAAGAACACCGTCTAATCCTAAGCTAGAAATAGAGCTTTCTGCACTTTCTTTTACTTTTGGCTTGGCATGGAAAGCAATTCCTAAACCAGCTAAGTTTAACATAGGCAAGTCGTTTGCACCATCTCCCACTGCAATAGTTTGGTTAATGTGAATCCCTTCTTTTTCAGCAATTGCCTTTAGGTATTCTGCTTTTTTATTTCCATCTACAATCTCACCAATATAGTTACCGGTTAAGGCACCGTCTTTAATTTCTAATTGGTTGGCATGTACATAGTCAATCCCCAATTCTTTCTGTAAGTATTCTGCAAAATAAGTAAACCCTCCAGAAAGGATAGCCGTTTTAAATCCGTAGTATTTTAAGGCTTTAAACAAACGGTGTGCACCCTCTGTAATTGGTAAGTTTTTAGCTACATCTTGCAATACATCTTCGCTTAACCCTTCTAACATAGCCATACGTTTCTTAAAGCTTGTGTTAAAATCAATCTCACCACGCATTGCAGACTCTGTAATCTCGTCTACTTCTTTACCAACACCTGCCAATTCAGCCAACTTTACAATTACCTCTGCCTGAATCAATGTAGAGTCCATATCAAAACAAACCAAACGACGGTTTCTACGGTAAATATTATCTTCCTGAAAAGATAAATCAACATTTAAGTTTCTAGAAATGTCCATAAACTTAGAAGTCATTTCTGTTTTATTGGTAACCTCTCCTCGTACAGACAATTCAATACAAGAACGAGATTGCTCTTTTTTCTCTATCAAAGAAGTTCTACCTGTTAAACGCTTAATAGCATCAATATTTAGTCCTTCTTCTGCCATTACTTTGGTAACCGCAGCCACTTGTTCAGCAGCCAATGCTTCTCCTAAGATGGTAACAATATAACGAGGTTTTCCCTGAGAACTTACCCAGTTTTCGTAGTCTTCTATAGTAATTGGAATAAACTTAACACTAATTCCAAGTTCGTAAGCTTTAAATAATAAATCTTTTAAAACAGGCCCCGAGTCGTTATCTGCAGGAATTTCAAATAAAATACCTAAAGATAAAGTATCGTGAATATCTGCCTGACCAATGTCTAAAACCGTTGCATTGTAATCTGCCAATACAGAAGTTAAACCAGCAGTAACTCCAGGTTTGTCTTGTCCTGAAACTTTTAATAAGATGACTTCTTTTTGTGCGTTTGCCATGTAGGTCTATTGAATTAATTAACAGGGCGTAAAATTCGGTATTCTATTGTTGATATAAAAAAATATCACCCCTTTTTTTACGGGTCTGTAACTTTTGTTACTGCTAAGTAGGTGTTAAGGTTCTAATTTTGCAATAAACAGATTCTAAATGAAGACCTATTTCCCATTTATTACGTGGTTGTCCTCTTATTCTAAAAAGTGGGTGTATGGAGATGTAATGGCAGGTATAACTGTTGGGATTTTATTAATTCCACAAGGAATGGCCTATGCTTTAATTGCCGGTTTGCCTCCGGTATTTGGTTTGTATGCGGCGTTAATGCCACAGGTAATCTATGCATTTTTAGGAACTTCTAGACAGTTGGCAGTAGGGCCTGTTGCCATGGATTCTTTATTAGTGGCTGCGGGGTTAGGAGCATTGCAGGTATCTGGGTTAGAAAATTATATAGCCATGGCTGTATTCTTATCCTTGTTTATGGGGTTTGTACAATTGTTATTGGGTTTTCTTAGAATGGGCTTTTTGGTAAATTTTTTATCCAAACCTGTTATAAGTGGTTTTACTTCTGCAGCCGCTGTAATTATAGGACTAAGTCAGTTAAAACATATTTTAGGAGTTGGGGTAAAAGGGAGTTCTAAGTTGCACCTGTTAGCCTATCAGCTATTTGATGTGTTGCCTCATATAAATAGAGCAACATTTGTACTTGGCCTAAGCAGTATTGTGGTGTTGGTGCTTTTAAAAAAGTACGTTCCTAAAGTACCTGCTGCTTTGGTGGTAGTAGTACTAGGTGTTTTATTGGTGTATGGCTTGCAGTTAGAGCGTTTAGGTGTACAAATAGTGGGAGCCATTCCGCAAGGTTTGCCTTCTTTTAAAATACCCCGTGTAAACGAGCTGCCTTTTTTAGAAATGACTCCATTGGCGGTTACCTTGGCTTTGGTGGCTTTTATGGAAGCCATTTCTGTGTCTAAATCTTTAGAAGAAAAGGAAAAGAATTACGAGGTAGATGCCAATCAGGAATTAATAGCCTTGGGAGCTGCCAATATGATTGGTTCTTTTTTTCAGGCCTATCCTACCACAGGAGGTTTTTCTAGAACGGCAGTTAACAATCAGTCTGGAGGAAATACAGGTGTGGCAAGTTGGATAAGTGCCGGAGTGGTAGCACTTACCTTATTGTTTTTAACGCCCTTGTTTTACTATTTACCCAAAGCAGTTTTGGGAGCTATGATTTTGGTGGCCGTTGCCAATTTGTTTAATGTGAGCTATCCCATAGAGTTATGGAAACAAAATAGAGAAGAGTTTTTTTTACTGATAGGAACTTTTATTATAACGCTGTTTATGGGTATTACCCAAGGAATTGTTATTGGAATGATTGCCTCTTTAATTGTAATGGTGTACAGGACATCGCAGCCACATATTGCAGTGTTGGCAAGAATAGAAGGAAGCAATTATTTTAAAAACATTCACAGATTTAATACGCAAGAAAGAGAAGATTTACTCATTTTAAGATTCGATGCGCAATTGTTCTTTGGAAACAAAGATTACTTTAAGAAAAAATTAGAAAGCTTAGTGCAGCAAAAGAACGCTACTTTAAAAGCGATTATACTCAATGCAGAATCCATCAATTATATTGACAACAGTGCAAATAGCATGTTAATTCAGCTAGTTCAGAAACTAAAAGAGCAGGAGATTCAATTCTTTATCGCCGGAGCCATTGGCCCTACCCGAGATGTGCTGTTTAACAATGGATTGATGGACGTGTTGGGGAAAGAAAATTTATTTGTAAGAACTTACGAAGCCGTAGATTGTTTTGATGGAATTATTTGCAAAGACGATTTACAGCGAAAAATTTGTCATCAGGCTACCAAGGATGTGTAACGTTTGTTACTGTGGGGCTTGGGAACGAACCTTATTTTTGAATGGTATTAAAAACACAACTCATGAAAATAGAGCAAATATATACAGGATGTTTAGCACAAGGGGCTTATTACATAGAAAGTAACGGAGAAGTAGCAATTATAGATCCACTTAGAGAAGTACAACCCTATATAGATTTGGCAGCAGCCAACGGGGCGAGTATTAGCTATATTTTAGAAACCCATTTTCATGCAGATTTTGTAAGTGGACATGTTACCTTATCAGAAAAAACAGGAGCACCTATTATTTACGGACCCAATGCAAACCCCAGTTTTAAAGCAATTATTGCAAAAGATCAACAGGAGTTTAAGCTAGGAGATGTAGTTATTAAAGTGTTACATACACCAGGGCATACTATGGAGTCTACCACTTATTTGTTGATAGACGAGCAAGGAAACAATCATGCTTTGTTTACAGGAGATACCCTGTTTTTAGGAGATGTAGGTCGTCCAGACTTGGCACAAAAAGCTGCTGATATGACTCAAGATGAGTTAGCTGCAACATTGTATCATAGTTTACGAACTAAAATTATGCCTTTAGAAGACGAGCTAATTGTATATCCTGGGCATGGAGCAGGATCTGCTTGTGGAAAGAATTTGAGCAAAGAGACTTCGGGAACTTTGGGAGATCAGAAAGAGAATAACTATGCTTTACGAGCGAATATGACAGAAGCCGAGTTTGTAAAAGAAGTAACCCACGGTTTGTTGCCTCCACCACAATATTTTCCGTTGAATGTAAAGATGAATAAAGAAGGATACGAGGATATTGCAAGCGTAATAGCACAAGGAACACACGAGTTGTCTGCAAACGAGCTAGAACAGTTGGCAAACGAAGCAGGAGCTTTGGTTTTAGATGTTAGAACAGCAACAGAGTTTGCACAAGGTCACATTCCTCAGTCTATTTTTATTGGGATTGATGGTGGTTTTGCTCCTTGGGTAGGAGCGTTGATAGGAGATGTACAACAGCCTATTGTTTTGGTAATTCCAGAAGGTAGAGAAGAGGAAACTATTACCCGTTTGTCTAGAGTAGGTTTTGACAATACTTTGGGCTATTTAAAAGGAGGATTTGAGGCTTGGAAGTTGGCCAATAAGGAATACGATACGGTAAATCAAGTATCGGCAGCGGGATTAAAAGAGCAGTTACCAGGGGCAAAGGTCTTTGATGTAAGAAAACAAACCGAATTTATTTCGGAAAGAATACCTACAGCAAAGAATACACCACTAGATGGGATCAATTCGTATTTGTCTGATTTTCCAAAAGATAGCAGTTTTTTTATGCATTGTGCAGGAGGATATAGAAGTATGATTGCTGCATCTATACTAAAAAGCAGAGGAATTCATAATTTTGTAGATGTAATCGGTGGTTTTGCAGCCATAAAAGAATCGGACATAGAAATAACAGATTACGTATGTCCATCAACCATATCTTAAAAATTATGATTAAAACAATTTGTATTGTAGTTCTTGTTATCTGGGGCTTAAGTTACGCGCAACGTTTAACGGCTCAGGTAAAGTTTAAAAGAATGAACGTAACAGAGTTTAAAAACGCAATTAGTGTAGAAGAGGTACAGTTAATAGATGTAAGAACACCTAAAGAATTTGTAGCTGGGCACATTGCCAATGCAAAAAACATAGACGTGCTGGCAACACCAAATTTTAAATTGCAAATACAAAAATTAGATCCAAGCAAACCCGTATACATTTATTGCCGATCGGGTAAGAGAAGTTTAACAGCCCTAAGAATTTTAGCAAAAGCAGGTTTTGAACAAGCCTGGGATTTAAAAGGTGGTTATATGGCTTGGGAGCAACAGAGATAGACAAAACCGTTATGGAAGCAACCATTAAAATACAAAATTTAAAATGTGGCGGTTGTGCCACTACTATTAGCAATAAAGTAAATGCTTTAGAAGGAGTTAGCAATGTGCAAGTACATGTAGAAGAAAGTACCGTTACTTTTAAATATGTAGCAAAAGAGCAAGTAGACTTCGTAAAGGAAAAACTATCTAGCATTGGTTATCCTATGGTAGATGAGAAAAATCCATTGCATAAAAAAGCACAGTCTTACGTAAGTTGTGCTATAGGAAAAATTAGCAAATAAGGAATGGAGGTATTAGATGCAGAATTTTGGAACAATCGTTATTTAGAAGGTAGCCATCGTTGGGATTTGGGAGAAGTTAGTCCTCCTTTAAAAGCCTATATTGATGAATTGACAGATAAAGACCTGAAAATTTTAATTCCGGGAGGAGGAAATTCTTACGAAGCGGAGTATTTGTTTGGTAAAGGCTTTACAAATGTATTTGTGGTAGATTTGGCGGAAGAGCCTTTAAAGAATATCCTTACAAGAGTTCCCAGTTTTCCTAAAGATCAATTGATACAAGGTGATTTTTTTGAGCTGAATGATACGTTTGATTTGGTGTTAGAACAAACATTCTTTTGTGCGTTGTATCCCGATTTAAGACCAGCATATGCAGCAAAAATGGAACAACTTATAAAACCAAATGGTATGTTAGTGGGTTTGTTGTTTAATGCGGAGCTACATAAAGACCACCCCCCTTTTGGAGGTGCTAAGAAAGAATACCAAGCGTTGTTTAAAAATCATTTTGAAATTGTAAGCATGGAACCCTGTACCAATTCACACGAGACCAGAATGGGCAGAGAGTTATTTGTAGTTTTTAAGAATAAAAGATAGATATTGCAGCTATGGAATTAGAAATTGTACAAGGAGATATAACAGAGGTAGATGTAATTGTAAATGCAGCTAACACATCTTTATTAGGTGGTGGAGGAGTAGACGGTGCTATACATAGAAAAGGAGGGAGAGAAATACTTGAAGATTGTAAAAGGATAAGAAATCGCCAAGGAGGTTGTAAAGTAGGAGAAGCTGTAATAACTGTTTCTGGAAATTTACCATGTAGTAGAGTGATACATACAGTTGGTCCTAGATGGAATTTAGGTAAATCTAATGAAGAAGAAAAGTTAAAATCTTGTTACATAGAGAGTCTAAAACTAGCTGAAAAGGAAAGTTTAAAAAGTATAGCATTTCCTAATATAAGTACTGGGATTTATAAGTACCAAAAGGGTTGGCTGCTAGAATTGCTATAGAAACAATAAAAATGACTGATGTTAAACAGGTAAAGAAAGTGTATTTTGTTTGTTACGATGATGAGAATTATAAAATTTATAAAAATTTACTAGAGTTACAATAAATTATAAATAGAGTTAATAAAACCAAAAGAGTCACTATTAAGTGGCTCTTTTTTGTTATTTTAATGGGCAATCTAACCCAAAAAAGATGCGTATCCCTAAGCTTTTATTTTTTTTGCTTTTTATGAGTCAACTTTTTGCTCAAGAGTTGCCACCTATCAGTATTTACAGTTCTAAAGAATATGGAGCCGAAAATCAGAATTGGTCTATTTCTCAGGGGGAAGATGGGCATATATATGTAGCAAACAATAAAGGGCTTTTAGAATTTGATGGAGCCAATTGGAGTTTGTATCCATCTCCTAACGAAACCATTGTACGATCTGTTAAGGCAAAGGGAAATAAGGTTTATACTGGTTTTTTTAATGGTTTTGGTTATTGGCAAAAAAACAGAAAAGGAATTTTAGAATATACATCGTTATCTGCAGAGTTAGATTTGTTAGATGACGAACAGTTTTGGGGGATAGAAACAGTAGAAGAGTGGGTGGTTTTTCAGTCCTTACAGAGAATCTATTTTTGTAATATAGAAAATGGGGCTGTA
The DNA here is from genome assembly GCF_054182685.1 of Wenyingzhuangia sp. IMCC45574. Taxonomy (NCBI): domain Bacteria; kingdom Pseudomonadati; phylum Bacteroidota; class Flavobacteriia; order Flavobacteriales; family Flavobacteriaceae; genus Wenyingzhuangia; species Wenyingzhuangia sp. IMCC45574. The sequence goes on along the minus strand of NZ_CM135169.1, from coordinate 1,599,473 downwards.
AAAATTCATCAAACAGAAGGGCAGTTGCAAAACGTTTTTGAGGTAGACGATGTATTGTATTACCAAGAGTTAGGTAAGGGAGTGTATAAAATGTTAAAAGGAGAGCCAGAGCTTATTGTAGATAATCCTGTACTTAAGAAAAACGTGGTGGTAGGTGTGCACGCTGTTAACGGAGAACTTATTTATATAACAGATAGTAAAGGAGCTTTTGTTGAGAGAGAAAAAGGTTTAGAGGTGTGGAATGTTACTATTCAAGAAGAGCTATCTTCTAAATATACCATCTATAGTAGCATACAATTAAAGAACGACAATATTGTCTTAGGAACCATTTCTCATGGTCTAATAGTACTTGATGATACTGGGAATGTTGTTTATAAAATCAATCAGAAAAAAGGCTTGTCTAACAATACTGTACTCTCTCTTTTTGAGGATAGCGAGCAAAGTGTTTGGCTAGGTTTAGATGATGGAATTAATGTACTAGATGTAGATTCTCCTTTACGAGTTTTTAAGGATATAAATGGAGTAATTGGAACTGTTTATAGTTCTATAGTACATAAGGATAGAGTGTATTTAGGAACCAACCAAGGATTGTTTTCTAAAAATAAAGACGAGAACGAACCTTTTTTACTGGTGAAAGGTACAGAGGGACAAGTTTGGACATTAAAAGAATTGAATGGTGAGCTGTTTTGTGGACACAATTCTGGTACTTTTTTAATAAAAGGTAATACCGCTACTAGGTTTAGTGCTGTAATGGGAGCATGGAAAATAGAAGCAATAGATGAAAATACGTTTATACAAGGAACTTATACAGGGCTTTATGTGTTTCGTAAAAATGAAGGGATGTGGGAGTTAAAGAATAAATTAAAGGGGTTTAATATCTCTAGTAGGTATTTCGAAATTTTTGAAAATAAAACCATTTTTATAAACCATGAGTATAAAGGAGTCTATAAACTATCTGTAAATAAAGAACTAACAGAGGTGTTAAATACCAAAATTATAAGTTCTATTCCTAAAGGTTTACACTCTGCTTTGGTTAAGTACAAGGGAGATGTTTTGTATGCCTATAAGAAAGGTGTGTTTAAATATGTAAAGCAAGAAGATAAATTTATAAAAGACGAAACACTGTCTGCATATCTTTCGGGAGAAAAATACATTTCAGGAGTGTTGTATCATGCAGAGAAGAGCGAAGACAAACTATGGGGTTTTACACAAAAGGAAGTTGTTTGTGTAGAGCAAGGGGGGGTAAGCTCAAAGCCTAATATAAAAACCTATGCGGTTCCTTTAGTTTTAAGAAAAGGAGCAACTGGTTTTGAGAACATATCAGAAGTAAGTTCTAAGAAATATTTGCTAGGGAACTCTTATGGATATATCACTTTAGACATAAAAACTTTAAGCGAAGTTAAAGGACGTAATGTAGAGATTAATCAAATAAAGAATGCCTCTTTAGACAAGAACTATGTAAATATAGCTTTGGATAGCGTTCGAAAGTTTTCCAACGAAGCAAATAATTTTGAATTCTATTGTAGTGCACCCGTATTCGACCAGTTTAAGCAAGTAGAATTTCAATACCAAGTAGAGGGCTTGTCTAATTTGTGGAGCGAATGGTCTACAGAAAGTAAAATAGTAGTAGAAAACCTTCCTTTTGGAAAATATGTGTTTTCGGTAAAAGCCAGAGTAGATGGGATAGAGACAGAAAACATAGCTTCTTATCGTTTCTCTGTTAAAAGACCTTGGTATTTTTCTAACCTATGGATTGGTTTATACTTATTAGGAATCTTTTTCTTTTCTGTTTTTATGCATAGGGTATATACTCTAAAACACAATAAGGACAAACAACGTTTATTAAGAGAAAAGCAAAAAGAATTAGAATTGCAAAAGTTAGAGAATGACAAGCGTTTAACACTTATGGAGAATGAAAAGTTAGAAGCAGATGTAGCGTTAAAGAGTAAAGAATTGGCAAGCTCTACGATGAGTGTGATTAAGAAAAATGAATTGTTAAGTGCTATCAAAGATGAATTGTTAAAAGGAGATCAAAAAAGCATGAACAATGTAATACGAATTATAGATAAAAATTTAAACAACGAAGGAGATTGGGAATTGTTTGAAGAAGCCTTTAATAATGCTGATAAAGATTTTATAAAAAAGGTAAAACAATTACACCCGTCGTTAACGTCTAACGATTTAAGATTGTGTGCGTATTTACGTTTGAATTTGTCTTCTAAGGAGATTGCACCACTCTTAAATATATCTCCAAAGAGTGTAGAAGTTAAAAGATATAGGTTGCGAAAGAAAATGAGCTTGGCAAATGAGCAAAATTTGGTAGACTACATACTTCAGATGTAACTAACAAGTCTCTTTTTAGTATTAAAACTACTACAAACAAGCGTTTTTATGTAGTGTATTTTATTACAAAACCTAGTTTTGCCTTTTGTTTACGGGGTTTCAGCACACTACAACACCTATACAACACCACTACATTAACCAAAGTTAATACTTTTAAAACCCTTTAAAAACTTAGTTAAAACCTACTGGTGGGTATAAAAAACAACTTGTATGATTTTTGTAGCGGTTGTTTTTTAGATATATCAATAATTCAGCTTTAATTTTGACATATGTTCAATTTTATAGTTGTAATAATGAGAAATTTTATTTTCAAGTGTTTTTTATTGTTGTTTTCGCTAAATGTCTTCTCTCAAGGGAAAGAAGTAAAAGGTAAGGTGGTAGACAACACAACAAGGGAGCCTTTAATAGGTGTTAATATATCTATTAAAGGATCAGACAAACTTGTTCTAACAGACTTTAATGGAGAGTTTAAATTAGCAAATATCCAAGAAGAAGATGTGTTGGTGTTTTCATATTTAGGGTATACTAAAGAAGAAATAGCAATCAAGTCTCAAACGTTTTTAAATATAATTTTAAAAGAAGATGTTGAGCAATTAGAGGGGGTTGTTTTAATAGGTTACGGAACTCAGGATAAAAGAGAAGTAACAGGAGCTGTTTCGGTAGTGGAGAGTGAAACTATCGAAAAGTTAAATCCTGTAAGAGTAGAACAAGCACTTCAGGGACAGGTTTCTGGAGTTTCTATTACGTCATCTTCTGGTGCACCTGGTGCAGGGTCTAACATTAGAATTCGAGGTATTTCTACAAATGGAGATAACAGACCTTTAATTCTGGTAGATGGTAACCCTATAGAAGATTTATCAGTTATCAACCCAAATGATATTAAGAGTGTAAATGTATTAAAAGATGCAACAGCTGGTATTTATGGGGTAAGAGCTGCGAATGGGGTAATTATTATAGAAACCAAGTCGGGAAGTAAAAAGAGCGACTTAAAAATAAATGTAGATTCTTACTACGCTTTTCAGCAAACAAGTAAAAAGTTAGATTTATTAAATCCAAGTCAGTTTGCAGGGTATGTAAATCAGGCAGAAGGAAGCAATAGATATTTTATACAAGACAATACAGGGTTGATTTTTGATCCAAGTATTAGTGCTGTTACTCCTTTGGGGGCTGCGGATTGGCAAGATGAAGTTTTTGAAGTAGCACCTATGTACAATGTAAATGTATCTGCTACTGGTGGTACGGAGAAATTAACTTATGCGGTTGGAGCTTCCTACCTAAATCAAGATGGTATTGTTGGAGGCGAAAAATCCAATTACAATAGATTGACTGCTAGAACTAAATTAAGCTACGACGTAACGGATAAATTAAACCTTTCGGCAACGGCAATTTATAGTTTTTCTGAAAAGAATAAACTAGCAGAAAATGGAGTGGGAGCAGTGTTGTACAACGCTATAAATGCAGACCCTTTAACAAGTGTATACAGTAATGCTGCTACAAACGATATCGGTTTTGAAAGATACAGAGGGGGTTTTGGAGTTGTGAATACAAATGCGATTGAGGTTGCAAATCCAGTGGCTCAAATGGCAACTAGTTTTGACAAAGATATTGTAAATAAAATCAGTCCAACGTTTACTGCTAAATACGATATTACAGAGAACTTATCTATTCGATCTAAATATCAATTCAACCATGCGGTTGTAGACATTAACATCTTTAGACCCTTAGCGTATTTTGGAGCGGGTAAATCGTTAACAAGAACCACAAGAAACGAGTATGTAGACGATCAGAATACTTTTGATGATTATACATGGAACAACATTGTTACTTATAAAAATACGTTTGATGAGGTTCACAATGTAGACGTTCTTTTAGGGCAGGAAATGGTTGAATTTAGAGGAACTTTTGCTGGACAGTTTGGAGAGGTTATGAGACAAGGAGAAAACGCTAATGACTATGCAAGAATAGAGAATTTTGAAATTGTAAGAGACCGTTTTAATCCAGCTCAGTTGGCCGTAGGTAGCGAACAATTTAAGAATAGGTTGTTTTCTTACTTTGGAAGGTTGCAGTACAACTACAAAGAAAAGTATTTGTTCTCTGGAATGTTGCGTAGAGATACATCTTCTCGATTTGGACCAGAAAACAAAGTAGCCTATTTCCCTTCGGTTTCTTTAGGTTGGGTACTTTCTGAAGAGAATTTCTTTAAGAAAAAAGGTGTGGTAAACAACTTAAAACTAAGAGCGAGTTACGGTATTATTGGAAACGATAGAATTGGAGACTTTGCCTACATCTCTAGGTTAGATGGTGAGGGAGTTTATACAAACAACGAAGAAGCTACACAGTTAGAATTATTGACAGGAGTTGCAGAAGGGAGATTGTCTAACCCAAGTATTAAATGGGAAACAACCACTACAGGAAATATAGGTTTTGATATAGCATTGCTAAAAAACAAGATTACCATTACCACAGATGTATATACTAAAAGAACAGAAGATTTACTGATTGATGCTCAGATTTCAGGTTTAACAGGAGTAGGAGGTATTGGATCATCGGCTCCATTTATCAACGCAGGTACGGTTGAGAATAGTGGATTTGAATTTCTAGTTTCTTATAGAGATCAGTTTTCTGATGATTTTAAATTTAATACCAGTGTAAACTTTACAACGCTTAAAAATGAGGTTGTATTTGTAGGAAGTGAATCAGGATTTTTAGAAGGAGGTAGTTTTGGAATTGGAACAGGAATTTTACCGTCTAGAATGGAAAGTGGTCATGCAATAGGTTACTTCTACGGATACAAGACTAACGGAATCTACCAAAGTCAAGCAGAAATAGATGCTTTAGATGCAAGTGCCCCAGAAGGTACTTACCACGATGGAGCAGGAGTTGGAGATTTAAGATTTGTAGATACCAACGGAGATGGAAAAGTAGACGAAAATGATAGAACAAATATTGGAGATCCATTGCCTAGTTTAACAGCAGGTTTAAATATAGGGTTCTCTTATAAGAATATAGACTTTAGCGCTTCTGCCTTTGGATCTTTTGGAAACGAAATGGTACGCGACTATGAACGTGTAAATACATTGGCCAACAAAAGTACTAGAGTGTTAGATGCTTGGACAGCAACCAACCCAAGTAACACAAATCCTAGAGTGGTTTCTGGAGCTTCTATCAACACAGATAAATTTTCAGACTATTATGTAGAGGATGCTTCTTATGTAAGAATTCAGAATGTACAAGTGGGGTATACGTTTAACGAGAAGTTAATTTCAAAAGTAGGGATAGACAAGCTAAGATTGTACGTGTCTGCTAATAACCTACACACTTTTACCAATTATTCAGGGTTCGATCCATCAGGTTCTTCACCAGGTACAGATAACAAAGGTGAGCCAATTGGAGCTGGGATAGATAGAGGTTTTTATCCAGTGGCTGAGACTTACATTTTTGGAATGAACTTAAGTTTTTAATCTTATATAAATACAGAGAGATGAAAAATAGATCAATAAATAAAAAAATAAGCTTTTTGGCTTTCATTACAGGACTACTATTATTAGTACCTACCCTAAACTCTTGTGATGAATTTGTAGAATTAGATCCTATAGGACCTACTGCAGATAATTATTTTCAGACTCAAGAAGAGTATGAAAAGGCATTGATTGGTGCATATGATATGTTACAGACTACTTTTTGGAATGTGTTAACAGGTGTTGTAGCATCAGATGATATTATTGCAGGAGGAGATGCGGCAAATTTAGACCAGCCAACTTTGCAACGAATAGATAAAATGTCTCATACACAAGCGGACAATAATCAATTAAGAGATATTTGGAAGTTTATGTATGCTGCTATAAACAGAGCCAATTACATTTTGGAGTTTAAAGACAATGCAGACTTTGCTGGAAAAGAAGAGATTATTGCACAGGCATATTTTTTAAGAGCCTATTTTACTTTTGAGTTGGCAAAGTTCTATGGAGATATTCCATTGTTAACAGAAGAAAGAAATGGAGTACAGAGGATTGCAAACAAGCGTGTTAGAGTTGGAGAGGAATATGCTTTAAATAGAGTAGGAAGCATTGCTCAGGTTTATGGTTTAATAGAAGAAGACTTAAAAGAAGCAATTCAGAATTTACCAGTAACCCAGACCGAAAAGTATGAAATAACCAAAGGAGCTGCGCAGGCACTTTTAGGAAAGGTGTATTTGTATCATGGAAAATTTGATAGTGCAGCCTTTGCAGATGCGGCTACTGTTTTAGGAGATGTAATTAGTGCAAATATTTACAGTCTAGAAAATTTTAATACTCTATTTACAGCAGGAGGAGAGAATGGAAATGAATCCATCTTTGAGATTCAGTATACCAATGTAGAAGGAGCAGGATGGGATTGTATTCAGTGTAGCGAGGGAACGTATTTCCCTAAATTCAATGCTCCTAGAAATGTATCCATAGCACCTTACATAAATGGATGGGGATTTAATTTACCAACACAAGCGTTGTACGATTCGTATGACATTGGAGATACCAGAAGAGATGTTACAATTCTTGACCTAAGAACAAATGGTGCTTATGAAAAGAGTAGAGAAGATACAGGGTTCTTTACAAAAAAATACTTACCAACTCAGGCAGACGAAAATGCAAGAGCAGGATCAGATCCATTAAACTTTCAGAACAATTACAGGGCAATTCGTTATGCAGATGTATTGCTAATGGCTGCAGAAGCAGAAGTGCAAAGCGGAGGTTCCGTTGTGAATGCAACGTCTTATTTAAATTCAGTAAGAGTAAGAGCTTTTGGAAACAACTCGCACGACTATCCTTACAATGGGGAGAGTGATTTGTTAGAAGCTATTTATGTAGAAAGAAGATTAGAGCTGGCGGGAGAAGGGCATAGATTCTTCGATTTGGTAAGAACCAACAAAGCACAAGATGCTTTTGATGATTACAACACAAGTAAACCTGCAGAAGCAGGAAGTATTGCATATGCAACAGGAAAAAATGAAGTATTTCCAATTCCATTAGTAGAATTGAATTTGGCAAATGCTTTAGAGAGATGGGGGCAAAACCCTGGATATTAATAGATGAAAACAAGAACGTTTTAAAGATATTCTTCGGAAACGTAGAATCATTACTAACTTATTAAATAGATAAAAGATGAAAAATTTAAAGAAGTGGATGTTTATCCTAACGAGTTTAGCATTAGTCATTGCTTGTAGCAGCAGCGATGATTCAGATGATATGGGTGGTGGTAGTACTGCAGATGGTATTACCAATGTAGATTTTACTACAGAGATTAGTGGAGACGGAACGGTTGTAACGGTAACCCCAACAGCAACTGGAGCAACTTCATATGAGGTGGATTTTGGTACAGATGCTACCGATGATGTAAAACCAACAGCGGGAGTTCCTGTTAATTATGATTATCCAAACGAAACTAAAACTTATACGATTAAAGTAACAGCAATGGCTACTGGTAAAGAAGATGTTTCTACAGAAAAGCAAGTTTCTATTACGTTTACTGTACCACAGACAGATGCTGTAGGTAGATGGGTATTGTTACACGATGCAGCTGCTTTAGCAATTGGACCAGATGCAACGAACTTTTCTTGGTGGTCTAACGGTTTAGCAGACTTGAAAAAAAGAGATTGTTTGTTTGATGATGTATACGAGTTTAAAAGCGATGGTAGTTTTGTAAATACTTTAGGTAGTCAAACTTGGGGAGAGCCATGGATGGGTACAGATCCTGAAGCTTGTGCTACACCTGTAGCTCCATTTGATGGTACTGCATCGGCTACTTGGTTCCACGACGAAACAAATAATACGATTACAATTACAGGTAAAGGAGCTTATTTAGGATTGGCAAAAATAATGAATGGTAAAGAAATAGGAAATCCAAGTGAAGCACCTGATAGCGTTACTTATAGCGATGTAACTTTCTCTGATGATAAAAATACGATGACTGTATATATAACTGTTTTAAATGATGCAGGGACAGATGGTAAAAATGGTTTTTGGAGATTTATGTTTGCTAAAGAAGGGACTCCTGGAGCTTCGTTACCAACTACAGATTCTGATAATGATGGAGTTGCAGATGTAGATGATGCTTGTCCTGATGTTCATGGAGGAGGTAATACAGATGGATGTCCATCAACAGGTATTGGAACAGATCCGCATGATGATTTTGAAGGAGCTGGAAATATTACTTGGGTTGGAGATGCAGCAGGAGTTGAAGTTGTTGACAATGGTTGGAAAACAGGAATTAACACTTCTAACAAAATCTTAAAGTACGAAGATACAGGAGGGCAGTATGCAAATATCCGTTTTGACTTGAATGAAGATAAGACCGATAAGTTTGATTTATCAACCAAGAATATCTTTAAGGTAAAAGTTTATGTACCTTCACCAGCAACAGCACATACACAGCCTAAGCAATTGGCTTTAAAATTACAAGATGGTTCTAGTAGCTCTCCATGGGAAGGACAAGTAGAAGTAATTCAAACTTACGAATACGATACTTGGCAAGAATTAACTTTTGATTTCTCTGCTCAAAGTGCTGAAACGAAATTTAGTAGAATAGTGGTACAGTTTAACAGTGAAAACAATTTTGAAGCTGTTACAGGTTATATAGATGACTTTACGTACGGTTCTAATTAATAAGAAAGTTAGGTAGTGAAAAAATCCACATACATTCAAAGTGGGTGTGTGTGGATCTTTAATTAAATACAAACAAAGGATGAAAATAAATAATATATCAACACCTAAGAATTTATGGCTAAAGAGCCTGTTAATAATTTGTTTGTTTTCTTGTGCTTGTAGCAACGATGATAAAACATTATTAATAGTTGATGAAAGTTGTTCTGGTAAAGTTGAAAGTGCTACACCTACGGGTGATATGACGACTTTAGTTTGGTCTGATGAGTTTGATACCGATGGTAGTCCTTGTTCTGGTAACTGGACCTATGATGTAGGAACAGGAGATAATGGATGGGGAAATAGTGAGGTTCAATTCTATACCAGAGAACCAGAAAATGTAAGAGTAGAAAATGGAGTCTTAAAAATAACGGCTATTAAACAATTGTTTAATGGAGCAACGTATACGTCTGCTAGAATCAAAACTCAGGATAAATTTGGGTTTACTTATGGAAAAGTAGAGGTAAGAGCAAAATTACCTAACGGTGGAGGTACGTGGCCTGCAATATGGATGTTAGGAGAAAATATTACCACAGCAGGTTGGCCAGCTTGTGGAGAAATAGATATTATGGAACATACGGGGAACGATTTAGGAGTTACTTCTAGTGCAATTCATACCATTTCTGGATCTGGAGGAAATCCTGCTTTTGTAAAGCATTATGCAAGAGTAAACGATGTTGCTACCGCTTTTCATGTATATGGAACGGTGTGGACAGAAAATAAAATTGATTTTACTGTAGACGGTGTTGTAATGGGAACTTATCAAAGACCTACAAATAGTACAGTAAGCAATTGGCCGTTTGATAACAATCAGTTTATGATTTTAAATCTAGCCATGGGGGGAACATTAGGTGGTACCATAGATGCCAATTTTACCCAGTCAACTATGGAAATAGATTATGTAAGGGTATATCAATAGGGTGAATTAGCGAATTTAAGAGCTAATAAAATTATTGAAGTTTGAATCAAACGATATTATGCTAAGTAAATCGTTTAAAAAGTTAATTAAGTATGAAAAATAGAATAAATTTATGGATGTTGTGTCTGATGGTGTTCGTGGTATTTTCATGCAATCAAACGAGTGAAGTGAAATATAAAAATCCCAAATATTCAATAGAAGAGAGAGTTGATGATTTATTGTCTAGAATGACTTTAGAAGAAAAGGTCGGACAAATGAATCAATACAACGGTTTTTGGAATGTAACCGGTCCTGCACCCATACATGGTGATGCAGTAAAGAAATACAAAGATTTAAGATCTGGTTATGTGGGTTCTATGTTAAATGTTAGAGGGGTAAAACATGTAAAAGCAGTTCAGAAAATAGCGGTAGAAGAAACTAGGTTAGGAATTCCTTTGGTCATTGGTTTTGATGTAATTCATGGGTACGAAACTATGAGTCCAATACCTTTGGCAGAATCGGCTAGTTGGGATTTACAGGCAATAAAAAAATCTGCAGAAATGGCAGCGTTAGAGGCTTCTGCAGCAGGAATAAACTGGACATTTGCACCCATGGTAGACATCTCTAGAGATGCTCGTTGGGGAAGAGTAATGGAAGGAGCAGGAGAAGATACTTATTTAGGAAGTCTAATTGCCAAAGCTAGAGTGGTAGGGTTTCAGGGAGAAGATTTATCGAGTGCGAACACCATATTGGCATGTGCAAAACACTTTGCAGGTTATGGTTTTGCAGAGGCGGGTAGGGATTACAATACAGTAGATATTGGTACTTCTACGTTACACAATGTTGTATTGCCTCCTTTTAAAGCTTCTGTAGATGCAGGAGTAAGGACTTTTATGAATTCGTTTAATGAGTTAAATGGAGTACCAGCAACAGGAAGTTCATTTTTACAAAGAGATCTTTTAAAAGGGAAATGGAAATACGATGGTTTGGTGATTTCTGATTGGGGTTCAATAGCAGAAATGATTGCTCATGGTCATGCAAAAGATTTAGAGCATGCTGCAGAGATTGCAGCTAATGCAGGATCCGACATGGATATGGAATCGAATGCTTATGTGGCTTATTTATCAGAATTGGTGAAAAACGGAAAAGTAGACGAATCTTTAGTTGACGATGCATGTAAGCGAATTTTGAAAGTAAAGTTTGAATTGGGATTGTTTGAAGACCCTTACAGGTATTGCAATGAGCAGAGAGAACAAACAGTTATTGGTAGTAAGGAAGTATTGGATGCTTCTTTAGACATGGCCAAAAAATCTATTGTTTTGTTAAAAAACAAAGGGGGGCTTTTACCCTTAGCAAAAAAAGGCAAAAAGATAGCGGTAATTGGAGCTTTAGCAGCAGATAAAACAAGTCCTTTGGGAAGTTGGAGAATTGCAGCGAAAGATAGTACAGCAGTTTCTGTGTTAGAAGGAATGAAAGCATACGAGGGGAATAAAATACAGTATGCCAAAGGTGCTGATGTAACAATTGGTGAAACCAATTTTATAACTGAGGTAAAAATTAACGAAACAGACACCAGTGGTTTTTCTGAAGCAAAAGATGCGGCAAAAAATGCTGATGTTGTTGTGATGGTGTTAGGAGAACATGGTTTTCAAAGTGGAGAGGGAAGAAGTAGAGTAGTTTTAGATTTACCGGGGGTACAACAAGAGTTGTTAGAAGAGGTTTATAAAGTAAATAGCAATATAGTTTTAGTGGTAAATAGCGGGAGACCATTGGTGCTAAATTGGGCTGATGAAAATATTCCGGCTATTGTAGAAGCGTGGCAATTAGGATCTATGAGTGGACATGCTATTGCACAAGTGCTCTATGGAGATTACAATCCTAGTGGAAAGTTACCAATGAGTTTTCCAAGAAGTGTAGGACAAATGCCATTGTATTATAATTACAAAAATACAGGAAGACCAACTTTGCCAGGAAAAGATATTGTTTTTTGGTCTCATTATCAAGATGAAAAGAATGATGCCTTGTATCCTTTTGGGCATGGACTGAGCTATACTCAATTTGAATATGGAGATTTATCAGTTACACAAAAAGAAGGAAGTGTTTCTGTAAAAGTACATGTAAAGAATACAGGAGAAAGAATAGGAAAAGAAGTAGTACAGTTATATATAAGAGATATTGTGGCGAGTGTTACCAGACCCGTAAAAGAGTTAAAAGGTTTTGAGTTGATAGAATTACAACCTGGAGAAGAAAAGCCTGTAACTTTTGAATTAACCAGCGAAGAATTAGGTTTTTACAATAATCAAGGTGAATTTGTAGTAGAGCCAGGAGAATTTAAAATTTTCTTAGGAGGTAGCTCTAAAACAGTTATAGAAACAAGTTTTGTTTTAGATTAAATAGTTGATAAATTTTGTAAGAGTATGTTTATAGCAAGGGCTGAATGTTAAAATTCAGCCTTTACTTTTATGTGAATTTCTTTTTTGCTTACAGGGTGTATAAAGGTAATGGATTCAGCATGTAGGTGCAATCTATTAGACTTTTGTCCGTACAAATCATCTCCAACAATAGGAGTATTTAAGCCTAGAGTGTGTGCAGCATGGACCCTTAACTGATGTGTTCTTCCTGTGATAGGGTAAAAATACACTTTGGTTTTTCCGTTTTTTTGTTCAATAATTTCCCATTTTGTTCTAGCAGATTTCCCGTGTTCATAACAAACCAATTGCCTAGGTCTATCGTCTACATCTAAACGTAAAGGCAAGTCTATAAATCCTTCTGTTTTTAGGGGTGTTCCGTTTAGCAATGCTACATATCTTTTTTTAACGGTTCTCTTTATAAATTGCTTTTGCAATGCCTCGTGTGTGTCTTTGTCTTTTGCAATTAATAACAAACCAGAAGTAGACATGTCCAAACGGTGAACAATTAAAGGCCCTGTAGCATTTGGGAATTGTTGTTTGATTCTTATGTATACAGAGTCGCTAATATCTTTACCGGGCACGGATAAAAATTCAGGAGGTTTATTTACAGCAAGTAGGTAATCGTCTTTGTATACAATTGTTAGTTCTTTTCCTATTGCAGGATTCTTTAACAAAGGATTTTCGTCCATTTCTATGCCCTCTAACATATGACCTAAAATAGGTTTACATTTTCCTTGACAGGCAGGATAGTATTGCCCGTGTTTTCGAATCTCAGATTTAGGACTATCTCCCCACCAGAATTCAGCCATACAAACAGGTGTTAAATTGTTTAGAAAAGCATATTGTAACAATTTAGGAGCAGCACATTCACCAGCACCTGCTGGAGGTGTTTCAAAAGCTGTAGTCTTAAAAATATCTAGTAAGTTTTGAGAGACTCCTTCTTTATTAAGGAGTTTGTATTGTTTAAACAAGTACTGTTGTAGGGCATTAGACCTTTCTTTTCTTTCTTTTTTAAGAGCAGTTACTTTGTTTGTAAAAGGAGTAATTTGTTTTTCAATGTCCAAGATTTGATCCTCCCAATTTTCCGTTAGTTTTCTTAGAGCTGTTTTAGAACTTACACTCTCTTTTGCCAACTGGTTTAAAAGTGCACTAAGTGGTTCTCCCTCTAGCTCTTGTTCTGCTTGGTTTCGTTTCTTTTTTCGTTGTTTTCTATCTTCAATAATACGTTGCCTTAAAGCTTCAATTTCGTTTGCGGCAGTTTTTTTGTAGGCTTCTAATGTTTGTGTAAGTTGTAGAAAAGTGTCGTTATTTTCTGCAGTTTTTAAATCAGCATTTAATTGGTTTAAGATTTCTTCTTGCTGTAGAAAATAACTTTCATTTTGCAGCATATCAAAAATAGGAGGAACAAAAAAATCATGATCATTGGTGCCTGCTAATTTTCCAGAAAAAGCAGCCAAATATCCCAATTCGTCTTTTGAATTTTTAACGATTAAAACCCCAAACATTTTTCCAATGGTTTTTTCGTTCAATTCGTTGGAATCAAAAAAAGGATGTTTCCAGTCTTTTTGAGTTGTGATGTATTGTTGAACTTCTGCTGCTGCTAACTTGCACAAAGGATGAGGTTCGTAATAAAACGGAAACGTAAATTTTTCTGGTAAAGGTATTTGGAGTACATCCCTATTAAAGGAGTGAAAGTGTTGATTGTTAATCATTAATTAAAGACTATTCTTAAAGGCAAAGATATTCAATCTTTTAGATTAAACTAGGTAACTTTTTTACGGTTGTTGTTCAGTGTTTTACGTATTTGTTATTGATGTATGTTAACAAAAGTTTAAAAGGTTTGAAATACATTTTTTTTCTCATCCAAAAGAGTGATATTAGCCTGCATATTTAAACTAAATCAACAATGAAAAAATTACTACTAGCAGCTATGTTTTTAGCTGTTTCTGCAACATCATTTGCACAAGATTTACCATTAAATCCACAGCCAGGAAAATGTTATGTACGTTGTACAACACCAGATATTTATGAAAATAAAGAAGAGCAAGTTGAGGTAGAACCAGCTTACAAAATCTTAACAGAAGTACCTGCAGAATATCAAACAGTAACAGAAGAGGTTTTAGTTAAAGAAGAATCTAAAAAGTTTGAATTTGTTCCTGCTGTATGGGGTACAGAAGTAGTAGAGTATACTTCTAAAGAGGCTTCTAATACACTTAGTTTAAATTCTGCGACTTTTAAAAATGCTTCTAAAATGGTTGAAATTAAACCTGCTTATGCAAGATGGGAATTAAGTCCAGAAAAACCAGATTGTGAGTCTAGCAATCCAGATGATTGTAAATATTGGTGTTATAAAGGATATCCTGCACAATATAAAACAGTACCTACTATTGAGTTAGAGTCTGATGCATCTGCAGATAGAAATCCTGTTGCAGAAGAAAGGGCTACGTATAAAAAGAGAGTTATTAAAGAACCTGCTCATGTAAAAGAGATTATTATTCCTGCTGAATACAAAACAATTACAAAAACTGTTTTGGTAAGAGATGCTTATACTACAGAGGAAATTGTTCCTGCTGTTTACGAAGTAGTCGTAAAAGAAGTATTGGTTAAAAAAGGAGGTTTAACAACTTGGAAAGAAGTTGAATGTTCTTTAATAGAATACCAAGCGTTACCTATTAACTGGAATTTAGGAAGTGCAACTTTAACAGCAGAAGCTAAAAAGTTAATTGACGATAGATTAATGCCTGTGATTGAAAACAACCCAGGAGTTAAATTAGAAATCGCTTCTCATACAGATTCTAGAGGTTCTAAAACATCTAACCAAGATTTATCAGAAAGAAGAGCTTTGGCAGTAGTAAACTACTTAAAAACAAAAGGAATTAATGAAAGTTTATTAGTAGCCAACGGTCATGGTGAAAACAAATTAAAAAACAGATGTGCTGATGGTGTTTCTTGTACAGAAAGAGAGCATGCAGTAAACAGAAGAACTGAGTTTAGATTGATTCAATAGTTTGAGTTAAACTAAATTAAGGCATTATATTTGAAACTCTTTTCTAAGAAACTTAGAAAAGAGTTTTTTTATATATTTAAATCGTCAATAGAATATTTATGAAACGTTTATTATTCATTATTTGTTTAGCGGTAAGTTGTTGTGTTTTTTCTCAGAAAAGCGAGTTAAAATGGTCTCAGAATTTTGAGAAAACGCTAAAAAAAGCCAAAAAGAATAAGAAACCTATCATTCTGTATTTTAGCGGAAGCGATTGGTGTGCACCTTGTAAAAAATTAGATGCAGATTTTTTTCATTCCACTCAATTTTTAGAAGTATCAAAAAAGTTTAATTTGGTTTTGGTAGATATTCCTCGTAGAGTAGATATTATTTCTGAGAAGCAGATGGAAAGAAATAAGGAACTGTTAAAGAAATACAATAAGAGAAAGTCTTTTCCTTTGGTTGTGTTTATGAATTCTAGAGGAAAAGTAAAAGAACAAATAGCTGGATATTCTTATTTAAGAGACACCAGTAAATATTTTGAATATATTCAAAAACTTACGAATTAATCTTGTTGTTTTTGTGCAAGCCAACCCTTAGTTGATTCCAAAAGTCAGCGGGTATTTTATCATCTCCTTTAAAACCTATTTCTAAATTTTTATCTGTTTTTGGAATGTAGTTGGTTTTAAAGATATAGTCCCATAAGCTTAAACTTATTCCAAAATTTACCCCATGTTTTCTTTCTTTGGGTAAGGTATACGCATGATGGTACAAATGCATTACAGGGTTGTTAAAAATGTATTTTAGGGGCCCCCAGGTAATATTAAGGTTTGCGTGGTTTAAATGTCCAATGGTGATTGCCGCAAAATGAATTATATATGCCTGTTCTGGTTGAAAACCACCCAGTACCATAACAACTAGTGTTTTTAAAGGTTTGTAGAAAATGTTTTCCATCCAATGATATCTAAGGTGAGCAGCAAACCCCATTTCTTTTACACTGTGATGGATTTGGTGAAATTTCCATAAAAAATCGAATCGATGTAAAAGGATATGAGTAAACCATTGCACAAAATCGTTGATCACAAAAAATAGAATCAGTTGGTAAACAACAGGGAGTTCTTTTATGTTTATAAGAACAAGGGTATCAGGTACTATACCTATACTTTTAAATAAGGACGATGTTAATGCGTAAAAACCACTAATAAAAGTTCCGAAAATAAAGAAGTTAAAAAACATGTAAAATACATCCAACCAAAAATCTTTTCTAAAAACTCCTTGGTGTTTTCTCCATGGGAACAAAATTTCTAGAAACCAAATAATTAGAGAAATTAATATAAGCCCCCAAAAGTAATTTTCGTACCAATTTACTTCCCAACAAATCATGGATACTACCCAGTGGAAGTAGTTTAGCATGCTGCTGCAAAAAATGTTATTTAGGAGTTCCATTATTCAAAAGTATGGAACAAAAAAGAAATGGATTGTAACCAAAGTTACTTTTCTTCAAATTCAGGACAGTCTATTCTAATTTGTCCAACTTTTAGCTCTTTTTCCAATAGATTACAATAGTGTTTGTTTGTGGAATTTTGATAAAACTTACAACCATAGCAAGTGCGTTGAACCGATAGAATTTCCTTTTGATTTAATTGATAGATCAACTTACTTAATGTAGAAAACAAGTCTTCTTGTTCTTTTGTACTTAAGGTTTTTACCTGTTTTATAAGAGGTAAATCAAAATTGTAGGTTGTTTTTATAACTTCTTTTCCCTTTTCAGAGATAAGAATTGTATAGCTTCTGCTATCTGTAGATGAGAAGTCTTTTACAATTAATTCTTTTTTATCTAAAACTCTAATAGCATCGCTAACAGTGGGTTTGGTAATATTAAACTCCTTGGCTAGATGACTTACATTGCAAAGAGAAGGTGTATGGTAAGCAACAAAGATTAGAATTTGTATCTGTATAGGGCTTAAGCTTTCTTTTTTTGCTTTTTCCCAGAGCAATACTTTAAAAACTTCAGAAATACGCTCCAAACTAGCTACAACCTTGCTAGCTATATCTTTTTCTTGGTGTTTGGGGTTAAAGGTACTTTTATCCATAAAAATTGCCTGTCAACTGTTATTGACAGGCAAAGTTAGTAATCCTAATTAAATAAAAGCTTTTTAAGATGATATCATAGAAAACATTATGGCTTTATTTTTTATTAGGATTCCTAACATTTTAACACGTGTTTAACTCTTTACATCTTCTATAGAAGCACCAAAATTTATGTGCAATACATTTCCATTAGGTGTAACCAATGCAGGTACCGATTGTACGCCAGATTTTTCAGCTTCAGAAATTTTTGTTTTGTCTTCTCCAATGTGAATAATATCCACATTTTCGTTACCAATTAAGTTTACTAAATCGTGTTCAGCACTAATACATACAGGACAACCTGCGTGATAAAAAATTGATTTACTCATTTTGTTAAAAAATTAAAAGTTGTTGCAATATTGCATTACAAATATATAGTAAGGATTCCTAACTAAAAAATATTTATTCATTTTTTCCCTGTAACAAATGTTACTGATGCCCTGTAAATGTGTTTCTATTTTTGTTCCCATAAATAATAATGAATAACATGGAGCTAATACTACAACCTTGGCCATGGTATATATCAGGATTACTGATTGCTTTGGTACTGTTTATTTTGTTGATGATGGGAGACCGATTTGGAATGTCTTCTAATTTAAGGACGCTATGTACCATATGCGGTGCCGGTAAAAAGACTTCCTTTTTTCGTTTTGATTGGAAAGAACAACGATGGAATTTAATGGTAGCACTTGGTGCGGTACTAGGAGGTTTTATAGCTGCTAATTTTTTAAGTGTTAACCAAGGTGTTGCAATTAGTGAAAATACCATAGTAAGTTTAGAGACTTACGGAATTACAAGTGCTGCAACTTCTTATTTGCCAACTGAATTATTTGTTGATTTAAATCCTAAAAACATTTTAGTATTGGCCGTTGGTGGTTTTTTAGTGGGGTTTGGTGCAAGATATGCTGGAGGTTGCACTTCTGGACATGCAATTTCTGGATTAAGTAATTTACAACTCCCTTCTTTAATTGCGGTCATTGGTTTTTTTATTGGTGGATTGGTAATGATTCATTTGTTGTATCCTTTAATTTTTTAAATAGAAAGAAATGAAAAATATAATATACTTAAGTATAGGAATGTTGTTTGGTATTACCATGTATAAGTCCGAGGCTGCTTCTTGGTTTAGAATTTACGAGATGTTTAATTTTCAGTCTTTCCATATGTACGGAATTATTGGAGTGGCAGTTGTGGTAGGAATACTAACAATCCAGCTTATAAAGAAATTTAAAATAAAGAGTTTTTACGGAGTACCAATAACAATAGATGATAAAGCAAAAAGTGTAAAACGCTATTTGTTTGGAGGGATTATTTTTGGTTTAGGTTGGGCCTTAGGAGGTGCTTGCCCCGGACCCATGTTTACGTTGGTAGGTTCAGGTTTTTTTAGTCTACTTATTGTAATTGCTTTCGCGGTTTTGGGGACCTATGTGTATGGAGTTGTAAAAGATAAATTGCCACATTAAAATTTCTAACCACAAAAAAGAGGTTTCTAATTAATTAGAAACCTCTTTTTTGTGGTTGAATAAATCTTCGTTGGGATTGTATATTGTTTTATAATATAATTATAGCTCCTAATGTTAAGTTGTCTAAACCAAAATTAAAGATTGTATTGTCTGCTTTGTAATCTACATCTACATCATCATTGCTATATTCCGTAGAAGTATGTCTTATTTGCCCCATATTTGCTGTAAGAGCAATTTTTTTAGAAATTTGTAGCGTAAGACCAGGTTCAATAGCTAATGTATACCCGTTAGTTTTAGTTTCAGAATCATAGTTAAAATCTTCAAATTTTCCCTTAACGAGCCCGGCAAAGCCTTCTACATTAAACAATAATTTTTTAGTTATAGGGTAGTATTTCTTTAGGTAGGGACCTATGATGTAATTTGTATTCTTAGTGTCTTGCGAAGAACTGAATCCGTTAGTATCGTAATCAGTAGCTTCAATTCGTGTCATTATATAACTAGCTTTTAAACCTAAAACAACATTGTCGTTTAGGGCAACTCCGTAGTTTAGATTAATTAGAGCAGTTTGTTCCTTATTATCAATTGGAGACCAGTCATCATTACTAGTGAATTTACTTTGATTGTAGTTAATAGCTCCACCAATTAGTTTACTACCTTCCTTAATTCGAAACTGTTCAACCTCTTTTTTTTGTGCAACAATTCCCATTGCACTTATCATAAGCGCAACTATAGCGATTCTTTTTAATAACATTTTTGTCGGTTTTTAATTTAAATCCGGCAAACTTAAAAAAATAAGATGATTTTTGTTATTAAATTAAGGTTAATTAGAACTTATTTAGCTGTTGGTTTTATAGTGACTAATTTCTCACTAACTGCCCAGTCGTAAAAACGTTCAATCCACGTGTCAGAAGGAGTATTTCTTTTGGTCATTCCAAATCCATGTCCTCCTTTGGCATACATGTGTAAGGCAACATTCAAGTCCATTTCTTTCCAAGAGCTATACAATTGAATACTTCCCATGGCTAGTTTTAAAGGATCGTTACTAGCACAAATAACCAACATAGGAGGTGCATCTTTTTTAGGTTTCTGTACTGGGTATTTAGAGGTCCAAGGATAAATAGGTACTAAGAAATTGGGTCTGTTTTTAGTTGTGTAATTGTACCCAACTCCCATGGTTACAGCTCCACCTGCAGAAAATCCCATCATTCCAATTTTATTTGGGTCTATATAGAGCTCGTTGGATGCTTTTCTTACATAGGCAATGGCATTTAAAGCATCGTCTATGGCATACGGAAATACTTTTTGTAACAGTTCTTGTTTTTGGTTATAATCACCAGCTACTTTTCCTTTGTTAGATGGTACTAATCTGTATTTTAAGACAATGGCTGTAATCCCTTTTTTTACCAACCAATCTGCTACCATGGTTCCTTCGGTTTCAATACTATTTACTCTAAGGCCACCTCCTGGTGCAATTACTACCGTAGTTCCTGTGTTAATTTCTTCTTTAGGAGAGTAAATTAAAATACTAGGTTTGGCAATATTGGTAAGTTGTTTGTGGTCGTTTCTAGATATTTCAAAGGTTTCTCCTTCCCATTTTACATTGTCTGTTTTTTTATAAGGGAGTTTTATTTCTGTTTGTGCAATAAGAGTAGTGGTAACTAAAAAAAAGAAAGCAAAATATTTCATAATTCTTATTTTATAATTTAAAGTAAAATCCGTCCTCTTTTAGTTTTTGGTATACGTTTTCATCAAAACGATATAAAATAGCCGGTTTGTGTGCTACTTTTTGTTGTTTTTTCCCCGTATCAATCAATAACTTCATCTGATTTAATTTTGTTCTAAAGTTACGTTTGTTCAATTCTATTTGTAAAATAGACTCATATACTTGCTGTAAGTTTGTCAAGCTAAATTCTTCGGGTAATAAGTTAAAACCAATAGGTTCGTGTCTAACTCTTCTCTTTAATCTTTTGTGTGCAGACGTTATAATGTGTTCGTGATCAAAAGCTAAATCTATTTCGTTTAGTTTGTCAATATCGCACCATTCTAATTTTTCTGCAGTGTAACCCGCTTGTGGAGTGTATTGTTCTATATTAATTAAAGCGTAATAACTAATTGTAATAACTCTTTTTCCAGGATATCTGTCTGTTTCTCCAAAAGCTCTAATTTGTTCTAAGTAGATATCGTCTAAGTTGGTAATTTTTTTTAAAGTGTTCTTAGCACTGTCATATATGCTAACATTTTCATCAAGGAAATCTCCAGGTAATGCCATTAATCCTTTAGAAGGCTCATTCTTTCTTTTAATTAGGAGTACTTTAAGGCTCTCTTCTTGGAATCCAAAAATTACACAATCTACAGAATTCTCTATCATATTTCTTGGTTTAAGCCATAAAAATAAAGATAGTTTAATAAATAATCTAACTCTTTTAATAATAAGCTAAAATTTTTACTATATTTACTTTGTTTAAAAAATAAACTAAGTAAATTTGTCGTTGCCAATTTTGGCATAACTAACTAATATTTAAGGAATATGATATCTATAGGTTTTGATTTAGGAAGTTCGTCTGTAAAAGCGACTCTAATAAATAATCAAACAAAAGAGGTATTAGCATCTGCTAGTTACCCAGAAAGAGAGATGAAGATTGATGCTCCTCAGGAGAATTGGGCAGAACAACATCCTGATGATTGGTGGAATAACATTCAGAAAGTAACGGATAAACTATTTGAAAAAACGGATGTAGAAAGGAAGCAGGTAACAGCTATTGGTATAGCGTATCAAATGCATGGTTTGGTTACTTTAACAGAAAGTGGAGGGGTAGTAAGACCCGCAATTATTTGGTGTGACAGTAGAGCAGTAGCAACAGGTAATAAAGCATTTGCTGAAATAGGAGAAGAGAAGTGTTTGGAAAGTATGTTGAATTCTCCAGGGAATTTTACCGCTTCTAAATTGGCATGGGTAAAAGAAAATGAGCCAGCATTGTACAAAACAATTGCCAAGGTTATGTTACCCGGTGATTTTATTGCGTATAAATTCACAGACAAAATTACTACCACAAATACAGGATTATCCGAGGGGATTTTATGGGACTTTAAAGAAGAACAATTAAGTGAGACTATTGTAAATCATTATGGTTTTGACAACGAATTGTTCCCCGAAATTGTTCCTGTTTTTGCCAATCAAGGTCAGATTTCTACGGCAATGGCTGAGCAATTTGGTTTTAGCTCAGAAGCAATTGTTTCTTATAGAGCAGGAGATCAGCCAAACAATGCTTTTTCATTAAATGTATTAAATGCAGGTGAAATTGCAGCTACGGGGGGTACATCAGGAGTGGTGTATGGAGTGGTAGATCAGTTAAAATACGATGCAAATCAACGAGTAAATACGTTTGCACATATCAACCATACTGCAGAAGATAGAAAATTAGGAGTGTTGTTGTGTATTAACGGAACCGGAAGTGCATATGCTTGGTTGCGTAATAATTTAGCTGCAGATAAGGATTATTTTGAGTTAGAAACAATGGCTCAAGAAGTTCCGGCAGGAGCAGAAGGATTGTCATTCTTGCCTTTTGGTAATGGAGCAGAACGTATGCTGAATAACAAAATTGTTGGAGCTCAGTTTGAAGGATTGCAATTTAGCAAGCACGGTTTAAGCCATATGGTAAGAGCTTGTTTAGAAGGAATTGCGTTTTCTTTTGTGTATGGAATCCGTTGTATGGCAGAATTAGGTTTAGATCCTAGTGTTATGAAGGTTGGAAATGATAATATGTTCCAATCCGAAGTATTTTCTACAACTATTGCAACTTTAACGGGAGCAGAAATTCAGGTAAAAGAAACATCTGGAGCTGTGGGAGCCGCTATTGGAGCAGGATACGGAGCAGGAGAAATAGAAAATTTAGATACTGCTTTCTCTAAAGAAAATATTGTAAAAACCTATCAAGGAGATGCTCTTAAAAAAGAAGCTTTAGAGCAAGCTTACCAGAAGTGGTTAGCGGTGTTAGAAACAAAAATAAAATAAAATCAGAATTATAAAATCATGTCAAAATTAACAATTGGAAGTAAAGAGTACTTCAAAGGAATTGGAGAGATTAAGTTTGAGGGTAAGGACTCAAAAAATCCTTTAGCTTATAAATATTACAATCCAGATCAGGTAGTTGCAGGGAAAACAATGAGAGAACACTTTAAGTTTTCTATTGCTTACTGGCATACCTTCTGTGGACAAGGATCTGATCCTTTTGGACCAGGTACACAAAACTTTGAGTGGGATCAAAACGCAGACCCTATTCAAGCAGCAAAAGACAAGGCAGATGCTGCTTTTGAATTCATTACAAAAATGGGATTTGATTACTACTGTTTCCACGATTTTGATTTGATTCAAGAAGGAGCAACTTTTGAAGAGTCTGAAGCTCGTTTAAAAGAAATTGTAGCTTACTTAAAAGAAAAGCAAGCAGCAAGTGGAGTTAAATTATTGTGGGGAACTGCAAACTGTTTCTCTAACCCACGTTATATGAATGGAGCATCTACCAACCCTAATTTTGATGTAGTAGCAAGAGCTGGAGCCCAAATTAAATTGG
Source organism: Wenyingzhuangia sp. IMCC45574 (assembly GCF_054182685.1). Classification (NCBI taxonomy): domain Bacteria; kingdom Pseudomonadati; phylum Bacteroidota; class Flavobacteriia; order Flavobacteriales; family Flavobacteriaceae; genus Wenyingzhuangia; species Wenyingzhuangia sp. IMCC45574. The sequence goes on along the minus strand of NZ_CM135169.1, from coordinate 1,576,006 downwards.
CTTTAGATGCAACTATGGAATTAGGTGGAGAAAACTACGTATTCTGGGGTGGACGTGAAGGTTACATGTCTTTATTAAATACAGATATGGGACGTGAATTAAACCACATGGGACAATTTTTAGGATTGGCTAAAGATTACGCACGTGGAAAAGGGTTTACAGGAAACTTCTTTATTGAGCCTAAACCAATGGAACCTACCAAGCACCAATACGATTTTGATGCAGCAACAGTTGTTGGTTTCTTAAACAAACACGGTTTACAAGACGATTTTAAAATTAACTTAGAAGTAAACCATGCTACTTTAGCAAGTCATACCATGCAACACGAAATGGATGTGGCTGCACAAGCAGGTATGTTAGGAAGTATTGATGCCAACCGTGGAGATTACCAAAACGGATGGGATACAGATCAATTCCCAAACAACATTCAGGAAACAGCAGAAGCTATGTTGGTATTCTTACAAGCAGGAGGATTACAAGGTGGTGGAGTTAACTTTGATGCAAAAATTAGAAGAAATTCTACAGACTTAGAAGATGTATTCTTAGCGCACATTGGTGGTGCAGATACATTTGCAAGAGGATTATTGATTGCTGATAAGATTATGAGAGAATCTGACTACACAAGCTTAAGAGAAAAGCGTTACGCTTCTTTCGATGCTGGAAACGGAAAAGCTTTTGAAGAAGGAAAATTATCTTTCGAAGATTTATACAGCATTGCTAAAGAGAACGGAGAGTTACAAAGTATTAGCGGTAAACAAGAATTATTCGAAAACATTGTAAATAATAATATTTAATTTTAAAATCCCAAAGTTTGATGGTTTCAAGCTTTGGGATTCTTATTTTAACAACTTAATTAAAACAACACACAATATATCATGGGAATCATTTCATTTGTAGGCTTTACATTGCTTGTGGCCATTATTTCATATTTGGCAACTAGAGGTACCAACGAGAGTACTTCTGAAGGTTATTTTTTAGGGGGAAGAAGTTTAACCGCAACAGTTATTGCAGGTTCCTTGCTATTAACAAACCTTTCTACAGAGCAAATTGTAGGTTTAAATGGTGATGCCTATACAGATGGTATTTTGGTAATGGCATGGGAAACTTTAGCAGCTATTGCTATGGTAATTACTGCGGTTTATTTATTACCTCGTTATTTAAAAGGAGGTATTTCTACCATTCCAACATTTTTAGAAAGAAGGTTCGACAAAACAACCAAGGCTTTAACTTCTGGTTTATTTTTAACAGGATACGCAGTGGTTTTATTACCAATGGTACTATTTACAGGTTCTAAAGCAATTAGCGGAATGTTTAACATTCCAGAAATGTTAGGAGTTAGTGAGTGGGGAGCTGTTTGGATTTGTGTATGGGGAATTGGAATTATCGGTTCTATTTATGCCATTTTTGGAGGTTTAAAAGCCGTAGCTGTTTCTGATAGTATCAACGCTGTTGGATTGTTAATTGGAGGTTTGTTAATTCCGGTTTTTGGATTGATGGCAATTAGTGAAGATGGAAGTATTTTAACAGGATTAACAGAGTTAATGAATAAGAATCCAGAAAAGTTTAATTCTATTGGAGGGCCAGATTCATCTATTCCTTTTGAAACTATTTTTACAGGGATGATGTTGGTACAGTTATTCTACTGGGGAAGTAATCAACAAATTATTCAACGTGCTTTAGGTGCTAAGAATTTAGCAGAAGGGCAAAAAGGATTAACCATTGCAGCTTTCATTAAAATCTTAGGGCCAATTATTGTGGTATTACCAGGGATTATTGCTTTTCATAAATACGGTGCAGGATTAAATACTAGTGATGTATACCCTAAATTGGTAGCAGATGTATTGCCAGATGTATGGGTAGGATTCTTTGCAGCTGTATTATTCGGAGCTATTTTAAGTTCGTTTAACTCAGCATTAAACTCTTGTGTTACCTTATACGGGGTAGATATTTACAAGCAGTTTATAGACAAAGATGCAGCAGAAAAAACAGTGGTAAAGAAAGGAAAAACTTTTGGAGTTATTTTGGCTTTCTTCTCTATGTTTATTGCTCCATTCTTGGTATACGCAGACAGTATTTTTGGATACTTGCAAACGGTAAATGGAGCCTACAGTGTGCCTATTTTAACAGTAGTTGTAATTGGATTTGTAACAAAACGAGTTCCTGCCATTGCTGCTAAAATTGGAGTTATTTTTGCCTTTACTATTTACGTAGCTTACATTGTACTTCACGATGGTTTAGGATTGATAGAGTTACACATGTTACACATGCAGGCAATAACTTGTGTGTTAACCATTATTATTATGTTGGTAATAGGAAAATTAAAACCAAGAGAAGAGGACTTTGTACAAGATTACACGCAACAAGTAGATGTTACTCCTTGGAAGTTTGTAAAGCCAGTTGGTTTGGTAATTTGTATAATTGTAGTTTCTACCTACATTATTTTTAGGTAAATTTAAACCTCATTATCACTATAAATATGTATCCTTGCTAAGGATTTATTTTTCGAAAAAAACAAAACGTTTAAAAACATAAATTAAAACAAAATGAAATTTTTTATTGATACAGCAAACCTTGATCAAATTAAGGAAGCTCAAGAATTAGGAGTTTTAGATGGGGTTACAACCAACCCATCTTTAATGGCAAAAGAAGGTATTTCTGGAGAAGAAAATATCTTACAACACTACCGTGACATTTGTGATGCTGTAGAAGGAGATGTAAGTGCAGAAGTTTTATCTGTAGATTACGACTCTATGATTAAAGAAGGAGAAGCTTTGGCTGCTTTAAATCCTCAGATTGTGGTAAAATTACCAATGATTAAAGATGGAATTAAAGCATGTAAGTATTTTTCTAGCAAAGGAATTAAAACAAACGTAACATTAGTATTCTCTGTTGGACAAGCTATTTTAGCTGCTAAAGCAGGAGCTACTTATGTATCTCCATTTATTGGACGTTTGGATGATATTTCTACAGATGGATTACACTTAATTCAAGAAATTAGAGAAGTATACGATAACTACGGATTTGAAACTGAAATTTTAGCTGCATCAGTAAGACATACAATGCATATTGTTGACTGTGCTAAAATTGGAGCAGATGTAATGACAGGACCTTTAAAAGCAATTGAAGGTTTAATGAAACATCCATTAACAGATAGTGGTTTGGCTACATTCTTAGAAGCTGCAAAAAGCATGTAATCTATTTACGGATTAATACATTTATAGAACCCTCTTTTTCCATTTGGAAAAGGAGGGTTTTTGTATATTTAAAAAGTTGTGTTAAATGAAAAAAAATGAGAGAACTAAAAAATCTGCCTATAAAAATTAGGGTCAACTATGAACTTGAAATAAATCCTTTTGGGAAAACAATTAAAGGTATAGAACCAATAGATGGAATCACTCACTGGATTTATGATTTTGGAGAAGACTGTGAATCTTTTTTCGATTGCTTTAATGATCCATTTTCAGAATTATATAATTCAGGTTCAAAATATATATTCAGAGGGCATCAAGATTCAAAATGGGAGTTAATTCCTACTGTATTTAGGAACTTAAATTCTGATAAAGAAATTAATAGACTAAATATACTAAAATCAGGAAACGGTCATGTTTTGCCCGAGTTAACTGATTTTATAACTTTCATTAGGGGGATAAATAGTTTGGGTTATAAGATCGAAGATGAGTCTTTTAAGTTAATAAGTTCACCTTTGATTGATGATGTTTCACAAGCATTTGATTTAATAGAAGATTTTCCAAAACCTGAACAGTTAAAAGAATTAGCTTTAGCTCAACATTATGGAGTTCATACGAGATTGTTGGATTTTACTTTTAACCCGAATAAGGCTATCTTTTTTGCTTCGGAGAAGATAAAACATGTAAATAAAGAGGGAGACATGAAAATAGGGGTTTGGGCAATCCCTGAGAGATTGATTGAAGTATGTCAAGAAGATTTTTATTTACAAAAAATATTTATTGAAGGGTTTCAGAATCATAATATGGTAGCACAACAAGGATTGTTTATTAATTATTTTAAAGGTAGATCAAATGATGGGGATCTTTTTGATGAGGAAGGTAGAATAAAATCACTCGATAAATATTTATTTGATTCTAAGAAGAGTTCTGATAATGGGAAGTTAATTAAAGAGAAAATAGGAAGACCAAGTTTATTTACTTTATCTCATAAAGTAGCTTGGCAAATTGTGAAAAGGCTTGAGTTGTTAAATATTAATTGGATTACAATTCAGCCAGATTTAGATGGAGTAAAAAAAGAAGTTGAAAGAATAAAAAAATAAATCAAAGAGTGTGATGATGTTTTCATTAATTAAATAAAAACTAATAGTGGTACATTGAAAAGCTATCATCTTTAGACACTGTCCCTTAATTTGTGTAAGTTCTAAAAATAGGGTTTAGCTACTTATAGCTGGATCCTATTTTCAAATATAGCTAAAAACTGGTTTAGTATTACTCCCCAATTTCTGATAGGCATCGTCCATTTTTTAGTTGATTCTCTTAAAGCTAAAAACACGGATTTAATTACTGCATCATCGGTTGGGTATGAGAGTTTATTTTTGGTATACTTTCTAATTTTTCCATTTAAGTTTTCAATAAGATTAGTAGTGTAAATAATAGTTCTAATCTCTACAGGGAAGTCAAAGAACACAGTTAGTTCATCCCAGTTGTTTTCCCAACTTTTAATAGCATAGGAGTACTTAGAGTTCCACTTCTGCTTAAAGTCTTCTAAAGCAGCTTTGGCTGCCTCTTTAGTAGGAGCTGTATAGATTTCTTTCATATCTTTAGAAAACACTTTTCTATCTTTCCAGACCACATATTTACAAGAGTTTCTAATTTGGTGTACCACACATATTTGAGTTACCGATTCAGGGAATACGGTCTTTATAGTATCTGTAAATCCATTTAGATTGTCCGTAGCTGTGATTAAAATATCCTGAGTTCCTCTAGCTTTGATATCAGTTAAAACCGTCATCCAAAAAGCGGAAGATTCATTCTTACCTAACCATAAACCTAGTACTTCTTTTTTACCATTGGTTTTCAATCCCACAGCTATATAGATGGTCTTGTTGATGATTTTTGAGTTTTCTCGAACTTTAAATACAATTCCATCCATCCAAACAATCAAATAGCAAGGGTCTAAAGGTCTGTTTTTCCAAGCAACGATATCTGAGTTGATTTTATCTGTAATTCGAGATATAGCAGAACTAGAGATATTGAAATCATAAAGCTCTAAGACTTGTTGTTCAATATCAGATACGGACATCCCTTTGGCATAGAGGCTAATAATGATGTTTTCTACACCATCTAAAGTATTTTGTCTCTTCTTTACAATCATAGGGTTAAAACTACCGTCTCTATCTCTTGGAACTGTGATTTCAGATTCCCCTAAACTAGTTTTGATTTTCTTTTTGGAGTAGCCGTTACGTGTATTATCACTTAGAGAAGTTTGGTGTTTGTCATAGTCTAGGTGAGCATCTAATTCTCCCTCTAACATTTTTTCAATTCCTCTTTTTTGAATCTTGGCTAAAAAATTACTCAATTCATCGCCCGTTTTGAATTGCTTTAAAAAGTCGTCGTTTAATAAGTCTTCTGGTTTCATAAAGTGTAAAATTAATAATTAAACAAAAAAACAGGGTTTGAACATCTTCAAACCCTGTTTTTAGAACTTACACACTTTATGGTTTAGTGCCCATCTTTATTTTAATGATGTTGTCTTTAAAACCTCCAAGCCACAAACCTACTTTGCTTATTCCCCTGTTGCATGTCTACAATTTTAACTTCTGTAGGTTTGGTTTTGTTAATAGCTCTTTTAATGTTTTTTAAATTTTCTTTCTGAGAAACCAAAGAAGTAAACCAGTTTACCTGAGTTTTAAACAATGCACTTTCTTCTGCCATTTTCTTTACAAAAGCTTCTTCACCTCCTTTGTACCATAATTCGTTAGATTTTCCTCCAAAGTTTAAATTTTCCTTTTCATTCAATTTTAAATTCTCGTTTTTGCGTTTGTTTTTTTGTGCAGCATCAAAAGAGTTTTTAAAAAAAGGAGGGTTGCAAACCACCACATCAAAAAAGTCGTTGGGCTGAATAATGTGCTGTAATATGTTGCTTTTGTATTGTTGAAAACGTACGTTAACTGTGTTTAAGGCCTCGTTGTTCTGAATAATCTTCTCAGCATTAGAGAAAGAGGTTTTATCCACTTCACTGGCGGTGCACTTCCAATTAAAATGACAAGTTCCTAGTATAGGGTAAATCAAATTAGCACCTGTTCCAATATCCAGTAAGTGAATGTCTTTTTTTTGTTCTAGTAAATCAGCAACATGTAATAAATAATCCAAACGTCCCGGAATGGGAGGGCATAGGTTTTGTTCTGGAATATTCCAAAAACCCAGCTTGTAATGATGCTTTAATAAACTTTTATTCAGTTCTCTTACAGCATTTTTATCCGAAAAAGGAATGGTTTTGTTACCGTATTCGTTTACAAAAACATGCTTTTTTAAAGCTGAATTTACTTGGGTAAGTTCATTAAAATTGTAGTCTTTCTGAAAAGGATTGTTTGGGTGCATGTAGAATGAATTTAATGCAAAGATACGAATGTCAGTTCGAGTTCTTTTGAGGAACGAAAAAGAGTATCGAGAACTATTTGTAGGATTTTACTTCTAAAATACTTCTCGATACTTTTTTCTTCACTTCTTCAGAAAAAAAACTCGAAGAGACATATAGTAAAAGGTGTTGTCAGTTCGAGTGCGTAGCGTATCGAGAACAGGTTGAGGGTTTAATCTATTACAATTGCACAGAATTCTCTTTTCTAAACTGATTAGGTGTCATTCCCGTTTTCTTCTTAAATATTTTACTAAAATATTGTGGGTATTCAAACCCAAGCATGTAGGCGATTTCTGTTACTGAGCTTTCAGTGGTACTTAATCTCTTTTTAGCTTCTGTGATTAAGAATTCGTGAATATGGTCTTGTGCGCTCTTACCTGTTTCTTTTTTTAATAAATCGCTAAAGTAATTTGGAGAAAGGTTTAGGTTCTCAGCAAAGAATTTTACAGAAGGGATTCCTTGTTTTTTAACGCTCTCTGAACTAAAGTATTCAGTAGACATGGTTTCAAACTTAGAAAGAATGTGTTGGTTTACCTTTTTACGGGTGTTGAATTGTCTATCGTAAAAACGAACCGAATAATTAAGTAATAACTCTATGTTAGAAGCTATCAGCATTTGACTGTGTTGATCCATGCCTTCGTTTACTTCATAATCTATCTTTTCTAAAATGTCTTTAATTATTTGTCTTTCGTAATCCGACAGGTGTAATGCCTCATTAGTGTCGTAACTAAAAAAGCGGTATTTACTTATTTTATCTGCTAAATCAGTTCCGTTTAATAAATCAGGGTGAAAGAAAAGCCCAATACCACCTGCTTCGTTACTTTCTTCTCCGTTATTATTAATAGATATCGTTTGATTTGGAGCCATAAAAGTTAAAGGTGCTTGGGAATAATCATAAGTAGATTTACCATATTCAAAAGAACCACAGTCATATTCTTTTAATACAATGCAATAAAAAGTGTTGACATATTTTCCCTCAGCAAAGTTTACACCTTTGACTTTAGAAAAATCAATAGTTCCAACCAAAGGGTGTTTTTCTGGTAGGTTAAAGAAAGTAAATAACTGTTTAATAGAGTCTATTTTAAATATGGTAGACATGATTTTAAGATTTTATGATAGTACAATTTTTTAATCTAAATATAGAAAAACTACCAGAAAGTGCAATCCCCAAAGCAACAGTCTGGTAGTAAATAAGCGTACAATAGTAACGAGTTATTGTATAACCTAAAAAATGTATTTAAATTGAATACACCTACAAATGTAAGAGTAAGCAGGTACTAAGAAATTACTCTAATTACTGATAGTTTTATACTTTTTACTGATTTTAACAAAAAAACTACCAGATAGTGCTACCCCTAACACGGCTCTGGTAGTTATATAATTTAGGAATGCTGTAATAGATTGATTGAATACTATCACACCACAAACATACAGTGGTATTTTGTCTGTGAATTAGACGAATTACTGTTTTTTGTATACTAATTACTGGTAGTGTGTGATTTAATATTTAATTAACATTACTACTTCGCAAACTTTTTACTAAACACTCCTTTGTTGGTTTTAAGTTGTAGTACATACAACCCAGCACTTAAAGAATAAATATCTATATGCTCACCTTTCTTACTTTTTACATTTTTTCCTACGGCATTGTAAATAATAATCTCTTCTGTAATTACATTGGTTAAATTGCTAACCGAAATTTTATAGCTAGTAATAGCTATAGAAATGTCTTTGTCTAATACAATTTCTTTGCTAGATAGTGTAGGGTCCTCTGTAGTAGATTTAAAACCTATCCAGCCAGCAGCACTATAAGCTGCTGAAGTACCAGTAGGGATAGTCAAGTCAATAGTATTAAAGTTAGAAAACACATCTTTGTTTGTTATAATGTCAGGATTTTTACTTTCCGACACAATGGATGTTAAAGGGTTAATAGCAAATGCATAAATCCCAATGGAAGTTACAGATTTAGGAAGGGTTAATGTAGTTAGTTGATTGTTACCAAAAGCGTAACCTCCTATATTGGTTACAGAGTTTGGAATAGCTACTGTAGTAAGACCATTTTCAGTAAAAGCACTGTTTCCAATTGAAATTACCGAATTAGGGAGGTTTAATGTAGTAAGAGAATTCCCAAAGAAAGCACCATGTCCAATTGACGTTACTGTGTTAGGTATTGTTACTGATTCTATTGATACCGTAGTTTCTTCTTCTCCCATTCCTCCAATGTAATAAAAAGCATCATTTCCTATTGCTGTTACGGTATAATTTTGCCCCATATGCGTTACACTATTTGGTATAACAATATTAGCCACTGAACCTCCACTAACTTCCACAGTTAAGGGAGTTATAGGGGATGTAATGTTATATTTTATACCATTATCGGTAAAATTCTGAGAAAATAGAAGTGAATTAAGGGTTAAAATAAATGTAAAAGTGATAAGTAGTTTTTGGTTCATGTTGTTAAAAATTTATGATGTAATAGTTGTTGAATTTTTAATGGCTAGCTATGTGAAGTGCGTAAACAACCAACTACCAGAATATTTACATCCTGATAGTTGGTTGCCTGTCTATATATTGTCTACTACTTCGCGAACTTTTTACTAAACACTCCTTTGTTGGTTTTAAGTTGTAGTACATACAACCCAGCACTTAAAGAAGAAATATCTATGTTTCCAGCTTTGTTACTTTTCACTTCTTTTCCAACGGCATTGTAAATGATAATCTCTCCTGTGACTACATTGGTTAAATTGGTAACTGAAATTTTATCGCTGGTAATAGCTATGCTAATGTCTTTGTTTAGTTCAATTTCTTTGTGAGATAACGTTCCGTCTTCTGTTATAGATTTAAATCCGGTCCAACCAGCACTAGTATAAGCGGATAGAGTTCCAGTGGGTATTGTTAAGTCAATATTACTAAATGTAGGAAAAACATTGCTACTTATAGTTGCAGGGGTCTTACTCTTAGATATAACAGTGTTTAGGGAGGGGTTATAATTGAAAGCATTGCCTTCAATTGATGTTACAGAACTAGAGATTGTTACTGAAGTAAGTTGGTTCTGTGCAAAGGTCGCCCATCCTATGGATGTTACAGAGTTAGGAATAGTTATACTAGTTATTTTGTTTGATTGGAAAGCATAATGTCCAATAGTAGTTAAAGAATTAGGAAGAGCTATTGATGTTAGGTCATTACCGCCGAAAGCAGTAGCCCCAATAGTAGTTAAAGAATTAGGAAGAGCTATTGATGTTAGGTCATTGTTAAAAAAAGCATAACCTTCTATTGACGTTACAGAGCTAGGAATAGTTACTGAGGTTAGGTTATTCATTTGGAAAGCACGACCTTCAATAGTAGTTACAGAATTAGGTATCGTAACAGATGTTAGATTCTTGTTAGAAAAAGAGAAATACCCTATTTCATTTACAGTATACTCTCGTCCATTACTATCATACGTTATGGTTTCAGGTATGGTAACAGCAGTTGCACTACCTGTGTAATCTATAGTTTTCACAGTTAATGGAGCTGTAGAAGAAGTAATTTCATACTTTATATCGTCAACGGTAAAAGTAGTTTGAGCAGATAATAATGAATTAAAGCCTAAAAAAAACGCAAGTGTAATAAGTAATTTCTTTTTCATATTTGTTAAAATTTTAAATGAATAGATGCTTACAAACTTAGCGGTCTGTTTTGTTTGTGAGTTATACTAATTACTGGTGTTTGTATACTAATTACAGGTGGAGTGTAATTTAATGTTTAGGTAACATTAGTAGAGGAGAGAAGTTGAAATTCTTGTAAACAGAATAAACCCAACATAAATAAGATTTGAGTATCAGAAAAGGCAAAATAAAAGAGAGGCTAAGCTCCCCAGAAAGTCACAAAAAAACGTTCAAACTTTCCGTCTCGTTTTATCCAAACTAGAGGACTGTGCTTTACAGCAATTTGTTCCAAAATAAGTGGCTTGGCATCTACAAACGTCATCCACTCGTCATTGTGTTTGGGATCAATGAGCCAGTCTTGTTTTTTAGGTACATGATACAAGGCTAAAGGAAATAAGTAATCTATTTCTTTATGGCTAATATAATAGCCTTTAATACAGTCATTATTAATGTGTGGAAATGGATGGTTCATCAAACTTAAAGGAACATACAGTTGTGCTTTAAAATGCACAGATTGTTGAATGTTGTCAAAAGGGATGTTTAAGTCAGCTAATAATTTTTGAGTAGCTGTATGATATAGCTTTGGGAATTGTTTTTCTTTTAATTTAGTTAGCTTTTTAACAAAGGAATCTCTTAAGTTAGGGCCTACCCAACGGTCTATTTCATAGGGAATATCTGTTTTGTATAGATAGAATTTACAAGTCAGTTCTATGTGCTGAATCCCCGTTGGGGTATTGCATATAAAATCCAATTCACCTATGGTTTGGTGTTTGTCTATTTGGATTTGTAAGTTGTTTGCTAGTGGGGTATAGTTGGGCAAACTTTCTATGTTTTTCTGATAGAAAATTTCTACTAATTTTCCCAGCCTATGGTGTTTGGTACTGTCTATATCAGAAAGATCCAGTGTTTCACAAAAAGGAATGTCTATTTGGGGATAGTCAAAAAAAGAATTGTCCAACCATAAGTTGGGTTGGTTTTTAAATCCTTGGTATTGATATGTTATTTTTTCGTTAGAGGTCAAATGTATAGGGTTATAAAGTTGAAAGTTTATAAAGTTTCAAGGTTATGAGAATTGTTTAATCATTGAATCTTTCAATCATTTAATTTTATGTAAATAACTATCCAAAATCTTAACCCCATTCACTGCAGACTCCTTAATACATGTATAATTACTAGGAACAGTAATCTCATCAACTTTAGGGTCAATAATAAACACTTCAGCATGTTGCGGAACATTGTAAATTAATCCTGCAGTAGGGTATACCTGTAAGCTGGTTCCTATAATCACAAAGATATCGGCAGTTTCACAAATCTCTGCTGCAGTCTCCAACATGGGAACTTCTTCTCCAAACCAAACAATGTTAGGTCTTAGCTGATGCCCATCAGGGCACAAATCACCTAGCTGAATGGCAGCTCCTCCAATGTCTTTTACATAAGCAGGGTTGTCATAACTTTTTACTTCGGACAATTTTCCATGTAAGTGTACTACTTTTTTGCTTCCTGCACGTTCGTGTAAATCGTCTACATTCTGAGTTACAATAGATATGTTGTAAGTGTCTTGTAACGAAGCTAAGTAGCTATGTGCATCATTAGGAAAAACAGTTGCCGCTTGCGCTCTTCGTTGATTGTAAAATTCTAAAACCAATTCAGGGTTTCTATACCAACCATCAATAGAGGCAACATCCATTACATCGTGGTTTTCCCACAACCCGTTATGATCTCTAAAAGTTTTAATTCCACTTTCAGCACTAATTCCTGCTCCAGTTAGTATGACTAAGTTTTTCATGGGAGTTTTTCTTTAAAGGTAATAGTTATGACTAATGCAAACAAGAAGAAAAGAAGTAAGGGGACTAGAATCTAGAATACAGAATTTAGGAGTTAGCAGATAAGCTAAATTTTGTAATAAGTGCCTAATAAAACCTGTCACATAATTTTCTACATTCTAACTTCTGTATTCTAAATTTTTAACCCCTGTATTCTAAAACTTCATCGTCAACCCAATTCTTTTATTATTCAAATCCAATTGTAAAATCTTTACCCTTACTACCTGGTTCAAATGCAATACATCATTAGGTGATGATATAAAGGTATCGCTTATTTGCGAAATATGAATCAACCCATTTTCTTTAATTCCCAAATCGACAAAGGCACCAAAGTTGGTAATGTTGGTTACTTGCCCTTTTAAAACCATGCCTTCGTGTAAATGCTCAATGCTTGTAATGTTTTTATCAAAACTCAATTGATCGTCTTGGTTACGAGGATCTTGGTTTGGTTTGGCCAATTCGTTTAACAAATCAGTTAAAGTGAGCGTTCCTAACTTTTCTTGTAAAGAAGTATCGTTGGACAAAGACAAAATACTTTGGTTGCCAATCATCTCTTTTACAGAGATTTTTAATTGTTTTGCTATTAACTCCGTTTCTTTGTACTGTTCTGGGTGTACCCCTGTATTGTCTAAAGGCTGTTCCCCTTGTATTCTTAAAAAACCTGCACATTGTTCAAAAGCTTTGTTTCCTAAACGTGGTACTTTTTTTAGTTGATTGATGTTGGTAAACTTCCCATTCTCTTTTCTATAATCTACAATATTCTGAGCCAACCCAGGACCGATACCAGCAATATATTGCAAAAGATATTTGCTAGCAGTGTTTAGTTGAACTCCAATTTTGTTTACGCATTTTTCTACAATATGGTCTAGTTCTGTTTTTAATAAGCTTTGGTCTACATCGTGCTGATATTGTCCCACTCCCATAGATTTTGGATCAATCTTTACGAGTTCTGCCAAAGGATCCATTAATCTACGACCAATGCTCACTGCTCCACGGACCGTAATGTCGTAATCTGGGAATTCTTCTCTTCCAATTTCAGAAGCCGAGTAAATAGATGCTCCATCTTCGTTTACCAAGTACATGGCTATTTCGTTTTCAAAACGGATGGATTTTACCAAGCTTTCTGTTTCTCTACCCGCAGTTCCGTTTCCAATGGCAATGGCTTCTATTTGGTGTTTGTTTACCAAACGAGTTAATGTATCTATGGTTTTATGTGTTTGTTGCTGAGGCGGATGAGGGTATACAACGGTTTCTTCTAACAAATCACCTTGTGCATTTAAGCAAACTACTTTACAACCGGTTCTAAAACCAGGATCTATGGCTAAGGTTCTTTTTTTACCAATAGGAGAAGCTAGTAATAATTGTTCTAAATTTTTGGAAAATACAGCTACTGCATCAACATCGGCCTTTTGTTTAATTTCTTTGATGAGTTCTTTTTCTAAAGCCGTTTTTAAACTTTTACTGTAAGCGGTCTGAATGGCTTGTTTTATCAAATTGGCAGATTCGCTATTTCCCTTTACAAAGTTTCTTTCTAGTTGTGCAATGGCGGTTGTCTTGTCTACAGAAATACCAGAGCTTAACAATCCTTCTTCGGTAGCTCTTAAAATGGCCAATACTCTGTGCGATGGAACTTTAGTAGCTTTTTGTTCAAACTCAAAATAGGTTTTGTACGTTTTAGCTTCCTCGTCTTTTCCTTTTTTAAGTTTACTAAACAACATTCCCTCTCTTTGGAACAATCGTCTTAATTGATTTCTACTGTAAGTGTGTTCAACAATCCATTCGTTTACAATATCCAATGCACCCTGAATGGCTTCTTCTTCTGTTTTAACAGCTCCTTTTACAAATCTACCTGCGTTAATTCCGTAATTGTTCTGAGACATGATAATCTTTGCCAAGCCCTCTAGACCATTTTCACGTGCTACACTTGCTTTGGTTTTTCTTTTGGTTTTGTAGGGTAAGAACAAGTCTTCTAGTTCTTTTTTGTCCCAAGAGTTTTCAATTTTAGAGACTAATTTTTCATCGCTCACTTGTTGCGCTGCTAAAGTATCTAGAATATGAGCCTTTCTTTTAATCAACTCGTTTACCAAATCGTTTTGTTTCTGTATTAAGAACACCTCGTGGTCTTCTAATCCTCCGGTTTGATCTTTTCTATATCTAGCGATAAAAGGGATGGTAGCTCCATCGTTTAAAAGTGTTAGAACAGTATTTACTTGTTTCTGATTTATATGGGTAAGTTTTGCAACTTGCTGAGAATTGTTCATATTCAATTAAAACTGATTTTTAAGGTTTGTAAATATAGTTTTTAAGGACTTTTATTTGCAATTTTTCTCGTTGTTTTTAGCAGCTGTGGGTTCGGTAAAAGTAAAGTCATTTTAGTATCTTGCCATTAATAAAACTATATAGATGCGTTTGATAGATCAAATACAATATTTTTTTGAAAGGCATGGTTTCGATGTCTCGTCTAGATTGGCAGACAGGATGGGGATAAGAGCGGTAAATGTTAGGTTGTTTTTTATCTATATTTCGTTTGTAACGCTTGGGGCAACTACAGGTATCTATTTGACCTTGGCCTTTTTATTAAAGTTAAAAGATATGATTCGCACTAAAAGAACCTCTGTTTTTGATTTATAAACACTATATGCTTAGAAAAATATACAAAGGCTTATCATTGTTTGCAATTGTTCTTTTAATAGGAACACTAGGCTTTACGTTTGCATTTAACTATTCGGTGTTAGATGCTTTTTTTATGAGTATTATTACCGTAACCACGGTTGGTTTTGGCGAAGTACAGCCATTAGATGACGGAGGAAAGTTATTTACAATTTTCTTGCTCTTGATTAGTATTGTAGCCTATGGTTATTTGGTAACAGTGGTTTCGGAGTTTTTCTCTAACAATATGTTAATGCAGGCTTATAGAGCTAAAAAGAAATTAAAAAAAATCTCTAAGATGGAAGGACATACAATTATTTGTGGTTTTGGTAGAAATGGGAAACAGGCCTACGCAAAATTGAAGAAATTTAATAAGTCTTGCGTAATTATAGAAAAAGACGAATCTAGATTAGAAGCGATTGATGGTGCTAACATGACCTTGCTAAAAGGAGATGCAACCAGTGACGAAGTGTTAAAAAATGCAGGAATAGATAAAGCCAGCAGTTTAATTGCGGCTTCTTCTTCTGATGCAAATAATGTATATATTGTTTTGTCTTCTAGACAGCTAAACCCTAAAATTAATATTGTAAGTAGAGCTAGTAGCTATCAGTCTGTAGAGAAAATGAAAATTGCAGGTGCAGATCATGTAATTATGCCAGACAGGTTAGGAGGAGAGCATATGGCTTCTTTGTTGGTAACTCCAGATTTAGTAAAGTTTGTTGATATGCTAGGCTTAGAGGGAGAAAGAAATGCCAATTTAGAAGAAATTGCTGTTGAAGAATTACCCAAAGAATACATGATGAAATCTATCAGAGATTTAGATGTGCGTAGAAATTCAGGTTGTACGGTAATAGGTTTTATTACAGCCGAGGATAAGTATATTGTAAATCCAGATTCTGATTTAATTTTAGAACCTACCTGTAAGTTAATTGTGTTGGGAAGCCCAGAACAGATAGAGAAATTTAAAGAAGTGTATGAGTAGTAAATTCTACAAGGTTTGTTTTGTGCTGTTGTTGAGTTTTGTGTGGAATAAAATACAAGCTCAACCCCTAAAAGCAAACGGTGGAATTTTATTAAAAACACAGTTGGTACTTGGAAATCAAAACCAAAGCTTACATACAGGGTTGTATGCTTTTGGAGCCTTAAATTACAACAATATAAGCACAGAGCATGGTTTTTCTTTAATGGGGTACAAAGCTGTTAAGCGACACAATGTAAAAGTGTCTGGTTTTGGACTTAGGTATGAGTTTTTTACACTTATTGGATATGGTAAGAATTTAAATCTGTTGGGAAGTACTGTATCAAATCAGAATACTGCTTTTTTGTTAGATACTTCAGAGAAATCAAGTTTTAAAGGTTTTGGTTTTGGTTTCGAGAAAGAAATTTTACCCAAAGAGCTAAAACAGTATCAGCCAAGAAGAGGGAAGTTGATTGTTAGAGTTGCAGAAGGAGCTTATAGTTTCCATATTAATTTTTTAAATGATTTTAAAATCGGAAAATTATTTTACGGTCAAGGATCCGATTTTGCAGAGACTGGATCTTTACATGTTGGTTTTTCTAAAATGATGAATCGTAATGAGCTGTTCCAGTTAGGAACTAGTTTTACCATTTTTACACCCGAGCCAGATTATTTAAAAAGTCCTAGAAATCCTATTAATTCTGATGATGGAAGAAAAAATGTATGGTTTGTAAAACCACAAGGGGATAAGAGTTTTTATGGGAATTGGTACGTTTCAGGATTGTATCAGAAAAACTTACTTTCTAATAAGTTAAGTGTTGGTGTAAACAGTCAAAAGATAGGAGCGTATATTCAGAATTGGTTGCACGATGGTTTTGGTTTAAATCCAAGATACCCATGGAATGTAAAAGCCAAGAATAAGCTCTATTATGAATTAGAATCAAACGCTTTCTTAAAGGTACAATAATGTTAAGGTATTTATACATATTACTATTTGCCCTTTGTGCTACGTCTTGTAAGACGTTTGATACTTTTTATGGTAAAACGGATACTGTTAAAGCCTTAACAGATAATACTACTAGAGTGGTTTTTAAAGGTGGGCAAGTTTTACCAGAGGAAGCTGTTTTAAAAGAACTCAGAATGCTCCAAATAAAAGATGCTACCCAAGTAGAAGTAGAGGAGTTTCTTGGTGCTATTCCTAATCCAACAAAACTAAGGGTGTTAATGTTAGATAGTTTAGATTTGAGTTTCTTACCTCAAAATGTACAAAGGTTTTCTAACTTAGAACAACTATCGCTTGCGAGCAATCCGAATTTAAATTTAGAAAAAACTTTTAAGGAGCTAAGTTTGTTGAATCTTAGTTATTTAAACCTGTCAAATAACAATATAAAGAGTTTGCCTAAAAGTTTATCACAATTAACATCTATAGAAGATTTAAATTTGTCCTACAACAGAATCCATAGCGGAGAAAACTTTACGGTGCTATCGGGTTTAGAAAAGCTGCAATTACTTTGGTTAGATGCGAATGAACTAAAAGTATTGCCAAGACAAATAGGAGAACTATCAAATCTTAAGAGGCTTTTTTTAGATCATAACTATTTGACCGAATTTCCTGAGGAAATGCAGAAAATGAGAAGTTTAAGAGTGTTACATTTGGGAAATAATAGGGTGACAGAGTATCCTAAAGTGTTTTATAAAATGAGAACGCTTATATTGTTGCATATAAATAATAATAGAATAAGCAATCTTTCTAAGGAATATAAAAGCAATCGCTTTAATATAAAAGGAATTGTGTTAGACGGTAACCCGTTGCCCAAACAGGAAAAGGAATGGATACGTAAGAATTTTAAATCTTTTTTTCTGTTGTCTATCTAATGTTTTTAATGAAAAATAATACTGAATATAAATATGAAATCTAAACTGAGTTTATTGTTAATGCTAAGTCCTTTGTTGACTTTTGCAAGTGTAGAAGAAAAAATCAACAATGTATTTGAGCCAATTGTTAAAGTGTTGAGTGATTTCTTTTTTTGGAAGCCTTTTAGTTTTATTGGTTTTGAAATGCCAATGATTGTATTGTGGCTGGTTGTAGGTTCTGTGTTCTTTACAGTATATCTTGGTTTTGTAAACCTTAGAAAAGCAAAACATGCCATCCATTTAATAAAAGGAGATTACGATAATCCAAATAAGAAAGGAGAAGTTTCTCACTTTCAGGCGTTGGTAACAGCGTTGTCTGGTACCGTAGGTTTAGGAAATATTGCTGGGGTTGCTGTTGCTATTGTGTTAGGAGGGGCAGGAGCTACTTTTTGGATGATTTTAGCAGGTTTCTTTGGAATGTCTGCCAAGTATGTAGGCTGTACGTTGGGAGTAAAGTATCGTGAAATAAACGAAAAAGGAGAGGTTTCTGGTGGACCCATGTATTATTTATGGAAAGGATTAGAGAAGCAAGGAAAAGGTACATTAGGAAAAATACTAGCGGTTATTTTTGCCATTCTTTGTGTGGGAGGATCTTTTGGAGGTGGAAACATGTTTCAGTCTAACCAGTCATATGCTCAATTAAGCAATGTATTCCCAGCGTTAGAAGGATATGGTGCCGTGTACGGAATTATAATTGCAGCTTTTGTTGGATTGGTTATTATTGGAGGTATTAAATCTATTGCTAAAGTTACAGACAAAATAGTTCCTTTAATGGTAGCTGTGTACTTGTTAGCTTGTTTAATTATTATTGGTGTAAACATTGCTGAAATAGGAAATGCATTTTCTCAAATTTTAGCAGGAGCTTTTACCGGTGCCGGAATAAAGGGAGGATTGATAGGAGTGTTAGTAGTAGGTGTACAAAGAGCAGCGTTTTCTAACGAAGCAGGTGTTGGATCTGCAACAATTGCACATGCAGCAGTAAAAACCGACGAACCTATTACCGAGGGAGTAGTGGCTATGTTAGGACCTTTTATAGATACTATTGTAATTTGTACCATGACTGCTTTGGTGTTAATATTTACAGGTTTTGCATCGGACAATGGAGGTTTAACAGGGGCTGAATTAACATCAGCGGCTTTTTCTAGTGTATTTCCATGGTTTAGATATGTGTTGCTAGTAGCCATTGTATTGTTTGCTTTTTCTACAATGATTTCTTGGTCTTACTACGGGGTTAAAGCTTTTACTTTTTTGTGTAAGAGTTTTATGAAAGAAAAAACAGCAGAGATTGTTTACAAGATTTTATTCTTGTTATTTGTAGTAGTAGGATCTTCCTCTTCTTTAGGGGCTGTAATGGATTTTTCTGATATGATGATTCTTGGAATGGCACTTCCAAATGTGTTTGGTTTGTATTTCTTGGTAAAAGAAGTTAAATTAGACTCTATAGATTATTTCAAACGAGTCGATTCGGGAGAAATAAAGAAGTACAAATAGCTAGAAAAAACATGAAAATAAATAAATCCCATTTCAAATACTCCAAGAGTCAGCGAAATGGGATTTTTGTTTTGATAGTATTGGTCTTTACTTTACAGGCTTTTATTTTTTATGGGAATTTTAAAGAGGATGATACAGATCTTTTAGATGCGGTCTCTTTAGAATTGCAAGCAAAGTTAGATAGTCTAGAGGCTGTTGCTAATCAACCTAAAAAAATAAAAGCGTTTAATCCTAATTATTTGTCAGACTATAGCGCTTATCAATTGGGGATGTCCGTAGAAGAGATAGACCGATTGTTGGTATATAGAAAGCAGGAAAAGTATGTGAATTCTGCCAAAGAGTTTCAAAAAGTTACGCATGTATCAGATTCTTTATTACGCGTATTGCTTCCTTATTTTAAATTTCCAGCATGGACTCAAAAAAACTCAAGACAGTTAGCAAATACCAAAGCTGTTAAGAAAAAGAGCGTTGTAAAAGATATTAATACGGCTACGTTAGCACAGTTGATACAGGTAAACGGAATTGCGGAAAAAAGAGCCAATAGAATTTTAAAATACAGAGAACTGTTAAAGGGGTTTAGTGTTGATAGACAATTAGATGAGGTGTGGGGAATTCCACCAGATGTGTTGTTAAATTTAAAAGCAGCGTTTAAAGTATTGTCTAAGCCAGAAATAGAAAAGATAGATGTGAATTTAGCCAGTATTAACGAGCTGAAAAAGGTAGTTTATATAAATTATAAACAAGCAAAATCAATAGTGATGTATCGTTCTAAAGTAGGAGAAATTCAGAACTTAGCCGAGCTAAAGATAATTAGCAATTTTCCTGTTGATAAATATGACTTAATAAGTTTATATTTGCACGCTCATTAGAACAACTAAAACCTTTTTCGAATGAATTTCGAACAGAACGAAACCCAAAAAATGATTGCAGAATCCATTAGAGATTTTGCAAAAATAAACATCACTCCAAATATCTACAAGTGGGATGAATCTCAAGAGTTTCCTGTTGCTTTGTTCAAGCAATTAGGAGAAATGGGATTTATGGGGATTTTAGTTCCAGAAGCATATGGAGGATCTGGGTTATCTTATCATGAATACATTACCGTAATAGAAGAGATTTCTAAAGTAGACCCTTCTATAGGTTTATCTGTTGCTGCACACAATTCATTATGTACAGGACATATTTTACAGTTTGCAAACGATGAACAAAAGCAAAGATGGCTGCCTAAGTTAGCTACAGGTGAGTGGATTGGTGCTTGGGGTTTAACAGAGCATAATACAGGGTCTGATGCAGGAGGAATGAGTACTACAGCTATTTTGGACGGTGATCATTATGTGTTAAATGGAGCTAAAAACTTTATTACACATGCTATTAGTGGAGATATTGCCGTGGTAATTGCTCGTACAGGAGAAAAAGGAGATTCTCATGGTATGACTGCTTTTGCAATTGAAAAAGGTACACCAGGGTTTAGCTCAGGTAAAAAAGAAGATAAATTAGGGATGAGAGCATCGGAAACCGCAGAATTGGTTTTTGATAATTGTAGAGTTCCTAAAGAGAATGTACTTGGAAAGGTTGGAGAAGGATTTATACAGTCTATGAAGGTGCTAGATGGAGGTAGAATTTCTATTGCAGCTCTGTCTATAGGGATTGCTAAAGGAGCGTATGAAGCTGCTTTAAAATACTCCAAAGAAAGGGTACAGTTTGGAAAACCAATATCAGCATTCCAGGGAGTGTCGTTTAAGTTGGCAGATATGGCTACAGAAATTGAAGCTTCGGAACTGTTAACACATAAAGCTGCAGCCAAGAAAGAGTTAGGAGAAAAAATGACAACTATTGGAGCAATGGCTAAAATGTATGCTTCTGAAACTTGTGTAAAAGTAGCTAATGAAGCAGTACAAATACATGGAGGTTATGGGTATACCAAAGATTTTCCAGTAGAGAAATTCTATAGAGATAGTAAGTTGTGTACCATTGGAGAGGGGACTACTGAAATTCAAAAAGTTGTAATTTCTAGAAATATTTTAAAAGATTAGTTCCTGTAAGGAAATTTAATCTATCTTTGCAGTCCGAAAATTAGAATCAAAAACACTAAAAATATATTACGACATGAAGGGAGGTGCTATAGTATGTTAATCATTCCAGTAAAAGACGGAGAAAACATTGATAGAGCTTTAAAACGTTTCAAAAGAAAATTTGATCGTACAAAGACAATGAGAACTTTGCGTGAACGTCAGCAGTTTAATAAACCATCTGTTGTTAATCGTAAGCAAAGAATCAAAGCAGCTTATGTTCAGAGATTAAGAACAAACGAAGAGCAAGCTTAATTCATTAAGCAACAAATTAAAAACCCTGAATTTACTTCAGGGTTTTTTTGTACCTTCATATTACTTCATTAAAAACGTATGGAACTCTTATCTAAATTTATTGATTATTTGTTGTTAGAGAGAAATTATTCTAAACATACGGTAGTAGCTTATAAAAAAGATATAGAAAATTTCTTCCTATTTGTAGAGAAAGAGTATCAAGTTAAGCATCCGCAAGAGGTTGATTACATGTTTGTTAGGGCTTGGGTGGTTTCTTTAAATAAAGATCAAATCAGTAATAGGTCTATCAACCGAAAAATTACTTCTTTAAAATCATTTTATAACTTTTTATTAAAGATAGAACAGGTAAAAATAAACCCTGTTGCTCAGCAAAAAAGTCTAAAGACAGAAAAAAAAGCGATGATTCCTTTTTCTGAAAAAGAAATTGAAGAAGCGTTTTTAGTAGAAGATGACGATTATTCTGATTTTGAAAAAGTAAGAAACAAAATGATGATCCACTTGTTGTATGCAACAGGTATGCGACAAGCAGAATTAATAGGTTTGGAAGTTCAAGATGTTGATTTAAAGTCTAAAACACTAAAAGTTTTAGGTAAGAGAAACAAAGAGCGTATAATACCCATTTACCGTGAAATTTGCCAAGAATTAGAGGTTTACTTAAACGAGCGGTCTAAAATTAACAATACGGTAAAGAATCTTTTTATTACAAATAGAGGTGCTAAATTGTATCCATCACTTGTGTATCGAGTTATTAATTCCTATTTTAGTAAGGTCTCCACTAAGCAGAAAAAGAGTCCGCACGTTCTAAGACATTCTTACGCAACGGATTTGGTAAACAATGGAGCGGATTTAAATTCTGTAAAGGAATTACTAGGGCATTCCAATTTAGCCGCTACCCAAGTTTACACACATAATAGCTTAGAAAAGTTAAAACAAGTGTATAACCAAGCACACCCTAGAAGTGCAAAAAAAAAGTAATGATATGAAAGTATACGTACAATCAGTCAATTTCACAGCAGACAAAGATTTAGTAAATTTTGTAAAGAAGAAAGTTGAGGCTTTGGAAAAGTTCCACGACAAAATTGTGGATGCCGAGGTTTTCTTAAAAGTGAAACAGACGAGTGAAAAGGAGAACAAGGTCACAGAATTGAAGTTAAATGTTCCTCTACATGATTTAATGGTGAAAAAAGAGGCAAAGACGTTCGAAGAGGGAATAAGCCTGTGTACAGAAGCGATGAAAAGGCAAGTTATGAAGATAAAAGAGAAAGAAAGAGAGCTTCAGCATTAAAAAAAAATAATTTCTTCAATATTTTTTTGGAGGATATATAAAACTTTCTAAATTTGCAGTCCGTTAAGATAGCGGGCTGCATTTTTTTA
This sequence comes from Wenyingzhuangia sp. IMCC45574, assembly GCF_054182685.1. Taxonomy (NCBI): domain Bacteria; kingdom Pseudomonadati; phylum Bacteroidota; class Flavobacteriia; order Flavobacteriales; family Flavobacteriaceae; genus Wenyingzhuangia; species Wenyingzhuangia sp. IMCC45574. Next base: position 1,553,220 of record NZ_CM135169.1, on the reverse strand, counting down.
GCCTGTTAATTAATAAAAGCCGATATAGCTCAGCTGGCTAGAGCAGCTGATTTGTAATCAGCAGGTCGTAGGTTCGAGTCCTATTATCGGCTCAATGTAAAAGAAGCGTTCTTTTAAATTATGGATTGGTGAGATACTCAAGTGGCCAACGAGGGCGGACTGTAAATCCGCTGACTATGTCTTCGAAGGTTCGAATCCTTCTCTCACCACTAAGGACTTAAAAATAAAGTTAAGTTCCTTCTGATTGAAATAAATCAGTAAATTGCGAGAGTAGCTCAGTTGGTAGAGCGTCAGCCTTCCAAGCTGAATGTCGCCGGTTCGAACCCGGTCTCTCGCTCAAAGTTATATCGGATATAAGATATTAGAAAGTTGTATTGAAACTTCGGATTTCAAATATCTAATATATCAATTGCCGGTGTAGCTCAGTTGGTAGAGCGCATCCTTGGTAGGGATGAGGTCACGGGTTCAAATCCCGTCATTGGCTCTAAAGGGCAAGAATAACAAAAGGGTTTAAGAGTAAACACTAAATATATATAACTAAGAATAAAAATTAAGAATCATGGCAAAGGAAACTTTTGACCGTTCGAAACCGCACTTAAACATCGGTACAATCGGACACGTTGACCACGGTAAAACTACGTTAACAGCTGCTATTACAACTGTATTAGCTAAAATCACTGGAGCTGAAGTAAGAGATTTCGATACTATCGATAACGCACCAGAGGAAAAAGAAAGAGGTATTACTATTAACACTTCTCACGTAGAGTATGAGACTGAAAATCGTCACTATGCTCACGTTGACTGTCCAGGTCACGCCGATTACGTTAAGAACATGGTAACTGGAGCTGCACAAATGGATGGTGCTATCTTAGTAGTAGCTGCAACTGATGGACCAATGCCACAAACTCGTGAGCACATCTTATTAGGACGTCAGGTAGGTATTCCACGTATCGTTGTTTTCTTAAACAAAGTTGATATGGTAGATGATGAAGAGTTATTAGAATTAGTTGATATGGAGGTAAGAGATTTATTATCTTTCTACGACTATGATGGTGATAACACTCCTGTAGTTCAAGGATCTGCTTTAGGTGGATTGAATGATGAGCCAAAATGGGTTGAAACTATCGTTGAATTAATGGCAGCTGTTGATAGCTGGATTGAAGAGCCGGTAAGAGAAGTAGATAAAGATTTCTTAATGCCAATTGAAGATGTATTCTCTATTACAGGTCGTGGTACTGTTGCTACAGGACGTATCGAAACTGGAGTTGCATTAACAGGTGAGGCTGTTGATATCATTGGTATGGGAGCTGAAAAATTAACTTCTACTATTACTGGAGTTGAGATGTTCCGTAAGATCTTAGATAGAGGTGAAGCTGGAGATAACGTAGGTATCTTATTAAGAGGTATTGAAAAGTCTGATATCAAAAGAGGTATGGTAATCTGTAAGCCAGGTTCAGTAACTCCACACGATAAATTCAAAGCTGAGGTTTATATCTTAAAGAAAGAAGAAGGTGGACGTCACACTCCATTCCACAACAACTACCGTCCACAGTTCTACGTACGTACAACTGACGTAACAGGTACTATTAACTTACCTGATGGAGTTGAAATGGTAATGCCAGGAGATAACTTAACAATTACTGTTGATTTACACTCACCAATTGCAATGAACGTAGGTTTACGTTTCGCTATCCGTGAAGGAGGTAGAACAGTAGGTGCTGGTCAGGTAACTGAAATCTTATAGTAATAAGATAATATATAAAAGGAGCTTAAGACATTAAGTTTTAAGCTCCTTATTTACGGGCGTAGCTCAGTTGGTAGAGCACTGGTCTCCAAAACCAGGTGTCGGGAGTTCGAGTCTCTCCGCCCGTGCAAAGCAAAAAGGAATTATATTTTATATAGTTCCTTTTTTTAACGGAAAAAATAAAAAAGATATAAAATTATTTACGTGTTGAATAATTTTATATCTTTGCACCACTTTTTAAGAAAAATAGGATGAATATTATAGAATACGTAAAGTCGTCATTTTCAGAATTAAAAGATGAAATGACTTGGGTGTCTAAAGAAGAAGCTCAGAAATCTACAGTAGTAGTAGCAATTTTTACAATTATTTTTGCAGTAGTTGTTTTTGCTGTAGATCAAGGTTTTCAAAAGGCATTGGAAGGATTTTTTAATATTTTAAACTAAGAGAGTAGATATGGCTGATTCTGTTAAGAAATGGTATGTTGTAAGGGCTATAGGTGGTCAAGAAAATAAGGTGAAATCTTACATTGAACAAGATGTAGAAAGATTTGGCTTGTCTGACTATGTAGAGCAAGTGTTGGTTCCTACAGAGAAAGTCGTGCAAGTACGTAACGGTAAAAAATCTACTCGTGAGAGAGTTTATTTTCCAGGTTATATAATGGTACAAGCTAATTTAACAGGGGAAGTACCTCACGTTATTAAAGCCGTTACTGGTGTTATTGGGTTTTTAGGTGAAACTAAAGGAGGAGATCCTGTACCAATGAGACAAAGTGAGATTAATAGAATGTTAGGTAAGGTTGATGAATTGACTGTTGAAGTTGATAACAATGTTGCTATTCCTTACACAGTTGGAGAAACGGTAAAAGTAATAGATGGACCATTCAATGGATTCGATGGAATTATTGAAGTGATTCACGAAGAGAAGAGAAAACTTGAAGTTATGGTTAAGATCTTTGGTAGAAAAACACCATTGGAATTAAACTATATGCAAGTAGATAAAATATCATAAATAAATACGAATGTTACATTTTGGTTTTGCACTAGCTTCCAACATAACGTGCAAGGCTCGAATTTAATTATATTAAAATGGCAAAAGAAGTAAGTAAGATTGTAAAATTACAGGTAAAAGGAGGACAAGCAAATCCTTCACCACCAGTAGGTCCTGCTTTAGGTGCTGCCGGAGTTAACATTATGGAGTTCTGTAAGCAGTTTAATGCTAGAACTCAAGACAAACAAGGAAAAGTATTACCAGTTGCTATTACAGTATACAGTGATAAGTCTTTCGAGTTTGTAGTTAAAACTCCACCAGCTGCAGTTCAAATTTTAGAAGCTGCAAAATTAAAAGGAGGATCAGGAGAGCCTAACCGTAAGAAAGTAGCTAACATTAGCTGGGATCAGGTTAAGGCAATCGCAGAAGACAAAATGCCTGACTTAAATGCATTTACAGTTGAGTCAGCAATGAAGATGGTTGCAGGTACTGCAAGATCTATGGGTATAACAGTAAGTGGAGGAGACGCTCCTAATTAATAAACAAATTACGACATGGCAAAATTAACAAAAAAGCAAAAAGAAGCTCAAGCTAAGGTTGACAGTTCTAAAGTTTATTCATTAAGCGAGGCTTCTTCATTAGTAAAAGAAATTACTTCGGCTAATTTTGATGCATCTGTAGATTTAGCTTTACGTTTAGGAGTAGATCCTAGAAAAGCAAATCAAATGGTACGTGGAGTTGTAACATTACCTCACGGAACAGGAAAAGATGTAAAAGTATTAGCATTAGTAACTCCGGATAAAGAAGCGGAAGCTAAAGAAGCTGGAGCTGATTACGTAGGATTAGATGAATATTTAGCAAAAATTAAGTCTGGATGGACGGATGTTGATGTTATTATTACTATGCCTGCAGTAATGGGTAAATTAGGACCGTTAGGACGTATCTTAGGACCAAGAGGTTTAATGCCAAACCCTAAGACTGGTACGGTTACTATGGATGTGAAGAAAGCTGTTTCAGAAGTAAAAGCTGGAAAGATTGACTTTAAAGTAGACAAGACAGGTATTGTACATGCTGCTATAGGTAAAGTTTCTTTCGATGCTGAGAAATTAACTGAAAACGCTAACGAATTAATTCAAACAATCATTAAGTTAAAGCCAACTGCGGCTAAAGGAACATACATTAAGAGTGCATTTATTTCTAGTACTCAGTCTCCTTCAGTTCAGTTAGATACTAAATCGCTTTAATTGCTGTTAAAACTTAAAGACAATGACAAGAGAAGAAAAATTTCAAGTAATTGAAGATTTAACAAGCCAATTAGAGAATAACGGAGTAATCTACATCGCTGATATTTCAGGTTTAGATGCGGCTACTACTTCTAACTTAAGAAGAGCTTGTTTTAAAGCAGATATCCAATTATCTGTAGTGAAAAATACATTGCTAGAAAAAGCAATGGAGAAGTCTGACAAAGACTTTGGTGACTTACCAACAATCTTAAAAGGTAACACTTCTGTTATGTATTCAGAAGTTGGAAATGCACCAGCAAAATTAATTAAAGAATTTCGTAAAACTTCAAAGAACGAGAAGCCTATTTTAAAAGGAGCTTACGTTCAAGAAGCAGTATATGTAGGAAATGATCAGTTAGAAGCACTTGTAAGTATCAAGTCTAAAGACGAGGTTATTGGAGACATCATTACGTTATTACAATCGCCTGCTAAGAACGTTATTTCAGCGTTACAATCAGGAGGTAACAAATTATCTGGTATTGTTAAGACTTTGTCTGAGCGTCCAGAGTAAGCATTGCGCACAAATAAATTAATATAAAAACTTTAAAAAGAACGAAAATGGCAGAATTAAAAGAATTCGCAGAACAATTAGTAAACTTAACTGTAAAAGAAGTTAACGAATTAGCAACTATATTAAAAGACGAGTACGGAATTGAGCCTGCTGCTGCAGCTGTTGCTGTTGCTGGAGGAGGTGCTGCTGGAGCTGGAGAAGCTGCAGAAGAGAAAACTGAATTCGACGTAGTTTTAGTTGAGGCTGGTGCTTCTAAATTAAAAGTTGTTAAAGCTGTTAAAGAATTAACAGGATTAGGGTTAAAAGAAGCTAAAGAATTAGTTGACGGAACTCCATCTAACATCAAAGAAGGAATCGCTAAAGACGAAGCAGAAGGAATCAAAGCTTCTTTAGAAGAAGTAGGTGCAAAAGTAGAGTTAAAGTAATTTTAACTACTTAAAACCTTATAGGTTTAGGTCTTTCCCATTGGGGAAGACCTAAACCATTTTTTGCGTTAAATACTTTCTTTTTTTAACGCACCCAAAAAAAGCTACAAAAAGAAATTAGAATTATTAATTCACACTTAAATTTTTTCACCTTTGGCAACGAAAAATAATACAAGAGTTAACTTTGCCTCAGCTAAATTAAGTACAGAATATCCGGACTTTTTAGATATTCAGATTAAGTCTTTCCAAGACTTTTTCCAGTTGAAAACTAAAGCTGATGAAAGAAGTAATGAAGGTTTGTATAAAACCTTTATGGACAATTTCCCTATTACTGACACTCGTAACAACTTTGTGTTAGAGTTTTTAGATTATTTTGTGGATCCTCCAAGATATTCACTACAAGAATGTATTGAAAGAGGATTGACATACAGTTTACCTTTAAAAGCGAGATTAAAATTATATTGTACGGATCCTGAACATGAGGATTTCGAAACAATTGTACAAGACGTTTACTTAGGAACTATTCCTTACATGACAAACTCTGGTACGTTTATTATAAATGGTGCTGAGCGTGTAATCGTTTCTCAGTTACACCGTTCTCCTGGGGTATTCTTTGGACAGTCGTTCCATGCAAACGGTACAAAATTATATTCAGCAAGAGTAATTCCTTTTAAAGGATCTTGGATTGAATTCGCTACCGATATCAATCAAGTGATGTATGCTTATATTGATAGAAAGAAGAAATTACCTGTTACTACTTTATTCCGTGCAATTGGATTTGAGAGAGATAAGGACATTTTAGAGATCTTTAACTTAGCAGAAGAAGTAAAAGTTTCTAAGTCTGGATTAAAGAAAGTATTAGGACGTAAATTAGCTGCTCGTGTTTTAAGAACATGGTTTGAGGATTTCGTAGACGAAGATACTGGAGAAGTTGTATCTATTGAGCGTAACGAAATTGTATTCGACCGTGATACTATTTTAGAAAAAGAGCACATTGATGAGATTGTTGATACTGGTGTAAAAACAATTTTATTACATAAAGAGGATAATGAGTCTGCAGATTACGCAATTATCCACAACACATTACAAAAAGACCCTACAAACTCTGAAAAAGAAGCTGTAGAGCATATTTATAGACAATTACGTAATGCTGAGCCGCCAGATGAGGAAACTGCAAGAGGAATTATTGAAAAATTATTCTTCTCTGAGCAACGTTACAACTTAGGTGAAGTAGGACGTTTTAGAATGAACAAGAAGTTAGGACTTAACGAATCTTTAGATGAAAAAGTTTTAACTAAGAACGATATTATCACTATTATCAAGAACTTAATAGAGTTGGTAAACTCTAAAGCAGAGATTGATGATATTGACCACTTATCTAACAGACGTGTTCGTACTGTAGGTGAGCAATTAGCTGCACAATTTGGTGTTGGTTTATCTCGTATGGCTCGTACCATTAGAGAAAGAATGAACGTTCGTGATAACGAGGTATTTACACCGATTGACTTGATCAATGCGAAGACTTTATCTTCGGTAATCAACTCTTTCTTTGGAACCAACCAGTTGTCTCAGTTTATGGATCAAACAAACCCATTAGCAGAGATTACACACAAACGTCGTTTATCAGCTTTAGGACCTGGAGGTTTATCTAGAGAGAGAGCAGGATTCGAGGTTCGAGATGTTCACTATACTCACTACGGTCGTTTGTGTCCAATTGAAACTCCGGAAGGACCAAACATTGGATTGATTTCTTCTTTAGCTGTATATGCAAAAGTAAATAACTTAGGATTTATTGAAACTCCATATAGAAAAGTTACAGACGGTAAAGTAAACGAAATTGATGAGCCTAAGTATTTAAGTGCTGAGGAAGAAGAAGGAATGAAGTTTGCACAATCTAACATTGCTATTGGAGATGGAGGAGAGATTATGCCAGAGAAAGTAATTGCAAGAGAGGAAGGAGATTTCCCTGTATCTAATCCACAAGAGATAGACTACATGGACGTTTCTCCAAACCAGATTGCATCTATTTCTGCATCTTTAATTCCTTTCTTAGAGCATGATGATGCCAACCGTGCATTGATGGGATCTAACATGATGAGACAGGCCGTTCCATTATTACGTCCAGAGTCTCCAATTGTAGGTACAGGATTAGAGCGTAGAGTTGCTAAAGATTCAAGAATCTTAATGAATGCTGAAGGAGCAGGAGAAGTAATCTACGTAGATGCAAATAAGATTGTAATTCGTTACGAAAGAACAGAAGATGAAGATGCTGTAAGTTTCGATTCTAATGAAGTAACATACGACTTAATTAAGTTTAGAAAAACAAACCAAGGAACTTCTATTAACTTAAAGCCTATCGTTCGTGTAGGAGATACAGTAGAAGAAGGACAAGTGTTATGTGAAGGGTATGCAACTCAAAAAGGGGAGCTAGCTTTAGGACGTAACATGAAGGTTGCCTTTATGCCTTGGCAAGGATACAACTTTGAGGATGCGATTGTAATTTCTGAAAGAGTTGTAAGAGAAGATATATTTACTTCTATCCATATTGATGAGTACTCATTAGAAGTAAGAGATACAAAATTAGGAGCAGAAGAATTAACAAACGATATTCCAAACGTTTCTGAAGAGGCTACGAAAGACTTAGATGAAAACGGAATGATTCGTATTGGAGCAGAGGTGAAGCCAGGAGATATCTTAATTGGTAAGATTACTCCAAAAGGTGAATCTGATCCTACACCAGAAGAGAAGTTATTACGTGCCATCTTTGGAGACAAAGCAGGAGATGTAAAAGATGCTTCTTTAAAAGCTTCTCCATCATTAAGAGGAGTTGTAATTGGTAAGAAATTATTTAAGAAAGCCGTTAAGGATAAGTCTAAGAGAGTTAGAGATAAAGAGCAAATAGAAGCATTAGAGGCTCAGTTTACTCACGATTTCGAATCTTTAAAAGACACGTTAATTGAGAAGTTATTTACATTAATTACAGGTAAAACATCACAAGGTGTACAAAACGATTTAGGAGAAGAAGTATTCCCTAAAGGAAAGAAGTATACGTTAAAAATGTTAAACTCTGTAACAGACTTTACGCATTTAACAAAAGGTTCTTGGACTACAGATGATCATATCAATGCATTAGTAGGAGAATTAATCCACAACTATAAGATTAAAGTAAGTGACTTACAAGGATCTTTAAGACGTAAGAAATTCGCTATTACTATTGGAGATGAATTACCATCTGGAGTATTAAAATTGGCTAAGATTTACATCGCTAAGAAACGTAAGTTAAAAGTAGGAGATAAGATGGCAGGACGTCACGGTAACAAAGGTATTGTTGCACGTATTGTACGTCAAGAAGAAATGCCATTCTTAGAAGACGGAACACCTGTAGATATTATCTTAAATCCACTAGGGGTACCTTCTCGTATGAACATTGGACAGATTTACGAAACTGTATTAGGATGGGCAGGACAAAACTTAGGTCAGAAATATGCAACACCAATCTTTGATGGAGCAAAATTAGACCAAATTAACGCCTTAACAGACGAAGCAGGAGTACCAAGATTTGGACATACCTATTTATATGACGGTGGAACAGGAGAGCGTTTTGACCAACCAGCATCTGTAGGAGTTATCTACATGATTAAGTTAGGTCACATGATTGATGATAAGATGCACGCACGTTCTATTGGACCTTACTCTTTAATTACGCAACAACCATTAGGAGGTAAAGCTCAGTTTGGAGGTCAGCGTTTTGGAGAAATGGAGGTTTGGGCTCTTGAAGCATATGGAGCATCTAGTATCTTACGTGAAATATTAACAGTTAAGTCTGATGACGTTATTGGTAGAGCTAAAACTTACGAGGCAATCGTAAAAGGTGAGCCAATGCCAGAACCAGGTTTACCAGAATCTTTTAACGTATTAATGCACGAATTGAAAGGTTTAGGATTAGACGTAAGATTAGAAGAGTAGTTTTAAGTACTAAGTTTAAGTACAAAGTAAAAAGTATAAAGTAATGAGTATAGAGTATTGAGTTGAAAATTGTTTAAGACATGTAGCATTGCTACAAAGACTAAATACTCTGTACTAACTACTAAATACTAAAAAAACAAAGAATCATGGCTAGAAATAACGATAAAAACCTAACACAAAAGAAATTTGAAAAAATTTCTATTGGTTTGGCATCACCAGAGTCTATTTTAGAGGCTTCTTCGGGTGAAGTTTTAAAACCAGAAACTATAAACTACCGTACACATAAGCCGGAAAGAGACGGTTTATTCTGTGAGCGTATCTTTGGACCTATCAAAGATTACGAGTGTGCTTGTGGTAAGTATAAGAGAATTAGATATAAGGGAATTGTTTGTGACCGTTGTGGAGTTGAAGTAACTGAGAAAAAAGTTCGTAGAGATAGAGTAGGACACATCAATTTAGTAGTGCCAATTGCACATATTTGGTACTTTAGATCGTTACCTAACAAGATGGGATACTTATTAGGGTTACCATCTAAAAAGTTAGATATGATTATTTACTACGAAAGATACGTAGTAATTCAACCAGGTACAGCTACTCAGTTAGACGGAACTCCATTACAAAAAATGGACTTCTTAACAGAGGAAGAGTACTTAGATATTTTAGAAACTGTTCCTGCAGAGAACCGTTATTTAGATGATGAAGATCCAAATAAATTCATCGCTAAAATGGGAGCTGAGTGTTTAATTGAGTTATTAGATCGTATCGATTTAGATGGATTGTCATACGAATTAAGACACAAAGCGAATACAGAAACTTCTAAGCAACGTAAAACAGAAGCGTTAAAGCGTTTAAATGTTGTAGAAGCTTTCCGTGAGTCTCAAAAGAACAGAGATAACAATCCTTCTTGGATGATCTTAAAGGCAATTCCGGTAATTCCACCAGAATTACGTCCTTTAGTACCATTAGATGGAGGTCGTTTTGCTACTTCAGATTTAAATGACTTGTACCGTCGTGTTATTATCCGTAACAACCGTTTAAAGCGTTTGGTAGAGATCCAAGCACCAGATGTTATTTTACGTAACGAAAAACGTATGTTACAAGAATCTGTAGATTCATTATTTGATAACACACGTAAGTCTTCTGCTGTAAAAACTGAATCTAACAGACCGTTAAAGTCTTTATCTGATTCATTAAAAGGTAAGCAAGGACGTTTCCGTCAAAACTTATTAGGTAAGCGTGTGGATTATTCTGCTCGTTCTGTAATTGTTGTAGGGCCTACAATGAAATTATCAGAGTGTGGTTTACCTAAAGATATGGCAGCTGAATTGTACAAACCATTTATCATTCGTAAGTTAATTGAGCGTGGTGTTGTAAAAACAGTAAAGTCTGCTAAGAAAATAATAGACAAAAAAGAGCCAGTTGTTTGGGATATTTTAGAAAATGTAATTAAAGGACACCCAGTTTTATTAAACCGTGCCCCTACGTTACACCGTTTAGGTATCCAAGCATTCCAACCTAAATTAATAGAAGGAAAAGCAATCCAGTTACACCCATTAGTATGTTCTGCCTTTAACGCGGATTTCGATGGGGATCAGATGGCGGTTCACTTACCATTAGGACCAGAGGCTATTTTAGAAGCTCAAATGTTATTGTTAGGGTCTCATTCTATTTTGAACCCTGCCAACGGAGCACCTATTGCAGTACCTTCTCAGGATATGGTATTAGGACTTTATTACATGACTAAATTACGTGTAACTGATGAAGATTATACAGTAAAAGGTCAGGGATTAACGTTCTATTCTCCAGAAGAAGTAACAATTGCATACAACGAAAAAGCAATAGACTTAAATGCTGGTATCAAAGTTAGAACTCAAGATATTGATGAAAACGGAGAGCAAGTAACTAAGATTATTGAAACTACTGTAGGTAGAATATTGTTTAACGAACACGTTCCACCAGCAGCAGGATATATTAACGAAGTATTAACTAAGAAATCTTTACGTGGAATTATTGCTAGAGTATTAAAAGCAACAGATATTCCTACAACAGGTAAATTCTTAGATGATATTAAGAACTTAGGATTTGGATTTGCATTCCGTGGAGGATTGTCATTCTCATTAGGGGATATTATTATTCCTGCTGAGAAGAAGCAAATGATTGCTGATGCAAATGCAGAAGTAGATGTAATTATCCAAAACTATAACATGGGTATGTTAACGAACAAAGAGCGTTACAACCAGGTTATTGATATTTGGGGATCTACAAACAACCAGTTGACAGAATTGTCGATGAAGCGTTTAAGAGAAGACAAGCAAGGATTTAACTCTGTATTTATGATGTTAGATTCTGGAGCCCGTGGATCTAAAGAGCAAATTCGTCAGTTAACAGGTATGCGTGGATTAATGGCAAAGCCTAAAAAATCTACTGCATCAGGAGGAGAAATTATTGAAAACCCGATTTTATCGAACTTTAAGGAAGGTTTATCAATTTTAGAGTACTTTATTTCTACACACGGTGCCCGTAAGGGACTTGCCGATACGGCCTTAAAAACTGCCGATGCAGGATACTTAACACGTCGTTTGGTAGATGTTGCTCAAGACGTTATTATTAACGAAGACAACTGTGGTACTTTAAGAGGATTAGAAGTTTCTCCATTAAAGAAAAACGATGAGATTGTAGAGTCATTAAGCGAGCGTATTACTGGTCGTGTGGCTTTACACGATGTTAAAGACCCAGTTAATCACGAAGTGATTGTTTCTGCAGGAGTACAGATTACAGAAAAATTAGCGCAAGCAATTGAAGAATCTGGATTAGACTCTGTAGAAGTACGTTCTCCATTAACTTGTGAATCTAAGAGAGGTATTTGTGCTAAGTGTTACGGACAATCGTTATCTACTAAGAACAAAGTTCAAATTGGAGAATCTGTTGGTGTAATTGCAGCACAGTCTGTAGGGGAACCAGGAACACAGTTAACATTACGTACATTCCACGTTGGAGGGGTAGCAGGTAACGTATCAGAAGATAACAAGTTAGTTGCTAAGTTTAGCGGTAAATTAGTTATTGATGATTTAGATACAGTAACAGGAAAAGATCCTAACGGTGAAGCAGTAGAGATTGTAATTTCTCGTACAGCAGAAGCTAAGATTTTAGATGATAAGATTGGAACTGTATTAAGTACTACTGTAATTCCTTATGGTTCTTACATCTTTGTAAAAGGTAAAGATACAATAGACAAAGGAGATGCTATCTGTCAGTGGGATCCATTTAACGGTGTAATTGTTTCTAAGTTTGGAGGTAAAGTTGAATTTGAAGATTTAGAGCAAGGAATTAACTTTGCTGTAGAGATTGATGAGCAAACTGGATTCCAAGAGAAAGTAATTACTGAATCTAAAGATAAAAAGAAGATTCCTGCAATCTTAATTAAAGATGCATCGGGAGAAACTTTACGTTCTTACTCATTACCTTTAGGAGCACACTTAATGGTAGAAGACGGAGAAGCTATAGAAGCTGGTAAAATTTTAGTTAAGATTCCTCGTAAGTCTGGTAAGGCTGGGGATATTACAGGAGGTTTACCACGTGTAACAGAATTATTCGAAGCACGTAACCCTTCTAACCCTGCTGTTGTTGCTGAAACTGATGGAGTTGTTACTTTTGGTAAGATTAAGCGTGGTAACCGTGAGATTATTGTAGAGTCTAAGTTTGGAGACATTAAGAAATACTTAATTAAGTTATCTAACCAAATCTTAGTACAAGAGAATGATTATGTAAAAGCAGGTATGCCTTTATCTGATGGTTCTACTACTCCAGAAGATATCTTAAGAATTCAAGGTCCTTCTAAAGTACAAGAGTACATTGTAAACGAAATCCAAGAGGTATACCGTTTACAAGGGGTAAAAATTAACGATAAGCATTTTGAGGTAATTGTACGTCAGATGATGCGTAAAGTAAGAATTATTGATTCTGGAGATACTTTATTCTTAGAGAACTCATTAGTACATAAGAATGACTTTATTGAGAAGAACGATGATATTTACGGAATGAAGATGGTTGAAGATGCTGGAGATTCTGAAACTTACAAAGATGGTCAGATGATTTCTGCTCGTCAGTTAAGAGATGAAAACTCTAGGTTGAAACGTGAAGACAAAGCATTGATCCAAGCAAGAGATGCAAGACCAGCTACTGCTGAGCAAATCTTACAAGGTATTACAAGAGCTTCACTTCAAACGAAGTCGTTTATTTCTGCTGCATCGTTCCAGGAAACTACTAAAGTATTAAACGAAGCTGCTGTTAGCGGTAAGATTGATTACTTAGAAGGATTAAAAGAAAACGTTATTGTTGGTAAGAAGATTCCTGCTGGTACAGGTATGAGAATCTACAACAATATGGTTGTTGGTCCTAAAGATGAAATAGAAAAAAGTTTTGAAGAGTAATCTTTAATACATTTTGATATAAAAATCAGCTTCTAATTTTAGAAGCTGATTTTTTTTGTTAAAAACAAATAGTAAATTACACCAAGAAAGTAAAACACCATAAAGATGGAAGAAGCAAAAGAGCAAGAAGGAAATATCAATATAGAATTATCTCCAGAAATGGCGGAGGGAACTTATTCTAATTTGGCAATTATAAATCATTCTAATTCTGAATTTGTAGTTGATTTTGTAAATATTATGCCAGGTTTACCAAAAGCGAAAGTAAAATCTAGAATTATATTAACGCCACAACACGCCAAAAGATTGGCACAAGCTTTAATAGATAATATCAACCGTTTTGAAGCCCAGGTTGGTGAGATTAAGGAGTTTGAACAACAAGATTACCCAATTAATTTTGGACCTGTTGGAGAAGCTTAAACAAGATTATTATATCGTCCTTTTAGTACTTTTTTTATCTGCTAAGTTAACAGCGCAAAGTACCATAGAAACTATTGGAGATGTTGCTTTGTACACATCGCCAGCAGCAATATTGGGTGTTGCTCTTATAGAAAAAGATAAAGAAGGTTTAAAGATGTATGCAAAAGGTTTTGCCTTAAATACAGTAGTTACCTTAGGATTAAAAGAACTGATAAAAAAGAGAAGGCCTAATGGAGAAGATTTAAAATCTTTTCCATCGGGTCATACTTCAGCTACTTTTCAGGCAGCAGCTTATCTTCAAAAACGTTATGGTTGGGGCTATGGTGTGCCAGCATATTTAGTAGCTTCTTATACAGGCTTTAGTAGAGTGTATTCTGACAAACATTTTATAGAAGATACACTAGTTGGTGCATCTATAGGTATAGTGTCTTCTTACCTTTTTACACGAAAGAAAGATAAAAATAGTACGACTATTTTTTCTTTTCAAAAGATAGATAATGGTTTGTTATTTAGTTATAACTATCGTTTTTAACTTATTGTAGAAGTACTAAATTTTGCCCTATTTTAATAACACTGCTAGGCTTTATAGCGTTTGTTTTGCAAATACTAGCTATAGATACACTGTATTTGTGTGAAATTCTAGAAAGTGTATCTCCTCTTTTAACTGTATAGAATATTTTAGTTTTGGCCTCGCTTGCAATCGCTTCATTTTTAGAAGCGTACAATTGTATTTTGCTCTGCCTGGTAGAACGATGAAAATAAGGGGTTGCCCAATATTTAGGAACCCAGTTGTTTTGCTGTCTTATTTTGTTGCTTTCATCAAAACTAAAAAGTATTTCTGGATTTATGGAAACACCTTTATAATGTACTTCTAAGTGTAGATGACTTCCTGTAGAATGTCCTGTGTTTCCACCTTTACCAATAACCTGTCCTTTTTTAACAGTATCATTTACCTTTACAAGGTACTTAGATAAATGTGCATAGACGGTTTCCAAACCATTTTCGTGTCTAACAACAATTGTTTTACCGTGACCTGAGTGGTATTTTACATATCTAATTTTACCAGGTAAGATAGCAAATACGCTATCTCCGGTTATTAAATCTATATCTATACCTTTATGTGCTCTTCTGTTTCGCCAACCATATCTAGAAGTAATTACTTTTTTTCTAGGAATGGGAGAATGGTATAAAGAATCTTTAAAGCTGATGTGTATAGGAAACTGAACACTGTTTTTTTTATACGGATTGTATGTAGTGTTACTCCAAGAAGTTGTGTAGTTGTTTATAGCTACACTAGTTACAATGGTATCAAAAGGATAAGAAAGCGTATCCAATGTTTTAAACTTAATAGCATGTTGACCATATAGGTTGGCTGAGATCATTACAAAACTCAAAATTTTAAATCCTCTATAGAGTTTACTAGATATAGAATGCATGAATAAAATAATTTTGCTACAAATATAAACTATAAAAATAGTTTAAACTATTTTTATAGTTGTTTTTTAGACTCCTCTATTTACAATAAGCTTGTAAAAAAAGCCTCAATAACAAACGTTATTAAGGCTTTAAGATTGTATGTGTTTTTATTTTTTTTTTAGAATGGCACGTCATCATCTGGTGGAGAATCAGGTGTTACCGGAGCATCAAACGCATCGCTAGGTGTAATACTGCTTGCAATTTCGTTAAAGCTACTATTCATAGACGACTCTAATTGTCCTCCAAAATCTTCTTCCAAATCGGAGAATTTTGCTAAATGACCAGTAAATTTTAAACGGATATTGTCCAATCCACCGTTACGGTGTTTTGCAACAATAAACTCTCCTTGTCCCTCACATGGTGAATGATCATCATCATCCCACTCTGTCATACCATAATATTCAGGACGGAAAATAAACGATACAATATCGGCATCCTGCTCAATCGCTCCAGATTCACGTAAATCAGAAAGTAGAGGTCGTTTACTACCACCACGAGTTTCTACCGAACGTGATAACTGAGAAAGTGCAATAACAGGAATGTTTAATTCTTTAGCCAATGCTTTTAAGTTACGCGATATCATAGAGATTTCTTGTTCACGGTTTCCGTTAGCAGCACCTCCAGCAGTCATTAACTGCAAGTAGTCAATTACAATAATTTGGATATCGTGCTGAGACTTTAGTCTTCGTGCTTTTGCTCTTAAATCGAAAATAGAAAGCGATGGAGTATCGTCAATAAATATAGGAGCTTCTGTTAAGTTTTTAACTTTAATATTCAGCTGTTCCCACTCGTGCGGCTCTAAGGTTCCTTTTCTTAATTTTTCTGATGACAGTCCTGTTTCCGAAGAAATCATACGTGTAATTAACTGTACGGATGACATCTCTAGAGAGAAAACAGCAACACCACTATTAAAATCAATAGCCATGTTTTTAGCCATGGAAATTACAAATGCCGTTTTTCCCATACCAGGACGGGCTGCAATAATAATTAAATCCGAAGGTTGCCAACCAGAGGTAAGAGCATCTAATTTGGTAAAACCTGTTTGCAGTCCAGACATTCCTTCTTTACCTCCCATTTCTTCAATCTTCTTTAATGCTTGACGAACTAAAGAATCGGATTTTTCGGAGCTTTTCTTTAAGTTTCCTTGCGTAACCTCAAAAAACTTAGTTTCTGCCATATCTAACAAATCAAATACATCGGCAGTTTCATCGTAAGAGTTCTCTATAATTTCACTACTTATGCTAATTAATTGTCGTTGTATGTATTTCTGTAAAATAATACGCGCATGGAATTCAATATGGGCAGAAGAAGATACTTTTTGTGTTAAACCAATTAGGTAAAAATCACCTCCTACAAAACTTAACTTTCCATCCTTTTTTAACTGGTTAGAGACTGTTAATAAGTCAATTGGTTCAGAATTTTGGAACAAAGTATGGATAGCTTCATAAATGGCTTGATGTTGTTCTTTGTAAAAAGCGTCTGCATGTAAAATATCAATTACAGCATCTATCCCTTTTTTATCAATCATCATAGCACCCAGAGCAGCTTCCTCCATATCTACTGCCTGTGGTGGTATTTTTCCTTGTGCTAAGTTTACAACTTTACTGTCGTCTACCTTTTGTTTTTTAAAGTTTTTCGTCTGTTCCATGGACGAGCAAATTTAATCGATATTATCTATTTAAAGGGAAAATTAGGAAGAAAAACTAATTGACAATTGAGTTGATAACTTAGGTTGGTTGTTAATAACTTTTTAATGAGCTCAGTGAACAATGAACTTGCATGGAATATTTCTTAATGATTTTTTGAAGTAGATGTGCATTCGTTTTGATATTGAAGGATGTATCTTTGTTTTTTCAAAAATTATAGGGATGAACTTAGCAGAGGTAAAATTAATTGTATCAGATATGGATGGAACTTTATTGAATTCTGACCATGAAGTGAGCGAACTTTTTTTTAGACAATTTAAAGCTTTAAAAGAGAGAGGGATACAGTTTGTGGCAGCAAGTGGAAGACAGTATTACAGTATTGTAGACAAGTTAGGTTCTATTAAAGAAGATATTATTGTAGTTGCAGAAAACGGAGCTTATGTGGTTGCTAACAACAAAGAGTTATTTGTAAATGCTTTTAAATCTGAAGATGCCAAAAACTTTATAAAAGTAGCACAAGAAATTCCGGGAATTTATTTGGTGTTGGCAGGAAAGAAAAAAGCATACTATCTAAAAGGAAATCCAGCGTTAGAGGCTGTAGTGTCTGAGTATTATAGTGAGTACGAGTTATTAGATAATTTTGATGAGTTACCAGACGATGACATATTAAAACTTGCAATACATCATTCCGAAGGATCTGAGGCAAATATTTATCCTTATGTAGAAAAATATGCAGGAGAATGGCAAGTAAAAGTATCGGGAGAATTTTGGGTAGATATTGCTTTGCCTACCAATCATAAAGGAAATGCTGTAGAGAGAATTCAAGAAGAAATGGGAATTACAGCGGCTGAAACTATGGCTTTTGGAGATTATATGAACGATGTAGAGATGTTAAAAAAATCTAAGTATAGTTTTGCAATGGAAAACGCACATCCCAAAGTAAAAGAAATAGCCAATTACGGTACGTCTTCTAACGATGAAAATGGGGTAGAGGCAGTAATAGAAAAATTAATTGGAGAATTTTAAATTATTCGTCAGTATATTCATGAAGGAGGTAAAAGAATACATGCTCACTATTTCCAAAACGCGTGATTAATTTTTTCCAAGCTTTAGGGCTAAAGGTAAACTCGTTTCCTGTGTTATCTTCATAGGTCCAATAGTTTTTGAATCCAATCTCAAGAGTGGCTTCAAAAGAATTGTACTCATATTCAATTTCCCCTTTTTTATTTTTCTTAAAGATTTCATTGGTATGATGTGAACTAATTTCATAGACTTCATTATCAAAGATATCGGTATAGCTTACTGTTTTTTCTTTGGTGTTTAAATCCTTAATAATTTCTTTATCAAAAATATCTACTTCATAAGACATTTTAATATTGTGTGTACGTTTATGTTCTCTAATAAGGGACTTAAAGAATAGTGTTTTAACCTTTTTGTTTTTTAGAATATTTGGATAGTATTTTAATACATATTCTTTATTAAGCGTTAATTTGTTTTTGTTACTATCGGTAAAAGTAAAATCATTAAAAATGTCGTCTTCTAGAGTTGCAGAATAGTGATTGCTATTAGAGGAAAAATCTAAATTACCTCTTGCATCTTCACAAATTATTTGAGCGTTTGATTGTACTGATATAAGTAAAACAATAAAAAGTATTTTTTTAATCATAGGATGTTTTTTTAAATCTTTTTCAAAAATCAAACCAAACTAAAGAGGAATTAAAAATGTATTTTTGTAGCTCAATTCAATGGGTCAATGCATAAGCAAATTAGTAGTGTACAAAATAGTTGGGTAAAGTCTTTAGTTGCATTAAGTGAGAAATCTAAAAATAGAAAACAAACAAAGACTTTTATTGTAGAAGGAAGAAGAGAAGTATCGCTTGCACTAGAGGGAGGTTTTGAGTTAAAACAATTGGTTTACTATACCGATATACTACCCAAAGATTTTGATGTATTATCTCTAAATGCAGAGGAGTATATAGAAGTTAGTAAAGAGGTGTATGAAAAAGTAGCTTATAGAGGTTCTACAGAAGGGGTGCTTGCAGTTGTAAAAGAGAAAAATCTTACATTAGACAGCTTGCATTTTAACACAGAAACTCCTTTAATTTTAGTTGCAGAAGCTCCAGAAAAACCAGGGAATATAGGAGCTATGTTACGAACTGCAGATGCTGCAAACATAGATGCTGTGTTAATAGCAAATCCTAAAACAGATTTATTCAACCCAAATATTGTACGTTCTAGTGTAGGATGTTTATTCACAAATCAGGTGGTAACAGGAACGACTCAGGAAATTTTATTGTATCTTCAAAAACAAAAAATTGATACCTACGCTGCTGCGCTAAAAGAAGACTCAGAATATTATCACGAACAAGATTTTACCAAGGCTACCGCAATTGTTGTGGGTACAGAAGCTGTAGGTTTAAGTGAGGATTGGTTGGAGCAAGCAAACAAAAAAATTATCATTCCAATGTTAGGAAAAATAGACTCTATGAACGTGTCTGTTGCTGCTGGCGTTTTAATGTATGAAGCTAAAAGACAAAGAAAATTTAAATAGATGTCAGGGAACCTACTTTTTATAATTATTATAGCCATTTTATTGATTTCCTATTTAAAAGAAGAACTCATCGGTTATGTAAATGCGAAACATTTTAACGATCCCGTTCCAGAAGAGTTAAACGATGTATACGATACTGAAGCCTATCAAAAATCACAACAATACAAACTAGAAAAATATAAGTTTTTAACTTTTTCGGGTATTTTTTCTATTGCCACTACTTTGTTGTTTTTTGTACTTGGAGGAGTTGCTTTTGTAGAGCAGGTAAGTTTACAAATAACAAACCATGTTATTTTTCAGAGCTTAGTATTTATGGGGATTATTGGTTTGGCTGTTTCGTTGGTACAAGTACCTTTTGATTATTATCACACTTTTGTGATAGAACAGAAATATGGTTTTAACAAAAGCACCAAAAAAATATTTTGGACAGATAAAATTAAAAGTGCTTTTATGTCTGCCATTATAGGGGGGCTTATGTTGTATTTGGTTACTTGGTTGTATTTAAAAATGGGGAATAATTTTTGGTTTTATACATGGGTTATATTCTCTGTATTTTCATTATTTATGACCATGTTCTACTCTAATTTAATAGTTCCGTTATTTAACAAACAAACTCCATTAGAAGAAGGAGGTTTAAGAACCAAATTAGAGGTATATGCAAAAAAACAAGGATTTAAATTAAGCAATATATACGTTATTGATGGTTCTAAAAGAAGTACCAAAGCCAATGCGTATTTTACGGGATTTGGGCCTAACAAAAGAATTGTTCTATACGATACACTAATCAACGATTTATCGGAAGAAGAAATTGTAGCCGTTTTTGCACACGAAGTTGGACATTACAAAAGAAAACATACAATTTATAATTTATTGCTGTCTTTATGTTTAACAGGGCTAACTCTATATATTATGGGAGCTTTGTTGGGGAATCCTATATTGGCAAAGGCTTTTAATGTAGAAAAGAGTAGTTTTCATATAGGATTGTTGGCTTTTGGGATTTTATATAGTCCTATTTCTGAAGCAACAGGTTTGTTTATGAATATCATGTCTAGGAAATTTGAATACCAAGCGGATAATTTTGCCAAAGAAACCTATGCAAGCGAACCCTTAATAACATCGCTTAAAAAACTGTCTAAGAATAGTTTGAGCAATTTAACACCACACAAATGGAATGTGTTTTTTAATTATTCACATCCTACCTTGTTACAGAGAGTTTTGAATTTAAAAAATCCTCGTAATTCTTAGAGAAAATCACTATATTTAATAACAGGAACATAGAAATTTACTGATGACTTCAATTGGATAGTTATCAGTAATTTTTGTTTTAAAAACTACTACTGTTATATGGGATACGTAATTGATACAGAGCTAGAGAATAAAGAAATATCGCGCAGGTATAAAGATTTATTAAAAGACAGTTATCAGCATTTGTCCGAGGGTGATAAGAAGCTGATACGGAAAGCTTTTGATGTTGCGGTAGAGGCTCATAGCGAGCAACGAAGAAAGTCTGGAGAACCTTACATTTACCATCCAATCGCTGTTGCAAAAATTGTTGCTTCGGAGATTGGTCTGGGAGCCATTTCTATTGCAGCTGCATTGTTACACGATGTGGTAGAGGATACTGACTATACCATAGAAGATATGGAACGTTTGTTTGGTGAGAAAATTGCCAAAATTGTAAACGGCCTAACTAAGATCTCTCGTATGAGTAAGGATCAAATGGTTTCTATTCAGGCAGAGAATTTCCGTAAAATGCTATTAACGTTGAATGATGATGTTCGTGTAATTTTAATAAAAATTGCAGATCGTTACCATAACATGCAAACCTTGGGAGCTATGCCTTCTCATAAACAGGTTAGAATTGCATCGGAGACCTTATATATCTACGCACCTTTAGCACATAGATTAGGGCTCTTTAATATAAAAACTGAACTAGAAGATTTAGGGTTAAAGTATACCGAGCCAGAAGTTTATAAGGATATTGAAGAAAAGATAATTGCAAACAAAGACAATCAGTTAGACTATATAGACAACTTTTCTTCTAAAATTAGCGATCGTTTAAGAGCGCAAAATTTTAGTTTTGAGATAAAGGGTAGAACAAAGTCTATTTTCTCTATTAGAAAGAAAATGAGATCTCAAGGTGTTCGTTACGAAGAAGTATACGATAAGTTTGCCATTCGAATTATTTACGATCCTAAAGAAGATGAAAAGTTTGATGCATGGAAAATTTATTCGATTGTAACCGACAATTACCGTCCAAACCCAAGTAGATTAAGAGATTGGATTTCTCAGCCTAAAACAACGGGTTACGAAGCATTGCACATTACGGTAATGGGCCCAGAAGGACGATGGGTAGAGGTTCAGGTGCGTTCTAGAAGAATGAACGAGATTGCAGAAAAAGGATATGCGGCTCACTTTAAGTACAAACAAGGAAATGTAACTGAAAGTGGTTTAGAGGATTGGTTAAATAAATTAAAAGACACATTAGAAAATCATAGTTCTAATAGTGCTGTAGATTTTGTAGAAGATTTTAAACTAAATCTATACTCAAAAGAAATTTATGTGTTTACTCCCAAAGGGGATATTAAATCCTTGCCCAAAGGATCTTCTGCTTTAGATTTTGCCTTTAGCGTGCATACAGATGTAGGATTAAAATGTAGAGGAGTAAAAGTAAATGGTAAATTAACTCCTTTAGATAGGGTTTTAAATAGTGGAGATCAGATAGAGGTAATGACTTCTGAAAACCAAAAACCGTCTGAAAGATGGTTGACTTTTGTAGTTACAGCAAGAGCAAGAGCTAAAATTAGAGCAGCCTTAAAAGAGGAAGAGAAGAAAGTTGCCGAGGAAGGTAAAGAAATTTTAAGACGTAAATTAAGACATTTAAAGTTAGACCCTTCTGATAAAAACTTAGGAGCAATGGTTTCTTTCTTTAAGTTAAAAACTACGTTCGATTTGTTTTACAGAATAGGAGTCGGAACGATAGACAATGCTCAAATACGAAATTTTGTAAATCAACGTACCAGTACTTTTGCTAAGTTATTTAGACGTACCAAGTCAGACCCAGCTAAGATTGTTAAAAAAGAGGAAATTAATACCAATTACGATACCTTGTTGTTTGGTAATGACAATGAAAAGTTAGAATACACTTATGCAAAATGTTGTAACCCTATTCCTGGAGATAAGGTATTTGGGTTTTTAACCATTAATGAGGGAATAAAAATTCATAAAAATAATTGTCCTAATGCCATAAGCTTACAGTCCAACTACGGATATAGGATTATGAAAGCTACTTGGGTAGATTCTACCAAGCAAGAATATAAAGTAACGCTTAGCATAAAAGGAGAAGACGAACAAGGAATTTTGGGGAGCATTACTAAGATTATTTCTAATAACAATAATGTAAATATTAATAATCTAAGTATAAATGGAGATGGAAGTCTGTTTGAAGGACAGGTGACAATTACCATTCCAAACAAAACAAAATTAACCAAGGTAATCAATCAATTACAAGAAATTAAAGGGGTAACCAAAGTAAAGCGTATAATTTAGAAAAAAAACAATTCTTTTGTAGAATCGATACAAAATAAAAGTTAAATTTGCACCTTGCTGTTTTTAAACAACATTAGTTATGGATACTAAACAGAAAAATCAAGAAACCGTTAAGAATGTGTTTGTAAAGTTTTTAGAAACTAACAAACATCGTAAAACGCCTGAGCGTTTTGCAATCTTGCAGGAAATTTACGATTTGGAAGAACATTTTGATATTGAGTCTTTGTACATCAATATGAAAAACAAGAAGTATCGTGTAAGTAGAGCTACGCTTTACAATACAATAGAACTATTGTTAGAGTGTGGTTTGGTAAGAAGACATCAGTTTGGACAAAACCAAGCACATTACGAAAAGAGTTTTTTCGACAAACAGCACGATCATTTAATTTTGGATGATGGAGAAGTAATTGAGTTTTGTGACCCAAGAATTCAGACCATCAAAAAAACCATAGAAGATGTTTTTGGAGTAGAAATAGACAAGCATTCGCTGTATTTCTACGGAAAACGTAAAGAAAAATAGAAATATACATTTAATAGTAAGATGGCGGTAGATTTATTATTAGGATTGCAGTGGGGAGATGAAGGTAAGGGAAAGATAGTTGACGTATTAACTCAGAATTATAACTTAATATCTCGTTTTCAAGGAGGGCCTAATGCAGGACACACATTAATTTTTGATGGGCACAAACATGTGTTACACACTATTCCTTCTGGAATATTCCACAAAGAAGCACTTAATGTCGTTGGAAACGGAGTGGTTATAGACCCAGTAATTTTTAACAACGAATTAGACGGTTTGTCTAAATTTGATGTAGACTTTAAAAAAGTGTTGTTAATTTCTAGAAAAGCACACTTAATTTTACCTACGCACCGATTGTTAGATGCGGCTTCTGAGAAAGCAAAAGGTAAAGATAAAATAGGATCTACCTTAAAAGGTATTGGACCAACTTACATGGACAAAACAGGACGTAACGGAATGCGTGTTGGAGATTTGGAGTTGGACAACTGGAAAGAAATTTTTGAAAAGTTAACTCAGAAACACATAAAAATGATTGATTTTTATGGTGTGGATTTAGAGTACAACTTAGATGAGTTAAGAGACTGTTTCTTTAAGAGTGTAGAGAAATTAAAAGAATTGACTTTTATTGATAGTGAGGAGTATTTACACCAAGCTATTAAAGCAGATAAAAAGATTTTAGCAGAAGGAGCACAAGGTTCTTTATTAGATGTTGATTTTGGAACGTATCCATTTGTAACATCTTCTAACACCACTGCTGCTGGAGCTTGTACAGGTTTAGGAGTTGCTCCTAACCAAATTGGAGAAGTTTACGGAATCTTTAAAGCATATACTACGCGTGTAGGTTCTGGACCTTTCCCTACTGAATTGTTTGATGAGGACGGAGCTACTATGGCAAAAGTAGGACATGAATTTGGTGCTACAACTGGTCGTCCAAGAAGATGTGGATGGTTAGATATGGTAGCGTTAAAGTATGCTTGTCAGGTAAACGGAGTTACACAGTTAAACATGATGAAAGCAGATGTATTGTCTGGTTTTGAAACGTTAAAAGTGTGTACAGCTTACGAATATAAAGGAGAGGTTATTAAACATTTCCCATACAATATTGAGCCAGAAAACGTAAAACCAATCTACACAGAATTAAAAGGTTGGAAAGCGGATTTAACAGAAATGGATTCTAAAGATCAGTTCCCACAAGAGTTAAACGATTATGTTGACTTTATTGAGAAAGAAACTGGAATTAAGATTTCTATTGTTTCTGTAGGACCAGATAGAAAGCAAACAATTTTAATGTAAGAATTAAAATATAAGATACTACTAAAAAGCTCAGGTGAAAACCTGAGCTTTTTTGGTTTTAGAGATGTATATTTAACCTATGAATAAGAAGTTAAAAACAATTATTGGAATTATTATCAGCCTAGTTTACCTAAGTTCACTTTTCCAAGAATGTTACTTAGTGTATAATGAACCTTCAGTTGGTTCATATGGGTTGATTGCCTTTTTGTTGGGGTGGTTAAATTCAGATATTAAAGGACTTATATGGTTGGCTAATCCATTATTTATAATTTCTTTGATTTTGTATCTCAAATCAAAGAAGAAAAGATTGGCTCTGATGTTATAAATAATCGCTACAGCTTTGGCTTTGTCTTTTATGAGTTTGGATGAGATTATACTCAGTGAAAGTGGTGAGATAGATTATATCACTGGATATTTAAATGGTTATTGGTGTTGGTTAGCCTCAATTTCTCTTCTTAGTTTAGTACTGTTAATTGATTTTATATTGAATATCATAAAGAACAAAAAAAGCCTAGACAATTAAAAGGTCTAGGCTTTGTAATTTTGTAAAAGAAAGAACTTAGTGTTTAATCAACAAAGCAACAATTTCATTCCCTGGAATAATTACTTTTTGTGCTTCTTTACCATCCATTTCTAGTTTAAAACTAGTAGCTTTTTCATTTGGATTTTGAATCAGTACTTTGATATCTCCATTTGGTGCTTTTACAGCAATCATAGGGTAACTCCCCCTGTTTAGTGCTGCAATTCGTTTATCACCTGGTTGAATGAATTTACTAATGATGTACATAGCATTGTAATCAGGATTGTAAACTACTTCTTTAGTCGTTCTGTTAATGTTGATTAACGAGTTTTGAGGCCAGTCCCAAGCACTTTTAGTGGTCTCGTTTAAAACCATATTCCAGTAGCTGTAAGCTGTACATCCTGCGTTGATATACCCAGCAACTTCGTCTAAACGAGTCATTGCTTGTTCGGTAGTATTTTTACCATTGTAACACCTACCTTCTGTGTGGAACATTTTTAAACCAGGAACCAGTCTAGTTGCATCGTTTAAGATAACAGAGCTAGTGTATTGAATTCCGACACCATCTATACCTTCAATGTCTTGTAATTGTGTAAAATCCATCAAGTCCATTTGGTCAGAAGCTCTTAAAGTTCCTGCATAGATTCCTGTTTTTAACTTACTTTTTTTGAATTGAGGAATCATAAATTCATTGGCAAATGCCACCATTTCTTTTGCTCTAAATGCGTTACTGGTGTATTTGGTATTTGCATCGTTTTCATTCTGAATACAGATTCTATCTATGGTAACTCCTTCTTTAGCATAAGCCTTTACGTACTTAGCAAAGTACAAAGCATATGCAGCCATGATTTTCTTGTCTGTTTTCATGGTATTTGGTTTCTTCGTCAAACCGGTCATAGACTCGTTTTGTTTCATCCATGCGGGTGGACTCCAAGGAGATGCAAAAATGGTAAGATCTTTATTAATAGCTACAGCACCTTTTAAATAAGGAAGCACGTATTTTTTATCTCTATTAATAGAGAAGTGTTTCATTTTGTAATCGTTTGGAACATTAGAATAGCTATAAGCATCAAGTCCAAAGTCACTTGCCCCAATAGCAGTTCTACAAAACGTAAAAGCTCCTTTTTCTTTAGAAAACAAGTTCTCTAATACTTCTTTTTGACCTTTTTTATCTAGTGATAGCAATGCTTCACCACCATTTTCATTAAAAGCTCCTCCAATACCCTCTATGGTTTGGAATTCAACCTCTGGCTTAAGGTAAATTAGATTTTTCCAATTCCCTTTTGCTTTGGGCTGATTTTGATTTACTTCATAGATAGGTGATTTATTTCCTTGTTCTAATTTTGTTGCCCATACTTTTACAGCTAGTTTTTCTTGTGAAAAAAGAGATGCTGAAAAAGCAAATGCTAGCATTATTATTGCTTTCTTTCTAATCATAATCATATAGATGTTAAAAATTATATTTTAGTTTTAGGTGGATTTTCTACTTGCAATTTAGCTTGTATTTAATTGTTTTTGGGCAATAGATAATTTAAACACTAATCGATTTGTACTGAACCTTAGGTTGTACAATGATAGCTGAGGTTCAGTAGGGGTTTTAAATAAAAAATGACAGCTTAGAAAGCTGTCATTATATATGATTGGTTTTTAGTGTGTAAGGTTATAAATCTTCTCTAGCAACATTGTTGTTTAATAAAAAGTCGTTTAAAGAGTCTAATGTCTTATCACCTAGTATGATTATTTTGTCTTGTTTAAACTGAATTTTTCCGTTTTGTAGTTGTAAGACTTTTGTTTTACCTGAGTAGTTTCCAGATTCATTTTCTGGTGCTTCAGTAGATTGTACATTGGTGTTTAACCAAATGTTTTGATCTTTGTTTTTTGCTTGAATTTTATTTTTATGCAGTGTTCCAAAGTATCCAAACTCATCTTTGGCAACAACTCTACCATCAAAGTGAAATAAATAACCGTAAAATTTAGAAGTTTCTTGTTGGTAAAGCGTATAAATTCCTGGAGCTATTGCTCCTCCAAAATAATACCACACTTTATTTATTTTTACCAATCCTTCTTTGTATGATGATATTTTATCTTCTTTTTTTAAGGACTTTAGAAAGTCTTTATCGTAGTTCTGTACTTCAATACTTTTGGTGTTTAAATCGTATACTAAAGTTTTTGTACTGTTGTTTGGGTACGTTATTAGTTTCCCATTACCTCTGGGCAAAGAAACATGTTCAAAATGCGTAGCTATTTTGTTGAATTGATTTAATTCTGGAAGTTTAAAACTTTCTTTAGTTTTAGCGTTAAAACATAAAATTTCGTAGGGATTTTGTTCCTGATCTAAAAGTAAAGTATAACCATCAAAAGACTTTACATCTTTGTAGGTGTCTGCGGGTATTATAATACTTCCATTGTCGGATAGAATTCCATAAAAATCCCCTTTTTTATAAATAGCAAAACCATTCTTATCAAAAGGAAGTACTTTCTCTATATCAAGTGTGAGTCGATTGGCTTGTTTTTTCCAAACCATTTTTAAAGAATCAATACGTTTTAACTCTTTATTTCTAGCAATCTGAGCTAATCTTTGTGCCTCATTCACTTTACTAATGCTGTCTAGTTTTTCTTCTATAGTTACATAAAGTTCAAGCTGTTGCTCGTATTTTAAAGAATCCTTTTTAGAAGAAATTTTAAAGTAATGTTTCGCATACTGTTGAGCTACCATTAGATTACCCAACCTAAAGTTTATAAGAGTTCCCAATCGGTCTACTTCTTCGTTTTTAATAGTATCTAATAGTATTACTGCTTTGTTAAAGTGCTTTTCAGCATCCGAAATATTATTTGAGGTAAATTCTCTATCTGCTTTTTTTATATAAACTCCGGCAATCTCTTCATTGGTTTGAGCAAAACTTATGTTTAGGCAGAAAATAGAAAGAAAAAATAAGGTGTTTTTCATGTTGAATAAATCGGGGTTTTTGATTTTGTTTTTAAGAATGAAACTACAAAAAAATACTTGTTTGTACAATCGTACTTAAGTTTTATAAACGCTTTAGTAAGATTAAAATTGTGTTTGGAATTTGTCTTCTAGAGTAAATAGTTAAACAATAAAAGGAGATGATGTTCTTAAAGTTAGGGGGGGATAGCCTTTTTTAAGATTTGTAAAACCTTATGTGCAACAAATCAAATAATTAAGTAATTAGTATTGTAGTACATTGTTCAAACAAACAAATAAATCCTAATGAGAAAAGCTATTGTAATAGCAATCCTATTTGCGTTGAATTCACTTTCTACACGTGCTCAAAAATTAAAAAATACGAAACCTAGTATTTTGTTGATAATGACAGATGATCAGGGTCAGCATTTATCATATACGGGTCATCCTTATTTGGAGACACCAAACATAGATGCATTTGCTAAAAAGTCAACAAGATTTACAGATTTTCATGTAAGTCCAACCTGTTCCCCAACAAGATCGGCTATTATGAGTGGAAGGCATGAGTTTAGAAACGGTGTTACAGGAACGGTGAGAGAAAGGGAGTTGTTAGATATAGAAGCAACTTTGTTTCCAGAGTTATTGAAAAAAGCAGGATATAGAACAGGTATATTTGGAAAGTGGCATTTAGGGGATATAAAAGAGTACCGACCTATGCAAAGAGGGTTTACAGAGTCTTTAATTCATGGAGCCGGAGGAATAGGACAGTTTTACCCTGGAAGTTGTGCAGATTTTCCAGAGAATAAGGAAAAGGATAAGCTAAGGTATTTTAATAATGTTTTATTACATAATGAGGAAGTTGTAAGAACAAAAGGGTATTGTACAGACGTTTTTTTTGATGCAGCATGGTCTTTTATGAAGAAAAACATAGAGCAAAAGAAACCGTTTTTTACTTATTTAGCTACCAATACTCCTCATGCACCAAATTTTGCAAAACAGGAAAATATAGATAGGATAAAAGAGCGTTATCCTAATTTAAAACAAAAACTGAAGAAATATCCAAAAATAAAGGTAGAAAGCATTGTCAACTATTTTGCAATGATAGAAAATATTGATGATAATTTTGGGAAATTAATGAAGCGTTTGACTGATGCTGGGGCTTTAGATAATACCTTAATCATTTTTACAACAGATAATGGTGTTACAAAGAAAAATGGAGGAAGCGATATTTTTAATGCAGGGTTTAAAACAGGTAAAGGGAGTCCGCAAGAAGGTGGTGGACATGTTCCTTGTTTTTGGTTCTGGAAAGGCAAACTACAAGAGAATGTAGATGTAAAAGCTTTAACAGCTCACATAGATTTATATAAAACTTTTTGTGAATTAACAGGGACAAAAATTCCTAACAATATTCAAGAGTTAGAAGGCCGTTCCTTAGTTCCTTTATTACAAAATCCAAAAGCAGAGTGGGAGGATAGAATTCTATATCACACAGTAGGAAGATGGAAGCCAGGAGTTGCTCCTGTAAGAGATGCAAGGTGGGGAGTGCGTACTCAAAAATGGAGATTGGTTACAGGAAATAAGTTATTCGATATAGAAAATGACCCCAAAGAAGATCATAATGTCATTAGTGAACATCCAGAGGTAGCCAAAAAGCTTTTAAAGCAATATCATCTTTGGTGGGAGCAAACACTGCCTTTTTTAATAAACGAAAATAGAACATGGAAAGGGGATGCTCCTTATGTAAAATTATATAAAGAGGCTAAGAAAAAAGGGATTCCGTATTGGAACCCTTTGAACTAGAAAGTTAGCAATCAAAGCCAATAAATAAGCATCTATATGACTGCTATGAATGTAAATTTTATGAGTATCAACTCTAAGAAGAAAATAAAAAACAAGAAGAAACCTAAAACGAATTAAGAATGAAAACTAAAACATTATTACTCTTACTTTTGGTAACTATTCAGTTTGTTTACTCACAAAAGAAAAACAAACAGCCTAATATTGTATTAATGATGTGCGATGATTTAGGTTGGGGAGATACTGGTTTTAATGGAAACAAAATCATTAAAACTCCTCATTTAGATCAAATGGCTAAAGAGGGAGCGAAATTAACTCATTTTTATTCTATAGGGCCTGTTTGTTCTCCAACAAGAGCTTCTTTTATAACGGGAAGACATTATTATCGTCATGGAATATGGTCGGCAAACGTGGGGCACTTACCTAAGGAAGAACATACAATTGCATCTATTTTAAAAGCAAAGGGCTATGCTACAGGGCACTTTGGGAAGTGGCATTTAGGAACTTTAAGCAAAACAATTTCTGCTAAAGGACCAAAGCGAAAGCCAGCGGTTAATTATGCTCCTCCTGCCTGGTATGGATATGATGAATCTTTTGTAACAGAATCTGCGGTTTGTACTTGGGATCCAGGATCTGGAAAAAGAGCCAAAAACAATCCTTATTATTACAATGGAGTACCAGAAATGGAAAATGTAAAAGGAGATGATTCAAGGGTAATGATGGATAGAATTATTCCTTTTATCCAGAAATCGGTTAAAGAAGACAAGCCTTTTGTAACCGTTATTTGGTTTCATGCTCCTCATGAAGATATTAAAGCGGGTCCTGAATATTTAAAAATTTATAAAGAATACGGGCAAGCAGCACATTATTACGGTTGTATTACTGCTATGGATGAGCAAGTGGGGAGATTAAGAGATGAGTTAAAGCGTTTGGGAGTAGCTAATAATACGGCTTTGTTTTTTACCAGTGATAATGGACCAGAAGGAGGGATACCTAAAGACAGAATGAAAACCAAAAGAGCTGGAAGTACAGGTGAGTTTAGTGGGAGAAAAAGAAGTGTTTTAGATGGAGGTGTACGTGTGCCTGGACTGGCATTAATTCCGGGAATTACTAAAAAAGGAAGTACGATAGATATTCCTATGTCTGTTTTAGATTATTTGCCAACAGTTTGTGAATTTACCAACACAGAACTACCTAAAGAAAGGGTTTATGATGGAGAAAACGTTCTACCAATTTTAAAGGGAAAACAAAAAAGACATAAGAAAGCTATTCCTTTTCGTTTTAGAGAGTATGCATGTTTGGTGGAGGGTAAATTTAAGTTGATTATAAATTCAACAACCAATACTAAGGACGATCGTTTGTTCGATT
This sequence comes from Wenyingzhuangia sp. IMCC45574, assembly GCF_054182685.1. Classification (NCBI taxonomy): domain Bacteria; kingdom Pseudomonadati; phylum Bacteroidota; class Flavobacteriia; order Flavobacteriales; family Flavobacteriaceae; genus Wenyingzhuangia; species Wenyingzhuangia sp. IMCC45574. Next base: position 1,521,814 of record NZ_CM135169.1, on the reverse strand, counting down.
TGTCTAAGGATGTAAAAGAGCAAAATAATGTAGTAGCTAATTATCCAAAAAAGGTAAAGAAGATGAGAGCTAAAATAGCTGAATTCTTAATGTCTGCTGAGAATACGCATAAAGGAGGAGAATATAAAACAGCTAATTATAAACCAACAAATTCTTGGGTGAAATTGGGTAGTTTTACTCCAAAAATGAAAAAGAAAGAAAAAGGGAAGAAAAAAGAATAACGGAATAGTATAGAAACAAAGAGTAATGTAGTAGCTCTCTGTTTCTATAGATCTTATTTTTACTGTTAATGTAAAAATGGCATTGTGCTTGTTAAGCAATTATGCAACAAAGATTTCCAGAATAAAGGGAATAAAGTATCTTTGCTCGCGTATGAAAAAAACAATTGTATTTAAAATTCTTTTTTTGTTGTTAATTCCTTTCTTAGGAGTAGCACAGTCTCATAAAATCAAGATTTTGCATTCAGATCAAACGTATGCAAATCTAAAAAAGTACCCAGGGGCTACTGTGCTAAATGGTGCTGTTAAAGTAAAGCATCAGGGGGCTATTCTTACGTGTAAAAAAGCTTTGTTCTATAAAAAGGATAATAAAATTTACGCTTATGGAGATGTTTTTATCAACCAAGCAGATACCTTAACACAGGCAAGTGATCACCTACAGTACGATGGAGATACACAAAAAGGATTGTCTTGGGGAAAAGTAATTGTAAAGGATAATGATATTACCTTAACTACAGATACTTTACACTTTAATAGAGAGACCCAAATAATGCACTACGATTGTTTTGGTACTATTGTAAATAAAGAAAATACTTTAACAAGTGTTGTTGGAGAATATTTTGCCAATGATAAGAAGTTAACTGCAAAACAAAACGTAAAGGTGGTAAATCCGGATATGACATTAAAAACTGGTCATATGGATTATTACACACAGTCTGGAAGAACCCATTTGTATGGACCTTCTACTATTGACAACAAGGACAGTGATTTATACACCGAAAGAGGAATTTACGATACTAGATTGTCTTTAGGGTATTTGTTAAAGAATTCAAAAATATACCATCAAGATAGCGAGATAGAAGGAGATAGTTTGTTTTACAATGAGGAAACTAATTTTGCATCGGGTACGGGGAATTTAATAATAACAGATACAGTTAATAATATTATTGTTACAGGAGATTATGGGGAGATTTACAGAGCGAAAGATTCTATCATTGTTTCAGAAAAACCGATGGCAATATCTATTGTAGATTTAGACTCTATGTTTATACATGGAGATTTACTATCTGTAACAGGGCCAGAAAACGATAAGGTAATGCGAGTGTACAATCATGTAAAAATCTTTAAGTCAGATTTAAGTGGTAAATGCGATTCTTTGGTTACCTATCAAGGAAAAGGAATTACAGAAATGTATGTGAATCCTGTTTTATGGTCGGATAACAATCAGATAACAGGAGATAGCATTCGTTTGATTAATAATGCGGAAACAAATAAGTTAGATTCTTTAAACATTATCAGAAATGCATTGATTGTGCAAAAAGATAGTGCTGGGTACAATCAAATTCAGGGAAAGAATATGTTTGGTAAATTTATAGACCAAAAATTAAGCAGCTTATTGGCCAAAGGTAATGGAGCAGTTATTAACTATGCTCGAGATGAAAGAGGGATTCTAAATGCTATTATGGATATAGAGTGTAGTAACATAAGATTCTCTTTAAAGGATAATAGAATTCAAGAAATTTTATTTTTAAAAAAGCCAGAAGGAAAAACGTATCCACCATCGCAATACCCAAAAGACAAAGGGAAGTTAAAAGGCTTTATTTGGAGAGACGATGAGAAGCCGTTAAAAAAAGAAGATATATTTGTTCATGACTAGTTTAAAAGACGATTTTTTCAGACATCAGGCTCAGACCACACCCCACTCGTTAGCATTAGAAATTGTTAAGGCAGAAGGATCTTATGTGTATGGAGCAGATGGAAAAGCGTATTTAGACTTTATAGCTGGAGTGTCTGCTAATAGTTTAGGTCATAATCATCCTAGAGTTTCCAAAGCAATAAAAGATCAGGTAGATGCTTATACACATGTAATGGTATACGGAGAGTTTATACAGCAACCACAAACAGAGCTGTGTAAGCTATTAAGTGATTTGTTACCAGACAATTTAAATACAGTGTATTTGGTTAACTCGGGAACAGAAGCTACAGAAGGAGCTTTAAAATTAGCCAAACGAGTAACGGGAAGAGCAGAAATAGTTGCTGCTAAAAATGCGTATCATGGAAACACGCAAGGTGCTATGAGTGTGTGTGGAGCAGAAGAACAAAACAGTGCTTTTAGACCTTTAATTCCTGGAGTTAAATTCATTCAGTTTAACGACGAAAAGGAATTGGAAAAGATTACAGAAGATACTGCTGGGGTTATTCTAGAGACAATACAGGGAGGTGCTGGTTTTATAGAACCAAAGAACAATTTTCTAACGAAAGTAAGAAAAAGATGTGATGAAGTTGGTGCTTTGTTGATTTTGGATGAAATACAATCGGGAGTAGGTAGAACAGGAAAGCTATTTGGTTTTGAAAATTACGATTGTGTACCAGATATCTTAATTACAGGTAAAGGGTTAGGAGGTGGAATGCCAATAGGAGCCTTTATTAGTGATTTTAAGTTGCTAGAGAAATTACAAAATCAGCCTAAGTTAGGTCATATCACTACTTTTGGAGGACATCCTGTAATTGCGGCTGCTGCCTTGGCTACTTTACAAGAAATAACCGAAACCAATTTAATGGAGGAAGCTCTTAGAAAAGAGCAATTATTTAGAACTTGTTTGGTACATCCAGCCATTAAAGAAATTAGAGGAAAAGGGTTGATGTTAGCTTTAATTTTTGAGAATGATCAACTAGCTACCGATGTAGTTTTAAAATGTATGGATAAAGGATTGTTACTATTCTTTTTATTGTACGAAAAAAAAGCAGCTAGAATCAGTCCGCCTTTAACAATCTCTGATGAGGAGATTAAAAAAGGTTGTGCTATTATTTTAGAAGTAATAGATAGTTTAGTCTAAAGGATTGATTTTAGAATAGACAGAAATACTAATAAAACGACCCTCTTTAATTTCACAATCTTTCATGGTGCCTTCGTAAGAGAAATTTAGTTTTTCTATAGCAGAGATGCATTTTTGATTCTCAGATTCAACAAACCCTTCAATTCTATGAAGTTTTAAAGAATTGAAACCATAGTTACAAATGCAGTTCATTCCCTCTTTCATAATTCCTTTTCCCCAATGCTCTGGTAGGAGCCAGAAACCAATTTCGGCTTTTTTGTGAGTGTGTTCCCAGTTGTTAAAACCACCAGCACCCAAAAAAGCACCATTTTTTTTAGCTTCTATAGCCTACCAAATTCCAGATTCTTCTTTTTCTAGTTGTTGAAACCATTGAATTTGTTCCTTTGTTTTTTCTAAAGAAGTAAAATTAATTCCATAGTACTTTATTACTTCTGGATGAGATAAACCTTTGAATACATGGTTAAGATCTTCCATAGAAAACTGCCTAAGAATTAGTCTTTCTGTTTCTAAGATGGGGAAAGAATTCTCCATAGTTTATTAAGAAATATATTATTTAAAACACAGAGCAGCAGCACCAATAATACCAGCGTTGTTACCTAAAGTAGCCAATCTAATGTCTAAATTGTTTGTGTAGTAGTCTGGAAGTCTATCTGTTAAAACCTTCATCATGTTTTTTTCTACAATGTGAAATGTTTTACTTACTCCACCACCAATAAAAACGGTTTTAAGGTCTAGAATTCTAATGGTAGAGACTAAGGCTTCTCCTAAAATAGTTCCAACATATTCAAAAATTTTAACAGCAACAGGTTCGTTGTCAAGTGCACCTAGTACAATATCTTTTGCTAAAAGCGTATTTGGGTTGTATGCAGAGGTATTCCCTTTTTTAATTTCTTCTAATACCATTTCTACCAAAGCAGCTTTTCCCATATTTTCTTCCGCAGTTTTACCGTTAGAACTAATAATATGACCTGCTTCCATGGCATTACCTTCACCACCTTTAAAAATTTTACCATCTAAGACAGCTGCACTTCCTAAACCGGTACCTAGAGTCATGAATAAAAAATCTTGAGGAACTTCTGTTTTTGCAAAGTGTAATTCGCCCAAAGCCGCAGCATTTGCATCGTTTTCTAAAAAGAAAGAGATATTAGGATATGTTTTTTGTAAAATAGGAATTAGTTCTACACCATTAAATTCAGGAATATTAGCCATAAAAACAGTACTTAAACGATTTTTAGAGATCATACCTGGTACAGCAATTCCTACTTTGTTAATTTCAGGACTCTTATTTAATTCACTTCCAATTTGTTTTACAAATTCATTAATAAAGTCTCCTGTATTTCTTAAGTCTGCTGTTGTGTGTTTTACTTTTTCTAAGAGTTTTCCTTTTTTGTTTACAATTCCGTACTTAATGCTTGTTCCACCAACATCAATTCCTAGATATTTTTCCATTTTCTATTGTATTTTTTTCAACAAATATTCTTCTATTTAAGCTAAATATAAGGAAATCTTAAAACCTAATAGTTTTGATTTAGAAAATATCTATAGATAGCCCATAAATTATTTGTAGCACATAAATAAAACTGTATTTTTGTGGCACTAAATTTTATAAAATGGCAACTATTCAAGAGCTAAAAGATTTTACACAACAAGTAAGAAGAGATATTGTACGTATGGTAAGTGCTGTAAATTCTGGTCACCCAGGAGGGTCTTTAGGATGTGCAGAGTATATTACTGTTTTGTATCAAGAAATTATGAAGTACGATGCTTCTAATTTTGAGATGGATGGAAAAGGTGAAGATTTATTCTTTTTATCAAACGGTCACATTTCTCCTGTATTTTATAGTGTTTTAGCTCGTAGTGGGTATTTTCCAGTATCAGAATTAGCTACATTCCGTTTGTTAGATTCTAGATTACAAGGGCACCCAACAACTCACGAAGGTTTACCAGGTATTAGAATTGCTTCTGGATCTTTAGGACAAGGAATGAGTGTTGCAATTGGAGCTGCTCAAGCTAAGAAGTTAAACGGAGACGATAGAATCGTTTACAGTTTACATGGAGATGGAGAGTTGCAAGAAGGGCAAAACTGGGAGGCAATTATGTATGCAGGTGGTAAAGGTGTAGATAACTACATTGCTGCTGTAGATGTAAACCTTAAGCAGATTGATGGAACTACTGATGAGGTATTACCTTTAGGAAGTTTAAAAGCTAAGTTTGAAGCTTTCGGATGGGAAGTTTTAGAAGTAAAAGCAGGAAACGATATAGAAGCTATTATTGCAGGAATTAAAGAAGCGCAAGCATTAACTGGAAATGGAAAACCAGTTTGTATTTTATTATACACAGAGATGGGGAACGGAGTTGACTTTATGATGCATACACACGCATGGCATGGTAAAGCACCAAATGCTGAGCAGTTAGAAGATGCTTTATCTCAAAACCCAGCAACTTTAGGAGATTACTAAGATTCAGTCTTATAAAAATATTAAAGAGCCTAGCAGAAATGCTAGGCTCTTTTTGTTTTATAAACTATCTGTAAGGATTTGTCTTAAAATGAATACTTTAGTAATACAACTAATTAAATCATTTTAACCTATTATGAAAAAGACAATACAGCTTTTGATGGTAGCTCTAGGTAGCTATGTAATTTCTTCTTGTGCAAACTCAACTAACACCGATTTTAAGCCTTTATTTAACGGAGAAAACTTAGATGGATGGTATTTAAAATTGAGAAATGGAGATGATAAACTGGCTAAGAAAGTTTTTACAGCTAGTGAAGGAGTAGTACATGTGTTTAAAGATTTTCCAGCTGAATATGAACTAAATACTGGAGGAAATGGAACACACGGTATGATGTATGCCGATAAAGAGTATAGTAAGTTTATTTTTAGGTTTGAGTACAAATGGGGAAAAGGAATCTCTAATAATTTTGAAAGGTATCAATACGATGCAGGAATGTACTATCATGTAGTAGATGATAAGATATTTCCAGAAGGTTTAGAGTATCAGGTACGATATAATCATGTAAAAGATAAGAATCATACAGGAGATTATTGGGGTAAGAATTTTACATGGTATTCAAAAGATGGTAAAAGCTTTGTAATGCCGAGTAATGGAGGAGAGAAGGTCAAAAAAAGAGGAGAACATTTGGCTTTGGATGGATTTAAAGCAAATGGTTTAAACAATCAATGGAATAAATGCGAGGTGATTGTAATGGGGGACCAGTACTCAATACACAAACTGAATGGGGAAATAGTAAATATGGCTACAGATTTGCCTTATAGTAAAGGAAAAATAGGTTTACAGTCTGAGACTGCTGAGGTTTTTTATAGAAATATAGAAATTAAAGAGTTTGATGAAATTGTTCCAATAGAGCAGTTTTTAAATGATGCAAACTAAAAGTAATAAGGTATTAACTCTTACATCGTTATTTTTTAAATGTAAAAAAACAGCCTCCTAATGGAGGCTGTTTGTATCTGTAGATATAGAGAAATAACTTTCTATATTTATTTAATTTCGTAAATAGCAATTGTACTAGAAACTTCGTTTGTAGCAATCATTAAATAATTTCCTGTAGGGCTATCAACTTTGTCAACAACAGTTAAACCTTCTGGAGAAATATCATCGCTGTTTTCAATCCACTTAAGAAATTGAGGGTTTAATGGATCGTTTATGTTGTAAACTAAAATTCCACTTGTTCTTTCCAGTCCAACAAATAATAACGTGTTGTTCCCCATTTTTAACACTTTTACCGCTTCTGGTTCAGCACCTTTGTCATCAGATCTTCCGTCGGTTTTGTCGTCTTCGTTTCTGTTAAATATACTTGGAGCTAAAGCTAGAGTTCTACGCGCAATCTCAGAACCAGAATCATAGATTAAAGTACCTTCTGAATTCCAAATAGAAAAAGAACGAGCACCGTAACCATAAATTTGGTCAATATCACTATCTCCGTCAGTATCTCCATTTGCAGTAGTTATTTTTAAACGTCCTAAGTTTTCTTCTTGTTTAAGCCAAGTTCCGTTTGGATAAGCATCTGGGTCCAAAGTTAAGTCTTTAACTCTTGCCTCCTCAGAGTATCCAGCGTAATCTCTTGCATCACCTTCGTTGGCAGAAACAATAAAACCAGCTCCGTTAGACGTAAAGTAATCAATTGCATCTGGCATATAATAACTTAAAACAGGCCAGTTTTTTAAATTTCCAACAACATCGTCTTTGTCCGATGCATCGATTTCGTTTCCAGGGATGCTGTAGTTTTTAGTTCCTAAACCAACTAATTTAGTAATGGTTTTCGTGTCTAAGTCTAGAATTGCAAAACCATTATTTTCTTGTAAAGCAATATAAGCTGTTTTAGAATCATCAGAAACAGCAATAAATTCTGGCTCTATATCTTGCTCTAAAGATGCTCCAGGTCCAAATACTCTAAAGTCGTTTCCAGGATTTGTAAGTCCTGTAAAGGCGATTGGGGTAATAGTACCAGTTGCTACTTCTACTACAGTAATAGAACCTTCTGGGTCTTTTGTATAATCGTCACTAGGTTCTCCTTCGTTAGCAGAAATTAAATATTTTCCATCAGGAGAAAAAGTAACCATGTCAGGCAAAGCACCAGCTGCATAAGATGTAATGGCTGCTTGAGTTGCTGTGTTAAAAGTTTCGATTGTTCCGTTAGCTTGTTTGTCATTGTTTTCAACAGCAACAGCTAAAATTCCGTTTGATACAGCAATAGAGTTAGGAGCACCAGGCAGAGTGATGTCAGTTCCTTTTACAGGGCTTTTAGGGTTTGTTAAATCCAATACAGAAACAACTTTTTCTTCTCCATTGGTAATAAAAAGTTTGTTTGTTGATGGGTCGAATACAGAGATTTCTGCAAAAGCTTCGTCATCACCATTGTCAAAACCACCAATTTTCTCAAACGTTAATAAGTCTAACGCTCCGTTTACTCCATTAACCCCGTCAATACCATCAGTACCGTTTGTTCCATCAATACCATTAGTACCGTTAATACCGTCGTCTCCGCAAGAGATTATAATAAAAGATCCTAAAAGACCAAAGGCAAATAATTTAGATAATTTTTTCATTTTTTAGATAAAATTTGTTTGCCGTAAAATAAAGCCCCTATTGTTTAGGAAAGGTTAATTGTAGAAGATGGTAGTATTATGATTGAGTTTTCTTATTGTTGATTTTGTTATGGAAGTGTTAGTTAATTATCAAATTGCGTATTGATTTGATTGAGTTTTTTCTTTTCCACTCCGTAGTCATTATATAATATAAATGTAACTCAATAAAAAAAACTCAGGTTATCCTGAGTTTTTTTTATTGAGTTGTTTTGTTTTCTAGTGTTAATTAGAATATATATTTATATGTTTGGCTCCTTTTTCGTTAGATACGATTAATAAGGTTTTTCCATTAGGGCTGTTAGCTGCATCTACAATAAGTAGTCCTTCTGGGGAGGTGTTTTTTAATCTTTGTAAAAAGATAGGAGCATTTACGTTTGAAATATTGTATACCAAAACATCACCACTTCTTTCTAAACCAATTACAGCAAAAGTTGTGTCTCCATCTTTAAAGGTGGTTACAGCTTCTGGTTCTGTTCCTTTATCAGCAGAACGATTGTCAGGATATGAACCAAATTGATTTAGAGATAATAAAGCAAGCTCATTACCCGAGTCGTAAATTTGTTTACCGTTTGTGTTCCAAATAGAAAAAGAACGAGCACCATAACTGTATATTCTATCGTATCCACTCCCTCTCTTACCGTTTACTAGTGTAATTTTTAATCTACCCAGGTTTTCGTTTTTCTGTATTTTATCAATAAATGCAGCTCTATCAGCTGGGGCTATATCTAATTCATCTACATCAAATATAGGAGAATCAGTATTAATATCAATATCGCTTAATCTGCTTTCTTCAACAAAACCTGGGGATCCATTGTATTCTCTAGCATCTCCTTCGTTTGCGGTTATAATGTAACCGTTGCCATCAATTTCAAAATAGTCAATAGCATCTGGTTGGTAGAAACTTAACACAGGAGCATGACTAAATTTTCCAACTTGCCCATCTTTATCGCTAAAATCAAAATAATAATCATTGTAATCTTTTGTTCCAAAAGGGTAAATGTTAGTAATGGTCTTAGACGCAATATCTAATTTTGCCATACCATTGTTTTCTTGTAATGAAATAAAAGCAAATTTAGAATCAGAAGATGTTGTAATATATTCAGGTTCAATATCTCTTGATAAATTAGCTCCAGGTCCAAATACCCTGAATCCACTAGCTTCTAGCGTAGCTTTATCTGGGTTAAAAGCATGGAAGTTAATTTGTGAAGAAGTTTTAGTAGCAACTTCAATCATTGTTATAGTACCTTCAGGGTCTACGGTGTAATCGTCATTTGGTTCTCCTTCATTTGCTGCCAAAATATATTTACCATCAGGAGTAAACGTAACCATATCAGGCAAAGCTCCAGCTTCAATCTCTGCATATGGAGTGCTTAAATCAGAGGTGTTAAAGATTATTATTTTACCATTGTCAGTTTTAATGTCATTTTCAATTGCAATGGCTAAGAAACCACCTTTACATGCAACGCTATTTACATTCCCACCAAAAGTAGTAATATCAATAGGAGTACCAATTGTTGGTGCTGTTATGTCTTTTACGTCAATTACTTCAATTCTTTTCTTATCGGGGTTTGTTGAGAATAAAGTATTAGTGTTTATGTCGAAAGCAGAAATTTCTGCAATACCTTCACCAAATTCAATAGATGAAACAGATGAGAAATAATTGTTTTGGGCATTAACTCCGTCTACACCATTTGTTCCATCAACTCCATCTATACCATCAGTACCATGTGTTCCGTCTTCTCCATCAAGTCCATCTTCTCCACAAGATATTAGAGTAAACACCCCTAATAGACCAAAAGCAAATAATTTTAATAATTTTTTCATTTTATTGTAAGTTTTTCGAATGCTAGTTGAAAATTGCAATTTTTTTAGCAAGTGTTTATAGCAAATTTTAGTCAAAAGTAAAAGATGTATGTTATCTGAATGTTAAATTCAGTTTTTAAACTTTAAAAAGCTTTGTTTAGATGAAGTTTTATTCTAAAATCTAAATCCGCAGTTTCTCCAATGTAAAATTTATTAAGTTTTTCGCTTTTAAGTATATAAAATATATGTTTCATAGTTTATTAAAAAGCAAAAAACCGTTTCAAAAAAAATGAAACGGTTTTAATGGTGGTGCCTCCAGGAATCGAACCAGGGACACAAGGATTTTCAGTCCTTTGCTCTACCAACTGAGCTAAGGCACCATGCTTATCTTAGCGGTTGCAAATATATAACCTTTTTAAAGTTTCACAAATTTTTTTCAATAAAAATGTCCTTATATTTGAGTGAAATCAAACAGGAAGATGAATCTAATAATTGATGAAGGAAACACAAGAATAAAGCTCGCAATCTTTAATAAAATGGAGTTGCTTGATATTGAGTTTACTAACCGTGAAAATTGTCGAGAAGACATAAGTAAGGTGTGTCAAAAATATAAGATTGATGGATGTATTGTTTCTTCTGTAACCGATGAAATTATTTCAGAATTCGAGAAATTACTGATAAAAAAGAAGGTGAAATTAACGAATATGACTTCTTTACCTTTTATAATAGACTACAAAACACCAAAAACTTTAGGAGTAGATAGAATTGCCTTAGTGGCTGCTGCTTGGCAAAAATATCCTAAAGAAAGCAGTTTAGTGATTGATGCAGGAACATGCATTACGTATGATTTTATAGATAGTAATGGGGTGTTTTATGGAGGAGCTATTTCTCCAGGGATAGAAATGCGTTTAAAAGGACTACATACTTTTACTAAAAAGTTACCTTATATAAGTGTAGAAGATCAAGAGATAGGTCTTATTGGACAAACCACAGAAGAATCTATTAAAAGTGGAGTTGTAAATGGTACAGTGTTTGAGATTACTGGTGTAATTGAAACTTATCAACAAAAATTTGGGAAAGTTAATATAATATTAACTGGTGGAGATGCATATTTCTTGGATAAGCGATTAAAAAATAGCATATTTGTCAACCAAAATTTCTTGTTAGAAGGATTAAACCAAATTCTAACGTATCAAATTAAAGATGAAGCAAAATTTAAGTAGAGTAGTAGTAGTTGTGGTAATGTTCTTGTTTGTTGGGGGGTATGCTCAGGAGCAGCAAGTTTCATCGTTATTGTCTAATTATGGAATAGGTAGTGTTTTTTCTGAAACTACCGTAGCAGAAAAGTCACAAGGAGATTTATCTGTAGTATCCAATAACAATACAGAAGTAATATCTATAGCCAATCCAGCATTGTTAGGAGATTTAAAATTAACCTCTTTGGCAATATCTGTACAAGCACTTGGTGCAAATGTAGAAACATCAACTGGAGATTTTAGTTCGGGGTCTGTTGCAATTTCTAATTTAACTTTAGGAGTGCCTTTAGGAGATCTAGGTGCTTTTTCTGTAGGGTTAAGAAGTCATTCTGCAGTTGGATATGAAACCGGAAGTACAGATTTTTATAACAATTCTTCTGGAGGAGTAAATCAGTTTTTTATTGGAGTTGGTTTTAAAGTATACGACGGTTTAACTGTAGGTGCTCAAATGAATCGTTATTTTGGTAAAAGTGAAAAGTTACAAGCTTTTAGAGGGGTTCAAAAATCTACAGTATATAATAATGAGTACAATGTAACTGGTATTGCTACCAGAATTGGAGCTCAGTACAAGTATAAATTATCTAAAAACTTACAGGCAACAGCTGGTGTGTATGGTGTTTTTGGTTACGACTTAAAAGGAGAAGGAACTTCTAGATTTTACGAGGCAATACAAGCAAGTCCTAAAACTTTTTCTGAAATAGCAGGTACTGCAATAGAAAGCAATCTGTCTGGTAAAGAAGAGAATTCTTTTAAAACAGCGTTAGGGTTAGGTTTAGGAAAAGATAATAATTGGTTTGCGGGACTGTCTTATGAGTTTAAAGATGCCAATAACTATACAGGAAACATTTTTAATCAGAGTGTGTCTGCTACATTGCCTATTGCTTATGAAGGAAGTTCTAAATTAAGCTTAGGAGGGTATATTATACCTCAAAAATATGCACTAAAGAATTACTTAAATAGAGTTGCTTATAGAGCTGGTTTTAAGTATGAAAAGACAGGTTTAATGATGAATAATGAGAGCGTAAAAAATCTTGGCATATCTTTTGGACTAGGATTACCTGTAGGAAGAAGAGTTTCTTATGCTAACTTCTCGTTTGAGTTAGGTAGGTTAGGAGATGCTTCTAAAAATAAATATCAAGAAGAGTACTTTAATGTAGGTGTTGAATTCTCTTTATCTGATAAATGGTTTAATAAAAGAGTGATAGATTAAATATATAATATGAAAACAAAATTAACTACTTTATTTACAATTGTATTTTCTGTTTTGTTCTTAAACGTACAGGCACAAGATGACTGTGCTTTAAGATACAATATGTTAAAAACAGATTATAAAACAAAAAATTACGAATCAGCGTTAAAGAATTTAGATTACTGTTTAGATAATTGTGGAAAATTAACTGCAAATATCTACATATACGGAGGTAACTTAATTAACAAGATGTTAAAGACAGCTACTCCAGAGAAAAAAGCAGAATTAATTGCTTTGGAGAAAAAAATGTTTTCTAAGCGTTTTGAGTATTTCCCAAATGCAGATCCTGCAAAAGCTCACAGTGATTACGCAGATTTCTTAAAAGCTACAAACGGAGATAGTAAGGAAATTTTTGAGCACTATGATGAAGCTTTTAAAATTGATCCTACAAAATTAGGAGTTGGTTCTATAATTAACTATTTCTCTATGGTTGTTGAAAGAAACAAAGACAACAACTTAAAAGAAGTATTCAATACTTACGATACCACTATAGAAGCTATTAACAAGAAAGTAGAAAAGTATTTAGCGGTTGTAAAAGACTTACAAACTAAAGAAGAAGAAGGGCAGACTTTATTGTCATCAGAGAAAAGAAAGTTAAAAGCGGCTACTGTAAACTCTAAAGCTTTAGGACAAGTAGAAGGTTTATTAGATCAAAAAATTGAAGAAATTTCTACATGTTTATACTTAGTTCCTTTGTACACACAAGAGTACGATGCGAATAAGAATGATAAGTTATGGTTAGAAAGAGCTATTAACCGTATGTATAAGAAAGAATGTACGCAAGACCCTTTGTATGTTAAATTGGTAGGACAATATCAAGAGGTGGCTCCATCTCCACAAGCTTCTGTATTATATGCAGGTATTTTAATGGACAAAGGAGAAACAAACAAAGCACTTGCAGCTTTTGAAAAAGCAATTTCTTTAGAGACTGATCCAGAAAAGAAAGCAAGAAGTTTATACAAAGTAGCTGATATCTTTAGAAAGAAAGGACAATATGCAAAAGCTGTATCTTACGCTAAAAAAGCAATTAGATACAAGTCTAACTTAGGTAGAGCTTATACATTAATTGCTACTTCTTACCAAAAAGGAGCTAACAAGTGTGGTAAAGATGAATTTGAAAAGAGAATGGTGTATGTTGTTGCTGAAAGCTATGCTTTAAAAGGAGGAAGAGTAGATCCAAGTATCGCGGTTTATGCTTCTAAATTGGCAAGATCTTACAAAGCAAACAAGCCAAGTAAAAAATTAGTATTTAATAGTGATTACAAATCAGGAGATAGTTTTACTATTAAATGTTGGATTAATGAAACAGTAAGAGTACCTTAATCTGTAAGTAAAAAAATATAAAAAGCTGTTCCGTATATTCGGAATGGCTTTTTTTTTGCTTTAAAACCATTAGGTTTATAATAAACAGAATTACAATATATAGTTATATATTTGCTATAGTCAGAATTACAATGAATCGAATTAAATTAAAAAAGATAAAGTACTGCTTACACCTTATGATTATTGCTGTTATGGTGCTAAGTTGTAAGAATTCTACAAAGGAAATTAACGATTTCTTGGCAGATCAAAATTTACCTATTGGAGTAGCAGAGAATGTAAATTTGGTAAAAAAAGATTCAGGAAAGATAGTAACAAGACTTAGCGGAAAGCTGCTCTGGGATTATAAGAATAAAGAACTGAATCCATATCAAGAATTCCCTAAAGGAATAAAGATTGTTAACATAGATAGAATTACAAGAGATTCTACAACAATAACAGGAGATTATGCTATTAGGTTTGAGGAAACTTTATTTTCAGAAATAATAGGGAATGTTGTTGTAATAAACCATGCAAATGGAGGAGTGTTAAAAACGAACCAGCTGTATTCTGATGATAAAGAGAAAGTATACTTTACGGAATCTGCCTTTACGATGTATACTGAAAATGATACAATACATGGAGTAGGTTTTGAGGCTGAAAAGAATTTTAACAATTGGATTTTAAATGAAACCAATGGTGATTTAATTTTAGAAGAAAACGAAGAAAAACAAGAAGAGAATGAATAAGTTTAGCCAAATTTTATCTTGGGCATATTTAATAGTGGGGATTGTTTTTATTGTAGAGGTTTTTACAAATTGGAACACAGAAAGAGAGAAGTCTTATATGTCTATGCTAATGGCTGCATTGGCTATATTTATGTTTTTCTTTAAAAGAAAATATAGGAATAAAAGATTCGAAAAATAGTTTAAATGGACCCCGAAATACTGATTATAATAATTTCTGTTTTACTCTCAGCTTTCTTTTCTGGCTTAGAAATAGCATTCGTGTCGTCTAATAAGTTACAGGTTGCATTAGAGAAAAAGAAAGAGGGGTATAGGTCTAAATTACTGAGTAAGTTAACAGAGCGCTCTTCTAAGTTTATTACCACCATGTTAGTGGGTAATAACATTGCATTGGTAATTTACAGTTACTACATGGGTAAAAAGTTAATGGAGGTACTTCCGGCAGATTATAATGAGTCACTTTTAATTCAAACTTTAATTTCCACCTTACTAATTCTTGTAACTGCTGAGTTTTTACCCAAAGCTATTTTTAGAGTTTATGCAAACGAGACCTTACGTTTTTTAGCAGTGCCTGCTTACTTTTTTTATTGGTTGTTTTATTTAATTTCTAGTTTAATAGAGTGGATTTCTGCTTGGTTATTAAGAATTCTTTTTGGAACTAAAGAAGAAGAGGGAGAACAACAATTTAGCAAAGAAGAATTGGGGCATTACATAGATAAGCAAATGGAGAATGGAGATGATCAGACGATTAGCTCCGAAATTCAAATTTTTCAGAATGCGCTAAGTTTTAATTCGGTAAAAGCTAGGGAGATAATGGTCCCTAGAACAGATATTGAAGCAGTAGAACTACATGAAAAGGTAGCCAAATTAAAAGAGCTATTTGTAGATACAGGTTTCTCTAAAATTATGATTTACAAAACCTCTTTAGATGATATTGTAGGGTATGTACATGCCTACGAAATGTTTAAAAATCCAAAGACCATAAAATCGATCATATTACCAGTAGAATACATTCCAGAATCTATGATGATTAACGATGTATTGAGTGTGATGATGAAGAAGCGAAAGAGTGTAGCTGTGGTTATAGATGAATATGGAGGAACGTCGGGAATTATTACCATAGAAGATATTATAGAAGAACTTTTTGGGGAAATAGAGGACGAACATGATAAGATTGCTTTGGTAGAAGAGCAAATAGAAGACGGAGTTTATAGAATGTCTGCACGATTAGAAATAGACTATTTAAATGAAACGTATGACTTTAAAATTCCAAAGTCCGAATCCTACGAAACCTTAGGGGGATTTATTATTGAAAATATAGAGGATATACCTAACGAAGGTGAAGAATTTCGCATTGAAAATTTAAAAGTGAAAATTTTAAAAGTTGCGAATGCTCGTATAGAGGAAGTAAATCTGATCCATAAAAAGAACCAAGACAAGTAATTTCTTTAAAACTCTTGTTTTTTTATTTTAGGATTTCAATTGAAATTGTATTTTAGCGGACAATCAAAAAAAATAGATGTAGAACATGGCAATATTATCAAAAATCAGAGATCGCTCTGGGTTTTTAATCGCAGCAATTGGATTGGCAATGCTATCTTTTGTGATTAGCCCAAAAGATATTTACGATTTTTTAAGTAGCAAGAATTCCGATGCAATCGGGAAAGTGAATGGTGAGGAAATTTCTTACAAGGAGTTTGCAAGAAGAGTAGAGCTGTACAAGTCTAATTCAAGATCTAATTATGGTGGTTTAACTATAGAGAATATGGTTTGGAATCAGATGGTTAGAGAAAAAATCTACGAGATCAAATTAAAAGAAGCTGGTGTAGTAGTTGGTGAAGAAGAATTGTGGCAAGCAATTATTAGTAGTCAACAAATTACTTCTAGTCCACAGTTTAAAGGAGCTAATGGGCAGTTTAGTGAAGAAGCTTTAAAGAATTACATTGCAGATTTACAAGCAGACAAATCTAAAGAAGGACAAGCTCGTATTCAAGGTTGGTTGTCTTTTGAAAAAGATATCAAGTACAACTTGTTAACTCAAACATACAATGATTTAATTAACTACGGAGTTGGAGTTTCTAAAGCAGAAGCTACTAGTGACTATGTATTAAAGAATACAAAAGTGTCTGGAGACTTTGTTTACTTACCATATGCTTCTATAGAAAATACAGCGGTTAAAGTAACAGAAGACGAAGTTGCAGGATATGTTAAAAATCATGCAGCAGAATACGAAACAGAAGCAACAAGAAACTTAAAGTTTGTAAAGTTCCCTTTTGAAGCATCAGAAGCTGATGAAAAAGCTATTGAGGCTGAGTTAACTAAGATGATTGAAGATGAAACGGCAGTTGCTGAGTTAAGATTAGAATCTGGATTGAAAAATGCTACTGACATTGCTGCTTTTGCAGAAGAAGTAGAAACAGATTTACCATTGGTAGATAGATATCAGTCTGCAGATGAAATTCCAGCAGTTATCAAAGAAGCTATTGTAAACGGAACTGAAGGAGCAGTAGTTGGTCCTTATAAGTTTTCTAAGTATTACAAGCTTACAAAATTAGTTGGAACAAAAAAGTTACCAGATTCAGTTCAAGCAAGTCATATTTTAATCAATTTTGCTGGAGCTCAAGGTGCACAACCAACTGTTAGAAGATCTTTAGCAGATGCTCAAAAATTAGCAGATAGCTTATTAACTGTAGTTACAAAATCACCAAAGCAATTTGGAACACTTGCACAGAACTATTCTGCAGATCAAGGTTCGGCTGCTAAAAAAGGAGATTTAGGATGGTTTGGATACAGAGCAATGGTTCCTGAATTTAGAGATTACTGTTTTGAAAATGCAAAAGGAGATATGGGAGTTGTTAGAACTAACTATGGTTTCCATGTAATTAACATCCAAGATCAAAAAGACTTTAACTTAGCTTACAAGTTAGCTACTATTTCTAAAAAGATTGAGGCTTCTGAAGAAACTGAGAATATAGTGTTTAGAAATGCAGAAACATTTGCTAAAGAAGTAAGAGACGGAGGAGACTTAGAGAAGTTAGCAAAAGAGAAAAACTATACAGTAAGTCCTATTAACGGAATTAAAGAATTAGATGTATATGTTGGTTCTTTAGGAGATAATAGAAAAATTGTAAGATGGGCTTTTGAAAAAGAGACTGGAATTAACTCAAGCAAGCGTTTTGATTTAGATGAAAACGGATATGCTGTTGTAGTTGTGGATGATTTACAAGAAAAAGGTCTTAAGTCTGCTAAGAACGCATTTAGCCAAGTAGAACCAATTCTTGTAAAAGAGAAAAAAGCAGCATTGTTAAAAGCTAAAATGGAAGGAACTTCATTAGATGCTATTGCAAGTGCTAATAAATTAACTGTAACTAGTTTTAGCAATGCAACATTAGGAGCACCAACAATTGCAGGTATAGGAGTAGAGCCAAAAGTAATTGGAGCTGCAATTTCTAGCAAAGAAAATACGTTGGTAACAAATGTTGTAGGAGACAAAGGAGTATTTGCTTTTGTTACTAAAGAAGTGGTTAAAGCTACTGCAGACGATAAAGCTATCAATGTAAAGAACTCATCTAAAGCAGTTCAAGGAGGTGTGGCAAGACAGTTGTTAGATGCTTTAAAAGAAGGAGTAGAAATAGAAGACTATAGAGCAGAAAGGTTCTAGTAGAAAAAAAATATTTGAACAAAAAGAGAGGCTTTAGGCCTCTTTTTTTGTTCTCAGACTTGCCTTTTTTAACTTTGTGAATTATGATAAATCAAGAACAGCTACAAAAGCTTAGTGACCGAGTTGCTAGGTTGAAAGAATATTTAGAGATTGATAAAAAGTTGATTGAAATTAGCAATCAAGAAGAACAGTCTTTGGCACCTGATTTTTGGAATGATCCTAAAAAAGCAGAAGCTCATATGAAAGCGCTAAGAGCTTTAAAAAAATGGGTGGAGGATTATGCTAAGTCTAAAGAATTGATTGAGGATTTAGGGGTTACTTTAGATTTTTATAAAGAAGGAGAAGCAACAGAAGAAGAGGTAAATGAGTTAGAAACTATAGCAGTTACTTTATTAGAGGATATTGAGTTTAGGAACATGCTTTCTAGTGAAGGAGATGAAATGAGTGCTGTGTTACAGATTACTGCTGGGGCTGGAGGTACAGAAAGTTGCGATTGGGCAGCTATGTTGTTTAGAATGTACACCATGTGGGCTCAAAAACAAGGCTATAAGATTAAGGAACTTAATATGCAGGACGGAGATGTTGCTGGTATTAAAACGGTGACTGTAGAGATTGAAGGAGCGTTTGCTTTTGGGTACTTAAAAGGTGAAAATGGAGTGCATCGTTTGGTGCGTATTTCTCCATTTGATAGCAATGCAAAACGACATACTTCTTTTGCTTCTGTGTATGTATATCCTTTGGTGGACGATTCTATAGAAATTAAAATAGATCCTTCTGAATATTCTTTTGAAACCATGCGAGCTAGTGGTGCCGGAGGTCAGAATGTAAATAAGGTGGAAACAGCGGTGCGTTTACGTCACCATCCTACAGGTATTATTATAGAGAATTCCGAAACACGTTCTCAACTAGATAATAAAACCAAAGCCATGCAGTTGTTAAAGTCTCAGTTGTACGAATTGGAGCTACAGAAGAAAATGTCTGCTAGGGAAGAGATAGAGGCGAGTAAGATGAAAATTGATTTTGGATCTCAAATCCGTAATTATGTAATGCATCCGTATAAATTAGTTAAGGATGTACGTACAGCCTTTGAAACAGCCAATGTGGATGCGGTGATGAATGGAGAGATAGATGGTTTTCTAAAGTCATTTTTAATGAAGTCTGGACAAGAAGAAAATAAAAACGAATTGTAATAGTAAACGAATATTAGGATGATTAAAATATATCACAATCCAAGATGTAGTAAAAGTAGATTAGGAGTAGCTTATTTGGAAGACAAAAAGGTAGAGTTTGAGGTTGTTAAATATTTAAATGATACTTTGTCTTTTGGTGAATTAAAAGAGATTGTTGGTCAGTTAGGAATTGAACCTATTGAGTTGGTTAGAAAAAATGAAGCCATATGGAAAACCACCTATAAAGGAAAAGAATTGTCTGGAGATGAAGTAATTCAGGCCATGGTAGATAATCCTAAATTAATAGAACGACCAATTGTTCTAAAAGATGGAAAAGGAGTGGTGGCAAGACCTACCGAAAAAATAGAAGAAGTTTTATAATTCTTTTATTTTTTGTAAATTATAGGTATGCAAATAACAGATTCAATAGCATTTAAAATTTTTAAATCTTTCACCTTTTCTCAGGCTGAAATAGCTATTATTGAATCTAAGTTTCATAAAGAATATTATAATAAAGGCGATGTTATTTTAAATGTTGGAGAGGTCGTTTACGATCAATATTTTGTGGATATAGGCTGTTTAAGAGCTTTTTTTTTAAAGAGCGATGGAAAAGAACATACTGTACAGTTTGCAATAAATGATTGGTGGATGAGTGATTATACAGCATTCTTTTATACAGAGAACTCTACAATTACCATTGAGTGCTTACAAGATTCGTCGGTTTACAGGATTTCTAGAACAGATTTAAAGGCACTGTACAAAGAGGTACCGTTGGTAGAAACTTTTTTTAGAGAGAAATTAGAAAAAGCCTATGCAAATTTCCAACGAAGAATTCTGTCTGCAAACACGCAAAATACGCAAGAACGTTATTTAGATTTTGTACAGCGTTATCCAGGAATTGTAGAAAATGTAAAGAATTATCACATTGCATCCTATTTAGGAGTTACTACAGAAACCCTTAGTAGGATTAGAAAAGAGATTACACAAGGTTGATTTATTATTATATGTCAATTTTTTTAAGAATAATAAGAGGTAAATTTGTCTATTGAATCTTTTGATAACAATTAGTTACTACCTCTTAAATTATTTTACAGCGATTTTACTTTTTAGTAAAATCGCTTTTTTGTTGCCAATGTTTTCTTAACCTAAGGAACAGGTAGACTGTGAATTAACACATTAGTAAATAAACTATTTCTGTTGTAAATTGAATATAAAAAGATATCATTATGATGGGAGGAGGAGCTGGCCATATGCAGGATATGGTCAACAGAATAAAAGAACTTAAATCTAGAAGAGCAGAAAGAAAAGAGTCTAAGGATAGATATAGGAGTTTACAAGGTGGATTTTCGGATACTGAACTTAATTTTAAAAAAGTTTCCAAGGAAGAGTTAGAAAAGATTAATACTAGAAATAGAGAAATTGCAAAACAAGAGCGTAGGAAGAAAAATATAGTAACAATTTTAATTTTCGTTCCTGTTTTTTTATTGGCTATGTATTATTTGAAGCAGTCTTTGTTTATGACATTAAAATAAATCAATACATTCGTCATTCGTAATTTTTTAATTGCTAATTAAAGTAGATGCAGAAACATTTCCTTATTCATAAGCCTTATGGTTATTTGTCTCAGTTTGTGAGTAACGAAAGATTGGCTCATAAAAAAAAGTATTTAGGAGACTTGTATAAAGTACCAGAGGGAACCATGGCCATAGGACGTTTGGATGAACCTAGCGAAGGGCTCTTGTTGTTAACTACCGATGGAAAGGTGAGTGAGATGGTGCGTTCCAGGAAAGTGGAAAAAGAATATTATGTACAAGTGGATGGAATAGCGAATCGAGAACATGTAACTGTTTTAAGCAAGGGAGTTACCATTGGTTTAGGGAAAGGAAAATATTATGATACTTTGCCTTGTAAGGTAAAATTAATAGCTCAACCGGAAAAATTACCGCATCGTTCAAAAAAAATAAGAGACGAAAGGCACGGTCCTACGTCTTGGCTAAGTATTACCATAACAGAAGGTAAGTTTAGACAGGTAAGAAAAATGTGTGCAATTGTAGATTTACCAGTACTACGTTTGGTACGTGTTAGAGTTGGAGAAATGCAACTAAGTCAGGTACCAGATGGAGGAATTTTAGAGGTGGATAGTTTTCAGTTGGATTAAGCTTTTTTGATAGGAATCCATATTTCTTCTTCAGAATTGGGATCGTTGTTTTTGTATTTCGTACCTAAAACTTCAAAATGAGGTAGTTGGTCTAAAACATATCCTGATTTGGGTAGCCATTCGGTATAAATAGAATGAAAGAAGCTAGAGTCGTGACTGTAGCCTTTGTAGTGAAACACAGCATATAATCCTGCTTTTAGGATAAGAGTTTCCATATTACTAGGAATCGAATCATAATTTTCTACTTCTATTGCTGCCCACTTTACAAATTCCTTGTTAGGATTAAAAGCTGAAAAATATTCAGCATCGTATTGTTGTAGGGAAAACTTATCAGAAGAAATACCATTGCTTATTTCTTTTATTCTAGGAGAAAAATCTTTCCAAAGAACGCCCGTTTTATTGTTTTCTAGGCTCATTTTTAAAGACATTCCTATTAATTTCTTTTCTTCTAATGCGACTATTTGTGGTTTCATGGAAAAAGTTTAAGTAGTACGAACATAAAAAAAATCCACTTTTAAAAAGCGGATTTTTTGTGTTTTAAAAAAAGATGAATGTTTACTCTAACTCCTTTAAAATATCTCTAAAGTCAACAATTTTAAAGTTTTGATTTTTGAGAAGGTCTCCATCTGTGTTAGCTCCATCTTGAGCAATAAAAATTCCTTTAGGGTAGTTTGGTAAGTTTACGGCAGTCACATCAATTCCGTCTGTATCGTTAGTACCATCTATGTTTCCGTGTTTAATTACAAAGCTTTTAATGTATTTGTTTGTTTCTCTATCAAAAACAGCATAAGAGTTGTTTCCCTGAGAAGACAGAATAATATAACCCGAGTTTTGATCTTTTTTATAAATAGTAACTCCTTCAAAGTCATCCTTAAAATTAAGATCGCTAGTTTTAGCAACCAGTTTACGTGGAGCATTTAAATTTTCGGCATTGTATTTCCAGAGTGCTTTGTTTTCTTCTGCTATGTAAATAGTTGCTGTGGCATCATCTGCAACCATTCCTTCGGTTATAGAACCTATTTGAATGGTGTTTTCTAAAATGCCTTTAACGCCATAAGGTGTAGCAACCAATTTCCATTTTTCTACTCCACCTTGTTTGCCAGAAACAAATACATAGGTAGTTTCTTTGTTTTGGTACATACAAAGCCCATAGATTTTAGGTAAATTAGATTGTATAGGTTGACTTGCTATGTTCTGTAATGTACCATTAGGGTTTATGCTATGAATGCTAATGGTATTGTTGGTTCTATTAGAGGCTGTAACAATAGTCGTGTTTTTACCTTTGTGTAGAAAGTTATTTCTAATATCTACATTGTTTACCCTACCTATAGGGTAATTGTACATTAATTCCCCTTGTAAGTTATATACACAAAGACCTTGCTGTTTATTTGTCCCAATTATAGTAGATTTTTCACTGTTTGTTGGGTGTATCCAAATGCAAATATCATCTGCTGCATCTTCTGTACTTTCAACAGGTGTGGTCTCTAAAGCCGCTTGTACAGAGAACACTAGTTCTTTTTGTTTAAAAGGTCTATAGCAGGCACTGAACATTACCAAAGCAAGAATAGGGAAAAGAATAGTCTGTTTCATAAAGGTGTATAAATAATAAAGTGCCTAAGTAATATAGGCACTTTATGAAAGAATAAATTTTTGAATTAGAAATTGTATTTTACTCCAACATTCCACATAATTCCGTAGTACTCATTTTGCATGGTAAAGTTCTTAGATCCTTGGTAGTATCTTAAAGATTGGTTGGTTAAGTTCTTTACATCTGCAAAGATCCTTAATCCTTTTGCAATCTCGTAGTTACCATTTAAGTCTACAAAAGTTTGAGAGTCGTAGTATCTGTCTTCAAAAGATTCCCCTCCGTACTCATCAATATAATCTCCAGCGTAGTTTAAAGAAGCTCTTAGCGTTAATTTTTTAGTTTCATATGCTAAAGAAGAATTAAACATGTGCTTAACTGCTCCTGCTAAGTCTAAATTTTCATCTTCTCTTCCTTCAATACCTGTAGCATCAGAATTAGTATTGGTATAGTTAAGGTATAAGTTAAAGTTATTTAACTTCTCATGGATGAAACCTAACTTCGTTTGTAAAGAAGCTTCGATACCATATATAGTTGCTTTATCTCCGTTTCTAGATTGAGAATATTCAAAAGTTTCACCAGGGAAACCAGCATCAATATATCCATCTTCTCTGTAAGTAAAGATAAAGTTGTTTAATGTTTTGTGGAAGAAACCAACAGAGAAGATACCTACAGAAGAGAAGTATTGTTCCATCATTAAGTCGAAGTTCATAGACTTTGTAGGTTCTAAGTTTGGATTTCCTTCTTCAAATTCAAAATCATCAGAATTTAAGTATTGATAAGGTACTAAATCATAGTAATTAGGACGAGCTATAGAGTTAGAGTACGCTAATCTAACAACAGTATTGTTAACGTTGTATTTAAACTGTAAGTTAGGTAACCAATTTGTGTAGTCTTGAGAGTCGTTTAATCTAACAGTAGCAGCATTTCCTTCAGAATCAAATCTGTAACCAGAATAATCAATACTTGTTTTTTCTACTCTTAAACCTCCTAAAATGGTAAAGTTCTCATCTACCTCCAAAGTTGCCATTCCGTAAAAAGAATTAACATTTTCTTCTGCGTTGTAATTTCCTGGTAAATACTCATCCTCAAGATCAGATTTATCAAATAAAGTACTGTTTTGTAGGTCTAAAGAAGTTAAATATTCCTCAGTAACAAAGTTTCCAGAAGCATATCTAGAACCTGGTCCAAAATCATTTAAAGTTTTGTCAGTAAATGGAACATTTGTCAAGTCAGAAGTTGGTTCGTATTCGGCAAAGTCATTGTTTCTTAGCTTGTCTTTTAACTGGTACTGGTAACCTGCTTTTAATGTTAGGTTATCTAAAACAGGATATAATAAATCAGCTTTAAAATTGTAATTTTCTTCTGCCGTGTATTGATTTTCATCAGTAATTTCTCTTAACTCAAATTTAGAGAAGTCATTGTAGTCTCCATTTGCAGGAACCATATAAGGGACTTTGGTGTTGTTTAAGTTTTGTCTAAACTCTAAATCTTTTTGTCTGTAAGAAATGTATCTTTCATCTGGTCTTTCTTCCGATGCTTTAGAGTAACTAGCTTTCCAGTCTAATTTAATATCGTGGTTAAAAATGTGTTCTCCATTTAAAGCATAACTCTGAATCTGTTGTTTCTCTAAACGAGAATCTTTGTTTAATCCTCCTTTAGTTTGTCTTCTTACTTCTGTTTCAAAAATACCAGCATTGTCTGTTTCATCATTTTTAAAACGTAACCTATATCTGTTTTCCCAGTCGTTTCTAGTGTTATAAACTCCGTTAAAGTATACTTTGTTTTTATCGTTAAATTTATAATCTAAGTTTAAAGCTACACTTTCTCTTTGTCTTGTTAAGTCGTAACGTCTAATATCGTGCTCAGCAATAAAGTTTCCATTTAAGTCACTGTTGTCCCATTCAAACTCAATGTTGTCAGAACCAAATTCGTTTCTTTGAATAGATGCAGTAACTACAGCTCCCAATTTATTATTAAAGAAACGGTCAGAAATAACCAAAGCAGCATTATAAATAGGAGTTTCTCTAATAGGAGATTGACCATATCCGATAGTAGCAGTAATTCTTTTTCCAATTGCTGTACGAGTTACTAAGTTAACAGAACCTCCAATTGCATCTCCTTCCATATCGGGAGTTAATACCTTGTTTACTTCTACAGCTTGTACCATGTCAGATGGAATTAAGTCTAACTGAACGTTTCTGTTTTCAGCTTCTGCAGAAGGAATTCTTTGTCCGTTAATAGTAACAGAGTTTAATTGTGTAGCTAAACCTCTTACGATAATGTTTCTTGCTTCTCCTTGGTCGTTTTGAACAGCAATACCAGGAATACGCTTTATAGCATCTCCAATGTTAGAGTCAGGAAATTTACCAACTTGGTCAGCAGCAATAACATTAGTAACGTTTATATTGTTTTTTTGTTTGTTTAAGGCTTTGGCTTGTCCGCTACCAATACTACCTTTAATTACAACTTCATTCAGGCTGTTTACATCAGATTTTAAAACAAAGTTTACAACTACTGCTTTATTGTCTAATGTTACTTCTGTTGTTTGAGATTTATATCCCATGTAAGAAGTTCCTAAGGTATGTTTTCCGTTTTCAAGACTTAAAATAACGTAGTTACCGTTAAAGTCAGTCATTGTTTTTTTAGCATCAATAGAAATGATAGCCCCAGGTAAAGGCAGATTGTCCTGATCTGTTACTTTACCTCTAATAATTCCTTTTTGAGCAAAACTTACCAAAGAGATAAGCATAAAGATACTCGTTAAATAGATTTTACGCATTGTTTAGTTTTTTTAAAGTTTTATGCGAGCCAAACTTATAGCTATAAACAAACGTTAATGTTAGAGAGGTGTAATGAAACAATCAAAAAATAGTGTTTAAACTGTTAAGAATAAGTTAGATAAAAGTTTACTGTTAAAAAAAGGTTTATTTAAAGTGTGGGGAAAATTAGAAGCAAGTAGCAAAAGTGTTTTTAGCATATTCTTTTTTAGAGGGTACATTTTGTAACTTTAGATAGGTTTGTTAAACAATAGTTTATTTAGATATAATTACTTAACATTCTGGTGCTTAGTATAATCATTAAATAAGGTTCTGCTAACTTCAAATTTCTTTTAGAGTTTCAATATTGTAGGTAATAAAACAAACTAAAAATGGAAAAATTAAACACAAGTAGAAGAAAATTTATTCAGAATAGCTTAATGGCAACAGGAGGATTGTTATTGGCTCCAAATTTTATTAGTTGTAGCGATGATGATATTGAAACAGCTGCTATAAATACCATTAATTTTATTTCTTCTAAATTTAGTTTGGGAGTTGCTAGTTTTGACCCTACAGCTTCTAAGGTAATTATTTGGACTCGCTATACCGAAACGGATAAAGAAATATTTTGGGAGGTAGCTACAGATTTTGAATTTAAAGAAATGGTAAGGAGCGGTGCCGTAAAAACAGAAGTGTCTAGAGACAATACTATTGCTATTGAATTAACCGAACTTCCACAAGATATCGCGTTATTTTACAGATTTATCAACAAAGAAGACAAGCAAGTATCGGTTGTAGGAGAAACCATTACATTACCAGAAAATGCATCGCAGTTAAAATTAGCTGTTTGCTCTTGTTCTAACTTTCAGGCAGGTTTGTTTAATGTATACAATGCCATGGCAAAATCTGAAGCAGATATTATTGTACACTTAGGAGATTATTTCTACGAATATGGATCAAAAGGCTATGGCTATGTAGCAGCTTTAGAAAGAGATCACGAGCCAGCACACGAAATATTAACCCTAGAAGATTATAGAACAAGATACAAACAATACAGGTCTGATAAAGACTTGCAATTGGCACATAGAAAAAAGCCCTTTATTTGTGTATGGGACGACCACGAGGTAGCTAATGATACATATAAGGATGGAGCTCAGAATCATGATGAAGCTACCGAGGGAAGTTTTCAAGTTAGAAAAGAAAATGCATTAAAGGCCTATAGCGAGTTTTTACCGTTTACACAGTTAGAATTGGGGAACGAGGAGTTGATCTACAGAGCTTTTAATTTAGGGAATTTAGTAGATTTAATTATGCTAGATACCCGTGTGATTGGTAGAGACAAACAATTAGATAGTACTGGGTATTTTGTAGATAATACTGCGTTTAAAACAGCATTAAACGATTCGTCTAGAACTCTTTTAGGAACCAAACAAAAAAAATGGTTAATGAATCAGTTAACTAACGCTTCTGCTAAGTGGCAAGTGTTTGGTCAGCAGGTATTAATGTCTAGAATGACCATACCGGATGAGGTTATTTCTTCTTTTGGAGCTCCTAATTTTAATACAATACTAACCGAGTTGGTTACAATAAAAGCTAGGGTTTTGGCTAGAGATCCAACGGTAACCAATGCAGAGAAAGCAAGAATATCTGAAGACAGACAGTTGGCTTATAACATGGATGCATGGGATGGATACCCTGCAGAGAGAGAAGAAATTTACAATTCATTGGGTGCTAAAAAGATTGTGAATTTAGCAGGTGATACTCATAATGGTTGGAGTAGTAAGCTTACCAAAGAAGATGGAACCATTGTAGGGGTAGAAGTCGCTACGGCAAGTGTAAGTTCTCCTGGTTTTGAGAGTTTTATAGGAGGAAATCTAGCAGCGGTGTCAGGTTTTCAAACTGCTTTAACTACTTTAATAGACGATTTAAATTATTTTAATGCTTCTAAAAGAGGTTTTGTGTTAACTACTTTTACCCCAGCAGATGTAAAAGCAGAATGGATCTATGTAGATACAGTTGTAGAAAGTGATTATAGTACAGAAACAGAACATAGCATTACTTTTTCGTAATAAAAGCAAGCTTTGTATCCATAGAGTGGTACATAGGTGTAAAAACAAAGAGCCCTTTTTAATTAAAGGGCTCTTTGTTTTGTGTTTTTATAGACTAATTTACTTTTATAATCTCGATTTCTTTAGGAGCCTTTATTTCGGATGTTATTTTTCCGTTGGCATCTTTTGTGTGTTTAATAGAAACAATACCATATGGAGTAGGATATGTTCCTTCCACATAAGTTAGGTCTCCTAAGTGCGGTTCTATTTTTATTATTTTACACCCTGGAGCCATTATTTGGACTCCAAGTACATATTGAGACAGCCATGCAGTTGGGCCAGATGCCCATCCGTGACAAAAACTATGTCTAAGCCCTACATAGCAATATTTTCCATAGGTTCTATGAACGTCAATTTTTCCATCAGGTACAATTTCATCAATACGTCCAGCATTTTTAATCCAGTCAATGTCAAAATCCTCCCAAAAAGAGGTAGCACCTAAGTCTATCATTGCTCCCCAATATTCTCTTATTAAATCTATTGCTTCTTGATGATTTCCTCCTAGAGCCATTGCATTTAGTACATAGTAACCATAAAATGTAGAAATATCTTTTGCTCCATTTTTTACAAGCAATTGCTTATTTACCTTTTTTGGGTTTAAGATACCTGCCATGCTTAACAATGCTCCAGGTGATTTTCTTGTTGGGAATTCGTGCTTGTAGCTTTTTAATTTTTTAGAAACCATTTTATAGTGTTTCGCTTTATCTTTATCATCAAATGCTTTGGCTATATCTTGTCCAGCATCAAAAGACATTGCAAGTAAGGCTTGCATTCCTTTTCTTACTTCTGTTTGATTACTACGGGTAGGCCAATCTAAGAAACACTCTCCTTTAAAGTTTTCTTTTCCGTTGGCATCAATATTTTCTTCTAATAATGCCAATAAACCATAGATGTATCCTTTATGTTTTTGCAGATAATTAATATCTCCTGTATTCATGTACCATTGATGTTGAATAAGTAGCCACCACATAGAATAAGAGCTAAATTTACCATTCATCCAGCCAGGGAGTGGAGTGATGTCTTCCATTAAATCTAAAGATTTTGTTACGACTTCATTTTTTCCAAAGGCAGCAAGAATTGTCATTACTTCGGGGTGCATATCTCCAACCCATACCAAACGGTCACGTTTAATACCATCCCATAAATACTCTTGCATATTTAGGTGAACTGTATATGCTCCTATTTCCCAAATTTTATTAAGTCTTTCGTCATTTGATTTAAAGGAGCCTAAGTAAGGAATGTCTCGCATAACAGAAATAGCACTTACCTCTTTTAATAACAAAACTCTTTCTTTGTCCAGTACATCTATTCGTACAAATCTAAATCCTGTGTTTCCTACTTCTATTTTACCACACCAAGGAACTTGTAGTTTCATGTCTCTTACCGAATGGTCGTTCGTTGCTCCATCTTCACCTAAGTTAGACATTGCTTCTGATACAGATTCACCAAAACGGATGCGAACATTAATTGGACTATGACCCTTAAACATTCCAGTAATAATTTCTAGTCCTCCATGCAATTCTTTTCCAAAGTCTAATAAGATTGCACTAGTACCTCCATCATTTTTAAAATGAACTACATTTTTATTGATAGTTGTTGCTTGGTGCCTTCCTTCTTTAAGAAGCTGATTTGCGTTTTTAATAATCCCAGATTGCCAGACAATTCGTTTAGGAGTAATATAGTTGCGTTCTATTTTATAAGAATTCTCCCTTGTTGTTGTTTGTGCATAACTACAATTGAAATTGATAGAAAAACAAACGATTAATAACGATAAAAAACTTTTTTTCATGCTAAGCGTATTCTCAAGTTGTATGTATTAAAATGAGTCTGTATGGTGTTGAAATAACTACTTAAAAAGGAACAGAATTTTAACCACCAAAATTAAACGGCTTTAAAATTAATAAACTAGTGCTTAGTGGCAAAGCCACATTTATAGTATTTAGTTATTGGTGAATAAAAGGAGGGTAGAACTTCAAGAGGCGATCATTGTATTGCTTTTAGCTTTTTTAAACCTTTATTTTTCTCAAATTTTGAATTTCTTTTTTCAATCTTTTTTGAGCATTGTTAATACATTTTTGTTTTATTTCTGCCTCAATTTTTTTCTTTTCCATTTTTGTTAATTTCTCATTTAAAGAATCATCTGATGGAGGTGGAGGATCGAAACGAACACTCTCTAATTTTCTACTAACACCACATTCGCTTATTTTTAATAACTGATTTTCAATATTTCCATAAATGATCCACTTTCCTTTTTCATAAATCGAATATTGACAATTATTCGTGTTTTGACCTCTTATTATACTTTTAGATAGTAAGTTTCCTTTAAAAGTTTCAATTACTTTAATTTTAAAGAAAGAATTTTTTATTTCAATTACTTCACCAATAAAGACATATTCTGAGTTTTTAAGTTCATATTTCTAACTTCTTAGCCCAAGTTTCTAAATCCTTAATACAAACAAGACTTTATCTCTCTAAAAAAGGAGTAGGCAAAAAAACAATTCCTAATTTTACACTATGGATTTTAAAGTCGTATCTAAATACACTCCCACAGGAGATCAGCCACAAGCAATTAAAGAATTGTCTAATGGAGTAGACCAAGGAGAAAAGTACCAAACACTTTTAGGGGTAACGGGTTCTGGTAAAACCTTTACGGTTGCCAATGTAGTGCAAGAGGTAAACAAGCCTACGTTGGTGTTGGCACATAACAAAACGTTGGCCGCTCAGTTGTATTCAGAGTTTAAAAACTTTTTTCCAGAAAACTCGGTGGAGTATTTTGTGTCTTATTACGATTATTACCAACCCGAAGCTTACATTCCTACAACAGGAGTGTACATTGAAAAAGATTTGTCTATAAACGAAGAAATTGAGCGTTTGCGTTTAAGTACTTCATCGGCTTTGTTGTCGGGACGTAGAGATGTATTGGTAGTAGCTTCTGTGTCTTGTTTGTATGGTATGGGAAATCCGCAAGAGTTTAAAAACAATGTAATTAGAATAGAGGTAGACCAAACTCTTAGTAGAACCAAATTTTTGCATCAATTGGTGCAAAGTTTGTATTCGCGAACAGAAGAGGAAATGAAAAGCGGAAACTTTAAGGTAAAAGGAGATACTGTAACCGTATTTCCTTCCTATGGTGAGTATGCCTATAGAATTCATTTTTTTGGAGACGAGATAGAGGAAATAGAATCGTATGATTTAGAAAATAAAACGGTTGTAGAGCGTTTTGATACCTTGGATATTTATCCAGCAAATTTGTTTGTAACCTCTCCCGATGTTTTACAAGGTGCCATTCATCAAATACAAGATGATTTAATGAAGCAGTACGATTATTTTATTGAAATAGGAAAGCCTTTAGAAGCAAAACGTTTAAAGGAACGTACTGAATTCGATTTGGAAATGATTCGAGAGTTGGGGTATTGTAGTGGAATAGAAAATTATTCTCGTTATTTAGACGGACGAGATCCTGGAACTAGGCCCTTCTGTTTGTTAGACTTTTTTCCGGATGATTTTTTAATGGTAATTGATGAGAGTCATGTAACCGTACCGCAAACGCATGCCATGTATGGAGGAGACCGTTCTAGAAAAGAAAACTTGGTGGAATTTGGTTTTCGTTTGCCTGCAGCTATGGACAATCGCCCTTTAAAGTTTGAGGAGTTTGAGGCCTTACAGAATCAGGTGATTTATGTAACAGCAACCCCTGCAGACTACGAACTAGAAAAATCTGATGGAGTGGTAGTAGAGCAGGTAATACGTCCAACAGGTTTGTTAGACCCTGTAATAGAAGTTCGTCCAAGTAAGAATCAGATAGACGATTTGGTAGAAGAAATTCATAAAAGAATAGAGGTAGACGAGCGTATTTTGGTCACCACATTGACCAAGAGAATGGCAGAAGAACTGGCTAAATATTTAACCAGAATTCAGGTACGCTGTCGTTATGTGCATTCCGATGTAGACACCCTAGAGCGTGTAGAAATTATGCAAGATTTACGTAAAGGATTGTTTGATGTGTTGATTGGTGTAAACCTATTGCGTGAAGGGTTGGATTTACCAGAAGTTTCTTTGGTGGCTATTATAGATGCAGACAAAGAAGGTTTCTTACGATCGCACCGATCTTTAACCCAAACGGTAGGTAGAGCCGCAAGGAACGTAAACGGAATGGCTATTATGTATGGCGATAAAATTACCAAAAGTATGCAGCTTACCATAGACGAAACCTCTAGAAGACGTGAAAAGCAAATTGCCTATAATACAGAACATGGTATTACACCTACGCAGATTAAGAAAGATTTTGGAAACGATTTAACCGCAAATGCAGGAACGAATTACGACGAAATTCAACAAAATTTAGCTGCTGAAGAAGATTTAGATTACTTGTCTAAACCTGTTATAGAAGATAGAATTAGAGAAAAACAACGTGCTATGGAAAAAGCAGCAAAAGAATTAGACTTTATGACGGCTGCCAAATTACGTGATGAAATAAAAGCGTTAAAAGGGAAGTTGTAATTTAGTTGGTTGTTGGTTTTCGGACCTCTAGCAGCGTGTACTTAGCTAAGCAGAAGTATCGAGATTCGGTTATTGAACGTCTCTAAATTTTTAGAAGAGATACGGTCATAGAAATTGAACACCCTAAACAATAGAAGAAATTAAACAGGTGATCATCCTAGTTGATATGAAAAAACTCCAATAAGTTTTACAAATTGCAAAACCTGTTGGAGCTATAGGGTATTGTGGTTAGAAACCAGAGTCTTAATTCAGACTTACCAATGTAATCTCAAAAGTTAAATCTCTACCAGCCAATGGGTGGTTTGCATCTACAGTAATGGTTTCTTCTTCTACTTCTGTAATAACCAAAGGAATTTGTTGTCCGTCTGGTGCTTGAGACATTAATTGCATTCCAACCTGTGGCTCAATTTCTTGTGGTAATTGATCCTTTGGAACTTTTTGTGTTAATTCTGGTTTAGGTTCTCCGTAAGCTTCTGCGGCAGGAATGTTAATGGTTTTAGATTCTTCTGTCTGCATTCCTAATACAGCGTTTTCAAAACCTGGAATTACCTGACCTGTACCTAAAGTAAACTCTAAAGGCTCTTTTCCTTCCGATGTATCGAATACTTCTCCATTGCTCAACGTCCCTTTATAGTGGATTTTTACTGTGTCGTTTGCTTTTGCTGTCATAATAGCTATTATAAATTATAAGTCGGCTAAGTAACAGTTCTTTGGTCGTTCTGCCAAATACAAAGAACATTCTTTGTGTTTGGATGGAGTATTTTTATGAAAAATTAGGTATTTGCAACTTAAATGAGGGACTCAAAAAATTTGTTTTTTATTTTAATGGTTTTCCCAAATATAAAATCAAGTATTCCCATTCTGTTTTCCGTATTAGTGCTAACGGTAAATAGTTTAAATTATAAAAAACGTGGACACAAGGTTGAACTATTCACTACCCACATAAACAATCCAACCAAGTCCACAAAGTATAGCTAATAAGGACTTAATAGCTAAAAAATTCTTCTTCTATACAGCTACTAACTGCTATAATCTTATCTATAATTTCTTCAATAAACTCAGCAAAACGACCTTCTATTTCATGAATAGAGGTATAGCTATATTGGCATCTTATTTTATTAATTAAGAAAGCAGTACTGTCTGGTTCTGCATTTCCAGTTAGTATTTTTATGTATTTAGCGGCACTGTTTAAACTACTAATTACAGATCTTGGACAAGATGGGTTTAAGATTAAAAAATCCAAAGTATCTACACCTGTAGGTGTTTTTTTATAGGTACGCTTCATCATGTCGAAAGACTGAATACATTTTAACAAAGTAGTCCATTCGTAACTATTATTAAACGTATCGTGTAAATCTGTTTTAGAAGATTCTGCATCTATGTATTTAGTATTAATAATTCTAATTACCTGAGCAGCTCTTTCTAAATTCATACCCAAGCAAATAATCGCAAAGGCTTCATCATGAATCATGGTTTCTATAATTTTACCACGCAGTAAGACAATACTTCTGGTTACTTTTGTGGTAAATTCATCCAAACCGTTAGAGATAAATCGGCTTTTAGGATAATTTACGATGTAATGATGCAGTTCATTAATGGCTTCAAACAATTCAGAAGAAAGCAGGTCTCTAGAACCACTTGCGTTTTCTCTAGCAGCTTTAAAGCAGTTTAGAATAGAAAAATCCTTTTCGGTATTTAAACCTACATCAAATAAAATCTGTTTTTCGTCTATGGTTTCAGCATCATCAATAATTTCTCCATTCACCATAAACAGTAACGATTTTAAAACAAACTGTCTAGATTGGGAAATCTCACTGGGTGCATCTAACGATGAAAAATAGTTTACATTCATAAAACGGGCAATGTGCTCGGTTCTTTCCAAGTACCTTCCCATCCAAAATAAATTATTGGCAACTCTTGCTAGCATATCCTTTCCTTATTTTTTTAATACCCAAGTATCTTTAGAACCACCTCCTTGAGATGAATTCACAATTAAATTTCCTCTTTTTAAAGCCACTCTTGTCAATCCTCCTTTTAACACAAAGTTTTGTTCTTTACCTAGTAAAGTAAACGTTCTTAAATCTATATGTCTAGGTTCAAAAGTTTCTTCTTCGTCTATATACGTTGCATGTGTAGACAAAGACATAATAGGCTGTGCAATGTATTTTCTAGGACTCGCCTTAATTTCTGCTTTTACCTTTTCTATTTCTTCTTTGGTTAGTTTGTTACCAATAGAAATACCATAACCACCAGACTCATCTACGGGTTTAATTACCAGTTCTGGAATATTGTTTAATACAAAATCCAATTCTTTTGGATCGTTACAATGGTAGGTATGTACGTTGTTTAAAATAGGATCTTCACCTAAGTAATACTTAATAATTTTAGGCATGTAGGTATAAATAGCCTTATCATCTGCTACTCCTGTACCAGGGGCATTTACCAAACACACATTTCCTTTTTTATAAGCTCCAAATAATCCAGGTACTCCTAAAACACTATCTGGGTTAAAGGCTAAAGGATCTATAAAAGCATCGTCTATTCTTCTGTAAATTACGTCTACACGTTTAGGACCGTAAATGGTTTTCATGTATACAAAGTCCTTTTCTATAAACAAATCACGACCTTCTACCAATTCTATACCCATAGATTTAGCTAAGTAAGAATGTTCGTAGTACGCAGAGTTGTAAATACCTGGAGTAATTACCACACAAGTAGGATTGTCTACTCCATTTGGTTTTACAGATTGCATAATACCTAGTAAGTTTTCTGCATAATTGTCTACAGTATAAGCAGGGTAGTTGTTAAAAGCTCCGTATAAAGTTCTTTTTAAAGCTGCCCTGTTGCTAATTACATAACTTACCCCAGAAGGACAACGAATGTTATCTTCTAATACATAGTATTTACCATCAGAATGTTTTATTAAATCGGTACCCGATATGTGATTGTAAATACCACCGGGAGGATTTAATCCTTCCATTTGTTTTAGGTAGTTATTAGAAGAAGCAATTAAATCCATAGGAACTACACCGTCTTTGATAATTTTTTTATCGTTGTATAGATCTTTTAAAAAGTGATTTAATGCAATACTTCTTTGTAGCGCTCCTGTTTCTAAGTGTTTCCATTCATCTGCAGAGATAATTCTAGGAAACAAATCAAAAGGGAACACCTTTTCTTTAGTTTCTTTTTCTCCGTAGACTTGAAAGGTAATTCCTTGATTTAAAAATGAAGCTTTGGCAGTTTCATTTAAAAGTTTAAAGTCGTCTACTTTGTATTCGCTAAACATATTAAATAAGGTCTCGTAGATGGACCTTACTTCCTTATTGTTAGTGAAAATTTCATCATAGAACCTAGAATTCAAGTCATAAGATGAAAAAATGGGTAATTCCTTATATTCAATCATTCGTGTTATTTATAAGGTGTGAAGTTATATTAAAGAATGTACTCTTTAGTTTGTATTTAACTGTAAATAGACTGTTTTTAGCGGGGGAGTTAAACTGTCAAAAAACAGTTCATAAGCAATAAAAAGCTGTCTGTAAACAGTGTAGAAAGGAATAGTTTTAGATTTTGAACCATGTTTTTTAACAGCCCTCATTAGCGTTTGTTTTTAAGGGTAATAGTACTAAAATATTATTAGATAAATACATGGTTTTGTTAAGAAAACTTTACAAAATTTCTTTGAAAGATGAGAACTTGTTAATTCTTTCTTAACTGTTGCAAATCCTTTTTCTTGGCTGGCTAATTTCATTACATTAGACAACTTTTAGACAGGGTTTATTAATAAAATCAAATCCAAAAAAAACAAAATACAAAAGATGGCACTTAAAGTAGTAATCTCTCACAAAACCAAATACAAATACGATCGTTCTGTTGGTTTATCGCCTCATGTTTTTAGATTAAGGCCTGCTCCGCATAGTAGAACTCCTATAGAGTCTTATTCTCTAAAAATTCATCCAGAAGACCATTTTTTTAACTGGCAACAAGATCCTTTTGGGAATTACTTGGCTAGAGTGGTATTTCCAGAAAAGACCAAAGAGCTTTCTATAGATGTAGAGATTGTAGCAGATTTAAAAACCATTAACCCTTTTGATTTTTTTGTAGAGGAAAGTGTAGAAGAGTTTCCTTTTAAATACGACGAAGAAATAAAAAAAGAGTTACTACCGTATTTAGAGATTACAGATAAGGGACCTTTGTTGATAGACTTTATCAAAACGATAGATTTTACACCAAGAAAGACCATTTATTTTTTAATAGATATCAATAGAAAAATAAACGAGTATTTAAATTACAACATCCGTATGGAACCGGGGGTGCAAACCTGTGAAGAAACGGTAGAACTTAAAACAGGTTCTTGTAGAGATTATGCTTGGTTATTGGTGCAAATAGCACGCCATTTAGGATTTGGTGCACGTTTTGTATCGGGGTATATTGTACAGTTAACTGCAGATGAAAAATCGTTGGATGGACCTTCTGGACCTGAACAAGATTTTACAGATTTACACGCTTGGGCAGAAATTTATTTGCCAGGTGCTGGTTGGATTGGTTTTGATGCAACTTCTGGTTTGTTGGCAGGAGAAGGACACATTCCTTTAGCTTGTACACCGCATTATAAAAGTGCAGCTGCTGTTACAGGAGGTATTCTTTCTGTTGAAGAAGTAGAAACTGAGTTTGAGTTTGAGAATTCGGTAACAAGAATTTTAGAATCACCAAGAGATAGCAAGCCCTATACACAAGAGCAGTGGAAAACCATTGAAGCATTGGGGTATAAGGTAGAAAAAGACTTAGAAGAAGGAGATGTACGTTTAACCATGGGAGGAGAGCCTACTTTTGTATCTATTGATGATATGGAGTCTCCGGAATGGAATACAGATGCAGACGGAAAGCATAAAAGACAATTGGCAGACGAGTTAACCAAACGTTTGCTAGATAAGTATGACAATGGTGCTATGTTGCACCATGCCCAGGGAAAATGGTATCCAGGAGAACCATTGCCGCGTTGGGAAATACAGTTGTATTGGAGAAAAGATGGAGTGCCGCTATGGGACGATATTAAATTGTTGTCTAGTTATGCAGAAAATCCAAAAGTAGCAAAAGGGAGTGATTTAAAGTTTATGGAAACGCTAACTAAGTATTTAGCGGTAGATAAAGAACATATTCACCCAGCATACGAGGATGCTTTTTATATGTTGTGGGAAGAAGGGCAGTTGCCTTTGGATGTTGATATTAAAAAGGACGACAGTGAAGATTTAATTAGAAAGAGAATTGCAGAGATTTTAGAACAAGGAACAGACAAAGCTGTTGGATATATATTACCCTTAAATAAGTATAAGGATAAGTGGTTTACGAGTAAATGGGATTTTAGAAGAAAACACTTGTTTTTAACACCAGGAACATCTCCAATAGGATTGCGTTTGCCGTTGGAGTCCTTATTGGCAAAACCAGCATCGGAAGTTTTTCCTTTTTATGAACCAGATTTATTTGAAAAAGAAAAGCCATTACCAGATTACAAAGAGTTGTTGGCAAAGCGTGTTAAAGCATTTGCAAAAAGTGGGTTGGATACAGATAAGCCAGACTATTTTGTAAAAACCGCTTTGTGTTGTGAAATTAGAGATGAGAAATTATATTTATTCTTACCTCCATTTAATACTGTAGACGACTTTTTAGATTTGTTATCAGCAGTAGAAGCTACAGCAAAGGAATTAAAGATTCCGGTTAT
The DNA here is from genome assembly GCF_054182685.1 of Wenyingzhuangia sp. IMCC45574. Taxonomy (NCBI): domain Bacteria; kingdom Pseudomonadati; phylum Bacteroidota; class Flavobacteriia; order Flavobacteriales; family Flavobacteriaceae; genus Wenyingzhuangia; species Wenyingzhuangia sp. IMCC45574. The sequence goes on along the minus strand of NZ_CM135169.1, from coordinate 1,483,642 downwards.
TATGGAAGGGTACAACCCACCACACGACAACCGAGTAGAATCTATGAAAATAACTCCAGACCCGGGAGTAATAGAGGTAAATGTACAACCCATGAAAAATTGGGGAGAAATTGTAGAAAACACCAATACCTTATACGATGAGGCTAAGAAATCTCGTTTGGGAACTAAAAAGTTTATGGTAGATGGTAAACATACCGGAACCGGAGGAGGAAACCATGTGACTTTAGGAGGTGTAAGCCCTGCAGATAGTCCATTGTTACGTAAGCCTAGTTTGTTGCGTAGTTTGCTAACGTTCTGGCAACATCACCCTAGTTTGTCTTATTTATTTTCGGGAGCTTTTGTTGGAGCAACAAGTCAGGCCCCAAGAATAGACGAGGCAAGAATGGAAAATTTGTATGAATTAGAAATTGCGTTTAGTCAAATTCCTAAAGGAGAAGAAGTTCCTTTTTGGTTAACAGATCGTTTGTTTAGACACTTGTTAACAGATTTAACAGGAAATACACACAGAGCAGAATTCTGTATTGATAAATTGTATTCGCCAGATTCCTCATCGGGGAGATTGGGGATTTTAGAATTAAGAGGTTTTGATATGCCTCCACACCCACAAATGAGTTTGGTGCAAATGTTACTGGTAAGAACGTTGGTAGCTTGGTTTTGGAACGAGCCTTATGAGCACAATTTGGTGCGTTGGGGTACACAGTTGCATGATAAATTCTTAATAGAACACTTTGTAAGAGAAGACATCAAAGATATCGTAAGTCAGTTAAACAAAGCAGGCTATGAATTTGACGAGAGTTGGTTTGATCCGTTCTTTGAGTTTAGGTTCCCATTACACGGAATGGTAGATATTAATGGAATGCATTTAGAGTTACGTGCCGGTATTGAGCCATGGAATGTGTTAGGAGAAGAAATGACAGGAGGTGGAACGGCTCGTTATGTAGATTCATCTTTAGAGCGATTACAGGTGAAAATAACCAACTTTGTAGGAGAACGTTATGCTTTAACGTGTAACGGTGTAAAAGTAGACTTAAAACCTACCTCTGTAAAAGGAGAGTATGTAGCTGGAATACGATACAAAGCTTGGAATCCATATTCTGCATTACACCCAACTATTGGAGCAGATACGCCTTTGGCTTTTGATGTGGTAGATACTTGGAATAAAAAATCTATTGGAGGATGTAAATATTTTGTTACGCATCCGGGGGGTAGGTCTTATGAAACTTTCCCAATTAATACATTAGAAGCGGAGTCTAGAAGGATCAATCGTTTTTGGAATATTGGAGAAACACAAACCGTTTCTGGTTCTGTAGAAAAGAATAAAATGCAGGAAGATCAGCCAACTAAGAAAAGTATACAGGAACAAGGAAGCTCTAAAGAATTTACATTTATTACACTTCCAGTGGACCCAGATTTCCCAAATACCTTAGATTTGCGTAAAAAATAGAAGGTGGTAAATGAGTGCGGATGAAAACAAGATTTTAAAAAACTACGTAGCAGGACTGAAAAACTACGATGAGGTTTTAGAATCGGATAAAAAAATAAATAAAAACTGGCAGCAACTGCTAGAAAATATAGGAGACATTGGCCTAGAGGAATTGGACTCTGTACAGAGCGAGATTAACTGGCTAATGGCGGAGAATGGTGTAACTTACAATGTTTATAATGAGCCCAATGGTCTAAATAGACCTTGGGAATTAAATGCGGTTCCTTTTGTAATTCACGAAGAGGAATGGAAAGAGGTAGAAAAAGGAATTCAGCAAAGAGCAGAGTTGTTAGACTTGGTGTTAAAAGACATCTATGGCAAACGAGAGTTGATTAAAAATAGAATTATTCCGCCAGAAGTAATCTACGAACACAGAGGTTTTTTACGACAATGCGATCAGATTGAATACAAGACACCTAAAAGTTTAATGGTGTATTCTGCGGAAATTTCTAGAGGACCCGACGGTAGAATGTGGGTGGTGAATGATAGAACGCAGGCTCCATCTGGTATGGGGTATGCTTTAGAAAACAGATTTACTACGCGTAGGGTTGCTTCAGATTTATTTCAGAATATAGAAGTAAAAATGTTGTCTGAGTTTTTTAAAGAATTCAACAAAACACTGATTGATGCAACAGAAGTTGAAAATCCGAATATTGTAATTCTTACACCAGGACCTCACAACGAAACCTATTTTGAGCATGCTTATTTATCTTCCTTACTAGGGTATCCTTTGGTAAAAGGAAACGATTTAATAGTAAGAGATGGTTATGTGTGGATAAAGTCCTTAAAGGGATTAAAAAAGGTAGATGTTATACTAAGACGTGTAGACGATGTTTTTGTAGATCCTTTGGAATTGCGAGAAGACTCTTTTTTAGGAGTTGCAGGATTGTTAGAGGTGGTTAGGAATCAGAAAGTGGCAGTAGTAAACCCTGTAGGAAGTGGTGTGATAGAGAATTCTGGACTAATTCCTTTTATGAATGCCATCTGTAACTACTTTTTTGATGAAGATTTAATTTTACCTCAGATTGCATCTTGGTGGTGTGGTCAGCAAAAAGAAAGAGATTTTGTTTTAAAAGACATTAAGAATTTTGTTGTAAAAAGAATAGATCGTTCTAATAGAGAAAGTATTTTCTTTTGCGAATTTTTATCAGAAGAAGAGATTTCCAATCTTAAAAAAGAAATTTTAAAACATCCGTATAGATTTGTTGCACAAGAGAAAATATCCTTTTCATCTGCTCCAAACTATGGAAAAGGGAAATTATCACCTAGAAAAATAGTGTGTAGAACGTTTTGTACGGCTACAAAAGACGGGTATAAAGTAATGCAAGGAGGTTTGGTGCGTGTGGCACCTGAAAGAAAGGCATTGCGTGTTTCCAATCAGAGAGGTGGAATTAGCAAAGACTTTTGGATTATAAGCGATGAAAAAGTAAGCATGCATCAGCAGTTTACGTATATGAATAAGAATATAGGAGCAACAAATATTAACGATTTGCCAAGTAATACGGCAGAAAATCTGTTCTGGTCTGGACGTTATTTGGGAAGGGCATTGCTAACTTCTAGATACCTGAGAATGGTGTTAGAGAACATGAAAAATGAACGTTACAGCTCTAAAAAAACAGATTCAGAGATATTAGTTCACCTGTACAAAGCAGTTACAAATATTACTTCTACTTTTCCTGGTTTTGTAGAACAAGGAGGAAAGGAAGCGTTAGAAAATCCTTTAAAAGAATTACAGGCAGTAATTTTAGATGGTACTAGAGTAGGAACCTTGGCACAAACTTTAAGTAGTTTTAGGTTCTCTTATTACAGCTTACGAAATTTATGGTCTAAAGATATTTGGAGGGTGTTTGATAGCTTAAATAAATTATGGTCTACCGTGGATGTAGATAAAAATTACAGCATCAATTCGCTAATACGTTTGTTAGATAGAACCATTTCTAGACTCATTGCTTTTATGGGCTTGATAGAAGAAAGTATCATGGTAAATCAAGGCTTGATATTGTATTTTATAGGGTTACAGATGGAGCAGGCTTCTATGAATATTGCAAAGTTTAGATCTATGGTGGTGTTTAATTTCGAAGAGCAGTTGAATTATCAAATACTAGAATCTTTATTAAACAGTCACGAGAGTTTAAATATTTACAGATACAGTTATCAATCTTATTTAAACATAGAGAATGTGGTTGATTTAATAGTGTTAGATAAAGAATACAAGAAATCATTACATTATCAACTTAGGCGAATGAAAAAGGATATCAGTCGTTTACCAGTACCAGAGAATGTAGTTGGTTTTGAAGAATGTCAGCAAAAAATAGAAGCCGCATGCAAAGTGTTGTTAGAAATGGATAAGGAGGTTGTTTTAACACCAAATCCAGAAAACAACGAAAGAGAAACTTTTGAGGAGACATTGTCGTTATTAAGTGATTTGTTGCACGAAACTTCTTTGGCAATAGCAAATACTTACTTTGATCATACGTACCAACAAACACAAATGGTACAACAAAATATAGAAGTCTAATGATTTATAGAGTTATCCATTCTACTACATATGAATACGACGAAGGGGTTACTTTTTGTCACAATATGGCTGTCTTAAAACCAAAGGACATTCTGGGGCAAAAATTAATAGACTATAAAATGGAGATTAGCCCCAAACCAACAGAGTTTTCAGAAAGAGAAGACTTTTTTGGGAATACCATTACTCGTTTTACCATTCAGGAACACCATAAGGTTTTAAAAGTTACTGCTACGAGTAGGGTTGTTAGAGATTACAAAGAATGTGAAGATATTAATAATCATGAAGCCAAAGATTTAACATTAGAAAAAGCTCTGGAGTTATTAAAAGGCTATGAAGAAGAGGTGTTGGATGCAAGACAGTTTAGATTAGAGTCTGTTTTGTTAAACAATGTGAGCGAAGAAATTAAGGCATATGCAACAGCCTCTTTTTTGACAGAACGTTCTGTTTACGAAGCAACTTATGAGCTAATGGAACGAATTTTTAAAGACTTTGAGTTTAACCCAAACGTAACTAATGTTGCTACACCTATTGATGAAGTAATGAAGGAGAAGAAAGGAGTCTGTCAGGATTTTGCACATGTGGCCATTGCTTGTTTGCGATCGGTAAATTTACCAGCAAGATATGTGAGTGGTTATATAGAAACTTTACCACCACCGGGAAAAGAAAAATTAATAGGAACTGATGCTTCACATGCGTGGTTCTCTGTTTATATTCCAACATTTGGTTGGATTGATTTTGACCCTACAAACAATCAGGTGCCTAAAAATCAACATATAATGGTGGCTTGGGGACGAGATTACTACGATGTAGCTCCTTTAAAAGGAGTTTTGTACACCAGTGGTGCCAGTCGTTTAAAGGTTTCTGTAGATATAAGACCCGATGAAGAGTATATAAGACAGCAACAGAGTCAACAGCAGCAATAGTATTAAGAAGAGTTCTTGTGAATAAAGTTGTAAGATCTACTTTTTTAGAAAAGTAAACAACGGTTATAAAAAGAATTATATTTAGAGCAAGTGATTATATTTTTATTAAAATGCAGAGCTATATAGATTTCGCAGCTAAGAATAATCTAGAACTTTTAGAAGAAGGAAATTGTCAATTTTGTGGTGCAGGCACGAAAAGAGGTGTTCATGAATGTGTTGAAATTTTTAGTTTAGGTTTTAAAAGTGTAGATTTTTCTTTGCCCAAAAATTATTTTTACCGTTTTCTAGTAGTGGATGCACACACTTTACAGCACTCTGAACTTCATGGTAGATGGAGTAATCATTTTCACTTAACACGTTTGCATTTAATTTTTAAATACAATGTAATTTGGACATATAAATTATCTCCAAAATTAAGCGAAACGCTAAATCAATATAAACTAAAAAGAGAAGAAGAATATTTACTGTCTCCCAAAGTATTAGAACGAGGTAAGATTACATCTGTTGATGTATTAAATGTATCGTACAATCAAGGAGCTTGTAAGCATAAAATAGAGGAGTGGGCAAAAGAGGTGTATTTTGTTTGGGGAGATTACCACAAGATGGTAGATAAGATTGCACAAGAGTTTCTAAATTTGAAATTGTAAAACCCTTGTATCTATGAAAATCAACTACCATAACAAACAGTTCAGAGTAGCTACTAATTCAGAAAATGGCGAAACGTCTTCTGATACTGTTTTTGAATACCATCAAGAAGGAAATATACTTACTTCTGCGTACGCAGGTGGTCAAATTAAGAAAGGACATTTAATTGGAATTGTAGATGAGAATGGGGTAATAGAGATGCGATATCATCAAATAAACTTACAAGGAGAATTAAAAACAGGAAAGTGTATTTCTACTCCAGAGGTTTTAGAGAATGGTAAAATTCGTTTGCATGAGGAGTGGGAATGGACAGTTGAGGGGGTGGAAACAACAGTTGGAGAAGCTTCTAAAGGAAGTTCTATTCTAGAAGAATTATAAATTTTATATTCGCTTATTGTAAAACCAAAAAATAAGTGAAAATGATTATTAGAGAAGCACAATTAGCAGATTTAGAACAATTAGCTCTACTTTTTGATGGGTATAGAGTGTTTTATAGAAAAGAGTCTGACGTAGAATCGGCTAAAGAGTTTTTGTTGGAAAGGTTACAACAAAAAGATTCAGAAATTTTTGTATGCGAAATGGAAGATGGAAAATTAGCAGGTTTTGTACAATTGTATCCTTTATTCTCTTCTACTAGAATGAAAAAACTATGGTTGTTAAACGATTTGTTTGTGAATTCGGACTATAGAGGTAAGGGAGCTTCTGTAGCATTAATAGAAAAAGCAAAGGATTTGGTAAGAGTGTCCGGAGCTTGTGGAATGTTTTTAGAAACAGAAAAAAACAATGTTATTGGGAATAATTTATATCCTAAAACCGGTTTTGAATTAAATACAGGGTCTAATTACTATGAGTGGAGCCCTGCTTAGTGCTTTGTTAACAACTCATTAGCAATTGAGCAATAATTATTTAAAAATTGTTAAATGTTTCTTTATTTTTGGAATCCTAAAATCAATAGAATATGTGGTTCGAAGTAAAAGTTAAATACAGTAAAATAGACGATAACGAAAAGGTTAAAACATTCAATCAACCTTATTTATTTGATGCTTTGACTTTTACAGAGGCAGAAGCACGTGCTAACGAAGAAATGGCCAAATACCTTTCCGAAGGTTTTAAAATTACCAATATTAAAGTGGCTAATTTTTCTGAGATTTTTCCAAGTGAACACGGAGATCGTTGGTTTAAATGTAAAGTTTCTTTAGTTACTTTAGATGAAGATAAAGGCTTAGAAAGAAGAACTAACACCTATGTTTTAGTTCAGGCCAACGATGTAAAAGATGCTTATGAGTATTTATTGGATCAGTTTTCTGATACGGTTTCTGATTTTTCAATTCCAAGTATTCAGGAATCTCCAATTATAGATATTTTCCCATTTTTTGACGGAGATGAAGAGTTAGAGTCTAAAATAGTAGCTAAAGAAGAAGCTGCTCCTACAGTTCCTCCTGCAAACGTTTATACAGACCCTTCTTTTGAAGAGGAGGAAGAGGATTTTGCAGAAGAGAGCCCTATAGTAGATGATGAGATTTTAGAGGATGACGATGTAGAAGAAGATACGGAAGATGTATTAGAGGAATAATATGCAACAACTAGCTTTTGTTTTTGGAGGTGTATTTGGATTTGTTTCTATTATGTTAGGAGCATTTGGAGCACACCTGCTTAAAAAGAAATGGTCTCATGATATTTTGGAAAGTTTTGAGACAGGAGTTAAGTATCAAATGTACCATGCCTTGTTCTTAATTCTTTTAGGAGGGATCTTAAATTTTGAGTCTAACTTTGCGTCATTGGCTGTTATTTTAGCTATTGTTGGGGTTGTTTTATTTTCTGGAAGCATCTATGGAATATGTACTTTAAAAAGTCGTGAACTTCCTGTTAAGTTTCTAGGTCCTATTACGCCTTTAGGTGGTTTATGTTTACTTTTGTCTTGGCTATTTTTTACAATAGCCATGCTAAGTTAACGCTATGAAAGACCAAAAAAAGTCTATTTCTTACAGAGGGTTTAAAGTTTTTGTTCACAGAAATAAGACCAATGTTACAAAGGCATTGGATATTTTTTTTGTTGGAGTAAAGAATGGAGCTAAAGATACTCAAAGAACCACAGGGCTTATCCAGACATTTCTTACCAAAGGGAAAATTAGTAAGGAAGAAGAAAAGTTTCTAAAAGTTTATATTTCCGATGTTTTAAAAATTGTTGGAATAGGGATTCCTTTTGTGTTGCTACCAGGTGCTACAATCATCATCCCTTTTTTAGTTCGTGCAGCAGAAAAAAGAAATATAGATTTATTGCCTTCTAATTTTAAGAATGCTTCTAAATCAAAGGAAAAAGAATAGGTTTTTTTAAAACTCATTAATTATCAGTATCTTAAAGGGAGTCTAACTTAAAATACCGATATTATGAGTACACAAAGAATAGTGGTAAAGAATGCCCTTAAGATTTATTTGGCCATCGTAGGTTTTTACTTTTTTATAAAAATTATAGGCCTATCTCATATAGTAGGATTTAGATTTTTAAATATTTTATTTGTTTTGTGGGGTATTAATAGCGCTATAAAGACAAACATTTTTAAAAGATACGACAATACGTATTTAAGCAACTTATTTATAGGCTTTGCAACAAGCTTCTTGGCGGTAATGGCTACATTGGTAAGTATGGTGCTTTATGTGTCTTTTATAGATGATTCATTACTAACCATGATACAGCAATCTTCTTTTTGGGGTAGTGGTTTGAATTTGCCTAAAATTTTATTTTCTATGACTGTTGAGGGAATTGCTTCCTGTGTAATTAGCTCTTTTACACTAATGCAATATTGGAAAAAACATAAAGTTGAATCTTATGTGTCTTAAAAGCTTAAAAAACTCAACCAAAACGGTTGAGTTTTTTATTTTTAGTGCTACTTTTAGGTCTTAAAAATCAACTATATGTTTACGTTAAAAAACTTTAAGATTGTTGCTTTGTTAGAGGGGATTTCATATTTAATTCTTTTAGGAATTGGAACACCTTTAAAGTACTTAACAGGGAATGATATTATTGTAAAAACATTTGGAATGCCTCATGGTGTTTTATTTGTTACCTATGTTATTTTTGCTTTTATTTTAAAATCGGAAATGAAATGGACGATTAAAGAGTTTCTTGTAATTTTAATATGTTCTGTTTTGCCTTTTGGAACTTTTTATGCCGATAAAAAATATTTGCAAACCAAATAACGCACAGATATGAAACAATTTTTTCTAGTAGTTTGTGTTTTGCTTACTGCAACAGCTTGTAAACAACATAAAAGTGCATTGTCTTTAGATGAAAGACCTATTTATAATGTGCACAAAGCAACAGCTAAAATTAAAGTAGATGGTGTTTTAGATAAAGAGTGGGAGAAAGCAGAGGTTAGGACTTTTGATTATTATTATCTGACAGAAAAGGAAGAAGAGAAACAGGCTACGTATTTTAGAATGTTGTGGGATGATGAAAATTTGTATCTGTTTTACGATGTAAAAGATGAGTTTATCAATGCAAATGAAATAAAACGAGATGGAGCGGTGTATTTGGACGATTGTGTAGAAGCTTTTTTTATTCCTGTACCCTCGGCTGAAAACATTCATTACTGTTTTGAAATGAATCCAAATAAAGCAGTGAATGATATCGTTTTTGTGAACGATTTTTATAATGGAGCAAATACATCAGTTAAAGCTTTTAATCCTAACTATAACATAGCTGTAAAATTAAAAGGGACATTAAACAATAATTCTGATGTTGATAAAGGATGGACATTAGAAATAGCCATTCCTAAAGAAACATTTAACATTACAGTGAATCAATATCCTATAGAGAAGGGGAGTAGATGGGCTTTTTTAGCACTAAAACAAATGAGAGATAGTGGTGAGATAGGAAGGAGAATGATGTCTTCTATGTTTCCTATAGAAAATGTAGAGGAAAAAGACGTACATCAACCAAGTATGTTTGGTTTGTTAGAGTTTGTAGATTAATAGATATGTACGCCTCTAAACGTTGTTCCTATTTGTAAAATATAAATGTCTTCTTTGTAAGAAGAAGTATCTATAATAATATCAGCATTCACTTTTTCTGTTTGGAATAAAATATCTCCTTGTATAGTATAAAGCTGAACAGTTTGATTTTTAGCAGATGCAACATCAATTTTAAGTTGATTTATGTTTAAAAGTTTTTTCATTTCTCTGACTGTAATTGAAACGTAAATTAAGTATATCTATAGTTTTTAGGTGTCTTTATCCGTTTTTAAGATGTAGCAAAGAGTATGATTACCGCTTAATAAGCATAGAATTAACAGTACTTATGGTTAAAACCAATAATTATGCAATACTTATCTAATGTTTCTTTAAAAAACTACAACACTTTTGGCATAGATGTAAAAGCCAAAAAGTTTATTTCTGTAGAGACTTTAGCAGATTTAAAAAAGGTGGTAGGTGAAAATGAAAATTTATTCTTGCTAGGAGGGGGAAGTAATATGTTGTTAACTCAGGATATTGATAAAACAGTGGTACACTTAAATCTTAAAGGAGTAATTGTTAATAACGAAACTGAGGATACTGTTGAGGTGACTGCTTATGCAGGTGAAAATTGGCATGAGTTTGTGTTGTGGTGCATTGATCAAGATTATGGAGGTTTGGAAAATTTATCTTTAATTCCCGGAAATGTTGGTACCAGTCCTATTCAGAATATTGGAGCATATGGGTTTGAGATTAAAGATACCATGGTTATTCTAGAAGCTTTAAATTTAGAAACCTTAGCCTTAGAAACTTTTAGCAATGCGCAATGTGAATTTGGTTATAGGAATTCTATTTTTAAAAACTGGGCCAAAGGAAAATATATTATTACGAGTGTAACCTTTAAGTTAACTACTAAGAATCATAAGGTAAATATATCTTATGGTGCCATTCAGGAAGAGTTAAAAGGAAATACTAGTCCAACCTTAAAAGAGATTAGTAATGCGGTAATTGCTATTAGAAATAGTAAGTTACCCAATCCTAAAGAAATAGGAAATAGTGGTAGTTTTTTTAAAAACCCAGTTATTTCAATAGAAGAATTTAACAACGTAAAGCTCAGGTATCCTAATGTTCCTAGTTATCCTGTTTCTGAGAAAGAAATAAAAGTACCTGCAGGTTGGTTAATAGAGACAGCTGGATTTAAAGGCAAGTCCTATGGAAGTGCAGGAGTTCATAGCAAACAAGCATTGGTTTTAGTTAATTATGGCAATGCCACGGGAAAAGAAGTATTTTTTATAGCGAAAGAAATTCAAGCTAAAATTAAAGAGCAATTTGGAATTTCGTTAGAAATAGAGGTCAATATTATATAGACCTTCAACATCTGTTTTAATATGTAGTTGTTATATTGTCCTTTTCATAGAGGTCTATGGCTATTTTTGGTAGGTATTTAACCAACTATCAAAATGAAAACAATTAGTAATAACTTTTTTTACAGGCCTTTATTTTTAGTATTAACCCTATGTATATGCGTTTCGGCAGCGTGTGATAAAAAGGAAGAAACCTTTATACCACCTGTTAGTACTCCTGATGAAATAGAGAATCCTAAAGATGAAGAGCAACCAGGTGACGAACAATCTAATGAGAATCCAAATCCTTCAGGACCTTATTTTGTAGAGGTAGATCCTACTCCTTCTACTAAAGAGTGGAAAAAAGTGGAGAATTTGTCGGATGAATTTAATGGTGAATTTGATGACTCTAAATGGTTTAAAGATCCGTCAGAAGATCCTTTTGGATGGTATGGTAGAGAGCCTGCTTTGTTTGAGTCTGAGAATGTTTCTGTAGCAGATGGAGATTTGCGTGTAACAGTTAAGAAATTTACTACGCCTAAGACGGTTAGAGGAACAGCATGGACTCATGGAGGTGCTATATTAAGGTCTAAGGTTAAAGCAGGGCCAGGACAGTATTACGAGTGTAGAATGCAGGCTAATAAAACGGTAATGTCTTCTACTTTTTGGATCGCATTTTTACAAAACTGCAGTACAGGACCTCAAAGAAAGTTAGAGTTAGATATTCAGGAATGTGTAGGTCGTGTACATGATGGAACGCATAGTTGGGCTAAAAAATGGAATAAAAGCTATCATTCTAACACGTGGAGACATGCCAGAAGTTGTGATGTGGATACGGCTCAGAATTCTCCAGCAAAAACAGATATGGACGAAGAGAATAATTCTAGGTATTTTGTGTACGGTTGTTGGTGGAAATCTCCAAGAGAAATATTGTTCTATTTAGATGGGAAACACGTGCATTCTATAACAAATCCGCCAGCAGATTTTGATATTGAAGGACATATAACTATGGCTATTGAAACGTATGATTGGAACCCAATAGATGCTAATAATATTTTTGAAACAGCTTCTGAGGAAGATAGAACAACAAAATATGATTGGGTAAGAACATGGGTGCTAGAAGATAAATAGTACGTTTTTATAAATTTAGTAAAGATAGCCTTGCATTTTTTTGTAAGGCTTTTTTTATTGAAAATTATAGCGGGTGATTTTTACTGTAAAAAGTAAATTCCATGCTTTTAAATTAAGAAAACGACTTTTTTTTAGTTTAAAAACTAAACTAAGATTCCGTTTTTTATTGTTTTTAGATATTTGTATTTTTTGTTGTATCAATATTACTTATAGAAGGTGAGAATGTGATTTTGGAGTGTCTTTTTTAGGATAGTACTCTTTTTAGGGGTTTGTTTTTAATGTTTTAAAAAACATCTCTTTGAGTGTGTTGAAGATTAGGGAATTACTGGTTTTTTATGAGTATTGAAACTTGTGCTGTATGTATAAATACAGCAGATTTTTGTCGTTTATTTTTATTCAAAACAGTAGGTTTTGTGTATATTTTAACATGTGGTATTGTGTTTTTTTGAGTATTGTAATGACAGGTTGTTTTTAATCTGTAGGCTGATATTTGTTATTCTTTTGATGTACAGTTGTTTATGAATGTTGTTTTTGATAAATATTTGCTTTGAACTAATAATAGTTGTATCTTAATAAAAAAAGCGATACTATGAGAAATGTTAGACCTACCCCTAGAAGACTTTCTGTGCTTAACAGTGAAGTTAAAGCCCCTACTCAAATGGAAAAAAGTAATGTTTATGTAATGGATTTAAAGAGCTTTGTTTTTAAAGTCTCTAAAGATGCTAACCCCGGCTGGAGAAAATCTATGTAGTAAACTATTACCCCATGTAAAAAAAGACCTGCAAAATAATTGCAGGTCTTTTTTTATTAGATAAAGTTTAGGTTGTCAAATGATTTACCTAGTACTTTTTTAGGATCAGCATGCATCCATTTTTCTAGAACAGTTGCGTAAACTTTTCTAAAGTCAATCTCGTATTTTAAATCTCCGTTTTTGTCTAAGTCATTTAAATCAACATTTTTATTATAAATACCGGGTTTTTTAAGATTCTCCGTTAAGATAAATAAGTTGTTAGCTGCTCCATGATCTGTTCCCATTCCGGCATTTTCCTCTACCCTTCTTCCGAATTCAGAAAACACTAAAATAAGAGTGTCTTTAAAGGTGTCGTGCTTTTTTAGGTCTTCAACAAATACATTTAATCCTTCGGATAAAATTTTCATTAATCTTTGGTGTCTATTTTTTTGAGAGACATGCGTATCAAACCCTCCCATAGATACATAGTATGCTTTAGTTTCTAAATGTGAGTTTATAAATTGAGCAGTAGTGGCTAACTGTTTTCCAAATTGATTTTTTGGATAGTTGGTTTTTGATTTGTAAGTTTTAGATGTTTCAAAGATATATGATGCGGAAGATTCAGCCTGTATCATTTGTTTGTATAGATACCCTAAATTTTCTTCACTTAAATGTTCGTCTAAGTGATGTTTGTTTAGTACTTTTTTAAAGAAAGGATCTTTTGCGTTCCTATTTAGTAATTTTGGATCATATGCAGATATTCCGCTTTTATCGGCTCCTTTAAGAGCAAGCGAAAGTTTATTATCAACATCAATTGCCATATGAGCGTCTAAATCATAATTGTCTAGATAGTTACCTAACCAACCTGTAGATTTGTATTCATCAGCATTACTGGCTGTTTGCCATATGTCGGCAGATCTAAAGTGAGATCTTACAGGGTTTGGATACCCAACATTATTTATGATACTTAAATAGCCTCTATCGTATAGGTCTTTAAAGCCACTCATGTATTCAGGAACACCTACTTCTCCGTTTAGATTAAGGATTTCATTTGGTTTTACAGATATTTTAGGCCTTTTTTGATAGTATAAGTCATTTCTGTAAGGAACAATCGTATTTAAGCCGTCGTTCCCTCCTGAAAGCTGTATAACGACTAATTTTTTATGTCCCAGTTTATTTTTTGGTATGTTTTCAAAAGCCCTTACAAAACTAGGTACAAATAACATTCCACTGGCTAATGAGCTATTTATTAGGAAATCTCTTCTTTTCATGGTAGTAGGGTTTTAACACATTTGGTATTCAGGTAACGACATAAGAGCAATGCAGAATTCTCTTGGTGTGTGGTGGTTAATAGATGTAATAACGTCTTTAGTCTTAGAAGAAAGCTTAGAGCCAACAAGTGTTTCTTGCCATTCTTCTAAGGTTGTGTTTTCGTGAATTTTATCAAAGTCTTTCCAGTCTATCTTTGTGAAAACAAAATAAGCTTTGTTTCTTTTACGTTTACTAATCATGTCAAAATCGTCTTCAAATTCAGATTCAGGCTCCATTTCTATAGCTCTTTGTTGTGCTATGGCAGAAGTTAATTTTAAACGAATCATTATAGTGTTGGCATCTATCCATTGTTTACCGCCAGGCCATCCGGCAACATTGGGAGGATAGAGTAGTTTTTGTCCAAGATTGTATTGTAGGTATTGAAAGTATTTTTTCTTTTTAAATTCAAACGGGATAACATTATGAATACCAACAATTAGTTCTACAGGAGATTTTATTTTAACATTTTTATTTTCTTTATCGTAAAACCAATCAGAGGTGAGTACGTATTCCATAAGCTTGTCTATTCTATAGTTCTTACGAAATATTTTAGCCATTTTTTTTATATGCTTTTTGTTTGGATTGGGATTAACGAATTCTTTGTAAATTTTTTCGCAAATGAAAACAGCACATTGGGGTTGGTCTAATATAATATCAATAATTTCTTCTCCTCCAAATTTTCCTGTTTTTCCTAAGAATGTTTTTTCTCCAAAATCATGGAGTCTTTTTCTAAACACAAACACTCCATCTTTGTCAGAGGACCATCCTGTAAAAGCTCTGGCAGATTCTTTAATGTCTTCTTCTGTATAATTCCCTACTCCTAATGTAAATAGCTCCATTAGCTCTCTTGCATAATTCTCATTAGGGTGTTCCTTTTTGTTTTGTTGGTTATTTAAATAACGAATCATCATAGGGTTCTTAGAAATAGCCAATACAAAATCTTTAAAGTTTCCAAGGCTGTGTTTTTCTATTACTTTTAAATAGTCTTCCGTTAAGTGTAGAAAGTTACTAGAGCAAACAAAATGATTTGCCCAAAATAATCTCATCTTATCGTGTAATAATGTTTTGGAACTGTATAATTGTTCAAACCAATACGTGTTTAAGTCGATTAAAAGCTTTCTGTTTTCTTTTTGCGCTTTCATTCTCCTTTCTCTTAAGTTTTTAATGGTGTTAAACTGATCTAAGCTGGAAGAGTCAATCTGTAGACGTTTTGTTTTTTTTGATTTCTTAAGAAGTAATTTGATGTGTTCATCTCTATCTATGTCTTGAGTTTTTTTTATGTCTTTAGGTAAGATTCCAAAGCCAATTCTATTGTATAGATGTATTAGGTCACTTTTTTTCATAAAGCATAATAGAATTTAGAAGTTATAGTGTTATGACTTTGTTTTTTGTTAAAAGTTTAATGTTCTGTGTTTTTTATTATGGAATATCTTGCAATCTTTTTTAGGTATTGTTCTTTTTGTATAGAATGTATGGTTTGTGTGAGAAACGCTTAAAAGGGGGTTGTGTGCTAATAGGTTGATGTTTAAAGCGTTAAATTTTAGTTATTAAAATGTTGTTTTTTTTCTTGTGAGAACCATTCTTGTACGCTACCTTTGCAGTCCAAATCGCGGGATAGAGCAGTAGGTAGCTCGTCGGGCTCATAACCCGAAGGTCACTGGTTCGAGTCCAGTTCCCGCTACTAGTAAAGACACTTCATTTAGAGGTGTCTTTTTTGTTTTAGGGACGTTTGATTGTTTGTAACTGGACGAGAAGTCTGTACAGAGACTTTCGGTAAACTTAAGACAGCCTAAATATTAATGTAGCCGGGATGAGTCCAATTGGAGCTATTAACAAAGACATTTCATTTAGAGGTGTCTTTTTTGTTTAAAAAAATTGATTTAGTGCTAATCTTAGAACTTTAAACCGTTACTTATTTAAGGTTTGATTTAGTTTATTGTTTTTTGTGTGGTTATTGTTGTTTTATGTTGTGAATTACATTGTTTTTTGGTCTTAAAGCTATTGTATTTGTATTTTTTTAAAAATATTTATTAGTTCTAAGTCTAGTAGTTTGTTTTTGATGAGTTCTGTGTACAGTTTTTGGTATTAATTGAGCTTTTGTTTTGTTTTATTTTATATGTATAATTTATTTTTTTTTAAGTTAAGTATTTGTTTTTTAGTTTTTTAGGTTTATTTTTTGTCGCATTTGTTTTTTTGTTTTTTTAAATTTTTTGTTTCTGGTGTTCATGTTTTTTTAGACGTATGTATTGTTGTTTTTTATTTAGTTTTTAAACATATGAGTTATCGAATTATTAAAAAATAACCTTTATTATTACTTATTTAACACATCAGATGTGTTTATTAGTTAATAAGTCCCCCTTGTAAACGAAGAATTTCTACAAATTTGGAGGTGTAATATAAACATACTTAAACTATGAGATTTAAACTATTTGAAAACAAAAAGCTAAGATGTGTAGTGTTTACACTCATTAGTGTTTTTAGTTTCAATTCAATGCAAGCGCAAACAAGGAAGGTTGCAGGTTCTGTAACGGATGAGAAAGGCGAGCCATTGATTGGAGTAAGTGTTAGTGTAAAGAGCACTGGGAAGTTAACCATTACTGATTTTGATGGTAACTTTGAGATTCCTGTTAAAAAAGGAGATGTATTGGTGGCTGACTACCTAGGATACGGAAAAAAGGAAATTAAAGTCAAGGATCAAAGTAAAATAACCATAGTACTATCAACTAGTGCTGAAAGTTTAGATGCGGTTGTTGTAGTTGGTTATGGAAAACAGACCAAAAAGGAGGTTACAGGTTCTGTTGTTAGAGTACAATCAGAGCAGATTAACAAAATAGCTACAGCTGATGTAGGTACGGCTTTGCAAGGAACGGTTTCTGGAGTTAACGTTGTAGCTTCTTCAGGAGAGCCAGGTGAAGCGGCTAATGTTATTATTCGTGGTGTTTCATCGTTAAACGGAAGTAATTCTCCTTTGTATGTTGTAGATGGAATACCTTTTGAAGGGGATCCGCAATTAAGTACAAGTGAAATTGAATCAATTGATGTTTTAAAAGATGCTTCTGCAGCGATATATGGTACACGTGGAGCAGCTGGTGTAATTTTAATAACAACCAATAAAGGTAAAGTTGGAGAGATGAGTGTTAGATTAAATAGCTATTATGGTGTTCAGAAAATAACATCTGGTACAGCTTTACTTAATAGGGAAGATCGCTTGTATTCAGAGTTTATTAGACAGCAAATGTTACAGGGTACAACGTTTGGAAATACGTGGACAAGAGTAGAAGATAACGAGCATAGGCTTACTTATGATACAAACTTTATTGATATAATAGAGAATGACAATGCACCTATTCAGAGCCATAATTTAAGTGTTTCTGGTGGTTCAAAGGGTTTAACATATAATGTGAATTTAAACTACTTTAGTCAAGAAGGGGTTTTAATAAAAACAGATTTTCAAAGATATAACTTAAGAGCTAATACTCAGTTTAAAAAAGGAAAATGGAAAATCGATACAGGTTTGTCTATGAGGGTTGACGAAAGACTAAGACCTCCTTTTGGGTTATTGAGAACAGCTATTTCTTGGGATCCTTTAAGACAAGCTATAACACCTGGGGATGATACATTAGATGGAGATCCGGGTGATGGGCAAACTGCAGAGAATTTTTCTCAACTAGGTTTTAGACTATTAGAAAGAAATACAACAAAGGATAGGTATTTTGATGCGAGGTTAAATGCGAGGTACGATATCACTGAGGCTTTGTCTTTTACTACAAGAGCTTCTGCGAGTTTTGGAGATGGTTTTCAGGAAACTATAAGGCCCAACTTCTATGCGTTTCAACCTAATGGAGATAGAGTTATTACCCCTCCATCAGAGATCAGAAATACTAGTACTCAATCAGAAAAAACAACTTGGGAAAGTATCTTAAACTATAACAAGAAATTTGGTAAACACAAAATAACTTTAACTGGTGTTTATTCTGCTGAAAAATATAGTTACTCTCAATTTTTAGCTAGTAAACAAGATATTTTTGATAATAGTATTACCGTTATTAATGGTGCGACAAGTGAGTCTTCATTAGCTGAGTCTGGACGAAATAGATGGACATGGAACAGAACAAATGCTCTTTTGGGAGCTTTAGGAAGAGTTCAATACAATTACGATGAAAAGTATTTATTAAGTGCGAGTATTAGAAGAGATGGTTCTTCTAGGTTTAGAAAAGAAGCTTATGGTGAGTTCCGATCTTTATCTTTGGGGTGGAATGTTTCTGAAGAAAGTTTTTGGGCTCCACTAAAAAGTACCATCAACTCATTCAAAGTTAGAGCCAGTAGTGGTGAAACAGGAAACCAAGGTATACAAGATTATAGTTATGCTGGAGTTTCTACATTGCAACACGATTACTTAATTGGTAGAGATCCTGAATTGGTTTTTGGTGCTATACAAGAAGCATTTGAAAATCAAGATGTTAAATGGGAGACTTCTGTGTCTAGAAACTTAGGAATTGATGTGTCTTTCTTTAAAAACAAGTTTACTCTTACTGCAGATATTTACAAAAGATCTACCGAAGATATGTTGTTTCCTATTAAGATTGCTCCTTCAAACGGTGCGGGAGGTATTCGTGCTGCTACTTCTAGTATTGTTAGAAATGTTGGAGACATGGAGAATAAAGGTTTGGAGGTTGCTTTAAAATATAGAAAACGAAAAGGTAAATTTAAATGGGATGTTGCTGGTAATTTCACAATGAATAGAAACGAGGTTACTAATTTAGGTCCTACAAATAATCTTATACCATTAGATGGGTCAACAATTTCTGGTCATAATAATGATTCTGATTTAGTTTCATTTTTAGCAAAAGGTTATGAAGCTGGTTCTTTCTTTTTACATAAGACAAATGGAGTTGTTAGTAATCAGGAACAATTAGATGAGTATTTAGCAATAAACCCAGATGCTAAGTTTGGGGATTTAATTTATGTTGATCAGAATGGTGATGGAGAAATTACAGATGAGGACAAGACTTATGCAGGTAGTGGGCAACCAGATTTTGAAGCAGGTATAAACTTTAATGCAAATTATAAAGGATTTGATATGTCTGTTCAAATGTATGGTTCTTTTGGAGCAGAAATTTTAAATGGTAATAGAGCTTTAGCGTACAAAAGTAATACTCATCAGGATTTAGTGCATGCATGGACACTGCAAAATCCAAATACTTCTGTCCCTGTTAATAGAAATGCAACACATAATAATGTAAGAAGTCACACAGACTATTGGGTGGAAGATGGAACATTTGTAAGACTTAGGAACATTGTTTTAGGGTATTCTTTTCCTAAGAAAACAATTAATAGTATTGGACTAAATAGACTTAGAGTATATGTTGCTTCTCAAAACCCTCTTACTATAACTAAGTACAAAGGATATGATCCTGAAGTTGGAGGAAATGGTTTAAGTACAAGAGGTATTGATAGAGGGAATTATCCTGTTTCAGCTCAAATCAGAGGAGGATTACAGTTACAATTTTAAGGAAAAAAAGATAGAAAATATGAAAACAATATATAAAAAGATAATAGCGGTTCTTACGATTGCATCCTTTGCTGCTTCTTGTAGTGATGACTTTCTCGTAGAAAATAACCCAAATGATTTATCTACAGATAGTTTTTGGTTAAACTTACAACACTTTGAGAGTGGTTTAAATGCTGTTTACAATGAATTCTCAAATGCTTCTAATGTAAGTTTGGTGGAGAATACAATTCGTACTGACTTAGCGTGGGGTAATGGTTTTCAAAGACCAAATACTACAAATGCGTATTACCTTCAGTCGTTTACCGATGCAGAGCAAATGGTAAACAGAAAATGGGCTACTAACTATACAACAATTTTTAGAGCAAATCAATTAATAGCAAATGCTCCTAATATCGAAGAGGGTCTAGATCAAGATGGAAAAGAAGAGTTGAATTTAATGGTTGCGCAGGCAAGATTTATAAGAGGTTATATGTATTTCTTGTTGCATACTATGTATAACAAAGGTGCTGTGCCAATTAAAGATGTTATTCCTGTGAACACAGAAGATTTTAACACTCCTATTAGTTCTTCAGAGAAAGTTAGGGAGTATTATCTAGAAGATTTAGAGTTTGCTAAAGAAAATTTGCCTAATTCTTGGGATGATAATAATACAGGTAGAGTTACTGCTGGTGCTGCTGTTGCATTAATGGGACAATCTGCTCTTTATGCCGGGGAATATGAAACAGCTTCTGAATACTTTAAAGATGTAATTGATAATTATGGGTATAGTTTAACGGATGATATTGGAAGTAACTTTACAACAAGAGATGAGTTTAATGAGGAGTCTATTCTTGAGGTTGCTTATTCTCTTGACTTTAAGACAAACTTAGGTCCATGGGATGGTAGAGATGTAGCAAATACATCTTATGTTAAGCAGTTTGCTGGTTCTGGTGGTTGGAGAGGTTTGATACCTGCTAACTGGCTTATTATAGAATACAAAAACGAAGCTCTAGACTCTTTAGATCAAAGAAACTGGGTAGATAGAGTGGCAGATGACGGTAGTCTTGGGGGTGACGGTAATTTTGATACTGATGACAATGGAAAAAATATTTTACGTTCGTATAGTTTAAGAACCTCTCAATCTGTTGCCTTGGTAGACGATTTAGATACGGAGTATTATGGAGAGCCAACAGCAGGACATGCAATTAACTTTAATGTTAACATGACTGCCTACTGGAGAAAACATACCAATTGGGATTTAGGGTTAGCATCAGAGAATGAGGTGTCACCTGGTAAAGTTCGTTCTGGTGTTAACGAAAGATTGATTCGTTTAGCAGAAATTTACTTACAGTATGCTGAATGTCAAATAGAGCTGGGTAATGTTGATGAAGCTTTATTGTATATTAACAAATTAAGAAGAAGATCTGGAGTTGTAATGTTGGGTTCTCCGGTAGAGTTTTTAGATTTTACTTATGATAATGTTGTTTATGATGCTAATTCTTTAAAAGATCACTTAAGATTTAAGGAGTATCCATTAGAGTTGGCTGCAGAAGGAGATGGAAATAGAAATATAGATTTACATAGATGGGGTGTGAAATCTGAAAGATTTAAAACTTTATCAGAAATAGAGTACAGTGCAGCGCACCAAGAAGTGTCATTTGAAAATGAAAATGACGCTAGTATTATAACTCGTGTTATGAGGTGGTCTAGTGTGCTTTATAAGGTAGATCCAAGTAATCCAGCACCTGCAAACGTCCACAATACTAACTTTGATGAATTTAAAATAGCTGCTGATAATTACAATGATGATAGAGCGTATTTACCTATTCCTAGTGAAGAAATTTTAACGAATCCTAATATTTTTGATAACGGAGTGGATGGTTTAGAAGAGTCTAGTTTTGATGATGAAACTGTAGAGTAAATTCAATTTAAGAAACAATAAAATATATAATAATGAAATTTAATTTTAAATATTTAGCAATGCTTCTTACGATTTTTATCGTAAGTTGTACTACTGCGGAGTATGAGGAGCCTGGAGATATAAGTACTGTTGGTTTTTATAACAGTAAGGGACAAGATACTCAGCTATATGTAGCAGAAGCAGGACAAATGACTTTTTCAGATTTGTCACAAGGAGCAATAGGACACGCGTGGACAATTGAGAGTGGTAATTTCTTTTTGAAAGGACCTTTCTTAAGAAATGATAATTACAAAGTTTTTGAAAATAATATCATTAACGAGGGGGATACTATTTCCAATGCAGCATCTATTATCGTTTACTTTAAAAAGACGGGTTTAAATAAAGTTAGACTATACAACGAGTTTAAAGATTCTGTTACTTTTCCGGGGTACAATAAAGCTACTGAAACGGCTTACACTCTTGGTTCGCACAAAGTAGGGAATAAATGGGTAATAGATACTACGTTTGTTGTTAACGTTCTAGATTCTATTATTCCTTCGGTACAAGTTAAAAACTCTAGCAATGTGGTTGTAGATCATATAGCTCTAGATACAGTAACTGTAGAAGCAGGTGATCCTTTGTTTTTTGAAAACACAACTACTATTGGTGGACATAACAGAACACTTTGGACAGCCAAGCGTACAAGTGGAGGGAATTCAGTTGCAGCTTCTAATGAAGAAAATTTTGGTTTGTTGTTAAAGTCGTTAGGTTTTTACAATGTTACAATAACTTTAAATAGAATTGATCCTAATTTACCTGGTGACTCAGAACAATATAAAGTACCATTAGTGATAGAGGTAATTCCGTCTACGAAACCTTTTGAATTAGTAGGTGATATTATAGAGGCTGAAGATCAAACAATTAAGTTAGGTTTTAATGGTGAGATAGAATCTAGTATAGGTGATAATTTTGCTTCATTTTTTGAAGTAAAAGTTAACGGTGCTGATTTTACTGTTTCAACAGCAACCGTTAATCAAGACGATCCATCTATAATTGATATTAAATTAGCTGAAACCATATATTCTGATGACACTATTAATGTTACAATGTTGCCTAATAGTGGTATTGTTTCTGTAGACTCACGTACTCCGGTTGTATTTACTGAGCAAGATGTAGTTATGTATGATAAAAACTTACTTTCCTCATCGGAAGTTGCTAGTTTTGAAAATGCTGGTGCTAGTTGGTTACCTTTTGCTCCAAATTGGGGTAAAAATGAAGGAACTATAGAGTATGTCACAGATAAGGCTGTTGATGGTGATTATAGTATAAAACTATCTACTATTGCTGACCAAAGGTCTGCTATTAATACTGATCCTGCAAATTCTTTAGCGTTAACATTGGATCCAGCAACAACTTATATTGTGAGTTATAAAATGTATATAGAGGATGCTACAGCAGTACCTGATGCTATACAGTTATTCCTTATAGGTGGGCCTTGGTTAAACGTGGGGACTGTTTCTAAGGTTGAGCTTGAAGGTTATGGTACTGGTAGTTGGGTTACTATTGAAAAAGAGTTCAATTATACAGGAGGTGATGTAACTAGGTTGTACTTTAGAACAAATAAAAATGCAACGAATCAATTTGTGTTTTATTTAGATGATTTTTATATTGGAGTTAAAGATAAGAGACCTTAGTAAAAGATATTATAAATAAAATTAAGAACCAGAAAGTGTAAGCTTTCTGGTTTTTTTTTGTTCAATTAGGTGGTTGTGTATTGTTTTGTTTGTTGGGTTGTTTTGTAGGTATTCTGTGTTAATTGTTTGCTGTAGGTGAGAATATATAGAAGGAATATCTTTAGAATTTAATTTCTGATAATCTTGTTTTTTAATCTTTTAGCTTGCTACTTTGATTTAAGCAATCTTTTTTTATGATTTTTTCTTAAAACGTCTAGTTCCTTACTTGTTGTGTGTTTTTTTTAAAAAAAAACTTTAAGTAGTTGTTTTGTAGTGTTTTATGATGGTTGTGTCTATTTAAAGTTTTGTTTTTTTAGCAATATGTTTTTTTAAAGTTTTGTTTAGTTTTTTGCAGGAAAAACAATGAACAATTTAGTGTCGAATTTTTATAAAGGTCTTTGTTCTTTTAGTCTTTTGTGATTTTTAAATATTTGTACTAAGTACTTAAGAGTGTGTTTTGGTTAAGGAGGAATTGTTTAATCAACTTTATTAACATTAATATAAACACACTTAAACAATGAGATTCAAACTATTTGAAAACCAAAAACTGAGAAGCGTTGTATTCACGCTCATTGCTGTTTTTAGTTTCAATTTAATGGGTGCACAGACCAAAAAAGTTACCGGTAAGGTAACAGATGATAAAGGTGTATCATTAATTGGAGTTAGCATTAGTGTAAAGAGTACAGGTAAATTAACAATAACAGATTTCGATGGTAACTTTGAGATTGCTTTAAAGAAAGGAGATGTTTTATTGGCAGACTATATGGGGTATGCAAATAAGACTTTGGCTTATAAAGGGCAGTCAAATTTAGTCTTTGTGCTAGAAGAAAGTGCAGAGAGTTTAGACGAAGTAATTGTTGTTGGATATGGAGAGCAAAAGAAGAAGGAAGTAACAGGGGCTGTTGTAAAGGTAAAATCAGAAGTCTTAGAGCAAACAACTACATCAGATATTGGAGCTGCTTTACAAGGTCAGATATCAGGAGTTAGTGTGACTGCAAGTTCTGGTGAACCAGGAGCTGAAGCTAATATCTTAATTCGTGGTTTTAGTTCTATTATGGAAGGACAAAATAAACCGCTTTATGTAGTAGATGGTATTCCTTACGACAATGACCCAGGATTGAGTGTAAGTGAAATTGAATCTATAGATGTTCTAAAGGATGCTGCTTCTGCATCAATCTATGGAACAAGAGGTGCTGGAGGGGTTATTTTAATTACTACGAAACAAGGAAAAGTTGGTAGTATGAAAGTTTCTGTACGAGGTGAGTATGGAGTGCAAAATATTACTTCTAACACTCCACTATTGAATACCAACCAAAAGATGTACGTAGACTTATTGCAGGTTTTCTTAAGACCGTCAAATAACGTATCAATCGATCAAATTTGGTCAAGAACAGGTAATGATGAAGCAGGTTTTGTAAGAAATACAAATTTAGAAGAAACAATTTTAAATGATTTAGCACCAATTCAGAATTATAGTATCAATATTTCTGGAGGTAAGAAAGACTTAGTTTATAGTTTTAATGGAAACTATTTCAATCAAGAAGGGGTAATTGTTAATTCTGACTTTAAGAGATTTAACGTTAGATCTAATGCTAGATATACTTCTGGAAAGTTTAAAATGATTTCGGGTTTAACTTTTAGAAGAGATGAGAGGGTTCGTCCTGATGGGAATATATTCTTGCAAATTTTCCGATACGCACCTAACAAACCAGCCGTTGATTTAGATGCTGATAGAGTAGAAGATGGAGGAGATGATGATGTGGAGATTAGACAATTGGCAGGGATTTTAAGAAACATTACTAGAGTTGAAAACGAAACCAGAAACTTTAATGCGGGTAACCTACAGTTGGAATACGATGTAACAAAAGAGTTTAAGTTAACAGCAAGAGGAGGAGCAAACTTTACAGATACGAAGAGGGTTGAAAGAAGAAAAGAGTTTAGTGTTGTAAATAACCAAGGACAGGTAATTCAACCTATAGATCCAAATCAGAGATCATCAGTTAGAAATACTCATATTGAGAGTTCTAAGTTTACTTTTGAAGCAATGATGAACTATAGAAAAGAAATAGGCAGGCATAAATTTAATTTGTTGTTTGTGAATTCTATGGAAAAATCTGAAAGAAATACGTTTTATGCACAAAGAGCTTTGAATGCATTTGGAGATAGAGTTGTTGGTTTAAATAGTTATTTAGATTATGATTTATCCGATACACCAGCCAATGATTTTAGCAGAACTTTAATTGGTTACCTTGGTAGGTTACAGTATAATTTTGATGAAAAATACTTGTTGAGTGCAAGTGTAAGAAGGGATGGGTCTTCTATGTTTAGTAGAGAAAATCGTTGGGGATGGTTCCCTTCTGTTTCGGTTGGATGGAATGTGTCTGATGAAGCTTTTTGGAGTCCTTTAAAGTCGGTAGTTAAGAACTTTAAGCTTAGAGCAAGTTATGGTACAACAGGTAACGACAGGTTTACTCCGTATCAATTTGAACCTTATATAGATTCTGGATTTAATTATGCTACAGGAGGTTCTGAGGAGGTTTTAAGGTATGGTAAGGCTAGGACAAGACAATACAATCCAGATATTAAATGGGAGACTTCTATAGAGAGAAACTTTGGTGCTGATTTTGGTTTCTTTAAGAATCAGTTAACGTTTACAGCCAATAAAAATGAAGTAACTAAGACTGCAGAAAATAACCCGTTCATAAACTTAAATAATGGACATGTAGGGAATAGTAATCAAGACTTTATTACTGTAATTACCAAAGGGTACGAAGCAGGAGCATTCTTTATGTTTAAGCAGGATGGAGTTATTCAAACGCAAGAAGAGTTAGATGCTTATACGTCTGATGTTGTAGATGGAGAAGGTAATGTACTTAAAAAAGGAGTGACTTTTATTGGAGGTACTGTGCCTCAATTGGGGGATTCTAAAATTAGAGATATAAATGGAGATGGTCTTATTGATGATAATGATAGGACGTATGTAGGTAGTGGGACTCCAGATTTTGAAATGGGATTCAACTTTAATGCGAGCTATAAGAATTTTGATTTAGCGATGCAGTGGTTTGGTAGTTATGGAGGAGAAATCGTAAATGGTAGTAAAACTTTCGCGTATCACTCTGGTTTGCATAGAGATTTGTTTTATGCTTGGTCTCCTTTTAATACGGATACAAATATTCCTGCCAACAGAGGTGGAAATAGCAACTCTCAAACAAATACTTTTTCTTACAGAGGGAATAGTGATTACTTCTTAGAAGATGGAAGTTTCCTTAGGCTAAGGAATATTGCTTTAGGATACACAATTCCTAAAAAGATTTCTAAAAAAATGGGGGTTAATAAGTTGAGATTTTATATCCAAGCTCAAAATGCTTTAACCTTTACGAAATATACAGGTTTTGATCCTGAGGTTGGTAATAATGGATTGAGTACAAGAGGTCTAGATAAAGGAACCTTCCCAATGACAGCTCAGTATAAAGGAGGTATTCAATTACAGTTTTAATAACAAAAAAGAATTATAGTAATGAAAAATATTAGAACCAAAATATTAATACTGTCATCAGTATTTTTAAGTTTAGCTTCTTGTAGTGATGACTTTTTGGATGAGGAGAATCCAAACTTTTTGAATGAAAAGCTGGCCTACAGAACTAATGATGATTTAGAATCAGGACTAACAGCTGTTTATAGCTCTTTAAGAAAAGAAGAAGCTATTGCTACCTTAATGGAATATGAAAGAAGTGATATGACTTTTCCTGGTTTTAGAAACTTTACACCAGGTTCGAAGCCGTTTTATGAGCAAGTTTTTGCAAATAATACCTTAGCTGTTGATAGAAAATGGAGTCATTTATACGAAGGGGTGTTTAGAGCGAATCAAGTAATAGAAGGGTATGAAAGAATCTTACCATCGTATGAAGGTCAAGATTCTGGTGTAGGTATTGTGGGGAATGTGTTGTATGCGGAAGCTAGGGCATTGCGAGGTTATCTGTACTTTCAGTTGGCAAATTCTTTCAATGGAGGGTCTATTCCTTTGTTTAAAAATGCTCCTAGTCACCCTGATGATTATCAACAACCATTGGCTCATAAGGATTCTATCATTAAATTTTATAGAGAAGATTTAGCTTATGGTAGGGATTATCTTCCTTCTAATTGGGCACAAGGAACTTATACAATTCCTGCTTTAGGTGCAGAGGTAACCATACCAACAGATAGTCAGTTGGGAAGAATTACTGCAGGGGCTTGTGAAGCTCTATTGGGGAAAAGTTTCTTATACGAATATGATTACGAGGCTAAAGCGTCAGGAAAAAGTCAGGAGGCTTTAGATAATGCTATTGCTAGTTTTAACAATGTTGTTAATAACTATGGTTATGCTTTAACACCACATGTTGGAGATAATTTTACATCTCAGAGTGAGTTTAATTCAGAGTCTATTTTTGAAATTAATTATACAATTTCATTAGCTACAGACGATATTAATGAAGAGGCGTTACATAATGGGGTGTCTTTAGATTTAGGGTTGCAACAACAGGCACCTAGAAATGTGCCTGCTTCTTGGTTAGTTGTAGAATATAAAAAGGATTCTATAGATAAATTAGATCCAATGAATACCGTTGTAAATCCTGATTATGACCCAGATAATATAGATCCAGTTAACCCGTTGAGTCCAACAGAGTTTAGAACTTATTCTGAAAGAACATCACATTCGGTTAGTATAGCGGATGATAGAAATGTGAGTTTCTATAATGGGAATAGACCTCCGGAGGTTTCTTCATATGGGAATGCACATACTTCACCACATAGAGCTTTCTATTGGAAAAAATTAACAAACTGGGATGTAGCTTCTTCTGAATTGGCTTTGACTACAGATGGTAGATCTGGAGTGAATATGAGAATAATTCGTTTGGCAGACGTTTATTTAATGTTAGCTGAGTGTTTATTGGAGAAAGGTAATTTAGATCAAGCTAGGTATTACATTAACAAAGTAAGGAGAAGGTCAAGAGTTGTTCTTTTGGGGCCTAGCACAGGGTCAGAAGAATTTAGTGCTTATACATTTACTACAGATTCACCTAATATTGATAGAAATTTAGATGGAGATACTGATGATTTTAATGAGAATAACTCATATGATACTTATGAAAGATTAACTGAGCATTTAAGACATGTTGAAAGACCTTTAGAGTTGGCTATGGAGGGAAATGCTATTAGAACTATAGATTTAAGAAGATGGGGAATTACTAAAGAGAGGTTTGAGGATTTAGCTGCAAGACGTTATGTTTCTTCGGCATTAGCAACCAATGCAAATGGAACACATAGGGTAAAGTGGAATGCTCAGTTGTTTGAGGATGTTTTAGATGATTCAGGTAATTCTTTAGTTGGACCATTTCAAATCATTTTGGATGGGGAGGTTGTTAACATACCTAATGGTCAAGGAACACCAACTCAGCACAACGACTTTAGGGATTTACAGGCAGCAAGCATTAATTACAACGAAGATCAACATGCTTATTTGCCGTTACCTTTAAGTGAGGTTAATTCTAATAAATTAATTAACAATAACTAAGAACATGAAAAAAATAATTAACATATTAACGATAGCTTCGCTTATCCTTTCAGTATCTTCTTGTAAGGAGGATGAGTACGAGGTTCCAAGTGAGTATTCATCGTTGGCTTGGTATACAAGTTTAGGGACTTTAACAGATAGTCCTACAAGGTCTATTTCAGAAAAAGGAAATTATGTTTCATTTGCAGATTTTTCTTCAGGTGCAGTAGAGCACTATTGGTATATTAAAAAAGGAGATTACTTTTTAAAAGGGAATTTACCTCAGAATAACGGAGGTGCTTTGTCGGCTGAAGTAAAAGAAAGGTTACAAAATTTTATACAAAACCCAGGTGATACAGTGATTACGGATAAGTCTATTGCTGTAATGACAAATAATTTGCCGTTTACAGAGGTAAGATTGTATAATGTATATAATGATTCTATAGCCTTTGAATCTACCAACCCTAATGTTGGTACAGTAACACCTATTAAGGATGAGGAGACGGGTAAGTGGATAATTGATAAAACGTTTAGAATAAACGTATATGATACAATTGTTCCGGGAATTAAAGTGTACAAAGATGGTGTTGAGTTAGTGCCAGATGCTTCTAATGTTATAGATATTGAGGCAGGGGATTTATTAACAATAGAGGATGCATCTAATCTTGAGAATTCAAGACCAACAGACAGAAGGTTTGCCTTAAGAAAGAGTAGTGATGCTTCTGCTGTAATAGAGGAAACGGATGCGGCTGGTTCTCCACCTGAATTTATCTTACCTAAGTCGTATGATTTTACCTTTGTAGAATTGGGAGACTTTACTACTGAGATAGATTTACAAAGAGGTCAGTTTGATCCAGGGTCTTCTGGGGTGGTTTTAGGGCAACACAATCCGCCAATATTTTTTGGACCTACAATTAGAGTGGGGAAATCAACTAAGCCATTAGATCCTATTAGTGTTGGTGAAAATGTGGCAGGAAATATTGCGGTTAAATTCCCAGGAGGTTTTGTGGCTGAAGATTTGGATCTTGCTGCTTTAGCAAGTGCTTTCTCTGTAACTATAAACGGTACTACTGCTACCGTAGAGGCTGTTTCTATTGCTACAAATGATCCGTCTGTTTTAGAAATTCAATTAACAGAGAGTGTTTATGATGGAGATATTGCTTTGGTGTCTTACGATGCATCAAGTCCTGTGGTTTCAAGAAGTTTTGAGAACCCTACAGTTGCCTTTACTGATTTAAATGCTCCACCGTTTAAACAAGAATTTTTTATCAATTCTGATGGAAGTTTTGCTGAAGGAGGTTTTGAGGCTGCGATAGATACAGATTGGGAGTCTACAGGACATGCAACTTTATCTAGGGTTACTGTAGCTTCACCTATAGATCCATTGAATGTAACAGATGTTTCTCCAACAGGAAATGTGATTAGGATGGAGTTGAATTATGCTAGAGCTGAAGGAGGAGGTTCTAGAAACCAAGTAGGAATGCAGTCAACACAGCCTATTGAATTGGTAGAGGGAGCAAATTACAAGTTAAAGTTTAAATACTATTTTGCAAGCAATGCAAATTATCCGGCGGGTAATTTAGCAAATTTACTTTTCTTGCGTTTTGATAATGATGGAGGAAGTCAGCTTAGACATAACCTAAATCCTTTTGATGCTAATAATTTGGATAGATGGATTCAGGTGGAGATAGATTTTGTTGGGCAAGCAAAACATAAAGGTCAATTTATGATTAGAACTAGCTGGAGAGCATGGGCGGATATTTCTATAGATGACCTTTCTATCACTACAAGTGATCCTAGGCCTTAGGTAATTTGTAAAGAGTTTAAGATTTTTTAATATTAAAACGGGAAGCAATAGCTTCCCGTTTTTTTTTTGGTTCTATTGGGTGATTGTATATTGTTGCTTTTGTAGTGGTTTTTGTGGTAATTCTGTTTTGATTGTTTGTTATAAGTATGAATATATAAATGAAATATATTTATAATTTAATTTATGATAATCTTGGAGTTTGACGTTTTGACTAGGTGATTTGTTTTATTGACACTTTTTATTTTTGATGTTTTCTTTCGATTTTGTTGTTTTGTGTAATCTGTTGTTTTATAGTGTTTTATATTGTTTTGTTCATGTCTTTTAAAATCTATGTTCATGAATAATGGATCAAATGTTCATGGATAGTGGATTTTGTGTTCATGAATAGTGGATTTTTGTTATTCTTTGTTTTTTGACGTTTTTATTGCTGTTTGTTTAGGAAAAACGCTTTACTTTTTTGGGTATTTTCTCTTGTGAGCTCTTTTTTTAAAAGGTTTCTAAAGCTTTGTGAACATTTGTGATGCCTGCTAGTTAGTGTGTTGTTTGTTAAAGATTGCTATTTCATCAATTTAGTTAACATTAATATAAACATACTTAAACAATGAGATTTAAACTATTTGAAAACCAAAAACTGAGAAGTGTTGTATTCACACTTGTTGCTGTTTTTAGTTTCAACTTAATGTATTCACAAACCAAGAAAGTTGCAGGTACTGTAACATCTGAAGCAGGTGAGCCATTGGTTGGAGTAACAGTAACTATAAAGAGTACAGGAAAGCTAACGATTACCGATTTTGATGGGAATTTTGAAATAGCTGTAAAGAAAGGAGATGTTTTAGAAGCAAACTATTTAGGTTATGGTACTAAAGCAATCACTGTAAAAGAACAAGCTAAAATAATTTTTAAGCTTGAGGAAAATGCAGATGTATTAGACGAAGTGGTAGTAGTTGGTTATGGACAACAAAAGAAAAAAGAAGTTACAGGAGCTGTGTCTAATGTGAAATCTGAAGTTTTAGAACAAACAACTACGTCAGACATTGGAGCAGCACTTCAAGGTCAGGTAGCAGGGGTAAGTGTTGTTGCCGCTTCTGGAGAGCCTGGATCGGAGGCAAGTATTTTAATTAGAGGATATAGTTCTTTGTCCGAAGAGCAAAACAACCCACTATATGTGGTAGATGGTATTCCTTTTGATAATGACCCAGGATTGAGTGTTAGTGAAATAGAGTCTATTGACATTCTTAAAGATGCTGCATCTGCTGCAATTTATGGAACAAGAGGAGCTGCTGGTGTAATTTTAATTACAACAAAGAAAGGTAAAGCAGGTAAAATGAGAGTTCTTTTTAGAGGAGAGTATGGAGTGCAAAACATTACTTCTAATACTCCTTTAATGAATGGACGTGAGCAATTTTATACAGATTTATTATTAAATGTAAGAAGAGCTACCGATGGAAGAACGATAGACAATGCATTCCATAATCAGTCGCAAAATCCGGAAAACCATTTTAGAGATACAAACTTAGAGCGAACAATCTTAAATGATTTAGCTCCAATTCAAAACTATAATTTATCTGTTTCAGGAGGAACAAAAGACTTAAGATATAGTTTTAATGCAAACTACTTTAGTCAAGAAGGAGTAATCTTTAATTCTGATTTTAATAGATTCAATATTAGGTCTAACGTAGTTTATACTTCTGGTAAGTTTAAGTTAACAACAGGTATGTCGTTTAGACAAGATCAACGTCTTAGACCTGATGGAAATGTGTTTACTCAGATTTTTAGATACAGACCTTCTAGGCCAGATGTAGATTTAAATGCTACAGTTGTTCCTGTAGGAGATGATAATGATAATCAGTTAAGAACTACTGCTGGGATTTTAAGAGTTATTACTAGAGAAAACGATAACGATAAGAGTTTGTTTTCTGGGAATGCTCAAATAGACTACGAAATTTCTAAGGATTTTAAAATAACAGCAAGAGCCGGAGGAAACATTACAAATGAGAAAGTAATTCAGTTTAGACCAAACTTAAGCGTAATAACTAACGAAGGAAGAGTTATAGAGCCTATAGCTGTAGATCAAAGATCATCGTTAACCAATACGCATTATCTATCTTCAAAGTATACTTTTGAAGCCATTGCTAATTACAACAAATCGTTTGATAAGCATACAGTTAATTTAACCTTTGCAAATTCTATTCAGCAATCTAATAGAGAAGGTTTTCAAGCGGAAAGATCGTTAAATGGAACGAATGACATTATTAGAACTTTATCTGGTTACACAGATTTTGATTACGCAAACATTGTAGCAAATAGACCAGACTTTACTACTTCTTTAATAGGGTATTTA
Source organism: Wenyingzhuangia sp. IMCC45574 (assembly GCF_054182685.1). Classification (NCBI taxonomy): domain Bacteria; kingdom Pseudomonadati; phylum Bacteroidota; class Flavobacteriia; order Flavobacteriales; family Flavobacteriaceae; genus Wenyingzhuangia; species Wenyingzhuangia sp. IMCC45574. The sequence continues at coordinate 1,450,805 of NZ_CM135169.1, read as the reverse complement.
GGTAGGGTTCAATACAATTATGATAGTAAGTATTTATTTAGTGCAAGTATTCGTAGAGATGGTTCTTCTCAATTTTTAGAAAACAACCGTTGGGGATGGTTCCCGTCAGTTTCTGCTGGATGGAACGTATCATCAGAACCGTTTTGGGGTAACCTAAAATCAGTAGTTAATAACTTTAAATTACGTGCTAGTTATGGTACTACAGGTAATGATAGGTTTGCAGCATACCAAACAAATCCTGTAGTTAGTTTAGGATTAAATCAAGGATTTGGAACTAGTGACTATATAAGTTTTGGTGCTGCAAGAGTAAGACACTTTAATCCAGATTTAAAATGGGAAACTACTGTAGAAAGAAATATAGGTGCAGATGTATCATTCTTTAAAAATCAAATAACCTTTACTGCAGATTATTATATTTCGGATAAGTCAGATTTATTATTCCCTGTAAGAGTTCCTCCTACGGCAGGTGTTGGTACACAAAGTGTAAACAGAACTGTTGTAGACAATGTAGGTAACATGACTAATAAAGGGCTTGAATTAGCAGTTAGTTTTAAAGATCGTAAAGGACCATTTAAGTGGAATGCATCTTTAAATTATAGTAGAAATGAGAATGAGGTAACTAAAACAAGTGAAGACGGTGCCTTTGTAAATTTAAATAACGGAAACGTAGGTTTTGGAAGCAGAGATAATATTACTGTTATCACAAAAGGATACGAAGCAGGGGCGTTCTTTATGTTAAAAAATCAGGGAGTTATAAAGACTCAAGAACAATTAGATGCATACAATACAGATGTTGTAGATGCTGATAACAATGTTATTAAAAGAGGGGTAACTTCTATTGGTGGAGTAGCACCAAGATTAGGAGATTCTATGTACGAAGATGTAAATGGAGATGGAGTAATTGATGATACAGATAGAACTTATGTAGGAAGTGCTATTCCAGATTTTCAGTTAGGGTTAAATATTAATGCTTCATACAAGAATTTTGATTTGGCAATGCAGTTGTTTGGATCTTTTGGAGGAGAAATTGTAAATGGTAGTAAAGCATATGCTTATCATGTAGGAAGACATAGAGATATTTTCTATGCATGGTCTCCTGTAAACACTGCTTCTGATGTTCCTTCTTATTACGGAACAAACCAAGGAAGTGTAGGTACTTTTTCTTACAGAGGTATTAGCGATTATTTTTTAGAAGATGGATCTTATGTAAGGTTACGTAATGTAGCTCTTGGTTATACATTGCCTAAAGATGTATCTAAAAAAATAGGGATGTCTAAATTCAGAATTTATGTTCAGGCTCAAAATGCTTTAACCTTTACAAAGTATACTGGATTTGATCCAGAAGTTGGAAACTCTGGTTTAAATACAAGAGGTTTAGATAAAGGTACTTTCCCTATGAGTGCTCAATACAAAGCTGGAGTGCAATTACAATTTTAATAACTAATAATATTAGAGAAATGAAAATATATAAATCAATCAAAACATCGTTATTATTGTTATTGGCAATAAATATCGTTTCTTGTAGTGATGATTTTTTAGAACACGAGAATCCTAATTATTTAGAGGAGTCACTACTTTATCAAACAAATACAGATATGGTTACAGGTTTGTCTGCTGCTTATAGTAGCATGCGAAAAGAAGCTGCCATAGGTGTTATAGCAAATGCGAAAAGAAGTGATTTAACTTTCCCAGGTGGTTTTAGATCAGCATTTACTGCAAGTAGTAAACCTTTCCATACTCATACATATGATAATTCTAATACAGAGGTTAATAGAAAATGGGCTGAGTTGTACGAAGGTGTGTTTAGAGCAAATCAGGTAATTGCTGGTTACGAGCTTATAAAAGCAAATTATACAACAGAAGAGGAAGAAGAAGAAGGGTTAAGATTATTAGCAGAAGCTAGAGCGTTAAGAGGATATTTCCATATGCAAATTGCAAATGCTTTTAACCAAGGAAGCGTTCCTAAGTTTAATTTTTCACCAGTACTAATTAGCGATCTTCAGCAACCATTATCTACTGCAGAAGAAGTTCGTAATTTTTATCGTAATGATTTAAGATATGCTGTAGAGAATTTAGATCCACTTCAACCAGCAAACAATGCAGGGAGAATAGGAGGTAATGCTTGTAAAGCTTTATTAGGAAAGAGTTATTTATATGAATATGACTACAGAAATGAAGGTGATGCTAGAAATCAAGTTGCAAAAGATAGTGCTAAGTTTTATTTTGAAGATATCATCAACAATGGAGGTTATTCTTTAACGCAAGATATTAACGACAACTTTACGTCTTTAAATGAATTTAACAGCGAGTCTATCTTAGAAATAAACTATACTGTTGCTGTAGCAACTTCTAAAGATGCTGGAACAGAAGAAGCATTACACAATACTATTTCAGATAACATTGGTCTTGGAGGTTTTGCTTCTGCAATTGTTCCTTCTGCATGGTTACTTACGACTTATAGAGAAGAGATGCCAGATCCGGCAGATCCAATAAATGTGGTTGTAGATCCTGATACGGCTAGAGATACCTTAAGATTGTTTTCAGAAAGAACATCTAACTCTATTGCTATGTTCGATGATAGGTATTCTAGTTTTTACAACGCACCTAGAACTGCAGAGCAAACACCTTTAGTAGTAGATGGAGTTGAGGTAGAAGCTGCGGTAACATTAGACAATCGTATTTTTGATAACGTTCACTGGATTAGCAACTTTAAGAAGCAAACCAACTGGAACTTAGGAGTTAGAACAGATGTTGCTGTAACTGGAGATGGTAGATCTGGAGTGAATTTAAGATTAATTCGTTTGGCAGATGTTTATTTAATGTACGCAGAATGCTTGTTGCTAGAAGATAATTTAGAAGAAGCAAGATACTACATAAATAAGGTAAGAAGAAGAGCTAGAGTAGTGTTATTAGGGCCTAGATCTACGCATGCAGAATTTGCAGCTTACACATTTAGCGAAGAACTTCCTGGAGATTATGACTATGATGGAAATCCAGATGATTTATTATATGATACCAAAGAAGAGTTAACAAATCACTTAAGATATGTTGAAAGACCTTTAGAATTAGCTATTGAAGGAAATGCTATTAGATTTTATGACCTAAGAAGATGGGGTGTTATTAGAGATAGATTACAAGAATTGTCACAAAAGTCTTTTTCTTTAGCTGGTGTTCCTGCTGGTTTTAACGGTAGAAGTGTCTTTAGGGGTGAAGTTTTATTGTACAGTCATAATGCAAGTAATCCAACTCCTGCAGGTCAAGTAGCTTTTAGAGGAGAGTTTAAAACATTGGAAGAGTTAAACCTAAATAGAGTAGCTCATCCTGGTGAAGGAAGATCTAACTTTTACGATGAGTTTAGAGAGGCAAATGCATTTTACACAGATGATAAAGAATATTTCCCTATTCCTGTAGATGAGATAAATAGTAATCAAAAAATTAACGACTAATCATGAAAAAAATATTAATATTATTCTTAATTCCATTCATCATTTTCTCTTGTCAGAATGATGAATATGAAGCTCCCAGTGAGTTTACTTCATTAGCTTGGAGATCTAACTTTGGTAACTGGAGAGACACGCTTCTACACAGAACTGATAGAGGTAATTATGTTGCATTTACAGATTTTTCAACAGGTGCTGTAGAGCATAGTTGGATTATTCAAGAAGGAGATGAAATAATTACAGGATTAAATATACCAAGAAATGAGTATACTCAAGAGTTTAAAGAAAGCTTAAAGCAGTTTATTAACAATCCTGGAGCAACAGTAACTAACGAGCATGCTATTGGTGTAGTATGTAACAATGTACCAACTACAACAGTTAAACTGTTAAATGTTTTTAATGATTCTGTTGCTTTTGAGTCTTCGGAAGGAGTCATTAGTACTGTTTTTGATGAGGAAAGAGGTAAATGGGTAATAGAAAAGGATTTTACAGTATATGTGTATGATACTATTGTGGCAAATCATACCATAGAAAAAGATGGTGTGGTATATGCAGCATCAGATGTATCTGCTGATGGGTCTGCAGCAGAAATTAGTGGTTTTGAAGTGTTGGAAATAGAAGCTGGAGAAACGGTAGATTTTGTAGAAAAATCGAATGTAGAAATTTCTAGACCTTCTACACGTACATTGAGTATTTTTGATGTTAACGATTTAAATACTCCTTTTCAGTCGTACACTGAAAACTTGTCTTTATTACCACCAGAATCTGATATTATTAGATCGCATACGTTTACGAATCTTGGTGAGTTTGTAACAAGACTTTCTTTTACAAGACAGGTAGATAGAGATAATAACTTGTTTGTAGGTGATAACGAAATTTATAGAGCACCTGTTTTAATTAGAGTAAAAAAGTCTACTACGCCTATTACTGTTCAAGGAGATGTTTCTTCTTCTTTAGAAAATGGATCTATTCCGTTAACGTTTAATGCTGGTTTCGAGTCATTAGATGCTAATATTGTGAGTAGTTTTAAAGTAGATGTAGATGGTACAGACAACCCAGTGCAATCTGTAGAAATTAGTCCAACAGATCCATCGGTGTTAATTATTACGACTGCTACTCCAATATATACAACGGATAGCAATGTAAGTGTTAGTTTTGATGCTTCTGTGGAGTTAGGTTCTCCTTCTTTTGAAAATAATGTAGCAGCATTTACAGCTCCAGTTATTACGCAAAGAGAGAATATTTTAAACAATCCTGCTTTAACAGAGTTTAGTCAAACCAACTGGGCAATTGGTGGTAATGCAGGTCATACAACAGCTACTTCATATGAGTTTGAGAATTCTATAGAAAGAGCATTTGTTGGTTCATCAAGTCTTAAAATTAAAATAGATGGAGAAAATAAAGCAATAAGAATAGTTTCTGCCAACTCAGGAAGCAATATTCAGTTAGAAGCTGGAGCTGCTTATAGGTTCTCTTTTAAAGTTTATCTTGAGTCTGGTACTTTAGATTGGATTTTAGGACCCTTCTTAGGAAGTACACCATGGTGGGGAGTAAATACTGGAGATAATTTTGGTATGATACCTACTGGTCGATGGGTTGAAATAGTGTCTAATAAAGTAGTTTCAAGTGGATTAGATACTGGAACTATGCAATTATGGGTTCGTTCTGCTACAGATGCAACTTTCTATGTGGATGATTTCCAAGTTGCACCAGCATTTTTACCGTAAATAGATAGTTCTATATTGCACATAGCAAATTAATTAAACCGTCAATTTTATTGACGGTTTTTTTATGGAGTTTGGTATGTATAATAAGTAACAGGGGAGAACTGTTTTAAATGTACAAGTAGTTTTTATGATTGTGTAGGAGGGCTTAAAATCTTAATTAAGTCTCATTGTTCTATCTATTATAGTATAGTTGTATAAGTAGTTCTTAAAAAAAAACAAGGGAGTAACTAATTAGTTACTCCCTTGTTTGTATATATTACTTGTAAATAAAATGGTTACTCTAATAAATCATCAACCGAAATATCTCCTGGTTTTCCTTTCTTTTTGTTTAAGTAATCACTTGGTTTAGATCCAAATTGTTTTTTAAAACATTTAGAGAAATAAGAAGCAGTACTAAATCCTGTTTTATACATTACTTCCTTAACAGGTAAATCTGTAGTGTCGAACAACTGCATAGCTCTCTTTAAACGGATACTTCTAATAAATTCACTAGAAGATAAGCCTGTAATTTCTTTTAGTTTTAAATACAAATTACTTCTACTCTGACCAATTTCATTAACCAAAGTTTCTACACTAAACTCAGTGTTAGTCATATGTTTGTCAATAATCTCAATTACTTGTTTTAAGAAACGTTCGTCTGCAGAGGTAACAGTTACTTCAGCAGGTTTTAGGTTAACTTCTCTGTTAAAACGTTTGCGAAGCAATGATCTCTTGTTGGTAATATTTTGAAGCTTTAATTGTAATAGCTCAATATCAAACGGTTTTCTAATGTAGTCATCCGCACCGTGCTTTAATCCCTCTAGTTCTTTTTCTTGAGAGAGTTTAGCCGATAGAATAATTACAGGTATATGACTAGTTGTAACTGTAGTTTTTAATTTTTCACAAAGCTCCATACCATCCATTATGTGCATTACCAAATCTGTAACAATAACATTTGGAATAATCTTGGTAGCCATTTCAAATCCTTCTAACCCATTTTCAGCTTCGTAAATTTTATATTCATCAGCCAACGAGTATTTTATAAATGTTCTAATGTCTTTGTTGTCGTCAACAACTAATAAAATAGGCAATTCATTAGACCTTTCTTTAGCAATGTTCTCATCTGTAATCTCATCACTAGTATCTATGGCAATAGATTCAGCTTCAGAAGATCTTCTTTCAAAGTCACCATCGGTATCTTCTTTACAAACAATTTTAGGATTGTTTATATAAGCTTCTTTGTCTATAGGTAATTTTATAATAAATTCAGTTCCAATGCCTTTTTTACTATTTACTTCAATACTACCTTGATGTAATTCTACTAAGTTTTTAGTGAATGCTAATCCAATTCCAATTCCTTTAGGGTTGTTTTCGTTTTTATCTTTTTTAGTGTAGTAACGCTCAAAAATATTTTTAAGTCTGTCTGGAGCAATACCAATACCAGAATCTTTAACTTTAATAACTATCTGGTTGTTTTCATTCAGTACAAAAATGTCTATGTTACCTTCAGCTGAGGTAAATTTATAAGCGTTAGATAGCAAGTTGTTGATTATTTTTTCAAGCGCATCATGATCAAACCAACTAAACATTTCTTCTGTCTCTTTATGAATGTTAAAGTTGATATCTTTTTTATGAACTAAAAATTGGAAAGGCTCTACCACTTCATGAATAAAAGCCACGATATTACTATGTCTCATAACCAAGGTAGTTTTTCCTTGGTTCATTTTTCTAAAGTCAAGTAATTGATTCACCAACCTTAATAAGTAATTGGTGTTTTTTTCCATTAATCTTAACTGTTCATTAAAGTTTTCAGGGTTTAAATCTCTTCCTCTTTTCTTAAGAACATCTAAAGGTCCTTTTATTAAGGTTAAAGGAGTTCTAAATTCGTGAGATACGTTTGTGAAGAATTCTAATTTTAAATTTTGTAATTCCTCTTTTTTTGTTTTTTCAATTTCTTGAACCTCTAAATTATGTTTTTTCTGAGTTCTTCTTAAAATAAATTGAACCACCAAGATTATAAAACAAATAATCACAATCATATAAATAAAGTAGGCAGGAGTTGTTTTCCAAAAAGGAGGAACAATTTTAATTTTTAATTCTGTAAACGTATTTTCCCATACATTATCGTTGTTAGATGCTTTTACTTTTAGTGTATAGGTACCTGGTCCTAAATTGGTATAGTTGGCAAATCTTTTATTTGCGTTAGTATAAGTCCAATTCTTGTCGAACCCTTCTAGCTTGTATGCAAACTTATTTTTTAAGGGAGCAGAGTAGTGCAGTGCAGCAAATTCAAACGAAATGCTATTTTCGTCATAGTTAAGTTCTAGTTCTTTGGTTTCGTAAATTGCTTTTTCATAAATAACTCGGTTGTTAAATTTTTCACCTTTTTTTAGAGTCTGATTCGCAATTGAAAATTTTGTGATAACTGCATTGGCTTTTTGTGAATTGTCTTTAATGTTTTCTGGAACAAAATGATTTAAGCCATTGGTACCTCCAAAAACAAGCTCTCCATTTTTTCTTTTTACAGCAGACGTTTCGGCAAATTCATTCCCTTGTAAGCCATCATTTACATCGTAATTTTTAAAAACATTTTTTTTAGGGTTAAATTTAGAGATTCCTTTATTAGACGAAATCCATAAATTACCTTGATCGTCCTCTAAAAATGCTTTAATTACATTGTTAGAAATACCATCTTTTTCTGAGTAAAATTCAAACTTAGCTTCTTTTTTACTTTTAGAAGTAATTAGTTTATTTAAACCACCACCTAAAGTTCCTACCCAAAGGGTTCCATCACTAGCTTCGCCTATTTTTAATATGTAGTTATGGCTTAAGCTATTTAAGTCTTTGCGGTTATTCTTGTAAGTAATAAATAGTGGGTTGTCTTGTTTTACTTGTGATTTTTCTAGTTTACATAAACCATTTCCTGTACCAAACCAGATGTTACCAACACTGTCTTCAAATATAGAACGAATAATATTACTAGAAATACTATTAGGGTTAGACGAATCGAACGATAAGTTGTCTTTAATGTAAGTGTTTGTTTTAGGGTCTTTTAACCATCTAAAAATTCCACTGCTATAAGTTCCAATCCAAACATTACCGCTTTTGTCTTCTAGAATAGAGAAAGCACTTTCTGGGATGTCATTAATTGGTATTAAATCCTTTTTGCTAAGGTCTTCAATTTTTTTGTTTTTAAGGTTGATCTTAAATAGCCCAGGAGACGATTCAAATCCGAGAAGAATTGAATTTCCATTGTCAATTTCTTGAATGGCAAGACATTTTCTAGGGTATATTTCTAGTTTATGAAACTTTTTGTAATTGTCCTCTTTTTTGCTAATATTAATACCTCCACCAGAAGTACCAATCCATAAGTTTTCGTTTTTATCCTCGTAAAGGGTTCTAATATTATTGTAACTTAAACTGTTTTTATCTATTGTTTTCTTAATAAGATAGAATCTCTTTTTCTCGTGATCTATTTTATTAATTCCTCCACCGTGTGTTCCAACCCAAATAATTCCGGTCTTATCTACATATAACGAACTAATTACATTGTTGTTTATGCTATATGGATTTTCTGGAGTGTATAGATTGGTTTCTATAAGCTTAGGGGTAATACTCTTTTGGTTTATTTTGTAATGAAGTAAACCAGAATGAGTTCCTATCCATAAATTATCTTTTTTATCTATGGTTAAAGAGTTACAGTAGGTCCAGTTTACACGTAATACATTGTTTTTGTCACTAATAGGATTGTATATAAAAGTTCCAACACCACCTGCAATAACAATTCTACCATATTTGTCTTCAATTATAGCGTTAACAGGACCAGGAGGCAATCCAATCATGTCATTAACTCTCTTAAAATATGCTTCTCCCAAAGAGTCTCTTGATAAAATAAATAATCCACTAATATTACCTACCCAAATTTGACCTTGACTGTCTTGAAATACAGAGTGAATTCTACTTTTTTTATAATTACTAGAAATACCTCTTCCTTTTAGAGAAAAATGTTTGAATTCTAACTTACTATCAAAATTGTCAAGTTTGGCCATATCAAGACCTCTGTCTGTACCAACCCACAATCTATTTTCTCTATCTACATAAACACAGCTTACATGGTCGTCTATAATACTACTAGGGTCGTCTGCTTTATGTATAAACTGAGTAAATTCATCTTTTTTCTTATCATAAAAATTTATACCTCCACCTGTAGTTCCTATCCATAGATTGTCGTTTGCATCTCCAGCGATTCGGTATATTAAATTACTGCTAATACTTTTTTCGTTATCTACTTCAGGTCTATAAACCGTAAAATCATAACCATCAAATTTATTTAAACCGTCGTGAGTTGCAAACCACATAAAACCATTCTTGTCTTGGTGTATAGAGTTTACATCTCCTTGGGATAAACCTTCCTTGGTTGTAATATGATCAAAAGAAATAGAGTTTTGAGCATAAATGAAAGAGGTAAATAAATGAAAAGTTAAAAAAAGTATAGCTTTAATTAAGTTAGTTTTTAGCATAATAGTTAAGGTAGTTAAACTTCATTCTTTCAAAGTTAAAAATATACTAAAAATTATTAAAGGACTAGGAATTATGAGGTAGTTAATAGAACATTTGTTCTAGCTTTTTGTTTATAACTCTTTTCATAACTATTAATAGCTGTTTTTTATGCCTAATTAAAATAAATTATCTTTATAAAATATAAAAAGGTCTTAATATGTTTTTTAGTAGATTCGATATCACTTTTAAAGAAGTTCCTGGGGAAATTAGTCTAACATATTCTATTTGTGGATGCCCTTTAAAATGCAAAGGATGCCATAGTCCAGAGTTAAGAACCACTAGGAGTGGTGAAAAGTTAAAGAGGAAAGAATACATAAATACACTTATTGATTATAGAGGCTATGCCACATGCGTTTTGTTTATGGGGGGAGAATGGGAGTTTGAAGAATTAATTTTTTTATTGAAAATAGCGAAAACATTGGGGTATAAAACATGTTTGTATACAGGTCTAAATAATGTAAGCAAAGCAATTGAAGAAAATTTAGATTACTTAAAAACCGGACCCTGGATAAAAAAAAGAGGAGGTTTAGATAGTGAAAATACCAATCAGATATTTAAAGAAGTAGCAACAGGTAAAAAGATGAATTCATTATTTCATAAAAAATAAAAGATATGATAAGACTAACAGAAGAGCAGGTTCAAAAGAAGATAAACTTTATACATCAGTATCTAAATGCTGTAAATGCAGCAGACGGATCTAAGGTAGATTCCAATGCAAATGTCACGTCAAAGAATATTGCAACCTTAGAGGCTGAATTGAATAAGGATATAAACATTCAAGTAAACAGAGCTTTGGTAAAGAATAAAATTGCAGAACTTTTTGGGGCTGAATTGGCAAATGAATATGAAAGGCAGATAGAGGATCATGAGATTTATGTGCACGACGAGACTTCTTTAAAGCCTTATTGTGTTTCTATAAATATGTATCCTTTTTTATTAGACGGCTTAACTAAATTAGGTGGAGAGAGTTTGGCACCTAAACATTTAGAGAGTTTTTGTGGAGAGTTTGTCAATTTGGTATTTGCGGTGAGTTCTCAATTTGCAGGAGCCATGGCTACAGTGGAGTTTCTAATGTATTTTGATCATTTTGCGGCAATAGATTATGGAGACGATTATTTAGAGACTTTTCCTGATACGATTAAAAACCACTTACAACATGTAGTATATGCTATAAATCAGCCAGCTGCCGCAAGAGGTTATCAGTCTGTATTTTGGAATATTTCGTTGTATGATGAGTATTACTTTAATAGCATGTTTGGAGATTTTGTATTTCCAGATATGACCAAACCAGAATGGGGTAGATTAAAGAAATTACAAGCTTTCTTTTTGTCTTGGTTTAATAAAGAGCGAACAAAAGCAATTTTAACATTTCCGGTGGTTACAGCTGCTATGTTAACAGAAAATATGAAACCTAAAGATACTGAGTTTACCAATTTATGTGCAAAAGAATTAAGCGAAGGGAATTCGTTTTTTATCTATCAATCAGAAAATGCAGATAGCTTGGCTTCCTGCTGTAGGTTAAGGAACGAAATCTTAGATACTACGTTTAGTTATTCTTTGGGAGCTGGAGGAGTAGCTACAGGTTCTATTAATGTAATTACACTTAATATGAATAGATTGGTGCAACAGGGTAGAGATGTAAGAAAAGAAGTAAAAAAAATACACAAATATCAGGTTGCTTATAGACAATTGATGGATGAATATAATAAAGCAGGTTTGTTGCCTGTTTATAATTCTGGCTTTATAAGTTTAGATAAACAGTTCTTAACTATTGGAGTAAATGGAATGGTAGAAGCTGCTGAGAGTTTAGGTATTAAAGCACAAAATACCAAAGCGTATAAAGAGTTTATCAATAGCTATTTGTATGCTATATACGATGAAAATAAAAAGGCAAAACAAGAGTGGGGGTATTTATTTAATACTGAATTTGTTCCTGCGGAAAATTTAGGAATTAAGAATGCAAAATGGGATAAAGAGTCTGGTTTAGATGTAAGTAGAGACTGTTACAATTCTTATTTCTATGCAGTAGAAGATACAGAAATTAATCATTTAGATAAAATACGTTTGCATGGTAAAGACTATGTACAATATCTAGATGGAGGATCGGCTTTGCATTTAAATTTAGACGAAGCTCCTAACAAAGATGGATTTGTAAAATTGATAGAGGCTACTGCAAAAGCTGGGTGTAATTACTTTTGTTTTAATGTTAAAATAACAGTTTGTAACGACTGCAATCATATTGATAAGAATACATTGTACAAATGTCCAAATTGTTATTCTAAAAATGTAGACCATGCAACTAGGGTAATCGGTTACTTAAAAAAGGTAACTAATTTTAGTTCAGAAAGGCAAAAAGAGCATGCGCTAAGGCATTACCACAAAGAATCTGTTCTGATAAAATAATTATTTAGTTTTGGAGAAGAGGTGTGTTTTTAGTTCTTATAGAGTAAAGGCACACTTTCTTATTTTTCCAAAAGTTTTAAAGAAAGTAAAGTCCCAGATGTTTCTATTTCTCCTCTTAACTCTCCCACAGTTTTATGTTTAAAATCTTTTAAAATTTCATTTTTAAAAGGCTTTACAATGTTGTGAACAGGACAAGGGTATTTGTCGCTACATAAATCGAGTCCTAAGAAACATTCGTCAAATTTTTCAGTTCCATCTATATTTACCACTATGTCCCAGAGTTTTATATTTAAATCTTCTTCGGACAAATAAAACCCACCTCCCGGACCTTTGGTAGAAGATACCAATTTATGTGTGCTTAATTGTTGTAAAAGCTTGGCTAAAAAAGGTTGAGGAGTTTGTAGTTCTTCTGCAATACTCTTAATTCCTATCTTTTTATCTTTATTTGAGTGGATAGCTAAATAAAGTATAGCTCTAATGGCATATTTGCAAGCTTTAGATAACATAATGGTGAATTCGTTTTAGGAAAATCAAAGATAATAATATGCTGTATATAAGGTTTATAAAAATAAATTAAATAATTGTAAAAAATAGTTGCTGGTAAGACTAATATAGCGTATCTTTGCAGTCCAAATCGCGGGATAGAGCAGTAGGTAGCTCGTCGGGCTCATAACCCGAAGGTCACTGGTTCGAGTCCAGTTCCCGCTACTAGCAAAGACACTTCATTTAGAGGTGTCTTTTTTGTTTTAGGGACGTTTGATTATTTGTAACTGGACGAGAAGTCTGTACAGAGCCTTTCGGTAAACTCAAGACAGACTAAATAAGATATAGTCGAGGTAAGTCCAGTTCCCGCTACTAGTAAAGACACTTCATTTAGAGGTGTCTTTTTTGTTATAGAGGTTTTTAATTATTAGTAACTGGATGAGAAGCCTGTGCCGAGCCTTTCGGTAAACTCTAGGCAGGCTAAATAAGATATAGTCGAGGTAAGTCCAGTTCCTGTTACTACTAAAGGCACTTCTAAAACGAAGTGTTTTTTTTATTATAGATACAATGCAAAATGCCTCTAGAACAAACTAGAGGCATTTTGGGTTTATCAACTATATAAAAATGGAGTGGGGTAGCTAATTATGAATTTTTAAAGTTATACCTAAAACTTAGCATAAAGTATTGTTTTAATACATCATACGTATAGGTAGAGTTTCTACTTTCTGTTAATCTTCTTGTTGTGTTGTCGTATTGATTTAGAATATTAAACACGGTTAGCTTTAATTTAGCTTTGTTAGGTACTATACTATAGTTTGCAGTTATGTTCCATACCAAAGACTGTTTTCCAAAGCCTTCTTCAAATCTTGGGTTTAAGTTGTATTGCATTTGATTAAAAATGGTAAAACGCTTAGGGCCAAAAGTGGTAATGTTTAAACCAAAAGTATGCTGAATGTTAGACTGGTCTTGAATTTCGTTATTATCGTATTTAGTGTCGTCTAGAAACAGACGATATCTTGGGCTTATTTCTATAATATCGTTATAGTTAAATTCGGCATATGCAGAGGGAGCAAATGTATAAAAAGTACTTTTGAATAAAACATCATTAATGATGTGAGTGTTTTGACCTGTGCTAGCAAACCATTTCATTTTAAAGCTATAGAATATGGGAGATTTCTTGTAGTCTTTACTAATACTTCCATTAATACTATATTTATGATTGTCGCTATTGTTTGTAAAGCTTCTAGTGGTAACCAATAAACTATCTACGCTAGTCTTGTCAATAATCCTATCCTGAACAGTTGTGTAACTAAAACGGTTAAAGAAAAATATTTTACTTTTCCTGTTAAAAGTTCTAAAATTAATACTCATTAAGTGTTCTAGTTCTCTTTTTAAATTTGGATTACCTTTATTAATTCTTAAAGGGTTGGTGTTGTCTGTAATTGTTAGTAATTCGTTGTTTTTAGGAACTATGCTTTTGGTTCTATAATTCGCATTAATGGTTAGTTTCTTTTTAATAGAGTAACGAAATTTAGAACTAAATAAAAAGTCTTTAAACTCTCGTTCTAAGCCTTTATTTCGGTTTAATTCTTTATTGGCTACTTCTGTTGTAAGTTGACTAGCTTTAACATTAAAAAAAATAGAGTTTTTTCTAAATGCATAAGCAATTTTATGTTCTTCTTTAGTAATGTCAATGCGTTGATCAAAACTTAACGAATCGTTTAAAATGAATGAACTAGAGCTTTCATTAAAATCAGAAGTTTCTTTATCTTCTTCTTTCTGGTCTTTCCTATGGCTAAATTCGTACGAAACTGAATGGTTTTCTAAAAAACGTTGGTTGTATTTAACAGTATTAGAAATACTAAAATCTCTCCTATTTTGTAGAATGGTTTGGTTTCTAAAAACATCTTCACGAGTGGAACTGTTAAAAGAGGTTTCAGATATGTTTCTGGAATTAGCATCAAAAGAATTGTTAGATGTACCTATTCTGTAACTAATAAAGGAGTTTAATTTGTCGAATTTATAAACTGCATTAATGTTAGAATTAATATTCCTAGTGATTTGTTCTTGTTTAAAATTCCCAGTATTTCTATTGGCAAATTCACCATCTTCTTTAATTGTTTCTCTATCAGACTCTCGGGTAAAATCTCTATCTCTATTAAAAAAGTTGGTGCTTGTAATTAATCTAAAATTGTCAAATAGATTATTGGTCATTTTAAAATTTAACCTATTTACGTTCTGATTGGTAATATCTCTAGAGTTACTAATTGTAGAGTTTGTATTACCAGGGACTAAACTTAACCTATTCTCTCTGGTACCTTTGTCGTATTCATTGTCAGAAAACAAGTAATCTATGTTTATTTTGTCTCCACCATCAAACTTGTTAGAATAGTTGGCTCCTACATTAGTTGCAGTTCTAATAGCTCTAGCTCTGTCAAACGTATTGTCATTATCTTCGTCGTAACTAAAGTTGTTTTTGTTTACATTGTTGGTAAAAGCTAAAAGCGTAAAGAAAGATTTATTTAGCATACGATTCATAACAGCATTGGCTTCGTATCTATCATTTGTACCAATCCCAGCAGTTGCATTTCCAAATAGGTTGCTTTTATCTCTGTTCTTTAAAATAATATTCATGGTTTTAGCCTCTTCGTCATCTTCATTTCCTGTAAATTGATTTTCATCACTTTTGGTATTGGTGATTTCAATTTTTTCAATCATGTCTTTAGAGATAATTTTCATTGCAACCTTAGGATTGTTGCTAAAAAAAGGTTCCCCGTTTACTAAAATACGAGTTACATCCACTCCGTTAACTTGCACGCTACCATCGTCATTGTCTACAGAGACACCGGGTAGTTTTTTAAATAAATCTTCTGCGGTAGCATCTTCTCTTGTTTTAAAAGAGGCTGCGTTAAATTGCATGGTATCATTTTTAATTAAAACGGGTGGAGTTGCGGTAATAACTACTTCGTCTAATTTTTCTGCAGATTCGTGTAGCAAAATTTGTCCTGCATTGTAGTGCAATTTGTTTAAAGTAATACGCTTTTTAAATGTGGTAAAACCAATATATGTAACCACTAAAGAAATGTCGGTTTCTTCTTTAATATCGGTTTCTATCACAAAATTACCTTTGTCGTCAGAAAAACCATAACCTAATAAACGATGGTTTTTAGTTTCTTCTATTTGAACCGTTGCAAAGTCAATTGGAGTTTTTGTTGTTTCGTCTATAATGCTACCTTTTACTTCAATGTGTTGAGCTTTAGCAACTAAGCAAAAGAATAATAAAAAGTAAGCGAAAGTTACTTTGCAAGGTTTTAGTGTCATGGTTTAATTATAATTTAAACTATGACTTTGTTAGGCTCCAAAAGTTTAATGAACACCTTAAACTATTCCTCTTTATCTTAAAAAAAGAGGAATAATATGTGGAATTGTAAGATTTAGAATGCTTCTGCTATGTTTAAATAAGGAGTACTCGAATTTTTCCCCATACCATAATCAAAACGGATATTTAATTTCTCTTCAGCATCTAGTAAGAAGCGTAAACCAAGACCAAAAGAAGGCCTTAAATTTTTAATTTTAAACTGATCTACTTTGTTGGTCGTATCTCCTAAACCTGCAAAAGCTACCATTCCAAGTCTACCAAAAAGATGTTTTCTATATTCTACCTGAGCGGCCAATATATGTTTGTCTACATAGCGACCTTCTATATAACCTCTTAATATTTCTTCACTACCAAAAAGAGACAATTCAGAAAAAGGAGTTTCTCCATGCGTAAATCTACCTATTGCCTGAAAACCAATAACATCGTCTAACTTAGGAAAAGGCTTAAAGAAATAACGAAAGTCAAAACGACTTAGCTGAAATTTTTGAGTACCTCCTAATAGCTTTCCATAAAAACCATGCGTTATTTGTGCAAACAGACCTTTTTCTGCATTTAAAATATTATCACGACTGTCGTATAAAATTGCCAATTCTAGACCGCTAGAAGTAGAACCTCTGTAACCAGGGACTTTTAAACCATCTAAAATTCCATTTTCTTTAATATCAACATCGTATATATGATTGTATCGAATACCACCACCTAAAAACAAGTATTTGGCAAAAGCTTGTTTCAGTACCAAGGGTTCAAATCTAAACTGATGGTAAGCAAATTCTTCTTCATTTTCTTCTAAAGATTCTCTACCAAAACCATAAAACAATCTAGGGAAGTTTTTAAAAGCAAAATTACCAATAATAACCCATTCTTCTTGATTGGTGAAAATTTCGAAACCTGAGAATAAGATAAATTGATTTTTTAAGGTGTATTGCACCGTTATAGGCATATTAGAAGTTCTTGTTTCTTCTCCAGAACCTTTAAATTTAAATAAGTACTTGGCTCCAACACCTGCACTCATACTTGTTTCGGGAGAATAGGCAATAATAGGTGCCATAATCAACTTAGAAGGGTAAAGTGTGCTGTCTTTCTCTACTGCCTTTTTGTTAGGGTGGATGGTTAAAAAATCTTTAAAATGTTCAAACTTTTCATCCAAAGATTCGTCTTCTTGTGCAAAAGAATACGTAGTAAATAAGAAACAAAATACTACCGTAATTTGTTTTAGGTTGGCGGTTATAAATCTATTCATGTCGATTTTATTAACGTGTAAAAAGATTAAAAATTACTTTTTCAAAAGATAATTTTATCTTTTTATACAGGAAGCTAAGGTAAATAAATTAGCTATTCCATAGTCGATTTAATAACCAATAAATTACAGGTTAAAACCTTTTTTAAAATATGTTAGTAAAGATTAAAAAAAGAAAAATCTGTAAATATCTCTGTACGAGTTTTGTATGTGGGCTTAGAATTCGTTTTCTGTAATTTTATTCCAGCTATATTTAGCAGTAACAGTAGCATTGTTAAGAATCATAATTCCAGGGTTTGCTCTACACATGGTTTTTATAGTGGTACCATCACAGAATAGAATTTCAAATGGAATTTTATTGTTTTCTATGGTTTCTTTTACCAATGCAGAACCACTACTAGAAACAGCATAGACTATATATCCTTTTTCTTGGGCTTTTTTTGCATGTGCAACCACTTCTTTCCAAGAATCTTTAGGTGCATGTTCTAATTCGTTTGCTAAAATAAGCATAGCCTTTGGAGCATCTAAAATAGTTTCTGTTAAATCATCTGTAGCCGATTCTAAATACAAATCATGTACAGGAGGAATTTCTCCGTCCTCATTGTATTCCATCCCTTCACGAATATTTTTACCTTCTGCATAGGGTCTAAAGTCTATTACTGGTAAATAGCTTAAGGAGTAGTAAATTACATATAAGGATGCAAATAAAGACAAAAATAAGGTCCAGTTTCTAAAGTTTTTAGAGAGTAGAGGTTGTATGTTTTTTTGTTGTGCTATTAGTACAAGGATTAATACAATAAATACAACGTTTTTGTAAAATGTTTCCCAAGGTGTTAATTTTACAGCATCTCCAAAACACCCGCAATCAGTCACTTTATCGTAAGTGGCAGAATACCAAGTTAAAAATAAAAAGAGCAAGGTAATAGCAAACAAACTCCAAACAGTTAATTTGGTTTTAAAACCTATTAAGAGTGCAATTCCTAATAGTAATTCTACTAAAATTAATAGAATTGCAAAAGGCAAAGCATAAGGAACTAAGAATTCTAAATTTAACACATCTGCACCAAAATATTCTTCAAATTTATAGGCAGAACCTAAAGGGTCTACCAATTTTACAAATCCTGAAAAAATAAATAAGGCTCCTACTAGGAATCTCAAAAGGTGTGTAATGTATTTCATATCAATTTTATGCTAAGGTCAAGTGAATCATTGCAAAAACAGAGTAGTTAATCATATCCTGATAATTGGCATCAATTCCTTCAGACACCAAGGTTTTCCCTTTGTTGTCTTCTATCTGTTTTACTCTTAATAATTTTTGTAGTATCAAATCGGTTAAAGAACTAACACGCATGTCTCTCCATGCTTCACCATAATCATGATTCTTATTCAGCATTAATTCTTTAGTAATATTAATGTGCTTTTGGTACAATTCAACCGCTTCTGCTGTTTCAATATCTGGCTGATCTGCAATTCCCTTTTCAATCTGAATTAAAGCCATTACGCAGTAGTTAATAATACCAATAAACTCAGAAACTTCTCCCTCGTCTACTTTTCTAACATCGTTTTCTTGTAGTTGTCTAATACGCTGTGCTTTGATAAAAATTTGATCTGTTAAGCTAGGCAATCTTAAAATTCTCCAAGCACTTCCATAGTCGGTCATCTTTTTAGAGAATAAACTTAAACATTGGTCAATAATTTTATCGTATTGTTCAGCCGTTTTAGACATAGTGTGTGTTTTTTCAGTAATTTCGATATCGGAAACGAATTTAAGTAAGAATTACGAATTACAAATTACGAATTTTCAATTTTTTTGAGGAGTTATACGGGAGTTACCAACAACTAAACGCTAAACAAATCATT
Organism: Wenyingzhuangia sp. IMCC45574; assembly: GCF_054182685.1. Lineage (NCBI taxonomy): Bacteria > Pseudomonadati > Bacteroidota > Flavobacteriia > Flavobacteriales > Flavobacteriaceae > Wenyingzhuangia > Wenyingzhuangia sp. IMCC45574. The sequence continues at coordinate 1,431,737 of NZ_CM135169.1, read as the reverse complement.
AAATTATTCAATCATTCAATTTTAAATTGTGAATACACACCACACCATAAACTGCAAAGGAACTTTAATTGATTTGTCTACTCCAAAAGTAATGGGAATTTTAAACATAACCCCAGATTCTTTTTTTGATGGAGGAATGTATAAAGATGAAGTATCTATTTTGTCTAAAGTGAAAAAAATGTTAGACAACGGAGCTACTTTTATTGATGTAGGGGCTTATTCTTCACGTCCTGGAGCCAAACATATTACCCAAGAAGAAGAGTTAAACAGAATTATTCCTGTAGTTGATTTGTTGGTGAAAAATTTCCCAAACATTCTAATTTCTATAGATACTTTTAGAAGCGAAGTTGCCAAACAATGTATACAAGCTGGTGCCTGTATGATAAACGATATTTCTGGAGGAGATTTAGATAAGAACATGTTTAAAACCATCGCAGATTTAAAAGTGCCGTATGTAATAATGCACATGCAAGGGAATCCTCAAAACATGCAAGAAACTCCGACTTATGAAAATGTAGTAACCGAAGTATTTTACGAGTTGTCTAAGAAAGTAGCTAAGTTGAAAGAATTACATGTGTATGATGTAATATTAGATGTAGGTTTTGGATTTGGAAAAACGTTAGAGCACAATTATGAATTGTTAAAAAACTTAAACTATTTTCAGAAAATGAATTTCCCGGTTTTAACGGGAATTTCAAGAAAATCGATGTTGTATAAGCCATTAAGGATTACTCCGCAAGATGCTTTAAATGCAACCACGGTAGCCAATACAATTGCCCTGCAAAAAGGAACTCAAATTTTACGTGTGCACGATGTGAAAGAGGCCGTTGAGGCTGTAAAAATAGTACAGCTCACCAATAGAGGAATATAGGTGAGCTTTTTTTATTAAGAGCCAATAATAACATTATAGAGTTACCAGATTTTTATTCTTTGTTCAGGAGCTAAATACATACTGTCTTTCTCAGATATATTAAAAGCTTTATAAAAAGCATTTACATTTAATAATGGCTGAGTAGCCCTATACATTCCTGGAGAGTGTGGGTCTGTTTTCACTCTATTTATCAAAGCATCATCACGCATTTTCGTTCTCCAAATATTTGCCCAGCTCATAAAAAAACGTTGGTTTTGTGTGTAACCATCAATCAGAGCTACTTCTTCTTGTTTAGCTAGATGAATTTGTAGAGCATCGTATGCAGAATTAACACCACCTAAGTCTCCTATATTTTCTCCTAGAGTAAATTTACCATTGATGTATGTGTCCGGTAAAACTTCTATTTTACTGAACTGATCTGCTAATTGACTACCAAGAGCTTTAAATTGTTCCAAATCCTCATCTTTCCACCAGTTTACAAGGTTACCATCTGCATCATAGTTTGCACCACTATCATCAAATCCATGAGATATTTCATGTCCAATAACGGCTCCAATTCCACCAAAGTTAATAGCAGGGTCGGCTTTAAAGTCGAAGAAAGGCTTTTGTAAAATAGCGGCTGGAAACACAATTTCGTTATAAGAAGGATTGTAATAAGCATTTACAACCTGTGGAGCCATATACCATTCCATTTTATTGACAGGTTTTTTTAATTTTTCAATTTTTTGTTTAAAATTCCATTCAGAAATATTTTGGATATTACGGTAGTAATTACCTTCTTCTTTAGGAGATACAATCTCTAGCTTACTATAGTCTTTCCATTTGTTTGGATATCCAACTTTAATGGTTGTTTTTGCTAATTTTTCTTTTGCTTTTAATTTAGTTGAATCGTCCATCCAAGGAAGTGCATCTATTCTGGTTTTATACGCTTCAATCAGAGTAGCAATCATATCTTCCATCGTTTTTTTAGCAGCTGGAGGAAAATATTCTTTTACATATAATTTCCCCAATGTTTCTCCAATATTACCATTGATTACACTTACTGCAATTTTCTCTTTGTTTTCTTGTTTTAACGCTCCTCTTAATGTCTTACTGTAAAAATTCCAATTGGCAGTTTCAATTTCAGTAGATAATTTAGAAGCAGCATTCCTCAGAATTAACCACTGACAGTATCCTTTCCAGCTACTAACTTGATTTGTTTCTAGAATAAAAGAAAGATCTTTAAAGTAGTCAACATCGGTAACAATTAAAGAGTCTAATTGCTCAATTCCCAAAGTTGCAAATTGTTGTTCCCAATTAATTGCAGGAGATAACTTTTGCAGTTGAACCACACTCATAGGATTGTATCTTTTTTTAGGGTTTCTTCTTTCTACTTTGTCCATTCTAGCTTTGGCCATTTTGGTCTCTAAAAGCACAATTTCGTTGGCTGTACTTGCAGATTTAATAGAATCGAAATCTAAAAATTGCAACATTTTAGCAATGTGGTTTTGATACTTTTCTTTTTTGAGTTTAGAGTCTTTATCGTCTGCTATATAGTAATCACGATCAGGAAGTCCCAATTGACCAGGGCCTAAATGGAGCATATTTTTATTACTATCCTTTGCATTTGCAGAAACATAGGTACTGTAAAAAAATGAAAATCCTTTGGTTTGATTTTCAGTAATATAGAGTTGTAGACTCTCTATATCTCTGATTTGATTGGTTTTTTCAATATTCTTTAAAATAGGTTTTACTCCTTGTTTGTTTCTTGATATGGTATCTAAGATAGTCAGATATAAGTTTACTGCTTTTGCCTCGTCAGATTTAGGTGAAAGCGTGTCCAATTCTATGTTTTTTTTAATTACTTTCAGGATGTTTTTGTCGGTCAACTCTCTAAGTTCATAAAAACCTCCCCAAGAACTTTTCTCATCGGGTATTTTTACACTATCTAACCATTTGCCATTTACAAATTGATAAAAGTCTTGTTTTGGACTTACGTTGGTGTCAATATATTCTAAATGTTTGACTTCTTGACTATTGGTTTTAACTTTACATGAGATTGCAAGTAAGCTAAAACTCAAGATGGTTAATTTAAAAAGATGTTTCATTGTTGTTATTTTACTATAAAAATATCAACTTAAAACATCTTAAATAGAGTGTTATAGAAGGTGTGTTTCTGTGAAAATATAGTTTTTTAATGAGTTGAATTATAGTGAGTTTACTAAGTTTTTATTACTGTTAACAAAGGTTGGTATTTAGGGTTGTAGAATGGAGAGAGTGAAACTTAAATGATCTTTATTAAGAATAGTAAATGATGTAAACAAATCGTTAATAACTCTTTTTTCTTTTTATAAAACAAAACAAGGTTTTCGCTAAATTCACGTTAAAAATAGAAGTAACGTGTCAGATTATTTAGAAGGACTAAACCCTCCGCAGAGAGCTGCTGTAGAGCAGATGGAAGGGCCAATGATTATTATTGCCGGTGCAGGATCTGGAAAAACAAGAGTATTAACCTATCGTATTGCTCATTTAATGCAAAATGGGGTCGATGCTTTTCAGATATTGTCTTTAACTTTTACCAACAAAGCCGCTAGAGAAATGAAAGAGCGTATTGGTGCCGTGGTGGGTAAAAGTGAAGCAAAAAATCTATGGATGGGGACTTTTCACTCTGTATTTGCACGTATTCTTCGTTCCGAAGCAGACAAATTAGGATATCCTTCTAGCTTTACCATTTACGATGCACAGGACTGTGTTAGATTGATGAATTCCATTATTAAAGAAATGGGCTTAAACAAAGATCAGTACAAGTCTAAAGCTATTTTAGGACGAATTTCTCAGTTTAAAAATAGTTTAATCACTGTAAAAGCCTATCAAAATAATCCTGAGTTAATAGAAGCAGACACTGTAGCAATGCGACCACAAATGGGAGCTATTTACAAAGAGTATGTAAACCGCTGTTTTAAAGCAGGAGCTATGGATTTTGACGACTTGCTGCTAAGAACAAATGAATTGTTAGTTCGTTTTCCAGATGTATTATCTAAATACCAAGATCGTTTTAGATATGTAATGGTAGATGAGTATCAAGATACCAACCATTCACAGTACCTAATCGTTCGTGCCCTGGCAGATCGCTTTCAGAATATTTGTGTGGTAGGAGACGATTCGCAGTCTATTTATGCCTTTCGTGGAGCCAACATCAATAACATCTTAAACTTCCAGAAGGATTATCCAGATGTTAAAACTTTTAAATTAGAACAAAACTATCGTTCTACTAGTAATATTGTAGAGGCTGCAAATAGTTTAATAGAGAAAAACAAAACTCGTTTAGATAAGACTATTTTTACGGCCAACGATGCTGGAGGGAAGATTAAAATAATGCGTACCCTTTCCGATGGTGAAGAAGGACGTTGGGTGGCAAATTCTATTTTCGAAAATGCAATGAATCATCAGTTAAAGTATGATGATTTTGCAATTCTATACCGTACCAATGCCCAGTCTCGTGCAATGGAAGATGCCTTGCGTAAAAAGGGAATTAAGTATAAAATATTTGGAGGCCTATCGTTCTATCAACGTAAGGAGATTAAAGATTTATTGGCCTATTTAAGGGTGTTGATAAATCCAAACGATGAAGAAGCATTAAAACGTATTATTAATTATCCGGCAAGAGGAATTGGAGACACTACCATGGATAAATTAAGCGTGGCAGCCAATCATTATGGGAAATCTATTTTTAAAATTATTACAGATTTAGAAAGTACGGATATAAAAATACAAGGAGGTACCAAAACCAAGTTAAACAACTTTGCTACTTTAATTGAAAGTTTGCAAATTTCTGCACAGGCAAACAATGCTTTTCAGGTAGCCGATGAGGTTGTAAAAAGAGTAGGTTTAATAAAAGATTTACAAGGTGATGGAACTCCAGAAGCGGTAAATAAAGTAGAAAACGTTCAGGAGTTACTAAACGCTATTAAAGACTTTATCGAAGAAAAAAAGGAAGCAGACCAAGATATGAGTTTAACCGCCTTTTTAGAAGATGTTGCATTGGCAACCACTCAAGACACTAAGGAAGATGACGAGCCAATGGTTTCTTTAATGACAATTCACTTGGCAAAAGGATTAGAGTTTCCGTTTGTATATATTGTAGGGATGGAAGAAACACTATTCCCTTCTGCTATGAGTGTAAATACTCGAAGTGACCTGGAAGAAGAAAGACGTTTGTTTTATGTTGCGTTAACAAGAGCCGAAAAACAATGTTATTTAAGTTATGCTCATACGCGTTATCGCTGGGGGAAACTAATGGATTGTGAATCAAGTCGTTTTTTAGAAGAGATAGATGAAAAATATTTAGAGCATTTAGCTCCTCAAAGAACCAAGGTAGCTGTTGCAAATCGTTTTGTAGACAAAGGATTGTTTGATGATGATGTGCCTAAAGAGAAAATTCGTTTTAGAAAACCGGTTTCTCGTTCGGTAAGAAATCAAGAAAAACCAGCTACAAATACACCTTTTAGAAAGCCTCAAAACTTACGAAAAATTACTCCTAAATTAGCGGGAGAAAACAGTGCTAGCAGTAGTGCTAAGCAGAGTTTTAAAATAGGGAACAAGGTAAGCCATGCTAAGTTTGGTACAGGAGAAGTTGTTGGTTTGGAGGGGAATGGAGTAAATGTAAAAGTAGAGGTAAACTTTGCAGGTGAAGGTGTAAAGAAGATACTTCCAAAATTTGCGAAGTTGACAATATTAGAGTAGAAATAAACTAACAATATATTTTTTAGTTAAAAGAATTAATTGTTTATTGCAGAATAGATTGTTGTTGCAGTCTTTTCACCTGAAAAGACCTAAAAACAACAGAGATACTTATTTTACGTAATTAACTATGAGTTTTGATTTAGAATACAACTCCGAAAGGAGTTCATTGATAATTCCTGAATACGGGAGACATGTCCAAAAATTGGTAGATCATTGTGTTGGATTAGAGGATGAAGAAGAAAAAGAAAAAATGGCCAATTCTATTATTGATGTCATGGGGAATCTACAGCCACACTTAAGAGATGTGCCAGACTTTAAGCACAAGTTGTGGGATCAGTTATTTATTATGTCTAGGTTTAGATTAGAAGTAAATTCTCCATATGAAAAATTAACAGAAGAGGAAACAAATGTAAAACCAGAGCGTTTAGAGTATCCAAAATCTGCTAGTAAGTATAAGTTTTATGGGAATAATATTCAGACCATGATTGATGTTGCGTTAAGTTGGGAAGATTCTGAATTAAAAGAGGCATTAATTTTGAATATTGCCAACCATATGAAAAAGTGCTACTTAAATTGGAATAAAGACACGGTAGAAGATAGTGTTATTTACGATCATTTAAATGAGCTTTCTAATGGAAAGATAGATTTAAGAAATTCGGAAGAAGAATTGTCGCATAGTACTACGTTGTTACGCAAAAGTAATTCTGGTAGAATGAACAATCAGAGTAAGAATAACAACAATAAGAACAATAATAGAAACAATAACAACAATAGAAACAACAACCGTAACCATAAAGGGCGTAAGTAAAAAACGAAACCAAACTAAAACTAGAAACTAAGAACTAAGCCATGGCAACATTTAAAGTAGAAGGGGGACACGAATTAAAAGGAGAAATCACACCTCAGGGGGCTAAAAACGAGGTGTTACAGATTTTATGTGCAGTGTTGTTAACTCCAGAAAAAGTAAAGGTATCTAACATTCCTAATATCATAGATGTAAACAAGTTGATTGCAATTCTAGGAGATATGGGGGTAAAGGTAAATCAGTTAGATGAGTTTACTTATGAGTTTCAGGCAGACGAAGTTAATATAGATTATTTAAGTTCTGATGCTTTTAAAGAAGATGGAAAAAAATTAAGAGGTTCTATTATGATTGTTGGGCCTTTATTAGCTCGTTTTGGTAAAGGGTTTATTCCTAAGCCTGGTGGAGATAAAATTGGTCGTAGAAGATTAGATACTCACTTTGAGGGTTTTATAAGCCTAGGAGCAAAGTTTAGATATAATAAAGAAGAGCATTTTTACGGAGTAGAGGCAGAGAGGTTACAAGGAACAGATATGTTGTTAGATGAAGCTTCTGTAACCGGAACTGCAAATATTGTAATGGCAGCTGTATTGGCTAAAGGAATAACTACTATTTACAATGCTGCTTGTGAGCCTTATTTACAGCAGTTGTGTAAGATGTTAAACCGAATGGGAGCTAAGATAACAGGTGTTGGTTCTAATTTATTAACTATTGAAGGTGTAGATTCTTTAGTAGGAACAGAGCACAGAGTATTGCCAGACATGATTGAGATTGGATCTTGGATTGGGATGGCAGCTATGACAAAGTCGGAACTTACCATTAAAGATGTTTCTTGGCCCGATTTAGGTCAGATTCCTAGAGTATTTAGAAAATTAGGAATTAAATTAGAGAAACGTGGGGACGATATTTATATTCCCAAGCAAGAGTCTTACGAGATAGAAAACTATATTGACGGTTCTTTATTAACTGTAGCAGATGCTCCATGGCCTGGTTTTACACCAGATTTATTGAGTATTGTATTGGTAATGGCTACTCAGGCAAAGGGAACAGTCTTAGTGCATCAAAAAATGTTCGAAAGTCGTCTGTTCTTTGTAGATAAGTTAATTGATATGGGGGCAAAGGTAATTTTATGTGATCCTCACAGAGCTACAGTTGTTGGAATGAATCACCAGTCAACTTTAAAAGCAACAACAATGACTTCTCCAGATATACGTGCTGGAGTTTCCTTACTAATTGCTGCTTTGTCTGCTAAAGGAACAAGTACTATTCATAATGTAGAACAAATAGATAGAGGGTATCAAAACATTGTAGAAAGATTACAAGCAGTTGGTGCTAAGATAGAGCGAATAGACTAAGAATAGTTTTAGAGATAAGAAGTTAGATATTAGACTTCACTAATAAAAAACGAGATTAAAATTTATTTTTTTGATCTCGTTTTTTTTATCCACGTTTTAAGATTGGCTTTGTTATATGATTGTAAAGTTGGATCTATGTCATTCTTTGATTGTATAAATACTAGTTTTGGCATTGAATATGCTATATAATATTAAAATTATAGATGGAATTATCAGTGCTTAAAAACAAAAAGGTAGGTTTGGCTTTAGGGGGTGGAGCGGTTTTAGGTGCAGCGCATATTGGTGTGTTAAAGGCGTTAGAAGAACGTGGTATTAAAATACAATACATTGCAGGAACAAGTATTGGTTCTTTGATTGCAAGCTTGTATGCTTTTGGAGTTCCTATAGCAAAGATTGAGGAAATTGCGGTGAATTTTACTTGGTTTGACATCACCAATATATCTTTATCTAAATTCGGATTGTTGTCCAATTCTAAGATGGAGAATTTAATTTCTAAATACATTCATCACAAAAACATTCAAGATTCAAAAATTCCTTTGTCTATGATTGCTACAGATATTTGCAATGGAGATAGGGTAGTGTTAAATAGAGGAGATATAAGTAGTGCAATTATGGCAAGTTCTTGTATTCCTGGTGTTTTTATTCCTGTAGAAATAGGAGGTAAGATGTTAGTAGATGGGGTAATTGCAGAAAATGTGCCCGTTACAGCAGTAAAAGAAATGGGGGCAGATTTTATAATAGCAGTGGATTTAAACCCTATTCATGTAGAAAAACAACCAACCAATATTGTAGATGTATTAATAAATAGTCTTCATTTTGGAATCCGACATATCGTGGAGAGTCAAATAAAAGAATCAGATATTATTATAGAACCAGATTTGTCTAAGTACAGTTTGTCTAGTACCAAAAATATAAAAGAGCTAATAGCGGAAGGTTATAAATCTGCTAATAGTGTTTTGGATACTTTGGAGTTGAATTAAAAAAGGGAAATCAAGCTTATTTGATTTCCCTTTTTTAATTTTTCTAATATATATGTATATCTAAAATTTGCTAGATTTATCTAATTTGATGTTGTCTAAAATAACCATCGCAGCTAATGCTTCAACAATAGGAATTGCTCTAGGCACTACACAAGGATCATGACGACCTTTACCCATCATTTTTACAATGTTTCCATCTTTGTCAATAGTTTCTTGTTCTTGAATAACGGTAGCAACAGGTTTAAAGGCTACTTTAAAGTAGATGTCCATTCCGTTACTAATTCCTCCTTGTATTCCTCCAGAGTAGTTTGTTTTTGTACTTCCGTCAGAATTAAAAATATCGTTATGTTCACTACCAATCATAGCAGCTCCTTCAAAACCACTTCCGTACTCAAAACCTTTTACAGCATTAATAGATAGCATGGCTTTTCCTAATTGCGCGTGTAGTTTGTCAAAAATTGGCTCTCCCAATCCTACAGGAACATTCTGGATAACACAAGTAACAGTACCACCAACAGTATCTCCTTGTTTTTTAATCTCTCCAATGTAGTCAATCATTTCCTGAGCTTTATCAGCATCAGGACAACGAGCAATGTTACTTTCTATAGCAGAAAAGTCTAATTCTTGATACGGTTTATCTAAGTGAATATTCCCTACAGAAGAAGTATATGCATGAATTTTGATTTCTGGAATAGCTTGTTTTGCTACAGCACCACCAACAACCCAATTAGCAGTTTCCCTAGCAGAAGTTCTACCTCCACCTGTGTAGTCTCTGTGCCCGTATTTCTTACTATAGGTATAGTCTGCATGAGAAGGACGATACTGATCCTTAATATGAGAGTAATCTTTAGACTTTTGATTTGTATTTACAATTCTAAAACCAATAGAAGTACCAGTAGTTTTACCTTCAAAAATTCCAGACATAAACTCTACTGTATCTGGCTCTTTACGTTGTGTAACAATTTTAGACTGCCCAGGTTTTCTTCTATCCAATTCTTTCTGAATTGCTTCAAAATCCAATTCAATTCCTGCAGGACATCCGTCAATTACTCCTCCAATTGCAGGTCCGTGAGATTCTCCAAATGTGGTAATGCTAAATAGCTTTCCAAATTTATTAGCCATAAAAAATAAAGTTTGCGCAAATTTAACGAAAACTTTTTGCTTGGCAGTATTTAAAGTTAAACATTGACTTGTTTAGAGAAACCATAATTTAATAGCCATTCCGCTAACAATCACTAAAAGAGCAACTCTAACAAATTTGTCTCCTTTTTTAACAGAGTATCTACTTGCAAACCAGGCACCCAGAGAGTTTCCAATAGCCATGGTCAAACCAAGTGTCCAATCTACTTTACCATTCATAATAAATACAAGTAGAGAGATTGTCATGTAAATAAATACTACGGTTACTTTTGTTGCGTTAGATTTTACCAGCGAAAATTTATTTAGATAAGGAAGTATTAATAACATAATAAATCCAACTCCTGCGTTTAGAAAACCTCCATAAAGGCCTATAAAAAAGAACGCTATCATTGAAAAAAACAAGTATTTACCTTTAGTTCGTTCTAGTTGTTTTTCTACTATTTTTTTTTGTTGCTTAAAGACAATTAGAAGTACAACAACAATCATTACTATAGAAAGAATCTTTTTAAAGGTTTCTCCATCTATATCTATGGCATATTTGGCTCCAATAAACGCACCTATAGAAGCAGGGATTGCAAGATAAATACTAAAAGGAAATGTGGTTACACCTTTACTTTTAAATCCTGCAACAGCGGTTCCTGTTTGTAAAAAGAGAGCAATTCTATTGGTACCGTTTGCAACAGATTCCGATAAACCCATAAAGATTAACATCGGCAAGGTTAAAAGAGAGCCACCTCCAGCCATTGTGTTTACAACTCCTGCTATAAATCCAACGCAAATCAATTGTAAAAGCTCAAAGTAAAATTCCATCTAAGTAGTTTTTCTAAATCAAAATTACGTTATTTAAATTCAGTAGTATCTTAAAAGCTTCTGTTTTAACAACTTGCTTTTTTTCGTTAAAAAAATGCAGAAAAAAGTTAGCAGAATTGTAAAAGAGTTATATATTTGCACTCGCAAACGAGAAATCGTATGTAGACTTTAGGAGAAATGGCAGAGTGGTCGAATGCGGCGGTCTTGAAAACCGTTGTCTGTAACAGGACCGGGGGTTCGAATCCCTCTTTCTCCGCGAAAAGCTTAAGGCTTTAATTAAAAACCACCAAGTATTACTTGAGTGGTTTTTTTGTTTTTAGGATTAAAGTGTTTGTGAAATAAGGAAGATGATGTATTGATAAAATACTTCCCTTTTTATTATAAAGAGACCTACAGCATTTGTTGTAGGTTTTTTTGTTTATAACGTTGTTTCGTATTTAGTTTACATTATATAGGTGCGTATTAGTAGATGATGAAAAAGGAGCAATTAGATAACTTTATAGTTTTACTCATTTTCTTAACTTTTTAGAAAAGAATTTTTAGACTGAGAAGTGAGTGTTGAAATTATCTTAAGTATGAAACGAAGTACTTTAAGAATGATTGATATATAATAGTGTATTATCTCGTTAGGGAGTTGTAGTACTATATATAGTAATAGTATTTAGTTTTATTGCTGAGGTTCTATATTTAGTAGGTGTTTTACTATAATGGCTGTCTATTATATATATAGTTGATCCGTTTTTTAGACAATTAAGGGTTTTTCAAAATATGTAGTAAATTTATTTTTCTGTAAATCAATGTGTTAAATATTTTTTCTGATTTTTTACAGTTTTTTGCTTGTTTAAGGGGAATAGTTGTGTATCTTTGCACCCGCAAACGCAGTAAGGCAAACGAGCTGAGTTAGCAAAGTTCATTAGCAGCGTAGGAGTTTTTAAGTTACAGATTATCATTAGAATAACTGGTTTTAGTTGTTTGATTAAGGTGTTAATTAAAGCTTAAGATTTTCTTAAAAAAAACTTGAAAAAAGTTTGTTTTAAGAAAGAAAAGATTCTTACATTTGCAGCCCGCTTCGGCGGAGTAACAAAAACCACTAAGTGGTTAAGTTCATTGAGAAATTTGAAATTGACAGCGCGAATTAAAGAGTAGATCGCATGGAAGATTGCTGAACTTGTTTCAGTGTCACCATAGATTTTTTTGAGCATCGAAATATAAAAATATAACGATGAAGAGTTTGATCCTGGCTCAGGATGAACGCTAGCGGCAGGCTTAACACATGCAAGTCGAGGGGTAACAGGGATAGCTTGCTATTTGCTGACGACCGGCGCACGGGTGCGTAACGCGTATAGAACCTACCTTAAACTGGAGAATACCCTTTGGAAACGAAGATTAATACTCCATAGTGTTATTGAATTGCATAATTTGATAATTAAAGATTTATTGGTTTAAGATGGCTATGCGTCTTATTAGCTAGATGGTAAGGTAACGGCTTACCATGGCAACGATAAGTAGGGGTCCTGAGAGGGAGATCCCCCACACTGGTACTGAGACACGGACCAGACTCCTACGGGAGGCAGCAGTGAGGAATATTGGTCAATGGAGGCAACTCTGAACCAGCCATGCCGCGTGAAGGATGACTGCCCTATGGGTTGTAAACTTCTTTTATAGAGGAAGAAACGCAGATACGTGTATTTGTTTGACGGTACTCTACGAATAAGCACCGGCTAACTCCGTGCCAGCAGCCGCGGTAATACGGAGGGTGCAAGCGTTATCCGGAATCATTGGGTTTAAAGGGTTCGTAGGCGGGCTGATCAGTCAGAGGTGAAATCCCATAGCTCAACTATGGCACTGCCTTTGATACTGTTAGTCTTGAGTCATATGGAAGTGGATAGAATATGTAGTGTAGCGGTGAAATGCATAGATATTACATAGAATACCGATTGCGAAGGCAGTCCACTACGTATGTACTGACGCTGATGAACGAAAGCGTGGGGAGCGAACGGGATTAGATACCCCGGTAGTCCACGCCGTAAACGTTGGACACTAGTTGTTGGAATTCTTCAGTGACTAAGCGAAAGTGATAAGTGTCCCACCTGGGGAGTACGGTCGCAAGATTGAAACTCAAAGGAATTGACGGGGGCCCGCACAAGCGGTGGAGCATGTGGTTTAATTCGATGATACGCGAGGAACCTTACCAGGGCTTAAATGTAGGATGCATTATTTAGAGATAGATATTTCTTCGGACTTCTTACAAGGTGCTGCATGGTTGTCGTCAGCTCGTGCCGTGAGGTGTCAGGTTAAGTCCTATAACGAGCGCAACCCCTATCGTTAGTTGCAAACAGGTAAAGCTGTGGACTCTAGCGAGACTGCCGGTGCAAACCGCGAGGAAGGTGGGGATGACGTCAAATCATCACGGCCCTTACGTCCTGGGCTACACACGTGCTACAATGGCAATGACAGCGAGCAGCCACTCAGCGATGAGGAGCGAATCTATAAACATTGTCACAGTTCGGATTGGAGTCTGCAACTCGACTCCATGAAGCTGGAATCGCTAGTAATCGCATATCAGCCATGATGCGGTGAATACGTTCCCGGGCCTTGTACACACCGCCCGTCAAGCCATGGAAGCTGGGAGTGCCTGAAGTCGGTCACCGCAAGGAGCCGCCTAGGGTAAAACTGGTAACTAGGGCTAAGTCGTAACAAGGTAGCCGTACCGGAAGGTGCGGCTGGAACACCTCCTTTCTAGAGAAAAAAAGGTGTTTAAAGAAGTTAGGTTTACTTTTTAATTGCTGTTAATTTTTAATGATATATAATACAATCACATAGAGTCTCGTAGCTCAGCTGGTTAGAGCGCTACACTGATAATGTAGAGGTCGGCAGTTCGAGTCTGCCCGAGACTACAACAAGCGAAGCTTGTCTAGTAAGACAGGTAGAGATAAAAAAAGACAACTTAGTTGTCAGATTGTATTAAAAAAGGAAATTCTAGAAGCAGATAATTACAAATTACGAATTAGTAATTACTAATGACTAACTACTAATTACTAACACTAGTATAAGGGGGATTAGCTCAGCTGGCTAGAGCGCTTGCCTTGCACGCAAGAGGTCATCGGTTCGACTCCGATATTCTCCACAATAATAGCTATAGGCTCTATGCCTTATGCTATAAGCTGCCAAGCCTAATGCGTATAGCATAAAGCTTACAGCGATTAAAGTTCATTGACATATTGATAAAAAATATTTAAGAGAAAAATATTTTACTTGAGTAGACATACAAATTTAGTAATTAGTATAGAGTACATAGTACAAAGTATTAATTACAAGAATTATAAAATAATTACAGTTTAACTGTAATAAATTAAAGACGCAAATAGGTACAATAAGCTAATTAAGGGTGTATGGCGGATGCCTAGGCTCTCAGAGGCGATGAAGGACGTGATAAGCTGCGATAAGCTTCGGTTAGGTGCACATAACTTTACCCGAAGATTTCCGAATGGGGCAACCCAGTATATTGAAGATATACTACCGAGAGGAGCAAACGTGGTGAACTGAAACATCTAAGTAACCATAGGAAGAGAAAATAATAATGATTTCGTTAGTAGTGGCGAGCGAACGCGAATTAGCCCAAACCTATTTTGTTACGGCAAAATAGGGGTTGTAGGACTGAGTCATCAAGAAACAATTGAACTAGAATCCTCTGGAAAGTGGAGCGATAAGGGTGATAGCCCCGTATAGGTAAGAGAAGTTATTGTATCAGATTCCTGAGTAGGGCGGGGCACGTGGAACCCTGTCTGAATCTGCCGGGACCATCCGGTAAGGCTAAATACTCCTGAGAGACCGATAGTGAACTAGTACCGTGAGGGAAAGGTGAAAAGAACCCTAAGTAAGGGAGTGAAATAGATCCTGAAACCGTACACCTACAAGCGGTCGGAGCCCTATGGGGTGACGGCGTGCCTTTTGCATAATGAGCCTACGAGTTACTTTATCTAGCAAGGTTAATGTATTCAGTACAGGAGCCGTAGCGAAAGCGAGTCTTAATAGGGCGTTTTAGTTAGGTTGAGTAGACGCGAAACCTGGTGATCTACCCATGGGCAGGTTGAAGCTCTGGTAACACAGAGTGGAGGACCGAACCCGTTGACGTTGAAAAGTCTTGGGATGACCTGTGGGTAGGGGTGAAAGGCCAATCAAACCAGGAAATAGCTCGTACTCCCCGAAATGCATTTAGGTGCAGCGTTGTGGTTAGTTATATAGAGGTAGAGCTACTGATTGGATGCGGGGGCTTCACCGCCTACCAATTCCTGACAAACTCCGAATGCTATATAATATACACAGCAGTGAGGGCATGGGTGCTAAGGTCCATGTCCGAGAGGGAAAGAACCCAGACCATCAGCTAAGGTCCCCAAATATATACTAAGTTGAATAAACGAGGTTTGACTGCCCAGACAGCTAGGATGTTGGCTTGGAAGCAGCCATTCATTTAAAGAGTGCGTAACAGCTCACTAGTCGAGCGGTCGAGCATGGAT
Source organism: Wenyingzhuangia sp. IMCC45574 (assembly GCF_054182685.1). Taxonomy (NCBI): domain Bacteria; kingdom Pseudomonadati; phylum Bacteroidota; class Flavobacteriia; order Flavobacteriales; family Flavobacteriaceae; genus Wenyingzhuangia; species Wenyingzhuangia sp. IMCC45574. Next base: position 1,416,540 of record NZ_CM135169.1, on the reverse strand, counting down.
AATAATCGGGCATAAGTATATTACCGAAGCTATGGACGAAAGTGGTAGGGGAGCATTCTAGTTGTGTTGAAGGTGTATCGTAAGGTATGCTGGAACGGCTAGAAAAGAAAATGTAGGCATAAGTAACGATAAGGCGGGTGAGAAACCCGCCCTCCGAAAAACTAAGGTTTCCTCAGCGATGCTAATCAGCTGAGGGTTAGTCAGGGCCTAAGGCGAACCCGAATGGGGTAGTCGATGGACAACAGGTTAATATTCCTGTACCTGCACCCGTTAAAAGTGACGGATCTCCCAGATGCTTGCGTACTGACGGAAATGTACGCTGAGCCTAGACTTCGGTCGAAGCGAAAGTAAGTAAGAGGTTCCAAGAAAAGCGAGGGATGCAGCCTGTACCGTAAACCGACACAGGTAGTTGGGATGAGTATTCTAAGGAGCTCGAGTGATTCATGGCTAAGGAACTAGGCAAAATCGACCCGTAACTTCGGGAGAAGGGTCGCCCATCTTCGGATGGGCCGCAGTTAAAAGGTCCAGGCGACTGTTTATCAAAAACACAGGGCTCTGCTAAAACGAAAGTTGATGTATAGGGCCTGACACCTGCCCGGTGCTGGAAGGTTAAGTGGAGGGTTTAGCTTCGGCGACGATCTGAAATGAAGCCCCAGTAAACGGCGGCCGTAACTATAACGGTCCTAAGGTAGCGAAATTCCTTGTCGGGTAAGTTCCGACCTGCACGAATGGTGCAACGATCTGGACACTGTCTCAGCCATGAGCTCGGTGAAATTGTAGTATCGGTGAAGATGCCGATTACCCGCTACGGGACGAAAAGACCCCGTGAACCTTTACTATAGCTTAGTATTGGCTTTGGATAAGTAATGTGTAGGATAGGTGGGAGACTTCGATCATGCGTCGCTAGGCGTGTGTGAGTCATTGTTGAAATACCACCCTTTGCTTATCTAGAGTCTAACCCAGCGATGGGGACAGTGCTTGGTGGGTAGTTTGACTGGGGTGGTCGCCTCCAAAAGAGTAACGGAGGCTTCTAAAGGTACCCTCAGTACGCTTGGTAACCGTACGTAGAGTGCAATGGCATAAGGGTGCTTGACTGCGAGACTTACAAGTCGATCAGGTTGGAAACAAGAGCATAGTGATCCGGTGGTTCCGCATGGAAGGGCCATCGCTCAAAGGATAAAAGGTACTCCGGGGATAACAGGCTGATCTCCCCCAAGAGCTCACATCGACGGGGGGGTTTGGCACCTCGATGTCGGCTCGTCACATCCTGGGGCTGGAGAAGGTCCCAAGGGTTGGGCTGTTCGCCCATTAAAGTGGCACGCGAGCTGGGTTCAGAACGTCGTGAGACAGTTCGGTCTCTATCTGTAGCGGGCGTTAGAAATTTGCGTGGATTTGACTCTAGTACGAGAGGACCGAGTTGAACTAACCTCTGGTGTATCAGTTGTTCCGCCAGGAGCATTGCTGAGTAGCTACGTTGGGAAGGGATAAGCGCTGAAAGCATATAAGCGCGAAACCCACCACAAGATGAGATTTCTTTAAAGGGTGGTTGTAGATCACGACCTTGATAGGATACAGGTGTAAAGGTGGTAACATCATAGCCGAGTATTACTAATAACCCATAGGCTTATGTACCTTGCGGGCTTTAATAATTATGATTTAAATTTTAGTACAAAGTATTAAGTACATAGTACAAAGAAACTCAAGAAAAAATAGACATAAAATCTTAGATATTAGTTATCAATATGTACAACATAATTAATTACGAAATGATTAATTAGGAATTACGAATGCATTATATAATTCGTAATTTACTAAATCGTAATTTGTAATTGACAACCTTAAGGTGATTATTGCAATAGGGCTCACCTCTTCCCATCCCGAACAGAGAAGTTAAGCCTATTAGCGCAGATGGTACTACCACTGGTGGGAGAGTATGTCATCGCCTTTTTTTTATCCTGAAATAAATTCAGGATTTTTAAACCCTGAACCTAGTTCAGGGTTTTTTATTTTATAACAATCCTTCATTACATTAGTAGTGAAGGATTGTTTGTTTTAGATACTTTTTTACTGGATATAATATGAGTGAAGGAGTGAAGGAGTGAAGAAGTTGAGAAGTTGAGGAGTGAAGGAGTAAGAATCATGCTTTTTGGTTTGGGATTCTAATATCTAATAACTGATATCTAAAAGTCTAAAAAAGTGTTAGGGATAGCAACGGCATCCTTTTGGTGATAGAGCTTAGCTTGTTTAGATTAGAAGTAATGTTTTAAACAATGAGTAACCATTTAAAGAGAGAGTAACCTACACCAAAAGATATAGTGGATAGCCCGACCCTTGATTAAAAGGGGAACACCCAAAAACAATAAAGCCGAATCTATAAATTTAGAATTGAGATATAGGTTTTGAATTAACTTTGACTGAGCTTAGGCGTTGGAAGAATTTTTATTGAATAGTATTAATATCTTTTATGGTACTATACAGCTTTAGGTTTACTCTTTTTGGTGATTGAAAGTATGTGTGTACTATTGATTAGTGTCTGCTGATTTTGTACAAAACAATGATGTATATCTTAATTTATTAATACAGTTTTAGAAGCTTTTTCTACTTTGTTTGTGTGCTTTTAACTAACTTATAGAACTTTTTACTGTCTAGTATTCACCTCAACATCATTTTTTTTAGGATTTTAAGAGCTATTGAATATCTGGCAGTTAAGGATATAACTGATAAATGCTATTAATAATGCATAGACAAAAACTAAATATGACCTCTTTTTGAGTATTCCTTCTATTTATGAGAGTGGTTTTTACCTAAATTTACTTGTTGAAATATTTTTATATATTAATAATCCATCGTTAAAAATTAAAATAACACAGAATGAAATTAAAAGTACTATCTGCTACTTTGGTATTAGCAGCAATGTTTGTGGGGTGTAATCCAAAAGCATCAGAAGTAAAAGTTGTAAACGAAACTACTGACTGTGAAAAAGAGTTAGACTTATCTCCAGAAAAGTTAGACCGTTTTGGTATTACGAATAAGGAATATTTAAGTGCTGCTTCTAAAAGAGCCTTACAATGGAAATATATAGAGAATGATTGGTACCGAGAGTTTAAACCAATGCAGCCTTTAAAAGGTGATTTGGCTTATGAAGAGGGAGTGGTTCGTAGAGATCCATCTGCAGTAATTAAAGAAGATGGAAAGTACTATGTTTGGTATTCTAAAAGTACGGGTGTTACTGATGGATTTGAACATGCAGAAAACGGAAAAGTTTTTCCTTGGGATAGATGTGATATATGGTACGCTACTTCTAAAGATGGATGGACTTGGAAAGAAGAAGGTGTTGCTGTAAAGAGAGGAGAAAAAGGAGCTTATGATGATAGATCTGTTTTTACAGTTGAAATTATGAAGCATGAAGATATGTATTATTTGTGTTATCAGGTAGTAAAGCATCCTTATGTGAAGAGAGTAAAAAATACAGTTGGTTTGGCTTGGTCTAAATCGCCTAACGGACCTTGGACAAAAAGTAAGGAACCTATTTTAGCACCTGCAGACAATGGTGAGTGGTTAGGAGATGATGTTAATGACAGAAGATCTGTGGTTAAGAAAGGAGATTTTGATTCTCATAAAGTTCATGATCCTTGTATTATTCCTTTTAAAGGAAAGTTTTATTTGTATTATAAAGGAGAACAAATGGGAGAAGAAATCTTATTTGGAGGTCGTCAAATTCGTCATGGTGTTGCCATTGCTGACAATCCTAAAGGACCTTATGTAAAATCTAAGTACAATCCAATTTCTAATTCAGGACATGAAATTTGTGTTTGGCCAGTAAATGGAGGAATTGCTTCTTTAATTACTACAGACGGACCAGAAAGAAATACCATTCAATGGGCAGAAGATGGAGTTAATTTTGAAGTAAGAGGAGCTATTAAGGGGCAAAATATTGCACATGCAATTGGTTTAAACAGAACAATTGAAGTTTCTGAAGAAAACCCTTCGGCAGTTTTAGACTGGGGATTGTCTCACAAATACAATAGTTGGAATTACCAAAGTATTATGCGTTTTGAATCTTACAGAAAAAAATCTCATGATGCTAAAAAATTAGTAAAGAAAACAGGAAAGTAATAACAAAGCTTTTTTAATTTATTTTAAAGCATCCCTTATATAAGGGATGCTTTCTTTTTTGTTTAAATTATACATATATTTTTTGTTATTTTCACGGTAAATTAATCACTATACTTTTCAAATTATTAATAATGAAGTTTTGTAAACTCATTACTTACTTTCTTTTTTTTCTGTTGCTGAGTTCGCATGCTCAAAATTTAGAAAGAGGCTTGTTTTTTTCTGAAAACATGCATCTACTTTCTAAAGGAAGTGATAGGAATTTAAAGGCTATTGATAATGATATTGTTAGAGGAGAAGTAGTAACACTTTTATCTGACAAGGCAAATGCTTTTGAAATTGAAAACACTAAGAAGAGTGCACAGCTGAGTGTTACTTTTTGGTTTAAGCCTAAGGATTTAAATATTCATTCAGGTACGTTGTTTGGAGAGAAAGGCTTGTTTTATTTTAGGTATTTATCAAATCACGAACTGCAATTCAACCATTATTTAAGGCGAGATGTTAATACATTAGGTGTAGTTGCAGATGATGTTTGGCAGCACTTTGGTTTTACAATAGAGAAAGATAGTAGGTTAAAAGTATATTACAATGGAGACTGTATATTAACAGATTCTATAGCACCAAACTGGTGGGCACGCAATAGAGGTAATTTTATTATAGGTAAAGACAAGTATAATGTAGATGCAGCAGGTAGAATGGATGAGCTGCGTATTTGGAACAAAGTTTTGTCTGCCAAAGAGGTAAAAGAAGAATACGATAAAAGTCTTAAAGAACCCAATCTAAGTCATAAACTAGAAGTTTATTTGCCATTTAAGAAGGATTTTAAGGATTTATCTGTTATTCCTAAAGAATTAGTGAGCATAAGAAATGTAAAACTGGTAGAAGATGCTGAAAAAGGTAAAGTAGCTAGTTTTACATCTGATAGTTCTTTTGTTAAATTGAATGGTTTGTCGTTTAAAAATCAAATGACACTATCGCTATGGATTAAAACAACAAAAAGTAAATCTATTATAGGTTTATTAGGAAATAAAGATTTTTCATTTAGATATACCAATCAAAGGCAGCGCATGTTTTTTAGTGTGCCTATGGCATTTACCAATCGATCAGATTACAAAGGAAAATACAATGAAGATTGGGAGCATTTGGTCGCTGTGATTAATTACAATCACATAGCAAGATTTTATTTAAATGGAGAGTTTGTGGATTCAGTTCCTGTAGAAGCTAAATCAGAAGGTAAAGAAACCGAATTGATTATTGGGAAAAGTATATGGGGAGATCCGTTTATAGGAAAAATTTCCGAAGTTGCTATATGGAATAGAGTATTAAGTGCGAATGAAGTTAGAGATGTATATAAGGGAAGGTTAGAAAGTGATTTGTTATCCTACAAACAAACAACATCTAATTCTTTTAGTTGGATAATAGGAGGGATTTTGACTTTGTTAGTTTTGTTTTTGGTGTATTTTCTTATTGTAAAAAAGAATGTTATAATAAAAGAGGAAAACAAAACAGATACGGTTTTGTTTCCAAAAAGTAATGCTATTTATCTTTTGGATGGGTTTAGAGCTTTTGATGCCAAAGAGAATGACATCTCACATGAATTTACGCCTACTTTAATTCGTTTATTTTCATTAGTGTTATTGTATCCTATTGTTAAGAATAGAAATATAAGTTCGTCAGAATTGTCTGATATTTTATGGGAAAATGATACTACTGCCCAGCAAAAGAGTAATCGTAGTACCAATATGCACAGGTTACGAAAAATACTATCTCTAATAGAGGGGGTTACTATTGAATATGAGGATAGAAGATGGGAAATAAAGGTAGCGCACGCATTTATTGATGTTTTAATTTTACAGGATTCTACAACTGATAAAATTTTGGAGTATCCGTTTAAAAATTTACAGCTAAATAAAGTGTTAAAAATTGATAGTATGGATAAAATAATTATTCAAATTAACGATTTACACATTGAAAAGCTAAAAGCTTGTTGTGAGGAAAAAATGTTACTAAAGAATTGGGAAGTTATATCTAAAGCAGCATCGCTATGGTTGTCTTTAGATACCTTGTCAGAAGATGCTCTTAAATATAGAATAACGGCTTTAAGTAAGTTGAATAGGAAACAAACAGCCTTGAGTGTATATCAACATTTTTCTGGTAATTATGAGCAAATGTTAGGGGAGAAGTTTTTGATCTCTTTTGGGGATTGTTTGTTAGATTGATGTTATTTCTTTTTAGATCTAAGGAATATACTTTTCTAGATTTAGTGTTCTGTATCGTAAAAGAACAAAACACAAAATGATTGTGTTGATTTGTTTGTAGGAGTAAACATGTTATTCCATATCTAAAGTAAATGATGCAGTTAACCCAACAGAGAAGTTTCTTGGAAGTTTTTCCACACCAAATATGGCTCTTGAATGTTTTCCTTTTTCTTCAAGAATTTTCAAAAATAATTCCGAAGCTCCGTTAACAACTATGGGAGATTCGTCCCAATTTGATCCAGATTGAAAATAAGCATCGATATGGTTGAGTCCTAAAATTTTATGGAATCCTATTTTTTTATCTACTTGTGATAATACGTTTAAAGCACACAATTCCATTGCTTTAAATCCTTCTTCTGTAGAGATATCATTTCCTAAACGTCCTTGGTATTTAAAATCTTCATTTAAAATAGGAAACTGAATAGCAATGTAAGCAATATCTTTTCTAATATTTACCGATTCGTAACTTCCTCCAGGAGTAGATGTCTTAGGGAGCTCTAATCCTAGTTTTTTTAAATTTTGTTTTGGATTCACTTTTACTTTTTATTTAAAGGGATAACATATTTAAAAGTACTAAACTTTAAGCTAAGTATAAAAACAAAAAATAGATGATTACTGCCGTAACCTTTTAGGTAATAAAAAAACCGTTTCCTAATTAGGAAACGGTTTTTTGTACTCTCTTTACCTTACTAAGATAGAGAAAGAGAGTATTATTTTAAAATGATTTTGTTGGATCCATAAATTACATCAGCATTAGCAACTTTCATAAAATAAATTCCTGGCTGTAAACTTAAGTTTAACATCAAATCATTATTTCCTGTTTTAATATCTACAGGGTTGGTGTAAACCACTTTACCAGTAATATCAACTAACATAACAGAAGCTTTGGTATTGGCTGTGCTATAAAGACGAATATTTAAATAACCACTTGTGGTATTAGAGTAAGATAATATTCTATTCTCTAACTCAGCAATATTCGTGTTATTTGAATTTACATTGATATTGAAAGAATTGTCAAATGCAGTAGTTGTAGCGTTGCTTACGGTTACAGTTACTGTTCCAGTAGCTGCCCAACCACCAGCATCTGTAATGGTATAAGTAAAAGTATCAATTCCGCTAAACCCTGAAGCAGGTGTGTAATTTACCTTACCATTTACTACTTCTATAGTTCCATGATTATTACTAGCGGTAAATATTTTACCATTGGTTAATGTTAAAGGATGTCCGTAATGTGGTCCTCTTACTCCAAAACTATCATTAGCCGTAACATCAATAGGAGTTGCTACACTACCAATACCTACGTTTACAGTATCATCATTAGCAGTTAATACACCAGTGTCTATTACTACTTCTTGAACCGTTACGTTAACGGTTGCAGTTGATTGTACTCCGTTAGTGTCTTCTATGGTATAGGTAAATGTATCTGCACTTGTAAATCCATTTGTAGGTGTGTATGTAAGTAAAGTTCCCGATTGAGATACTGATTGACCAGCAGTAGTAGTAGCATCGTAAGCGATGATAGAGATTCCTACACCGGCATCATTTGCTAATACCTCAAAGTCGGTTGCTGTATCTTCATTTATGGTATAGTTATCTGTAACAGCGTTTGCATCTATTACAACAGTTCCACCAACAGTAATAGTTACAGTTGCAGATGAAGCAAATCCACCACCATCTGTAATAGTGTAATTAAATGTATCTGTACCTGTAAATCCATTGGCAGGCGTATAGTTAATTTTACCATTAACAACCGCTATAGCTCCATGGTTATTACTAGCAGAAATTGTTTTACCACCTGGTAAAGTTAATGGGTGACCTGGATGTGCTCCTCTTGTACCATAATTATCATTAGCAGTTACATCAATAGCCGTTACAGCACTGTTGGTTCCTACACTTACAGTATCATCATTGGCCGTTAATACACCAGTGTCTATTACTACTTCTTGAACTGTTACGTTAACGGTTGCAGTTGATTGTACTCCGTTGGTATCTTCTATAGTGTAGGTAAATGTATCTGCACCTGTAAATCCATTTGTAGGTGTGTATGTAAGTAAAGCTCCCGATTGAGATACTGATTGACCAGCAGTAGTAGTAGCATCGTAAGCGATGATAGAGATTCCTACACCAGCATCATTTGCTAATACTTCAAAGTTGGTTGCTGTATCTTCATTTATGGTATAGTTATCTGTAACAGCGTTTGCATCTATTACAACAGTTCCACCAACAGTAATAGTTACAGTTGCAGATGAAGCAAATCCTCCACCATCTGTAATAGTGTAATTAAAGGTATCTGTACCTGTAAATCCATTGGCAGGCGTATAGTTAATTTTACCATTAACAACGGCTATAGCTCCATGGTTATTACTAGCAGATATTGTTTTACCACCTGGTAAAGTTAATGGGTGACCTGGATGTGCTCCTCTTGTACCATAATTATCATTAGCAGTTACATCAATAGCTGTTACAGCACTGTTAGTTCCTACACTTACGGTATCATCATTAGCAGTTAATACGCCAGTGTCTATTACTACTTCTTGAACTGTTACGTTAACGGTTGCAGTTGATTGTACTCCGTTGGTATCTTCTATAGTATAGGTAAATGTATCTGTACCTGTAAATCCATTTGCAGGTGTGTATGTAAGTAAAGTTCCCAATTGAGATACTGATTGACCAGCAGTAGTAGTAGTATCGTAAGCGATGATAGAGATTCCTACACCAGCATCATTTGCTAATACTTCAAAGTTGGTTGCTGTATCTTCATTTATGGTATAGTTATCTATAACAGCGTTTGCATCTACTACAACAGTTCCACCTACAGTAATAGTTACAGTTGCAGATGAAGCAAATCCATATCCGTCGGTAAGTGTGTAATTAAAGGTATCTGTACCTGTAAATCCGTTTGCAGGTGTGTAGTCAATTTTACCATTAACAACAGCTATAGCACCATGGTTAGTACTAGCAGATATTGTTTTACCACCTGGTAAAGTTAAAGGATGACCAGGATGTGCACCATAAGGACCAAAGTCGTCATTAGCAATTACATCAATAGACGTAACAGCACTGTTTGTCGCTACAGAGATTACATCATTTACAGCATCTAAAGGTCTAGGACTAGCAGTAATATGTACTGTTGCAGTTACTTGAACACCTTCGTCATCTTCAATTGTATACGTAAAGCTGTCTTCACCAATAAAAAGATTTAGCGGTGTAAATGTAAGTTCGTTTGCATTACCTGTAATTGTATTTCCTTGAGTTGTTGTTGTATCAAAAGAAACAATAGTTGTATTAGCAGTATCGTTGTTCAATACATCTAAAACCGTTGGAGTGTTGTATGGAGTTGTAATAAAGTCTGTAGCAGCAAATGTTTCTGGCTCTATAGGCTCTATTTTTAAATAATCAATTACCATTGTGTGTACACCTGTCCAGTTAAAATTTCCTGCCCAAGGTAGTTGTCTAAATCCAAAGATAATTTCAGATTCTTTTTCCGCTACATTTGTAGTAATTGTTTCTTGTAACACACCATCAATAAAGAAGTCAATTCTATCTTCTCTCCAATCTATAGTATAGGTATGAAATTCATCGTCAATTAAAGAAATTTTTTCATTTTGGTCGTTTACAACAGCCTTCATGGTTCCTGTAAATGGTTGTCCTGAGTTTTCGTTGGCATTTCTCCAAGTATTAAACCTTGCATCTGTCCAACCTCCATTTTCTGGTAAAGTTTCATGTGATGGAGTAGCGCTATCGTCCGCTACAATTTCTATATCCACTTCATTAAATATAGAACCTTCTTGTTCGTAAGTAAAAAGGAAACCTACTAGACCACCGTCTGTAACAGCTCCTTTCATTCTTACTTCTAAACGGTGATTTTCTCCTGCTCCTCCAAACTCAAGAGTTTGGAATGGGTGAATCCAATCTAAGTCGTTACTTGTATCTGGGTCTACCTTTATATAGGCATAACCATCACCGGGAATAAATTTCTCCCAAGTATCCTGTGAGGGATGAATCTCGTTATGAAATGTCCAATAACTACCAGCGGGTATATTAGAGGGATATCCAGGGGAATTAAAATCTTCGAAATAAGTAACTGGGTTGGATTGAGCAAATGACTCAGTAGTTAATAATGTTGTAAAAAGAAGACTCAATAAGAAGTACTTCAGTGTTTTACAAACAAAAAAGAAAGTAGTTTTTTGTTTCATGGGTAATGGGGTTTAAAAAGACTTGAGTAATGCATACTCATTAATACATAGCTGATTTAACATGTGTTAAAATACAAATAAATTATTATTTATTGAATTATTTTAGATTATTCTCTGTTTTAAATGCGTGAAATTAATTGTGAAAATAGTTGTGAAGCTATGTTATATCTGTGTTTAACTGTTTGATTTAAATGTTTGTCTGTAGTGTGAAAGAATTGAAAATATGAACTTCTTTTTTTATTTTTTTTGAATTTAAGAGCTCTTTTGCTCTTTAAAATAGGGAGGATAATGATTTTTTGAACAATAGTTTTACACTTTAGTATGCTTTTTTTTGTTATGAATTGATAATTTATTTTGGTTGAATTAACGGGTTTGTCTATGTTGAAGGATTTGGAGATGTGTAGGTTACTTTATGTTCTTTAAAATTAGGATAGCTATTTGGGGTACTTTTAAAATAGTTGCTAAAAAAAACTCCCGCAGACATGACGATACTGTGAGAGTTTTGTTAGGGAGGTTTTATAATGTAGAAGAAGATGTTATTATTAAAGCAGAAGTACTATTATTTAAATAACCAATAATGTGTACAAGTTCAATTACCATGATGATAGGCCAATTATTTCTCCATTAGGTCCTTTAAAGAAAGTGTATTTATCTCTAGTATAGTGTTCGTTTTCTAGTTCGTAACCGTGTTTTTTTAACAAGTCTCCAATGGTTTTAATATTGTTTACTTTTAGCATAAAATGATTGTGGTTGGTGTTACCGATAGTCCCAATAGTGTCTTTATATTCGGGAGCTGTTACCGATAGGGAAATTTCTAAGTCGTTGGCTTTTAATTTTAAAACAAGCATTCCTTCTATTCCTTTACCATGTAGAACTTCTGCATCGTATAGTGTAAAACCAAGAATCTCTCTATAAAGGTGTAATGTTTTTTCTAGTTTTAACACATGTACATTAATGTATCTTAGTCCTGTTACTTTTGCTTTTTTTTCATTTGTAGGAGTATTTATCTCTTGACAAAAGGAAGGAAGTGTATTAAAAAGAATAAATACTATTAAAAGCATCTTTACAAGGTTTAAACGATTTTGTCTTTTTTTTTGCAATGGAATTAATTTAGGGTTCATAAAGTTTAAATTTAGGAATGGTTAAATTATAAGAAGAATTATAGTGGAACAAGGATAAAATAGCTAAAAAAGATGATTGTTAGTTTTTGTCTAGTAGATTATTCTAAGTTGGTAGCGTTAGTTGTTAATTTCAACAAAATTTAATTTTTTATGATGCGTTTAAATTTTAGTATTAAAATAGTTATAATTGGTGTTTTCTTTTTTGCTTCTTGTTCTTTGTTACGAGTACAAAAAAGTCATTGGGAAATTTTAGTAGACCAAGACTTAACAAATTGGGATGTTTATTTAAGTTATCAACACAAGGTAGGATACAATGGATTAAAGCCAAAAGACGAAAATGGAAAAGAGATTCCGCCAATAGGTTTAAATAAAAAAGGTTATGATGTATTTACTACAATTAAAATGGATGGTAGTACTGTAATAAGGAATACAGGTGCGTATTACGGATGTCTTATAACCAAAAAAGAATACGAGAATTATCATTTTCAATTAAAGTATAAATGGGGGAAGCAAAAATGGGCTTATAGAAAAAACTTATTAAAAGACTCTGGAATTTTATATCATTCAATAGGACCTATGGGGGTTGAATATTGGAGGTCTTGGATGTTATCTCAAGAATTTCAAATAATGGAGGGGCATACAGGAGATTTTTGGAGTCAAGCAAATTCAGCAATTTCTATTAGAGCTTATAAAGGAGAGGGGAATTTAAACCCTGTAGCACATGAAACACAGGAGTTTTTACCTTTTAGCATGACTAGTGTAAATGGAAACTATTGTATGCGAAGTAATAATTACGAGAAGCCAAGTAGCGAGTGGAATACCTTAGATTTATATTGCTATAAAGATAAAAGTATTCATATGGTGAATGGCAAGGTAGTCATGATATTAAAGAATTCTAGTTATACAACAAAAGAAGGAAGAAGTATTCCGCTAACCAAAGGTAAAATACAATTGCAAAGTGAAGCTGCAGAGGTTTTTTTTAAAGATGTTAGAATAAGACCCATACATAAATTACCTCTAGAAAAAGATGCATTGTTTTACAATGACTAGTGAACTTGTTGTAAAAAATGAACCTAGCCAACATAGCTAGGTTTTTAGCACTTTTATAGTTAATCTTTGTAGCGAGTATTGTTTTTAGATAATGCGACCAAGACTTTAAGAGCTTTGTCCGAGTCTTTTTTAGCAACAAAAATATGATCGTGGTAATATCCAGCAATTACATTACAGCTGATGCCATTATTTGCCAAGGCTGTTGAGAACATAGCCGTTAAACCCACTGCATTGAGAGAGGAGTGAATTGTAAGCGTAATCCAAGAGGCAATATATTCGTAGTCCAAATTTAATTGGTCTGCTTTTGTTTTCTCTATAATAATAGTAGTTCCCTCACTTTCTTTAAATTCACCTATAGTATCTTTTCGGTCAATTTTATTAATATCTTTTATTGTCGAAAACACATACTCGCCCTCTACTAGTTTAGGTGTCATTCCTTTTATTAATTCAGATAAGTTTGTTTCTCCAACCATTTGATGTTAACATATAGAGTTTGTATAATAGATATTTTGTGTTTGTTATTTTATTGATGTTGATTCAGCTTTGAATTTATCAATTTTAACCCGTCAATATTTCTATTTAAAACCTTTTGGACGTCTTCGTTTTTAATGTGCCCTAAAATACCCCAAGGCCCTTTATATCCTTCCTCTAATAATTGTTGAATCATTTTTAACTCAAAATCTCCCTTACCTATGGGTAATATTTTTGGTCCCTCCTTTTTTACACCATTTAAATTTACATAGGATAAATAGGGCATTATTTTTTTTACGATTTTAGGAAATTCATCTACATATTCATGAGCATGATGAAAATTGTACACAATAGAAATATCATCTTGATTTAATTTTTCTAAAACCTCTAATTGATTGTAAGGATTCCCAAACCAACCATGATGATTGTACAGTGCTAATTTACAACCTATTTCATCAGCTTTTAATTTGATCTGTTTGATCATCTTAGTAGCTACTTCTATAGACTCATTTTGATTGATATTTTTAAAAAAATTATGACTAAAACTTAACCATATAGTAGGTTTTGTATCAATTTCGGTTAAGTTGTTTAGCAATTCCTGATTCATTGAGCTTAATTTACCAATACTATCTCTGTTTGCATTTAACCATAGAAAAACAGAAGTTATTTGGAGATTGTTTTCTTTTGCGAGTCTAAATTCATCTTTCATTTTACTCAGGTCTCCTTTTCCTTTGTTATAGCCATATTTTGTGAATCCCATTTGTTTTAACATAGAAATTCGCTGTTTTGGTGTTCTATTCAAAGAATCAAAACCTATGATGCACCAAGGAGATACTTCGCGAATTTTAATGGACGGATTATTTTTTTTATTTGTACAAGCAAAAAGAAGTACTGAAAAAAAAGACGTAATGGCAAGGTGAAAAAGAGTTCTCATAGTTTTTGGCACTTGTTTTTAAAAGTACTGAACTTTGAGACAGGAACAAAGAGTTACTTAAAAGGGCTTTATGATGTGATGTTTTTCTTGTTTTTTACCTCAGTTCTTTGTTAGCCAATGTTTTTATTCACTAATTTCTAAGCTGAATTTAATTTCAGAATTAATTTTTTTCAATCTTTCGGTTAATTGTGAAAATATTGAAAATTTCGATTTTGATGATGTTGTAATTTTAAAAGATTTAATTTGATTTTTTACGTAACTAGTAATTCGTTTATCAAACATTTCATTTAATTCAACGCTTTCACCATTAAGCCAGATTTTATTTTCTCCGTCTATTTCAATTTTGATAGAGTTGTTATTTTCATTAGAACTCAATTTTTCGGTTGGAAAAACACTCGAAATATCTATTGATTTAAAGTTTTCAATTAATAATAAAACTTTCATTTTCTGTAGATAATTCTCAAAATCTTTTTCATCCAATAGAGTTAAGAGTTTTTCAGCTACTAACTTTGGCGAAATATTATTTTCATTATTCAATGATGAAAGTTCTTTTTTCAAGAGACTAGTTTTCGAGCTTTCGTCTTTTAGTAATTGCAAATTGATTTTTTCGCATTCTTCAATAGGTTGAATTTCCATTCCTTGAATTGAATCAATGAAATCATATCTATAGCTGATGTCTTTTTCGAGTAAAGCTACTTTTTTAAACAGGTCGTAATAAGACTTTCCAGAACTATTTTTAAGGAAGTTTTTTTCGATAAGAAAGCTTTCAATTTTTTTGATTTCAGTTTTCAATTTTTCGGCATTCTTTGATTTCTCAAAATAGCATTTACTTACTTGATTAAATTCTGATTGAGCACTTAAGTTTAAGCTTAATAAAAGTAAAGTTATGATTATACTTCGCAACATCAAATATTGGCTAACGGTTTAGCTATGCGCATTGTCCCGAAGGGCATTGCGTATAGGTGTTGTTGTGTGCAGGTTTTCTTTTTCTAAGTATCATATTCTCCGTTCCAAGGTTCAAAAAAAGCAATGGTCGAGCTTGGTTGAAGTTCAATTGATTCAGTCTCATCATCTGGTATCAATCCAAACTCAATTCCATCAATAATGGTTGAGAAGGGTTTCACTTCGATGTTTCTATAGTTGAGTTTTCCAAGAGGTTCTAATAAAATTTTCAGTCTTACACTAGATTGTCCCAGTTCTAACTCGCTCGTTTTACCAGCTAATACATGAAGGGTTTCAATATGGTTTCCATCACTATCAAAAAGGTAAACGATTGCGTATTCTAAACGTTTTTCCTGCCAATTTTCTCCCGAATATCCACTTGGGAAGACAAATGTTTCATATCCAAAAAAGAGTCGACCATCTTCCAGTTCACCTAAATAGTGAGTGTGATAATCTTCTTCTCTCATAATCGGTATTCTTTCTGGATGCCAATTTCTCATATCTGATTTTACTTGCACACAACGGCAGTCTGTCTCAGAACCACCTTTTTTTTCTTTAAAAGTACAGAATTCTACGATTTAACACTTTGGTTTTTGTAAAAAAAAGCTATTCCCATTAAAAAGTAAAAACCTTTATAGATCTCGCTTATTTCTCGAATTAAGAGTCTATATAAGCCCTTTAGAGTTAAAAAGAGTACATCTATTGCTTTCCACCCTAGTTTTATAAGTCTTTTTAGGTTATATGCTATTGTAATGAGTCCAAAGTCTGCACTAGCTCTTTTTCTTCCTTTTTTGGTTATAATATGATCATATCCCCATTGCCTTTTTATAGTGCCATACGGATGCTCTACCAATGCTTGTCTTTTCTTGTACATATCAGGGTGTCTCTCTACGTTTTTGGCATTGATTTCTGTGTACTGAGTATACTCAGTACGTTGTACAATTTTACCATTCTTAGCCGTTGTACATTGGCTACGAACTATACAATTTTTACAAGCACTTGTTCTGTATTGTTTGAATTTATAATTCCTAGAAGCATACCAATTTCCATTGGTGTTGAGTTCGTTTTTTTGCGGACAAGTATAAGAATCTTTAAGGTGGTTATAAACAAAGTTTTCAGCATTGTATTCAGGGTTTGGAGCTTGAGATTTTCTACCAATATTAGGAATGGCAACCAATGTTTTGATTCCCAAATCAGAAGACCCTTTTAATAGCTTTTGGATTGTCTTTTCTAAAACGAGAGATGGTATTATGATCAGGTTTTAAATTCCCCATGAGCCAAAAGAGTTCTATGTTTCTTTTACATTCAATTTCTAATTGTCTAGAAGAACGTATTCTGTTCATATACCCATAGATATATAGTTTTAACAAATCTGCGGGATCATAGGGAGGTCTTCCTTGTGTTTGTAAAGGATTAAAACCTAATGAACTCATATCTAAAGAATCTACAAAATTATCTATAATACGAACAGAGTTTTCCAAAGGAATCATATCGTCTAGACAAGTAGTAAATAATGTAATCTGTGTACGAGGTTGTTTTTGAAGATACTGCATACTTAAAGATAAGTAATATCTAATAGTTTTGAGACAGTCTGACGGGTTTGTATAGGCTGGATTTTTGGTAAAAGGACAGAGCCCTCTCGGTTATAGCCTATTTTTTTTATAAAAGTAGTGAACTAAAAATTAGTAACAAAGCCAAAAATCGAGCCTATGCAGTGTTGTCTTTTGGTTTTTCGCTGCTACTGTTTTTTAAGTATCTACTGAATTATTTACGGAGCTACGTTTAATTTTCAACATTGTCGCTGTTTTTTCAAGTACGTAGCCACTAAAAGATTCACGTTGTTACTTTTAATTCAGCGTTGCTACGATTTTTCAAACAAGGCTACTTTTACAGTTTTCAACGGTTTCAAAATTTTCTGAGCCTAAAACCTTTTAAATCACAGCTACACATTCATTCACGGAGTTACTTTCAATTATTCAGGGTAGCGAGCCTTTTATATGCGTTTCTACTGTTTCAATTCAGCAGAGTTACGATACAGATTAACGAGTTAAACGACTAAAGAAAATTGGAGTTAAAATGTTAGTTTGAATTTTCGCTGTATTGTCCTGAAATAGGTTGACCTTTTTTGTCTGTTTTAAAAGGTTAATAATTCCAGTTTCTTTTTATTTTTTCTGTAAGATTTATAATCTACATTTTTGTTTTTATGAACGTATTCAGGAGTACATAAATTTAGACTAAAATGCGGTCTATGATTATTATAAATCTTTACAGCTTTGTTAGTAATCTTTTGAGCTAATTTAAGGTTTTTAATTACATTTTTAAGTCCATATTCATATTTTAAAGTTCTATTAATTCTCTCAGCAATAGCATTTTCATAAGGATCATATTGTTCTGTCATACTCATTATGATATTATTATCTTCAACATACCTGGTATATGTAGGATTGCAATATTGGAACCCTCTGTCTGAATGATGAATCAATTTCTGATCAGGATATTTTCTATTTTTAAGAGCCATTTTAAGGGCTTCTAAGCAAAGAGAAGTTTTCATATGGTTATCTATGTTATATCCCATTACTTTTTTAGAATAAGCATCGGTTACTAAAGCTAAATAAGCATGTCCATTGTCAGTTTTAATGTAGGTTATATCTGTTACCCAAAGTTGCTCAGGCCTTGTAGGCACTTTATCTTTTATAAGATTTTTATACTTGTAAAAAAAGTGTCTAGAGTTCGTTGTTGTATGGTAGTTTTTATTTCTTTTAACCAGTAGTTTATGTCTTTTAAGGATGTTAAAGAATTTGTCTCTACCTACTTTAATTCCAAGTAATACAAACTTGTTTTTAAGTTGAAGATATAACTTTCTAGTTCCTAAATATTGTCCAAATTTCTTTCTGTGTTGTTTTACAATTAGGACAATTATGGCCTCTGTTTCTTGTTGTTTTTTGTGAGATTTTAATCGTTTGTAAAATGCTTGTTTACTAATCCCAAAACATTGTACTAACCATTTTCTTTTAAACGGTTTTGTTTCTTTTTCTGAATCTCTTCTGCTAATGTTTTGGGCAACGACTTTTTTGACAATTCCGCACCAGTAATAAGTTCCATATCCGCAATGACATCTTGTTGAAAGTCTTTGATGAACTCCAATTCTTCAATTTTCTCTTTCAATTTTTTGATTTCGTCCTGTTTGCTCATGGCTCTTTTCTTTTGCTCTAAGGTACTATATTTTTTAATCCAATAATCAATAGAGGATCTAGAGATATTGTATTTTTTAGCAGCAAAATTTGTAGATATTTGACCATTTTGAATTTGGTCAATGATTAAAAGTTTTAGTTCAAAACCTACTTTTGTGTACGTTTTTTTTCGACAGGGTTGTTTTTTAGAACTCTCCATAAGTTGACTGTTTTTAGTTAAAATTTTAGTCAACCTATTTCAGGACGATACAAGTTTAGAATAATGCACAACGGTTTGAATAAGCTAAGTTTTGGGTTGATAGGGCAGAGGTCTATCAGCCAAAACAAAACTTGTTTAAAAGTAGTGAACTTTAAGTTTAGAACAAAGCCCAAAATTTAGCTTATTTGTTGTTGGCTATAGCTTTTCAAAGTTTTATTGATTTTCAAATTGATAAATAATCCAATTCCAAGAATTTACTAGACCCACAATGAAAATGATAATATATAGAGATAATTACGATAAAGAATATTTTATTGTAGTTTTTGTCTTTAAAAGTTTCTTGATATTCAGGTGGAGGAGTAATTTCAGACCTTTTTTTGTCAACTATTCTTATTTCGGTTGTATTAAACTCTACATCTTCATAAATCCAAAAATTTTTCAAGGAGTACGTATTTTCTTTAACAAAAGATGCTTTCAAGAGTTCTAGAGCATAAGACTTTAAGCCTTCTCTATTTGCCGAAATCCTCTCACCTTCAATTTCTTCATCATAATGAACGAATTCAAAATAAGAGTCTTCTTTTTCAACACTTTTTTCAAGTTTATCGATTAATTGTCTTATTTCATTTTCTTTCATAGTTCTTAATTATCGATTATTTCAGAATCTTTAACAAATAAACCACCTAATAGACCTTTATTCATTGTCATGCTTATATTTTCACCCACAAACACTTTTTCAATAATGTATCCTTTAGAGTCTAAAGAATATTCTTTAGTTTTCGATTTTACATGAATTCTATATGTTCCTGGATATTTATATCCCCCTTTATTATATATTTTTTTGGTAATTGTACCATCGATTTTATTTTTTTCAATAACAATGAATGAATTAGTGAAAACTAGTACTTTCATTAGGAAAACTCTAATGATAAAGACATATAAAACGCTTACACTTAATAGACCTGTAATAAACTCTTTGAATATTGTGATATATTTTTTTTTCAGCTTAGTTTTATTCTTGTAAATACCATACACCATTAAAAAAACAATAAAAGGTATCGATATATAATCAACTATTTTGTAGAAATATTTTTTCTCAAAGTATGCGAAACGTAAATCTTGGATTAAAAGAAAAATTATAAATATTATTATTCCTCCAAATATAATTCTGAATTTCAACATTTAATTTTTTCTTAGTTATATCCAACGGTTTTGTATAAGATTAGTGTGGGAGGTAGGCAATCGAAGAATTGTCAGCCGAGCCACAAGCTTATACTTATTTTATGTTTTTATCTTGTCGATTTAAAAATAATCAAATAAGTATGAGTGACATTGTAAATAGGTACAAAACTTTGGGTTATGACTAAAAACCCACATTAATTTTATACGGTGTTGGCACAAGTTATTTTAATTTCGATTCAAATTCGTCTGTTAATTTTACTTTTTTAAGTTTAGTCATATTATAATGTTTAAATTTTTCAGGAAATACATTTAATTCATAATTAACAGTTTTCATATTTGCGACATTTCCTTAATTTTTACCAATCATCTTTTAATTCTGTTTTCATAAATTTTTTCAAATCCGCAATTATCGAATTTACTTTTTCATCTAAAGTTTTATATAATTTTTTCTTTCCAAACCAACTTTTAGGAAATTTTTCGATAGTAAATGTGTCGTTTTGCACATCTGAATAAATAAAACTTGAAACTGTATATTTATATCGACCGTCTTTAGTCTCAATTTGAATTGTATGCTCAATAGTTGGTTTTCGAGAATAATATTTAATACCAAAGTTCCCTTTTCCAATTATTATTCCATCTTCTTTATCGTCTAATTGAATTACATCATTGGCTGATTTGTATTTCAGAACTACCCATTTTTTTGCTCGATTATATAGCTCTTTCTTATTTATATTCTCAACTTTTATAACTTCCGTATAAACAACATTTCCGTTTTCAATTGGTAAAATATCAAGAAGTTTCTCTTGACTAAATGATTTTATAGAAAAAGTTATTAAAATCAATAAATAAATTATTCTTTTCATTTGGTTTCGGTTTTTAATTTGTGCCAACGGGTTAGCTATGAATAGTAGCGGATTTGGAACCACAAACTTTTCAGAATAGATAAACCTTTATTTTTTAAATATATTTTTCAATTTAGTACCTAAACCGCTATTATTTATAGCTGTTGTTGTAACCAGTGATTTCTTTTCTTTAATTCTTTCCAATCGTTTTAATTGTTCAGTTTTAGCTTTAACTAAGCCCACAGTTTTGTGTCGATTAAATTGATGTTCAGTAATATTTGATAATTCCAAAGCTGAAACAGCAAATTCAGAGGCTTCGTCTTTTCTGTCCATTTTATAACACAGATTAGCCATCAGATCAGCATAATAGAATTTGTCACTATTCATCATTAAACGACCTTCTGTTTTTTCAAATTTTTCAGTTGCAATGACATATGCTTCTTTATACTTCTCAGTCTGTTCTGATTCAACAATTGTTTGGCATAATTTCAAATCAGCTAACCCAGTTGTTCCGCTTCTTGTTTCAGAGTAATAGTATTCGGTTACAATTCTGAAATATTTTTCAGAATTTTCAAATGATTCGTTTTTCAAGTAAAAATCGCCTAACTGTTCATTTCCGTGTATTGTGCTGAATTTTTCTTCAGGGTAATCGTTGATAACTCTTTCCATATATTCTATTCCCTTTTCTTGAAGAATTTTTATGTCAGAGTCCAATAAATAACTAGCTTGGATTCTCAAATATTGAGCTTTGTGGTAATTTCCACGAGAACGTTTTAAACGAGCTTCAAATTCAGATTCAATTTGATCGTTCCATTTTGTATTTCTATACCAATCTTCTTTACTCATTTTTTGTTTTCGCTCATTGGTTACAACGGGTTTAATAAGCTAAGTTTTGGGTTGATAGAGCAGAGGTCTATCAGCCAAAATAAAGCTTGTTTAAAAGTACAGAACTTTAAGCCAGAAACAAAGCCCAAAATTTAGCTTATTAGTTGTTGTAACTAGTTTTAGTTTATAAGCTTGTTAAGTTTTTCAATTTGATTTTTTTCAATGAAACTATCAATCCTAAATGTTTCAAGATTTAATTCTTTCATGATTACGGGTTCTTGTAAATGGTTAATTTCTCCATTCATGTTATCATCAACAGAATATCTTAAAATTACTTTACTACTTTCATTTTGGATGTAATAACTTTCGAAGCTTAAATCATTATATCCAAACTCTTTTAGAGTTTCTTTATCAATATCATACACAAATAGACTTTTTAAATCAATATCATTTAATTTATTGTCATTGTTTGAGTCTTTAGAGGTTCCAGTTAAAAAAATATAATGTCTAGAATTAATCATTCTATTAGTGAATTCAGAAACAAATATTTTTTGATTGAATACGTTGATTTTAGTATTCTTTTGCTCATTGTAAACTATCAGGTTGTTATATTCTCCAGAGTAACGATAGTAATAGTTTCTACTTTTATAAGTCTTATATCTTCCTCCACTAATTAACTTAGGTTCGTTGTAATTACCGTTTTTCTTATTTTCAATATTAACTTGAGATACAGGTATTAAATATATTGTTTTTAGAGTATCTATTAATTTAGGCTTTTCAAGAGTAATTTTCTGGTTGATTATTTTTTTAGATTGGACACTGTCTCTCTGAATTGTATTTATAGTTAGAGAGTTATCAGTGATTTCTCTGTTATTTCTGGTTGTAAATATATCTGAGATTATAAAATATGTTCCTGAAATTATCAATATAGTTAAACCCAAGACAACAAGTGTTCCAAGTATAGCTAGTAGTCTTTGATTGTATTTTTGAAGTTTATTCATAGTAATTTTAGACAATTGGTTACAACGGATTTGGCTAAGCTTAGTGTGGGAGTTGATAAATCAAGGATTTATCGGACGAGCCACTTAGCTTAGACTTATTTTTAGTTTTTATCTTCGTCAGTTAAAACTAATCAAATAAGTTTAAGCGGACAAAGCAAACAAGCCTAAACTTCGAGAAAGCCATAAAAACCCACATTAAGTTTAGCCGTTGTTGTACATTGTTATTTTTTATCACTAACTAAATTTAGAAAATTATCGCCAGAGGATGTTCTATATAGTAATGTTATACTTTTTTCCTTTTTAAACTCGTTTTTTGTAGGAGCTACGACACGTGCAAATCCAAGTTCAATTAGTAAATTACAGGAGTAGCTCCATTTTTTAAATGAAAAATCAGAATCGTGAAAAACATAATTTTTAAACTCATATGGGCTAGAAAAATATGAACTTACGTCTTTTCCTATTTCAGAACTTGAATGTAGTGATTTTAATAAATTAGCTTCAGAAGGACTAAAATAAGAAAGTACTTTTACAAAGTGAGGATGAAATTCAGATTCAGTTATTTGACTTGAAATTAAGTTTTCCCACATTTGGTGTAATTCGACATCAATTTCTTTAGAAGCTTCGTCTAAAGATGTCACAAAACTCTTAATATGTCTCGGAGATATTAACTTACCTTTATTTCTTGCTTTGATTATAGCATTTTCTATTGTTAATGCACCCACAGCTTTTTCCAGTTCTACTTTATTATCAAATTTTTGTTTAATATATCTTCCTAGCCCAGATGTTGTTTCGGTTATAGGTGATATAATTTCGTTAAAACGAGATACTAAAGATTTAGTAGTTTCAATATACACTTCTTTTGGAATATTTTTAGAAACTTCTCCAATTCCTAAAGAATCTAATTTCGTAATATTTAATTTATTCTTTATCACAAAGCAATTTTATTAATAATGTACAACGGTTTTGGCTTAAGGTTAGTGTGGGGTAAGAAAATCATTGATTTTCGAACACGCACTAAGCTGAAGCCTTTTTGTTTAGTTTTTAATTTGTTGTCAAAAGCTAAATCGAAAAGGATTTAGCGACTTAGTAAATATACACAAAACATCGAATAAGACCTCAAGCCCGCATTAACTTTAGCCGTTGTTACCTACTGCCATTTTCAGAGCTACTTTTCAATCGTATAGCTACAGTAAATTCACATTTCTACTTTTTAGTCGCACAGCTACAATAAATTCACGTTTCTAATTTTCTGTCGCACAGCTGCAATAAATTCACGTTTCAACTTTTCAGTCACATAGCTACAATAATTTCACGTTTCAACTTTTCAGTTACATAACTACGATAAATTTACGTTTCTACTTTTCAGTCACATAGCTACGATAAATTCACGTTTCTACTTTTCAGTCACATAGCTACGATAAATTTACGTTTCTATTTTTAGTCACATAGTTAAGATCATTTCACGTTTCTACTTTTCAACCGCATTTCTACGATTAATTCTGTGATTTGGTAGGAGAAATTTACTTAGCAAAATTTTTCGTCACGGTTGTAGGTAACGGGTTTAATAAGTTGGATTTTTGGTTGATTAGCAGCGAAACTATCAGCCGTGACCAACCTAGTTTAAAAGTAGTGAACTGAATGTTAGAAACAAAGCCAAAAATCGAACTTATTTGTTGTTGTAATACGTTTAATTTTGTTCTACTTGTTTTATAATATCTATGTTTTCGAGTTCTATATCTGTCAAAAATGAAGAAACATTCTTATGTTCAGGTCGATACCATTCTTGTTCCTTAAAGTACTTAAACATTTCTCCACCTTTTTTAAATTCATATCCATATCTAGCGAATATCTCATTCCTCATAATTCTTAAGTCTGACTTTTTCATTTTTTTCAATTTACTCTTCTCAAGTTTTAAAAATGAAGTGCTCGGGTGTTTTCCATAGTATAGTTTTTCAAGAGCTACCTTTGTAACAGTTCCTATTTCAAATTTACTATCTTCAATCCAACTACTCCAAGGATTATTTATTCTCAAACCTTTAATATATTCACCAGATTTTGTTCTATACCTTATAAAACGTCCATTATGTTGGTCTGAAGAAAAGATTCCACTTTTAGTGATTTTTACATTTGTCAGTGTTTTATATGTTTTTTTCCAAAAACCAGTTCCTTCTTCCCAATATCCAGAAGTAATTTGAGCTATAATTCCTTTTTGAGTAAAAAATAAGTTCAGATTTGATTCTCCTTCACTTTCACCAAAATGGTATAAACCTTGGTATTCTATTTCAAATTTAGGTATCCATGGTGATAAATCAGATTCCTTAATTTCTTGTGCACCCCAATATTGAGCTTGAATTAAATTCGAGATGAATAAAAGAATTAGAAGAGATTTAAAAATCTTTTTTTTCATAACGATAATGTATTACAACGGTTTTGGCTTAAGGTTAGTGTGGGGTAAGAAAATCATTGATTTTCGAACACGCACTAAGCTGAAGCCTTTTTGTTTAGTTTTTAATTTGTTGTCAAAAGCTAAATCGAAAAGGATTTAGCGACTTAGTAAATATACACAAAACATCGAATAAGACCTCAAGCCCGCATTAACTTTAGCCGTTGTTACCTACTGCCATTTTCAGAGCTACTTTTCAATCGTATAGCTACAGTAAATTCACATTTCTACTTTTTAGTCGCACAGCTACAATAAATTCACGTTTCTAATTTTCTGTCGCACAGCTGCAATAAATTCACGTTTCAACTTTTCAGTCACATAGCTACAATAATTTCACGTTTCAACTTTTCAGTTACATAACTACGATAAATTTACGTTTCTACTTTTCAGTCACATAGCTACGATAAATTCACGTTTCTACTTTTCAGTCACATAGCTACGATAAATTTACGTTTCTATTTTTAGTCACATAGTTAAGATCATTTCACGTTTCTACTTTTCAACCGCATTTCTACGATTAATTCTGTGATTTGGTAGGAGAAATTTACTTAGCAAAATTTTTCGTCACGGTTGTAGGTAACGAGTTTAATAAGCTTAGGTTTTGTTTGATGTAGCAGAGGACTATCAGCTAAAACTAAACTCTTTTAAAAGTACAGAACTTTACGTTTAGAACAAAGCCAAAACTTGAGCTTATTTGTTGTTGGCAAATCGTTTTTTTATAATTTCAATCTTAAACTCATTTCATAAGATAAATTTCTAATTTTACTTGTTAAGAGAGTGGAGAGGGGGAGTCGAACCCCCTTACTATCATCTTGTTAAGTTGAATTCATTTATAAAATTCTACGAGTCGAATTTGTTAATGGCTCCACACAATAGTACCCACTCCGACAATTACGCTTTTTAATGTATTCATAGTTTTAAGTTTAAATATTTCATTAATTAATAGCTTAAGAATGAAGCTAATCCAAAATTCTATGCTCGTAATTACTTCATAAACTACGTCAACTCCTTCATACAAGCTCTTCTATTTTTTATATTTAAAATAATAGTAAACCATTAATTTCTGTTTTTATATTCTCATCTGTATTTATTTCTCGGGTATATTTATCTCCACATTTCCTACAAGTAATTTTTTTATGGTTAAGTATATCGTGTTGAGTGAAGTCACAATTTGGACAAGTCACATAACCCCACTTATATCCTGTTAATTTACTTCGAAAAGAGAACTCAGTATAAGATTCATAATCAATTATCTTTAATTTTTTCTTTATTGTGTTTTCAATGCTTTCAAGAAAGTCACATTTATAATCTTCTATAGTGTCAAAATTCGATAACTCTTCGTGTATTTCTTTAGATGTAAACCTCATAACAATCCATCCATCTGCTTGTAAATTAACTTCTTTTCTTCTATCTCTTTTTATATTCTTGTGTCCATGTGAGCGTATACCATCACATTCAATAGCGACTTTAACAGGGTTGTTTATGGAACCTCCATAAAGAGCAAAATCTATTTCATACTCTATAGCAGGTGTTTTTTTGTCATATATATTTGGGATTAAAACATTTTCACTAGCATAAACTATGTAATCTTTATTTTCAGCTGGAAATTGATTCAGAAATAAAAAAAAAGCTTTTTCTAGAGGTGATTTGGATTCATTTTTTAGAAAATCATCAAAGTGTCCACTGTATGAGTGTAGTAATTCAGCACTTCTTTTTAAATGATTTTCTTTAATTTTTTCTTTTAGTTTTTGTATTATACCTTCAATATTCACAGCGATTTTTACTAATGTTTGCCAACGGGTTTGTATAGGCTGGATTTTTGGTAAAAGGACAGAGCACTCTCGGTTATAGCCTATTTTTTTATAAAAGTAGTGAACTAAAAATTAGTAACAAAGCCCAAAATTGAGCATATGCACAGTTAGCTAAAGTTTTTTATCGCTTCTAATTATTATTAGGGTCTATTCTTTCAAGGAAGTTTTTCAGGTAGTAAAAATCCTCAACTATAGTTTCAAAATTCTCAGGCAAGTTACTTTTATTATTCAACTAGTAATTCATAAAAACTTCATTCAAAGAATGTTTCAATTGACTAGGATCTGTCAATTCTAAAAGACTTTCTAATTTGCTTACTGTTCTTTTATTCAAACTCATTATCAGCAATTTTTAATTCTTTTATCGTTATACCGAACACAAGATAGGCGAAAAATAATGAATTTCGGTATAGTGAACACCGAGACAGAAAAATATTTCAAAAAGTTAGGTCTTAAAATCAAAAGACTGAGAGAAGACAAAGGTATCGACCAAAAGTCATTCGCTTTTGATTGTGAAATTGGAAGAACTCAGTTGTATACGATTGAAAATGGAAAAACCAATCCTCGTTTACATACTTTGATGAAAATAGCTGAAGGTTTCGATTTGTCAGTTAGTGAGCTTTTAGGAGATATTTAAAAAGTTACTCTGTTCAGTTTTCAAACCTATTTCTAAGTTTTTCTAGTGCCCCTTCTTTCTTTAGTATGGTAATGGCTTTATTGATTTTTTTTAGTAAATCTTTTCTCTTTTTTGAAACTGCTATTCCAAGCTTTTCAGAAGTTAATTTTTCATTTAAAACTTTAAAATCTTTATTTATTCTTGCTAGGTGATTTAGGTAGGAATAGTCTATGATGTAGGCATCAATTTTTCCTTCCCTTAATAATTGTTCAGGTTCAATATAATTTTGTCCTTCTTTATGAGTAATAAGTCTAGATTTAGGAAGGTTTTTAGAAATCCAAGTATAAGCAGTGGTATAATCATGAGCATATACTTTTTTATTTACTAAATCGTTAACCGATTCAATTTTAGAATTCTTAGTTGTCATAATTCCGAGTCCGTCTGTATAATAAGATGTACTAAATAGGACTTTTTCTTTTCTATCTTTTGTAATAGTAATTCCTCGAATTGAAATATCTGCTTTTCCTTCCGTTAGAATATCAATTCTAGGATCTCCATTGTTGTTATACTTATAATCATAGATATATTCAAACTCTAATCCTGCAGTTTTCATTATTTCCTCTACAAACTTAGGTTCTATTCCGGTAGGCTTCCATAGATTACTTTTCCATTCGTAATGAGGTAATGATTCAGTACCTGGCCACGAAACAAAAATTCTAACTTTTTTACTATCTGTTTTGCTTTTAAAGGAATAAGAAATTCCAATTACTAAAGTTAAAGTTAGAATAATAGTTAATGTTTTTTTCATAATTCAATTTTAGCTAACGGGTTTGCATAGGCTGGGTTTTGGGCAAAACGGACAAGGAGCCTATCAGCCGAGACCAAGCCTATTCGAAAATAGTAAACTCAAATTAAACGACAAAGCCCAAAATCGAGCCTATGCACAGTTGTGTGTTCGTTTATTTTACACCTTCAAAAACTTTTAACTCAAAATCGACATTATCTTTTTGAATGTTAAAGTTATTTGTTTTTAGTTCGTTCATTTTCTGAAAGCTGTCAAATATGAATAGTATTCCTTTTGAGTTTTTCATTGTACTCAAATACTTTAATAACTGTTCTTTAGCCATTTCTCTAACTTGACTGTTTTTTACCCTTAAAGACTTTATTTCAATAATAATTTTTTCATCATTGAATTCCAACATAATATCTGTTCTTAATTTACTTTCAGAATTAAGTTTCTCATCTACTAGGACATTTACCATAGGGAGTTTTTTTTCAAGATATGATGAATAAATTCCAATAAATTGATTTTCAGAGATTCTAGGTATCGTCGATCCTTTCCTGTATTTATCAAGGTCTACTTCTTTCAAAAATGTTTCTGTTACTTTTTCTATATTTTCAAGTAATGAAAATTCTTCTTTTGATTTAAGTGGCTCGATATTATTTACATCAGATGATGATACTTTTAGTGCTATTTGATTCAATAACACATAAGCATAAGAACAAATATTCAGTATTGCTATGTATGCTTCTTCTTCCTTAAAAAAGAGTTTGAAATTATGAGATGATTCATTTCTCCATTTTTCTCGATAATTTTGAAATAAGGGTAGTAGTCTCTCATTAAGAATTTTATTATCAATAAGGTATTTCTCTATTTTCCAAGCTTGCGTTTTACGTAGTTCTTCTTCATTTTTTTCGGCTAAAACTAAAAATGCTTGTCTTGAACACCCCTCAAAAGCTTGATTACACCTATATATTACATCAGTATAATTTTGTTCTTCTCCCGTAGTAATTCCTTGCGTAAATAATTCAAAAGCTCTCTCAATATGAATAATAATTTTGTCAATATCCAATGATGGATTCATTGAATTTATTTTTTCAGTTAATTCCTTAACAGGTTCAAATATATCCATGCAATTTTTTTCTTAATGACACACAACGGGTTTAATAAGCTAAGTTTTGGGTTGATAGAGCAGAGGTCTATCAGACTAAAACAAAGCATGTTTAAAAGTACAGAACTTTAAGCCAAGAACAAAGCCCAAAATTTAGCTTATTGATTGTTGTAGGTAGCTTTTATTTCATTTTAGTGCTAATTAGGATAGTCTTTTCAGCAAATTTAGGTTTGTAAGATATTAAATTCACTACTTCTTTATAGTGCTCAAAATTATAATTGTTAATATACCTAATTTTATAATCCAAATCAGAGTTTTGGTGAAGAAGAATTTCTATTGCTTCATTCTTACTGATTCGTCTAAATAAATAGTTTGTCATTTTGCAGTTACTAATATTGTCTTCATAAATTACTACTTCTGAAGCAATAAAGTCATATTCTTTTTCTGTTTCAAAATCTAAATATCCTTCTTGACTTAAAGCATCAATTTTAGATTTCATTTTCAAGACGGGAGATTCAGTATTTTTATGTTCTTTAATACTATTTACAAGTATTTCGAGTTCTTTAGAAATTTCAATACCATGATAATTTTCATTTTCAAGTTCTTCTAATTTGGAATAAAAAGTAAAATATAGTGTGTAAAGAAATATTTTATGATTTATTAATAATTCAGATAGATTTAAATTCTCAAGAAGATAGTAATAAGTGTAAAAATTAGGAGTTAGATTGTGAATTACCCATTTATTGATTGTTTCATTAAGTAAATTCAAATACTTATTGTTTATAAAGTATTTACTAACTAATTGTTGATGTTGAGATATTAGTTTTTTTAAAGCTTCTCCTTCAATAACATGGATTTGATAAGGTTTTGATGCTTTTATTTGATTCAGCCAAACACGACAGTTGTTTGATATGTAAGATGAAATTATAAAGACTAAATGATTAGGTTTCTCTGCATCTGCCCAAGCTATTTTTGAATTAAGTTTTTCTGGTGAAACTCCGTTTTCATATTTTTTACACTCAAAAAAATAATACTCAAAATATTGACCAATTAAGCTATTATTGATAACAAGTTCTCCTTCAATATCTCTACCGTTATCGGCTCCACCTTTTCTCCAAATTAATTTAGAATATCCATGTTTCAGCAGTAATTCAAAACATAATTCCTCAAATTTATCAGGTGAAATTTTACTGAAATCAATGTAGTTTTCTAAAGTATTCATGATTTTTTGAAGTTACCTACAACGGGTTTAATAAGCTAAGTTTTGGGTTGATAGGGCAGAGGTCTATCAGCCAAGACATAGCTTGTTTAAAAGTAGTGAAGTTTAAGTTTAGAACAAAGCACAAAATTTAGCTTATTATTTGTTGTAGGTAGTTTTCTTCCTATATTTTTTTTGAATATTTATTAGATTTTCAAGAGTAATTAACTTATTACTTTCGTCATAAAGAGTTATTTCTTCAAGCTGTAGATGTATTTCAACAAAGGAGTGAAAATCATAATCACATGCTATAATTACCTTTGAATCTTCATAATTAGCAGTTAATATTTCAAGATTTAACTCCTCTAGTTCTTTCATACTAATTGTTTCGATATTTTTATTTTTCTTTAAAGCTATTTGTTCTAATTTTTTTATTTCAATGTTGAAAAATCTAAAATCAGGATTTATCATTTCAGCTAAATAAATACAGTCAATAATCATTATAGTTTTTCCGTTTTTTTCTTCTAAACTGTGAATTGTTCCATCATGGAAAATTGAAAATATATTAGCTGCTTCAATATTTTTTTGTTCATTCATTTGTAAAATTTCTTGTTCTTAGCTTTTTAAATAGTAAACAGATAAAATGGAAAAATATAAGATATGTCGATTTTAAACAAAATTAGAGTTATTATAGCACCAATAGTGTAAAACATAATTCTGTCTTTGTTTGAGTTCTCGTTTTCAGTAATATATTTTTTAATCCTCAATGAAATTATTCCGATAATGAAAGTGTTCAATAAGAAAGGAATACTAAACCCTATCCACATTCCAGATTGACCTTCAGCATAACATCTTAGATTCATTAAAGTAAATACTAGAAGTAAGATTTGTTGCGTTAAGTTGTTGAATTGACCTTTCATTTTTGTAATTACCTACAACGGGTTAGCTATGAATAGTAGCGGATTTGGAACCACAAACTTTTCAGAATAGATAAACCTTTATTTTTTAAATATATTTTTCAATTTAGTACCTAAACCGCTATTATTTATAGCTGTTGTTGTAACCAGTGATTTCTTTTCTTTAATTCTTTCCAATCGTTTTAATTGTTCAGTTTTAGCTTTAACTAAGCCCACAGTTTTGTGTCGATTAAATTGATGTTCAGTAATATTTGATAATTCCAAAGCTGAAACAGCAAATTCAGAGGCTTCGTCTTTTCTGTCCATTTTATAACACAGATTAGCCATCAGATCAGCATAATAGAATTTGTCACTATTCATCATTAAACGACCTTCTGTTTTTTCAAATTTCTCAGTTGCAATGACATATGCTTCTTTATACTTCTCAGTCTGTTCTGATTCAACAATTGTTTGGCATAATTTCAAATCAGCTAACCCAGTTGTTCCGCTTCTTGTTTCAGAGTAATAGTATTCGGTTACAATTCTGAAATATTTTTCAGAATTTTCAAATGATTCGTTTTTCAAGTAAAAATCGCCTAACTGTTCATTTCCGTGTATTGTGCTGAATTTTTCTTCAGGGTAATCGTTGATAACTCTTTCCATATATTCTATTCCCTTTTCTTGAAGAATTTTTATGTCAGAGTCCAATAAATAACTAGCTTGGATTCTCAAATATTGAGCTTTGTGGTAATTTCCACGAGAACGTTTTAAACGAGCTTCAAATTCAGATTCAATTTGATCGTTCCATTTTGTATTTCTATACCAATCTTCTTTACTCATTTTTTGTTTTCGCTCATTGGTTACAACGGTTTAGTATAACGTTAGTTTGGGGTTTTAGAAAGGTAAAACATCGAACCAACGACAATTTTTTTTAAAGATAGTGATTTCAATTAAAAGACAATTCCCCAAATTAACGTTATACAGTGTTAGCTTTTCGTGATTTTCAGGCCGTAATTTTTCAGTTTTACGAGTATTCAATTCACGTAGTTGCTTTTCAATCAGCGTTGTCACTGTTTCAAATTCATGTAGTTACTTTTTATTCAGCGTTGCTACTGTTTCCAGTTTATAGAGACTCACTTTCAGGCATTAAAACTTGTTAATTGTTAGAATCAGTACTAATACGATGTTTTATTATATACATAAAAAAGATATTTAAAACACCTAAAACCCACCAAACAGGCCATTTAAAAATTGTATAGAAAAGATTAAAAGAATCTACGATTTCATATTTTCGAATAACATTATTTGTTTCGATTTCAGTAGAAATTATAGG
The DNA here is from genome assembly GCF_054182685.1 of Wenyingzhuangia sp. IMCC45574. Taxonomy (NCBI): domain Bacteria; kingdom Pseudomonadati; phylum Bacteroidota; class Flavobacteriia; order Flavobacteriales; family Flavobacteriaceae; genus Wenyingzhuangia; species Wenyingzhuangia sp. IMCC45574. The sequence goes on along the minus strand of NZ_CM135169.1, from coordinate 1,384,032 downwards.
TATAATTATTATAAACAATAAGAATAATATTCTTATTATATTTTTTTCCTTAAGAAGTCTTTTTTTTAATGTTACCCATAATAGAATGTTGAGAATTAATAAGATTAATATATCACTATAATTTAATAAAGTAAAAGGAGTTTCAGGTTCTAGAAATACATTTTTCATACTTAATAAATGTAAAGTTAAATATTGTTACACGTGGTAAATCAACCATGAAAGCTAACGGGTTTAATAAGCTAAGTTTTGGGTTGATAGAACAGAGGTCTGTCAGCCAAAAAAAAGCGTGTTTAAAAGTACAGAACTTTAAGTTTACAACAAAGCCCAAAATTTAGCTTATTGATCTTAAGTTTATAAAGTTGTAGTTTAAAAGAAATTAATCAGAAAGAATAAAAGCGTAGAATAAGGTTCACTTATTGGGAAAAGCTTAAGACTTAGTCAACAATGATAATCCCTACGCTTTTCTACTTTAATTTCGATCAGTTCTATGAGAGTTAGGATCTCGTTTTTAAGTCGATGAAAGTCCAGTAGATTATTCTTTCCAAAAAATCAGTTCTTATGACTAAAAATAAACAATATTTTGGTATTGACATTAGTAAAGATGTCTTTGATGTGTATGACTCTAAAGGAGTATATCACCAATTTGAAAACAAGGCATCTGGTTTTAGAAAATTCATTAAACTATTGTCTTCTGATAGTCATTGTGTTATGGAGGCTACAGGCTATTACCATTCTAGGTTAGCTTACTATTTACTAGAGAAAGAAATCTCTGTTTCAGTAGAGAATCCATTAAAGATAAAGCGTTTTATTCAAATGGGTTTGAGTAAAATAAAAACAGATAAAAGTGATGCTAAGCTGATTTATGAATACGGAGTAAGTCAATCACCATGTTTATGGAAAGGTTCTTCTCAACATCAGCAAGAGTGCTTGCAAATAGTTAGCTTAATGAGTGTTTACACAAAACAAAGCACTCAGTTAAAAAATAAAATACATGGGGAAGAGGTTTTAGGAATTCCCAGTAAGGTGGTTTTAAAGTCTTTAAAAGAGCAATTGAAAAGTTTACAAAAGGAACTGTTAAAATTAGAGTTAGCCTTAGAAGAAATGGTAAAGGAGGAACATGAATATAAAGTTACTTTGTTAAAAAGTATTCCAGGGATTGGCGAAAAGACAGCATTAATGATGTTGGTGTTTACAGATGGTTTTAATCGTTTTGAGAGTTCTAAAGAACTATGTTCATATGCTGGTTTAACACCAATTATTCGAGAGTCTGGTTCTAGTATCAAGGGTAGACCAAGGATAAGTAAAATGGGTAATGGTAGGTTAAGAAACTTATTGTTTATGTGTAGTTTTAATGCTTGTAAGTATAATAAATCCTGTAAGGAATTATACGATAGAATTGTGGCTAAAGGTAAGAGTAAAAAACTAGCTTTAATAGCTGTTTGTAATAAGCTCTTAAAACAGGCTTTTGCAATAGTAAAAAGTGGCAGACCCTACGACAATGAATACAGAAGTATTTTGGTGAAAAATTAAGTGTATTTTACTTGTTTTTTACCTCAGTTCTTTGTTAGCTAAAGTTTTATATTCAACGACAACTTCATTTTGAGCCTTTTCTTTTATGAAAACTCTTGCTTTTTTATCATATTCAACAACTAATGTTTCATTATCAGACCAGTCTATATTTATGTTTATTATATTTTCTTCAGTAATTTCTGCTTTACCATGATCAGAGTCTGCTGAAAAGAAAGGATTATATTTTTCATTAATGTTTTCATTTATATTCAAAACGTGTAATTGAGTAGACAAACCAGAAGTTGCTCCACAATTTTTCTCAAGAATAATAGCTTTTTTCAATTTATTCGGGGAAACTTTAATTTCAACAATTGATTGCTCACACATATTTTCAGAGCTAAACAACGATGCAATTACAATTAAGAAAATAAACATTCCAATAATGGAAATAATAAAAACTCCTAGTAAGACTTTCGATAGTATTTTCTTTTTCACTTTTTTTGTTTGCAAAAGTTAATCATTTGACTTCAAATTCAACTTTTTTATTGAAAATTGAATTCAGTATTTTTAGTTCTTTTTTCCAATTTCTGATATGATCCTCTTTCGAGTAAAAAGTTGTATAATTTAGACTCCTTGTAGGACCACAAGAGCTATAATTTAATATTTCTGTATTTTCATTTTTACCATAGAAACCATAAAAAATCCACTTACCAGTTCTTTTGGGATGTGGTCTTCCAGAGCAGGTGTTAAGATAGGATCCTTCTAGTATTTCTCCTTTTTTCAATCCTCCTTTAAAGCTCTCAATTACTTTTAATTTATAACTTTTTTCATTTGAGGATATTAATTCTCCAATTATAATGATTTTGTTATTGATTATACTCTCTTTTATTCCTTCTTCACTCCATTCAGCCCACAGTATTTTTTCGCATTCGCAAGCATAGGAATTGAACACAAAAATCAAAAAGAATATTTGCAACAACTTTTTCATAATTTTAGCTAACGAGTTTGTATAGGCTGGATTTTTGGTAAAAGGACAGAGCCCTCTCGGTTATAGCCTATTTTTTTTATAAAAGTAGTGAACTAAAAATTAGTAACAAAGCCAAAAATCGAGCCTATGCAGTGTTGTCTTTTGGTTTTTCGCTGCTACTGTTTTTTAAGTATCTACTGAATCATTTATGGAGTTACGTTTAATTTTCAACATTGCCGCTGTTCTTTCAAGTACGTAGCCACTAAAAGATTCACGTTGTTACTTTTAATTTAGCGTTGCTACTATTTTTCAAACAAGACTACTTTTACAGTTTTCAACGGTTTCAAAATTTTCTGAGCCTAAAACCTTTTGAATCAAAGCTACACATTCATTCACGGAGTTACTTTCAATTATTCAGGGTACAGAGCCTTTTTATATGCGTTTCTACTGTTTCAATTCAGCAGAGTTACGATACAGATTAACGAGTTAAACAACTAAAGAAAATTGGAGTTAAAATGTTAGTTTGAATTTTCGATTCAAACTTGAAGACAACGGGTTTGTGTATGATTAGTGGCGTGTTTAAGCACCTAATTTAGCAAATATAAACCGAATAGAAAATCCGCAAGGATTTTCGTAAGTAGGCGAGAACTAGCCATTAATTATACACGTTGTTGTGTATTCGTTTTTTTATTCCAATTCGGTTTTAAAATCTCCTTTTATTTCAATTTCTCCGCTACAATCCGATTCGCAAATTCCTTTAAAATAAAATGTTCCAAAAATCATTTCTCCTTTTTGTTTTGGAATTAATTTTATACACAATTCTTGTTCAAGCGTTTTTATTTTCGGGTCAATTTGTGGTCCAGACATCCAATACTTAAAATTCGATTTGAATTGATTGTCGACTATTTTTATTATCAAATTTTGACTATACGCTGGATTAGTTTCAAATATTTTCAATTCAAGAGTGTCAGAGTCAATTCGTTTTAATTCCGCAAACCTCATAAGTCTTAAACTATCGCCATTTACAATTGCATTAGACTTAATTATATATTGAGTTGAATCAGCAACATTGTCATATCCGGATTCCGTTTTCAAGGTCAAAGGATTGAGTATAAATTCAGTTGAATCAAACAGATTTCTATTCAATTCTTTGTCAATAGTTATTTTTTCAAATTCCGTTTTGTTTTTTTTAATTCCACATGAAACTAAAATTGTACAAAGTGTTATTATCAGCAGTTTTTTCAATTCAGGGTTCGATTTTTAAATGACACACAACGGGTTTAATAAGCTGGATTTTTGGTAGACTAGCAGCGAAGCTATCGGCCGTGACCAACTTAGTTTAAAAGTAGTAAACTAAATGCTAGAAACAAAGCCAAAAATCGAGCTTATTGGTTGTTGGCAACAGCTTTTATTCTATGATTAATCACAGATATGAATTGTCTAAATTCACTATTAAATTTTGGAGAAACTTTGTATTCCCAAATTCCATTTCGTTTGTTTATAATTTTCAATTTTATAGGGTCATCTTTAGAATAAATCATACCCGGGATTGAAGAAATAATATAGAGTTTATACCACCACTTTTCTTTAATGTTTTCGATTACTATTTTTTTCAATTCATAATATTTAAATTTCCTCGAAAGAGAGTAATCAATTGCTCTTATTTCAAAGTATTCCTCATAAACTTTCAATGAAGGATATCCTTTTACTTCAAAAATTTCAACATTTAGAAGTTTTGTTTTCTTTAGTAGTTTTTCAGATAAACTTTCAAATACTTTTCTTAAATTACTATAACCAGTGTAATTAAATATTTCAAGTAAGTAACAAATACTTTCACTCTTCCACGAGTTACTTTTTTCTTGATTATAAGTTTCTAATAATTTTTCAAGGTTTTGCTTAGTGGTTTCAGCTCCGATTTCCTGTTCTAAGATTTCAATGAATTCATTTAAACTCTCAATTTCATAATCCCAGTCTTGTTCAGCGCTTAAAATCCTTTCAGAAATAGATTTGTCAAATTTGTTATCAATTAAGTTTCGATCTACGAGTTCAAAGATTTCTTCAATTTTCATTAGCTGTTTTCTTTTCGTAGTTTTTGAGAGAGTAGTTGTTGCCAACGGTCTTGTATATGAAAAGTAGCGGATTTTATACACTAACTTTTCGGATTATAACAGACCTTTAATTTATTCATTTTCTTTCGATTAAGCGACTAAACCGCTATTTTTTATATACGTTGTGCCTGTTGCACAAGATTTTAATTTGTAAAGTTAAATATGAAGTTTTATCTTTATATATGCAAGGCCATAAGACATATCAAGAAAAACTATTTCAACAATTTCAGTTGAGTAGTCGGGTTCCACCAGAGAACTTTTACAGACGTTTAAAAGAAGCTTTAGAGCTTAACTTTCTATATTCTATAACTCTTCCTTATTACGGAACCAGTGGTCAAAAAAGTGTAGATCCTGTTGTTTTTTTTAAACTTTGTTTGATAGGGTATTTAGAGAATCTTAACAGCGATCGTAAGTTAATCAACCATTGTAGCATGCGTTTGGATCTGTTGTATTTTTTAGGATACGATATAGACGAGGAACTTCCTTGGCATAGTACTATAAGTAGAACCCGTCAGCTGTTACCAGCATCCGTTTTTGAAACCTTTTTCACCCGTGTATTTAAGTTGTGTGTAGATACAGGTATGGTTAGCGGTCATACTCAAACAATAGATTCTGCTCCAGTAAAGGCGAATGCTTCTATGGATAGTTTGGAGTTGAAAGTTCCAGCAGAAGAATTGGATTCCTATTTACGAGAGGTAAGACATATTAGCAAACGAGACAAAGAAAAGCCTCTGCGTAAATCCAAAGAAAATAGGGCAAGTAAAAGAGAACAAACTATAATAGCTAGCGACCAAGAACTACAAGCAATCTCAAGTAGAACAAAAAATTGGTCCAGCAATCAAGACCAACGTCCAGGAGCAGGGAATAAAGGCTCTCGTTATACGAGTAATAAGACTCATTATAGTCCCACAGATCCCGATGCACGTATCAGTGTAAAACCAGGCAAGGCAAGAAAGTTAAATTACCTATCACAATTAACTGTAGACACAGATCATCATGTGATAAGCGATATTCAAGCTTATCATGCCGATGGCAAAGACAATCAACAATTGGAAGACATTGTAAACAGAGTCCAAAAACGCTTATGGAAGGTAGGGTTGTTATGGGAGAATTGTGTAGCAGATACAGGTTATAGTAGTGGCGAAAATTATGCCTTTTTAGAGCGTAGGAACCTAAAAAGTTTTATCCCACCACATGGAACTTACAAAGGAGGCCCTTCAGGATTTACCTACGATAAAGAAAATGACCGTTATCTCTGTCCTCAAGGAAAAATGATTCCTTATAAGAAAACGTTTGTTGAAAAGAAAAACCATACAAAAAAGAAATCTTATCGAGCTTCCAAAAAGATATGTATTGATTGTCCAATAAAGGAAAGCTGCTTAGGAAAGGCGAAAGAGAAGAGTTTTTCGGTTACTTATTACCGAGAGGAATATGAGAGGAACAATACTCGAGTTAATAGTTCACAAGGGAGGTATATGAAAGCTAAGAGACAGAGTACAGTAGAACCCGTTTTTGGCACCTTGACACAATTTTTAGGCATGCAAAAAGTAAACACCAAAGGATTAGAACAAGCCAACAAGTGTATGCACATGGCTGCTATTGCTTATAATGTAAAGAAATACCTAAAATTTATAGAAAAAAGAGCCCAAAGTAAAGCCAAAGCCTTGGCAGCTTCTTTTTTTACATTTATGTTGTCTCCAAACTTGTTTTTAGTTTGTCTAAAGCCTTGTAGAAATTAGTTTTTAGCAACTAGTTAAAAAACACAAAGCCCTTAAAAGGGCTCTATAGTGTAGTTGTTTTCTTGTTTTTTGGGACTTGTGCAACGGTTACCGTTGTTGTACACTGGCTTTTCTTCCGCAAACTTGCTAGCGTTGGCGTGAAAGCTCTTTTAAATTTGTGAGGCACGAGCAAACTTTAAATGTGCTTGCACTTGCGTTGGCTATTTATTCACATTTCAAATCCACCACTAATAATAAATTCTTGAATCAAATCATGAATCTTAATATTTATTCTGAAAGCAGGAATTGTTTTTCCTTCTAACTCTTCAAAATACGCTTTTGCCTTACTCTTATCAACGGTACTTTTTAAATCATCAAAACGACCATATTCATTAATGTTTTTATCCGTAATACCTGAGTCCATCATATTGCGAAGTTTTGATTCTTCTAAGCCTAATATTTGTGAAATTTTATATATCTGGTCGTTTTTCGCATTGAATATGTATTCTGTGATATACTCTCTAAAGGTTTTACCACTTTCAATATTTACAACACCACTTTGAACATCATGTATAAAAATGTTAGCGTATTTCTGTTCTTCTTGTGTTAGTGTAGCAAATGACTTATGTAATTCGTCTAAAGTATGTTGTAGTTGCTCACTATCAACGTCATCACCTTTAAGTTCTTTAAGGTATTTTTCAAAGCGAGAGTTCATATAGTCTGCATCAATCTTGTCAGTATCAATCTCTGTTAAATGACCTTCAATTTCGAAAGGAACTTCACTTGTTCCAGTTCCTCCGCCATCACCACTAAATAGTTCTCTATATCGAAGAGCTAAAATCAAGTATGTATTTTCGTCAAAGTTCATTTCAACCTCTGTCTTACCTTTTCCTTTACCAAATACGTATTTTAATTTATTCCAATTAAAACCTTGAATTTTTGCCGCCTCTAAAAAGTCATTTAAATCTTTAAAGAGTGATGCAAACCTTCCTCGTTCAGGAATACCTTCTGGTAATCTTTCAAAATTTTCAATACCTGCGTTATTAAACAATTGAGAAATTTCATTAAAGACAAAATTTATTGAATTTAAATTCTGTTCTAAACGATTTACAAACAAGTCTACTGGTTTGTCTCCTGAATATAATTCTATAGCTCTGTTGATATGTTGTTCCATAGTATGTGGAAACCTATAATAACGTATTGTCCCAAATGGTTTGTCTGGACCAAATAGTCGATTTGTTCTAGAAAATGCTTGAATGATATTTTCGTATTTAATCACTTTGTCCAAGTACAGTGTGTTTACCCATTTAGAATCAAAACCTGTTAGCATTTGGTCTACCACAATAAGTAAATCAAGTTGCTTTTCTGGTGTAGTTTCGATTCTTACATATGGTGCTTTGTGGGCTAATCTTGTAGCAATGTCTTTTTTAAACTTTGCGTGTGTTGCAAGTGTATAATCTTGCTCATACCTTTCATTATAATCTTCTAGTATTTCAACCAAGCCATCTTCTTTATATGCTGCGTTGCCTATATTATCAATATTTGAATCAAATAATGCAGTTATTTTTAATTCTGGTTTTACTGTTTTTATTAATCTATAATATTCAATAGCTTCATTGATGCTACTTGTTGCAAAAATGGCGTGGAATTTATGATTCTGACTTAAGACTATCCAATTGTCCAATATATCTTCAACTACTTTTTCTTGATGTGTGGCAATCTCATATTGAGACTTTGGCACGAAATCTTCGATACCACGAACATAATTCCCAGAAGGCTCATAATTACCTGCCATTCTTACATCATTCATGTATCTATTGAAAATTTCTCTCTTTTCAGGGTCAGATAGCGCTTCTGCTTCGTCAACAGCTCTAGATTTCTCTAGAGCAATTACTCGCCTTAAATCTCTGTTTTTATAGGTTAGTATTTTATATGGGTCAAATCCTAGTACATTTTCATCTCTTATACCATCTGCAATACTATATCTATGCAATTCATCACCAAAAACTGTTGAAGTCGTATTCATTTTCTTTTGGTTTTCATCAAGAATTGGTGTTCCTGTAAATCCAAAGAAAATAGCTGATGAAAAGGTGTTTTTAATATCAATAAGCATATCTCCAAAAGTGGAACGATGTGCTTCATCTACAATAAATACTGTTCTTTTCCCATTCATTATTTCGATGTCTCTAGCGTTTAAACCATCATCTTCATCTTTGATATTGCTCATCTTCTGTATAGAAGTTACAATTAAGGTGTTTTTAGGGTCATCACTTTTTAGTTTTGTAACCAAAACACCTGTGTTTTCTGTTGCTTGTACATCTTCATTTGCTTCTGAAAAACCTCGGTATTCTTTTAAAGATTGTGTACCCAATTCTATTCTATCCATTAAAAAGATAACCTTATCTGCATCTTGTGAGTTGGCAATGAGTTGAGCCGATTTAAAACTGGTCATGGTTTTACCAGAACCTGTAGTATGCCAAATATAACCACCTAGTGCATGTTTACTTTTCCAATCTGTTTTGGCTACTTTATCTGATATGGCATTTGCTGCATAATACTGATAGCTACGCATTACTTTTAAAATTCCATCATTAGTATCTGGTACAGTATAGAAACCAATTAATTGATGTGCCATTGGAATAGAGAGAAAAGAAGAAGCGATATCGTTCCAATCATTTTTAGGCTCATTATTAAAGTCTGCCCAATGGAAATAAAAGTCTTTGTTGAATTTTCCCTCTGGTCCAGGATTGGCAAAATAAACAGTTTCTTTAGGCTCCATTGCTACAAAAACCTGAACTAAAGAAAACAAACCTGAAAAGATGCCTGAACGAGAATAGTTTTCTATTTGATGGTAGGCTTGACTAACAGATACACCACTTCTTTTTAACTCAATATGAATTAGTGGCATACCATTAATTAACAACATTAAATCACCACGTCTGTCATTTAGTATTTTAGATTTACTTTTAAATTGTGGTTGTTGTACAATTTGATACCTACTTTGTCCTGCTGCTATTTCGTGTCTATCATATATTTTGAGACTAACTTCTTTACCAAAATGAAGCTTATCATCTTCATTATCTCGTTTTATAGAAACTGTTTTACCATTGATAAACCCATTTAATTTTAGAGGTGTTCTTAAACTAGTAATTTGCTCTAGTATTTGTTGCATTTCACCATTTGTTAATGGTGTGTCATTTAAGCGATCTATACCTCTGTTGTTGTCAAAAAGAATGTTTGCCCAGTTATTTAGCAAATCTTCTTCTGTTGGGTTTTTTATCACCTCATTTTCCCAACCTTTTTTACTAAGAGCAAGTATTAAGGCTTCTTCAAATTCAGATTCTTTGGTAAATGTCATTTTCTTTATTTTTCTATAGCTACTAGTTTAATCTTGTGGTACAAGCATTTTTGTAAAACAGGCTTTTTTGATATGTTGCAATTTTTCTAATTCAACTTCATGGAGATGAATTAAACTATTAATCTGCTTAAAAATCTCTCCTATTTTTTGTTGCTCATTTTTCGATTTTGGATAAGGTATGTTGACTTTTTCTATTTCATTTTTATTGATTTTTTTCGGAAAAGCAATATGCAAAGTTCTATGCCACAAGTCCTTTTGAACAACCACAGAAGAAATACATTCTTTTAAATAGTATGAGTCAAGTTTTTTTTGTTTTAAAAGAGCAAGGCTTACATAATACGCTCTTGGCTCATTGGTCTCAACAACATTGGTTGTTCCAATATCTCCTATTCTAGTCATCAGAACATCTCCTTTTTGAGGATAAATTTTAAATTCATCTTCAAAAGCTTTTTTAGAAATAAATTTTTTCGAATTTAAGGTCTTAATATTCTCAACAGAAAGAAACATTATTCCTTTATCTGTATATTTTGGAGTTTGATGAGTTCCATCATATACATCAGATAATTTTTCAAGTGTATCTTGCACCCACTTTTCTTTGTAGTCCTTAAAACGAATTTCTGGAATGGCAGCACCATTTTTAGGAAACATTTTTTCAAGCATTGCATTTTTGATGCTTATTAATTTATCGTGTTTTTTTTGATGCTTATTAATTAAATCCTCAATATCATCGAATAGTCTTCCTATTTTTTTTTGTTCATCAAGTGAATTAGATACAGCTACTTTTAACGATAAAAGATTTTCAGGACTAACAGATTGTCGTTTTACGACTGTTCCTTCTTCATACTGTAAAGCTCTTAATTTAAACTTTTCGCTCTTGACAATTAATTCTATAAATGAAGGTTCTTCTTCGGTAGTGAAGGTTACATAAATAGGTGATATAACACCTCTTCCGTGTTTATTTCTATCTATTGCTCCATATTTTAGATTGGAAGGGTTGTAAACAATATCATTAAGTTCTGTCAGCTTGTAAACCTTGTTTTCTTGGTCTAAAGTTAAATGGTCTCTGTTGTTAGATTTTCTTTCACTTCTATCTATAACACCTTGTCCTGAAGCGAAAGCTAAAATCGGTGCATCTTTAGATATTTTCTGCATTGTTTTACGTTCATCAAGAAATTCTCCTAATTCTAGGTGTTTCCAATCTTCAGTAAAACCTTTAAAACGAACTTCTGGATTTTTATTTTTCTTAGCCATACTAGTCTTCGCTATTTAATAAAATCTTCAATTCGTTTAATCCTTTCATATCAAATTCATTTCCTTCAAGGTCATCAATTAATTTAGACAAAGAATTTTCTGCTTTATTAATTTCTTTAGCAACATCTGAGTAAGTTATACTGTATTTTTCAGAAAGTGCTACCACTTTGGTTGTTAACGTATCAATAATTGTTTTTGGTAAATTGTTTAAAGACTTTACAATTGGGTGTACCCATTTTACTTCTAGTAACTCATACACTTGCTCATCAGAAAGTTTTTCAATAGTCACTTTTGTTTGTAAGTGTAGTTTTGCTTTTTCTTCCTTAGCTAATTTTTTCACTTCTTTTTCTTCTGCTAGAAGTTTTCCTGTTTTAACAATTTTACTTTCAAATGAATCTTCTGGAAACGTAAATGTAGATTGTAATGTGAATAGATATTTGTTGACATTGCCTTTACCATAAGTACCATCTTTATTAGCTACTATTTTAGACCATTGCACTTGTTTATGGTTGTTTATAAAATCAACTTTCTCAGGCTTCTTTGCTTTGTTATCTAATAAGTCCAAATAGCTTTTTAAGATGTTTATTTCTTCAGATTCTACATCAGCAAAAATGTCTTTAAGCGCTATACCAACTTCTTTAGTTACAAAAGCATCATTGTTATCATTCAAAACAGGACTGTCTTTTTCTTCTTCAGAAAAAGAATCAATGATTTCCTCATATTCAGAAGTAATTTCTAACAAGCGATTTTCTTTCTTTTGTAGGCTTAGTAGTTCTTCTTTTAAATAGACTTCTTGAACCAATTCAAAAGGCATAATTCTACCTTTCCAACCATCTTGAACTTCTACATCTTTTCCATCTTTCTTTTTAAGCACCATATTTGGGTCTACTATTTTAGTAGCCTCAAAACTTTCAGTTTGTATAATTTCTAAATCTACTTTTATAGCTTCCCATTCATTATCCAGCAATTGATACGCTTCATATTTATCTATTAAGTCTATAGTTTCAAGCCTTTTAAAAATATCATTACTCAATACTTCTTTTTCTCTCGGAACATTAACATTTTGCATATTGGTTAACAATTCCTGCTTTAAGAAAGCATCTAAATCTTTAAATGAATTATCAAACTTATTTTTAAAGTCTTTAACGCTAGCTTGTTCTTTAATAGCAGTATTAATGTCTTCAACTTTTAATTCTGAATTAACTTCTGAAGTTTTATTAAACAAAGCTTCTCGTAAATTAGGAAAGGCTTGCCAGTATTTTTCAAGCTCGTCTATTTCTTTTGCAGGAATACCTCCAAACATAGAAGCATAAATATCCCAACTTTCTGGATTTTCTGAAGAATCTACATATCTTGGAATATTAAGGTTGTATTCATTTTTTCTGATGGTATCTCGCTCAACTACTTTAGAAAATTTTGGTGTAGTTTGTCTATCACGAATTACATCAGCAATTTTCTTAATATCTGAAGCTCTTAACTTATTGTTTTTACCTTCTTTTACAAAACCTTTTGATGCATCAATAATTAAGACATCAGTATTTTTACGTTTTTGTTTTAAAACAATGACTACAGTAGGAATACCTGTCCCAAAGAAAATACTTGGTGGTAAACCGATGATGGCATCAATATGATTGGATTCTATTAATTTTTCTCGAATTGTACCTTCTTCACCACCTCTAAACAAAACACCATGAGGTAATACAATGGTCATAATACCATCTGGTTTAATGTGGAATAAATCATGTAAAAGGAAAGCAAAGTCTGCTTTTGATTTTGGTGCCAATCCAAATCTTGAATATCTTGGGTCTGAATCTTTATTTGCAGGGTCCCATTTTTGCGAATATGGTGGATTTGAAACTACTGCATCTACATAAAGCGTATTGTAAGTATGTACAGTATCATTTTCATCAAAATAAGGCCAATCATCTTCAAGAGTGTCACCATTACGAGTTACAATGTTATTTGGTAAAATATCGCGCATTACCAAGTTCATTCTAGTAAGGTTATAGGTGTTCTTTTTTAATTCTTGTGCGTAGTATTTAATGTTATTTCTGTCATCTATATGTTTTGCTACACTATTACCAATATTAATAAGTAAAGAGCCAGAACCACTACAAGAATCATAAATTTGAATTTCTTTTCTGTCTTTTAAATGATTGGAAACAATTTCAGATAATAGTACTGAAACTTCGTGAGGTGTATAGAATTCTCCTGCCTTTTTTCCTGCATTAGCAGCAAACTTTTCAATAAGATATTCGTAGATAAAACCAAGTACATCATAGCCTTGCTTGCTATCCATTGGAATATCTTTAATCAAGTGCAACAAGTCACTGATTGCTTTAGTTTGTTTAGCTGCACTTTCTCCAAGCTTACTTAGACCAGTTTGTAACGTATCAAAAATTCCATCAAATAGTTTTTTGTGAGCAGGACTAATTAAGCGACTAAATGCCGACAACGCTGTTCTTACATTATCTACACTAAAGTCTTTACCCAAATCAATCCAAGTGGTAAACAAATCATCATAAGCAATAAAATAGCCTATATTTTTTTTGATGTAATTAACAGTTTCAACATCTTCTTCTGAAAGCGCTTTTATATCTTCTTCAGCAAAGTCATTTTTCTTACAGAATTGTATTTCTTTATCTGATAGGTATTTGTAAAAAATGAAGCCTAATATGTAATCTTTATATTCATTAGCCTCAATTTTAGAACGCATTTGATTTGCTGATTCCCAAATTTTAGCTGCTAGTTGTTGTTTGTTCATGTTTATTCCTTATTTGAAACAATTAATTCTTTAATATCTACGTCAAGGATTTCAGCGATTTTATATAAATCTTCTAAACTTGGTTGTCTTTTATTTTGAGAATAAGAGTGCACCATATTGTAACTCTTTTCTAATTTTTCAGCTAACCAGATTTGTTTTATTCCTTTTTGTTCTAAAACCTCTTTTATTCGGTTCATTTTGATTTTTTTTAATTCAGGTTACTAATCTAAATAAGATTTCCCACACACTCACTAAATGAGTATAAAAAGTATCATTTAATAGTAATGAGCGTAGGGGAAAGGCAAGCTCTTTTTATTTTGTGAGGCACGAGCAAAATGAAATGTGCTTGACTGTGCTGTTGGCTTTTCAGAGCTTGTGTACAACGGGTTTAATAAGCTAAGTTTTGGGTTTATAGAACAGTGGTCTATCAGCCAAGACAAAGCTTGTTTAAAAGTACAGAACTTTATGCCAAGAACAAAGCCCAAAATTTAGCTTATTGAGTGTTGTACATTGTTTTAATCTTCGTAATCATAAAATTCATTTTTTATTGCTAGTACACAAAGTAAAATCATCATTTCAATTTTATTTTCAGAGTTCTCAAATTTAGTTTCATAACCATTTTTCATAAAAGGTTTTTTATAAACAAAACCAATAATCCTTTCATTATCATAAATTTTCATTTGAGATGTGTTTTCAATAACGGTAAAATTCTCAAAGCAATATTTTTTAGAGAATTTCATTATTTCTAGAGGAGAGTTTAAAAAATATTTCCACTTTCGGAGTTTGTTTTCGATGTGAATTGTGAACTCAAAATGAGATATAGAATCTGTTTCTAATATTAATTTTTCATGATTAGTAATTTCGAGAGTAAAATGGTGTTTTTGGTTGTGTTTTTTTAAACGAGCTACTTCTTTATTCGATTGAATAACAGAGGCGTATTTGAACTTGTTAAATAATAAAGCATATCTTGCCTTATGAATATTTAATTCAAGTTTTAAGTTTTCCATAAACTCAATCTTTTGTGTATGGGTTTGTTTTTAATATATCTTGATGTTCAGATATTATTTTTTCACCCCATTCCTCTTTCAAACGATTCATTAGTTCAAATTGCTTTTCAAAAATTTGTTTTCTAAAATCTTCGCTTTGATTTCTGTTTTTAAGCTCAAAATCACAAGCCATACTAAAAGTTATTCCTGAAAAGATTAAATAGAGTAGTTCATTTTCGTCCTCAAAAACTTTTCTTTCATATTCATTTCCTCTTTCAGAAACAACAAAATGATAGTTACCAGAATTATCAACTTCAATATTTGGTGTAGCATCTCCTATGGGGGAGCCTAAAGTTGGAAATAAGTTACTTGGTGCATTAATTTTTTCGGCTATTAAAACTATTTCCTTTCTAAGATTTTGAAGTTTCATCTAATAATGTACAACGAGTTTGTATAGGCTGGATTTTTGGTAAAAGGACAGAGCCCTCTCGGTTATAGCCTTTTTTTTATAAAAGTAGTGAACTAAAAATTAGTAACAAAGCCAAAAATAGAGCCTATGCAGTGTTGTCTTTTGGTTTTTCGCTGCTACTGTTTTTTAAGTATCTACTGAATCATTTATGGAGTTACGTTTAATTTTCAACATTGCCGCTGTTTTTTCAAGTACGTAGCCACTAAAAGATTCACGTTGTTACTTTTAATTCAGCGTTGCTACGATTTTTCAAACAAGGCTACTTTTACAGTTTTCAACGGTTTCAAAATTTTCTGAGCCTAAAACCTTTTGAATCAAAGCTACAGATTCATTCACGGAGCTACTTTTAATTATTCAGAGTACAGAGCCTTTTCATGTGCGTTTCTACTGTTTCAATTCAACAGAGTTACGATACAGATTAACGAGTTAAACGACTAAAGAAAATTGGAGTTAAAATGTTAGTTGGAATCTTCAATCAAACTTGAAGACAACGGGTTATATGTTAAACAAAACTCACCTTATACTCCAAAAACTAGGAGTATAAGAGAAGTTTTTAACTTGTCTTATACAACCAAATTTAACCTATTTTTTTTTGATTATTTAATTGTGCAACAATTAAATCTAGAGGGTTTTTAATTTTTTGGAGAGCTTCGCTTTGCACATGGGTGTATATCATAGTAGTTTTTGGGTTACTGTGCCCTAAAAACTGTTGTATGTATCTTATATCTGTACCACTCTCTAAAAGGTGTGTCCCATAACTATGTCGTAACGTGTGGGGTGTAACATGTTTCTGAATATTTGCTGCTATACAAGACTTTTTTAAGAAATGTCTTACAGAAGAGCTTTTATATTGTTTGTGTTCATAATGATTTTCAATCAAATATTTTTTAGGGCTATAGGTAGTTATATAATTATGTAGCATAGGTAAAATACTATTTGCTAATGGTACATATCTATCTTTTCTCCCTTTAGCCATTTCAATTCTTATTAATTTTCTGTCAAAATCAATATCTTTTAGTTGTAGAGATAACAATTCGCCTATACGTAAGCCAGATGAATACAGTAAGGTAATACACAATCTATGCTTTAGGTTTTTGGTAACTTGAATCAAACGGATAATTTCTTCTTTAGACAACACATTTGGTAATTTGGTGTCTTTTTTTGGTGCATCAATATTAAAATCTAAAAGAAAACCTGCTTTTGTAAAAGTTAGGTAATGATTCATAGCACTAATAAACTGCCTATGTGTGCTTATAGCTATCTTTTTGGGAACATATACCTTTTCTACAAATAGTTCAATAGAGCGTTTTACTTTAATTTCAATTTCTCTATTAAAAACTAAAAAATCTGCAATTAAATAAGTGTATGTATCTAAAGTGCTTTTACTGTATCGTTTACCTCTTAAGTAGCTGTAAAATTCATTCAGAATACGTTTTTGAGAATCGTTAAGTTGAGATTTAGTGCTTTTTAATGGGGAGCTTGTTCGCTTTGATTGTTTCTGATGGTTTTTTAGTTGCTCATAGTTAATATGAGCATAGTTTTTCATTTTCTGAAAGAAAGTATGTAATACAAAATCATCCAAAGGAATATACCAACACTTTAATGTTTTACTCCAACGAGTATTCATAATTCTAATTTGTTTAAGTAATATAGCATCGTATGGAAATATGATACAAACAATTTCTTGGTCTTTATGAATAGTTCTTTTTAATGTAATATTCTTTTTCATCCCTATTAAAATACAAAAAGGAAGTGTGAAATAGAAAAAATAGATGTTTAATTTGTTTGTATTGAGTGTTTTGTGGGGCTTAGTGTCAGATAAAATTAGAAACTTCATGTTTGTTTGTAATTCTGTTTTTTCACCAAATTGTTTATGTACGTAGCTAATTCTGCAGAACAGCTACACAAATTAACGACTTCCCCTTTTTTTAAATATGAGAAATCATGTTTTAAAAAAGTTATAAATAGGCTTTTTAAAAAAACAACAGTATAAAAAAGAAGTATCAACAGTGTAAAAAAGTATTGAGCACAGTATAAAAAACAATTAAGAAGCGTGTAAAAAAGTAAAACGTTGGGCACCATTTTACAAAATGGTGCCCAACATTTTAACAAACGTTGGGCACCAAATTTTTAGAGGTTCAGTTGTTTTACAAAACAAAAAAGTAAAAATAAGTTTATCTCTTAGTAGTGTATGTGTAGTTTTTTAACGACTTTTTTAAACGAATGTCGGGCCTAAAACAAAGCTTACTACTAGTAACAGATTTAGCGGTAATAGCTTCGGGACTATCGGCTGCCTTAGAACTTACAGAGACCTGAAAAGAACCTAAGCGATCTAATTTTACAATCTGTCCCATACGTAACTGATCTTCCATGCTTTCTACCAATGCGTACAAAACTGCATAACAGTCTGCTTCCGTAACAGTGCTTTTTCTAGATACAATTGTAGACAAACGCTCTAAATCTACAGTTCCTTTAGAAACAACACGTGCATAGTATTTGTTAGGAGCATTTATATCTCTGGGGTCTACCTTTTGTGTAGGTTTTATCTTAATCATAATAATGCATTTTTTGTTTTTCTTTTAAATATACAAAAATAAATGTATAAAAAAGTGTGCTTAAACTCCTTTTAATCTGTTGTTTACTAAAGAGGAGGAAAAGAAAAAAAAGATGAATACCTACAGAGAGTTTACATGGAGTTTGGGTTTAAGCCAAAAAAAAAACACCTTACAATAGCGTACTGTAAGGTGTTTATGGGTACAAGTTAAAAAAATACTTAATCCCAGTACTCTTCTATAACTTTGCTAATAGCTTCGTATTTAGAATCATCTTCTTTCACTTCGGATCTTAACTTTTTTAATCTATCTTTTAAATCTTTTACAATGTCTTTGTATGCTGCTTGTCCATACACATTGTTCATTTCCTTAGGGTCTTTTTGTAAATCGTACAGTTCCCAAGCCGGAGGTGTATTAAAGTAAGACATAGATGCTGGGTTGTGTGCCCATTCTTGTGCTTCGGTATTTCTGGTGGTGTTGTAATCTCTACCATAAAAGAAAATTAACTTATAGTCTTTAGTTCTAATACCAAAATGCGCAGGGTTGTTGTGCTTGTGTGCCATGTGCATCCAGTAACGATAGTACGTTTCTTTTTTCCATCCTTCCGGTTCAACTCCTGTTTCTAGAATGTTGTAAAAACTACTTCCTTGCATGTACTCAGGTGTAGTTCCTCCACCCATGTTAATAATAGTTGGGGCAAAATCTGTATTGTTTACCATTGCGTCTACAGTGCTACCCGCTTTAATTTTCTTTGGGTAACGAACCATAAAAGGCATACGCATAGACTCTTCGTACATCCAACGCTTGTCTATATAATCGTGCTCTCCTAACATAAATCCTTGGTCACCCGTGTAAATAATAATGGTATTGTCCATTAAGTTTTCTTTTTCCAAGTAGTCAAACAAACGTTTTACATTGTCGTCTACCCCTTTTACACAGCGTAAATATCTTTTTAAATATTCTTGATAAGCCAACCTTTTGTATTCAGGATCTGGAATACTCGGGTCAATCTCCATATGCATTCCCATATTTCTGATGACATTTCTATGTCCTATAGAAGAACCAATGGTGTCTAGAAGCGAATCATTAAAACCTCTAGTTCCTACAGATCCATTGTTTTTATTATCCCATAAACTGGCAGGTTCAGGAATGGTAACATCGGCTAAATAGTCTTCGTATCTAGGTGCATACTCAAAAAAGTCGTGTGGAGCTTTAAAGTGATGCATTAAAAAGAAGGGTTTGTTTTTATCTCTTTTGTTGGCCAACCAGTCTAATGAGATGTCTGTAATTACATCCGATGAGTGTCCTTGGTACTTGGTAGCATTTACTTCTCTTACCAAATCTTCTTCAAAACGGAATTCCATTTTAGTTCCTCCTTCTTTGGTATATAACGTAGGGTTAAAATAATCTCCCTGTCCTGGCAATACATTGTAGTAATCAAAAGCTTCTGGAGCGTGCTTTAGGTGCCATTTACCAATCATAGCGGTATTGTAACCTAGTTTACCCATTTCTAAAGCGAGGTATTGTTTTTCTTTTTGCAAACGTCCACTTAAATCTACCACACCGTTTACTTGTCCGTATTGTCCAGTAAGAATGCTTGCTCTAGATGGTGTACAAATAGCGTTGGTACAGAATACGTTTTGTAATAAAACCCCTTCTTTGGCTATTCTATCAATAGTTGGTGTTGGGTTTAAGGTGGCCAACCTGCTTCCATAAGCCCCAATTCCTTGGGTGGTATGGTCGTCAGACATAATGTAGATAATATTAGGTTGCTTTGTACTTACATGTTCTTTTTTACAAGCAGTGGTTAAAGTTAATAGAAAAATAAGGCTAAGCCCCATCAATTTATTCATAGTGAGTAGTTTTTTGTTAGCTGCTCTAAAATAGAGAATAAATAAAGATAGCAGGGTATAAAAAGAATCAGATATGGTTAGTTCAGTTTAAATCAAGACTATTTCCTTTTTACTATTACTTAAGTAAAGTGGTTAATCTTCGTTTTGCACTCCTTTATCTTCTTTGGTAAGGATAAATTCATCTTTATAGTCTACCGGTGGAGGTGGTGGAGGTGGGATTACGTAGGGAAAATGAGAAACACAAACTAGGTAATGGAATTGTTTGTTTAATTGTTCTTTTTCTTTATGTGTACACGCTGTTATTGATTTGTTATAAGTTTCTAGCGCAAAATCATTGTAAAAATTATGAATTCCTTCTCGTACATCCAGAAAAAGCTTTTTCATACTTTCGGGTTTCCATTCGTTTGTCCAGTTGATAAAGAATAAAGCACGTTTTCCATCCTCATTAAAATGATCGCGGCACTTATTGGTTACGGTTTTTATTCCCGAAGTTTCGGGATCGTCTTCAGGGGTGATGCGTTCGTGGTCTATTAAAATTTCATCTAGTTCATTCAGATAAATTTCAATTCCATCTTTATTACAGGTTCCAAAAAGATTACAATAGTTCGTTTTTATCAAATAAATAGGGAGTGTGTATTCTTTGTTTTGATGCTCAATAATACCATTAAAATAAGGGTCTTTACATAAATCTATTCCGTGTTTATTTTCAATAGATTGTTCTAATAAAGAGTCTTTCAAGGTAAAATCTAGCCTTACTTTAGGGAGATTCGCATCAATACTATAGATAGTTTGTGCAGTGTCTAGAGTATACTCGTTCTTTCTTTCGCAAGAGCTTAGAATGGCAAAGAAGGTTGTTAGGACTATAAGCTTGTTTAACATTGTACAGAGCAGTTTCTTATCTAGTAACAAGAATTGTACCCTAAGATCTATATTATTCACATACAAATAAATTCAGCTTTTTAAAATTACTCAAACTCTAGCAACTCAATTCTATTGTCCCAATAATCATAAAAAGAAAAACGATTCAATCCAGGGATTTGAATGTCTTCTTTAATACGAATTCCCTTTGATATAAGATATTGTTTTACAGCTTCTATGTTTTCAACCTCAAAAGCTGGGTGTCTTTTGGATGGAGGTGGTAAGTTCTCTGTACCTATGTGTAAAACCACATTGGCTATTTTACACCAAAAACCACCATTATGTCTTACTTCTTTAGGCTTTTCTATTTCTTCTAACCCAAGTAGATTACAGTAAAAGTCTCTTCCTTTTTCTTCTTCTCCAATAGGAATACACAATTGCACATGGTTTAGTTTGGTAAAGTTTATTTTCATAAGAGATTGTTTTGCAGACTAAATATACATTAATAATACAATGGCAAGTACAATCAATAGCGGAAAAAGTAGGATGATTTCACTTACAAAACACCAGATAATAAACAGGCTCCACTGGAACAGTCTCATTTTTGTCTGTTTCTCTTTTTGTGTTATTGTTTGTAGCTCTTCTAAACTCAATTTCATAAAGTCCTCTTTACTAAGTTGTATGTCTATAATTCCAATTGTATTCAATCCTTTTTTATAGCCTTTGTATACTTCTTTAGGATATAGCCAAAGTGCGTAGCCCATAGCCCAAAGGCTTAAAAAAGAAACAGGAAAGTGCTTCCACATACCCGTGCCTATTTCCCATCCAGAAATAAATGCTTCTCCTTTCCAACTGGTATCGCAATTATTTAAAACATGTTGTAGGTCGTGAATGTAAGTCGCTTTTTTTCTAAATTCCAGATTGGGCAGTGTTAGGGTAATTCCAAAGACCGGAAAATCAAAGTAATCTTCTTCTATACCTCCATTTTTAGGGATGTTATTTTGTTGGTAGAATAGACAAAGATGTTGTGCTAATGTCATTTTTTTTAAGCAATTTATAACTATATAAAGATAGCAAGATCGAGTGGATATGGAGTTGGTTTTTTTCTTTTTGTTCAACATTTGTTCTGGAAATAGAAAAGTTAAACCCCTTTGTTAAAAGAGGAGCTGTTTATTTTTAGATGGAACAAAAACAACCTAATAAAATAATGAATAAAGTTATTTATCTATTGCTAAGTATCTTGGTATTTACATTGGCAAACTGCTCTAAGTCTTCGGATGCTATTTTTGTGCCCCCTTCAGAAAATGAGGAAACACCAAACAACGAAGAACCAACAGATACAGAAGTTACAGAACCAGTTTTTAATGCAGGTCAAGATCCTAAACCTACCAACAAAACTTGGGTAAAAGTAGCGGACTTGTCCGATGAGTTTAATGATGGGGTTTTGGATACAGACAAATGGTCTCCTTCGCCCGAAACATTGTGGAACGGAACCGATAGAGGTTGGTATGGTTCTACAAGGTCTTTGTTTGATGCGAACAATGCAACCGTAGCAGATGGATATTTAAGAATAGAAGGAAAAAAATATAGTACGCCTCAATACAGTCCTAAAGATAATACTTCGCAACCTGCCAACAGAAGGTATGGTGGAGCTTACCTTTACGGAAAAGTATATGCCAAAGAAGGCTATTATATGGAGGCTAGAATGAAAGCTAGTGGAACCGCAATGTCTGCCGCTTTTTGGTTAAAAACACCTCCTATTCCATGTAGTAGTAATGCCAGTTTTGGAGAGAATTTAGAAATAGATATTCAGGAATGCGTTGGGGTATTTACAGGCGAAAAAGGAGATGCATGGACCAAGGACGATTGGGCCGTGGCTGCAAAATGGGATAGAATATTCCATTACAACACCCACAGACACAATGCCGGAAATTGTTATACAGGAGGGCAACAAACCAAAGGAGGAAAAACAAATTTTGATAAGAAAAACTCAGAAGAGTTTCATATTTATGCAGCGTATTGGCATCCTGGAGGTGCCCGTGTAGATTTCTTTATTGATGGAGATTTGGTACAGCAAGTAACTCCGGCAATACCGTTTAAAGGAGAGTTGCGTTTAATTATGTCTAGCAACTTTTACGATTGGATAGAAGAAACAACCGCAGAAGAAATGGGCTTTAACAAACCACTAGAAGAACGTTATACCAGATTCGATTGGGTACGTACTTGGAAATTAGAATAAGCGAAGAAAAAAGAACGCTATACAATCGGTTTGTTTTTAAGACTTTTAAAAACAAACCGATTCTTTTTTGAACAAAACTCAGAAGTTCGTTCCAAAGTGTTATTTTTGCCGCTATGGAATTTAAGATAGAAAGTTTAGACCCTAAGAGTAAGGCAAGAGCAGGAGAAATAACTACAGATCATGGAGTCATAGAAACTCCAATTTTTATGCCTGTAGGAACCATGGGAACCGTTAAGGGGGTGCATCAAAGAGAACTAAGAGAAGATATAGATCCAGATATTATTTTAGGAAACACCTATCATTTGTATTTAAGACCTAAAACAGAGGTGTTAAAGGCAGCGGGTGGTTTGCATAAGTTTATGAACTGGGATCGTCCTATTTTAACAGATTCTGGAGGATACCAAGTGTATTCTTTGTCTGGTAGAAGAAAAATTAAAGAAGAAGGGGTAAAGTTTAAGAGTCATATAGATGGTTCTTATCACTTTTTTACACCAGAAAATGTAATGGAAATTCAACGTGATATTGGTGCAGATATTATCATGGCTTTTGATGAATGTACTCCTTATCCGTGTGACTATAATTATGCAAAACGTTCTATGCATATGACTCACCGTTGGTTAAAACGTTGTATCAATCACCTAGAAAAAACACCGTATACTTACGATTACAAGCAAACTTTCTTTCCTATTGTACAAGGGAGTACCTATACAGACTTAAGAAAACAATCGGCAGAATTTATTGCTTCTGTAGAGGCAGAAGGAAATGCTATTGGAGGATTGTCTGTAGGAGAACCAGCAGAAGAAATGTACGCTATGACAGATGCGGTTTGTTCTGTATTGCCAGAAGATAAACCAAGGTATTTAATGGGAGTGGGAACCCCTATTAATATTTTAGAAAACATTGCTTTGGGGGTAGATATGTTCGACTGTGTAATGCCTACAAGAAATGCAAGAAATGGAATGTTGTTTACTTCTCAGGGGCACATCAACATAAAAAATAAAAAATGGGAAAAAGACTTCTCTCCTATAGATCCTGCTGGGATTACTTGGGTAGATACAGAGTACTCTAAAGCCTATTTACGTCATTTATTTGTTGCCAATGAATTTTTAGGCAAGCAAATTGCTACTATTCATAATTTAGGATTCTATCTTTGGTTGGTTAGAGAAGCTAGAAAACATATTTTAGCAGGAGATTTTAGAGAGTGGAAAGACCAAATGGTAAAACAAATGGATAATAGATTGTAGTTTTGAGAATAATAGACAGGTACATACTACTACGTTACTTAAAATCGGTATTTTTTACCTTATTTATTTTAATACCTATTGCGGTAGTAATAGACGTATCAGAAAAAGTAGATAAGTTTTTAAGACACGAAGACTTAGGATTAGGACAAATTATAGAAGAGTATTACGTAAACTTTATTATTTATTACGGAAATACCTTTTTGCCTTTAGCTACCTTTTTAGCGTGTATTATGTTTACCTCTAAACTGGCAGGTAATACAGAAGTTATTGCCATAAGTAGTGCCAATATATCGTTTACACGTTTCTTAAGACCTTACTTTATAGGAGCAACTATTTTGGCAATGGTTGCGTTGGGTATGAATCATTTTGTGGTGCCTAAAGGGAATAGTACCATGTACAATTTTGAGCAAACCTATCTTAAGAAAAAGAAAGCCAATAGTGGTTATGTAAAGAACTTTAATTTACAGCTAAACGATAGTTCTAAGGTTTTTATTAAAAATTTTAGTTTACAGAATAACAAAGGGTATAATTTCTCTTATACAGAGTTTAATGGAACCAAAATTAGTTATAAGTTGGTGGCAGACAATGTAACTTGGGATGAGATAAACGAAACGTTTATGTTACGAAAATACAGAGAACGTTTTGTTAGAGACGATAGAGATTCTATTGCACATGGTGATAAGATAACCAAACCGTTAGATTTTACCCCCGACGATTTAATTACAACCGGACATAAGTCTATGGAGATGACTTCTATAGATTTGTACAACTTTATTAAAAAATCTGAAAGAAGAGGGGTAAAGAACTTAAATGAATATTACATGGAATTGTATCAAAGAACCAGTTTGCCTGTGTCTGCATACATTCTAACGTTAATAGCAGTTTCCTTGGCTTCAAGGAAAAAAAGAGGGGGGATTGGGATAAACTTAGCAGTAGGAATTGCGCTAATGTTTGTTTATGTATTCTTTATGAAGGTAGCCAAAGTGTTAGGGTCTTCGCCTAATTCTAATACCGTTTTTATGGCTTGGTTGCCTAATATTATATTTGCTACCATAGCAGTATACCTATACTTAAAAGAGAAAAATCAAGGATAGCTTCTTTTGTACAGAGCAATACCGTAAAGATTTAATCAAAAAAAAACTTTAATGATTACATTTCTTAAGAAGAAATTTTAATCTTTGAGTTGTTAAAAAAAATCAATTGTATAAAGTATGTCATTAATCAAATCGATTTCAGGAATAAGAGGTACCATAGGAGGAGAAGTTGGAGAGAATTTAACGCCTTTAGATGCGGTAAAGTTTGCAGCAGCTTATGGAACTTGGTTAAAAGAAAGAAATAAAGAAGCACAAGAAATAAATGTGGTAGTTGGTAGAGATGCGCGTATCTCTGGAGCTATGATTAGCAGTTTGGTAACCAATACCTTAATTGGTTTGGGAATCAATGTTATCGATTTAGGTTTGTCTACAACACCAACAGTAGAGGTGGCTGTACCTTTAGAAAATGCGCATGGTGGAATTATTTTAACAGCATCGCACAACCCTAAACAATGGAATGCCTTAAAGTTGTTAAACGAGAAAGGGGAGTTCTTAAACGGAGCCGATGGTAAAGAGATTTTAGATTACGCAGAAAAGGATGCTTATGCTTTTGCAGAAGTAGATGATTTAGGGAGCTATACAGAAGATGACTCATACGTAGAAAAGCATGTAAACGAAGTGTTAAATTTAGACTTGGTTGATGCTGAGGCAGTAAAGAAAGCTGGTTTTAAGGTAGTTTTAGATGCAGTAAATTCTACTGGAGGTATATTTATTCCTGCTTTGTTAGATGCTATGGGAGTAGAATGTGTAAAACTATATTGTGAGCCAAATGGGCAGTTTCCACACAATCCAGAGCCTTTAAAAGAACATTTGGGAGATATTTCTGAATTGGTGGTGAAAGAAAAAGCAGATTTTGGTATTGTAGTAGATCCGGATGTAGATAGATTGGCTTTAATTAGTGAAGATGGTTCTATGTTTGGAGAAGAGTATACTTTGGTTGCTTGTGCAGATTATGTCTTGGGGAAATTAGGAGGTGGAAATACAGTTTCTAACTTGTCTTCTTCTAGAGCCTTAAGAGATGTTACCCAAAAACATGGTGGAACCTATACAGCAAGTGCTGTAGGAGAGGTAAATGTAGTAACAGCTATGAAAGAAACCAATACGGTAATTGGTGGAGAAGGAAACGGAGGAATTATTTATCCAGAGTCTCACTATGGACGTGATTCTTTAGTTGGAGTTGCCTTGTTCTTATCGCATTTAGCTACTTGTGGAAAGTCTTGTAAGGAGTTAAGAGATAGCTATCCTGCTTATTACATGAGTAAAAATAAAATTCAATTAACTCCAGATTTAGATGTGGATGGAATTTTAGTAGCCATGGCAGAAAAATATAAAGAAGAGCAAGTAAATACAATAGATGGTGTAAAAGTAGATTTTGCCAATGAGTGGTTGCACTTACGTAAGTCTAACACAGAACCTATTATTAGGATTTATACAGAAAGTGGATCGCAAGAAACAGCAGATGCTTTGGCTTTAAGAGCTATTGATGAAATTAAAGAAATTTCGGGAATATAATTTAAGATACTGGATATAAGATATTAGAAGTTAGAATTTTCTAGTTTTTAAAAAAAGTCAGAGAACCAATAGTTTCTCTGACTTTTTTATGAAATACAAATACTTTAGTCGACATATAAAATCTCTCACCTTTAATGCCTTATACCTAAATATTCACTATTAATATTCTTTCACACCCTAAGTCTCAATTCTAATATCTAACTTTTACTATTTAATATTCAAAATCACTATCTTAACTAAAAAAAAGAGATGGATTTAGAAGTGCATTATGAAACACTGTATAAAGAATCGGTAGTAAAAATAGCAAAAGGAGATTACCAGGTAGATCCCCTTATAGATGCAAATGAGGATAATAGGTTTGGGATTACATTATTGCTAAGACCTTCGGATGAGGTAAAAAATAAGATTCAGACTTTTTTAAAAGACCTAAGTAAAGTAGAGCCGGAACAGTATTATTACGAAAACTCCGATATTCACATTACCATTATGTCTATTATTTCTTGCTACGATGGTTTTGATTTGAAGAACATAAATCTTGAAGATTACAATCAGATCATACGAAATAGTTTGGCTGGTTTTCAACCTCTTCAAATCCATTTTAAAGGCATTACCGCATCTCCATCTTGTTTAATGCTTAAAGGTTTTATGGATACAGATTCGTTAAATGTTTTGCGAGATAATTTAAGAGAAAACTTTAAAGCGACCAATTTAGAACAAAGTTTAGACAAGCGATATGCCATTCAGACAGCACATTCTACCGTAGTTAGGTTTAGGAAAGAGTTGCAATACAAAGATGAGTTTCTGGCATTGGTAGAAAAATACAAAAACTATGATTTTGGAACTTTTAAAGTTTCAGAGTTAGAATTGGTCTATAACGATTGGTATCAAAGAAAAAGTCTGGTTAGAACATTGTCAGTATTTCAAGTGTGATTTAATATTCTCACAGCTAACCTCTGGTATCTACTATCTAAATTCAGCGTTTAATATATCTAAAGGCTAACATCTAACTTCTAATCTCTACTATCTAAAATTAAGCTATCTTTGCACAAAATTAAACGAACGCATTTTGAAAAGTTTTAGAGAATTAGGAGCAGCTCCAGAGTATATAAAGGCAATGAAAGAGATGGGAGTAAAGACTCCTACAGAGATTCAGGAACGTTCTATTCCTAAATTACTAGAGAACCATATAGATTACATTGGTAAAGCTCAAACAGGAACAGGAAAAACCATAGCTTTTGGTTTGCCATTATTGCAAAAGTTAAATCCTAAGAAAAACGAAATTCAAGCGTTAGTTTTGGCTCCAACAAGAGAGTTGGCACAGCAGATAAAAAAGCAGTTGTTTAAATTAACCAAGTATGCTCCTCAAAAGATTTTTTGCGAGGCGATATACGGAGGTGAAAAAATTGACGTTCAGATAAAAAACTTAGAAAGAACTACTCATGTTGTAGTAGCTACTCCAGGTCGTTTGTGCGATTTGTTAGACAGGGCTGCAATAGATATTAGCAACATAAAAATGTTGGTTTTAGACGAAGCAGATGAAATGTTGAGTATGGGGTTTTTACCAGACTTGAATAAAATTTTAAAATATTCTACAGCTCCAAAAAACACTTGGTTGTTTTCTGCAACTTTTCCTAATGCTTTAAATGGTTTGATTAAAACATACATGAATAATCCAGTTCGTGTAGAGGTAGAAGCGCAAAAGTTAATGAACGAAAATATTGCGCATAAGTTTATATCTACTACTTTAAATCAGAAATTAGATACCTTAATTTCTTTTGTAGAAAGCAGAGGGATGGAAAAAGGAATTGTCTTTTGTAAAACTAAATTGGGAGCTCAGAAATTAAAAGAAGAGTTAGAAGAGGATGGTTTTTCTATAGCTGTTTTAGAAGGAGACATGGGACAAAGAGACAGAGAGAAATCGTTGCGTTCTTTTAAAAATGGTGCCAGTCAGTTATTGGTTTGTACAGATGTTGCTGCACGTGGTATTGATGTTCCTAATGTAAATTATGTAATTCATTACCAATTGCCAGAAAACACAGAATACTTTGTGCACCGTAGTGGTAGAACAGCTCGTGGTGGTAATAAAGGATTGTCTGTAGCAATTGTCTTATCCAAAGAGCTAGAACAACTACAAGCATTGCAAAAAGAGTTTAAAATTCACTTTGCAAAGTATACTTTATAATCACTTTACATAAAACATATCATCTATAAAATTGGTTTAGCGTATTCCTATAAAAATAGGGTATAGAGTTAGTTTTGTATAAAAACAACTCATTATGGTAAAATACGCAAAGCAAACTTTGGTAGTCTTTATAGGTGCTTTTTTAATTTTAGCTTGTTCTAAAGATTCAGACTCCGATGGATTTATTCCACCAGCAGCACAAGAAGAACCAAATGAGGAAGAGCCAAAAGAAGAACCAACGCCTACATTAGGAACAGATGCTACAATTCCGAGTTTTGTTTTAGGAGAAGACCCTAATACAAGTAATTTAACTTGGTCTAAAGTAGATTTGTTGTCGGACGAGTTTGAGGGTACTGCTTTGGATGAGGTTAAGTGGGGAAAGTTAGGAACGGGATGGAGAGGTAGAACTCCTGGAATATTTAAAGAAGATGCCATTAGTCTTGCGAATGGTGATATGAAAATAACCAACTATAAACTAGATACACCAGAAGGAGATTACACACATGCAGGAAGTTTGGTAAGATCTAAAATTACTGCAAAACCAGGAATGTATTTAGAGTGTAGAATGAAGGCTAGTAAAACTTTTATGTCTTCTACTTTTTGGTTGATTAATAACAGAGGAGAAGGAACGGGTTGTGATAAAAGAACAACGGAATTAGATATTCAAGAGACTGTTGGTAGAATCTCTGAAACAACTCCAAGTTGGGCACATGATCACGATGCCGGAATGTTTTCTAATACGCACAGCAGGAATAAAACTTGCGATGAAACCAAAGAAGGAAGTGTAGGTTCTAAAGTAAATACAACTTTTAAGTGTTGGGAAGACTACCACATTTATGCTTGTTGGTGGAAAAGCCCTACCGAAGTGCTTTTCTTTTTAGATGGAAAATTACAAAAGCAAGTAACTCCAGCAGAAAAATTTGATTTACCCATGTATTTAAGAATGGTAACAGAAACGTACGACTGGAATCCTGTACCTTCTGATGGAGGACTAACTGGAACCGAAGAAGAAAGAACTACCTACTACGATTGGGTACGAACTTGGGAGTTAAAATAAGACAAAACGAATCAATAAATATAACACATGAAATTAGCAAGGTGTTTTAAATTAGTGCTCATCTTATTATTATTTGTAATTAGTTTATGTGGGTATGCCCAAGCTAATTCGAGTTATAACTTTGATACTACAAAAATTGAAGAATTAAGAATAAGAGATGGTTTGCCTAACTTTTTTGATAAGCTTAAGACAGAAAAAGAAATAACCGTAGGTTATATTGGAGGAAGTATTACCAAGGCAGAAGGATGGAGAGTAAAGAGTTTTGAGTGGTTAGAAAAGCAATATCCAAAAGTAAAGTTTAAACATGTGAATGCTGCTTTAAGTGGTACAGGGGCAGATATAGGAGCGGCAAGATTACAAGAGTTTGTATTGCCTTATCATCCAGATTTATTGTTTGTTGAATATAGGGTAAATGCATCAGGTATTAAGGCTCATCAAGGTATAGAAGGAATTGTAAGACGTATAAAAGCGGCAAATCCAGAAACGGATATTTGTTTTGTGTATACTCTAGGTATATGGATGACTAAAACTTTAAGTGCTGGCAAACAAACAAGATATGGTTCTAAAATGGAGGAGATTGCCAATTATTATGGGATCCCTTCAATAGATTTTGCACCAGAGGTATTACAACTTCTAAAAGCTGATAAATTGTCGTTTAAGGTTCCAAAAAAGGAAAAAGGAAAACTTTGGTTCACCAAAGATAATTGTCATCCAACAGAAGAAGGACATGATTTGTATCGTGATATTATAGCAAGATCTTTTATAAAAATGTCAAAACAAAACGTAGGAAAAACATCTTTTAAAAAGCTTCCAGAGCCTATTTATCAAGATCATTACAACAAGGCTCGTTTTTTAGCCCTATCAACTAAAAAAATGAATGATAAATGGGAGGTTGTAGATGTGGATAATGATGAAATTTACAATGTAAAAAACTATCGAACCAAAATGATGATGGGGGAAGCTGTAATTAAAACAAATAAAGTAGGTGCTTCTTATACGGTTACTTGGAACGGTCCTTATTTAGGCTATTCAACTTTGCCAAACGGAAAAGATATTACAATTGCAATCTCTGTTGATGGAAACGAGCCAGAAATCGTGACTTTTAATGGAAACGCAAAGTACCGTGGGAGAACATCTAGTAAAATGAGTTATGTAAAACAACAAAGCTCAGGGTCTCATACAGCTACTTTTACAGTGAGAGAATTAGGAGGTGAAAATTATTTTTATTTGGGACAGTTTATGGAGTTAAAACCAGAGTAATTGTTTGTTAATATCCATATACAACTTAAGTAATAGCATCGTAGAAGCGTTAGTTTATATGTGTGTCTAGATATCTAGAACTTAAAGTGTTTTTTTAAGCAATTTAGGGGTGGTTGCTTTTTGAAACTTTAAAATCTTTGTTTAAAGAATTGTCGGTGTAAGTTCCTTTGTACTGTCCTGATACAATTTCTCCGCTAGGTTTTGTAAATTCATAAATAAGATCTATACTGTTGTTAGAGATTGAATTGATCGTTAAAAGACTTGATGTAGCAATATTACCCACCCTAGGATCGTTGTATTTTAAAATAGTGTTTCCTGCAAGTATCGAAAAGTTATTAAAATCAGCATTCTCACGAATGGTGTATTTTGGAACGGAAGATATAGAGAGGGCTTCTAGGTCTATTGCAGTAAGAGCAAAATAAACATAATTAACTTCTCCCCATTTTGGAGTACTTCTAGACGGATCTATATTGGACAATACAATAGCAATATCTGATGTTTCGTTGTCTGTGGTATTAAAATCTTTTATAAAAGCTTTGTCGGTTACAAAGAAAGAATCGTTAAAGTGAAAACCATTACCATTAGTATTGTTTGTTTTGCTGTCATCATCTACAGCGCATGAGCTTAGTATAGCAAAGAGTACAGTTCCTATTATAGTTTTTAGTTTGCTCATTTCGTTTGTTTTAGTGCTAAGTTAATTGTAAAACAAAAAATATTTTTTATCTCAGGGTTAATTTTGTGTTAGCTTATGTAACAGACGTTTAGAGGCAAATAAAAAGCCCAAACCTTATAAAGATTTGAGCTTTGATTTATGTGGGTTATGGATGTTTATTCAAAACATTTTTCCATAATACTTTTCATTACAGAGTAAGAGGTAGAAGCTCCAGGAGAAGCACCTAGTAAACCAGCAATTGTTTTATCTCTAGAGACAATTACTTCGGTTCCAAATTCTAATTTTCCTTTACCGTTTCCATCTTTTTTAATAATCTGTACACGTTGTCCAGCTAAGACTACTTTCCAGTCTTCATCTTTAGCTTCTGGATAGAACTCACGTAACATATCCATTCGGTCTTCAAAACTTAATTTAACCTGTTTAATTAGGTATCCTACTAATGGTAGGTTTTTATATCCAGCACCTAATAAACTCATAATGTTATCGAATTCAACAGATTTAGGTAAATCAAAGAAAGATCCGTGTTTTAAAAATTTAGTAGTAAAACCAGCGTACGGTCCAAATAACAACTCTTTTCTACCATTTATAACACGAGTATCCATATGAGGTACAGACATTGGAGGAGCACCTTTTTTAGCTTTTCCATAAACTTTGGCTGCGTGTTGCTCTATAATTTCTGGGTTGGTACAACGTAACCAAAGCCCACTAATAGGGAAACCACCATATCCTCTTGCTTCTCTAATATCAGATTTTTCTAATAAAGATAAAGCTCCACCACCAGCACCAACAAACAAGAAATTACTTACAATTTTCCAGTGTTTACCAACATTTTGTCCTTTTATAGATAACAACCAACGTTTGTTTTCTGTCTTTTGAACGTTGATTACATTGCTGTTCTTTAATATTTGAACATTTGGTTGTTTGTCTAAGAATCTAAAAATTTGTTCTGCTACTTCTCCAAAGTTTACATCGTAACCATCTTTAAAGTAAGTTGCTGCAATAGGAGTGTTTTCTTCACGATTCTCCATCATTAAAGGCACCCATTCTTTAATTTGCTCTTTATCTTTAGAGAAAACCATTCCTTTAAAGTATTCTGTATCTTTAAGAACACTGTGTCTTTTCTCTAAAAATTCAACATCTTTTTTTCCACTAACAAAACTAATATGAGGAACTGGAGAAATACATTTAGAAATGTTCTGAATGTATCCTTTTTTCTCACAATCTTTCCAGAAGTCTAAAGTATCGTAAAATTGACTTGCAATTTTTAATGCTTTGGCAGGGTCTACTTCTCCATTTTTTTCTGGAGTGTAGTTCAATTCACAGTTTCCTGCATGTCCTGTTCCTGCGTTGTTCCAAGCTTCAGAGCTTTCTTCTGCAACTTTTGGAAGTTTCTCAAGAACAGTAATTTTTTTTCCTGGAAATTTCTCGTACAATAAAATAGCTAATGTGGCAGACATAATACCACCACCTACTAAAGTAAATTCCGAGTGTTTAATTGTGTTCGTTGTTTTTGGCATGGGACCCTTTATTTTTGCCTGCAAAGATATAGGGTTTTAGGCAATTAGAAAGAATCTAAACGCAATAAGATTATTTAGAATTGTTAAGAAATAGAAAATTTAACGAAAACGTTATATGAGCTAAAATTTATCACAAATTACGTATTAGTACCTAACTTTAGGTACGTAAAAAAGGTCTTTTAGCTTCATATCCTTGTTTTTGTTCAGTTTGCTAAGCAGTCTAAAAAAGACAATTGCAGTAATATAGGCATCACCATGTGCAGTGTGTCTATCCTTTTTTGTAATGTTCAATTCATCGCACACTTCGTCTAAAGAATAGACTTTAGCATGCGCATTTGCATAGAGTTCATGTTTTGTTTTTTTATAGAGCACGCCCGTGTCTAAAGTTTTATTTCTCAATTTTGGAAGCCCCATCCTCTTTAAAGCAAAATTCACGCAGTTTACATCAAAACTTATATGGTGTCCTACTAAAATAGCTCCCTCTATGTATTTTAAAAACTCTTTTATTACCTCATCTTCTTCGTGTTTAAGGTGTTTTCCTTTTTTTAAGAGTCCGTGTATAGCGGCACTTTCTCTGTTGTAGATGTCTTGAAAAAGGTATTTTTCAAAAGAATTTTTTACATGAATTTCATTGTCAATAACTGTTACAGCTCCAATGGATAGAATTCTGTCTTCTCTAGGATTTAATCCAGAGGTCTCACAATCGAAAACAACAAACTTGGTGTTTTCAATATCTTTTTTGGTTAAACCTTTTAGTGTTTCCTTGTAGTCTTTCCAGAATTCAGGAAGGTTTTTTAGGTTTAAATAATACTTTACGTTTTTTTGAATGTAGTTCCACATAGATTTACCTACCAGTTTAAATAATTCCTTGAAAACGAACTGTTATTAATTCTTGTATGTTCTTTATAGGTTTAAAACAACGACGAAGTTTCATCTTGTCAGATTTAGATAGCGTATCTAATTTTATAAATTTACCATCATCCTCACCCAGAGTAGCCAGTCCGTTTTTTGTTTTAAACTTTAGTAGGGCTTTAAATGCATATGCACAAGCTTCGTATACTTCAGCGTTTTGAGGTTCTAATTCTCTTAGCTTGTAGTAACGTTCTGCGGTATTGTTTACTCCTCTAATGTTGTGGTATAAGGTTAAAATTCTAGCCGCATCAATCAAAGGCATAATGGCTCTTTGTTTTATGTTGAATTTGTCTTTATGTGCACCATCTTGATCTACTAAGAATTGTCTAAAGAACCCTATAGGACTTGGGTTTTTTAGAGAATCTTGTGCCATAAACATAAAAAACCTAGAATTGTTAGGGGTGTTGTTGTAGACCATATTGGTCATATCGTCTACCAGCTCACGTGTTCCATACACAAAATTAAAGTCAAAGAAAACAGAAGATAGCAGAATAGATTTGTCTGTAGGATTGTGAATCCAGCTTTCAAATTGAGTTTTCCATTCCTCTTTGGTCAAACACCATGTTGGGTTACTGGCCATCATTTCTGCTGGACAATACTCGTATCCTATGGTGTGTAGATTCTTGGTAATAATATGTCCAAGCTCTATAAATAGGGCCCTGGTTTCTTCTAGGTTTTCTGGTGGAACATTCTCGAATATAATTGCATTGTCTTGATCTGTAGGTACTAATTGTTCTTTTCTGGCTTGACTCCCCATAGAGAAGAATGCAAATTTTACAGGTAGAATTTTATCAAACTCTTCTACAGACAATTCTACAGTACGTTGGTTTATAGATTCATTAAGTTCTGCAACCACAGTTAAAGTATGCGTAAAAGATATTTTTTGATCTATATAACGGCGTAAGAGTTGGTTTAATTGTTGACGTATTTCTCTTAACCTAGCAATGCTTCTTGCTTTGGTAATTTGTTTCATTAACAAAGCAGGATTGTTACTTAAAGAAGCTACAATGTCTTGTTGGGTAAGCATACTTAACATTTTACTGTTAGGGGTACCATCTTCTGTAACACTAATGTGTTCTACTTTGTTTTTTAGCATTAGAATCTGAGCCTCGGCAATAGAAATATCTGGGGATGCAGTAACTACCGGAGAAATCATTATCTCTTTTACATTTTCTTCTATGCTGTGTTTGCCTGTTGCTATTTTGTGCAACAAGACTTTATTGGTAATAAGTCCAATAGGTCTTTCATCGTCTAGAATAAAAATTAAGCTGACTTTATTTTTACTCATTTTTAAAGCCGCTTTTTTGATGGTTTTTGTATGCTTACAACAAATAGCAGGAGTAGTTAGACTAAGGATTTTAGAACTAAAATAATCTGTTTGCGTAGTTCTTTTATAGTCTGCAAAAATGGTGTTGTTGTCTTCCTGAGAGAATTTTGTAGGAGAGTTACTGGCAAATCGAGTAATTAAGTATTTGTTAATATCTGGATTGTTCCCAAAAAGCTCATTAAAAATTTTAATAGGAATGGCATACACTATAGATTCCTCGTAGGCTTTTGCATTTACATTGTAATTTTCGTTTACAATTAAAGGTCTTAGTCCTAGCACATCACCTTCGTCACACATTTCAATTTCAATGGTCTTTTCTCCTTCTTGCCTATAGATTCTAATTGCTCCTTGGTTTACAATATAGAAATGCTCTTTAGGAGGCTTTCCCTGAGAGTATAAAGTTTCGTCTTTATCAACATAAATAACTTTTGTTTCTACAGCCACATGGTATAAATCGGTATAGGAAACATGATCAAAAGGAGGGTAAGTTTTTAAGAAATCTAATATTCTTTCTGCTAAACTATTCTTCATGTGTTAAAATCTTGTTTTTAATGTGTTGATGATGTATTGATAATATGCTGTTGGATGAGGCACAAATACATTATAGTTGGTATAGGTGTTTTCAAATTCATTTAGAGAGATGAGTTTGATGGCAGAAACTTCTTCTTCTTGAATAGAAAGGTTAGAAATATCTGTTTGTAACTCTGCTATGTATAAATAATGTATTTCGTGATCTATAATTCCATTGGCATGATGGTGCTTGTCTTCCCATATACGAAGGAAAGTTAGCTCTTTATTAGAAATTTTATGACCAATTTCTTCTTCTGTTTCTCTTAGTGCAGACAGTAAAGGAGTTTCTCCGCTACCAATGTGTCCTGCTACAGAAACATCCCATAGGTTAGGATATACATCTTTGGTTTCTTTTCTTTTTTGGATTAATATTTGTTGATTTTTGGTATAAAACCATACATGTATACTGGCATGTAAAATTCCATTTTTGTGTGCAAAGCTTTTTAAACAAGCATTACCTGTAGGTTTACCTTTAAGGTCTACAATATCTATCAATTCATCCATAGAAAAGAAACATTCTAGAGGTAAAGATACTACCTTTTTATTTGTAATTTTGCATACTTATAATTAGAAAGTACTGAATGAAATATCCTGAAAATGAATTGGCACAAGTAGTTATTGCTTCTTGCATCGCCAATCATCTGAAAGCTATTGTTGTGTCTCCTGGTTCTCGTAATGCTCCGTTAACAATAGGCTTTTCTCAAAGCTCTAAAATGAAAACGTATAGTGTTGTAGATGAGCGATGTGCAGCATTTGTAGCTTTAGGGATGTCTCAGCAAACTAGAATGGCAACAGGAGTGTTGTGTACTTCTGGTTCGGCTTTGTTAAATTATTATCCAGCAGTAACCGAAGCTTTTTACAGTCATATTCCAATGGTTGTGATTTCTGCAGACAGACCTAAAAATAAAATTGATATAGGAGATGGGCAGACAATTAGACAAGAAGGTGTTTTTAAAAATCATATTTTATTCGAGGCCAACTTAAAAGCAGAAGCGTCTGAGGATTACAATAGAAATTTGGTCTATAAAGCCATACAGATAGCGAACAAAGAAAGAGGGCCTGTACATATTAACGTTCCTTTTGAGGAGCCTTTGTATGATTTGGTAGATGAGTTGAAAGAATACCCGCTAGAACTTGTAGATGAACCACAGGTTTTAAAAGAAGAGATTGTTAAAGAAGAAACAT
The DNA here is from genome assembly GCF_054182685.1 of Wenyingzhuangia sp. IMCC45574. Classification (NCBI taxonomy): domain Bacteria; kingdom Pseudomonadati; phylum Bacteroidota; class Flavobacteriia; order Flavobacteriales; family Flavobacteriaceae; genus Wenyingzhuangia; species Wenyingzhuangia sp. IMCC45574. The sequence continues at coordinate 1,346,867 of NZ_CM135169.1, read as the reverse complement.
TAGAAGAGTTTGCCAAGGTTTGGAATACTGCTACAAAAAAAATGGTAATTGTAGGCGTACATCAGCCCGATGAATTGTTGCAAACGCAAATAGATCATTTGGTAAAGGATCCTTCTGTATTGGTTTTAACAGAGACAACTTCTAACATAAATACTGAGAATACTATTAATAATATCGATCAGTTCTTAGCAGGGTTAACCAGTAAAGAAAAAGAACAGTTTAAGCCCGATATTTTGTTAACCATAGGAGGGATGGTGGTTTCCAAACGTATCAAACAATATTTAAGGGAGTTTCAGCCTAAAGGACATTGGGCTATTCATCCTCAGGTAGGGTACGATACTTATTTTTGTTTGAGTCATCATTTTTCTATTTCTGCCACGTTGTTTTTTAGTCAGTTCTTTTGGATGGCTAAACCTATAGAAAGCTCGTATCAGGCGAATGGATTGAAAGTAAGAGAGAGTAGAAAAATAGTACATGCAGATTATGTAAAGAATGCTGCATATTCCGATTTTAAGGTGTTTGATGCAATCAACAAGTCTTTGCCTAAAAATAGGGTGCTACAAATGGCTAATAGTGCTACCATTCGTTATGCTCAGTTGTTTGATATAGACAATTCTATAAAAGTTTTTTGTAACAGAGGAACAAGTGGAATTGATGGAAGCACAACCACAGCCATAGGTTATGCAATGCAAACAGAAGAGCAAGTAGTAATGGTAACAGGAGATTTAAGCTTTTTGTACGATAGTAATGCGTTGTGGAATAAATACATTCCAAATAGTTTTAGGGTGATTATTGTAAATAACAATGGAGGGGGAATATTTAAGATTCTGCCAGGTCCTAAAAAGACAGAAGCTCTAGAGTATTTTGAAACTCCGCATGGATTAACAGCCGAGCATTTGGCTAAAATGTATGGTTTTGAATATGTTGCCTCCAAAAGTGAAATAGAGGTAACAAATAAGTTAAAAGACTTTTATAAGGAGAGTCATCAACCTAAAATATTAGAAGTTTTTACACCGAGTACTGTAAATGATGAGGTGTTGAGTAATTATTTTAAGAATTTTAAAAAGTAAAACAATGGAAGAATTTGAAGTAGGTCAAGAAGTAGAGGTAATAGTAGGTAGTTTTTCTAAAATTGGGATTACTGTTTTGGTAAACGAGGTTTGTGAGGGAATGTTGTATGTGAACGAGGTATATCAGAAATTAGAAGAAGGACAGCGTTTAAAAGCCTATGTTAAAAAGGTAAGAGAGGATGAAAAGTTAGATTTATCGCTACAACCTATTGGTTTTAGAAATACAATCACAAAATTTCAAATTCAGATATTAAATGCTTTAAAAGCGCATAATGGATTTTTACCATTAACAGACAAATCTACTCCAGATACTATAAAGTACGAGTTAGGAATGAGTAAAAAAGCCTTTAAAAACGCGATTGGTGGTCTTTATAAAAACAGGGTTATTACCATAGAGGAAAACGGAATAAAACTGAATTAAGTTTTAGGTGGTAATCGTATTGTTTTCGGTTCTGTTGGAACTGTATTCCGTTTGTATGTCGGACTTTATGGCAAAGAATATATTGTCACTTATATGCTTAGACTCTATAGTGTCGTCTAGTTTAAGAGAGTCTTTAGAAATAAGGATAATGTGTTTGCTTTTAGAGGTATTTACTTTGTAAATGTGATAGCCTAAAAGTGCTAGCGTAGGGTTGTTATAGAAAATGTTTGTTTTAACATAAATCACTCCAATAATTAAAATGATTAGAACAAACATCAATCCATTTCTGTCTTTTTCTAAATCAAAATCTAAATCAAAACTTAGTAGAGGTACTATATAAGTTACCAAGAAAGTTAAGTGTTCCCAGTTATGATCTTCTAAGTGCGTAATTCTTTCAGGATGTGATTTAGATCCTGTAATGATATATTTGAACTTGTAGAAAAACAAAAAACCTAAGCAGATAAATACCAAACAAGTTATAGGGATTAAGTTGTCTATAATTAATTGATTTAGCTTTAGATTGTCATACGCCTCTATACTCAAAGGGATATTTACCTTATTTACAAAAAGTAATAGGAAAAGCAACCAAAGGGATAGTATATATAATTGAATTTTTAATAGCATTTTTCAATTTTTTAGCAACTTTAAAAAAATAACATTAACAGAAATGATTAGCTATTTAACGGTGGTTAATAATTTATTCTAGAAAGGATTAAAGTTTTCTTTTCTAAGTCATTATATGTCCAAGAACATTCTCATAGCTCTTTAAAGTTATGAAAAAAAAACGGATAAACTATTAAAGTGCTCATGTTTAAGAAATTAAAAACAGTAAAAAAGTTAAAAGAGTGTCTGTTTTTTTAACAAAAAGATAAGGTTTGCGTTTTTTGTAAAAGTAAATTAAAATATTAAATAGGTTTTTTGCCATTTTAATTTAAATGAAAAAAGTGCCCAATTGGGCACTTTTGATAGGATTTCTCTAGATTTCTAGTTTTAAAATTCTTCCTCGTCAAAAACAAGCTCTGCATCCTTCTCCCAGATTTCCATTTCACAGGGTTTGCAGTTAAATTTTAATTTGTATTCTGTTTCACCATGTTTTAACGTCATGGGTTCTTTAATTTTCTCACCCATGGTTTCTTTTTGGTAATGCGGGCATTTACCTAACTCGTAACGCACACAGTATTTGGTGGTCATTACTCTTGCTTTACCAGGTTCCCATTGTAGCTCAAAAGCTTTTTCTATTTCCTCAACCCCATGTCTGTGGTAAAACTGTCTGGCTAAGTTGTTAGATACATTGTGCATGTAATCTAAGCTCTTTTCTGGATATGGATGTTCTGTTTTTTCTATAGGTTGCTCTTCACGGTGGTATTCTTCAATTCTTAAATCTACCAATCTATCTAATACCGCTCTTCTTAGTTCGTTAATTTTAGAAATAGGTAAGAACCAGTTATCAGTTACGTCAATATGAATTTCATCAACAATAAAAGGAGTGTTCCCTGCTTTTACCAAGTTCTTTTCTAAGTTAGCTACTAAGAAACCTTCTTTTTTTGCTAGCTCCTTATCGGTATCTACTGTTTCGGTGTATTGGTGTCCATCTTCGTCTACCACAATTAAAGCAAATCCGTTTTCTGTTTCTTTAAACGTTAGTTCTACTCCAATTTTTCGTACAGCACTATTGTCTTTTTCTACTTGTTTGTTAAAAGTAGCATCAGAGTTTCTAGAAATTAAAGTCCCAAGCGGAATTTCTTTAAAATTATTAGGAGTTATCCAGTCGTTTTCTACGGTATTTACTTGTACACCATCACCAAATCCATCTTCATTTAAGAAGTACAAACCATCACCGTTATTTAGCTTTTCGGCATTTTCTACTCTGTATTTGTTGTTTCTAATCTCTAGAACCTTTCCTATTACTTGTCCTTTAGATTTTGGGCTTTCCCAAGAACCAATTTTAGAAATACGTTTGTTTAAAAAGTAGTCAGTATAACCACGGTTAAAACTTCGGTCCATTTCTGCATCAAACGTATAGAAAGTCCTACCAGACGATGCTTTTGTATATTCCTCTTTTCCTTCTCCGTTTAAAAACTCATCCAAGCGAGTTCTTAAAAAGGAAACATTATTTTTAACATACACCACATCTTTTAAACGACCTTCAATTTTAAACGACATAACTCCAGCTTTAATCATATCTGGTAACTGATCGCTTAGATCTAAATCTTTAATAGACAGCAGGTGGCTTTCTTTAATTAATGTATTTCCATCACCATCTTTTAACTCATAAGGCAAACGGCAGTTTTGAGCACAAGAACCACGGTTGGCACTACGTTCTCCACCAGCTACACTCATGTAACAGTTTCCACTAAAAGATACACACAAAGCTCCAGATACAAAGAATTCCAATTCTACATCGGTTGCTTTGTGAATTTCATGAATCTGATCTAAATTCAATTCTCTAGCTAAAACAACACGTCTCATTCCAGCATCTGCTAAAAATTTAACATGCTCTGGTGTACGGTTGTTGGCTTGTGTACTTGCATGTATTACAATAGGAGGTAAGTCCATTTCAAAAATAGCCATGTCTTGTACAATTAGTGCATCTACACCAATGTGGTACAATTCATGAATCATTTGCTCACATTTTTTTAACTCGTTGTCGTACAATATGGTGTTAATTACTACAAAAACTTGTGCTTTAAACAAGTGTGCGTAACGAACCATTTCTGCAACATCTTCTATAGAGTTGTTTGCATTAGTTCTTGCTCCAAATTGTGGAGCTCCAATATATACTGCATCAGCACCGGCATTAATGGCTGCCATTCCCTGTACCAAGTTCTTTGCAGGAGCTAAAATTTCTACTTTTTTCTTCATGATGTGATTTGGGAATGCAAATTTAATGCTTTTTTGTAGATAAAGCAGTTTGTAATCAGTGATTTAACTTTTGTGAACGGAGCAGCTTGGCTTTCAGTGGATAAGTATCTAAAATTAAATTAAAATGATAACTTTGCTTTTCGTGATTTAAAAACAGATTTATGTCTACAATCAACTGGGTTACAGCCAAAGAATACGAAGATATTACTTATAAAAAATGTGGAGGTGTTGCAAGAATAGCTTTCAACAGACCTAATGTAAGAAATGCATTTAGACCTAAAACCACGTCGGAATTATACGATGCCTTTTACGATGCGCAAGAAGATACTTCTATTGGAGTAGTTTTATTATCGGCAGAAGGTCCATCTACCAAAGATGGTGTGTATTCTTTCTGTTCTGGAGGAGATCAAAAAGCAAGAGGGCACCAAGGGTATGTTGGAGAAGATGGAGCACACCGTTTGAATATTTTAGAGGTACAGCGTTTGATTCGTTTTATGCCTAAAGTAGTGATTGCCGTAGTACCAGGATGGGCTGTAGGAGGAGGACATAGTTTGCATGTTGTTTGCGATATGACCTTGGCGAGTAAAGAACATGCCATTTTTAAACAAACAGATGCAGATGTAACTAGTTTTGATGGAGGTTATGGTTCTGCGTATTTGGCGAAAATGGTAGGGCAGAAAAAAGCTCGTGAAATTTTCTTTTTAGGAAGAAACTATTCTGCACAAGAAGCCTTTGAAATGGGAATGGTAAATGCTGTTATTCCTCATGAGGAATTAGAAGATACCGCTTATGAATGGGCTCAAGAAGTATTAGGGAAATCGCCACTATCTATTAAAATGTTAAAGTTTGCGATGAACTTAACAGATGATGGTATGGTAGGACAACAAGTGTTTGCAGGAGAAGCAACACGTTTGGCGTATATGACAGACGAAGCAAAAGAAGGACGAAATGCTTTCTTAGAAAAGCGTAAACCTAACTTTGATAAAAAATACATCGTATAATAAGTTTCTAAGGTTACAGGTCTTTAAAGTCAGAGAGGTCACCTTGCTTAGGTGATAAAAACTTTAAAAAACTTTAACTTTTCAACTTTACAACTCAGAAAAATGAAACCACAAGTAGTAACTTTTTTAATAAAATGTCCCGATCAAAAAGGGATTGTATCTAAACTAACACACTTTTTCTATCAAGAAGGGTTTAACTTATTAAGTGCACAACAATATACCAATTCTATAGACAAAATGTTCTTTATGAGATTAAGAGCAGAAGCAGATGAGGAGGTTGTCTTAAGCAAAGAACAACTGGAAGAGCGTTTTGGAAGATTGGCACAAGCTTATGATATTGTTTGGCATGTGGATTATGGTAATAGAAAGCAAAAAGTTGCGGTAATGGTATCGCATACAAGTCACAATTTATACGATTTGTTACACCGTCATAAAGAAGGAAAGTTAAACTGTGATATTACTATGATTGTAAGTAATCATACCAAGTTACAGCCCATAGCAGAAATGTTTGGAATTCCTTTTTACCATAAGCCAGTAACTAAAGATACCAAAGCAGCACAAGAGGCTGAGTTGGTTGCGTTGTTTGATGGAAATGCTATTGATTTGATTGTAATGGCTCGTTACATGCAAATACTTTCAGATGATTTTATCAATCACTACGAAAATAGAATCATTAACATTCACCATTCATTTTTACCTGCGTTTCAGGGAGCAAATCCATATGCAAGAGCTTATGAGAGAGGTGTAAAACTAATTGGAGCTACTGCACACTATGCAACTGCAGATTTAGATGAAGGACCTATTATTGAGCAAGATGTAGAAAGAGTTACACACGAAAGCACTCCAACGACCCTAAAAGCTATAGGAGCTGATATAGAAACTATGGTGTTGGCAAGAGCTGTAAAATGCCATTTAAACAATCAGATTATAGTAGATAATAACAAAGCAATAGTTTTTCCAGAAACGGGAGAATAGGTTTAATGGTACAACGTATTTAGTAAAGAGTACAAAGTTAGCGTAGCTACAGTACTCAATACTTGATACTCAGTACTCAGTACTAAAAAGAAATGAAAATTATTTGTGTAGGGCTTAATTACGAGCTACATATAGAAGATTTGGGTTGGAAAAAACCAGATATGCCTGTGGTATTCTTAAAACCAGATTCGGCAGTTTTACCTAGAAAAAATCCATTTGTAATTCCTCCATTTTCGGATAGAGTAGAGTACGAAGTTGAGGTTTTGATAAAAATCAACAAAGTTGGTAAATACATAGATGAAAAATTTGCTCCTAAATACTACGATGAAATTGGTTTAGGGATTGATTTTTGTGCAAGAGATTTACAATTAAAGTTAAAAGACGAAGGGCATCCGTGGGAATTGTCTAAAGGATTTGATGGTAGTGCTGTAATTGGAGAACAGTGGTTTCCAAAAGAGCATTTTTCGGATTTACAAAACATCAATTTTAGATTAGAAAAAAACGGAACCGTACTACAAAAAGGAAATACAGAAGATATGTTGGTGGGTATTGACCGATTGATTGAACATATTTCTAAATATTATACGTTAAAGAAAGGAGATATTATTTTTACGGGAACTCCAGCCGGGATTGGTAGGGTAGACAAAGGAGATGTATTACAAGGTTTCTTGGAGGATGAGAAGTTGATTGATATAAAAATTAGATAAAATAAAAAAAGGCTTTCTGTTGAGAAAGCCTTTTTTTATTATGCAAAAGTTCCAAAGCTTTGTTCAATTGCCTTAGGGTTTTCTGCATAGGTACTTCCTACTTCTTTTGCCATAGCATCAGGATATACGTCTTCGCTTCCGTTCATCAATCCGTTTACCACATCAACAGCTAGGTCTTTTGTATTTCCTTTAGGCATTTCTAAATCAGCAGCCATGTCTGTATCTATAGGTCCTGGATATACTCCCATAACTAATGTATTGGTATCAACCAATTCTCCTCTCATAGCTTGTGTAATACTATGTACAGCAGCTTTACTTACAGAATAAGTAGCACACATTGGCATGTTAGCCAATCCTGCTACAGATGAAATATTTACAATAGCTGTTTCTTCTTCTTTTTTTAATAAAGAAATTAAGGCTTTAGATAAATGAAGAACTCCCCATACGTTTACGTTAAAGTTTTCTTCTAAACTAGTTTCGGCTTCATCAGAAAAAACTTTACCAATAGAAAACACTCCCGCATTGTTTACTAAAATATCTAAAGTGTCAATTGCAGAGGTGGCCTTTTCTATACTTGCTTTGCTAGTAACATCTAGTTCTACCGGAATTACTTTAGCTCCATAAGTGGCTACCAGGGGGGCTAATGTGGTTGTGTTTCTTGCACCAGCATATAATTTCTCTATCCCATTGTTTAATAGTTCTTCCGTAATGGCTTTTCCAATCCCTCTATTTGCACCACTTACAAAAGCAGTTTTTCCTTCTAATTTTAATTTTATTGCACTCATCTTTTTTTTGTTTTTAAAATTCTTGGTTCAAAATTAGAGATAATATGATATAGTTAAATATGATAATTTTGTATGTTTGATATAGGAATATTTATATCATGATCAATTTAGAATGGTTGCGAACATTTAGAGCTGTATACACCACAAAGTCTTTAAGCAAAGCATCAGAATTATTAAATGTAAGCCAGCCTACGGTTAGCCAACACATAAGATCTTTAGAGATGCATGTTAATCAGAAGCTATTTATACGTAAGTCTAAAGGGGTTTTAGAAACAGACGATGGGAGAATTCTAAATACCTTAGTTGCGAGTGTGGTAGAGTCATTAGAGGATGTAGAAAATAAAATAAGTCATCGTTATTTAAAAGAGCATGAAATTATAACTGTTGGTATTTCTCATCATTTGTACAAAATGATGTTTTCGGATGCTATTTTAGATTTAGGAGAGTCTGTACATGTTAAGTTTGCATCTAAAGATCAGTTAATTACTGAGGTAGAGCAAGGAAAGTTGACTTATGCAATTATTCCTGATGAAATTGAACGTTTAGATTTAATTACCTACCCGCTAAAGAAACAGCAGCTAATCTTGGTAGCCACTCCAGATATTGATGTTGCTATTTATGAAAACGAGTATAAAAAAGATCCTGCTAGATTGTCTTTGTGTTTAAGCAATCAAACATGGTATACACATGATATTTCCTCTGGTTATGTTAAAGTTTATTGGATGCATGTATTTGATAAAACAAGGCCTTCTATTGTGCCAAATTACGTAATACCAGATGAGTATGAGCTGTTGGTGCAATTGTCTAAAAGATCGGGATTAACAGTAGCCTTGGATAGCAATGCACGTCAATTTATTGAGAAAGGGCTGTTAAAAGAGATACAATTAAAAGAGATTCTTTTTAGACCACTTTCTTTAATAACCAACAAGAAAAAAGCGAAAGAAGCAGTAGCTTTGGAAATTGTAAAAATGATAACAAAAGAGAACTAAATAAATTGAGAGATAAAACTTTTTTAAATATTGTTTTGGTGTATCCACAAATACCCAATAATACAGGTAATATAGGACGATTATGTGTGGGGTGTAATGCAAAGTTACATTTGGTAAAACCTTTGGGGTTTGAAATTACAGACACCAAAGTAAAAAGAGCAGGTTTAGATTATTGGAAAAATTTAGAATTAACAATTCATGAATCGTTAGAAGATTTAAAAGCAGAGATTGAAGATGCAAAGCGTGTTTTTTTATTATCTGCAAGAGCAGAAAAATCTATTTACCAAACACAGTTTAAAGAAGGAGATTGGTTGTTTTTTGGAAAAGAAGCAGAGGGTTTATCAGAAAGTATTAAAAATCAATTTCCCAATCAGTTAAGAACAATTCCATTTTCAGGACCTATAAGAAGTTTTAATTTAGGAAATGCTGTGGCTATGGTATTGGGGGAGTGTTTAAGACAACTAAATTAAGAGAGAGTCTGCAAAGGAACAGTTTGTAAAATGTAAAAAACGTACGTATTGAAAGCAAGTATAATTACCATAGGAGATGAAATATTAATTGGACAAATATTAGATACCAATTCGCAATGGATCGCCAATCATTTACATGATTTGGGAGTAGAATTGGTAGAGAGTGTTTCCATATCAGACACCAAAGAGGCTATTGTTAACGGTATAGACCATGCGGTGTCTTTTGCCGATTTGGTAATTGTTACAGGTGGTTTAGGACCTACTAAAGATGATGTAACCAAACACACATTGGTAGATTATTTTAATGATGAATTGGAGATTAATGAAGATGTTTTAAATAACATTAAAGCAATTTTTAGTAAAAGAAACATTCCGTTTTCTGAGTTGAATAGAGACCAAGCTTTGTTACCTAAAAACGCGATTACCTTACCTAATAAACTAGGGACAGCTTCTGGTATGTGGTTTGAAAAAGAAGGGAAAATAGTAGTGAGTTTACCAGGTGTTCCTTTTGAAATGAAAGGATTAATGGAAAACGAAGTATTACCTAGATTAAGAACTATAGGAAACTTTCCATTTCAAGAATATCAAACATTTGTTTTGTACGGACTAGGCGAAAGTAGTGCTGCGGAACGATTGGAAGTATTTGAAGACAATTTACCAGCGTTTGTAAAATTAGCATATTTGCCAAAGCCAGGAAGACTTACCTTTAGGTTAACAGGTAAAAGCGATTCTAAAGAATTGTTAACGGAAACATTAAAGGAGTTAGGTGCTGCATTAATGAGTTATTTTCCAGATTATAGAATTGTAAAAGGAAGTGAAAATTCTATAGAGTTACTTAAGCAGGTTTTAATAAAAAATGGAAAGACTTTAGCGGTTGCCGAAAGTTGTACCGGAGGAAAAATAGCCAATGAAATAACAGCAATGAGTGGTGTATCTCCGTTTTTCTTAGGAGGTGTGGTTGCTTACAATGTTTTATTAAAACAAAATTTGTTAGATGTGTCTGCAAAGACTATTAAAGAACATTCTGTAGTTTCTAGCGAGGTGGCAAAAGAGATGGTTGTAGGGATTCAAAAGAAAACGGGAGCTAATTATGCATTGGCAACTACAGGAAACGCAGGGCCTACCACAGATGATACCGATGAAACAGTAGGGGTAGTATACATTGGAGTAGCTGTTGAAGATGAAGTTTTTGTAGAACGATTTGATTTTGGTAAACCGAGAGAGAAAGTAATAGAGCAGGCTAAAAACAAGGCCTTTGAGCTATTGGTGAAAGAAATATTGAAAAATGAGTGAATTAATTTTGCTAGTAACAATAATTGTTCTTAAATTTGCACTCCGTTTAGAATTTAAATTAAAACTGATACGAGATGTCAAAAGTTTGTGAGCTTACTGGAAAGAAAGCAATGGTTGGAAACAATGTTTCTCACGCATTAAATAGAACAAAAAGAAAATTCAACGCTAACTTAATTACAAAGCGTTTTTATATTCCTGAAGAGGACAAGTGGATTACATTAAAAGTGTCTACTGCTGCTTTAAAGAATATCAACAAGAAAGGTATTTCTGCTGTAATTAAAGAGGCTAAAGAAAAAGGTTTTTTAACAAAATAATTTTTCTTACTTAAAGCATATATAAGAGATGGCAAAAAAAGGAAACAGAGTACAGGTTATTTTAGAGTGTACTGAGCACAAAGCTTCTGGACAACCAGGAACTTCTAGGTACATTACTACAAAGAATAAGAAAAATACTCCAGATAGATTAGAGATTAAGAAATTTAATCCAATCTTGAAGAAGATGACAGTTCATAAAGAAATTAAATAATTTGAATCATGGCAAAGAAAGCAGTAGCATCGTTACAATCAGGTTCTAAAAGATTATCAAAAGCAATCAAGATGGTTAAATCTCCTAAAACTGGAGCATATACTTTCGTTGAAGCTATCATGGACCCATCAGAAGTAAAAGCATTTTTAGCAAAAAAATAATTTTTGCAAAATTTTGACAATACAAAGGCTACTTTCTTATAATAGAGAGTAGCTTTTTTGTATTTTAACGACTTAATTTTGGGTGAAATACATTAAGCATGAGTTTATTTAAAAAAATATTTTCTTCGGACAAAAAAGAGACTTTAGATAAAGGTTTGGAAAAATCTAAGTCTTCTTTCTTTTCTAAATTATCTAAGGCAGTTGCTGGAAAGTCTAAGGTAGATGATGATGTATTGGATAATTTAGAGGAAATTCTAATCTCTTCTGATGTAGGTGTTAATACAACTCTTAAGATAATTGAGAGGATTGAAGAAAGAGTAGAGAAGGATAAATATCTAGGAACAGAAGAGCTGAATCAGATTCTTAGAGAAGAAATTGCAGGTTTACTTTCTGAAACAAGTGGTGAAGATGCAACAGATTTCTCTATACCTAAAGATAAAAAGCCTTACGTATTAATGGTCGTTGGTGTAAATGGAGTAGGAAAGACAACAACCATAGGAAAGTTGTCTGCTCAATTTAAAAAACAAGGTTTAAAAGTGGTGTTGGGTGCAGCAGATACTTTTAGAGCTGCAGCAATCGATCAGTTACAGGTTTGGGCAGATAGAGTAGATGTACCAATTGTACGTCAAGATATGGGGTCTGATCCAGCTTCGGTAGCTTTTGATACGTTGAACTCTGCACTGGCACAAGATGCCGATGTAGTAATTATAGACACCGCAGGACGTTTGCATAATAAAGTAAACTTAATGAATGAGTTGACTAAAATTAAAAGAGTGATGCAGAAAGTGGTTCCAGATGCTCCACACGATGTGTTGTTGGTTTTAGATGGTTCTACTGGTCAGAATGCTTTTGAGCAAGCAAAACAGTTTACGTTAGCTACAGAGGTTACATCTTTGGCAGTTACTAAATTAGATGGAACAGCAAAAGGAGGAGTGGTTATTGGTATTTCAGATCAGTTTCAGATTCCAGTAAAATATATTGGTGTAGGTGAGGCAATAGACGATTTACAAGTCTTCAATAAATTTGAGTTTGTAGATTCGTTCTTTAAATAATCTAGCTAAAGTTAATTTATTATATAAAAACCAGACAAGATATAAGTTGTCTGGTTTTTTTTGTTTAAAATTATTTAGTGATGGAACTTTATCGTTTTTCTGCCTCCTTCGTATTGAATGTGAGCAATGTAAATACCCTTAGGGATATTCGGAATTATAATCTTGTTATTACCTTCAGTTAAATTATAAGTATTAGAGAGGATTTTATTTCCAGTGATGTCAAAAACTTGAACGTTAGCAATGCCCGATTTTGACATATTGATGTTTAGCTTTGAAGTTGATCCAATTTTAATACTAGTTACATTTAGTAGATTATGATCTATTGTTAGGTTAGAAAGATCTGCTTTTGGAGTATTAGATGTACTTTGGAATATCCATTGTGTGTAATTTCCTGAATAGCTAGTTGGTCTTTGTTCTAAAGAGCTATCGTTATTATCTCCTATAGGTCTAAAGTATTTACCTGTTTCCCTATTCTGTAAATAGAAATAATCTCCAGTTGTATATACTTTTTTCCATTGTGTATAATTGCCAGAATAACTGTTAGGTCTTTGTTCAAGTAGATCTCCATCGTTATCTCCCGAAGGTCTAAAATACATACCTGTTTGTACGTTTCTTAAATAAAAATAACCGTCCGATGTTGGTACTTCATCCCACCTCACGTAATTCCCAGTTAGAGAAGCATCTCCTTGGATGATTGTAGAGCCATCTAAATCTGTTAAAGGTCTTACTTTTTTACCTGTTTCTCTGTTAACCATATAAAATGGTGTATCATTGTTAGCGGCTATCAAATAGTATACATCGTTGTTTACTCCATATTTAGGATTGTGTTTAGTAAGGTTAACATTGGTTGTCCAAACATAGTTGTTGGTAAAAGTTATGTTATTAAACTGTATGTAGCGTTCTTTACGCATAACAAAACCGTCAAAACCTCTTGAGCTATCTTCTGCGTAAAAACTATGATTATTGGTCCATGAATTGTTGTTTGTTCCATTAAATCCTACGCTTGTTCCATCGTAATTTGGAGAACTAGGATCTCTTTGGCTTTCGGTGCCATTTTCTTGATAAGCACCTTTACCTGCGTTCCCTAGTGGAGTTCCTTCTGTAGCTGAGTCTAATAAGATTCCAACATTATTATTGATTAGATTGTTGTTCGCATCAATTTCTGACCATATTAAAAGTCTGTCTCTAGCACCTATTACTACGTTTTCATTAATAATAAAATCGGAAGCATAGGAGTCTATATCAATACCATCAAATTTAGAGTTGGTAATTAAGTTGTTGGTAATATTACCCCAAAACGCACTTGGATTCCATGCTCCTTTAAGATGGATGGCTCTATAGAGTGTGTTGTCAATAAAATTATTTCTAAAGTTCACTCTATGTGAGTAAGAAGATAGAAAGATTCCTTGCAATGAATTTTTAATAGTAACACCTTCAATATTTACATTGTTAGCATTCATAATTGTAATACCGTTTACCTGAGGTAGCGTTTGTCCATTTGGGTCGATGTAGTTTCCTGGTGCAACAATAATCTGCCCATTTCTTGTACCAAAAATATTAACAAATTCTACTGAGTGACTATAACAAGTTGAACAGAATTTTTGAGCAATTAGGTTTTTGTTACTTGTTACGTTTGAAGCATTGCTAGGTTCGTCTAAAAAAGTACCCTGAGGTCTAATGTTAAACACGCCATCGTATTTAGACGGTCTAGGGGTAAATGCAGCACCTGTTGCGGTTCTAGGGGCATCAGTTCCATCGTAGCTTAAAGTACCGTCTACCCAAATAGTTGTATTAGAACCTACACTTATTGGCCAGCCTGGGTTTATCCATCCTTGAAAAACAAAAGTATAGTTACTGTTACTTGCGATATTGGCTCTATTGGTATCTAGCTCTGCTCTACTAGTTATATAGATTACATTGCTTGATGGAGCAGGTAAATTGGAAGATTGTGAGGTAACTTTTCTAACATTCGTTCCTGTTTGTTTAACAGCCCACATGTCTGAGATTTGTCTGGAAAATTTTCCATTCCCCAAAAACCTCTCTAAGTCAATAATAGAGTTTGGAATACCCGCGTTTTGGTAGGATGTTCTAGCGTTTGTTCTGTTATCAGGGCCAAGTGGGGCAATAGCTGTTTGTACAGTTCCGTTATTGGGTGTTGAAGGTTCTCCTACTTCTCCTGCTTCTGCTGGTGCTGTATTGGTTGGTCCATAATAAATTTGTGCGTTTGAGTTTGCTATTACTAATAAGAAAAATAGTAAAACTCTAAGAATGTTTTTTTTCATTTTATAAATATGGTTTAAAAGTTAGTTAGGTATTTATTTATACAATAAATACTAGGTTGTAAGTTATTAGTCAACAGCTCTTTATCAAAAAAGATTCATATACCATACTAATAAAACCAAGGATTAAATGTTTTTTGTTGTATTACAAAGCGTTAACGTGATACATTAAATGGTTGTAGTAGAGGGAAATAAATGTATTGTTAGGAACAGATGAACTATTTCTAATTATTTATTAGTTGGTTTTTGGAATATTTGATATTTAGTTTTTCGTTGATAGCTAGATATAAACTATGGAAGGTGATAGCAAAAAATGACTAGTTTATCACGTGTTATTTTTTAGATGCTTGTAAAATGTTCTACAGCATAAATGTCCTATGGAATTTATTTTTTTGTATTTAGTTCAAACAGTATCAGTAAAGTGTCTAAAAAATAAAAATCAATAAGCTTAATTTTATATGATAAGAAGCTACTATATAGTTGTAACGATCCTGTATTTGTTTAATTAGAAATTAAAGGGATATCCTTTTGTTAATGACTTGATTTTTTGAAGGTTAATTCTGAAGGAGTTCTTTGCGAAAACAAAAAAGAAAGTTTATACAGGAAGAAACTTTTATAAGAATTAAAATAAATCGATACCGCAAGGAAGTGTATATAGTACTAGACTTAGGTTGATTCTACTATTATAGTGTTTATACATAGCTTTTTAGTATTTTTGCAGCCTAAAATAAAAGTGGATGCGTACTAAATCTAACAAACAAAATAAAATCAATGTTGTAACTCTTGGTTGTTCCAAAAATGTATACGATTCTGAAGTATTAATGGGACAGTTAAAAGCCAATGGTAAAGAAGTGGTTCATGAAGATGAAAATGATGATGGAAACATTGTAGTTATTAATACTTGTGGATTTATTGGTAAGGCTAAAGAAGAGTCTGTAAATACTATTTTGCATTATGCTAATAAGAAAGAAGAAGGTGCTGTAGATAAAGTGTATGTTACAGGTTGTTTGTCAGAAAGATACAAGCCAGATTTAGAGGCTGAAATTACCAATGTAGATCAATATTTTGGTACGCAAGATTTACCCAATTTATTAAAAGTTTTAGAAGCAGACTACAAGCACGAATTGATAGGGGAGCGTTTAACAACAACTCCTAAGCATTATGCGTATTTAAAAATTGCAGAGGGGTGTGATAGACCTTGCTCATTCTGTGCAATTCCATTAATGAGAGGTAAACACCGTTCTACTCCCATAGAAGATTTGGTAATAGAAGCAGGTAAATTAGCGGCTGATGGAATTAAAGAGTTGATTTTAATAGCCCAAGATTTAACCTACTACGGATTAGATTTGTATGGTAAGAGGAACTTAGCCGAGTTGTTAAAGGAATTGATAAAGGTAGAGGGAATAGAGTGGATTCGTTTGCATTACGCTTTTCCTGCAGGTTTTCCATTGGATGTGTTAGAGGTAATGAAATCAGAACCTAAAGTATGTAATTACTTAGATATTCCATTGCAACACATCAATACTGAGATTTTAAAATCAATGCGTAGGGGTACTACGTATGAAAAAACCAACAAATTACTTAGAGAATTCAGAGCTTCAGTACCAGAGATGGCAATACGAACTACATTAATTGTGGGGTATCCGGGAGAAACAGAAGAAATATTTGAAGAGTTAAAGGCATGGGTTCAAGAAATGCGTTTTGAGCGTTTGGGGGTTTTTGCATATTCACATGAGGAAGATACACATGCAGCAACTTTAGAAGATGATGTTCCAGAACATATCAAAGAAGAAAGAGTGGCTGCCATTATGGAAATTCAAGCTCAAATTTCTTGGGAGCTCAATCAACAAAAGGTGGGACAGACCTTTAAGTGTATTTTTGATAGAAAAGAAGGAGCGTATTTTATTGGAAGAACAGAGTATGATTCTCCCGATGTAGATAACGAAGTTTTGGTAGATGCTAAAGAGCATTATATTAAAATGGGGGAATTTATAAACATAGAAATACACGAAGCAGGGGATTTTGATTTGTATGGTACACCAAAAAAGTAACAATTGATAAGTTTAAATTTAATGTAGATTACTAATTTTTGTTTTAAATGTAACTTTTTTAACATTTGATATGGTTTCTACGAATTTGTTCGTATATTTGATACTGTAAATATTTAGGGGTAGGTATTTATAATTGCATTATTACATATTAAATTTTTAGGGGTAGAAATTGATATGTTGTTTTGAATAACAAATAATGTATAACACAATGGCTCAGCTTATAGATTAACTTTTAATTTATAGCTGAGTTTTTTTTATGCATAGAGACTGTTGTTTTGCTCTATTCAAATAGGTATATTTGCTTTCAATTCTAAATAATATATGGAGCCATTTATAGTATCTGCTAGAAAATACAGACCCACAACGTTTAAAGATGTTGTAGGGCAGCAGTCTATAACCAATACTTTAGAGAATGCTATTCAAAGCAATCATTTAGCGCAAGCATTGTTGTTTACAGGACCAAGAGGTGTGGGTAAAACAACTTGTGCAAGAATTTTAGCTAAAAAGATAAATGAACAGGCTACAGGGGTAGAGGGAGATGATTTTGCGTTTAATATTTTTGAATTGGATGCAGCTTCAAATAACTCTGTTGATGATATACGTAATCTAATCGATCAGGTACGTATTCCTCCACAAGTAGGAAAGTATAAAGTCTATATTATTGATGAGGTTCATATGTTGTCTTCTGCAGCTTTTAACGCTTTTTTAAAAACGCTAGAAGAGCCTCCTGCACATGCTATTTTTATTTTAGCAACCACAGAAAAACATAAAATAATTCCTACAATACTTTCTCGTTGTCAGATTTTCGATTTTAAGAGAATTACTGTACAATCAGCTAAAGAACATTTAAAAGGAATTGCAGCACAAGAGGGAGTAAGTGCAGAAGATGATGCACTGCATATTATCGCCCAGAAAGCAGATGGAGCAATGCGTGATGCTTTATCAATTTATGATAGGGTTGTAAGTTTTTCTGGAAAAGAATTAACTCGTCAGGCAGTAACAGAGAACTTAAATGTGCTGGATTACGATGTGTATTTTAATATTACAGATCAATTAATTGAAAATAAAATTTCTGAAGTACTAATTGCTTACAACGAAGTTTTGTCTAAAGGTTTTGATGGACAGCACTTTATTAACGGTTTGGCTTCACATTTTAGAGATTTATTAGTGGCTAAAGACAACGCTACAGTTGCACTATTGGAAGTTGGAGATAATGCCAAGCAAAAGTATATTGAACAAGCGAATAAGGTAGAACTGAATTTCTTGATTACAGCTATAGAAAAAGCGAATAGTACAGATTTAAGTTATAGGGCTAGTAAAAATCAGCGATTACTAATTGAGCTTTGTTTGATGCAATTGGCTTCTATCACTTTTAGTGACATAAAAAAAAAAGCAGTGACTTCATAATACCGGCTACTTTCTTTAGAGTGGCTATTCCTACAGCTTCGGTTCAAGAGGTTGCTAAGGCTAAAGAAGTTCCTCAGAACACTATTTCAGCACCTACTAAAGTTGCACCTCAAATTGTAAAAAAAGAAATAAAAGAGGTGCCTAGAAGAGATCCATCTTCTAGAAGAAGATCTGCTCTTTCTTTAAAAAGAGATAGGTTAGAAGATAAAGATTTTGTTCAAGTAGAGGATTTAACCAACAAACCTAAAGCTAAATTTACCGAACTACAGTTGGTAGAGAGATGGTTAGAATTTGGAGAAAAAGTAAAAGCCGAAGGAAATCTAAATACAGCATCCGTATTAAATGTAAACAAACCAGTTTTAAAGGACGGTGAAATTATTTTTGCACTGCCAACCAAATTAATGGAGGATCAGTTGGGAACCATTAAACCTAAGCTTTTAGGGTATTTAAGAAGTTCTCTAAATAATTACAGCATACAAATTAAAACTGTAGTTGTTCAAACTCAAAAGAAACGATTTGTATACACTCCTCAAGAGAAGTTTGAGAAATTGGCAGAAGATAATCCCGATTTATTATTGTTAAAAAGCAAGTTTGGGCTAGATATCTAAGGAATCTTGGTTATATTTAGCTTTCTATAAAATTATGAGTATCAAAAAGTTTCAAAAAATTCTAATAGGAGCTGCTTTTTCTCCTACTTTAAAAAACAACTTATTAGAAGCATTTAAATTCGCAAACTATTTTAATGCGAAGTTATACATAGTACATATTGGTACCCAAGATGCCTATAAAAAGAAGCTGCTTTTAGAGGTGATTGATGAGATTGATCATCAAGTGGAAGTTGAACTGCTTTTTAAAGAAGGAAAGCCCGTAAAAGCCTTGTCTATGGTCTGTGTAGAGCAAAATATAGACTTACTAATGCTGGGGGCTTTACAAAGGGAAAATTTATTTAAACATTATGTAGGATCTGTTGCCAGAAAGTTAACCAAAAAAGTAGGTTGCTCTGTGTTGTTACTAATTAAGCAGTCCGAAGAAAATAGAATCCATAAACATATTGTGGTAAATGGTTTGGAGACTGCACAATCCGAAGAAACCATTAGCAGTGCTTTTTACGTAGCCACAAGTTTGTCTTCTAGAAAAGTAACCATTGTAGAAGAGATAAAAAGTAAGGGGCTTAAGGTAGACGACGATCGCTCTCAAAGAAGAGTCGCAATTAGTCATGAGAGACAAGCACATCAAGAAAATTTAAGAGTACAAAAAATTATAGATACTGTTCCAGAAGAATACAAACATGGTGTTGAAATTAAAAAACAAGGTATTTATGGAAAGAGTGGTTATTCTATAGGGCATTATGCACGAGTGGTTCGTTCCGATTTATTAATTACCGATACTGCTAAAAGACAAAGTTTATTAAAGAAGATGTTAGCAAACGAGTTGAGTTTTTTATTATCGGAATTACCAACCAATGTTCTAATTTTAAAATAGTTTATGCCAACAAAAAGTACACAAAAGAAGGAGTTTTTATCCAGTCTTCCACAAAATATATTTTCAGGATTTGTGGTTTCTTTAATTGCACTTCCTTTAGGTTTAGGGCTTGCATTAGCTTCTGAAGCACCTCCTATTTCGGGAGTGATAGCAGCAGTTGTTGGTGGTGTTATTGTAGCTCTTTTTGGAGGTTCTAACGTAACAATTACAGGGCCTGGTAATGGTTTGGTTGTTGTTTTGTTAACATCTATCACCACATTGGGAGGTGGAGATTTACAATTGGGTTTTGCTTATACTCTAGCGGCAATTGTGATGTCAGGCTTTATTATGATACTTCTGGGTTTTTTACGACTGGGTATTTTAAGTGATTTTTTTCCTTCTACAGCCATCCAAGGAATGCTGGCAGCCATTGGTATAGGAATTTTTGCCAAGCAGGTACATGTAATGTTTGGAAACTCTAAGGTAAGTGGTAGTTTGGTAGAGGTGCTTATGCAAATTCCAAATACGATTATAGATTTTTTTACCACCACTAATACTAGTTTTTTCTATGCAGGTATTATAGGTTTGGTGAGTTTGGCAATTATGATTTTTCATTCAAAAATTCGTAATAAATATTTTCAGTTAATTCCTGCTCCTATGTGGATTGTTGTTTTTGCTGTGGGAATGAATTACTTCTATCAGTTGGTATTAAAACAAGTCTATCCAATAGAGAAAGAATGGTTAATTAATATTCCAAACAATGTGTTTTCTACATTAGCGTTCCCAAACTTTGGAATTGTACATCAATCTACTTTTATATTGTCTGTAATATCTATTACATTAATTGCGAGTATTGAATCTTTGTTAAGTATAAAAGCTGTAGATCAATTAGATCCGTTAAAGCGAAAATCGAATGTAAATAGAGATTTAAAGGCATTGGGTTTTGCAACTATGGCAAGTGGTTTTTTAGGAGGTTTAAATGTAGTAACAGTAATTGCCAGAAGTTCTGTTAATGTAAATAATAAAGCGACAAATCGTTCTGCTAATTTATTTCATTCATTGTTTTTAGTTGCTTTTATATTATTATTCCAATCGCAATTAAAAATGATACCACTATCTGCATTAGCTGCTATTTTGGTTTTTACAGGGTATAAATTAGCTGCACCAGTAAATATTTTTGCAGTAGCTAAAGTAGGAAAGGAGCAGTTAGTCGTGTTTTTTGCCACCTTAATTACCACTATTTTTACCAGTTTAATTGTGGGGATTTTTATGGGGATTTTTACAACTTTTATTCTGCATATGTTTATGAATAAAGGAGTTGTGTTGTTCTTTAGAAATATGTTAAAACCGAATGTTTTAATGTATAAAGAAGCCAATGGGAGTTATTACTTAAGCGTTAAAAACTTTAGTTCTTTTGTGAATTTTTACAGACTTAAAAACAAGCTGAATTTAATAGCAGAAGATCAAAGTGTAGTGGTAGATTTTTCTAGGTGTAGTTTTGTAGATAGCACTGTGTTAGAGAACATGAATACCTATGTGGAGAAATTCGAAAGTAAAAATGGGAATTTTGAGTTGATCGGTTTGGACTTGCATGGGGCAGGTACTACACACCCTTTTGCTCCTAGAAATATAAACAAAAGTCCTGCTGTAAGTAAAGAGTTTTCTTTAACTAAGAGGCAAAAGAGTTTGGCTTTGGTCGCAGAAGATTTTGGTTGGACGTATCAACCTTATACAGATAGCACAATTGATTGGCTTAAGGACTTTAAGTTTTTTACCACAAGACAAATTCAAACCACCAAGAACATTTTACAATATAACAACGATGCTTTGTTTGATGTTGTTTTTACCGAAGGAGCGTTTATTGCTCGTCAGTTAATAAGAACTACAGTATATCATGTTCGATTAAAAAATACCATTCCGGAGTTTGCTATAGATAAAGAAGGCTTGTTAGAGTTTATAAAGCAGTATACAGAGTTTGCAGATATTGAAGTGCCAAATCATCCAGATTTTAATAAAAGGTTTTATTTGTCTGGAACAGAAGAAGATAAAATACTAGAATTCTTTACAGATGATATTGTACTGTTTTTAGAAAGTAATGATTATTACCATATAGAATCTAATGGAAACGGTTTGTTAATTTTTAACAAAGAAAGATTGGCAAGTGTAAAAGAAGTAAAGGCCATGATAGATTTTGGCGTACGATTAGAAAAAATAATAGAAGAAAAATATGTTAGGGCTTAAATTACCAACAGACCCAAGATGGGTAAATATTGCAGAAAAAAATATTGATGAAATATTAATAGATCATGCACATTGTGAGCAAAAGGCAGCATCAACAGCAATTTCATTAATTGTAGGTTTTCCAGAGTATACAGAGTTGGTTACAGAGATGATTGCTTTGGTAAAAGAAGAAATGAGTCATTTTAAATTGGTTCACGATAGATTGATTGCCAAAGGAATTCCTTTAGGAAGAGATCGTAAGGATGAGTATGTGCTTAATTTGGTAAAGTTTTTTCCAAAAGGAGGAAGCAGAACCATTCAGTTGGTGCATAGGTTGTTATATGCTGCTCTGATAGAAGCTAGAAGTTGTGAGCGTTTTCGTTTATTATCCGAAAATTTAGAGGATGCAGAGTTGGCTAAGTTTTATAGAGATTTAATGGTCTCAGAAGCAAATCACTATACCTTATTTTTAAATTTTGCGAGAGAATATGGAAATAGAGAAGAGGTAGATGAAAAATGGCAAGCACTCTTAGAGTACGAAGCAGAGTTGATGAAAAATTTAGGAACCAAAGAGTCTATTCACGGATAATGTTTAGTAGAGAGGAAGCTGCAAGGATAAGAAAAGATTTTTGGGTAAGTTACGGGAAGTCGTTTCCTAGAAAATGGGTTTTGTATAGAACCAAGATTAAGGACTTTGAGTTTAAGTTTGTAGCCGAGCGAAAAAAGGCAGAAGTAGCTCTGGAAATTGGGTGTAATGACGATGTGCAAAGAGAATTGTTATATGATCAGTTACTGTCTCTAAAAAACATTTTACTGACAGAGTATTTACCCGAAGCTATTTTTGACAACGAGTATCGTTTGGAAAACGGAAAAACGATTGGTAGAATCTATGTAGTACACCAACAGAAGTTTAGTATTTATAACAAGAACTCATGGGGAGATTGTTATCAGTTTTTTAACGAGGTAATGGGGCAATTTGAATTGTTTTGGTACGAATACCAAGATTATATAGAGCAGGCTGTGGTAAAGTAATTATTTGCTTGCTTAAAAATTCAGAGGAATTTTATTGTCAATTTTAGTCATGATATTATAAAGTTGCTCTCCTAAAATGTCCTTTTGTATTTGCATGGATTTAGATTCAAATTTGTGATAGTCTACTTTATGTCCTTCGTAGGAAAAGTCAAACGGTCTTGTGTTTATCTGGAATAGGAAGAGCCCAAATCCTATAAGAAATATGGTTACACTTGTACACAACTTTATTAAGTAGCGTTTTTTAGAAATGATATTTACTAACAGATTCAATAGAATTACAGTACAAATAATAAGTACTAAATCATAGTTGTTCCACCACCATATTTTACCAAATCCACCAATATAATTGGAGCTAGGGTAAAACAGATTTACACCTCCCCAAACACTAGCTGGAGTTGGCATGTCTTCTAGTAAATGGAATAGGAATCCAAAAAAGAATGCTGAAAGGTAATATTTATTAACTCTTAGATTTTTCCAAACGTTATTGATACCAAATTCCTTTTTGAAGATTGCAGTGATAACTGTTGCTATAAGAATCAGAAGAATAGGAGCTATGATTGAGTGAAGAGCAGCATGGTGTGAGTACCAAAATTTTCCAAAATAGATTTCTCTACCTGAATGTTTCAAGCTAAGCATTGAACCTATTGTAGTATCAAATTTTGACCACAACGAAAGTGCATCAAAATCAGGCAAAGCACCACCAAGACTTCCCATAAGAATGATAGCAGTTTTCCTTTTCCATGATTGGTTGGAAATAGTTGCTAAAACAGTTCCTACAGCTGTTCCAGTAAGTGTGTGAGAAATAATGTCCATTTTCTCAGTGTGTTATGGTTTATTCGCTTTTTGCTTTAATCGTCTTAATCTGAATCAAATCAACTAAGAAAGCAAATAACATAGAGAAATAGATATAACCTTTAGGAATTTCAAAATGTAATCCTTCTGCCACTAAGGAGACACCAATCATCATTAAGAAACAAAGGGCTAATATTTTAAAAGAAATATGTTTATTGATAAAGTTCACAATAGGTTTAGAAGCAAAAATCATTATCATTACACTTACCACAATAGCAGCATACATTACATATAAGTTCTCTACCATACCCACGGCTGTAATAATAGAGTCTATAGAAAAAACAATATCTAGTACTAAGATTTCTATCAATAGATTCATAAAAGTTGGTTTTTTTATGTTGATGGAACCCTGTTCTTTTTCTTGCTCTGTATGATGAAATATTTCTTTACTAGATTTATACAAAAGAAAAAGCCCACCAGATAGTAAAATAATACTTTTACCGCTAAAGTGTATTCCTGCTATAGTAAATAAATCGTTGTCTAATTTTAAGATCCAAGATATTACGGTTAGTAGACCAATTCTAATTACTGCAGCTAAACTTAGTCCAATAAGCCTTAGTTTATCTCTATTTTCTACGGGTAGTTTATCTGTTAAAATAGAAATAAATATAATATTATCAATTCCTAAAACAACTTCTAAAAACACTAATGATACTAGTGGAACTATGATTTCTTGTAACATTTTTTTATTTGTATTTAACAAATGTAATTAAAAAACCCTCTTAACTAGATCTTAAAAGGGTGAATTTAAAGTGTGTTTTTTATCAATTACAATGCAGTAGAGACTCTTTTCTTAACTAAGTAGTCGTCTAAGGCTAAGTGAGAACAATCATGTCCTATACCACTGTTTTTTATTCCTCCGTGAGGTAAGTAAATAGAGTATTTAACTCCGTTAATTTGAATTTCTCCAAATTCAAGTTCTTCGGTAAATCTTTCTATTCTTTGGTGATTATTGGTAAATATATAAGAAGCTAATCCATACTCTGTATCATTTGCAAGGGCTAATACTTCATCATCCGTTTCAAAACTCATAATACCAGCAACAGGTCCAAAAGTTTCTTTTCTAAATAAATCCATTTCAGGAGTAATTCCAGACAGAATGGTAGGTTCTATCCAATAACCTTTTTCTGGGAATCCTTCTGGAATTTTACCTCCGTATTCTAATTTTGCACCTTTGCTAACTGCATCCTCTACCAAGTCGAACATTCTATCTCTATCTGCCAAACCTGCAACAGGTCCCATAAATACATCAGGGTTCTCTTTAGTACCAAATCCTATAGAAAGTTCAGACGCTCTTTTGATGTAAGCCGCTAAAAATTTATCATAAATATTTTTATGAACCAAAATACGGTTTGCAGCTACACATATTTGTCCAGAATTTCCAAACTTTAAGCCAATAGCTAAGTCTAAAGCTTTGTTAAAATCAGCATCTTCAAAAACAATAAACGGTGCATTTCCTCCTAATTCCATCCCTAATTTTTTAATAGAGGTGGTGCTGTCTGCAATAATTCTTTTTCCAGTAGCAGTAGAACCAATCATGGTTAAAACAGCTGGAATGGTACTCGTAGTCATAGGAGTTGCAACCTCGCTACTAGAACCCGCTATTATATTAACCACACCAGCAGGGAAGTTAATATCTGCTAATATTTCTCCAATCATGTAAGTAGATAAAGGAGATATGGTAGAAGGCTTTATAATAATAGAGCATCCGGCAGCCAATGCAGGCCCCAGTTTAAACCCAACATTTAACAAAGGAAAGTTCCAAGCTAAATAGGCAACAGCCACTCCAGCAGGTTTGGAGATCATTTTATGAGTATGGGTGTTTTCATAGTCTGGAATTTGTTCTTCGCGCAAGTTTTTCATGGCATTAGGATACCAATCTAATGCATTTATTAATGCTTCTACATCCTCATAAGCACCTGCATAGGTTTTCCCCATTTCGTGAACCATAGCGGTTCTTAATTCGTGCTCTTTTTCTAATACTGCAGAACGTAACTTTTGCATCCATTCAGTTCTTTCTGTTAAGGAAAGTTTAGACCAATACTTAAAACCTTTTTGAGCGGCTACTAAGGCTTTTTCAGCATCTTCTTTACTAGCTTTAGCTACTTGAGCAATTGCTTCTCCTGTTGCCGGACAAATTACATCTATCTTTTCTCCATTTGTGGCATCTACTAATTGCCCATCTAGGTAAAGCTTTTTGTATCCAAAGTCTTGTGTTTTCATCTTAATCGTTTCTTGTAAAGTTATTTATTTAAGGTTTCTTGATGTCTGTAAAATTTAAAGGCATAAATTTTAATATAAGACTAACTAAGATAGCTCATTATTATAAACTAGCTAAATATTGATGATAAAGGGTTGTTAAAAGTCAAAATGAGTCTTATTTTGATATAAAAGAAAAGACACTAGGGGAGTTCCCTAGTGTCTTAAAACCAATCAAAAAACCTAACCTTAAAAAAGATTATTTTTAATACCCTGGATTCTGAATCAATGTAGGAGATTTTTCTCTTTCCGATTGAGGAATAGGTAGGTAGTACATCTTTTCTAGCCATGGTCTAGTAACTACAGTACCCTCTGTGTAGTTTAGAGTACCATCATTTGCTTTAGTCCATGTAAGACCTTTTATATCAAATCCTAAATAACTTTCATTTAGCCACCTTCTTTCATCAAAGAAGTTATGACCCTCAAAGCAAAGTTCTACTCTTCTTTCTCTTTTAACTGCCTCAAGTAAATCAGCACCACTAGCTGTTATAGTAGGCTGTAAAGCTCTAGAAGAAACTTTGTTTAAGTATTCAAGAGCTAAGGCATCTTTTCCTTGTTCTGCTAAAGCTTCCGCATAGTTTAAATAAATCTCAGCAACTCTAAATAATATATAAGGTCTATCAGGTGAAATTCCATTAGTTGCACTTAGAGTTTCATCATGAAACTTTCTGATATTGTAACCTGTCTTTGATGAGTGTTGTGTGTTTCCAAGACCAGCAGGAGAATCAGACCCATTTTCAACTCCTGGATCAGCATTATCTGGATCAGCAACTAAAGCGTAATCAACTTCTCTACCTCTGTAATTTGCTCCTTGATATAAAAGGTTTGCGTAATAACGCATTTCTCTATTATCATTTGGAGATGCTGGTGTAAGTCCTCCTGTAGAAGTACCGTCAGCAAAGTTGAATTCTAATGCAAAATTATGGGTTGGAGAACATAGTGCCCAACCTCCGTATCCATTAGGACTTTGTGCTTGATCAGGTAATGAATTAAGAGCACTAAAACCTCCAATTCCTACTTCATACAAACCAGCAGTATATGGTCTAGCAAATATCATATTATCATTAGGAGATAAAAATAAATTTTGATATTCAGTAGCATTTGTTACTTGAATTAATGCATCGTTACCAACTATATCGATAACATCTTTAGCAGCATTCTCTGCATCTTGCCATTTAGTAGACACATCATAAGAAAATAGTTCTTTATTTTCAGTTTGAGGCATCAAAGATGAATCGTGTAAATCACTTGCAGCATATAGTAATGTTCTAGATTTTACAGCTAGGGCTGCCACCTTAGTTGCACGACCAAATTCACTATTTGGCCTTGTTTCAGGTAATATTTCAGCTACAGCATCTAACTCAGATACAATATATTCTACACATTCCTTGTAGGTACTTCTTTCGAATAAATAATTACCATCTAAAGAATTGGCTTTAGTAAATATTGGTACACCTCCAAAATAGTTGATTAATTTTCTATATAAATTTGCTCTTAAAAATCGAGCTTCAGCTACTAGAAGTTCTGCTTTTTCTGGATCCTCTGATTGAGCAGTTGAACCTTCTATACCATCTATAAAAAAACTTGCTTCTTGAATATAAGACCAATAGTTCCTCCATTTATCAGAGAATACATCACCAGTGTTGGTAGAGGTCCATCCTCCATCACGTAATTGGTAGACATGGTTTCTGTCTTGAAAATTGAATTTTGCTTCAA
This sequence comes from Wenyingzhuangia sp. IMCC45574, assembly GCF_054182685.1. Classification (NCBI taxonomy): domain Bacteria; kingdom Pseudomonadati; phylum Bacteroidota; class Flavobacteriia; order Flavobacteriales; family Flavobacteriaceae; genus Wenyingzhuangia; species Wenyingzhuangia sp. IMCC45574. The sequence continues at coordinate 1,319,279 of NZ_CM135169.1, read as the reverse complement.
AAGAAGCACCTTCTATATTGATTCTCTGTGCCCAAAAGTTATTTCTTCTGGCAGCCCAACCTTCTGTACTATTATATGTAGGTATCATTAAAGCCTCAGCACGATCAATAGTTTCAAAAAGGAGGTTACCTGGTACACCAGTTTGTGACTCAGTTTCAATTACGTCCTCACAACTAGTAAAAGTAAGAGCCGTAGTTAGTGCTAGTATTGAAAATGAAAATTTTATTTTTTTCATGTTTTCTACGTTTTAAATTAATTAATTAGAAATTAAGGTTTAATCCAACTGAATAGCTCTTTAAAGGTGGATAAGTACTGTTTCTGAAGTTGTTATATCCTGCAGCTTCTGGATCTAAACCAAGGTCATAGATGTCAGAGAAGAAAGTTGCTATGTTGAAACCTCTTGCAAATAATTTAAGCTGTCCAAACTTTAGAACATCTTTGTTAAATGTGTACCCTATTTCTATTTCTTTTAATCTTACAAATGAAGCATCTTTAATATATATGTCAGAACCTTGCCATCCATTGTTAATTTGAGCATCTGATCCTGTACCTGTTGATAATTGACCACTTACATTACTTCCTTGTGCAAAAGCTCTTGGAAAAGCTGCTCCTGTATTTGTAGGAGTCCATCTGTTGTTATATACGAATTCCGGTTTCGCTCCAGACTGATCAAAGAAAACTAGTGTTTTTGCTGCTGCTTGACCTTGTAATAAGAAATTAAAGTTCCAGTTTTTGTAAGAGGCTCCCCCAAAAATACCATATTGTATTTCAGGTATTGCAGAAAAGTCGGTTCTTACTCTGTCACCAGTATCAATAACTCCGTCTTCATTTACATCAACATAGAAAGGATCTCCTATTGCTGCACCATCTCTTACTGGATTGTTATCTAGTTGATCTTGATTTTGAATAATTCCATTAGTAGGATATACTACGTAACTTGTGATAGGTTTTCCAACTCTACTTAAATTTGGATCTATACCAGCCGGTTCACTTACACTTATGATTTTACTTTTAGCTTGAGTAAAGTTAAAACCAAAATTATAATTTACTTCTCCTATTTTGTCTTGCCACATTAATTCAATTTCTACACCGTAATTTTCAGCTTCTGCAATATTGTCCTCAGGTAAACTAGGAATAGTTAAACCAGTAATGTCAGGAACACTATTGTCAGTTTGAAGAATGTCAGCTCTACTCTGGAAGAAATAGTTTACATCTCCTGTTAATTTTTTATTAAATAAAGAGAAGTTAACACCTACATTGTACATGTTTGCAGTTTCCCATGTTACATCTGGGTTGGCAGCTCCTGTACTTCCAAAACCACCAAACTGAACTCCAGGTGTTCCTACAACGTATCCGTTAGGTCTATACCAATCACCTCCTTGATTCCTTGATGGGAACCCAAATTCAAAGTTTTGTATGTATCTGAAATGGGGAATTCTATCATTACCCATTCTTGACCAAGAACCTCTTATTTTTAAAGCATCTATCCATTCAATATCTTGCATGAAAGATTCTTTACCTATTGCCCATGAAGCAGCTACACCTGGAAAAGTACCATATTTATAACCTTCTGCAAATCTACTTGATCCATCTCGACGTAAAGTAAAATCTAGGTAATACTTACTGTCATAGTTATAAGATAGAGAACCAAAATAACTTAAGAACCCATACTCAAGAGATTCTCCTCCTGTTCTTTGATCTTCAGAACCTCCAGAATTTAATTCAGTTATATCTAATGAGAAACCTTGCCTTTGAGCAAAAAAGTCTCTTTCATTGAATCTTGAATGTTCATAACCGATAAAAGCATTAATGTTATGATTTTCATTTATAGATGTTTGGTAGTGCAAAGTAGCATTAACCATTTCGTTAGTTTCCTTATCAAAAGCTTCACGTAATACTTTATCAGTACCGATATCATTACCTTGTGAGGCTATATATTCTTCACCTTGAAGCTGATAATATGTCCAAGGAGTATCCCACTCTTTTTGTTCAAATGAGTTTTGAGTAAGGGCATAAAACCCTTTAGCCTTTAAGCCTTTTACAACAGCATCTAAATTCCAATCAAAAGTGAAACGAGATCTTAGGTTTAAAGTTTTTCTCTTAGTAAAACCAGCTGCTGTACTTGACAAAATAACAGGGTTTCTTCCTCCTTCACCACCAAATCCTGGTAATCCATTTGGATAAACACCTACTTCTGTAGGTAAATTGGTAAATATGTGTTTAAATATTGTACCTCTAGGTACACCAGGTTCATTGCCTTCACCTGCCATTGCAGTTAAATCTACACCTAATTTAAATTTATCATGTAATTTAATATCTAAATTAGATCGAACTTGATATTGTTTATAATTTAAATCTCCTGATTTAAAAATACCTTCTTGTGTTAAAATATCACCACTAACAAAGTAATTTACATGATCACCACCTCCTGAAATAGATAAAGAGTGTCTTTGTTCAGGTGCTGAATCTGCAAAGGTAATGTCTGCCCAGTCTGTACTAGGAAAATTAATTGGATCATTTCCGTTTGCGTAATTTGCTATTTGTTCATTAGTAAAAACAGCTGGATTTCCTGAGTTCGCAGCAATTTCATTCTCGTATATTGCATATTGCTCAGAAGTCATTAGTTTAGGGAATTTTGTGAACTGAGATATGGTATATCTTGATGAAAGATTGAACTTTGGTTTTCCCTTGCGTCCTCTTTTAGTGGTTACTAAAATTACTCCATTGGCTGCTCTTGTTCCATAAATTGCTGCTGCACCATCTTTTAATACAGACATTGTTTCTACATCTTGTGGAGATAATTGTCTAAAAGCAGATATTGATGCAGTTACTCCATCAATTAATATCAAGGGACTGTTGTTATTTGTTGTAGCTTGCCCTCTAATTAATAAAGTTAAATCATCACCATCTGATGAACCAGGGTAACCTCCTCTATCAGCAACAACTAAACCTGAAACTTTCCCTGCAAGAGACTTTGCTACATCACTGTTTGATGTATTTGAAATTTCCTCAGATTTTAACTGGCTAATCGATCCAGTCACATCACCTCTTTTTCTAGAAGTATATCCTGTTACAACAACCTCTTCTAATGATGAGATATCACCTTCTAAAGTTATGTTGATATTTTTTTGACCACCAATAGCAACCTCTTTTGTTTTGTATCCTATATAAGAGAATACTAAAGTTGCGTTTGATGCATTTTCAACATCAAGACTATAATTACCCTCAAAATCGGTTAATGTTCCAACGCTTTTACCTTTAACGGTAACACTTACACCTAATAAAGGACCATTTTCATCGGAAACAACACCTGTAATTGTTGTTCTTGCATTGTCTTGTGTTATGGTAGGTTTGTTTGCGAATGTTAATGTAGTAGTTAATGTAAATATGCAAAACAAAAGTTTAAGCCTTGTTTCAGACTTTAACAAGTCAAGGAATACATTCCTCTTAAATATGTAATTTTTCATATTTGTTTAATTCATTAGTTAAATAAAATTTGGTTTTGTCGTATATCATATAAAACGACTTTTTTATGATTTAAATAGTTAGTGTGGTTTTATTTTATTCTTATAATTTGAAATTTTTAAGGATTAATTTTGATTTTCTTTCGTGAAAATTTAAAGTATTCCAAAAATAACAGGTGAATTGATGTATTATCAGTATTTATTTAACATATCTGTATCGGATATTGCTAAAAAGTAGTTAAAGTGAATAAAAACAGTCAGAAGTTTAATAAATGCTTGGTTTTTGGGCTTTTTTATTGAGTATATAGCTGAATGATACTCGTTTGCAATGATGAATGTTCAATTTTAGTGTTGTTTTATTGGCTTTTAAGTCAAGTTATGGTTAGAAGCTAAGAAAACTCAAATTTCAGCAAAATCAGATTTTGAGAGAGGGCATAAAAAAAGCCCTTTGCAAATGCAAAGGGCTTCTATATATAAAGCAAGGGTTGTTATTTAATAATTAATTATTTTACTTTTTCGACGATAGCCTTAAAAGCTTCTGGGTGGTTCATAGCTAAATCTGCTAAAACCTTACGGTTTAATTCGATGTTATTAGCTTTTACTTTCCCCATGAAAACTGAATAAGACATTCCGTTTAAACGAGCTCCAGCGTTAATACGTTGAATCCATAAAGCACGGAAAGTTCTTTTCTTGTTTTTTCTATCTCGGTATGAGTAAGACATTGCTTTCTCAACCGCATTTTTTGCTACTGTATAAACGTTTTTACGTCTTCCAAAGTAACCTTTTGCTTGCTTCAAGATTTTTTTTCTTCTTCTTCTTGAGGCAACTGAATTTACTGATCTAGGCATAATTTCAATGTTTTTTGTAGTAAGGCGATTTTTAATTACGAATTTTCAATTAACAATTACGAATGAAATTCGTAATTTGTAATTAAGTAATTATTAATTCTTAAAAGCCCACTCCATGGTTAATAATTTAATATTCCCTGAAAAACTTAAATTACTTTAAGTTTAACTGATTTTTGATGTTAGACTCATCGTTCTTGTGAACCAATCCGTCATGAGTTAACTTCAATTTACGCTTTTTAGACTTCTTTGTTAAGATGTGACTCTTAAAAGCGTGCTTTCTTTTTAATTTTCCACTTCCAGTAACCTTGAATCTCTTCTTGGCACTAGATTTTGTTTTTAATTTAGGCATCTCTAGTAAGTTTAATCCTTGCTTATATACTTAAAAGTAGTAAAGTTGAAGGTTGTAAGGTTATAAAGTTAAGTGCTTACAAAACAATAACTTTATGGACTTTACAAACATTGTGACCTTATAACTTATTTTTTTACTTTAGCCGCGATGAACATAATCATACGCTTCCCTTCTAATTTAGGCATTTGTTCTACCTTTCCATACTCTTCTAGTTCCTGAGCTAATTTTAATAATAAAATTTGCCCTTGGTCTTTAAAGATAATAGAACGACCTTTAAAGAATACGTATGCTTTTAGTTTTGCACCATCTTGCAAGAACTTGATTGCATGTTTCTTTTTAAACTCGTAATCGTGATCATCTGTTTGTGGACCAAAACGGATTTCTTTAACAGTTACTTTAGTAGCTTTCGCTTTTATAACCTTATCACGTTTCTTTTGTTCGTATAAAAACTTTTTGTAGTCAATAATTTTACAAACAGGTGGAACCGCTTTAGGAGAAATTTCTACTAAATCTAATTCTTGATCACGTGCTAATTGTTTGGCTTTTGCTAAAGGGTATACACCTACTTCAACGTTTTCACCAACTAAACGTACTTCATCCACGTAACGGATGTCTCCATTAATTCTGTGTGGATTTTCTTTAATTACTCTCGCTGGTCCTCTAGACCTTCTTCTTTTAATTGCTATGGCTTTCTATTTTTAGTTCTTACATTTTTAATGCAAGAAAATTAAACGCTGTTAAAACTGAACCAAAGTTTTAGCTACTTCTTTCTGAATCAATTCTATGAAATCATTCAAAGAGAATGTTCCTAAATCTCCTTCTCCATGTTTTCTTACAGATACACTTTCTTCACCTTCTTCTTTTTCTCCAACAATAATCATGTAAGGTATCTTGCTAACTTCGGCATCTCTAATCTTACGACCGGTCTTTTCATTACGGTCGTCAATGAGGGTGCGAATTTCGGAATTTTCTAGCAATTCTGAAACTTTTTCGGCATATTTCTGATATTTCTCACTGATTGGTAGGATAGTAACTTGTTCTGGCATTAACCAAAGAGGAAAGTTACCTCCAGTATGTTCTAATAACACAGCTATAAAACGTTCCATAGAACCAAAAGGAGCACGGTGAATCATAACTGGTCTGTGGTCTGCGTTGTCAGATCCTTTGTAAGTTAAATCAAAACGTTCTGGTAAGTTGTAGTCTACCTGAATTGTACCTAACTGCCAACTTCTACCTAAGGCATCCTTTACCATAAAGTCTAACTTAGGACCGTAAAATGCAGCTTCTCCGGTTTCTACAACATAATTTAACCCTTTTTCTTTAGCAGCATTTATAATTGCATTTTCTGCTTTGTCCCAATTTTCATCAGAACCAATGTATTTTTCTGGGTTTTCAGGATCTCTTAAAGATACTTGTGCTGTAAAGTCTTCAAAACCTAAAGAACCAAATACATATAGTACCAAGTCAATTACATCTTTAAATTCTTGATCTAATTGGTCTGGTGTACAGAAAATGTGTGCATCGTCTTGTGTAAAACAACGTACACGTGTCATTCCGTGTAATTCTCCACTTTGTTCGTATCTATAAACGGTACCAAACTCAGCATAACGCTTTGGTAATTCTTTGTAAGAATAAGGTTTGTAGTTAAAAACTTCACAGTGATGAGGACAGTTCATTGGTTTTAATAAGAACTCCTCGTCCATTTTTGGAGTTTTGATAGGTTGAAAACTATCTTCTCCATATTTTTCATAGTGACCAGAGGTAACATATAATTCTTTCTGACCAATATGTGGTGTCATCACCATTTCGTATCCTGCTTTCTTTTGTGCTTTCTTTAAAAAGTCTTCTAATCTACTTCTTAATGCAGCTCCTTTAGGCAACCATAAAGGAAGTCCTTGCCCTACTTTTTGAGAAAAAGTAAACAATTCTAACTCTTTTCCTAATTTACGGTGATCGCGTTGTTTTGCTAATTCCAACAACTCTAAGTATTCTTTCAATAGCTTGGCTTTAGGGAAAGAAATTCCGTAGATACGTGTTAATTGAGGGTTCTTTTCATCACCTCTCCAATAAGCACCTGCAGCACTCATTACTTTAACGGCTTTTAAAATTCCAGTATTAGGAATATGACCTCCACGACATAAATCTGTAAAATCATCGTGATCGCAAAAAGTAATTTCTCCGTCATTTAAGTTTTCAATCAACTCAACTTTAAAAGGATTGTTTTCCTCTTTGTATTTTGCCAATGCATCTGCTTTAGAAACTTCTCTTAAAGTAAATTCGTGTTTACCTCTAGCTAGTTCTAAGAACTTTTGTTCAATTTTAGGAAAATCGTTTTCAGAAACTTTGTGTTCACTAAAATCAATATCGTAGTAAAAACCATTTTCTATAGCTGGTCCAATTGTTAATTTTACACCAGGGTATAATTTCTGAATGGCTTGTGCTAAAACGTGTGCAGATGAGTGCCAAAATGCTTTTTTACCTTCTGGTTGATCAAAGGTGAATAAGGTTAAGTTACCATCGGTGGTTAATGGGGTTTTGGTTTCAACGGTGGTTCCGTTAAAATCTGCTGAAATCACGTTTCTAGCTAACCCTTGGCTAATACTCATAGCCACATCCATAGGAGTACTATTTTGTTCGTACTCTCTAATACTTCCGTCTGGTAAAGTAATCTTAATCATTTTATAAAAAATATTTTGCTGGGCAAAGATACATTTTAAGTTGATAGCTAAAAAGTGAAAAAGTTTAAAGTTTTTTAAGAGTTGCTTTGTCTGTTTTAGCAGTAATTTCAAGGAATTCTATTTTACCTTTTTCGGTTAAATAGGGATATATGTTTTCAAAAATTAAAGCAGTGTGGTTGTACACTTCCTTTTCTTCTATAGTGTTTTGTTGTATGCTTAAGGATGACATCCAAAAATCACTTAAAATTTGAACTCTGGTATATAAGTTTTCATACTCATTGGGCAATTCTTCGGGTCTTACTAATTCTTTGGCAACAAGGCTGTTTATCAACCCAATCATTTGTGATTTTCTAAGTAATAAAAGCTGGTTGTAGTGTTGTTTAATCTGTTCTTGTTCTCTCATTATTTGAGTAAAATCTAATAAGAAGAAACGGAATTTGTAAAACTCGTAGGCGATAGATGTGCTAATTTGATAAAGACCATGTATGGAAAAGTTTTCAAAAGATACATTGGCAATACTTTGGTTTATGTTTAGGACTAACTGATAATAAAGTCCTTCTATAATATCTTCTCTTTTTTTAAAGTGATAGTTTAGGTTTCCTTGACTAATACCCATGTGAGTTGCAATTCTACGCAAAGGAACCTTGGAGAGTCCAAATTCATTAAAAAGTGCTAAAGAGGTATCTAGTATTTTTTGTTTGGTTTTTGTCATCATCTAATTGCAAATATAATTAATTAGTAATTATGACCTAATTCTATAAAATTAGTATATTTGACCTAATTTTAATTTTGTAACGATGATTGTAGATATAATAGGGGCAGGAATAGGAGGTTTAACTTTAGGAATAGCTCTAAAACAACAGGGGATTCATGTACGAATTTTTGAGCGTGCTAAAGAAATTAAAGAGGTAGGAGCGGGGATTATTTTGGCAAATAATGCCATGCAGGTGTATCAACAATTGGGTTTGGATGCTAAAATTACGGCAAAAGGAAATGTTGTGTCAGAAATAGCCATAACAGATGAGCAGTTAAAAGCAATCACAAGAAATAGTTTAGTAGCATTTGAAGAAAGATATCAGTCACAAAACATAGCAATACATAGAGGTGTTTTACAACGAATTCTAGTAGCTGAGTTTAGTGAAGAGGAACTGTTTTTAGATCATGAATTGGTAGGAATAAACGAGAATGGGAAACAATTGGTTTTTGCGAATGGGAAAACTGTTTCAACTTCTGTAATAATTGGAGCTGATGGGATTTTTTCTAAAGTAAGAGAACTGGTATTTCAGCCTAAAGAAATAAGAAATGCAAAACAGATATGCTGGCGAGGTGTGGTGAGTTACAAACTTCCTGCTGATTACGCACATATGGCTACAGAATGTTGGGGAAATGCTTCTCGTTTTGGCTTTGTGCAAATAAAAGAAGGGCAAGTGTATTGGTATGCTTTAAAGAATACACAAAGTGAATCAGAGGAATTACAAAAAATAGATACTAAAGATTTTGCTAGTTATCACCCCTTGTGTGTAGATATTATTAAAAAAACAGATCCTAATAAAATTCACACCGCTATAATGAAAGATATTAAACCTTTTAATGATTGGAGTGTTGATACCGTTTGTTTATTGGGGGATGCTGCTCATGCAACCACACCAAATTTGGGACAGGGAGCTTGTCAGGCTATAGAAGATGCATATGTTTTAGCATCTTGTTTAGAAAAATATTCCGTGACAGAAGCTTTTAAAATATACGAGCAGAAAAGAATTAAAAAGGCTCATAAAGTGGTGAATGTAAGTTGGTCTTTGGGAAAAATATCACAGTTGCCCTATAAGTGGGCAAGAGCTGTTAGGAATACTTTTTTAAGGTTTGTACCAGCAAGTGTAAATAAGAAACAGGTAGCTTTTTTGTTTAAAATAGCTGAATAGAGATGAAAAAATCAATAAAAGAAACAGTTTACTTGTCAGAAAATGCAAAAGGTCTTTTTACGAACATAGACTTTGCAGATACTTTCTCCACCACCAATCACAAGCAGTCTATAGATGAAGTAACTAGGTTGATTTTTGGAACTTTTCCTGCTTGGGTGTCTTATTTATTTAGACTGCGAAACTTTATAGTTGGTTTCTTTGGGCTAAAAACGGAAATTCCAGAAGATTATAAAGAGGAGGCGTATGTAAGTTTCTTTAAAGCCTATCAGCAATCAGAAAAAGAGTTGATTGTAGGAGCTGATGACAAACATTTAAATTTTAGAGCCATAATTACGAATACAGGTGCTGCAGTCTATAATATTAAAGTAACGACTTTGGTTGAGTATAACAATACTTTTGGGAAGGTGTATATGACTGTCATAAAACCTTTTCATGTACTTGTGGTAAAGAGAATGGTTGGGCAGGCATATAGTGTTTGAATTAACCGCCTATGTGCCAGTCTTTTGTTGAAGACTTGTAAGTATTAGACTCTCCGAGGCTTAATCCATAATAAACCATGTAGGTTGAGTCTGTTTCTATTTGATAAAAAGCAGGGCTATCCATTTCTTCGACTAGTCCTATTTCAGTTACGTCTTTTGGTAGTCGATTATTAATTTTTTTAAAGGCTTCAACTTTTTCTATAAGCATTTCAGCATATTCATGTCGTTCGTTTTTAAATTCACAACTGTAAAGTCCTGTAAAAAAGATGAGAATAACTACTTTTATTAAATTCATCATTGATTATTAATTAAGAGTTTAGTTGTTAGATAGTTAGTGTGTTGTGTTTTCAATGAATACATGAAGCTTACAGCCTAGAGCTTTTCAATTGACGAATTTTCAACCCCAAACCTGCAAAAAGCAAAGTCATTAACGGGCTTACATAATTAAAAATGGCATACATAAAATAATCTCCGGTAGATACTCCCAAGACCTTTGTTTCATATGCACCACAAGTATTCCAAGGAATTAAAACTGAGGTAACGGTACCACTATCTTCTAACGTTCTACTTAAATTTTCTGGAGCTAGTTTTTTATCTTCATAAGCCTTTTTAAACATTTTTCCGGGTATGGCTATGGCTAAATATTGGTCAGAGGCTACTACGTTTAAACCAATACAGCTAATTACCGTACTAGTAAATAAACCAAATACAGAGGTAAAAGCAGCTAGAATATTTTTAGTAATAGTAGACAAAGCTCCAATACCATCCATAACACCGCCAAAAATCATGGCACTTACAATTAGTAAAACGGTCCAAATCATTCCTTTCATCCCTCCAGAAGAAAACAATTCATTTAGTAAATCATTGTCTGTGGTAATTTGTATGTCTGTTAAAATAGCTGTTTTAATGGTTGTTAAACTAGAATTGGTCAAGGATTGAATCAAATCATTTTGAAAAATAACTGCGAACAAACAAGCCAAACCAATTCCGACGACAAAGGATAGTAAAGGTTTTACCTTAAAAACAATAAGAAGAATTACGAGTAAGGGCACCGTTAGTAGCCATGGACTTAATTTAAAGGTTTTTAAAATAGACGTTTGTATTTCTAATACTTGCGCGTTTTCTTGTAGGTTTACTTCGGGACTTAAAAAAAAGAAAGCAATAAGTGTTATTACCAAAGAAGGAATGGTTGTTAATGATAAATATCGGATATGGGTGTATAAATTAGTTCCACTAATAGCAGAAGCTAAATAAGTAGTATCGCTTAAAGGTGATATTTTATCGCCAAAATAAGAACCAGAGATTACAGCACCAGCTATAATAGCTTTGTCGATGCCTAAAGTAGTACCCACTCCAATTAACGCAATACCCACAGTGGCAGAAGTAGTCCAAGAACTCCCTGTTACCACAGATACCAAAGCCGCAATTAATACCGTACAGGGTAAAAAATAACTGGCAGACAGAAAATCCAATCCATAATGTACCATCATGGGAATAATTCCGCTAATTAACCAGCTACCGGCCAATGCACCCACTAAAAATAGAATTAGAATAGGTATAAAAACACTTTTAAGATTTGCGTACACTGCTTTAGATACAACTTTAATGGGAGTTTGTAACTTAATTCCAATAACTAGTGCCACCAAAGCAGAAAAAACAAGAATGTATTGATTGGAGTAATCTCCTAAAAGGGCTCCATCTGCAAAAAAGATATTATAAGCCAATAGACTAATAAGAGTAATTACTGGTACTAAAGACTGGCTAAAGTTTATCGAAAGGCTTTGCTTAGATGTCATACAGTAAATTTAAATAAAAGGAGTAATTCCATTTAAGCTATAAAATTAAAGTATTTAAGAAGAATAAAAGCTGCTAATTATACATAGAATACGCTTTATTATTACGTCTTAAATGCTTAGTTTTGCGCATGCAACAAAAAGTACTGATTTTAGATTTTGGATCACAGGTTACGCAGCTGATAGCGCGTAGAGTGAGAGAGTTAAACATTTATTGTGAAATCCATCCTTATAACAGCGAAAAATACAATTTTGCTGACTACAAAGCGGTTATTTTATCGGGGTCTCCACATTCTGTAAGAGGAGAAAATGCACCTAAAATAGACCTGTCAGAAGTAAAAGGGAAAAAACCATTATTGGGAATTTGTTACGGTGCACAATACTTAGCTCATTTTTTTGGAGGTGAAGTAGGAGCATCTAACACAAGAGAGTATGGTAGAGCTAATTTATCTTTTGTAGACAATACCTCTCCTTTATTTGATGGTATTGAAAGTGGAAGTCAGGTATGGATGAGTCATTCTGATACGATTTTAAACTTACCAGATAGCTATAAGTGTATTGCTAGCACGCACGATGTAAAGAATGCTGCTTATGCAATTGAAGGGGAAGACACGTATGCAATACAATTTCATCCAGAAGTATACCACTCAACCGATGGTACACAAATATTAAAGAATTTCTTAGTAGGAGTTGCAGATGTAGCTCAGGAATGGACACCAGATAACTTTGTAGATGCTACAGTCGCAGAAATTAAAGCGAAAGTAGGGAACGATAAAGTGGTATTAGGATTGTCTGGAGGTGTAGATTCTACGGTAGCTGCTGTTTTATTAAACAAAGCGATTGGTAAGAATTTATACTGTGTTTTTGTAAACAACGGATTGTTACGTAAGAATGAGTTCAACGGAGTATTAAAACAATACGAAGGAATGGGCTTAAACGTAAAAGGAGTAGATGCATCTGAAAGATTCTTAAATGAATTGGCAGGTTTGTCAGATCCAGAAGCAAAACGTAAAGCGATAGGGAAAGCATTTATTGATGTGTTTGACCAAGAAGCAAACTTAATAGAAGATGTAAAATGGTTGGCACAAGGAACCATTTATCCAGATGTAATTGAATCTGTATCTGCAGATGGAGGACCTTCTGCAACGATTAAATCGCACCACAACGTTGGAGGATTGCCAGACTTTATGAAATTAAAGATTGTTGAGCCTTTGCGTATGATCTTTAAAGATGAGGTTCGTAGAGCTGGAAAATCTATGGGGATTGATCCTGAGTTATTAGGTCGTCACCCTTTCCCAGGACCAGGATTGGCCATTCGTATTTTAGGAGATATTACTGCAGAGAAAGTAGCAATGTTACAAGAGGTTGATGCTATTTTTATCAACGGATTAAAAGAACACGGTTTGTACGATTCAGTTTGGCAAGCAGGAGCAATTTTGTTACCAGTACAGTCAGTAGGAGTAATGGGAGACGAGCGTACGTACGAAAAAGCGGTGGCTTTACGTGCAGTTGAGTCTACAGATGGTATGACTGCCGACTGGGTAGATTTACCATACAAGTTCTTACAAGAGATTTCTAATAAAATTATCAATAATGTTAAAGGTGTTAACAGAGTAGTATACGATATTAGCTCTAAACCACCTGCAACTATTGAGTGGGAATAACATTTTTACGTTGAGTTGTTGATACGTGAAGTCGATGATGCGGTTTTATGTCGATGATCATCAGAATATATTTTAAAATCGTCTAGGATTCATTTCTTAGGCGATTTTTTTGCTTCTAGAAAACATGGATTGATAACGATATTCTATGTTTAAAAAGGTCTTTAAGTATTTTAGTTTATATAACGAATTTTTCTTTTTAACAGGTCACGGGTTAACGTTGTTGCTCTGCTGAATTGGCTTTTTTGTTTTTGTAAACCTCTCATCGTTAAATTTACACATACAATAATGTTAATACTTTTGAGTTTTTTAACCAATGTCAAGATTCATTATTAGCCATAATATTGTAATATTGCTTATCCAAATCAGCAACAAAAATTATGAAAGTGTTTAAGTTACTTTACTTACTGTGTTTTTTAGTGAGTACTTCCATTTTTGCTCAACAGGTTAAAGAATACAAAACGGAAAAGAAGGAGTCTTTAAAAAAGATTGCTAAGAAGTTTAATGTGGATTATGACAAGTTGGTAGCATTAAATCCTGATTTAGGGAAAAAGGTTAAAAAGAATACCGTTGTAAGAATCCCTATAGCTACACCTAAAGTAAAAGTTCCAAGAAATTTACAGCCTATAGATTTTAGACCAGATAGCAGAGATGATTTGGTTTCTGTTCCTCCTAAAAAAGAGTTAACAACCCATAAGGTAGCGGCTAAAGAAACACTGTATGGATTGTCTAAAAAGTACGGAATTTCTATGGCTACTTTAATTCAGATGAATCCTATTTTAGCCAAAGAAGGATTAAAAATTGGGCAAGAGTTAAAAGTACCAGGTGTAAAAACTCAAAAGGCTAATACGGTAGTAGAGAAAAAGATCATTGTAAATAAAATACATCAAGTTAAGCATCAAGAAACATTGTATGGTATTTCTAGATTGTACAGCGTAACGGTAGAAGCTATAAAAAAATCCAATCCTAGTGTGGCTGCAAATGGATTAAAAGAAGGAGAATCTATAGTAATTCCTGTGCAAGAAAAAATTGTAACGCAAGATAGTTTAGGCTATGGTACTCCAAGACAAGCGTTAGGGTTGAATAAAAACATACATGTAGTTGCTAAAGGAGAAACCCTGTATGGAATTGCTAAGGAGCATGGTTTTGCTATTTCTGAATTATTGCGTGTAAATAGTTCTGTGGTAATAGATAGTATAGATGTAGGGACAGTTCTTAACCTTCCGTTTAAGCCAGAGGAAATAAATTTTGTAGAAAGCGATATTTCTCCAATCTACAAGAGTAGCCCAGTTACCTTTAGTTACAATCCTAAAAGAGATAGTATTTTTCAGGTTTTAGAGAGTTTTAATATTTCTATGGATTCGTTAAGCTCTATCAATCCATCATTAGACTCTGTATTGTTTTATGGAGGAGATTTATTGATTGGATTTGACAAAAAGTTCTATTTGTTTAATGAAGGAGAAGAACTAAAAGATTCAATAATTACAGACAAGCCTTTGTCTGTAATGTTAATGTTGCCTTTCCAATTTAAAAAGAACGATACATTATCAGAGTCTCAACTGTTCTCTAGGTCTAATAGTTTGCCTAGTATTGTATCTGATTTTTACCTAGGTGCCGAAATGGCGATTGATTCTTTAGAGCGTCAAGGAGTTCAGATAAAATTAGACGTTGTAGATACGCAAAAGTCGGTAGATTCTTTGCATGCAAAAATAGATGCAATAAGAGCTTTAGAACCAGATGTAATTGTAGGGCCTTTGTATAGCGGAAATGCGATGTATGTAGCGACAAACTTCCCTAGTACACCTGTTTATTATCCGGTGTATTCTAAAAAACAATCGAGTTTTACAGACTACAACCTAATAAAGACGGCAGCAAGCAAAGCAGTACTTAAAGAAGAAATGTTGTCTTTTATAAAAGAACATAGAAAAGACGAGCATTTAATTATAATAGGAGAGAATTTAAGTGCTTTAAAAAGATACAAAAAGACCTTGGCCAAGCAAGATAGTATAGGTGAGGTGTTAGAAGATAATATATCTGTATTGGCATTGTCTAGAGGGTATTTTAGACAAGAAGATTTAATAGATAAAGTAAAACCAAATCAAACCAACTGGGTGTTGATAGCAGGTGACAATAACGTAATTACAAACGATGTTTTTGGAATTGTAAAAGGGTTGTCTAAAGACAAAGATTTGCAGTCTACATTTAGAATTTTATCTTTTGAACGTTTGAGTTTTGTAGATAAGTTGTCTTATTTAGAGTTGGCCAAGCAAAAATATACTTATGCTACTGATTTAATAGAATACGAAAGTTTACTAAATAAGAGTTTTGAAGAAAGTTTTAAAGAGCGAAACAATGCATATCCAAGTAATTACGCACTTAGAGGTTTTGCCGTTACATACGATGCTATTATTAGAGTGTTAAATAATACTCAAAACGCATCAGCAGGAGCTTCTCAACGATTCAATCATGCGTTTTATTACTATAAAAATGGATTCCCATCCAGTGGAAATCAAGCCGTATTTATAAATACAGTAGAGAATACAGAAGAAAACGGGTTAAGAGTGGTGCGATTAAAGTAGTTTCTTAGCAATCTGCTCAATAGAAGAATCAAAAGGAGTGTAGTTAAAAGCTACGCTCTTTTTTATTTTAATTCCGTTGTAGTAACTAGTGCTATGAGAAGATCTGGTTCCGTATTTATTTAATTGTCCATTTACTTTGTAGAAAGTAATAAAGGAAATAAAACTATTTATTCTCCAAGCAATCTCCGTTAGCCATTTGGGAGCGTAAAAACGAGGTGCTTTTACGTTTAATTTAGTGGCAATTAAAGCAAAGAGATCTTTAAAGCTCATGTTTTGATTTACCAAAATAAAGCGTTCGTTTTCTACCGTACTATTCATAAGTAGAATCATAGCGTTCACCACATCTTCTACAGCTACTACGCCAGTGGTTCCTTTGGTGTAAAAAGGGAAACTCTTTTTTATCTTGGTAAATAAACTTCCTGTGTTTACATGCCACATTCCAAAGCCAAAAATAACTCCAGGATTAACAATTACAACCGATAGCCCTTCTTGGGCTCCTCTCCATACTTCTGTTTCTGCTCCGTATTTTGTAATACTGTAATCACTATGGGCTTCTTCAGGATTCCAGTCTGCTTCTTCGTCTATAACTTTTATACCAGGAGTTTTAGACAATGTAGCAATAGAGCTTACAAAGCAAAGTTTTTTAATTCCAAATTCTAAGCAGAGGTTTACGATATTAGCCGTTCCTTCTATGTTTACTTTCCTTAAAAGAGCCTCGTCTTTTGGATTAAAAGAAACAGTGGCTGCTGCGTGGTACACATAGCTAATGTCTTTAAAAGCAATTTCTAGAGAAGGAATATCTGTTATGTCAGCTTTTCTCCAAATAATATTCTGGTAATTAGAGGTGTCTCCGTATAGCTCAAAAATATCAAGTGTGTTTTTCTGATGAGTTTCGTTCCTATAAAGAGCCACTATTTTACTGTGTTCTTTACACAAATTATAAAGTAGGTGAGCACCTACCAAACCTGTTCCTCCAGTTACTAATATCATGTGGTGAAATTAATCAATTTTGGGTAATATTAATTGTTAATTTTGCTTTTCAAAGTTTTTTAGAATGATAAAAAAAGAACTCAGAAGAAAGTACAAGGAATTAAGAAAAGAACTAAGTCTAGATTCCGTTACTGATAAGAGTATAGCAATAGCCAATCAATTGTTAAAATTAGATGTGTGGGAAGGAACCTACTATCATTTGTTTTTAAGTATTGTTTCTCAAAAAGAAATTGATACCGAGCAAGTATTACATATTCTATTTGCCAGAGCCAAGGAAGTCGTGGTTTCTAAGTCTAATTTTGATACGAATACTTTAAGTCATTTTTTGCTAACGGAGAATACTAGCCTAGCGGTTAATTCCTATGGTATTCCAGAGCCAACAAATGGTTTGCCCGTGCCAGAAAATATGATTGATGTGGTTTTTGTTCCCCTATTGGCTTTTGATGAGAAAGGAAATAGAGTGGGCTACGGTAAAGGTTTTTACGATGATTTTTTAGCAAAGTGCAGGCCAGGTGTCCTAAAAATTGGTTTGTCTTTTTTTGAAGCTGAGAAAGAAATTACGGATGTATATAAAGAAGATATTCCATTAGATTTTTGTGTAACCCCAAACCAAGTATATGAGTTTAAGAACTAACGAAGCGATTATTGATAAAACCATTTCTTTTGTAAAAGAACAGTTAGAAAATGCCGAAGGAGGACACGACTGGTTTCATACAGAAAGAGTGTATAAGATCAGTCTTTTGATTGCAGAAAAGGAAGATTGTAACATGCTAGTTGTAGCTTTAGGAGCTTTGTTGCACGATGTGGCAGATTCTAAATTTCATGACGGAGATGAAACTGTTGGTCCAAAGGTGGCGAGAACGTTTTTAGAAAACGAGAACATAGCAACAAATGTTATAGAGTCCGTTATAAAAATAATAGAGAATATTTCTTTTAAAGGAGGAAATCAAAAACAATTGTTTAAGTCTATTGAGTTAGATGTGGTTCAGGATGCAGATAGATTAGATGCTATTGGAGCCATAGGTATTGCCAGAACCTTTAATTACGGTGGTTTTAAAAACAGAGCGCTATACAATCCTGCAATTGAGCCCAATTTACAGATGACAAAAGAAGAGTATAAAAAGTCAACAGCTCCAACAATTAATCATTTTTACGAGAAATTATTGTTGTTAAAAGACAGGATGAATACCAAAACAGGAATAGCGTTGGCAGAAAAAAGACATGCGTTTATGCAGGAGTTTCTAGATAATTTTTACGCAGAATGGGATGGTTTACAGTAGCTTAGTTTGGAAATATTGTTTCTTTTTTGTAACTTAACTTACGAATGGGGTGTCAAAACCCTTATCTTTTTCATAGTAAATCCCTCTTATTGCCCAAGAGTAGTAAGGGGGTATTTCATTTTATTGCGCTTCTAAAAGCAGTAAAATATCTTTCACTACTTGATCTACCTCTTTTTTTTGAGTTCCATCATAAAAACCTCGTATTCTTTTTTGCGTGTCAATCAATACAAATTGTTCTGTGTGTATAAAATCTTGAGCACCACCATCGCCTTCGTCTAACACAGCAAAATAATTTTTACGAGCCAAATTGTAAATCACCTTTTTATCGCCAGTAGTAATATGCCATTTGCCAGAAATAGCTCCGTGAGCCTCAGCGTAGCTTTTTAAAACAGGAACGCTGTCCATAACAGGAGTTACAGAATGCGATAAGAACTTTACCTTAGGGTTATCTTTAAATTTATTTTGCAAATAGGTCATGTTGGTGGTCATAATGGGACATATAGTTCCGCATCGTGTAAAAAAGAAATCGGCTACATATATTTTATCCTCAAAGTTTTTTTCGGTCACCTTTTTACCATTTTGATCCGTTAGCTCAAAAGAGCCAATTACATGATTCTTAGACTTGTTCAATAAGCTTTCGTCTACCAATCTAGGATTGATGTCGATTGGATTATATATTGGCAAAGATTTTGCTTGGTTGTTCAGGTAATACAAATAAGAAATTATAACTACGGACAAAGCACCCATTGCAATAAAGGTGTACTTAGACTTGGCAAAGAATTTGGAATTCATGTCGAAAATTTTGACAAAGTTACAAAGCATTTTTTAGAAACTTTGTCAAAACAAACGAGTACACATAATTAAAATTGTACATTTGTTCGACTTTAAAAAGAATTAGAGATTTACATGGAGAATTTAATTATAGCAGGACAATTTTTGTTGAGTTTATCGTTGTTGATTGTCTTGCATGAATTAGGACATTTTATTCCTGCAAAATTATTTAAAACTAAGGTTGAAAAATTTTATTTATTTTTTGATTACAAGTTTTCTTTGTTTAAGAAAAAGATAGGAGAAACAGTATATGGTATAGGTTGGATTCCTTTAGGAGGGTATGTGAAAATTGCGGGTATGATAGACGAAAGTATGGATACCGAGCAAATGAAACAAGAACCAAAGCCTTGGGAGTTTAGGTCTAAGCCAGCTTGGCAACGTTTGATTATTATGTTAGGAGGGGTAATTGTAAACTTTATCCTAGGATTGCTAATCTACATTATGATTTTTGCTACTTGGGGAGAGAAAAAATTAACCAACGATAGTTACAAAGACGGAATTTTAATTGATAGTGTGTTTAAAACCTATGGATTAAGAGACGGAGACAAGTTCTTAAAAATGGACGGTGAAGAATTGGACGATTTGTCTAAGATTGGAGTGAACTTGTTTTTAAGAGGTGCCAGAAGTTTAGAAGTAGCACATACAGATGGTGTGGTGGAAAAAATAGTTTTTCCAGAGAATATTGCAGACTTAATGTGGGAGACTGGTGCGATAAGAGGACCTATTGTTCCTGTCCATTACCCTGTTATTGATAGTGTATATCCAGATACATCAGCAGAAAAATATGGATTGTTAAAAGGAGATGTTTTAAAGTCCTTTAATGGTAAAGAGATTGTTTACTGGTCTGATTTTATCTCACATTTCTCAGACTACAGCAAAAAGTATGTGAAAAAGAAACCTAATTTATTTGTAAGGTTTTTAAATCTTTTCAAGAAAAAAGAGGAAATTAAATATGATTCTATATCTCTTGTTGTTGAAAGATCTGGTACAGATGTGGATATTACACTTACTCCTTCCAAGTCATTGTTAGGGTTTAGAGTTGCTTCACCTCCGAGAGAGTTAAATGAAGTTAATTATACTTTTGTAGAGTCCATATCAAAGGGGTATGATAAAGCCTATTGGACTTTAAAAGACTACATGGCTCAGTTTAAGTATGTCTTTACTTCAAAAGGGGCTTCAAGTATGGGAGGATTTATTTCCATTGCTAAGATTTTTCCTGAAGAATGGGATTGGCAAAAATTTTGGGCGAACACAGCTTTCTTATCTATTATGTTAGGGTTTATGAACTTATTACCAATTCCGGCATTGGATGGTGGACATGTAGTGTTTACTTTGTATGAAATGATTACCAGAAGAAAACCAAATGATAAAGTATTAGAGTATGCTCAGATTACTGGTTTTGTATTGTTGTTATCATTGTTAGCTTTTGCGAACGGTAATGACTTGGTGAAATTGGTTTCAGGTTGGTTTTAACCTGAACTAGATTTAAAATATGACAAAAAGAGGTGCTTTTCTTGATGAAGAGCACCTCTTTTTTTTATTTAGGAACATGATTTTTTGTTATCTTAAAGCTCGTAAAAAATAAGGTATGATAGAACTTGCGGGAATAATTATTCTTGGGATTATAGCACAGTGGTTGGCTTGGAAATTTAAATTACCAGCAATTTTGCCATTAATTGTAGTAGGAATTGTTGTGGGGCCAGTATCCACGCTTATTACAAGTGATGGAAGTAAATGGATAGAACCTGTTTGGAATGGATCGAGAGGTTTGTTTGCAGGAGAGAGTTTGTTCTATTTTGTGTCCTTAGCCATTAGTATCATACTTTTTGAAGGGGGACTTACTTTAAAAAGGAAAGAGGTGTTAAATGTAGGGTCTGCCATTGTAAAGCTAATTACTATTGGATCCATAGTTACTTTTGTTGGTGCTGGGGTGGCAGTGCATTACTTTTTTCAATTAAGCTGGTCTATATCTTTTCTTTTTTCTTCGTTAATTATTGTAACTGGACCTACTGTAATAGCTCCAATTTTAAGAAACATACGATTAAAAAGAGATGTGTCTGCTGTTTTAAAATGGGAAGGTATTTTAATAGATCCTGTAGGAGCATTGGTAGCCGTTTTGGTATTTGAATTTATAAGCATTGAAAACACCAGTGATTATACGCAGACCGCTTTGGTTGAATTTGGAAAAGTTGTGTTGTTTGGGGTTACTTTTGGATTCACTTTTGCACATGCTCTTAGGCTTGTATTAAAGAAAAAAATGATACCAAGATACTTGCTAAATGTATTTACGTTGGCTTATGTCTTGGGGGTGTTTGTATTGTCAGATTCCTTTGCACACGAATCGGGATTATTGTCTGTGGTAATAATGGGAATGGTGTTAGGGAATATAGATGTTCCTTACATTAAAGAGATTTTAGATTTTAAAGAATCCTTAAGTGTGCTGTTAATCTCTATACTCTTTATACTTCTTTCTGCAAATATGAATGTAGAAGATTTTGATTTGATAAACAATTGGCACACTTTGGCTTTGTTTGGAGTGGTTATTTTGGTAATACGACCTTTAGGAGTATTTATTAGTACCAGAAAATCTAGTTTGCAATTTGCAGAAAAGGTATTTATCAGTTGGGTAGGTCCAAGAGGAATTGTAGCTGCAGGTATTGCTTCGTTATTTGGATTAAAGCTGGTAGCCAATGGAGAAGAAGGGGCAGAGTATATAACACCTTTGGTTTTTGTAATTGTAATGGGAACCGTACTGCTAAATGCAACTACAGCTAGATTTATGGCTAAGATTTTAGGAGTGTATGTAAGATCTTCTAAGGGGATTTTAATTGTTGGAGCTTCTGAGGTGTCTAGAATCATAGCCAAGTATTTATACGACAAAAACAGGTCGGTAATTATAATAGACAATAACGTAGATAAAATAGAATTGGCTAGAAAGATGGGGTTAAATGCAGAGGAGGTAGATGTGTTTAAAGACAATGTAGCCGACGATATTGAATATACAGATGTAGGATATCTATTAGCTTTAACAGGAAGTAAAAAAGTAAATTTACAAGCCATCTATAAATTTAGAAAAAGAGTTACAGAGAAAACGGCATATAGAGTGGTTTCTGAGACCGAGTTAAAGGATGGATTAGACGAAGATGGTAACTTTTTATCAACCCGAGAAGATTTTATTATTTTAAGTGAAATAGTAAGAGAGTACCCTACTATAAACGAAGTAGAGGTGGCTAGTCAGGAAGCGTTTGTAGCAATGAATCAGATGCTAACAGAATCGGAAAACAAGGTGCCCTTGTTTATAGCAGATACATCAGGAGAATTGTACGTAATAGCTGCGGACGAAGTAAAAGTAGAAAAAGGGAAAAGCTATACACTTGTTTATTTAGGTAAGCCGCTGTCTAAAAAGGAATTGGATGAGTTTAATAAAAAATAAATTAGGATTGTGCTAACCTAAATAATAATTGTATATTTGCACACTCAAAATTGATAACGTAGGTCGGGAACCTACAAATATTTATAATTATGCCAGTAAAAATTAGATTACAAAGACACGGTAAAAAAGGAAAACCTTTCTACTACGTAGTAGCTGCAGATTCACGTTCAAAAAGAGATGGTAAATTCTTAGAGAAAATCGGAACTTACAATCCAAACAACAACCCAGCAACTATTGATTTAGATGTTGATGCTGCTGTAAAATGGTTAGATAACGGTGCACAACCAACAGATACTGCTAAAACAATTTTATCTACTAAAGGAGCTTTATTAAAGAAGCACTTATTAGGAGGAGTAAAAAAAGGAGCTTTAACAGAAGAGCAAGCAGAGGAGAAATTCCAAGCATGGTTAACTGCAAAAGAAGCTGCTATCCAAGCTAAAAAAGATGGATTAAGTGCTGAGCAAGCTGCTGAAAAAGCGAAACAATTAGAAGCTGAAAAAGCTGTAAACGAGGCTCGTATTGCTGCTGCTAAAGAAGCAGAAGAAGCATTATTAGCTGAGGCAAAAGCTGCTGAAGAGGCTGCTGCAGGTGAAGAAGCGACTGAGGAAGAAGCAACAGAAGAAGCTGCTGAGTAATTTTTAAATTGCGATTTAGATGCGTAAAGAAGATTGTTTTTATTTAGGCAAAATCGTAAGAAAATACAGCTTTAAGGGAGAGGTAGTTATTAAGTTAGATACCGACGACCCTTCACATTATCAAAATTTGGAATCAGTCTTTGTCGAATACGGCAAAGATTTGATTCCTTTTTTTATTACCGAAAGGTTACTTCAAAAGGGGAATCAGTTGCGTGTGCGTTTTGAGACTGTTGATACAGAACAAGATGCAGATGCTATTATGAATTCAGGAATTTACTTACCACTTGAATTTTTACCCAAATTAAAAGGAAATCAGTTCTATTTCCACGAAATTATAGACTTTACCGTAGAGGATGTTAATTTTGGTACTGTTGGTGTTCTAAAAGGAGTAAACGACAATACTGCACAACCTTTATTTGAAATTTTAAACAACGAAGTTGAGATTTTGATTCCAATGGTCGATGATTTTATCAAAGAAGTGGATAGAAAGAATAAAAAATTAGTGCTAGAAACTCCTCCAGGATTAATTGAGATGTACTTATCTTAAAAAAGCGTAATAGTGTAGAGGCTATATGCTTTAAGCTCTATGCAATATACTATTAAAGGTTTACTTTTTATAACAGTTTTATTGAGTGTTACATACACTTTAGTAGTTTGTCAGTCAAGAGCGAACAGCCTATAGCATAAAGCCTATTGCCAATAGCATAATATAAACAAACATTTGTATTTTCGTTGCATGTTTCGTTTCAAACAATTTTCCATACAACAAGAAAAATCTGCCATGAAAGTGGGGACAGATGGTGTATTGTTAGGAGCTTGGACTCCTGTAGATACTGCCAAAACCATTTTAGATGTTGGTACTGGTACTGGTGTAATTGCCTTAATGTTGGCACAAAGAAATACAGTTGCCAAATTACA
The DNA here is from genome assembly GCF_054182685.1 of Wenyingzhuangia sp. IMCC45574. NCBI lineage: Bacteria > Pseudomonadati > Bacteroidota > Flavobacteriia > Flavobacteriales > Flavobacteriaceae > Wenyingzhuangia > Wenyingzhuangia sp. IMCC45574. Next base: position 1,295,422 of record NZ_CM135169.1, on the reverse strand, counting down.
CGGGGTTGAGATAGAGCAGGAGGCATATAAAGAAGCTCGTTTGAATTTTAAGAATAGTCCTTGGGCTGATAGAATTAGCATAGCGAATGCCTCTTATATAGCCTTTGAGGGTGAGCATAAGTACGATTTAATTGTTTCGAATCCTCCGTACTATACAGATACTTTTAAAGACAAAGATTCTGAAAGAACTTTGGCAAGACATGTAGGAGTGTTAAATTTTAATAGCCTGTTAGAGAAAACAAGTGAATTACTAGCAGATAATGGAGCTTGTTCTTTTGTGGTTCCCTTTAAAGAAGAAGTCAATTTTTTAGCCTTGGCAAAATCTAAAGGTTTGTATCCTAAAAAAATAACCAGAGTAAAAGGAAGAGAGAATGTGCCATTTAAACGAAGCTTGTTGTATTTGGTAAAAGAGAGTTGTACACTTAAAGAGACTGAGTTGGTGATAGAAATTGATAGGCATGTTTATACCAAAGAATATATCGCATTAACAAAATCATTTTATTTAAAAATGTAAATTATGAAGAAGTATATAACTATAGCAGCCTTTAGTGGAGCTATTTCAGTTGGTTTGGGAGCTTTTGGAGCTCATGGATTAAAAAAAGTATTGTCAGAAACTGCATTGAATAGTTTTGAGACCGGAGTTAGATATCAACTAATTCATACTTTGTTATTGTTAGTTGTGGTTGCGATTCCTTTTATAAAAGAAAGTCAGAAAGTAAAAGTTTCTAATTTGATAGTGGCTGGGATTCTATGTTTTTCTGGATCTATCTATTTGCTGTCGCTTGGAGTTGTGCCTGCTAAGTTTCTTTGGTTTGTAACACCGTTTGGAGGTTTGCTGTTGTTGGCTGCTTGGGTGTTACTAGGAATTTATGCCTTAAAACAAAAAAGCGATTCTAACTAAGTTAAAATCGCTTTTGTTGGAGTGTTAATCTCTCTCTTTTTTTATTTCATCAAACTCATCAAGAGGTTTTAAACTCGCTAAAGAATCTAGTTCTTCTAGCTTTTTATATTCTTGATAAGATTGTACCTCTGCGAGTGAGTCTTTTACTTTTACAGAATCGCTGATCTCTTTTAATTGTAACTCTAATTTAGATTTTACATTTTTTAAGATTTCCTCGTGTAAGCTAATATTTGCACTGTAGTATTTTAAGCTAGCGTGAAACGATGCAGAATCTGTTTGATGGTTTTCGTAGATATAACTTAAATAGTTAATGGTTCTATCTCCATTTATATTCTTAGAGTTTCTAGCAGCTTTAGCAATGTACGAGTCTGCCAAAATAGTAGCCATTTTATCTTTAGCAATCAGGTTCTCTGGCTTTTTAATAATGGTATTACTATTACAGGCGGTTACAAGCACAGCAAGACTTAAAAAGTAAAATACTTTTTTCATGATTATCTATTAAAAGTGATTCGTTTACCTTTTATTTCATCATTAAATGTTCCTTGGTTGTAAATTAAATTACCATTTACAAAGGTATGTGTAATTGCGTTGTTAAACTCAGTTCCTTCAAACGGGCTCCATCCACATTTGTATAAAATATTTTCTTTGTTAACGGTCCATTTTTGTTTTGGATCAATCAATACCAAGTCTGCAAAATATCCTTCTTTAATATAACCACGTTTTTCAATTTCGAATAAAATTGCTGGGTTGTGACACATTTTTTCTACTACCTTTTCAATGCTAATCTTACCTTGGTCTACAAAGTTTAACATGGCAGGAATTGCATGCTGTACCAATGGACCACCACTTGGTGCCTTGGTATAGATGTTTAATTTTTCTTCTAAGGTGTGAGGAGCGTGGTCTGTTGCAATTACATCAATTCTATCGTCTAACAAAGCTTCCCATAAAGCGTTTTGATCTTCTTTTGTTTTAACGGCAGGATTCCATTTTATAAATGTCTGCTTTTCTTTGTACATAGAACTGTCAAAACCTAAGTGGTGAATACAAACCTCTGCGGTAATCTTTTTATCTTTTAACGGAATGTCGTTTCTAAACAATTCCATCTCCATAGCTGTAGACAGGTGAAAAACGTGTAATCTTGCCCCTGTTTTCTTCGCCAATTCTATTGCTTTAGAAGAAGAGATATAACAAGCTTTATCACTTCTAATAATAGGATGTTGATCCATTGGAATGTCTTCTCCGTATTTCTCTATAGCGGCTTGCAGATTGTCTTTTATAGTTTGTTCGTCTTCGCAGTGCGTAGAGATAACCATGCTAGTAGAAGAGAAAATCTTTTCTAAAACTTCTGGGTTGTCTACCAACATGTTTCCTGTAGAAGAACCTAAGAATAATTTAATACCCGCTACTTTTTTAGGATCTGTTTTTAACAACTCGTCTAAGTTATCGTTGGTTCCACCAAACATAAAAGAGTAGTTTACATAAGAGTCTTTAGAAGCAATGGTAAACTTATCTTCTAACAATTCTTGTGTAGTTGCTTGCGGAACAGTGTTGGGCATTTCTATAAATGTAGTAATACCACCTGCAGCAGCTGCTCTACTTTCTGTAGCTATGTTTGCTTTTTGCGTTAAACCTGGCTCTCTAAAGTGCACCTGATCGTCTATGGCACCTGGAATTAAATATTTACCCTTGGCATCTATAACGGTAGCGCTCTTAGGTACTTTAATATCTTTGGCAATTGTTTTTATAATTTCATTTTCAATTAAAACATCTCTTTCAAATGTTTTACCTTCATTAACAATTGTGGCATTCTGGATAACTGTACATCCCATAATTTATTTTTTTGGCAATCCTTTAAATTTCATTTTTAGTACTCCAAAAATAGCTTCGTGTATAATAGAGCTATCTAGTTTTGAAGTTCCCTTGGTTCTGTCTGTAAAAATAATAGATACTTCTTTAATAGTAAACTTATGCAGCCATGCTTTAAATTTCATTTCTATCTGAAAAGCATATCCTGTAAAACGAATATTGCTAAAGTCTATGGTTTCTAATACTTTTCTACGGTAGCAAATAAAACCTGCTGTGGTGTCGTATACCGGAATACCGGTAATTACTTTTACATATTTAGACGCAAAATAAGAAAGTAGTAAACGCGTAAAATCCCAGTTTATTACATTTATTTTGTTGTTTATATACCTAGATCCAATTGCTAAATCGGCACCATTTTCACAAGCTTCAATCAGCCTAGGAAGGTCTTTGGGGTTGTGAGAGAAATCTGCATCCATTTCTAAAATGTGTGCGTAATCTCTTTGCAGAGCCCACTGGAATCCGTGAATATAGGCTTTTCCTAAACCTCTGTCAGAAGTTCTAATTTCTAAATGCAGGTTCGGATTTGTTTCTTTAAGTTCTTTAACGATCTCAATAGTACCGTCGGTTGAATTGTCATCAACAATAAGAATATGTAGGTTAGGGTCTACGTTAAAAACCGCATCTACAATTTCTTTTACATTTTCTACTTCATTAAGTGTAGGGACAATAATCAAAGATTGACTCATACCAAGGAATTATTTTGCCAAATTTACGTTTTTTTATTCCTACTTTTACCGCAAGTTTTGTTCCATATTTTACAAAGAGATTTAAAGTGCTAGAAGTATTAGAGTTAGCTTATTTTAACAAGGTAGGATTGATGTTGTTGTTGCCCTTGGTTTTCCTGTTTGTAATGAGTAGGATAGACCTAAAGCGAACAAAATTATTATTAATGGTATTTTTTTCTAATAAATACTATTATAGATATCCTGTAGACACTACTGCTACGGTTTCCTTATATACAGTGCTGTTGTACGGAGTTAATATTTCGGTTTTAAACTTATTGTTGGTGCCTATTTTGTACCAAAGGGAGTTTATTTTTAACCATTTCTTTACAACATACTTTAAAAGTCTTTTGGTGGCTTTTTTATATTTGCTGATAAAGTATCTAATTGCAGAGTTTGTTTTCTTCTTTTTGGGAAGAAAAGACGGGTATAAACAAACGTTTGTAATGGAAACGAGTTATTTAACATCTGTGTTGTTGATCTCTTTTTTTCCTATTAGTTACGCATTTTTACACATTAAAGAACTAGGGACAGTTCTAAATATTGTAGCTTTTTTCTTTATAACTTGCTATGTTGTAAGGGGTATACTCATGTTGGCGAATAACAAAAACCTGCTAGAGGGTAAATTGTATTATATAATTTTGTATCTTTGCAGCCTAGAATTAGTCCCGATTGTTTATTTATTTAAACGTTATTTAGTGTAAGAAAAAGATGAAAGTAAAGACAATATTAGTTTCACAACCAGAGCCTAAGAGCGATCAACAATCTCCATTTACCATTTTATCAGAAAAACAAAAAGTGAAAGTAGACTTTAGGTCTTTCATTCATGTAGAAGGTTTAACTGTTAGAGAGGTACGTAATCAGAAAATTGATTTATCAAAGTATTCTGCTATTATTTTAACAAGTAGAAATGCTGTGGATCACTTCTTTAGAATTGCAGAGGAGATGAGATACAAGGTTCCGAATGAATTAAAGTACTTCTGTCAATCAGAAGCAGTAGCATATTACTTACAAAAGTATGTAGTATATAGAAAGCGTAAAATTTATGTAGGAAAGAGATCTTTTCCAGAATTGTGCGAAGTAATTAAAAAGCACAAAGGAGAAAAGTTCTTATTGCCATCGTCTGATAAGTTAAAGGATTTAATTCCTAATTCTTTAGATGATTTAGGTTTGCACTGGAAAAGGGTAGATTTATATAGAACCGTAACAAGTGATTTATCTGACTTAAAAAATGTGTTCTACGATGTTTTAGTATTCTTTAGCCCATCTGGAATTCATTCTCTGTTTAAAAACTTTCCAGATTTTGAACAAAACGATACTAGAATAGCTGTGTATGGTAACTCTACGGTAAAAGCTGCTACAGATGCAGGTTTAAAAGTAGACATCTCTGCACCGTCTCCAGAAAATCCTTCTATGACAATGGCTATTGAGAAATACATTAAACAAGTAAATAAGAAATAATTTTTTATTTCTTACCCGTTATAAAATTAAAGAGCCTTTTGGGGCTCTTTTTTTGTTAGCAATTTATAGGATGCAAATGCATCTCGATGCTTCGACTAAGCTCAGCACAGGCTGTTGATGACTTATTTTTGGAGTCAGAAATAGAAAATTAAGTTTAAAAGGCTTAAAGTAATTAATTGTGTAAATAATCTTTCAATTATAAGTCGTACAATGCATCTCGACTCCGTTTGATGACTTATTTTTGTAGTAACAAATAGAAAATTAAGTTAGAAAGATATATAGTCATTGATTGTATAAAGAATCTTTCAACCAGGAATTTTTAATCTTTTAATAAAAAACATGTTCCAAATAGGTAAAACGTTAGTTTCAGAAGAAATTTTAGAAAACGAGTTTGTATGTAATATTTCTGCATGTAAAGGAGAGTGCTGTGTGGCTGGTGATGCTGGTGCTCCGGTACTAGATGAAGAAATAGCAAAGTTAAACGAAGTCTATCCTAAGGTAAAACACTTGCTAAGACCCGAAGGAATTGCGGCTATAGAAGCACAAGGAACTTATACTACGTCTCCTTTTGGAGAACACGAAACCGCTTTGGTTAATCATAAAGAATGTGCGTTTGTAACCTTTGATGAAAAAGGAACAGCTTCTTGTGCAATAGAACAAGGTTATAATAAAGGTTTGGTAGATTGGAAAAAACCAATCTCTTGTCATTTGTATCCGGTAAGAACCCAACAAATGACAAATTTTGTAGCTGTAAATTACCATCAATGGGATATTTGCGACGATGCCTGTACTTTAGGAAAAGAGCTGCAAATGCCCGTTTATAAGTTTTTAAAAAACGCTTTAATCTTAAAATTTGGCGAAGATTGGTATCGAGAATTAGAGCTGGTTGCCGAAGAATGGAAAAAAGTAAAGAATCAATAAACGATTTTAAAAATATGTTGAAAAGCCTTGTAAGCTGTTAGTTTACAAGGCTTTTTTAATAAAATGAAACCTCTCTGTGTAGAATTGTTCTAAATATAGAGGTTTGTTTATCAGTGTTTTGTGATTTGGCTTTTTTTAATAGTGTGTAAATTGATTGTTAAGAACTTTTGGGTTTTGTGGAAAAGTAGTTCTTTCATTCAAGACAAATTTTTACAATCTTTGTTATCACTTAGAACTAAACCGCGAAAATTAAAATATAAAATATGTCTCAAGTAGAACCAATTTTACAAGAAGATCCAAATAGATTCGTAATTTTTCCTATTCAACACCAAGATATTTGGGAATGGTATAAGAAACAAGAAGCAAGTATTTGGACCGCAGAGGAGATAGACTTACATCAAGATATTACAGATTGGGAAAACAAATTAAATGACGATGAGCGTTATTTTATCAAACATATTTTAGCATTCTTTGCTGCTTCTGATGGAATTGTAAACGAAAATTTAGCTGAGAACTTTGTAACAGAAGTACAATATGCAGAAGCTAAGTTTTTCTATGGTTTCCAAATTATGATGGAAAACATTCACTCGGAAGTTTATTCTTTATTAATAGATACTTATGTAAAGAATGAAGATGAGAAGAATAAATTATTTAAAGCGATAGAGCACTTTCCTGCAATTAAATTAAAAGCAGACTGGGCTTTAAAATGGATAGAATCAGAATCTTTTGCAGAGCGTTTGATTGCTTTTGCAGCTGTAGAGGGAATTTTCTTCTCTGGAAGTTTCTGTGCAATTTTCTGGATGAAAAAACGTGGTTTATTACCAGGATTAACATTCTCTAACGAGTTAATTTCTCGTGACGAAGGATTGCACTGTGATTTTGCGGTACACTTACACAACAAACACATTGTTAACAAAGTGCCAAAAGACCGTATTAAGGAGATTATCACCGATGCATTAGATATAGAAAAAGTATTTATAACAGAATCTTTACCTGTTAGTTTGATAGGGATGAATGCCAAGTTAATGACTCAGTACTTAGAGTTTGTAACAGACAGATTGTTAGTAGAATTTGAATGTGACAAGGTATACAATGCATCAAACCCATTTGACTTTATGGACATGATTTCTCTAGAAGGAAAAACAAACTTCTTCGAAAAGAGAGTATCGGACTACCAAAAAGCAGGTGTAAAATCTGGAGGTACTGGAGAGATTAGTTTTGATGCTGATTTCTAGATAAAACAATAATAAAACAAACCTGTAGTGTTTTGGCGGCATTGTGTATCACAATGTTGTTAGGATGCTTCACCCTTTAATTTAACTTAAACCTAGGCTTATGTACGTAATAAAAAGAGATGGACACAAAGAGTCGGTGATGTTTGACAAGATCACGGCTAGAATTAGAAAAATTTGTTATGGATTAAATCCAATTGTAGATCCGGTAAAGGTTGCTATGCGAGTTATAGAAGGATTGTACGATGGGGTTACCACTTCAGAATTGGATAATTTAGCTGCAGAAATTGCTGCAACCATGACGACATCGCATCCTGATTACGCAAAATTAGCAGCAAGAATTTCTGTTTCTAACTTACATAAGGATACACAAAAATCGTTCTCTGCAACCATGAAAGCGTTGTACGAGTATGTAAACCCACGTACAGGTTTAGATTCTCCGTTATTGTCTGATGAGGTTTATAAGGTGATACAAGACAATGCAGCTGTGTTAGACTCTTCTATTGTATACGATAGAGATTTTAATTACGATTTCTTTGGGTTTAAAACATTAGAGCGTTCTTATTTATTAAAAATTAACGGACAAATTGTAGAGCGTCCACAGCATATGTTAATGCGTGTAGCAGTAGGTATTCACTTAGATGATATTGAAGAGGCTATTGAAACTTACAACTTAATGAGTAAGAAATTCTTTACGCACGCAACACCAACATTATTTAACTCGGGTACACCTAAGCCACAAATGTCTTCTTGTTTCTTATTACAAATGCAAGACGATAGTATTGATGGTATTTACGATACATTAAAGCAAACCGCTAAAATTTCTCAATCTGCAGGAGGTATCGGATTGTCTATTCATAACATCCGTGCTACAGGTTCTTACATTCGTGGAACCAACGGTACTTCTAACGGAATTATTCCAATGTTAAAAGTGTACAACGATACGGCTCGTTATGTAGATCAAGGAGGAGGAAAGCGTAAAGGTTCTTTTGCTATTTATATTGAGCCTTGGCATGCAGATGTATTCGATTTCTTAGATTTAAGAAAAAACACAGGAGCAGAAGAAAAGCGTGCAAGAGATTTATTCTTGGCTTTATGGATTTCAGATTTATTTATGAAACGTGTAGAGCAAAACGCAGAATGGACTTTAATGTGTCCTAACGAATGTCCTGGATTGTACGATACGTACGGAGAAGAATTTGAAGCATTGTACACAAAGTACGAAGCAGAAGGAAAAGGACGTAAGACTATTAAAGCACGTGAATTGTGGGAAAAAGTATTAGAAGCTCAGATAGAGACTGGTAACCCATACATGTTGTATAAAGATGCTGCCAACCGCAAATCTAACCAAAAGAACTTAGGAGTAATTCGTTCTTCTAACTTGTGTACAGAAATTATGGAGTACACGGCTAAAGACGAAGTTGCCGTTTGTAACTTGGCTTCTATTGCCATTCCAATGTTTGTAGAAACAGACGAAAACGGTAAAAAGTTCTTTAACCACGATGCATTGTACAAAGTAGTAAAGAAAGTAACACGTAATTTAGATACGGTTATAGATAGAAACTACTATCCTGTAAAAGAGGCAGAAAATTCTAACGTAAGACACCGTCCGGTAGGATTAGGAATACAAGGATTGGCAGATGCCTTTATTATGTTGCGTTTACCGTTTACATCTGAAGAAGCAAAACAATTAAACAAAGATATTTTTGAAACCTTATACTTTGCAGCAGTAGAGTCTTCTATGGAGATTGCAGCAAATAAAGGAGCTTACTCTAGTTTTGAAGGATCTCCAATGTCTCAAGGAGAATTCCAATTTAACCTTTGGGGAGTAAACGATAAAGATTTAAGCGGACGTTGGGACTGGGCAACTTTAAGAGATCAAGTAAAGAAGAATGGAGTGCGTAACTCTTTATTAGTAGCTCCTATGCCAACAGCTTCTACATCTCAAATTTTAGGAAACAACGAAGCGTTTGAGCCATATACATCTAACATTTATACGCGTAGAGTATTGTCTGGTGAGTTTATTGTAGTAAACAAGCACTTATTAGAAGACTTGGTAGAATTAGGATTGTGGAATAACGAATTAAAAGAAGAGTTGATGAGAGCCAACGGTTCTATTCAGCACATAGAAGGAATTCCAGCAGACTTAAAAGAGTTGTACAAAACAGTTTGGGAGTTAAGTATGAAAGATATTATTGACATGTCTCGTCAGAGAGGATACTTTATCGATCAATCTCAGTCTTTAAACTTATTTATGGAAAGCCCAGATTATTCTAAGTTAACCTCTATGCACTTCTATGCTTGGAAGTCTGGATTAAAAACTGGAATGTACTACTTAAGAACAAAATCTGCTGTAAACGCAATTAAGTTTACCCTTTCTAACGATAAAAAGAAAGAAGAAGCAGACAAGCCAATGAGTACAGAAGAATTTAAGGCAATGTTATTGCAGTCTAAAGAAAACCCAGACGACTGCGAAATGTGTGGATCTTAAACAACAGAAAATACAATAGTAAAGAAACGGCTACCTTTTGGGTGGCCGTTTTTTATAGGTGTAATTTTAATATAATAGGTTCTCGACTTAGCTCGAACACCGTAACTCTAATTTGGTCATCGAGCCTAGTCGAGATGGTGCTTAATAATTGAAAAGATTGTTAATAAATGGCTGTAACTGTTTTGATATTTGTTAGGGATAGTGGAGATGTTTTGGTAAATTTATAAGGAATAAAAAAGTTTAAAATTGCTTTTCTTTTACCTTTTGTTGGTTGTATAAGAGAAGTGATTTAGAACATGTAATCTGTTGTCGCTAAATTTGAAAAAGAAAATATGGATAAAAGTACACTAATTGGAATTGTTGGAATTTTACTTACAATAGTATTTGGTTTTCTATCAATAGACTTATTTAAAAGGAAAAAATATCCTGGAAAAATAACTTATGTCAAACTAACTTTAATTGATTTACTAAATAATATTGCTAATAACTTTAGAGAAATTAAATTATTACATCAAGATCAGCCAATAAACAAAAATATCATATATATCAAAGGAGCTATTCTTAATAATGGAGATATTGATATTAATAGTAAATTGACAGAGAAAGATATTTCAATTAAACTACCAGATAAATGCAAATGGCTTGATATCAAACCAACTGAGTATAGTGAGGGGTTGTCTCCAAAAATAAAAATTGATAATTTAGATACTGCAACTTTTGACTTTGATTTATTTAGGAGAAATGAATTTATACAATTTGAGGGTTTGATTGAATCTGAAGATAAATTTATGGCATCTGATGTATTAGAAAATCAGTTATCTTTCTCTCATAGAATTGAAAACACTTCAAAAATTCAAAAAAAAGTACTATTAAGTGAAAAAGAAATCAAAAAGAAAAAGAAGTATGCAACTCGAACATCAATTTTAGTATTGATACTTATATTTTTTGTCTCTTTTACGTACATATTCAATTTATTTGGTATAAGAGCTGAAAATATCTATTACAACGAAATCAATAATAAAAATATTTCTTACAGTGCTACACTTGAAAATGAAACTGTTGTATTGAAAACAGTTGATAATGAAGATAAATTATACATTTCTATAGAAGAGTTTAATAACCGATACAAAGCATCATCAAAAAAATTAACTCTTTGGGAAAAATTCAAAGAACAATATTGGATAATAGCTGTTCAAATTGGTCTATTTATTGTTTCAATTCTTTGGGAAGTATATGAGATAAATAATGCAAAGAGATTAATGAAAATCCTTAATAAATCTAGCTACAATAACGCATAACCCTCCCTCTGGTGCGCGAATCTTCGCGTATCGTTACCATAATAAGCGTGCGTTACGCGTAAAAATTCACTCATACAAACGAAAAAGATGGTAAAAGTACTCGTTGGAAAGGAATGTTAGTATGTAACATATAACCCAGATAGCTCGGATTTGTAATCCGATAGCATTGCTACTGTAAATAGAAATTGTCTTACTAGTAAAACGGTTTGTAGCTCCCTTCTGGTGAGCGAATCCCAGATAGCTTTGATTTGTACCTTAAATCAGAACCATAATAATTTAAAAAAATAAAATGATAGTACATATTTCAATCAATATCGTAAACTCAAAGTTTAGTCAAGATTATGCTGATCAATATGAATTTGGAGAGGAGAGTGTGAATAATATGAAATATAATTATTCAATAGCTATTGAGATTGATAAAGTTTCTTTTAATGAAGATACAAGAATATTATATGAGCTTAAAAAAGGTATAAAGTTTCTGTTTGAAAAAGTTACTGTATTATGTTGTTATCAAAAAGAAAAGCTTGTTGCAGCATATTCATTTTCTACTGAGTTATTAATTAAAACACATGAAATTTTTAAAAAAGAGCAAAATAAAAAGTATTGTTATTTTTACTTAAGAGATGACGTTGAATTCAAAGAAATAGGAAATCACAATTACTTAATTAAAGAAGACGTCACAAGAATAGCTTAAGATATATTATATACAATACTTTTATTATACATTGATTGTTTTCTTACCTTTTTCCATTCTAGTGCGCGAATCTTCGCATATCGTTACCATGATAAGCGTATGTTACGCATAAAATTTCTTTTCGGATTATATGAAAAGATGGTAAAAGTACTCGTTTTAAACGAGCACTATATGAATTTTCTATTCGGTATGTATTTGCTAAATTAGGTGTTTAAACAAGTAACAAACTATATACAAACACATTGCTAGTAATTTGATTGAATCAAATGGAAGTCACTAAAAAAGATGTTGAAAAACTAATTGAATTGAGGAAAGAAAATACATTTCTCAGTCATTTATGGAATGTCTTTTCCCAAGACTTTAGGTCTAAAGGAGAGGTTGGTAGAAATGAAATAAAAGTTTGGAAACAACATATGTGGAATGCGATTTTTTATCCAATTTTCACACTTGAGTTTAATTCAAATAATCATCTAACAAATATTACGGATAAGCTAAATCCAATAGGGAAAACTGTCATTGGAATTTTTGTAATCGGATTTCTTTATTTGATTTTTCCTGAAAACATATCAGGTTTTGACTTTATTAAAAAGTGGCCAATTATAACTTTCATTGCAGTTTTTATATCCATAATTGTTTTCTTTGCTAGAATGGTTTATAGGTTTGAGAAAAAGAATCAACTTGATGAAATTCTGGAATTTTTAGACGTAGAAGTTGAGGAAAAGAAACCTCAAAAGGAGTGGTCTTTAAAAAATATCCTAATAAGATTGTTTGCATATCCATTTTGTCTATTCTTAATCGGACTTAATATTTTTATGATAATACCGAATGGACAATACATTCTTGCTTTGGGATGTTTTGGACTTGTTGCATCCTATTTATTGGCTGACATAAAAATGATATTAAAAAATAAAAAAAACTACAGGCAATAAATACTATACTTTATGAGAGTTTTAAAGATTACCCCTCTTAGGGTACTATTGTTATTTGTACTTTACTTGTTAGCAGATTCTTATCATTATGTTTATGTATTGGGACATAAATCTTCAGCTTTAGGGTTTGGGATTTATCTAGCATTTTTATTGTTTCTTATAATACCATTAATCTGTGAGTTCTATGCTTTGAGAGAACATAAATTATGGAAAATTATAATAGCCGAAATACTTCTGTTATTATTGTTTGGGGGATTGTTTTATGTGAAAAATTATTAGTTAAGTAAAACCAGATAGCTCGGATTTGTAATCCGAGAGCATTGCCTCCTCTCCTCTCCTCTGGTGCGCGAATCTTCGCGTATCGTTACCATCATAAGCGTATGATACGCGTAATTTTCACTTTTACATACGAGGGAATGATAAGTTCAATTGGTTGCAGCAGGAATAGAAAATATGGGTTTTACAAATGAGGGCTAGAGGATGAGTGAACATCTTAATTTTTACTGTTAAACTTGAGATTTTTTAGGTTTAAAACAGCAATCTGTAATAATTATAAATAGCTTAGCTAGCCATAGTTAAATACTTAAACAGTTTCCCTATATTTGTGCTTCTAAAAATGAAGCAATAGGCATGGCACAAAAACCGAGTGTTCCTAAGGGAACAAGAGATTTTTCTCCTGTAGAAGTAGCAAAAAGAGATTATATATTTTCTACCATTAAGAATGTTTTTAAAACATTTGGGTTTCAACCCATAGAAACTCCCTCTTTTGAGAACCTACATACCTTAATGGGTAAGTATGGTGAGGAAGGAGATCGCTTAATTTTTAAGATCTTAAATTCTGGAAATTACTTAAACAAAGCCAATGCAGAAGCTTTAGAGGCTAAAGACAGTCAGAAACTAACTTCTTCTATTTCGGAAAAAGCGTTACGTTACGACTTAACAGTGCCTTTTGCACGTTATGTAGTGCAACACCAAAACGAAATAGAATTTCCGTTTAAGAGATATCAAATTCAACCCGTTTGGAGAGCAGACCGTCCACAAAAAGGACGTTTTAGAGAATTCTACCAATGCGATGCAGATGTAGTAGGAAGTGATTCGCTATGGCAAGAGGTAGATTTTATACAATTGTACGATACGGTTTTTACCCAATTGGGATTAAACGGAGTGACCATTAAGATGAACAACCGTAAAATCTTATCGGGTATTGCAGAGATTATAGGAGCAAGCGATAAGTTGATAGACTTTACAGTAGCCTTAGACAAGTTAGATAAAATTGGAAAAGAAGGAGTAACCAAGGAGATGGTTGCCAAAGGAATTGCAGAGGAGGCCATAGAGAAAGTAGCACCTTTATTTGATTTTACTGGAACAAACCAAGAGAAATTAACGCAGTTGGCAGACATGTTAGCTTCTTCGGAAGAAGGAACTAAGGGAGTAGAAGAGTTAAGATTCATTATAGATAATATAGAAGCATTAGGATTACAGTCTGCAAGTCTAGCTTTAGATGTAACTTTGGCAAGAGGATTAAACTACTACACCGGAGCTATTTTTGAAGTAGCTGCACCAGAGGGTGTTAAAATGGGATCTATTGGAGGAGGAGGTCGTTACGACGATTTAACTGGAATCTTTGGATTAAAGAACATGAGTGGAGTAGGAATCTCTTTTGGATTGGATAGAATTTATTTGGTTTTAGAGGAGTTGAATTTATTTGAAAAGGTGAATTTACCAAGGCCAGATGTTTTATTTATCAATTTTGGTAATGATGAAGCTTTGTATGCGACCAAAGCAATAAGAGAATTAAGAGTGTCTGGAGTAAAATCTGAATTGTATCCGAGTGCTGCAAAAATGAAAAAGCAGATGACTTATGCCAACAGAAGAGAGATTCCTTTTGTGGTATTGGTAGGAGAACAAGAGATGGAACAAGGTGTTTTTACGCTAAAAGACATGAAATCAGGAGAACAACAAGTATGTAAGTTAGAAGAATTATTACAAGTGGTAATTAATTCGTAAATTTGCAGCTTATAAATTTAGAAATATGTCCCGAGAAATTGACATAATGAATTACGACGATATTGACGAACTAGGAGATAACCACATAGGAGATGTAACCCGCACACCAATGCGCAAGGATGCATTTGAGTTATCGCCAGATGAAAAGATAGAAAAAATTCAAGAAAACGTTAAAGAGATAATGGAAACATTAGGCTTAGATTTAACGGATGATAGTTTAAGAGGAACTCCTAAACGTGTAGCTAAAGCTTTCGTAAAAGAGTTGTTTGGTGGTTTGTTGCCAGAAAACAGACCTAACTTATCTACTTTTGAAAACAACTATCAGTATGCAGAAATGTTGGTAGAAAAAAACATTGTTGTGTATTCTACTTGCGAGCATCACTTATTACCTATAGTGGGTAGAGCACATGTTGCTTATATCTCTAAAGGAACAGTGGTTGGTTTGTCTAAAATGAATCGTATTGTAGATTATTACGCAAAACGTCCACAGGTACAAGAGCGTTTAACAAGACAAATTGTAAAAGCATTGCAAGAGGCTTTAGGAACAGATGATGTTGCATGTATTATAGATGCAAAACATTTGTGTGTAAACTCTAGAGGTGTTAAAGACATAGAGAGTTCTACGGTAACTGCAGAGTTTGGAGGAGCTTTTCAAAGCATAGAAAAGCAAAAAGAATTTAGAGACTATATTAAATTAGAAACTAAGTTTTAATTTAGTACTATCATAAAAACAAAAAGCCTAGCATTTGCTAGGCTTTTTGTTTTGTTTTATTCTTCTTCGGTTAGCATTTCGTCGTCTTCAACTTTAATGCTTTCATCAGAAGGATCATCACTTTCGTCCTCGTTGTGTTGTACAATGGCTCTATCTAATTTAGTTCCTACTTTTACTAGATAAATATCTTCTTTTAGTTTAATCTCTAAAGCTTCAATTAATTCACCTTTATGATTGGTGAATTTTAAGACATCTCTATCTGTATATCCGTCTGGATATTCCTCAAGAATTATGCCTAAAATCTCATTTGTTACCTTGGTGTGGTCAATAATAATTCTTTTCATATAAATGCTTTTTAAATGAATGTGGGGTGTTAAATTATTATAAATCTTGATCGTTAAATTTTCCTATTTTGTTCTCTTTGGTTGTAAAACTATTTTCGTCAATTTCTGTGTCGTCGTAGTCTTGTTCGTACTTATAGCTTAACATTTTGTAAAACAATCTTGCAGCTAAAGCATTGGGGGCTTTGTTTGTTTCAATAGGAGCAAGTCCTACCATATCAAAACCAACTACATTCTTTTCTTGAAATACTTTTTGTAAAAACTCTAAGGTTTCGTACCAAAATAAACCTCCTTGCTCTGGTTGGTCTACAGAGGGCATAATAGAAGGATCTAAGCTGTCTAAATCTAAAGAAATTAACACATTGTCTGTTAGAGCTTCAATGGCATTTTCCATCCAGTAATCGTCTGCGGCCATTTCGTGTGCAAAGAATACTTTGTCTTGGTCTAACACCGTTTTTTCTATGGCAGCCATACTTCTAATTCCTACCTGAATTAGGTTGGTAGCCTGACTAGCATGATACATAGAACATTGGTTGTTTACCTTTTCCCCTTTAAACTCTTTGTGCAAATTGGCATGTGCATCCAATTGCAATACCGTTAAGTTTTCAAAATGATCGTAAAAAGCTTTAATAGTTCCTATAGAGGAGCTTCTTTGGTTTGCTACAACCGTTACAAATTTGTTGGTGTTTAGGTAAGATTTTACCTGGTTAGAAACCGCTTGTACCATGGCTTGTGCCGAAGTGTTTTCTACAACGTCTTGGGCTAAGTATATTCCTTTTTTATAAACTTGGGAGTCTGTTTCTATATCGTAAAGCTCCATATTGGCAGAAGCTTCTAAAAAAGCTTCAATACCTGTATTGTTAGTGCTTGTTTGATGGTACGAAACAGGTACTATTACAATGTTTGCCGTTTCTTTTTTAGCATACTCCTCAGAAATTCCAGCGTAGTTAGTTGTCATATTCTAATTTTTTTAAATCTTAATAAAGGCTTTCTTCACTATTAAATGAAAGCCGTGCTAATTTTCTAGTATAATTTGAGAGATATAATTTCTCGTAAAACCAATCAAGATAAGAGTGGTGTGTTAAAGATTTTAATGAAGAGAGTTCTTTTATTTTGTTATGGCATCCAGCCATATTGTACTTATTAATGCTCTTCGAATAAGTACAACCAAAACATAAAAAGCGTAACATTTTATAATTTTGTTTGAAACAAAAATAATTTTTTTTTTGAATTTTCAAAATTAAGTTACTACTAAATATGAGCTGCTTTTAAAAAATAAATAACCTTGTGCGAATGCGAAATCAGAAATATTAATCTGTTGACTAGTTTTCTTTGTAGTTAAGGAAATAGGTTAGGAGAGGGGAAGAAGTAATGTGAATGTTATGTTATTAGATTGTTTTAAAGTCGTCTTTAAAAGACGACTTTAAATAAAAATTTACAAACCAAAAGGAAGTCCTTTTTTAGCGGCATCTGCCACTTCTTTTTCGTTGATAGCACTTGCTTTCTTAAGAGCATCATTTAAGGCTAAAATTAAATAATCCTCTACGGCTTCTTTGTCTTCTAGTACCAGCTCGTTAATATCTATTTTCTTTACTTCGTAATTAGCGGTAACGGTTATATTTACCAATCCGTTTCCAGAACTACCTTCTACTAAAACAGTGTTTAACTTTTGTTTTGCTTCTTCTACTTGTTTTTGGGCATCTTGTAATTGCCCCATCATTTTAGATAAATCTCCAAACATAATTGTTGCGTAAAATTTTGGTGCAATATAAAAAAATGGACCAAAAATGAATTCTCTTTGTTTACTTATCTATCACGGTTGGATTTATTAAATTTGCTTTCTTATTAAAAATCATAGGATGAAGGTGATACAAGTTCCAAAAGCGAAGAAAGTTCCAAAAGAAATGGTAATGCATAATGATGTAAGGGTAGATGATTACTATTGGTTACGTCTTTCTGATGAGGAAAAGAACGAGGAAACTCCTTCTGAAAAAACACAAGAGGTGTTAGATTACTTACAGGCCGAGAATGAATTCTATGAGGGAGAGACTGCCCATACCAACACATTTCAGGAAGATTTGTTTCAGGAAATGAAATCTAGAATTAAAGAAGACGATAGTTCTGTTCCTTATTTTAAAAACGGTTATTACTACATTACTCGTTACGATATAGGAAAACAATATCCTATTTACACTAGAAAGAAAGAGACTTTAGAGGCAGAAGAAGAGGTGTTGTTAGATGTAAATGTACTTGCAGAGGGGTATGAGTACTACGAGGTGGGAGGTTTGTCTATTGCGTCTAATAATAATATTTTGGCTTATGGTGTAGACAATACCGGTAGGAGAAAATATACCGTTTACTTTAAGAACTTAACCACAGGAGAGTTGTTTAAAGATGTAATAGAAAACACAACAGGTTCTTCTACCTGGGCAAACGATGATAAGACTTTATTTTACAATCAAAAAGATGAGGTTACGCTTAGGAGTGATAAAGTATACCGTCATGAATTGGGAGCTTCTGTAGCAGATGATGTTTTGGTTTATCACGAAACGGATGAAACTTACAATGTATACATTGGTAAGACAAAATCTAAGAAGTATTTGGTAATAGGTTCTTACAGTACGTTACAAACAGAATATCAAATTTTAGAGGCTGATAATCCAACAGGAGCTTTTAGAATTTTTCAGGAAAGAACAGACGATTTGGAATATAGTGTAATGCACTACCAAGATTCGTTTTACATTTTAACAAACAAAGACAAGGCGACCAATTTTAGGTTGATGAAAACTCCAGAAACTGCTACGACTACAGATAATTGGGAAGATGTAATTCCGCACAGAGAAGATGTTTTGTTAGAAGATGCATCTATTTTTAAAGATTTTTTAGTCTTAGAAGAGCGAGAAGAAGGGTTGAGTAAAATTAGAATTATCCGTTGGGATGGTAGCGAAGACTATCACTTGCCATTTGGAGAAGAAACGTACTCGTCTTATGTACTTAGCAATCCAGAGTTTGATACTCCTTGGTTACGCTACGGGTACAATTCTATGACAACTCCAAGTTCTGTAATAGATTTCAACATGGTTAGCCATGAAAAAGAAATTAAAAAGGAGCAGGAAGTTTTAGGTGGTAAGTTTGACAAGAACAACTATACCAGTAAAAGAATATGGGTAACTGCCAGAGATGGTAAAAAGGTAGCTTTGTCTATAGTACACAGGAAAGATACAGTAGTAAACGAACACACACCTGTTTTAATGTATGCATATGGTTCTTATGGGCATACGGTAGATGATAGCTTTAGTACCACCCGTTTAAGTTTATTAGACAGAGGTTTTATTTTTGCACTGGCTCATATTAGAGGGTCGGAGTATTTAGGAAGACCTTGGTACGAGGATGGAAAGCTGTTAAACAAGAAAAATACGTTTAACGATTTTGTAGATTGTGCCAAACACTTGGTAGAGAATCAAATGACTTCTCCAGATCATTTATATGCAATGGGAGGTTCTGCAGGAGGGCTTTTAATGGGAGCTGTAGCAAATATGAACCCAGAATTATTTAATGGAATTATTTCTGCAGTACCATTTGTAGATGTAGTTACTACCATGTTAGACGAGAGTATTCCGTTAACAACAGGGGAGTACGACGAGTGGGGAAATCCAAATGATAAAGAATATTACGATTATATAAAGTCGTATTCTCCGTACGATAATTTAGAAGCAAAAGCGTATCCTAATATGTTGGTTACAACAGGTTTGCACGATTCTCAGGTGCAGTATTGGGAACCTGCAAAATATGTGGCTAAATTAAGAGATTTAAAAACAGATGATAAGCAACTGTACTTACATACCAATATGGAAGCAGGTCATGGAGGAGCATCGGGAAGGTTTGATGCTTTAAAAGAGATTGCAAAAGAGTATGTGTTTATATTAGATTTAGAGAAGATTAAGAGTTAGGTTTTTTATAAATAATGTCCTAAAAACAAAGGCTATCCAAATTGGATAGCCTTTTTAATTTTAAGTATGTATAACGGTATTAGTTATATACTTCTTCTTCTGTAATGGTTGCAGAAGAGGCACCTGTTTTAATAGTGGTTACAATAACAGTAGTTGTATTGTCATCGTTTACAATAATTTCTGTTAAAATTTCTGGAAGCTGATTTGTAGCTGCCTGTGTAACTACTTGAGCCGTTGTTACATCTAAATCTGTTTTAGGTCTAACAGTAGTAGAAACTATGGTGTTAGATGTGTTTAACGTACCTGTAATTGCAGATAAAGCAACTCCATCAATATCAGTTGAATTCCCTTCAAAATCTATTGTAGTAGATTCTGTAACCGTATTGGTACTTGTAGTAGTTTCTGTTACAATATCGTCTGCACTAAAGCTATAGTTAAATTTAAACTTACCAGGAGTAGCAGGTTCTGCCACAGGGTCTGTTCCTGCAGGTATAAAATCTTCGGTAGTAAAAGTACTCTGAACTTCGGTTACCGTAAACCCTATGTAATGATAAATAACAGTAGTTGCCTTGTATAAGTTAATTTTAGAAGGTGTTTCTATAACTTGAAAAGCTTTACCAGAAGTTGGATTTCCAACCGAAGCAGTATATACAGGAACTAATGAAATATTAGGATCTCCATTGTCAAATAAAGACTCTTTTTCACAAGCCATACTTAGTATAGCTATGAAAAGTAATGATATATTTTTAATTAATTTTTTCATGATATTTTGTTTTATCCACTGCCTGTTTTACCAAACAGTGGAGTTTTATACTTAGGGTCTTACTTCTAGAGGAATCATAGAGAATTCATCAAAGTACATTGTGTGTTTACCAGATTGTGCATTAGGGTTTGTTCCTCTAGGGAAAACTAAAGTAAACTTACTTTTAGCTTCTATAGGTGCAGTTAATACAACCTGTCTAGTTACTTTAGTCCAAGTTTCTGTAGCAACACCACTAATATCCCAAGCACCACTTAAAGCAGATACGGCTGCCCATGTTTGGAACTGGTCTAACTCACACCCAGCTTCTTTGTATACCATGTACGAAATTTCGTATGTACCCGCTGGAACTTTGTCTACCAATCCTAAACCGTATTGGTGCATTTGTAGGTTTCCTCTTGGGAATCCTCCTTCTACGTTGAATTTTAAACTTCCGTCACCTCTAAATTTGTAGATAGTAGATCTAGACCAAAGTGGGTTTCCTGCATCTCCGTTTTGAGGTCCACCTACCCAGAAATGTGAATTAGGTCCTGCTACAACACCAACATATCCATGTGCATGAGAAGTATTACCTTCTTCGTAACCAGACCAGCTATTGGTAGTTAAAATACTAGCTCCTAAGAAGCTTACTACAGGTTGAGAAAAATCTGCCAATGTTCTTCCGTCAACAGATTGTATATTACCTCCTGCGTAGTCTATAGTAATATTATCAGAACTATAGATAGGTGCAGTTAATGCTAATTCTATAAATGTAGGATTGTCTGCATCAATAGTAATTTTCTTAACAGGAATTTGTTGTGCAAAAGCACCGTTGGTAACATTTACAGTAAAGAAACCTTCTTTATCTGTTAAGTTTTCAACCTCACCTGTTAATTGAATACGTAATTTTTCATCTTGAGTCTCTCTGATTTGTCCATTAACAACCAAAGGATTTTCGTTAGAGGCAATTACTTTAATCATTAAAGGAATACTTGCTATTGCTTCTGCAGTAGGAGGAATTTCTGTAGCGTTATTAACTCTATTTGCGGTAATGGTTCCAGCTTCAAACGTACCTAATCTAAAGAATTTAATTATTTGCTTTTCTCCATTAGAAGTAGATGGGTTAGAGTTTTCGTTAATCCATCTTCTGTTGTTAGATCTACCTAAAGCTTCTATGTGAGTAAAATCTTCATAAATTAAAGAACCTGCAACATTAACTTCAATAGTAGGCCAAGTAGATTTGTCGTCTAAAGAAACTTCTGTACTAGGTACTTCAAAAATGTCACCAGCAATAGTTTCGTTCACTGTAACTGTATTGTCTGTAGCAACGTTTATCAATTCTTCTCCGCTTCCATCACCAGAATTTGTATGAATCTTAAAGGTTGGTTTAATGTGTCCATACACGTCAACTTCAAAGATCGTATCAATTACATGTACTCCGTCTACTTCCTTAGAAGTTAAAGTACCTAAGCTTGTTTTTCTACTTACAGCTTGGTTGTAAGTATTGTACAAGTGTACAGTGTTGATACCTGGTTTTTGAAACAATACATGTGCTTTTGCATCTGTTATAACCGTATTGTCATTAAGAATGTATGGTTTAAGAGAATCCTGATTTTTAAAACCAGCTTTTAAGAATCTGTTGTGCTCTTCAATTTCCCATTTGTGTTCTTGGTAACCTAAAGATAGGTCTATAAAAGACAAGTGAGTATTGATGTTTATTTTTAGGGCATTTTCTCTTGATTTATTTTGATCTAAACCAACAACCCAAGTAAAATCAGATACTTGATCTGGAGCATTGTAGTCTACGTAATCTTCGCTACAACTTGCTAAAAACAACAAGTTTAATAAGATTACTTTTAATATTATTTTTTTCATTTTGTTGAGTTTTAATTAAAAATTAAACCTTAATCTATATTGTTATTAGCGTTAGATTCTAGTGATGGGATAGGGTAGTATCCGTGTACACTTTCGCTATAATTTTGGAATGGTAAATCGTACTCATATCCAAAGTCTAAAATAGCATTTGCTTTATCAGATGCATTTGCAGGATCGTCAATTACAAAAGCACCATTACCTCTAGATCTAGTATCTCCATTGTCATCTACATACACATAATTACTTCCGTAGTATACTTCTTGAGACAGTTCTCTTAAACGCTCTTTAAATCCATAGTTGTCAGAAACTTTCCATCTTTGGAAGTCTAACCATCTAATAGCGTGTCCTTCGGCACCTAATTCTAATGGCTTTTCAACTTTCATTAAGTGTTGCATTAAAGCAGCAGCATCGTATGTTTCTTCATCATAAGTTCTAGAAGTATCTCCGTTAGAAGGTCCTAATAATATTAGTCCCCAACGAGCTCTAATCTCGTTTATTAACTCTATAGCTTCTGAGGTTCTGTTTAATTTAATTAAACACTCTGCCATGTTTAAGTAAACCTCAGATAGTCTATGTACAGTAATATTTTTACCAGAGTATTGAAATCCTCCTTCTAATTGGTTTTCAGAACTTACAATATCATGATTTGTATATTTTTTCCACCATGCTAAACCTCCCCATTGCGCTGCGTTAAATGCAGGTCCACTAACTAAGTGCGTAGGTTCTTGGTAATACAATGTTTGTTCGTCTTGTATTACAGCCATCATAGCAGAACATCTAAGAGATACATTTCTAAACCCTTCTTTTTCTAAATCGTCTATAGGATCTATAAAAGTGTATTTGTTTCTTGGGTCTAAAGGATCTTTTACTTCAGAAACGTATGCAAAAGCAATCCAAGCAGGACTTTGTGCTGTTCTTGTTTGATCGTTACCTCTAGTTAAGAAGTTTAGGTTGTTAGTACCTGTTAAACCAGACCATGGGCTAAAGTTAAAGTCAATATTATCTGTAGTGTAGTTTACTTCAAGAATAGATTCATTGTTAAACTCACCATCATTGGTAAACATTTTATTAACATCAGTCTCAATACTGTATCCATGATTTGCAACAACATCTTGGTAATATTCCATTGCTTTCTCGTAGTTTAACTCTTGTAAATAAGAGTTCCCAAGAACAGTACCTGCAGCTCCAGAAGTTACTTTACTAATGTCACCATCAGGGTATTCTCCTTTTTTGTACAAGTTTGCATATGCATATTCTAAGTCTTCTCTAATAAAAGCCAATACATCTGCAGCTGGTGATAAACCAATTTCAAAATCGGCAGCTTCTTTAGGTACACGATCTCTTATGATAATACTACCAGGGTTTTCATTGTTATATGTAGTGTACAAAAAGTAATGAAATAAACCTCTAAAGAAACGAGCTTGTGCCATTTGCGATGTCCACTCTTCAATATCGTCTTCGGTTACAACTTTGTTTTCATTTTGAATTTTTTCTAACCCTTCGATTACTTGATTGGCTCTAAAAATACCTACATATGTATCTTGCCATTTTTCGTTAACCTCGTTTGTTGTTTCTGTATATGTGTGTACATAAAATTCAGAAGGAGCAGGTGGTAATGGCCTAAACAAAGTAGGATATCCCATGTCTGATCGTAACATTTCTGGGTTAATATTAAGTACGTTTGGATCGTAAATAGATTTGTACGTTGCATTTAAACCAGCTTGAGTATCTTTTAAATCTCTCCAGTAACTTACCGCAGTAAGTTCGTTAGGGTTTTCTTGCTCTAACAAATCACGTTTAAAGTCTTCACTACAAGAAGTAATACTTCCTACAGAAAGCGCTATTATTGCGAATTTTAATATTGTATTTTTCATTGTAATTAAGTCTTAAAAGTTGAAATTAACACCAGCTAAATATTGTACAGATATTGGACCGGTACCTTTATCTAAACCTCTTGAAGCAATTCCTCCTCCAACTTCTGGGTTGTAACCAGAGTACTTAGTAAATGTTAAAGGGTTTTGCGAACTGATGTAGAATCTTAATTTGTCAATTCCAAGGTTTTTAGTTGTCTTCTTAGGTAAGCTATAACCAAGAGTTATTTGTCTTAATCTTAAGTAAGAACCATCTTCTACCCATAAGTCACTATAACCAATGTAGTTTCTATGTCTTCTCATGTCGTTTCTAAATGCAGGAACGTTGGTAACAGGGTTGTTTTCACTCCACTGATATAACAAGTCTTTATGTCTACCAAACCCATATGCCCAAGCATTAAATCCGTTCATAATTTCTTGTCCTAATGCAGCGTACCAGTTCATAGAGAAATCAAAGTTTTTGTAAGTAGCGTTTACATTGTAACCAATTTCGTATTTAGGTAAACCACTACCACTGTATACTCTATCATCATCATTTAACTGTCCGTCGTTGTTTTGATCGATAAATCTTACATCTCCCATTCTAGCATTTCCATCAATTTTTTGATAAGCAGCTAATTTCTCCTCAGTATCAATAATTCCGTCTGTTCTCCATAAGTAGAATGCACTTGCTTCTCTACCTACTTTATGTCCAGTAACAATAGATTGATCTTGAGCTCTTCCTACCAATCCTGGATCGTTTGTAAATAAGAAATCGTTTAAACCGTTAATTTTAGTAATCTTGTTTTGGTTCGTGGCAAAAGTACCCGCCATTTGGAACCAAAGCTTTCCAATTCTATGTCTAAATTTAGCCGCTAATTCTACCCCTTTATTGGTCATGTTACCAATGTTGTAGATAATACTTGCGTTGTTCCCTCCACCAGCAGAAGTTGGTAAGAATACTGGGAATAACATATCTCTTTTATCGGTGTTGTAGTATTCAGCACTTAAGGTTACTTTGTTCTTTAAGAATGCTAAATCTACCCCTAAGTTTGTTTGTACAGATGTTTCCCACTTTAAGTCTTTATTTCTAAACTGAGTTTGAGTAGCACCTAAGTGTAAAATTTCTCCTCCACTAGCACCATCGGCACCAATAGTGTTAAGGTTCTGAGTAATTGTAGGAATAAATGAGTAAGAACCAATTCTGTCGTTACCCACAGTACCTTGAGAAACTCTTACTTTAAAGTTGTTGATTGTACTCTTCATACCAGACCAGAAATCCTCATCAGATACATTCCAAGCAAAAGCTACAGATGGGAAAACTCCAAAGTTGTTTTCGTAAGCAAACTTAGACGTTCTATCAAAACGTACACTTGTACTTAAGTTGTATTTACCTTTGTAGTTGTACTGTAAACGTGAAATCTGACTCAAACGAGTATCTTCAAAATCAACTCCAGGAGCAGCAGGACTGTTTCCAGAAAATGCCAATTGTTCTCCGGTAGCACTGTTTAAAACATTTAAATCTGGGTTTACGTTTCCTAATTTTCTTGCTCTAAATTGTTCAAAAGTCGTTTTTTCAGTTGTTAAGAATAAACCTAAGTTGAATTTATGATTGTTGAATTCCTTTTTTAAGTTGGTACCAACTTCTGCATAGAAATTAACTCTCTCGCTACTTCTGTCTTCTATAAAAGCATTGTTTGGTTGTGTTAAAGCTCTACCGTTAGATGCATTTAATACTTCTTGGTAAGGAACGTCTAATTTTCCTCTAGTAGTAGTATAGGTCATACCAGAGTTAGCTGTAACACTAATGTTCTTGTTTATGTCGTAACTAATATTAAGAGAAGCATTAGATCTTAATGTTTTAGTGTATTCTTTGGTTTTTAAACTTTGAATAACCCATGTAAGTCTGTTTGCTTGTTCTCCATCGTCTTCTAATACGTCATTTTGGTCAATATCTAAACCATTTTGTAATGGACTGTATACAATAGATTGAGATAATAAGTTGTTTCTTGGAATATCTCTTCTGTCTACAGATAAACCAACACTTGTTCTAACTTTTAACTTGTCTTTAGTGTAAGTAGTATTAGAACGTGTGTTAAATCTTTGGTAGCCAGAGTTTAATTGCATTCCTTTTTGATCGAAAATACCTAAAGTAACATTGTATGTTATTTCCTTAGTACCTCCAGATACACTAGCATTGTAGTTGTGTACATGTGCGTAGTCGTTAAAGATAATTTCGTTAAGGTTGGTTTCGTTCTGTAAATTAGATGGGTTTTGTAACACTACATTTCTGTAATCCTCATCTAAATCGTTACCTGTTGTATTTCTAAAGTTAATGATGTCTGCGTATAATTGCTCTGTTGAGTTCATTAAAGGAACAGCAGGTCTTCTAAACTGTATTGCAGAACTTCCATTAAATCTAACTTTCATGGTACCTACTTTACCTTGTTTGGTACTAATTAAGATAACTCCGGCAGCACCACGTGCACCATATATAGCTGTAGAAGCCGCATCTTTAAGAATGTCTAAAGAAGCAATTTCACTTGGCGGAATTCTAGGATCTCCATCCTGAATAATTCCATCTACTACATATAAAGGAGTGTTGTCTCCGTCTAAAGAAGTAATACCACGAATTAAAATTTGAGATTCACCACCAGGAGTAGAAGGAGCAACTACGTTTACCCCAGAAACAGAACCTTGAATAGCAGAACCTAGGTCTGATGTTACAATTTTTTCAATCTCTTCAGCTTCAACTCTTGCTACGGCTCCAGTTAATTCTTTTTTCTTAACAGCTCCATATCCAATTAATACTACTTCATCTAAAGCACTCGCTTCAGTTTTCATAGAAATATTAAGCGTTTGTCCTTTTACTGTTTTGGTAACAGTTTCCATTCCAATATATGTAAACTTAATAATGTCTCCATCTTTAGCTTTAATAGTAAACTGTCCATCAAAGTCAGATGTTGTAATTAGTTTTGTACCTAGTTTTTCTATGGTAGCACCAATTACAGGATCGCCGTTCTCGTCTTTAATAACCCCGGAAACATTTTTGTTTTTTTGGGCAAATGATGAGAAACTGACTAATGAGAAAATCATAACCAATACAAAGCTTTTGGCTATGAGTTTTAATTTTGAAAATAAATAATTTATCATATTTAGTTAGTTATAAATTAATTTGTCTTATTCAGTATTGAATAAGTCTTGAATTGATAATTTTACTTTACTTCAGCCTGTTTTTTTTGACTTTTTAATAAAGATTTTTTGTTGGTTTAAGTTTTAACTTGTTTTTGTTTGGTTTTTAAGGTTTTGGTTAATAAAATCGGCTATTATTAAAATCATGCTTTTAAAAGCAAAATATTGTTGTTTTTACAAAATAAGCTGTTTTTTATTGTAGTATTGTTACGTTGTTTGCCCTATAATAGTACTATTTTGATTTTGTGTAGTTTTTTTTTGAAATTAAAGAAGTGGTTTTTACGTATATTAACATCTATAAGTATTATTTTGACCTTAATTTAACTAGTCAATAAGAAACAAGTCTTAGATATGTATTTTTGATACGATTCGATAGTTTTAACTAATTTTTATGTGAAAAACGATCTACAGAAGTGTCAATATTATATTGAAAAGAAACCAAGATAAATTATAGATAATGAGAAAAAAAGGGATTGAAATTTTAGCACTTATGTTGTTTATAGCTTCATTTGCTCAAGACAAAGGAATTATGAATAATTCTAAAAGTCCGAATGTAAAATTTAAGAGTGTAAACATTGGAGATTGTCAGTGGACAACAGGTTTTTGGGCTGATAAATTTAAAGTTGCAGAACAAACCATGGTACCTCATATGGGAGACTTGCTTACAGGAGATACAGGACATGCTTTAAATAATTTTAAAATTGCTGCGGGACTAAAAGAAGGAAAGCACAAAGGAATGAAATGGCACGATGGGGATTTCTACAAATGGATGGAAGCTTCTATGTATATCTATGCTCAAAATAAAGATGCTAAAATTCTAAAAGAATTAGATGCATATATAGACATTATTGGTAAGGCACAAGCACCAGACGGATATATACATACCATGGTTCAAACAAAAGAAGATATGGACCGTTTTGGAAACAGACAGCATCACGAAATGTACAATTTTGGACATTTATATACCAGTGCATGTATTCACAATAGAATAACAGGAAAGACTAATTTTTTAGACATCGCTATTAAAAATGCAGATTTTCTTTACAATACGTTTATGCCAGAGCCTAAGGGAGATTTAAAACGTTTTGGATTTAACCAAACACAAATAATGGGCTTGGTAGAACTATATAGAACTGTAAAAGATGAAAGATATTTAAAACTAGCGGAGTTGTTCATTAATTTAAGAGGACAGTCTAAAGTAGTACCAACCAAAGTTTCTAGCTATAAGTTTATAGGAGATATGGTACAAGAACGTACTCCTTTACGCAAAGCTAAAACTGCAGAAGGGCATGCTGTATTGGCTTTGTATTTTTATGCAGGAGCAGCAGATGTTTATGCGGAAACAGGAGAAAAAGCTTTAATTGATGCTTTGGACAGGCTTTGGATGAATGTGGTTGATAAAAAGATGTACGTAACTGGGGCAGTAGGGCAAACCCATCATGGGGTTTCGTCTCATGTAGATATGGTGCACGAAGGTTTTATTAACGAGTATATGATGCCAAATTTATCTGCTTATAACGAGACTTGTGCTAATATTTGTAACTCTATGTTTAGTTATAGAATGTTAGGAGTACATGGAGAAGCTAAATATGCAGATATCATGGAGTTGGTTTTGTTTAACAGTGCTTTGTCTGGAATTAGTGTAGAGGGTAAGGATTATTTTTATGCCAACCCACTAAGAGTAAGCCACAATGGTTACGATCCTGGTAACGATACAGAGTTTGATGTTCGTCAGCCGTATATTCCATGTTTTTGTTGTCCTCCTAATTTGGTGCGTACCATTGCTAAATTATCTGGATGGGCATATAGTTTAACAGATAATGGAGTTGCTGTAAATCTTTACGGTGGGAATAAACTAACAACTAAAATGTTGGACGGTTCTAAAATTGAATTAATTCAAGAAAGTCAATACCCATGGAAAGGAGCTGTAAAACTTACTGTTAAGAGAAGTAAAAAATCGGCTTTTGATATTAAGTTGAGAATTCCAGAATGGGCTAAGGGTTCTAAGGTTCAGGTAAATGGTAAAGAAGTCGCTCAAAAGGTTACAGCAGGAGTGTATTTAACATTAAACAGAAAATGGAAAAAAGGCGATGTGGTTACATTGCAAATGCCAATGGATGTAAAGTTGTTAGAGGGGAATCCTTTAATAGAAGAAGTACGTAATCAGGTAGCAGTAAAAAGAGGGCCTGTAGTGTATTGTGTAGAAACACCAGATTTACCACAAGGAACAGATGTTTTAGATGTGTACTATCCAACAGATGCTAAACTAAAACCTACTTATAAGCCTAATTTCTTAGGAGGGATTACTACTATTAGCGGAGATTTTAAATTACGTAAAGATCATAAAACCGGAATGTATACAGAAGTTTCTAAGCCTACGTGGGAAACAAAAAAATTACAAATGGTGCCTTATTTTGCATGGGCAAACAGAGGAAAAGCAGAAATGTCTGTTTGGTTACCAGTTATGTGGAAATAATCAGCACAAAATTTACCATGTCTATTGTGTGGATTTATTCATTTTAAGACGTTTTTTGATTTTTATGAATTTTTAAAAAAATAAGAAAAGTACCAAAAGCATGTTTTCTCTTGTAAAATATGCTTTATATGTAAAAAAAGTACTGTTTAAGGTTGAGATTTACGGATGAGGTAATTGTAAGAAGTATTAATTTTCGCCATTGGTATTTAGGTAGGTTTAAGCCTTGGAAATATTGTTGTACAGAAGGGATTAGAAGTTAGAAAACCAAAATTAATTTAAGAATGAGAAATATATTAAGAGCAAAATTAGGAATAATGCTACTGTCTATGTTCCTGTTAACAGGTGCGTGTGCTCAGGATAAAAGACCCAATATTTTAGTTATACTGTGTGATGACTTGGGATACAATGATGTAGGTTTTAACGGATCAAAAGATATTCTTACACCTAATTTAGACCAGCTAGCTCATGCAGGAGTTATTATGACTGCCGGGTATGTAGCACATCCATTTTGTGGACCAAGTAGAACAAGTATTATGACGGGAAAATACGCACATGTAATGGGCGGACAGTTTAATATTCCTAAAGATTTGGTAAATAGCGGTTTGGGAATTCCATTAGAGCATAAGTTTATTAGTAAGGAGTTGCAAGAGGCAGGGTATTATACTTCTGCAGTAGGAAAGTGGCATTTAGGAGCAGACAAACAGTTTCATCCAAATAATAGAGGTTATGATGAGTTTTATGGTTTCTTAGGTGGTGGTCATGACTATTTTCCAGAACAGTACAAGCCTAAGTATGCCAAACAAAAGAAAAACAAAGTAAAATTAATAAGAGATTACGTAAAGCCGTTGGAGTACAATGGTAAGGAGGTAGACGAAAAGGAATATGTAACAGATGGTTTGTCTAGAGAAGCTGTAAATATAGTAAACAAAGCAGCAAAGAAAAACAAACCTTTCTTTATGTATTTGGCATACAATGCTCCCCATGTTCCTTTACAAGCTAAAAAAGAGGATATGGATGTCTTTTCAACTATTAAAGATAAAAAGAGGAAGACATATGCGGGTATGGTTTATGCGGTAGATAGAGGGGTTGGTAAATTGGTAAAGGCATTAAAAGCCAACAAGCAATTTAAAAACACGCTTATTGTATTCTTTAGTGACAATGGAGGGAAATTAGGAAAAGGAGCGAGTAACTATCCTTTAAAAGAAGGGAAAGGAAGTGCTTATGAAGGAGGGCATAGAGTGCCTATGTTTTTCCATTGGCCAGAACAAATCAAACCAAATCAGAAATTTAATCACCCGGTATCGGCTTTAGATTTATACCCAACTTTTACAGCTTTGGCTAAAGTAACTCCATCTAATCAAAAAGACTTAGCAGGAACAAATGTTTTACCTCATCTTAAAAAAGGAACAAATCCTCATAAAGACGAAATGTTATACATTCTTAGACATAGAACAGGTTTAAGTGATGTAGGTGCAAGGTACAATGATTGGAAAATAGTAAGAACTGGAAATAGACCATGGAAGTTGTTTAAAATTAAAGATGACATTAGCGAAGAGAACGATAAAAGTGCAGAAAATCCAGAGAGGTTAAAAATGATGATAAAAAAGGTAGAAAAGTGGACCGCTACACATGTAGAACCATTGTGGTTTCATGCAGAAGAAGAAGGACAATTGTGGCGAGAACGAGAAATGCCAAGGTTTAACGAAACTTTTTCATTGGACTAAAATTTAAAGCAACCTTAGGGTTGCTTTTTTTGTGTGTACACTTTTTGTCTCTGTACGTAATTATAATTGATTTGTTGCGTAAAATAAAGAGAATTCTTTAGTATATTAACGCATGTGAAATATATTTGTTTAAAATTTAGAAGACTTGAAAAAAAACTACTATTTAATTTTCGTATTCCTTTTTCTATTGGGTACTACTTTTGCTCAAAAGGAAGATTTACACTACTACAAAGCTTTAAATATATCTAATGGTTTAACTCATAATGGGGTTACTTCTATCTTTAAAGATTCAAAAGGTTTTGTTTGGATTGGTACTTATGATGGATTGAATAAGTACGATGGTTTTAGAATTAAGCAGTATAAAAACTCTTACAAGAAAGATATATTAACTAGTAATAGGGTTCGTTCTATTAACGAGAACGATAGAGGAGAATTAATTATTGGAACAGATAAGGGGTTGACGATTTATAACTTTAAGCAAGAAAAGTTTACCAAGATAAAAACCATTGATGGAATTAATAATACAATAGAACCTACAATTACCAGTATTAGAATTCATCCCAAAAGCAAAGACATTATTTGTGGAACAGAGAACAATGAATTGATTGTTTTTGACCAAAACTTTGTAATTCAAGAAAAATACAATGCCAATATTTTAGGCTTTCCTACCAAACGTAAGTTTATTATCGATGGAATTTCGATAAGCGAGGATGTATATCTTTTTACAACAACCTACAAAATGTTTCAATACAATGCTCTTGCTAAAGAGGTAAAAGTAATTGACATGGATCCCTTTATAAATAGCTCATTTATAGAACGTCTGGGAGAAAATAAATTATTAATTGGTTCTAGTAGTGGTGGTGTACGTATAGTAGATTATGAGTTTAAGAATGGAGAGTGTACGTTTAAAATTCATGAAAAACAATTTGAAGATTTAAGATTTACAACTTCTAATATAGATTCTAAAGGCAATCTTTGGTTGGGAGAACTAAATTCAGGGGCTTTAAAGATTATGGACTTAGCTGCTTTTTCTCAAGGAAAAGAATATGAAGTTGCCTATTTTAGTGATGGTGGTAAGAAGTTAAGAACAAGTGTTTTAGTTGGTTTTGATGCAAAGTATTCGTGGATAGGATCTTTTGATAAAGGTGTTTTTTTAATAGACTTGGATAAAAACCCTTTTAAAGAAGTAAAGACTGCACAACGAAAGTTTTTAAATATATCTATAGTATCTGAATCGGTTTTTTCTTTAGGAGTTTCTGGAGGCGATTTTAGAGTGTATGATTTTAAAAAGAAGCAGTTTAACTATTTAGATTTTAATTTTGACAAAGAAGAAAAAGAAAAGAGTACACTAATATATAGAGATAGTAAAGGGTACTCTTGGTTTACGTTTACAGGAGATTTAAATAGATACATTGGAAGGACCAAGGATAATGGAGCGCGAATAGAGAAGATTAAAGTAGCTCCAGAGTTTTTAGGAGGGATACGAGATATTACAGAAGATAAAGATGGAAACATATGGGTTGCTTTTACGGATGGTATTTTTAAGGTTAATATTAAAAACAATAGCATTGGTAATGTAGAGGACTTTAGAGAGAACAGTGCATACAGGAAAATAGGTAGTTACTCTACGTTTAAGTATTTATATGTAGATCCTTTGTATCATTATTTATGGATTGGAGATAAAACCAGAGGTTTGATAAGAGTAGAGCTAGCTTCCAATAGACCTATAAAAGATTTTAAAGTAAATAACTACAAGGTTAATAAAAAGAGTTCTAATACTATTTCTAGTAATTTTGTTTCATCTGTGCTTAGGTTAGACAATGGAGACTTGTGGATAGGTACAGAAGGAGGGGGGATTTGTAAAGTAGAGGAGAGCAATACCAATACTCCTAAGTTTATTCCTTTTACCGAAGAAGATGGTCTTTCTAACAACGTGGTAAAGAGTATATTAAACGATGATAAAGGAAACCTTTGGATATCGACCAATAATGGGTTGAATAAATTCAATGTATACAATCATTCTTTTAGAAGCTTTACCAAAGAAGATGGTTTGCCTTTTGAAGACTTTTATTATACTTCTCAGAAATTAGATAACGGTATTTTTGTTTTTGTTGGAAATGAGTCTTTCTGTTACTTTAGGCCAGAGGAGGTAGATAAAAAAGAACCTTTACCTGTATTAGATTTTTCTGAATTTAGGTTGTTTAATAGGTTGGTTAAGGCTGGTGATACTATTGGAGACAGGGTGATTTTAAATAAGCAATTGTCGTATTTAAATGCTATAGAATTAAAGCATAACGAGAATGTATTTTCCATAGAGGCCATTCCATTGCATTACTCAAACACTAAAAATCATAGTTTAAAATATAAAATGGTTCCGCTAAATGAAGATTGGGTGGAGCTTAAGGACGGACAGAACGTAATTGAATTTAATGGACTTCAGCCGGGAGATTACACCTTAGTTGTAAAGGCTTCTAATGCATTAAACCAATGGACTCAACCCAAGGAATTAAAAATTAACATCTCTAAACCTTTTTGGAAATCGGGCTTTGCGTATATAATTTACATAGGTTTTGGTTTGTTGATTATTTACCTTGTATTTTCAATTTTCTTAAAAATACAGTCATTAAATCATGAAATAGAAATTGAACAAATAGAGTTTGATAATTTAAAGGATGTTAATGAGTCTAAACTTCGATTTTTTTCCAATATCACACATGAAATTAAAACGCCGATTACTCTAATTTCTGGTCCTATAGATTTTGTAATGAGTAAAATTCAAAAAGGGGAGGAAATAAATGTAGAGGAAAAATTAACGATTGTACAAAGACAAGCTAAGAGAATCTCTCAATTAATAGACCAAGTACATGATTTTCAAAAGTCAGATACTCAGCAATTAAAAATGAATTTTGAAGTGTTTAATTTCGATTTGTTTTTAAGAAACTTGGCAGTGGATTTTAAGTTTTTATCAGACAAGGAAGATAAAAGTTTAAAAATTTATGGAACAGACGATAGAAGTGTTTTTGTTTCTGCCGATAAGGACAAATTAGAGAAAATATGTAACAATGTATTGAGCAACTCTTTTAAGTATACCAAATCAGGAGATCAAATAGGTATTTCTTACAGAGTAAACGGAAACAACTTGGTACTTACGTTTAAGGATACTGGTAAGGGAATAGATGCAGAAGATTTACCACATGTTTTTGAACGTTTTTATCAATCTAAAAAAATGACAGAGGAGTACATTGGAGGATCTGGTATAGGGTTGGCATTTACAAAAAGATTGGTAGAAATGCATTACGGTTATATAAATGCCGAAAGTAAACTAGGAGAAGGAACTACAATTCATATTATTTTACCCGTAATACACGAGGGAGAAGTAAAGGAAGATGAACTTGAGAGAATTTTACAATTAGAAAAAGAATTCGAAAGAAAAGAAGAACCAAAGACTCCTGTAGAAATTGACTATAGTGCTTTAAAGGTAGATGAGTCTTTCTCTAATGCAAGAATTTTTTATGCAGAGGACAATTTAGATATGAGGAATTTTGTAACAGAGATTTTATCTAAGTTTTTTAATGTGAAAGCATTTGCAAACGGAGCAGAATGTTTAGAGGCTTTAAAAGAAGATTGGCCAGATTTAATTTTAAGTGATGTTTTAATGCCAGAGGTAAATGGTTTTGAACTTTGTAAGTCTATTAAAGAAAATATAAAGACAAGTCATATTCCTGTAGTGTTATTAACTGCGTGTGTTTCTAATGACGAACAAATACAAGGAATAGAAGAAGGAGCAGATGCGTATATTAAAAAGCCTTTTAACTCACAAAGATTAATTACGACTATAGAATCTTTACTAAGGAACAGAGCACAGCTAAGAGAGCGATTTAAGAGTGATTTTCCTTTAGAGTTAGAAAAGAAAAAAGAATCTAAAAAAGACATAGCCTTTTTAGAGAAGTTATACGATTTAATGTCTGAAAATTTAGACAATAAAGATTTGGATATTGATAATTTGGCGAAACATTTGTACTTAAATAGAACTCATTTTTATCAGAAAGTAAAAGCTTTAACCAACAAGACACCGTTTGAATTGTTAAAAGACTATAGGTTAAAGAAAGCAGCAGAGTTTTTGGTAAGGGAGAAAATGACTGTTAATGAGGTTTTTGTAGCCACAGGTTTTAAAAGTAGGTCACACTTTAGTAAAGTGTTTAAAGATAAATACAATGTAACTCCTGGTCAATATGTAAATAAAGGATTAGACAATCTATTGGGGAGTAATACCGATTAGTTAAATCATTTATACAGTATTTAAATAATGTAAAAGCCTTTAGAAGCAAATTAGCTTTTAAAGGCTTTTTTTATGTAGCTAATTAAGTTCCTAATTAGCGCTCTTTTGCAAAGGTTTAATCTATGTTAGGCTGTGTCTTACTGTTTTTTACTTGCACACACATAAAATTTACAGGCAAACATACGATGGCTCTTAATATCTGAGAACTTTGCTTTTGTTGAAATCTTAAACTCTTTGCGATGTAGTTGTGTATAAGATAATGAATCGTTATTTTTTATGTAGATAATTCAGTCTTACGTTGAAAAGATTTAAATCTTAGAATGGCTCTAGTTGAGTTTAAGAGTTTGACAAAAACAAAAACTAATTTAAATGAAGAGATTGAAAATTATGAAAACCAAAAAATTATGGAGGAAGGTATCCTTTCTCATGTTCTTGGTGCTTATTTGTACTACAGGTAATGCTCAAGCACAAAATCAGGTTACAGGTGTTGTAACAGGAGCCGAAGATGGTTTGCCTTTAATTGGGGTAACAGTTCAAAAATTAGGTTCCAAAATAATAACCACAACAGACTTTGATGGTCAGTACGCTATTAAAGCAAAACAAGGTGATATCATTCAGTTCTCTTATTTAGGGATGAAAACCACCGCTAAAACAGTAAAAGGAAAAACTTTAGATGTAACCTTAGAGGTAGAAGCTGATGCCTTAGATGAGGTAGTAGTTGTAGGATATGGAACACAAAAGAAAAAAGAAGTTACTGGGGCAGTTGTGCAAGTAAAAGCAGAAGCTATTGAACAGTTTGTAACTACCGATGTTGCTTCGGCTATTCAAGGTCAAGTTTCAGGAGTTAACGTAACTGCAAGTAGTGGTGAGCCAGGAGAGCAAGCAAGTATTCAAATTAGAGGAGTTACTTCTTTATTGGGGTCTAATGAGCCTTTATGGGTTGTAGATGGAATTGCTCAACCAGGGAACCCAGGTTTAAGTCCAAACGAGATTGAAACGATTGATATTTTAAAAGATGCTGCTTCTGCCGCAATTTATGGTACTCAAGGAGCAGGAGGGGTAATCTTGGTAACTACCAAACAAGGAAAAGAAGGGAAAATGAATATTACCCTAAATTCTACATATGGTGTTCAGCACATTGGAGATGGTATTCCTTTAATGAATGCTAGAGAAGAATTATTTTACAGAACAACTCAGGTTGACAATGGAGCTTCTACTTTTAGAATTGGTCCTACAAGATTCCCAGAGTGGTTAAACAATGATAATACATTTGATGATTATGTTTTGGTTGATAATGCCAAAACGCATCAACATACATTAAATATTTCTGGAGGAACTAAAGATTTTTCTTTTAATGCTGTTGGAGGTTTTTTCGATCAAGAAGGAACTTTAATCAACTCAGGTTTCCAAAGAATTAATGGACGTATTTCTGCAAGCTATAATAAAGACGATTGGAAAATTAGATCTAGTATTGCTTTTACAACAGAAAAGAGACAGAGAACAGGAAACAACGTAATTACCAATGCGCAAAGATATTCTCCTTTGTATCCAATTGTAGACCCTAGTCAAGATGTAGTTTACTCTACAGGAAGTCAGGGTGATGGTGGAGTAAGAACTCCATTGGAGTTATTAGCACAAGCGTTAAAGAGAAAAGACAACTCAACCAGAGAAAGAATTAATGCTAGTTTAGGAATTACAAGACAGTTAACAAAAGAGTTAAGTATTATGGGGACTATAGGAGCTGCAATTACGGATAACTACCGTGATCAGTTTTCTCCACAATATTCGATTGTATTCTTAAATGGAGATCCTACCGAAACAGATCCTACAAAGAGTAATGTTCAAGCATCTGCTTCAAGACAAGAAACATTGTCTGCAGATTTAGGATTAAGCTTTAGAAAAAAGTTTGGGAACCATAATGTAGGGGCACAAGTTATTACAGCAATTAAAGAAGAAGGATATAAAGGATTCTCTGCTAGAAAAGAAGGTGTATTAAATAATAATATAGAAGTTTTAGATGGAGCAAGTATCAATCCTATTGCAGCATCAGACAATTATTACAACTCTAAAATATTTAGTTATTTAGGAAGAGTTAGTTATGACTTTAAGGGGAAATACTTATTTACTGCCTTAGTAAGGAGAGATGCTTCTACAGTATTTAGTAAAGATAATCAGTGGGGTACTTTCCCGTCTGTAACTTTAGGATGGAATGTTTCGGATGAAGATTTCTGGAGTCCTATTAAGAATACTATTAACAGTTTTAAAATTAGAGCGGGTAGAGGTACTGTAGGAAATGATAGATTTAGCAATCGTTATGCTGCTCAAAGTACATTGAGATTAGGTGTTTCAAATGCGCTATTCGATCCAACAGACAATGTTTTAACCTTTGGAGCGGCTCAGTATAACTTTGCAAACGAAGCTTTAAAATGGGAGACTAAAATTGAAAGAAATATTGGATTTGATTTAGGATTCTTTAAGAATAAATTTAATCTAACAGTTGATTATTACCACTCAACAAATGAGGATATGTTATTTCCTGTTAGAACTCCAAGTTCTTCGGGTGCTTACGATGGGGGTGATTTAATTACCATATTGAACGTTGGGGAAATGGAAAATAGAGGTATTGAAGTTGCCTTTAAGTACAGAACTAACATTGGTAAAAGTAAATTTACTTCTAACATAGTATTTACTAAAAACTCAAATGAAGTTACAGATACATCAGGGCAAGCATTATTATATAATACTGCTTCTAATGTAAGAAGTAATCCTATTACTGTATTTGGAGAAGGTTATGAAGCAGGTGCATTTTTCTTATTTGGAACGAATGGAGCGATTAATACAGAAGAGCGTTTGGCAGAATATCAAAAAATTAGACCTGATGCAAGAATGGGAGATATAGAAATTTTAGACTATAACAAAAATGGTGTTATAGACAACGGAGATAGACATTATAAAGGAAGTGCATTACCAGATTTTGAGTTAGGATGGAACTTTAGATGGACTTACAGAGGATTTGATTTATCTACAAACTGGTATGCTTCTGTTGGATCTGAAATTTTTAACGTAAACAAGTATGAAGCGTATTCAAGATCAAGGCATAAAGATTTATTACATATGTGGTCTCAGGATAATCATACTTCAAACATTCCATTGCACAATTTAATTGGAAACGATAATTACCAACCAAACATTGATTATTGGGTAGAGAACGGAGATTTTATAAGATTAAAGTTAGCAACCTTAGGATATAATTTCCCTAAAAAGTCTTGTGAGCAAATAGGATTATCATCATTAAGGTTATTCTTAACAGCTCAAAACCCTTTAACAATTACAAAGTATTCAGGGTATGATCCTGAAGTAGGAGGGTCTGTTCAACGAAGAGGGTTAGATTATTCTAGATACCCTGTAGCTCAGCTTTACACTTTAGGTCTTAATGTGAAATTTTAACGATAAAAAAAATGAAAAGATATATAAAATACATCCTCGCCTCATTAACGTTGGCTATTTCATTACAATCTTGTGATGATTATTTAGAGGAAATCAATCCAAATGAAGTTTCATTAGAATCGTTTGGACATGATTTACAAGAGACAGATAAAATTTTAACAGCTACTTATAATGGTTTATTAAACCAATACATATGGGCTTTTGATAACGAATCTTTAAGAAGTGATTTGGCTTTTCCAAATCAAAGAACAAGACAAAACGGGTCTAATTTAGCTTGGCATGCTCAAAGGTTTACCAATGTAGTTAGTACACATTACCACAAGCAGTGGGGAGGAATGTACCGAGTTATTTTTAGAGCAAATCAAACAATAAGAAGTTTAAATGGTTTGTCAGACGACTTAAAGTCTCAGGATGCTTGGACAAGGCAAATGGCAGAAGCTCGTTTTTTAAGAGGTTTAATGCATTTTTATTTACACTCATCATACAATAATGGAGAGATTATTATTAGAGATGAAGTTCCAGTAAGTTTTGAGGATCACTCAAAACCAGTTTCAACTTCACAGGAAGTTTTAGATTTCTTTAGAGAAGATTTAGCTTATGCGTATGATAATTTACCTGCTATACAAAGTGAGAAAGCAAGAGCAAACAAAGGATTGGCTGCTTTGGTTTTAGGAAAGAGTTATTTGTATACAGAAGAATACGATGCTGCGATTCCATTATTAAAAGATGTGATTGAAGGGGCTTATGGGTTTAGTTTATTAACAGGAGAAAATGTTCAGTTAATAAATACACATGCAGGAGATTACAGTTCTGAATCTATTTTTGAATTGAATTATACTGATGTTCATCAAAGATTGGTGAATTCTAATGGAGATAGTTGGGATGAAGAAGCCTATACAACTAGATGGGCAAGGTATTCTGCTCCAAACAATTTTGGTGGAGGACAAGGTGGTTCAGGGTATTTTAACCCTACTGCATGGATTACACATGCTTATTCTTCAGAACCAGTTAATTTTAACGATTCAAGAAACTTTAAAAATGGAACTGAATTAAAAAGTGTTCCATTAAGATGTGCTCAGATGATTGCTGTTGCTAACGATGAGGAGTCTACTTATTACGGTCAAACTCCAGCTTATAAGAACACTAGTTTTGGGACTGCAATTTTTTCATTTTTTAAGAAATTCACCAATCACGACATTGTTTCTCATGAAGAGCAAGTATTATCAACTCCGTGGCAAAGTAATAAGAATGTTGTAGTGTATAGATTGGCCGATGCTTATTTAATGTTGGCAGAGTGTTACATACAAAAAAATGATATTGATTTAGCATTAGGTTATATAAACACAATTAGAGATAGATGGGGATTAATGCTTTTAGGTGCTGATGATGGTTCTGGGACTTACAATGATATTACGTACGACCAAACAAGTTTAATGGAACATTTAATGTATACCGAAAGACCTTTGGAGTTAGCATTAGAAGGATATGCAGAAAGAGCAATTGATTTAAGAAGATGGGGAGTTGCAAAGCAAAGATTTCAAGACTTAGCAGCTAGAGACTATCAACTGGTACAGTATCCGTTTTCTTATATAGATGCAGATGGAGAAGAGGTAACTGGAAATGGAAGAAGAATTCAGATAGGAGTAGGAGATGAAACAGACAATCTTAAAGTTGAATTTAGAGAAGCAGCTGTAAATTATTTAGAGTCTTTACATTCTTATTTACCGCTACCTAATGAAGAGTCATTATACAACCAAAATGTAAATTAAAAAGATATGAAAACTAATATAAAAATATTCGCATCCTTGTTATTGGCATTTTGCTTTATAACAAGTTGTTCAACAGAAGATGTTACTCTGTATGGGGATACTTCTGAAATGGGAGGAGATTATGCCAGTTTTAAATGGTACTCTAGTGGAACAGACGAAACAGAAAGAGTTAGTGAAAAATTCATCAACCTAAATGATTATTTAGCTTTTTACGATATTTCGTTTGGAGTAAAAAGTCGTAATTGGGAAATTCCAACATCGGGGAGGTTCTTAAACAAAGAATTTGGAGAAACAGATTCTATTTACACTTCTTTTATTATACCAGATGCTGGAACTACATCATCAGAATCTTTAATAAACGTTTTGTTTACAGAGCCAGGTACTTATGATGTAAAGCTAACCACAACATTTAATACAGAAGTAAATTATTCTAAAGAAATTAATGGAGAGGAAAAGCAATTTACGGGTAAAGTGGTAGATACTATTTTTAAAGTAAAAGTATTTGAAGATCCTAATCCTGAATTTAAAATTTACAGACAAAATTATATAACCAACCCAGCTGACCCAACAGGGCCAACTATTTTGGATGAAGGAAATCCATACTCAGAGATTTTACATGTAACAGCCGATGAAAATCCTAGTGAAGAAGATATAGATTCTTGGTTAGAGATTTCTATTGAAGCAGCTGAAAAGTTACAATTTGAAGATTTATCTACAGCAGGAGAAGTTGATGCTAGAAGATGGACTTTAGGAGGAGGTAAACCAGAAATTAGTGGAGGAGAACTTGTTGAAATTACTTATAATAAGTTAACTGAAGGAGATGATTTTTATACAGCAACAATTCAGTCTAGAAGAACGAATACAGTTGGACCTGTTAAAAATGTTACAAAACTAATTCCGTTAAAAATTAAAGTATTGCCATCTACCAAACCATTTGAATACAAGTCTGGTTTAAAAGTAAGTGGAAATGGTACTATTAGCTTCCCTGTAAGCGGTGAAGTTGAAAGTTTTGCAGGACAGGAAGGTAAGTTTACGGTTCATGTAACTAATACAGATGCCGGATTTGACCAAGACATAGCTGTGGAATCTATTTCGTTAAAAGATGGAGATGCAACAGTTATAGAATTAAAATTAGCTGAGCCAGTTTACAATACTGATACTTTCACAGTTTCTTATACAGACGACAATTTAGACGATGAAAACGGAATTCTATCTGTAGATGGAAGATCATTAGCTAGTTTTGATCCTGTTACAAGAATTATATCTTTTGCAGATTATGAAGGAATTATGAATATTAATGATTACACAGGGTATGAATCTGAATATGGTGGTTCAGGAAATCAGTTCAAACTAGCGAATATGAATCAAGGGTTGTTCTGGGCTCAACACAATGCTAATAAAGAAGCTGGACCGTTGTACTATTGGAGAGATACAGACTTAGCATATGAAGGAAATAGTTCGTTGAAATTTGAAACACCAGCTACTGGTATTCCGAATTTGGCAAGACTACAAGGATCTGCATTTAAAACTATTAGTCCAGTTTCTCCAGGTAAGTATATACCAAGTGTTTGGGTATATATAGATCCTGCTACTAATATGACGAATTTCCAATATAACTTTACTGATAAAGTAGAAGCTACTTTTAATTTTGATATTTCTTCTGTAGAAAAAGGGAAGTGGGTACTATTAACTTTACCAGCGGTGGACTTACCAACTATTAATGCCGGAAGAATGGATGTAAATGTTACTAAAACCGGTCAAGACGATGCGATTGTGCAAAAGTTATGGTTAGATAATTTTGATTTATTAATAGTGAACGATAGACCATAGATTTATAACATACTTCCTCTTTATATACTTAAGAGGAAGTGTTTTAAAAAATATAAAAATGAAAAACATAATTAAATATTTAAAATTTTTACCAATCATAGCTGCTATAGTTAGTTGTAGTAGTTCTGATGAAAAAGAATTTAAGGAAGTAAAGTTAGTTCCGGCATATACCATAGAGGTTTCAAACCCAATTGCAGCTAACAATACATTGGCAGGATACACAAGTGTAAATGTTCCTAGTACAATTAATATATACAAGGAAACAGATTTAGTAATACATTATGAACAAGACGCTAGACCCTTAAACTTTAATGTTGCTTCTTTGGATGAATCATCTGCATATATTGCTGCCGAAGACGTAAATCCAGCTGTTGAGGGAATGTATAAAGTAAGCTATACTATTTCTTCTTCTGATGAGGTAACTAATGCAGAGACAGGAACGATTACGTTAACTGAAACTTCTACAGATTATTTATTAGAAATTGCAAATACAGATGTAGACGGGAATGCGTTGGCAACAGTAGCTGGTGTAGGTTTAACAATTACCAATACTACTAAAATTACGACAGTTAAAGACAAAGAGACTGGAGAGGTTTCAATTCCAGAAGCTGTAACACCAGCAACAAATACTACAGGTGAAATTACTACGGTTGTTACAGTAGATGATGTAACCGAGAAAACAACAACAGTTGTAACTACTGTTGCTTCTGCAATAAGTGAAGTTGTTGTAACAGAAACAGAGATTTATAATTAACCAATTATTATAAATAAAACTAAAAACCAAAAATTGAGCAGCCTTAGGGCTGCTTTTTTTATTGCTATTTATGAGTGTTTTATCCTTCTAAATTTTTCAGTTTTTTTATCAAAAAGAAGAAGATTAGTACTTTTAGATTTAAAAACCTAATGATGTATTTCTTTTAAGAGTAACTGGGACTGAGAGTGATGTTGTAGTGTCTACAGAAGCAACAGACGATGTGTTTGTAGTAGTACAAAACCCTGTAGAGCAAAAAGAGCTTAAGTTTAAGATATACAAGGATTTTTCATCAGGTAAACTGTCTGTTTTTGATGTAACAGGCAAAGAGATATACCAATACAGTTTTATTCCATCTGATGAGTTTAGTTTTACCTAGTAGAGGTTGAATTAGATAATATTGCTTACAAAAAAAAGGTTCTCTTTAAATAATAGAAGTGTTAAAAAACAAAAAAAACAGGAATTTATTAAATTCCTGTTTTTTGTATATATGTATGCCTTATTAGATTTTACGGTACAGAT
Organism: Wenyingzhuangia sp. IMCC45574; assembly: GCF_054182685.1. Lineage (NCBI taxonomy): Bacteria > Pseudomonadati > Bacteroidota > Flavobacteriia > Flavobacteriales > Flavobacteriaceae > Wenyingzhuangia > Wenyingzhuangia sp. IMCC45574. Next base: position 1,251,443 of record NZ_CM135169.1, on the reverse strand, counting down.
TTTTATGCTTCGTCATCTGCATTGCTCCAAAATTCACGTTGCTTATTTAATTTTCTTTCTTGCTCTGCATATTCTTCTACAGAAATAACTTTTAAGAATGAAGGATGTTGTTCAATAGCAAATTCAATTTTTTTAACAATATCGTTTACATCTTCGTTTTCGTAATCAATTTCCATAGGTGGTTTAATAACCATAGACTGTAGAATTCCTCTTTTTTTAATTAAGAGTCCTTTTTTGTCAAAAGAGCGTCTAAACCCATCAATTACAATAGGTACAACAATAGGTTTGTATGTTTTAATAATATGCGCAGTTCCTCTTCTAATAGGGTTAAAAGGCTTTGTAGTTCCTTGCGGAAAGGTAACTACCCATCCATCATCTAAAGCTGTTTTAATATTTGTAATATCAGACATTTTAACCTGTCTATTTACATTCTGACCTGCTGCTCTCCAAGTTCTTTCTATAGAGATAGAACCTACATAAGCAAATATCTTTGGTAATAAACCTGCCTTCATCGTTTCTAAAGCAGCTATATAATACAAATTCAATTTTGGATGTAGTAAATAGGTCCATCTTTTTAAAGAATTTTCTCTACCATTTAGTGTGGCAAAAAAAACATGATACATAGCAGCAACATCAGCAAAATAGGTCTGATGGTTAGAGATGAACAATACATTTCTATCAGGTAGTTCTTTTAAAATTTCAGAACCTTCTATTTGGAGTTTGTTAAAACCATTGTACCTGCGGTAGGAAATAATTCCAAAAACAGCAATGATTATCTTTTTCAAAAAAAGAAATTGTCCAAAAGGATTCTTTTTAAATAAACTCATTTAATTAGTTTGGTTTTCTTAGTTCGGTGGCAAATTTACAATAATTTCATACCTAAAAGCTAGTTTTTAACAGTTCTTTTACTTCGCTTAGTATCATAGCAGTTGCTCCCCAAATAATATGCCCATTATAATTAAAACAGGGAATGTTTTTTAGGCTGCTATTGTCAAATACATTTACTGTGTTTGGATTGAGTAGCTCTTCGACAGGGAATTGAATAATTTGCGAAACTTCGTGGTTGGGTAAAAATGCTGGAGGTTCCTTTATAAATCCCATATAGGGGTTTACACTAAAGTTACTGGGAGGAATATAAATGTTGGTCATTTCCTTTACCATAGTAACATTCTCTATACCTACTTCTTCTTGAGTTTCTCTTATGGCAGTTGTTTGTAAATTAGCATCTTCTTTTTCTTTTTTACCTCCTGGAAAACTAATTTGATTGCTGTGTTTTCCGTTGTAACTAGCTCTCTTGGTAAGTAAAATGGATGTTTTATTCTTTTCGTCTGGGTATATTAAAATTAGGACTGCAGCTAATCTGGCATTTTCTGGAGTGTTATATTTGTCAAAAACAGGACGTTGTAAGGGAGCTAAGAGCTTATGAGCGTCAATCCCAGGTAATTTACCGTTTTTTAATAAATCTATTTTAGAAATGAATTGTTCAAACTCCACCTATTGTATATTTTTGAAATATGAAGTCTAAATATAAAAAATTAGTATTAAGTATAGTGTTAGATTTGGTAGGAGTAGTATCGTACTTTATACCAGGAGTTGCAGAGTATATAGATATTGTATGGGCTCCTTTGTCTGCTTATTTAATAACCAAGGTGTTTAAGAATACTATTTCTAAATATACAGCTGTTGTAGGGTTTGTAGAAGAGGCATTGCCTTTTACAGACATTTTCCCAACGTTTACGGTTACTTGGATTTTAAGTATATTCTTTGACAAAGAAGAAAAAGAAGAAAAAGAAAGTTAATCTTTTTTCATTTTCATTCTAACCAACATTTTGTGTTGCATGTTTTTAAAGAATTTATATTGGCCAACCAACCAACCAGAATATGGAAGTGTAAATTGGTAAACAATAAATACAGGCACTAAGTATAGGATGTAATAAATGACAATATTTAGGTTTTCTTTAGAAACTCCTATAAGTTTTAAAATAGGCCTAACAATAAAAGCTGCAAAAGATCCATTGATACTAAAGGCAACAATAATTGCTAAAATACCCCAGTTAGATTTTAATTCCCAACGTTGTCTTAGTTTCTCCATGTACATTTAGATTTGTGGGCAAAAATAGTAGATATTAAAGAATTAGAACCAATGAAATTTATAAAAATTTATTTTTTAGTGTTGCAGTAGGTATCATACAGCTTTCTTCTTTGCCAAACCACTTATATCTGTTTTTAGCAATCAAATCGTATATAACATCTCTAATAGGTTTTGGAATAATGTAAAAGATATAAAGTAAGGGATAAAAACCTTTTAGATCTTTCGCAATTTTTAGAGCTGCACTAGACTTTGTATATATCTTCTTAGGTGTAACTAGTAGAATAGAATCAGTATTGCTAAAATCTTCTTCTTGCTGTCTTAAAAACTCTTTTACCTTATCTGATTGAAGTTGAGTAAAAAGGAATTTGTTTTTGCGGTCATTTTTTATAATAAGCTGGATAGAGGTATTGCATAGGTTGCAAATTCCATCAAAAAAGACAATAGGGTGTTTTTTTACAATTTCTTTAATCGTGTTAAGGTTCTTATCCATTTTGATTTGTTAAATTTGCCCCAATTTTTTAACAAAGATAATCAATAAGTCCATGAAATTTTTTAAAGTATTTATTGCAGTGCTGCTAGTATCGGTTTCTGTAAAAGGTCAAGAAAAAAGCAGTAAGTTATCTAATAAAGGAAAGTTTTATGCGTATTGGGGATGGAATAGAGCTAAATATTCAGCATCAGATATTACGTTTAAAGGAGACGATTATAATTTTACATTAAAAGATGTAGCAGCTAAGGATAAACAAATTCCTTTTTCGGTAAATAAATACCTGAACCCTGCTAATATTTCACTACCTCAAACGAATGCGGCAATTGGATATTTTTTTCACGAAAACTATAGTGTTGTTTTAGGGTTAGATCACATGAAATATGTAACTGTACAGGACCAAGCATTAACTATTAATGGAGAAATTAATACGGGAGGTATTTTTGATAATGTTTACACTGATGATATTATCAAACAAACTCAAGACTTTTTGCAGTTTGAACATACGGATGGGTTAAATTACATACATGTATCTATCAACAGGTTTGATGATATTTCTGAAGACTTAGGAATTCATACCGAGAATTTTAGAATTAATTTAACCGAGGGAATAGGAGCAGGGGCTTTGTTACCTAAGACAAATTCTACTTTATTAAGTAAAGAAAGACACGACGACTTTCATTTGGCGGGGTATGGAATTCATGCTCAATTCGGATTCAATTTTGTAATCTACAAGCATTTCTTTATCCAAACAGATTTAAGAGGAGGATACATAAATATGCCTGATATAAGAACTACACAAAGTAAAGCAGATACTGCTTCTCAAGACTTTACTTTCTTGCAAGGAACCTTGTTAATAGGAGGTAGGTTTAGATTGTTCTAACCAACGATATTAAACTTTTTTTAAAATTTAAAGTCATAGAAAGAAATACTTCTATGGCTTTTTTTCTGAAAAAATATTTACACACCCCATGTGTTTAACCTTACTCGGTCAGTATATTATTAAAAATATAATCTTAATAGGTATCTTGTTGCAAAGCTTTAGTTTAAAAGGAATAAGTGTAGAAGCGTAGCGAATAGCTTATATAGACTCATTAATAAAATTAGGAATTATTTCTCTCTTTTCATCAGAATAGGTGATGAAAACAACTCCAATATCTCCACTTTTCCAAGTATTATACGATGGAGACGTACCCTCTATATAACATTTTAAACGATGACTGTCTACTAACTGAGTAAGTCCTTTTAAGCTAAGGTTTTTATTCTTTTTAAGTTCTCTAGCAATTTTAGAAGCACTTTCTAATGTAATTGCATTTAGCAATGCAATTGCATAGCGTTCTCCATTTTGTTTTTTAAAGGGCACCCCGTTCTCATATGCTTTCTGAAATTGATATAGCTCCACATTTTCATAAGCAATATCAGCCTCTTCAATAATAGCTAGTTTATGTAAGGTGTTAGAAATGTAGTTTTTTATTGTAGCATCCATAGTAAGTGTATTAAAAATAGAGAAGTAAAAAAAACGTTCAACTCAAAGCTGAACGTTTTTTGTTATTTAGATAGGCAAGGCTTATTTAACCTTTACCAATTCAACATCAAATATTAAGGTTGCGTTTGGAGGAATTACTCCACCTGCACCACGAGAACCATATCCTAAATCAGAAGGGATTACCAAACGAGCTTTATCTCCTACGTCTAATAATTGAATTCCTTCATCCCAACCAGAAATTACTTGTCCAACTCCTAAAGCAAATTCAATTGGCTCTTTTCTTTTGTAAGAAGAGTCAAAAACAGTTCCATCAGGTAATTGTCCTTTGTAGTGTACAGAAACCATTTTCCCTTTTGCTGCTTTCTCTCCAGATCCACTAGCCTGAATAATTTTATAACGTAAACCGCTTTCTGTTTTGTCGTATCCAGCAGCTAATTTTTCTAATTCTTGTTCTTTAGCTGCTGCTTCTTCTTTAATTCTAGCTTCTCTAGCACCTTCAAAAGTTCTAAAAGATTCAATTGCATTAAATTTTTCAGCAGCTTCACCTACACGAACAATTTCTAAAGATTCTATTATATCTTCTTGTTCAATAGCATCTACTATATCTTGTCCTTCTACAACACTACCAAAAACAGTGTGTTTACCATCTAACCATGGTGTTGCCACATGTGTAATAAAGAACTGAGAACCGTTTGTTCCAGGTCCTGCGTTTGCCATAGATAACTTTCCAGGAGCATCGTGTTTTAATTCTGCTACAATTTCATCATCAAAAGCATATCCAGGGTTTCCTGTTCCAGTTCCTTGAGGACACCCTCCTTGAATCATAAAATCTGCAATAACACGGTGGAATTTTAAACCATTGTAGTAAGGAGTTCCTTGAGGCTTAGCATCGTTTTCCATGTTTCCTTCTGCCAAAGCAACAAAGTTACCTACAGTTCCAGGAGTTTTTTCAAATTCTAGGTTTACTAAAATAGCACCTTTAGAGGTGTTAAATTTTGCGTACAATCCGTTGTTCATTCTTTCTTTTATTTAAAAACGGTTTTAAGAGTAGAGAAATCTACGCTTAAACCAATGTTTACATTATTAGAATTTACATTAGCAAAAGGAGAAACTACTTTTCCTCCAGACACTAATAGAGATAAATAGGAATTAAGTTTGTAATAACTACCTATTTTAATTTTAGAGAGGATTCCACCCCCTGTATCTATTCCTGCACCACCACCTGCACCTACTAAAATTTCAGCAAAAGGCTGGAATTTTTCAGTTGCAAATATAGGGGAATAAACACCAAGTCCTACCATTCCATCAGCATAACCTCCAGAGCCTTCAAAGTTTCTATAAATGACTCCATCGTGTTTAGTGTAGGGAGTACCTTCGTATCCAGATTCGTAAGCAAAAGCAGCTTGTCCAATTAAATAAACATTTTTAGAAATATTATAATTTACTTGTAATGCTAAAAGATGTAATTGATTTAAAGGGGTTCGAATAATTCGTTTTACATTAAAGTAAGTTTGATGCTGAATACTTAAACGTACACTATTCGTTTTTATATTGATAGGTTTTGTTCTATAAAATTCATTTGGAATAGAATTCAATTTTATTCCGCCACCAAAAGTATAGGCTTCAAAATATCCATCTAAAGCTTTTGTATATCCAGCATGGGCAAATACAGACGTTTTTTGAGAGATATGATAGTCTATTCCTGCTGACGGGTAAATAGTTGCACCGCCTTCTGCTCTTACTCTACCACCAGCAGCACCAATACCTAATTTGGTGAAAATATTAAAATATTTAGTTTGGATAGGTTCATAGCCTATTCCACCAAAAACATCCATAAAACCAGCTACTAAACCACTGTAAACAGCATCTGTATGAACAAAGAAAAAAGTCTTGTCATTAATGTAGTTTTGATACTCAAAACCAACTAAGTAAAGTGTATTTCTAAGTAATTCACTGTTTTGCTCTCTATCCTTTCTGGTCTTCCCAAAAGGCAGGTATTGATCTAGTTTAACACTAAACGAGTTCTTTTTGGTGCTTTTGTAGTTCGTAGGATATTTATATAGTTTACTTTTCTGGTGATACTTAGAGATTTTTATCTCTGTTGGAATTTGTAAAACAAACGAAAGAGAATTGTCTCTAATATGTCCAGAGTAAAAATCGAAATAACTATACTGAACTCCTAAGCTAACTTTATTAAAATTATATAAAAGACCAATATTAGGGTTATAGTATCCACCTTTATTGATTAAGTCTCTATAACCACCTCCACCACCAATATTTATACTGGCATTTAAAAAAAGATTGTGATATAAACTTTGAGTAATTCCTGCCTCTATCCCTAAAGTAAATAATCCTCCTTGATCTCCAAATAAGGCTGCATGTGTATTGAATCCTGCGTAAAATTTTTGATTAACGGGGATTAGATAATGTAAACCAGCCAATCCCATAGATTCATCGTGAGCATTTCCAATATTCAAAGGAACCTTAAGTCGCATGTAATTTATACTCACTTTATTCTTTAGGGAGTATATAGGAAAGTTAGTATTGCTTTTTTCTTGCGCATGCAATGAACAAGAAATAAAAAAAACAAGACTTAAAAGGAACTTTTTAAACATTACATTTTATTTAAACTCACTAGTAAAGTGTAGTTTTACCGATTTGTATTTATCCTGAGTCATTTGTATGGTAAACGCAGAATCTGCTAAAAAGACCAATTGACCTTGTTTGTCCTTTGCCAAATAACGTTGTTTAACACGTTTAAATTCTTTAAACTCTTCTTTATTATCACCTTCTTCTACCCAACATACTTTGTGCATGTTTAGGTTTTCATAGGTACATTTAGCTCCGTATTCGTGTTCTAAACGGTATTGAATTACTTCGTACTGAAGTGCTCCTACGGTTCCAATAATTTTACGCCCATTTAGTTCCAAAGTAAATAACTGAGCAACACCTTCGTCCATTAACTGATCTAGTCCTTTGTATAACTGTTTGGCTTTTAACGGGTCTGCATTGTTTACATAACGGAAATGTTCTGGAGAGAAACTTGGAATTCCTTTAAAGTTAATCAATTCTCCTTCGGTTAAAGTATCTCCAATTTTAAAGTTACCTGTATCGTGCAAACCAACAATGTCTCCTGGGTACGATTCGTCTACGATTTCTTTTTTCTCTGCAAAAAATGCATTTGGGCTAGAGAACTTCATTTTCTTACCGTTTCTTACATGTAAGTAAGGAGCATTTCTTTTAAATGTACCCGATACAATTTTCACAAAGGCCAAACGGTCTCTGTGCTTAGGGTCCATATTGGCATGTATTTTAAATACAAATCCGGTTAGTTTATTTTCTGTAGACTCAATCAAACGTTCTTCAGCTTGTTTAGGTTGAGGATCTGGAGCAATTTCTATAAAACAATCTAGTAATTCTTTAACACCAAAATTGTTTAAGGCAGATCCAAAAAATACAGGTTGTAAATCTCCTTTAATATATTCTTCTTGGTTAAAAGTTGGATAGATTTCTTCTACCATTTCAATTTCTTCTCTCAAAGTATCTGCAGCAGTTTCACCAATCATTTCATCCAATTCGGGAACGCTAATGTCTGTAAACTCTACCCCAGCAGAAACGGTTTGTTTGTTGTCTCCAGAGAATAAATTAATTTTTCGATCCCAAATGTTATAAATTCCCTGAAAGTCGTATCCCATACCAATAGGAAAGGAAAGGGGAGTGGTAGTTAACCCTAGTTTTTGCTCTACTTCGTCTAATAAATCAAAAGCATCTTTCCCTTCACGGTCTAGCTTGTTAATAAAGACAATCATAGGAATTTTACGCATTCTACATACCTCTACTAATTTTTCTGTTTGAGGCTCTACACCTTTGGCAACATCGATAACTACAATTACTGAGTCAACAGCAGTTAACGTTCTAAAAGTATCTTCTGCAAAGTCTTTGTGACCAGGTGTATCTAGAATGTTAATTTTACGATCTTTATAATTAAATGCCAATACCGATGTAGCAACGGAAATACCACGCTGACGTTCAATTTCCATAAAATCCGAAGTAGCTCCTTTTTTTACTTTGTTACTCTTTACTGCTCCTGCTTCACTAATGGCTCCTCCAAAAAGTAAGAGTTTTTCTGTTAAAGTTGTTTTACCTGCATCGGGGTGAGAGATAATTCCAAAAGTACGTCTACGTTTAATTTCTTCTAAAAATGCCATTCGGTTGATTTAAAAATCGATAAATTAAGGATGGCAAAGATACACTTTCAATTAGCAATTAGCAATCTGGGATTAAGACAATTTAAGGAATGAAAAGAAGCTTAAAATTATGGCATAAAAAAACAAGCATTCCTACTATAATTCAGAATGCCTGTTTAGATAAATGTTAAAAAACTACTTAATTATCTTCCTTCCGGATGATGTCTTAGGTTACCCAAACCTTGTTTAAAGTAAACGTCTGGTTTGTGCCATACCCCTGATTGTTTATAGGCTTTCTCATCGTAGTCTCTACTTAAGTCACAATCGAACCTAGCGATGATTGAATATTGTTTTCCTTTGCTTCCTGCATTTATAAAGTGAGAGAATCCCCAAGTAATTCCTCTACCATCTTTAGTATCTGTAAATGCATCTGGAGTATAAGGTCCACCTGCAATAGGAACTAAAGAAATTTTAGACATAATTTTAAAGTTTACACCATCTGCTGCATATTGTACAGTTTCCCTATCGTTACCATCTTTGTAAATAATTGATGCGATACCTTCTTTGTATGGGAAATAAGTTGTTTCGTGTCCCGAAGTGTTTACCGGATTCAATGGATGTTTTGTGTAAGGTCCTAATGGATCATCTGCCATTGCTAAACCATGACCTACAACATATTCTTTTCTTCTGTCTGGCCATTTGTTAAATGCAGATTTATAGTACACATAAATTTTTCCGTTATGTACAATTGGAAAAGGGTCGTGTGTTGCCTTGTGATCCCATTCTCCTTCTTTTCCAAAAGGAATAACTGCATCTCCACCATGAGTCCAAGGACCGTTTGGAGAATCTGCATATGAAATAGATACAGGACATAAATCTCCTTTTAAACCACTTGGTTCGTCAAATGCTTGGTAGTATAAATAGTATTTTCCTTTCCAAACTAAGATTTCTGGAGTACAAACAGATCTCCAACCTGATTTTGGCTTTTCTGGTCTTTTAATGGCTACACCTTGCTCTTCCCAGTTAAAACCATCTTTAGAAGTTGCATACCATACTTCAGCTAAATCCCAGTCTGTAGAAGGGATTTTGTCCGTAGCTTTGGCAGCATTGCTCCAACCAATAGGAGGTACAATAGTATGGCGTTTTGTATACCAAACATAGTAAGTATCTCCAACTTTAATAGGCCTAGTAGGATCTCTACGAGACACTGTACCATCTCCACCGTTATAATCTAACCCTTTTAATTTAGTATATTTAAATAAGGAATATAGTTCGTTATCCTGAACTCTAGGAGCAGGATAATCGTACATACGCTCTGTAGCGATACTCATTTTAATATTTGGTTTCTCCTTTGGCAAGGCATAAGGGAAAGGTTTGCTTTCCTTTTGTTCTAAAGCCACTTCTTTCTCGTTAGTTTGTTGCTGACAAGAAATACCTAAACTTGAAATAGCTAAGGCTAAAATAACTTTGTTGATGTTACTAAATAACTTCATGTTTCTTTTAAAATTTTAAATAATTAAAGTGAAATGAATGGTTGGATTTTTTGTTTTATACCTAAATTTCAGCTTTTTTTTCTATTTAATCCATATGTTTTGCGAAAAACAAAATCGGAAACGTTTCCATAATGTATTTTTCTACAGGAAACGTTTCCGAAATTGAATTGTTTTTTTCCGAAAATATATTTTAAGTTGAAGGTTAGCTTATTACTTCTTTTACATTTTTTAATACATAAACAGCAATCACACCAGCTACAGCACCAAATAAATGGGCCTCCCAAGAAATATAGGTGCGGTAAGATGGAAATAGTCCCCAAAATAATCCGCCATAAATAACGGCTACGGCAATAGAAATAAGTAGCGGAATGAATTTTTGCTCCATAATACCGTTTGCAATTAAAAAAGCTGCCAAACCGTAAATTAATCCACTGGCACCAATATGGTTGGCACTTCTACCAAATATCCAGACCAAAAGACCACCCAGTAGTACAGATATTAGAATAACTCCCATCGCTTTTTTAGGGTAAAAGGAGTAAAGTACAACCAGTAGCACCATTAAAGGCAGTGTATTAGATAATAGGTGACGTATGTTTGCGTGCAAAAAGGGAGATGTTACAATTCCAATAATTCCACGTTGCGTTCTAGGAATGATTCCAAAACGAGAAAGAGGTAAGAAAATATCTAATAACCACACTAGGTATAGGATGGCAATAAAACCAAAAATTTGTTTGGTGTAGTCTAAATTCATCATAATTTGTTTATTTCTTTACCACAGTGAGGGCAATTACAGGTATTAATTTTTAGTTTCTTGTCTTCTTGAATTTTATCAATAAAAGCAGAGCTAATGATACCTGTTGGTAAGGCAACAAAACCGATACCTATAAGCGCAATAATTCCGCTAAGTAATTTACCCCAAGGAGTTATAGGGTATACATCTCCATAACCTACAGTTGTTAAGGTTGCAATAGCCCACCAAAAAGCATCGCCTATGTTGGCAAATTGTTCTGGTTGTTCATCGTGTTCTATGTAGAACATTAAGGTAGAGGATAGCACCATTAAAACAAAAGTAACAAAGACCGTAATAGAAAGCTCTTCTTTAACTTCTTTAAAAATATATCTAATGGTTTTTAATGATTTAGAATACCTACTTAATTTAAAAATACGTAGAAGTCTAAACAATCTTAGAATTCTTATAATCCTTAAATCAAAGGGGAATATAAAAGGTAAATAGAACGGAATAATAGCAATCAAATCAATAATACCTAGGGTAGAAAAAGCAAAATTAATACGCTCTCTTTTGTTTTCTTTTGTAATGTCAGAAATCCAGATTCTTAAAAGATATTCAATAGTAAAAATGGCAACTGTAAATACTTCAAAAGCATTAAAATAGAAGCTATATTGTTGTTCTAAATTCCTATAAGAATGAAGAATAATAGCACAGACATTACATACAATTAATCCGTATATAAATTTTATAAAATATGAATTGTGATTTATAAAGTTCCCAATTTTTTGTTTCATCTTACCCAGTTTTTCTTAATAAATTTAGCCAAAGGTCTAGATAGGTCGTCTACCAGTAAAGCCTTTGTAGTGTCTAACTTATTGTAAATAATTAATTCTTTTTCATCATCTCTTAATCTATGTGTTAGGTGTGTTTTTACTTTTGCGATGTGCTCTTTGTTGTATTTGTCTTCGTATTTAAAGAACAAAGCGTAGACTCTTTGATCGTTGACTTGTACCATAGTTGCCTCTTGGTGAGAAAATGTACCATAGGTTAGGATACCATTTTTAATAATGGCTAAGTGCTTTTTTCCTTTATGGAAAGGGAAGATGATGATTGCAATTCCTACCACAGGAAAAATTAACACAAACAGCAGTTCAAAACCTCCTTTAAAATAATTGTAATTTTTAATTACACTGTATTCAGGAGCATCAATATTGTATTCTACAGAAATAGAATCACCAATTTGCGCTTGTGTTTCATACTTGTATGATTTCCAAATGTATTTTTCGTTGTTAACCTCGTAGTTATATTCGTATTCCAGAATTAAACGTTCGTTAACAGATAGATTGGTTTCGTATATATTGGTAATTACACCTTTGGTTTCTTTCAATTCTCCGTTCATTTTTACGATTTCATTGATGTCGAAACCTTTTAAGAAAACAAAGCAAAATACAAGACCAAATACGGTAAAAATAATACCGAAAATTGTAGTGGGTTTAAGATATATTAACAACTTTTGTATAGTTGGTAATTGTTGATAGATTTCTTTTTGCATAGGGATTGTTGAGGCTAGAAGTTTTGTTTGATATGCTGACTTAATTCTAAAGGAAGTGCATCTACCAATAAAGCATTTTCAGGTTTAAGCATGTTGTAAATTAGATGCTCTTCTTCTTCGTCTGTAATTCTTTTTAATTTATTGGTTTCAAAAGTTAAGAGATGGCGTTTTTTACGATGGTCAAAGTATTCAAATTTGGTTTCTAAATAACCATCGTAATCAGTTTTTCTGTATTGTATGAATGTGGCTTTGGTAAGTCTACCATTCTTTAGTATGGAATGAATTTTAACAATGCTGCTAGTACTGATTAATAATAAAATACAACCTACAAGTAAAGAGACAAGGGGGAGGAAATAAATACTACTAGGATTGTTTTTTCCATTAATAGCTTTGTTGTGACTAGGATTATTAGGGTTGTAAAGGATATTAATAAGACTACCTTCTTTTAATGGCTTTTTAAAATACGTAGTGTTTACGTAAAGATTGGGGTCTTCATCGAATATATAATAGGTAGTGAAGGTTTTTCTTGAGTAGAATTCAGTACCAACGATACTCGCTTTTGTATTTTTTGAACTAAATAATAATGAAATTTCTTTTGTGAAATGGTAAAATTGAATATTTGTTACTATAAAATATAAACTTACTAATGTAAAAACAACACCTATTCTGAATACAAAAGATTTAAGAAGTATTGTAGCATAACTTTTGTGTAGCAACTTAGAATTTATCATATAACAAGAGCTTTAAAATTCTCCAGTTTTTCTTTATTACAACTACTTAATTCTATGTAACTCTTACCGCTTTCTGGAAAGGTGTGTATGGCTAAATGACTTTCTGCTAACAACCAAAAACATGTGTAGCCTTGTTCTGGAAAGTGATGCTCGCTGAATTGTAGAATGGTGAAGCCTACTTGTTTTAAAAGGATATCGTAGGTGTTTTTTAAAACAGAAGGATTTGTAACTTCTGTCCAAAACTGGTAGTTGTATATGTTTGCTTCTGTTTTTTTGTATTCCATTTTCATTCCGTTGTGTATGTATTTATGGTTTATTCGTTTTTTGTTGAATCGTGTAGACGAATACACGCATAAACTAGTCAACAAATAAACGTTAATACAAGTCCCAATTCCCTTTTAAATAGTATTGGTACAATACAGGGTTGTGCACACTGTTTACTTCTATACTATCTTTTGTTTTATAAAAATCTTTTCCAAAAGAGGTAATTAACTGCATTGCTTCGTTGTTAATCCATTTGGTTTTATGAAACCTTAAAGACTGTAATTTATCTTTTAAGGTAGCTACATCTTTAATTTTTTTACTTCCTAAAACCCAACCCCATTCTCCCATGGAAATTACCTGATTGTGGAGTTTGGTGGTGGTAAAACCAGCATCTGTCATTGTTTTGTTAATACATTCGTAGGCTTTGGTAGCAAAATAAGGACTCCCTGCTTGGGTAATAATAAAACCGTTAGGTCTTAATTTTCTGTTGCAAAGCGTGTAGAATTCTTTAGAGTATAACCTTCCTAGTTCTATGTTTCTAGGATCGGGTAAATCGGCAATAATAACATCGTAAAAGTCTAGTGTGTTTTGCTCTAAGAAAATATAAGCATCTTGGTTGTAGATGTTTACTTTTTTTGTGTTTAAGCTACCTTGGTTAATGTCTAATAAAACAGGATGGTTCTTTCCTAGTTCAGTCATTTTAGCATCTAAATCTACCAAGTCTATTTTTTCTACAGAAGGGTATTTTAAAATTTCACGAACTGCACAACCGTCTCCACCACCAAGTATTAGAACTCTTTGCGGATGCTGATGAAGGTTCATAATAGGGTGAACCAAAGGCTCGTGATACATTTTCTCATCAATAGAACAGAATTGTAGGTTTCCATTTAAATAGAGCCAGTGTTCATTTTTCCATTCGGTAATTACAATTTTTTGGTATTTGGTTTGTTCCGAGAAAATAATTTTGTCTTTGTATTTCTTTTGTTCTCCCCACTGAATGATAGGTTTGGTAACCAAAACCCCAGAGATTAGTATGATAAAAACAGTAGCAAGAACTCCTTGCAAACGCTTGTATTGTTTGGTTCGTATTTTATCCTTAAAACGGAACAGTACTATGATGGCAACTAAAAAGTTGATAATCCCTAAAACAAAAGGAGTATAGGTTAGTCCTAAAATGGGAAGACCTATAAAGGCAAAAAATACACCTCCTAGTAGACTTCCGTAGTAGTCTTTCTCTAAAATAGAAGAGATGTTGCTTTTTAGATCCTCGTACTCTTTATTAATTCTTACCACTAGAGGAATTTCTAACCCAATTAACAAACCAACAAGCATGCTTAATAGGTAAATTACTACAGTGTATAGTTCCGTAAAAGCTGCTAGGGTGTATACTAGTACAGACGAAAAAGCAACCAATAATGAAAGTGAAACCTCTAATAAAAGAAAATTCTGAATAAGGTTTTTATGGATTCTTTTGCTCCATCTACTACCCAACCCCATACAGAATAGCATAAGAGATACAATCATGGTCCATTGGAATATAGAGTTTCCAATAAAGTAGGTTGCAAGGGTAGATAAAATATACTCAGCTACAATTCCTGCAAAACCAGTTGCGAAAATTGCGGCTTTTAGTACAAACGAGTTTTTTTTAAAGAAGTTCATTTTTATTGCAATTGGCAATAAGCTTTAGGCTATATGCATTGAAAGTTAATTAGTTTTATCTATTGGTTTTTAGTGTTTGTAATTGTTGCTTGCTACATCTCGACTCCGCTCGATGACCATAGTTTAAGGTGTTCGATCGGAGTCGAGAACCAGATATTACAAACACCAAGAAATTAGAATTGCAGATCCAGCATAGGCAAAAGCTTCTACCAATCCCGCTCCTAAATTCGGTTTTTCTTGATGTACAATTTCATCTGTTAGTTTTTGTCCGGGTAATAGAATTTTATCAGCAAAAAAGCGCATTACAGGCAATAGGACTGTAGCCAATACCATTTGTACAGAAACGTCTGTTACAGTTGTTGTCCAGTCTTCAAAAGGAGCAATTAATGAATTCATAATAATAATTCCAATTGCTAAAAGAGCTCCGGCAAAAGCAATACCTGCAGCCACATTGTCTTTTTCTATTTCATCGTGAATATTGTAATTTACCCATAGAGTATAAATTTTAGAAGTAATAATAAGCATTACATTACCTATAGCCCAGTAGGCAATAAAAGTGCTAATTCCTTCTAATAAAGTTACAGACTCTCCAATTAGGGCACCATATAAAATAAGTCCGTTTACTATGTATATAGTTGCTTCTATAACTCCTGTTCCTTCGTTCTGATCGGTAATAATTTCTTTTTTTAGATCGAACTTAGGTAGTATTAACTTGTTTGCAATTAAAGTAGAAATCTGTAATAGTACAATAGCTATAATTCCGTATATAAAAATATGTTCTATGTCTATCCAAAAGCCATAGCTTTCTCCAATAATACTTCCGCCAATAGAAATTAACAGTCCTATAAAATATCCTACATAGGAAATAATAAAAGCAAAATTGTCTTTTTCTACCAACTCGTTTTTAATATTGGTAGATGGATGTGTAACTTTAAAAAGTATCTTTCCAATGATAAAAATAATCAAACCAGCGAGTATATATCCCCCTGAATGTAACCACCCTGTGTAATCTAAATATTCGTTCATTTTAATGCTTTTTAGGTCTTATCTAATTATTTTCCATAGCCACCACTTCTAGATCTGTAAGAAGAACTACTGTTGTATCTATCGTTGTTTCTGTATGTTTTTTGGTTCGAATTTCCGTAACTTTTAGTAGAGGAATACCCTTTAGATTTTTGAGCAGCAGCACTTCTTTTTACTTTGCTTTGCACTCGCTGTTTAAAGGTTCTAGGTTTGCTAGACCATGTAGAGTTGCTGTTTTTATATGTGCTTGTACCAAAAGAATTGTTTCTACCGTAGTAGTTACTTCTTCCTCTGTAGTAACCGTAGTATCTATAATCATCCCTGTAATACCTGTATCCAGAACCCCAACCAAATAAAGAGCGCATAAAAGCGTATTGACCGTAGAATTCCCAAAAAGAAGTCCCTCTAGAATCGGTTTTCCAGTGGCCGTATTTTTTGTTCCCCACATAATTGTCATAACCTGCAGGTGCAGATTTTTTGTCTAAAACACCGTCTTTTTTAGAAAGAATCGTCATTCCCAAATCGTTCTGGTACTGTTCAAACACAACAGGAGAAACCTTTTTCCAGTCGGAAGTAGTAATGTTAAAGTCCGTTTCGTTTTCTGCAGTTCCTTTAGGAACTACAATTTTATATTTATGAAAATATGCATCTTGATTTTCATCATAATTCATGTCGGCTAGAATCACGCTGTAGTTTTGTTCATCTATATATTGGGTGATGATATTATCTATAGGAGATTTTACATATTTTTTTCTCTCAGAGCCACAGGAAATGAATAGAAAAGTGGCTAGAAAAAAACTTAGAAAATGGATTGTTTTCATTGTGTTCTTGTTTTGTTCAAAGATATTAATTCTCTTGTGCTGCAGGCAGTATATTGCTAATATCGGTTTCTTTAATGGTTTTACCTATAGATGCCTCAAATTCATGATCTCCATATTGGACAATACAAAGTGTTTTTTCTTCGTCTTCATCTGCATAATCAAAAGAAATTAATTCTTCCCAATTGTCCGTTTCTACATTTCTACTATAACCCGAAGATTTTTCTTCTAAATAGTACAGTGTACCTTCGTACACAATTTCTTTAGGAGGTTCGTTGTTGCTGTCTATATGATTGGTAACATGACTTCCTAATTTTCTTAGTTTAAGATCTTTGGACCATGTAACAATTAGGCCGCCATCGTCTTCTATTTCTAAACACCTTTTTTTGTCTCCATTTACCACTACAAATTCACGAGTAAAGTAATTGTCACCCCAATCGTATTCGAACATGGCAGTTACCATCCAGGTCTCTAATTTGTATTCAAATAAATAATTTTTTTCTATGTCCGATACTTTGATATTCAGTGGGTCAAAGTGTCGTTCTGTTTCTTTCTTTTTAAAAAAGTCGAATATTCCCATGATTTTATGTTTTGTTTAATTTTTTAATCTCCTCCACATGATGAGCAACTAGAACATGAACTGCAAGAGCTACATGAACTCCATGTGCTAGAGTCGCTATCTGACGAGAACCAATCTCCCCAACTAGAGTCTGTTGTAGTAGTAATCGTATCTGTTTCATGTATAAGGCTGTCTATATATGTGTCAGATTCCGCATCAAATGCATCAGTATTTGTGTTTATTGTTTCTGAGTAGCCTAGTTCTTCTCCCAGTTCGTTTTCAAAGTAAATATTTTCAATGCTCAAAGAATTGACATGTAGTATTTCAGACCAAATAAATAGATCTATTAAGTAGCTATCAAACCCAAAGTAGTCAATTTCAACAGCAGAACCACTAGAGCTTGCTTTTCTGTAACTTGATTTCTTTTTAGGTAAAACGATTTTGGTTTTTAAATCGGAATATATTTGATCAATTTTAACTTGTTTTTTAAGTTCAAAAATGATGTCGTCACAAAAGCTTTCAAATTGTTGGCTTTTTTTGTTTTTAAATACATCAAAGGCTACTTGTCCTTCAGTTGCATTTTCAATCCCTTCCCGACCTATTGACGAATGAAAATTCTTTTTAAACAAACCAAATATTTTGATGTCAATTGGATAATCTCCAATTTTATGGGTTCTGTTAATTGAGATTTCAATGAGGTATTTAAAATTTTCGTCTTTATGTTCCAGTGCAAGTTCTATTTTTTCAAACAGCATAGACATTGCTTCATTTATCTCAATTTCATACTTGTCAAAGGCAAATTTTAAGTCGTCTTTTTTTCCTTCTTTGTCATGATAGAAATCAATTTCATCGTGTGTAATTCTAATAATATTTTTAATTCCTAAATCTCTAAATACAGCATTTAATTGTTGTAATATACTTATTGCGGTAAAAGTTTCTACTTCTTTTTTGTCAGCAATGACTCCGTTAGTGAGTTTAAATAAGAGTCTTTTAAAAGCCTTAGTAGGTTCTTTTTTCTCAATCTTAGTGATTTCAGACGGATCTACGCTAATTCTATTTTCTAAATACATACCAATTTTTAGTTGTGACAGGCACCACAGTTTATATCGTTCAAATTAAAAGAATTATTTCTATACCAAATCTCTTTTGGAGCTGTGTTGAATAACAGTTGATATTGTTTTAAAGTATATTCATAAATTTCAGGATTTTCATTTTCACTTGGTGTGTGATGAATAAATCTATCAAAATTTTTGGTGCAAAATTTTTCATAATACCGTGTGAAAAGAATGAGTTCGTGCCATGCTAAATCTACTATATATGATGGACTTGTAGTCTGGGGGCTTTTTGCGGTAATTATTAAATACTTAAGAAGTTCCTTTGTTAAAATCTCCTTAGAAACGTTGTACTCGTTAGTTATAGCTTCTATTTTTTTAAAATAAATAGGAATATTGGTATGTATAGAGTTATACATACAGTCTATATTATCTGTTTCTGTGTTAATTTTTCTCAAACCCATTTTTTAAAACATTCTTAATTCCTTCTAAATTATCAGAAAAATCCATTAGTTGCTGTAACACTTGAGCCATTTCGTTTTGGTTTCCAAAACCTTTTAACTTGTTGTTTTTTACAAATGTCTCTTTAATTACTTTCCAACGCTCCAATTCTTCGTTAGACAAAGAATTGTTCATTTCCTTATATTTTAACAAGTTTGCTTCTGCGGCAGAGGTTAGGGTTTGAGACTCACTCTCGTAATGACTTAGCAATAAGGTGTCTAATTCTTTGTTGTTCATAATTGGAACTACTTTTGCAGTTAGTTTCCCCATGTCTCTATACGAACCTTGTAGTTTAAAACTTGGTTCGGTACGATACGCATCTTCCATAGCAGCAGATTTAATATACTGTTCGTTTACTTTAACTACGGTGTTTCTTAACGTAATTACCTTTTCTAATACAGAAATGTAATCGCTAATTTCTTGTTGCGTATGATTTCCTTTTAAGTCTAAGCTATCAGAACTGTTTTGTTCAATATGATTGATGATTGTGTAAATATCTTCAAAACTCTTGCTACTTAACTGTCTAAGTGTATTGTTAGAGGTTAGTGCATTTTCAATTAAACTTAATTTAAACAAATCTGCAGTTTCTCCAATTACATCTCCTAAGTTATAAATGTCAGCACGGTTGGCTAACATATCTGGAATTCTAAATTTATCTCCACTTTCTGTATAGGGATTCCCCGCCATTATCACACAGAACTTTTTGTCTTTAAAGTCGTAGGTTTTGGTAACTCCATTGTAGACTCCCTCAATTTTTCGCTGACCATCTGCCAATGAAATAAACTTCTGTAAGAATTCGGGGTTGCAGTGTTGAATATCGTCTAAATATAGCATTACATTGTTCCCCATTTCAAAAGCCAGATTTAGTTTTTCTAATTCTTGTTTGGTAGCAGAATTGGTAGCTGCCATTGGGTCTACAGAAGTAATTTCGTGACCAATTGCAGGTCCGTTTATTTTCATAAAAATCAATCCCAAACGTTCGGAAATATATTCCATTAACGTTGTTTTACCGTAACCTGGAGGCGAAATTAATAATAACATTCCCATTCTGTCGGTACGTTTATTCTCTCCTATAGTTCCTAATTGTTTGGATAAATTATCTCCAAATAGAGGTAAGTATACTTGGTCAATTAGCTTGTTTCTTACAAAAGATGATAAAACTTTGGGTTTGAATTCGTTTAACTTTAACGCTTTCTTTTGTTGACTAATAACTTGTTTTTTAGCTTCTCTAAAAGTTTTGTATTGTTGAATGGTATTTTCTTGATAGCTTTTTAGCTTTTCTACAAACTTAAAGTAGTTAAACGTATAAATCCCTTCTTTTATAACCGCATGATCTCCTTTTAGGTTGTTGATGGTAATTACCGGGTTTGCTTTGGTGTTAGGTAAACTGTGTGTAAATAACAGCAAGGCAGACGTTTCTTCTGTGTAGAAACTAGCTTCTTGGTTTTGGTTGGTACAGTATGCTTGTAACCATTGTCTGCAAAGAGAAATCTTATCTTGTAAAATAGAGAACTGGTGCAGGCTTTGTTCAAAATGGCTCCAAGCCTGATTGCTCTGTAAAAAACTAATGAATTCGCTCTTTAAATCAATCGCTTGTTGACTTACTGTAAATGCATCATTTTCTTTTAATTGGTGGAACAAGTAGTTAGCAATCTGTTCGTCTTCTTCTGGTAGGTATTGTAAAATGGTTTCTATGCAAACTTCGTATTCTGTAGCGTTAGGAAATACATTTAAAATAGCTCCGGTAGCTTTAATTTTTTGAGCCAAATCTGTTTTGATGGCTTCTTCCAATTCAAACCAAAAAAACTGAGCTTTGGCACGAACAGTAGGAGTAAAGCGTAATAATTGCAAAGCATTCTCTGTATAAATCCAGTTTTTAAGAATAAGTGATGCATCTAAATCGTGTACCCCTTTTACGTAACCTTCGGTATAGTTTTCGTTGCTTTCTTTTTTAACAATTTCCGTTAAATTTTCTGGAGATTGATTTAGTAAATATTGCAAACCAAACTTCTGATAGGTTTTATAAGCCAAGTATTCTGCTCGGTAAACTTCGTTGTTTTCAGAAATTAAATCCTGATTCCAAATTTCTTTAGAGTTGTTTAGGCTTTTGTTTTCTATCAATTCGTAAAAATCGGTACCTGTTAAGTGGAAGTATAACTTCCCGTTTTTGTTTACAATATTTAGGTCTAAAGGTTGTTTGTTAACCCCAAATTTGTGGCTTCCAAACTTAATTACATTCTCTCCATCTTCGTATAAGTCTAACGTATCTTTTAGCTTACGAATAACTTCTTCTTTGGCAGATTTAAGGTTGGTTTGTAGCGTTTCAGCTTTTCCTGTTTCTTCTAACTCTTGGAGTTGCTCAACAATATTATGAAGTTTGCTTACCATTAAATCAGAAGCAAAATATCCGTGTATCTCTTCTTCAGATTTAAATGTAGCCGCTTTTTTATGTACACTTTTTAAAATACGCTCTGCTGCACTTTGTAAGGCCAATCCCTTTTTATTACGAGCTTCAATAAGCGAGTTTTTCCGGTTTTCAAAAGCACTGTAAACTTCCTCTCGTTTGGTGATGATTTCGGTAATATATTCGTCAAAATCTGCAAACTTACCTTCTAACTCTTCTAGTTGAACAGAGAGTTTTGTTAAGTATTCATCACACTTTTCTGGAGTATTGGCAATGTCTATAAAATTGATAATACTTTGATCGAACAATTTTAATTGCGCAACAAAATCCGCTTTACTTTCGCTTGCGTTTAGTTCTTGTACTTTTCTCTTAACACCAGCTTTTAATTGATTGATTTCTGCAAACAACAGCGAAATATTATCAATAATTTTAGTAGAGTGGGAGGTGTCTTCAATATCTAAATTGTTTACAATATCTACTAAGAGTTCTAAATCATTACTTATTTGGTTGATGTCTTTTTCTAAAGATTTACCATCAATTACTTTTTGTAACGATGCAAGAATGGCTTCTTTTTCTGTGATTCTTTGTTGGTAAGTAATCAGGGCTTTTGCATCGAGTAAAAAAGTAACACAACGTCTAGAAATTCTGTCGGTTTGTTCTTTAATACGTTCGGTAATTTCATCCAATCTGTCTAAATGAATGTAACGTGTTTCTTTTAAAGCAATGGTATTTCCTTGCGATGCTCTAAGATTGGTTAACAACTGAACAAAATCATCAATAGAATTAAAAGTGCTGTGTTTTATGTTGTTAAAAAGGGCTTCTATTTCTCTTTCTAAATTCTCGGTAGCCTCAAAAGCTATTTTCTTTAATTGAACAACTTTTTCAAATTCTCCAATAGCAGCATTGGCTGTAGACTTTAGTTCGTTTAATGGAAGGTCTAGGTTGCTTGTTTCGGCTTCATTTATCCAGTAATAAGAATCTAAAACATCGGTAGACTGTTTAGAAATATCATCATACAAACCATCGTAATTATCTTCTTTGTTAAGTAAGGTGATAATTTCCTGGCACTCTGCCATGGCTTTTACAATATCCTTGTTTCCTATTTTAAATAATAGTGAGTCGCTATTTTCGTTATTTACTTGTACGTTTTTAGAGAATGGAGTTTGCCAAATTTGAATAACGTGATGCTTGGTAGCTTCCGATTCTGCCTTAAAATAAGACAGTTCCCCGTTTTCTAAAATGGTAAATCCGTTACAGAAAATAGGAGTGCTAATGGTTTGTTCAATAATATTATAATGCATTAACACGTAATCACCTTCCTTTTCTTCGTAAAAAACATACAAATAGTCTTCTCCGTTGGGAGAGGCTACTCGCTTTTGAAATTTAACATCGTCAATTACTTTGTCAAACTTCTTTAAAGTTCCTGTTTGTAAGTAATATCCTTCTGGAAATATTAGACCCTGACTGTCTGGTAGTAAAACCGCAGTATCTTCTATACTCTGAATTCTGGCTACTTCTTGTACTTTGTGATTGTAGACAAAGTAACGAGCTGTTTCTTGGTAGGGAACAATTTCTAAAACGGTTAAGTTTCCTAAATCGGCATATCTAAACTGTGCATCTTCTAAGGTTTGATCTTTGTGAGTTACAGGTTCGTTGTAAATTCCTTTTCCCGATGCTGAATTGTCTTCTATTTTAATGGTTAAATCGCCACCAACGGTTTCTACAAAAACCTTGTCTAAAATAGATACATGTGGGTGGTCTCCATATCTAAAGTTATCGTAATTAACCTCTTGCCATCTAAACTCGTGTTGACTAGGGAAGGTGTATTCATGATCGCTTCGGTTGTCTATGTACGTTATCTGATTGTTTTTTACCAGCCATTTAAACGTTTTTATATCGTTTACCTTTTCTCCTATTTGAAATACCATGTATAGGTATTGCTCCGTTAGCATAAACTTGGAGAAAAAAGTATTTCGGTAGTATTTGTAAAGGTTTTTAAAATCGGTTATAAACAATTCTTGGTTTATAAAACTTAGGTCTTGTAGCTGAAAACGATTGTCTTTAAATTTATAAACACTAAAAACATCTTCTAGCTTAATTTCCGAACGCAAACCAAAGTGTACGTTGTAACCAAGCAGGCATGTGTTACCTAAAGAGACAATGTCTCTGGCAATACAGCTGTTTTCTGTGTTGATTCTATCATTCGCTATCAATTTGGTTTCTACAGCACCAAAAACCTCTTTTCTATTGTGGTTTAAGGTTTGTAAACGCTCCACCAAATCGGTTTTGTGTTTTTGCAATCGATTTTGAATGATTTCGTAGGTTCCTCCTTCTAATTGTATAGCAGTGTTTTGCATTGATGATCCGTATTATAGGTTTGAATTAACAATCAAGATGTTTGAATAATTCACTTTTAAATAGATTTTATTTTTGATTTTTTTTGTCACTTCAGTTCTTGATTTGTTAATAAATCTTTAGAGCTGTTATTTAATTCTGGTTCTTTTAATGTATTCTGGAAATACTTAGATAGCTTAACATATCCGTATGAAGCACTTAGTAAAATGATACCAATGATTATAAGAACAATAATTTTTTCGAAGGTTTTAAAGTCGCTAATGTCATTAAAAATAATTTTTAAGAGAGTAGAGGCGAATAGCACTAAGGAAATTTTATTTAAAATTTTAATTTGATTTTTCATGGCAACAAATAGTATAATAACAGCGTGAGTTGCTAGCAATATAGAGGTGATAGGTCCATCTAAATCGATGTTGAAAAATACAAGAATTAAGCTTGTGATAATAATGCATTGACCTTGATGGAAAACCATGATTTGATTCCACTTTCTTCCATAAAGTTTTGAAAACCATTTTCTCCTATTGTTGAGTATAATAGCACATAAACTGATATTGATTATTGAAATAATCAAGGATATGGAAGAGTCGTAGATTAATAAACAAAACAGTCCAAACAGATTTGAAATAAGACTAAGCGATATTGCTATTTTATAATTTTCTTTAATAAACCCAAGTTGATTATAAAAAAAAGCCATTAGGATTAATGATAAAGAAGGGATGCTAAAGCTCAATGCTAAATATTCCTTTTTTAGTGAGAAAATTAAATAGCCTATCAATAAGACCGATGTGAACGGAAGTATATTAATATAGTTTTTAAATTGTGATTCACTTAATTTAGTATAGTTGATAGCCTTTTCTGAGAATATAATACAACTAATAAAAAAGATACCTCCAATAAACCCTGTAGGATCATTCTCTAAAAAACAAAATGCAAGAGATAATGAAGATAGAAGGTAAAATTCAATTTTTAATGCATGGTATTTTAATTTTTTAAATAATACATACGTAACCAAACTACTTGCCCAAAAACCTAATTCTATAAAATCAAAAGCATTTCTTTTAACCGTACTAATTATTATTAAAGGTAGTATACAAAAGAAAATTATTCTGAAACCTTTTGTTAAATTGAATGTTTTGGTATGGTTGATTTTAAATTTTTTATAAAAAGATTTTAAGAGCCAAAGTATTCCTAAAAATTGAACTATTGCTATTTGTGTAGGTAAATCTTGATCAGAAAAATGATAAGAATATGCATTTAACATTGATAAAGAAAAGAAGCCTATGTAGATTAATAAATTAAACAAACCAAAAATGTCTGTTGCTTTTGTATTAAAGTGTTTTTTCCATAATATAAAGCCAAATAAAGGAATAAAAGCTAGAGTAAATATCCAATCATTCATTACATGGTATCCTACTATATAATAAACAGAGCCAATCCATAAAGGAACAATCTCTTGGGTGTATTGGTATAATTTTCTTTCAAAACTTAAAAGAGTCGAGAAGTGTTTTTTGCCTAAAAACCACATAGATGTTAATACTGCTCCTAAAATTATGTAGTTTAAGAAGCCAGCATGCCATAATGTATTATTCCAGTTGTTAACTATTTCTAGACTACTGTATATTAGTTTGAAAAAGGCAATGCAAAGTAAAATATATCCTTCTTTTCTAATGGTAGATAAAGAAAAACGAAAACCAAATATGACAAGAGTTAGAGCTTCAATAGACCAGAATAAGCCCATTAATTTTTGTCCAAAAATAGAAGGAATAGCTAAGCCGATAAGTGCTCCTATTACAATGAATAAAGTAAGTTTGTTATCACTATTTAGCTTCTTCCATTTTACTATTGTAAATCCAGAAAACAGGATTGCATTAGATGTGTATATAATTCCTAATGTAGGAAGATTGTTTTCGAAAGCAGTGTATAGGTTGTATAGGAAAATACTTAAACTACTTGCTAAAATAATAAGGTCAGATTTCTCAAGATTGTTTTTTAGCTTAAAATTATCAAACAATGCTATATAGAAAAATAAGTAAGAAAAAAGATGGTAGTAAACAGCGTAAATAATAGAATTAGTAGAGTGTTTAAAGACCATAAATTCCAAACAACCAATAATAATTACATATGTAATGTAGTTTAGTTCTTTCCATTGTTGTTTTGTAGATGTGTAAAAAGAGCCTAGTCCTAAAAGCCATAAATATAGGTAGTAAAGATCTCCATCTCCCATTGCGTTTAAATACATTGGTGCAAAAGCACCTCCTATCAATGAGATTACGGATATTACCTTAGAATTATACCTTATAGATAAATATATAGAAATTAAGGTGTTTAAACAGATAAGTACAAAACCTATAATACCAGAGGACAAAACAGGGAAATTACCTAAATCAGACATGAAATATATCATGAGATAGTTAATAATTATGCTAAGACTTATCAAAGATGATCCATATTCGTTTAATGCTTTGTCTTTTGCAGATATTCGAATACCAATTGTTGCTAGTATAATAGAAGAAATAAAACCAATACCTATTTTTGCAATTGTTTGATAGATACCTAAGTTGTTAAATGTGAGTTGCATTAAATATCCAAAACCAAATAAAATAGCAATAATACCTGCTATAGTCATTAAGAAGATAGGTAACTTTCCTTCTTTCTTGTATTTTGAGTATGCATCTAAGAATAGCTCTAGTCCTTCATTTAAAGGTGCTAAAAATTCTTTAACCTTTAGACTTAAAAATGAAGGCTTTTTGGCTGCTACAGTTTTTAATTCTTCTTTTTTAATTACTGAATATGTAGCTTTAATTGTGTTTTCTGTAATGTGAGAGGGCTTCTTTACTTCTTTAGGTTTAACATCAGGAATAATCGCTTGCTCTTTACGGATAGAGTTATCAAGAGTAACACTATCACCATCGATACTTTTCAAATCATTAATTTCATTTTTTAAGATTTGAATTTCTTTTTTGTGTCTGTATTCTAACTCTTCTATTCGCTTAAAGAGATTCTTAATTATTTCGTCATGATTTTTCATAAAACTTAGTTGAAGTTTTGTCGGTTTTGATATAGCTACTATGCGTAGCTATATTCTTAACTTTTTAAGACTTAAGGGGGACAATAATTTTATATTGCTGTTCTGTGGGGGGAGTCTGCTTTAATATTTTATAGAGATTAGCTGCTCATTATGCCTCTGTCTTCTTCAACTCCTGGATTTTAGTCATAATCTTTTGTTGAAATTGTGGCATTTGTTTTTGCATCATAATCTGCATCATGTCCTTAGTGATTTCTGGAGTTTTTTCTAACATTTTCTTTCCAGTAGCAGTCTTGTAAAAGTTGGTTAAATCTTTAATTTCTTCTACAGAAAAATGTTTAGCATAGATGGCGGGCATGTCATCTTTGGCTAATGATACCGTCGTTTTTTTAGCTTCCTCCATCACAAATTGCATATACGTGTTGTATTTGTCTTGTTTTTTTTCGTCCTTAAATAATTGTTTCCCTTGTTGTTGCATAGCAGGTAACATATTATCTAAAATTTTTGAAGTCATTTTTTCTATTTGCATTACTTCAAACAATTCTTTAATAGCTTCACTCTTATCTTGTGCGTTTGCTTTAAAAGTGAAAAGAGTTATGATTGTGATTAGTATAATTTGTTTTTTCATGATATTTTTTTTAAAAAATGTTTTATTAGTGATGAATTTTGGCAATGATGTCACCAACTTTTACAGTTGTTCCTTCTTTTGTAATTATTTCAATGGTGCCAGAGCTAAAAGATTCAAATTCCATGGTAGCTTTATCGGTTTCAATCTCAGCAAGAATATCTCCTTGATGAATTGTTTGATCTGAAGAAACGAGCCATTTGCTAATTTTATATTCTTTAGTCTTGTTACTTAATTGAGGCATGGATATCACAGTGGTGTTTTTGTCTGATTGTCCAGGTGTGTCGCTACCATAAGTCGTCCTCATAGAGGGAGCGGTTAATTCAATTATGCTATTATCATCAAGTGTTATTTTTGCTAGAAGATCTCCAGGATGAATAATTGTGTTATTTAAAGTTTTAATTTGAATTTGTCCACTATGATAAGATTCAAGCTCTAATGTTGCTTTATTGTTCTCAATTTCAACTAATATATCCCCTTGTTTAATAAAGCTGTTGTCAGGCACTAACCATTCACAAAGCTTGTATTCGTCTTCTTTTGCGGTTTTACCAACAGCTAAACTAGCTTCAGGAGTTGGTTGAAATATTGAAATTATTTTTTTGAGAAATGACATTTTAGTTGAGTTTTAATGAGGCATGTAAACATGCCTCATTATTTGTTAATCAATTACCCCAACTTCTTATCTCCCAGTCCTAGTGCTTTCGCTAGGTTAGAAAGATTAGAGAATAAGTTTTTTTGATCGTTATCGCCTGCTTCTCCGTGTAGCTTTAATAACAAACTAGAAATAGTTAGGTTCTTTATGTCTTCAGAACCAATTCCGTATTGCTCTGCAAATCCTTTTACTTTGTCTAGTAAATTCCCTTTTACGTCGTTAGAACCTAAAATGGCATCTTTTACATCGGTAATGTTTTCAGAGTGATTTACCAATCTGTCAATTCCTTTAGACTTGGTAATTTGTCCAATAATCTGGTCAAAGAACATGGTTTCTCCACCTACAATATCAATATTTGCAGCTTTTAAGGCTTCGGCAATTACTGCTGCTTGTGCATCTGCAATTTCTTTCTGAATGTTGATCTCTGCTAAGTCTACTTGTAATTCTTTGTCTAAGCGTAATTTAAACTCTTCGTGTTCTTTACCAACACCGTTTAATTTCTTCATAGCTTCTGCTTTCTCCTCAATTCCGGCAGCATCTGCTAAGGCTTTTTCTTTTATTACATCTGCTTCTGCCAATCCTTGCTTTTTAACGGCTTCTGCTTTGGCTTCTATACCAGTTGCTTCTGCCAATGCTGTTTTCTCAATAATAGTAGCTTGTACCAGTCCTTCGCGTTCGTGTGCTTCTGCTTTTGCATGTAATACTTGTGCTTCGGACAATCCAATAGTAGCTTCTTCTTTTGCCTGAGCATCTGCAATAATTTTTCTTGCTTCTGCTTCTTTGGTAGAAGCTTCTTTTTGAGCTTGAGCTTCGATGTTAATTTCTTCAGCTTTTTGTTTGGCAGCTTCTTTTTGTGCTTCTGCAGCCTTAATGGTTTTAATCAATGCTGCTTCTGCATTTTCTTCGGCAATTGTAATGGCAACTTTTTTATTTCTGTCGGCAGTTTTAAAAGCTTCAATATCTTTTGTGTTTTCTTGTTCTTCTACCACACCTTTTTCTAGAGACACACGTTCACGAATTACATCCTGAATGTTCTTTTTCTCTATTTCAACCGCTTTTTCTTTGTCTATGTTTGCCAAAGCCACAATTTTTTCTCTTTCTGTAGCTTCTAATTCTTTGTCTTTTAAAACTCTTTCTGTTTCTACAGCATCTGTACGTTCTTTGTTTTTGGCAGCTACTATAATTTGACGGTCTTTGTTTTCTTCGGCTATTTTAACTTTTTCTTCGGTTGCAATTCTAGCAGATTCAGATTTTAATCGTTCTTCCTCAGAAATTTTAGCGATTTCTGCTTCTTCTCTAGCTTTGATATTGGCAATTTCACGCTTTTGTTGTTCTTCTTTTTCTGCCAACTGCTTGTCCAATTCTAAAATAGCTTCACGAGCCTCTACATCTTGCTTACGGATTATTTTTTGCTCCTCACGCATGATTAAGTTGGCTTTCATGTTTTGTTCTGCCGTTAACTCTGTAATTTTCTTAATTCCTTCTGCATCTAAAATATTGTCTGCTTTTAAGAAAGAAACTGGAGTTTGTTCTAGGTAGTCAATAGCACAATCTTCTAGGGTATATCCGTTTAAGTCTGTACCAATAATATTAATAATTTCATCTCTAAACTCTCTACGAGCTTCGTACAATTCTATAAACTCAAATTTCTTACCCACGGTTTTTAATGCCTCAGAGAATTTTGCTTCAAATAGTTCGTATAAAGTATCTTCGTCAGAAGCTCTTTCGCATCCAATAGTTTGTGCTACTTCTATAATATCATCTACAGATTTGTTTACTCTAACAAAGAAGGCTACTTTAATATCTGCACGCATATTGTCTTTACAAATCAACCCATCTTCTGATAACCTCTCTACTTCAATTTTCTTTACGGAGATGTCCATAATTTCTACTTTATGAAAAACAGGTACTACATACATACCTTTGTCAAAAGCAACTTTGGTTCCACCCATTCCGGTTTTTACAAGTGCTTCTCCTTGTGGTATTTTTTTGTAGAATGTTGCTATAATAATAATGTAGAGTACAAAAGCTCCAGCAAGAGCCCCTATAAGTAGTCCTGTTAGGTCCGAAAAAATATCGGTAAATGCGAGTGTTATCGTATTTAGAATCATAATAATTTTTTGTTAATTAATTTTGTTGAACGTAATAGTATTTTTTGTTTTTATCTTGTTTAATAATTAGAATTTCGGTTCCTGTTTTTAGTTCTTCTCCACTCAGAGATTTCACATAAATCAATAAGGGATCTGATTCGATTTTTATTTTAGCTCGCCCCATTTTATCTCCAGAAATATTAGAATCTAGAATTGCTTTTCTTCCTATAAAATCTATAGGAGCATCTCCTTTTCGGTTTAATTTTTTAAAGAAAGCTTTAAAGGGAGTTGTAAATATTTTATTGATAATAAGCGATGGTATAATGGCAATTAAAAAGACCACAAATCCAAAGCCGTTGTCGTAACTAAAGGTTAAGTAGGTTCCTACTAAAGTGATAAACCACCAGAAAAAGATCCAGGTTGTAAAAGTGAACATAAAGGGCAGTTCTGTAAAATTGAAATAAATCAAGACTATTTGCCACCACTTTAATTCTTTTCTTTTGTCTCTAACAACGGTTTCGTTTTTCAATTCAATATTAGAAATCTCTTCTAAATCAATAGCTGTGCTATCTATAGAGGTGTCTGCATCTACCTCTATATCGGCATCCACATCAATGTCCATATCCACATCTACATCTACGTCCAAATCAAAATCGAATCCTAGTAGCGTAGTAATAATTCTATAGACTGTTAAGGCTATTAGAAAATAGGTTAATGGTGCATTTATGGGTGAAAAAGCTAAATCGTAGAGTGTCATTTATAATTGCAATTTTTAAAACGTGATTCTTCAACCAAAATATGAGAAATAATGTTTTATATCATCATGCTTTAGTATTAGTTTTTTGGAGTACTTTTTCAGGAAAAAAAATAAGGGTTTAAGTTACTAAACCCTTATTTAACGTATGGGGTTACATTCCCATTTGTTTCTTTAAGGCTTCTAAATCGTTGTCGGCACTTACGTTGGTATTGTCTAGTACTTTGTCAATTTCATCGTCTACACTTTTAGATTCGTTAGCAATATCTCCATAGGCATCTGCTAAAGCTTCTTCTTGTGCTACTTTCTCCTTCATTTTTTCTAACATGTTAACAGTACTAGAGCTGTCAATAGCAGCCATTTGTTTGTTTAAGTTTTTAGTTGCATTAGAAACCTTAACTCTAGCCTTTAGGGTTTTTAATTCGTTTTCCCATTTGCTAATATTGCTTTTAAGGCTGTTAACGTTTCTTTCTAATTGCGCAACAGAATCGGTAAACTTATCTATTTCTACTTTAGCTCTGTTAACATGCTCTTGGTTTTCATCTTTTTTAATTAAAGCTTCTTTTGCCAAACGATCTCCGTCTTCGGTAGGTAATTCTCCTTTCTGAACCTTTTGTAAGATTAACATGGCTTTGTTCTGATAGTCCTTGGCTTTTGTTTCATACTGAGCCTTGTCATTTTGCGAACGTATCAACATGGCTTTTACTTGAGCTAAACCTTCTAAAGCTTTGGTTAAGTCTCCTTTCATGTCTCTAATACCCTGTTCTGTCATTTTAATAGGGTCTTCCATTTTGTCAATTGCAGAATGTGCTTCGGCTTTTCCTACGTTAAATAATCTTTTGAAAATATTCATAATGTATTTTTTTAATAGTGAGAGTTTAGACGTTAAAGTCTCGAAAATCTCATGTTTTATTAATGTTTGTGTAAAGATTCTAGAAGAGATATTGATTCTAATATCTGCATTCTAAAACCTATATTGTTTATGCTTTAGAAAATGTTATAATGTTTTCCGAAAATTCACTTAACAACAAGCTTAAAGAATTAATAGAGGCTTCTAGTTCGTTTAAGTCTAAATTTTCTATTTGTAAAGTGTCTCTAAAAATTACCTTTTCTCCAGATTCATCTAACACAAATGCTCCGTGTACAATGTCTCTGTTTTTTTGAAGTAATTGTTTAAAAATGTCTTCGTTAGGACTGTTAATTTTAAAAATGTACTGTTCAATAATTAAGATTGGGTCAGCAATTCCCAAAATCATGTTGTTAATACCCTCACTTTGATTTTGGATCATAATAATTCCATCTTCTTGGTCTTCGTGAGAAATGGTATAGTTTAATTCAATAAGATAGTTTTTAATTCTGTCGAAATGATTTTCCATGTAAATTGACTTGTATTTTTTCTTTTTAATATTACAAAACACTTTTTAAATTGAAGTGTTATTTTTTTTAGATTTATAATTTTGTTTGCTAATTTTATTTGCTTTTAGAGCTCTTTTGCTTTATTTTTGGATCATATTGTTGGTTTTTTGTCTTGATTACCTTACAAATATACATGATAAATATTAATTTGCAAATAAAATTAGCAAAATATGTCTTTTTTTGGAAGAAATGTTAAAAAGATTAGAGGGGTTAAAAAGATGAGTCAGCAAGCTTTTGCAGATTTGTTTGATCTAAAGAGGGCTACGCTAGGGGCTTATGAAGAGGGTAGGAGTGAGCCAAAAATAGATACTATTATTAAAGTTGCTAATTATTTTAGCATATCTATAGATAGTATTCTAACAAAAGAGATTACTGTCAATCAATTGCTACGATTTGATGGTGGGGTAACCACCGATGTGAATCAGGTAATGAAGAGTAATTTGGTAAAAGTGCCTTATGTAGCAGAATTGAATAAAGATAGCTTTGTAACTAATTTTCCTAAAGATGAAAGTTATGACGACTTACCAACCTTAAAATTACCCATTAAAGCAGAGGAGAGAATGTTGGCTTTTGAAGTGCAAGATCTTACAATGGTTGTAAATCAAGAAGGATTGTTTTTAAACGATGTGGTAATTGGTAAACAAATAGCGGTGAATGAAGCGGAAAAAGGAGAGGTTTTAATTGTACTGAGAGCGGGAGCTATGTTTGTTAGAAGGTATAGCAGAACCGAAACAAGTTTTGTTTTTAAGTCAGATCATGTAAATGTGGCTCCTATTGAAATTCCTGTAGCTGAAGAAGTCTTTTTTTGGAGAATAACAGATGTGGTTTTAAAAAGGTATCCAAAGTTCTCATCTGGGATAGAGGATAAAATCAATCAGATTATGAACAGGTTAAGCGAATAATGTTGCCTTGTTTGTAGTAAGAAATCTAGGGAATGTTTAGGTTCTTTTTTATTAGACATTCGTACTGTAAAGCTATTGTAAAGCGGTTTTGTTACAGTATCTAAGTTGTTGCGGATTATATTTAACGAATAATCTAAAATAAACTAGAAAAGAATGAAGATTTTAAAACTATTAAGATTTTTAGTTGTTTTTACTTTGATTTTGGCATCCTGTTCTGAAAATGATCCCATAGATACTGAAAATCCTATAGTGAGTGAAAATGATGAAGTACAAGAAGAGGAAAAAGAAGAACCAGAAGAAGATAAGGTTGTTATAGGAGAGGGAACCGTAATTGTTGATGGTATTAAATATGGTCCTGATTATCTTGTGTTTGAACCACAAATAACAAAATCTGATTTGGGTAAGTGGGTTTTAAGAAAAAAAGGAGAAAGCGAGTACTTTGACCAAACAACGACACCGGCTGTTAACGACGATTATTTAGAGTTTGAAGGAAATGGTACTGCTAGTGGACCACCTGGTTCGCCATTGGTATTTAAGTTTGTGTGTCCTAAAACAGGAAAATATAATTTAGTAGGTAGGTTGTTGCAGCATTTTCCAATTGGTGAAAAATTTCATGATGATCACAGTAACGATATATGGGGAAAGCTGGCTGGTAATTTTACATCGGCAACATCATTTACTACAGATGAGCTTAAAAGTTTTGCTAAGTTCTATGGAAGAGGGAAAAACTGGACATTGCCTCGTACTATGGGGGCTATGACAGGTTTGGAAATTCATCATGATAAAGGGCCAGCAAGTTATAATCTAATCAAAGGAGAGGAGTATACATTTACAATTGCGGGTAGGTCTAAAAATGCTTGTATAGATTACTTAATGTTCTATCACACGTCTTTGGGTTTACAGCAATTTTTAAAGTACAAAACAGATCCGGCAGAAGAAGTGGATGCTAAATACAGACCACCAAGTACTGTGGAGGATTAATAGAAAACAAAAAAAAGAGCAACACAACTGTTGCTCTTTCTTATTTTACAGAGAGTGTTTTTTATTTCTCTGTATAGTAATCCATAACTAAAACATCTGCTAACAAAGGCCCAACAATGCTAACTAGTTTTAAGTGTTCTGGATGAAATAAGTAAGTTTCTCTTCCGTGAACATCGTTAAATGTAATGGTGTAACAATGACTAAATCCTTTGTCATGCCCCTCTGTGCTGTCGTTTAATCCACCTTCCATTTTAGCAATAGTTGGAACTTTGTCTTTTAAGCCTTCAAAAACAGCAATTGCATGGTCTATTTTTTCTTTAGGCGTTCCTTCTTTAAACTTTAAGCTTACTACGTGCTTAATTACTTTTCCTTCTTTTGATTTGTCTTTAGTATCTACTTGGTAGCTTACTAGTTTTTGGAATCCCCATTGTTGTGATCCTGCTACTAACAAGTTAGTATTGTCAATTTTAATTGCATTTAATCCATAATAGATAGAGAATCCTGTTTCTAGATAGTTAATTGGAGTTAATGTTCCTGTTTTATCTAGTTTACATAATTGGATTGCTTGGTCGTCTCTTGTACCAACAGCAATAACTGCTTCGTTTTCATTGTTGTAAACAACTTCTATTCTTGTTTGTCCAGAAAGTTTCATAGTTTCATCATCAACTAAAACTGAATGAGGAATTAATTTTCCTCTTTTGTTTACTTTAAAAACACTAACAGCATCTCCATGGTATACAAAATCTTTCTTTTTGATGAATTTAGGAGCATAACCATAGTATTTATGGTGTCTGTGTCCAACAATTATGTAGTGGTCGTCCCCAAAGGTAGCACCGGTAACAGGGTAAGCTCCTGTTAAATATCTGTCTTTAGTGTTGTCGTGAATGTTGTTTACGTTTTTAAAGGTTCCATTTTCATACACTCTAAAACTACTCACTCCGTTGTCTTGAAAACCACCGGTGTACAAATACGTTTTACCTTTGATTTTGTGAACATACATTCCAATAATTCCATCGGTATGTAATTCTTCGGAGTCTTTCATAGATTGTACATGTGTTAATTTTCCATCGTTGTGGATTTTAAAACAAGTCAATCCTGGATCATTTCTTTCTAGTCCACCTACAAATAAATAAGAAGCTTTTTTCATATGAACTACCTGTAATGTAATTACGGTGTTTAAGTGAGTTTCTTCTGTATCTTCTACTAAGAACACACGTTCTAACGATCCGTTGTCTAAGATTTTATGTACTTCTACTGCGTTACCGTGTTTGTTTCCTACAAATAAGAAGTCTGTACCGTTAATTTTGTCGGCTACTAGACCTCTACCAGGTCCTTTTTCTTTGTATAGTTTGTGGGTACTTACAGCAGTTAACTTTCCATCCTTAGCAATACTAAAAACGTCTAAATCTCCTGCTCCTCCTGTGTAAATGTAGTTGGTTCCGTTTTTAACATAGCTAGTAATACTCACTGTGTTTTTTGCGGACAATCCCTTAAAATCTTTTCTGTATAATGTTAGGTCTTCTGATGATTGTGCTAAAGAAATCCCGGAAATTAGGGTAACACAAGCAATAAGGCTATTTTTAATAAAGTTCATAGTTGTTATTTTATCTGTTTTCTACAATTGATTCTGCAGCAGCTGTTGCAATTTCTCTGTCTTGGTCAATAGTACCGCCACTTACTCCAATAG
The DNA here is from genome assembly GCF_054182685.1 of Wenyingzhuangia sp. IMCC45574. NCBI lineage: Bacteria > Pseudomonadati > Bacteroidota > Flavobacteriia > Flavobacteriales > Flavobacteriaceae > Wenyingzhuangia > Wenyingzhuangia sp. IMCC45574. The sequence continues at coordinate 1,215,918 of NZ_CM135169.1, read as the reverse complement.
CTCCTATAATATTACCATTTTTATCTTTAACTGGAATACCTCCTGGAAAAGAAACCAATCCTCCGTTTGTTAGTTCAATGTTGTAGATAATACCTCCAGGTTGTGTTAATTCTCCTAATTTACCCGTGTCTATATTAAAATATCTGGCTGTTTTAGCTTTTTTAATAGCTACGTCTATACTTCCTAAGTAAGATTTATCCATTCTTACAAATGCTACTAAGTTGGCTCCAGAATCTACTACCGCAATGTTTACCAGTGCTTTCAACTTTTTTGCTTTCTTTTTTGCTATGGCAATAGCACTTTCTGCCTCTTTCAAGGTCATTTCGTTAGAGGTTTGGGCATTTGCTGTAAAAGCAAACAAAGCAATCGCCAAAAATAAGATGCTTTTTGTTTTTAATATATTATTTTTCATTTGACATGTAATTGTTATTGTAACAAAAATCAAAAATGAAAAGCATAAAATAGTTGAACTTGTTCAACTTTGATGAAATGAAACTACTTTTTAGAGGTTTGCTTTTTGATTTTACACAGGAATTCGTGAGTTATTCCTAGGTAGCTAGAAATTTGTCTGTCGGTAAGTTTACAGACAATGTCTGGGTATTTTTCTATAAAGTAGAAGTAGCGTTCTTTGGCAGTAAAACATTTGCTGCGAATGACTCTTCTTTGCCAAGCGGCTACTGCTTTTTGAGACATAATTCTAAAGAGTTTTTCTATAGCGTGTACTTCGTTGTAAAGGTTTTCTTTGTCTGTTTTGTCTATAATTAAAATGGTACTATCCTCTAAAGCTTGTATGTTTAATTCCGATGGTGTTTGGTTTAAAAAGCTATCAATATCCATCAACCACCAGTCTTTAACGGCAAAATAGAGTGAGTTCTCTTTTCCTTTTTTATCTATAGAAAAAATTCTAAAACAACCTTCTAGAACAAAACCTTCGAATTTGCAAATGCTACCTTGTTCTAGTAAAAAATCTCCTTTTTTAATTGTTTTGGTGGTGAACTTAGAGCAGATGGTATCCAAATCAGTATTGGATACTTGAAGGGTTTTTAAGAAATTTTGTTTTAGTAAATCGTAGTTCAAAATTAAAAGGAATTCTGTTGGCTATTTGATGTTAGCAAAATAAATAAAAAGTTGATAAAGTTTTACGAAACAATTTTAAATTTACAAGACTGATAAAAGTAGAAGATGAACATCCAAGAAAAAATAGAATCCCTTAGAGTAGAGTTACATAGGTTGAATCATGAATACTATGTATTGGACAATTCGAGTATTTCGGATTATGATTTTGATATGAAGTTGAAGGAATTGCAAGCTTTAGAAGAAGCTCATCCTGAATTTTTTGATGCAAATTCGCCTACACAGAAAGTAGGTGGAGCTGTTACAAAGAATTTTGAAACAGTGGTGCATCAAGATAGAATGTACTCGTTGGATAATTCTTACAGCAAAGAAGATTTGCTAGATTGGGAGAAAAGAGTCTTAAAAATAGTTGAAGGGCCTTTGCAATTTACTTGTGAACTAAAATACGATGGAGCTTCTATCAACTTAACCTACGAGAATGGAGTTTTGGTAAAAGCAGTTACTCGTGGTGATGGTGTACAGGGGGATGATGTTACCACGAATGTTAAAACCATTAAATCTTTACCTTTAAAAATAGGTGCTGGAATGCCACAGGTTTTTCAAATAAGGGGAGAGATTATTCTGCCTTTGGATGGTTTTGAGAAAATGAATGAGGAGCGAATAGCGGCTGGTGAAGAAACCTATAAGAACCCTAGAAATACAGCTAGTGGAAGTTTAAAATTACAAGACAGTGCAGAGGTGGCTAAAAGACCTTTGGATTGTTTGTTATATCAAGTATTGTCTAGTAGTTTTAAAACGCATTCTGAGTCTTTAGAGGCTGCAAGGAGTGCTGGGTTTAAAGTGCCAGATACTATAAAGGTAGCCAACTCCATAGAGGAGGTTGTGGCGTTTGTAAATTATTGGGATACAGCTCGACATGACTTGCCTTATGAAACAGATGGAATTGTAATTAAAGTAAATACCATTGCAAAACAAGAGGAATTAGGGTATACATCTAAAGCTCCACGTTGGGCAATAGCTTACAAGTTTAAGGCCGAGCAGGTTGCTACCAAATTAAACGAAATTACGTATCAAGTAGGAAGAACGGGGGCTATTACACCTGTAGCGAATTTAGAACCTGTACAATTGGCAGGGACTACGGTTAAAAGAGCTTCTTTGCACAATGCAGATCAAATAGCGTTGCACGATATACGAGTAGGAGATGAAGTGTATGTGGAAAAAGGAGGAGAGATTATTCCTAAAATTGTAGGGGTTGATTTAGCTAAAAGACCTCAAAATTCTGAGCCCACACAATACGCTGCCCATTGTCCAGAATGTAATACTGAATTGGTTAGGAGAGAAGGAGATGCAAAACATTATTGTCCAAATGAGCAAGCTTGTCCTCCACAAGTGGCAGGTAGAATTATTCATTATATAAGCAGAAAAGCCATGGATATTGATGGTTTGGGAGCAGAGACTGTGGAGTTGTTGTGTAAAGAGGGGCTAATTCAGAATTATGCAGATTTGTACGAGTTAAAAGCAGAGCAAATTATTCCTTTAGAGCGAATGGCCGAAAAGTCAGCGAATAATATGGTGGCTGGAATTGAAGCATCCAAACAAATTCCTTTTGAAAAAGTATTGTATGCCTTAGGGATTCGTTTTGTGGGTGAAACTGTAGCGAAAAAATTGGCCAAACATTTTAAGAATATAGATGCGTTGTTTGCAGCTGATTTTGAGACCCTAATTGCGGTTGATGAAATTGGCGATAAGATTGCGGAAAGTGTGATTGCTTTTAAAGATGAATTGGCTAATATCCAAATGATAGATAGACTAAAATCTTACGGAGTGCAGTTGGCTATGAGTGAAGCTTCTCAAGAAGGATTGACAGATAAATTAGTGGGGAAGATCTTTGTCGTTTCAGGAGTTTTTCATCAAGTGTCTAGAAACGAGTTAAAGAAATTAATAGAGGATAACGGAGGAAAAGTTAGCGGTTCTATATCTAAAAAGACGACTTATGTAGTTGCGGGTGATAATATGGGGCCTGCCAAGTTGGAGAAAGCAACTAGTTTGGGAGTAGAGATTATTTCGGAAGATGATTTTTTAGGGATGTTGTAATCAATGGATATGAAAAAAATAAGTACCCTGTTTTTTCTTTTAATTTTAGTGTCTGTTCAAGCACAAAAAAAAGATTTTAATCAAAAATTAAAAGAGCATGATGTTTTAAAGCTAGATGGTGATATTCAGTTTTTTAGGAATCAACTTCCTTTTAATGCAAGTAATGAATTTGATATATCAGTTTTAACGAAGCCGCAAAAACTTAATTTTCCTTTGGCTTTGTGGTCAAAAGGAGGACTTAATAAGAACCCCGCAAAAGGCTATGGGACTATCGTATTTCATTTTGAGTTGCCTGATGTTTATCATCAATATTATCTAGATATTGAAAGAATAACAGGAGGTTGTGAAATTTGGATCAACAATCAATATCATTCTGAGTTTGGTGTTTTTAGTAAAGACATACAGCAATCTTCTTCTAGAGGTACTCCTCTTGTTTTAAAACTTCCAAAAAAGAAAAAAAATACGGTTGCTTTTTTAATTAGTAATAACCAACACCATTGGGGGGGAGGTATTAATCGTAAACCAAAACTATTGGTTGAAGAAGCGATGTTAAAACATGCAAAAGAGGAGAGTATTAGCGATTATATAGCTTTTGTATTTCTTTTGTTTTTAATGTTGTATCAATGGTATTTGTACGCTTTACACAAAGAGAGAAAATATATCTATATGGCTTTCATTTGTATTGGATTTAACCTGCGAACCATTGTTGTTAAGCAGAGTATTATGTATGATTTTATCCCGAGTATTCCATTTTCGATAGTTCAAATATTAAGATATATTTCTATTCATGTTGTGTGTATAAGTGTTCTTCTTTTTTATAGAGAATTCATTCCGAAGCAAATTAATAAAAAAACATTTTTGTTTTTTATTACTGTCCAGAGTGTTGGAATTGTTGTGTGTTTGTTACTTAATACTTACCGTGTAACCCAGTGGGCAGCATTTATGAGACTTTTTATAGTAGCCCAAATTGTATTTTGTTTTTGGTTTTTAGGTTTAGCAGTATATAAAAAAGAGAAACATGCTAAATTGTTATTGATAAGTGTATTTGTTGTATTGCTTTGTTTGGTGAATAATGTTTTACATGCATCGTATATAATTCAGACTTTTTTTATAGGCTCTTATCTGTCTTTGATTTATCTATTAGTTCAAACCGTCGTAAACCATTATGTACAAAGAAATGTTCAGCAACAAATATTGTCGCTTTCTAGGGAGCTGGGAGATCAGAAAAATAAAGTTTTGTCATTAGAGTTAGAAACTGTAACTAGAATTGAAGAAAAAGAAGCATTAACAAAATCATTAAAAAAAATAGAGGGTAAAAAAAGTGAAATAGATAAGGTGATTTCAGGCATACAAGCCAATGCTAAAGAGGAACAAAGAATTAAGACTATAAGAGAATCATTTAAAGATACTCTGGGCTTTAAAGAAAGATTGACGCAAAAACACCCTAAACTCACCAAAACCGATATAGAAATAGCTACGTTGATTGTTATTGGAAAAACCCGCCAAGAGATTGCCGATTTAAGAGGGGTTGAGGTGAACACCATAAAAACTTCTCGTAACCGTTTGCGAAAAAAACTAGAAGTGCCAGTAGATGTTTTATTAGACGATTATTTAAAAAAATATAGAGAATAGAAGTTTTTAGTGGGTATACCCCTGTAAATATGCCTTTGTAACCCCAATTGTAACCCCTGTAAAATTTTGTAATTAGTTGTTGAACCCTAGTTTTGGAGTTGGTAAAAATCAACTTTATGACAACTAAACTACTTTCAAAACTTTCAGCACTCCTTTTTTATGTATTATGGGCAAACTCAGTTTTTTCTCAAGTTACGGTAAACAGCACTACACTCACTCAGAATGCCATAAATGTTGCTACGACAGCCATCGAAGATACCTCGGGTAATAGCTTTGAAGGTATTAGTGATGATACTACTTATAATTTTACAACCATATCCAACAGTGCTCCTAGTTTTACCTCAAGCCCTGTTACTACAGTTGATGAAGGAGTGGCTTACAGTTATGCAATTACCACAGAAGATGTTGAAGGGTATGCAGTAATGGTAACCGGAACTACCCTTCCTGATTGGTTAACCCTAAACATGATAACTGCAACTGTAACTGTAAGTACTTTTGCAGGATCAGGAAGCTCGGGCAATACCAATGCCAGAGGAACTACTGCAAGATTTCATCATCCTAGGGCAGTAGCTACAGATGCTGCAGGAAATGTCTATGTGGCAGACCAAGGGAATCATCAAATTCGTAAAATAAGCCCCTCTAGAGAAGTAACTTTATTGGCAGGAAGAGGTTTTGAGGGATCTTCAAATGGTACAGGAGCTGAGGCTTATTTTAACAATCCTTATGGGGTGGCTGCAGATGCTGCAGGAAATATCTATGTAGCAGACAGAAGTAATCATAGAATCTGTAAAATAACACCCGCAGGAGTGGTGACTACTCTAGCAGGATTAGAGATCTCAGGAAATATAAATGGTACGGGTACTGCTGCTCGTTTTAAGGGACCTAATGGGGTGGCTGTAGATGCTGCAGGAAATGTGTATGTAGCAGATACAGGGAACCATAGCATTCGTAAAATAACACCTGCTGGAGTGGTGACTACTCTAGCAGGAACAGGAAGTGCTGGAAATGCGAATGGAAATGGTACAAATGCAAGTTTTAATTCTCCCGTAGCACTTGCTATTGATGCTACAGGTAACATTTATGTAGCAGATGCAAACAGCCATAATATTCGTAAAATAGATACGGCAGGTAATGTAACCACCTTAGCAGGAACAGGAAGTGTTGGAAATGCAAATGGAAAGGGTATTGCTGCAAGTTTTAACTCCCCTAGAGGGCTGGCTGTAGATGCTTTTGGAAATATCTATGTCGCCGATATGAGCAACCATCAAATCCGTAAAATAGACACGGCTGGAAATGTGACCACTTTAGCAGGAACAGGAAGTATTGGAAGTACGAATGGAACTGGGACGAACACGAGTTTTAACAATCCTAGAGGAGTGGCTATAGATGCTTTTGGCAACATTTATGTCGCCGATCAAAGCAATCATAAAATTCGTAAAATAGAGACAATTTCCAATTACGAGCTTGTAGGAGATAGTTCAGGGAATGCTGGTGATCATTCTGTGGTATTGGAAGCCAATGATGGCAATGGAGGGATAAGTACGCAGAGTTTTACCATTACCGTAAATGATATTACTCTTCCAATTTTTAAGCCCTTAAACTCTATTCCTCAAGACAATGCTATAGGTGCTTCTATAACCAATGATATTGTCCTAGGTTTTAGCGAAGCTATTGTAGCTGGAACGGGTGCTATTGTTTTAAGAGATGTCACTGGAGCTGCTGATGTTGAAACCTATAACATCAGCACAGCAACCGCTACTACCACTCCCGCAGCAGGAGCATTGGGAATCGATGATGATAAACTTTATATCAATCCAACCTATGAGTTGTTGAGTAATAATGAGTATGCCATTCAAATTGCTACGACAGCCATCAAAGATACCTCGGGCAATGCCTTTGCGGGGATTGACGATGAAACTATCTTTAATTTTACCACAATTGATTTTACAGCACCTACTTTTGATGTTGACAACTCTATACCCAATGATAATGCTACGGATATTTTTATAAACGATGATATTGTCTTGGCTTTTGACGAAGCTATTGTAGCAAGAACAGGAACTGTTGTTTTAAAAAATGTTACAGGAGGGGCGGATGTGGAAACTTATGATATCAGTACAGCAAAGGCCACCACCACGCCAATCGCAGGAGCAATAAGTATTGTGGGTAATAAACTTTACATCAATCCAACCAGCGATTTGGATTTTGGAACGATGTATGCCATAAATGTTGCTACGACAGCCATCGAAGATACCTCGGGTAATAGCTTTGAAGGTATTAGTGATGATACTACTTATAATTTTACAACCATATCCAACAGTGCTCCTAGTTTTACCTCAAGCCCTGTTACTACAGTTGATGAAGGAGTGGCTTACAGTTATGCAATTACCACAGAAGATGTTGAAGGGTATGCAGTAATGGTAACCGGAACTACCCTTCCTGATTGGTTAACCCTAAACATGATAACTGCAACTGTAACTGTAAGTACTTTTGCAGGATCAGGAAGCTCGGGCAATACCAATGCCAGAGGAACTACTGCAAGATTTCATCATCCTAGGGCAGTAGCTACAGATGCTGCAGGAAATGTCTATGTGGCAGACCAAGGGAATCATCAAATTCGTAAAATAAGCCCCTCTAGAGAAGTAACTTTATTGGCAGGAAGAGGTTTTGAGGGATCTTCAAATGGTACAGGAGCTGAGGCTTATTTTAACAATCCTTATGGGGTGGCTGCAGATGCTGCAGGAAATATCTATGTAGCAGACAGAAGTAATCATAGAATCTGTAAAATAACACCCGCAGGAGTGGTGACTACTCTAGCAGGATTAGAGATCTCAGGAAATATAAATGGTACGGGTACTGCTGCTCGTTTTAAGGGACCTAATGGGGTGGCTGTAGATGCTGCAGGAAATGTGTATGTAGCAGATACAGGGAACCATAGCATTCGTAAAATAACACCTGCTGGAGTGGTGACTACTCTAGCAGGAACAGGAAGTGCTGGAAATGCGAATGGAAATGGTACAAATGCAAGTTTTAATTCTCCCGTAGCACTTGCTATTGATGCTACAGGTAACATTTATGTAGCAGATGCAAACAGCCATAATATTCGTAAAATAGATACGGCAGGTAATGTAACCACCTTAGCAGGAACAGGAAGTGTTGGAAATGCAAATGGAAAGGGTATTGCTGCAAGTTTTAACTCCCCTAGAGGGCTGGCTGTAGATGCTTTTGGAAATATCTATGTCGCCGATATGAGCAACCATCAAATCCGTAAAATAGACACGGCTGGAAATGTGACCACTTTAGCAGGAACAGGAAGTATTGGAAGTACGAATGGAACTGGGACGAACACGAGTTTTAACAATCCTAGAGGAGTGGCTATAGATGCTTTTGGCAACATTTATGTCGCCGATCAAAGCAATCATAAAATTCGTAAAATAGAGACAATTTCCAATTACGAGCTTGCAGGAGATAGTTCAGGGAATGCTGGTGATCATCCTGTGGTATTGGAAGCCAATGATGGCAGTGGAGGGATAAGTACGCAGAGTTTTACTATTACGGTAAATGATATTACAGCACCTACTTTTGTAAGTGTCAATTCTACACCCAATGACGATATTGTCTTGGCTTTCAGTGAAAATATAGCCTTTGGCACTGGAAACATTACCATAGTAGATGTTGCCAATGCTTCCAATTTTGAAGTGTTTGATGTCACTACAAACAATATGGGTAGTGATAACCCTAGTGCAGGTCATATAGGAATCTCTGATGACAAACTCTATATCAATCCAACCAATGAATTGGCGCATGGAATAACATACTCTATTCAAATTGCTTCGACAGCCATCGAAGATACCTCGGGTAATGACTTTGCGGGGATTAGCGTTAATTTTACCACAGAAGAAAGTATTGTAGTATCGGCCAGTACACCCACTCAGAATGCAATTGCAGTTGACACCACAGCCAATGTAGGCATAACATTTAGCAAGAGTATTGATGCAGGTAGACTAACTGGAAGTTCCATAAAAACTTATGGTTCCAATGGACTTCCATTAAGTTTTGCAACCCCAACGGTAAACAATGCGAATGTGACCTTTGACTTTACTAGAAATTATTTCCCTGGAGAAATTATTACCACCACATTTACAAATGCTGTAGAAGCTACAGATGGTAGCAATTTAACTCCATATATCCATCAATTTACTACAGGAGTAAGTGCAGATAGCCCTGCTAATTTTCCATTTGGACAAAATAGAGTAACCACCAATGCAGATGGTGCATATGGAGTCTATGCAGCAGACTTAAATAATGATGGCCATTTAGATTTGCTTTCTGCATCTTTTGGAGATAATAAAATCGCTTGGTATGCCAATGATGGTTCAGGAAATTTTAGTGCCGAAAAAGTAATTACGACCAACGCGGACAGAGCTTTGATTGTGTATGCAGCCGATTTGGATGGCGATGGCAATTTAGATGTGTTGTCAGCCTCTTACGATGATGATAAAATAGCTTGGTATAAAAATGATGGTTCAGGGAACTTTGGAGCGCAACAAATCATAGGCTCAGGAGTTACAGAAGATGGAGCCTCTAGTGTATTTGCAGCCGATTTGGATGGCGACGGCGATTTGGATGTACTGACCACAGCTGGAATTGGTGATACAGTTTCTTGGTATGTAAATGAAGGGGCTGGTAATTTTGGAGCGCAACAAGTAATTTCTAACTTAACAAACGGAGCTTTTAGCGTATACGCAGCAGACATGGATAATGATGGCGATTTGGATGTATTATCGGCTTCTTCTTCTGACGATAAAATTGCTTGGTATGAAAACGACGGTAATGGTAATTTTGGAGCGCAGCAAGTAATTACAACGTTAACCGACGGAGCAAGAAAAGTGTATGCAGCCGATTTGGATGGCGATGGAGATTTGGATGTGTTATCTGGCTCATTAAATGACGACAAAATCGCTTGGTATGAAAATGATGGTAAAGGTAATTTTGGTTCGCAGCAAGTAATTACAACTTTAGCGGACGAAACAAGAAGTGTGCATGCAGTAGATTTAGATGGCGATGGAGACTTAGATGTTATTTCAGGATCTCAAGAAGATGATAAGGTTGCTTGGTACGAAAACCAAGGATCAGGAGTTTTTGGAGCGCAACAAGTAATTAGCACTCAAAATAATGCGGTAAATATTGTGTATGCAGCCGATTTAGATGGCGATGGAGATATGGATATTGTTGCAGCATCGCAAAAAGATGATGAAATTGCATGGTATGAAAATACAGAAGAACTTGCCGTTACAAATATAACTCCATCTCAGAACGCAAAAAACATAGCTGTTGACACAAATGTTACCTTAATGTTTAATGGAGATGTAGCACAAAGCACACTAACCAATAGCAACGTGGTAGTGCAAGGTAGCAATGGAACACGTTTAGACTTTACAACCTCTTTTTCTAATAACAAAGAGGCAGTCATAAATCCAACAAGAAATTATTTTGCAGGAGAAATTGTAACTACAATTGCCACTACAGGTATCCAACATACTTCTGGAGCTCCTTTAGCAAAACCTTTTATCAGTCAATTTACTGCAGGAGTAAGTGCAGACAGCCCTGCTAATTTTTCATTTGGACAAAATATTGTATCAAATTCAGCTGATGGTGCCTATGGAGTATACTCAGCAGATTTAGATGGAGATGGCGATTTAGACATTCTGGCTACCGCATTTAGAGACGATAAAGTTGCTTGGTACCAAAATGATGGTACTGGAACTTTTAGTACAGAAAAAATTATTACCAATAATGGGGATGCGAATAGACCAATTGGCGTCTATGCTGCTGATTTAGACAATGATGGCGATTTAGATGTATTGTCTGCCTCTACCGAAGATGATAAAATTGCTTGGTATGAAAATGACGGTAAAGGAAATTTTGGAGCACAAAAAGTAATTAACAACAGTGCAGGTTCTGCTGTAAGTGTTTATGCTGCAGATTTAAATGGAGATGGGTATTTAGATGTATTATCTGCTGCTGCTGGAGGTGATACTATTGATTGGTATCAAAACATTGGAAATGGTACTTTTAGTACAGCAAAAAACATTAGTACATTAACTAATGGAGCCTATAGTGTATATGCTGCAGATATAGACAACGATGGCGATTTAGATATATTGTCTGCTTCTGCTTCCGATGATAAAATTGCGTGGTATGAAAACGATGGTACAGGTACTTTTGGAACGCAACAAATCATTGCAGTGGGCACAGATGTAGATGCTGCCAGATGTGTTTATGCCGCAGATTTTAATGGAGATGGGTATATAGATGTGCTTTCTGCTTCCCAAAATAACAATCGTGTGGCTTGGTATGCTAACAATGGCGATGGTACTTTTGGGTCACAACAAATCATTACCAATGCTGCAAACGGTACAAGATGGGTACATGCCGCAGATATCAATGGTGATGGCAATATGGATGTCATTTCTACTTCTCCATCAGACAATACTGTTTCTTGGCATCAAAACAATGGTACAGGTACTTTTGCTACAGCACAAATTATAACTACCCAAGCAGAAGGTTCTGTAACAGGAATCTATGCATCTGATTTAGACAATGATGGGGATTTAGATGTCATTGCTGCATTGCAAAACGATGATGAAATTACGTGGTATGAAAACGCAGAAATAATTCCTAAAGTAACTAGTGTAACAGTACCAACAGATAGTACCTATGCTGTAGGTAATTCTTTAGATTTTACGATAACTTTTGATGACAATGTAATTGTAGAGGGCACGCCACAATTAGAAATTACAATTGGAGAAATTATTAAGCATGCCATCTACCAAAATGGAACAGGTACTACAGATTTAGTATTTAGCTATACAGTTCAGTCGGGTGATGAAGATGATAATGGAATTGAAATAGGTACTTTAGATGCTAATGATGGTACTTTAAAAGACAATGATGGTAACAGTGCTGATTTGACGTTGAATGCGATTGAAGATAGTAGTAATGTTTGGATAGATGGTATTGCTCCTAGTATTCTTTCTACATCCCCTCTAGATAATGCAACTAATGTAGCAGATGATGGAGATTTTGTATTTACATTCAGTGAAGATATATCATTTAATGGTAATGTAACCCTCCAACAAGGAGATGATGATTACAGTCTAATTGAAGTTAGTAATATTAACAATGTATTGACATTTAATCTAAATGGAGTTGAATTAGAGGAAAATACTGTATCTAGTATATATATTCCATCAGCATCTATTGCTGATTTGGCTGGAAACTTCCTTATTGGAGAAATAAAAATTAACTTTACTACTGGAGATTTTACTGCCCCAACTTTTGAAAACAGTACACCAAGTGCGAATAGTATTACAGGAACAACTTTTAACCTAGAAACTGATATAGACGAATCTGGAATTATTTATTATGTAGTTCTTGCTGATGGAGCTACAGAACCCACAGCAGCAGAAGTAAAATCAGGTACTGGAAATGAAGGAGCAACACCTATTACAAGTGGCAATGCTACCGTAAATTCTGGTGATTTTACATATTCTTTTAACATAACAGAGCTTGACTCAGATACGAGCTACGATGTTTATGTATTAGCCGAAGATGACGCAATTACACCCAACCAAACTAACGTAAAATTAGTAGAAATTACCACAAATGATATTACACCTCCTACTTTTGAAAACAGTACACCAAGTGCGAATAGTATTACAGGAACAACTTTTGACCTAGAAACAGATATTAACGAAGCAGGAACTATCTATTATGTTGTATTGGAACATAGAGCAACTGCACCCACAGCAGCAGAAGTAAAAGCAGGCACAGGAAATGGAGGAGCAACGTCTATTATAAGTGGTAATGCTACTGTAAATTCAGGAGATTTTACAAATACCTTTAATGTATTATCTGGGTTGACTTCTGAAACAGATTATGATATTTATGTGGTAGCCGAAGATGATTCAGTTACTTCAAACTTACAATCAGAACCAACTTTAGTAGAAATTAGAACACTAGATATAACTGCACCAACTTTTGATAATGATACTCCTGTTATAAGTAATTTAACAGAAAAAACGTTTACTTTAGAAACCAGTCTAGACGAAAAAGGGACTATCTACTATGTAGTTCTTACTGGAGAAGCAACTGCTCCAAGTACTTTAGATATAAAGGCAGGTACAGGTTATAATGGAGCGTCTGCTATTTCAAGTGGAAATTCTACTACGGATGATGCAAGTTTTTCATTCTATTTTAGTATTTCAGGACTTCAGTCTAAAACTAATTACGATGTATATATTATTGCAGAAGATGATTCAGATGATCCAAATATACAAGATAGTGCCACTGTTATACAGGTTACAACTTTAGATCTTACAGCCCCATCTTTCAAACGTAGTAATTCAGTGCCTAAAAACTTTGCAAAAGGTGTAGCAGTTAATACTACAATAGTGTTAGACTTTAATGAAGACATTGCTTTTGGTTCAGGAAATATTACACTTAAAAACCATCTGAATGATGATAAAACACAAACTTTTAATGTTTCAAGTGGAGTTTCTAATACTAATAAGCCTGGAAACGGAAAAATAGGAATTTTTAACGATAAACTTTATATAGACCCATTAGGCAATTTAGATGAGTCCACATTATATGAAGTGGCTATAGACCAAGATGCTATAAGAGATACTTCTGGAAATTCTTTTTCAGGTTTCTATACAAATACATTTAATTACCAATTTGAAACGGGAGACTTTACAGCACCTACTTTTGAAAACAGTACACCAAATGCTACTAGTATTACTGAAACAAGTTTTAACCTAGAAACTGATATAGACGAATCTGGAGTTATTTATTATGTAGTTCTTGCTGATGGAGCTACAGAACCCACAGCAGCAGAAGTAAAATCGGGTACTGGAAATGGAGAAGCAACACCTATTACAAGTGGCAATGCTACTGTAAATTCTGGAGATTTTACATATTCTTTTAACATAACAGCGCTTGTCTCAGATACGAGCTACGATGTTTATGTATTAGCTGAAGATGACGCAAATACACCAAACCAAACTAACGTAAATTTAGTAGAAGTTACCACAGATGATATTACACCTCCTACCTTTGAAAACAGTACACCAAGTGCGAATAGTATTACAGGAACAGCTTTCAATCTAGAAACAGATATTAACGAGGCAGGTACTATCTATTATGTGGTACTTTCAGATGATGCTGCTGCACCCACTGCTACTGAAGTAAAAGCAGGTATTGGAAATGAAGGAGCAATATCTATTACAAGTGGTAATACTACTGTAAATTCAGGAGACTTTACGAATATCTTAAATGTAGCTGGGCTGACTTCAGAAACAGATTATGATATTTATGTAGTAGCTGAAGATGATTCAGATACTCCAAATTTGCAACAAGATGCCACTTTAGTAGAAATTAGAACACTAGATATAACTGCTCCAGAAATCATCAGTTTTACAAGAAAAATCCCTGAAGAAGAATTAAGTACTGATGATACACTCACATTTTTAGTCACATTTACAGAAGATGTTGTAAATGTAGATGCAACTGACTTTGAAATTAGTGGAGTAACAGGAGCTACAATTGGTATAACCAAAAATTCACCTTCTAGCTACGATGTTTTGATATCTGGTGGAGACATAGCTAATTATAATGGAACTGTTGGGCTAAATTTATTAAGTAACCATAATATAAAGGATTTGGCTAATCTTACATTAGTTACTACAGAACCTGCCACAGATGAAATCTATGAATTAGATAACACTGCTCCTGCAATAACTAATATTATAGTACCTACTAATGACAACTACAAATTAGGAGATGAGTTACTATTTACCCTCAATTTTTCTGAAGAAGTTAATGTAGAAGGTTCACCAAAACTAAATATGACTATAGGAGCGGTAACACAACAAGCTACATACCAAAGCGGAACAGGTACTACAAATTTAGTCTTTAGCTATACTGTTCAATCAAATGATATAGATACAGATGGTGTTACTATTAGTACATTAGATAGTAATGAAGGTAGTATAAAAGATATTGTAGACAATTTAGCAATCCTAACTTTTGATGAGGTAAATACAGACATAAAAGTAGACGGAGTTATTCCTACAGTATCAAATATTACATCACCATCTAGTATTTATAAAGAAGGTGATATTTTAGAATTTACAGTGGTTTTTAACGAAGAAGTTTCATTAGTTGATGGAGATACACCAAAGTTAAACTTTACAATGAATGAGAGTACTCGTCAAGCAGAGTATGCTAATACTGGTCAAGTGTCTAACGAGTTGATTTTCATATACAATATTCAATCAAATGACGAAGCTACGAATATAGATGTTGTTAGCTTAAGTAACAATAACATACAAGATACTGCTAGCAATCTTGCCGATATAACTTTTAACACTATTAGTCTTCCAGAGGTACAAATAGATGGAATTAAACCAAGGGTAAGTAGTATTACTGTACCTACAGATGGCACTTATGGTATAGGTACATCTCTAGATTTTACAGTTGTATTTAGTGAAATAGTAGTTGTAGATATCAGTGAAAACACACCGCAATTAAGTCTTACTATAGGAGAAGATGCTAAAAAGGCAACCTATCAATCAGGTACAAATACCAATAAATTAACGTTTAGTTATACCATTCTAGAGGGGGATTTAGATGTAAATGGAATTACCATTGATGAATTAAATGTGAATAACGCAACAATAAACGATGAAGCAGGAAATACAGCCGATTTAACCTTTACTAAAGTAACTAGTAATATAGTAGTAGATGGTAACATACCAAGTATTTTTACTGTTTCTGTGCCAGAAAATAAAACCTATAGCGTTGACGAAAGTTTAGATTTTACCATCACTTTTGATGAAAGTGTAATTGTAGAGGGCACACCACAATTAGAAATAACCATAGGAGAAACTACCAAACAAGCTACCTACCAAAGTGGAACAGGTACTACAAATTTAGTGTTTACTTATACTGTGTTATCTGGTGATGAAGACAATAACGGAATTGTAATAGGTACTTTACAAACAACAAATGAAAATTCATTAAAAGATAGTGCAGGGAATAATGCAGATTTAACTTTAAACTCAGTTGCAGAAACCTCAAATGTTTTGGTAGATGCCAATGCACCCATTTTAAACAGTTTAACGTTATCTGGTACGCCAGTTGCAAATGCAGCTTCAATAACATATACGGCCGTATTTAACGAAAAAGCATTTTTAGTAAGTGCAGACGATTTTACATTAACCCAAACAGACACTGCCATTGGTACCATAGGTGTGCCTACAACAACAGACAACATTACCTGGTTTATACCTATTAGTAATATTACTGGTACAGGTAGCTTACGTTTAGATTTAAATGTGGGTACAGATATAAAAGATAATTTTGAGAATACTAACCCAAGTGCAAAAACTGGAGACGATACTCATAACGTAGATTTAGATCTACCAGAACTTGACAGATTATATTTTGAGGGTAAGCCATATGGTAATGCAACTTCAATAACTTTTATTGCAGAATTTACAGAAGAAGTAAGATTAGTAAGTGCAGACGATTTTACATTAAGCACAACCAATACTGCCAATGGTACAATTGCCACAATAACAACAGAAAACAATATTGATTGGTTTATAACAATTAACAATATAACTGGAGATGGTACTTTACGACTAGATTTAAATACGGGTACGGATATTGAAGACAACGCAAATAATGTTGGCATCGAAGCAAAAATTGGAGAGAGAACATATACGGTAGACAATACCTTACCTGTACTAAACAGCTTATCTATTAATAATTCACCAAGTATTAACCAAGACTATATTTACTATACAGCAGTGTTTAGTGAAGAGGTTAGTTCAGTAAGTCCCGACGACTTTATCTTAACTACAACAGGTAATGTTGTTGGTACTATAGTAAACACATCTAGTAATGGTTTAAATTCTTGGCAAATAGTTATTACAGATATTTCTGGTGATGGTACGTTACGATTAGATTTAAAAGAAGATACAGACATTAAAGATTTATCAGAAAACACAAACCCAGCAGCCAAAATAGGAGATGATATACATACTGTAGACACTTCTGAACCTATATTTAGTGAGTCCGAATCTACACCTGTACATAATGCTACAAACGTTTCTACATCAAACGATATTATTCTTGTCTTTAATGAAGCTATTCTTCTAGATTCAGGAACCATAACGATAAAAAGAAAAAACTCTAATTCTAAATATGAAAAATTTGATGTAGAAGATGATTTGGAAGAAGATGCTGACAAAGCTACCACTCCAAGTGAAGGGAAAATTGGTGTTTTAGAAAATAAAATTTACATAAACCCAACCTCAAACTTAGTTGAAAATGTTGAAATCGAAATTTTAATAGACGATGATGTAATTACTGATATAAATAATAATTATTTTGCAGGTCTAGAAAGCGATAATGGGCAAACTTACAATTTTACCACTGGAGATTTTACAGCACCAATTTTAGTTGGTTCTGAATCTACACCTAAGCATGAAGACACAGGAGTTTCAATGACCGATAATATTATTCTTCAATTCAATGAAAATATAGATTTAGGAACAGGAAATATCCATTTAATAGATGTCAATTCTAATACGATTGTAGAACAGTTTAACGTAGAAAGTGATTATATAGTTATTGAAGATTTATTAAATGGAAATGAAAGAGATGGAGGAGATGATGAAATTGATAATGGTGGTAAAATATCAGTTGCAAGCTATAAACTATACATTAATCCAACCCTAGATTTAGAAGAAAATACAACGTATGCCATTCAGATTGATGCAGCAGCAATTATTGATAGGAGTGAAAATAGCAACCTATTTCCAGGTATTTTCAATACTACTACATATAATTTTACTACCGAAGACATTACACCTCCAACAATTGTTATTAGCGATTCTTATCCAAAACACGAATCAGACAATTTTGTTGGTACCAATATTATTTCTATTGCTTTTAGTGAAAACATTCTTCTTAACCCTGATTATGATTCTAGTTATAACTTCATGGCTATTGTTAATACAAATAATGATCTCAATTCTGAAGAATTTAACAGTTTAAATTACCAGCCAGAAACTACAACACCAGACGAGGGGAACATTAGTATTGTAAACAATGTATTATACATAAACCCTACCGTTAACTTTACAGAAGGCAACGAGTATTCTATTGAGATAGTAGATGATGCAATACAAGATAACAGTGGTAAATTCTTTGAAGGTTTAGATGAGTCCTATTATTTTTATATTACCAATACCACCCCTCCAGAAATTGTAGAAACGTTACCAGCAAATAATGCTATAGATGTAAATTTAACAGATAATATTGTCGTTGAATTTAGTAAAAACATAGCATTTGGTACTGGAAATATTACCATTACAGATGGTGCCGATTTTTATGAAGAGTTTAATGTAGTTACAGATATCTCGATTAATGGTAAAATTGGTATAGTAGAAGGTAATACTTTAATAATTAACCCTACTTTAAACTTTGAAGAAAATACCAATTATTATGTGTATATAGACGAAACAGCAATAGATGACACTTTTTTAACTCCAAATAGCTTTGCAGGAATTACCAATAAAACAACCTTTAATTTCACAACTGGTTCTGCAGGTAATGTTCCCTTTTATATAAAAAATACACTACCTGCAGACAATACAGCAGATGCTTCTTTGTCTGACAACCTAGAAATTACTTTTAACAATAATATTGATATTGAAAGGTTTGGGGGAGCACTTCTTATTTTTAAAGTGAATGATGAGTTAGAAAACTTTGATGACTATGGAGATGAAGATCCTGTCGAAGTTTTTATTTTAGGTCGAGATTTTAAAGGAAATACAAACAATCCAGGTTCTGGAGGTGTTGGTGTTGTTGACAATACATTGTATATCAACCCAATCAATAATTTCGATGCAAATGAAGGGTATTTTATTATATTATTCTCAGGAATACAAGATCTCTCTGGTAATAGATTTGGAGATATACAAGATATAAGTACTTTTAATTTTTCTACTTATCCTACCATACCTACTATAGAATTTGATGCAGCTAATTCTGTACCAACAAATAATGCAATAGATGTATCTACAACAGGTAACCTAAAAATTGCGTTTAGCAAAAATATTGTTTTAGGAACACAAAACATTTACATCAGAGATGCAGATAATAATGGTGAAGTTTTTGAAGTTTTCAATGTAGAAACAGATAGTGATGGTACAACCAACAATCCATCAGAAGGTAAAATAGGTATAGAAAATAATTTTTTATATGTAAACCCAACCAATAGCTTTAATGAAAATAATGCTTACTTTATTATTATTTCACCAAGTGCTATAACAGATGAAAATGAGGCTGTATTTGCAGGTATTACTAATGAAATGTCTTATCATTTTACCACTGGCGAATTTACTCCTCCTGTTTTTGAAAACAGCACCCCAATTGCTTCTAACATTACAGGTACAACTATTACTTTAGAAACTGACATAGACGAAGCAGGAACTGTGTATTATGTAGTACTCGCAGATGGAGCTACAATACCAACTGCAACAGAGGTAAAAGCAGGTACAGGTAATAATGAAGCAACACCTATTAAAAGTGCTAGCGCAGTTGTAGATAATGCAGACTTTACAAATAGTTTTAGTATCACTGGTCTTAGTTCAGAAACCACTTACTATGTGTATGTGGTAGCAGAAGATGATGAAAGCACTCCAAATGTGCAAGCTAGTGCTACTTTAGTGGAATTAACTACGCTAGACGTTACTGCTCCTATTTTTGAAAACAGCACCCCAATTGCTTCTAACATTACAGGTACAGCTTTTACTTTAGAAACTGACATAGACGAAGTAGGTACTGTGTATTATGTAGTACTCGCAGATGGAGCTACAATACCTACTGCTGCAGAAGTAAAAGCAGGTACAACTGCTATTACAAGTGGTCATACAACTGTAAATTCTGGAGATTTTACTTCTAACATTAACATTACTGGTCTTAGTTCAGAAACTGCTTACGATGTGTATGTGGTAGCAGAAGATGATGAAAGCACACCAAATATGCAAGCTAGTGCTACTTTAGTAGAAGTTACTACGCTAGACGTTACTGCTCCTATTTTTGAAAACAGTACCCCAATTGTTTCTAACATTACTGGTACAGCTTTTACTTTAGAAACTGATATAGACGAAGCAGGAACTGTGTATTATGTAGTGCTTGCAGATGGAGTTACAGCACCTACTGCTGCAGATGTAAAAGCAGGTACAGGTAATAGTGGAGCAACACCTATTAAAAGTGCTAGCGCAGTTGTAAATAATGTAGACTTTACAAATAGTTTTAGTATTACTGGTCTTAGCTCAGAAACTGCTTACGATGTGTATGTGGTAGCAGAAGATGATGAAAGCGCACCAAATGTGCAAGCTAGCGCAACTTTAGCGGAATTTACTACGCTAGACGTTACGGGTCCTGTTTTAGATATGGAAAACTCAATACCACAAAATGGTCAAGATGGTTTTTCTGTATCAGACAATATTGTTCTCGTTTTTAATGAAGATATTGTATTTAATGAAGGTGGTAGTTTTTTTATTAGTTATCGTAACCTTTATGGTGACACAAGTTTTAACTTTTATAAAGAAGATGAAGAAGAGTATTCAATCAACGGTCCAAGTGCTGGTAAATTTAGTATTGAAGGAAATAAACTACACATAAATGCTACTTTAGAAAACAATATTAATTATAGTTTAAGTTCATCATATAATGCTATAACAGATTTAAGTGGAAACCTAAGTTCTGCTATTAAACATGATAGCTATAATTTTATTGTAGGTGCAGAAGATGGAACTAGACCTGCTATTGATGGTGAAAAATCAATACCAGCAAACAACGCAATAAATGTATCTGCAACAGATAACATAGTAATTGCTTTTACTGAAGATATTAAAACTGCATATAATGGTACAACAATAAGCATAAAAAGTATTTGGAATTCTGAGGTAGAAACTTTTTATAAAGATGAAGATGAAGAAGAGTATTCAAGCAATGGTCCAAGTGCTGGTAAATTTAGTATTGAAGGAAATAAATTATACATTAATCCTAGTAATCCTTTAGCAGATAACACAAGATATGCTATCAGTTTTAGTTGGGGATTTATAACAGATTATAGTTATAATATTTCGTTTGGAATAGCAGATGATGATGATACAACCTATACTTTTAGTGTTGGTATACCAGATACTACTCCACCAGCCATAGATGGTGAAAACTCAATACCTGCAGACAATGCAACTAATGTATCTACTTCAGATAATATTGTAATTACTTTTAGTGAAGATATTCAAACCGATTATGAGGCTATTAATGGTCTTTTTTATATAAAAAATCTTTGGGATACAAACGATGAGAGATATTTTAGAAAAGAAGATGAGATGGAGTATTCAATAAATGGTCCAAGTCCAGGTAAATATTATATTGTAGGTAATAAACTATACATCAATCCAGGTTCAGATCTAGAAGACAATACAAAATATTCCATTAGGTTTGAAAATGGAATTATTAAAGATTATCGAAATCATTCGATGGCAGATATCAACAATGATACAACCTATAACTTTACGGTTGGTGTTTTCGATACTATTCCTCCTACCATAGATACGCAAAATTCAATACCAAAAGACAATGCAATAAATGTATCTACAACCAACAATATAGAAATTGCTTTTGATGAAGAAATTCGATTCAGTTTTATAAGAGAGGGCGATGAAATTAGATTATCGAAAATTGATGAGGTTACTACCGTTGTTGAATCGTTTAATTTTCATGATTGGTTAAGTGATGAAAGTAATCTAGATAAAGGAGAAGTAGGTATTATTGGAAATAAACTTTATATAAACCCAACTTTAGATTTAGAACCAAACACAAATTATGCTGTTACGTTTCATGGCTATGTTATCATAGATTTTAGATATAATCCTTTAGCCGAAATTCTAGATTACGAAACTTATAATTTTAAAACTGGCGAATTTACTCCTCCTGTTTTTGAAAACAGCACCCCAATTGCTTCTAACATTACTGGTACAGCTTTTACTTTAGAAACTGATATAGACGAAGCAGGAACTGTGTATTATGTAGTACTCGCAGATGGAGCTACAATACCTACTGCTGCAGATGTAAAAGCAGGTACAGGTAATAGTGGAGCAACACCTATTAAAAGTGCTAGCGCAGTTGTAAATAATGCAGACTATACAAAAAGTTTTAGTATTACTGGTCTTAGCTCAGAAACTGCTTACGATGTGTATGTGGTAGCAGAAGATGATGAAAGCACACCAAATGTGCAAGCCAGCGCTACTTTAGTAGAAGTTACTACAGTAGACGTTACTGCTCCTATTTTTGAAAACAGTACCCCAATTGTTTCTAACATTACTGGTACAGCTTTTACTTTAGAAACTGACATAGACGAAGCAGGAACTGTGTATTATGTAGTACTCGCAGATGGAGCTATAGCACCTACTGCTGCAGATGTAAAAGCAGGTACAGCTGCTATTACAAGTGGTCATACAACTGTAAATTCCGGAGATTTTACTTCTAACATTAACATTACTGGTCTTAGTTCAGAAACTGCTTACGATGTGTATGTGGTAGCAGAAGATGATGAAAGCACACCAAATGTGCAAGCTAGCGCTACTTTAG
Organism: Wenyingzhuangia sp. IMCC45574; assembly: GCF_054182685.1. Taxonomy (NCBI): domain Bacteria; kingdom Pseudomonadati; phylum Bacteroidota; class Flavobacteriia; order Flavobacteriales; family Flavobacteriaceae; genus Wenyingzhuangia; species Wenyingzhuangia sp. IMCC45574. The sequence goes on along the minus strand of NZ_CM135169.1, from coordinate 1,193,373 downwards.
TGGAATTAACTACGCTAGACGTTACTGCTCCTGTTTTTGAAAACAGTACCCCAATTGTTTCTAGCATTACTGGTACAGCTTTTACTTTAGAAACTGACATAGACGAAGCAGGGACTGTGTATTATGTAGTACTTGCAGATGGAGTTGCAGCACCTACTGCAGCAGAAGTAAAAACAGGTACAACTGCTATTACAAGTGGTCATACAAGTGTAAATTCTGGAGATTTTACTTCTACCATTAACATTACTGGTCTTAGCTCAGAAACTGCTTACGATGTGTATGTGGTAGCAGAAGATGATGAAAGCACAACAAATGTACAAACAAAAGCTACTTTAGTAGAAGTTACTACACTAGACGTTAGTGAACCTATTTTAAATACGTTAACTATTTTACAACCTCCATCTGGTAATACTCCAGCTAATTCAAACACTGTTGCTTACATAGCTGTTTTTAATGAAGTTGTAAGTTTCGTAAGTGTAGATGATTTCACCTTAACCAAAACAGGTACTGCAGACGGTCTTGTAACATCTGTAATTAACCTTGGAGGTAGTGGTACTACATGGGGTGTGACCATACTTTCTATTTCGGGTACAGGTACGTTGCGTTTAGACTTAAATGATAATACAAATATTAAAGATATCGCTGGTAATGCTACTTCAGGAAAAATTGGTGATGAAACGCACACGGTAGATACAGACTCTCCAGTACTGAATTCGTTATCAGTAAGTAATTCGCCTTTGGGTAACGCTACTTCAATTACCTATACCGCTATTTTTAGTGAAGCTGTAACTTTGGTTAGTGCTGATGATTTTAATCTTACCTATAGAAATGCTAAAATCGGTACACCAACAACAGTAAATAATATAGTTTGGGAGATTCCAATTACAAATATCACTGGAGATGGTTCTTTACGTTTAGATTTAAAGGCTAACACAGATATAGTTGATAATGTAGGAAATTTTGGTCTGGAAGCTAAAAATGGCGATTACACGCATACAACAGATTTTACAGAGCCAACTTTTGATAGTGCTAGTTCTTCACCAAACCATAACGGAATCGATTTTTCTGTAACAGACAATATTGTAATGGCATTTAGTGAAGATATCGCTTTTAGTAGAGGTAGTATTACCATTTATGATATAACGAATGGTGTGGATTTTGAAGTTTTTGATGTAGGTACAAACAATTCTGGCACCAATGACCCAAGTGCTGGAGGTCTAGGTATTTCTGGTGATAAAGTATACATCAATCCGACTAATAATTTGGCAAAAGGTGTTGAATATGCTATACACATTGACGCAACTGCTGTTGATGACTCTAGTGGAAATTCTTTTGATGGAATTTATAACAATACAACCTATAGTTTTACAACAGAAGATGATACTACTTTATCAATAAACGAGAATGAAACTGCATCGAATATGCTTCGCTTGTATCCTAACCCAGCTTCAAATCAAATTACGTTGCGTTATTCAGGAACAGAAGAATTGTTAAGAGCAAACATTATAAATTTACAAGGTCAAATGGTAATGAGTATTGATTTAAACAATTTTAAGAATAAAAAGGTTATGGATATACGTAGTTTAAATGCAGGTATTTATTTAATGGAAATACAAACGGAAAAACGAAATGTGATACAAAAGATTGTGGTTAAATAAGTAAAACAGTAATTTTAACAAAAGGAAAGGTCGTTTAGTGAATTAGTTCTAAACGACCTTTTTGTGTTTTGTGATTGCTAATTTAAGAGGGGGTGAGGTGAGTACCATAAAAACTTCTCGTAACGGCTTGCGAAAAAAACTAGAAGTTCGATTTTTTAGGGATGTTGTAGTTGTTGCGCAACCTTTTTAAGAAGTTGGCATCTAGTTAGTGAATAATTAATCAGAACTATGAAGATTAAAACTTATCTGCTATTTAGTTTGTGTTTTTTTGGAGGACTCATTTTTTCTTGTCAAAATGGTGATTCGGAAGATTATGATTGGGGAGAGTGTCCGAGTGTATTACCTCATTTTAAAATAAATGGAATAAAGTCACAAAATGCAAAGTTTGTAACGAATAAATATACTCGCTTAAGCAATCTTGAGGGGGATGTTTCGGTTCTGTGGGATAAATATGCTTTAAAATATCATTTGGAGACAGAATATATTGCCAAAAGAAAAATGATCAACACCAATGGATCCTTAATGGCTCTTTCCTGTATAGGGCCTGGTTATAAAGGCGGTGAAATAGGGATAGATACGTTATTTATAAGGACTACTTCAGATTATAATGAAAGTTATAAGGCTGGAGATACAATTAATGAAATTGTAGGAGTCGTTAATTGGAGTTACTATTATTATAACAATACAGATGAAGAAAGCTCTATGCCTATTTCAAATTATATTCAAGAAAACAAAGAGAAGGTTTTGAGTGAATATTTTGATTTAAAATTAACAGAAGCACCTACAAATACAGAACAAAAACATTCATTTGAGATAATCTACAAGTTAAATAATGGAGAAATTTTTAAAGAAATGTCATCTCCTGTGTTTTTAGAAAAATAGGGGTTGACATATCAATTAAAATAGCCTTTGATTAATTTTCAAAGGCTATTTTGTTGATTATGTCATTGGCACTTCTAACAGCTCCTTCCATATAACCCGAAAAGTCTGCATTGGTTTCTGTTCCTGCCAAAAACAAAGAGTTGTCTAAATAAGAGTTTTGGTATACGGAGTGTCCGTTGTTTTGATGCGGATACACTAAGTCTGAATATTCGGAGAAAACAAATTCATCTTTTTTCCATACATATTCTTCATATGTTAGGTAGTTGTGTATTTCTTTTCCATAGTAGTTCTCTAGCTGTTCTAGTACTAATTGTTTTCTTTCTTCTTTGGTGTGTTTGTAATAAGCTCCGTTAAAGAAACCTTTGAGTGCGTATAAATTGTCTTCTGCGTTAGAGTGATCGTACAATTCAGAAACAACACCGATATTGCTAAATAAGGTTCCGCTTAAATTATTGGTTCTCCAAAAAGGCTCATCAAAAGTAAATCCTATTTTAATAGATTCTCCCATCCATGTATGTGTCTCTTCCGCAATTTTTTTCAATTTAAGAGGAAGTTCTGGGGTTGTTTTTATGGTTTGAGAAAACAAATTAGGAGGCAATGTAGAAATTACTATGTCTGCATAAAATTGTTGGTCTTGAGTATGAACAATAAGCATGTCTTCTTGCTTTTCAATCAAATTTATTTGTTGATTCAGCAATAAAGATTGTTCATCTAGTTGATTGACTAGTGCTTTAATAATACTTTCGGTACCTCCTTGTACACGGTAGCTAGCTTCTTGGTTTTTGGGTAATTCAACAATTTGATGAGGAGCTGTGGACATAGGATGGTATATAGCTCTATCTCCTAAAATTTGCTCAAAAACCTCAAGGTTTAACTCTTTAATTAATGTTAAAAGTTCTGTGTGGTTGTGATGAATCCATGTAGCACCTAATTCTATTGGAGCTTGGTTGTTATTGTATTTAGTATAAATTCTTCCTCCTGGTTTTGATTTTGCCTCGAGTACTGTAACCTTGAAACCTTTTTTTTGTAGTTGGTACGCTGTGTGTAGCCCCGAGAGTCCAGCACCTATAATTATAATGTTGTTTGCCATGTTTCTAAGAGTCGTGCTAAGTTGCTTTCTATTACAGAGATTATTTGTTTTGTCTCTGGTTGTGAGTTTTATTTTAACTAGAGAATTGTTCTAAAAAAGTATTTAGATTCACATCTCTGTTTAAGTTCATTTTTTTACGCAACCTGCTTCTGGATACGTTTAGACTTTCTACACCTATTCCCATAATCTGAGAAATATCTTTGCTAGAGAATCCCAAATTAATAAATGCACAAATTTTTAAATCTGTCTTGGTAAGTTGAGGGAATTGTACTTTTAAGTTGTCAAAAAAAGAACTGTTTAAATTGGTGAAATGCGCATCAAACTCTTTCCATTTCTGAGAACGATTTATTTTTAGGGACTTTAGAATTTTTTGGATAATGGGTTTGTTCTCTTCGTTAAAATGGAGGGTGTTTAGTTGTTTTTTAAGATCTTCTAACATTCCGTCTCGTTCTATCAATTGCATGGCAGAGGAGAGTAATTCTTTGTTTTTAGACTCTAAAGCAATTTCGTTTTCTCTTGTTTTTTTTGCTTGTTCAAGCTTTAGTTGTTGTTGTATTTGTTTGTTGTGTTTGCTCTTTTTTACAAAATAGATAACAAGAAAAAGAATGATGACTAAAAATCCGCAAGTGTAAATAGTAATTTTAAGGTTTAAAATTCTTTTTTCTTGCTGTAAAACCAAGAGTTGTTGTCGGTTAAACTTTTCTTCAAACTTGTTGTTGAGTTCAAATAAGGTTTTGTTTTGGTTGCTTTTACTACCAAACAATTGCGTTCCAAGTCTTTTAGATTTTAATAGGTAGGTATAGGCTTTGTTGGTCTTTTTTTCTTGAAAATACAAATCAGATAAACGATCTAAAATGTCTAATTTAAAATCTGCGTGTAGCTCTCTTTGGTTCATTAACTCCAAGCTTTTCTCGTAATGAGCAATCGCCTTTTTGTTGTTTTTTTGAATACGGAACAAATCGCCTAGTTGGTAATAGATTAAGATGTTGATGTGTTTTTTTTGGCTGGAGAATTCGTTTTTAAGTTTGAATAATAATTCTCTAGCTTCTTCTATTCTGTAGGTAATTAAGTACAGTTTGGATAGTTGCCATTGAGAATAATAATACCCTATGTTTTCGGTATTCTTGTGCAATCCTTGTTGAATATTGTTTAAAAGGATGGTTTCTGCTAAAGGGTAATTTTTGTTGAGTTCGTATTCAAGATTGGCTCTCATAATATCTAAAGTTCTATCTAGGTATAGACTGTCTTTGTGAGTTTTGATGAGCTTTTTTAAGTCTTTGTAGTGAGTGTAAAACGTTTGGTTGGCTTTTTCCTTTTGTTCAAAAAGAATGTATAGCCGAGTTAAGCGAATTAAAATGTCTGCTTTTACATCAATAGGAATGTTTTTACGAATGTCGGCATGCATTTTCCAAGCTAAATCGTAAGCTTTGTGGTATTTCCCTGTATTTGCATAAGTGGCAATGAGTTGTAGTTTAGATTTTAAATAGGCAATTGAGTCTCCTGCTTTTTTATGCTGATTTGTTAGTTTCTCTATATACTGTACTTTCTTTTCACTACCAGAAAAAGGGCTTATTTCTGAAGAAGGTAGAGGGGGCTTGGGTTCATTTTCTTGAGAAAACAATATGACAGGAATGTTTATGAGAAGGTATAAGAATATTTTTTTGCTAATTGGCACTGTTATATAAGATTTAGATAAAACAATTTGTTTTACAGAGAAATAAGTGTGTCTTATCTTCTATTGTTAATATTATTTTAGATGATAAATATAAGATGTTAATATAATTCTATGTTTCAAAAAATCAAATTATTAGTAAAAACCTCTTTCTTGTGCTAGATTTTTAAAATCGATCTGAGTTAATCATAAAATCATTTTAAATGAAGAGAAAGCAGTGTTTTGTGTTACGTATGGTAATGTTGTTAAGTGTTTGTGTTTTTGGGCAGATGCCAAAATATAAAGATGTTAACGAATCTATTGAAGAACGTGTAGAGGATTTGTTGTCTAGAATGACATTGGAGGAGAAAATTGAATTTATGAGTGGTATGCGCTCAGGTGGACATAGAAAAGGAACTTGGGATGGTACTATAGGGAATAAGCGTTTGGGAATACAACCTTTTAGAATATACCACGGGCCTTATGGAATTAACCCACGTCATTACGCTAAAACCAAAGGAACATATTACCCTGCAACTATAAATATGGGGACTACTTGGAACCCAGATTTGGTTCAGAAATCGCAAGTCTCTTTAGGGAAAGAGTTAACCGCAGCTGGAGGACAATCCAATGCTGGACCTGCTATGAATATTATTAGAGATTTAAGAGGTGGAAGAAGTTCAGAGTATTTTACCGAAGATCCTTATTTAAATGGAAAAATGGGAGCTGCTTTTGTAAAAGGAATTCAGTCACAGGGGCATTTAGCTATCATGAAACATTATGTGTGTAACAATCAAGAAAGAGATAGAAATACCATCAATGTAAAAGTTGGAGAAAGAGCATTGCGAGAAATTTATTTGCCAGGTTTTAAAACTGCTGTTAAAGAAGCCAATGTATTGGGAGTAATGACAGGTTATAACTCGGTTAATGGGTATACAACTTGTGATAACAAGCATATTATAAAAGATATTTTAAAAGATGAATGGGGGTTTAAAGGAGTGGTAATGACCGATTGGGCTGGTTCTGGAAAAACGGTCACCTCTATGGTTAAGGCGGGGTTGGATTTTGAAATGCCAAGACCAAGTGTATTTAAAAAGGAAAAAGTATTAAAGGCCTTAGAGAATGGAAATATTACAGAAGTAGAGATTGATAATATGTTAAGAAGGGTGTTGTACGTGACTTTTTACACTGGAGTGATGGACAAAGCTGTTAAAATTGATGAAGATGGAATTGCAAGTAAAGAAAGCGTTGCTGTTGCAAGAGAAGTGGCGGAGGAGAGTTTTGTGTTGTTAAAAAATGAGTGGGATTTGTTACCTATTTATCGAAATAAAGTAAAAAGAGTGGCTGTTATAGGGCCTAACGGAGATTTTGGAATGCATTTTAGAAATGGTAATAAAAGTTATCAGTTACTGCAAGGAGGAGGAAGTGCTTCTATAGTGCCACCTACTTATAAAATGATTACACCTTTTAAAGGAATTAAAAATCAAGCAGGGAAGTTTGTAGAAGTAATATATGAACCAGGTTGTTTTGCAGAACATGGAACTACGGTAATTGAAACGGAGTTTTTAAAAACGAAAGATGGAAAAGAAGGACTGGATGCACTGTATTTTGCGAATAATGATTTAAAAGGAAAAGGAGTTAAAAAAGTAGATAAAAAAGTATCCTTTACATGGCATAAAACACCAGAGATTATAGAGCAAGGAAATGCAAATCAAGGAGGGTCTAATAAAGAGTTCTCGGCAAGGTGGATAGGAAGTTTAATAGCTCCTAAAAGTAGAATGTATGTGTTTGAATTGGAGGTGCGAGGAGTGGCAAGGCTGTATATAGATGGAAAAATGGTTGTAAATAAGAATAGACCTTTTCAATCGGATTGTTATGCAATGTCTTCTATTTTTTTAGAAAAAGGGAAACACGATATTAAAGTTGAATATCAAAAATCTACAAGAAGAAATCAGTTAAAGTTATTGTGGGATTATGGGAACGATGTTTATTTAGAAAAAGCAATTGCACTAGCCAAAACAGCAGATGTGGTTATTATGCCTGTGGGTACATCTGGAAATGAAGAGAGAGAAAGTGTGGATAGAGACAATAAGCTAAATAAAAAAGAGAGCTTAACATTGTCTACAACACAAGAGAATTTAATTAAAGAAATAGCCAAAGTAAATAAAAATGTAGCGGTAGTTACGTTTACGGCAGGTGTGGTAATGGAGGCTTGGAAAAACGATGTTTCATCTATTATTTATGGAGGTTTTCCTGGGCAAGAAGGAGGAAATGCCTTGGGAAGTATTGTTTTTGGTGATATAAATCCATCGGGGAAGTTGACGGTTTCTATTCCTAAATCTATGAGTCAATTCCCTAAAGATTTTTACTCTTATACCAATGAAATTAAATACAAAGAGGGGATTTATGTAGGGTACCGTTATTTTGACAAGCATAACCTATCACCAGCATATGCTTTTGGGCATGGGTTAAGTTATACTCAGTTTTCTTACGGAAAAGTAATGGTATCAGACAAAGTGAAATCTGGAGCCCAAGTAGAAGTAAAGGTTGCTGTTACCAATACAGGTACAATAAAAGGGAAAGAAGTAATACAGTTGTATGTAAATGATCCTGAAAGTAGTGAACATAGACCTTTAAAAGAATTGAAAGCTTTTAAAAAGGTGACGTTAAATCCTGGGGAGACCAAGGTAGTTTCGTTTGTTTTAAACAAGGATGCATTTTCGTTTTTTAGTGAAAAAGAAAATCAGTGGAAGTTAGAAGCAGGGAAATTTAATATTTGGATTGGTGCTTCTTCTCAAGATATTAGAACTAAAGGAGTGGTTGTTGTAAAATAATAGGAAAATAAAAGATTTAATTAGAAATAGTAATGAGAGATTTTAAATTAGTAACACTAGGTGTTTTGTTAGTGTCTTTGTTTAGTTGTAAAAACGAAAAGCAAAATAAGGTTGCAGCAAACGAAAATGTGAAACATGAAATTGTAAGTACCGACGTAATTGTTCCGGAACATGGTATGGCAGATCCGCATGCGTGGGTAGAAAAGGACACCTTGTATATTATTTGTGGTCATGATGAGTCTTGGGAAGGAAAAGGTTCTTTTAGAATGGATCGTTGGGAAGTATGGTCTACACCAGATTTAAAGAATTGGACACATCGTAGAAATATTCTACCCTCTCAGACTTATATTGGAGATCAACCCAATTGTTGGGCAGGAGATGTTTGCGAAAGAAATGGAAAATACTATTGGTTTTTCTCTAACAGATACATTGATACTGGGGTAATGGAGGCAGATGAGATTACAGGAGAGTATAAAGATATTTTAGGGAAACCTTTGTTGCCAGCAGATATAATTCCTGAGAATCCTTACGACCCAGAAATTTATATTGAGAATGATGTATATACCATTTGTTTTGGGGCGGGAACGTATTATATGGCTACTTTGGCAGAAGATATGAAGTCTTTAACAACTGAGCCCAAACCAATTAAAATATACAATCCTGATGGGAGTATTATAAGAACAGAAGATAAACCAACGTTGTTTAAAAGAAATGATTGGTATTACTTAGTATTTGGTAGTAGGTACTGTATGTCTAAAAATTTATATGGGCCTTATGATTTTAAAGGAGCGTTTTTAGAAGGAGGACATACCAGCTTTTTTGAATGGCATGATCAGTTGTATGTATTGCAAGAAAATCACGATATCAGTGCCTTTTATAGAGGTGCTAGTTTAAAACCTGTATTCTTTAATGAGGATGCTACTGTTAAAATTCCTTCTACAGATAGAATGTATCCATCACCAGGAAGACCCTTTAAATTTATCAATAGTACCATGGGGTGGAAAGGGGCTAGAGGAACTGATTTAAGTTTTAAAGACGGAGTTATTTCTGGGACTGTTACAGAAAAAGGAGCTATGGTAACCAGTGCTCCATGGTTGTACACAAAAACGGAACCTTGTAGTAAAATTGAAATCAAAATAAAGAATAACTCAAAAGCTACGGAATTAAAAATAGCTTTATTTACTCGTACCAAAGGAAAAAACTTTTGGAGCAACACTACTCCTCCTAATTGGGATAAGTTGCAATGGGTAACCATTCCTATAACAGCAAATGAACAGGAGTTTAAAGTGTACACTGTTGATTTGTCTGAATTTAAAAATCTAAATAAGAGATTAATGCAAGTGGCTATTCAGCCAGCAGCAAATGCTAAAACAGGGACTTGGTCTATTGATGAGGTTATTGTAAAGTAGTAGTAATTATTTTTTAGATTAAAATTGCACAAAACTTACAGGGAGATTAACATCCCTCCGCTCGATGACACCTAATTAGCAAAAAAGTTTTCGGTGTTCGAGGAGCCTGCACTGAGCAAAGTCGAAGTGTCGAGAACTAATGGTGGGAATATTCATTTGCGAATTCTATCAGATATTACATAAAAAATCCAAGATAAGAGGTTTACTTGTCTTGGATTTTTTTATTCGTAATTCTATGTGTTTCTATTTCTTAAAAAACTGCTCTTTAAATCTATTCAGTCTAGGAATAGAGACTCCTTTTATATAAGGATGGTTAGGGTTTCTTTTTTCAAAATCTTGATGATAATCTTCCGCTGGGTAAAATTTATCAATTTTCTCTATGCTCGTTACGGCTTTACCATTGTGTTTTTTATTGATGATTTTAAAAGCATCCCAAGCTAAGTCTTGTTCTTCCTTATTGCTGTAGAAAATAATAGAACGGTAGTTGGGTCCAAAATCAGGTTTCTGACCTAAAGTTGTTGGGTTTTGAGATAAGTAGTAGGCATTTACCAACGTTTTAAAACTTACTTTTTTAGGATTGTAATAAACAGCAACGGTTTCTGCATGTCCTGTTTTTTTAATGGTTCTGTAAGTAGGATCTTTCTTTGGGCTTCCCGCATAACCAGAAATAGCTTCTTCTACTCCGGGTATACTTTCGTAGATAGCTTCTACACACCAAAAACATCCGCTGGCAAAATAAGCAACTTTTAAATTAGGGTTGTTAGGGATTTTGGTGGTCTGGGCAAATAATCCCGTACTAAGTAAAAGTGTAAAAAAGAAGATCCTCATTATGTTTGTTTTTTCTTTAGGTCGATAATCGAAAATTAAAATTACAAAACAAGGTGCTATTTATCGCGAACTATAAGAGAATCTTATGTAGAATGAATCACTATAAGCAAAATCAATGTTGAGATAAAAACAATAGATAGAAATCTTCTTGTAGGATTCAACTTTGGGCTTAAATTTGCCATAGATAATTAAAACAAATCTTTTAAAAATAGAATACACTATGGCAACAGCAGTAGGGAAAAAATTTCCAAACGTATCGGTTAATGCAATGAATGAAATGGGAGATACTTTCCAAATCAATGTATTAGAAGAAGCAGTAAACAACAAGAAAAAAGTATTGTTATTCTGGTATCCAAAAGACTTTACTTTTGTATGTCCTACAGAATTACACGCTTTTCAAGCAGCTTTACCAGAATTCGACAAAAGAAACACAGTAGTTATTGGAGCTTCTGTAGATTCAGCAGAGGTTCACTTTGCATGGTTAAGTACAGCTAAAGATAACGGAGGTATCGAAGGAGTTACTTACCCATTATTAGCAGATACAAACCGTAACTTATCTTCTGTGTTAGGAATTTTAGATTCTGAAGAAGTATTTGATGAAGAAACAGGAATTTTATCTAAAGAAGGAGACGATGTAACTTACAGAGCTACTTACTTAATTGATGAAGAAGGAACTGTATTCCACGAAGGAGTTAACCACATGCCTGTTGGACGTAACGTAAACGAATTCTTAAGATTGATTGATGCTTATGCACACGTACAGTCTCATGGAGAAGTTTGTCCAGCGAACTGGGAAGAAGGTAAAGAAGCAATGGCTCCTAACGCAAAAGGAACTGCTGAGTATTTAGCTAAGAACTAATTTACAAATTAGAAATTACGAATTACGAATGAACCAATTCGTAATTGAAAAATTTGGAATTCGTAACTCATAAAAGCCGGGTGTTTTTCATAGCTATAAGCTTCATCCGGTTTTTTAGTACCTAAGATTGAAATGTTTAACTTTTAAAAATCATTTGATTATGAGAGAATTAACAACAGATACGCTTCAAGAAGAAGTAAACAATAACGATTTGGTTTTTGTTCAATATTCTGCAGGATGGTGTGGGAATTGTAGAATAATGAAACCAAAATTCAAGAAATTTTCTAATGATGTAGAAGGAGCTGAGTTTTTAGTAGTTGATGCTGAAAAGAATCCTGAGTCTAGAAAATTAGCAGATGTATCAAACTTACCAACTTTTGCTGCTTTTAAAGGTGGAGAGTTTGTAAAACAAGTACAAACCAACAAAGCAGATGTTTTAAAAACTTTTATAGATGAAGTTACCAGTAATTAAACAAATGACTCAGTTTATAGCTGAGAACGACGTAGATTATATACACGAAACGTTAGAGGTATTAGAAGCTTTAACAGAAGTTTCGTCTCTTAAAGATGAGGAATTAGATGTTTTAGGTGAAATTATTTCTAATCTATACGGAGCTGTAGAGGTAGACAAAGAAATAAAGAATGGAGTGCCTCAAAAAGAAGCGTTGAATAATTTTATGAAGCGTGTATTAGGATCAATCGATCAATAATCGTTTATTCGTTGATGTGTTTATTTGTTAAGTTGTATTAGACGATTTAACGAATACACGACTAAACAAATCAACATCCAAATGAAAAAATCCTATTTCAACTGGAGTTCGGGTAAAGACTCATCTCTAGCTTTGTATAAAACATTGAATCAATCTGACTATCAGGTTGATTTTTTGTTGACCAATATTAACAAAGAATTCGGACGTGTTTCTATGCATGGTCTTAGAGAAGAGTTGTTAGAAAAACAAGCAGAAGCAATTGGACTCCCTTTGCGAAAAATTGAGTTTTCGGGAAATGTTTCTATGTCCGAATACGATGCGGTGATGAGGTCTCACATGCAAGAAATTACAGCACAAGGTTATGAGCATTGTTTTTTTGGAGATATTTTTCTAGAAGATTTAAAAGCCTATAGAGATGCTAAGTTAGCAGAAGTAGGAATACAGGGAGTATACCCTTTATGGAAACAAGATACCAAAGCTTTGCTAACAGAATTTTTAGCTTTGGGCTTTAAAGCCATTACCGTTTGTGTAAATGCTAAATATTTAGACAAAAGTTTTGTAGGGAGAGTTATTGATGAAAAGTTTATAGAGGATTTACCAGAAAATGTAGATGTTTGTGGTGAGAATGGCGAGTTTCATACGTTTGTTTTTGATGGACCTATTTTTAAAGAATCTGTAGCTTTTGAAATAGGAGAGAAAGTGCATAAAACCTATCAACCATCAAACAGTGATGATGACAATTGCTATCAGAAAGACGAAGATGTAAATTGGGATACTGGCTTTTGGTATTGCGATTTAATTCCGGGAAAATAAAATATTAAGTAATGGAGTTAAAGATTTTATCCGTAGAGAAAACAGAATTAAAGAAGATGATTTCTGTTTTTAATAGAGAAATAGGACGTTTTGTTTTGTTCGTATTTGTCTTGTTTTTTGATAGTCTTTATTTTGCAGAACATGTAACTCCATCGCAAATTCCCATTAATATTTTAATGGTTCTAGGTTTCCTTAAAATGTATTATCGTTCTACTCCTAGAGTTAAAGAATCTATGATTTATGCTGTGATTATAGGTTTTTTAGGAGAACACTTTTTTTCTAGAGGCTTAGATATGTATACCTATCGCTTAGAAAATGTTCCACATTATGTGCCTTTAGGTCATGCAGCATTGTACGGTAGAATTTTAATGTTTAGTAAAGCATCGGTGGTAAAGAGAAACAACGAAGCTATAGAGCAAATTTTTGCATTTGTAATTGCTACGTTATCTATTGTATACCTACTCTTTTTAAAAGATGTATTTGGCTTTGTAATGACTATTTGTGTATTTCTAATGTTGCGTAAAAGGCCAAACGATAAATTGTTTTTCTATGCAATGTATATTCTGGTTGCTATTTTAGAAATAGGAGGAACTGCTTTTGGTTGTTGGAAATGGCCCGACACAGCCTTTGGAATATTTCCTTTTTTACCTAGTAATAATCCGCCAAGTGGAATTAGTTTGTTTTATTTTTTATTAGACGTTAGCTGTTTTATGATTTATAAGCTTAGGAATAAAAAGGCATGGAATAGATTAAAGACTCTTAGAAGTTTGGCATAATTTTATCGTAAAATAATTTATTTACTGAAACCGTAATTCTAAATTTGTTTTTTCGACTTACAATTCATCAATAGATATATATGGAAAATACAGAGATACCTTATAAAGAAACGGGCTTTTTTTCTAAACTAGTTATAGACTATTTAGATCAAAAAGAAACGATTTCTTCTTTGTACAATCGTTTTCCATCTATTGAGAATTTTGAAGGTCAAATTCAAGAAAAATCAAACTCATTTCCTTTAGAGCATAGAAAAGTATTGGTAGAAGCTTTAGAAAAGCAATATAAAGGATTAAAAGTAAGTAGCCTTACGCAAGAGCATATTGATAATTTAGTGTTGCCAAATACCTTTACAATTACTACGGGACATCAATTAAATTTGTTTTCAGGGCCTCTTTATTTTTTATATAAAATCATATCAGTATTGAATTTGTGTAAAGAATTAAAACAGGCATATCCTAAACAAAATTTTGTACCTGTATATTGGATGGCTTCAGAGGATCATGATTTTGAAGAGATTCAGTATTTTAACTTTAAAGGGAAAAAAGTAAAGTGGGAAAGAGAATCGGGTGGAGCTGTTGGAAGATTGTCTACGGAAGGTTTAGATAAGGTATTTGAAGAATTCTCTAATTTGTTAAATTCAGGCTCAAATGCAGATGCATTGAGAAGTTTATTTAAAAAGGCGTATTTAGAGCACGACAATTTGGGAGCTGCTTCTCGTTATTTGGTAAATCATTTATTTGGAGATAAAGGCTTGGTGGTAATTGATGGTGATGATCAAAGTTTAAAGAGTCTTTTTAAGCCTTATGCATTAAAAGAGTTAAAGGAAGAGCTTACCTATCAAAATGTATCTAAGACAAATGTATTATTGAATAAGGAAGGTTATAAGATACAAGTGAATCCAAGAAAGATAAATCTATTTTATATAGGTGATGGATTTAGAGAAAGAATCATTAAGGAGGGAACAACTTATAAGGTAAACAATACAGAATTGAGTTTTGATTCAGCAGAAGAATTGTTTGCAAATACAGATAAGTTGGAGTTTGTTTCTGGAAATGCTTTATTAAGACCTTTGTATCAAGAGGTAATATTGCCTAATTTATGTTATATAGGTGGAGGAGGAGAATTGGCTTATTGGTTACAATTAAAATCTACATTTAATAACTTTAATGTACCATTTCCTGTTTTGCTGTTAAGAAATTCTGCTTTATTGATGAATGAGAAGCAGCAAAAAAAGATTCAAAAGTTGGGGCTAACTACAAAGGAGTTGTTTTTACCTACAAATGATTTAATCAAAGCCGTTGTTAAAAAACACTCAGAACTTAATTTTAACTTTAATGATAAAAGAAAAGAGCTGCAAACTATTTTTTCTGAATTAAGAGAGCTTACCAAATTAACAGACAAATCTTTTGTTGGAGCGGTGAACGCACAGGAAGTTAAACAGCTAAAGGGCTTGGCTAATTTAGAAAAGAGATTGTTAAAAGCAGAGAAGAAAAAAATGTACGATGTGGTATCAAGAGCTGAGATCATTCAAAGAAGTTTATTTCCAAATCAATCACTACAAGAAAGGCAGGCAAATTTTTCTGAATTTTATGAGCTTATAGGCGATGATTTAATTGCTGTTTTGTCTAAAAACTTGTCCCCGTTAGTTTTTAATTTTCTAGTTATACCAACAGATAGTTAATGTAACTATAAATGTTATAAAACAGTTTTTTGTTTAAGGAAAATTAACACAAAATCGGATATTTTTCATTTATATTTACCTAATAATAGACTCTTATTCTAAAATATTGTAAATGAGGACTCATACTTTAATACTATTCATTTGTGTAGCTTTTTTTAAATCTTATTCTCAAGAAATTTTACCCCCAAATGCAGAAGAAGGGAAATGCTACGTAAGGTATTTAACAGAAGATAGGTATGAAAAACAAAATGTTCAGGTTGAGGTAAAGCCTTCTTATAAAATTTTAAAGAAGTATCCTGCAGTATACAAAACCGTAGAAGAAAAAGTACTTGTTAAGCCCGAAACAACAAGAAGCGTTATTATGCCTGCTGTTTGGGGAGTAGAACAAATTTCTTACGTAAAAAAGGAAGAATCTAGTTTAATTCAATTAGAAGAGGTTGCTTTTAAAGATTCTGTAATCACCTTAGAAACATCTCCGTCATCTACAAAATGGCAATACAATTTAGATAAAAAGTACAACTGTACTTCCAATGAGTCCGAAAATTGTAGGACCTGGATTCAGAAAGTTCAGCCAGCTAAATTTTTTAAAAAAGAGGTTATAGTTACCGATACTCCTGCTATAGCAGAAATTACTCCAATAACCGAGACAACTTCTATATACGAAGTAAAAGTTATTGTAGAGCAAGAAAGAATTGAACAGGAAGTGATTCCAGCGGTTTATAAAAAAATTACCAAAATGGTTTTGGTAAAAGATGCTTATGTAGAGGAAGAAGAAATTCCTGCTATCTACGAATACTATTTACAGGATGTGTTAGTAGAAAAAGCAGGAGAAGTTAAGTGGAGAGAGATAGGATGCGAATTTGTAACGTATAAGGAGTTAGACATGGTTTGGGAGTCTACTAATGCTCGTTTGTTGCAAAGTTCACAAGATAAGATAGATCAAGTATTAATGCCTTTGTTAATAAATCATCCTGGTGTTAAAATTGAAATAAAAACAGAGACTATTTCCGAAGGTAAAGAAAAAGCAAATAGGTTTTTATCTCAAAAAAGAGCAAAATCTATTTTAAATCATTTAAAGGTTAATGGTATAAATTCAGAGCTTTTATTGTCTAATATTGGAAGTAAAGAAATAAAGAATAAGAATTATACTTTTGAAGACTATAAAATAGGTGAAGGTGAATCTGTTAAAACGAGAGTCTTTTTTAGATTGGTACCATAATAGGCTAAAATAAATCTAATAAAAAAAGTGTTAGATACAACGTCTAACACTTTTTTTACGAGGGTAGTGAATATTTCTTTTTCATAGCAAATTCTCCCCAAAAAACAAGTCTTTAAAAATAAAATTGGTAACTTTGTTTACTAACTAAGTTAAGTCTAAAGTCTTGATTGTCATCAACGGAATGATTACATTACAAATGTAGACTAGAATGAGAAAAAACACAACTGCGTCTTTCCGCAGTTTTTGAAAAAAATAGAAAATGGATACAGAAAATTTAGGGGCTCATACTAAAACATTAATTACAGACGTGCCTGTAGATCAGTTACATAGTACGTATAAGCACTATAGAGATACACTTCCTTCTTTTCCTAATCAAGCGGTATATATTTATTCTTTTAAGGAAAATAGAATGGTCTATGCAGAAGGTTGGGAAGAAATATTAGGTTATAAAGACAATGAAATCACAATGATGACCATTGTAACTATTACAACTCCTAGGTTTTTAAAATTTTCTGCAGAATTAAATGACAAAGCAATGATGTTTTTGGCTTCTCAAACAGAAGATTTGGAGGAGTATAGTTTTACTTTAGAGTTAGAGAAAGTACATAAAAATGGAAACATTGTTCCTTTGTTTTCAAGAGTGGGTATACACAAAGCAACCAACGGTCAAATAGAAGAAATAATAGGTTATTCAGAGGTTATAAAGACTCTAAAACTTGGAGATGTAATGCAATATGCAGCTTACGGCCCTAAAGTTGATGAATTTGAAGCTGCTTTAAATAAGGAGTTATTTCAGCATTATGCTATTTCTAAAAAAGAAAGAGAAGCGTTGCAACTAGCTGCAAGAGGTTATGCTTTTAAAGAAATTGCAGATCAGTTAGGGGTGTCTCAGTCAGCAATAGAAAAAAGATTGATTCCTTTGTATAAGAGGTTTAATGTTAAGAGTTTACCTCGCTTAATAGGGTTTGCATATCAGAACAATATATTGTAAATCTTTCTTCTTACCAAGAAAGATTTACAATGCTTATTTTATCGTTAGGCACACCTATTGCTTTTGGAAGTTGAGACCACTCTTCTTGTTCGTCTTCTTTGTTAACTCCCAATACCCATATCACATTTTTATTTTTTAAAATATCTCTGTTTTTAGTTTCGTTTTCACTTGTTAAAGTATCCATTAACTTTAAAAATTGTTGGTGAGATATAGCGTTGAACTTATCTGGGTTGATATCATCAATAATTAAATATTTACAATTGTCCCAAGTCCATAGTAGTTCTTTGTTTATTTGCTCTGGATTGTGAAATAAAGTAAAGAGTTTGGTTGCGGTAATATATGTACAAGCTTGTTTTTTTAGGGCCAGTTCATTAGCAATTGCCACACCTAAATTAGATTTTCCCTCGTTTACACTACCATATATCAACAGATGATTTCCTTTAGATTTAGGCGTTTTTTTGATGTAATTTTCAACAATATTCTTTTCTTCATCGTCTAAGAATTCTCCTTTCCATTGAGAAAGTCTGTATTGAAATGGAAAATATGCGTATTGTTGATAAATACGAACGGTGTACCAGTATATAAAAGGATAAAACAAAGCAATAAGAATGGCTATGGAAACCCACTTTATATTTACGTTAGAAGGATTAATTACAGTACAAGAAACCATGGCTCCTAATGCAAAGTATAATACGTCTGTTATGGTATCAAAAATTAAGTGATTCCATTCGGGTTTAAAAACGCGGTCTTTTTTAGCAAAGAATAAGGGCAATACTAAATTGAAAAATTCAAAGTAAGCCCAAACAGAAGCTACAATGATGCTGTAGAAAACAGGAGGGTGTGAGTCTCTATAGAGGACACTTAATACAATACTAGGAAAGAAGCCTAGGGTAAAATGACCCAATTGATTTGCCAGCCAGGCATAGGTTAAACTAACTCCTCTTTGAGAGTCTTTTCCAAATAAATCTTTTACAAATAATTGTTTTACAAATACTTTTGGGGTTATCTTTTCCACAGTGAATAGTTATGAGTTATAGCACCACCAATTTAACCTTTTTTTTATTCCAAACAAAAAGACTGTTTACACAATAAACAGTCTTTATATATATTATTGTATTTATTTAACTATGTTAAAGCTATCTGTTGTTTCTTATAAGCTTTTGTGATTTGTAGTTTCATTAAGATTGAGAAGAACAGTGCTACAATAAATAGTCCAGCAAATATTAATAAAGTAGTATCTAAAGAGCCTGTCTTAGCTTTTACTACGTCATAGATGGTTGGTCCTACCACTCCTGCCAATCCCCAAGCAGCTAATACCATTCCGTGTATAGCTCCTAACTGTTTGGTTCCAAATAAATCACCTAAAAATGCGGGTAAGGTAGAAAAACCACCACCATACATGGTAATAACAGTGAACAATACGATTAAAAAGACACTCTCGACTCCTATTTTAGGTAAAAAATAGAAAGCTAGTATTTGAAAGGCGAAGAAAATGATAAATGTATTTGCTCTCCCTAAATAATCTGATAGAGTAGACCAGGTAATTCTACCTAAGCCATTAAATACCCCAATAAACCCAACAATTGCAGCTGCTTGCATTGGTGTGTAATTCAGTTTTTCTTGCATCATTGGACTTGCAGCCGATATAATTGCAATACCACAGGATATGTTAATAAACATCATAATCCATATGTAGTAAAAACGAGAGGTCTTTAATGCATCATTGGCATCAATATTAGCCATATCTTCTTTAACTGTTTTTCCTTCACCTGGATTGTATCCTTCGGGCACATATCCAACAGGAGGTCTTTCTATGTATCTAGCAGATGATAAAATTAAAATCATATAAATAACCCCTAATACATAAAAAGCGTTGGAAACACCTACGGTTTCGAACAATTTAGCCATGATAGGTCCAAAAATTAAAGCGGCAAAACCAAAGCCCATAATAGCCATTCCTGTTGCCAAACCTCTTCTGTCTGGAAACCATTTAACCAATGTACTCACGGGAGTAATATATCCTAGTCCTAGACCAATACCTCCAATAACTCCGTAGCAAATGTAAAATAAGGTTAGCGATTCTAGTTGTACTGCCAAACCAGATCCTAAAATTCCAATTCCGTAAAAGATTCCTGCAGTGGTTCCACTTATTTTAGGACCCACTTTTTCTACCCACCTTCCTAAAAAAGCAGCAGACAGTCCTAATAGTAAAATGGCAATCTTAAAAGCCCATTTAATTACACTTCCTTCTACTCCAAATACATCTCTAACGGGGTTTGTCATTACCGAGTAGGCATATACAGAACCAATGGATATGTGTATACCTACTGCTGAAGCAGCTATCAACCAACGATTTTTTATTTTTTGTGAGTTCATATATTTATAGTTTTAACTAATTTATTTTTACTTTCTTAAAATATTTGCTCAAGATGTTTGCAGCGGTTTCTAGTTCTTCTTCAGTGTTTTCTCGAGCATCTTTTAATTCATATTCCCAACCCAATGTTTCCCATTTATGAATACCTAATTTGTGATACGGTTGTAATTCTATTTTTTCTATGGTTTTATAGTCTTTAAAATAGGCTCCTAAAGAATGCAATAGTTCTGGTGTATTGGTTATTTCTGGAATTAATACATAACGTAGCCACATTTTCTTACCAGACTGTTCTCTATGATTTGCAAAGTGAAAGGTGGTTTCTTTGTTTTTTACTCCTGTAATATGTTGATAGCCTTCCTCAGTCATATGTTTGATGTCTAACATTACCAAGTCTGCATATTCATCCAATAGTTCTATTGCCGGATGATTTAGAACCCTTCCATTGGTGTCTATATTGGTGTGAATTCCTTCTTCTTTAAGTCGTTTAAAAAAGGTAATTAGGTTTTTGGCTTGTAACATAGGTTCTCCTCCCGATACCGTTACTCCTCCTTTGTCTCCAAAATAAGGTTTCATTTTAATTGCACGTTGTACAAGTTCTTCAATTTCTATTTCTGTACCTCCGTGTGTATCTATAGTATCTGGATTGTGACAATACAAGCATTTTAACTTACAACCTTGTAAGAAAATTACGAGCCTAATTCCAGGGCCATCATGAGTTCCAAAGGACTCAATAGAATGGATATTTAGTGTGTGATTTGTAGTTTTGATAAGGTGGGGGATTTAAATTAAAAAGAAAAGGGATTCAAAAAGTACTGAATGATACTTTTTATGTTTAAAAAGTGGACTCTAATAAAGAGTCAGTTTTACTTTTTGAACCCCTAAAAAAACAACTAATACTACTTATGGTTTTGTTACATAGACTCGTGAAACGAACGAGTTATTACTTCTAATTGCTGCTCTTTGGTTAATCTAATGAAGTTTACAGCGTAACCAGAAACACGTATTGTTAATTGCGGATGGTTTTCTGGGTGTTCCATTGCATCTAATAATGTTTCTTTATCTAGAACATTCACATTTAAATGTTGTGCTCCATTGGTAAAATATCCTGTTAATGCAGCAACTAGGTTATCTATTCTTTCTTCTTTGTTAGCTCCTAATGATTTTGGAATGATAGAGAAGGTGTTAGAAATACCATCTTGTGAATCATTATAATCAATTTTAGCTACAGAGTTTAAAGAAGCAATTGCTCCAGTAGTATCACGTCCGTGCATTGGATTTGCTCCAGGTGCAAAAGGAACTCCTTTAGCTCTACCATCTGGTGTAGCTCCAGTTTTCTTTCCATATACCACATTAGATGTAATGGTTAATACAGACATGGTTGGTTCAGCATTTTTATATACTGGTAACTTCTTTAATTCATTGTTAAAATCTCTTACTGCATCATGAGCAAATACATCTACTCGGTCATCATCATTTCCGTATTTTGGAAACTCTCCTTCTATTTCAAAATCTACAGTTAGCCCTTCTTCGTTTCTAATTGGTTTTACTTTTGCATATTTAATAGCAGATAAAGAGTCGGCAACAATAGATAATCCTGCAATACCGTATGCAATATTTACGTGTGGATTGGTGTCAATCAATGCCATTTGTGCTTTTTCGTAATAGTATTTATCGTGCATATAATGAATAATATTCATAGCATCGTTATATACTTCGGCTACATGTTTCATGGCAATCTTAAAGTTTGACATTACTTTGTCAAAATCTAAATACTCACAAGTACAAGCCTCAATTCCTTTTACCATTAAGGTTCCTGTATTCTCACATCTACCTCCGTTAATAGCCAATAATAAAGTCTTAGCTAAATTGGTTCTAGCCCCAAAGAACTGAATTTGTTTACCTATTTCTTGATAAGAAACACAACAAGCAATTCCATAATCATCCGATCCTCTATTGGTACGCATTAAATCATCGTTTTCAAACTGAATAGATGAAGTGTCTATAGAAACCTTAGCACAGAACTTTTTAAAGTTTTGAGGCAATAGAGGAGACCATAGAACGGTAATGTTTGGTTCTGGTGAAGGTCCTAAATTGTACAATGTATGTAAGAAACGGAAAGCAGTTTTGGTTACTTTACTACGACCATCGTTTAGCATACCTCCAATTGCTTCTGTTACCCAAGTAGGATCTCCTGCAAATATCTCATCGTAAGCAGCCATACGAAGGTGACGAACCATTCTTAACTTCATTACAAACTGATCAATGTACTCTTGTGCATCTTCTTCTGTAATAACTCCATTTTTTAAATCCTCTTCTATATAGATGTCTAAGAATGTAGATACATTTCCTAAAGACATAGCAGCACCATCTTGTTCTTTAACAGCAGCTAAGTAAGCCATATAGGTCCATTGTACTGCTTCTTGTGCATTTTCTGCAGGACGACTTAAATCCAAATCGTAATAGTTCCCCATTACAATCATATCTTTTAAGGCTTTTATTTGTTCTGCTACTTCTTCTCTTAAGCGAATGGTAGCATCGCACATAGGTCCTGTAATATTTTCTAAGTCTGCTTTTTTATCATCAATTAAACGATTGATACCAAAAAGAGCAACCCTACGATAGTCTCCAATAACTCTACCACGCGCATAGTTGTCTGGTAAACCTGTTAAGAAACCAAGCGATCTATATTTTTTAATTTCTGTATTGTAAGCATCAAACACACCATCATTGTGTGTTTTTACATATTTCTCAAATGCTTTTTGTATGTCTTTATCTGGCTCTAATCCGTGCTCTTGTAAAGCTTTTACTACTACTTTATAACCACCAAACGGTTTCATTGCTCTTTTTAAAAGAACATCTGTTTGTAAACCAACAATAGTTTCATTTTCTTTATCAATGTAACCAGCTTTAAAGCTTGCAACAGCAGAAACAGTAGTGGTGTCTATAGATCTAACACCATTGTTTTGTCTCTCCTCTTTGGTAGCAGCTTTACATATTTCCCAAAGCTTTTTAGTTTTTAGACTTGGTCCTACTAAAAAAGCATCTGTTCCTAGGTAAGGAGTAATGTTTTTATAAACAAATTCCTTAACGCTGACGACATTTTTGTCAATACCTGTTTTTGTGTCTATTGTTTTCATGCTATATAAGTATTTAGAAGTTATCTTAAATTGTTTTTACACTTACAAATAAAATACTATTTAGTGTTTTATTATATGATTTTTATCACGCTTCTGAAAAAAATAGAATGAATTTTAATTTTTATTTATTCTAAATAAATAAAGTTTTTACCTTTGTGTGGATAATCTTAAAATAATAAGAAATGGAAAAAACAATTGGATTATTTTTTGGTTCTGATACTGGAATCACAGAAGAGATAACACATGATATTGTGGATGCTTTTGAGTCTATTGAAGTAAAAGAGATTTCTGAAGCACAAGTAAATGATTTTGATTCTTACGAGTGTATTATGTTAGGGTTGTCCACTTGGTACGATGGAGATTTACAAAGTGATTGGGAAAATTTTTACGATGATTTTAAAACCATTGATTTTACGGGTAAAAAAGTAGCCCTTTATGGTTTGGGAGATCAAATTGGTTATGCCGAATATTTTATAGATGGAGTGGGGATGTTGGCCGAAGTTATTATAGATAACGGAGGAGAGGTAGTTGGTAAGTGGTCTGTAGCAGATTATAGACACACAGAGTCTAAAGCAATTATTCCTAATGATGAAGAATATTTCTATGGTTTGGCTTTAGATAATGATAATGAGTCAGATTTAAATGAAGAAAGAATAGAGCAATGGGTGACTCAAGTAAGAAAAGAGTTTGGTATTTAATTAAATAGATACCGTTTTGTTTAAAAAGAAAATCCCGTTCTGATTATCAGAACGGGATTTTACATCTAGACTTTATACTAAAAACTCAGATTATAAAACCTGTACGTTTACTGCATTTAAACCTTTACGTCCTTCTTCAACTTCAAAAGAAACTTCGTCACCTTCTCTAATTTCGTCAACTAAACCGTTGATGTGAACAAAAACATCTTTACTTCCGTCTTTAGGAGTTATAAATCCATACCCCTTAGAGTCGTTGAAAAATTTTACTGTACCGTTACTCATAATAATAAATATATTTTTAAAGTCCGCAAGGTAGTGTAAATAAAGTAGTTGATACCATAAAAAAAGATTTATTATTGAAAAAAAAGATATTTGATGATTTTACTTGTTTTTAACAAAGATAAGTTTGTGTCTTCTGTTGGGATTTTCTCGTTGTTCTAGTTCAAATTGATTGATGGATTTGATCATGGGTGTTAGTTTTTCGAAACCATAATTTCTAGAATCAAAGCTAGGTCTCTTTTTTTGAAGTAAACTACCTACATCTCCTAAAAAAGCCCAACCATCGTCGTCCGAAACATCGGAAATAGTTTCCTTGATTAAATTAATAATCTTTGGAGTAATGGTGTCGTGTCCGTTATCTTTTTTAACTTTTTCCTGATTTATATTTTCCTTAGCTTCTTGTTTTTTTCTTAAAACTTCTATGTAAATAAATTTATCGCATGCTACAATAAATGGAGTAGGGGTTTTCTTTTCGCCAATTCCAATTACTTGCAATCCTGCTTCTCTTAAACGAGTAGCAAGTTTGGTAAAATCACTATCGCTAGAGACCAAACAGAAACCGTCTACTTTCTTGGAGTACAATATGTCCATTGCATCAATAATCATGGCAGAATCTGTTGCGTTTTTACCTTGGGTATATGCATATTGTTGAATGGGAGTAATTGCGTTTTGCAATAACACATTTTTCCAACTTCCTAAATTGGGTTGGGTCCAGTCTCCGTATATTCTTTTAATTGTAGGGTTTCCGTATTTTGCAATTTCTTCCATCATTTCTTTTATAGGTGATGAAGGTATATTGTCGGCATCTATTAATACGGCTAGGTTTGTTATCATTTATTTTTCTTTATGTACAAGGTACTTAATATCTTAAAGCTTATCTATTTTTTAGGATTTATTTTATCAAACAAAAAAGGATTGCACTCTAGAGTACAATCCTTTTTATAATAGTATAACGTAATGCTTATTCTAAGCTTCCTAAATAACGTTCTGCATCTAATGCAGCCATACATCCTGTACCTGCAGCGGTAACTGCCTGTCTGTATTCCTGATCTTGTACATCTCCTGCAGCAAATACTCCAGGTTTGTTGGTTTTAGTAGATTTTCCGTGAGTTACTAAGTATCCACTACTATCCATTTCTAACTGACCTTTAAAAATGTCTGTATTTGGAGTATGACCAATAGCAATAAATACTCCTGTAACAGGAATTTCGTGCTTGTCTCCAGATTGATTGTTAACCACTCTTACACCTTCTACAACATTATCTCCTAATACTTCGTCTAATTCAGAATTGTATAAAACCTCAATGTTTTCAGTTTTTTCTACTCTGTGAACCATTGCTTTAGAAGCTCTCATGTAGTCTTTACGAACTAACATAGTTACTTTGTTACAAATGTTAGCCAAGTAAGTAGCTTCTTCTGCAGCAGTATCACCAGCTCCAACCACAATTACATCTTGTTTTCTGTAAAAGAAACCATCACAAGTAGCACATGCAGAAACTCCACCTCCTTTAAGTTTTTCTTCACTCTCTAATCCTAAATACTTAGCAGTGGCACCCGTGGTAATAATTACAGTTTCGGCCTCAATTTGCTTAGATCCATCAATGGTAATTTTGTGAATTCCACCAACTTCATCACTAAAGTCAACAGCAGTAGCTAAACCAAAACGAACTTCTGTTCCAAAACGTTCTGCTTGTTTTTTTAGGTCTTCCATCATTGCTGTTCCATCTGTACCGTTTGGATATCCAGGAAAGTTATCTACTTCTGTAGTTGTAGTTAACTGTCCACCCATCTGCATTCCTGTATACATTACAGGGTTTAAATCTGCTCTAGAAGCATATATTGCAGCAGTATATCCGGCTGGTCCTGAACCAATGATTAATGTTTTTATTTTTTCAATATTTTCTGACATAATATCTGTGTTTTGACATCTTTTCTGTCGCTAAAATAAATCATTTTATACACTTAGAAACAGAGATGTTTATAACTTTTAATAATGGGGTTATTGAAGAAAATTATGAGCTATTTAGATAACCATTTTTTAAACTGTCCAATTTTTTCAATAGCGATAAAGTTTAATTGGTTGTCTTGTTTGTTTGCAGGCGTAAGTTCTATTTTAATTTTAGATTTAGAAGAGTAATACATCTCTTTAATAGCACGGTGATGAATTAAATATTTTCTGTTAATTCTAAAAAAATCATTGGGATTAATTTCTAGTTCAATTGATTTTAAAGATTGTTCATATGGCAAAGATTTTCCTGACTCTAACATTATAAAAGTAAGTTTGTCCTCTGTGTAGAAATAGTTTATACTTTTAATGTCTACAGAGGTTAATCTATTATTTACTTTTACTAAGAATTTTTGTTTATACTTCTTAAAAATTTCATTCAAATAGGAAATTTGTTCAGGATGAAAGTTGTTTTCTGTTTTAGAAAAATGATGGTTGTATTTCTCTATAGCTTTCTTTAGTTCTTCTCTTTTTATAGGTTTTAGTAAATAAGAAATACTGTTTAATTCAAAGGCTTTTATTGCATATTCAGAGTATGCAGTTGTAAATATAATAGGAGGTGTTTTAAAGTCTTTGTTGTTAAAAATAGAAAATGAAAAACCATCAGATAAGTTAATGTCTAAGAACATTAAATCAACATTTGTTGAGGCTAAAAAATCTCGTGTTTCTGCAATAGAGGTAGTTCGTCTAATTATGGAAACAGTAGGGGCTACTTCTTCAATAATGGCTTTTAGTCTTTGTGCAGCAAGATCTTCATCTTCTACTATTAGTGCTTTAATCATCTAACTCGTTGTAAATTAAAGGTACAAAAACGGTGTAATGTTCCTTGTTTTGTTCTATAATAACTTTTAAATCGGATATTAATTTTATTTGATTTTCTAAATTTTTTAAGCCTATACCTAAGGAGTTAATCTGTTGGTTGTTTTTTTCTTTTAGTTGTAGGTTGTTTTTTACAACAATGTAGTTACCAATATTAGAAATGGTTATTTCTAAAGGGCTTTTAGAGTTAACAATGTTGTGTTTAATAGCATTTTCTACCAAAAGTTGTAATGTCATTGGGGGAATTAATAATTTTCCTTTGTTTTGATGAATGTTTTCGTTGTAGATAATGGCATCTCCAAATCTAATTTTTTGAAGATGAATATAAGAATTAATCATTTGAAGCTCTTTTGAAAGAGGAACAACTATATCGTCACTTTTAGATAGGTTATAGCGATAAATATTAGAGAGTTCTTCTACAAATTTTTCTGCTATAATTGGATTTATAGAGATTAGGCTAATTAGACTATTAAAACTATTAAAGAGAAAATGTGGGTTCAATTGTTTTTTTAATGAAAGGTATTTTGAAGTAGACTTTTCTTTTTCGTATTGATTTAATTGAATTTCTATAATATGGTTTTGCTCTGTAGTGGCTATGTAATTTTCAAAAAGGTATACAAAGCCAACAAATACAATAGCACTTACAAAAATGGTCCAAAAAGCAATATCAAAAAAAGTAGAATCTGGCTCATCTTCTATAAAAAATAGATGTGCCATTAGTTTAGAGAATAACGTAACAACCAATGCTTTTAAAAGAATTAATACTATATAAAAAAAGTTTTTTGTAGAATTATTACTAAAAATAAATTTTAATGCGTTGCTGTTAATAATTAGTAATCTGGTTTTGTAGGTAAAAAACACAAAACAAAGAACCATCGGGAAAATGATGAGTGTTTCTGTAAAAGCTTCATCAAGAGTATCCTGGTTTAATTCGGATAAAAAATTAAAAATAACGGAGACCAAAGCCAAAGCAATGTACATAAACACTCGTCCTTTCTTAAACATAAATAGGCTATTCTATAATTTCTAATGTTTCTTCTGTTATATCAACGGTATAAAAATATCCCAAAGCTCTATTTTTTGGGTTGTCAATATTAATTAGGTTGCTTAAAATAGAAGCTGGGGGAGGGTTACCAACCAACGAAACTCCTTGACTACCCGTTTGTTCAAATAAAGTAACTAAATATTTAAAATACTCTTTAGACACTCCTAATAGTTGAACCTTTGCGATATCTCCTATTTCAAAAATAACTTCTTCGTTAGGGTTAATTCCTGTTCTAGATTTACCATCAAAAAATTGATCATCTTCTACCAAAGTTACACTATTTCCAGGGTCTGGAACAATTGTAAAGACATCATTTTTATATACCTTATAATAGTAATAATTGTCTATGTCTTTAGGGTCTGTACTATCAAATTTTACAAAATAACCAGCATCTGTAAACAGGGTTTCTTTCTCATATACAGAATATACTTTATCATAACTAGGAGCTACTTGCATTTCATCTTTTCCAATATATGTTTCATTGTTCCACTTAATAGTGATAGTGTAGGTGGTGTTAATGTTGGGAACTAGTGTGTTATTTGTATAAATACCGTTTTCTGAATGATTAAATATGTAGGTTTCACTACCATCACTAATACTAACTATTGCATTTTCTACAGTGTTAGGGAGAGATTCATCTAAGAAACCTATGGTAGAACTAAGTTCTATTTTTTGAGTTGGTACAGGAGACGTAGTATTTCTTTCTATTCCTCCGTTAATAACAAGTTTAGGTTTAGAGTTACTGAGTGTAATGTCGTTTGTAACGTCTTTTTCGCAAGAGTATATTGACACAATTAAAAGTGCAAAAAATATTTTTTTCATAATTAATAATTTAAGCTTTGTTTTAAAATTTATATTGATACATGACACTTGGTACGATTCCAAAGTAAGATAGTTTGGTAGCACGTGTTTTTCCAGTAGCTACCTCTTTACCATTCAATTCGTTTAATTCACTAAAATAGATAGAGGCAGCATTTAAACGGTTGTAAAGATTTGCTATACTAAAAATCCACTTTCCTTTTTTCCCTTGTTTTGGATTTAAGGTTGCAGATATATCTAATCTGTGATATACAGGAAGTCTGTCTCCATTTCTTTTATCATAATCTGCTACTACTAAACCGTTTTGTCTGTATTGTCCTGTAGGGTACGTTACAGGTTTACCAGAACCAAATACAAAGTTTCCTCCAAAGTCCCATCTGTTGTTTAATTTAAACATACCAACTAGGTTTAATTCGTGCAATTGATCGTTGTTTGCTGCGTAGTAGTTGTTGTTGTTTATTCCCAATACCTTTCTTTCTGTTCTAGCTAACGTGTAACTTAACCACCCTGTTAGTCTTCCTCTGTTCTTGTTGATTTGTAATTCCAAACCATAGGCCCTTCCTTTACCTTGCGCTATTTGTGTTTCAATATTTTCTGTAAATAATAAATCTGCTCCATCAATAAAGTCAGTTATATCATTCATGCTTTTATAGTATGTTTCCACATTAAAGTCATAAGCACCAGAGGCTATAGATTTAAAATAACCTAAAGCAATTTGATCTGCATATTGAGGTTTTAAATAGTTACCACTAGGAGCCCAAATATCTAAGGGAGTTGCAGAGGTTGTATTGGATATTAAATGTAAGTACTGGTACATTCTATTGTAACTAAACTTTAAAGATTGTTGTTTGTTTATTAAATACCTTAGAGACAACCTTGGTTCAAATCCATAAAAATCTTTAATTGTTTTTCCTTTACCGTATTCTTTTTGATTAATTACTTCGTTTTCTGAGTATGTACCGTATTCAGGATTATAGGTTAATGGTTTTCCAGTTGCATATTGTTGAACAGTTTCTTTTCCAATTCTTTGAAAATTTGACATTCTTAGCCCGTATTGTAGACTTAGTTGTTTAGATATTTTTTGTTTAAAATCTACGTATAACCCTGTTTCTCTACCATATTTTTCTTGAAACTTTTCTGTTTCTATTTCAGAATTATTAATAGGAGAAATTTCTCCGGGTTGAAAGTTGTAATAAGTAAAATCTACCCCTGTTTTTAAAGTGTTCTTAGCATTAATAAACCATGTTAAGCGAGGTTTAATATTGTAATTAATAATATTAGAACTCCATCTAAAGTCCGACCCAGATCTTAAATTGTCTAAATTGTAATTATAGTTACTAAAGATGAAAGAATTTTGAAAGAACAGTTTTTCATTTAACAAACTTGTCCATCTAAGTGTACCTGAGCTGTTCCCCCAAACAGTTCCTAGTAATTTGTCTAATTCAAATTTATCTTGTCCAAAATAACCCGATAAAAATAATTTGTTTTTAGAGTTTATATTGTAGTTGGCTTTTAGATTAAGATCGTAAAAATACATAGAAGTGTTTTTAAAATCTTTTGAGAGTGAAGTAAATAAATCTGCATAGGACCTTCTTCCTGCTAGCATAAAACTTCCTTTTGCTTTCTCTCCATTTTTTTTAGCTATAGGACCTTCAATCATTGCTTTACTAGATATTAAACCAATACCAAGTTCTCCACCAAACTTCTTTGTGTTACCTTCCTTTTGTTTTACATCTAAAACAGAAGAGAGCCTTCCTCCGTATATAGCGGGAATACCACCTTTGTATAGTTTTAAATCTTTAACAGCATCTGTATTAAAAATTGAGAAAAACCCAAATAGGTGAGAAGCGTTGTAAAGAGTTGCATCGTCTAATAGAATTAAATTCTGATCTGCCGAACCACCTCTTACATTAAACCCCGAAGAAGCTTCGTTTACACTAGATACACCAGGAAGCAATTGTATTGTTTTTATTAAATCGGGTTCTCCCAAAATACTGGGAAGTTTTTTTATGGTTTTAGAGGAGAGTTTAACAACGCTCATTTCTGTAGAAGTTACAGATGCTGTTTGTTTGCTACCTGTACTAAGAATTACTTTATCTAATTGAGCAATGTTTTCTTCAAGTTCTAGTTTTAAATGTTGTTGTTTAAAAAGAGCTACTTTTTTAGTTATTTTTTTATAGCCCATGTACTCTATGGTTATGGAATAATTACCAGCAGGTAAAGTGATAGAGAAGAATCCATAATCGTTGGTAACTGTTCCTTGTTTTTCGGCTAGAATATTAACTCCTAATAGAGATTCTCCTGTAGCTTTATCTTTTACAAAGCCGCTTAGGGTGTACTTTTTTTGACCGTAACTTATTATAGTTAAGAGAAAAAATAAGTTAAAAAATGTTTTGTTCATTAGTATATGGATTAAGATTTAAGCCAAAACTAATAGAGGGAAGTGGTTGGGTAATTTTAAGAATGATAAAACTGGAAAAAAGCTGATGAACAAAAGAAAATAAAAAACCTTGACTAAAAATAGTCAAGGTTTTGTCGGGGTGGCAGGATTCGAACCTGCGACCTCCTCGTCCCAAACGAGGCGCGATGACCGGGCTACGCTACACCCCGTACTGTGCTCGAAGTGTAGTTTGTCTCGAGTTTATCGAGAGGCTACACCGCGAAATAGTCATCTAAAAAAAAAACACCAAATAAATGGTGTCTTAGAGCGAGAGACCGGGTTCGAACCGGCGACATTCAGCTTGGAAGGCTGACGCTCTACCAACTGAGCTACTCTCGCATGGTAGATACTATAGTTACAATTTATCGTCTAATTCAAAAAAAATTAGAGCGAGAGACCGGGTTCGAACCGGCGACATTCAGCTTGGAAGGCTGACGCTCTACCAACTGAGCTACTCTCGCATTGATAGATTGTATCTATTAAATAAAACTTAGAGCGAGAGACCGGGTTCGAACCGGCGACATTCAGCTTGGAAGGCTGACGCTCTACCAACTGAGCTACTCTCGCATTATTTTATTTGGTAATTTATATCTTAAAAGAACTAGTAGCGAGAACGAGAGTTGAACTCGTGACCTCCGGGTTATGAATCCGACGCTCTAACCAACTGAGCTACCTCGCCATTGCGGATGCAAATATAAGTCATATTCGCGTTATGGCAAAAGAAAAAAATAACTTTTTTTTACATTGCAAATAGGGGCTTTGTAATCAGTTTGTTATGACTTTATTCCCCCTGACTTAATGGTCTTCTTGTGCTCTTTCTAGTAGTTTTTGATTAAATTCTTTGCTATTCGTTTTAATACCTAGCTTTTTTAAATTCTCTACTTTTACAATTAAGTTACCTCTTCCTGTTAACTTTTTCATGGTAGTGTCGTAAGTACCCTCTACAGTTTTTAATTGTTTACCTAATTTAATAAGTTCTTCTGTTAAGGAAACAAATTGTTCGTATAAACGAGTAGCTTGCGTTGCAATTTCTAAAGCATTACGTTGTTGTTTCTCGTTTTTCCACATACTTTCTATGGTACGTAATGTAGCTAGTAGTGTACTTGGTGTAACAATTACAATATTTTTGGTGAATGCTTTATTGTATATCTCAGTATCTTTTTCCAGTGCAAGTGCAAAAGCTGGTTCAATAGGAATAAACATCAATACAAAGTCTGGAGATTCAATTTGATATAGTTCAGAATATTTTTTAGCACTTAATTGTTCTATATGTCTGTGTAAGGATAATAAGTGTTCTTTTGTATATAGTTCCTTATCATTATCATTTTCTGCAGCAATAATTTTTTCATAAGCAGTTAAACTTACTTTAGAATCCACAATCATTTTACGATTGTCTGGTAAGTTGATAATAACATCGGGTCTTAAACGAGATTTAGATTCCATATCGGTATCAAAACTCTTTTCTAATTCGTATTCTCTTCCTTTTTCTAAACCAGATTTTTCTAAAACTCGTTCTAAGATCATTTCTCCCCAATTTCCTTGAGTTTTACTATCTCCTTTAAGCGCTTTTGTTAGGTTTTCAGCATCTTTACTCATTTGCTGATTTAAATCTTTTAAACTCTCTATTTGTTGTCTTAGTCTAGAGTTTCTTTCAATTCCTTCTTTATTGGTGTCTTCTACCTTTTTTTCAAAAGATTGGATTTTTTCTTGCAAAGGTTTTAAAATGTCAGAAATGTTTTTCTGGTTTTGAGTAGAAAAAGTTTTAGATTTTTCTTCCAGAATTTTATTGGCAAGATTTTCAAATTCTTTTGTGAATTTTTCTTGCAACTTTTCTATTTCAGCTTTGTTTTCTGATAAATCGTTTGTGAGTTCTTCTACCTTAGCATTGGCTCTCTCTAAAGTAACAGCAAGTACTTCTTTTTCTTTAAATAGTTCCTGAATCTGTTCTTCCTTTTGAGAACGTAACTTTTCTATTTCAAGCTGAGCTTTTTGGGTAATTTCTTTTTGAGTTTGCTTACTTTCTGCAAGTTGTTTTTCATAGGTGTCTATAGTATCTGCTAATTTTTGTTTTTGATACTCTACCTCTTTATTAGCAATATTTACAGCTTCATTTTGAGTAGACGAGTCTTGTTGAGCTTGTAATGAGGTAATTTTTTTACCAACAATAAAACCTATTAGCCCTCCGGATAATATCCCAATAAATATAAAAACAGTTTCCATCCTTTTTAACTCAATTTATCCTTTGTAAAAAGGAAGTTTAACAACTTTAGCTTTTAGCTCTTTTTTTCTTACCTGAATATAAAGTTCAGATTCAAAAGTACTGTGTTCTGTAGCAACATAACCTAAACCAATGGCTATGTTTAAACTAGGAGACATGGTTCCAGATGTTACAATTCCTATGGTATTTCCGTTAGCATCTAAAATAGGATAGTCTTTTCTTGCAACTCCTTTATCGGTTAACACAAAACCAACTAATTTTTTAGCTACACCTTCTTTCTTTTGTTGTTCAAGATTTTCTTTATTAACAAAGTCTTTGTTGAATTTTGTAATCCATCCCAGTCCAGCTTCAATAGGAGAGGTGGTGTCGTTAATATCGTTTCCGTACAAACAGTATCCCATTTCTAAACGAAGGGTATCTCTTGCAGCCAAACCAATAGGCTTAATTCCATATTCTTTACCAGCCTCTAAAACCTGAGACCATATTTGTTCCACTTCAGAATTTTTACAGTAGATTTCAAATCCACCTGCACCAGTATATCCAGTAGCAGATATAATAACGTGTTCAATTCCTGCAAAGTCACCTACAACAAATTTGTAGTTTTTAATAGCCGATAAATCAACAGACGTAAGGTTTTGTATTGCAAGATTTGTTTTAGGGCCTTGTATGGCTAACAGCGAATAGTCGTCAGATAGATTTCTCATTGTAACATTGTCTGTGTTGTGGTCTGAAATCCACTGCCAATCTTTTTCTATATTACTAGCATTTACAACCAATAAAAAAGTTTCATCTTTTATTTTGTAAATAATTAAATCATCAACAATACCATTTGCTTTGTTAGGCATACAAGCATACTGTGCATCTCCAATAGCTAGTTTCTGAACATCATTAGAGCTGATTTTTTGAATTAAATCAACAGCTTTAGGGCCTTCTAGTAAAAATTCACCCATGTGAGAAACATCGAAAACACCAACAGACTCTCTAACTGTTTGGTGTTCTATTTTAACTCCTTCGTATTGTACAGGCATTTCATAGCCTGCAAAAGGAACTATTTTGGCATTTAAGTCTATATGATTTTGATATAAAGCAGTTCTTTTCATTCGTAGAATATTATTGATTGCAAAATTACGTTTTTATACCATTGCTTTAAAAACTAGTGAAATTTTTCGCAAAGTTTTATTTTTTAACATTTATTTATGTTTTTTAAATATCGATTTTAGCTCTTTTTTTTAGTTATTTGTTGTATTTTCGCTAACTTGGTGTTAAATGTGTTTTTTTTTGTATGATTTTGTGTTAAAATGGTATTTTTTAACAAAGTCTTTTAGCGTGTTTATTTGTAACTAATATACTATCTATTTTAGTTATTTACTGGTATCTTTGTAATTCGGAATTGCTGTGAGATCGAATACAAAAAAACAACTTACCCCATTTTTGTATAAAAAAGTAAATGTGTTAACGTTGTATTTAATTAGTAAAGAATGGAATTTATAAACTGGTTATATTCCTTACAGTTTAAGATAAAAGCATATCCATTAGTGATACAGATCTCCATTGCTTTTATTTTCATGAGCCTTTTTATGTCGCTGTTTTTTTTAGTGTATTTAACTCTACTAAGAAGAGTATATGCAATTAGAGAAAAATTAGAGAACAAAGTAGCACCTAAAATACACGAACTTTTTGAGAAAATATTGTTTGAAGATTATTTGGGAGAGGATGAAGAAGCTATAAGAAAAGAGTTTGAAAAAACAATAAAGAAGGGGGATAAAAGAGGAAGACGAAAAGGCTTTGGAAAGAAGAAGCAAGTAAGTAATTCTTACGAAATGGATTTGGCAATTGATACTCTTATCCGTATAAAAGCAAATTCTATAGAAGATACAAAAAGACTTCCTTTGATATTTAGTGCGTTAAAAATAGAGAAGTATCTAAACTCTAAGTTTTCATTTACTTCATCTGGTACTAAGAAAAAAGCTATTGAATATTTTTCTGATTTAGGTATTAGGAATTCAGATGCTACCATTCTTACTTACACATATAGTAATAACGAAGAGATACAGACAGAAGCTAGATTGTCTTATTTAAACTTAAGTCAGAATGATCCATATCGTTTCTTTGACGAGTTGAAAGGAGATATGACAAAGTGGAGTCAGGTAAAATTAATGAACCTTTTAATAGAACAATCCAATACTGTTGGTCTTCCAAATTTTGGTAAGTGGATTGGTTATTCTACAAACGATTCGTTGGTTATTTTCTTGTTAAAAGCAGCAGCTTATTTTAATCAAAGAAAAGCGACAGAGGTAATTAGAACTAAGGTTCAGGATGAAAATCACGAATTAAGAGCCGAAGCAATATTGGCTCTAGGAAAGCTAGGAGACGAAGGTTATGAGGATGAGTTAAAGCGATTGTATTTTAACGAACCTGATATCTGTCAGGAAGCAATTATCAAGGCCGTTGGTTTCTTATCTACAGGGAACTCTTTAGACTTTTTAAAAACGAGTTTTTATGAATCTAAAGATTTAGATGCGCAGAAAAACATTGCATTGGTAATGTATGATTATGGAGACGAAGGGAAGCAAATGTTCTCTGAGATGAAAGAAGAAATGGCAGAATTGCTACGAAAAGAAGAAAAAGAGAGTAAAGATAATAAGATGTTAATGGATGTAGGGGTTATATACAAGAACCTCTTGTTTAAACATGCAGAGAATGATTTAATTTTATTTAAATAAGAGGTAGTAAGAAATTATGTTAGAAAATATTGCAGATTTTTATGAGACGTTTGTATTTTATTATGCATCGTCGATGATTTTCAGTTACTTGCTTTTAGCAGCTTTTTCGTCGATTAATTTGATAAAATATAAAAGTTACAATTCAGATAAGGATGATGAGGTATTAATGAAGTCCCCTTTAACTCCGGGAATTTCTATTGTAGCCCCAGCCTATAACGAAGAGGTTACTATTATTGTAAATGTAAAGTCGCTTTTAACCTTAGAGTATCCTTTGTTTGAGGTGATTATTGTGAACGATGGTAGTAAGGATAAAACTTTAGAAAAGTTAATTGATGAATTTGAATTGGTAGAAGTGGATTTCTTGTATGTAGAGAAATTAAAAACAAAACCCTTTAAAAGGGTGTTAAAATCTACCAACCCTAAGTATTCTATTTTAACTGTAGTAGATAAAGTAAATGGAGGTACCAAAGCCGATGCTTCTAATGCGGGTATTAATGCAGCCGTTTTTCCATATTATTTAAGTACAGACGTAGATTGTGTATTGAATAGAAAGACACTCTTAAAAATGATTAAGCCCTTCTTAAACTCTAAAAAGAGGGTAGTGGGAGTTGGATCTACACTAAGGATGTTAAATGGATGTGAAGTAAAAGACGGAAGGGTAGTACGTGTAAAACCACCAAAGAGATTAATTCCTTGTTTTCAAGAGCTAGAATATATTAGAGCTTATTTATTAGGTAAAATGGGATGGTCTTATATTAACTCTGTTCCAAATATATCTGGAGGATTAGGTTTATTTGATAAAGAGATTGCGATTAAGGCAGGAGGATATGCGGGAGATTCACATGCAGAGGACATGGATATGGCAACCAAGTTGGCCCGTTATATGATTAACAACAACATGAAGTACAAATTGGAGTATATTCCTATTTCTTGTTGTTGGACCGAAGGTCCTGATAACGTGCAGGTATTAAACCGTCAAAGAACAAGATGGAGTTCTGGTTTGGCTCAGATTTTTAGGGTATATAGTGAGGTGCTTTTTAACCGAAGATTTAAACGATTAGGATTAGTAGCCTTTCCATATACTTTTATTTATGAGTTCTTAGCTCCAATTATTGAAGGAGTAGGAATTTTATTCTTTATCTATCTTGTATTAGTTAACAAGGTAAATTGGGATATGTTTTTTATAATTTTTTTATACTCATATACGTTTGCAATATTTATAACCACTTTAGTTGTTATTCAAGATCATATCATATTTAAACATTACAAGAAAATAAGTGAAGTGTTACGTTTAATACTGATGGGATTTATAGAACCATTGATTTATCACCCCTTAATTGTATGGTTTGCATTAAAAGGATATTTTAACTTTTATGTAGGAAAAGAATTAAAGTGGGGAGCAATGACAAGAAAAGGAGCAAGCGGTTAATTAGAGTTATTTACTATGAAATTAATTTTACGATTAAATATAATTTTCTTTTTACTAACAGGGGTAAACCAATTATTCTCACAAGAAATTTTGGTTGAGAATGTTTACTTAGAAGAAGGATTAAAAGCAGATAAAGCAGGTAATTATAGAGGGGCAGCAGATCTTTGTATTCAAGGATTAAGAAAAACACCATATGATATAGATTTAAAACAACTTTTAGGAAAAAGTTATATGAATCTAAAGATGATGGATAGTGCTCGTTATTATCTTCAAAAAGTAATAATACAAGACGATAATAATGTTGCAGCAAGACATTACTTAGTAAGAGTAGAATATGAAACAAAAAGATATTCTAGTGCTATTTGTTATGTAAACGAACTTTTAGAGAAAACACCATATTGGAGAGGTTTATGGCTAAGAAAGATAGCCATATACA
Organism: Wenyingzhuangia sp. IMCC45574; assembly: GCF_054182685.1. Lineage (NCBI taxonomy): Bacteria > Pseudomonadati > Bacteroidota > Flavobacteriia > Flavobacteriales > Flavobacteriaceae > Wenyingzhuangia > Wenyingzhuangia sp. IMCC45574. Next base: position 1,155,549 of record NZ_CM135169.1, on the reverse strand, counting down.
ACGAAATGGAAAATTATGTAGAAGTTAAGAGAGCTGTTACACGATTAAGACAAATATTTCCAAACGATTCTGTAGTTGATGCGAATTATAATTACATTATGAGTCAAGAAGGACTTAGAAGAGCCAAGTCTGGAGATATTAACAAAGCAAGACAAACCTACTTAGAGGTCTTAAAGGAAAGTCCCGACGATAAAGAGACCTTAATAAGGTTGATAAACTTAGAAAACTCTGCAGGTAATATAGAGAAGGGGTTAGGCTACGCAGAACGTGCATTAATATATTATCCAAACGATTTGGATTTGATCCGTAAAAAAATTGGATGTTTAGAGCAGTTAGAGAGATACGATGCTGCTATTAGTTATCTAAAGTCTAAAAGAAATGAAGTTCCTAGTCCTTTCTTAAGAGAAACAGAACAGTACTTAACACACCAAGCGGCCTTGTATTATGAGAATACAGATCCATATTCATTGCATAGAAAGTCTTATGGTTTAGATGGTAACAAAGATTCATATACATATCTGTTAAACAAGTCTATAGACAAAGGACATTATAACGAGGCTTTATTGTTAATTTCTGAAGGGTTGTTAAGAAGTCCTAACAACAAAGAGCTTTTGGTAAAACAAATGTATGTTTACAAAAGATTAAAAGACACGCCAAGGTATAGAAAATCTGTGTTCGAATTGAAAGAAAAACACCCTGGAGATTACGATATAAATCAAGAATATGCTTTAGTTTTATTAGAAGAAGCAAAGGAGTTTACGCTACAGGAACAATACCAAGCGGCATTAGATAATTATTTTATTCTTAAAAAATACCCAGATTATTCGGCAATTGCTAACAGTAATATTTTTGCAATATATGCACTACAAAATAATACAGAAGAGGCATTAACGCAGATTAATGCTATGGTAGAAAGTAAGCCAGGTGAAAAAATTAACTTGGTAAAAAAGGCTCAGTTATTAATCGATACTAAAGATTATAGAGGAGCAATGGAAATTGTAGAGAGTTTAATGGAAGAGTTTCCTGATGAAGAAAAGTATCAGAAACAATTTGTATACTACTCAGAATTGTATTTACAAGAGCTTTTGTTAGAGGAACAGTTTAAAAAGGCATTTCCAATTGCAGATAGAAGTTTAGAAGTTAATAGAAAAACGACATTGTCTTATACCTATGCAATAAATGCAGCTGATGCGTTAAAGGAATATGACAGAATGTTAACGTATGCAGATAGTGCTGTATACAATCATCCAGATGTTATTGATTTTAAGATTAAAAAAATAGCGGCACTTTCTGGATTAAAAGAACATGATAGAGCTACAGCTTTGTTAGAAGAGTTAAGTGATGAAGATCCTGATGATATTAAACTTTCTGGGATTTTAGCCGAAGAAAGATTTAAATTAGGTGTGTTATCAGAAGAGAAAGGAGATACAATTAGAGCAAATACGTTGTACAATTCAGTATTGGTATCCGATTCTTTAAATATAGCAGCATATCAAAGATTGGTAAATCTTTCCTTAAAGGCAAAAGATACGTCCAATGCTATGATATACATTAACAAAGCATTGGAAATAGAACCCAATCCAGAAAGACGTTTCTTTTTATATAAAAAAGGAGTCGCGTTTGAGATGATGCAGGATTACTCCAATGCCTACTATTATCAAAAAATGAGTCTAGCACCAAAAGAGGTAGACTTAACAGATCATTTAAATTACTTAAGTTATAAGCCATTAAAAGATCATATAGGAGTTTCTTACTTAAGAGTGTATTCTGGTGAGGAGAGTTTTGCGTCTGCCTTGGCTAGTATCTATTATTTAAAAAGATTAGAAAACAACGAGTATGGTGGAGCGTTGTACTATGCCTCTAGAGCTACAGGAGTTGGACTTCAATTAAGAGGTACTTGGGTACATAAATTCGATAAAGAATTGTACGCTCAATTGGATGGGTATTATGGTTCTAAGTTTTTCCCAAGAGTAAAGATTGTTGCAAATGCTTATAAGTCTTTAGACAATGCATGGGAGGCTAATTTAGGTTTAGGATATACCAGATTACAAAACGGAAGAGATTTCTTTAATATTCAAGGAGGTGCTTCTAAAGAGTTAGGTGATTTCCTTGTAACTGCAAGAGTTAATATCTTTTATGGGGAACAATTTATTTTTAACACAGATGAACAATTTAACATTTTTGTGGATGGAAGTAAGTTTAGATTTTATAACAGTTTCTTCGCTCAAGGAAAATACAATATAAATGAAAATGGTGACTACTTTACGGCAATGGCCTCTGTAGGGAATGCACCGCAGGATGAATTTCAGGACAATTTCCAAATAAATACCTTGCTAACCTATACGAATTCTATGGTAGGAGCAGGTTACTGGTGGAATAAAAATCATAAATACAGATACGGAATTCAAGGAAACTGGTATAATTTTCAAGTCATCACCACAGAGCCTGAGTTTGATGATACGAATACACGAACTGGAAATCTGAGTATCTTAAAAAGAGTAGATCAATACCATTTATATTTTACCATACAAACTAAATTTTAAGCCCCAAATTATATGAAAAAGTTTGTTCTTGCATTTTTAATGTTGTTTACCCTAGCAACTTTTTCGCAAGAAAAGGACATTTACTTTTACCAAAAAGGAATAAGTAAACCCGTTATTTATTTAGCAAAATATAGTAATGTTTTAACAAGGCCTTTGAGTCTTTTTCAGAAAGAGATTTATAATAGATCTGGTCTAAGAATTTCTTTTTCATCTAAAAAACAAAGCAAAGGAGTAAATGTGCTTTTTAAAGTAACAGAATCTATAAGCAGATATAATGTTGTTTTAAACGGAAATGACTTAGAAATAAGTGCTAGTAATGAAAAAGGTTTTGTAGATGCTGTAAATTATATAATGAATGAGTATTTTTCTGTAACCTTAGCAGGTGATATTCTTATCAAAAGGAAAATGCTAAAGAAGCCCATTATTACATCGTCTTTAGAATACAAAGAGGTTTATTTTTCTCAGAATTTTAAAGAGACAAACAGAAGTTTTTATCATACCAATTACTTAGAATTAGAATGGGGATTATGGGGACATAATATTCATAAATGGGTAAAGAAGGAAAAGCCATCAGATTTGGCTTTTGCGCTGCACAATGGAAAGAGAAATTACGAACAGTTGTGTTTTTCTAGTACAGAGTTAGAGAGCTTAATTCATAAAAACATAAAACAATCTATTATAAACGATTCATCGTTAAAACGTTTTATGATAGCACCGTTTGACAATACAATTGTATGTCAATGTCCATTATGTAAAGCCAAAGGGAATACTAAGAAAAGTGCCACACCTGCTGTTTATTCACTATTAACAAAGTTGGCTAAAACGTATCCTAAATTATCGTTTTGGTCTTTGGGCTATGTTACCACTAAAAATCCACCTAGTTTTAAATTGCCACACAATGTTGGAGTTTTATTAAGTACTATAGACTGTCAAGAAGCATTGCCTTTAAAATCTACACCAAAAGGTAGAAAGTTTTTAAGTCAAATTTCTGATTGGAATTCTAAAATAGGCAATATTTACATATGGGATTATGTCGTTAATTTTGACAATTACATGGATTTTTATCCTATTTACAAGAGTACCCAGCAAAATATTAAGTCGTATACAGAAAATGGAGTAACCGGTTTGTTTTTACATGGGAGTGGTTATGACTACTCTGTTTTAGAGGAGGTTAAATACCATGTGTTGGCGAATTTGTTAAACAATCCAGATGCTTCTGTAGAGAAGCTAATAAAAGAAGGTGTAGAGCGATATTATCCAGAGTTAAAATCTATTTTGTTTAAATATTTAACCACAATAGAAGATAGAGGAGTTAGATTAAATAAAAAACAAAATATATATAGTGGTTTAGAACAAGCAAAAAATAGATATCTTGAGCTAGCTGAAATTAAGTCACTATTAAAAGAAATAAATAAGTTCGATTCTTTTAGAATTAACAAAGTTAAAATAGGATTATTGTATCTTGAGCTAGAGTTGATGCGTATTAACAGCATGAAAAAAGATGGATTTATCGAGTTGACTAATAACTCGATGAAAATAAACCCTTTTATAAATAGCAAGCTAAATGAACTTAAGGAACTAGTTAATAAAACAGGCCTATTTAATATAAACGAAAAGAAAGACGAGTTTTTACATTATATCTCTCAGTGGCACCAACTGTTAAATCGTATCTATTTAAATAATTCTTATTATAAAAATAATATTAGAACATTTTCTAAGTTAGATGAAGATTATAGCAATATTGGTGTTTTAAATGATGGGTCTTTTGGTTTTAATAATTATAATGACAACTGGTTGATATATAGCGGAAAAGAGCTTTTACTAACCATAGACAATCATAAGTGTGTAAATAAAGAAATTACAAAATTAGAAATAGGTTTTTTAGGAGATACAAAACATCGAATTTATTTGCCTTCGTTAATTCAGATTTATAATGAAAATAATAAGCTAATTAAAGAAGTTGCACTTTCTACTAAAAAAACTAAAACACCATATGTGCAAACGCAAGAGATTTTATTGCCAAAAACAAATGGTAATTTCTTATATAATATTAGATTTGTAAATAAGAATCGATCAATTGCAATTGACGAGATAAGATTTTTAAAATAAAGATGAATAAACTGATCGTATTTATTATTTGTTTGGCTGCACTGTCCTGTGGACAGCATGCAAGAAACCAGGCATTGAATTCTCTAGAAAAAACTTCTATGGAAGTAGAAGATACTTTACGTCATTATTACCCTATAATTAGAGGTTCGGTTTTAAATACTGCGTACAAGTTCTATAATACTGGTGATAAAGCTCTAGTTATTAAAGATGTAATTACCTCTTGTGGTTGTATAGAAGTAGAATATCCAGAATCTGTAATTTTACCAGAGAGCTTTGGATACATTAATGTGTCTTATGATAGTAGAAAGAATATTGGGTTTGTAGAGGCATACATAGATATTTATGCGAATATTAAAGATAAGATGAAGCAAACAGTTGTCTTTGATGTTAATGTAGTAACTAATGCAGAGTACACTCGAGATTATGAAGAGATGTATAAAATCTATTTAGAAGAGAATAAGGATAATCTTATGGAGAGGGGAGTTGAAGGTAATACAAACCAACAAGGTTACTTTATTAAATTAGGTGATGAAATGAAATTTTAGAAACAGAAAAAAATAGAAATAAAAAAGCTCAAGTAATTTTACTTGAGCTTTTTTATTTTATGATAGTTAGGATTATGATTTTAAGAAATCAGTTAATCCGTTATAATCTGATATTTTAATAGACGTTTTAGGCTTGTCTATTACTGCTTTAATTTGTTCTGGCAATTCAATAGTTTCTGCAACACCAGTATATAAAACATCTAAAAACTTAACAGGGTGAGCAGTTTCTAAAAATACACCTTGTGTGTTTTCTGCGGTTTTTAGGTAGTTTTTTAAAGCTAAGTAACCAATTGCACCATGAGGTTCTGCAACGTAGTTAAACTTCTTGTATAAGTGACCCATAGCAGCTGTAGATTCCTCATCTGTGTAAGAAAACCCTTTTAAGTTACTACGTAACTTTTCTAAATCAAAATCGTGTAATTTTTCAATTCTTATAAAGTTACTTGGTGCACCTACATCCATTGCGTTAGAAATGGTTGGAATGGTTTTTTTAGGTTCGTATACTCCAGACTCTAAATAAGCAGGAACGACTCTATTTACGTTTGTACCAGTAATAAACTCTTTGATAGGTAATCCTAATTTTTGAGCAATCATACCAGCACAAATATTTCCAAAGTTTCCACTAGGAACAGAGAAGACTACCTCTTTAGACTTGTCTTTTAATTGTTTGTATGCAAAGAAAAAGTAGAAAGCTTGTGGCAACCAACGTGCAACATTAATAGAGTTTGCAGAAGTTAATGTTCTGTATTCTTTTAAAGACTCGTCTAAGAAGGCTGTTTTTACCATATCCTGACAATCATCAAAAGCCCCTTCAACCTCTAAAGCAGTAATGTTTTGTCCTAAAGTAGTTAATTGCTTTTCTTGTACTTCAGATACTTTTCCACTAGGGTATAAAATAACAACATTTACTCCATCAACTCCTAAGAAACCACTTGCCACAGCACCTCCTGTATCTCCAGAAGTTGCAACCAAAACGGTAATATCTTTGTCGTTTTTTTCTTGTTGATTAAAATACCCTAAACAACGAGCCATAAAACGTGCACCTACATCTTTAAAGGCCATTGTTGGTCCATGAAATAACTCTAAAGAACCCACATTCTCTTCAATAGGTACTACAGGAAAATCAAAGCAAAGTACTTCTTTTACAATTGCTCTTAAGTCGTTCTCAGGAATTTCATCACCTACAAATTGTTTAATTACTTCATAGGCAATTTCATCGTTACTATACTTGTCTAAGTTGTTGATGAAATCTTTTGATAAAGGCGTAATACTTTCTGGAAAATACAACCCTCTATCCGGAGCAATACCATTTACTACAGCATCTCTAAAAGATACATCAGGAGCATTTTCGTTTAAACTAAAATATTTCATTTTATTATGTTGATATGTTTTTTGTGTATCTGTTTATTCGTCTTTAGTTTAACGAATACACAAATAAACGAATACACTTTTTTTATAAAATTTTCATTCCTTGATCGTTAATCTTGGAAATATGAATGTCGTATGCAACACCCACGTTGTCGTAAACCGATTTCATTGCTTCGGCTACTTTTTTGGCGGTATCTTCTCCACGACTTAACGCAAAAATAGAAGGACCAGAACCAGAAATTCCAGATCCTAATGCTCCTGCATTTTTACATTCTTCCTTTACTTTGTCAAAAGCAGGAATTAAAATAGAACGAATAGGCTCTATAATTTCATCATGTAAAGAACGAGATAACAAGTCGTAGTCTTCCGTATACAACGCACTAACCAAGGCTCCTATATTACCCCATTGGGTTATAGCAGTCTTTAAACGAAGCTTTCCTTTTAATATTTGACGAGCATCAGCCGTTTTTACTTCAATCTGAGGGTGTATTACGGTTGCAAATAATTCCGATGGAGTATTTAGTTTAATCACATCCAAAGGGTCTGTAGAACGAACCAACGTAAATCCTCCTAAAAGGGCAGGAGCTACATTGTCTGCATGTGGTACTCCACTAGCAAGTTCTTCCCCTTTCATGGCAAACTCAATCAAATCGTGATTGCTAAAAGGCTTTCCTAATAATTCGTTTACACCATATACTGCACCTGCACTACTTGCAGCAGAACTTCCAATTCCACTACCAGGCTTTATATTTTTATAGATTTCTATTTCAAAACCGTCTGTAGTATTGTTTAACTTCTCTAACATAGAAATTACCGCAACACCGGCTACATTTTTTGTGGCTTCTAAAGGTAAGTCTTGTCCAATTATTTGGGTAATTTTTACACCAGGTTCTTCTACCTTTCTAATTACCATTTCATCACCCGTAGCATCTAAGCAAAGCCCTAATACATCAAAACCACAGGATACATTGGCTATGGTAGCAGGACAAAATATTTTTACTTCTTTCATGTTTTATAGTATTTAGTACTGAGTACATAGTACAAAGGTTATTGCCTTGCACTGAATACTGAGTACTTTGTACTTAATACTTTGTACTAATCAATTACCCTCTTCCTATTCTAATAATATCTGCAAAAATACCAGAAGCAGTTACATCTGCACCAGCACCAGCACCTTTTACAATTAAAGGATACTCAGGGTATCTTTCTGTAAAGAACAATACAATATTATCGCTTCCTTGTAAATTAGAAAAAGGGTGTTTGTTGTCTACCTCTTGTAAAGAAACATTGGCTTTACCATCTACAAACTCTGCTACATATTTTAATTCAGCATTGTTTGCAGCCGCTTTTTCTTTGATAGCTTCAAAGTGAGCCGCTTCTGCTACCAACGTCTTTTTAAAGTCTTCGATAGAATCTGCTTCTAAACTAGTCTTAGGTAAGAAAGGTATGTTTTCAATATCTTCTAAATTCATTTTAGCACCGCTTTCACGCGCTAAGATTAATATTTTTCTAGCAACATCAACACCACTTAAATCAATTCTTGGATCTGGTTCTGTATATCCTAATTCACCAGCTTCGTCTACAATTTTTGCAAAGTTGGCATCGCCAACAAACGAATTAAAAATAAAGTTTAATGAACCAGAAGCTACTGCCTGAATCTTTTTAATTTGATCTCCAGACTGAACTAGGTTGTTTAAAGTGTTTATAATTGGTAACCCAGCACCCACATTTGTTTCGAATAAATATGGAGCGTTGTATTCTTGAGATAATTTTTTTAACTCTGCATAGGTAGCATATTCAGAAGAAGCTGCAATTTTGTTACAAGTAACAATGGCAATACTCTCTTTTAAATAATCGGCATATAAACTAGCAATAGTTGCATTTGCAGTATTGTCTACAAATACACTATTAATTAAGTTCATTTCTTTAACATGTTCTAGAAACAAATCTAGATTTAAGTCCTGTCCATTATCAATCAAGTTTTGTTTCCAGTCAGAAACTAAATCTAAACCTTCAGCATTGAAAATCATTTTTTTGGAATTTGCCATTCCAACTACTTGAATATTTAATTGTAACTTTTCTAATAAATAGTCTTTTTGTTGTTCTATTTGCTCAATTAATTTGGCACCAACATTTCCAACTCCTACAACAAATAAATTCAGTTTTGTAATATGATCTTCAAAAAACTCTTCGTGTAAACTGTTTAAAGCTTTCTTAACGTTTTTACTATCTATTACAGTAGATATATTTCTTTCTGAAGCCCCTTGAGCAATGGCATGAATATTTACATTATCCTTACCTAAAGCGCTAAACATTTTTCCGCTAATCCCTTGGTGGCTTTTCATTTCTTCACCTACAATGGCAACAATAGCCATGTCTTTCTCAATATGCAAAGGATCAATTTTTCCTAAGCTTAGTTCATAAGCAAACTCTTCTTGAATTGCCAATTCTGCTTGCTCAACATTTAACTGATCAATAGCAATACAAATAGAATGCTCAGAAGATGCTTGTGTAATTAAAATTACGTTTACATCTCTTTTAGAAAGAGCACTAAATAATCTTCTAGAAACTCCAGGAATTCCTATCAATCCATTTCCTTCTACAGTAGCTAAAGCGATATTGTCTATGTGGCTAATTCCTTTAACAATTCCATTTCCTTTAGTGTTCTCATCATTTATAAAAGAACCTGCATCTTCTGGAGAAAAAGTATTCTTAATATATAAAGGAATGTTTTTGTTCATTACAGGTTGCACTGTTGGAGGATATAAAACAGATGCTCCAAAGTGCGACAATTCCATAGCCTCGCTATAAGTTAATTTCTCTATAGGTTTAGCTTGCTTTACAATTGTTGGGTTGGCAGTATACATACCACTAACATCAGTCCAAATTTCTAATTGTTCAACTTCTAAAGCAGCAGCAATAATAGCAGCAGTATAATCAGAACCACCACGTCCTAAAGTAGTTTTTTCTCCTTTTTCGTTACAAGCAATAAACCCTGGTAAAACAGTAATTGCGTGTTTGTTGCTAGAGAAGTGTTCTTTAATATTGTTAGCTGTAATATCTTGTATTACTGTAGCATTTCCAAAGTTGCTGTTTGTAATAATCAACTCACCAGAGTTTTTATAAGCAGCATCTATGTCTAAACATTGCAAAGCTTTTGTAATAATGTAAGTAGATAAAAACTCACCATAACTTACAATAGTGTCGTTAGTTTTAGGAGAAAGCTCTTGTAATAAAGAAACTCCTTCTAAAATATTTTCTAATTGATTGACGATTTTTTTAACACCACTTAGAGCGTTTCCTTGGTTATTTACTGGAATTAATTCTCTAACAATGTTAAAGTGGTTTTCTTCCAGTTGATTTAAATCATCAGTGTAAGAGTCATCTTGAATTTCGGCTTTAGCAGCCATGCTTAATAAAGCATCTGTAGTTTTACCAACTGCAGAAAAAACAACAGCTACTTGTTGATTATTACTCTTTAAGATATCTATAACTCTTAAAATATTTGCAGATGAGGCGATAGAACTACCTCCAAACTTTAAAATTTTCATATGATTAATGTGATGAATGAGAAAAATAATTGTACTTGATTTTTAACTGAATTCATATCGATTAAATTTCAAGATTTTCTGGTTTATACATATAAATAACAAAGACAACCCCAAAGGGTGATAGTTAAGAAAGTAATAGTTGTATATGTAAGTTTACCATTTTTCACGTGCCAAAATTAACAAAATATTTAAAAATAGAAGTTTAAATGTTGATAAAATACGTTATAAATAACAGTATTAACAAAGTACGGAGCAAAAAATCCTTATAAGAATTGTATATTTGCATCACCAAATAAAAAAGACAAACAATATATATGTCACTAAAAGAAATTCCAAATATTTCTTACGAAGCTTTTTTAAAGGACTTTAAGGATACTTTAAAGAGTGTTTTTTACGAGAAAGATGATATTCAGAAATTTAGCCAAGTTAGAGGGTTTCCATCATTAGTCTTTAGAGACATAATGGCAAAGAATCCTTTATCTGTTGCTATTCCTAAAGAATACGGAGGTAGAGGAGTAAAAGTAAAAGAATGTTTAGGTGTTCTAGAAGCTGCATCTTACGAATCGTTACCACTGTCTTTAACTTTTGGAATTAACATTGCTTTATTTCTAGAACCCGTAGCAAAATATGCTAAGGATACTGTTAAGGCTCCTATTTTTAAACGTTTCTTACAAGAAAGAAACATGGGGGGGTTAATGATTACAGAACCAAGTTACGGATCTGATGCATTAAGTATGGAGACTTCTAATACTTATAAAGATGGGAAGTACCACATAGAAGGATACAAGCATTGGCAAGGTTTAACAGGATTAGCAGATTACTGGTTAATTACTTCTAGAAATAAAGGAGAAGATGGACGATTAGGTAGAGATATAGATTTCTTTATCGCAGACAATCAAGATCCTGAGCAAAGAGTTATTGTAGAAGAATATTATAACAATGCAGGATTGTATGCAATTCCATATGGTAATAATAAGTTAGATTTAACGGTTCCCGAAGATCAAAAGTTAGAAGGAGGAAGTACAGGAATTAAATTGATGTTGGATTTGTTACACAGGTCTAGAATGCAATTTCCTGGTATGGCAATGGGGTTCATTAAGAGAATGATGGACGAGGCTATTGAACACTGTAATACCAGAATAGTAGGTGGTAAGAATTTGTTGGCATTGGATAAGGTAAAAGAACAAATAGCCAATATTCAGTCTGCATTTACAGTATGTTCTGCTATGTGTGCTCGTAGTTCTGAGAACAGTGGAATAGATAACGAATTGGCGATGCAACAAGTAGAAGCCAATAGTATGAAATCTGTTATTACAGATATGATGCAAGCAGCTGCACAAACTTTAGTTCAGTTATCGGGTTCTTCTGGTTATAAAGAAGAGAACATTGGAGCTAGAGGAATTATGGACAGTAGGGCTTTTATGATTTTTGAAGGATCTAACGAAATGTTATATACTCAAATTTCTGAAGCAGTTATGAAGTTAATGAAGCGTAAGAAGATTACCAATTTATTTGACTTTTTAACACAGTACGATTTAACAACGAAATCTTCTGAGTTTTTTAAAGAAGCACTAAGCTTTAATTTAAATATGGATTTACCACAACGTAAAATGGTAGATTTAGGAAAGATTATAGGACGTGTGGTTTCTGCAAATTTTGTGGTTGATTTAGGAGCTAAAGGATTTAGGTCTGATTTGGTTGCTGAATGTATTACTTCGTTAAGGCATGAAGTTGTTGCAAGCGTAAGTTCTTTAACTTTTCAAGAAAGTACTTTGTTAATTACAGATTATAAAAACGAAAGTTCTTGGTTAGAGTTTTCGTAAATAGCTATAAATGAGTTACTAAAAAATCGATGCCTTACGCATCGATTTTTTTATGAAAAAAACTTTCTTTTTTTGTTGTAAAAGTAAGGATATGTTGTATATTTGCAACCGCTAACAGCAACGGTCTGGTAGTTCAGCTGGTTAGAATACCTGCCTGTCACGCAGGGGGTCGCGGGTTCGAGTCCCGTCCAGACCGCAAAGCCTCTCTAAGGAATTAGAGAGGCTTTTTTTATTGTCTTGTCCTATCCTGAAATAAGTTGATGCAAAGGGTTCTGGGGGGCATTCCTAGTAGTTGTGTTTAGGTAAATATTAGTTAGTCTAAAGAGGAAGAATTCTACATTTTTAAGCCCTCTAAACTGAGCTCTAAATGCTCTGATTTTGGCATTGAAGGATTCCGTAGCAGCATTTGTACTTCTATTGTTAAAGTAATTTAATATTGATCTGTAGTTTAGATGTATAGGATTAGCTGCTTGTTCCCTATCTCTTTGAAGAATTTGTCCATTACTTTTATTAAGCTATCTTCTATGTTTCATATGTAGATATACTGTGTTTCCTCTAATAGGAAAGTCTTGTACGGTTATTTCCTTGTGAAAATCTACCGTATGCAATGATTATTTGATTCTCAAACTCTTCAGGGGGTGTTGTTTTCTTTTTAAAATATAGATGAAGTGTCTCATCTGCTTTAGTGTGCTGTACTAAATGGAAATTATCGATTAAGAATTCAGGAAGTATAAGTTTTAATAGGTTTAGAGATGGTTCTAAAACAATAATTTTTAAACTCAAAAACTAACGCTATCCTAATTCAAATCTGACTTTTGAGATTGAGACATATATTTAGGGGCTTTAAAAAATGTTAGAAAAAACTATCGTCTAAATTGTTGACTGCTATGTCTTTACTTTAAAGTCGGTTTTAAACCTGCGTATTGGTTGTTTTTTATAGTTGGTTCTTTTATAATTTAGCATAAAAAAAGTAAAGGACTGTAACAAGGTACTAAATGTTTTGATGCATGTCTGGTTTTTAATTTAGGTTTTTATAAGTATGTAATATTTAAGTTAAATAATTCAATTTCTTATGGTCGTTATGTTAAATTTCGAGAAGTAGTATATGGGGGCGTAAAGTATGTTGTATATTTGATCACTTAATAAAAAAAAATGAGAAAAAATTTATTGTTAGAAAAGCTAAGCGATAACAAGTTTGTTTATGGACCTTTCTGCAAAATACAAGATCCAGCAATTGTTGATATAGCTGCTTATAGTGGGTTTGATTTTGTGATTATAGATATGGAGCATGGTCCATATAGCGTTGAATCGGTTCAAAATATGGTAAGAGCAGCACAAGCATCAGGGATTGAACCAGTTGTCAGAGTAACGGAAAACTCAGAGACTTTAATATTAAGACTATTAGATGTTGGGGTTAAGTGTATACAAGTTCCTCAAGTTTGTACAGTAGCAGATGCTAATAAAGTTGTAAAAGCAACTAAATTTTTTCCAAAAGGCGAAAGAGGAATGTGTAGGTATGTAAGGGCTGCAGAGTATACTAATATAAAATCAGATGATCATTTTAGTTTAGCCAATGATTCAATCCTTACTATCGTACATATAGAAGGTTTAGAGGGGGTGGAAAATTTGAGTGAAATTGTAAAGATTGATGGTATTGATGTTATTTTTCTAGGTTGTTATGATTTATCACAATCTTGTGGTGTTCCGGGACAGACAACTCATCCCGATGTTGTAAAAGCAATGAAAGATGCAGTTGAAATAGCTAAGAATGAGGGTAAGTTAATAGGAACTTTTACAGAATCTTATGAAAGTGCAAAAATGTGGAAAGAAGTCGGTGTGCAATACATATCTTATTCGGTAGATGTGGGGATATTGATGAAGACTTTTAAAGAAGTTGTTAGAGGTTTAAACAGATAACTTGGACTGAGTTGGATAAAACAAAAAATTAAAGCTATAAAATCAATAATATGACTGTTTTTTTACCGTGTAGAGCTGGAAGTCAAAGAATTCCAAACAAAAACACAAAAGAATTTGCTGGAGTAGAGGGAGGACTGTTAGAAGTCAAGCTTAGAAGTTTGATCAATGCAACTTTGGTTGACAAAATAGTAGTATCAACAAATGATAAAAAAGTGATGGAAATTGCTGAAGGAATAAATCATAAAAAAATTGTAATTGACGTTCGCCCTGAGTATTTAGCGATGTCTTCTACTAGTACTGATGATGTTGTCGATTATGTGCCTACAATAATTGAGGATGAGCATATTTTGTGGACTCATGTAACTTCTCCTTTCATTACCTCAGATTCTATCAATAGAGGAATTAAAAAATACTACGAGAACTTGGATAAAGGCTATGACAGTTTGATGACTGTTAATAAAATTCAAACTTTTTTGTGGGGAGAAGATGAGAAGGCATACAATTACGATAGAGAAGTTGAGAAATGGCCAAGGACTCAAACTTTACCTCCACTATATGAGCTAAATAGTGGTTTTTTTATCAACAGTAGGGAAAACTATATAGCTCTTAAAGACAGAATTGGAGTAAAACCATACTTGTTACAATCTGAAGGGTATGAAAAAATTGATGTTGATTGGCCAGATGACTTTTTATTGGCAGAGATGATTTACAAGTTAAGAAACACTCAGGATAATTAATAATATAAGAGTTTTAAAATGAAAATTATTGAATTTTGGAGAAAAAAACTTGGTGAAAAGGAGGAATACAATAAGTTTTCTAAGGAAATTAGTAATTAAATTATATTTTCAAAAAGGAGCGCAGATTGTAAATTTTCTGAAATTGATAGTATATAACCTAGGTTTTATGGAGTATAGGTACTTATCAAATTAATATATCTATATAAAGAATTAGAAAAGAGCTAGTATTTTAACATTATGTAGATTGATAACACTTAAAATGGAAATTGTTAAACATGCATTAAAAGAGTATAAGTATTAACAAGAAGTTGCTTATTCAGTGAAAGCTATAGTGATTTGTAGATAAGTTGTTTGAGGGAGCGGTAGCAAGGAAATAAAAAATACGAATTTATACATAAATAATTTTGAATTGTTTATGTAAATAATAAAATTGAAGATAAAATAATGTCAACAGTAAAAAAGAACATCTTAAAGAATGGTTTTGCATCAGTACTTACAAAGGGGGTTAGGATGTTAGAACAGTTGTTGTTAGTTCCTTTTTTTATAACTAGTTGGGGAGCTGCTTATTATGGCGAGTGGTTGACATTAACAATAATTCCTAGTGTTTTTGCTTTTAGTGACTTAGGTTTTGGCTCAGCAGCAGCAAATAGCTTTGTGTTGGCATATGCTTCTGGAGACAAACAAAAAGCGGCTAATATTAGAAAGAGTGGTTTAAAAATTATTTCTAAAATGTTAATAATTGCTATAACATTAAGTGTTTTAGTGCTATGTGTTCTTGGATATAATGATGTATTTGAAAAGTCTTTAATTAATGCTTTCGATGCTACAGTAGCAGTTTCTGTTCTAATTCTAGCTAGATTTTTAAATTTTTATATTCAGTTGATAGATTCATTATACATTGCTGCTCGTAAAGCCTCATTAAGTATAAATTTAAAAACGGTTAAATCACTGTTAAGTGTTATAAGTGGTATGTTGGTACTATTATTAGGCTATGGAGTTATTGCGTTTTCATTATCGCAATTGGTAGTTATTATTCTATTTAACTTATTCTATTGGTATAAAGGTAGCAAGCTTTTAGATTTTGGAAATGTCGAAGGAGTTGTTGATAATGTTGAAACTAAAAATATTACAAAAAAGGGATTAGGCTATATGTTGTTCCCTGGTTGGCAAGCCATTTATTTTCAAGGAACTACTTTTGTCATTAGAATAGTTCTTGGTCCAGAGGCGGTTGCTGTTTTTAATACAGTAAGAACTTTAAGTAGGTCAGTCAATCAAGTTTTAAATATAGTTAGTTCAAGTATTTTTCCAGAATTACAGTTTGAAATAGGGGCTGGTAACAAAAGCAAAGCTACTAAAATCTATAGTTTTTGTATGATTTTTTCATTGCTCCTAGCATTCTTAGGTGTTTTGTTTCTAGCTTTTTTTGGTATTTGGTTTTATGGTGTTTGGACCCAAAAACAGTTGTATTTAGAACCAACGATATGGTATGTTTTTTTAGTAGGTATTCTATTTAATGCGATTTGGTGGTCTTCTGAGCCTGTATTTAGAGCTAAAAATGAACCTTACCAATTTGCTATAGCAGGGATTGTATCTGCAATTATTTCCGTTGTTATGACTTATTTTTTTGCACTTAATTTAAACTTATTGGGGGCAGCTATTGGCTCAGTAACTTTAGATGTATTGATGGCTGTTATGATTATCCCTAAAAGTTTAAAGCTAATGAAAATGAGTCTTAAAGATATTTTCATTAGCTTTCAGTTAAGTAATTTACAATTAAAGAGCTTATTAGGTAAAAAATAAAAATTAGTTACATTTTCAAAAACAAAAACATGAAAATTACTCAGATATCAATAGGTAGATTCCATCATTTTCATCTGGCCAGACAAATGGAAAGATTTGGATTGTTAGATAAAATTTACACTGGATACCCTATGTTTAAATTAAAGGAAGAAAGAGGGATTGATAGAAACAAAATAAAAACTTTTCCATACCTACATGCTCCATACATGAAAAGACATCTCGTAGGACTCAATAATTTTGATAAATTAAATAAAGATTGGGTTTGGCTAGATAAGTTTTTTGTAGATAAATATGCTGCTTCTAAAATAAAAGACAAAACTATTTTAATAGCATTGTCAAGCTCAGGTCTTCAAAGCGCAAAAGTTACTAAAAGTAAAGGAGGTGTATATATTTGTGATAGGGGGTCTTCTCATATTCAATTTCAAGATGAAATTTTAAAAGAAGAATATAATAAATGGGGTTTTATTTACAAAGGAATAGATCCACGAATTATTGATAAAGAGTTAGAAGAATATGATTTAGCTGATAGAATAACAATACCATCTACATTTTCTAAGAATTCTTTTGTTTCTAAAGGAGTGAATCCTGATAAAATTATAAAAATTCCTTACGGAATAAATTTATCAAGGTTTAATAAAACTGTAGAAACCCCAAAAGATTTGTTTAGAGTTATTTGGGTTGGAGGAATTTCTTTAAGAAAAGGATTTATGTATGCGCTTGATGCTTTTGAAAAACTAAATCATCCTAATAAAGAATTTCTAGTTATTGGAAATATTTCTAAAGAGATAAAGAGTTTGTTGATTAATAAAAACATAGAGAATGTTGTTTTTAAAGGGAATGTGAGTAATGTTGAATTAAAAAAATATTATAGTTCTTCTCATGTATTTGTAATGCCTAGTATTGAAGATGGCTTTGGTATGGTTCTCGGTGAATCACTAGCTTGTGGTTGTCCTGTTATAACAACAACAAATACAGGAGGTTTAGATTTGTTTGAAGATGGTGATGAGGGCTTTATTGTTAAAATTAGATCCTCAGATGAAATTTTGGAAAAATTTCAATTGTTGGCTGATAATCCAGACATTCAGTATAATATGAGTCAAAAGGCAATACAGAAAGCAAATAACATAGGTGGTTGGGATGATTATGGTAATCAATGGAAGTCATTAATCGATAGTTTTAAAACAATTTAATTAGAATCTAACTTATGTCAGGCGGAAAAGAAGGTATAAAAGTTTTATCTATTGGTGGTTTTAGTGCATATGGAAACAGTAATACATGCTTGCACAGACATAAGGCCATAACTAAATGTTCAGTTTCCACAAATGAAGTGGATACAACAGCTAATGTTTCTCTTATTTATAAAGTATGTAATAAGTTATTTAATATGGGGCTTCCTATAAAGTTACCTGATTTAGCTAACGCAAATAAAAAAATTATTTCATTTGTCAATCAAAACAAATACGATGTTGTTTGGATTGATAAAGGAATAACTATCGAAAAGAGTACTCTAAAAAAAATTAAAGAAAAACTACCAAAGTGCAGTATCGTTGGGTTCTCACCAGATAATATGATGATGCGCTTTAATCAAAGTCAAAATTATTTAGAATGTGCTTCTCTCTATGACTACACTTTTACAACAAAATCTCACATAGTAAAAGATTTGAAAAGAGTAGGTTTTAAAAATGTAAATTTTATTAATAAGACCTATCATGAAGATTTTCATTTTCCAAGAGAATTAACCATTGAAGAAAAAGATAAACTAGGTGGAGATGTTGGGTTTATAGGAACTTGGGAGCAGGAAAGATGTGATAGTATCCTTTTTTTAGTAAATAATGGTATTCGTGTAAAAGTTTTTGGAAATAAAAAATGGAGAGATTATAAGAATTATCATCCTAATTTAGAAGTGTATGATGGTCTGTTTTCAGACGATTATCCTAAAGCACTCAGAGCTTTTAAGATTTCTTTATGTTTTTTAAGAAAAATTAACGCAGATCAGCAAACCGCTAGAACTATGGAAATACCAGCTTGCGGAGGTTTTATGCTTGCAGAAAGAACCGACGAACATAAAAGGCTGTTTGAAGAGGGAAAAGAAGCAGAGTTTTTTGACTCAAATGAAGAGTTATTGAATAAATGTAAGTTTTATTTAGAACATGAGAATGAGCGTAATTCTGTTGTTAAATTAGGTAGAGAACGCTGTGAAAGTTCGGGTTATTCAAATATGAAAACAATTAAAAGAATGTTAGAAAAGGTACATAATTAAAAATGCAAGAAGTAAAAGTATCATACATATTACAGCATCTAAAAAAATGGTTAGGTATTATTCTTTTAATTGCAATACCCTTGGAAATCTTTTTTTTTCCTACGCTACCAAACGTTGTGGGGTGTGTAATGGCGTTAATATCTTATTTTGTTTTTTCATTTTTTTTGCAAAATAAATATATACTATATTCTCCATTTGCTTTTTTAATGTATCTGTCCATGTTTATGTACAGGTTTTTACCATTAATTGCTACTCTGGCAGAAGGAAATCCTATAACTATAGGTCTAGAGTTACCGTATCAAACATTTATTTATGAAACTCTTTTATTTCTTTTAAGTTCATTAGCTTTTTATTTGATTTGTAAACCCAAAAATAGATTTAAAACTACCGGGTTACAATCAGTATTGATAGATTTAAATTTTTTTAAAATAGAACCTAAGCTTATATGGTATTTGGGAATTATAGGTTTTGCTGTACGCCTTTATACATTTAACCAAGGAATAGCGGAATACGGAAATGTAGGAGGTAAGTTTTTAGATGGTTTAGGCTATTTACTATATGCTCCTACAGTTTTGTTGTTTCCAGATATGATGAGATTACCAGAATATAAAAATAAAAGATTGGTGTGGTTGTATTTGTTGGTTGTTTTTGTTATTAATATAGCTTCTAACAGCCGAGGAAAAATGATTACTCCAATTGCCATTTATGGTCTTTTGTTCTTTCTCTACATGATAAAAAATAACATCCAGGTTAGTGAAGTCATGTCTCCAAAACTATTTATTTTATTGTTACTGTTTTTTGTTTACGGTTTAAATATGTTAACTGATATGTCATATGCCATGTTGTACACGAGAGGAATGAGGTCTGATATTTCTAAAGAAGAATTATTTAAAATAACGGTTGAGACATTCCAGAATAAAGAATTAATGAATGAAATTAAGATTAGCCGAGGTGAACGTGAGAATGATGTTACGCATTATAGCCAAGGTTGGACTGAAAAATATATTGATAATTTTATGTTGAATCGTTTTGCAAATATTCGTATTACAGACGAAACACTTTATCATGCAAATAGAAGAGGATTTGGCGATGAAGAGATGCAAGAGGATTTTATAAATCAATTAATTTTAATTTTTCCTAATCCAGTTTTAAAGATGTTTGGGGTTAGTTTGAGTAAGCAAAATTTCACTTATAGTAGAGCCGATTTATTATCAAATGGTAGTTTGGGAAGTTATTTAGTAACAAGTCATGTAGGAGATGGACTGGTTACGTTTAGTTTTTGGTACTTCCCTTTTCAATTTATTGTTTCATGTTTTGTTTTTTTTCTATTGAATAATTTAGTGATTTTTAAATCGGGTAGTTTTATTTATTCGGCATATGGTTTAATGAATATTTTTAGTTTGTTTGGCCTATTTAAAAACTCTAATGGAATATTGTTAGATATAGCTTTTTGTTTAAGAATGTTTTGGCAAGGCATTGTCACTTATTTGATAATGTACACTATCGTAAAATTGTTTAAAAGATGTATATATGGTTAGAAATTTTCAGGCAGATTTTATCAAATGCTTTTCAATTATAGGAGTTGTTTTTATACACAGTTCAAATTTGTTTGGAGCTAATGAAGTATCAAGAATGTTTGTTGTAAATATATTTAGTTTTGCTGTGCCATGTTTTGTTATTTTATGGGCTTATTTTTTTTACACATCTTACGACAAAAGAAATAAAACACAAAAAAAAGAATATATAGTCAAACGTTTTTTAGATGTATTTAGGGTGTTTTTTATTTGGAGTTTTTTTTATTTTTTAATATCGGTAGATTGGAATGATTTAACTTTAAGGTCTTTAATCACTAGATATTTTTCTGGTTACGGATGGCCTGGTCAATATTTTTTTATAGTGTTATTACAATTAATTGTTTTATTCCCATTTATATTAAAATTATACGCTATTAAATGGATAAGAATATGTATAATAGTATTAATAGTAATAACTTACATAATTGTTGGATATTTTATTGATATACTACCCTCTTCAATTCAGAAATTGGGAGATAGACCTTTTGTGTTTTGGTTACCGTATGTGTTTTTGGGGATTGAGTTGGCTAAAAATAATTTTCCAAGATTAAATAAATATAGTTGGGTATGTGTAGTTTTTATCCCAGTAGAATTTAGTATACTTGAGTATTTTGGGAAAAATCATTCTCAATATATAACCTTAACAGTGTTAGTAAGTTCTTCTTTATTTTGTATTTCTATCTTACAACAACAAATTATAATTAATTCTAAAATAAAACATTTAATAGGTTTTTTAGGAGTTAATACATTAGCTGTATATATATTAAATCCTATAAGTAAAACTATAATGTATAATGTTTTGGAAATAAACAAGTTAGATGTTTTGTCTATAGGCTTTAAGTTTGTTTTTCCTTATATAGCTACTTCTATGGTTTTGTTTATATCTGTTTTAATATATGAATTTATAAAAAAAATTAATCTAGATAAATTAATCTTATAAAATTATTTTGGAAATGGAAAAAAAGAGAATAAAAATATTAGATAGCCTACGGGGAATGGCTGCTTTGTTGGTTTTGTTTCATCACTTATTTAAAATAAATAGAGAAAGGTTCTACAATAACACAAGCCAAATAATATTTAATTTGCTGCAATTTTTATCTGATTTGAACCATGAAGCTGTGATGTTTTTTTTCGTACTATCAGGGTTTTCAATTGGTCTGAGTCTGAACAAAAGAAATTTACTTTCTTTTGAGAGTGTTGATTTCTATTATTTTAGAAGAATCAAAAGAATTTTACCGCTTTATTTAATTACGTTGATATTTACTTTAATACTGGGGAAGCTAAGTAACTTAGTTCAAAATGAAGATTATAGTTTAAATAATTTTATAGGAAATCTACTATTTTTACAGACAGGTAGAGAAATGGAAGCTTCATGGTTTGTACCATATGGTTTAAATGGTTCTTTATGGTCATTGAGTGTAGAAATGTTCTTCTATCTTTTTTTTCCAATTATTTATTTAGTTAATTATTATTACTTAAATCGTTTATCTATTTATTTTAAATATGTTTCTTACTTATGTGTTTCAATAGCATTTGTAATATTTTGTAAAAAAATATTTTTTGTACCCTATCTTCTTTTCTTCGCTTCTTTCGGTACATGGATTTTTGGGTATTTAGTTGCACAAACCTATTTAAAAGGAAGAAAATATCATTTATTTTTTACACTTGTTTTTATTTTAGGAATTTTACTTGAAATATTCAAAGAATATATTCCTTCAAAAACATTTTTGTCGATAAGTGGAGGAATGATTATTGGAGCTATTTTTTACTTTTTTATAGTTTGTAGAAACTTGGTGAAATTTTCTTATTTACAGAATATATTAAATTGGCTTTTTTTTAAAATAGGAGAAGGAAGTTATGCTATATATGTCTTACATTATCCAATACTTTTGTTTTTTGATGTGAAAAAAGTAAACTTAACTTATCAAATTATTTTCTTAATGCCGTTTCTATATATAAGTTATCTTTTGGAAAAAAAATCAATTCTGTGGAAATTGTCTTTTTTAAAATTGCCATACACAAGTTTCTTATTAAAAATAAAAAGAATTTGATTATGAAAATAAGTTATTTTTTTCGTCCCAAAATGGAGGGGGTATTTAGCATAGAAACCGTTTTTGAACAGTTGTTTACTGCACTTCCTAGTAATTTACGCATAAGTATTTTTAAATGTACACAAAAATGGAAACGATACCATAGTTTTTGGAAAGCTCGTAATCATCAAGGTGAAATAAATCATATTACAGGAGATATTCATACCATTGCCTTATTTTTAAAAGGAAGTAATACTATTTTAACGGTACATGATATAGGTAGGTATGAAAGAAATCTAAAGGGTATCCGTAAAATTGTAATAAAGTATTTATGGTTACAATGGCCCTTAAAAAAGGTTGCTTACATAACAACAATATCTGACTATACGAAACAGAAATTAATCGACACATGCAATATTAGTCCAGACAAAATAGTTGTTATACCTAATCCTTGCAGTACCGATTTTAAATTTATACCTAAAGCGTTCGACAAAACAAATCCTGTTGTTTTACAGATAGGAAGTAGCCCTATAAAAAATTTGAATAGATTAATAGAGGCTGTAAAAGGAACGGACTTTAAATTGTTATTGTTAAGAAAACCTACAGAGGAACTTAAACAGTTGTTAACTTCTGAAAATATTTGTTATGAATTTAGATACAACTTAACAAGAGAGGAAGTGCTACAGTGTTATTATGAGTCTGATATTGTTTTTTTCGCCTCTGAGCATGAGGGCTTTGGAGTACCTATTTTAGAAGGACAACAAGTAGGACGCCCGGTAATTACAAGTAATATAGCACCTATGAATGATGTCGCTGGTAAAGGTGCAATATTGGTAAATCCTTTTGATGTTAAAGAAATAAAAAAAGCATTACAAAATTTACAGAATAGCCCTGAGCTTAGGATGAAACTTGTAGAAAAAGGGACAAAAAATTTAGAACGATTTTCAGCTAAGAAGATAGCTGAGAGTTATGTAGAACTATATGAACTTCTGAACAAAAAAATAAAAAATAAACGCATATGAATTTTTGGCAATTAATGGTTAGAAAAGATGATTTTATATGTTCCATTGCTAATAGTATGGTAAAAACTATAAAATTATTTAATAAACAAGAAAGAAAAGCTATTAACACGAATAAGGATATTAGTAGCATATGTAAAGGTAAGAATGTGTTGATAGTTTTAAATTCTCCCTCAGTAAAAGAACAGGATTTGAACAAATTTGAAGGGTGGAATACAATTTTTGTCAATAGAGGTTTTAAGCATCCTTTATATAAAAAGTTGAGACCAAAATTTCATTTTTTTATAGATCCAAAAATGATCAGTGGAGAATGGTCTGTGGAGTGGTTAGATGAAATATTACAGATGGTACCTGACATTACTTTTGTGATGCCAGCTTCTTGGGCAAATCATCCTAAATTTAAAGATCATATTGATAAGGGGACATCAATTTATTGGGTTGCACTTCAGTCACCTTTTAGTTGTGTCGGAGTAGGAGGTTTTTGTATTGAATTTGCAATAAAACAGTGTTTTAAAAACATATATTTTACTGGTTTTGAAGCTACTGGTATTGCTCATGAGATTATAAATTCAACAAGTCACTTTTATGGAGTTAATGATGAAAATAATTTAAAAACATCAAGCAATTACATAATAGACTTATTAATGCATTCAAGGCATTTAAATGACTTACATAAAATTTCAAAAAAGGCAAAAAAAGAAAATATATCTATTATTAATTTAACTAAAGGTGGAGTGTTAGATATGTTTTATAGGGAGGAAATGATAAAACTTTAAGCAGGAATAGTAATTAATCAAAAAAGTAATTATGAAGGTAGTCCATTTTATAGCATCTATAGACAAGACGGGTGGAGGTACAACATCATATATGAAGTTGTTGGCTGAAGAACTAGCAAAGTTTAATTTTGAACAGATGGTTGTATCAGGATTGAGCAAAAAACCTGTAGAAATTAAAGGAGTTGAAGTAAAGTTTTTTGAAAGTAATTCTTTAACGCCTTTTCAAAATACCAGAGTTAAAAAATTAAAAGTGGAATATCTTTCTTTTTTGAAAAAAGAGTGTCCTAATCTTGTTCATATTAATGGATTGTGGAACTATGAGAATTCATTATTTCAAAAGAGTGCAGAAGAATTAGGTATAAAGGTAATTATATCTCCTCATGGTATGTTAGAGCCTTATATACTAAATAGAAATCCTTTAAAGAAAAAACTAGCATTACTTTTATATCAGAATAAGTCGTTAAAAAAAGCAGTTGCTTTACATGCAACTGCTGACACTGAACTAAAACAGATTAAAAAATTAGGATATAATAATGAATCTATTATTATACCCAATGGAATCGAAACACATACATTACCTAAAAAGAAGTGGGATAATAAATTAGAAACAACTGTAAAATTTTTATTTCTATCTAGAATACATCCAAAGAAAGGGATAGACTTATTAATAAAAGCTGTTTCTATGATTGAAGATACTAGAATAAAAGTCACAATTGCTGGAAATGGTGAACATAGTTACATTGAAGAATTGAAAAATCTATCTGTAGAGTATAATGTCTCAGATAAATTTGATTTTGTTGGAGCAGTATATGGAGACAAAAAGTGGAAGTTATACTGTGATTCGGATGTATTTGTATTACCTACTCATAGCGAAAATTTTGGAATTGTTGTGGCTGAAGCTCTGTGTATAGGCATACCTGTAATAACCACTAAAGGAACTCCATGGAGCGAGTTAGATTCTGAAAAATGTGGTTGGTGGGTAGATTTATCTCTAACAAACTTAGTAAGTAGTTTAAAACAGGCTTTAGATCTAGAGTACGATGATATAAAAAAGATGGGAGAGAATGGTATCAACTTGATAGAAAATAAATATACTATTCAAACTGTTGCAAAAGATATGTTTAGGTTTTATGAGAGGTGTTTAAACAAAAACTAATATAATATGCAAAATAAAATTGATTTATCCAAATATGCTCATAGTTTTAGCTTGAAAAATAAAATAGCAAGATTAATATGGAATATTTCAAGAATAATTGTTTTTATACCTTTTAAAGGAAATTTTTTTAACAGTTGGAGAAATACTGTACTTAAGCTATTTGGTGCAAAAATAGGAAAAGGATCAATTATCCATTCTGATGTTAAAATATGGGCACCATGGAATTTAGAGGTGGGTGAGTATACTTGTTTGGGACAAAATGTAGATTGCTACAATCAAGGAAAAGTAACTATTGGTTCTAATACCACAATATCCCAAAAGAGTTACTTATGTGCATCAACACATGATATTTCTGATCCTAAAAACAATTTAGTCCTAAAACCAATAGTAATTGAAGATCAAGTTTGGGTAGCAGCAGATGCATTTGTAGGCCCAGGCGTTGTTATTTATACAGGAGCTGTTGTGGGAGCTAAAGGAGCAGTATTTAAAAATGTTGAAGCTTGGTCTGTTGTTGGAGGTAATCCTGCAAAATTTATAAAAAAAAGAGTATTAAATGGAAATTAATTTTAGCCCTGTACAAACAACTCCTTTTAGTTTAAAGGAGAAAATAAAAAGTCATTTATGGAAGATTATAAATGCAACCCTTTTTAGAGTTTTCCCAAATCAGATAAAGAAACCACGTATTTTTTTATTGAGAGTTTTTGGAGCTAAGCTAAGTGACACTGTAAATATTAATAGAACAGCTAAGATTGATCATCCATGGAATTTAGAAATGGGGCATTTGTCAAGTTTAGGAAATAAATCATGGGCTTATTGTTTGGATAAAATTATAATTGGAGACAAATGTTGTATTGGTGAATATTCATATTTGATTACTGGGAGTCATGATGTGAATAGTTTAACTTTTGACATGATTACAAAACCTATACATATTAAAGAAGGTTGTTGGGTAACAACAGGTGTTTATATCTTACCTGGTGTAACTTTGGAAAAGTATACTGTTGTTGGTGCAAAATCTTTAGTATTAAAAAATACAGAACCATTTTCAATTATAGGAGGAAACCCTGCAAAGTTTATTAAAGAGAGAGAGTTTAAAAGTTAAGCTTTTAGTTTAGAAAACAAAAAAATATGAAGACAAGTATTGCAGCGATTATTTTAACATATAATGAAGAAAAACATATTGAACGATGTATAGAATCATTAAAGAATATTGTTGATGAAGTTTACATTGTAGACTCATTTAGTAATGATATGACTGTTGAAATTGCAAAAAAAATGGGAGCGAATGTCTATCAAAATAAATGGATTAATTATGCAACTCAATTTAATTGGGCTTTAGAGAATTGCAATATCAATACAGAGTGGGTTTGGAGAATAGATGCTGACGAATTTTTTGAGAATCCGAACGAAATTAATTTAAATTATGCGTTAGCACATTTAAGCAGTGATATATCTGGCGTATATGTGAAACGTAAGATTGTTTTTATGGGAAAAGAAATATTACATGGGGGGTGGTATCCAGTTTTACATTTAAAAATATGGAGATATGGAAAAGGATATTGTGAGAACAGATGGATGGATGAACATATTAAGCTCTCTGAAGGTGAAACTGTTGAATTAGATATTATACAAACTGATGAGAATTTTAATGATTTGACATGGTGGACAACTAAACATAATAGTTATGCTAGTCGAGAAATGATTGATTTGTTGGATTCTGAATACGAAATCTTCAGTAAAAGTAGTGTAGAACCTAGGTTGTTTGGTAGTTCAGAACAAAGAAAACGTTACTTGAAACTTAAATATTTAAAATTGCCATTATTCATAAGACCTTTTATATATTTTTTCTATGTTTATATTTTAAAGTTTGGGTTTATGGATGGTAAGTCTGGCTTTGTTTGGTATATTTTACAAGCTTTTTGGTACCGATTTTTAGTGGATGCCAAAATATATGAATTAAAGAAAAAAGTAGGAACGGATAGTGACGTAATTATTGCTTGGGTAAAAGAAAAATATTCAGTTTAAATTTTCAGAAACAAATAATGTAATTCTATGAAGATATCAATTGTTACTATTGTATATAACAATAAAGAATGCATAATGGATGCTTTAGAGTCAGTTTGGTCTCAAACATATAATAACATCGAACATGTTGTTATAGATGGTGGATCGACTGATGGTACAAAAGAGATATTAGAATCTCATAAAGATAAACTAGGCTTTTATCTTTCCGAAAAAGATACCGGCTTATATAATGCACTTAATAAAGGGATTAATTACTGTACAGGAGATGTGATTGGAATTTTACATTCAGATGATCTATTATATGAGTCAACTACTATTCAGAAAGTTGTTGAGGTATTTAAACAAAGCGCTCCAGATATTGTTTATGCCGATGGGAAGTATGTAGCAAAAAATAATACTCAAGATGTAAAAAGAATCTATAAAGGTAAACCATATAAGCATTGGACCTTATATTATGGTTGGGTTCCATTACATACCACGATGTATATAAAAAGAGAAGTTTTTGAAGAATTTGGACTATATGATGAAAGTTATCGTATTGCTAGTGATTATGAATTTACTCTACGTTTATTAAAAAATCAGCTAGTACATAAAGTTTATTTGAATAATTGGGTAGTAAAAATGAGATTAGGAGGTAAAAGTACTACTGCAAAATTACAAAAACAAAAATCAAAAGAAGATTTACAGATTATAGCTAGGCATAATCTATTAGGTGTGTTTACATTATCGTCAAAAATTATAAGAAAGATTAGACAGTATTTACTACCTAAAATATATAAATATTAAAAATTAATGATGAAAAATTATAAAAATAACATAAGTAAAGATTTAGGTTTATTTCTTATATATTCTATTACGATACTATGTTTGTTCTCGTGTAGTTCGGAAAAGGATATCATATATTTTCAAAATAAATATAGCTATAAATCTAAAAACATAGATTACAAAGAACGATACATACAACCTAATGATATTTTAAAAATAGAAATAGGAAGTACAATTCCAGAAGCAGCCATTCCTTATAATAAAATGCAAGCTTCAGGATCTAATGTTACGAGTTTAGAACAAATGCAATTAAATGGATATGTGGTTGATTTAAAGTCTCAAATTGAATTGCCTACTTTGGGAACTGTTTCTGTTAAAAATTTGACCCTTTCAATGTTAGAAAATAAGTTGAAAAATATTTTAATTGAAAATATGCATCTTGAAAACCCAACAATATCAACTAGAATATTAAATAGTAAAGTTACTGTATTAGGAGAGGTAAAAACTCCAGGCACTTTTTATATTACAGAGCCAAGGATTACTATTTTGCAGGCTTTAGGTTTGGCAGGTGATTTAACGATTAACGGAAAAAGAGAGGAAGTTTTATTAATAAGAGAGATTGAAGGTAAGAGGAAGACAATACATATTAATTTAAAAGATATAAGACTTTTGGAAGAACCGTATTATGAAATTCAATCAAACGATATAATTATAGTACAACCTAATTATTCTAAAGTTAAGAGCGCAGGTTTTATTGGTAGTCCTGGGACAATTTTAAGTGTCGCTTCTTTAATAATTAGCATAACTATATTATTAACAAATTAAACACGTTGTATGAGTAATTTATTACAAGAAAGAGCTTTAAATATTGAAGAGTCTAAGATAGATTATAAGAAAATATTTTTTGAATACTTAAAGCATTGGTCATGGTTTTGTGTGTGTTTTATATTGGCAATATCAATAGCTTATTTTAAATTAAAGTATACACCATATACTTATATTACTACAACTAAAGTGAAGATTCTATCCGAGGAAGAGAGTAATACGATACCTGATTTAACAGACATTACATCTTTTGTAGGTTCTAAAGTTAATATAGAGAATGAGATTGCGATTTTGACTTCTTACAGAATGATGGAAAAAGTAGTTAAAGATCAAAAATTAACGCAATCTTTTTTTAATCTTGGAACTGTTAAAAATGATGAAATAGAAAATGTCCCCTTTATAATTGAACGAGTCAATAGCGAAATTGAACCAACTGGTAATTATGTGTTTAGTTTTATAAAAGGAGGGTTTGAATTAAAAAATATTGCTACAGAAGAGAATTTTGAATTCAATAGCTTAACAACAAAAAAAGATAAACATACACTTCCTTTTGAATTGACTGTTGTAGAAAATGGATTTAAGAGAAAAGATCCAATTAAAATAAAACTGACAACTATTAAAGGTGCAACACTTTCTTTACAGGGACAAATAAAAGTCTCAAGTATAGGTAAGTCAAGTGATTTGTTAAATATTTCGATGAAAGGTGTTTTGAAAAACAAATCAGAGCGAATTTTAAATAGTTTAGTTAAAATTTTTGGAGAGGAAGGTATTGAAGAGAAAAGATTAGTAGATAAGAATACAATAGATTTTATTGATCAAAGGTTTGTAACATTAGCTAAAGAATTAGATACGATTGAAGTCTATAAAAAAGAGTTTAAACAAAAGAATGAACTATTTGACCTTGAAAGCGATGCTAGATTAGAAATTGAAAAAGATATGTTTAGTGAGGAGGAATTGTTCAAAATAGAGAATCAGCTTTCACTTTCAAAAATGCTTTTGAAAAATTTCAATAAGGAAAATAAAGGAGGTTTACTCCCAAATAATTTAGGGATAGATAATTTAACCGTTAACGGATTGTTAGATGATTATAACTCATTAGTATTACGTAGAAGTAAATTACTAAATAGTGGAGGAGAGAATAATCCTGGAGTAAAACTAATGAATGAGTCTATAGAGATAACATATATGGCGGTTATAAATTCTATTCAGGGATATATTTCTCAATTGAAAGAGACAAAGAATAGAGTTCAGAAAAGAAATATTATTTTCAAGAAATCTATTGAAAGTTTTCCTTTAAAGGAAAAGCTGTTTAGAGAAATACAACGTAAACAAGAAATAAAGGAGAGTTTATTCCTGTTGTTATTAGAGAAAAGAGAAACATCAGCTATTAAATACGCTGTGAAAGAACCAGTTATAAAAGTGGTGGATTATGCGTTGACTTCTAATATACCAGCATCTCCGAATAAAAAATCAATTTATTTACTAGCAATTTTCTTAGGGTTAATGATTCCTTTTAGTATAATTTATTTAGCCAGTATTTTCAATACAAAAATAAAAGACATAAAAGATCTTGAGGTGTTTTCTAAAAATCAATCTATTTTAGGAACGATTCCTTTGCTAAAAAATAATGATGATACTAGGTTTAAAGATGATAGTGATAGAAGTATTTTAAGAGAGTCTTTTAGAACGTTATTGACTAATGTAAAGTTTATCTTGCCTAAAAAAGAGGGTATTGGTAGTGCAATTTTAATTACTTCTTCTATAAAGGGAGAAGGGAAAACTATGGTTTCGTATGGTCTTGCGAGTGAGGCTATTAGTCATTCTGGAAGAGTGATTTTAATAGGAGCCGATCTAAGAAACCCACAGTTGCATAGGTACCTAAAGTTAAATAATGTTAATAAAGGTTTGTCAATTTATTTGCACGACGACAATATAAGTGTTTCAGATTTAGAAATTTTAAACGACGGTGAAAATCAAAATTTGGATATATTGTTAGCGGGGTCTATTCCTCCGAATCCTACAAGTCTTTTTTCTAATGGAAGATTTGAACAGCTAATACTTGAGTTAAAACAGAAATACGATTATATAATTATTGATTCAGCACCCACATTATTAGTAAGTGACACTTTAATTTTTAGCCACATTGCTGATACTACTGTATATGTTACGCGTTCGAAATATACAGAAAAACAAGTAATCGAGTATTCTAAAAAGTTAGTGGAGGATAAAAAACTAAATAACGTAGGTTACGTTCTAAATGGTGTTGATACGTCCACATATGGTTATGGTTATAATTATGAGTATGCTTATACCTATGGTTATACCTATTCGGAAGATGATGAAAGCCAAAAGAAATGGTATCAGTTTTGGAAAAGGTCATAGAGATTTATAAGTTTTAGAATAAAAAAGGAGGTATAACCTCCTTTTTTTTATTTGATACTATCACTGTTTTTGTGAAAAGAATTATATTCGATTTAAATTAAACCTAATCAATTTATAAATGAAAGTCTCTGTTGTTATCGTAAACTACAATGTTAGATATTTCTTAGAACAATGTTTGTTAAGTGTTACTAAAGCTTTAAAGGGTGTTCCTTCGGAAGTTATAGTGGTTGACAATGTGTCTAAGGATACTAGTTGTCAAATGATACAGGAGAGGTTCCCTAATGTTGTTTTAATAGAGAATGCTGAAAATGTTGGTTTTTCAAAAGCGAATAATCAAGGGGTTGCAATAGCTAAAGGGGAGTATGTATTAATATTAAATCCCGACACTGTTGTTGGCGAAGGTTTGTTTGATGAGATTATCCCCTTTGCCGATTCTTTATCTGATTTAGGAGCATTAGGAGTTAGACTTATTGATGGTACAGGTATTTTCTTACCAGAAAGTAAGAGAGGGTTACCAACTCCTAAAAGATCTTTAGGAAGGATGTTAGGGCTCAGTAATACTGGTTATTATTCGAATTACTTAACTAAGGATGGTATAGGTAAAATAGAGGTCTTAGTTGGTGCTTTTATGCTTATAAAAAGAGAAAGATATCTTCAGGTTGGTGGTTTTGATGAAGATTATTTTATGTACGGAGAAGATATTGATTTGAGTTACAAATTAACCAAGGCTGGTTATGCAAATTATTATAACGGAGAGTCAACTGTTGTTCATTACAAAGGGGAGAGTACAAGAAAGGATGTTAAATATCTAAGGCATTTTTACGGGGCAATGAATATTTTTTACAGAAAACATTTTAGTGTAAATGGACTAGATGTTTTATTAATGAAAGCAGGAGTTAAAATCTGGTTTTTGTTGAAGTATTTTCAATTAAGCAATGCTCCTATTTTAATAGAGGATACAAAGAAGATTTTATTTGTAGGTAATAGAAATATTATAAAAGATCTACAACTGAATAAAGAAATCATGTCTGTAACTCCTCAGAGTGTGATTAAAATTGAAGAATTGGTTCGTGAAAATGAAATAGAGGAGGTGTGGTTTGAAGAAAAATCTATGTCATACCAAGAGATTATTAATCACATTGGTACACATAGATTTAATAAAGTTTTGTTTAAAATTCTTCCTAACTCAACCAATTTTTTAATAGGTAGTAATTCTGCAGATGGTAGAGGCGAAGTTATTTTCTTAAAGTAAAATTATTCTCTATCTGTTTCTTCATTCACTACAGGTATTTCCTCTTTATCCCAGCTTTTTTTAGCTCTCATTTTTTTATAAACTTTAACCATTAGCATTAAAATAACAGATACTAATACAATACCAACTACTCCCCAGATCCAGTTGATAGCGCTTTTCAGTACTACTAAAAATACCACTGCAAAAAGGATAATCGTTGCTACTTCATTCCAAAGTCTTAATTGTAGAGTAGAGTATTTGCATACATTGTTTTGTAGTTCCTTGTATATTTTATGGCAAGCAAAATGATAAAAGAACAAAGCAGCCACAAAAGATAGTTTTACCCACATCCAGCTTTGGGTTAAAAAACCAGGAGATAAATACAATAAATAAGCCGCAGTTAAGCCTGTTAGTATTGCAGATGGCCAAGTGATAATGTACCACAACCTTTTTTCCATTAGCTTGTATTGTGTTTGTAACACAATTCTAGCTTCATCGGGTTTGGTTTCTGCTTCTTTATGGTAAATAAATAATCTTACCATGTAAAAAAGACCTGCAAACCATGTAACTACAAAAATAATATGTAGTGATTTAATGTATAAATACTCCATGTGTATTGAATTAGGAATTGGCAATTACAAATGTTCCGTAACTGTAAATTGCCAATTGTTTTTCTTTATTTTTTTAACCATTCATTTAGCCAGTTACTTACTGTAGCTACCCAATCGTCTCTGTCGTTTAAACAAGGAATGGTTGTGAATACTTCTCCGGTGTTCTCTTCAAACTCTTCTTTAGCTTCCATTCCAATCTCTTCAATGGTTTCTAAACAGTCTGCAACAAAGGCTGGGGTTACAACCGCCAATTTTTTAATTCCGTTTTGAGCTCTATCATTTATTGTTTCGTCTGTATAAGGTTGTAACCAAGGGTCTCTTCCTAATCTAGACTGAAAAGAAGTACTGTAAAACCCTGGCTGTAGGCCTAGTTTTTCTACGACTCCTTGTGTAGTTGCGTAACATTGGTGTCTGTAACAAAACTCATGAGCCTCAGATTTCGTATTACAGCATTCACCGTTTAATGAACAGTGTTTTCCTGTAACATCAGAATTTTTAATGTGTCTTTCTGGAACCCCGTGGTAAGAGAAAAGAAGGTGGTCGTATTCTTCTTTGTCTAAAGTTTCCTTAATGCTTTTAGACAATACATCTATATAGTCTTGTTTGTTGTAAAAAGCGGGGAAGTTGGTCAACGTAATGTTTGGGAATTTTTTACGCACAATTTTGTCTGCTAAAGCTTCTATTGTTTCTGTTGTAGCCATGGCGAATTGTGGATACAAAGGAACCAGTAAAATATCTGTAACCCCTTTTTTTGCTAATTTTTCAATTCCAGATTCAATGGATGGACTTCCGTAACGCATTGCTAGTTCAATAGGAGCATCCACTAAGTTTTTAACTTTTTTGGTAAATTTTTCTGAGATTACAATTAATGGAGAACCGTCTTTTGTCCATACTTTGCTGTAAGCTTCTGCAGATTGTTTAGGTCTGGTGTTTAGGATAATTCCTTTAACCAATAAACATCTTGTTACATATGGCACATCAATTACTCTATCATCCATTAAGAATTCATCCAAATAATTTCTAACATCTTTTACAGAAGTACTGTTAGGCGAACCTAGGTTTACTAATAAAATTCCTTTCATTATTAATCTTTTGTATCTAGTTTGTTTAGTTGTTTTGTTATTTCGTATAAGCTTACACTTAAGCTATTTACCACATTCATAGAGGAATTGTTTCCAAACATAGGAATGTGTATGCTGCTGTCTACTAGCTCTAAAACTTCTGGAGTAATCCCAAATCGTTCAGAACCTATTATTAGTGCTATTTTACCATGCTGTGTAAAATTGTACTGATGCAAGCTTTTGCTTTTATCTGTTATCTCTAGAGCTATAATGGTATAGCCTTCATTTTTTAACTGTTTGGAAGCTTCAACAATATCTGTATAGCTAGTAACCGGTAACTTTTTTTCGGTATTTCTAGCGGTACGTTGTACGGTTCTGTTGTTTGTGTCTGGAGAGTTTACACTTTGGTAAAAACGTTCTACCCCAAAAGCTTCACAGGCTCTAATGCACATTCCTATATTCTGAGGGGTTCTTATCTCATCACCTAAAACCACCAACGGAAATGTTTTTTTACTGTTTACGATATCTGTATGGTCTAATTGCTCCATTAAATATTATTTTGCTTGGTAAATTGTTTAGGTGTAATACCAAACTTTCTTTTAAAAGCAGCAATAAAATGACTAGAGGTGCTGTAGCCAATTTTATTCCCTATCTCGTTAACGTTTAACTTGTTTTCTAATAATAGCTTTTTAGAATATTCTAGTTTGTAGTTTAATAAAAACGTAAATACAGGTGCTCCATATACTTCTTTAAATCCTTGTTTTAGTTTTTTAATATTTAATCCAACG
This sequence comes from Wenyingzhuangia sp. IMCC45574, assembly GCF_054182685.1. Lineage (NCBI taxonomy): Bacteria > Pseudomonadati > Bacteroidota > Flavobacteriia > Flavobacteriales > Flavobacteriaceae > Wenyingzhuangia > Wenyingzhuangia sp. IMCC45574. The sequence continues at coordinate 1,120,653 of NZ_CM135169.1, read as the reverse complement.
GTTTTAGCAAGCTCTTCTAACGATGGAGGATCTGCCATGTGTTCTAATATAATGTCTTTGGCCTGTTTTAGCTGAGACATGGTTTCTTCGTTAGACATGAAGGGACAATTTTCATTGCTGTTTTCTTCTGCATTGCTAAAATACAAGCTAAACAACTCAAAAGCTTTTGCTTTAATAAATAGCTGTGTTAACGGAGAATTATCATTTTTATTAATAATTTGATGCAGAACAACTTGTTGAGCAGGAGAGGCATCTTTCTTTTCTATAATAGGTTTACCTATCACAAAGTTGTCAAAATTCAATAAATAGTTCTCTTCTGTAGTAAAAAGTGAGTGAAAGTATTTAACAGGAATTAACATGACAACTAGTTGAGATTCTGGAGCTAAAGAAAAAAGAATATGCGTTTCTTCTTCGTTAAAGTACACCATTCCAGATTCGTTTTTTGCGAGTTCTATAGCACAGTGCTCCATGTTAAAAGCAACTTTGTTGGTGCTTTTAACTGTAAAGTACAACTGTATATAGTTGTGGTGTGTTTTGTGTACAAAGTGTTGGGAATCAGAACTGTTATTCTCTAGAATTAATAACGAAAACTGACTTTTTTCGTCTACGAGTAGTAGAGAACTTTTGTCGATGTTTTGATATTTATGAGCATCAAAATGAACCATTTTTTGTCGATGTTTTTCGTAAGTAATAGGACAAATTTACGTCAAAATGCTTAAAAAATAGCTTTAAAAAGTGTTTTTTTCTACCTGCGATAACTCCATGTTGAAGTATGATTTTTATCATAAAACAACTGATTTGTGTAGGTTTTAAAGCAATCTAGAATGTTTTTAAATTAAGGAAAAAACCTTGTGGAGTTGTTTATAGTACTTTTAGCGATATTCTGAGAAGTATATCCGTAGTACTTTTGTCGATACTTATGGCTTGTAAACATATGAACATAAAAAAATCTGGAACGAAACTCTACAATGTTGGGGTTAGTTATAAGAAGGCTGATGTAGAAACAAGAAGTGCATTTAGTTTGTCTAAACAAAAGCAAATTAGTTTGCTTAAGGATGCTAAATCTAAAGGCATAGATGGTGTGATGGTGATTTCTACTTGTAATAGAACAGAGATTACCGGTTTTGCAAAACACCCATTTGAATTGATAGGATTGTTGTGTGAGCACTCCAATGGAACGGTAGAAGACTTTGTAAAGTTTTCTAATATTTATAAAGGTTCCGAAGCTATTCAGCATTTATTTAAAATAGGGACAGGTTTAGAAAGTCAGATTTTAGGTGACTACGAAATTGTAGGACAGTTAAAACAAGCCTATCAAATGGCTCAGAAATACGGTTCGTTAAATACCTATTTAGAAAGGTTAATGAACTCGGTGTTGCAAGCTAGTAAAGATGTAAAAAACAATACCCAGCTTAGTTCAGGAACTACGTCGGTTGCCTATGCAGCTACGCAGTATATTATAGACAATGTAGAAAATCACAATTCTAAAAGAGTATTGGTATATGGTTTAGGGGAAATTGGTAAAAATGCTTGTAAGAACTTATTGCAGTATACAGAGAATACCAATATCCATTTAATCAACAGAACACATGCCAAGGCCGAAGAGTTTGCGGAAACCCATGAGAATGTAGCGGTTAACAAATTGGAGAATTTAGAGGTTGAGATAGAAGATGCAGATGTGTTAATTGTATCAACAGGGGCAGAAACTCCAACAATTACATCCAAAAACATCAAACCTAAGAAGAAGTTGTTGGTGTTAGATTTATCTATGCCAGAGAATGTAGATAGAGCAGTAAAAGACTACGAAAATATCACATTGGTAAATGTAGATCAGTTGTCTAAAATTACCGATAAAACATTAGAGTTAAGAAAAGCTGAGATTCCAAAAGCTCAGCAAATTATAGACAAACACAAGCAAGAGTTTGCTACTTGGTTAGAAAGCCGAAAATTTACCCCAGCTGTAAATGCTTTAAAAATTTCATTACAGTCTATTCAGGAAGATGAAATTAATTTCCACCAAAAGAAGATTGATGGATTTAATACGGAGCATGCGGAGCAAATTACTTCAAGAATTATTCAAAAAATTACCACTCAGTTCGTAAAACACCTTAAAGACGAAAGCACTTCTGTAGATCAGAGTATAGAGGTGGTGAGTAAAATATTTAATGCAGAAATACAGAATGGATAAACCTATTAGAATAGGTACCAGAAATAGTGAGCTGGCGTTATGGCAAGCTCATTTGGTACAGGGGCAGTTAGAGGAGTTAGGTTATAGTACAGAAATTATTGAATTATCATCCATAGGTGATGAGGTTTTGGATATCCCTTTACATCAAATAGGTAGTATGGGTGTATTTACCAAAACTTTAGATGTAGCCATGTTGCGTGGACAGATAGATATTGCCGTTCATTCTTTAAAAGACGTACCTACGCAATTACCAGAAACTATTGTGCAAGCTGCGGTTTTAGAAAGAGCCGATATTCACGATATTATTGTTTACAAAGGAACCCAAGAAGCATTGTTAGGAGAGGGAGCAACTATTGCCACAGGAAGTTTACGAAGAACAGCGCAGTGGTTACACAAATACCCAACACATACATTAACAGACTTAAGAGGAAACGTAAACACGCGTTTACAAAAGTTGGCAGATAACAATTGGAACGGAGCTATTTTTGCCAAAGCAGGTTTGGAAAGAATCAACTTATTGCCAGAGGAACATGTGGTCTTAGATTGGATGGTACCCGCACCTGCGCAAGGAGCAATTATGATTACTGCATTGGACTCAAACCCAGAAGTTTTAGCAGCCTGTGCTCAATTAAATCACGAAGAAACTGCTACTTGTGTGGCAATAGAGCGTGATTTTATGAGGACTTTAGAAGGTGGGTGTACAGCTCCTATTGGAGGGCATGCAGAAATTTTAGGAGACAAAGTTTCTTTTAACGGTTTGCTAAGTTCTATTGATGGGAAACAACAAAAGTCCGTTTTTAAAATAACGGATGCTAAAAAAGCTGCTGACTTAGGAAAGATTTGTGCAGAGGAAATTTTAGCAGACGGAGGAAAGGAATTGATGGCTGAGATTAAATCTGTAATAAAGAAGTAAATTGTCACTTCGAGTGATTTTGAGGGACGAAAAATAATATCGAGAAGTGAGAATTCTATCCACTAAAATACTAACCGAAACACAAAAACAAATCGTAGCAGATTACGAAGTGTTAGAGGTGCCTATGATAGAGATTTCTTACGGGGAAGGATTTAAAATAGAAGAACAAATTCCCTTTGCTGTTTTTACGAGTGGTAACAGTGTAAAGTCTGTATTTGGAGTGCATAAAAATAACAAGGATTTGTTCCATACTGTTTTTTGTGTAGGAGAAAAGACCAAATATTTGCTAGAGAAACAAGGAGTAGTGGTTGAAGCTGTCGCAAATAATGCCTTGGAGCTAGCAGAGACCTTAATAGCTAAGTTTAAAGACATACAAGAGATTAGTTGGTTTTGTGGAAATCTTAGAAATAATGATTTGCCTACATTAATGGCCGAAAACGGAGTGTTGGTTACAGAATATTTAGTGTACCAAACAACGTTGATCTCAAAAAAAATAGAAGAGGAATTAGATGCTTTGTTGTTCTACAGTCCATCTGGAATTAGAAGTTATTTAAAGCAAAATAAACCCACAAGTGTACCCGTAATTTGTATAGGTACTACAACGGCTACAGAAGCAGTACAAAGTTTTGAAAACGTATACATTGCCGACGAGCAAACAGTAGAAAGTGTGCTGTTAAAAACAAAAGAAATAGGAAACTAAAACAAGTCAATATTGTAATTATGGAATTTAAAAATTCAGAAAAATTATACAAAAAAGGTTGTGAAAATTTAGTGGGAGCCGTAAACTCCCCAGTAAGAGCTTTTGCATCTGTAGGAGGAAATCCTTTGTTTATTAATAAAGCCAAAGGAGCCTATATTAAAGATGTAGATGGAAACAAGTATATTGATTTAGTGTTGTCTTATGGGCCTATGATTTTAGGACATAGACACAAAAAGGTGGAGAAAGCAGTAACAGAAGCCTTAAAAAAAGGATATTCTTTTGGTGCCTCTACCAATGCAGAAATAAAATTAGCAAAAATTGTATGCGATGCGTTTCCTGGAATGGACAAAGTTCGTTTTGTAAATTCTGGAACAGAAGCGGTATTAAGTGCCATTCGTTTGGCAAGAGCGCATACCAATAGAGATAAAATTATAAAATTCTCTGGGTGTTACCATGGGCATATGGATGCTATGTTGGTAGCTGCCGGATCTGGATTGGCAACATTGAGTTTGCCAGGATCTAAAGGAGTACCTGCACAGGCAGTAGAAAATACGTTGATTGCTGAGTACAATAACTTAGAAAGTGTAAAAGCACATTTTGAGAAGAACGATGATATTGCCGCAGTAATTTTAGAGCCTGTAACAGGAAATATGGGAGTGGTAGAGCCGTCTCAGGAATTCATTCAAGGAATTAGAGCGTTGACCAAAGAAAACGGAGCATTGCTAATTTGCGATGAAGTAATGACAGGGTTCCGTTCTAAATTTGGAGGAGCGCAAGAGTTGATAGGTGTGCAAGCAGATATTACTTGTTTAGGAAAAGTAATAGGAGGAGGTTTTCCAGTAGGAGCCTACGGAGCATCTAACGAAATTATGAGCAATGTTGCACCTTTAGGAGGAATGTACCAAGCAGGAACTTTATCTGGAAATCCAATTGCAATGGCAGCGGGAATTTCTACATTAACAGAATTAAAGAACCAAAACCCTTACGATCAGTTTAACGAGGTTGCAGCAAAAGTAGAGGGAATGTTATTAACGTCTGCTAAAAAGCATGGGGTAGAAATTACGGTAAACCGATTTGGTTCTATGATAAATCCATTCTTTACCAGTAAAGAAATTACCAACTTTACAGAAGCACAATCGTCAAATACAGAAACGTTTGCAAAGTTCTTCTGGGCAATGATTGAAAATGGTGTGTTCTTACCACCTTCTCAGTTTGAAGCTTGGTTCTTATCAACTAAGATTGGTGAAAACGAATTAGAAAAACTAGAAGTGGCAATTGATAATTCATTTGCTGCAATAAGCGATAAGCAATAAGCAATAGGCTTTAAGCCTTTTTAACAACTAGCCTAGAGCATATAGCCTAGAGCCTAAAGCTAAGAAATGATAAAAAACGACCTATACCTTAGAGCCTTAAAAGGCGAAACAGTAGAAAGACCACCTGTTTGGATGATGAGACAAGCTGGAAGATATTTACCAGAGTTTCAGGAGATAAAAAAGAAGTACGATTTCTTTACACGTTGTCAAACGCCAGAGCTGGCTGCAGAAATTACCGTGCAACCTATTCGTAGGTACGGAATGGATGCTGCTATTTTATTTTCGGATATTTTGGTAGTGCCGCAAGCGATGAATATTGAGGTGGAAATGAAGAACGGAATTGGACCTTGGTTGCCAAATCCTATTAAGAACATGCACGATGTAGAAAAAGCAATTGTTCCAGATATTGAAGAAACCTTAGGTTATGTGCTAGATGCGATTAAGTTAACAAAACAGATGTTGAATGACGAAATTCCATTGATTGGTTTTGCGGGTTCTCCATGGACAATTTTGTGTTACTGTATTCAGGGACAGGGTTCTAAAAATTTTGACAAAGCAAAAGAGTTTTGTTTTACACAACCTTTGGCTGCGCATGCTTTATTGCAAAAAATAACAGATACTACAATTGCTTACTTAAAGAAAAAAGTGGAAGCAGGTGTAAATGCTGTTCAGGTGTTCGACTCTTGGGGAGGAATGTTATCTCCGGTTGATTATCAAGAGTTCTCTTGGCAGTACATCAATCAGATTATTGAAGCCTTAAAAGACGATGCTCCAGTAATTGCTTTTGGAAAAGGATGTTGGTTTGCTTTGGAAGAAATGGCTAAGTCTAATGCATCTGCTTTAGGAGTAGATTGGACCATTACACCAGAGTGGGCTCGTAAGTTAACAGGAGGAAATATTACACTACAAGGTAATTTTGATCCTACGCGTTTGTTCTCACCACCAGCAGAAATCAAGAAGCAAGTAAAAACAATGATTGATGCCTTTGGAAAAGACAAGTACATTGTAAATCTAGGACATGGTATTTTACCAAATATAGGTTTAGAGAATGCCGGAGCGTTTATAGAAGCGGTGAAAGAGTACGGAAATTAGTACTGAGTACTTAGTACAGAGTATTTAGTTTTAAACTCTGTACTTAATACTTTGTACTCAATACTAATAATAAATGAAAGAACAATTTTATCAATACATACAAAAGTTACAAGATACCATCTGTGCGGGTTTAGAAGCTATAGATGGAGAAGCTACCTTTGTACAAGATTTATGGGATAGACCCGAAGGTGGAGGAGGAAGAACTCGTGTAATTTCTAACGGAGCGGTTTTTGAAAAAGGAGGTGTGAATATTTCATCGGTGCACGGAGAGCTGCCTTTGCCTTTAAGAAAGCAGTTTGGTGTAGAAGCAGGAGACTTTTATGCTTGTGGTTTAAGTTTGGTAATCCATCCAAAGAATCCAATGGTGCCAACAGTACATGCCAACTGGCGATATTTTGAAATGTACGATGGTGATGGAAACATTGTAACCCAGTGGTTTGGTGGTGGACAGGATTTAACTCCTTATTATTTGTTTGAGGAGGATGCAGTGCATTTCCATTCGGTATGTAAAGAAGCTTGTGATAAACACAACCCAGAGTTTTACCCATTGTACAAAAAGAAATGCGATGAGTATTTCTGGAATGCACATAGGAATGAAGCCAGAGGAATTGGAGGTTTGTTTTTTGATTATTGCAAACCAACCGATGAGATGTCTTTGGAGCAATGGTATAATTTTGTAACGGAAGTAGGGAATTCTTTCTTGAACAGTTATGTGCCAATAGTAAATAAGCGTAAAGACATTGAATATCAAGACGCTCAGCGAGCGTGGCAGGAAGTTCGTAGAGGACGTTATGTAGAGTTTAACTTGGTACATGATAGAGGAACCTTGTTTGGTTTAAAAACCAATGGTAGAATAGAATCTATTTTGATGAGCTTACCACCCCATGTACAGTGGCATTACTGTCACGAAGCTGAAGCTGGAAGTTGGGAAGAGAAATTGGTTAGCGTATTAATGAATCCTAAGGATTGGCTTTCTATTGAATAGTACTACAAGTACACGGATTATATACTTAATGTAAATATAGAAATACAAAACTCTCTCAGTAACCTGAGGGAGTTTTTGTTTTGGTAGGTATTCGGTTAACTTATTATACAAGAAAAGAGTCCTCTGTGTGATGGTGTGTCGCACCTACGGAGCTTTATTGTGGTGTCGTGTTGTGTTATTAATGACACTGTCCCTTAATTTGTGTAAGTTCTAAAAATAGGGTTTAGCTACTTATAGCTGGATCCTATTTTCAAATATAGCTAAAAACTGGTTTAGTATTACTCCCCAATTTCTGATAGGCATCGTCCATTTTTTAGTTGATTCTCTTAAAGCTAAAAACACGGATTTAATTACTGCATCATCGGTTGGGTATGAGAGTTTATTTTTGGTATACTTTCTAATTTTTCCATTTAAGTTTTCAATAAGATTAGTAGTGTAAATAATAGTTCTAATCTCTACAGGGAAGTCAAAGAACACAGTTAGTTCATCCCAGTTGTTTTCCCAACTTTTAATAGCATAGGAGTACTTAGAGTTCCACTTCTGCTTAAAGTCTTCTAAAGCAGCTTTGGCTGCCTCTTTAGTAGGAGCTGTATAGATTTCTTTCATATCTTTAGAAAACACTTTTCTATCTTTCCAGACCACATATTTACAAGAGTTTCTAATTTGGTGTACCACACATATTTGAGTTACCGATTCAGGGAATACGGTCTTTATAGTATCTGTAAATCCATTTAGATTGTCCGTAGCTGTGATTAAAATATCCTGAGTTCCTCTAGCTTTGATATCAGTTAAAACCGTCATCCAAAAAGCGGAAGATTCATTCTTACCTAACCATAAACCTAGTACTTCTTTTTTACCATTGGTTTTCAATCCCACAGCTATATAGATGGTCTTGTTGATGATTTTTGAGTTTTCTCGAACTTTAAATACAATTCCATCCATCCAAACAATCAAATAGCAAGGGTCTAAAGGTCTGTTTTTCCAAGCAACGATATCTGAGTTGATTTTATCTGTAATTCGAGATATAGCAGAACTAGAGATATTGAAATCATAAAGCTCTAAGACTTGTTGTTCAATATCAGATACGGACATCCCTTTGGCATAGAGGCTAATAATGATGTTTTCTACACCATCTAAAGTATTTTGTCTCTTCTTTACAATCATAGGGTTAAAACTACCGTCTCTATCTCTTGGAACTGTGATTTCAGATTCCCCTAAACTAGTTTTGATTTTCTTTTTGGAGTAGCCGTTACGTGTATTATCACTTAGAGAAGTTTGGTGTTTGTCATAGTCTAGGTGAGCATCTAATTCTCCCTCTAACATTTTTTCAATTCCTCTTTTTTGAATCTTGGCTAAAAAATTACTCAATTCATCGCCCGTTTTGAATTGCTTTAAAAAGTCGTCGTTTAATAAGTCTTCTGGTTTCATAAAGTGTAAAATTAATAATTAAACAAAAAAACAGGGTTTGAACATCTTCAAACCCTGTTTTTAGAACTTACACACTTTATGGTTTAGTGCCTTATTAATATACCGCTACTCTGTAGCTTTTAATTTAGGAGTAGACTGTTTGATATAGTTCGGTTTGATTTTTTCTTGTGTGTTACTAATATATCGCTACTCTGTAGCTTTTACTTTAGAGGAGGCTGTTTGTTATAGTTCGGTTAGGTTTGATTTTTTTTTGTTATTAATATACCGCTACTCTGTAGCTTTTACTTTAGAGTAGGCTGTTTGTTATAGTTCGGTTAGGTTTGATTTTTTCTTGTTTGTTATTAAGATATCGCTACTCTGTAGCTTTTACTTTCGGGGTGGGCTGTTTGTTATAGTTTCGTTAGGTTTGATTTTTTCTTGTGTGTTATTCATATATCGCTACTCTGTAGCTTTTACTTTAGAGTCGGCTGTTTGTTATAGTTCTGTTAGGTTTGATTTTTTTTGTTTGTTACTAATATATCGCTACTCTGTAGCTTTTACTTTAGGAGTAGGCTGTTTGTTATAGTTCGGTTAGGTTTGATTTTTTTTGTTATTAATATACCGCTACTCTGTAGCTTTTACTTTAGAGTAGACTGTTTGATATAGTTCGGTTTGATTTTTTCTTGTGTGTTACTAATATATCGCTACTCTGTAGCTTTTACTTTAGAGGAGGCTGTTTGTTATAGTTCGGTTAGGTTTGATTTTTTTTTGTTATTAATATACCGCTACTCTGTAGCTTTTACTTTAGAGTAGGCTGTTTGTTATAGTTCAGTTAGGTTTGATTTTTTCTTGTGTGTTACTAATATATCGCTGCTCTGTAGCTTTTACTTTAGGAGTGGGCTGTTTGTTATAGTTCTGTTAGGTTTGATTTTTTCTTGTATGTTATTCATATATCGCTACTCTGTAGCTTTTACTTTAGGAGTGGGCTGTTTGTTATAGTTCTGTTAGGTTTGATTTTTTCTTGTGTGTTATTAATATACCGCTACTCTGTAGCTTTTACTTTAGAGTAGGCTGTTTGTTATAGTTCTGTTAGGTTTGATTTTTTCTTGTGTGTTACTAATATATCGCTACTCTGTAGCTTTTACTTTAGAGTAGGCTGTTTGTTATAGTTCGGTTAGGTTTGATTTTTTCTTGTGTGTTATTCATATATCGCTACTCTGTAGCTTTTACTTTAGGAGTAGGCTGTTTGTTATAGTTCTGTTAGGTTTGATTTTTTCTTGTGTGTTACTAATATATCGCTACTCTGTAGCTTTTACTTTAGGAGTAGGCTGTTTGTTATAGTTCGGTTCGGTTTGATTTTTTCTTATGTGTAACTAATATATCGCTACTCTGTAGCTTTTACTTTAGGAGTAGGCTGTTTGTTATAGTTCGGTTCGGTTTGATTTTTTCTTGTGTGTTATTAATATGTCGCTACTCTGTAGCTTTTACTTTAAGAGTAGGCTGTTTGTTATAGTTCTGTTAGGGTTGAGTTATTTCTTATAACTCCGTTAGGAGTGGAATATCCATAGCCTTTAGACGGGTTACATACAATGAGCTCCGTAGGTGCGGTACATATCGCAGAATAAACAGTGGTTTTTAGTATTAAAACGCGGTAAGTGTTGTCTTATGGTTAAAGAAGTGGTTTTATTCTTATGGATATTGCAGCATATGTCAGTGTTGGTAGGGAATGTGTTAAAATAGTGCTGATGTAAGGTTGTCTTCTCAACTAATTTTGTATTAAATCAAAAAAACTAAATATGCGTATAAAGATTCAACCTTTTTCATCCATGCTAAGATGGTGTTGTGTTTTGTTCTCGGTGTTCGTTTTATCTTGTTCATCGGAAACTAAAACGGAGGAAATTTGTTCTAAAGTCTGCAATGCAGGTTATGTACTAAATGACGATTGTAAATGTGTAAAAGGGCCTTGTGAAATAGTTTGCGATGCAGGGTTTGTGTTAGATAGTGACAACTGTAAATGCGAAAAAGAACCCTGTGAAAAAGTTTGTGATGCGGGGTTTGTGTTAAATGCCAATTCGTGTGAGTGTGAAGAAAAAGTAGAAGGAGTTTTTCCGGTATCGGATGCAAATAATACACAAGGTTGGGTGTTGAATGAAGAGTTAACCGATGAGTTTGAAGCCGATGTGTTGGATGAAGATAAATGGTTGGTACAAGGTAGAGGAGGTGTGTATCGTTCTAATTTTAAAGGACGTTTGCCTTGGCAGTACTCTACAGGTAATTTCCGTTTAGAGGATGGAATGCTTAAACTGGTGACCAAACATGAGCCTGATTTTGCATGGATTGGTGTGGCAGAAGAAGATAAAGATAAGTACAAGTACACCACTGCAGGAATCAACACTAAGAAATCATTTAAAAATGGTTACATGGAGATAAAGTGTAAGTTACCCGTAGCAAAGACAGTACATGCCTTCTGGACTACAGGAGATGGTGTGTTGTCTGAGTTGGATGTTTTTGAAGGAATTGGAAAAGGGGACAGGCAGCAATTAATGTGGTCTACGGTTCACGATTGGTCTATTCCAAACCCTAACAAAGTGTGGACGGTTACCAATACGTTACCGTTTAGTATGTCCGATGGTTTTCATGTATACGGAGCAGAATGGGAAAACGACTGGGTTAAGATTTATGCCGATGGTGTTTTGGTAAAAACGGCTACCAGAGATTGGGTGGAGGCTAATGGGATAGATTCTAAAAAATGGCCTATGACCGGACCGCAAAGAGTGTGGATAGATTCTGAGATTTTTCCTTGGTGGGGAGAGCCAGAAATAGCAGATTTACCTGCCGAATTCCACGTAGAATATATGCGAGTATGGCAAAAAGAATAACGGTTGTTTTACAGGTATTGTCTAAAAAACTATTGTTTTAAGTTTTCTATTAATTGTAAATAATCATATTGCAAGTCTTCATGTAGGCTTGCAATTTTTCTTTCTACTAGTTTTAGTTCTCTTATAAACAGGTTTAATAACTGCTGGTTTCTAGTAATAGAAGGAGACATGCTTTTTAATTTCTTGCAAAAGTACAAGAGCAGTTCTACTTCGGTTTCTTTTACATGAGAATAGCGGATATAGGTTTTAACGGTTTTTAAAATTTTTCGTACACTTTTTTTAATGTAAAAGAAAGAAGTGATGTTTATTTTGGCAAACTGTTCGTCTACTTCGTGTTTTATTTCCTGAATGTAGTTTTGTTCGTCGTCACTCTCAAAAAGCAAATAGGTTAACAGTTCTTTGTTTTCCTTTTTAAACTTACTTAAGCGTAATACAATCGGAATTAATTCAGAACGGTCTAGTGCTTCTAGTTCTGTTTTTAACTGTTTAACGGTAGCTGTATCCATACGGCTAAGATAAATGTTTTAAGCCTTAAACGCTACGCTTTGTGCGGTATGCTTTTTAATATTTGGACTTTATTGTAATTTAAAAGAAATAGGAATTCTCATTAATACATTCACCGTTTTTCCTTGTTGGGTTCCGGGTTTCCAGTTGGGCATGCTTTTAACCACTCTTAAGGCTTCTTGGTCTAATTCTTTGGTAACACTTTTGGCTATTTTAATATCCTTTAACATTCCTGTTTTAGCTACTAAAAACTCTACAATTACTTTTCCTTCTATGCCTCGTTTTCTAGATTTTTTTGGATATACAACATTGCGAGATAAATAATTTACCAGCGCACTTTTACCACCTATAAAGCTTGGTTGGGTTTCTACAATTTTAAAAGGTTTGGGTTCTTTTGCGGGAGCATGGCTATCTCCGCTGTCTCCTTCATCCTCATCGGTACTTTCTAGTATCGGTTTGGGTTCTTTAGGCTCTTTTATTTTAACGATTTCTCCTTTGTCCCACTTGGTTTGGCTTTCTTTGCTTCCTTTGTCATCAAAATATTCCCAAAGACCGTCTTTTTTACCTTCCCAATAGCTTCCTTTGATTTTTATTTTTCCGTTGGGATGATACTTTGTATAGCTACCATTTAAAATATTATTGACATAACTGACTTCGTAGTTTTTGGAATTATCTGCTGCATATTCTATATAGAGTCCTGTTCCGTTGGTTAATAACGTTGTTCCAGATTTGCTTTTAAAAAATGAGATAGAAGCCAAGCTACCGTTCTCCCAATTTTTTTTGGTCATCTCATTTCCATTGGAATAATACCCCATCCATGTGCCGTTGTATCTACCGTTTTTATAGTTTCCTTTCCATTTAATAGTACCGTTTTCGTAATAGTCTACATAGGCACCGTCGGTTTTATTGTTGGTAAAATTACGAACCGATTCTTTGTTCCCGTTTTTGTAGTACCACACACATCTATCGTCTGCATGTACATCTCCTGTTTTGTCTTTAAACAAACCACGCATTTGTTTTTCTCCTGTTATCCAGCTGTCTGTAATTTCGTATAAGTTTCCTTCTTTTAAAACCGTTCTCTTATAGGTAGGTTGATAGTCTTTTAAGGTAAGTTTCCAATTTGCATCGTAGTAAGATTCGGTAGCATACAAACTTTCTATAATCTCTTTTAAGTTACTAGCGGTAAGTTGACTGGTGCTTAGCTTTAATTTGGCTGGATTGTCTGAACTTTTTAGTGAGCTAGATGCATAAAAGCCTTTTCTAAAGAATTTAACCTCATTGTTGTAGAACAAGTAAAAGGCGGGAGCTCCTGTTAGTTGGGCAGTTTTAAAAAAGGCTCCCTCTTCATCTATGTACTTTTCGTAAGGCCAACCTTTAATTCCTTTATAGTTTTTTACAAAATCAGTAATAGATTTAAAAGGCCCCATGGTATTTTGATGTTTTCTTTTGTAGCTTTTTTTAAAGGAGGTAGCATTAATATCTGTATTTAATGTTATCACTCTTAGGTTGTGTTCTTTCTTTAAGCTAGCATAGTGTTTTTTAAACTCGTTTAAAATGTCTTCGCAAACAGCACAATACGAATCTGCCCAAGTGGCTATTAAAGTAGGTTGATTTTTTTCTGATTTAGCCAATACTTGGCTAAAGTTTACGCTTTCTCCTTGTATGTTTTTTACCATTATTTTTTGAGAAAAAAGAACAGAAACACATAAGGACAGTACAAGGGTTGTTAGGTGTAGTTTACGCATAGGATAAAGAATTGCATTTAAAAATGTATGTACTTTAGCGGGGGAACTAAGTAGTTTGTTACTTACAGTTGTAGCTTTATATTGCTAATATAAAAATTTTATGCCTTAAGCTCTAGGCTTTATGCTCTAAGCTTTTTTGATTTTAGCATATAGCCTATTGCCTAAAGCATACAGCAAAAAGAAAAATAACCCCTGACACTCTTTGGCATTCTGCGGAATTAGTTTTGTAGTACATTCATTAAAAAACAAAAAAAATATGGAAGTATCTCAACAAAATCCAACAGAAGCAACAGCAAACACAGTAACATTTAAAGCCTTAAACATTGTCGGAATTCAGGTAAGAACCACCAATGGAAAAGGACAAGCTGCCAAAGACATTCCTGCACTATGGCACAGATTTATGGAAGAGGGCATCGCTGCTAAAATTCCGAATAAAGTAGACGAAACTATTTACGGAGTATATACAGATTACGAAGGAGACCACACCAACCCATATACTTTAATTATAGGTTACGAGGTTTCTAGTTTGGACAACATTCCAGAAGAGTTTAGTGTTAAGATAATACCAGAGTCAACCTATGCAAAGTTTACCGCACAAGGAGATTTAACCAAAGAAGCAGTAATTGGTACATGGATGCAAATTTGGAATGCACCTTTAGATAGAAAATACACGGCAGACATAGAAGTATACGATGATAGGGCTGCAGATCCTACCAACGGTGTGGCAGATGTATTGATTGCTATTTAATGAGTAAAGGAACTTACTGTTCATCAAAAAAAAGAAAGAGGTAGTAATTGGCAGCTACCTCTTTCTTGTAATACTTTTTCTTTTTTGCAAATGCTAGCGTACTAGCACCATGTTTATAGGTTGTTATTCTTTAATAAACTTAGCCAGTCCTTTGTCTACATGAAGCAAGTACATCCCTGAACTTAATTTGCTAATATCAATCTGTGCATTGTTTCCAATGGTTTCTGTTAGTACAATTTTTCCATTGGTATTGTATATAAAGGCTTCTTTTCCGTTAAGACTATTGTCTGTTAAGTGTAGAATGTCTTTAACTGGGTTTGGTGTAAAGTTAATTTTATGCTGAATGTCTATAGTACGTACACTTAAGCTTTCGTCTAAAATGATGATATCTTTAACCTGTGTTGCAACTCTCTTGGTGCTATCACCACTAGAGTAAAAATTAATCCACAACCAGTAGAAGTTACCTGTTGGTAGTTCATCTGTAGGAATGGCTCCATCTAAAGGAATACTAGCAGTAGCTGTACCCGATTGTTGACCAATAACACTGGCATCGTTGGCAATATAATCTTTCTTTACTTTCCAGCCGCTATCCAACTCTCGTAACCAGAAACGTACTCCCTTATTATTGTCTGATAGCACCGTATTACCAGAACCTGCATGGAATTCAGCATTAACAATTAATTCTCCATTTTCGTAATACGTAGTGGTTTTGTAGGTGTTAGGATCATCAAAAGAAATGGACGGAGCAGTAAACACATCTACTGTAATTACAGCAGCATCTGTAAAGTTTCCTTCGGCAGTAGTAGCGGTAATAGTTACTGTACCGTTTGCTATGGCTGTTACAGTTCCGTTAGCATTTACCGTTGCTATGCTTTCGTTGCTACTAGACCAAGAATAATTTTGATTGTCTGCATCTGCAGGGCTAATGGTAGCGGTTACTTTTTTAGTATTTCCAACAAACACAGTACTGGTTTCTGGTGTAACTGTAATACCTGTTACCGGAATGGCAAAGAAAGCAATTACGTTTGCGGTAGCCGTTCCTACAATGCTATTGTCTACCGTAGAGGTTGCTGTAATGGTTGCGCTACCTTCTTGTACACCCGTTACGTTTCCGTTAGCATCTACCGTTGCAATACTTTCGTTGCTAGATGCCCATGTAACGGTTGGGTTTGCATTTAAAGGCAGAAAAGAAGGGCTTAAGCTTTCTGTAATTCCTACACGAACTTCTAAAGGAGAAGGGCTTAAGGTAATGGCAGTAGGCGTGGCATCGCTACAATTTTCGGTTTCTGCGGTTTTGGCTAGTTCTGCAGGTAGATCGTCAAAAGCAATTCCTTTGTATAAAATCAATCTATCTAACTGAAAGCCATGAGAACGTCCGCTTAAGTTTAGTGTATACTCACCAGCAGCAGGAAAGATAGCTCTTACCCAAGACTGTGCATGGTTTACTTCTACAGCACCATTTAAGGTAAAATCGTCGGTACTACGACCTACAAATTTGTAAAATTGCCCTAGTACTATATCGTTCTTGTCTTTGTCTCGTCCTTTCCCTATATCATCCGAGAAATAGAACCAAGCATCGTTTCCCAAATCGGAACCTCTTTCTCCTTCGGGTTGTCTCATCATCCATTTAAACGTATAAGTTCCTGGGCTGTTAATTTTAAACGTATAAGAAATATTATTACTAGGATTTACACTACCATACGAGTTAGCTCCATCAAAATAAATGTATTTTCCTCCCGATGCTTTGGTCGCATCGGTTCCTAATTTCCAAGCACCTTTTAGTTCAAAACGTTCGGCTTCAAAAACCAATAAACCGTTTACTTCTTCTACAGTACAAGTTTTTGTATCGCTTTCTACTCCCAAACATTTAAAATCTATAGACCTCCATCTTCCTCTAGCCCAAGCGGTACCTGTTCCTTCTGGAATTTTACCATTGGTATGAGTGTTCGATTCTATTTGTAATACATCTCCCTTTTTAATAGATACATTGCTAAAAGTATGAGTGTGCGGTTGCATGTCTCCACTGGCTTCAACTTCTGGATTTTGAAAAGAACCCACCAAAGAACCGTTTACTTTTACAGTGTAGGTACTTTCTCCATCTTCTTCGGTTAACGAAGTAATGGTAATGTCGTAGGTTCCAGAGTTTCCTTCAAAGGTTTTTTGAGTAGCAGCAACTTGGTCCTTATACATTCCTGCATTTACTCCAATGGCATTTCTACCCGTGTCTTTGTAATGAGGTACAAAACCAGCAACCGTAGCTATTTCAAAATCTTGTATTCCGTTAAAGCTATAATCTACACAACCCTCTGTTGTTAAAGTATTGATTCCGTCTCCAATAAAGGTAGCTAGTTTGGCAGGGTTTCCTACTTCGTCTCCTTTTAGCAAGTACCAAACCATACCAGCATCTGATATGTCTGCTTCTTTCCCTCCTGGAATTTGCATTCGGGTATACAACCAACGCATGCTTTCGTCTGCACTGTTACGCATCCAGTGGTAAGGTGTAAAATTATCGTTAGAACACCATTTTAAGGCTGGGTTATCACAAGCATTTTGATCTTGGATTTTGGTGTATTGAATGCGGTCTCCACTTAGTGCAATGGTTTGTGCCATGGTGTGGTGTGCAAATCTACGCAAGTGATCGTCGTTGTAACCACTATGAGAAATAACATATACATGCGACAAAGCTTCTAAATTACCTGCATCTATGGTTTGTTTAACTGCTAAATAAAAGAATTCGGCAGGTCCCATATGAATAAAATACAAAGGATCCGAAGCTGTAGATTTTTTAAGTTCGTTGGCTAGGTGTGTAATGGCTACTGCGTGGTCTGCAGATGCATCAAAAAAACGAGAGCTGTCAAAGTTCCAACGCTGAATAGCACCATCTACACTGTTTTTCATGTGGTTGGTTTCTGTGGTGTGCGGTGGTGCTCCAATAAAGTTGTTGTAAGAAAAATGAACCAACTTGTCTTGTAGTGCTGCTTTGGCAATCATGGCCAATGCTGCGGGTGTTCCTGCCCAATCGTCCGGATCGGCTCTAGGCCATCTGGCCTCTGCATGGTTGTCTGCTTGTTTGTTTCCGTCTGCACTTATTGCAATTCTGTGGTTGTTGTATCCTAAGGATTGTGCAAAGAATGGCAGTGCTACTAAAAAGCACAACAGTAAGGTAAGTTTTTTCATTTGTGTGGTTGGTTGGTGGTTTGTTTAAGGCTGTATATTGCTTTTGATGAAAGCAATAAGTTTGGTTGTGGCTAAATTAGCTAGTGGAGTGACTTTTGTTTGCAAAGACCCATTTACAAGGACTTTACTGCTCTAGAAAAGGACTTTACTATTACTTAACTTTAGTGTATATGAGGGAGATAGGGCTGTTAAACTTATGTTCTAGTGGTTTAAGTGTAGTGTGTTGATAAACAGCGAGTTTTGAGTTGTTTTTTTTACAGAGAAAGCTTCTTTGTTAAGGGGATGTTTAGATTTTTTATTTTACTATTTAAGAATATGTGTTAAACGTTTGGTTTTATTAGGAGTCTTAAAAATTATGAAAGCTATACTTGATAACATTCTAAAGAATTTACTGTTTTATTGTTTTTTATGCACGCTTAGTTTGCTGGGGCAAACAACTTGTGAAAAAGGCTTGCAAGACTGGGGTAAATACGAAAGTGTTAAACAAGAAGCCATTCAGCGAATAGAAAAGTATCGCAAAGGGAACGTAGTAGTGCGCATGCAGTTACCCAATGGAGAGTTAGCTACCAATGGAACCGCAAAGGTTTCATTAAAACGTCATGCTTTTAAGTGGGGAGCAGTGGTGAATCAATACTTTGCAACTTCTCCTTATGCAGATAGGTACAAAGCCCTTTTTTTAAAATACTTTAATGCTACCGGTTTTACCGTGGCCTTAAAACCTAAGTTTAGAAACAAACCCATAGAAGCCAAAGCCGAAAATATTTCCATGCCTTGGTTTTTAGCAAACGACTTTTATGTAAGAGGGCATACCTTGTTTTGGGACAACGACAAGTTTATGCGACCTGAAGACAAAGCAATTTATAACACCCCCGATTTATCCGATACAGAGAAAGGAGCACTTTTGCTAGCCTCTTGTAAAAAACACTTTGTACATGCCATACCCAAATGGAACGTGCAATGTTGGGATGTAAGTAACGAACCTATAGGCAACAACAAAGTAAACAAGCTGTTTGCTAATAAGGATACTCATGTACATTGGTTTCAACTAGCAGATAGCATTCGCAAAGTGCATGGAAAAGACAAGGTACAGTTGTTTCAAAACGACTATCAGGTAATTACTGCCATTGCACCTTGGGCCTTAAGTTTGCGTAAAAAAGGTTATAAAGGAATAGGGAGACCCGCTATTTACAAAGAAACCATTCGCAAACAATTGGCTTTGGGAGCACCCATAGAGGGCATCGGATTTCAGTCTAGAATTAAGATGGGCTTGCTAAGCCCAGATAGCATTTACCAACGCTTGTGTAGTTTTGATGAGTTTAATTTGCCTTATCATGCCACAGAGTTTGAGATTAGAGATGATAAAAAACGCTATGTATATACCGATGCTGAACGAAGGTTGTTAACCGAATATATGATGGTACTTTATTTTAGCCATCCCAAAGTAGAAGGATTTTGGCATTGGACCTTTTTAGACAAACCCAAAGGAGGCTTGGACTATCCTTTGTTTAATTACGATGGAACTCCCAAAGTAAACGGACAAAAGTGGATGGAGTTAATGGATGGTTTTTTAACGACTCAAAAAGAACTAAGCACCAATGCCCATGGAGAAGTTCAGGTAAAAGGCTATTATGGAAGTTACCAGGTGGAGGTGGAGCACCAAGGAAAACAGTATACAGGAACTTTTCAACTGGAAAAAGGAGCTGAGCATCAGGAAATAAGCGTAGTTTTAAGAATAGAAAACGAGCAATAGAATAGACCGTTTTTGGGGTACATTGTAGTACGTGAATAGCCCCAATGTCAAAAAAAGTGTCAAGTTTTTTGTCAACTTTTTTTAAAACTTGACAATTCTAGAAAAACAGCCAAAAACTTGACAAAAACCAAAAAGGCAGCTCAGCCCTTTGTTTCTCTAGGTTTTAGGTGAAATGTCCTTTACTTATTTGTCAAGTTTTTCTAAAAAAAGTGAACTTTTTGCATTTTGTACTAAAAAAAGCCCTTTTAAGAACCCGCATAAACATTGAAGGTTTGAACACTTTTTGAACAAGTGTTCACCTACTTGTTTAAACACTTGTTGAACAAATTTTTTACAATACCCAGATAAACACTAAGGATTGTAAGTGCAAACTGTAAAAAGTGGTACTTAAATATTGTCAAAAAAAAATGCGAACACTTTTTGCCACTAGCTTTACAGTGTAGCTCCCATTGGAGTTATCTCTCTAAAACAAATGAAAAAGAAAGAGAGTCATTTTTAAAAAGTTGTATTATGTTAAAAGTAATTTCAGTACAAAAGATCAACCCGCAAGACAGAGCAGCGGACAAAAAGTTTTATTTACAAACCATTTCTAAAGATTTAGTAGACATAGACCGTATGGCTACGCTAATCGCTCGTCAGAGTACGGTAAGCGAAATAGACTGTAAAGCCGTAATTACTGCTTTGGCAGTACATACCATAGACCAGTTAGAGCAGGGTAGAACCGTGCATTTGGGCGAAATGGGAACGTTTAAAGTAGGGGTAAGCTCAGAAGGTGTAGCTTCTGAAGAAGAAGTGTCTGTAGACCAGATTGTTAAAAGACGTTTAAATTTTAGAGCCAGTCCTAGAATGAAGAAAATGCTAGCCACGGTTAAAAGTCAGTTAGCTTCTTAACGGCTAAGCAAGCCCGTAAAATTCATCCCGAAAGCAACACTGCTTTCGGGATTTTTTATGCTTTTTACCCAAAAAGCACCGTATGGCAATCTATTCCCACTAGTGTGGCAATGGTTTACCACACTAGTGGGAATTTTTTTTGACTATAGTCACAATCATTTGCCATACGTGTGGGGATTTGGGGAGCTACTAAGCTTTTTTTTGAAAGAAAAATGGAGTGTTTTAGTTAGTAAAGGAGCGTTGTTGTTTTAACTATATTGATTTTTATGTGTTCTAATAGTGTTGTTTTGTAAGTATAGTGTTGGGTGATTCTTTTTTTAGATGGCGGATTTGGTTCTAAAGTACTAGGGTTTTGTGTTTTGGATTGGTTATATTTGGATTGATAACTGTAGATTTTTAGTACGTATAATAAGTTGTAAGTAAAGCTAAAAAAGAAAAAAATGATATTTGAAAGAGGACATTTTAGAGCTAGTGAAGTAGAGGAAAGAACTATAAATCTATCCTTATCTGAATCTCGGAATTATAGTTTTAAAAATAAAATTGAATATAAACCTACTGTTTTCCTTTCTCACAAACATAGTGATTTGAAAGATTTAAAAGGAGTAATGGGAATGTTAGAAAATTTAGGAGCAAAAATTTACATTGATAGCATGGATAATAACATGCCAAATGAAACTTCAGGAGAAACTGCTGCTAGGATAAAGGAAGTGATAAAATATTGCAAAAAATTTATTTTACTAGCCACTGAAAAAGCTATTGAATCTTATTGGTGTAATTGGGAATTAGGAATTGGAGATACACATCGTTTCATTCAACATATCGCAATAATACCTATAAAGGAAAATGGAGAATATGATTTTGAATACAAAGGAAACGAATACTTGCAGATATATCCGAGTATAGATTATGAGGATGGAACTAATAGATATATGAGGAGTAAAGAGTTGATACCTAAAGGTTATTATGTATGTAAACCTGAAAATAAACAAGGTGTTAGATATATTACTCCACTAAAAAAATGGTTAAATGACTGATACAAATAAGAAAGAAATTATTTTACATAAAGAAATTGATTTAGTTCAAAATATTATCTCTCGAATGGCGAGTAATTCATTTTTACTAAAAGCATGGTTAGTTTCCCTTGTAGCTATTTTACTTGCTTTAAATAAAGAAACTATCGTAGCTACGAATCTTAATATTTTCAGTGTAATTATTATAATTCCTGTTTTAATTTTTTGGTACTTGGATGCTTTTTTTCTTCACAAAGAAAAATGCTATATAAAACTCTATGAATGGATTATTAACAATCGAGAAACTTCTGACCAATATAAATATGATTTGAACTATAAGAGATTTATAAACGAAGAAAAATCAATATTTAGAATAATGCTGTCTGAAACATTAGTTCTTTTTTATGGATTAATCGTTATTTGTCTAATCTTCTTAACTTTATATAATTGGTTTATAATTAAATAAAACGCTCAACTTACAACAACGCATATAAAAAATAGCGGCTTTATTCTAAACCGAAACTTTATTTTTCTAAATCTAGCTTATTGAAAAAGACGAAAGGTACTGGTTTAGAATTCGCTACTTATCATATGCAAACTCGTTGGCTTACATTAAAAATTGCAAATAAAAAAAATGAATAATGAAAAGGAATTTGAATACATCAAATACTACAGATCAAAGCGAGAAATAAATTTTAGACATAAACCGACAATCAAATCTAAAATAATTGAAGTCTTAAATCCAAACGATACATTAAAGGTAATCGACTCAACAAAGAATTGGTATCATGTACAAAATTTGAGAAATGGTAACATCGGTTACGCTTCAAAAAAATATATTGAGAAAGTTGTAATAAAAAAAGAGTTACTTCCTCAAACAAAAAATAACTTTCAAAATGAAATCATTATAAGCTTCATTTTTTTCTTCATTCTTATTGTCTCAAAAATTATTTCGAATAAAAAAATAAATGGTTTAAATTCAAAAATATCTGAATTTAGACCAATACAAACCTTAGATAAGGAAATAGAAGAGCTTCAAGAAAGTTTAAATACCTTAAAAGAAGATTACACGAAAAACACTCAAAGTTTAGAATATGAATTCCTTAACAACAAGGAGAAACTTGAGGATGAATATAAAAACGCTAGAATAGTTTATGAAAAATTGCTTGAAAACATTAATTTTTACACAAGTCAAAATCATATAATTGAAAGTGGACTTTATGAACCAATATTTGATTATGAAACAAGTGAGGCCTACAAAGTTAAAATGATATCAATTATTGATTCACAAAAGAAACTTGTAAAAGATAAAAAGGCTTGTATTTGTGAAACAGAATGGACAATTAACGGTTCAAAAAGAGAGGGAACTAAAAGTACTAACAGAATAATACGATTATCTCTTAGAGCATTCAATGGAGAATGTTCCTCCTTAATTTCAAAAGTTCGTTGGAATAACATAAATAACTTGGAAGAGAGAATTAGAAAAAGCTTTACAGCTATTAATAAGTTTAACGAAGTAAATGTAATTAGTTTAACAAATGAATATCTAGATTTGAAGATTAAAGAACTAAAAATAACACATGAATACAATCTAAAAAAACACGAAGAAAAAGAAGAATTAAGAAATCAACGAGCAGAAATTAGGGAAGAAGAAAGAGCCAGAAGAGAATATGAAAAAGTTCAAAAAGAATCTGAACTACAAAAGAAAGTTTATGAAAAGGCTCTGGAAGAAGCTAGAAAAGAGTTAGGTTTAATTTCCGAGGAGGAGCAATCACATTTACTTAATAAAATTTCTAATCTTGAAAATGAACTTCTTATAGTAAAAGAAAAATCTGAAAGAGCATTATCTATGGCTCAACAAACTAAAAGAGGTCACGTTTATGTTGTTTCTAACTTAGGTTCTTTTGGTGAAAATATTTATAAAATAGGTATGACACGAAGATTAGACCCTTATGATAGAGTTAAAGAACTTGGAGATGCTTCAGTACCATTTTTATTTGATACTCATGCTATGATTTATACTGAAGATGCTCCAAAATTAGAGAAAATACTACATCAAAAATTTGAAAGTAAAAGACTAAACAAGGTTAATTATAGAAAAGAATATTTCAATGTGACAATTGATGAAGTCGAGGAATGCATTAAAGAAAATTTTGAAAGTGAGTTTGAATTTTATAAAAATTCTGAAGCTTCAGAGTATAAAAGAACACTTGAAATTTTAAAAAAAGAAACAAATATTGAAATTCAAACAAAACAAGAATTAAACAAACCACTAATAGATAATAACGAGTTCCCTGAAACACTATTCTAATAACGATAAGCCAACATCGCATAACGTTAATTTGGGCTTTGTCCTAAGCTTAAAGTTCAGTACTTTTAAATAAGATTGGTTTCGGCTGAAAAAGTTCTGTTTTTAAAACCAAAACTTAGCTTATTAAACTCGTTGAAGTTAATTTGATAAAATGAAAACTTTGGATTTTGAAATAAGTCAATCAATTGAGACAATCCTTAAAGCAGAAATTACCAAAGGGAATAGGATTGTAGAATCAAGTAAAGGATGGCCAGAAAAAGAATCTACTTTAGTAATATTGGAAAGACCATTTCATAAAAAGTATAATCTTGAAAATCTTGAATACTTAGAAATAAATGACCCTCATTATTGGAAAGAGCAGTATTATGACAATAATAATAAACAAACGATAGCATGTAGATTTTAATGGTTATGAAACTCTGGAAAACTGAAATAAAAGAAACCTCTAACAATGTCTATAAATTGATAATGACTCATAAACTTGGGTCTGTAATAGAGAAAACGGGTGCTGATATAGAAAAAATAAAAAGTGAGGCATTAGAAGATGCTACCAAGATTGAAAAAGATATTCAAAGAAAACTTAAAAACGAACCACGACAAAATCTAAACAGCATTATGACTAACCAATAATCTAATGAGTTTATTTAAAAAAATGTTTTCATCAACAAGCTCTGAATTTAAAATTAATCGTACTAAACAACTCTACGAAATTGATGATAAAATCAGAAGAGAATTTTATGAACACTTGTACAAGTGTTCATCAGAAAAAGTAATTGAAATAATTGAAAAGGAAAAGATAGATGTTAATAGTTTTACGAATTCGGACAAATCTTGTAATCTATTAATACAAGTAATTAGTGACTGTGCATCTGAACAAAAGGGGACTGAAAATCACGTCAGGTTAATTTCTTACTTGATTGATAACGGAGCTGAAATTGATACAAAATCGGCTGACGGCTATAATGCATTAGAAATCGCTTTATCATATCACAATCTGTCAAATATATCTTTGATTTTAATTAAAACAGGAAAAGTAGAAATTAACTCGACCGAAAAAAACGGAAATAATCCAATATTTACAGCAATTAGAGAATATGGTTTGACTTGGAGAGAGGAACAGAAAGAAGTGAATCAATTGAGGTTTGAGATAATAGAAGAACTTCTGAATCGTGGAGCAGATTTAGATAAAATAAATAATCACGGAATAACAGCAAGAAAGTGGCTGGAAAGAATTTCAGAAGATGATAGATTACATAGTTTAATTGAAGAATTTGACAAAAAATAATATAGTACAACAAATAATAAGTTCCCCTTTCGGCTTTGTTTGTAGTGTTTAGTTCGCTATTTTTAAAGGAATTGAGAGGAAGATGTTTTGCTTGGATTGTAATAGATATTCAACTTCTTAATCTCGGTGGTAGTTATTAAAAGAAAATGACAAGAATTGTATTAGTAGTATTGATATCGTTGATATCGTTGATATCTCAGATAGGTTTTGGACAAAATCGAAAGCTTCATATTAAAAAGTATGTAAATGGAGAGAACTCCCTTTGGTATAAGTGGAGAATGGAACTTTGTGCTAAAACTGAACTTGACAGTGTTCAGAATTCAGAGTATAATTGGCATTTTAGACTTTGGACAAATAAACAAGCAATAGATGTTTGGAAAGATTTAGAGGGGAAATCTTTTGGGAAAGTAACTAGCTGGGTAGTAGAAAATACACCTTATGAGGAAGAGCCTACCAATAGAATATTTTCTGAGAGCAAAGCTTTGGATTCTATTAGTATAAATAGGCTGATTGGACTTGTTGATTCTACTCGCATTAAGAGTATACCTGATGAAGATGCTATTGAGGGTTGGGAGCAAGGGTTTGATGGTGTAACTTACATGATTGAAACGGCAGATTCCGATGCATACTTTTTTAAGACTTATTGGACACCAAGAGCACAAGACTCTTTGAAAGAAGCTATTGTTGTTCAGAATTTTGCAGATAGAAGTTTAGAAATAATTAAGGCAAAAGAAATTTGGACTGATTTTACTTCAAAAATACCGTTTGAATGTTATAGAGATGGGGGAATAATGATTGGATGCAAAATTCTTACCAGAAGAGAGAAGAAAAAATATAAAAAAGAAAGAAAAAACTACCGCAAACAAAAGTTATAGAACTAAAGAAAGCTGAAAAATTAGAATTGTACCTATGAACATCATAAAAAAGAGATTTGAAGAATTGTCAACTACAGAGTTGTACAAAATCTTACAATTAAGATTTGAGGTTTTTGTGGTAGAACAGCAATGTATTTACAATGAGTTTGATGATAAAGACTATATTTCTACGCACTATTTTATACAACAAAACGAAAGCATTATAGCCTATCTAAGAGTGTATAAAAAAGATGCTATTGTAGCTTCTTTCGGGAGAGTGGTGATTCATAAAAGCCAAAGAAAAAAAGGGCTTGCCAACTTGTTAATTCAGACAGTAATAGAAGATACCCAACAAAAAGTGAATGTTGAGAAAATAGTAATTGAAGCCCAAGAGCACTTGAAAGATTTCTACGCTGTATTCGGGTTTAGACAAGTGTCAGAACCTTATGATGACTGTGGTATTATGCATATTGATATGGAGTTAGAGTCGAGTATGGGGTAGCAACGTGTGACTGCTTCGTACCTCGCAGTGACAGTGGCAGCGGGTATCGTTAATACGAGTCAAGATTCTGGACTCAGGAGTTGGTTTTAAGAATTTGTTGTGTATCGTCTTGATTCGTGATTTTTGTATCGAGATTATATAATTAAGTACCAATACCTTGGGATTTATTTTATGCTTTGTAGCTAAGCCAAACTTCAGTACTTTTAAAAAAAATAGTAGATAAACCCGTTGTTAAAATTGCAAATGAAATTCTTTAAAAATTTATTTTCAGCTAAAAAAGAAACGACTCTCCCAGTAATTACAAACGATGCTGACTTTTGGAAGTGGTTTGAGAGTAACGAGAGTACGTTCTTTAAAGTAATAGATACTCAGAACAATGTAGCTGTAAACTTTTTGGATAAAATACTACCACAATTAAAAACCTTAGATGAAAATTACTGGGTTTTGTGCGGAATGTATTCAGATGAGGTGGCTGAATTAATCATTACGGTAGATGGTGAAATTAAAGACTTTTATAAGGTAGAGGAGTTGATAGAAAAATCACCACAATTAAAGAACTGGAAATTTACAGCACACAAGCCTGGGAACGATATTAAAAATTGTGAAATTAACATGTATGACTTTATTTTTAGCAAAGAGACTTTGTCTTTTTGTGTAGAAGAGTCTAAGAAATATCCCGATGAAATAGATTTGGTAATTACTCATAAGGAAATAACGGAAGGTAACTATGAATCCATAGGAAATGGTATCTATATATTTTTAGAAAATTATTTGGGTGAACTAAAATTTGCTGAAACTATCGATAATGTTTCCATTCGTGAAAGAAAAGAAAACGAAGATTTCATTCCCATTGATAAGTTGAAAGATTATTTATTGTGGAGAGAGAAAGAGTTTATTGAAAAGTACGATGGTATAAGAGTAAATACAGAAGATGATACTTATTCATCATTTGAATGGAAAGCAGGGGATGCAGAATTGCCACTATTTGCTGTTATGAATACAGATTTGTTGCATTGGGATGCCAAAGCTTCTCATCAGTGGTTTGTAAAAATTGTGATTGAATATAATGGGGAAGAAAATAATGGTTTGCCTACTAAAAAGGACTATGAGTTACTAGATGAAATTGAGAATGAAATCAATAAAAAATTAGTGGACAAAGACGGTCACTTGAATATTGGGAGAGAAACGGGTGCGAACCAAAGGGTTATTTACGTGGCAAATACAGAATATAGACATGTTTCTAAAGTAATGCATGATATCAAATATATCTACGAAAGCTACTTTACAATAGATTTTAGTATTTATAAAGACAAGTACTGGATGACTTTAAAGAGTTTTGAATAAATTTTCTTGACTATGAAACCCTACTATTACTTTATATTCAGTTTGTTTTTGGTTAGCTGTGCTAAAAAAGCAAGCAAAGAAAATACTTTGGGAGTATATACAGAAATGCCTGTTACAAACGAAGTAGAAAGTCCTGTAACTAAACCAAGCAACGACGTTACCAAGGAGTTAAAGTCAATGGAGGAAATAGCTTTGGAGTTTATCAATGGGTATACGGAAAATTGTAACCAATTAAACAAGGCCATTGGAGTGCTAGACTGGGTGTATGCCAACCCAAATACAAGTAAAGCATTACAATCAGCGTTAAGCAACATACTAGAAAAGGCAGAGAGAGAAAACCCAGGCTATGGTTTAGGCTTTGATCCTATTTTTAACGCACAAGATTTTCCAGAAGTTGGTTTTGTATTGGTGAATTCAGATATGGAGAAAGGTATTGTGAATGTTAAGGGTAAAGGAATAGAGGACTTTGAGATAAAAATTAAAATGCTCAAAGAAAAAGGGAAATGGTTGGTGAATGGAGTTGGAATTGTGAACATGTAATTGATTATAATGATTATGAAAAAGAAGATTTTAATTAATATAGTAGCATTAATAGTTGGTGGAGCTGGGACTCTTGGTATGCTATATTGCTTACCTTTTTTATACTCAGCTGAATTAGGAGATTTAATAGGTGCTGGGTTTCCTTTTGTTGGTGGTGCTATTTTGGTAGGTACATCATTAATAAGTATTTCAATTAACAATAGGTAAATTATCAATCTAACTTTAAAATGAATTCTTTATTAACTGACTTACACAAAGCGGAACAAATACTTTCGGAATATTCAGGAGGATATTATGGAAAACATACATCTGCGGAGGAATTTCATAGAGACTTAGTTGAGAGCATTCAGAAGTTAAGCAATGGAGATACCAGTGTGGTTTATAATTTATGGCTTTGGTTTGCACCTACATGCCAGTGGGATGATTTTGTTGGTGATGTAGTACTGGGCGAAAAAATATTTCAACAGTTAGATAGTTTGAGAAATGGAAGTGCTTAGTATTCAGTTAGCAGTTGGCAGTATTGAGTAGAAGAGTGTGACTGCTTCGTACCTCGCAGTGACGGTAGGAGCGTGTGACTGCTTCGTGCCTCGCAGTGACGGTAGGAGCGTGTATAGTTAAAATGAGTCAAGATTCAGGAACCAGGACTTAGGAGTTGGTTTTACAAATTGTTGTGTATCGTCTTGATTTGTGATTCTTGTATCGAGGTTCTGGAGTTAGCAATTATATTTAGACTAAGCTCAAAACAAGTTCGTTAGAGATTTGAAGTGATGCTTTATGTCAGTTCGAGTTCTTTTTGAAGCATGAGAAAAGAGTATCGAGAACCGTTTTGGTATTCTGACTCCGCAGTGACAGTGGCAGCGTGAGACTGCTTCGTTCCTCGCAGTGACAGTAGGAGCGTGAGACTGCTTCGTACCTCGCAGTGACAGTAGGAGTGTGAGACTGCTTTGTGCCTCGCAGTGACGGTAGGAGTGTGTGACTGCTTCGTTCCTCGCAGTGACAGTAGGAGCGTGGGACTGCTTCGTGCCTCGCAGTGACGGTAGGAGTGTGGGACTGCTTCGTGCCTCGCAGTGACAGTAGCAACGTGTATAGTTAAAATGAGTCAAGATTTAGGAGCTAGGACTTAGGAGTTGGTTTTGAAAATGTGTTGTGTATCGTCTTGATTCGTGATTCTTGTATCCGAACGCAGATCAGATAAAAGGACCTGTTACTTGCTATTCAATACTTGTTACCCCATGCCTGCTACCTAGAAAGACTTAATATTATCAAAATGTTAAATACTAAACTTTTTTGAAACTTTTTGTTTGAATTTTAAATTTACTTTTTATATTTGCCCTGCGAAAGCAAAAAAAGAATAAAGAAAACAATTAGTAAACCCGAAGATATGTTAGATTACAGACAAACTTTCTATAGCCGTCCAATACCAGGTATTGAGATTGCTGCTTCGGTACTTCACTTTTCATAGAACTCACATACATAAGATAAGTCATATGATAAGAAGTCCGAAGTTTTAAACTATCGGGCTTTTTTATTGGCCACATCTGAGTCCGAAGATTTCAAGATTATTTTAGCAACAAGCATGTTATAGCCTAGCTATAGCACTAGAAAACTATAATTGTTATCCAAATTATGGACACAAAAATTATACAGTTTTCTGCGGGCAATGGGCCTGCGGAATGTACTTGGGTAGTGGCTCAGGTAGTAAAAGAATTTATAAAAGAAACATCGCAAGAGAATATTCAGTATCAGATAATTACCAAAACGTTAGGGGAGTACGAAAGAACAATTCGTTCGGTACTTATACAAGTTTCTGGCAAGCAAGTAAACGAATATATAAACACCTGGTTGGGAAGCATACAGTGGGTAGGAAGTTCTCCCTATAGACCCAACCACAAACGTAAGAATTGGTTTATTACTTGTTTTGAAATTGAAACGAAAAACTATCAAGATTTTAAAGAACAGGATGTTACGTTTCAAGCCATACGCAGTTCTGGACCTGGTGGGCAACATGCCAACAAAGTCAGTTCTGCCGTTAGAGCAACACATGCTTTAACAGGTTTGCAGGTATTGGTATCAGACAGTCGTTCGCAACATCAGAACAAAGCTTTGGCTTTGCAACGATTGAAAGGAAAGTTTATTGAGTTTAAACTCTTGCAAATGCAAGAAGAAAAAGTAGAGCAGTGGGGGCAGCAGTCTCAGGTAGTTAGAGGAAACCCTGTAAGAGTGTTTAAAGGGAATAAGATAGCCCCCAAAGTTAAGAAAGAAAAGTATCAACGTAGTGCCGAGAAGATAAGGTGGAAAAGAGATTTGGATGTTGGTAACAGGTAGCAAGTAGTGAGTATCTGGTATCTGGTATCGGGTATTGGGGAAATAAGTAAGAAGTGGAAGTTTTACTTGTTGTAACTAAAAGATGATACCAGGAGGTGATAATAGAGTAAACAATTAGTAGCTGCTACTAGATACCCGATACTTGATACTGAAAAAAACAAAAAACAAAAATGAGTACAAATAATTATTTATGCAAAGCATTAGATGCCTATCCATACGATTTAGAAGAAACGATGGAAGCATTAAACTATGCACTGTCTTACCAAGACGAAAATCAGGAACAGGTATTGTGCTTACTAGGAAAGGTATATGCAGAAGCGTTTGAGGATTACGAAAAGGCAATTGGTTATTTTAAAGAAGCATTGAGTATAAATCCATCCGCTATAAGGGTATTTAAACCCTATGTAGAGACTTTAATTAATGCAGAACGGTTTGGAGAAGCAACAGCATTTATAAGTTATGCATTAAAAGTAAAGGGTTCCGATAAAGCGGTGTTGTATTATCAAAAAAGCTTGATTGCTGAAATTAATCAGTTGTATGATGAGTCGTTAATCAACCTAAAAAAAGCAGAGATACACACGTATAATGAAGAGTATATGTATTTTTTAAAGTCGGTGAAAAAGAGAGTGAAGGGGAAGAGGAAAGTAGTATTGAGTATAAGGTAGCAAGTATTTAGTAGGGGTTTGGAATCAAGAGTCACGAGTCATGCATCGTGTAACAAGGCTCTAAAGGAGTTAAGAGCCTGGTCTTATTTCAACTGTTATTTGGAGCATATCGAGCATAGGCATCTTTATGTATACGTTTGATTCTTCGTCTGAGTTGGTTTGGAGCAAGTACTTCAATGCTATCCCCAAACCCAAGAATCATACGTTCTAGTTCAAAGTTGAGGTGTACATAGATTTCAAACACCATGCTTCTATCATCGCAAACCTCGATTGTTTTTTGTGAGTGATGAAAAGGTTTTGTTACCACGTAGGGAGCGTTACGAGCATTGATTTTAAACACAACGTGTTTTAGTTGTTCGTCATTCATTACTGTGGCACCAATGGTGTTTTTGTAATACTCATCTGCATTGAATTGTATATCGTGAAAAGGAATCGCTGAGGTAAAGTTGATGTTTATAATTCGATCGAGGGCTAAGTTTAAAATGTCTTTTCGCTTGTGATTGGCACCAATGAGGAACCAACGGTTGTTGAACTCTTTTAGGATGTAAGGATGAATAGTGATGATGCTAGAGTGACGTGCCTTAAAGGATTTGTACTCAATTTCCAATACCATCTTTTTTAGGATGGCTTGGTATAGGGTATCTAAATGCTCTAAGCCTTTTAGGTTGTTGTTTTTATCCATATGGATAATAGACGGTTGGTTGTTTTTCTCGGTATGAATTACATCTTCTAAGCGAGTTACAATTTCACCGAGATCGGAAAAAAGGCTAAAGTCCTGAAACTGTTTTAGCATACTAACAGATTCAGTTAAAACTTGAATATCGTTTTCTGAAACAGGAAGTTGCGTAATGGAGTAATCTTCATCCTCGTAACGATAGTATTTTTTGTTATACACAACAATAGGAGCGTTGTATCCTAGTTTATCGCTTCGCATGTTTTGTATATCTAACTGAATGGTTCTTTTACTAATGTTTTGAGGTCGGTTCTCTAGCTCATAGAGTGCATCGGAACAGGCCTCAATCAAATCGTTCAAAGTCCATTCTTTATAATGGTTTTGCAAGCATTTATCTATGGTTTTGTATCTAATGAGTGCGTTTTTATGCTGAGCCATAACAAGAATTTAAATTAAAAATAGCAGTAAAATTTGACTACGCAAAATAATTGCGCAGTTGAGTTGCAAGTTTGTAGTGTAATTGATAGTAATAGTACTGAGTAGTTAGTATTGAGTATAGAGATTTTAAAGGAGAGTAAAAGTTGACATTGAAAGGTTATTTCGTAAAAAACACATTAGAAATAATCGTAAAAACAAAAGGTGTTTGAGACGATAGTCGAGTTCTTTTGTTTTAGATTATAAGAATAGTGTTTTAGAAATGTTCTTCGAGTCTTGATTTTTTGCAGCCATAGGCTGTTAGTTTACCCAGAGCGAAGTCGAAGGGTTTTGTATCAAGACAAAATGAATAGTAGTTAGAGAAAAAATAAAATTATGAAAGAATTTACACCTATTACAGGAAAAGAGATTGTAGCAATGGGATTTAGAGCTGGAAAGTGGTTTCCAGAAGCTATTGCACACATTAATGAAAACAAATTAAACAAAGAAGAAATAGAAACATATTTAGCACAATACAGATTACCAGATCCAATAGGACTGTTAAACGAGCCACAACCATTTGCGGTGAATATTAAAGCTGCTACAGATTTGGAAGCAGAGAATGTAACCAGTGTGATGAACAGCATGTACGAGTTAATGAAAACTCCAACCGTGGTAAAGGGAGCTGTAATGCCAGATGCTTGTCCAGCTGGACCTCCAGGAACCATTCCTGTTGGAGGGGTAGTAGCTACCAAAAATGCGATTCACCCAGGAATGCATAGTGCCGATATCTGTTGTTCAGTTATGCTGACGGATTTTGGAAAAGCAGCTCCAAAAGCAGTGCTAGATGCTGCACATAGTATTACTCATTTTGGACCTGGAGGAAGGCCAAGAGGTATGCAATGGGGATTGGACGAAGATCTGAGAAAAGGATTTGAGAATAACTCATTTTTAAGTTCTCAGAATTTGATCAGTGCGGCACAAGAACATATGGGAACACAAGGGGATGGAAATCACTTTTTGTTCGTGGGAATTTCTGAAAAGACAGGAAATACCATGTTGGTTACGCATCACGGATCTAGAGCACCAGGGGCAAAGCTGTACAAGGCGGGAATGCACGTGGCAGAAAAGTTTAGAAAGGATTTAGCACCAGAGGTGTTGCCACAAAATGCATGGATTCCGTTTGATACAGAAGAAGGAGAAGCATACTGGGAGGCCTTACAATTGATAAGAAAATGGACAAAGAAAAACCATGAATCAATTCACGATGCAACCCTAGAGAAGTTAGGAATGGAGAAAGAGAACAGGTTTTGGAACGAACATAATTTTGTGTTTAAACAAGGAGATTTGTTCTACCATGCCAAAGGAGCGACTCCGTTAGACGAAACATTTATGCCAGATATTACAGGACCAAGATTGATTCCGTTGAACATGGCAGAACCGGTGTTAATTGTAGATGGTGAAACCACAGAGAACAATCTAGGTTTTGCACCACACGGAGCGGGAAGAAATATTAGTAGAACCAAGCATAGAAAGACAAAGCATGCAGGTGGTAAGACTGATTTTGAGATTTTTAAAGAAGAGACCAAAGGTTTAGATATCAGGTTCTTTTCTAATGAAATTGATATTACAGAATTGCCAAGTGCCTACAAAAACGCACAAGCTGTACAAGAACAAATGGAAACGTTCGGCTTAGGAAAAGTAATTGATAGAGTATTACCGTACGGTTGTATTATGGCCGGTGATGTGAACAAGAATGCTCCTTGGAAGAGAAAGAAGAAAAGGAGAAGATAGTTGTTGGGTAGCAGGTATCGAGTAGCAGGTAAAGGTGGAGTATACAGTACTTGCTACCTGATACTCACTACTTGATACTATTTAAAGTAAAGAAAAATGAAACGAATAGAAAAATTGGCGGTGAAATTGTATACAGGTGCTATTACATTAGAAGTGTTTACTAGTGAACTGTATTCAGAAACTGTAGTGTTACAAATGGATTCCAATGCGTTTGTATATGATTTGATGGAGATTGATTTTAAGAGAGATTTTTTATGGAGGTATAGGTTAAAAGAGATTTTAGATAAAAGGTTTCATGAAAGTTTACTTTTAGCAAGAGTCTTAAAAGAATATGCGTTACAGATTGTTGAAAGTAAAGATTTTAATCAATGTTACAATGCTGTTGAAAAAGTAAGTCTATTCTATGGTACTCCAAGTTTTTTTGGTTTCACAGCTGATTGTTTTTATTTGATAGAAGAAATAGATGAGTGGAACGATTTTAATAATAATAACGAGTTTGAGTTAAGTAATTTTTATAGAGTATCTAAGGAGTTTGCTAATGATTTTCTAATAGAATTGGAAAAAGTTAAAACTCTAAATGAGTTAGAAAAGTTAATTGACTATTGCAGTGGAGAGCTTTCGAATGACACAATTATTATACAAGAGGAAGAAAGAATAATAGTTGATAATAATGTTGTTTCAGGTATTCCAAATCATTCAATACCAGAATGTATAACTAATGAAAGAAAATATGTTAAGTCGTTTTATTTAGATAAAAGAGAGGGCTTAACTAGAAAAATAATAGCAAGCTCTTTTTGGAGTTTTATATGCTTCTTCTTGATTATTTTCTCTTTTAGAATGGAATGGCTAATGTACGGACTGCTTGTAGGAGGAATTATGCTACTATTAATATCTCTTTATAATTTGAAAATGTTATCAATAGTTAATAAAGAAATTAAACAAACCTAGTTGCGTGTTTCTGTATAGCACCGTTGTATAAGCAACTGCAAGTGTTGTATGGTTGTCTTATATACAGTTTGTTTAAAGGTTTTGTTCTGTTTTTCCATAAAATAGATCTCGACACTGTCGGTCATGGGTTCGAATCCCATACTTGGTTTTCCAAGTTAGTTCAGTCCGGTTAGAACATCAGTTTTTTTGTGGGTTCGAATCCCATCGTTAAACTCTCCTTAAGGGAACTGTTAACGCCCAATTGGTAAGGGACTACTCTGAGGAAGTAGCTAGAGTTTGCAATTACTCGTTAAACAAATTGTGCCATCGTCTTGTATCAGACATAAAATAGATACACCAACAGACAAAGTGGTTGCTTGCAACAGCTTTTGATGGATCTTGAAAGGTTCACATTTTTATTCTAGTCTGGTGGCTGTTTAAAACCAATTCAGTTGCTATGAAATTGAGAAATATACAAATGGTGCCAAAGAGAATAAAAACCTGTTCGTTTCCATCTGTCAAAAGTGCTTTGTCTTTTAAATAATTAGGTAATAGGTAGCTGGTATCAAGTATCAGGTAGCGGGTATTTAGTATTAGTTAAGCAACATAGCTGTAGCTAATTACCAAATAAAAAATAAAAAGAGATGAGAGAAATTAACATTAAAAAAGGAAAGATTGGGATTGTATACAATCGTAAGAATGAGTTTAAAACCGTTTTAACACAAAATGATTATTGGACAGAGTTGTTTAACAAAGTCTATGTAAAGAGTGTAGAAGATGAGTTTGTGACTTTAATCACGGATACCGAATTGTATCAAAATGAGCAATTGGTAGAATTATTAAACATTGTAAAAGTGTTGTCTAACGAGTTGGTGTTGGTGTACAGAGATGGAATTTTAAGTAACATCTTAAAAAAAGGTGTTTACAAGTACTGGAAAGCCAATCAAGTATTGACGTTTAAAAAGTACGATATCAGCAATACAGAAGAATTGTCTACAAACAAGGAGTTAGACTTTGCTGATATGACATTGAGACAATACATACGTGAGTTTGAAGTGTTTTCTTATGAAAAAGCCATCTTGTTAATGAACGATCAGTTTGTGGAGGTTTTAGATGCAGGTATCTATAGATATTGGAAGAACAACACAACGATAAAAATTAGCAAAGTAGATATAAGACAAAAGCAAGTAGAACTTTCAGGTCAAGAATTGTTAACGAAAGACAAAGCAACGATTCGTATTAATTTGACGGCTTTTTATAAAGTGATAGATATTATAAAAGCAGTAATTGATAATCAAAGTTATGAGAATCAAATATACAGCTTGTTGCAATTGTCTTTAAGAACCTATGTAGCAAAATATACTTTGGATGAGTTGTTAGAAAGCAAAGAAGAATTGGCTGTAGCTATTTTAAATGAGATTTCTGAAAAAGCGGCTGCATTAGGTGTCGAAATATCAGATGTTGGTATTAAGGATGTTATTTTACCAGGAGAGATGAGAACGATTATGAATCAAGTCTTAGAAGCTCAAAAAAGATCTCAGGCCAATGTAATTACACGTAGAGAAGAAACTGCTGCTATAAGAAGTATGTTAAATACAGCGAAGTTGATGGAGGAAAACACGATGTTGTTAAAGATGAAAGAGATGGAGTACGTAGAGAAAATAGCAGATAAAGTAGGTGAAATTTCTATCAATGGGAACGGTAACTTGGTAAAACAGTTAAAGGAGATTTTAACGTAGGTAAAAGGTAGCAGGTATCTAGTAACAAGTATCGGGTAAAGGGGAGTATTGACTAGTTGCTACCAATTAAAACAAAGAAAAAATGAGAAGATTTAATTTACAGAAGAAACTACTAAGAGTAGTAACCCATTTGGTAATTATAAGCTTCTTGATAAAGTTTATATTTTGGCTTCAGATAGCCTATAGAATTTGTTGGATCAGTAATATGAACAAACAAACGATGGCTAAAGTAGGTCAGATAGCTGAATGGATAGATGTATTCAATATTGTTTTGGTATTGTTGAATCAGATCCTGATTCTTTTCAAGGAGAAAAACATAGGAATTGTTTTTGTAAAAGAGAAGACAAAGAAAAGGAAGCTTCAATACAAACAATGGTGTAAAGAGAAAGGATTTTATGTACACTCAATCGTAAAAAGATATCGACTGCATGGATTAAAAATACCTTGGCGAATGCATACAAAAGGTGGTGAAACTGTAGGTTTTACCACCTTTGTTTTTTTAGGGTAGAAATTCAGTCATTCTTGATTTTACGCAGTGATAGTTTGTAG
This sequence comes from Wenyingzhuangia sp. IMCC45574, assembly GCF_054182685.1. Lineage (NCBI taxonomy): Bacteria > Pseudomonadati > Bacteroidota > Flavobacteriia > Flavobacteriales > Flavobacteriaceae > Wenyingzhuangia > Wenyingzhuangia sp. IMCC45574. The sequence goes on along the minus strand of NZ_CM135169.1, from coordinate 1,083,429 downwards.
TAAAACAATTAAATTTAATGCTTGTAACTCATTTTGAATAGAAAATAGACTATGAAAAGAATTGCCTTACTTTGGGTATTGTTGGTAACAACCACACAAGCGCAAAAAGTACTCACCCAAGCAGATTACCACCAAGCAGTTGGTATGTTGTATCCCAACACTAGTAAATTAATAGACAACTCCATTTACCCACAATGGCTGCCAGATGGTAGGGTATGGTACAAAACCATCAACGCTAAAGGGACAGCGTTTAAGTTGTACAATCCTATAACCAATAAATTCATTGTTACTTCGGGGCAAAGAGAATTGATAAGTCAAGGAAATATTAAAATAGAAAGAGAACCTGGTTCGTTTACCGAAATAGCATCACCCAATAAACAATATGTAGCTTTTATAAAAGATTGGAATCTGTATATAAAGGAGGTAGCCACTGGGAAAGAAACCGCTTTAACAACCGATGGAATAGAGAACTTTGGCTATGCAACAGATAATGCAGGATGGAAACAAACGGACAAACCGATTCTTAGTTGGTCTCCAGATTCTAAAAAGATAGCAACGTTTCAACAAGACCAACGACATGTGAGTGACATGTATTTGGTAAAAACAAAGGTAGGAGCTCCAGAGTTAAAAGCCTGGAAATACCCTTTGCCAATCGATAAAGAGATTATTAAAATTCACCGTGTAATTATTCATATTGATGAACCTAAAGTTGTAAAATTAGCCTTAGCACCCGATGCGCGTAGAGGAACTCTATGTGATGATATTTCTTGCGAAGATGGCTTTGATGATGTTGCTTGGAGTGAAGATAGCAAGCAATTGATGTTTGTGTCTACCAGTAGAGATCATAAAGAAGCAAAGTTGCGATTAGCGAATACGGAAACAGGAGAGGTAAAAGATATTTTTGAAGAAGTAGTTCCTACGCAGTATGAATCAGGACAAGGGGCAATTAACTGGAAATACTTTTCTAAAACCGATGAGTTTATATGGTATTCGGAGCAAAGCGATTGGGGACATTTGTATTTACACGATGCCAAAACAGGAAAGCTAAAGCATCAGATTACCAAAGGGGAGTACCTAGTAAAGAAAATAGTAAAGATTGATGAAGCGAAAAGAACCATCTACTTTGTAGGAAATCATTACAAAGGAGAAGGAAACCCTTATTACAATTACTTGTACAAAGTAAAATTCAATGGGAAAGGTTTAAAATTACTAACGCCAGAATATGGAAACCATACCGTTCGTTTATCACCTAAAGAAGATTATTTTATTGATTCTTATTCACAAGTAGACGTTGCTCCAGTTCACCAAGTAAAAGATATGAATGGAAAGTTGAGGTCTGTATTAGAGAAAACCGATATCACAAAGTTAAAAGCTTCAGGTTGGAAGGCTCCAACACAGTTTACTGTAAAATCTTCTAATGGAGATTGGGATTTGTATGGGCTGTTGTTTTTACCAAGCAAGTACCAACAAGCAAGTGCCGAAAAATTACCTGTAGTGGTGTATATTTATCCAGGGCCTACAGGAGGAAGTGTTGGTTCTTGGGATTTTAGAAGAGGGACAAGAGACTGCCAAGCTTTGGCTGAGTTAGGTTTTGCAGTGGTACAGTTAGAAGGAAGCTGTAATCCAAATCGTTCTAAGTCTTTTCACGATGCTTGTTATGGAAACATGGCAGAAAATACCCTACCAGATCAGATTTTTGGTTTGGAGCAGTTGCAAAAGAAATACACTTTCTTAGATTTAGACAAAGTTGGGATTTGGGGGCACTCGGGAGGTGGTTTTGCAAGTACTGCCGCTATGTTTAAGTATCCAGATTTCTTTAAAGTAGGGATTTCTGAATCTGGAAATCACGATAATAGAAATTATGAAGACGATTGGGGGGAACGCTATATAGGTTTAGAAAAATACGATGCTAAAGGAGTGTCTAATTACCAAGCACAAGCCAACCAAGAGTATGCTAAAAACTTAAAAGGAAAATTGTGGTTAATCCATGGAGGAATGGACGACAATGTACCACCTTACAATACCTATTTGGTGGTAGATGCCTTGATAAAAGCTCAAAAAGATTTTGATTTTCTTTTAATTCCGAATGCAAGACATGGTTACGGAGGAGATACCTTGTATATAATGCGTAAACGTTGGGATTATTTTGTGAAACACTTAATGAGGGCAACACCTCCAAAGGAATATAAAATTAGGTTTACACCTGATACTAGAAATTAGTAAGTTTATTACTTCAATAAAAAAGGAGCTTAACAAAATTTGTTAAGCTCCTTTTCTTGTTTGATAAAGTAGTTATTATAATGCTTTTTCAGCTTGCTCTACTTTTAAAATAACAGAACTAATACTTCCTCCATTACCAGAGAAAGAAATATCTAACGTATTAGCTCCCTTTTTCAAATAGGTTGCTGCAACAGGTATTTCTAAAATTCCAAAGAATTGTTTTCTCTTGTTTTGGTCATTTCCTCTAATCAAATCACCGGTGAATGTAAGCTCCTTACCGTTTATTTTAATGTTGGGTTGTAAAGAAGCACCATGTTTTCTAGAAACCCCTAATCTTAATACTGCTTCTCCGTTTTTTACATTGATGTCTGAGAAGTGAAAAGAATTAGATACTCCATCTATGATAGGCTGTAAATACTCTTTTGCATAATGTTTTTTACTTTGTATTGTATTGTTAAAATCAATGGCAGCTTTGTATTGATAAGTAATAACAATTGTTTCTCCATAGTCTAAACTAATAGCATCTGGAGCTTTTTTACTTTTTGTTATGGTAAGCTCGGGAAGTTTATCAGTGTGTATTTTTAAGCGTTTGATCTGTACTTTTTTTAATTTGTCCGTAGCATTTACATTTAGTGCTACGTTTTGTGTTTTGTCATTTAAATTGTTTAAAACTAAATACAATTTGTTCTTATTCACAAAAGCTTGTGTTTGCACATCAACATTCGTTGACTTAGTATATACTCTTTTACCTTTTACATCTTTCCATATCTCAAAGAAGTATTTTCTCTGAGAAAGCTCCCAACTTCCGTCTGGCTGTTTTTGCCACAATCCAGATTTAGAGTAACGTTGCTTTACCTTTGTTTTACCTATCGTAAACGGAATAGAAATAGGTAGTTTACCACCTCTTTCAATAAAGTTCATCACCATATGATTTTGAGATCTAACAGCCTGAGCATTTACTAAAGGCACATAGTTTCCGTTTTCTTTGAAATTTGGTTGATCTGGTACCAAACGACCATACTCGGTTATAGCAATAGGTTTTACAGTTCCTAATTTAATGTTACTGTAAGTTTCTATCATGTCTAAAATTGCCTCGGAGTTAGAACCCGATCTTCTACCTCCTTTGTTGTTAATACCACTACCATCGTATAAGTGAACGGTGAATAAATCAACATCTTCTCCAGCAATATCAATAAATCGCTTAAATCTAGCTTTCCATAGACCAAAGTTATTCGTTTCGAATTCAGGAAAAGCAGAACCAAAACCACCTACTTTCATATTTTTTAATTCTGGAGCACTATGAATACCTTTTGCAAGTTCTCTATGGTACACACATATTTTTTCTATGATAGAGGTAATCTTAGATTTGATGTACTTTTTCTTTTTTCCCTCTTGAGGATAAAAGTCTACAGCATGTACCATAGGTTCGTTTAAAGGCTCAAAGATAGATGGAACATATTGTTCTTTATGTTTGTAGTAATCAACCGTATATTTTACAGCATTTGCAATAAAGGGTTGAATATCTATTTGCGAGTAGTCTACACCTTTTCCATAAAACAGACCATTGGGATGTCCTGTAGATACATAATTAGTGGTTTCTCTTTCTCCTTTATAGTTTTTAGGAACCTTAGAGAACGAGCCTGTATTTTTATGATTACGTTTATTTACAGGGCTATTAAATAACCTGGATCCTATATAATCTTTATCTAGATTGTATGTGGCTTTAAAGTTCTCGAATTCGGCATCTTGTTTTCTAAAAAAACTATGAAAGGTAAAGTACTTACTTCTATCAAAAGTAGATTCACCTTCAACAAATCGTTGTGTGTGTGGTTGTACGTATATTTTTTCTTGGGCTACAGATGTTAGACTTGTACAACAAATAATACAAAGTCCTATTTTTTTTAAATTAAGGAGATGAGATTTCATTGGTTTGGTTGTAAATTAAAAAAATGAGAGCTTGCAATATAGTACATTAAGTAAGGGTTGCCCATTTGTGGAAACAGATTTACCCATAATTGATAGCCTTTAGTTTTGGCTTCAACATTTATTACAAAAAAGTAGTCAATTGTATTGATTGAAGAGAGGGAAAAAAGAAGAATCTATGGCATATCAAGTTGTTCTAATATGAATTCTAATTAGAGCAACGGACTTGATGTTGGTTTATAATTTTATTTAGAATACCAATTTGGTGCTGTTTTTGTGATTTTACGCTTTAAAAAAGAGTTTTGAAGTTTAAAGTCACATTGCTATTTGTATTTTTTATTGTCATTAAATGTTTCTCACAGACCGATGTTGTTCAACTACAAGGACTCCTAAAAAGTGATTCTTTAAAAGTGGATGCGGTTACAGTTACCAATAAAACTTTTAAAATGGTAACAACGAGTAATCAGTTAGGAGCGTTTATAATTCCAGTACGGAAAGGAGATTCTATTGTTATTAACGCAGTGCATATAGAGAATAACAGCTTTTTTATTTCGGATACGATTTTTAAAGTGAAAGAAATAACGGTTGAACTAAAACCGAGAATTAATGAGTTAAAAGAGGTTGTTTTAAATAGTTTGTTAAGTGATGCAGCGTTGGATTTTTCCGCTGCTTTAAATACTCCATACGTGCCAGATGATATAGCGATGCGAAGGAACGAAGTAAGACAATTAGCTGACACCAATCCTATAAAAGTAGGAGGAGGGTCTGGAATTGATTTATTAGAGGTGTTTTATTATGTGACGAAGTTGTTTAAAAAGAAAAATAAGAATCAAATAAGTAAAAAAAAGAGTGACCAACTATGGATGAGTTTTAAAGTTGATCTTATGGAAGAAAAAAAGCTATCTTTTTTTACAAATGACTTGGGCATACCAGAGCTATTAATAGATGATTTCTTTGAGTATTGCCGAGAACATCAAAAAAGAGGAGAAATCACTAAATTATACAAGAATCATCAAGAGTTTGAAGTATTGGATTTTTTGATCAAACAAAGTGAAAGCTTTAAGCGTTTGCATAAAATACAAAAGAGACCTTAATGGTCTCTTTTTTGTTTCTTTTTACCCGTTTTAGAAAACTTAGTTTTCTGTTCTTTACTCAGCAAAGCCATAACTGCTTTTTTGTAAGTATTCTTTAGAGGAACTGTTTTCTTAAAGCCTTCGGTTTGATGCGCTGTTATGCCCATACGTTCTTGTAGTTCATCATAGTACAAATCTTTACTAATACGCTCTTTAATTATTTGCCTGTGTACTTTATCTCTTTTTTTGATTAAGTCAGAAATTCCATATTCTTTTCGTAGTTGCAGTAGATCAGACTTAAACACTTCGCTTAGATCGTAAAATTGATTCCATTGAGATTGAGAAAGATTTACTTTTTCGAGTCTTCTTTCTAATAATTTAGCCGTAAAGTTGATGTTTGCTTTTTTGTTCTGAGCTGTGATTGTAGCAAAACTCATCAATAACAAGACAATACAGATTCGTTGTATAATTCGCATGCTTTTGGTTTAAGTGTTTCTTTTTGGACACACAATACCTTTAAAAGTTTAATTAAGACAATCGGTTTTTGTAATCATTGTAGGTAAAGCGTTTTACAATTTCTAATTCACCATTTGTTTTTTCAATAACAATACTGGGGTGGTTTACACCATTAAACATAGTTGTTTTTACCATGGTATAGTGAATCATATCTTTAAACACTACGCAATCTCCAATGTTTAATTCTTTCCCAAAGTCATATGCTTCCATAAAATCACCTGCCAAACAACTTACACCCCCCAATCTATATAAGTGAGCACGTTTGCTTTTACTATTTGGGTCTTTTACATTGATAATATTGGGCCTGTATGGCATTTCTAGGGTGTCTGGCATATGAGCGGTAAAAGAAACATCTAACATAGCGGTTTGTATGCCTCTTCCTTTTACTATATCTAACACTTGTGCAACTAAAACACCTGTTTCCCAGGCAAAAGCACTTCCAGGTTCTAGAATTATATCAATACGGTGTTTTTCTTTAAATGCTTTTAAAATTGAAATTAAATGTTGGGTATTGTACCCTTTACGAGTCATTAAATGTCCACCACCAAAGTTTACCCATTTTAATTGCGGTATGTATTTTCCAAACTTTTCTTCAAAAGCCAACATTGTTTTTTCTAAGGCATAAGAATTAGATTCGCAGAGTACATGTACATGCATTCCCTCTACGCCTTTGGGTAATGTATTGGGTAAGTTTTCGTGTAAAATACCCAACCTACTTTTAGGAGAACTAGGGTTGTACAAATCAGTACTTACATCGCTATACTCAGGATTTACACGTAAACCACAAGAAATAGCGTGTGCGGCATTTTGTGTTTTGGCATAATATGTATGGAATTGAGTGAGGGAATTAAAAACGATATGGCTACTGTTTTTTACAATACCATCAAACTCATCGGGGTGGTAGGCAGCCGCATAGGTATGTGCCAAAGCTCCCATTTTATCTACACACAGTTGAGATTCGTACAAAGAGCTAGCAGTTGCTCCATTAATATATTCTTTAACTATGGGAAAAGCAGACCACATGGCAAAACCTTTAAAAGCGAGAATAATTTCTATTCCTGCTTCGTCTGCTACTTTTTTAATCAGTTGTAAATTGTTTCTAAATAGTGTTTCATTCAACACAAAAGAAGGGGATGGAATATGAGTTGTATCCATAAGAAGAATAAATAAGTGTCTTAAATTGCATTTTTTCCAAAGTTTCGGGATCCGCTCGATAACCTAATTTATCGTTTACAAATAATAAAGGATGTTCGAGCGGAGTTGAGAACTAGTTTTTAAAAATTAGACTTCTAAGTCTCCGTTAATTTCTTCTTGCCATGGCAACCCGTAACCCCCAATTTCTTGCATAAAAGGATCTGGGTTAAATTCTTCTACATTAAACACACCAGGTTTTTTCCATTTCCCAGTTAAGAACATTTTAGCTCCTAACATGGCCGGAACCCCAGTGGTATAAGAAACTCCTTGACTTGCAGTATCGTCATAAGCATCTTGGTGCTTACAGTTGTTCCAAACGTAATAGGTTTTTTCTTTCCCATCTTTAATTCCCTTAATTCTACAACCTATAGAAGTTTCTCCGCTGTAGTTTTCTCCTAAATCTCCAGGATTAGGTAAAGTTTCTTTTAAAAACTGCAAAGGAACAATTTCTACTCCCTTGTACACAATTGGTTCTATACTGGCCATTCCAATATTCTGAATAACACGTAAGTGTGTTAGATATTCATCGCCAAAAGTCATCCAAAAACGAGCACGCTTAAGCATAGGGTAGTTCTTTACCAAAGATTCTAATTCCTCGTGATAAATTACATAGGAGCTACGTTCTCCAATGTTAGGATAATTTAATTCAGCTCTAATTTGATGAGGTTCTGTTTCTACCCATTGTCCATTTTCCCAGTAACGTCCTTTTTGCGTTACCTCTCTAATATTAATTTCTGGATTAAAGTTGGTTGCAAAGGCTTTACCGTGGTCTCCACCGTTACAGTCTACAATGTCTAAATAGTGAATTTCATCAAAGTGATGTTTGGCAGCATGTGCCGTGTAAATACTGGTAACTCCTGGATCAAAACCACAACCTAGTATGGCTGTTAATCCTTTTTCTTTAAACTTATCTTGATAAGCCCATTGCCAGCTGTATTCAAATTTAGCTTCGTCCTTAGGTTCGTAGTTGGCAGTATCTAAATAACTGCATCCAACCTCTAAACAGGCATCCATAATAGTTAAATCCTGATAAGGTAAGGCAACGTTTATCACCAATTCGGGTTCAAAGCTTTGCATTAAAGCTACCAATTCAGGAACATTATCGGCATCTACTTGTGCCGTTTCAATTTTTCTATGCTTAATTAATGCTGCAATGTCATCACATTTAGATTTTGTTCTGCTTGCTAACATAATTTTTGTAAAAACTTCTGGTACAGAAGCACACTTCTGAGCGACAACGCTACCAACGCCACCGGCTCCAATAATTAAGACTTTTGCCAATTCTTTTCGTATAAATATGTATTGTTTATTCCCGACAAAATTAATTTATTTTTTAATTCGATTTTATTTTATTTGCAATATGGATAACAATTCTTTCAATCCCAGTGGAGTAGGACTTAACAACGGACACTTTATAGGCTTGCCTTTTAGCAAAGAAGAAGCCAATGTAGTAGTTGTTTCTGTGCCTTGGGACGTTACGGTGTCTTATAACGATGGAACGAGCAATGGACCACAAAATGTATTAGAAGCTTCTACACAGTTAGATTTAGCTGTGTATGGAATTAAAGAAGCTTGGAAATTGGGAATTTATCTGCAACCAAGCGATGCAATCTTGTTGGAACAGAATAAGAACTTAAGAGCAAAATCCGAAGCGTACATTGCATTTTTAGAGCATGGAGGATCTGTTGCTAACAATGCAGCAATGCAATCTGTTTTAAACGAAGTGAATAGTGCTTGTCAAGAATTAAAAGAATATGTTTATACACAAAGCAAAGCGTTACTTACTTTGGGGAAAATTCCTGCTGTGTTAGGAGGAGAGCACAGTTGTCCGCTTGGTTTGTTACAAGCATTAAAAGAAAAGTATGGAGATTTTGGTGTATTACAGGTAGATGCACATATGGATTTAAGGACTGCTTACGAAGGTTTTACTTATTCGCATGCTTCTATTTTTAACAATGCCATTAACAAGCGTTTTATTTCTAAATTGGTGCAAGTAGGGATTCGTGATTACTGCGATGAGGAAGTTGCCTTTGCCAAAGAACATGAGGTATCTGTATTTTATGATCATCAATTAAAATCGGAACAATTTGTTGGGACTACATGGAAAAATCAATGTGATACAATACTAGAAAACCTTCCAGAATTGGTGTATATAAGTTTTGATATTGATGGTTTAGTTCCTTCTTTATGTCCCGAAACAGGAACTCCGGTACCTGGAGGTTTAGAATTTACTCAAGCCATGTATTTAATAGAGCAAGTGGCTAAATCTGGAAGAAAAATTATTGGTTTTGACTTATGCGAGGTAGGAGGAAGCCAAGCATGGGATGGAAATGTAGGAGCGCGAGTATTGTATTGTTTATGCAATTGGGCAGGTTATTCGCAAGGCTTACTGCACTGATATTTTAGTAGAGTATTTAATTTCCTCTAGTACTATTTGACTATCGATATCACTAATGTTAGGAATAGAAGCAACTTTGTTTACTAAGAAATTACGGAAAGATGTAATGTCTGAAAATCTTACTTTTACCAAAAAATCAAAACTACCAGAAGTGTGATAAAACTCTAATACTTCTTCTAATTGTTCCATTTGCTTTACAAAAGGTTCTCTATTTTCCGAGTGGTGGTCTTTAATGGTAATATTCATAAACACCAGAATATTTTTATTCAACAAATCAGCATCTAAAAGAGCTACGTATTTTTTTATAATTCCGGTTTTCTGGAGTTTTTTGATCCTTTCGTAGATAGGAGTGGTTGTTAAAGACAAGTTTTCTGCTAGTTCTTTAGCGGTTATCAATGCGTTGTCTTGGAGAATTTCAAGTATTTTTTTATCAATTACATCCATCGTTATTGTTTTTAACTTTTTATTTTCAAATATAAAGGGAAATTTACTGAAATAGTGTTTTATAGTGATTAATTTCACTATTTGAATTTACTTTGCCAGTCGATTACAAGAATACATAATAACCTTTTAGACGGATTGATTTATATATAATGAAGGATAAGTATATAGATTTAATTGAACAAACGTTTGATTTTCCACAGGAAGAATTCAAACTAAAAAATGAGACATTGCAATTTAGAGGCATAGATTTGATGTCTTTGGTAAATACCTATGGGACTCCTTTACGGTTTACCTATTTACCTGTAATTGGTGAACAAATTAAAAAGTGTAGAGATTGGTTTTCTGCTGCTTTTAAAGAGTTGTCTTACCAAGGAAGTTACCATTATTGTTATTGTACCAAAAGTTCTCATTTTAATTATGTGCTAAAAGAATGTGCTAAGTTTAATGCTCATATAGAAACTTCTTCTGCTTTTGATATAGAAATTATTATTTCTCTTTATCAAAAAGGTCTGTTAAGTGATCATATTTATGTATTGTGTAATGGCTATAAAACCAAAGAATACATTGCTAATATTAGACGATTGATAGACTTAGGTTTTGATAGAATTATTCCTATTATAGATAGTTTTGATGAGTTTGAGTTGTTGGATGATTTAATTCATACCAAACTTCAAATAGGAATTAGAATTGCTTCTGAAGAAGATCCTAAGTTTGAGTTTTATACCTCTCGTTTGGGAATAGGCTATAAAGATGTAGTTCCATTTTATGAATCTAGGATTAAGAACCACGATCGTTTTGAGTTAACAATGTTGCATTTCTTTGTGAATACCGGAATTAGAGACAATGCTTACTACTGGAACGAATTGAGAAAGTTTATCAATGTATATACCAATTTAATTAGTGTAGGAGCTAATATTCATCATTTAGACATTGGGGGAGGTTTTCCTGTAAAAAATTCGTTACAGTTCGATTTTGATTATCAGTATATGATTACAGAAATTACCAGCCAGATTAAAATGGGTGCAGAGTCTGTTGGAGCAAAACATCCTAATATTTTTACAGAGTTTGGCTCTTTTACGGTAGCAGAATCTGGAGGAATGATTTATTCTGTATTAAACCAAAAGAAACAAAACGACAGAGAGCGTTGGAACATGATAGACAGTTCTTTTATGACTACTTTACCAGATACCTGGGCAATTAGCAAACGTTTTATTATGTTGCCAATAAACCGTTGGAACGAAAAATACGAGCGTGTATTTTTGGGGGGACTTACTTGCGATAGCGATGATTACTACAATTCTGAACAACATATAAATGCAATTTACCTACCCGAGTATAAAGAAGATGAAACGTTATTTGTAGGTTTTTTTAACACAGGAGCTTATCAAGAAGCAATTTCTGGCTATGGCGGAATTCAGCATTGCTTAATTCCATCCCCAAAGCATATTATTTTAAATAAAAATGAAGACGGTGAAATTGTACATCATGTGTACAGAAAAGAACAATCTAGTAGGGAAATGCTAGAGGTACTTGGATATTAAGAACCATCCTGATTAATTATATATTTATACTCCAAAAGCTATTCCTTTAGTTAGGAATGGCTTTTGTTTCTTTTATAATTCACTTTTAGTATAGCTGTTTTAGGAAGCAATGCTATTCCATTTTTATTGTTAGTTGATTCCATTTTTTGTTCCAATTTTTCTTTTGAATTCTACGAGCGTAGATGCTTAAATTAAACTGGGGTGTTGGTACCACTACAAGGTTAAATAAATCCTCTAAACCATGTGGAGCAAGACATTCTATTTGGTTTTCTAAATTAATTCTAACTGCTATAGAAGTAGCTGTTTCTGGCCAAAAAGAAATAGCTGTATTACAATCTTTATAAGGTTTGTGTCCGTTTCTAAGGTGCATTCTAGCTTGATTCTTAACAGACCAATTTAATTCAGGATTTAGTGTTTGGAGTGTATTCTCTATTTGTAAGTCCTGTGTTTTGGTCGTACTTAATGCATCAAAATAAATGACATCAATATCATTAAGTGCTGTTCTTTCTTTACCGTGTTTTACATCCCAAATTTTGTTTCTAACAAAACCAGCTCCAATCCAACAATCATTTAGGTTTAAATTTCTAACGGTTTTTAAAATACCAATCATCCATTCATCGTTTGTAATAGTCGCTAGTAGTTCGCTTTTTAACTGTTGATTCATTTTTGATTATTGGTTAGATGTCTTCTATTCTTAATTTTCTTCGTAGTAACTTCCCTCCCTCATAATTAATACGTAAACTTTTAAGAGGTACAGTTATGGTGCCTTTTGAATTATTAATTTCTAATTCACACTTAATTCCATTATAGTTACATGAAGTAAAGCCTTCTATTAGTATTTCTTTGGACTTTTTATTTCTGACTATTATAATTATTCTTCTATTTGTTAAAATCAAATAGTCGTATTTTCTCCTCTTTAAATAGTATATAAGAGAAATTATAGAGGTCCAATTTTCTAATAAACTTTCAAAAAAAGATTTCTCAGATTCTTTTTTAAGTAAAATAGTACCTGTTTCATTAGCTAAGAGATATTCTATATCTTTTGTAGTCATTTATAATTAACTCTAAGTTCCTTTAATGAATATGTATTCTAGTTTCTTAATAAACGTAAATATAGCCATTAGACAATAAAAAAACCTCATTCCAAATTGGAATGAGGTTTTACCTATATTTTAGAGTTTAAAAGTTCTTATTGAACTCCTACTAAATCTCCTGCTTCGTTTTTAGAAGGTAAATCAGATTTACCCATTAAGAAGATGTCTACTTGACGAGCACATTCTCTACCTTCAGAAATAGCCCATACAATTAAAGATTGACCTCTACGCATATCTCCTGCAGCAAAAATGTTAGGTACGTTTGTTTGGTACTTTCCGTATTCTGCTTTGTAGTTAGAACGAGCATCTGTTTCAATTCCTAATTGAGTTGCTAAGTAGTTCTCTGGTCCTGTAAATCCTAAAGCTAATAAAGCTAAATCACAAGGGTATGTTTTTTCAGTACCTTCGATCTCGATTAATTTTGGACGTTGTCCTGGAACCATTTCCCACTCAACATTTACTGTTTTTAAGGCGATTAACTTTCCATTTTCGTCTTTAACAAACTCTTTGGTGTTAATTAACCAGTTACGATCACATCCTTCTTTATGAGAAGAAGAAGTTTTTAACTGTAAAGGCCAGTATGGCCAAGGAGTTGTAGGAGAACGGTGTCCTGGAGGTTTTGGCATAATCTCAAAGTTCGTTACCGATTTTGCTCCATGTCTGTTAGAAGTACCTACACAGTCAGAACCAGTATCTCCACCACCAATAACAATTACATTTTTATCTGTAGCCATTACTTGGTCTTTTACTTCTTTACCTAAAACAACTTTAGTTTGTTGTGTTAAGAAATCCATTGCCTGTACTACACCATCAGCATCTATACCAGGAGTTGGTAAAGAACGTCTTTCTGTAGCTCCACCTGCTAATACAACTGCATCAAAAGCTTTTAATTCCTCAACAGAAACGTTTTTACCTACGTTTGCATTTACTTTAAAAGTAATTCCTTCTGCTTCTAAAATAGCTACACGTCTATCAATAATGTGTTTTTCCATTTTAAAGTTAGGAATACCGTAACGTAACAATCCACCAATTTCATCGTCTCTTTCAAAAACGGTTACCAAGTGTCCTGCTCTGTTTAATTGTTGCGCTGTGGCTAAACCTGCAGGTCCAGAACCAATAACAGCAACAGTTTTTCCAGTTCTATTTTTAGGAGCTTGTGGTTTAATCCATCCTTCTTTAAAAGCACGTTCCACAATGTTCTTTTCAATATTTTCAATAGAGATAGGATCCTCTATGATTCCCAATACACATGCTTTTTCACATGGAGCAGGACATAAACGTCCTGTAAATTCAGGGAAGTTATTTGTAGAGTGTAATATCCAAGAAGCTTTTTGCCACTCACCTTGGTGCACCATTTGGTTAAAGTCAGGAATAAGGTTTCCTAACGGACAACCACTGTGACAGAAAGGGATACCACAATCCATACAACGAGATCCTTGCTCTGTAATTTCAGTCTCGCTTAATGGAACTGTAAATTCATTATAATGTTGTACACGCTCTTCTACAGCTTTGTACGATTCGTCTTTTCTTTCGAATTCTTTAAATCCAGTTACTTTTCCCATATTTTATAAGTTATGAGTTTTTATTTTGTATAAAGCATTAAGTAGTGAGTACAAAGTTTAGTAGAACTTGATACTTTGTACTCATTACTTGTTACTAATTATACTAATTCTTCAACCATTGGTTCTTCGTTTGCAATACGCTCTAAAGCTACTTTGTATTCTTTAGGCATTACTTTTACAAACTTAGCTAAGTTATTTTCCCAGTCAGCCAACACTTCTTTACCTCTGTTACTTCCTGTGTAAGAAACGTGCTTTTCTATCAATCCTTTCAATTCAGCTGCATCTTCTTCTGTAATAGGATCAAAGTCAATTGTTTCTTCATTACACAATCCGTTTGTAAATTGTCCTGTAGTGTTTAATACATAAGCGTATCCTCCAGACATTCCTGCTGCAAAGTTACGACCTGTATCTCCTAATACTACAATTCTACCTCCAGTCATGTATTCACATCCGTGATCTCCTAACCCTTCTACTACCGCAGTAGCTCCAGAGTTACGAACCGCAAAACGTTCACCAGCAATACCGTTAATGTATGCTTCACCTTTTACAGCTCCAAACAAACAAACGTTACCAACAATAATGTTGTCTTCTGCTACAAAGTCTGCATCTGTAGGTTTTTTAACAATTAATTTACCACCAGATAAACCTTTACCTAAGTAATCGTTTGTGTTACCTTCTACAGTATATGTAATACCATGTGCTCCAAATACTCCTAAAGATTGTCCTGCCGAACCTTTAAATTTAATATTTAAAGTATCTTCTGGCAATCCTAAGTGACCATAAATCTTAGAAACTTCGTTAGAAACAATAGCTCCTACAGAACGATCTGTGTTTCCAATAGGATATTCTAAGTTGGTAACTTCTTTTCTAAAGATAGCAGCATGTGCATCTTTTAAAATAGTAAAGTCAATTACATTGTCTAAGTTATGATCTTGCTTTTCACTATTCTTAACCGGTAAGTTGCTGTATCCAGCAGGTTGGTGTAAAATAGCAGATAAATCTAACCCTTTTGCTTTGTAATGCTCAATTGCATTATTAGCATTTATTTTTTGAGTCTGACCAATCATTTCATCCATTGTACGGAATCCTAATTGAGCCATAATTTCTCTTAATTCGTTTGCTACATAGTAGAAGAAGTTAATTACGTGTTCTGGAGTACCCTTAAAGTTCTTACGTAATTCTTTATCTTGAGTAGCAATACCTACTGGACAAGTATTTAAGTGACACTTACGCATCATAATACATCCAGAAGCTACTAATGGTGCCGTTGCAAAACCAAATTCTTCAGCTCCTAATAAAGCCGCGATAGCAACATCACGTCCTGTTTTTAACTGACCATCACATTCAACAACAATACGAGAACGTAAATTGTTTAATACCAATGTTTGTTGTGCTTCTGCTAAACCAAGTTCCCAAGGTAAACCAGCGTGTTTTAAAGATGTTAAAGGAGAAGCTCCTGTACCACCATCATAACCAGAAATTAATACAACATCTGCTTTTGCTTTAGAAACTCCGGCAGCAATGGTACCAACTCCAACCTCAGATACTAATTTTACGTTGATTCTAGCTTCACGATTTGCATTCTTTAAATCGTAAATTAATTGTGCTAAATCTTCAATAGAGTAAATATCATGGTGAGGTGGGGGAGAAATCAATCCTACAAAAGGAGTTGAGTTACGAGCATCAGCAATCCATGGTAAAACTTTTGTACCTGGTAACTGACCACCTTCTCCTGGCTTAGCACCCTGAGCCATTTTAATTTGAATTTCTTTTGCTGAACTTAAGTAATGAGAAGTTACCCCAAAACGTCCAGAAGCTACCTGCTTAATTGCAGAGTTTTTATTGTCTCCATTTGCATCTGGTTGGAAACGTCTTCTGTCTTCACCACCTTCTCCAGAGTTAGATTTACCACCTAAACGGTTCATCGCAATGGCTAAGTTTTCGTGCGCTTCACGAGAGATAGATCCGTAAGACATTGCACCCGTTTTAAAACGCTTTACAATTTCTGTCCATGGTTCTACTTCATCTAAAGGAATAGGGTCTAAGTTGTTAAACTCAAACAATCCACGAATGGTTAATAAGTTTTTAGACTGCTCGTTAATAGCATTCTTATAAACATCATACGATTTTTGATCACTCAAACGTACTGCTTGCTGTAATTTAGCAACTGTAGTTGGGTTAAAAATATGACGTTCACCATTACGTCTCCATCTGTAATCTCCACCAATGTTTAAACCTAAACGCTTGTCTACATAAGTGTCTGGATACGCGTATTTATATCTTTCGTTGATTTCTTTTTCAATTTCGTACAATCCGATACCTTCTATTCTAGAAGCAGTGTAAGGGAAGTATTTGTTTACGAATTCTGAGTTGAAACCTACAATTTCGAAAATTTGAGAACCTCTGTACGAGTGTAATGTAGAGATTCCAATTTTGTTCATCACCTTTAAGATTCCTTTACCAATTGCTTTGTTAAAGTTATCTACAGCTTTTTGCTCGTCTAATTCAATAAATCCTTCTTGTACTTGTAAACGGATAATTTCGTTTACCATGTAAGGGTTTACTGCAGAAGCACCGTAACCAAATAAGGTAGCAAAATGATGAGGCTCACGCGGTTCTGCAGATTCGATTACAATATCGAAGTAAGAACGCTTACGTAAACGGTTCATTTGGTGGTGAACGTAAGAACAAGCTAATAAAGATGGAATTGGAGCCAATCCTTCTTTAGCACCTCTATCTGATAAGATGATGATATTAACACCATTATCTACCGCTTTAGAAATTTTAGTGATGATTTCATCTAAACCATCTTCTAAACCGTTCATCCCTTTTTCCTTAGTATATAACATTTCAATAGTTTCAGCTTTGAAACCATCTACATTTATATGACGGATTTTCTCTAAATCGTTGTTAGAGATAACAGGATTCTGAATTCTTAATTTTTTACATTGATCAGCAGTAATGTCAAAGATGTTTTTATCATGACCTAATGCCAAACTGATATCAGTTACTACTTCCTCACGAATACCATCCAAAGGTGGGTTGGTAACCTGAGCAAATAATTGCTTAAAGTAGTTAGAGATTAACTGAGGTCTATCTGATAATACTGCCAAAGGAGTATCAATACCCATAGAACCTAATGCTTCTTTTCCTACCTGAGCCATTGGTACAATTACTTCTTGAATATCTTCAATAGTATAGTTGTACAAACGTTGTCTTGTTTTTAAATCTAAAGTTTCAATTGGACAAGCCTCGTTGTTGTTAGGCACATCTTTTAACTTTAAACTCTTTTCTTCTAACCATTTTTTGTAAGGTCTCTCAGAAACAATTTTGTTTTTGATTTCCTCATCACCAATGATTTTACCTTCGTTCATGTCTACTAAGAACATTTTCCCTGGCTCTAAACGTCCATGAGACTCAATGTCAGATGGTTCAACATCTACTACACCAACTTCTGATGACATGATTAATTTACCACTCTTAGTTACAGTATAACGAGAAGGTCTTAAACCATTACGGTCTAATAATGCTCCAACATAATCTCCATCTGTAAAAGGTACAGAAGCAGGACCATCCCAAGGTTCCATAATACAAGAGTTGTATTCGTAGAACGCTTTTCTGTCCTCAGACATGGTAGCATGCTTTTCCCAAGCTTCAGGAATTGTCATCATCATTACTTCTGGTAAAGAACGACCTGTTAAAGTTAACAACTCAACAGACATATCCATAGAAGCAGAATCTGACTTTCCTGGTAATATAATTGGGAATAATTTTTCAATTTGATCTCCAAATACTCCAGAAGCCATAATCTCTTCACGAACACGCATTCTAGATACGTTACCTCTTAAGGTGTTGATTTCTCCATTCTGACATAAGAATCTAAATGGTTGAGCCAATTCCCAAGCAGGCATAGTGTTCGTAGAGAAACGTTGGTGTACCAACGCTAAACGAGTTACTAAATCTGGTTGTTGTAAATCTGTATAGTAAGGACCAATATCTTCTGGCATAATAATACCTTTGTAGATAAGAGTCGTATTAGATAAACTTGGTAAATAGAAGTAATCCGCTTCTGACATTTTAGAATTGCTGATAGTATGTTCTGCTATTTTACGTGCAGCATACAATTTAGCTCTAAAGATGTTTTCTTCTAAATCACCTTGTGCAATAAAAACTTGCTCAATGTTTGGTTCAGAAGCCAAAGCAATCTCTCCTAATTGAGTAGAATCTACAGGAACAGTTCTCCATCCTAAGATTTCTAAGCCTTGATCTTTAATTTCTTTTTCAAATTCAGCCTTACAGAATTTGTATTGGTTTGGATTCTTTGGTAAGAATACCATACCTACGGCATACTTTCGTGCCTCTGGTAAGTCAAACTCACAAACTCTTTTAAAATAGTCGTGAGGTATATCAATTAATAAACCAGCACCATCTCCTGTTTTTCCATCTGCACTAACACCTCCTCGGTGTTCCAATTTCACTAAAATCTCTAATGCATCGTGAATAATTTGGTTTGTCTTTTCACCTTTAAGGTTACAGATAAAACCAGCACCACAGTTTTCATGCTCAAATTCTGGTAAATAAAGTCCTTGTTTCTGTATCATACTCTAAAAATATAGGGTCACAAAATTAAGCATTTATATATGAATTACAAATAAACATTCATTATGAATACGTTTGTTTTTGGTTAAACTTTCATTTGGTGAGAAAACGATAAATTACAGGGTTTAATATTGTGAATATGATAAAATAAAGCCCTTGTTTTTTTTGACTTGAAAACATAACTTAAGTCCTTATTCTCAGTTGTTTATTGTAATTGGTTGTAGCAAAGCTTATTAAGTTATTTAGATTGATTATGTATTGTTGTTTTTTATAAAAACTGTAATTTGTCAGTCTGTTTTTGGACTGATTTCTCCGTTTTTACATAAAAAATAAGGTGCTTAAACAATAGTTTAAGCACCTTATTTGGTTTGCTTTATCTTTCTTTATAAAGAAGGCTTATTTAACAAATTTTAATGATCCTTTGTCTGTTGTTAAGATGTAAACACCAGAAACTAAAGACTCAATGCTTACTTCGCTAGAAATAGATCCACTTTGAGATGCTTGACCAGTAATGTTGTAGATGGTGTATTCGTCATTTAAATATTTTGCACTAAAAGTAATAGCATCGCTACCTACAGTAACATTTTCTAATTTAGCTTTGTTGTAAGATAATGTTGATGCATCAATACTAAATAGACCTCCAGCATTTGCCGTGAAAAATGCATTGGCATCTGTAGTTCCATTAAACCCATAAACAAAAATTTGTATTCTTACTTCACTTAAGTTTGTACCAACATTAGGAACTGTAATATCTGCGGTTGAAGAGTTTGTGCTTTCGTCATAAGTAACAGGGATATCCACTTGAGTACCCTCAGGTATAGGTGTAAAACCTGCATCTAAAAATCTTATTTTAACAAGAGGTGATTCAATCCCGTCAGTCGATTTTACAGCAAGGTAGTCAAAACCAATAGTTAAAACATCTCCTTCTATTAATGCACCGCTAACAGATGTATAATAATTAGCTGGAGTTTGACCATCAATACTAGTTATACTTGCAGATGCATTTACTGCAATTGCGGCAGCAGCAATTCCAAAACCAGATTTATTAGTACTAGCTCCCCCGTAAACTTGTAGTCTAGCTGTTGTAATAGCTGGATTTACTTCTGGAACAGTAAGAGTGAATGTTATTTCGTTTTCATTAGCATCACCACTAATTATTGTTTCAGTTGCTGTAGTAGCACCGCTTATAACGGTCCAGTCATTTAAGAATCGTAAGTTAAGGGTTGTGCTTGTTGCACTTGTATAACCAACAACAACAGTTAAAACATCTCCACCGGTAAAATTAGGGTTGGCTGCTATGTAATCATTAAGAGCTGTACCATTAATAGTTTTAATTGTAGCTGCTGCGTTTGCATTGGTGATACTTGCAATCATTAAAGATAGAATTGCAAAAAATTTAAAAGTAATTTTTTTCATTTGTTAGTTTTTAAAAATTAGTTCTTTAAAGTTAATTTTTTGTTAATTTTCTAGATGCAACAAATGACTTGTGAGGTATACCATATGTTCAGATTGAGTTTTGATAGATGAATTCTGAACAATCTGTTTTTAATTAAAAAAACCTTTTTGTTGAGTGTGAATTGTGCTAAAAAAACAAGAGTGTACTAGGGATACTAGTACACTCTTGTTGAAATTGTTTTACTTCTTTTAAGAAGTAAATAGTTTAGTTTGTCGGTTATTTAACAAATTTTAAAGAACCTTTTTCTGTAGTTAATATATATACTCCAGAAGCTAGAGAAGCTATGTTAACTTCGCTAGACACAGATCCGCTTTGTGCTTTTTGTCCAGTTATGTTATAGATGGTGTATGCTCCTTCTAAGTGTTGTGTACCAAAAGCAATACTGTCGTCTCCAATGCTTACACCTTCCAATGTTTTTTTGTTAAAAGATAGAGTTGCGATTTCAGCAGCACTTCTTACAAAAGCTGTAATGGTTTCCTGTGCTCCTTCAGCTCCATATTTTTGTGTACCACCATCAGGGTGAAAAGATAAATAAGAATGTAGTCTGTAGCTCATTGGGTTTGAAGTGTCAGATGATAAAGGAGTACTTGCAGGTACTTCAATTGTAGCACTTATCATTCCTCCAGTTCCAACACCTGGCCATTTGTTAGTTGTACCTTCCATTGGAGCGTTTGCCCAAGTTGTAGCATCAGCACCTGTTTCGTCTTGAAGTCTAACTAAAGTAAACTCAAAAGCATCATCTATTCCATCCGTTGAACCAAGTGTGTATGTGTAGTTGAATGTATAAGTTTGACCGGGTTCAAAAGTTAATTCACTCTCTCCCCCAATTTGCATGTCTGATTTGTTTGTTAAAACAAATGTAGGAGCAACTCTTTGTGCGTAAGACACAGCAGAAAGTGCAATAGTAAATAATGTTAAAGTAATTTTTTTCATATGTATTAGTTTTATGAATTAATGAAGTAAAATTACTTTGGGATGTTGAGTTTTATCGGAACATATGGTTAGAGAGCTGCCTTTTATTGATTGTGGATTGGTAGTATAGAAAACGAAAGAAGGCATAGTTCTGAACTATGCCTTTACTTTTTAATTGGAGACGTGTTGTTTTACAGGTGTTTAACCATTCATAGAGATTAAAAACTCATCATTGTTTTTAGAGGTTCTAATTCGGTCTTTAATAAACTCCATTGCTTCAACAGGGTTCATGTCGGCTAGGTATTTTCTTAAAACCCACATGCGTTGTACTGTTTTTTCGTCAAGTAATAGGTCGTCTCTACGTGTGCTAGATTTAATTAAATCAATAGCAGGGTATATTCTTCTATTGGCAATGTTTCTTTCTAACTGAAGTTCCATGTTACCGGTTCCTTTGAATTCCTCAAAGATAACTTCGTCCATTTTAGAACCTGTCTCGGTAAGTGCGGTAGCAATAATACTTAAAGAACCACCCCCTTCAATATTTCTGGCAGCACCAAAGAATCTTTTTGGTTTGTGTAATGCATTGGCATCAATACCTCCAGATAATATTTTTCCTGATGCTGGTGCAACCGTGTTATAAGCTCTTGCCAAACGAGTAATAGAGTCTAGTAAGATTACAACATCGTGCCCACATTCTACCAAGCGTTTTGCTTTTTCTAAAACAATATTGGCAACTTTAACGTGTTTTTCTGCAGGTTCGTCAAACGTAGAAGCTACAACTTCTCCACGAACACTACGTTGCATGTCTGTTACTTCTTCTGGACGTTCGTCTATTAATAATACCAGCTGATAGACTTCTGGGTGATTGGTAGCAATGGCATTGGCAATGTCTTTTAGTAACATAGTCTTTCCTGTTTTTGGTTGCGCTACAATCATTCCACGTTGTCCTTTACCAATAGGAGCAAATAAATCTATAATTCTAGTAGATAAAGAACTTTTACCGTTTGCTAGTTTGAATCTCTCTTCTGGGAAAAGTGGTGTTAAGTGCTCAAAAGAAACTCTATCTCTTACTTCCTTTGGAGAAAGACCATTTATTTTAGAAACACGAATCAGTGGAAAGTATTTTTCGCCTTCTTTAGGAGGTCTTACATTTCCTTTTACCGTGTCTCCGGTTTTTAGACCAAATAACTTAATTTGAGACTGAGATACGTAAATATCATCAGGAGAAGAAAGGTAATTGTAGTCAGACGATCTAAGGAAGCCATATCCGTCAGGCATCATCTCTAAAACTCCTTCACTTTCAATAATACCATCAAATTCATAATTAGGGTCTTTTAAATTCTTACCCTTATTATTTTTATTTCCTCTTTGGTTGTTATTGTTCTTGTGGTTATTATTTCTTTGATTGTTGTTATTATGGTGATTTTTTTCACCATTCTTAGGATGATGTTTTTTTACAGGTTCTGTTTTAGTATCTCCTGTAGGTTTTTCATCATTCTTAATAGGTGCTTCTGTTTTGGTAATTGGAGTAGAGGTAGGGGTGTTTTCTTTTTTAATTTCTGTTTCTGGAGTATTTTTTTTAGAAATTCTAGCTCTTGTTTTTTTAACAGAGGCTTTTTCTGGGGTAACTTCTTCAGTTTTAACTTCAGATTTAGGTTCAACTTTGGCAGTTGTTTCTTTTGTTTTTGCAGCTTCTTTTTTTGAAGATTCAAATGCGGCTTGATCGTCCAAGATCTTGTAGATTAGATCTTGTTTTTTCAATTGGCTAACTTTTTTTAAACCAATTGATTTAGCAATTTCATGCAAGTCCGCAAGTGTTTTTGCTTTTAATTGTGAAATTTCGAACATGTAAAATGTATAAAATAAATAAAAATTTGTGCTTCTTTAACTTAGCTTTTAGCTTAAAAAATTAAAGAAATTTTATGATTTGATTTTTTTTGAAAATGTTACAGCTTGTAAGTCTTTGTGCTATAACGGCTTAGTTTGATAGTGACAAATATAGTTTTTTTTTTTATCCAACAAAGTCTTTAAACATAAAAAGAATGTTTAAATTTGTTTCCGTTATTAGAAAAATCATGATTCAAAGAATACAATCTATATACTTGTTATTGGTGTTTGTTATTACGGCTGTAGTAACAAATTTTGTTTCTTTTTTTGAATTGGGTGATCAAGGAGGTGCTTTTTTAACTTCTATATTGTCTAATAGTTCATTGTTATTAAAATCCATAGGGGTATTTAATATTTTGTCTGCTTTGTTAGCTATAGTTGCATTACTAGGTTACAAAAAAAGACAAAGTCAGTTTGTAGTAAACAGATTGAATATTCTTATCAACTTCTATTTATTAGGTGTATTGTTATACGTATCTATTAATCTACCTGGAGAAATGGGAATTTCGGAGAAAGGTATTGGGTTGTACTTTCCTATTTTGGTTATTGTTTTGCTAGTCATGGCAAACAAAGCAATTAAGAAAGATGAAGAACTCGTAAAATCTGTAGATAGGTTACGATAAACTTAACATCTTAGTTTATTTAGTGCGACTAAACCCTGAACTTGTTTCAGGGTTTTTTTTATATCTAATCTTTCATGCTGGTATAAGGCATCGTAATTGACCAGTGTAAATTGCGAATTGTTCATCGAAAAATTGTAATTTTGCACCCTACAAAAAACAGAGTATGTTAGATAAGTTACAAATAGTAAAGCAGCGTTATGATGAAGTGTCGGATTTAATTATCCAACCGGATATTATTTCTGATCAGAAACGTTATGCTAAACTTAATAAAGAATACAAAGACTTAAGTAAGGTTGTTGAAAAAGCCAATGAATACGAAGGCTTAGTTGGTAACATAGAAGAGGCTAAAGAGATTATAGCTGACGGATCTGATGCAGAGATGGTAGAGATGGCGAAAATGGAGTTGGATGAAGCTAATGAAAGAATTCCTTTGCTGGAAGAAGAAATCAAGTTTATGTTGATTCCTAAAGATCCAGAAGATGCTAAGAATGTAATTGTAGAAATTAGAGCAGGTACAGGAGGAGATGAAGCAAGTATTTTTGCCGGAGATTTATACAGAATGTATACCAAGTATGCATCTAGTAGAGGTTGGAAGTGCGAAGTAGAAGATATTGCAGAGGGAACTTCTGGAGGATTTAAAGAAGTAATTTTTAGTGTAACAGGAGATGATGTGTATGGAGATTTAAAGTTCGAATCGGGAGTACACCGTGTGCAAAGAGTACCGCAAACAGAAACACAAGGACGTGTACATACTTCTGCAGCAACGGTTATGGTTTTACCAGAAGCCGAAGAGTTTGATGTTGTGATTAACAATGCAGATGTACGTGTAGATTTTTTCTGTTCTTCGGGACCTGGAGGACAATCTGTAAACACTACCTATTCTGCAGTACGTTTAACACACATTCCTACAGGAATTGTAGCTCAGTGTCAGGATCAAAAATCGCAGCATAAGAATAAAGATAAGGCGATGAAGGTTTTACGTTCTCGTATTTATGAGGTGGAATTGGCTAAGAAATTAGAAGCTGATGCTGCGCAACGTAAAACAATGGTAAGCTCAGGAGATAGATCTGCAAAAATTAGAACTTATAACTATCCACAAGGACGTGTAACAGAACACAGAATTGGTTTAACATTGTACGATCTAAGTAATATTGTAAATGGAGATATTCACAAAATTATAGACGAGTTAAAATTAACAGAGAATACAGAGAAATTAAAAGAATTAGGAGAAGCGAATATATAGTTCGCGGTAACCAGTATTCAGTAGGCATTCGGTTGAGTGTCAAGATAAATTCACAAAAAAGGTTTAGCATAGCTAAATCTTTTTTGTTTTATATAAATTTCGTTTACCATTTATTCGGCAACCAATATTTTTACTACCTACTACCTACTACCTACTACCTACTACCTACTACCTACTACCTACGCAGCTATATACACCCAAGCCTCTGTCCCAGAATCTAAAACAACCTGAATTCTTTTATATTCCATTCCTTCGTAAGCATCGCAATTGTAAAGGTCTTCTTCTGTTAGTTCATAACAAACACCATCTATAGTAGCTTGTTTAAAGTTTTGGACAGGTGTTAAAATAGGGTAGGTTTGTCTTCCTATTAAAATGCTTTCTTTTTTAAATCCTTTAAGTTTATCTACACTTCCTTTTAACAGTCTACCAAATAGTTCTGCCTGTACTTTAGGGTTTTGTAATGTTCCGTATGTAAATACTTTTTTCATAGTTGATAAAATCGTCTTTTTTTGTTGAATATAATGGATTATATTCTCTTGTTTTCTCTAAATTTACATAAGAATATATAAAAGTAGATGAATTTAAAATTAACAAAACCTATAGTTTTTTTTGATCTAGAAACTACAGGGGTTAACATAGGTGTAGATAGAATTGTAGAGATTTCCATTTTAAAAGTTTTTCCAAATGGGAATAAAGAGAGTAAAACATGGCTGGTAAATCCAACGGTTCCCATTCCAAAAGAATCTTCGGATATTCATGGGATTACAGAAGAGAAAATAAAGGATGAGCCTACTTTTAAGCAATTGTCAAAAGATATTTATCAAATAATTAAGGGCTGCGATTTGGCAGGTTTTAACTCCAATCGTTTTGACATTCCTTTGCTTGCAGAAGAGATGTTACGTGCAGAAGTAGACTTTGAATTAGACAATGTAAAGTTTGTAGATGTGCAGACTATCTTTCATAAAAAAGAGCAAAGAACCTTAAGTGCTGGATATAAGTTTTATTGCGGAAAAGATTTGGAAGGAGCCCATTCTGCCGAAGCAGATACCAATGCTACATATGAAATATTGTTAGCTCAGATAGAAAAATACGACGACATTGGTACAGATGTTGCAGCATTAAGTGAGTATTCATCACATCAAAAAAGAGCAGATTTTGCTGGGTTTATTCAGTTTAACAATAAAGAAGAAGAGGTTTTTACATTTGGAAAATACAAGAACAGAAGAGTTTTAGATGTGTTAGAAGAGAATCCGGGATATTACAACTGGATGCAGAATGCTGATTTTCCATTATATACCAAAAAGGTTTTAACGAACATTCGATTAAAAACCTTGAACAACAAATTTAAATAGATATGTACGTACCCTATAGTGAATTGCCAGACAACTCAAGAGTCTGGATATATCAATGTAGCCGAAAGTTATCGGTAGAAGAACAAGAAATTGTTTCTAAAATGACGGTTGAGTTTGTAGAACAATGGACAAGACATGGAGAAAATGTTCGTGGAAGTTTTATTGTAAAATACGATCAGTTTTTAATCATTGCAGTAGATCAAGATTTTGTAGAGGTGTCAGGGTGTTCTATAGATGCTTCTGTAAAATTGGTACAACAAATTCAGACATTGTTTAATGTAGATATGTTAAACAAGTTGGCTATAGCATACAAAAGTGAAGAGGCTTTACAGGTGGTTCCAATGTTAGATTTTAGCAACTTAGCTAAGAATAACAAAGTAAATAAGGATACCATTGTATTTAATAATATGGTAAATACCAAAGCAGGAGTTGCAAATGAGTGGGAAGTAGCTGCTAAGGATAGTTGGCACGCACGTTTTTTTAATTCTTAAAAAAACGTAATTGTTTTATGAGGTATGTTATAGTTTTACTATTTGTATTCGTTGCTACAACCAATTCTTTTTGTCAACAAAAATTCACCGTTCATAATCCTTTATTGGCTAAAGACCGTTTTGCCCAAGAAGTTTGGGTAGATAGCTTGTTAAATAAAATGACCTTAGATGAAAAAATAGGTCAATTGTTTATGGTACAAGCGTATTCCAATAAGGACGAAGCACACGAACAAGAAATTCAATCTTATATAGAAAAATACCACATAGGTGGGTTAATCTTTATGCAGGGAACTCCAATAAAGCAGGTGGAGTTGTATAACAAGTATCAATCCAAAGCGAAAACTCCTTTATTGGTAGGTTTTGATGGGGAATGGGGGTTGTCGATGCGTATAAAACCCTCTTTTGCTTATCCTTGGAATATGACTTTGGGTGCAGTGCAGGATGATCGCTTAATTTATAAAGTTGCACAACGAATAGGGGAGCATTGTAAGGAAGTAGGAGTGCATATCAATTTTGCTCCAGTGGTAGATATTAATACCAATCCTTTAAATCCCATTATTGGAAATCGTTCTTTTGGGGAGGATAGAAATAATGTTACCAGAAAAGCCAGGGTTTTTATTGAGGGAATGCAAAGTGTTGGGGTACTAGCAAATGCAAAACATTTTCCCGGACATGGAGATACAGCTGCGGATTCTCATAAAACATTACCTGTTGTAAAGTTCGATTGGAAACGATTAGATTCATTAGAGTTGTATCCGTATAAACAATTGGTAAATTCTAATCTGGCCAGTATAATGGTGGCTCATTTAGACATTCCTTCTTTACAAACACAAATGGGAAGACCTACATCTTTGGCTAAAGGGGTGGTTACAGATTTATTACAACGTAAATTAGGATTTGGAGGTTTGGTTTTTACAGATGGGTTGAATATGAATGGGGTTGCCAGTTACACAACACCTGATTTGGTTTCTTTGGAGGCTTTTAAAGCAGGGAATGATATGTTGTTGATTCCTATGGATGTAGCGAATGGGGTTGACAAAATTAGGACCGAAATTCAAAAAGGTAACATCTCTGAAGAACGATTGAATTATTCTGTTAAAAAGGTCTTACAAGCAAAGTATTTAGCAGACTTGCAACATTTAAAAGAGTTAAAGCAAGAAGGTTTACAACAAAGAATTCATACAAATGAGGATGATAGATTGTTTAAGAAAGTTGCCGAAAAAGCAGTGACTTTAGTTAAAAACGATGCGAATTTATTGCCTTTACAACGACTGGATACTTTAAAGGTTGCTTCTGTAAGCCTTGGAGATGCATCTTCTTTAATTTTTGAAAATACATTAGATAAGTACACAACAGTAACTAACGTAAAAGGTTTGTCTGTACTGAACTATCAAAAAAAGTTGGCGGATTTCAATACAGTAGTGATTGGTTTTCATAAATCAAGCGAGCATCCTTGGAAATCCTATAAGTTTACCAACGGAGAAGTTGAGCTAATCAATAAAATAGCTCAAGACAAAAAAGTAATATTAACTGTTTTTACGAGTCCTTACTCTTTGTTGCAATTAAACGGATTTAAAAAGGTGTCTAATGTTGTGGTGGCTTATCAGAACAATCCCGTTTTTCAATCTGTAGCAGCACAACAAATATTTGGGGCTTTACCATACTTGGGTAAGTTGCCAGTTTCTGTTTCTAATCAATACAAAGTAGGAAGTGGAATAACGAGGGGAGAATTAAAAAGAATGCAATATGGAACTCCCAAAGAGGTAGGTTTAGATGCTGTTAAATTGTCTAAAATAGATTCAGTTGCAAATGCTATCATAAAAAAAAAGATGACTCCTGGGTTGCAAGTATTGGTTGCAAGAAAAGGGAAGGTGGTTTTTGAGAAAGCGTATGGGTACTATACTTACGATTCTGTGCAGAGAGTAAGTACTAATTCTATGTACGATTTAGCTTCGTTAACCAAAGTAATAGGAGCAATGCCCTTGTTTTTAAAAGGCTTTGAGACGGGAAAGTACAAGTTAGATAATAAGCTTGCTGAAGTGCTGCCTGAATTTAAAGAATCGCCTATAGCCAATTTATTGCTTATAGATATGTTAACACATCAGTCTGGTTTAAAAGCATGGATTCCTTTCTATTTAAAGACATTGGATAGTGTTTCTAAGCAACCAATGAAAAAGTGGTATCATTCTACTAAAAACAAAGATTATTCGGTTAGAATAGCTCAGAATATGTATATGAAAAAGGAGTATGTAGATAGTGTTTTTCAAACAATTAAAACAACTCCGTTAAGAGATAAAATTAATTATAAGTACACCGATTTAACTTTTCTATTGTCTAAAAAGATGTTCGAAAAGTTTTACAACAAACCAATGGAGAAAATCTATGAAGATTTTTATACCAAAAATTTAGGAGCTACTAGACTAACCTACAAACCCTTGTTAAAGTACGCTAAGGATAGCATTGTACCATCAGAAAAGGATACGTATTACAGAAATCAAACGTTACAGGGCGATGTACACGATATGGCTGCAGCTATGTTGGGTGGTGTAAGTGGGAACGCAGGTTTGTTTGGAAATGCAAATGATGTAGCCAAAATAATGCAGTTGTATCTAAACAAAGGCTTTTATGGAGGAAAACAGTATTTTAGATCGAATACATTTAATGTTTTTAATAAAGCTTATTTTGCAACGAGAGATAATAGAAGAGGCCTGGTGTTAGATAAGCCAGATCCTAAGGGAAAAATAGGGAATACGTGTAATTGTGTTTCTAAAGAAAGTTTTGGGCACAGTGGTTTTACGGGAACTTATACTTGGGCGGATCCAAAAACGGAGCTTATTTATGTGTTTTTATCCAATAGAACGTATCCTACAATGGATAATAACGATTTGGGAAGGTATGATATCCGTACCAATATTCAGCAAATGATTCAAGAAGCCATAGAGCAATAGAAATAAAAAAGCGATTCAAAATAAAAAATAGAGTGCCCCCAAAATGTTAGACACAATTTGGGGGTATTTTTATGTCTAGAAAAGTAAAGTACACATTTGAATTTAAACGTAAATGTGTTTTGTTGTTTTTTAAAGAACATCAATCGGTTATTAGTATTTGTAAAGAATTAAAGCTTCATCATTCTATTGTTTACCGTTGGTGTCAGCAGTATGAGAAAGATGGTCTACAAGGATTATTACCAAAACAAACAAAGCATTACTCTCCATCTTTTAAACTAAATGTATTACAGACTATAGATAGAGACAATCTCTCTATGGCTGAAGCTAGTTTAATTTTTAATATCGGAGGAGATTCTGTAATACATAATTGGAGGGTACGCTATAATTCTTTAGGTTTGGATGGTCTAAAAGATAAACCTAAAGGTAGACCTATTGGTATGAAGACTAAACATACAAGAAGTAAATCTAAACCATTAACTAAAGAAGAAGAACTTTTAAAAGAGAATCAATCTTTAAAAGCAGAACTTGATTTGCTAAAAAAGTTACATGCCTTAGCTCAAACCAGAGAGAAAAAGCAATAGCCATAGATGGGTTAAGGCATAAACATGATTTATCACTATTGTTAAAGCATGCGAATATGGCTAGAAGTAGCTTTTATTATCATTTGCAAAAAAGTAGAGAGCCTGACAAATATGAACTTATTAAAAAGTTAATTACTCAGATTTATCATCAAAACAAAGGAAGATATGGTTATAGAAGGATCACCTTAGAGTTAAACAATCAAGGAATAATGATCAACCATAAGACAGTATTTAGACTAATGAAATCTATGAAGTTAAAGTCTCTAGTCAGAATAAAAAAATATCGTTCTTATAGAGGGAGTCAGGGAAAAATAGCTCCTAATATTCTCCAACGAAATTTTAAGGCATTAAAACCTAATCAAAAGTGGGCTACAGATATTACAGAATTTAAAGTTCTGGGTGAAAAACTATATTTATCACCAATCATAGACTTATATAACAGAGAAATTATAAGTTATCATATCTCTAGAAGCCCTAACTTCAAACAAATAACAACCATGCTTGACAAAGCTTTTAAAAAGCATAAGCTTAATAAAACCTTACTGCATTCTGACCAAGGGTGGCAATATCAAATGAAGAGATATCAGACTTTATTGAAAAAAAACAATATCATTCAAAGTATGTCTAGAAAAGGAAATTGTTTAGATAATGCTATTATTGAGAACTTCTTTGGAACTTTGAAATCAGAACTATTTTACCTTAAAAAATGGAACTCAATTAATCAACTAGAAAAGGAAATTAAAGAATATATTAGCTATTATAATGAGGAGAGAATCTCATCGATTTTAAATGGAATGAGCCCGATAAAATATCGAGCTCAGTTCTATAAGTAATTTTTAACCGTCCAACTTTTGGGGGCTAGTCCAAAATGAATCGCTTTTTCGTTTGTAAATATCTAAGTTGGAGTTTATTTCCAAGTAACAATATCCTCTATATTTCTTCTAGATTTTGGGAACTCAGGAGCTGCTTTTCTATGACCAAAAGCAACCATGTAAGACATGCCATATTTTTCTGTATCTACTCCAAATTTTTCTGCCAATAAAGCTTCTGTTTTTTCTTTGTGAAATCCTTCTATAGGACAACTGTCAATTCCGTTTAAAGCAGCAGCAGTCATCATGTTACCTAAAGCAATATAAGTTTGCTTAGAGGCCCAGTCAAATAGCTTTTCATCGGAATCTAATTTAAAGTCACGCTCTTGGAATTCACGATAAAACTTGTTGTAGATTTCAATTACATCTTGTGGCAATTGTTTTACATCTTTCATCATGTGCATAATGTAGTCAGAGTCCCATTTGGTTAATGGAGCTTTCATGCTTAGCCCTAATATAAAATGACTGGCAGTATCTAACTTTACAGGAGCACCCCAAGCAACAGGTTTTAACAGTTCACGTAATTCTTGATCTTGTACTACAATAAAGTGCCAAGGTTCAAAACCAAAAGAACTTGGAGATAAATTAGCGGTTTGTAAAATAAAGTTGATATCCTCTTTAGATAACTTCTTAGTTGCATCAAATTCCTTAGTTGCGTGTCTGTATTCAAACGCTTCTATAATGTCTTTTTTCTCAATATTTGGTATGCTCATTTTTTTATTATTTTTGTACTATAAAAATTATAGTAGCAAAAGTAAGTATAGGTTTTTGTTTACACAATAACGGTCAAAAAGGATAGTAGGTGTTATGAATGATACTAAGTATAAGAATATAAAGTTTAAAGGCAAGGAATATCCTTGTTGTACAAGCCTTACCATGGGAATTATAGGGGGAAAGTGGAAGACGGTAATTTTATTTTATTTAACACAAGGAACGCTTCGTTATAGCGAGCTTAGAAAAAAAATGCCTCAGGTAACAGAGCGTACGTTAAGCTTGCAGTTAAAAGCATTGGAAGAAGATGGGTTGATATCTAGAAGAGTCTATACTTCTAAACCACCTTTAAAAGTAGAGTATGCTTTAACAGAATTTGGCAAGACAACCATTCCTGTTATCAATACCATTGTGGAGTGGGGGTTAATGGTGGAAAAAAAATACGCTTCTTCTTAGCTTATTTTACATGCCCAATTCCAAAGCCCATGTCTTCTATTTTGTACAAGTGACTGTGATCGTGCATTAGTAAATGCCTTAGCATAATGTAGGGAGTGTAGGTTTTGTATTCTGTTTGGCTATTTTTAAAAAGTTTTTGAAATATCGGCTGGTGTAATTATAAACAAGACATTTTTAATTCACAATAATCTATTATTGTAACTGCGAACAATAAGAATTCTATCATCAGTCAACTAAACAAAATTCCGTATCTTTGCACGCTAGAATTAAGGGTAAGAATTTTTAATAATTCCGACCACTTAGCCAAACAAAGATTATGGCAGATATAAGAGAAGAACTTAAGAAAAGAATTTTAGTGTTGGACGGTGCTATGGGTACTATGATTCAGCAATATAAATTCACGGAAGAAGATTATAGAGGAGAACAGTTTAAGGACTGGCATGTGTCTGTAAAAGGAAATAACGATATGTTGTCTATTACACAGCCAGAAGCTATTAAAGAAATTCATGCTAAATATTTTAAGGCAGGAGCAGACATTGCAGAAACCAATACTTTTTCTAGTACTACCATTGCTATGGCAGATTACGAAATGGAAGATGCAGTATATCAGTTAAATTACGAGTCAGCAAAAATAGCCAAAGAAGTAGCAGATGAGTTTACAGCTAAAGAACCACACAAGCCACGTTTTGTAGCAGGTTCTGTGGGACCTACCAACCGTACGTTAAGTATGTCTCCAGATGTAAACGACCCTGGTTATAGAGCAGTAACTTTTGATGAATTAAGAATAGCCTACAAACAACAAGTAGAAGCGTTGATAGATGGTGGAGTAGATGTATTGTTGGTAGAAACTATTTTTGATACCTTAAATGCCAAAGCAGCTTTATTTGCCATTCAGGAAGTAAACGATGAAAAAGGCTTAGAGGTACCTATTATGGTAAGTGGTACTATTACCGATGCATCGGGTAGAACTTTGTCTGGGCAAACAGCAGAAGCATTTTTAATTTCTGTATCGCATTTGCCGTTATTAACAGTAGGTTTTAACTGTGCCTTGGGAGCAGATGCCTTACAACCGCATTTAGAGTCGGTAGCATCTAACACCAAGTTTGGAGTGTCAGCACACCCAAATGCAGGGTTGCCAAATGCGTTTGGAGAGTACGATGAAACTCCAGAAGAAATGGCTGTTCAAATTCAGAAATATTTTGATAAAGGATTGATTAATATAATTGGAGGATGTTGCGGAACAACTCCAGCACATATTAGAGCCATTGCAGATATTGCTGAGAAAGTGGAGCCTAGGCAAGTTAAGTAACTTGCTGCTTTAAGCCTTATGCTATATGCTTTAGGCTTTTTAAATTTTATAAGGAACTAGCTTAGAGCGTATTGCTTATAGCTTAAAGCTCAAAAAAAATGAGTCAAATTAAACAAACAAAATACATGCGTTTATCAGGATTGGAACCTTTGGTTTTAAGTCCAGATATGAATTTTATCAATGTAGGAGAACGTACCAATGTAGCAGGTTCGCGTAAGTTTTTACGTTTGATAAAAGAAGAGCAGTTTGATGAGGCATTAGAAATTGCTAGACATCAGGTAGAGGGAGGAGCACAGATTATTGACATTAACATGGACGATGGTTTGATTGATGGTAAAGAGGCCATGGTGAAGTTCCTAAACTTAATGATGGCTGAGCCAGAGATTGCACGTGTTCCTATGATGATAGACTCCTCTAAGTGGGATATTATAGAAGCAGGTCTGCAAGTAGTGCAAGGAAAGTGTGTGGTAAACTCTATCTCTTTAAAAGAAGGGGAAGAGAATTTTAAGGCACAAGTTCGCAAGTTAAAAATGTATGGAGCTGCGGTAATAGTAATGGCTTTTGATGAGGTTGGTCAGGCAGATAATTACCAACGTAGAATAGAAATTGCAGAACGCTCTTACCGTATTATGGTAGATGAATGTGGTTTCCCATCCGAAGATATTATTTTCGATTTAAACATATTCCCAGTAGCAACAGGAATGGAAGAACATCGTAGAAATGCCATCGATTTTATTGAAGCTACACACTGGGTGCGTACCAATTTAACCAATGCAAGTGTAAGTGGTGGGGTAAGTAATGTTTCTTTCTCGTTTAGAGGAAACAACCCTGTACGTGAAGCCATGCACTCGGTGTTCTTATACTATGCCATTCAGAAAGGAATGAACATGGGAATTGTAAACCCTGCTATGTTAGAGGTGTATGACGATATTCCTAAGGATTTATTAGAGCATGTAGAAGATGTAATTTTAGATCGTAGAGACGATGCCACTGAGCGTTTGTTAGACTTTGCAGAAACAGTTAAAGGTTCTGGTAAAGCCAAAGTAGAGAATTTAGAATGGAGAGAGTTGCCTTTACAAGAACGTATTACTCACGGATTGGTAAAAGGTATAGATAAATTTATTGTTGAAGATGTAGAGCAAGCACGTCAGGAAGTTGCCAAGCCTTTAGAGGTTATTGAGGGGCACTTAATGATAGGTATGGGAGTTGTAGGAGACTTGTTTGGTGAAGGAAAAATGTTCTTACCGCAGGTCGTAAAGTCTGCTCGTGTAATGAAAAGAGCAGTAGCCTATTTAATGCCTTTTATAGAGGAAGCTAAAGATGAAAATAGTGCTCCGCAAGGAAAAGTATTATTGGCTACCGTTAAAGGAGATGTACACGATATTGGTAAAAACATTGTAGGGGTTGTGTTGGCTTGTAACAATTATGCTATTGTAGATTTAGGGGTAATGGTACCGCCAGAAAAAATATTACAAGCAGCTATTGATGAAAAGGTAGATGTAATTGGGTTGAGTGGTTTAATTACACCTTCTTTAGACGAGATGGTACACATTGCTAAGGAAATGAAGCGTATGGAGTTTGATATTCCATTGTTGATTGGTGGTGCAACAACTTCTAAAGCACATACGGCAGTTAAAATTGCTACCGAGTACGATGGAGGAGTAGTACATGTATTAGATGCTTCTCGTTCGGTTCCTGTTACAAGTACTTTAATTGGAGAAGATAAAGTAGCTGCAAAAGCGTTTAGAGATAAGACCTATGCAGAATACGATAAAGTGAGAGAAGGTTTCTTAAACAGAGCTAAGAAAAAGGTGTATTTACCTTTGGCAGATGCTAGGGAGAATAACTATAAGTTAGAGTTTAATAAAGAAACTACGTACCAGCCAAATAAATTAGGAGTACAGGTAATAGACGATTTACCATTAGAAGAATTGTTACCTTATTTTGATTGGACACCGTTCTTTCAATCGTGGGAATTACATGGTAAGTACCCAGCTATTTTAGAAGACGAGGTAGTTGGGACTCAGGCAACAGATTTGTACAAGGATGCTAAAGAAATGTTAGATACCATTGTTAAAGAGAAATGGTTTACAGCAAAGGCCGTGTTTGGTTTGTTTCCTGCAAACTCTGTAAATACAGACGATATTGAATTGTATACTGATGAAACTCGTTCAGAGGTCATTCAGACAATGTTAACGCTACGTCAACAATCTAAAAAAGCAGCTGGGAAACCTCATTTGGCTCTGGCAGATTATATTGCTCCTAAAGATTCTGGAGTAGCAGACTATATTGGTGGTTTTTGTGTTACTGCCGGATTTGGAGTGGAAGAGAAAGCAGAAGAATACAAACAGAATTTAGACGACTACAATAGTATTTTAGTAAAAGCATTGGCAGATCGTTTTGCAGAGGCTTTTGCAGAGTATTTACACGATAAAGTACGTAAGGAGGACTGGGGATATGCAACGGATGAGAATTTAAACAACGAAGAGTTGATTAAAGAAGCGTATCAAGGAATTCGTCCTGCACCAGGATATCCTTCTTGTCCAGACCATACCGAAAAGATTCAGTTGTGGGACTTGTTACAGGTAAAAGAAAATATAGGAGTAGAGCTAACAGATAGTTTGGCTATGTTCCCTACTGCATCGGTATCTGGGCACTATTTTGCACACAAAGATGCACGTTACTTTGGTTTAGGAAAAATAACAAAAGAGCAAGTGCATAATTTTGCAGAAAGAAGAGGATTAACAGAAGCAGAAGCTGAGCGTTGGCTAAGTCCTAATTTAGCAGAGAGTTAATACAAACATTTTGTAGATATGTGTTTATCCGTTTGGATAGGCAATTTCATAAACAAAAAGTGCATTAAGTAATATTTAAGAAATCGAATAGACTAGTTTTAGTGTATTCGATTTTTTATTTTTAGACTATGATAAGGAATGTTACGTTAAAAGATGCACAGCGAATTGCAGAAATCTATAATTACTATATAGAGCATACGGTAATTACATTTGAGGAAACGCTAGTTACCGCAGAAGAGATAAAAGAAAGAATAGAAGCGCATACTAAAATACTTCCTTGGTTGGTTGTAGAAGAAGATGGAGTTGTTATTGGCTACGCTTATGCTAGTAAATGGGCAGGAAGGTGTTCTTATCGTTTTTCAGTGGAGGTATCCGTTTATTTAGATATCAATCAAAAAGGAAAAGGAGCTGGAACAAAGTTGTATGCGGAATTAATTCAGCAATTAAAAGAATTAAACTACCATGTGATTATAGGCGGAATGACTTTACCAAATGCAGCCAGCCAGGCATTACACGAGAGGTTTGGTTTTAAAAAAGTAGCCCATTATAAAGAAATAGGCTTTAAATTTAAGCAGTGGTTAGACGTTGGTTATTGGCAGCTTATTTTGGATTCAGAAAAATAAGCATAAGAAATTTAAATAGTTGCATAAAAAAAAGTGATTTTAATTGAAAGTTATCATTCATTTATTTGACTACATTTGTGTAGTAAAACAAGATTAATAAAATTAAAAAATATAAGATTATGGCATTAGAAATTACAGATGCAACGTTTGAAGAAGTAGTATTAAATTCAGATAAGCCAGTATTAGTTGACTTTTGGGCAGCATGGTGTGGACCTTGTAGAATGGTAGCTCCAATTATTGAGGAATTATCAGATGATTTTGAAGGGAAAGCTGTAATAGGTAAAGTAGATGTAGATGCGAACCCAGAATTTGCAGCTAAGTTTGGAATTAGAAATATTCCTACTGTTTTAGTTTTTAAAGGAGGAGAGCAAGTAGACAAACAAGTTGGAGTTGCTCCTAAAGATGTATATGCAGGAAAAATTGATGCATTATTAAGCTAAATTTTTAGCATAGCTTTTAAAAAAAAGACCACTTTATGTGGTCTTTTTTTTTGTGTAACAATTTGTTAACTAAGAACCTAGGTAAACACTCGTTTTTTTAGTGAAAAAAAAGTGAAAAAAGCTTTGGTAGAACTTTAGTTTAGTTGTATATTTGCAACCGCTAACAGCAACGGTCTGGTAGTTCAGCTGGTTAGAATACCTGCCTGTCACGCAGGGGGTCGCGGGTTCGAGTCCCGTCCAGACCGCTTCTTATGAAGAGAATCATTGAGATTCAACGAAAGCCCCACTAAAATGGGGCTTTTTTAATTTACACTACTTTTAAAAACACCCACTTTCACCCAATTGCGAGTGTACTAATCGGAGGACTAAAACCATAAAATAAAAAGTCCACCTCTTAGATTCTTTTGCATTGTTATTCAGTGTTTTGTGCTTTACAGATATAACGTGATGCTCTAATTTTATAACCCAAAATTTTAGTACCATGCAAAGAGCCACATTTACCATTCTATTCTTTATTAAGAAAACCAAGACGTTAAAAGATGGAACAGCACCTATTTATTTACGAGTAACTGTAAACGGAAAACGTTCCGAAGTAGCCATTAAAAGAAGTGTGCAGCCCAATATATGGGATACAGCACGCAATAAAGTAAAAGGAAACTCAAAAGAAAGTAAAACTTTAAACGAGTATTTAAATAGTGTTAGAGGACAAATACAGAACTGTCAACAAGCTTTACAAGAACAAGGCAAGACAATTACAGCAAAAGCACTAACCAATGCCTTTTTAGGTAAAGGAGAAAAACAATGGACGTTAAAAGAATTGTTTGAGAATCATAACAAACAAATGAAAGAATTAATTGGAGTAGAATATTCAGGAACAACACACTCAAGGTATGAGACCGCTTTTAATCATATAATGAGCTTTTGTAAAATCCATTACAAAAATCAACATCTATTATTAACAGAGATAAACCATAGCTTTGTTACAAGTTTTGAAAGCCATCTTAAAACCAATGCAAAATGTCAACACAATTCAGCAATGAAGCACGTAAAAGCTTTAAAGAAAGTGATTAATCTAGCTTTGGCAAATGAATACCTAAAGAAAGACCCATTTGTAAATTATAAAGTTGTGATTAAAGACAAAGACAGAGAATGTTTAAACAAGTTTGAGTTAGAGCGTATAGTTGAAAAAGAGTTCAGCACCGAAAGATTAGATGTTGTGAGAGATTTGTTTGTGTTTCAGTGTTATACAGGACTAGCATTTGCAGACTTAAAAAAACTGCATAGGAAAGATGTAGTTATTGGTATAGATGGTAATAAGTGGTTGGTTGTAAAACGACAAAAAACAAAAACAGAATGTAAAATTCCTATTCTGCCAACAGCAGAAGCAATTTTAAATAAATACAAAAATCATTTATGTAATGAGATAGAGAACAGATTGTTACCTGTACCATCCAACCAAAAAATGAACGAATACCTAAAAGAAATACAAACTTTATGCAAAATACCTAAAAAGCTTCATACACACTTGGCAAGACACACATTTGCAACTACAGTTACCTTAAACAATGGAGTCCCTATGGAGACAGTTTCCAAGCTTTTAGGGCATAAAAAAATAGTTACTACACAAATCTATTCTAGGGTGTTAGAAAGTAAGATTAGCCAAGATATGGCTGTTTTAAGGGGTGCTTAATAGCTAAAACTAGCAATAAATATTATATTTGGAATTACCACATTGTTTCTCAGTAAATAGTGTGGTAATTGCTATTTATAAAAGTATTGTTATGGAAAATAATGAACTAGAAGTTGAGGATTATATTATAAAAAAATTAACAGAAACTGTTTTAGATGAAATAAATGGTTTGAATGAGGAGAATATAGAGAAAGATAGGTTTATGTACGCTCTGTGTTCAGATGAAGATGAAAAATCAATTACAACAAAGAGTGAAATAAAGGAAATCCAATTTAAATTGACTAAATGTAATACGGAGATTTCTGGATTTATTCAGGCTTTTTTAACACATGAATTCTTTACAAAATTAGATGGTTTAACTTTTGATGAAACAAAAGAAAAGATTGTGCGAAACTTTCTTATTAATTCTCAAGATGATATTATTGAAATCTTGAAGTCATGTCATAAGAACGATAACATCTTTAACTATAAAGATTTTGAGTTTTGGAATTTAGAAGTACTTACTAATTTAGGTTTGGACAAAAAGTTAGTAAAACACTTTATTAAAAAAATGGCATTAGCAGAAAGGTTATTGGCTTTAAAGTCTTGTTTAGATACAGAGAGTAATAAAACTAAACATCAATTTGTTGTTAAATCTTTTAAGTATACAGGGAAAGCAAAAGAACAATCAAAACTCACTGACTTAATGAATTCATTAAAAAAGAGAGGTTTTATTGATAGTGAAACTAGTTTAGGAAATTTTAGAAAAGTTTTCAATCAGGAAAGAATAGAAGCACCTATTACATGGACAGGTAGCGTATCAGAGTTACACTACTTTATAAAACAACTACATAGTGAGCTTAATTATGTTGAAAATGTAAAACAACAAATTTGGAATATTACTAAAACATGTTTTGTAGATAAAGAAGGAAAAGAGTATAATAATACGCAATTAAGAACTCAAAAAAAGCCAGTTACATCAAATAACGTTGATATGTGTTTAAATACACTAAAATAGGCTCTACACTTAGAGTATATTTTTCAAAAACTTTTTTTTAATTTAAGACAAAGCACCCTTAGTAGGTGCTTTTTTAATGACCAATTAACACTCTACACTCTACTCTACACCTTAAAACGTAGAGTGTTTACGTACTTGTTATTTGCTCAAATTTGTCAATGTAATTTTAAAACAAAAGCAAATGAACGCAGTAATATTAACAGAAACACAGTACCAAGATTTAATAAACACTATCCAAAACCTAGGGAAGAAATTAGAAAAAGTAGCACAAAAACCAAAATCTACATTTCTAGACAATCAAGACTTTATTCAGCTAATGCATATTAGCAAAAGAACGGCTCAAACATGGAGAGACAATGGAACAATACCTTTTTCGCAAGTAGGTAGTAAAATTTATTATCTAAGAAAAGACGTAGACCAATTGTTGAATGAGTATTATAAAAGAAACACTAACACTTCTAAAAACTAATAGGTATGACACCAGAATACAATCAAATATATACAGCAATTTTAAAAGCATTAAAGAGAATAAATATAGATATGTGTACTATTTTAGAACAATCAGAGAGATATAAAAAAGAAACAGAACTAAAGTTACTAACTAAGGCCGATGTTAAAGAGCTATTTGGAATATCA
The DNA here is from genome assembly GCF_054182685.1 of Wenyingzhuangia sp. IMCC45574. NCBI lineage: Bacteria > Pseudomonadati > Bacteroidota > Flavobacteriia > Flavobacteriales > Flavobacteriaceae > Wenyingzhuangia > Wenyingzhuangia sp. IMCC45574. The sequence goes on along the minus strand of NZ_CM135169.1, from coordinate 1,042,846 downwards.
TACGGTACAATTAGTAATTGGTCTGACCAAGGGATACTTTTACCTATTAGCTTAGAGGGTAAAGTATATTTTGATATGAAAGATATAAAGGCCACAATTAAAAAGGCAAAAGAACAAGGCAATCCTAAAAAAAAAGAATAGAGTTTAGGTATTTAAAAATACCAGTAGAGCAATGTGTTTATGTACTACAACACAATCTAGAAAAACCATTTAAACTGTACTTACTGTTAAAACAAACATATCCAAATGGTTATGTTAAGTTAGATAAAAATGAAGTCCAGTTTTTAGCTTTAACTTTAAATGTAACAGAAAAAACAATCGTTGCAAATATTAAAAAGTTAAATAATTTAGGCTGGGTAAGATACAGAGACAGAAAAAAGTATTGTTACTTAATAGCAATAGACAAACTTAGAAACAATTTCAATTGGAGAGTAAGAAGTAGCGTAGAGTTTTATTTTTATGATATCTATAGAACACAAGCTGTGTTAGGTGCAGCTGTATATACCTACTTACATAAAGATTTTTGGAGAAAAAAAAGGGCTGAGGCAGTACGAAAAAAGCAACGTGCATACAGGTCTAGTCCTTTTTTCTTCAATTACAAAGAACATTATGCTCCTATTTCTGTACTTGGAATCCAGAGTCTTTTTGATATTTCACAAGCCAAAGCATCTAGAATAAAAAAACTTGCTCAAGGTCAAAATCTAATTAAAGTAAAAAAGAACTTTGTAATCTCTGAACAAACAAAAAAAGAGGTATTGTATATAGAAAAGTACAATGCAGGGGACGTTAAAAAAAATCTTGTTTTTAAAAATGGAATGTATTATGAACAAGAAATAGATGCTGTATTGCCTCTTATTGACCTTAAAAAAAGGAAAAAACTGGAAACATATATAAAGCAATAATAGAGGTTTGTTAAAGAGATTGATGTGATTGTATTAGTCTCTCTTTTATTTAAGGTCTTTAGATGTGTTTGAAAATTTTTTTTCCTTTGCAAATACACTGCACATATACCATAGATTTTTGATGTTAGAAATACAATGCTATGGAGAAAAAAAAGACCTGAACACTCCAATACAAAGTAGGGCAACATCAAAAATCGATTTATAATGAAGAAATTAATTAAAAATACAACGCTTGTTACAGCTTTATTAATGCTATGTAGTTGTGCAATTGTTAAAACAGAAAGTAATCCTGTATCTAAAGTTGTAGAAGTAGCAGGAGAGAATAAAAACCAACTGTATGTAAAAGCAAACAACTGGATGGTAAGTGTATTTAATAATGCCGAATCTGTAATACAATTTACAGATAAGGAGTCTGGTACAATTACAGGTAAATATTTATTAGGTACAATAGCAGCAGCAAGTAAATATGGTTCTGCACAATATGCGTATGCAATGATAAAAATACAGGTAAAAGATGGAGCTTCTAGAATTACCATCACTCCACAATCCTTTACCTACGCTAAGGGAAATATATTTACTTTGTATACCAAAGAGAAAGCAGATAGAGATATACAGGCTTTAATACAGGACTTTGAAACTGCCATACAAAAGAAAGAAAACAATAATTGGTAAATATTTAATGAATTGCAGAAGTATTTCTAGACACTCTCCTTACATGTTCTTGGGGAGTGTTTTGTTTTTTGTTAAAAAAATAAAAAAATGTCTAAAGAAATAGAAAATTATACAGGCTTTAGAGCTGTATTTAGGAATATATTTGGTCGTTCTTCTAAAGTAAAGAATACTAGGGAAGATGAGATAGCCATAAATAAGGAGGAAACATTGAATCTTGAACATGAAAGAATATTAGAGTTTATAAAAAAGTGGGAGGAAGAAAATAAGTTTGAATCCTTAGAAGAGAGTAACAGTAAGTTTAAAGAGGATTATGGTAGTTTTATAGAAACGGGAGGTTTTTCTTATGAAGTAGTTCAAGAACATAGAGATGGTTTAGAAAGAGATAAAGCTCTTAAGGATAGTATGTCTGAATCTGATAGAATCTTAGATTTTATAAAGTCATTTAGAGAAGCGAATGAAGGATTGGAATTAGAAGAAAAAAACAAAAGATTTACAAAAGCTTTTAAGAAATTTTTATTAGAGGGGGATTTCAGTCAAGAGACATTGAGTAATCATCATAGTGTTGTAAAAGGATGATAGATGTACATGTGGAATTAACTTCTATCAATGTGCTTACACTGCACAAAGTTTTTATATTTTTAACAAAAAAAATCTTATATCAGTTACAAACTTGATACTAATTGCTAAAGTTACAACCATTGCAAAATCACAAATTAGGAGAACTTCTCAGACAAAAAATTAATAAAAATGACAAGCTTTCTATTATTGCTTCATATTTCACAATATTTGGTTTTAATGAATTAAAGAAGGAATTAACTGATATAAAAGACTTTCGGTTTATATTTAGTTCAGCTTTATTTGAATTTTCAGATAAAAATTATGCCATACATAAACCTTTGGATATTAATGGTAATGAGTTAGAGTATAGGTTTAAAAACAGGCTTGATATACACAAAATTTCTAAAGAGTGTGCAAACTGGATAAAAGATAAAGGAGCTATCTACACAACTAAAGTACCTGGTGTAATTGGTACGAATTTAATTCATATTAACAATAAAGAATCCGCAGGTTTCAATATATCTAATTCAAGTCTTTCTGCATCAGATTTAGGCTATACTCCCAATAATAAAATAACTATGAATACAGTTACAACCGAAAAAGAAGTAACTGAACAAATGTTGAATTTTTTTAACCAAAATTGGGCTAATGAAAAATTAATGGTCGATGTAAAGGAGCTCGTTTTAAGGCAAATAGAATTAGCATACAAAGACAATACTCCGCAACATCTATATTTTTTTACACTTTATAATATTTTCAAAGATTACTTAACTGATTTAGATGAAGAGAAAATCATAAAGTCTAAAACGGGTTTTAAAGACACTATTGTTTGGAATAAGTTATACAAGTTTCAAAAAGATGGTGTACTTGGTACAATAGATAAAATAGAAAAATATGGAGGTTGCATCCTAGCAGATAGTGTTGGTCTAGGTAAAACATTTCAAGCCTTGGCTGTTATTAAATACTATGAACTAAGAAACGATAGAGTTTTAGTGTTATGCCCTAAAAAATTAAGGGATAACTGGCTTGTTTATGCAACAAATGACAAAAGGAATATTTTAAATGAGGACAGGTTCAACTATGATGTCTTGAATCATACAGACCTAAGCAGAGAAAGAGGCTTGTCTGGTGAAATAAACCTAGAAACCTTAAACTGGGGAAACTATGATTTAATTGTTATAGATGAATCTCACAATTTCAGAAACAATAACCCTAGAAGGAACAAAGAAACGAGATACGAAAAATTAATGAATCAGATCATTAAGTCAGGGGTTAAAACAAAAGTATTAATGCTTTCTGCAACTCCTGTGAACAATCGTATGAACGATTTAAAAAATCAGGTTGCGTTTATTACTGAAGGTGAAGAAACGGCTTTCAATGAACATGGTGTTGAAAATATAAATCATGTAATGAAAGTAGCTCAAACCCAGTTTAACAAATGGCTTAAAACTCCAAACGAAAATAAAAATGCATCACAGTTACTAGAATCATTAGATGCTAGATATTTCAAGCTTCTTGATTTAATTACGATAGCTCGCTCAAGAAAACATATTGAACGTTATTATGATTTAAAAAATATAGGAAAGTTCCCTGAAAGACTTTCACCTAAAAACGTAAAGTCTGATATTGATATACTAGGTGAATACTCCTCTCTACAAAGTATTAACAAAGAAATAAGAAAACTTAATTTAAGTGCCTACTCTCCTCTTAAATATGTTAGGTCTGATAAAAAAGATGAATACAATAGGAGCTATGACCTAACACTTGAATCAGGTAGTGTATTTAAACAAGTTGACCGAGAACAAAGTTTAATACACTTAATGCGAGTAAACCTCCTAAAAAGAATGGAAAGTTCAATTAATTCGTTTGGGCTTACTTTAGATAAATTACTGAGCAATATTAATACTATGTTGTCTAAAATTGAAAATGAAGATGCCTTTTTAGATGAAAAATTATTAATAGAAGAAATTGATACTGATGATACTACTTTAGATGATTTTTTAATAGGTAATAAGGTTAAAGTTCTAATTCAAGATTTAGATCTTATTAGATGGAAACAAGATTTAAATGAAGATAAGACTCGATTAGAAAAATTACTAAAAGAAGCAATTACCATTGATGAAAAAAGAGATGCAAAACTAATTCAATTAAAAAAAATAATTACAAATAAAATTTCTTCTCCATTAAACCTAGATAACAAAAAAGTAATAATATTTACAGCATTTTCAGATACAGCAACTTACCTATACAAAGAAATTCACAAATGGGCTAAAGATACCCATCAAATAAACACCGCATTAATCACTGGTTCAGGTAGTAACAAAACTACTATGAAAGGAATTAGAACAGATTTAAATGAGCTGTTAACTAACTTCTCTCCTCGTTCAAAAGAACGAAATAAAACACAACCTAATTTAGAAGAACAAATAGATGTTCTTATCGCAACTGATTGTATTTCAGAAGGTCAAAATCTTCAAGATTGTGATTATCTAATTAATTACGATATTCACTGGAATCCTGTAAGAATTATTCAAAGGTTTGGACGTATTGACCGTTTAGGGTCTATTAATAACAAAATTCAGTTGGTAAATTTTTGGCCTAATATGGAATTAGATGAATACATCAATCTAGAGGCTCGTGTAAGTGGAAGAATGGTTTTATTAGATATTTCTGCTACAGGAGAAGAAAATGTAATTGAGGACAATGGACAAATGAATGATTTGGACTACAGAAGAAAACAATTACAGCAAATGCAAAATGAAGTAGTTGATTTGGAAGAAGTACATGGAGGAATCTCTATTACCGACTTTACATTTAACGACTTTAAAATGGATTTAATGGATTATTTAAAGAACAATCAATCTATTTTAGAGCAAACCCCAACAGGTATACACGCAATAGCAAAACTAAATATGGGGGATATTCCAGAAGGAGTTATTTTCTGTTTAAAACAACGTAAAACAAACAATAAAGATAATTATCACAACCCAATAGCTCCATTCCATTTAGTATATACAAATATGGATAGAGAATTAGTATTCTCGCCCAACCAAAGCAAAAAGGCTTTAGATTGTTATCAAAAAATAGCATCATCTGAAAATAGTTTAGCTGATGAATTAATAGAAATATTCAAAAAAGAAACTAAGAGAGGTAAAGATATGTCTGCTTACATAAATTTACTTGAGGATTCAGTACAAGAGATTATTGGTGTAAATGAAGAAAAAGGAATGGCAAGTTTGTTTTCTGCTACTGGTACAAACATTAGCAACAATAACTTAAACTCATTAAACGACTTTGAAGTAATTTCTTACTTGGTAGTAAAAAAATAAGGATATGAAAAATGCAAAAGAAATACTTAACATACCAAACGAGTCTTGGGTAGATAAAAGAGTACCAAAGGCTATGATTCTTAGAGAAGTTGATTTATCTCTCAACGAAAAAAAAATACTAAAAGAATATATTGTAGAAATTAGATTGCTTGCCAATTATGTGTTTTCTAATTGTCATATAGATGCGTATGAAAGTGATACCGAAAGGTATAATGAAATACAGATTATAGCTGTAACACATACAAATCAAAAACACGCTAACAATATTGTAAAACTATTACAAAAAATAATTCCTTTCCCTCTAGTATTAATATTAGAATCTGAAAACCACTGGGCTTTATCCGTTGCAAAAAAAATAAAACATAAAGTTGATGCTAATAAATTAGTTATAGAGAGCTTTACTATTACCAAATGGATAAACGCTAATGATAATAATGAGGTAATTGAGAGTTTTAAAACCAATTTAGATACAACTAAATTTAATAAATCAAATCTTAAAGAGTTTTATCAAGGCTTTGCAAATGCTATTGTCAATTTTCAGAGTGCCTCAATTACAGGTGTCTATAAAAATAAAGATAATAAAGCTATTGAGTATGACAAAGAAACCCTATTGAACATAGAAGAATTAGACAAAGAAATAACGAGCCTTAAAAGCACCATAAAAAAAGAAAGTGTCTTTAGCCAAAAATTAGATTTAAACGTAAAAATTAAAGGCTTAGAACAACAAAAACAGCAATTAATTGATAAACTACACCAAAACAACTAAAATGTTTTTGAAGTTGTTTAAATTTGATTTTACACTTTTCTAAAAATAGTTTGCACCCAATACTATGACAAAACAAATTGAAAAAATAGAAGCTAACGACCCATTAAGCCAAAGTGCTAATATTGTAGACCAAAATATAGACCAATTAAAACAATTATTTCCTGAGGTTTTTAAAGAAGGAAAAATTGATTGGCAAGAACTACAAGCTACTTTAGGCGAGCATATAGATGAAGAAAATGAGCGTTTTAACTTTACGTGGAATGGAAAGAGCATGGCAAGGCAAGAAGCACAAAAACCTAGTACTGGTACGTTAAGACCTTGTCCTGAAGAAAGTGTAGATTGGGAAAACACCAAAAACCTTTATATAGAAGGAGACAACCTAGAGGTGTTAAAGCTTTTACAAAAAAGCTACCACCAAAAGGTGAAAATGATATACATAGACCCACCCTACAATACAGGGAAGGACTTTGTATATAAAGACAACTACAAAGATAATCTTAGCAATTACCTAGAGCTAACAGGGCAAAAAGACAATGAGGGAAACAAACTACACACCAATAGCGATGCTAGTGGACGTTACCACTCCAATTGGTTAAACATGATGTACCCTCGTTTAAAATTAGCACGTAACTTATTAAAAGACGATGGGGTAATTTTTATTTCTATTGATGAAATAGAGTTTAATAACCTAAAGTCTTTATGTAACGAAATATTTGGTGAAGAAAACCATATTGCTGATTTTGTTTGGAAGAATAAAAAAGGTGGTGGAAATGATTCTAAATATGTAGCTGTTGAGCACGAATATGTAATTATGTATGCCAAAAACGAAATTGAATTACATAATTTATTTGAACCTTATAAGCCTGAATATCTAAAAAGATACAATGAGGAAGACTCTGAAAGCAAATTTTTCTGGGATACTTTCAAAAGAAAATCAGGTAAACAATATTATCCTATTTTATGTCCTGATGGTACAACTTTAGAAAAAGATGAGTTTGGTAATAAAATTAGTTGGTTAAGATCAAAGAATAGATTTGAAGAGGACTATACTAAAGGTGATGTTAGAATTTTAAAAAATAAAAAAACCAACAGTTGGTCGATTCAATTTAAACAAAGACTACCAAAAGGAAAAAAACCAAGAACTGTATACCTCGAAGAATCTATCTTCGATACATTAGGTACTACTAGCCAAGGAAGCTCTAGAGTTTTTGAATTGTTTAACTCTGATGTGTTTTCTAATCCAAAGCCATTAAATTTAATAAAACATCTAATTTCATTCTCTGCAAATAAGAACAATGATATAATTTTAGATTTTTTTGCAGGTTCTGGTACTATTCATGATTCCATGATAAATCAATCTGTTGAGGATTTAATACAGAGAAGAGTTATAAGTATTCAGTTACCCGAAGAAATTAGAGGAGAAAATGAAATAGCATTAAATGCTAAAAAGCATAAATTTAATACAATTGCAGAGCTTTCAAGGGAACGTATCCGTAGGGCAGGTAAAAAAATAGCAGAAGAGCACCCTGAAAAAGTCAAAAATTTAGACTTAGGGTTTAAAGCATTTAAATTAGATAGTTCTAATATAAAGACGTGGTCTCCAGACACAGAAAATATAGAGCAAGAGCTTTGGGACAGTGTAGAAAACATAAAAGCAGACAGAACCGAAAATGACTTGTTGTATGAAATTCTATTAAAATACGGGCTAGACCTTACAGCTCCTATAACAGAACATAGTATTGAGAATACAAAAGTATACAGTGTTGGTTTGGGTGCATTGTTGGTTTGCATGGCTAACCAAATAACAGTGGACGTAGCCCAAGGGATTGCAGAGCTAAAAGAAGAACTACAACCAGAAACTTGTAGAGTAGTATTTAAAGACAATGGTTTTGCCAATAGTGCAGATAAAACCAATGTGTTACAAAAGCTAAAGCAACACCAAATAGAAGAAGTTAGAAGTATTTAAAATGGCCAAAACAATGAAGATAAAATTCGAAAGTGAGTTGGTCTACCAACAAGAAGCCATAGATTCTGTAGTTAATATATTTGAGGGGCAAGAAACATGTACCACCAACTTTACGGTAGCACCCACTCCAACCGAGAATGGGCAAACAACCATGTATACCTCCAATTTAGGAGTTGGTAACAAATTAACCTTACTAGATGAAGAACTACTAGAAAACATTCAAAAAATACAACTTAGAAATGGTTTAAAGCAAACACAAAAATTAAGCTCTAAAGACTTTTCGGTTGAGATGGAAACAGGTACAGGTAAAACCTATGTGTATTTGCGTTCTATTTTTGAAATGAACCAAAAATATGGGTTTACCAAGTTTATTGTTGTTGTACCATCATTAGCAATTAAAGAAGGAACGAACAAATCTTTAGAAATTACCAAAGACCACTTTAAAGGCTTATACGACAATGTAAATTACGACTTCTTCACCTATGATTCTAGCAAGCTAGAGCAAGTACGTAGTTTTGCAACCAATGATTATATCCAAATTATGGTTATAAATATTGATGCTTTCCGTAAAAGCTTTACAGACACCACAAAAGAAACCAATGCAAACATCATTCACCGTGCAAACGATAAACTAAATGGATACAAACCTATAGATTTTATCAGTGCTACAAATCCTGTTGTAATTATAGACGAACCACAATCTGTAGACACAACTCCCAAAGCCAAAGAGGCTATCAACTCTTTAAAACCTCTATGCACCTTACGTTATTCTGCTACCCATAAAGACAAATACAACCTAATGTACAAATTAGATTCTGTAGATGCCTATGAACAAAAGTTGGTAAAACAAATAGAAGTTGCATCCATAGAAGTAGAAAACGTACACAACCAAGCTTATATAAAGCTCTTAAAAACAGATAACAAAAAGGGATTAAAAGCTTATATAGAAATAGATAGTTTTAAAAATGGTAAAATTACTCGAGAGAAAAAATGGGTAAAACAAGGTGTAGATTTGTATGAGGATGTTACCAAGAGAGAAGTTTACGAAGGGTACATTATAAAAGACATTAGTGCCGAAGCTAATAATGAATACATAGATTTTACCAGTAGACCCGAGTTTTTAAGCCTTGGTCAAACCATTGGTTCGGTGGATGATGATTTAATCAAAAGGAAACAAATTAGCAAAACCATTGAAGAGCATCTTAACAAGGAGTTAATCCTAAACCCTAAAGGGATTAAAGTACTTAGTTTATTTTTCTTAGATAAAGTTTCAAATTACAGACTGTATAATGAGGATGGTGAACCAAGTAATGGAAAATATGCTCAGATGTTTGAGGATGAATATATCAAACACATAAAGCATCCAAAATACAAAACGCTTTTTGAAGGAATTAAGGACTTAGATACCGAAGTAGACAAAATACACAACGGGTATTTTTCTATGGATAAAAAAAGTAAGAAGAGCAATAAAAAAGACAAATACGAATTTTATAAAGATTCCTCAGGTAAAACCAATGCTGATAACGATGCCTACAACCTTATAATGAAAGACAAGGAACGCTTGTTGAGTTTTGATTCAAAATTGCGTTTTATCTTTTCGCACTCTGCCCTAAAAGAAGGTTGGGATAATCCAAATGTATTTCAAATCTGCACCTTAAATGAAACGAGTTCAGATATGAAAAAACGACAAGAAATCGGTCGTGGATTACGTTTGGCGGTAAATCAAGAAGGAGAACGTGTTAGAGGTTTTGAAGTGAATACATTAACCGTAATGGCAAATGAATCTTATGAAGATTTTGTTGAAGAACTTCAAAAAGAAATTGAAAAAGACACAGGTATAAGGTTCGGAATTGTAGAAACTCACACTTTTGCCAATTTAGTTACAGGTATTGATGATGAAGAGCATAAATACTTTGGAGAAGAAAATTCTGAAAACCTATATGATTTTCTTTTAAAGAAAGGCTATATAGATTTGAAGGGAAAAGTTCAAGACTCTCTAAAAACAGATTTAAAAAATAATCAGGTTGAAATTCCCGAAACCTACGATTATTTAAAAAGCCCTATTGTTAAAATCCTTAAAAAAATAGCAGGTAATTTAAACATCAAAGATGCAGGTGAAAGAAAGCACATAAAAATTAACAAGCAAGTTTATTTAAGTGATGAATTCAAAGACTTATGGGATAAAGTAAAATACAAAACAACCTATGCCGTAGATTTTGATTCGGATAAATTAATAGAAAGATGTGCCAAGTCTATCAATCAAAATTTAATAGCAGGTAAAGGTAAATTTATCTATAAAAAAGCGATAACAGAAATTACCAAAGGAGGGGTGTCTGCCAAAGAGTCAAAAACCTCCACTTCCATTGTAGATTCAAAATACATTCGTCTACCTGATGTAGTTAGCTATTTGCAAAATGAAACAAATTTAACAAGAAAAGCTATTGTAGAAATCCTAACACAAAGTCAACGCTTAGATGCTTTCAAAAACAATCCTCAAAGATTCATAGATGAATCTATAAGATTGATAAAAACAGAAATGAGGCATGCTATAGTAGATGGTATTTCTTATCAAAAAATTGGAGAAGGAGAATATTACAAACAAGAACTTTTTCAAAATGATGAATTAGTAGGTTATCTTAAACAAAACTTAACTACTTCTACAAAAAGTCCATTTGACCATGTAATTTACGATTCTGCAATAGAAAAAGATATTACAGCTGATTTTGAAATAAGTGAAGAAGTAAAAGTATATGCCAAGCTTCCTTCTTGGTTTAAGATTGATACTCCCTTAGGAACATACAATCCAGATTGGGCTGTGTTATGGGATGATGGAGTTTCTAAAAAGCTCTACTTTGTTATCGAAACCAAAGGAGCTTTATCTTGGGAGTTTTTACGACCAACAGAAAAAGGAAAAATTGAGTGTGGTAAAAAACATTTTGAAGCACTTGGTAATAATATAAGCTTAGAAGTAGCAAATAGCTATGAGAGTTTTGTAGATGTTGTTACTGGGGAAAGTTAAAATAAGATAGCTATATAGATAATTTGTTTAAAGTTAATGTATCTTTGTGTAAAGTTTTGATATGAAAGTGTTTAATTATAAAAAATCTGTTCAGGCAGTAAATCTCTTTGCTAATTTAGAGGGGAGAGAGATTAACTATACGAAAGCTATAAAATTAATATGGCTTTCAGATAGATATTATTTAAGGAATCATGGTAAAACAATAACAGGGGACAAATATTTTGCTCTAAAAAATGGTCCTTTAGCTTCTTGTACATCGGATATCATTAAAGCGTATAATTTAAGTGATGAGGAGTTGTCTTATAGAGAAGAGTTTTTTGAGGTAGCAGGTTATATCTTAAAATCTGTTAAAGAGCCTAATTTAAAAGTTTTTTCAAAAAAAGAACTAGAGATTTTAAAATTGATTTATAAAACATTTTCAAACGAAACATGGGATAGTTTATCTAATTTCTCTCACATCTTTCCTGAATGGAAGGTGTATGAAGATGAATTAAACAAAAATCCTTCAAGCAGATATAAAATTGATATGAATATGTTTTTTAAGAATGTTGTTGAGGATTCAGGCTTATTTCAAAATTCATCAGAAGAGTTAGAGGATTTAAAAAAGTATCATCAAGAATTTTTCTCACAATATTGTTACTAACATATGGAGTTACCCTCTTGTTTATCCTCTATTCTAGTTAAAGAAAAAAAAGTTTTTTATTTTGTTTCAGAACAAATAAATAAAGTACCTCATAATTTTGTGGTACTAAAAAACATAGATAATTCTTTGTTATTTTTTTCTTGTTGTACTTCTCAATATGATACTGTTTATAAATACGTAATGCGTAATGGGTATGATGAAAAAACTATAGCTCATTTAGATTATAAAACACATTCTTTTCTTACAAAACCAACTTTCATTAATTGTAATAGTAAAGTGGAATATTCCTATAATGATTTTATGTCTTTGTATAATAAAGGTCGTATTAAATATAAAGGAGAAGTAAATGACGATGAGTATGAAAGGATTGTTGAGGGTATTCTTTTAAGTGAAGAAATTGAAGAAGATTTTAAAAATTATTTAAGGTAATTTCCCCACAACCCAAAACCCAGTTTTTTCGTACCTCAAAAGCCTCTGTGTTTTGTGTTGTTCCCGCATACAGCCGCATAAGTTTTGCCTTTTTTTAGTCTAGTAGGTTTTGCATATGGCACTTAGCGTTTCATAAAATCAACCCTAATTACCACAAGCAAAAGCGTTCTTATTTCATCAAAAAACACAAAAATTTTCCAAAGCTAAGTAACATAATGGGTAGTTATAATAAAGCCCATGAAGTCAGCCACATCACCAAAGCTATAGTTATAACTCAATTATGTTAAATAGCCAGCATGCCTGTGCTTTAGATTATAGTAAAAAGAAAGTAGATTAGGAGGCACAAGAAGCTGATAAGTATTAAATTTCCCTTAGCCTCATTCATCGGCACAAAAACTTTACTAAGTCCAAGTTTTCCTTATCAAACTTATTTGTTTGTCTCATTTCATTAAGTAAAATTAAACGATAGATTTAATTCCAAATTGCCATGTGTTTTTAGTCGGTAAGGAGTGTAAAATAAAAAGCAAGTATTAAAAGTACCCACTAAAACCACCGCTTGGTAAAACGTTGTCCATTCCGTTACTCTCCATTCCCAACACTTTACTTTTTGCCCTATAATAATAGAGATTAAAATCCTGTTTTGGATAAAAGATAGCAAATGTAGTTGCTTACCATCAGCCAACGCTCTATGCAGTAAAGGTCAAGCCCTACGGGTTTTGATAAAACTTTGATGAGTTAAAAGTAACAGTAAACATCTTATACCAAACTTTTACCAAAAACCTTGACAGCATTTGCCACAGCAACAAAACTAAAGGCATCTTTTTTCCAAAAAAAATATTGTGCGAAGCGTAGCAGGGCGGAGCGTGAAGAAAGAGTCTAGTAGACTCTTTTAGCGAACGAGCCAGATGGCGGGTAGGCTGACAATTTAAATTGGATAGCTATGTTTTGTTTTGAAATTAAAACCCATCGAAAAGGAAATGAATACCAAAAACCATACTTCTTTATTCTGAATAAAGGATTAAACAGCGGAAAATCCTTAGTAGAACCCTGTCCGAATTGTTACGTAGTACTAACGGATTTAGAATCAGACAGAAATACACTATTTCATTTAAGTTTAATGTTGCAAATAGGAGGTTTTTATAAGCCTAATTTGAAAGGAAGTGTTATTCTGTTTATCACGATAAAAGACTGCTCTAACACACTTAAAAATGGTTTAAATAACACTACAAACTCTAGTTTTCAATCGATTTTACAAGTGGTGTCTGAAATTCATCAAAATGAATTGAAATACAAAGATTTACTAAAGAAAATGGAGGCTTTAAAAGTAGGATTTATACGTTCTTGCTTTTTGAAGCCCTAGCCTATAGTATTTTGACGACAATACCTTGTGTATAAAAGGCTTAAATATAAAAATTGTATCTTTATAAGCGTAAAAAAGTTTAAAAGCAATAACAAGTCCGTACCAACACTAAACGAGTTTAATTTTAAATTTTTTATAAGTATGGGAAAGATTTCTCAAGGTATTTTAGGGGGAGTTTCTGGTAAGGTTGGTAACGTTATTGGAGGAAGTTGGAAAAGCATTAATTACATTAGAGTAAAGCCTACTAATGTAGCAAATCCAAGAACAGAAGGACAGGTGAATCAACGCACAAAATTTACTTTAGCGTTAGAGTATTTACAACCAAACAAAGAGTTTTTAAAGGTAGGTTATAAAGCATATGCAACCAAAAAGTCTGAGTTTAATGCAGCAATGTCTTATGTATTAAATAATGCTATAGGAGGTACTGCACCTAACTTTACAATTGATTATTCACAAGCTTTATTAAGTAGAGGTAGTTTGTCTACAGCATTGAATCCTACGAGTGATTTATCTACTGCTGGACAGGTTGATTTTGCTTGGAATGATAATTCAAGTGATGGTAATGCAAGCACAACAGATAAAGCAATGTTATTGGTTTACAATCCAACAAGAAAAGAATCTGTAATTGTGAAAGATGGTGCTGATAGATCTACAGGTTCTGAATCAGTTTCTATTCCTACAAGCTTTGCAGGAGATACAGTAGAGCTGTTTATGGCATTTGTTTCTGAGGATGGTAACCAAGTATCGAATAGTGTGTATTTAGGCTCTGGTACGGCTGCTTAAAACTTTTAAGTTTAGATACATATTTGACAACCGTTTCTATATGATTTAGAAGCGGTTTTTTTATTTGTTAAATATTTCTATTTAATTGATTAAGCTAGTGTTTATCTGTATTTTTACAAAGCAAACAGAAGCATAACGTTCATTTATTTTGTACAAAACTATCGTATAACAAGGTGTGTTAATCGGTGGACTTTTTGTAGTGTAGCTTTGAATCCCTTATATATAAAGATATTGGTTGTGTTCGGTGAGTCCCGTCCAGACCGCGAAAGCTCTCAAAGAAATTTGAGAGCTTTTTTTATTGCCTTATTTTCTTTTTTGTAGAGAAGATCCATCATGTCTCATCAATTAGAGTATTCCTTTTAAAACGTTTTTTAGCAATCAACCTAAGAACGAGAGGTTGTTTAAAACATATGGATTTAGTAAAAAGGGAAGTCGTTTATTAACAAGTGTCTTTATTTAAAATCTTTATGAATAAACGCTTTTAGAGCCTATCAATTGAGTACAGGACAGTATTCCGAATAATCAACATTAATTTTATTCTATACTACTAATTTTAAAAGATGAAATAAGATGAAAGTAGGATTGTTTATTCCTTGTTATATAAATCAATTGTATCCTCAAGTAGGGATTGCAACTTTAGAATTACTAGAGAAACTAGATGTGGATGTGTCATACCCTTCGGGACAGACTTGTTGCGGACAGCCAATGGCAAATTCGGGGTATGAGAACGAGTCTTTTGGGGCGTGTAATAATTTTGTAGAGAATTTTAAAGACTATGATTACATTGTTACGCCTTCTGGAAGTTGTGCTTATCATGTTAAAAAGCATTACAATATTTTAGAGCAAACAGCAGATGTTGTAAAGGTTCGTGAAAATGTCTATGAGCTTTGCGATTTTATTGTAAATGTGTTAAAAATAAAAAATGTAAATGCCAATTTCCCATATAAGGTTGGTGTTCATAAGAGTTGCCATGGTCTAAGAGGTTTAAGGCTAGGATCTTGTTCAGAAGTGGTTGGAGCTAGGTTTTCCTATTTAGAAGATTTGTTAGGAAATGTAAAAGGGCTTGAATTAATGCCTGTAAAAAGGTCGGATGAATGTTGTGGTTTTGGTGGAACCTTTGCAGTGGCAGAAGAAGCTGTTTCTGTAAAAATGGGGAAAGATAAAATTAACGATCATTTGGAGAGTGGTGTTGAGGTAATTACAGCAACAGACACCTCTTGTTTGATGCATTTAGAAGGTTTGGTTAATAGAGATAAGAAGCCGTTAAAGATTTTACACGTTGCGGAAATACTGAATAGTAATATTTTATCTAAAAATAAATAATTATGAGTCATCCTAAGTTAGCGAGTATTTTTAATAAAGATGAAAAAAAGGTTGATTGGCACGATAAAGCTCTTTGGTTTGTTAGGCACAAAAGAGATAAGAGTGTTCATATTGTAAAGGCTTGGGAAGAGCTAAGAAACCTTGGTCATGGAATTAAAGCTCATATGTTATCTAATTTGGATAACTATTTGATAGAATTTGAAAAAAATGCTTTGGCAAATGGTGTTAAAGTACATTGGGCAGCAAATGCACAAGAGCATAATGAGATTGTACATGGTATTCTAAAAGAGAACAATGCTAAAAAGGTGGTTAAGAGCAAGTCTATGCTAACAGAAGAGTGCCATTTAAACCCTTTTTTAGAGAAAGATGGAATAGAGGTAATAGATACAGATTTAGGGGAGCGAATTGTTCAATTGGCAAAAGAACCACCAAGTCATATTGTTTTACCAGCAATTCATAAAAATAAACACGAGGTAGACGAACTGTTTCAAGAACATTTGGGTACAGAACCTTGTGATGGTGATCCACAGTATTTAACTCACGAAGCTAGAAAGCACTTAAGAGAAAAATTTATAAGTGCAGATGTTGCTATTACAGGGGTAAACTTTGCAGTAGCAGAAACAGGGTCTGTTGTAGTTTGTACCAATGAAGGAAATGCAGACATGGGGGCACATTTAGCACCCGTACACATAGCTTGTATGGGAGTAGAAAAAATTATTCCTAAACAAGAGCATTTAGGAGTTTTCTTGCGTTTGTTAGCTAGATCGGCTACAGGGCAACCAATTACAACCTATTCTTCACATTTTAAGAAACCTAGAGAAGGTGCTCAAATGCATATTGTTATTGTAGATAATGGTAGGTCAGAGCAGTTAAGTAGACCCGATTTTAGAGCATCATTACATTGTATAAGATGTGGTGCTTGTATGAATACTTGTCCTATTTATAGAAGAAGTGGAGGTCATAGTTATGATGCAACAATACCAGGTCCAATTGGTTCAATCTTATCTCCGGGTAAAGATTTAAAGAAACATAGTACATTGCCTTTTGCTTCTACTTTATGTGGTTCTTGTTCCGATGTATGTCCTGTTAAAATTGATATTCATTCTCAACTATATAAATGGAGGCAAATTATTACCAAAAACACGCCTCAACCTTTTGTAAAGAAGAAATCAATGGAGTTAATGGGGGATCTTTTTGCAAAACCAACAAAGTTTGAAAAGGTAGGGTCTATTGCAAGGTGGTCGCTTAGGAATTTGCCAAAATCCGTTATAGATTCTAAACCGAATGTTTGGGGTAAATCAAGAGACTTACCTAAAGGACCTAAGCAAAGTTTTGATGAGTGGTACAAAGAGAGGAATAAGAACAAATAAATAATATCAGAAATGGGAAGTAGAAATCAGATATTAGAAAGAATAAAGAACAGTAAGCCAGAAAGTATAGCGTTACCAGCTATTGATGCTGCTATTTTTGACGAAGGATTAGATTTGCTTAAAGAGTTTACCAAAAAAGTAGAAGTAGTTGGGGGTAACGTATTCCAGGCAACATCTTATCAAGATATTATTGAGCAAAGCTTAAAAATGTATCCAGGAACAAAAAAGAATCTTTCAACAATTGAGGAGTTGGGTGTGTTTAATACTGTTTCTTTAGAGGAGGTTAAGACTCCAGATAAATTAGAAGATTTAGATTTATTTGTGGTAAAAACAAGTGTAGCAGTGGCAGAAAATGGAGCCTTTTGGTTAGAGCATTCAGATTTGCCAATGAGAGTTTTACCTTTTATAACAAAGCATTTGGTGGTAATTCTTAAAGAAGAAGATATTTTACCATACATGCATCAGGCCTATAATAAATTAGGGCCTTCGGATTATGGAGTGTTTATTTCTGGACCTTCTAAAACCGCAGACATAGAACAATCTTTAGTAATAGGTGCACATGGAGCATTAAGTCTTTCGGTGTTTGTTCTAAAGTAGTTTATAAGTACGTATATAAAAATGAAAAATCTAAGGAGTAATGACCTTAGATTTTTTTTTGCTGTAATTTGTAGTTTTAACTAAAAAAAAGTCCAATGGGGTTGCCATTGGACGATTTCACTTGAAACAGTGCTTTTGGTTGTAAATATGTAGAGGTATGTATTATTTGTGTTGCTTAGCTTTAGCGTGGTCTCTCCATGCTTTAAATCTCTCTTTACCTAAGATAGCTCTTACTCCTTTAAAGAAAGTCTGATTAACTGTTTTAAGCCCTTCTTTATCTCCTTTTTCTAAAGTGCTCTTTTGTTTCATCGCTTCAACTTTTAAGTTGAAAATTTCTGTTGCTTCTGATTCATCAATAGAGACAACTTCTTTTATTTGGTTGGTAATTGCTGTTGCTCTTTTTTCAAAATTAGACTGTGCATTTGTAGTTACTGTAGCAAATAATACCATTGCTACCACTAATAATTTTTTCATTTCTTAACTTTTAGATTAATTGTTTTTTCAATATCTAAAATCTTTGTTAAACAAGTGTGCTGAACACTATTGCAAGCGTGTAAAGGAGTTCAAAATTCATACACATCAGTACACTTAAGACTTCTTTTAAAGTTAATTTTAATCATCAGAGTATCTCATTGTCCAATTTTAATATTTGGATATACAAGAGAATTAATGTTTTACGTCAAAATAAATAAACAAAATTCATGCGTTATTTAAAGTGTTTTTTAGCTGCTGTAGTAATTATTACGAATATAAGTGGTGTTTTTAGTCAACAAAAAAAGAAGCAAATAAATAAACCAAATATCATTTTTATATTAACTGATGATCAGAGGTTTGATGCGATAGGTTATGTAGGTAATAAGTTTGTTGAAACTCCTGAAATGGATGACTTAGCAAAAAAAGGAACTTACTTTAAAAAAGCAATTGTAACAACTCCTATTTGTGCTGCAAGTAGAACAAGTATTTTAACAGGATTGTACGAGAGGTCTCATAACTACAACTTTCAGACAGGTAATGTAAGAGACGAGTATATGGATAATTCTTATCCTAGATTGTTAAAAGATAATGGTTATTATACTGGTTTTTTTGGGAAATATGGTACAAGATACAACCACTTGGACAAGCAGTTTGATGAGTACGATTCTTATGATAGAAATCACAAGTATAAAGATAGGAGAGGTTACTACTACAAGACTATAGGTAAAGATACAGTACACTTAACAAGATATACAGGACAACAAGCGTTAGACTTTCTAGATAAAAATGCAAAAAATGATAAGCCATTCTGTTTGTCGTTAAGTTTTAGTGCTCCACATGCACATGATAGTGCTAAAAAGCAATACTTCTGGCAAAGCGAGATGGATGCAATGTTAGAAGATGCAACAATTCCAGAACCTGCTTTAAATGATGAGAAGTATTTCTTGGCACAACCAAAAATAGTAAGAGATGGGTTTAATAGATTACGTTGGACATGGAGGTATGATACCCCAGAAAAATATCAACATAGTTTAAAAGGGTATTATAGAATGATTTCTGGAGTAGATTTAGAGATCAAAAAAATCCGTAAGAAATTAAAAGAACAAGGAGTTGATGATAATACGGTAATTATCGTAATGGGAGATAATGGTTATTTCTTAGGAGAACGTCAATTTGCTGGAAAGTGGTTAATGTATGATAACTCTATTAGAGTTCCTTTAATTGTTTTCGATCCAAGAGTTAAAAATCATCAAGATGTTGATGCGATGGTGTTGAATATAGATGTTCCACAAACCATTGCAGACTTAGCAGGAGTAAAAGCTCCAAAAACATGGCAAGGAAAGAGTTTAATGCCTATTGTAAACAAAGAAAAAACATCTTTAAGAGATACGGTTCTTATAGAGCATATATGGGACTTTGATCATATTCCACCAAGTGAAGGAGTAAGAACAGAAGAGTGGAAATACTTTAGATATGTTAATGATAAAACAATTGAAGAGTTATACAACTTAAAGAAGGATCCGCTTGAGACTAAGAATTTAGTTAAAAAGAAGAAGTATAGAAAAGTTTTAGCAGCATTAAGAGCTAAAACAGAGGAGTTAATTAGCAGAAATAGCAATCATTATAGAGCAGCACCATCAGACTTAACAGTAGAGTTAATTAGAGAGCCTAGTACAGATGTAAAGATATTAGATACTAAACCTGAATTTGGATGGACGGTTCCTTTAGGGGCAAAATACCAAAGAGCATATCAGATTTTAGTAGCTTCTAACAAAGCGAGTATTAATGCGAACAATGGAGACGTTTGGGATAGTAAAAAAGTAACCAGTTCTAAATCTACAGATGTAGAGTACAAAGGAACAGCATTAGAGGTTGGTAAAACTTATTTTTGGAAGGTTAGAGTTTGGGACGAGGAAAATCGATTGGTTGATTATTCAGCACCTCAAAAGTTTACTATTGGAAAAAGCAATACTTACATTCAGTCTACAGAGAACAAGTTTGAAATAAGTAACATAAAGCCAAAGAAGTTTCAAAAGAGAGGAGACGTTTACTTTATGGATTTTGGAAAAGCAGCCTTTGCTACTTTAAATTTTACGTACAATGCTACAACACCACACACTCTAACAGTTAGAGTTGGGGAAATGGTAGATAGCAAAGGTAATGTAAACAGAACACCTCCAAAGGTTAGTAATATTCGCTATCAAGAATTAAAAGTTGATGTAAAACCAGGTCAAACAGAATATCAGATTAAAGTACAATCTGATGAAAGAAATACAAGACCTAATAAAGCCATTCCTTTACCAAATGGCTTTCCTCCTTTAGTGCCATTTAGGTATGCAGAAATTGAAGGTTTTAAAGGTGTACTTAGTGCAGAAAGTTTTACACAACTTGCCTTTCATACCTATTGGAATGAAGAAGCAAGTAGCTTTAAGAGTAATAATAAAATTTTAGATAAAGTTTGGGATTTATGTAAATATTCTATCAAAGCAACTACGTTTAATGGATTGTATGTAGATGGTGATAGAGAGCGTATTCCTTACGAAGCAGATGCTTATTTAAATCAGTTAAGCCATTATACAACTGATAGAGAATTTGCAATGGCACGAAGAACTATAGAGTACTTTATGCAACACCCAACATGGCCAACAGAATGGCAACAACATGTACCCTTATTAATTTATGCAGACTATATGTATACAGGTAATACAGAGTTAGTAGCACGTTATTATGAGTCATTAAAGCATAAATCTTTATACGAATTATCTAATGAGGATGGACTAATTACGTCTACTAAGGTAGATGCAGCTTTTATGAAAAAGTTAGGTTTCCCAGAAGGATACAAAAAACCTTTAACTGATATTGTAGATTGGCCAGGAGCTAATTTTAACAGAAGTAAAACCAAAGGAGAACGAGATGGATTTGTATTTAAACCATATAGCACGGTAATTAATTCTTTCTTTTACGAGAATATGAAGATTATGGCTGAGTTTGCTAAAATTTTAGGAAAAACAGAAGAAGCTTTAGATTTTGAATATAGAGCTGCAAAAGCTAAAAAAGCGGTAAATGAACAAATGTTTGATAAAAAACGAGGGGTTTATGTAGATGGAATAGGAACAGATCATGCTTCTTTACACGCCAATATGATGCCTTTGGCTTTTGGTTTGGTACCAGATGAGTATAAGCAATCGGTAGTAAATCATGTGAAATCTAGAGGAATGGGATGTAGTGTTTATGGAGCACAATTTTTAATGGATGGTTTGTACAATGCTGGTGAGGCAGATTATGCTTTAGATTTATTAACAGATACTTCGGATAGAAGTTGGTATAACATGATTAAAATTGGATCTACCATTACTTTAGAAGCTTGGGATAACAAATACAAAAATAATTTGGACTGGAATCATGCTTGGGGAGCTGTACCAGCAAACGTAATTCCAAGAGGTTTATGGGGTATAAAACCTAAAACAGCAGGGTATGGTATTGCTTTGATTAAACCTCAAATGGGTAAATTAAAATCAAGCTCCATAGAGGTTCCAACTGTTAGAGGAACAATTAAAGGGAAGTATACATACAAAGGAAAAAGATTACAGACATATGAAATTGAAATTCCTGGAAATATGGTTGCAGAGTTTTCTTTAAACGGTCTTAATGGTAAAGATTTGTTACACAATGGTCAGAAAGTTCCTTCTTCGTTTAAGTCTATTAGGTTAACACCTGGTAAACACGATATTCAGTTAAAAATTAATTCATTTTAATCCTAAGCAACAAAATAATTATTTATGAATTTTTCGAAAATTTTAAGTGTTGCTTTTTTAACTGTTGTGCTAACATCTTGTTCTAGCAATAAGTTAACAGTAGAAGATGTGGAACAAGAGGTAAAAGACCCAGTAGACGAAAATAATACGGATTGCAAATTGGGCAAGGTATATATAGAAAAAGAAGGTCTACTACGTGTTGATATAGTAAATACAGACCCTTCTAATAACTGGTCAACAGAAAATACCTTAACTGGTTTTGAGGGTACAGGGTATTTAGTATATACTGGTCCAGATAGTTTTAGCAATCCAGGGAATGATGTACTTAATTTTCCTATTAAAATTACTCAACCCGGAGTGTATCAGTTTGTTTGGAGTAGTAGAATCTCTAAGGGAGATCACAGAGGAGAACACAACGACTCTTGGTTAAAAATAGATGCAGATGAGTTTTACGGGGAGCACGCAACTACAAAAGTTAAAGTGTATCCAAAAGGTTCTGGTAAAACACCAAACCCCGCTGGAACTAGTAAAAATGGATGGTTAAAATCTTACATGAATAAATTAGGGGAATGGTTGTGGAAATCACAAACGAATGATCATGATCCTTATGGAATTTTTGCAAAATTTAACAATGCAGGAGTGTATAATGTTCAAATTTCGGGTAGATCTAATGGACACGCTATAGATCAATTTGTATTGTTTAGAGTGGATAAAAATTTGAACACAGCAAAACAAGCTGAGTTGAGTAAAACTGAATGTAAATAGAGAAACTTAATAAAATGAATAAAAAGTATATATACCCAATAATACTGTGTAGCGCTTTGGTGTTATCGTTTGTAAAACCACCAAAAAAGAAAGATTATAAAGATTCGAGTCTTTCTGTAGAAGAAAGAGTAGATGCTTTATTGCCGTTACTATCTTTAGAAGAAAAAGTGGCTCAAATGAGAATTTTCCATGCCAATATAGGTGTTAAAGCCGATGAAAATGGAGAGTTAAAACTTTCTAAAAGAGTAGTTAATAAGTTAAAGTTAGGGATTGCAGGTATTAAAAACCCTGCAGAACATGTGAACGCTGTAGAAGCTGCAAAATACAATAACAAATTACAAAAGTACATTATAGAGCACAATCGTTGGGGAATACCGGCATTGTTTGTTACAGAGTCTTATAACGGTGTAGATGCAGAAGGTTGTACAAAATTTGGTAGACCTATTACATCTGCGGCTTCATTCAATCCAGAATTGGTACAAAAAGTTTGGGATGTTGTTGGAAAAGAAGCAAGACTTAGAGGAATGCATATGTGTCATTCACCAGAAGCCGATTTAGTAAGAGATCCTAGATTTGGTAGAATGAGTGAAGCATTTGGAGAGGATACTTACTTAACTACTCAAATGGTAACAAGTGCTATTAAAGGAGTACAAGGTAATTACGAAGGTTTAGGAAAAGGGACTCATATTGGAGCGGTAGCAAAACATTTTGCAGGCTACGGTCAGGTATTAGGAGGTTCTAATTTTGCGGCAATTGAAATATCTCCAAGAACCTTAATAGATGAAATTTACCCTCCATTCGAAGCAGCTGTTAAAGATGCTAAAACGTTGGGAGTTATGGCTTCACATGGTGATTTAAATGGAGTTGCAAGTCACGGGAATCCTGAATTACTTACAGGTGTATTACGTAATCAATGGGGATTTAATGGTTACGTGGTTTCAGATTCTAATGATATAGCTCGTTTATTTTATTTTATGAAAGTAGCTGAATCTCCTGAAGCAGCTGCTCAAATGGGGTTGGAAGCTGGAATTGATATAGATTTATATGCAGAAGATTCTTATGCATATTTGCCTGAAATGGTTAAAAAGAACCCAGAGTTAGAAAAATTAATAGACAGATCTGTAAGAAGAGTTTTAAGAACAAAGTTTGTGTTAGGATTGTTTGACAACCCTTATATAAAGATCAAAAAAGTTAAAAAAGAAGTTAGGTCAAAAGAGTCATTGGCTTTGGCTAAAGAATCTGATTTAGAGTCTGTTATTTTATTAAAAAATAAAGAAGACGTATTGCCATTAGATCCTGCTAAGAAGTTAAAAATAGCTTTGTTAGGACCTTTGGTAAGAAAGAATACTAAAGAAATGTTTAGTTCTGTTACTGGATCAAATATTACATACATAGATGAAAAAGGTTTTCCTTTAACAGATCAGAAAAAAGGAGTGCCTAATTTATCTAAAAGAAATCCAGAGGCTATAGAGAAAATGGTGAATATTGCAAAGAATTCCGATGTGGCAATTTTGTTTTTAGGAGGAGACGAGTTTACATCTAAAGAAGCATTTTTTAATAGTGCACTTGGAGATAGAGCTACTATAGACCCTGTGGGAGCGCAAGACGAATTAGTAGAGAAAGTAAAAGCGTTAGGTAAGCCTGTTATTGTGGTTTTAAAACACAGAAGAACTTTATCTATTAACACTATTTCTAAAGAAGCAGATGCAATTTTAGATACTTGGGATTTAAGTGAGTTTGGAGATCAATCTACAGCAAAAATTATTTTTGGAGAGGTTTCACCTTCAGGAAAATTACCTGTTACAGTACCTAGATCTATTGGGCAATTACCGTATCACTATAGTATGAAAGAAATAAACTATAAAAAAGGGTACTTGTTTTTAAAAGATGGACCTATTTATCCTTTTGGTTTTGGATTAAGTTATGCTACTTTTAAGTATTCAGATTTAAAATTATCTAATTCTGAAATTAGTTCAAATTCTGAAATTACTGTGAGTGTAAAAGTTACGAATACAAGTAACGTTACGGCTAAAGAAGTAGTTCAAATGTATGTTAAAGACGTAATAGGTTCTGTTACAAGACCAGATAAAGAATTAAAAGGTTTTGAGAAGATTGAATTAGCAGCAGGAGAAACTAAGGAAGTAAGTTTTAAGATTACTCCTAAAATGCTAGAGTTTACGGGACTTAAAATGGAAAAAGTATTAGAAGTAGGAGATTATAAAGTGATGGTAGGTACTTCGTCTAAGGAGTATTTAGAAGGAGCTTTTAGATTAGTTAAAAAATAAATTAAATAAGTAAAATGAAATTCAAATCAATTATTTCGGCTGTATTAATTTGCGCTTTGTATGGATGTGCTTCGGTTCAACATTCAAGTTCTAATAAAGAACTAAATGTAGAAGAAGTAAAAGCAGCTATGATTAAAGCTGTTGAATGGCAAGAGGCTCATCCTATTTTTGCAGCTGCACCAACAGATTGGACTGTAGGAGCTTATTATACAGGAGTTGCAAGGGCTCATAAGACCACGAGAGATGCAATTTATTTAACGGCATTAAAAAATCATGGATATTGGAATAAATGGGAAACATATACACGTTTACACCATGCAGATGATGTTGCAATTTCTTATAGTTATTTATATCAAGCCTTAAATGAAAAGAGAAGAAAGCTGGTAGATTTAAAGCCAACACATGATTTTTTACAAGCTCATTTATATGAAAATGATCCTTGGAAAGAAGGTACTCTTAAAAATAAATTTGGAAAGAATATATTGTGGTGGTGGTGTGATGCTTTATTTATGGCACCTCCTGTAATTACTTTGTATGCTAAGTACACTAAGGATGAAAAGTATTTAGACGATATGCATAAGTTTTACATGCAAACGTACAATAGACTTTACGACAAAGAAGAAAATTTATTTGCAAGGGATTTACGTTATGTATGGAAAGGAACTAAGAAAGATTTAAAAGAAGAAAACGGAAAGAAGATTTTTTGGTCTAGAGGAAATGGTTGGGTTATAGGAGGCTTGGCTTTAATTCTAGATGATATGCCAAAAGATTACAAGCACAGAGCTTTCTATGAAAAGTTATTCAAAGAAATGTCTGCAAGAATGTTGTCTTTACAATCTAAAGATGGTTTGTGGACTACTAGTTTATTAAGTCCAGAGAGCTTTAATCATGGAGAGGTAAGTGGAAGTGGATTTCATACTTTTGCTTTAGCTTGGGGAGTTAATAATGGTTACTTAGATGCTGCAACATATACTCCTGCTGTTAAAAAGGCATGGAAAGCTTTACAAGCTTGTCAACATGCAGATGGACGAGTAGGTTGGGTTCAAGACATTGGAGCTTCTCCAGAACCTGCATCTAAAAACAGTTGGCAGAATTTTGGAACAGGAGCATTTTTACTTGCTGGAAGTGAAGTGCTTAAGTTAAAATAAGCAAATACACATATATTATTTTTTTAAGCTAAATAGATACGGTATTACCTATTTATTTAGCTTTTTTTAAATTCATTATTATGAGAAATATAGTAAAATTAGCAAACGTAATGATTTCTGTTTGTTTGTTTTCTTGCAATCTTAGTTCTAAGTATGCTAAAGAAAACGAATCGACTAAAGAAATTGAAAGGCCAAATATTTTGTGGTTGGTAACAGAAGATATGGGGGCTTATATTCCTGCTTTTGGAGATAATACCATAGAAACACCTAATTTGTCTAAGTTGGCTAAAGAGGGTGTTGTATATCCTAACTTGTATTCTACTTGTGGTGTTTGTGCACCAAGTAGAGCTGCCATAGCTACGGGTATGTATCCTTCTAGCATTGGAGCCAATCATATGCGTACTACTTCTAATACAAAAATAACAGGTTTGCCAAAATATGAATCTGTACCTCCTGCTGCTGTAAAAATGGTAAGTGAGTTGTTACGTTCAGAAGGTTACTACTGTACCAATAATTACAAAGAAGATTATCAGTTTAGAGCACCTGTTACGGCTTGGGATGAAAGTAGTGCATATGCGCATTGGAGAAATAGAAAAAAGGATCAGCCATTTTTCTCTATTTTTAACTTTACAACAACCCACGAATCAGGACTTTTTGAACCTTATGGTATTAGAAATATAGAGGCAAGACATTATCAAGCAGGAGATAGAGCCTTTAAATGGGAAAAAGGAAAGACTTTACCTTCTAAAACCCCCATTCATTTATCTAAAGATACTCAGTTTAAAATCCCACCCTATTTACCCAACACCCAAGTAGTTAAAAATGATTTATGGAAGTTGTATAATAATATTGCAGAAATGGATCATCAAGTAGGGGCTGTGTTAAAGCAATTAGAGGATGATGGTCTTTTAGAAAATACAATCATATTTTTTTATGGAGATCATGGTGGTCCTTTGCCTAGAGAAAAACGACTTATTTATGATTCAGGTTTAAATACTCCAATGATTATTAGATTTCCGAATAAGAAAAACGCAGGTTTAAAAGATATGCAGCTAATAAGTTTTGTAGATTTTGCACCAACCTTATTGTCTATTATAGGGGTTCAGCCTAAGCCATATTTACAAGGGCAGGCTTTTTTAGGAAAATACAAATCTAAAGAGAAAAGAAAATACATTCATGCAGCTGTAGACAGGTTAGATGAAGTTACCGATGCTATTAGGGCGGTAAGAGATGATAGGTTTAAATACATAAGAAACTATAGACCTAATCAGCAATATTATTTACCATTGGCGTACAGAGAAAAAATTCCTTCTATGCAAGAGTTGCTTAAGTTAAGAGATACAGGAATGTTAAACGAGCAACAAATGCAGTGGTTTAGAAAAAACAAACCCAAAGAGGAGTTATTTGATTGTTATTTAGATCCTAATGAGTTAAATAATTTAGCAGACGATCCAACATATGCAAATAAAATTAAGGAGCTAAGTTTAGAGATGGATCAATGGTTAAACTCCATAAATGATACTCCAAACTTACCAGAAATAGAGCTTATTAAAAAACTATGGAGTGGAAACGATGTAAAACCCTTAACTCAGAATCCTGAGATAATTTTTAAAAATGGTTTGGTAACTATAAATTGTAAAACAGAGGGAGCTTCTATTGGGTATAGAGTAAAAGATAAAGCAAACAAACTCTTTAAATCATGGAGTGTTTACAAAGAACCTTTTAGAGTTTTAACTAATACTACAATAGAGATAAAAGCACATAGAATAGGATACAAACCGAGTAAAACGGTAGTAAGAAAAATGGAGTAACATATTAGAATATGTTGATTAATTAAAAAACAGCGTTTATTTATAACGGTGTTTTTTGGGTTAAGAATTATACCTGTCAGTATACTACATGACACTCTACAGTGCCTTAAGTATTATTTTAGTGTTAAATTATATATGCCCTAGAATGATTAAAAGAATATTATGCCTATCGTTTTTAGTTTTGTTTTTTTCTTGTAAAGAGGAAGATCAAAGCAAAAATATTTCAGGAGTAGATTTAGAAGTTTCTAAAAAAGTAGAGGCTTTAATTGAGCAAATGACATTGGATGAGAAAATTGCAGAATTAACTCAGGATGCAGAAGCAAATACAAGATTAGGTATACCTTTTATGAAGTTTGGAGAAGGCTTACATGGTCTTTGGCACGATGGAGTTACTGTATATCCACAGGCTATAGCATGTGGTGCTACCTGGGATCCTAGTTTGGTAAAAAAGATGGCTCAACAAACAGCTTTAGAAGCTAGGGAATTAAATATTACGCACATATATTCTCCTAACTTAGATGTAATTACTGGAGATGCCAGATATGGAAGAGTAGAGGAATCGTATGGAGAAGATCCTTTTTTGGTTTCAAAAATGGGAGTTGCTTTTGTACAGGGAATGCAAGGAGAGGGAGAAGAAAAGTTTGATGAAAATCATGTAATTGCTACAGCAAAACATTTTATTGGGTATCCAGAAAATAGAAGAGGTATTAATGGAGGTTTTAGCGACATGTCTGAAAGACGTTTAAGAGAGATTTTTTTACCACCATTTAAAGCAGCTGTACAAGAAGCCGGTATTGGATGTATTATGCCTGGGCATCAAGATTTTAATGGCGTTCCTTGTCATATGAATGAGTGGTTGTTAAAAGATGTCTTAAGAGGAGAGTTAGGGTTTGATGGTTTTATTGTTTCTGATAACAACGATGTTGGACGATTACAGACCATGCATAAAATAACCGAAACTAGAGCAGAAGCTGCAATTTTGGGACTTAAAGCAGGTGTAGATATGGATTTGGTTTTAGGAAAACATTTGCCGCTTTATACCTATCATTCTTTGGTGTTAAAAGATACGTTACAAAAGAATCCTGAGTTGGTGAAATATGTAGACGATGCCAACCGAAGAATTTTAACAGCTAAGTACAAATTAGGTTTGTTCGATGCTAAAAATAAGAAAGAAGTTAAAAAGGGAACTGTAGTTAGCAAGAAGGAGCATCAGGATTACTCATATGAAATGGCTAAAAAAGCGATTGTCTTACTAAAAAATGACAATAAGCTATTGCCGTTAGATATGACTAAAATTAAGTCGTTAGCGGTTATTGGACCAAATGCTCATGAAAGAAAGCCTAAAAAAGGGACATACTCATTATTAGGAGGGTACTCAGGTGTGCCACCGTATTACGTTTCTGTTCTAGATGGATTAACTAATAAGTTAGAAGGAAAAGTAGCTATAAACTATGCACAAGGATGTACTTTAAAAGGGAAATCTAAGAAAGGTTTTAAAGCAGCAGTAAATGCAGCAAAAAAATCGGATGCAGTAATTTTAGTGGTTGGAGGTTCTAGAAGAACATGTGGAGAAGGTGTTGACAGATCTAATTTAGATTTAACGGGGGTTCAAAAAGAGTTGGTTAAGACAATTAAGGAAACTGGAAAGCCTGTAATTGTAGTGTTAATAAACGGTAGGCCTTTGTCTATTAATTATATAGCAGAAAACATTCCTTCTGTATTAGAAACATGGTACTTGGGAATGAGATCTGGAGATGCAATTGCAGATGCTATTTTTGGAGATGTAAATCCAGGAGGTAAATTAACGGTTTCTTTTCCTCGTTCTGTAGGACAAATACCGGTTACTTACTTAGAAAGACCAGATTTTATTGGTTCTGGAAAAGGGTTGTACAGAGATGCTGTTAAAACACCATTGTTTCCATTTGGTTTTGGTTTAAGTTACACAACGTTTAGCTACGGTACTCCTCAATTAGAAGATATGGTAATAAGCAAAGATGGAAGTACAACAGTATCTGTAGAAGTAACAAATACAGGTGCCAGAATTGGAGATGAAGTAGTACAGATGTATATAGAAGATGAGGTAGCTTCTGTAGGTAGATACAATAAAATGTTGAAAGGTTTTAAACGTGTTACCTTAAAGCCAGGAGAAACGAAGAAAGTAACATTTACTCTTGGTTTTGATGCGTTGAATGTTCTAAATAAAGACTTAGTAAGGGTGGTAGAACCAGGAAGCTTTAAAGTCTATATTGGAAGTTCATCGTTAGAAAAAGACTTGTTAACAGCAACATTAAAAGTGAAAAACAATTAGTTTTTATTAGGATCATACATACTAGTGATTTAATTTGGTTGAAAACCAGTAGAAGTTTAAAAGCTGATACTGGTTTTTTTTTGATATAGTTAAATTCAGTACAGTTCAGGATGCTTGGAGTCCGAACTATGTCTATTTTTAAGAAAAATGATATTAGATGAACAGAAGAGATTTTATAGAGTTGTCTGCAATGTTGGGTGTTGGTGTTTCTTTACCTTTTTCAACATTACTCAGTTCGTGTGTCAATGATAAAAATGAACATTCTAAAGAGTTTAAAAATTACACCTATTCATTGTTAAAAGAGTGGTGTGATGAAATGTTAAAATTACAAATCATAAATCCTTCTGATAAAGATGTCCATGGAGCATTGGGTTGTCCTTCATGTTCTCATATTCATGGTAGATGCATGGATGCCGTGTATCCTTTTTTATATATGGCAGATGTTACAGGGGATCAAAAGTATTTAAAAGGTGCTATTTTGGTAATGCAATGGGCAGAGAACAATGTGTCACAAGCAAATGGTGCTTGGACGGTAATTAAAAATCCTAAATCGTGGAAAGGGATTACTGTTTTTGGAGCCATTGCGTTGGCCGAAGCTTTAAAATATCACGGTCATATATTAGATGCTGCTACCAAAAAAGCATGGACAGATCGTTTGCATAGAGCTGCTGAATATATTTATAAAGTCTTTACAATATCTTTTACCAATATTAATTACGGAGGTACAGCTATTTACGGATTAAGTTTATTTGGTGAAGTTTTAAAAGTTGAAAAGTATTTGACGAAGAGTAAAGAGTTGGCAACTGATGTTAAAGATTATTTTACTGATAACGAAACATTCTTGTTTGGAGAATGTAAAAAAGAGTCGGATAAGTTAAGTGAAAAAGGTTTGCATGGGGTAGATTTAGGTTACAATGTAGAAGAAACCCTAAATAGCCTTGCTATGTATGCTGTAAAATACCAAGACGAGGAGTTGTTAACACTTGTAGAAAAGTCTTTAACGAGTCATTTAGAGTTTATGTTACCAGACGGTGCTTGGGATAATAGTTGGGGAACCAGACAGTACAAATGGAGTTATTGGGGGAGTAGAACATGTGATGGGAGTCAGCTTGCTTACGCTGTAATGGCAGATATGAACCCTGCTTTTGCAACCGCAGCTATAAAAAATACGGAATTGTTAAAAGAATGTACCTCTAGTGGTTTAATACACGGAGGTCCTCACTTTGTGTCTCACGGTGTAAAACCATGTGTTCACCATACGTTTACACATGCAAAACCGTTGGCTACTTTGTTAGATCATTGGGAACATTTACCACAATTAAATAAAAATACTCCGCTACCAAGGTTGGTTGCAGATGGGGTTAAACATGTTAAAGATTTGGATGTGTTTTTATTTGCAAGAGGAGATTGGAGAGGTACTGTTAGTACATATGATGCAGAATATCATTATAGTAAAGATTTTAGACAAGCATGTGGAGGTGCTTTAGGAGTGCTTTACCACAATAAAGTAGGGTTGTTATCTGTGGCAAGTATGGCTGTTTATGAAATGGTTGAGAAAAACAATCAGCAACCACAACCAGGAGTAGATTTTGCATTAACGCCAAGAATTGAAACATTTGTAGAAGACGAATGGTATACCAATCTTTTTGATTTAAATGCAACTGCAACTTCTTCTGATAAGAATGGAGTGGTAGAGTTAATAGCCAACGTTTCTTTAAAAAATGCATCCAGAAAACAAGTAAGTAGTACTGCTGCTAATTTTTCAATTAATTATCAGTTTGATAAGGATAAAACGACAATAAAAGTTAAACCAGAACAAAAAATTACCAATAAAACATCTTTTGTTCTTCCTATAGTTTCAAAAAACAATGAGGAATATACTTTTACATCAGATTATGAATTGGTTGTAAAAAAAGAGGGGGGGGCTGTTGTAATAACAAGTAATGCCAAGTTAAACATAAGAGAAATTCCTACCAAGAGAGTTTTTAACATGGTCCCTGGTGTAGAAGCACTACCTTTAGAAGCTTTTTTTAACGATTCTTCTGAATCATTGATTCTTGAAATCAAGGTGGTATAATTGCGTAATTTTTTATAGGGCATAAACACTTCTTAGCGTAAATCTTAAGAAGTGTTTTACTTTAGTTGTCTTTTGGAGATATACGAGCTTTGTTTTCAGTATAGTTCAGTACTGTATTGTCTTCATTTTCAGTGAAATTTATATGTTTTTAAGAAAACTTTATAAATATTGAAAATATAGCATCAATGAACTGTAAAACTACTTTTAAGAGCTGTATAATAGCTTTTTTATTATTGAATTCATTTTTAATTTCTGCTCAAGTTGTACTAGAAACAGAGGTTAAAATTACGGATATGGCCATGTACTTTGATGGTCAAAAAGTGCCAATAAGTACAAGCACAAATTCTACTACAGGTTATGATTACGCATATGGTCCTGCTTTAACACCGCATGGAGATTGTATTAAGGTTTATGATAAATATGTTTTTTTAACATGGTATAGAGGTGGAAAGTTGGATAGACATGTAATGTTAACACGGTACAATACAGAGACTGGAGTCCAAAAAACGATAGAATTTCCGCATCAACATACGGGTTATAATAATAAGTGGTGGATAGGTGAAACTCATAACACCATTGCTGTTGGTATTTGTCCTAAAGATGGAACTATTCACATGGTATATGATATGCACAGGAATGGTAATGTAGCTGCTTTTGCAAATGATTATTTAAGATACTCATACACAACAGCAAATGCAGCAACTGTGTTAGATGATGAATTTACAATTGATTTATTCGTACAATCACCTAACAATAATTACAAACATTTAGCTTTTCCGGGAATAAACGATGTAAATACCACCAAATTATTAACCTACCCTGCTTTTTTTACCAATGATCAAGGAGATTTATTTATGAAGAATAGATTCGGGTATTCTGAAAATGGAAAATTTCTGTTTGCTAAATACGATGGTAATGATTGGGAAGGATATACTGATTTTAATAGAATGGTGGCATCAAGTCATGGAAGTTCTTATAACTGGGGGTTGTATGGAGACATTAAGTATTTAAATGGAAAAATAAGAATTGGTTTTCAGCAAAGAGCTAACATAAGAACAGATAAGTACCAATACCAAAATGGTTTTTATTATGCGTACTCAGACGATCCAAGTGGTCTAACTCAGTGGAAAGACCATACAGGAACATCATTCGATAGACCTTTAGCAATATCAGATAAAATTAAAATATCAGAGCCAGGAGATTTAGTTTCTACTACTGCGTTAGACCAAGTTAAAATGGTATCTGGTTTTGATTGGACTGTGACAGATAATGGAGATGTTCATTTTATAGGTAAAGTTATTGATAATGAAAACAGTGTTACAAAACAAGTACATACTTACAAACCATTTGGAGCTACAGAGTTTATAACTACAACGGATTTCTCTGGAGCAGAAACATTATATGCTTTTGGTGATAAAGTTTACATAATTGGATTAACATCTTCGGGTAGGCCATTTGTAGAATCTGCACAAGGGGGAACAAATTTATTTACTAGAGTTTATGAAGCAACCTCTGGGAAACGTTTTAGAAAAGGGCAAGTTTATATACACGATGGTAAATTATATTATTACTTGTTAGAAAATAACGCTGCTGATGCTGATGATACACAACCTACTTATTTACAAATTATAGATTTAGGTATAGATAGTAATACACCGTTTGCAGTTCAATTATTAGCTCCAAGTAACAATCAGGAGTTTGATGAAGGAAAAAATGTACAGGTAATAGCTTCTGCTACTACAGATAAAGACGAGATTACAAAAGTTGCGTTTTATTTAGATAACAACTTGTTACAAGAAGATACTACTAAACCGTATACATTGGATTGGACTCCAGCTGCTACAGGTACTTATTTGTTAAAAGCCATAGCATATAGAACAGGAGGAGAAAGCATTGAGTCGGATGAAATATCTGTGAAAATTAATGAAGTAGATAAGTCGGATTTAACCAAAGATGTTTTTAGACTTAGAAATAAAGCCACAGGGAAGTTTTTAGGAGCTGGTCCAGGTACTGCTACCCCAGTGGTTATGAGCGAAACAGCAGAAACAGACGATACACATTGGACGTTTGTAAAAACAACAGTTGGAGGTGTAGAGTACTACAATATAGATAGTAATTTTAATGGTGTTCTTCGTTCTACAGGAAGTGGCTATTCAGATCCTTACCTAGTGCTAAGTACTGGGAAATCTCCTACAACTGGAGATAGTGATAAAATATGGAAGCTTCATTTTAACGAAACCAATAATACTTTTAGGTTTGAGTCTAAAACAAACAATAGGTATTTGTATCAAGATCCAAATAACAATGTATACAATATTAGTATTCCAGATACAGACTTAAGAAGTGTTTGGGAAGCAATACCATCTAGCCAATCTTTAAGTATTTCTGCTATTAAATTAAAAGCAACAGAAATAGAGGTAGTATCCAATCTTAAAGAAGGAAGAGTTACTATTGTTTTTCAAAACCTTTCGGATGTAGAACTTAGTGTATATAGTGTTTTAGGAAAAGAAGTTTTTAGGGGAGCAACCAAAAGTAATACTATAAACTTAACAAATGTCTCTTCTTTAAGTAGTGGTATTTACATTCTAAAAGTTCTAGCTAAAAACAACCAAACGTACATGGCTAAAATTTTTATAAACTAATACCTATTTAGATATAAGAGTTTTAGCATACAATTACTACAAAACCTATTTGCATGAAATTAAAAAGATTTTATTTACGTACGTTGTTTTTATTCTTCGGTTTTTGTGTGAATGCACAAGTGGAATTTATAGAAGAAAGTGAAATTACAGATAGTGGTTTGTATTTTTGGTATGCAGATGGCTCTAAGTCTTATCATTACAACCCTAATATTAGTCCAAGAGGAGATTCTTTTACTGTAGTTAATGGCTATGTGTTTTTTGGATGGTATAAGGGGGGAATGACCAATAGAAATTTAATGGTTTCCAGAAAAAAAATAGGTTCTGGAAATTGGGTACATGTTGAATTTCCTCATAAAAACACGCTTATTCAGCCAGGAAATAAATGGGGAGATTCACATAGAACCATTTCATTAGCTGTTAGTAAAATAGATGGTACTATTCATGTGTTTTACGATCATCATAATGAAGATTTAAATTATATAGTTTCTAAAAAAAACATTGCTTTTGCACCAGATAGTGCATTAAACTTAGAAGCTTTTGAACCAACCAGGGAGTATTTAGTAACAGGAGAGAACTTAAGAATAACTTATCCTAAAGTTACCGAAAATGATTTTGGAGAAATAGTTTTAAACTATAGAAAAGGTTCTGCAGTAGGAGGAAGTGAAATAGTACATGTATACAATGGAGATACATGGACTAAGGCAAAACAAGTTAGTAAAGGAGTTGGTTTGCCCGATATATTAGAAGAGGATAGAAATTATGCATATGGTTCTCCTGCCAATGGTGATGGAAACATATGGTATGCTTTTTCGGTAAGATGGGCTGCAAAAAAGTCTTTAGGGATTTTAAACGAAGGAGTTTATCTTGCAAAATGTGGACCTAGTATGTTAGATCCATGGGAAGATCTTTCGGGAACAAAGCACCCTCTTCCCATAAAAGATTTTTCCCCTTTTTTAATAGACAACCCGGCATCTAATTATGACAAAGGTTCTAGTGGAGGTCCTGGTATAGCGGTTACTGCAAATGGAGATATTCATATAAGTTACAATGGTAGAGGAACAGGTAATACCTATCATTATACATATACAAAAAGGGCTGGAGAAACCTCATTTGTAAAACGTACCGGAGTTTTGTCGTCTGGCGATGGATGGGGAGATAGAATTTATACATCTTCTGTTTCTACCAGTGGTGTTATTACTGTAAAAAGTACCGAACCTGGTTCTCTAAACTTTAGAACAGACTATACTTTAAATACAGGAAAACGATTGGCTAATGCTAACACATATGTTGGAGGAGGTTATTTAACCGTTATTTGTCCGGATATTACAGATAGAACAGACAAGCAAACTTTGTATTGTTACTCTTTTAAATTACCTAGCATAGTACCAAAAGAATTTGAAACTAAGTTGGTGTATCCGTTAAACAATCAAACGTTTACTTTAGAAGATGATATTCAGGTTTTGGCAACTGCTGGAGATCCAGATCATACTATTTCTAGGGTTGTTTTCTTTGTAAATGATGAAGTATTATTTGAAGATTCTACAGAACCGTATACGGTAGATTGGAATCCAACAATAAAAGGAGAGTACAATCTTAGGACAGTCGCTTACAATACAAATGGAGAAAATATTTCTTCGGAAACAAGAAAAGTTACCTTAGTAGAAGTAGATAAGACAGACTTATCGGGGAATGTATATAGGTTGAAAAATGCGGAAACTGGAATGTATCTTAAATCATCGGGGGCTAATGTGATAAGTTCCGAGTATGTTAAAGACGATGATGCTCTGGAGTGGAATTTTGTAAAAACAGAAAGAGACGAAAGGGTTTATTATAATATAGACAGTCAAGTTAGAGGAATACTAAGAGGAACCGGAGCTAATAATGTCAATCCATTTCCATATGCTATTATAAGTACAACAAAGAATCCACCTAGTCCAGATGTCGATAAAATATGGACAGTGCACTACAATGAAGCAGATGAAACTTATCGTTTTGAATTGAGGAATCAGAATAGATTCTTATACGAAAGTTCTAGTGGACAATACTACAATGAATTGGCAGAAGCTACAGATGTAAGAAGCAAGTGGAAAGTTGAACTTGCTAGTAGTGAGCCTCTTAGTATTAAATCTGTTAGTTTTAATTCTTCTGTAGTAGACTTTAGATACCAAAAACAAAGCGATAGTTTTATAATTAAGCTGAGAAACTTAAAAAGCGCAAACATTAAAATTTACAACGTATTAGGAAAGTTGTTATTCGATGAGTTAACACAAGAAAAGCAAGTTGAAGTGCATAATAATGGTTTGTTTAAACCAGGATTGTATTTTTTAAATGTACTGTCTAGTGACCGAAAAAATTATACAGCAAAACTGTTTGTTAATTAACAAGACAACATCAAATATACTAGAAAAATATACCTGACAGTCAACCAGTAACTTAAAAAGGATTATAAATCAAAGGGGTTAAGAGACATACGGTTGTATAATTAAGATGTGAAAATTTAGAGATTATGAATACATTGTTTAAACATCATAGAATTACAATACTATTTTTTCTATTGTTTGTTCATTCTTTAGTTTATGCCGTAGAGGTTAAAGATTTAAAATGTAATTCAGAGGTAAATCCAGTGGGGATATCCCATGCTAAGCCTCATTTTAGTTGGACATTTATTGGTGACAAAAAGAGTTCAAAGCAAGGAGGTTATCGTATTTGTATGGCTACATCTATCGAAAAACTTAAATATCCAGATATTTGGGATACAGGACCAACCAGTACTTCTAAAACCGGTCCTTTTACTTATTTAGGAGAACCTTTAAAGTCGGGACAACGAGTATATTGGAAAGTAATAGTTTGGGGAAATAACCGTGGGGCAGCACATAGCAAAGTATCTTGGTTTGAAATGGGAACTATTAAGAATCCAGAAGTTGGATTTAAGCCAAATGTATTTTCTAAAAGGAATGGTGTGGTACAAATCTCGTTAAATAAGAACGATACAGGACGGGTGTTTGAAGGAATTGGTGGAGTAAGTGCAGGGGCTTCTTCAGACTTATTGTATGATTATAAAGATCCTATTAGGAGTCAGTTATTAGATTATTTATTTAAACCCAAATTTGGTGCTGGTTTTCAGCATTTAAAAGTAGAGATGGGTGGAGGTGAAAATTCAACTTGTGGTTCAGAACCATCGCATGCAATTACACGCGAAGAATTAAAAAAACCGGTATCAAGAGGCTACGAATTTTGGTTAATGAAAGAAGCTCGTGCCAGAAATCCAGAGGTTATTTTGGAGTATTTACCTTGGAGTTTTCCAGGGTATCTAAAACCGGATATTTATACTTCTGAGTCTGCTGAGTATTTTGTAACGTTTTTGGATGTAGCTAAAAAGCAATGGGGGTTAGATATTGATTGGGTAGCTGCTGCAGAAAATGAAAATTATACAAATCCAAACTGGCTTGTAAATCATGTACGTCCATTGTTAGATGCTAGAGGGTATAAAAATGTAAAGATTCAAGGACCGGATGACAATAGTGGAGACTGGAAAATTTTTGATGAATTTGAAACCAACCAATCTTTAGATAGAGTGGTAAAAGCTGTAGGGTATCACTATGTTACTGGACGTGAGTTTACTGAAAATATGGTAGATGGTCGTGGACGACCTACAACTAAAAAAGCCAAAGAGAGTGGTAAGCCATTATGGGCAAGTGAAGATTGGAGTTGGACAGGAAAAGATTGGGGAGGAGCAGGAGCTTTGAATTTAGCGCGTATTTACAATAAGTTTTACATAAGAGATAGAATTACTAAAACATTAATTTGGGCTCCCATAGGTTCTATTTATAAAACGGTTACCTGGGATAAAGCAGGAGCTATGAAAGCAAATAGCCCTTGGAGTGGTTATTACGAAGTGTGGCCAACTATTTGGGCAACTGCCCATACAACTCAGTTTGCAGAGCCTTTAAAGTGGCAGTATTTAAATGGTGCATGCGGGCTTTTTAATGGTTCAACTTACAAGGGGAGTTGTGTAACCCTAAAAGAAAAAGACAGCCCAGAATGGAGTATGATTATTTGTACCGAAAAGAAAGAGGAGGTTAAAATTAAAATAGGAAAAGACTTTTCACAAGGTGTGGTAACCGTTTGGAAGTCTAATGAAAATGAACAGTTTGTACAACAAGAAAGCATTGTGCCAAATGATGGGTGTATTCGTATTTCATTAGATCCTGAGTGCATATATTCTTTAACAACTACATCTGGGCAACAAAAAGGAGCTTATAAAATTCCTAAAGAAGAACCTTTTCCTTTTCCATATAAGGAAGATTATGAGGATAGAAAAGTGGGAGATCTTCCTAAGTATCACTCAGATCAAACGGGTAGTTTTGAAATTGCATTAAAGGAAGACGGAACACAATGTTTACAACAAATTATTCCAGAACAAGGATACGATTGGATGCGTGTTTACAGAAGACCCAATATTAAACCCAACACATTAGTGGGAGATGCAAAATGGGAGAACTACACCTGTAGTGTTGATGTTTTTATTAAAGGAGGTGATGTAGAACTAGGAGGACATGTTAAGGGGAGTTACTTAAAAGGGTATCGTTTTCAGTTAACCAAACAAGGAACATGGAAGCTTATGTTTAATAAGCAGGTGTTAAAAGAGGGAGTTGTTTCTAATTTTAATGGTAATAAGTGGCATAGTCTTGCACTTACTTTTCAAAATAAAGAAATTAAAGCATTTGTAGATAAACGCCCTGTTGTAAATATATCGCATAAAAAAAATACGGGATATGTTATGTTGGCAAGTTCTTATGATAAAAATTTATTTGATAATCTAGAAATTACTCCTTAACGAGTAACGTCTTGTAGTGTGTTTTAAAATACTAAGATCTTGGTTGAATTGTCCGGTCGTAAAGGTGAATAATACTATCTCTATTGTATTAAAATATCAAATACGAAACATATTTATTGAATGTTATAGCCTAAATAAACATCAGTTAACAGAACTAAAAATTACATAATTATTGAAAAATGCGTATAATTAATAGAAAGAAATTAGGTGTTTTTGTCGTATTAGTCTTCATAACAACAATAGGTTTTGCAAGCAATTCATGGGGGAACGCACAGTGGATTTGGCAACAAAAGGAGGGACCTGCTAATACTTGGGTAGCGTTTAGAAAATCATTTAACCTTAATAATCCTCCCAAAGATGTTGTAGCTAAAATTGCAGTAGACACTAAATATTGGCTTTGGGTTAACGGAGAAATGGTCTTGTTTGAAGGTGGTTTGGCTAGAGGTGCTGCACCCAATACTAATTATTACGATGAAGTAGACTTAAAAAGGTATTTAAAAAAAGGTGAAAATACGATTGCTATTTTGGTTTGGTACTGGGGTAGAACCCGAAAAGTACACGATGATAGTGGTAAAGGAGGACTGTTATTTCATGCAGATCTAGGAGAGAAAGAGTTGGTTTCTAATGCCGATTGGAAACTAAAAGTACATACTGCTTACGATGCCAAAAGTGGGGGAGGTGGAAAAAGTGCAAACAGAGTAAATGCATATAATGTAAAGTTTGATGCTCGTAAAGCAATGGGAGATTGGTCTAAAACGGCTTGGTATTCTAATGGATTTGATGATAGCAATTGGGGAATACCAATTGAAAAAGGAACTGCAGATAGTAAACCTTGGGGCGTGTTAGTAAAACGTGCTATTCCACAGTGGAATAATAGAGGGTTAACAAATTACAAGTCTCTTAGCTTAGGAGAAAGTAAAATTAGCTTGCCTTTTACCAACACAACAGATTCACTGGTTGTGTTAAAAGCAAAACTTCCTTTTAATCAACAAATTACTCCGTATTTAAAAGTGAAGAGTAAAGCAGGTAAAACGATTATAGCAGATGTGGATAATCCTTTTAATATGTTAAAAGGAACTTACATTACTAAAAATGGAGTTCAGGCATTCGAAAGTTACTCGTGGATAAACGGTCATAATGTAACGTATACAATTCCGCCAGGTGTAGAAGTATTAGAATTAAAATACCGTTGGACAGGTGTGGGGGAAATGACAGGTACTTTTGAAACCAGTGATCCTTATTTTACACGTTTATGGAGGATGGCTAGGAATACTTTATATGTTTGTGCAAGAGATGGTTATATGGATTGTCCAGACAGGGAACGTGGCTTGTGGATAGGAGATGTAGCAGATCAAACAGGAGCTGTTTTTTATACTCTTGACAAACCTGGTCGTTTGTTGTTAAAAAAAGGGATAGACAATACCATTGCCTACCGTAAAGGAGACACTCTACAAGGCTTAGCACCCGGATTTGGAGCATACAGAGGAAAAAGTAGTGAGTTAACAGGACAAAGTTTACAATATATAGACCAGGGAATTTGGCAATATTATTACAATACAGGGGATAAGGCCACGCTAGAAAATGCATATCCAGCGGTACTGAATTATTTAAAGTTATGGAGTATGCAGTCTAATGGTTTACCCAAACACAGAAAAGGCTATGCAAATTGGGTAGATTGGGGGATAGAAACAGATCCGGTTGCAACCAATGTGGTGTTGTATTTTATGGCCTTAAAATCGGCTAAAAAAATGGCAGTAACCACAGGAAAAACCAAAGATGTTGCGTGGTACAATAATCGTATAAATAGTATTAAAGAAAATTTCGAAAAAGAATATTGGCAGGGAAATCGTTATGGTACCAAAAGCAAACCTATTGAAGAACGTGTAAGTGCGTTGGCTATTATTAGTGGGTTGGCTAAAAAAGAGCATTACAATGTTTTAGTAGATAGTGTGTTAGTACCTATTAAAAAATCCAGTCCTCATATGGAGTGGTTAGCAGAAGAGGCTATTATGCTTACAGGGCAATACGACAAAGGTTTACAGCGAATGAAACAACGCTACCAAGAGCAAGTAGACCGTAAATGGCTAACAACACTTTATGAAAAATACCATCCAAAATTAAGAGGAACATACAATCATGCTTGGAATGCACCAAATTACGTGCTTTCAAGATACATAGCAGGTGTAAAAGCAATAGATGTAGCTTGGACTAAATATGAGGTAAAGCCAAATTTGGCACATATGACCTCTGTAAAACAGATTGTACCTTCGGTTAAAGGTGATATTACAGTTAAAGTAAATAAAGCAGCAAACCGTTATCAATTAGATTTAATTTCTCCAGAAAATACAATTGCATCAGTTTACATACCTAAAGCAGGAAAAAGCATAAAAAGGATGACGGTAAATGGTAAAAGTATTTGGAAAAACAACAGGTTTAAAAAAGACGTTAAAGGAGTAGTTTACGAAAGCGAAAACAAGGAGTATTTAAAAATAAAAGTTGCTTCGGGAGACTGGAAAATAAAAGTATTGTATTAAAACTGTTCTCGGTTTTATCAATGTATTAAATAAGAATAAAAAAATATAAAATGAGATATCTAATTTTACTAGCAGGCTTCCTTTTTATGGTATCCTGTAAATCAAAGAAAAGTTTAAAAAAAGAAATAGAAAAACACCCTAATGTTGTGTTTGTATTAACCGATCAATGGAGAGCACATGATCTAGGTTTTGCAGGTAACGAACAGGTGATTACTCCAAACCTTAACAATCTATCAAAAGAAGCGGTAGTTTTTACAAATGCTATTTCTAATGTTCCAGTTTGTACACCAGCACGTGCCTCGTTAATGACAGGTAAATATCCACTAAGTCATGGACTGTTTTACAACGACAAGCCATTAAAGTCTGAAGAGGTCTGTATTGCCGAAGTATACAAAGAGAATGGTTATAAAACAGGATATATTGGTAAATGGCATATCAATGGGCATCCTAAAGGAATGAAGAATAGAGAAGGTAGAAAACTTCCAATACCAGCCGACCGCCGTCAAGGATTTGAGTATTGGAAAGTAAATGAGTGCACACACAACTATAACAATTCAGTATACTTTGATGAAAAAAATGTAAAGCATAAATGGGAAGGTTATGATGCCATTGCACAAACAAAAGATGCGATAAAGTACATGCAAACTAATAAAGATAATCCTTTTGTACTATTTGTGTCTTATGGCCCTCCACATGCACCCTACCAAACAGCACCTCAAAGATATAAGGATTTGTATAAAGATATGGATATTAAGTTACGCCCTAATGTACCAAAAAATAGAGCTAAAAAAGCTAAAGAAGATATAAAGGGGTATTATGCACATATATCTGCATTAGACGACTGTATTGCTGCTTTGCAAAAAGAAATTAAAGAGTTGGGGATTGAAGAAAATACCATTTTTGTTTTAACGTCTGACCATGGAGATATGTTATACTCGCATTCGCAGGTAAAGAAACAAAAGCCTTGGGAAGAATCTATAAATGTTCCATTCATTTTAAAATACCCAGCTAAATTAAAACCAGGTACTAAAATGACAAAAATGTTTTCATATCCCGATATTATGCCCACATTATTAGGTATGTCCGGTTTGCCTATTCCAAAATCTGTAGAAGGAAATGACTATACAGGACAATTATTGGGGACTAAGGAGATAGATGTAGAAACAGCATTAATTACATGTCCAGTACCTTTTCATCAATGGAAATTTAAGCGTGGTGGTCGCGAATATAGAGGGGTTAGGACTGAAAAATACACCTATGTAAGAGATCTTAATGGACCATGGTTATTATATGATAATGTGAATGACCCTTACCAATTAAATAACCAAGTAAATAAGCCAGAGTTTGCTTCTGTACAAGCTGATTTAGAAGATAAGTTGCAGGCTATTTTAGACAAAAATGGGGATGAATTTTTACCCGCAGAAGTATACATGAAAGCGTGGGGGTACGAATGGGATGGTATTGATCATTTAAAAGGACATACACATTAATAGTTGAAAAAAATAACATGTATATAATTACCCGTAATAAATTAGCATCTGTTGTATTGTTAATACTGTTTTTTGTCTCGTGTTCTACAATTCACAATTGTATTTCAC
Source organism: Wenyingzhuangia sp. IMCC45574 (assembly GCF_054182685.1). Taxonomy (NCBI): domain Bacteria; kingdom Pseudomonadati; phylum Bacteroidota; class Flavobacteriia; order Flavobacteriales; family Flavobacteriaceae; genus Wenyingzhuangia; species Wenyingzhuangia sp. IMCC45574. Next base: position 998,895 of record NZ_CM135169.1, on the reverse strand, counting down.
CACAGGAGTTAACGGTAAGCGAGCAGTTTAAAAATCCAATAGGTTTTTATGATGCTACACCTTCTTTTTCTTGGAAACTCCCTGAAAATAAAAATCTTAAAAAGCAAACAGCTTATGCAATTGTTGTAGCTTCTAAACCAGAACTATTACCCAATAATGCTGATTTATGGGAAAGTGGAAAGGTTGAAAGTGATCAAACTTTATTTGTGAAATACAAAGGGAAAAAACTCTCTTCGCGACAAAAAGTGTACTGGCAGTTAAAATTTTGGGATCAAGATAAAAAAGCATCTAGTTGGAGTAAGCTAGCCAATTTTGAGATAGGGTTACTAAATAACAACGACTGGCAAGCTAAATGGATTAGTTTACCAAAAGCGTACAAAGCAAAAGCCCCCAAAACCAACAAAAGAACTTATAAAGTTCAGTATTTGAGAAAAGGTTTTTTTGTGAAGTCTAATATAGAGACTGCTAGGTTGTACATTACAGCTAAGGGACTTTTTAAGGCCGAAATAAATGGTAAAAAGGTAGGAGATGATGTAATGACTCCAGGATGGACTCCCTACAATAAGCGAATAGAAACGCTAACATACAATGTAACAAATCATTTACAGAAAGGAGCTAACGCTATTGGAGTTACTTTGGCAGAGGGTTGGTATGCAGGTAGATTAATGCTTAGAGGGTATCCAAAGGTATCGCCTAAATTAATGTGTCAGTTAGAAGTAAAATATGCCAATGGAAATGTTGAGACCTTTACAACCGATGATAGTTGGAGAGCTAGCCAAGAAGGGCCAATTGTTTATGCCGGAATATATGATGGTGAACAATATGATGCACGAAAAGAAGAGATAGCATGGTCGTTAACATCGTTTGATGATGCAAATTGGCAAAAGGTAGTTGCAGAAGATATAGATCCAGAGGTAAGCTTAACACCTAAGCGACACAATACCGTTAAATCTATAGAAGAGTTAACACCAGTTACGATTACCAAAATAGATAAAGGTGTGGTAATTTTTGATATGGGTCAAAACATGGTGGGAGTGCCCCGCATTAAAGTACCAATGCATAAAGATGAAACCTTAAAAATCCGTTTTGCAGAAATGCTTCAGAAAGATGGGAGTATGTATACTAAGAATTACAGAGGTGCAGTTTCAAAAGATTTTTATACAGCTAAGGAAGATGGACAAATTGAGTATCAACCAACATTTACCTTTCATGGTTTTAGATATGTGGAATTAAGTGGTTTTGATACAAGTGTTACTCCAGATAAATCGTGGGTGACAGGTATTGTTCAGCATTCTAATTATAATTTAAATGTTGAGTTTCGTTCGTCACACAAAAAACTTAACCAATTACAAAGTAATATTATTTGGGGGGTAAGAGGTAATACATTAGATATACCAACAGATTGCCCTCAAAGAGACGAAAGGGCTGGTTGGACAGGTGATGCACAGGTAATTGCTCCAACTTCATTTTTTTTAGGGGATGTTCATTCTTTTTGGATGAGTTGGTTGCAGAGTGTACGCGAGGATCAAGATAAAGATGGTGCGGTTCCTGTAATGGTTCCTTCTTTAGGAGGTAGACTCAGGGCTGGTGCTGGTTGGAGCGATGCTATTACTATTATTCCTTGGGAAACTTATCAACGTACTGGTGATATAGGTGTGTTAGAGGAGAACTATGCAAGTATGAAAAAGTGGGTGTCATTTTATCAATCAAAAGCCAAAAACCATAGCGTTAAAATGTTTACACATGGAGATTGGTTACAACCTTATTCTACACACAAAAAGGATGAACGATTTGGTGTGACTTCTAATAAGTTAATTGTTACTGCTCATTATGCCCATTCTGTTGCTTTAACTTCTCAGGCTGCAAGAGTATTGGGATTTTATTCCGAAGCCAAAGAATACGAACTTCTATTTAAAGAGATTCGAAATGTGTTTCAAGAACGTTTTTTTAATACCCAGGGGAGAGTTATTGAAGGTCCAGAAACCCAAACAGCTTATTTATTAGCCTTAGCATTTGACTTGCTAGATAAGGAAGTAGCGCAGAAGGCTATACCACACTTGTTAGAACAAATAAAACTAACAGACAATCATTTGCGTACTGGGTTTTTAGGCACCCCTTTATTGCCTTTAGTACTCGATAAAATTGGCGAGACCGACTTGATGTATAAAATCTTATTTAAAGAAACATACCCGTCTTGGTTCTATTCTATTAATCAAGGTGCAACGACCATGTGGGAGCGTTGGAATAGCTATACTCACAAAGATGGTTTTAACAAAGGAGGTATGAATTCTTTTAATCATTATGCATACGGAGCTATAGGACGTTGGATGTACGAACGTATTGCTGGTATTAAACCTCTAAAGGTAGGCTATAAAGAAATAGAAATTGCTCCTATTCCAGGTGGTCCTTTAACGTCTGCTTTTGCTACCTACAATTCTCCTTATGGTAAAGTAAGTTCTAGTTGGAAACTAGTAGGTAAGCAATTTAAGTTAGATGTAATTGTACCTCCAAATACTAGAGCTCAAGTTTCAGTACCAGGAAATACACAAGAAAGTATTATGGTGAATGGAGTAGAGTTTAAAGAGAGTTTAGATATAAAATTACTAGGCAAAACTAAAAAAACGTTTGTTTTTAAGGTAAACCCAGGAACTTATTCATTTGATACTAATTATTAAACAAAACAGTATTTAACGAAAAATAACACAAGAATTATGAACAAGTTGCTACTAGTATTTTTTACACTTAATTTTTCCTTTGCATTTTCCAATAATTGGAACGATAATGCACAATGGATTTGGCAAAAAGAAGACGGGCCATCTAATACTTGGATGAGTTTTAGAAAAACAGTTACATTAGATGAAGTACCCGAAAAGGTAGAGGCATTAATAGCTGTAGATAGTAAATTTTGGCTATGGATTAATGGAGAAATGGTGCTGTTTGAAGGTGGCTTATCACGAGGTCCAAGCCAGGCAGGAGAATGGAATAGAAAAGAAAAAATTACACCAGCAAATTCTTGGTTCGATACTGTAAATATTCAGCCGTATCTAAAAAAAGGAAAAAATACAATTGCAATTTTAGCTTGGTATTGGGGGAGAGAATCACACAAAGGAACCCATATTGATAGCGGAAAAGGAGGTTTATTATTTTCTGTAGATATAGGTAATCAACACGTTGTATCTGATGCATCTTGGAAAGCATTGCAGCACCCTGGGTACGATAATACGATAGCACCAGCTAGTAAAGCAATAATACAATATAGCGTGCTGTTTGATGCGCAAAAATCTATGGGAGATTGGTCTGATGAAGCTTGGTATCAAAATAATTATAATGATGAAAATTGGCCAAAAGCTATCGAAAAAGGAAAACTGGGAATTGCTCCTTGGTACAATGTAAAATCAAATATAGTTCCACATTTAGTAAATCATGGTTTAAAGAATTACGAAAATCATGATGCTTTAAATTTTCCTTTAGTAAGTAGCGGAAAAACGATTAAGGCAAGATTGCCTTTCAATAAACAAATTACTCCATATTTAGAAATTGAAGCGAAAGCAGGTGATACTATTTTCATAACTACAGATAATAGATTGAATAGAATTCACGCGACATATATAACCAAAGAAGGGAAACAGTCTTTTGAGAGTTTTTCTTGGATGAACGGTAATGAGATACATTACACTATTCCTAAAGGAGTTAAAGTAATAGCCTTGAAATATAGATGGATGAGTGTTGGTAAAATGGCAGGTAAGTTTGAAATGGATGATCCTTTTTATCAGCGTTTATGGTGGATGGGTAATAATACATTATTTGTATGTGCTAGAGATAACTTTATGGACTGCCCGGATAGAGAACGAGCTTTGTGGATTGGTGACGTTGCTGATCAAGTAGGTTATTTGTTTTACTCGATGGATAATGCGGGTCGTCAATTGTTAAAAAAAGCTATTTTACAGACCACAGCATTTAGTGAAAATGGAGTTATGGGAGCTTTAGGGCCGTTAAGAGTTAGAGAACTAGTTTCTCAAAGCTTACAATTTATCGCTCAGGGAATTTGGCCATACTATTTGAATACCGGAGATAAAGAAACCTTAGAAAAAGCATATCCGTTTGTGTATGATTATTTAGCATTATTTCCAATGCAAGAAAATGGATTGCCAGAATACCGTAAGGGTAAAAGTCCTGATTCTTGGAATTGGGTAGATTGGGGAGTTAAAAATAGTATTGATGAGAAACCTATACAAGCTGCATTTTATTATTTAGCCTTAAAAGAAGCTAAGAAAATGGCAGAAGTGTTGTCTAAAAAAGAAGATGTTAAATGGTATGATGATAGAATGAAAATGATGAAGCCTGCATTTGATAAAATGTTTTGGAAAGATGGTTTTTACAGTTCTAATTTAGATAAGTTTAAAGATGATAGAGCAAATGCTATTGCTATAGTATCAGGAATTTCAAAACCTGAATATTACAATAAAATTGTAGATAATGTTTTAATTCCAAACCGTTTTTCTAGCCCTCATTTCGAATGGATCGCAGAAGATGCCATGTGTATTGCTGGAAGGTACAAGGCTTCTTTAGAAAGAATGAAAGATCAATACCAAAGTCAGGTAGATAAAAAATCGATGTCTACCTTATATGAAATGTTTCCGAAAGGAGGTAGTTACAATCATGCATGGAATGCCCCAAACACAATTTTATCTAAACACATTGCAGGTGTAAGGCCGACAAAAGTAGCTTGGAGTGAATTTGAAATTATGCCTGCTTTGGTTCAGCTTAAAAAAATTAAGAAAATCATACCTACTGTTAAAGGATATATTGATATTGAAATAAACGTTAACGATTCAGAGTATCAGCTAAGTTTAAATTCGCCTGAAGGAACAGAAGCGATCATCGGAATTCCTAAAACAGAAAAAACAATTGAAAAGGTTTTTGTAAACGGAAAATGTGTGTGGAGTAAAGGTAAAATGAAAAAGAAAACCAAAGGTATTCAGTTTATAGAAGAAGATAAAAGGTATTTAAAATTTAAAATTGGTTTTGGAGCTTCAGAAATAAAAGCTGTTTATAAAAACTGTTGAATTTAAGAGTGGTTCGTGTTTGTTAATAGATGGTTTGGTTATCAAATAAAATAACGAAAAAATAAGTATTGAATATGTTTCACAAGAAATTAATTGGTAACAAAAGTAGAAGAATGGTAAGTAAAACTATTCTTGTAGTGTTGTTGTTTAGTTTGTATGTATCAGCTTTACAAGCTCAAAATATGTCATTGGAACAGGGTTTTAAAAATCCTCCATCAAATGCAAAGCCACAGACCATTTGGTTTTGGATTAATGGTAATGTAACGAAAACTGGGATAACTGCAGATTTAGAAGCCATGAAGAATGTGGGTATCCAAGGAGCGATTGTATTTAATGTTAGCTTGGGAAACCCTATGGGAGTTGCTCCTTATTTGGGGCCAGAGTGGTTGGAGTATTTTAATTATGCTGCATTAGAAGCACAACGTCTTGGATTTGAACTTGGTTTTCATAACGGAGCAGGTTGGTCATCATCTGGAGGGCCTTCTATTACTCCTGAATATGCAATGCAAGAACTTGTTTATACCAAGACTGTACATAAGGGGGGGAAACTGTTTAAAGCAAGGTTAGAGCAACCAAAAACTAAATTAGGATATTATAAAGATATTGCCATATTGGCTTTTCCAAAACCTAAGAGCGATGTTCGTATTTCTGAATTAGAAATAAAAACACTTTCTCATAAAGTTCGTAGTCATTTAGACCCTGATAACAAGCATGTTTCTGATTTAGCAGTAGTGAAAAAACAGGATATTATTGATTTAAGTGCTAAGTTAAACAGCAATGGAGTTTTAGAGTGGAATGCTCCAGCGGGAGACTGGGTTATTTTAAGAATTGGACATACACCAACAGGTGAAATGAATCGTTTTCCTAGTGACGGAGGTCGTGGTTTAGAGTGTGATAAAATGAACAAACAAGCAGTTGATGTATTTTGGAAAGGTAGCATAAACCCTATTCTAAAAAAGTTAAACACGTTAGTAGGTACTACGGTTAAAAGATGTCATATAGATAGTTACGAAGTTGGTACGACCAATTGGACTTCTAATTTTGCGACAGAATTTAAGAACCTTCGTTCTTATGACTGTCATTTGTATTTGCCTACATTGGCAGGTTTTTATGTAGAAAGCGGGGAAGAAACGGAGCGATTTCTTTGGGATTTCCGTCGTACGATAGGTGATTTAATTGCTGAAAATTATTACGGACGTTTTGCGGAGCTAAGTCATAAAAATAACATGCTACTTTCTATAGAACCCTACTGGGGACCTTTTGACAATATGCAAATTGGGGAAAAAGCAGATAGGGTTATGTCTGAATTTTGGAGCGGAAGCCTTGCCTTTTTTGACTCCCCTAAATTTGTGGCTTCTATTGCAAAATTAAACGGAGATTCAATTGCCGAAGCAGAGTCTTTTACAGGAATGGGAGGTTGGGATCAGCATCCAAGTACACTTAAAGCTATGGGAGACTTAGCTTGGGCACAAGGAATCAATCGTTTTGTTTTTCATTCCTATGTACATCAGCCATGGAATGTGGGGCCAGGTTTAACATTGCAACTTTTTGGAACTGATTTTAACCGTTTGAATACGTGGTGGAATCAAGGTAAACCTTTTGTGTCTTATATTAGTAGGGGACAGTTTTTATTACAACAAGGTACTTCTGTGGCAGATGTTTTAGTATTCACAGGAGAAGCATCTCCTAATGATGCTCTTTTAATGCCCGCAATAAAAGCATTAGGCTACGATTATGATGTAATTGGAGGGAATAAAATAAATTCGTTAACAGTAAAGGAAGGCTTAGTTTGTACTTCGGTAGGACAAAAATACCAGGCATTGGTTTTACCTCCAACAGATTGGATGACCCCCGAAATACTTTCTAAAATTAAAGAATTAGCTAGCCAAGGAGCGCAAATTATAGGAACTAAGCCTAAAAGGTCTCCAAGTATTAAGAAGTATCCAATTTGTGATAAGCAAGTAGAACAGTTGGCTATAAATTTATGGGATACGAAAGTTATAAAAGAAAAATCAATTTTAAATTTCTTAAAAAAAGGAACATTAGCTCCAGATTTTTCAGTTGAAAATGGAAGTAATCACCAAGTAGATTTTATTCATAGAAAAACAGGAGAAAGTGATATTTATTTTGTGGTAAATTCTCAGAGAGAAAGTAAAAAGTTAGCCTGTCGTTTTAGAGTTACAGGAAAACAACCTGAACTTTGGAATGCAGAAACAGGAAAAATTACAAATGCTTCTATATGGAAAAATAATGGAGATGGTACTACAACTGTTTCTATTCCTTTTACTTCACAAGGTTCTGTTTTTGTCGTATTTAAAAAGTCTATAGCTACAGAAGAACATCTTGTAAATGCATCTTTTTTAGTTGAAAAACCAGTAGTAAAAGCGTTGCCTAATTTGCAAATTATAAAAGCTGAGTATGGAACGTTTTTACCCGATGGTTTGGTTGATGTAACAGATGTAGTGGTACAAAGTATTAAAAACAATAATTTACATGTGCACGCTACTCGTAGTCTTTGTTCTGGAGATCCTGCTCCTGGTTACAAAAAGGAATTACGAGTTCAATACAAAATAGGAGAAGAGGTGTTTCTGAAGAACGCTATGGAAAAAGAATGGCTAGATATAAATACTTTAAATACAGGAAAGTTAAAGGTGTTAAAGGCAGTCTTTGGAAAGTTTGCTGCAGGGGTAAATGGAATTCCTCCAAACAAACCAATTTATGATGTTACAGATAAGATAAAATCAATGGTTGCTGCTGGAAAATATGAAATTCTAGTAAACGATCTTTTTTCTAAAGATAATGACCATAAGTATAAAAGAGCTTTGCATGTAATTTACACAACCAACAACGAAAAACAAAAAGTTTCAGTTTCAGATGGAAGTATGCTAAGGCTTACACAAGACATTCCTACCTCCAAATTGACATTTAAAAATGACAAACTAAATTGGGTAACTCCCTATGCAGGTGAAATTAGATATGAATTGTCTACTGGAGAAACAAAAATATCTAAAGTAAAGTCAGTACCAAAACCTATTGATATTACTGGGAGTTGGGATGTGAGTTTTCCTCTAAAAGATAAAACTAATTTAGAGAAAACATTTCCTAGTTTAACATCATGGTCCAATGCAAAAGAAAAGGATATTCGTTATTTTTCTGGAACAGCCATTTATAAAAAAGAGTTTCAAATAGCTTCACCTTTACTTAAGTCTGGTTATTCTTTAGAGTTAGATTTAGGTAACGTTAAGGAAATTGCTGAGGTAATCCTGAATGGAAAAAAAATAGGGATATTATGGAGACCTCCTTTTAAAATTAATATTGATGAAGCTGTGGTAAAAGGAACTAATACGCTTGAAGTAAAAGTAACGAATCTTTGGCCTAATAGATTAATTGGAGATGAACAATTACCGTTGGATTATAAGCGTAGGGGGCCACATATAAAAGAATGGCCAGAATGGCTTTTAAATAAAACCAAACGCCCAACGGATCGAGTAACTTTAGCTGCTTTTAAACATTGGCATAAAGATTCAAAATTACTTCCATCAGGTTTGTTAGGTCCGGTTAAAATTGTTGTTTCTAAATTGAAAGTCCTGTAAGAGTTCTATACAACCGGAAAAAGGCGAAAATATAAGTGTAAGTCTTTTAATAAAATCTAAAATAATATATGAAACGAATACTGTCTTTGTTGCTATTAATAACCGTAGCATGTACCAAATCAGAAGATACTACGGCTCCAAACATTATTATTATAAATGTTGATGATATGGGGTGGAAGGATGTTGGTTTTATGGGAAGTGAATATTATGAAACTCCCAATATAGATTATTTATCTAGTTTAGGAATGGTGTTTACCAATGGCTACGCATCTGCTTCTAATTGTGCACCTAGTAGGGCCAGTTTAATGACAGGGCAATGGACACCACGTCATGGTGTTTACACCGTAAGTCCTTCTACCAGAGGTAAATCTGAGGATAGAAAAATAATTCCTATAAAAAATACGCATACCTTATCTCCAAAACATCTTATTTTACCAAAGGTGTTACATAAGAATGGTTACACTACCTGTCATGCAGGAAAGTGGCATTTAAGTGACAATCCTTTAGATTATGGTTTTGATGTAAATATTGGAGGGAGTCATGCGGGGTTACCTAGAAGTTATTATCCACCTTATAAAAATGTTAAAATTGAAAAAGGGAATAGCCAATATTTAACAGATTTGGTCATGGAAAAGGCTATAAAGTTTGTAGATACAGTTCAAAAACCATTTTATTTAAATTATTCACCTTATGCAGTACATGTGCCAATAATGGCTGTAGATAGCATTGTGCCTAAATATGAAAAAAAGTTGCCATGGCAAGGTCAGGGTAATGTTAAATATGCTTCTATGGTAGATAATTTAGATAGAAATATAGGCTTACTTATTAATAAATTAAAACAAAGAGGACTGTTTAAAAATACACTGATTGTTTTTACTTCGGACAATGGAGGTTTGTATGGAATAACCAAACAAAAACCATTAAGAGCAGGGAAAGGAAGTTATTATGAAGGTGGTATTAGAGAACCTTTTTTCTTTGTGCTAAAAGATAAAATTAAAGCAAATACTAAAAGTGATGTTCCTATAACAAACTTAGATATTTTTCCAACAGTGTTAAAATATGCAGGAATAGATGCAAACACACTAGATTTAGATGGAGTTAATTTAGCACCTATTTTAGAAGAAGAAGTTGTTTTAGAGCGTTCTTTATTTTGGCATTTTCCTATTTATTTAGAAGCTTATAACGTAAATGATAATGAAAACAGAGATCCATTGTTTAGAACTAGACCAGGGTCTGTTGTAAGAAATGGAGACTGGAAACTGCACTATTATTTTGAGGATGATGCTGTTGAATTGTATAATTTATCAGAAGATATTGGTGAAAGGCACAATTTGGCAACGCTACATCCCCAAAAAGTAGCAGCGTTAAAAATGTTATTAAAGAAATGGTGGAAAGATACAAATGCCCCAATTCCAACAGCTAAAAACCCTGAGTATATTAATAAAATAGAATAAGATAGATTTAAAAATTATGTAAGCAATATTAGATGTATTATTTATTAAATATAGATTTTGCTTAAGAGTCTCTTCTATAAATATATCATCATTCTTGTGTTTATGGACATTATAACGACTTTTATTAGTACAGTAATAGATTGAATACATATAGTACAGTATAGTAACACTTTAATTTTACTGTAGTTTTAGCATACCTAGAACTTAAAACTAGCTATTTGTATATAATGGTTCTTAAAGTTTTGTAACCAATAGATTTATTTGTTCTAGGGAATAAAATTAGAGTTTAAAGAATACTAAGATGAAAAAAACATTCGTTTACGTAAGCGCTTTGCTTACTGTTTTATGCAGTTGTAAATCAAAAGAAAACAACGAACAGCAAAAAGTAGAAAAACAGGTACATGTAGGTAGTTGGGGAGATCAGGGAGATGGTACTTATGTAAACCCTATACTAAATGCAGATTATCCAGATAATGATATAGAACAAGTAGGAGATACTTATTATATGATTACTTCTAAGCAACATATATCACCCGGAATGCCAATTTTAGAGTCTAAAGATTTGGTGAATTGGACAAATGTAGGGCATGTATTTGGTAGTTTATCTTGGGCTAAGGAGTATGAATGGGATAGAATGAATGGTTATTCTTTTGGTGTATGGGCTGGAGATTTAGCCTATCATGATAATACTTGGTTTTGTTACCAGGTAGATTTTCAGCATGGATTAATGGTAACTACTGCTAAAGATATTAAGGGGCCATGGTCCAAACCAAAGATTATGTTACCTAAAGCCAAAGTGTTAGACGATCCTGCTGTTTATTGGGATGAAGAAGCTCATAAAGCGTATGTAATAGTTAACACGGCTGGTAAACAAAAACAAGCAAGTAATACTATTGAGGGGAATGAAAATAGAATTTACGAAATGAGTTGGGATGGAACTGAAATTCTAGATGAAGGAAAATTGGTTTATACTGGAATGGGAGCAGAAGCAGCAAAGATTTACAAAATTGATAATACTTGGTATATCTTTTTGGCACAATGGACCATTGGAGATAAGTCTACAAAGCCTGGGGTTAAAAATCCAAAAAATGATAGAAAACAAATTGTACTTAGGTCTAAAGAAAGTATTTATGGACCTTATGAAGTAAAAACAGTTTTAGAAAAAGGAACTGTTTTTAATAATAGAAGTGCCAGTCAGGGAGCGTTGGTTCAGACAGCAGATAAATCGTGGTGGTACATGCACCAATTAATTCAGAATGATGACATTCCTTTTCAGGGAAGACCACAATGTTTAGAACCTGTAAATTGGGTAGATGGTTGGCCAATTATTGGAGTAGACGAAGACAATGATGGAATTGGTGAACCTGTAAAAAGATATAAAAAACCTATAAGTGGATATCCGGTTGCTGCACCTGCATCGGATGATGATTTTTCGAGTGCTAAATTAGGGCTTCAGTGGGGGTGGAATCACAATCCAAGAAATACACATTGGTCTTTAACAGAAAGAACAGGATGGTTGCGTTTAAAAGCAAGTAAAGTGTTGCCAAACGAGAAAAATTATGGGCCAAAGGTAAACGAGTGGACCAATGATAGTGGTTCCTCTTCGGATTTTTGGAGAGCTTGTAATACAATTAGCCAACGTATGATGGGGATAACTACTGGTACAGCAGTTGCAAAATTTGATATTTCTGGAATGCAACCACATCAATTGGCAGGATTTGTAAGGTACGGAGGAGTGTACAATTTATTAGGTGCACAAATGGATGAAAATAACGATAAGTTTTTGTTTTATATGAATCATTTGGGAGAAGTAACTAGAGGTCCAAAACTAATAGGAAATGAGTTGTATGTAAGAACAAACAATAAAGTGAACAAAGCTACTTATGAATATAGTTTTGATGGAACAGATTACAAAAGGTTTGGTCCCGAATTTACAATAGAGTTTGGAAAGTGGACAGGAGATCGATTAGGTTTCTTTTCTTGGAACGAAAAAGAAGATGGAGGTTATATAGATGTAGATTGGTTTACTTACGACTACGATGGGCCTAAGTCTAGCAAGAATTAAAACGTGTACTATAGGCACTAAGGTGTGCTATATTGATTGTACAGTGTTTTATTTTTAAAATTTAGCTTTTTTTTAATGTATATGCCATAAGTGTATTTTCATTAAAAAGAAGCTTTTTTTGTGGGCTATGTCATTAAAAATAAATAACTAAGATACTATTGTTATCAATACAGTACAGGCTACTTTTTTTAGATAATTAATAGATTTTTGGATTATTTAATCCTAATGATAGCATAAATTTCATGTGTAAAGTGAATAAAACATTACTACTGTATTTATTTCTCCCTTTTTTGTTTGTACAATGTTCTAGTAATGTAGACTCGGTAGACGACCCAATAATAGACAATACTCCTGATGAGGATTTGGCAGTAGACGTAAACAAGTTGGTAACGATTACTGCAGATAACCAGGAGGGTGATTTTTATAATTTTTGGTCTACAAGACCTATGGTAAACCAAACGAGGTTTTTAAGTTCTAATTTTGTAAATACGTTAGATCCTATAAAAAATTATGTAAAGAGTTACAATCTAGTAAGAGTGTTAGGAGGTAGAACCGATAATAAGAATACTTTTTATTTAGGGGTTGATGGAGATGGAAAAATAAGAACCAATTTTTCTGGATTGCTATCTAGTATGAGAGCTTTTATGAATACAGGATTTAAACCAAGAATTGTGTTAGATAATGTTCCTTGGGAAATGACTGCCGATAAAGTTATAGATACTTATGGAAATTCTAAACCAGCAGACAATTATGATATTTGGAGGCAATATATTAATGCTTTTTTAACGACTTTAATTAATGAATTTGGCATAGAGGAGGTAAAAACATGGAGGTTTAGAGTAGCAACGGAACCAAATTATGTGCCTCATCATTGGAATGGAACCCAAGAACAATTTTTTAGGCATTACGATATAACTGTAGATGAGGTTTTAAAAGTAATACCAGATGCTATTATAGGGCCAGGGAATTTGTTAACCGAAAATGCAGCCAAATGGAAAACCGAAATTATAGATCACTGTGCAAATGGAGTAAATTATGCCACAGGAGGTAGAGGTACAAGAATGAGTTTCTTTTGTCTTTCGTATTACGAAAAAATAGATCAGAATAGAGTGCATTTTAAGGATGTAGTAACAGAATATAGAAACAAACTAAATAGTTATCCTCAGTTTAGAAATATTCCTTTCGATATTCAGGAGTTTGGAATACTTAGAGGAGACAATGGAATAAGAGGTCAAAGTTTAAGTGATGCTACAGAGTATGGGGCTAGTTGGTATGCAACTATTGCCGATTTAGCGTTTCAATATAAAATTACAGAAATATACGATTGGGGACAAGAGTCTGAAGGCTTGGCTTCTGGTAGGAGAAATGTTACAGAAATGTTTTTAAAGCTAGAAAATGGAGAAAGATTAAAAGCGGTAAAACCTACAGCAAGTGTTACCAATAACAATTATTATGGGGTAATTCCAGTTCGTAAAGAGGGAAAGTATTATGCGTTGATATACAATCACAATACAGCTAGAGCAAACAGTACCGGTAGAGTTGTTTTTCCTAGATTTAAAGGAGGAGACTTTAGTACAGTAGAAAAATGGAAGATGAACCAATGGACGGTAGATAAAACCAATGGTGTTTTTATGAATGAACTTTATAAAGATGTAAAAGCTGCAGGTATTGGAGTTAAGAACGGACGTATTTATGGTAATAGAGTAGACGATTATTTTCAAGAAGGATGGAAGAATGTCTTTACTACAAATAAAAGTAAATACAGTCAATTGGCGGTGTTACCTCAAACTATTAAAGATTCAATTATTAGTACCAGTAATAACGAATTGACTTTAAAAGTGGATATGAAATCAAATAGTGTAAAATTAATAGAACTAGTTCCCGTAAATAATTAAAAATAAAATGAGAAAATCAATTTTCCAGTTTCTTCTTATCACAGTTGTAACATTGCTTATTTCGTGTCATACGAACAATACGACTAATGTTTCAAATAAGTTATCAGAAATTAAGTTCGAAAAATTATTATGTGATTCCAAAGAGAATCCAACATTAATAAACACCATTAGCCCTAACTTTTCGTGGGTTATAAATGCAGATGGATATCATAAGAGTCAGTCCTCTTACCAGCTTATTGTAGCTTCTACAATAGATCTTTTAAATGAGGCTAATGCAGATTTATGGAATTCTAAAAAGGTAAGCTCTTCTAAGTCTACTTATATAAAATATGCTGGTTTAGGTTTACAGGCAGAAAAAGAATATTGGTGGAAAGTTAAGATCTGGGATGAGTCTGGAAATACATCAGAATGGAGTAAACCGCAGTCTTTTAAAACCGGTTTGTTAGCAGAAGTAAATTGGAGCAAAGCCAAATGGATTGCTTTAAGTAAAGACGATAGAGTATCAGAGCATAGTTATCGTTCTTATAAAACAGGAAGAATGAAAAAGGGGGTACCTGTTAAAGGGCAGTCTGCAGCTTATTTTAGAAATACGATTAAAGTAGGTAAAAAAATAAAAAAGGCAACGGTTTATGTTTGTGGATTGGGTTATTATGAACTGTATTTAAATGGACAAAAAGTAGAAGATCATGTTTTAGATCCTGCACCTTCTAACTACGATAAGCAATCGTATTATGTAGATTATAATGTACTTGAACATTTAAAATTGGGGGTGAATTCTATTGGTGTAATTGTAGGGAATGGTTTTTATGGTCAAGATATTTCTTGGAAAAGAGATCCAGAGGCAAGCAGAGATATGTCTTATGGGACTCCTGCTGTTAGATTAAAGTTAAAGGTAGAATACAACGATTCTTCTACAGAAGAATTTGTAACAAACGAAGCGTGGAAAGAGTCTACGGGACCAATAGTTTTTAACAATATTTATGGAGGAGATACTTATGATGCTCGTTACGAATTGGGGAATTGGACGACTCCTGAATTTGATGATGCTACATGGAGAAATGCAAAGGTTGTATATCCTAAAGTAACCAAGTTAAGTGGTCAGCAAATACCAGCTATAAAGAAATTAAAAGAATTTACACCTAAGAGAATTTTTAAAGGACCTACTGGGAATTGGATTGTAGATTTTGGACAAAATATTGCTGGTTGGGTAAAAATTAAAGTGAAAGAAACCAAAGGTAAATTAATAGAGATTACTACTACAGAAGCATTAACTCAAGACGGTAAAGATATTTACCCTGGTTCTACAGGAGGTGGTGCTAATGGTATGAGACAGGTTTACAAATATGTTTGTAAAGGAGGTGCAGAGGAAGAATGGGAACCAAAATTCAGTTATCACGGATTTAGATATGCAGAAATAAAAGGTTTAACAACCAAGCCTACTGCAGCAACAATTACCTCTGTGTTGGTGGCAACGGATATACAAGAGAAAGGTAGTTTTTCTTGTTCGGAGCCTCTTTTTAATAAAATGCATGCTATAAGTAAATGGACGGTTGTAGACAATGTACATGGAATACCAGAAGATTGCCCTCATAGAGAAAAGTGTGGTTGGTTAGGAGATGCTCATGCTTTTTGTGAATACGCATTATACAATTACAATATGGAGCATTTTTATAAAAAATATATGGAGGATATTAAAACGCAAATGAGACCTGTAAAAGCTTTTAACGATCCTTTAAAAAAGTTTAACGTTCCTACTATGATTGCTCCGGGTAAGAGAACATCTAGCATTGCTAAATTGGATTGGGGAATTGCAACCATGTATTTACCGTGGTACAACTACTTGTACTACGGAGATAAAGAGATGGTAAGTAATTATTACAAGGATATGAAAGGACTAACAGATTATTACTTGTCTTTTAAAGATGCAAAAGGAATTATTCAGAATGGAATGGGAGACTGGTGTCCTCCAAGATGGGATAGAAGAAGTAATCCTAAAGCAATGGAGTGTCATCCTGTAGTATCTGCAAATGCATATTTTATTGATGTGTTGGAGGCTATGGAGGCCATTGCTAAAATTAATGGAGATGCAAAGTATGCTGATTTTTTAAACAACGAAAGAGCCGAATTAAAACAAGCTTTTAATAAAGTCTACTTAAAAGAAATTCCTAATACAACGTATAAGTGGTATGGAAGTCAAACCGCTACAGTAATGGCATTACAGTTTAATGCTGTGCCACAAGAAGAAATAGAAAATGTGGTAAATGGATTGGTGTATGATATTAATGTTGTTAAAAAGGGACATCATTCAACAGGGATTCATGGAAATAGATACATATATACAGTTTTGTCTAAATATGGAAAACCAGATTTGGCATACGATATATTAACAACACCAGAATTTCCTAGTCAGACGTATGTAATGAATTATGGTTTTACAACTTGGCCAGAGAGACAGTTTGAGTGGGAAACAATGAAAGGGTTAAGCAATTCTTTAAACCATCCTATGCATAGTGGTTTTGCAGCCTATTTTTTTGAGTGTATAGGAGGAATTAAATCATCTAAAAACAATGCTGGTTTTAAAGAGTTTAATGTAAATCCAATTTTCCCAAGTAAGGTAACAAATGCAGAAGTTGTAGTGCCTACACCATATGGAGATATAGCCAATAGTTGGGTGCTAGAAAGTAAGAGTTTTACAATGAATTTAAAAGTTCCTTTTAATACAAAGGCTAACGTTAAACTAAGTTCACAGGAGTTAAAATCTTTAAAGATTAATGGAGAGAAGTTCTCTTTAAAAGAGAATAAATACAAGGCTAAATTTTTAGATGGTAACATTGTATTGGGGTCTGGATCTTATCAAATACAATACACTAAAGATTAAATATTATGAGATTACAAAATGTAATATTCACAGAGAGACTATACAAAACTTTAATAGTCGTATTCTTCTTATTTTCAATTACTTCTTTTTCTCAAGTAGTTTTAGAAAATGAAATAAAGATAACAGATACAGCCTTGTTTTTTGATGGTTCCAAAGTACCTTTTGAAACTGAAAACATTGGTGATAGCTATGACTATTTTTTTGGGAACAAAAATACCGTACATGGAGATTGTGTAAAGTCGTACGAGCAGTTTATTTTTATGACATGGTACAGAGGAGGAAAGGAAGATAGACATGTTATGTTAACACGTTACAATACCATTACAGGTACGCAAAAAACAATTGAATTTCCTCATAGACACACTGGGTATTTAAATAAATGGTGGATTGGAGAATCTCATAATTCAATAGCTATAGGGATAAGTCCTTTAGACGGAACAATCCATATGATTTATGACATGCATGCTTACAGTAGAACTAAGCCTACGGATGGTTCTTTTTCAAACGATTATTTTAGATATAGTTTTTCTAAAAAGAATGCTGCATCAGTATCCGATGATGATTTTACATTGGATCAGTTTATTAAAAACACATCCGGAGGATACAAGCATTTGGGTTTAAATGCTGTTGAGAATTACAGTGCGTTTTCTGCACTTACTTATCCGCAATTCTTTTTAAACAATCTAGGAGATTTATTTGTTTACATAAGAGAAGGAGGAAATAATAATGGAGCGTATAAATTTTCTAAATACGATGCAGCTACTTCTACCTGGTCAGATTTTACACATTTTAATGTATTAAATGCAAAATCTAAAGGCGAAAGTTTTAACTGGGGTCTTTACGGTAATATGAAATATGTAAATGGTAAAATTAGAGTTGGATTTCAAAGAAGGTCTGCAAATAACAACGATAAATACTTGTATCAAAATGGAGTGTATTATGCGTATTCAGACGATCAGACAGGAGCAACAGATTGGAAAAATCACAAAGGAGAAACTTTTAATTTACCATTGTTAGATGCAGATAAAACAAAAGTAGTAGAGCCAGGAGATTTTGTAACGACAACAGCGCAAAATAAAGTTTACATAGTAGGTGGGTTCGATTGGACTGTTACCGAAAATGGGGATGAGCATATTATTAGTCAAGTTAGAGATAATGAAAATAATGTAACTAAAAATTTACATACCTATAGAAAAGCTGGTGCATCAGACTTTGTAACTACTTCAGAATTTTCGGGAGGATCTGAATTGTATACTTATGCAGGGAATGTTTACCTAATAGGTTTAAATAACGGATATGTATTTGTAGAAAAGGCGACTGGTGGTACCAATAATTTTTCAAGAATTTATCAAGCAACTTCAGGAAGAAGATTCAATCATGGAGTGGTGTATATTTCTAAGGGTAAATTGTACTATTACCTAATGGAAAGAGCAACTTCTGGGAGTGCAAGAGCAACTTATTTACAAGTAATAGATTTAGGGATAGATTTTGTGCCTTTTAGAACTTCCATTCAAACTCCAGTAAACGGAGCAACTTACAATGTTGGGCAAACGGTAAAAATAGAAGCAAATGCTATAGATGAAAGTGGAGGTATTTCTAAAGTAGAGTTTTTAGTAAACAATACCGTTATAGGAGAAGCCACAGCAGCTCCTTATGCTATAGATTGGTTGCCAACAACAGAAGGAGAATATACATTGCAAGTAGTTGCTTATAATAATAGCAACGAAATGTTAAGTTCTAATGAGGTAAAGGTAAATTTAGAAATAAAAGATCCTTTAGATTTAACGGGAGACGTTTACAGAATTAAAAATTATGTAACAGGTAAGTATTTACATTCCGTGGGAAGTGATGTTGTGGAGAGCTCAGATAGAGAAAATGAAGAAAGTGGTGATAAAGAATGGGAGTTTGTAACTGCAGGTGATTACTTTAATATTGAAAGTAAAAGAGGAGATAGAGGTATTCTTAGGGCTGCAGGAAACCCTGCGAATGATATAATTAATACCGGTTTTGGAGCTCCAAGAGAAGATAGTGATAAGCAGTTTGTAATTAGTTACAATAGTACGGATAAAACATACCAGTTTAAAACCAGAAACAATGCTAATTATCTATATCACAGTGCAAATGGGGTTATAGAACATATTGCTAATACAGACGATAGGTCTAAATGGATTGTTGAATCTACTACGTTGAGTAATGAAGAGATAGGTTTAGATCCTACTTTAGTCGCACTGTATCCAAACCCTGCAAGCGATACATTTACGATTGTATTAAGTAAAGGAAACAAAGCAACTGTTAGTATTACAGATGTGTTAGGTAAACAAGTATACCAGACTATTATAACATCTGGCAAAGTTAAAATTTACAATAATGGGCAGTTTAGCCCTGGTTTGTATTTGATAAAAATAGTAGATGAACATAGAACTGAATACTACTCAAAATTGGTGATTAGGTAATTTATAATGCAGCTACATTGTGTATAACAGCACAGTGCAGGATGGCATTAACTTTAATTCGCTATATGTTTGCCTATAGTTAGATTTTTTATTTGAATTACATAATAAGTTAAATGGTATGAGAAGATTGGCTTTTAAAATGAAATTAAATAAAAATCAAAAAGAGATATATAAAGAACGCCATGATAAAATTTGGCCAGAACTTACACAGCTCTTAAAGGATTGTGGTGTAAGTGAGTATTCTATCTTTTTTGATGAAGAAACAGATGTGTTGTTTGCTTTTCAAAAGGTTTCTGGTACAGGGAGTTCTCAAGATTTGTCAGAGAATAAAATTGTAAAGAAATGGTGGGATTTTATGGCCGATGTTATGGAGGTAAATGAGGATAATTCTCCAGTTTCTACCTCTTTAGAAGAGGTGTTCTATATGGCTTAGAGTTTAAGTTTGTTACTCGTCTAGAGTGATCGTTTACTATATGGTTTGGGCCTGAGATTGTAAGTTCTCAGGCCTTTTTTTATGTCTTATTTTAATCAGCACACTTCTGCAATAGAGTTCAGGACAGCTTCTAGAAAGTTATTGGTTATCTTTATTTGTACGCTTTAAATTTAAGGTTATTAGCGTTTTTTTAAATATCAAAATAGATTAAATCAATAGATATGAGGCATATATTTTTAGTACTTTCTTGTTCTTTACTGATGCATACATTTGTTTCTTCGCAAGTAATTAATCCACCCCAAGGGAGAATTGCAATTGTAGCAGATGGTAATTCTCCCGACCCAGACGATTTAGGAGGAACAGCTGTTTCTTTAGCTTTGTTAAGAGCGGTAGGCTTAGAGGCAAAGTTGGTACATTATTCTCATAGTTGCGATTTGGTAAGACCGCAAAGAATTTCTGATAAAGCCGAAAAAGAACGTCATGGACTTATGCAAAGTGCTTGTGATGTAACCGCTAGAAGGTGGGGAGGTTTTAACCATTTAACTTTTTTAGATGCCAAATGGGAAAAAGAAAAGACAATTAAAGACTTAATTACAGCCATTAACAAATCTTCTAAAAAAGATCCACTTTGGATTATAGAAGCTGGTGAGCCAGACATTATAGGCTTTGCGTTAGATGCTTCTAAAAAAAGTAAGCATAAGTATGTAAAAGTAATTACACACCATCCTGCAAACGACAATGCAGGGGATTTTTATACTTGGAAACAAATTTTAGATTTTGGTGTTGAAGAAGTAAGAATTCCAGACCAGAATATAAATCTAAAAGTTAAAATTTCTGAGTGGGATTGGGCTAGAGATCACAAAGATAAACGCATACAACAGGTATGGGTACAAGGGAAAATAGCAGAGGTAGATAATGTAGTTAAGTTCCAAAAGGGAAAATGGGATTGTTCTGATGCTGGTATGGTTTTGTATTGGATTACAGGAGCAAATGTAAATGGTGGTTTAAAAATGGGGACTGTTAAAGATGTAAAAACAATCCTCCTTAATTATGTGGAAAAGAGGTAGTGAGTATACTACTTCTTATGTTAGAAACAATTAAGAAATAATGTGTTTATCAATGTGTTATTTGTCAAATAATTAAAAATCTTCCAATACAGTTCAGGATAGCTTAATATGCTTAAATGGATATAATTGTATGTTAGATTTCGGTTCAATTTCTTTTACAATTATAAATATGAAAAATAGGTTTTTACATACTTTTTGCATCACATTTTTTTTATTGTTTTCCATTGTTTCTTGTGGTAACAAAAAACTTCAAAAACCTTGGAGCCTTACTGTTTCCGAAGGGTTTAAAAACCCATTAGGATTTTATGATTCTAAACCCACATTTTCTTGGAAATTACCTGTACAAGAGAATATAAAATCGCAGTCTTTTTATAGGGTGGTTGTAGCAAGTTCTCCTAGTCTGTTACCAGACAATGCAGATTTGTGGGATTCTAAAAAAACGCAATCATCTCAATCTATTTATATAAAGTATAAGGGCAAAGCATTACAATCTAGACAGAAGGTTTATTGGCAGGTAAAATATTGGAACGAAGATGAAAAGGCATCTGCTTGGAGTGATGTAAATAGTTTTGAGTTAGGGTTATTACAGAATTCGGATTGGAAAGCTAAATGGATTGGCTTAAACACTGCAAAAGACAGTGTAAGAGGAACAGAAAATGTTTTAATTCATAAACCTCAATACTTAAGGAAGGATTTTGAGCTTTCTAATGCGATTGCTTCAGCAAGATTATACATTACCGCTAAAGGAATTTTTGATGTATCGTTAAATGGTGAAAATGTTAGTAACGATGTTTTGTCTCCAGGTTTTACAACTTATGACAAACGTATAGAAACATTAACATACGATGTTACCAATTTATTAACTAAAGGAAAAAATGCTATAGGAGTAGAATTGGCTTCTGGTTGGTATTCTGGTAGATTGCTTTGGGGAAATACTCCTTGGGACAACACTGTTTCTCCTAAAGTTTTATGTCAATTAGAAATAATATCAAAAGATGGTTCAAAAAAAACAATCGTGTCTAATGCAGATTGGAAAGGAACGACCAATGGACCTCTTCAATTTGCAGAAATTTATGACGGAGAAGTGTATAACGCGAATTTAGAAATGGCAAACTGGACTACCTGTAATTATAACGATATAAATTGGAGGGCTGTTGAAGTACAGGAAGTTGATACTCATGTAAAACTAGAGCCAAAAAGACATGCAACAGTTAAAGAAAAAATAGCACTTACTACCAAAGAAATTTTTAAAAAGGATGGAGCAGTAATTTTCGATTTAAAACAAAACATGGTAGGAGTACCACGTATTAAGGTTCCTATGATTAAAGGAGATACTTTACGAATTAGATTTGCAGAAATGTTAGCTCCAGACGGTACATTCTACACAGAAAATTACAGGAGTGCACATTCTACAGATTACTACATTGCTTCTAAAGATGGAGAGGTAGAATACCAGCCAAAATTTACATTTCATGGTTTTAGTTTTGTGGAGTTAAAAGGGTTCGATACTTCTAAGGAGCCAACTAAAGATTGGGTAACGGGAATTGTTCAGTATTCCGATTTTGAGGATAACGGAACATTTGTTTCATCTCATAAAAAACTGAATCAGTTACAAAGTAATATTGTGTGGGGACTACGTGGGAATTTTGTAGATCTTCCTACAGATTGTCCGCAACGTGATGAGCGTTTGGGTTGGACAGGAGATGCTCAGGTATTTGGACCAACATCTATGTTTAATGCAGATGTATATAAATTTTGGGCAGGTTGGTTTCAGAGTGTTCGAGAGGCACAGTTAAAAGATGGTGCAATACCTTGGACGGTTCCTGCTACAAGAGCTAATAAAATTGCTAGTTCTGGATGGGGAGATGTTTGTACTATAATTCCTTGGGAAATTTATAAAAGAACAGGAGATATTGGTTTTTTAGAAGATAATTTCGAAATGATGAAAGCTTGGGTAGCTCATCATAAAATGAAATCTAGAAAAAACATATCTAATATGATGTCTTTTTCGGATTGGTTGCAACCTTTTCCAGAGAATGGAAAAAACACAGGAGATACTTCTAGAAAATTAATTGGAACAGCTTTTTTTGCCTATTCTGCTAAGTTAACTGCAAATACAGCCAAAGCTCTTGGTAAAACAGAAGAACAGGCTAAATATGAACTTATTTTTAAAACAGTAGCAAAAGCTTTTGATACAGAATTTTTTGATGAAACAGGAAAAATAAAAGGAGTTGCAGAAACACAAACGTCTTATTTATTGGCATTGGCTTTTGATTTGTTACCTACAGACAAGCAAACAAATGCAAAGAATAACTTGTTACGAAAGTTAGAAGAAGCAGATAATCATTTAAGAACAGGTTTCTTAGGAACTCCTTTACTATCTCTAGTTTTAGACAAAGTAGGAGAGGTAGATGTAATTTACAAGCTTTTGTTTAATGAAACATATCCGTCTTGGTTTTATTCAATTAACCAAGGAGCAACTACCATATGGGAACGATGGAATAGCTACAATAAAGAAGAAGGATATAATGCAATGAGCATGAATAGTTTAAATCACTATGCGTACGGTGCTATTGGGCAATGGATGTACGAAAGAATTGCAGGTATTTCGGCTGCAGAAGTAGGGTATAAAATCATTCAAATTGCTCCTGAGCCAAGAAAACCATTAACGTCCGCTGCTGCTAGTTTACATACACCTTACGGTAAAGTAGCTACTTCGTGGGAAATTAAGAATCAAAACTTTTACTTAAAGGTTGTAATACCGCCTAATACTACAGCAGAAATTATAATTCCTAGTCAGTTTCATAAAGAAGTAATTAGAGAAAATGGAGCAGTAGTAAAAGAGAATAAGAATATTAAAATATTAAGAAAAGAAAACAACGTAGTTAAGTTAATTGTTCAACCTGGAACTTACGAGTTCTCTATATAAACTCATTTAAATGAAGCTTGCAAGAATTTTACCTTATGCTTTAGGAACTCTTTTATTACTTACAAATTGTAAAACAGTAACAAAAGAAAAAGCATCGACTACTAGTCTTAAAAAGAAGCCTAATATTATTTATCTATTAACAGATCAGTGGAGAGGTTCTGCATTAGGTTATGCAGGTAATCCAGATGTAAAAACCCCTCATTTAGATGCTTTTTCTAAGCGTGCGGTTAATTTTACAAATGCAGTATCCGTAACACCAATTTGTACTACACATAGAGCGGCTTTGTTTACAGGTAGGTACCCAACAACAACAGGAATGGTAGTAAACGATGTTTATTTGCCAGCAGAAGAATTAACCATTGCCGAAATTTTTAAGAAAGAAGGATATAATACTGCTTATTGGGGTAAATGGCATTTAGACGGTCATGGACGAGAAACCTATATACCTAAAGAAAGAAGACAAGGGTTTGAGTTTTGGAGAGCTTTGGAGTGTTCTCATAGCTACAATAAAATGCCTTATTACGATAATAATAATCCAGAGAAAAAATATTGGAAAGAGTATTCTCCATTTGCAATTGCTAAAGATGCTAACAAATATTTAGAAGCTCATGCTTTGGATGCAAAACCGTTCTTAGCAGTTGTATCTATTGCAGCACCACATTATCCACATGGTAGTGCACCAAAGAAATATAAGAACCTGTACAATCCCGATTCCTTAACCTTAAATCCAAACGTTGCAGAAAAATACAAAGCATCTAGTAGAAAAGAGTTACAGGGATATTATGCCCATGCCACAGCAACGGATGAGGCTATTGGTTTGATATTAAATAAAATTAAAGAGCTAAAAATAGAGGATAACACAATTATTGTTTTTTCTGCAGACCATGGAGAAATGATGGGAGCACACGGAGTAAAGCCTTTTGTAAAACAATTGGCTTGGGATGAATCCATAAGAGTACCTTTTTTAATTAGTTATCCTAATATTGGTGAAAATAAAGGGGCAACGGTATATGCACCTATTAATACTCCAGACGTATTACCATCTTTGTTAGGGTTAACAGGTATTAAAGTACCAAAGGTGATTCAAGGAGAAGATTTGTCTGATTTGATTAGAAACCCAGACCCAAAAGCAGATAGAGTTGCGTTGGTTATGAATGCAGTTCCTTTTGGTTCTAATCATAGAGATCCAGAATATAGAGCCATTAGAACCAATAGGTATACCTATACAAAAACGTTGCAAGGGCCAAGTATGTTGTTTGATAATGTAAAAGATCCTTATCAGTTAAATAACCTTTTAGACGATAAAAATTATGAGGCTATCAAGCAAGACCTGGATCAAAAATTAAAACTAGCATTAGAATCAGTTAATGATGAATTTAAACCCAGAGAATATTATATGAACAAGTGGGGGTATTCTTTTGGTAAAAAGAAAAATGCCATTCCTTTTTGGCTTTTTGAAAAAGGAACTGGTGTGGTTCAATCTCCTAAACCAGTTAATTAGTAGTTTTTTAAGGTAACAAAATACAGAAAGATAATATGAGAAAAGTAGTAGGGATATTCGTAGCATTATTTTCGCTTACAGTAATGGCTCAGAAAGATGAACAACCCAATGTGTTGGTTTTTTTAATAGATGATTTAAGAGCTGAACTTGGTTGTTATGGTAGTAAGACAGCTATAACACCACAAATAGACAAGTTAGCAAGTCAAGGAGTTTTATTTAATAAAGCATACTGTCAAGAGGCTATATGCGCACCATCAAGAATGAGTATTTTAACAGGATTAAGACCTCAAACGTTGGGTGTATATAGCATATTTACTCCTTTAAGGAAAATAAACAAAGAGGTTGTTACATTACCTCAGTTCTTTAAACAAAACGGCTATAAAACTATAAGTACAGGTAAAGTTTACCATCATACTATAGATGATAAAGAAAATTGGTCGCAACTTGTTCCAAGACCTTCTAAAGTTTATTTAGATCCAGAAACTAAAAAAGTAATTACAGCTGCAAAAGCTAGTGGTAAAAAGAGAGTTAAAGGACCTGCATATGAAGGTGCAGATGTTCCAGATGAAGCTTATGTAGATGGTAAAATAGCAAACCATGCTATTGAAATGTTAAATAAGTATAAAGATGATAAGTTTGTGTTATTTGTTGGTTTAACCAAACCACACCTGCCTTTTAATGCTCCTAAAAAATATTGGGATTTGCATGATAAGGAGAAGTTTGAAATTCCTTCAAAACAAAAGCCAGAAGGAATGTATAGATTGGCGTTAAGTAAGTGGGGAGAGTTAAAAGGTTACCATGGTATTCCTAAAGAAGATCCATTAAATGATGATATAACTAGAACCTTAATTCACGGTTATCATGCAGCTGTTAGTTATATGGATGCGCAGGTAGGAAAAGTGATGCATGCTTTAGATAATTTGGATTTGCGTAAAAATACGATGATTGTTTTTATGAGTGACCATGGTTATAAAATTGGAGAATATGGAGCATGGTGTAAACATTCTAATGTAGAAATAGATGTTAGAGTTCCTTTAATTATAAGTAGAGAAACCAACTACAAAAAAAGAGTAACTAGTAAAGTTTCTAATGCGTTGGTAGAGAATGTAGATATATTTCCTACGCTAGTAGATATTTGTGGTCTTAATAAAATAAAATCAGATGGTAAGAGCTTATCAAAATTAATAGACAAGCCTACAATGCCATGGAGTAAAGCAGCATATAGCTTGTATGCAAGAGGTAAAAACATAATGGGCTGTACTACTACTAACGGAGACTGGAGGTATACTGAGTGGAGAGATTCTAAAACACATAATGTACTAGCTGCTGAATTGTACGAACATAAAAATAGCCTACTTTCTTTTGTAAACAGAGCTGGAAATCCGGAATATGCAAAAGTTGAACAAGAAATGAAAGCATTAATAGAAGCTGGGTTCCCAAAGAACAATGTTCCTTTTTTACAAAATGATTTACCTAGAAAATAATTATGAATACCTGTAATTTACAAAACAAATTTTTAGTACTCTTATTTATTGCTTTTACTATTAATGGAGCAGTTGCACAAACCGTTAAGAGTAGCAATAGAACCAAGTTTAATTTTAATTTAGATTGGAAATTCACCAAATCCAATCCAAAAAATGCAGAAGCGTTTAATTATAATGATGCTTCTTGGAGTGTTGTTAGTTGTCCACATACATTTAACGATGTAGACACCTTTGATGATTTTAGTCTTGGTCATCACAATGGAGAAGAAAATCAGTGGAGAGGTACAGTTTGGTATAGAAAACACTTTAAACTTCCAACTGTAGCTAAAAATAAGAAAGTATTTATTGAGTTCGAATCGGTACGTCAAATAGCAGATGTATATATTAATGGAGTGCATTTGGGACAAAACCAAACAGGTTTTATACCCTTTGGATTTGATCTAACTCCTTACCTAAAGTTTGGAGAGGAAAATATTATTGCGGTAAAAGTAAACAACGATAGAGGAGACAATTTTAGAAATAACTTTCCTTTGGTATGGAATCACGAACACTGGCACCCAATACATGGAGGGATTTATAGAAATGTGTTCTTGCATACTATGGATCCATTACACATTACACTTCCATTATATGATAATTTAAAAACTACAGGTACCTATGTTTATGCTAAAAATATTAATGCTAATAAAGCAGATGTTTTTGTAGAAACAGAAGTAGTAAACAATTACGCTACAAAAAAGAAATTTACGTTAGTTACAGAAATTGTTGATAAGGATGGAAATGTAGTCGCTACAAAAAAAATAAAGCAGTGTGTAAAGTCTGGAGAAAAAAATATTATAAAAGCGACTGCAAGTATTACAAATCCAATTTTATGGAATACAAGATACCCATATACCTATAAGGTGATTACTTCTATAGAACAGGAAGGAACAATTGTAGATAGTTATGAGTCTCCTTTGGGGATTAGAAATTTTGAATTTAACAAAGATTCTGGTTTTTGGATTAACGGAGAAAATGTGAAATTACATGGATGGGGACAAAAACCTACCAATAGTTGGGCAGGATTAGGTGCTGCGTTACCAGATTGGTTAAGAGACTTTACTTATAATTTAATGGACGAAGCAGGTGGAAACTTTATAAGATGGGGACACTGTGCGAGTTCTCCGGCAGAAGTTGCCATGGGAGATAAGTATGGTTTTGTAACATTAATGCCAGGAGTAAGTGGTGAATCAGAAGATGAAGGAGAAACATGGGATATTCGTATCAATGCCTTTAGAGATTTAATTGTTTACTACAGAAACCATCCTTCTATATTTATTTGGGAAGGTGGAAATTGGGCAGAATCTAAAGCTCATTACGAACAAATTCTTACTATCATTAATACTTTTGATCCAGAAGGAAAGCGTTTAATGGGGAACAGAAGAGCTGATGTTAAAAATGATTCTGAAGGGTATGTATCAATAGAAATTGGTACCGAAGGATGGGAAAGAGAGTACCCAAATATTCCAATAATTGAAAGTGAATATATGAGAGATGAAGCTCCAAGAAGAATTTGGGACAAACAATCCCCAGACGATCATTTTTGGAGTCACCCTAACATTAAAAAAAATACCTATAGAATTAGTTCAGAAGAATTTGCAGTAAGACAAGCAGATCATTGGTGGAACAAAATGGGTAAAAAAGCTTACCACTCTGGTGGAGCAAATTGGATTTTTACCGATGGACCACATGGAGGAAGATGTCAGACAGAGGTAACAAGAGCTAGTGGAGAAGTAGATGCAGTACGTTTACCCAAAGAAGGTTTCTATGCCTTAAAATCTATGTGGAGACCAGAACCACAGGTACATATTGTAGGACATTGGAATTACAAAGATTCAACTAAAAAAGATATGTATGTAATTTCTAATTGTCAGTCGGTTAAATTATTTGTTAATGATGAATTAATTGGTGTTAATAAAAAAGCTGTTAATGGTTACGTATTTAAATTTAAGAATGTACAATGGAAAGAAGGAGAAATTAGAGCAGAAGGGTACATTAATAGCGACTTAAAGACTCAGCAGACAAAAGAAACAACAGGAGCACCAGTAGCGCTTAAATTAAAAGCAATTACAGGTCAGAAAGGATGGTTGGCAGATGGTAGTGATGTTGTTTTATTGGATGTTGAAGCGGTAGATGCCAAAGGAAGAAGATGTCCTTTAGCACAAAACAAAGTTCAGTTTAAGGTTTCTGGACCTGCCATATGGCGAGGAGGATATAATAGTGGTATGGCAAATAGTACCAATAATTTATATTTAAATATAGAAGCCGGAATTAACAGAGTTGCTATTCGTTCTACTTTACAAGCAGGATTGGTAAAGGTAACTGCTACTACTGATGGATTGACATCAGCAAATATAGAAATCAATTCACAAGAAGTATCGTTGGTCGATGGATTGTCAACAGAATTGCCTCAAATTTACCAAACAAGTTTAAAAGAAGAGCCGCTACCACAATACAGTCCTAAAATTCCTGTATATGTTCCTGGTATTACCAATAAGAGTAACTTGTTTAAAAAGTTTAGTTATACAGGAGATCATAAAGCCGTGTTAAGAACCAATATTCACTGGGGAAAAAAGGCTTATACAGATTTGGAATATAACTATACTGTTTTACCTAGGTATTTAAATGGTTGTGAATATGTAAGAACTCCTAACGCAGATAAACGTTATTGGGCAAGAGATCAATTGCAGTTTATTGCTGGTAAAAAAATGCATATTTATGTTTTACATGATGATCGTGTAACCAGGCCTAACTTTTTATTAAAAGATTATAAGGATACAGGAGATGATGTGGTGGTTCAAAAGGTAAAAATGTCTGTGTTTCATAGAGTAGCCAAAGAAGGAGAAAGTATTATTATGGCAGGTAACAGTGATGGAGACTTACCAGAAAATTGTAGAATGTACACGGTAATGGTAAAGCCATTTAAATAAAAGTTATACATAAGGTTCAGAAAATAAGTATAGAAAATGATACATAACGTTTGTAAATATTTAGTATTGGTTGGCTTGTTACTTACAGGTTGTCATATGCATACCAAAACGGTTGACTCTAAGAAGGAGGAAGAGAGAGTAGAATATTTTTCGGACAATGGGTTTGGAAATGCTGTCGCTGTGGTGCAACATCCTGCAGGTGTGTATCATAAAGGTGTTACTTATGTTTGTTATCAAGGTGCTTTAGAAGATCCTTATGTGGCTTCGTACAATCATAAAACAAAAGTTTGGAGTGGGCCATTTAAGGCAGCTACAAGTGTTTTAGGAAAAGACCCTTATCGAAGAAAGAAAATAGACAATCACGGAAAACCGTCTATCATTATAGATGATTTAGGCTACATCCATTTGTTTTTTGGTGGTCATGGAGCTACTAGAAAATATGGGGTAAATAAACTAGGAAATTATAATGGTGGTGAAAATGAACACGTGGTTTCTAAAAAGCCTCTAGATATTTCTAGTTGGGAAAAGCTAAATACAATTCCTCCTTTTGGAACCTATAATCAATTGGTGAAAATGGATAATGGAGATTTGTACATTTTTTACCGTCATGGAGCGCATAGAAGTAATTGGGTATATCAGAAATCTACAGACAATGGAAGAACGTTTGCAAAGCCGGTGTCTTTTTTAAAACACAAAAGAAGAACAGACAAAGCAGCAGAAGATTCATGGTATCCTTGGATTACAAGAGGAAAAGGAGACGAATTAATAGTTGCTTTTGATTATCATTTATGTAGTGATTTGGCCAAAGACAAAAAAAGTCTAGGTCACATTGCAGAGAGATACAACCTATATTACATGGTTATGGATACCAAAACAAATCTTTGGAAAAATGTAAAAGGAGAAGTTTTACCAATGCCGCTAACAAAAGAAGTTGCAGATAAGAAAACTTTAATTACAAGAACTGATGGCCATTGGACTTTTCAGGGAATAACAGATCTAGACGAAAAAGGAAATCCACATGTGGCAATAACTATAGGGAAGTATATAAGTGGTAAAAGAAGCAAGTCAAAAAGAATGAATCACTATAAGTGGAACGGCTTAGAATGGAAAGCAAGTGTTAATGATGGTTTGCCACTAGGAGCCGGAGATATAGAGGTTCATAAAGCTGCCAATGTAAGTTTTTATATTGCTGGTACCAATGTTAATGGACAAGGAGAGGTTGTTCGATGGGACAGTTTTAATGGAGGAGATAAATTTAAAAGAGGCAAGGTGTATTTAACAAAGGCAAAGTCAAAGTTTGCTATTTCGTCGTTGATAGAAAATCCACACCCAGATGCAAGATTAATTGTGGCTCAAAAAGAACCAGGTTCTGATTTTAGAAAAATGTATTTGTTAGGAGACAATGGGCCTGTTAAACGCTTAAAAAGCGAGGTCTTACTTATAAAAGGGAAAGATATAATTCCACAAAAAAGAAAACAATAAAGTAATCTAGATTATGAAAACAGCAGTGTTTATGATTCATCTTAAAAATAGAATGGGATTTTTAGTATTGTTTTTACTTACTATTTCTGTTTTTTCCCAGAGTAGTACCGTAAACTTTAATAATGATTGGTTGTTTATTTTAAAAGATAACAAGAGTTTTTCTAATGAAAAATTAGAGGATACTTTGTGGAATCGTATAGATGTACCTCACGATTGGTCTTTTGAAAAAGGAGTACGCAAAGGAGGAGACCAAGGACAAGGAGGAGGTTATCATGATGGAGGAATTGGTTGGTACCGAAAATATTTTACAGTCTCAAAAGAGAACATAAATAAGGTTACCTATGTTAATTTTGACGGAGTGTATATGAATAGCCAAGTTTGGGTAAACGGAAACTATATAAACAAAAGACCCTATGGTTATATTAGTTTTAGATACGATATCTCTAATTATTTAAAAGAAGGGAAAAATACAATTGCAGTTCGTGTAGATAATAGTTTAGAACCTTCTGCAAGGTGGTATCATCCGTGTGGAATATACGCACCAGTATCTTTATTGCAAAAGAACAAAACACACATAAAGCCTAATACAATTTTTGTAACAACACCAAGTATTACGGAAAGAAATGCTGCAGTAAATACAAAGCTAACGGTTATAAATCCTATTAAAGGATTAAAAGTTAGAGCTTCTATTTTGTCTTCAAAAGGAGATGTTTTAAAAACGGAAACTACTTTGGTAGTTAATGGTTTTTCTAACACAAACTTAGAAGTACAAGCTCCAAAATTATGGAGTCCAAATACCCCCGTTTTGTATAAAATGGTAACAGAACTTATATTGGGAGAGAAAACTTTAGATAAAGTAACAACCAATTTTGGTTTTAAAACAGTAGCATGGGATGCTAAAACAGGGTTTTGGTTAAATGGTGAAAATGTAAAACTAAAAGGTGTTTGCGAACACTGGGAAGGTGGGCCTGTAGGTGGAGCATGGACCAAACCAATGTTACGTTGGAAGCTAGAGTCTTTAAAAGGAATGGGAATTAATGCTATTCGTCCTTCTCATAACCCAACACCTCCTATGTTTTATGATATTTGTGATGAAATAGGTTTGTTAGTAATGGATGAAATTTTTGATGGATGGCATAAAAAAGCACCACAAGATTATGGAAAACAAGCTTTTGACAAGTGGTGGAAGGTAGATGTTAAAGAGTGGATTACAAGAGATAGAAACCACCCAAGTATATTTGTTTGGAGTTTGGGGAACGAAACGCATAGTGCTATTGCTCCAGAAATGGTGAAATTTGGAAAAAGTTTAGATGCTACTAGATTGTTTACTTCTGGAGCTGGAAATCCGGAGGATATGGACATTATTGGAGTAAATGGAGGGTCTGAGAATAAAAGCTTTATTGAAAATAAAAAATACGAGAGACCTTTTGTATCTACAGAAGCACCACATACATGGCAAACAAGAGGTTACTATAGAACTCAAACATGGTGGAGAGATAATGAGTTACCAGGAACTTATGAGTTACCAAATTTAACTGAAAAGGAAATCTTCTTTTATGAAGGTATGAATCCTAAGAAGTGGAAAAATAGGAAACAAAGATTTAATTCTTCATATGACAATGCAACTGTAAGAGTTTCTGCTAGAAAATATTGGGAAGTAGTAAGAGACAATCCTTGGCACAGTGGAAATTTTAGATGGACAGGATTTGATTATTATGGAGAAGCAGGATTGGTACATGGAGGTTTGCCTTTTAACTTATTTATGGGAGGAGTGTTAGATGTAGCAGGTTTTAAAAAGGATTTATATGCTTTTTATCAAAGTCAGTGGACCCAAGAGCCAATGATTCATATTTTACCACACTGGTCACATCCAAGAATGAAAAAAGGGACTGTTGTTCCTGTTTGGGTATATGCAAATGTAGAAGAGGTAGAATTATTTTTAAACGGTAGATCTCTGGGTAAAGATATTCCAGGTACGGTTTGGAACCAGATGCAGTGCGAATGGAAGGTTCCTTATGAGGAAGGAAAACTAGAAGCGGTTGGTTATATCAATGGTAAAGAAGTTAACAGGACTTCTTTTACAACCAGTAAACAGCCCGCTGCATTAAAAAATACGATCTTAAAACTACCTGCAGAGGATAGCTTTAGGTCTAGCTATATTTTAACATCAGAAGGAATTGACCATACAGGAAACTTATTCCCTTATGCGGAAAACAAAGTGTATTACCATTTAAATGGAGCTATAGATAAAGTATCTATTGAAAATGGAAATCCAATAGACCCAACAAGTAGAACCAAAGCAACCTTTAGAAGTATGTTTTTTGGAAAAGTAAGATTGTTTTTAGAAGAGCAGCAAAATGCAACATCTGCATCTGTAATAGTAGGTTCTATTTTAGGAGATAAAGCATTGTTTATTTCTGATGAAGTTGCTATTGATGTACAAAACATTAAATTATTGGGAGATGAAAAAAATGAGAATATAAAGATATTCTATACTATAAATGGTACAGATCCAAAAAAAGAAGCTCTTGCTTATACAAAACCGTTTAAGGTAAAATATGGGACTACGGTAAAAGCAATTGTAAAGCAAAACGATACTGTAATAATAGAGATGGAAGAATGTTTTGGTAAAAACGAAGGACTTTTTTGGGGAGATGAACATTCTTTAGATCTATGGGTTGGTAGAGGTGTAAATATTTCTGCAGAAGAAGGACAATTAACGGGTACCGCAAAAGCAAGTAAAGAAGCACGTCGTTTTAAAGGAAGTGGATTTGTAGATTTTAAAGGCGGACAAGGTTCAATAACTTGGTATCAAGAAAATGATGGAGAAGCCGGTGATTACAGTATTAGGTTTCGTTACATGCATAATAACAAAGGAAAATTATATCCAATGAAATTATTTGTAAACGATGAATATATAAGAACATTAGAGTTTAAAGCTACTGGAGGTTGGGAAAAAGAATGGAAGTTTGTTCCAACAATAATTAGATTAAGATCTGGTGCAAACAATATAAAATTGCAAACTACAGAGGGAAGTAGTTTGTATATAGATGAGTTGTTTATAGATTAATAATTCGTTCTAAAATAGATATAACAGTTGGGTGTCTTTATTTTTAAAAAGATGTTTTTAAAGTATAAGAAATAGGTGTGTTATTGGGTTTAGGGTCTTAAAATGAATAGTTGTAACGGAGTTTTTTTAATACAAAACTGTACATGTTTATCAAAGTGCAGTATTATAATGATGTTTTTTAGTTGTTTAAAATCAGTTAGTTAGATTTTTGGTTCACTGTTTTTAGATTTTTGGTTATACGAATGTGTCTAGATTTGTAATCGTAGTATTGTATAACTTAAAACGATTTAGATATGTGTAGTTCAATGATGTTAGAGTTCATAAAAATTGATGAGAATTCAATTATTCCAAAGTATTTGCAAATTATTAATTCTATTGTTCATAATATTTCAGTAGGGAATATTACAGCGGGTGATAAGATTCCTTCTATAAATTCTTTAAGCGTAGAATATTATTTGTCCAGAGATACGGTTGCTCGTGCCTACAACATATTAAAAGAACGTAAGGTGATTGTATCAATCCAAGGAAAAGGAAATTACATTGCCAAAACAAAATTAATATCTAAAGTTAACATCCTTTTCTTAGTGAATAAATTAAGTAACTACAAGCTTAAAATATTTAACTCTTTTAGAGAAAGTTTAGGAGACAACATTCATACAGATTTGCAAGTATATCACTGCGATGAATATCTATTTTTAGAACTTATAAAGAAATACAAATCGGCATATGATTATTATGTTGTAATGCCTCATTTTAAGACTGAGAATTTAAAGCATGTAAGTTTTACAGACAATGTAAATAAAATGTTGAACTCTATTCCAGAAGATAAATTAGTCATTTTAGATAATGATAAACACAATCTAAAAGGGGAGGTAGCAGAAGTATATCAGGATTTTGAAGATGATATTTACAATGCCTTAAAAGAAGGGATCAATAAAGTAAATAAATACCATAAGATTACATTGGTATATCCCGAAAAATCCCTATATCCTTATCCAAAGAGAATATTACATGGTTTTAGAAAGTTTTGTGTTCATCACAATTTAGAATTTGAAATTCTAGAGGAAGTTAAAGAAGATATACATTTAGAACGAGGGAATTTATTTATCACCATTAAAGAAGACGATCTTGTTAATTTAATGAATCAAGTAAAATTAAGTGATTTTACACTTGGAGATGATTTAGGAATTATCTCGTACAATGATACTCCTCTTAAAGCTCTATTAGGTATTACAGTTATATCTACAGACTTTACTGTTATGGGGAAACTTACCGCAGATATGATTTTGAATCATAAGAAAGACAAAGTTAAAACTCCATTTAACTTTATAGATAGAGAATCTGCTTAATGAGTTTAGACTCTTTATCAATACTTTTTTAAAAAGGATTATTTTTATAATTTTAAAAAAAGCTCTTTTATATTTTCTTGGTTTTAAAAGAGCTTTTTCAAAAAAGTAAAATTCTTGCAAACGCACCTACACTTTATAGAACTTATACTGTTGTGTTTTCTGTTTTTAGAAATTATCTAAATTTTAAGAGAAAACATTGTGACATGTAGTGTTGTTGGTTGTTTTTTGTATAGAAAAAACAGAGAAAGGGTCTATTTGTTATCTACTTTCTTGTTTTGTTGTCAGTACTGTTCAGGATAGTGTTTTTACAATAAAACAAGTTATTTGTTAGAAGAAAGTTAAAACTCTTATTGATTTCGGCTTTCTTAAACTAAATATTTATAAATTAATTACAAACTAACCAAAAATGGAAGAAAAAATTAAAAGACCAAAAAGTGTTGTGAGTAGGTATAAGCTACTTACAGCATTTCTGATGTTTGTTGTCTGTAGTTTTACTGTTTCGGCACAAGATAATGTTGTTACTGGAACGGTAAAAGGAGAAGATGGTGAACCAGTTGCAGGGGCTAATGTAGTAGAGAAGGGAACTTCTAACGCTACGTTAACAGACTTTGATGGTAACTATTCAATTAAATTAAAGTCAGTTAATAAAGTATTAACTGTAGAGTACTTAGGATATGAGTCGGCAGAGGTTTCTGCTAAAAACAAAAAAAACATTGTTATTAGTCTAAGAAAAAGTACAGAAGACTTAGAGGAGGTAGTATTAATTGGATATGGTGCTGTTAAAAAGAAGGATGTAATTGGTGCTGTAGGTTCTGTAAAAAGTGAAGCCATACAACAAGCGGCTCCAGTATCTGCTTTAGATGGTGTAGAAGGACGTATTGCAGGTGTGCAAATTACACCAGGTTCGTCTCCAGGAGAGTCTGCAGATATTACAATTAGAGGTATCTCTACATTTGGTGCTGGTACGTCTCCTTTATATGTTGTAGATGGTCAACAAGTAGATGATATTGATAATATTAACCCAGCAGATATTGAAACAATAGATGTGTTAAAGGATGGAGCTTCTGCTGCAATCTACGGATCTAGATCTGTAAATGGTGTAATCTTAATTACAACTAAGCAAGGAAAACCAGGTTATCCTAGGTTAAAAGTAGATTACATTAGATCTGCCAGTATTTTAGCAAGTAAGATTCCTGTGTCTAACACAAGACAATACAATGTGTTTAGAGCTTTAAGATCTCCAACTGGAACGAATGCTACAGGGCAGGTTGCCGATTCTTTAGGAATTCGTAATCAAATTGTAGAAGATGCTCAGGAAGCAATTAAAAGAATAGGAATTAAAAACCAAGTAAATATTGGTGTTAGTGGTGGTGATAAAAGCACAAAATACTACTGGAACAATAGTTACTTAGAGGACAATGGAATTATTATTAGTAGTTCTTACAAAAGAATTACTTCTAACTTAAGATTAGATTCAAAGCTGAATAAATCTATCAAAGCTGGAATTCGTATTAACAATTCATATTCTCTTAGAAATGGTTTAAACGAAGGAAGAACATTTTATCAGTTAGCTATTAGAAGACCAGATGTTGCTTTAATAGATTTTGATGGTTCTTTTATCCGTGAGAAGTATAGAATTGCAAACCCAATTGCAAATGCAACTTTAGCTACTAATGATACTAGAGAATTAAGAAGTTCTATTTTTAACTACATAGATATTAATATTTTCGATGGTTTAAAGTTTAAAACTACTTTAGGGCTTAATTACAGAAACCAAAAGTTAAGTGAATTTAACCCTCAGGCAACTGTAGATGTTGATAGAGCTAAAATTAACGGTAGAGAAAGACAAAGAAACTATATAGATTATCAAAGTGAAAGTTACTTTACATATACTAAATCTTTTAAAGATCATAATGTAAATGCTTTATTAGGTATGTCTGTTCAGAAATGGACTAGAGAGTTTTCAGATTTAAGAGCTATTGAATTTAATAACGATTACATTCCAACATTTAACAACGTTAAAGAGTTTAACTTAGATAATACAGGAACAACAGAAACTTCTAATGCTTTATCTTCAGTTTACGGAAGACTTCAATACAACTATAAAGGAAAGTATTTAGTTTCTGGATCGTTACGTAGAGATGGATCTTCTAGATTTGGTGCTAACAGAAGATGGGGTAATTTCCCTGCAGCTCAGGTAGGGTGGCAAGTAGCCAAAGAGAAGTTTATGAAGCCTATTAAATCTGTTCTTAACGAATTTAAAATTAGAGCGAGTTACGCTATTACTGGTAACGAGCGTATTGGAGATTTTGAGAGTGTAGCTTTATATGATCCAGGTAACTTTTACAACTCAGTTAGTGGTATTGCTCCAAGTCAGCTAGGAAATAACGATTTAGGTTGGGAAGAAACAACTCAAGAGAACTATGGTGTAGATTTATCATTCTTTAGAAATAAATTTAGCATTTCGGTTGATAGATATATTAAGACTACAGATGACTTATTGTATAGTGTTCCAATTCCTGAAGAAACTGGATTTAACACAATTAGAACAAATATTGGTTCTGTACAAAACAAAGGATGGGATGTTTCTATTTCTGGTACACCAGTTAAAACTAAAAACTTTACTTGGAACACAGCATTCAACGTTTCTTACAACGAGAATAAGGTTCTTAAGTTAGCAGACGAGGACGGATTTGAAAATAATGGATACATTATTAGAGAAGGAGAGTCTGTTGGTAACATGTATGGATACAAGAACTTAGGAGTGTTTAGATACGATCAATCTAATGCTTTTACAGCTGATGGAGTTCAATTAACACCAAATTTTGATGAAAATGGAACTTTTGTAAATCACACATTAAATGGTGAAGAATATACAGGAGATGTTAGTCAATTACGTTTTCAAAACAGAGTCTTAAGAGGAGGAGATTACATTTTCCAAGATCAGAATGGTGACTTTAACATTGAAGCTTCTAATGACCGTGTAGTTATTGGTAATGGTTTGGCAGATTTCGTAGGAGGTTTTACAAATACATTTAGATACAAGAGTTTATCTATGTCATTCTTGTTAAACTTTAATTTTGGAAACGATATTTACCGTTGGTACGATTGGAACAGAAACAGAGGAGCTTCTTCTAACCAACCACCACACCCAGACAGAATTGATCAGGCTTGGAAACAACAAGGAGACATTACTGTTTATCCAATATTACACAGTAATAGACCACAAAACAGAACAGGTTACCAATCTCAATACGTAAGTGAAGCAGATTACATTCAGTTAA
Organism: Wenyingzhuangia sp. IMCC45574; assembly: GCF_054182685.1. Taxonomy (NCBI): domain Bacteria; kingdom Pseudomonadati; phylum Bacteroidota; class Flavobacteriia; order Flavobacteriales; family Flavobacteriaceae; genus Wenyingzhuangia; species Wenyingzhuangia sp. IMCC45574. The sequence goes on along the minus strand of NZ_CM135169.1, from coordinate 959,923 downwards.
GTAATGTTAGGTTAAACTATACAGTGCCTAAAAAGATTCTTAAGAAAATTGGTATTGTTAAGAGTTTAAAGTTTACTGCATCTGCTAATAACCTATTCATGTTTACAAATTATGAAGGTTACAACCCTAAATTAGGAAGAAGAGGAGATCCATTAAGACCAGGTTGGGATGGATTGCGTTACCCTAACAAAAGAGAATTCATTTTTGGGTTAAATGCTCAGTTCTAAAAAGTTTAAAATCTAATATTATAAAAACATGAAAAATAAAGTTAATATATATAGGGTGTTTTCACTGCTTTTTTCCATTATGGTCTTAAGTTCTTGTGAAAGCGTACTAGACGACGTAAAGCCAGTGAGTCAGATTTCTGACGATGTTTTCTGGAAAACAAATAACGATGCCGAAGTAGGTTTGGCTGCAGCGTATGATGCAATGCAAAAAACTTACCGATTAAAGAAAATGTATTGGGGGGAATTTAGAGGAGACAATTACGTAGTTTCGGAATTACCACAGCCTATAACTCAGGATTTGATTGAGAACAATTTATCTGCAGAATCATCTCCTAATTATTTAAGATGGAATGAGTTCTATCAAATGATTTTTAGAGTGAATTTAGCAATTGAGAAAATTCCTCAAATTCAAAGTTACAATCCTCAACTTTTAGGAGAAGCTTACGCACTAAGAGCAATGGCTTATTTTGATGCTTACAAAGTTTGGGGAGGTGTACCAATATTCCAAACAGGAGTGTTATCATTCTCTGATGATTCATTTAAAGAAAGAGCTACAGCTCAAGAGGTGTTAGACTTAGTATTGTCTGATTTGGCAAAAGCAGAAGAGAATATTTCTACGGCTAATGATAAGCATATTTTTACTAAAACAAGTGTAGCTGCTTTAAAGGCACAAGTATATATGCACTTAAAGAGATATGAAGATGCTTTAACCGAAATTGCTGTAGTAGAAGCAGGACCATTTAGTTTAGCTTCTAGTCAAAAAGAATGGAGAGATTTGTTTATCAATGATGAAGTAAATTATCCAGGAGAAGGACAAGACGGACCAGAAATTATTATGTCTATTAGATATGATTTAGTGGAAGATGGAAATAATGCATCGGGTATTTTTTCAACTTATTTCCAAGGATTACCAAACTACTGGGGATCTCCAAATTTAATAAACAAATGGATCGAAAGATATCCTACTGATTCTACAGAATGGGTAACTAAGTATCCAGGTGTTTTACCACATGCAACAGATGATTTAAGTGAAGATGGAGACTTGTTTTACGGAGATTACAGACTTTACGAATGTTTTACTCAATTAGGAGACGATGAAAGAGCACTTGTAGTTTCTAAATATGCTAAGTCACGTAATGCTGCCGCTATTGATGATACAAACATTATTTTATTCAGATTAGCAGAAATCTTGTATTTAAAAGCGGAAGCTTTAAACAAAACAGGAAGACAGGCAGAAGCTTTAGATATTTTAAATGACATTAGAGTTGCTAGAGGATTGCCAGAGGTGAATTCAGGTACCGTTCCTGATATTGCAAATCCAACAGATGAAGATGCTTTAGAGGATTTTATATTAGACGAAAGACAGTTTGAATTATTAGCAGAAGGTTACAGATGGTGGGATTTAGTAAGAACAGACAAAGCTGTAGAGGTTATGGGACCAATAAATGGTCAAACAGAAGAAACTATTCCATTCCCAATCTACTTTGATCACTTAATAGATAACCCTAAATTGGAGCAAACAGAAGCTTATAAATAATAATAACAGTAAAAAATATTAAGTAATGAAAACATTAAATATTAAACATAGAATTACTTCTACAATGTTACTACTGTTAGCAGCATTAACATTTGTAGGATGTGATTTAGAATTACAAGAAACTTGGGAGTTTGATTCAGAAGTTGCTCCACAGGTAACTTTTGGAGAAACATCTTTATGGGAGTGGTTAGAAACAAACCCAGGAGGTGAGTATAATTTTATGATTGAAGCAATCCAACGTACAGGATTGGTTGATTTGTACAATGACAAAACGGTAAACTATACTTTTTTTATAATGAAAGATGGAGCTTTTACCAACAACGGAAATGGAGTATTTAGTAGACAATTTGGTTTTAGAAATACTGCATCTTTAGATCCTGTAGATGTTTTTGATGATGCTAGAGTAGATGTAGATATTATGAGAGAAATTTTGAAGCATCTTATCTTAGATCAGTATGTGGATCAAGGACCAGATAATCTTAAAACTTTAGATGTTCATTATGTATTTAACACTCTAACAGACGATCCTAATAACAAAACAATGACTATTAGTAGAGACTGGCAGTACAGAATGGTTTTAAATACTTCTCCAGATCTTATTACAGGAGGAAATGGAAGAATTAATGCGGTTACATCTTTACATAACTATATTTTCTCTAATGGAAATTCTGTAGCGCATGTGTTACCAACCAACAAGATGACAAGAAAATATAAGTTTGGTTTAGAAGACATAGGTTTATAAAAGGAAATATTTAACTATTCTATTAAAGTTATTTATACTACGCGAAAAGGGCTGTTTTTTTTAACAGCCCTTTTTATTTGTCTAATATTTTACTTCGGTAGACTTCATAACAGTTTGATAATAAATAGCTCGTAGTTTTAAATAGAAATCAAAAACATATATTTATGAAATTAAAATTACACAAATCAGTGATGCTTACTGCACTTAGTTTGGTAGGTTTTACTACTCTTAATGCTCAATACATTGGGCAGCCATTTTCTGGTACAGCTTTACAAATTGGAACTTCGGTAGGAAGTACAGCTAGATTAGAGTTTGAGAATTACGATAGAACAGCTTCTAGTGTTGATGGAGTAAATGTAACACACACAAGTCACTCTACACCTCCAGGTACAGGTACTTACTATGATAAGTCTGCGGGGAATTTAGGAACTTCAACTTTAAGAGGAGGAGATGTTGATATTACAGATCTTGAAGATGAGAGTTTTAATATTATAGGACAAGTTGTTTCAGGTGTTCAGGGGCAAGAATACCAATTGCATACTGTAAACGTTGTTACATCTGGTAAGTATACTTTCACTGTAAGATATGCACACGGGTCAGCAACTAACAAGACTTTGCAACTGTTCTTAAGAAATGCTTCTACTTTAGCTAGTGAAGGAACTATAATAAATGAAGGTTTACCAAATACAGGAAATTCATCTACATATGGAGATTTTGTAAAAGCAGATGTAGAGTTAGATGCTGGTACTTATGTTTTACAACCTAGATATGTTTCTGGAGGACCTAATTACGATTATATAGACATTAAATTAGAATCTGAGACTTTAAGTAGTGGTAACATTAAGAAAACTAAATTATCTGTTACTCCAAATCCTTCAGAAGGAGGAGTATTTACTTTGGCAGAAGATGTAGAGTGGGAAGTATACACTATTCTTGGTCAAAGTTTATTAAAAGGAAGCGGAAAAGTAGTTGATATTTCAAGTTTATCTAAAGGAAAGTATTTTATCAAATCTAATAAAGGAGCAAGTCAAATACTAATTTTCAATTAGTAGGTTTATATTTTGTTTAAAATTAAAAACTATCTAAAATTATATTTTAGATAGTTTTTTTATATTGTAGAGGCTATACACTTTGCCACCTTAATAAGAATGAGATTATTACTACTAACATTATTTTGTTTAATTACCATCAATACAAATGCTCAGAATAATGAGTTTCATTTTAGACATCTTTCTACCTTAGATGGACTCTCTAATAATTCTGTAATAAGTATTACTCAAGACAAATTAGGTAATATTTGGTTGGGAACAAGAAATGGTTTAAACAAATTCAATGGGGTTGATTTTGAGGTTTTTAAAAACGATCCTGAAGATCCTAATAGCATAAGTAATAATGACATCTTTGATGTTTTTGAGGATTCTGATGGATTTATTTGGGTAGGAACTTATAGTGGCTTAAATAAATACAATCCTAAAACCAAAACATTTACTCGTTATACCAGAGGGAAAGATGAAAAATCAATTATTAATAATGCAGTTATCTGTAGTGCCGAAATGCCAAATGAAGAAATATGGTTTGGTACAGCCGGAGGTATATCCATTTACAATAAAGTTTCTGAAACTTTTATAAGTATACCTTTTAAAGCATCCAATAAACAGGGGATTCCTTCAAGGAATATCATGCGCGTTTTTTTAGATTCAAATAATCAAATTTGGTTAGGTACTAATAATGGGTTGGCCAAGTATACAAATAGAAAAGATAATAAGTTTAAGTTTAAACGCTTTAAGTCTAATAGCAATTTACAAGACACAACATTCTTTATTCAAGACATTATTCAGGTAAGTGATAATATTTTAGGAATAGCTACCAGATATAATGGTTTTTTACTTTTTGACACTTTAAAAGAAGAGTATATCTTAAACCCTTATCCAGAAATTGCAAGTAATTCGGATGTAAGAATACTAGAGAAGGCAAATGATGGAAATATATGGATTGGAACAACTCATGGAGTTATGGTTGTTACACCAAGTAAAAAAGTCTACAAAGTATCCAGTAATAAATTTAATAGTGCAAGTTTAAGTAGAGATCATATCAGGTCTATTTTTAAAGATAGTAATGGTTCTATATGGTTAGGAACTTATACAGGAGGTGTAAATATATGGAATAAAGAAAATGAAAATTTTGTTACTATAAACAACCCTTTTTTAAATAATAATGTAGCTACTTCCATTGTTTTGACTCAGAAAAATGAGCTCTATTACAGTACAGAAGGAGGTGTAATTTCTAAGATTGATAAAAACTTATCTGTAGAAGAGGTAATATCTATATCTGACAAGGATAATTCAAGGTTTTACTCAATTCAAACCCTGTTCATAACCAATAAAGATCAACTATGGGTAGGATTACACAGCCACGGACTTTTTATTTATGATTTAAAAACCAAAAAAAGAATTCGCAATGCGATTTCAAAAGAACTAGAAGCCTATTTAAAAAATACAGGTGTATATGTTATAAAAGAAGATCATACAGGCTGTATTTGGATAGGAACTTTTGGAAAAGGATTGATACGATATGATATTAAAAATAAATCATTTAAAGTGTTTGGTTTAACCTTAGGGGAAAACCCTCATTTGTCTACGAATATTTTTAAAACTATTTGGATAGACAATAAAGACAATGTTTGGGCAGGGGGCTTAGGAAGTTTAAACATGGTAAAGTTTAACAATAACGGTACGCATTCTGTTGAAAAATATAATATAGATACTAAGACTGGAGGTAATATTAAAACTATTTTTAAAGACTCTAAAGGTGTTATTTGGTTTGGAACCAATGTTAAAGGACTTAAAAAATACACCAAAGACGGTTTTAAAAAAATAGATTTAGACGGAGTAACTCCAGTATCTACCATTTATACCATTTTAGAGGATAGTAACAATAACCTTTGGTTAAGTACCAATAGAGGTATTGTTAAATACAATACAGAAAAAAATGAATCCACCCTTTTTAATCAAGAAGGAGGAAATAATTCTCATGAATATTTTCCCAATTCTGGTGCTGTAATAAACGAAAACAAGTTTTGTTTTGGTGGAGGAAATGGAGTTGTTTTTTTTAATCCTAGAGATATTGTAAAAAACTACTATGCTCCAAAGGTAATTTTATCAGACTTAAAAATTAAGAACAAAACTGTAGGTATTAACGACGAGAACAAAGTATTAACTAAAAATATTTCATTTACTAAAAAGATAAAACTAAGTCATGACAACTCTAATTTCTCTATAAGTTATGCGATGCCTAGTTTTATCAATTCTCATAACAATGAATATGCGTATAGGTTGGTAGGCTTAGAGAAGAATTGGAATTATACCAACAAAACAGAAGTCTATTATACACTACAAAATCCGGGTACTTATACATTTGAGGTTAGAGGTGCTAATAACGATAGAATTTGGAATAAGTATGTAACTAAATTAGTGGTTAAAGTAGAACCTGCACCTTGGAGAACTTGGTGGGCATTTACATTGTATGGTATGATAATTCTTTTAGGGTTGTTAGGTCTAAATAGAATAATGGAATCTAAAACAAAGCTTCAGCACAAATTAGAGTTAGAGTATTTAGAAAGCGAAAGGACCAAAGAAATTAACATGGCCAAGTTACAGTTCTTTACAAATATATCTCACGAGTTTAGAACTCCATTAACATTAATTTTAGGACCATTACAGCAAATACTAGAAGATTATTCGGGGTCAAATGCAATGTATAAAAAGTTAAAGGTTGTAGAGAGTAGTGCAAACCATTTATTACGTTTGATAAATAGGTTAATGGATTTTAGAAAATTTGAGAATAAGCAATTTACAATAGAAGCAGCAGAAGGAAATATAGTTAAATTTTTAAATGAGGTTTTTCTATCTTTTACCGAGTATGCTAAAGCAGGAGATTATACGTATTCTTTTGTGTGTAAAGAAGAGGAAATACAGGTGTATTATGATCGTTATAAATTGGAAAGAGTATTCTATAATCTAATTTCAAATGCTTTTAGATATACCCCTAATGGAGGTACTATAGAAGTAGTTGTAGAGAAACTAGAGGATGAAGTATCTATTAAGGTAAAAGATTCTGGTGTTGGAATAGCAACAGAACACCTAGATAAAATTTTTGATAGATTCTTTGAAGTTGCAATTCATAACAATCCTGATAAAAAATACAACCAAGGAACAGGTATTGGTTTATCTATTGCTAAAAACATTGTAGTACTGCACCAAGGTGAAATAGGTGTTGAGAACAACAAAGACAAAGGAGCTGTTTTTACAGTAAAGTTAAAACTGGGAAGAGCGCATTTGAATGATAGTGAGATTTTAGAAAATTTCAAGAAAAGTGATGATGTGTCTCAGTATCGAGTTCAACTGAACGAGGAAAAGGAGAAAATAACAAAGGAGTTAACAGAAGTAGCTTTAAAAGAAAAAGAGAATACTATTTTATTGGTAGAAGATAATGCTTCGTTAAGGAAGTTTATGAAAGAGCTTTTAAAAGATGAATATAATATTCTTGAAGCAGAAAATGGAAAAGTAGCATATAAAAAAGCCAAAGAACATTTTCCAGATTTAATTGTGAGTGATGTAATTATGCCAGAAATGGTAGGTACAGAGTTGTGTGCTAAATTAAAAGAAGATATCAAAACGAGTCATATACCTGTAATTCTTTTAACCTCTAGAACTTCATTATTATATAAATTTGAAGGTTTAGAAAGTGGAGCAGATGATTATATAAGCAAGCCGTTTAATTTAAAGGAATTTAAACTTAAAATTAGAAATCTATTAAAATTAAAAAAGCAGCTTAGCGAAAAATTTAAGACAGAAGATACAATTGCTCCAAATGATATGGTTGTAAATTCTAGAGACGAAATTTTATTAAAAAAAGCTTTTTCTGTCGTAGAGAATAATATTTCAAACGAAGATTTTGATGTGATTAGTTTTGCGTCTGAATTAGGAATAAGTAGATCTTTACTTTTTACTAAAATTAAAGCCTGGACTAATTTTACACCCAATGAATTTATACGAGAAATTAGATTAAAAAGAGCAGCTCATCTCTTAGAGCTAAATAAAATTAAAGTTTCTCAGGTAGGGTATAAAGTAGGGTTTAAAAGGCCAAAATACTTTAGTCAGTGTTTCCAAAAAAAATACGGTTTAACACCTACACAATATATGGACAAATTTAGTGACGATTCAATGGATTGATTTTAACCATTTGTTTCCTGTTTTCTAGTGTTTTGGATTTTTAGTACACCATTTTAAGACTTACATACAAACGGAGCTTTTTAGTTTTGTAGTATGAATTACAATAAGACAAAGATTACTATAATTCAGATTGTTTTAATAACACTTATTTTAACAAGTAGCATGCTTTTTATTTATATGTTTTAATTGTTGATAAATGCACATGGATATCTGCTGTTCTATCCCTGGTAGTTTAAGAGATTTGTTCCATTTTATTTGTCAATTTTAAACAATAAAAAATGCTTTTTAAATTTTCAAAACTGTGTTTAAGAGTTAAATACTCATAAGACTCCATAACAGTTAACCTAAGTGCTAAAACTATCTTAGTTAAAATATATAGACTCAATTTACGGAGAAATTATATCAACTATGTTTATTTCTAAAAGACTTATAGATAGGTCCTAAATAATAGTATATATACCATCATAAGAAAACAATATGAAAAATATAAATATATTATTATTGTCCTCTTTGTTAGTTGTTATTTCTTGTAATATTAACAAAACAGGAACGGTAAAACAGCCAGTTTCAAAACCCAATATATTATTTATAGCGGTAGACGATCTTAATAATTGGATTGGTTGTATTGATAATTATCCAAATGTAAAAACACCTAATTTTGATAGGTTGGCTAAAATGGGGGTGGTGTTTACCAATGCGCATGTACAAGCTCCATTGTGTGGACCATCTAGAGCTTCAATCATGACAGGATTACGTCCTTCTACCACAGGAATATATGGAATGACTCCGGATAATAAAATTAGAAGTAATACCAACTCAGCAACTAAAGACATTACTTTTTTACCAGAGTATTTTAAAGAACATGGATATCATACAATGGGTATTGGTAAATTGTTTCATATCCATGCTCCTAAAAATGTATTTGATGAATCGGGAGGTAGAGTAAAAGGTTTTGGTCCTTACCCAAAAGAACGATTTGTTTGGAATGGATATGGGGATGGTATTAAAGGAGTCCACGGAAGAACAAGTACCGATTGGGGAGCTTTTCCAGAAAACGATACGTTAATGCCAGACCATCAATCTGTAGATTGGGTAGTAGAACGCTTAAAGAGAAAATACAACAAGCCTTTTTTTATGGGCTTAGGTTTTTTACGAGTACATGTGCCTTTATATGTACCTCAAAAATGGTTTGATATGCATCCTTTAGAGGAAATAGAAACACCGCCTTATTTGGAGAATGATTTAGACGATGTGCCTCCGGTAGGGTGCAGAATTAACGATTTACCAATGATGCCTTCAACCGATTGGGCTAAAAAAACGGGGGAGTGGAAAAAAATAGTACAAGCTTATTTGGCTTGTATGAGTTATGTAGATTATGAATTAGGACGTGTGTTGGATGCTTTAGAGAAAAGTAAATACTCTAAAAACACTATTGTTGTTTTGTGGTCAGATCATGGATATAGGCTTGGGGAAAAAGGAACATTTGCCAAACACGCATTGTGGGAAACAGCAACAAAAGCACCGCTAATTTTTGCAGGTCCTAATATCCAAAAAAATAAGAAAGTGAATGCACCTGTTGAGATGTTATCTATATATCCAACTTTATTAGAGTTAAGTAATTTACCAGCATATCATAGAAACGAAGGTGTAAGTCTTGTTCCTTTACTACAAGGCAGAGCTGTTAAAAATAAAGCTTATGCACTTACTACTTACGGAATGAATAATCATGCTGTAAAAGTAGAGGGGTATAGGTACATACAATACGAAGACGGTACGGGAGAATTTTACGATCATTCCAAAGATCCTAATGAATGGCACAATCAATGGAATAATTCTTTGTACACGGATAAGATAAAAGAAATGAAAAACTATATGCCAAAAACCAATGCTTCTTGGAGTATAGATTCTAAATATACCTTTCAACCTTATTTTGTGAATCAGAAAGAAAGGAGTATGAATGAAAAAAAAATAAAATAGAGCTAATATTAAATGATGAGTGTAAAACAGATACAAATTAGTAAAGTTTTGAAACAGCTAGTGGCAGGTGTGTTGTTACTGTTAATTACTGGTTGTGCAAGCAAACCTAAAAATCAAGAAAGTAAAGTAGGGTTAGATGTACAAAGTGCGGAAAAACCAAATATGATTTTTTACTTAGCAGATGACCAAGATGTATATGATTATGGTTGTTATGGAAATAAAAAAGTGAAAACCGCAGCTGTAGATAGACTAGCAAAAGAGGGAATGTTATTTACGAATGCCTTTACTGCTCAAGCAATTTGTGCACCAAGTAGATCGCAGCTTTTTACAGGGAATTACCCTCTAAAAAATGGTTGTTTTGCCAACCATTCTGCTACAAGACCTACAATTAAGAGTGTAACTACTCGTATGAAAAAAATGGGCTATGAGGTTGTTTTGGCAGGAAAAAGTCATGTAAAGCCTTCTTCTGTTTATACTTGGGACAAAGAATGGGAACCGGTTCCTAAGAAAAATGTACCTAGAGATTACATTCCTTTAGATAGCATTGAAAATTATTTTAAAACGTCAAGAAAACCATTTTGTATGTTCATTACATCAAAATACCCACATGGTAAATACTTTGATGTTAAAAACCCAGATGCAAATAAGATAAAGTTTTACCCTTTTAATAGGAGTAAAAAAAACAAACCTGAATTTGTAAAAGCCAAAGCGGGCTATTACAGAAGTATTGAAGAGGATAATACACAAATAGAAAAAGTATTGGCATTAGTAGATCGTTATTTAAACGAAAATACCATGTTTATTTATAGTGCAGATCATGGGGTTTCTGGAAAGTTTACCGTAAAAGATATAGGTTTAAAAGTTCCTTTTGTAGTTCGTTGGCCAAAGGTGATTAAGCCAGGTTCTAGGTCAGATCAATTAATTCATTACACAGATGTGTTGCCAACTTTTATGGACATGGCTGGTGCCAAGTCTTTTGATAACATGGATGGGAAGAGTTTTTTACCGATTTTAGAAGGTAAGGAGGTTGCAATAAACCAATATGTTTATGGAGTTAGAACAAATCAAAACATTTTAAATTCTGAAGTATTTCCTTCTAGAATGATTCGTGACCAACGATATAAATACATAAGAAATTTTAATTCTATTGAAGTTGTTGAACAAAATTTAACGGGGAAATCTAATATAGACTACTTTATAAAACGAGGTGCAAACAAATATAAAAATGAACCCTTAGAAGAATTATACGATTTACAACAGGATCCTTACGAAGCAACCAATTTGGCCAATAATCCTGCCTTGCAATCCATTAAAGAAAAGTTGAAAAAAGACATGTTTACTTGGATGCAATCTCAGGGAGATTTTTTAGATGAAACAATAGGAAATATGCCTCTTATAACGGCCAAAGGGAAAAAAGGATTTAAACTAGATCGTGACACACCAAGAAGAAAAATACCAGATTCAATAAAAAATACATTGAACCCTGAAGATTATAAAATTATTAAACATTGGTAATAAAAAGCACCAATTATATTATGAAGAAAATTAGTTTGTTAGCAACTATAGTTGTGCTTATTGTATCGTGTAAAAGTCAGCCTAATAAAACAAAGATTGCAAACCAAAACAAGCCAATGAATGTTTTGTTTATTGCTATAGACGATTTAAGAACCGAATTAGGGTGTTATAATGCACCACAGGTAAAGTCACCAAACATAGATCAATTTGCAAAAGAAGCGGTTGTTTTTAATAGAGCGTATTGTAATGTACCAGTTTGCGGAGCTTCAAGAGCTAGTTTGTTAACTAGTATTTTACCTACAAAAACGCGTTTTGTAGATTATAGAGCCAAGGCACAGGAAGATGTACCTAATGCAAAAACGCTTCCGAGTATTTTTAAAGATGCAGGATATACGAGTATTTCAAACGGAAAGATTTTTCATTATAATAAGGATGTTAAAGAAGCGAGTTGGAGTGAAAATCCATGGATGCCAGCCGGTGGTCATAGAGTGAGTTACGATAAAAGTACCAATAAAGTATTAATGAAATCTGGTAATGGTCGTATATATGAAGCACCAGAAGTTGATGAGAACGCGTATCCAGATTATAAAATTGCACAAAAAACGATAAGCGATTTACGTCGCTTTAAGAAAACTGGAGAATCCTTTTTTATGGCTTGTGGATTTTTTCGTCCTCATATGCCTTTTTATGCACCTAAAAAGTATTGGGATTTATACAACAGAGATTCAATAAAAATTGCAGAGAATCGTCAGTTACCTAAAAATGCACCTAAGTTGTTGCGTGGTAGTGGAGAGTTTAAAAGCTATAGCTTTGGTGATTATAAGCCAAATACCAAAGAGTTTCATAAAATGATGCGTCATGGCTATTATGCTTGTGTAAGTTATGTAGATCAAATGGTTGGAGATGTTCTAGCAGAACTTGAAAATCTTGGGTTGGCAGACAACACGATTGTTGTAATATGGGGTGACCATGGTTGGCATTTGGGAGAACATGAGTTTTGGGGTAAACACAACACTTTGCATAATGCGTTGCAAGTACCATTAATTGTAAAAGTACCAGGAAAAGTAAAAGGACAGCAAACCAAAGCTTTGGTGGAGAGCGTTGATATTTATCCTACACTTTGTGATTTGGCGAATTTAAACACACCTGATTATATCATGGGCGAGAGCTTTAAATCGGTTCTAAACAATCCAAAGAAGTCTTTTAGAGAAAATACTTATGCACGTTTTAAAAAGGCTGATGCTATTGTAAGTGAGGATTTTACATATTCTTTATATGAAAACGGTGAGCAGATGTTATACAACCGTAAAATAGATCCTGAAGAGAACAAGAATGTTGTGGCAGATGCCAGCTATAAGAAAGTTCTTGAAGACATGCGAAAAGCTTTGAGGGAAAAGCAAGAACAAGCAAAGAATTATAAATAAAGAATCGCTGTAAGAGCATTTACAACTCTTTAATCAATTGGCTAAAGAGTTGTGTAAAGAATAAGACAAGGTTTTTTGAACCAAATAAACACGCTTTACTTCTATAATTAAGTTTATAACACTTGGTATTTATGTTTACTAAAATAATTTTCAATCAATATATAGTTTTTGTTCTTATATGTACTTCAACAGCTGTTGGTCAGGTGCAATTGTCAACTGATTTTTCTGATGATGGATATCAGAAATCGAGTATGCATAATATTTGGTCTGTAGCAAATAGAATTAGTCCTAAATATGGTTCTAATGTAAGGGAGGGACTTAAAATAAACACGATTCGAATGATTGGTGGAATTAGAAAAAAGGTAAATGGGAAATTTGTAAAGGATTTAGATTTTGATACCTGTTTGTATGATTCTGTAAACAATACTTATGTGTATAAGTTTGAGCGTTTAATTCGAAGATTAAATAAAATTGTGAATTCTCAAACTGAGATTCATCAAATAGTGTTAGATCAACCTTGTTGGGCTTTTCAACATGGGTATACATTTATTCCCAAAGGTACAATAGACAGTATTCATTTTAGAGAAAATGAGGAAATGTCTATTTATGGAAACTCACTTCCACCAGCAGATAAAAAAGCGTATCATGATTATATAAAAGCTTTGATAACAAAATTAGTTGATACTTATGGAGAGCAAAAAGTAACATCGTGGCGTTTTAGAGTGGGGTCAGAAATAGAAACACCAGACCATTGGTTTGGTACCAAGCAAGATTTTATAGAACATTTTGTAAATACTGTGAATGCTATAAGAGCTGTGTTGCCAGATGCTAAAATTGGGTTGCATACTAGAGCTCCTGATTTTTTATACAAAAAGGGAACTGTGTTAAATTATAAAGGAGAACCGTATGCTTCTTTTGCAGATGGTTTGATACGTTATTGTTACGACAATAATATACGTTACGATTTTTGGGGAGTATCTGATTATGTAATTTTAAAGAATGCAGGTTTAAGAAACATGCGTACTAAATACGATAAACTATTTGGAGCTTTGGTTAACCATCCAAAATGGAATAAAAGTGCTACAGTAGATATTATGGAGTATGCAACTATAACAATGATGCATCCTTTAGGAAACGCATACATTACTGCAGAAACTACACATACAGAAATTATAGAATTGTCTTTTTCTAATATTTTTTATAAAAATAAAGAACAAGGTTTTGGCTTTATTTACAGATGGGGAAATAGAAAAAGGTCTATAGATTCACCAGGAATTACGACGTTAAATTCTATGAACAAGAAAGTGCTTTATACAACAGATATTGCTGGGAAACCTAAAACTAGAAATAATTGTTTGGATGCTTTTTTTGCTAAAGACGAAAAAAAATCTGCCTACGATGTTTTGGTGTATAATTACAATAGCAAGTCGTTAGCGTATGTAGAAAAAGAACCTGTGGAAATTGTATTAACTACAGAATTACCCGTTAAGACAAAAATATATTACAGAAGTATTGCGTACAACAAATCACATAATAAGCTTCAGAATTTTTTAGAGAACGAACCTGCATCAGGATGGGTGAAAAAAGGATTTGATGCCAAGGGATCTCCGTCTAAAATTTTAAATAAGGAAGGGTTAAAAGCTTACAAGAATTACGAAAATCCAAATACTTTTAAATATACAAAGTGGAAAAAAATTAAAACCACTCCACGTACTGACGGATCAGCAGGATCGGTGATTAGAATAAACACGGATATTCCATCTTTTGCTTTCGAAAAATTCGAGTTTAGAACAAAAAAAAGGAACAACTAGTAAAAATAAGCAACTAATTTTTTTGATAAAAAATAAAATAGAATGAAACAGTTTTTAAAATTTTCAACAATCTTTTTTTCAATATTACCCTTGTTAAGTTTTGCTCAGACTAAAAAAAAGAATGGAGTAAAACCTAATATTGTATTGTTGTTTGCAGACGATTTAGGATGGACAGATGTAAGTACAGGAAATACCAATGGCAATAGAGGTTCTAAATTATATCACACAGTTGAAATTGATAAAATTGCAGCCAAAGGGATGTCTTTTACCAACGCATACACCAATCAAAATTGTGCTCCTTCAAGAGCCTCTTTAATCAGTGGTCAATATCCAACTGGTATAGACAATCAGGTGTATAATGTAGGTTCGTTAAGCAGACAAGATAAAAGGACAAAGGGATTTCCAAATTTGCCAATTAAGCCGTTTAAACAACAAAAAGTTATTTCTAAAGACGGGATTAATATTTTTGATGTTCTAAAAACACAAGGGTATCAAACCGCATTGGTAGGAAAAAGTCATGGTACACCACATCCTTTAAAAGGTGGTTATGGAATAGACTTGCCTGCAGATATTCATCATATAATTGCGGCTCCTATTAATGGAACTAGAACAAAATCGTATTATTTAGCATTAAAATCGGATAGAAAAGGATGGACTTTTTCTTCAAAATATGTAGATGCATATGCAAGTCCATACGATGAAAAATACATCAACGAAATATTAAAACCATATGCTGCAAATAGTGATCTATCTGTTTTAAATGGTACTCCTAAACACCTTACAGATGCTATTGGTGATTTTACTGTAGACTACATCAAAGAAAAAGCAAATAAAGAAACCCCTTTCTTTTTATATGTGCCATTTCATGCTGTACATTCCAAGGTAGTAGGGAGAAAAGATTTAACCGAAAAATATGCTAAAAAAGGATTGAATAAAAGAAAGGCAGAATATGCCTCTATGATTGAGCTTTTAGATCAAAATATAGGGAAGATTAATAAAGCGATAAAAGATCCTAACGGAGATGGTGATTTTTCGGATGATATTACAAATAACACCATTTTGATTGTGTACTCAGACAATGGAGGAATGTTTAGCAATAGACCTTTAACGGGAAAAAAGGGGAATTTAACAGAGGGTGGAATTAGAGTACCGTTAATTTTTCGTTATCCAGGCGTAATACCAGAAAATTCAATTACAAATCAAGCAGTTCATTGTATAGATTTTCTTCCAACTTTAGCCGAATTTACAGGGGCAGATATCTCTGGTTTAAAAAAGGAGAATGGCGAAAAACCTAAATTTGATGGTGTTTCTTTTGCAAACGTTTTAACGGGTAAAAAAGAAGCTTTAGATAGAGAGAATTTATTTTGGCACCTTCCTGGTTATATGGATGAGCGATTTTCACCGTCAACTGTTATTCAGAAAAGAGTAGGAGACGATTATTATAAGCTTTTTTACTTCTATGAGTCTGATTCATTTGCAATGTATCATATAAACAAAGACTTATCAGAAAAAAACAATCTTTTAGAAAACCCAACAACTAAGGAAATGAAAATTGCGTTAGACATGAATAAGGATATGTTAGCGTGGTTAAAACAAAACAAAGCACCTACTGGAACTTGGGTTGAAAATGGAGAAAAGGTGCCTTTTCCCAAAAAAGATGGGGTAAAAAAATACAAGTAACAAGCGAGTACCTTTTTTAAGAATAGGTTTGTTGTGTTTAAATGTTTTTTACGATTCAGATTTGATCTTTAAAAAACATCTAAAAGCGAAAATAGAATTGCTAAAAAGAAAAATATAAAGAAGGAATTAATACTAAAAATGTCAATAAAAATGGTGCGATTTAAAGGGGTAAAAACATACCTAAGAGAAGGACTAATATTAATCTTGTTTTTATCTTTTTTGTATACCAATGCACAAAACCGTAAGCGGCCATTTATTTTAGTGCAAGAAAGCGACAAAGAGCAAGTTCTAAAAAAGATAAAAACAACTACTTGGGGAAATAAAATATACACAAAGTTAGCTCGTAAAACCAATGTTGCGGTAAAGCTTTTTAAAATAGCTCCCGAAAAAATTCTAGAACAATTACCTTTTGAGAATTTAAATTATAGAACCAAAGAGTTTCCTGCGTTTCGATTGACAGATCATGTTGTAAATGGAGTGCATAAAAATTTAGATAATGCAACTAGAGAAGAATGGGAACCCGCACAGGCACTAATAGATAATCTTCAGCTTGCTTTAGATTGCGGGGTAATGTATTATCTTACAGAAGATAAACAATATGCAGCACTTGCTTCGTCAATACTCTACTCATTTGTAAAATCTTCACAAAAATCAACCTTGTCTAGTTGGCATGCGCGTGGGGGGTGGCTGTTTCCTTACGACGGATTTAGAGAGGTTAGAGTTCTTGGTTACAGAATACCTTTAATTTATGATTTTATAGCACCTTACTTGCAAAGTGGAGGTAAAGCTTTTGATTTGTTGCAGCATAAATATGTTGAATTTCCAATACATGAAGTACAGGATGTATTTAAAACGTATGCATCAATAACTGTACATTATGGTCATACAGGTTCTAATCACTCAGTATTAGAGGCTCCAAGTTTGGTATACAATGCTTTGGCAATGGATAATCCAGAAGAACGTGAAAGATGGCTGTCCTATTTTTTAACTACATCTACAAAACATCAAGACGCTTTGGATGTGATGGCAAAAAACTACAAAGAAAAAGGAGACATTTGGCCAGAAACTTCTCAGTATTTAAACCATTCTACAGCTATTCTAGCAAAATTAATGTTAGTTGTAAATAGGTATAACCCAAGTTTAAATATGTCTAAAAAGTATCCTAATGTTCTATTTGCTTTGCCAAGGTTGGATTATTTTGTGTATCCAAACCAGCAAATTATAAGATGGGGAGATGGGCATAGACATGGACATGCTCCTTATGAAGCAATAGAAAATGCTTATAGATTAGCTAAAATGGATAATAATACAGAGGTTACTGATGAATTAGGACCAATCCTAAGTAGGGTGCTTAAAAACAAACAGTACAATAGAAAAGAGCTAGAAAATTTATTTTGGAGTACCAGCCCTATAGATGCTGATCCTAGTGTGTTTAAGTTGCCAAGAACGGACAAAGTTTTTCATGCAGGAATAGTGATGCAGCGTAATATAAGCACCACTAACAATGCTAAAGATGGTTTAATGTGTTTTGTAGGTGGGGCACATATGGTGCATGGACACGCGGAGGGAATGAATATAGAGTTGTACGGAGAGGGAGAAGTTTTAGGTGTAGATAATGGTAGAGGTAGATATGCAAAAGATATACATGAAAATTATTCAAGATTATATGCTGCACACAATACTGTTATTGTAAATGGAAGCTCTAGAGGAAAAGGAGGTTGGTCTAATTTAGGGATTAACAAGGTAAAGGTACTTACTATGGAGCCACAAATAAATACAAAAGCGATATCTCCTAACTATTCTTTTAGTCAAACCAGCTTTAAAGATACCAAAGGAGAAAAAGCAGAAGCAGATCAAGAAAGGACATTGGCTTTAGTAAGAACCTCTCCAACAACAGGTTATTATGTAGATGTATTTCGTTCAAAATCAACGTTGCCAAACGAATTTCATGATTACTTATATCATAATATAGGTGATAAGCTGGTGTTTAATAAAACAGATTTAAAATTAAAATCAACCCCTAATAGATATATGGAATCTTCTAAGTTAGAATGGGGGAGAGGAAAATACCGAAATCCAGGCTGGCATTTCTTTGATAAAGTCTATACATCTAAACCTTATAGTAACAATGTAAAGGTTACTTTTTTAACCGAAAAGTTAAAAGATACCCCTGTGTATATGGATATGCATATTGTTGGTTTTCCAAATAGGGAATATTCTAAAGTAAAAGCTCCAGCAACTTACGAAGCACCAAAGGCATATAAGGATAAAAAAACTCCAACAGTCGTTATTAGAAATAATGGGGAGGCATGGGAGAAACCATTTGCGGTAGTTTTTGAGCCTTACAATGCTAGTGAGACTCCTACTGTAGATACTGTAGAAAAATTAGAGGAGAACGGAATTTACAAGGGCTTAATTGTAAAGAGCACTGTAGGTACGGATAAGATTACACAATACATTCTTACCTTGTCTAAAGGTCAGGAATATAACAATGCTAGTTTAGGACTTTCTTTTAAAGGTATATTTGCAATAGTTACTTTAAAAGGAGAAAATAAGCTAAAGGATGTTTATGTAGGAAATGGAACACAATTGGTTTTTAAAAACAACGTTATCAACCTAGAAGAAGGGACATCCTTTTACAAAGAATATAAGTAGGATAACATTAATTTTAAACTGATGTAAAATTAAAAACAGGGTTTGGCTAATTTGTAGCGATACCCTGTTTTTTATAAAAAAGTAGAGGCTAATGGTTTTTACTTTAAACTAAGAATTCTACTTTTTCTAGTATACCAACATAACTACAAAAAATAGGAACTCTTTCGTGTAGTTTGTTGGGCACAATGTTAAGTGTTCTTTGGAAACTAGTAGCGTTTCTGCCTGCACTTGTAATATCTAAGATGCCAGCTATGTCAACTTCATAGTTTATAATAAGCTCCCCAAGAGTAATATAATTTTGATTCATACCTATGAATTGCGTATTTTAAGGTAGAATTATTTTCTACCAGTAAAAAAACAAATTAGTTCTCCATTTTTAGGTAAGACTACTGAAGTGTACTGTTCTGTTGATAAGTCTAACTAATAGTGAGTTAGTTTTTTAGAAGTTTTAAAAAGGAAAAATAAGGTGAACGGTACAGTACAGGATACTTTAACTTCTATTTAAAGATATTTTTGGGATATAGAATAACCTTTTTAAAATTTAATCATGGAAAACAACACTAAGACTTTTAAATATGTTGACTATTTGTGGGATGAAGCAAAAGTAGCTGCAATAGGAGATGATCAGGTTGAATTATTTTTGTACAGATCTAATATTTTAGGAGCAGATTTAAGGATAACCAATTATGGTGGAGGGAACACTAGTTGTAAAACTATTGAGAAAGATCCCTTAACTAATGAGGAAGTAGAAGTGATGTGGGTTAAAGGTTCTGGTGGTGATATTGGTACGTTAAACAGAGCTGGTATTGCAGGTTTATACACTGGAAGATTACGTGATTTAAAAAATGTATATCAAGGTTTACATGATGAAGATAGAATGGTTGGTTTGTTTAATCACTGTATTTACGATTTAGATAGTAAAGCACCTTCTATTGATACTCCATTACATGGATTGTTGCCTTTTGCACATATAGATCATTTGCATCCAGATGCATTGATTGCTGTAGCTGCTGCAGAAGATAGTGAGAAAGTAACCAAAGAGATTTGGGGTGATACAATGGGGTGGGTGCCTTGGCAGAAACCAGGTTTTGATTTAGGTTTACAATTAGAGAAGTGTTTGGCAGATAATCCAGGAATTAGAGGTATTGTATTAGGTAGTCATGGTTTATTTACTTGGGGAGATACATCTTACGAGTGTTACATGAATAGTTTAGAGGTTATTGAAATGGCTTCTGAGTATATAGAACAAAAATTAGAAGAACAAGGTGAGGTTTTTGGTGGTCAAAAAGTTGAAAGTTTACCTAAAGAAGAGCGTTTAGAAAAAGCAGCTCAATTAATGCCTTTATTAAGAGGTTTGTGTTCTTCAGAAAATAGAATGATTGGTCATTTTTCGGATACTGATGTTGTAATGCAATACATTAACAGTAACGATTTAGAAAGATTAGCTCCAATGGGAACTTCTTGTCCAGATCACTTTTTAAGAACTAAAATTCAACCTTTAGTTTTAACCTTGGATAAAAATGAAGATTTATCTGATGCGGATGCAATAAAAGCAAAGTTAGAACCTGCTTTTGAAGCATATCGTCAAGAGTATGCAGATTACTATAATACTTGTAAAAAAGACAATAGTCCTGCAATTCGTGATGCAAACCCAGTAATAATTATTTACCCTGGAGTTGGGATGTTCAGTTTTGCTAAAAACAAACAAACAACAAGAGTTGCTAGCGAATTTTACATCAACGCAATTAATGTAATGAGAGGTGCAGAGGCAATTACTGCGTACACATCTTTACCAAGACAAGAAGCGTTTGATATTGAGTACTGGTTGTTAGAAGAGGCAAAGTTACAACGTATGCCTAAAGAATTGCCTTTGTCTCGTAAGGTTGCTTTAGTTACTGGTGCAGGTGGTGGAATTGGTAAAGCAATTGCAGACAAGTTAGCAGAACAAGGAGCCAATATTGTTTTAACAGATATTAATGAAGAGGCTTTAGTAGAGGCAAATGCAACGTACAAGAGAGATGTGTCTACTTACGCAGTTTGTGATGTAACAAGTACAGATTCTATAGAGGGAGCATATAAAAAAGCAGTTTTAGAATTTGGAGGAGTAGATATTATTGTACACAGTGCAGGATTGGCAATATCTAAACCTATAGAAGATACTACAGATAAAGATTGGAATATTTTACAGAATATCCTAGTAAAAGGTCAGTTCGACTTGGCAAAACAATTTGCAGCCTTAGCTCGTAAACAAGGTTTAGGAGGAGATTATATTTCTATTGCAAGTAAGAACGGATTGGTTGCAGGCCCTAACAATGTAGCATATGGAACAGCCAAAGCGGCTCAACAGCACATGGTTAGATTATTAGCAGCAGAATTAGCTAAAGATAAAGTAAAAGTAAATACAGTAAACCCTGATGGTGTTATTGTAGGAAGTAAAATATGGGAAGGTGCTTGGGCAGAAGGAAGA
The DNA here is from genome assembly GCF_054182685.1 of Wenyingzhuangia sp. IMCC45574. NCBI lineage: Bacteria > Pseudomonadati > Bacteroidota > Flavobacteriia > Flavobacteriales > Flavobacteriaceae > Wenyingzhuangia > Wenyingzhuangia sp. IMCC45574. The sequence continues at coordinate 938,657 of NZ_CM135169.1, read as the reverse complement.
GCTAAAGCAAATGGAATTACCGTAGAAGAGTTGCCAGCATTTTATGCAAAAAGAAACTTATTAAACGAGATTATTACACCAGCAGATATTGCAAATGGAGTATTCTCATTAGTAGGTGTTTTAGATAAATCAACAGGGAATATAATTAATGTTGATGGAGGAATGGCTAATGCTTTTGTAAGATAAAAAAACAGAAAATATTAAAAATAAGTGTTTTAGTTAGTAAAAGGAAACTTCTTTGTAAAATACGCTTAGGTTTTGCAAAAAGTTTCCTTTATAAAATGTAAGAATATGAAAATAAACAAGAATCAAATTTCAGAATATAACAAGATTGGAATTCAAGATCACAATGAAAATTATGATTTTATCACTAATAAACTTGCTAAGAATGGTCATGATGTTAATACAATAATTGACAAATTAGCTGCTTTTCAGGTTGCTATTCCAAGTTGGGCTTTAGGAGCTGGTGGTACGCGTTTTGGTAGATTTTCTCATTATGGAGAGCCTTCTACTTTAGAACAAAAGATAGAAGATGTTGGTGTTTTACATTCTTTAACTCAAACAGCTGGAGCGGTTTCGTTACACATTCCATGGGATGTACCTTCTGACTACAATGCAATAGGAGAGTTGGCAAAATCTTTAGATATTAAATTTGATTCTGTAAACTCAAACACTTTTCAAGATCAGAAAGATGCAGCAGAAAGCTACAAGTACGGGTCTTTAAGTAATGTAAGTAAAGCCGTTAGAGATCAGGCTATTCAACATAACATTGATGTTATTAACATTGGAGATAAGTTAGGGTCTAAAAGTTTAACGGTATGGTTGGCAGATGGTTCTTGTTTTCCTGGTCAGAATAATTTCCAAACTGCTTTTCAAAACACACAAGATAGTTTAAAAGATATTTACAAGCATTTACCAAATGATTGGAAAATGTTAGTTGAGTATAAACCTTACGAGCCAAACTTCTACAGCACTGTTATTCAAGATTGGGGAGCTTCTTTAATGTTGGCTAATGAGTGTGGAGATAAGGCATTTACACTTGTAGATTTAGGACACCATTTACCAAACTCTAACATAGAACAAATTGTATCTATTTTACAGTTAAAAGGTAAGTTAGGAGGATTCCACTTTAACGATAGTAAATACGGAGATGATGATTTAACTGTTGGAAGTATTAAGCCTTATGCATTGTTCTTAATTTTTAATGAATTAGTGTATGGTATGGAAAACAATCCTCAAAATCCAGATTTAGCTTGGATGATTGATGCAAGTCACAATGTAAAAGATCCATTAGAAGATTTAATACAATCTTTAGAAGCTATTCAAGAGGCATATGCAAAAGCTTTATTAATAGATCAGGCAGCATTAAAAGCAGCTCAAATAGACAATGATGTTGTAAAATGTCAAGAAATATTACAAGGAGCTTATAGAACAGATGTACGTCCATTAATTGAAAAAGCTCGTTTAAATAGAGGTGGAGTAATTAGCCCTATTCAAGCTTATAGATCTTTAGATATCAGAAATCAATTAATTACTGAAAGAGGTAGAAATACAGTAGCTACTGGACTTTAATAATTAGTTATGAAACAAAAAGTAACAGCCGTTTTCGACATAGGAAAAACAAATAAGAAGTTTTTTTTATTTGATGAGGATTTCCAAGAAGTTCATAAAGAGTATATTTCTTTTGAAGAAATAGAAGATGAAGATGGTCATCCTACAGAGAACTTAGCTGAATTGCAGAAGTGGTTAAAAGATGTTTTTAATAGGATCTTAAAATCAGATAACTTTATTGTAGAAGCAATAAACTTTTCAACTTACGGAGCTAGTTTTGTACATATAGATAAAGAAGGGAATCCATTAACACCTTTGTATAATTATACAAAGGTGTTACCCAAAGAAGTTGTTACTTCTTTCTTTGAATCTTATGGTCCTAAAGACGAATTCTTAAAAAATACAGGTTGCGGAGATTTAAGTATGCTTAACTCTGGGTTACAATTGTTCTGGTTAAAGAGAACCAAACCAGAAGTGTTTAGTAAAATTAAATACTCAATGCACTTGCCACAGTATTTAAGTTATGTGTTTACAGGGATTGCTTTAAGTGAGTATACAAGTATAGGTTGTCATACTGCTTTGTGGGATTATGGTAAAAAAGATTACCACCCATGGGTATATAAAGAAGGTATTAACAATGTATTACCTCCAATTGTTTCTACAGAAACAAGTATTAATATGAATTACAATGGTAATCGTATGAAGATAGGTGTAGGTATTCACGATAGTTCTGCGGCTTTATTACCATATGTAAGAAGTATAAAGAATAAGTTTATCCTTATCTCTACAGGTACTTGGAGTATCAGTTTTAATCCTTTTACAGAGAATGCTATTTCGGAGAATGAAAATGATGCTATTAATTACATGAGGATTAATGGTAAACCTGTAAAGGCTTCACGATTATTTTTAGGAAACGAATATAAGGTTCAGGTAGAAAAATTAAATAAACATTACGGAGTAGATGAAGATCGTCATAAATCTGTAAAGTTTAATTATGATATATATTCTTCAATAATTGAGGATTACAAACCTTCTTTTAAGTGGGAGAGTATAGAAGATGCTGACATGTCAAAAGAAACTGTGTATACACATGATAATTTTGAATCTGCATACCATCAATTAATGACAGAATTGGTCCTACTGCAAATAAAGTATATTAAAGATGCTATAGGAGAGGATGAAATTCCTGAATTGTATATAGATGGAGGTTTTGGAGATAATGATATTTATATAAAGCTTTTGTCTCATTACTTTAGAGATAAAAAGTTAAGAACCACCAGTGCTTCATTGGGGTCAGCTTTAGGAGCTGCTATATCCATTTCAGATACAAAACTAAATTCAAAGTTTTTAAAAGAGAATTATGCCCTTAAAAAGCATGTTCCATTCATTGTTACTTAATCAAAAATAGAATATAATGTCAAAAAATATTAAACTTATTCATCCAAGAGACCAAATTACAGAGGTAATAGATAGAATATACAAAAGAGGTATGACTACTACTTCTGGAGGTAACATTTCTATTATAGATGAAAATGGAGATATTTGGGTAACCCCATCTGCAATAGACAAAGGATCTTTAAGATCTTCAGATATTATCTGTGTTAAGAAAGATGGTACCATCATTGGTAAACACAAACCTTCTTCTGAGTTTCCTTTCCATAGAGCTATTTATGAGGCAAGACCAGATATAAAGGCGGTTATTCATGCGCATCCACCAGCATTAGTTTCTTTTAGTATTGTACGTCAAATACCAAATACGAACATTATTTCTCAGGCAAAACATATTTGTGGACCTATTGGTTATGCAGATTACCGTTTACCAGGAAGTGAAGATTTAGGTGATGTAATTGCAGATGAGTTTAAAAAAGGTTTCAAAGCAATCATAATGGAAAATCACGGTACTGTATTAGGAGGTAGTGATTTAACAGATGCATACGAACGTTTTGAAGCTTTAGAATTTTGTGCAAAAACAATACTACATGGTACACAAATTGGTGAGCCTAAGTATTTAACAGATAGTCAGATTGAAGAGTTTGAAGAACAAGCTGCGATTGAATTACCAGAAATGGAAAGCACAACTTATTCTTCTGACGAAGTTGAAAAGAGATTAGAAATTTGTGAGATTGTTAAGAGATCTTGTCAGCAAGGTTTAATGATTAGTTCTTACGGAACAATTTCTATGAGATGGCAAGGAGATGATTTCTTAATTACGCCTACAAATTTGAACAGATGGGATATAGATATAGACGATGTTGTTCAGATTAAAGATGGTAAGAGAGAGAAAGGGAAAAAACCAAGTAGAGCAAGTTGGATTCACCAAGAAATTTACAAGAATAATCCAGATATTAACTCTATCATTATGACTCAGTCTCCTTATTTAATGGCATTTGGAGTTACAGGAGCTTATCTTAATGTAAGAACTATTCCAGAAAGTTGGATCTTTTTACAAGATATAGATACTGTTGAGTATGGAGCTCATTTTAAAGCAAATGAGAACTATTCTAAGATTGTAGAAAATTGTTCTACAGCCTTAATTATAGAAAATGATTCTGTAATTGTTACAGGAGACAAATTATTACAAACTTTTGATTATTTAGAAGTTGCAGAGTTTAGTGCAAAGTCTATCGTTTTAGGTAATTCTTTAGGAGAAATGGTACCTATTAACGACGATCAAGTAGAAGATTTAAGAAAAAAGTTTTTATCATAAACACAGAAAACATGTGTGTTAAGCCTTGTGCTTGATACATGTGTTTTTTTTGTTATTGAGTTTGCCAAAACTTAAAAGTCTTTTTAAAAGTACGAATTAGTAAATAATAATTTTATAAATGAAACATTATAAGCAATATATTAACGGAGAGTTTGTAGAGTCAAAAGCAACCTCTGTTATAGAAATTTTAAACCCTTGTACGGAAGAAGTATTAAGTACAATTTCATCGGGAACGGTAGAAGATGCAAACAATGCATTAGAAGCAGCTCAACAGTCTCAAAAGGCATGGGCAGCTTTACCAGCAATTAAAAGAGCAGAGTTTTTACACAAAATGGCTACTGTTATTAGACAAAACAGAGTTTTTTTAGCAGAGACTTTGTCTAAAGAGCAAGCAAAAGTTATTGGATTGGCTCAAGTAGAAATAGATGTTACTGCAGATTATTTTGATTACAATGCAGGATGGGCTAGAAGAATTGAAGGAGAAATTATTCAGAGTGATCGTGAAAAAGAGCATATTTATTTACACAAAGTGCCAATTGGTGTAGCTGTAGGTATTTGTCCTTGGAACTTCCCATTTTTTGTAATGGCAAGAAAGGTTGCCGCTTCTTTAATAACTGGAAACACTTGTGTAATTAAACCAAGTTCTGAAGCTCCAAACACAATTATGGAATTTGTAGATTTAATTCAGTCTATAGGATTACCAGCAGGAGTTTTAAACTTTGTTTGTGGATCTGGAAGAACGGTAGGAAATGCATTGTCTAAGAGTCCTATTACAGGAATTATTAGTTTAACAGGAAGTGTAGGTGCTGGACAAAAAATTATTTCTGCAGCAGCAGAAAATATTACTAAAGTATCTTTAGAGTTAGGAGGAAAAGCTCCAGCAATTGTTTGTGCTGATGCTAATTTAGATTTGGCTGTAAATTCAGTTGTTTCTTCTAGAGTTATTTTTAGTGGACAAGTTTGTAACTGTGCAGAGCGTGTTTATGTAGAAGATAGTATTTACGATGAATTCGTAAGTAAGATTTCTGCTAAAATGAGTCAAGTAACAGTAGAAGATGCTTTAACTGGTGTTGGTGCAGATATGAGTGCTTTGGTGTCTAAAGCACAGTTAGATAAAGTATCAGAAATGGTAGAGTTTGCTAAGAAAGAAGGAGCAGAAGTACTTGTAGGTGGTAATTCCCCAGAAAAGTTTGACAAAGGATATTTCTACAATCCTACTTTACTTACAAACGTAAAACAAAACATGGAAATTATACAAGAAGAAGTATTTGGACCTGTTTTACCAGTGATGAAGTTTGGAGATTTAGACGAAGCAATTGCATTAGCAAATGATTGTCAGTTTGGATTAACATCATCTATTTTCTCTGAGAGCTATAATAAAATTATGCATGCAACGAATAATTTAGATTTCGGAGAAACTTATGTAAATAGAGAGCACTTCGAAGCGATTCAAGGTTTCCATGCAGGATGGAAAAAATCTGGAATTGGAGGAGCAGATGGTAAACATGGTATGGAAGAGTACTTACACACACGTGTAGTTTACGCTAAGTACCAATAGAATTTTTTTAAGTAATTAAAATTAAATAATATGAGTCAGGCAAATATAGAACAAGCAGCAGTAGAAGAAGTTTCGGGAGAATTTGAAAGAGAGCCCGTACCCCAATCGAAATTAAAAGGATGGAAAAGTTTTATTGGAATGTATGCTGGAGAGCATGCAGCGGGAACAGAGTTTATGATAGGACCCTTGTTTTTAACTGCTGGTGTTAGTGCTTTTGACTTAATTGTAGGATTAATTTTCGGTAATATTTTAGCTGTTTTAAGCTGGAGGTATTTAACAGCTGAAATTGCCGTAAAGAATAGATTAACGTTGTATTTTCAATTAGAGAAAATATGTGGTAAGAAATTAGTAACTGCATATAATCTTGCAAATGGTGTCTTGTTCTGCTTCTTAGCCGGATCTATGATTACTGTATCTGCCACGGCTGTAGGTATTCCTTTTGATATGCCTATGCCAAAACTGGACGATACATTGCCTAACGGAATGACTTGGGTTATTATTGTTGTCTTAATTGGAGCGGTAATATCTGTTATTGCAGCAAGAGGATACGATACCGTAACAAAAGCAGCAAATTGGATGTCTCCAATTATTGTCTTAGCTTTTGTAGCATGTGGTATTGTGGCTTTAACACAGTTAAATGTTTCTAGTTTTTCAGACTTTTGGAACATTTGGGGAGAAGGTGCAGAACCATTTCCTGGACAAATAAAGTTTACCTTTTGGCATGTAGTTATTTGGTCTTGGTTTGCTAATGGAGCCATGCATATTGGTATGTCTGATTTATCTGTTTTTAGATTTGCGAAGAAAGCAAATGCAGGATGGGCTACAGCAGCTGGTATGTATGTAGGTCACTACATGGCATGGATTGCAGCTGCATTATTATATGCTGTATATATTAAATCTCCAGAAGCGTTATCTTATTTAAACAATGGACAAGCTCCACCGGTAGCTCCGGGTCCTATGGCTAATAATGCTATTGGGTTTTTAGGAATTTTAGCGGTTGTGCTTGCAGGTTGGACTACAGCAAATCCAACTATATATAGAGCAGGTTTAGCGTTTCAGGCAATTTTACCAAAGTTGTCTACTGCAACAGTAACTATTATAGCGGGAGTTGTAGCAACAATTGCTGGTTTATTCCCAGCGTTTGCAATGAAACTTTTAGGTTTTGTCGCTTTGTATGGTTTCATTCTTTCTCCTTTTGGTGCAATTATAGCTTTCGAGCATTTTTTCCATAAAGACTGGGGGATTACTAAAAATTATGCAGAGGTGGCAGGCTTACAATTTAATAAATCGGTTATTCTAGCATGGGCAATTAGTTTTGGATTGTTTTATTTTATATCTGTTAAGTTCGATGTTTTCTTATCTTTTGTAACATTCCCTGCGTGGTTGTTATGTGGTATTTTATTTATGGTTTTTAGTAAAATTTTTCAAAAGAAGGTATAAGATTACAGTTTTAAACTTTTAGGAATTCTAAAAAATATTTTGGTTTGGTTTTTTAGAAAGTGTTTGAGAGCATTTTAAGTTTAAACGAATTTTGTATTTATAAAATAGCATAATAAACATATTGTTTATTATAACTGATGAAGCTCCCAAAGAAATTTGGGAGCTTTTTTATGTTTACCAATTTTCTTGTTTTAGTTTTTTTCTAAATTCATTTGGAGTTTTGTGGGTGTACTTTTTAAAAAGTTTGGTAAAGTAAGAAAGGTTTACATATCCTAGCTCTTCTGCGATTTTACTAATAGGGTATGAGGTAAAAGTTAAGAGCCTTTTGCTTTCTAAAACCACTCTTTGTGCTACCAGTTCTGTAACGGTGTTATCGTAGGTTTCTTTACACATTCTGTTAAGGTGTTTTAGACTAACACACATTTTATCTGCATAAAAAGAAGGTGCTTTATAATGTTTGTAATGGGTGTCTAGTAATGTGTTAAAGACTTCCATTTTTTTTAAGTAAGAACTTTGTTGGTGTCTGTTTTCAGACAGTTTCTTTCTATCAATTTCTATGTGAATACAATCTAATAGGTTTAGTATTTTGTCTATTTTGTTAGGGAGTTTTAAATTGTTTTCTTTAATCAGTAATTCAAAGTAAATAGAGATTTGTGCTATTTCACGCTCGTTTAACAATAATTCTGAGATATGATTGTTTGAATTGTAAAAAGAGAATGAGTTTAATTTTTGATTCCCAAAATACACATTGTAAATCTCTTTTGAATAAAAAGCAATGTAGCCTTCAATATCTCTAGATAAACTCCAGCTATGAACTTGGCCTGGTTGTATTACAAACAAGCTACCTCTTTTTATCTGAAACGTATTATTGTCTATTTTATGCTTTCCTGTTCCTTTGGTAAATAGCACCAGTAAGTAAAAGTCGTGACTATGCGAGTTTTCAATAAAATCGTGCTCTAAAAGGTGTTGGTGAAATGTGTTTATATATAAATCCTTTTTTATGTTTTTATTAAAACGGTCAATAGTATATATAGGGAGTTCTTTCATAAAGTGTCTCTAATGTGCTAAAAGTAGTGAATATCGTTGGTTTTTTAAGGAGAGTTGTGTCTTAATTTTGCTAATAAATAGTATAGAATGTTTAAAAACGTATCCCATATTTTTAAAGGTAAATGTCCTAATTGTAATACAGGAGCTATCTTTAAATCAAAACAGAATTTTTGGAATTTACCAGAAATGAATTCTACTTGTCCTAGTTGTAGCAATAAGTTTGAAAAAGAGCCTGGTTTTTTCTTTGGAGCTATGTATGTTAGTTATGCATTAGGAGTTGTAGAGGCTATACTTACCTATGTATTAGTGATACCGTTTTTAAAAGATGCTTTTGATTTAAGAGTAGTTCCTTTTATAGCTACTGTTTTAGTGTTGTTGACTTATTTTAACGTTAAACTGTCAAGGACTTTGTGGATTTATATTTTTAAATCTAAATAGAATATAAACAGAGCTTTGTATTCATTTCACCATTCCCAAATACGAGTAAAGTTGTTAAGTCTTTTTTATAAAAAAGGTATGTTTATTTGACAGCTCTTATCCATTAAACCGATAAATTATAGAAGTTTTTTTGTTTGTTTTCATTCAATGAAAAAAATTAAACAAAAGTAGTGTAGATATGATTATTTTTAAGAACTGTATTTTTTAATGGAGAATCCCTCTATTTATTTAATAAAATATAACAGTACTTACTAGTAAATTAAAATAAAACTATTTATGATGATAAAAAGTAAATTAAAGTTTTTGTATCTAACGCCTTTATTGTTCTTTGTGAATTGTAAAAAAAGTGAAAAGAATTACTTTGATGTAAAATATACAAAACCAGAAATTGTAAAAGAAGCCTCTTCTGCGGTTCAAACACCAGAAGAAAGTTTAAATTCTTTTTATTTACCTAAAGGATATAAAATAGAATTGGTTGCTAGTGAGCCTATGATAGATGAACCAGTTACTATTGCTTGGGATGGTGATGGAAGAATGTATGTTGCAGAAATGAATACTTACATGCAAGATGTTGATGGTTCGGGAACCAATAGATCGGTAAGCAAAATAAAACAGTTAATAGATACAGATGGTGATGGTAAGATGGATAAGAGTACCGTTTTTATTGATAGTTTAATGCTGCCAAGAATGATTTTACCTCTAGAAGATGGTGAGTTGTTAGTGAATGAAACTTACTCGTATGATTTGTGGTTGTATAAAGACACAAATAACGATGGTGTAGCAGATAGTAAAAAGAGAGTTTATGGAAATGGAGCTAGAAGGGGAGGGAATTTAGAGCATCAGCAAAGTGGTTTACTTTGGAATTTAGATAATTACATATACACAACTTATAATCCAACCAGATTTAAGGTTAAAAAAGGAGGAGTTGTAGAAGCGTACAAGTTAACTGGAATGCCAAGAGGGCAGTGGGGATTAACTCAAGACGATATGGGGATAATGTATTATTCTACTGCTGGTGGAGAAAATCCTGCGTATGGTTTTGGTCAACCTGCTCAGTATGGAGATTTTAGCCCAAAGGAACGTTTGGAAGAAGGGTTTAACGAAACTTGGCCAATTGTAGGAACTCCAGATGTGCAAGGAGGACCACCAAGATTAAAAGAAGATGGTACACTTAACCACTTTACAGGAGTTGCCGGTCAGGAAATATACAGAGGACATAAATTGCCTAAGAATATGTATGGAGATTTATTTATTCCTGAACCAGTAGGTAGATTTATTAGAAGAGCTAAGGTTACAAATGTAGATGGTTTAAGAGTGTTAAAGAATGCCTATTATCAAACAGAATTTTTGGGTTCTACAGATTTAAATTTTAGACCTGTATGGTCGCAAACAGGACCCGATGGAACTTTATATGTAGTAGATATGTATAGAGGAATTATTCAGGAAAGTAATTGGACAAGAAAGGGAAGTAAAATTAGACCTGTAATTAAGCGTAAAAATTTAGATAAAAACATTGGTAGAGGACGTATTTACAGAATTGTACACGAAGATATTAAGCCAGACGTTCAGCCAAAATTATTAAACAAAACAGCTAAGGAGTTAATTCCTTATTTAGGGCATAGAAATGGATGGTATAGAAATACTGCACAGAAGTTGTTAATCTTAAAAGAGGATATGTCTGTTGTTCCTTTGTTAAAGGCAATTGTGCAAAACAATCAGTCTAGTTGGTCTAAGTGGTTTGGTAATAACGATAAAGATTACGGATTAGAAAGAATTCATGCGTTGTGGACTTTAGAAGGATTAGGAATTGTAGATAAAGAATTATTGGTAGAAAAATTCTCTGATGAAGATCCTAGGGTTAGAATTACTGCAATCCGTTTAAGTGAAAACTTTTTAAAGAACAAAGAAACCAACTTGTACAAGTATTATAAAGTTTTGGCAGAGGATTCTTCTGAGGAAGTTGTTAATCAGTTAGCGTTAAGTTTACGATACAACGATACCAAACAATCTACTTCTTTGTTAAAAAGAATTCAGTTAAAGTATGCAGGTAATATGTCGATTGCAAATTCTACTAAAGAAAGTCTAAAGAAAGATGATGAAGCCTTATTAGCTTTAAAGAAAAGAATTGCTGATAGATCAGATGGCGATCAGGTTACTATCTTAAAGGGATACGATATTTACAATCAATTATGTATTACTTGTCATGCTAGAGATTTAAAAGGAGTTAAGAAAGAAGATGGTTCTTTAGTAGCACCACCTTTAATTGGAAGTCCTAGGGTAAAAGGAGATAAAAAACGTTTGGTGAAATTAGTGTTGAATGGTTTAATAGGTGAAGTGGATGGAGTAGACTATGGAGTTATGATGTCTTTAAAAGACAACGATCATAAATGGATAGCAAGTGTACTTAGTTATGTTAGAGCTATGAATGATGAGAGTGCTTTAAATCCATTTAGAGATGTTTTTAAAGTTCGTCAGGCAAACAAACGAAAAGAGTATTGGACATTAGAAGAGTTGAATAAAGATAAGTAGTCTTAGATGATACCAATAAGAAAACCCGCTCGATATTTGAGGCTACTGAAAAAGTATATTTATAAAAAAGAGGAATAGAATTATTAAATTCTATTCTTCTTTTTTTGTATTTTTCTTTATGCTGAATCAACAACAAACTTTAGGTCTAAGTGAATATAGTTCACTTTACGATTTGATAGTTCCCCAAGATAATTTATTAAGAAAAATCAATGACTTAATAGATTTTAGTTTTATTTATGAAGAACTTTTAGATAAATACTCCATAGATCAAGGTAGGACAGCTGAATGCCCTGTAAAACTTTTCAAGTACCTATTATTAAAAGTGATTTACACTTTATCAGATGTTGATGTGGTAGATCGTTCTCGTTATGACATGTCTTTTAAGTATTTTTTAGAAATGCTACCTGAGCAGGGAGTAATCAATCCAAGTACCTTAACAAAATTCCGTAGGCAACGTCTTAAAGACACCAATTTACTAGATTTATTAATTAACAAAACCGTAAGTATTGCTGTCGAAAAAGGAATCATCCGTTCGGGTTCTATCATTGTTGATGCTACGCATACTTTATCCAAATCTAATCCATCTTCAGCTATTGATATCTTGCGAGAAAGATCAAAACAACTTCGAAAAGCTGTTTATACCTACAAGGAAGATTGGAAACATAAAATGCCTACTAAAAACGATTGTAATGATTTAGAAAAAGAAATGACCTATAGTAAAAAGTTAGAAACTTTACTTGAAGCTTCCCCAACAATTAGCGAAGTACCTTTTGTAAAAGAAAAATTGAACCTATTAAAAGAATCTATCGATGATATAGAACAACACCAACAAGAAGTTGTATCTAAAGATATGGATGCTAAAATAGGACACAAGTCATCAGATAGTTCCTTTTTTGGATTTAAAAGTCATCTGGCCATGACACAAGAAAGAATTATCACAGGAGCCGTTGTTACTTCAGGCGAAAAAGGAGATGGACCTATTTTGCCAGAACTTATAGCGCAAAGTCAAAAAAATGGAATAGCTGTAGATACAGTTATTGGGGATGCAGCTTATTCAGGCAAGAAAAATTTAGAATTAGCCAAAGAAAAAAACATTCAAATAGTAGCAAAGTTAAATCCTGCGATTAGTCAAGGATTCAGAAAAAAAGAAAATGAATTTGATTATAATAAAGATGCAGATATGTTTGTTTGTCCTGCTGGACATCTAGCAACAAAAAAAGCAATTCAAGGCAAGAAGAATACTCAGAAAAATCAAGTAATCACCTATTATTTTAATGTCGAAAAATGTAAAAACTGCCCTTTAAGAAAAGGATGTTATAAAGAAGGAGCTAAGTCAAAAACATATTCGATATCCATAAAATCAAAAATACACCAAGAGCAAATTGATTTTGAAAAAACAGACTATTTTAAAGAAAAATCAAAGCATCGCTATAAGATAGAAGCTAAAAATGGTGAACTAAAAAATGTTCATGGTTATGGAAGAGCTACCTCGTATGGTATTGAAAATATGCAAATGCAAGGTGCTTTGACCATTTTTGCTGTAAATCTTAAAAGAATTTTGAAATTAAGCTAAGAACGAATAGTTCTAAAACTAAAGCCTATAAAAAGGCTATAAACAACCTCTTCAAACTCTTTTAAAGTCTCAAAAATTAACCCAAAAAAGTATTGAAATAAAAAAAGAGATTCAACATTTACATGTCAAATCTCTTTTTGAAAAACCTTTTTTACAAAATAAGCATACTTTGTCAGTAGCCTCCGATATTCGAGCGGGTTTTTTGGTAAAAAGTGTTATTCAAATTCAATTTTAACAACACTAGCGAATGTGTTGAGCTTGGAGGTGTTTGGGTATTTAATGCTAAAACCATAACCGTCTAAATCGTATTCAAGAGTTTCTTTAGTTTCTAATAGCGATACATTCTTAATTTTTTGATTTGGAAAATACCTGTGTTCAGCCATTAAATAATACTTCTCAGTCCATCCTTGCTTAGGTACTCCTAAAGAAAATAAATACAATGTTTTTTTGTCTTTAGATTGTGTAAATCTAATATCAGAAGCTGTGTATTTTACGGTAGCACTTTGTCCACCGTGTTTTCCAGAATCAGCCTTAGCGTTACCAAAACCATACATAATCCAAGGACGTGTATTAAAGATCGCTTCTCCATGAATATCAAACCAAGCACCCATTTCTAGTAAAATATCTTTTTGTACCTGTGGAATACTACCATCAGCTTTGGGAGAGATATTAAGTAAAACCACACCGTTTTTACTAATCACATCAATAAAGTTTCTAATGACCAGAGCGGTAGGTTTATAAGTTTGCCCTTTAACATAGCACCAAGATTTGTTGCTCAAGGTAATATCTGTCATCCAAGTTTTTTCGGTAACATCTCTTTTACCTCCTTGTTCAATATCCTTAACACCAATATGTTTAGGAATATCGTTTTGCTTGTATGCTATAACTACTTCTTGATTGTTACTAGCACTTTTATTCAAATAATTAGCAACCATTTTAAATCTTAAATCTTCAGGAATAAAATCTAACCAAGAGTCAAACCAAATAATATCAGGTTGGTATTGGGTTACTACTTCATCAATCTGATCATACCAATATTGATGGAACCAATTTTTATCTACATTACCATATAACTTTTTTAATTCTGTATTGATAGTAGATGTATGCCAATCTTTATTGTAGGTAAAATGACTAGCAAAGCCTTTTACTTTTTTATTACTGTAGCGTTGTAAGTTTCTTGCATGATGAAATGTTGTAATAAACTTCATTCCTTCGTTCTTTATTTCTTTTTCTAATAAACCTGTAATATCTTTTTTAGGCCCCTTGTTTTTTGCATTCCAAGGATTTACTTTACTATCCCACATTGCAAACCCATCATGATGTTGAGCCACAGGTCCAGCAAATCTAGCTCCAGCTTTTTTAAAAAGTTGAGTCCATTCTTTAGCATTGAATTTTTCTGCTTTAAACATGGGAACAAACTCGTGGTAACCAAATTTAGATTGATCTCCATACTTGGCTTTGTGGTGTTTGAAATATTCGGAGTCTTTACGATACATATGATAAGGATACCATTCGTTACCATAAGCAGGTACCGTGTAAACACCCCAGTGGAAGTAGATTCCTAATTTAGCATCTTTAAACCACTCAGGAGCGGCTTTGTGATTGTCTAAAGAACTCCAGATGTTTTTTTGCGGTGTTTTTGACTGCTGTGCGTTTCCATGTGTCCATGTTAAACAAAGACAGCATAAAGCAAGTACTTTTAATTTCATCCTAATTGTAGATTTTAATTTAGAAAGTTTTAAAAGTACAGAAAATAGGGGTGTATATTTTTTTTAAAAGGACTCTTATCCGTTAAAAATGGGTGACTTATGTTTACTTTTACCCAAAAATTCGGTTGATTAGTTTTCTACTTGCATTTTTAATTTTCCATTGACCAGAATATCTATAAATATAGAGCGTAGCTTTTTCTTTATTTATCTGTTTGATTATATCTGAATCTCTGCTCATTAAAAAACGTGTTACCTTTTGTACAATTGCTCTTGATCGGTCGTATTTGTTTAAGTCTGGGTTGGGCAATTCTAAAGCTCCATCAAAAACGACAATATTTTTAATAGTATCCATATGATAAACATTTTGAGTTCACTTTAATTTACGGAAAAAACAAAATATTTACAAGAGGATTAGTGCTTAATAATCTTTAGTGTTTTCACTACACCATTGTTTTCTATTTGTAGTATATATAAACCTGATTGTAATGAGCTTAAATTAAGAGTATTTCCAACCGCTTTTCCGCTTTTAACTTTTCTTTGTTCATAATCAAACAATATGTAGTTAAAGTTTTTAGGGAAGTTTTGTATTTCTGTAAAGTATATTACAGGGTTAGGACTGGCAAATACATCTAACTCTTTTTGAGTTGTATCTACAACACGATCACAGGCTTGGTCTATTAGCGGCTGTAGGTCGTCTCTGTCAAATTTTTTCTCATAACCGAGCTCTTTAGATTTTTCTAAATACTCGCAAGCAATGTCATAATTTTTTAGATCTAAATAAATTTCTCCTAGATATTTCATCGCATAGGAATTGTCTGGTTTTATTTCTAAAGCTTTGTTCAAAAATTTAATTCCTTTGTCTGTATCTCCTAATTTATGACTAAGGTATCCTTCTAAAGTGTTTAGTTCTTTATCTGATGCACCATAGCCACGGGTATATAAGCTTCTTTCGTGAGCTCTAGCAGTGTTTAAATATTCCTGAGCCGTTTGGTAGTTACCTAAATCTGTGTGAGCAATACTCATAGCCCAGTTGGCAAAGGAGTGTTTAGAGCCTCTTTCTAGTAGTTTTTCTAAGTAATGAATTCCAAGTTTGTATTGCTGAATAGAAACTAAATATCCTCCTAGGTTATAATCATAAACAGCATCGTTTGGTTTGTGCTTTTTAGCCAAAAACCTGTAGTGAATTGTTTTTTCTTCTTGTTCATAAGAGCTATATAGACCTCCCAAAACATTGTAAATAGAAGCTAGAGTTTTGTTTTTACGTAATAATCCAATCGAATCTGTTTCTTTATCTCTATATTTTTCATAGAATTTTTTTAGCCAAAGGAAGTCATGTAGCGCAAGCGTATGATCTCCAAGTAGATCTCTGGTATGAGCTCTACTGTAGAAAGCTGAGAAAGAGTATTTTCTTTTTAATCTTTTATTTAGTTTTTCTATTTTCTCATACCTTTTTAAAATAATGTCCTTATTCTTTAGGGTATAATGTTTAATGTGGTCTACTCTTTCTATTAATTTACCATTGTTAAATTTCCAAGATGTTGTTTTCTTTCCTTTTGTATCTAGTTTGTAGCACAAACCATGAAATTTTCCTTTTTCATTATAATAGAATATTTCACTAGGTTTTCCTGTTCTATCATAAGATTTTAGGCTGTCAATTTTAGAATCCAATCCGTACCATTTTTCTATAGCCAGAACACCGTCTCTATAAAAAGTTTTTTTAGAATGTCCTTCTTGGGAAAAAGAGGTAAAGCTTACAACAAAAGAAATTATTACAAGGAATTTTTTCACGATTTTTTTTCTTTAAAAATAGATATTTATCAATACTATATAAAGATAAAATCAGAAAAAATGTTTTTATTTCTTAGCAACGAGTAACATATGAGGACTAAAAGACAACAACTCTTCGTTTTCTTCGGTTACTTTTAGTAATTGGTCTAAGTTTTTTTTGTTTTTATTATTTAGCATATTGGCAAAATAGTCTTTGTCTAACCAAATCATTCCTTCAACAGCAATTAGATTTTGTATTTCTAATTCTTGACTTAAGAATTCTTGCTTTAGTTCACTTGGTTTATGATAATAAGCTTCTGCCAAGAGCCAAGGATATTCACTAGGGGGGGTGTGAATTCCTGTAGTTAATTCTTCTTTGCACATTTCTAAGAATGGCTTTTTATGAACCAAACCTTGCATTAAACCAGCAACGGTAGATGCTGCATGGTTGATTGCAAATCCTAAAATAATTCCGTCTTTTTTTAATACTCTTTTGGCTTCTGCTATAGTCTGTAGGCGGTCTTCTTCTTTTTGAAGGTGGTATAAAGGACCATGAAGAATTACAAAATCAGCACTATTGTTTTTTAGATCTAGTTTTTGGGAAGCACCTTTTAAAACTTTGAATTTGTTTTTAAGCTTGTCCGATCTTTTTTGAGCCAATACCAAATGTTTGTCCACAGGTTCTATCATGGTAACAGCGTGGCCTTGTTTAGCCAACCATTCGGAATATTTACCTGTTCCACCACCTACGTCAATAATGGTTGCTTTTTCTTTGGGTAAATATCTATTGATTAATGATTTGATACGCTCAAATTCAAACACACCCATTCCTTTTTCTAGGCGTGACTCTTCTGATGCTTTGGTATAGAAAACATCGATATCTCTACTGATTAAATTTTTCTTCATGTAAGGTTTAATTCCATGCTAAGGCTTTTCGCTCAGACCAATATTTTTTAGGCTCCAAAGCTAAAAATTTTAAAGCTTCAATTTCATCCAAAGTGAGCTTAAAATCCAAAGCTTTTAAGTTTTCTGTTAATTGTTGCTTAGAGGCAGCACCACTTAAAACGATAGAAGGGTTTAGAGAGTCTATAACGTAACGAATAGCAATAGCATCTATTCCTACATTGTATTTTGTAGCAAGATCTAAAACTAGATTTGGAGTATTGGTAAAAACACGACCATTGGCTAGTGATTCTTTTATTATTACTTTTTTGCCTTGTTGTACTAGCTCCGATAATATTTCAAGAGTATTTTGGGCAAAAATATTGTAAGTAACCTGAAAAGCATCAAAAAGAAATTGTCCTTGGATTTTTATAGCGGCAGCTTCTTTTAGAATTTCTGCCTGATTAGGACCACTGCTTGTTAAGCCAATTAACAGGCCTGTTTCTTCTTTAATTTTGGAAAGTTTTTTTAGTACTTTTTGATTTTCTAAAACACCGCTGTCGAAGGTAGCAGAATGAATTTGATATACTTTTAAGGCAGGTAATAAATCTTTAGAAATTTCCCACTGTTCTAATAGTTTGTCTATACTGTGTTCTTTAACCTCGTGTGCCCCTTTAAAATTCAATTTCCAGTTGGCCACATAGGTATATCCCCATTTGGTAGCCAATTGCGAATCGGTATGTTTTCTGGTGTTTTGCCATTCTTGTAAAAAAGCTTCCCCTTTTCCATAAGACGGAGCTGTATCAAAATAACGTATACCTAATTTGTAAGAAGTATCTAACATTTCTAAAGCGTTAGCTTTAAAAGCGGTTTCACTTTTATCTATGTCTTTTTCTTTTCGAATGTTAATATATTCGGGTCTTCCCAATGCAGCTAAGCCTAATCCAATTTTTGTCATGTTCAAATTTACCAAATTAAGGTTTCAAAAATGTAAAAAAATATTTAATTAACACTACTGGTCTTTAAGCTGTTTTAGCAGCATCTTCTTCCATTTCCACCATATTGTGCTGCTCTAAATTGCTCTGGAGTTTGTTTGGTGTATTTTTTAAACAACCGTATAAAATAAGAGTCGTCTTTGTAGTTTAATTTAATCGGTTAAGTTTTTAAACAGAGTGGGGGTTTTCACGCTGTTTTTTGTTTTAGTTTGATTTTAAATAGCAGTAAATAAGAAAAGGCTTTCGTTGTTGGTTGCAATACTCAATATATTGTATAAAATAAACGAGTAAAATGCAAGAATTCCCCACAGACATAGATTCTATTTACCAAAGAATGCACTCTATAGATCCTACTAAATATGCTAGTTCTAGAAATTATGTAGATGGAGCAGTAACATACTTAAGTCCTTATATTTCTAGAGGAGTTATTTCTACGAAACAAGTTTATCAAGAAATAAAAAAGCTAGAGTTGCCCTGGGGAAGAGCGGAAAAGCTAATTCAGGAATTGTCTTGGAGGGATTATTGGCAGCAAGTTTGGCTGGCAAAAGGAGATTTAATTTTTACAGATTTAAAACAAGCACAAACAGGAGTTAATCATTATAAAATACCCAAAGCTATAGTAGAAGCTAGGACAGGAGTTAATGTTGTTGATGAAGCTTTAGAGGTACTGTTTACTACGGGGTATATGCACAATCATATGCGAATGTACGTGGCTGCTATTTGTTGTAATATGGGACATACTCATTGGTTAGAGCCAGCAAAATGGCTGTATAGTAATTTGTTAGATGGAGATTTGGCAAGCAATCATTTAAGTTGGCAATGGGTAGCTGGAGCATTTTCTAACAAGAAATATGTTGCCAATCAAGACAATATCAATAAGTACTTTAAAACCAGTCAAAAAGGAACTTTTTTAGATATTCCTTACGAAGCTTTTGATACTATGGAAGTTCCCAATATTTTAGAAGAGGTTGTTTCTTTTACTAACAAACTAGAGTTTCCCAATGTTGATTCTCCTATTTTAAATAACCGTAAAAAAACATTGGTTTATAATTATTACAATATAGATCCTAGTTGGTATTTTGGACAAGACGTGCAACGAGTTTTCTTAATAGAGCCTACGTTTTTTAAGAACTATCCGGTGAATCAGCACTGTTTAGATTTTGCATTGGAATTGACCAGTAATATCAACGAAATTCAATTTTTTGTTGGAGATTTTTCAGACCTATTAACTAAGGTTGATGAGCAATATATAATTTACAAAGAACATCCTACGAATACACATTACAAAGGAAAACAAGAAGCTAGAGATTGGATGACAAGTGTTACAGGGTACTATCCTTCTTTTTTTAAATTTTGGAACAAAGCAAAAAAAGAACTGTAAAATGAGAGGAGTTAAAAAACAGGAGCTACCAACAAAACGATGCTTGGTTTGTAGAAAACCTTTTGCATGGAGAAAAAAGTGGGAGAAGAATTGGAATGATGTGAAGTATTGTAGTGAACGTTGCAAAAGAAATAAAGTAAAGGCATGGCTAATCAAGTAAATATAATTTTTCCACATCAGCTTTTTAAAGAAAGTGAACTTATTAATAATGGACATGTAATCTATTTGATAGAGGAGGCATTGTTTTTTACCCAATATAAGTTTCACAAACAAAAAATAGCTTTTCATAGAGCTACTATGAAGTGCTATGAGGATTATTTGTTAACCAAAGGCTTAAGGGTTTATTATATAGAGTCTAAAAATGAATTGTCCGATTTGTTGAATTTTTCTACAGAAGTAGCAAGTAAAAATATCGAAGCGGTTCATTTTATAAACCCGATTGATGATTGGTTGGAACGTAAAATAAATAAAGTTTTTAAAGAGTGTACGTTAAAAAAATACGAGTCTCCTAATTTTCTCAATTCCCAATTGGAGGTTGATGACTATTTTAAAAAAGATAAGAAATCCTATTTCCAGACAAACTTTTACAAAAAGCAACGAAAAGACTATTGTGTTTTATTGGATACTGCGGGAGAACCTTTGGGAGGAAAATGGACTTTTGATAGCGAGAATAGAAAAAAATATCCAAAAGGTAAAACTCCACCTGCAATTCATTATCCAGAAGTGGGTGCTTATTGGGAGGAAGCAGTGAGTTATGTGAAAGAAAATTTTGCTGCTAATTATGGAACAATAGACAAAGCACCCTACTATCCTGTAGATTTTGAAACGTCTGATACTTGGTTAGAGCAGTTTTTGGAGTATCGTTTTTTGGAGTTTGGAGTTTTTCAGGATGCTATTGTAAAAGAAGAAGTTTTTATGCATCATAGCTTATTATCTCCCCTAATAAATGTAGGGATTTTATCACCTAAAGAGGTAGTAGATAAAACGATAACTTATGGCCTTAAAAATGATATTCCTATGAATTCTATAGAGGGGTTTGTAAGACAGATTATTGGTTGGAGAGAGTTTATAAGAGGTGTTTATGTGGCGAAAGGTAGTTTTTCTAGAACTCGAAATTTTTGGAATTTTAAAAGAAAGATACCTAAGAGTTTTTATAATGGAACAACAGGAATAGTTCCTGTAGATATTGCTATAAAGAAAGCACTTAAAACAGGATATTGTCATCATATAGAGCGTTTAATGGTATTGGGGAATTTTATGTTATTATGTGAGTTCGACCCCGATGAAGTTTATCAGTGGTTTATGGAGTTGTTTGTAGATGCTTACGATTGGGTAATGGTGCCCAATGTATATGGAATGAGTCAGTTTGCAGATGGAGGTGTTTTTGCTACAAAACCTTATATAAGTGGCTCTAATTATATAAAGAAAATGAGCAACTATGGAGCTGGAGACTGGCAAGAAATTTGGGATGGCTTATTTTGGAATTTTATTGATAAACAAAGTGATTATATTAAAAAAAATCCACGTTTATCTATGATGTATCGATCTTTTGAAAGATTATCTCCAGAAAAAAAAGTAAATCATTTAGAAAATGCTGCTAAATTTTTAGAGCGTTTAGATTCCCAATAAAAAAAGATGTTATCCTGTAGGATAACATCTTTTGTGTTTTTAATTAAAAAAACGACTGCTTATTTTACAGCAAAAGGTTTTACACCTTTTTTGTTGATGATTTCTTTCCAAGTAGCTCCAACAGGTCTTGTAGATACAATTAAATGGTAGTTTTCACCTTTCTTAATTTCTCCATCCTTTTTTGTCAATCTTACTTTAACCGTTCCAGAACCAGTTTCAACAGATTTTCTTCCACTAGCAATCTCTTCTTTAGTTTTGATGTCTTTAATTTGAACAGCAATTAATCTCTTGTCTAAAGCAGTATAATTAACTTCAACAAAAGCTACTCCGTTTTTATTTACTTTAACAGAAGAAACATTTACAGCTACTACATCTTCTTTGGTTTCAACAGGTGTCTCACCAATTGTAAAAGGTTTTTTAGCTTTTTTGTCTAAATTATCTTTCCATTTACCACCTACAGGCATTATAATAAGGTTTACTTCGTAGTTGTTTCCGTCTTCAAAACCACCTTTTCTGTTTAGTTTAATGCTAACAGCTCCTTCTCCTTTCTCTACTTTTACTTTTCTTCCAGCAATCCATTCTTTAGATTCTGAGTTTTTAATTGATAGCATAATCTCTCTATCATCACTTGCAGTATAATTCACTTTAAATTCTAAAGGTCTTGCGTTTGCTATACTTGTGTTATCATCAGCAAAAGAAACAGCATCTTGAGCAAATAAGTTTACAGACATAAATAGTGCTAAAACTCCTGTGCACACTGCTTTTAAAAACGATTGATTTTTCCTCATTATATTTTTAAGTTTTCGGTTATTCAGGTAAAGTTAGCAGAAGCTAAAGTCTTAATAAAATAGATTTCTAAAGTTTGAGGATTTATCGATACGATTCGGGTATTTAGTTTAAAGAACGGAATTAGCCTTTAGACGTATGAACTATGAAATTAGAGAATTGTTCTAGTAAGAGTTTTAGTTTAGGCTCTATGTAGGTTTTACAAAAAGGTTTGTTCTTGTCTTTTAAGTAGTAGTTTAGTAATTCCTCTCTAGAAGAGTGAAACATTACAAAAGGTAATACCTCTGTGATTATTTTTTTAGGGAAGTCTGGTTGTAATTCTTTTAAAACGGTATTAGATTTTTCTTTTTGTAGTTCATTAAAATAATATATAGCAGAACGGTACTTATTTCTAAATGAGTGGTTAGAGGTGCTTTTGTGAGTTAGAAGATGCACTTCAATTAGAATTTGTAGAGGAATGATTTCTTCGTTAAAGGTTATAATTACAGCCTCTGAAAGGGTTTCATTAGGAGCTGTAGAGGCAATATAGCCTTGTGCTACTTTTTCAACTCCTTTTAACGATTGAAAAACAGCTTCTGTACACCAATGGCAACCACCACCTAAACCTATTTTAGATAACATCATTCAGCTATTACGAAGTTTAAATTATAAATATCCTGATTCACAGTTACTTCTTTTCTTTTTGTAGGGGAGTTTTCTAGGTGTATAGTTCTGTTACTTTTAGTAATTCCTTCTATTTTGTATGCTCCTTTAGCATTGGTAATTCCAAAGTGAATACCACCAGCATTCACAATTATACCGGAAAGAGTTTTCCCTTTTTTAGTGGTAACAGTTCCAGAAATGGTATAAACTCCAACAGGGGATTCAAGTGTGTTTTTAAACCAAGAAAATACTTTTTGAGCATCTTCTAATTGTGTATGCATCCAAAGGTCATTATGCGGATGTAAGTTTTGTCCTTTAGTAGCTTTTTCAATGTCAGGTTTTATATAAGTAAATACTCCATAATTAGTTATTCCGTTTCCATCAATATATTTTTTTCCATTAATACGATTGTTAGAAATTAAAGAAGCTCTACCATTTAAACGTTTGGCTCTAACTTTAGCTGCTGCTCTGTAACTATCCAAGTCTTTAGCCCAGTATTTACCCCATTTGCGTTGTCCGTCGTAGTGGTCATGAGAAAAGAAACCTCTCCAAACATCTGCAATCGTATCGTTATGCAATCCTAAATAGTTTACAGCAATAGCTCCTCTAGAAAAACCAATTATAAAAATCTGACCTGAGTTTCCATTGTATTCTAAGCAGACATCTTTAATGTTTTTTAGGGCATAATCAATAGTGTTGTGTTCGTTCCCCCACCATTTTAGAGATTGTTTATACTCCTTAGTAACATAAGGTAAGCAAATCCATATGGCATCTATATTTTGTGCAATGGCATAACCTAAAGAAGCATCTTTTAAATTACCAGTAGACTGAGTAGGAGGGTAGTAATTTCCTGTATATTCAACAATTACAGGATAGCTCTTCTCCTTGTTATAATTCTTTGGTAAGTATAAGGAGTAAAATAAATCGGTTTTTAAATGTTCTTTAGGAACTACCTTTACTCTTTTCCCTGCCGATGGTTTTTCATTCACCATTGTAGGAGTAATTAACTTTTCTTGCGCATAAGAATTTAGACAAAGAATACTTAATAAAAATATATAGATAAGCTTCATAAATGGTTTTTAAGAACTACAGCTTAACATAGAACATCCTGCTTTGTTTTTAGCCCAATCGGGTCTTTTGGCAAACCATTTTTCGTATTCTGGTTGTTCGTTATATGGTTTTTGTAGCATTGTATATAGCTCGTCAATCAACGAGAAATCTCCTTCGTTCGCTGCATCAATTGCTAATTGAGATATATAATTACGTAAAACATATTTAGGGTTTACCGCATTCATATTTTTAATTCTCTCTTCATCAGACAAAGTTTCTTGAGTCAATCGTTCTGTATATTGTTCAAACCAAGCTTGCCACTCTGTAAGTATTTCACCTGTTAATGATTCGGGAGTGTAAAAAGCTTCTAAACAATCTTCAATCTTCTTGGCTTTTGCCAATAATCTAAAGAAGATGGTCATATCTGTATCCGTTAACTTTAAATTTGTTTCTAGAGCCTGAATTAAGATATAGTCTTGTTTGTTTGGCTTTTGAATTCCAATTTTAGCACACATCATTGCCAAGTTCATTTCTTCAAATTGAACTTTATAGCTATTTAATGCTTCTTCTAGCGGAGTAGCATCTTCTGTTAGTGTATAAAAAGTATTGGCCAATTGATACAAGTTCCACAAACCAATATTGGGTTGTTGGCCATAACGGTAACGTCTATTTTGTTTGTCTGTGGTATTTGGAGTCCAATCTGGATCGTAATTGTCTAACCAACCATATGGCCCATAGTCAATAGTTTGTCCTAAAATGGACATATTATCTGTGTTCATTACACCGTGTACAAAACCAACACGTTGCCATTCAACAATCATTTTAACCGTTGCATTTACAATTTCCTGAAAAAGTTTACCGTAACTTTCTTTGTCATTCTCTTCTAAATGAGGAAAGTGATGTCTAATGGTATAATTCATTAATGCCGCTAAGGTTGCCTTATCGTTTTTAGAAGCAAAAATCTGAAAGTTCCCAAAACGGATAAAACTTTCTGAAACACGACAAACAATAGCTCCTTTTTCATATCCAGGATTTCCATTGTAAAACATGTCTCTTAGTACCTGATCTCCACTAAGAGATAAAGATAATGAACGGGTGGTAGGTACCCCCAAATGGTACATTGCCTCAGCACATAAATATTCTCGTACAGAAGAACGTAATACAGCCAATCCATCGGCAGTTCTAGAATACGGTGTTTTTCCAGCTCCTTTTAATTGTAGCGTAAAAGAAGAGTCTGTTTTTACTTGAAATAAATTAATCGCTCTTCCGTCTCCTAACTGACCAGCCCAATTTCCAAACTGATGACCTCCATAGCACATGGCATAGGGTTCTGTGTTAGGATAAACAGAATTTCCTGTAACTAGTTGTAAAAAGTCTTCTGTGCTTACATCCTTTGGATGAAATCCTAAGGATTTGGCAAGTTCTGTATTTACATGTACTAGTTTAGGATTTTTTGTTTGGATAGGGTTTGCTAGAGAGTAACAAGCATTGTCTACCTGACGGGTAAAGTTTTCTTTATTCGTATCTGCGGGTAATTCGCTGGTAAACGTATTTTGAATATTTAATTTCATGTATGTAGTGGCCTATTTTAGTAAATCGGCATGTATTCTTCTTAATTTATTCAGTTTAGGTCCAACAACAACAGAGCAATACCCTTCTTCTGGATGTTGTTTGTAGTATCCTTGATGGTAATCTTCAGCATCAAAATAATTAACTAAAGGGCTGATTTCTGTAACGATAGGTTCGTCAAAGTATTGTTGTACATTTTTTGTTACTTGCTCAGCTATTTCTTTTTGTTGCTCATCATGATAAAAAATAACAGAACGATACTGTGTACCTACATCAGCACCTTGTCTGTTTAATGTGGTAGGGTTGTGTGCGGTGTAAAACAATTCCAATACCGTTTGGTAGGATATAAGTTCAGGATCATATTCCACACGAATTACTTCTGCATGACCTGTTAATCCAGAGCAAACTTCTCTATAGGTTGGAGTTCCTGGTACATTTCCTCCACTATAGCCAGATACTGCTTTTAGCACCCCTTTTACCTCATTAAAAAATGCTTCTACACACCAAAAGCAACCAGCTCCTAATGTGGCTTGTTCTATTTTAGCCATTATTTTTTGATTAAAGATTCAGAATTAACACAATAACGCAATCCGCTTGGTTCTGGTCCATCAGGAAATACATGTCCTAAATGGCTGTCACATTGGTTGCATTGAATTTCTACACGAACCATTCCATGAGAACTATCCTTAATGTATTTAACCGCATTTTCTTTTACAGGTTGTGTAAAACTTGGCCAGCCAGTTCCAGAGTCAAATTTAATCGTAGAATCAAACAACTCATTTCCACAACACAAGCAATTGTAAATACCAGCATCGTAACTAGTGCAGTAAGCTCCTGTATGTGGCATTTCTGTACCAGACATACGTGTTATTTTATATTGACTAGGGTTTAAGAGTTCTTTCCATTCTTCGTTGGTTTTTTCTACTCTTTTATCTGGGGTTGGATTTCCATTTACCGTAAAATCCATGATATGTTTCCAAGTAAGCATTTGCGTTCGGTTTTGTTTTCTATATAGTAGTAAAATTAAGGAAAACCTTTCTTTAGATGTGTGTTTAAAAATAGTTTGTGTTAGTCAATAATTTTTCTAGATAAATTATGGTAGATGTTTTTTATTTATCGTAATATTGCAATGAAGCAATTAATAAGGATTATGGGAATAGCTAAAACGGAATTTTTTTCAGACAATCAGAATCAAATAGCATTGTTTGCAAAGGTATTTGGTCACCCTGCAAGAGTTGCTATTTTGGAATATTTGTTTGATAAGAATGCTTGCGTTTGTGGAGATTTGGTGAATGAAATTGGTTTGGCACAGCCCACAATATCACAACATTTACGAGAATTAAAACAATTGGGTTTAATTAAAGGAAGTGTAGAGGGAACCAGTGTGTGTTATTGCATAGATAAAGACAAATGGACGGAAATGAAAGAAATTTTGGTGCCATTTTTAGATCAAGATTTAGAGTGCAACGATAGTTGCTGTTAAACAAAATGAATACATTGTTACAGCACGATAAAATAGAATAGATTATGAAGTTATCAGAAGTAAAAAAAACGTTACAGGGTTTAGAAACTATCGCTTTTGAATTACCGAACGGAGATTTAGTACCCGCTCATTTTCATGTAACTGAGGTGGGGAGAGTAGTAAAGAGTTTTATAGATTGTGGTGGAACACTTCGTATGGAGGCAGTAGTAAACTTTCAATTATGGAGTGCCGATGATTACAATCATAGATTACACCCAGAAAAGTTAGCAGGTATTATAGAAATGTCTGAAAAAGTATTAGGAATTGAAGATTCTGAAGTGGAGGTAGAATACCAAGGACAAACAATAGAAAAGTATGGACTAGATTTTAACGGGCAAAACTTTTTGTTGGTAAGTAAGGCTACTGATTGTTTGGCAAAAGACAAATGTGGAATTCCAGAAGAAAAACCTAGAATTAGAGTTTCTACGCAACAAAGTTCATGTACACCAGGAAGCGGGTGTTGCTAATAAAAAACAAAACTAAATAACAAAACAGAATGAACCTATTTGAACAGATTCAACAAACCATTGAATCTCTAGATGTTACTACTATTGCAGAAGATCGTAAGGTAGTTTTACAGTCTTTGGCAGATTTTATAAAAGCAAAATTAGAAGCTAAAGAGACAATTCGTTTAAATTTTATTTGTACACATAATTCAAGAAGAAGCCACTTGTCTCAGGTATGGGCACAAGCTATAGGGGCACACTTTGGAATTAAAGATATGGCAAGTTATTCTGGAGGAACAGAAGCTACGGCTTTGTTTCCATCAGCGGCTGAAGCTCTAGAAAGTGCAGGTTTCCAAATTCAGAAGCTTTCAGAAGAGAAAAATCCGGTGTATAGTATTAAATATGCAGAAAATACGCAGGGACTTATAGGTTTTTCTAAAAAGTTTGACGACACATTTAATCCCGCAAATGGATTTGCAGCCATATTAACTTGTGATAGTGCCAACGAAGCCTGTCCTTTTGTAACAGGATCTGAAAAAAGAATACCAATTACTTTTTTAGACCCTAAAGCATTTGATGGTACTCCACAACAAGCAGAAAAATACCAAGAGAGAAGTTTACAAATAGCCACTGAGTTATTTTGGGTATTCTCTCAAGCGACCGCATAATATTATTTTTGATATTTGTTTTAAAGTCGAAAGTCATTCCGTTTTATAATGGAGTGGCTTTTTTGTTTGGAATAATTATGACTATTGTATTTGTGTTCCAATCTTTAAAGAGGTAATTTTAAAAATAAAAACGATGGATGGTAATCCTTATATTAGTTTAATCCTAGTACTTGTTTTTTGGTTAGGAAGGTATTTATATACAAGATATGAGTCTAAAAAAGGAAACGATGCTTTAGAACAAAGTAGAAAGAATCAATACAAAAAACTATTAGAGGAAAGACAGATTAGAACAAATATAAATCTATATGATGAAAAAAAGTTTTGGAGTTTGATTGATGAGATAAGGATCAAAAGCAAAAATTACGACAAACAATTTTATGGACTTTTAAAAGATAGTTTACTGAAATTTTCATTGGTAGAATTGATTGAAATAGATAATTTGTTATTAAGTTTTTATCACACATTCCTAAATAAAGAGGTTAATGGAGCATCCCAAATAATATTTAAATCAGACGATATTGGTTATACAATATTATTAATGAATTATTTGATCTCTAAAGGGGAGGTTCAATTCAAAAATACATGCTTAAATAACGAGTTATTGGACAAGATAGAAATATCTGAACTGTTGATGATTACCCTAAGAGATATTATTGAGGAAGTTTATGAAATAAAATCACGAAAATTAATTCCAAAAGTCGATAAAGAAAATATTTCTTACCATATATCTAAAAGCTCAATTTATCAAGAGGAAGAATTACCATCTGTCTTTCCAAATTTATGGATGAGATTTACATAAAATTTATTTACAAAAATGTCCAGAGCCATCATAGACATCAACGATTTTACCATTCTGATAGAAAAAGCAGAAGGACAAGAAACCTATTTTGATACTTGTTTTTTTGATGAGCCTATTATTGCCATTGCTTTGTATGGAGAAGGAGATGTGGAATTAACGGTGAAATACGGAGAGCAACAAAAGCAGTTTACGCACACCAAAGGGATGGTGTTGTCTTTTTACGCAGATAGTCAAGTAGCTTTTGAACATCAAATTTCACCCTTAAAACCTTTGGAATGTTTGGTGGTGGCTACAGCCGTTAAAAACCTACAAAACTTGCCCAATGGTGAAGCAGAGATTTTTGGAGAGTTATTAGATCAGCTCGTACACCCTAAAGATCATTATGTAGAGGGTCCTTTGTTTTTGATGACTCCAGAAATGCAACCTATTGTTCACAATATGTTATACAACCCTTACACAGGTAAAACTAAAATTTTATTCTACAAAAGTCAGATAACAACGTTATTGTCACATTTTTTTGGACAGTTGGCATTACAGCAGCAAGAGAAGGTAAACGATAAGGAAAGAACTAAGTTGTTGCAAGCCAAAGAAATTTTAATTAAAAACTTAGACAACCCTCCAAGTTTAAATGAACTTGCCAAAGAGATAGGTTTAAATACTTTTAAACTAAAAAAAGAGTTTAAAGAATTGTTTGGTGTTCCTGTTTTTAAATACCTACAAAACGAACGACTTTTTAAAGCTTATGATTTAATTAAAAATAAAGATTTAAGCATACAAGAAGCTGCATGGAATGTAGGTTATGAAAGTTTGGGGTCTTTTTCCAATGCCTTTGAGAAAAAATTTGGGTACAGACCTAGCCAACTTCAATAAGTTGTTTTTTATTCAGTATAAACTACACGACTTACCAAATCAATAAATAAACATCCAATTCTCCTTTTCGAATAAATCATACTCCTTTTTAGATAAGTAGTTCTTTTATTGTCGTTCTAATTTTGTGTTGTAATTAATAATCAACGTTATGAAACGCAATGCAATAGAGCCTAGAATTCCTTTTTTAGTACTGGTAGTTAGTATAGTTTTTACGGTTTTACTTTCTAATAAAGGAAGTGCAGTAAATGCTCCATCAATTTTATTTTCAGCGGAGCAGTCTTTTCAAAAATCAGTAGAAAATCCTTACCAAAAGCAAGCCTTGTCTATTCTACAAAACAAGTGTAATACTTGTCACAAAAAGCGAAACCCTTTTCTAATTTTTAAAGAAAAGAATATGAATAGACGTGCTAAGAGAATCAAAAAACAAGTTTTTGAATTGAAAAGAATGCCTAAAGAAGGTGGAGTTCCGCTAACTAAAGAAGAATATGGCATTCTAAAATCTTGGATAGAATCACTTTAAAATTAGATATCATGAAAAATTTATTGAAGAGTATTTTGTATGCCATACTTGTATGGCTGTTAGGGGTTAGCTTTTATTTAGCTTCTTTTTATGTACCTGTTATAGAAAACGCAGAATTTCAAGCGAATTTGGTATTGGCAGTAGCAATTATTCCAAGTGCTTGTATAGGGACTTATTTGTTCTACAGAAACAACAGAAAACATCCTTTAGAACTGGCTACTGTTTTTGTTTCTATGGCTGTTCTTTTGGATGTACTAGTTACAGTTCCTGTTTTTGTTATACCAGCAGGTGGAAGTTATTCCGAATTTTTTACAGCCATTTCGTTCTACCTAATAGCGGCTGAATACTTTTTAGTGGTTTGTGTCTTTGGAAAGTATGTAAGCAATAATAGTCTTAAAATTATATAATTATGAAAACGATCATCTTATTTACAGCAATTGCATTAACAGGGTTGTCTGCAGGTTTGTTCTATGCGTGGGAAGTATCTGTTATTCCCGGAACCAAACGTATTAATGATGTTGCTTATATACAAGTAATGCAAAGTATTAACAGGGCAATAATTAATCCTGCTTTTATGATGGTTTTTTTAGGGACCTTTTTTGTACAGCTTTTTTGCTTGTATCAGTACAGAGGGACATCACTTTTTGTGGTGATATTAATTGCAACCCTCGTTTATTTTTTGGGTACCATTCTCGTAACCATTTTAGGAAATGTTCCTTTAAACAATGCATTGGATCTATTGTCACTAGAAAATATATCTATAGCAGAGTTAACAGAGTATAGGACAGAGTACCAAAGTAAGTGGAATTTATATCACAAACTAAGAACGGTTTTTTCTGTACTCTCTTTTGTGGTGTTTTTAATCACTGCTTTTATCAATCAGAACAATTAATTCATTTATAAATCATTTAAAACATAAAATTATGAGTAACATTTTAGTAATTGGAGGAACCGGAAAAACAGGACGTAGAGTCGTAGAAAAATTAAAGAATCACGATGTAAATGTAAGAGTAGGTGCTAGAAGTGCCACTATCCCTTTTGATTGGGAAAACAGAGATACTTGGCCAGCCGTATTAGAAAATATAGATAAAGCCTATGTAACCTATAGTCCAGATTTAGCCATTCCCGGAGCATTAGATAAAATTGAAGCTTTGGTAAAATTGGCCAAAAAACAGGGGCTTAAAAAAATGATTCTGCTTTCTGGTAAAGGGGAGAAGGAAGCTCAGTTGTGTGAGCAAGTATTAATCCATTCAGGTTTGGATTATACCATTGTAAGAGCCAGTTGGTTTATGCAAAATTTTAGCGAAAGTTTCTTTTTAGATGCTTTACAAGTTGGACAAGTAGCCTTGCCTAAACCAGAAGCAAAAGTACCTTATGTAAATGCTGATGATATAGCAGCTGTAGTAGTAGAGGCTTTGTTAGATGATAAGCACAATGGACAGTTATACGAATTAACAGGAAGTAGATTGTTAACTTTTGAGGATGTTGTTAACGAAATTAATTTAACTACAGGTAGAGAGATTCAATTTACAGCTATTCCACACGAAGAGTACATAGCAATGTTAAAAGAGTTTAATGTGCCTGCTGAATATATTTGGCTAATAGACTATTTGTTTACAAATGTATTAGATGCAGAGGGAAATAATGAGATAAGTAATGATATAGAAAATGTATTGGGAAGAAAGCCGATTGACTTTTCTGATTTTGTCAAAGAAACAGCCAAAACAGGAGTTTGGGATGGTGTTGAGGTAAATAAGTAGGTTTTTGTAAAAAAGCCATACTGCTTATGCGGAATGGTTTTTTTACCTACTATTCTAATAATAGGCTTGACTTTTGTTGTTAAAAAAGAGATTAATTATATTGTACTCATAAAAAATAAAAATTCTATGAAGAAAATAATGTCTTTATTGTTGTTGTCTTGTTGTTTACTAGGGTATTCTCAAGACAAGAAAGCTTTGTTAAAAGAACTTTCCGAAAAAGCTTGTAAGTGTATAGATTCCATAGATACAGGGAATAAAACTCCTTTTTTAGTGTCTAGTGAAGTAGGGAATTGTATAGATAAGCAAACTGGGGCTTATCAGATGGGGTCACAAATGCAAGGTGTTTTAGATCAATTAACAGAGTCTACTGATAAGAAAACAAAAAATATTGATGTAGTTATTAATACCAACAAAGAGTCAAAAACATACAAGAGTGCTTATCAAGAGCTTGAAAAGTATTTGTTTACGAATTGCCCTTCAGTAAAAGCTAAAATAGCGAGTAGAGATATGGAAAATAGACATTCCTTGTCTAAGAATAAGAAAGCTTTAAAGTATTACTACAAGGGAATGGATAAGTCCAAAGCAGGAAATCAAAAAAAAGCAATTAAATATTATAAAAAAGCATTGGCTATAGATTCTGTATTTGCTTTTGCTTGGGATAATTTAGGATTGAGTTATAGAAAATTGAACCAATTTGATGAGGCAATATTTGCTTATGAAACATCCATTAGAATTGATCCTAAGGGAAGAATGCCTTTGCAAAATATAGCAGTGGCTTATCAATACAAGAAAGAATATAGTAAAGCAGTAGAGGCATACAAAAAATTAGCAGTTTTAGACCCTGACAATCCAGAGATATATTATGGTGTTGGGAATGTATATGCTCTAAGACTAAACAAACTAGAGGAGGGGTTAGATAATATGTGTAAAGCTTATATTATTTATTCTCAAAATAAATCGCCTTACAGAGTAGATGCAGAAAAAGTGATTGGAATGATTTATAAAAAGATGGAGAAGAATAATGAGTTGGATACTTTTAATAAAATCTTAAAGCAAAATAATATCAATCAGAAATAAAATACTCAACTATGAAAAAGTTCTTATTACTATTTGTTCTATTGTGTTCGATAAACTATTCGTTTGGACAAAACTTCTCAGAGCTTAAAGATTATACATTTAAAACTGCCGAAGAATACAAAACAAAAGATGCAGATGTGCTTAAATGTGCCAATTATCTATTTAATCATCCCGTTAAATATGAAGAACATAATAGGTTAATTGCTTTACAGTTTATTTTTATATGGGCTACAGGTACACCGGATTATACTTTTGATATGGAAGGAAGAATGATGAAATTAACCAAAGGGAATGAAGGTTTATTAGGGTTATACTTTGCAGCTATGTGTAAAGTAGTCCTTGAAAATAATGGAACAAAGCTAAGTAGAGATGAAATTTACAATCAATCTGAAGCTTTATTGGTAGCTTATTGTGCCGATAAGGGTAATAAAATAAAACCTTCTAAGGCTATAAAGAAAATTTTAAAGAAGCAAAAGAAGATGTAGTCTTTATTATTAGATATAATATGCCATCTAAATTAATTAGATGGCATATCATTTTTTGAGGTGATTTATTTAAGTTTTACTTTGTAACAAAATGCATGTTTACCTTTGGAATTTTTAGGAAATGAGAAAGTCATTTTTAATTGTTCTTGTTTCCATTTAATAGGTGTGTTTTCGCCAATAAGTTCTACGCTTTCTATTTCTCTAGTTAAGTGTTCAAAAGCAGTTCCTAATTTTTTAACTACTATTTTATTAGAAGTAGGTTTGTCTAAAACAATTACGTACAAGGTATTGTTGTCTTTACTTCTCGTAAAACGAATATCTTTCTCTGTATAAATTGCCTCCCAGTTTTCGTTAAAGTGTCCATCCTTAGATAGTTTCGTAGGACCTTCTCCAGAAATAATCCAGGGACGGGTATTATAAATAGCTTCTCCATTTATCTTTAACCATTCTCCTATTCCTAATAAGGTTTCTTTTTGATCATTTGGAATGGTACCATCTGGCTTAGGACTAACATCTAATAACAAACACCCATTTTTACTAACAATATCGATTAAAATTTCTATAATGGCTTCTGAAGATCGAGACTTTCTACCATTGTAAAACCATCCTCCCAAAGGAGTATCAGTTAGCCAGGTATCTTCTCTCATACCTGTAGATCTTCCTTTTTCATAATCCAAGACTCCTGCTCTTGGAGGTATGCAAATGTCAAATTTGGTTTTATATGAAATAGCTAAATCCTGTTTTTTAGAACGTGCGTTATTAAGCATTCTAGCAAAAGCTTTTTTCCTAATGTTATCACTTAGTAATTCTAAACCCATATCAAACCATACTAAATCAGGATTGTAATTAACACAAGCTTCTTCTAGTTTTCTAAACCATAAATTTTCATATTCAGCATCAGGGTATTCTGCAAAACTATCACCATCTTCAGAGAATTTATGAGGTCTACAATACAAATCCTCGTTACCAGGAATTCCTCCATCATAGTTATATGAACCAGAGAAGAACCACCAAGAAAAAGCATGATGAAATGTTATTAAGTATTTCATGTTTTTTTTTCTAATCGCTTTTTCCAAATCTCCTACTACATCAATTCCAGCAGTTCGTTTCATGTTCCATCGAGTTACTTTAGAGTCCCATAACATAAAGTTGTCGTGGTGAGTTCCCATAGGTCCACTAAATTTTGCTCCAGCTTTATGAAATAAATCAGCCCATTCCTCTGCATTAAACTTTTTAGGCTGAAAGAGCATAATAAAATCCTTGTAACCAAATTTACTTGGGTGTCCCCACTTTTCTTGGTGTAATTTAAATACTCTAGTAGTGTCTGGTCTGTTAGGTCTTATGGCATTGTTCCAATAGTGTGCTTTTGGTTTGTACATAGCCCAGCCATACCATTCTGTTGTTTTATATTGTGTTGCAGTTACAGCTGGTCCAAAATGTGTATAAATACCAAACTTGGCATCTTTTAACCATTCGGGGGTGCTGTGTTTGGCAATAGAAGGCCATTCTTCTTTAAAGTATTCGGTTGATTTTTTTTGGTTGTTAATTTTAGTTTCACTTACATTTTGAGCATAGAAAACATTGATACTTATAGTATAAAAGCATAAAAATGTAGTGAGTTGTAACATTGTTTTTAAGAATCTTATCATTTAAATAAAAATTGAAGTTAGGTAATGTTTAATTGTTTTAACTTGTTGTAAAACAGTGGTTCAAAGTTATCTTCTGATGTGCTTAAAAGAGAGTGTAACCACTATATTTTAACTATATTTATAGATATAGACGGTTTTAGAGTACTATATTTTTTACTTATTTCAGTTTCTTTGTGTGTATATATCTATACCTAGTAAATGAATTCACATATAAATACAAGCGTTTTATGGTTCTCCTTGATTCTTTTTTGGAATAGTACTATGGGACAAAGTAAAACAAGAATTATTGCAGATAGTTCTTTGTATTCTAAAAAGAATTTTATTTTAAACAAATACAAAATGACTATTCAGCCTAACGATAAGGCTTTTGAATATTTTAAAAATGGAGGAATTTACTTTAAAAGAAAAAAAGATACTTTAAATTATTTAAGGTGTATCGTAAGTTTGTCTGATATTGAAAGGAGAAAGGGGAATTATAACGAATCTTTTGAGTTATTGTTTGATATGTTACCAAGTCTAAAAAGACTTAAAAACCCTCGCCCATTGCAGGAGGCAAATCAAATTTTAGGAATTTTATATGGGATTTATGGAATGGATAGCATTGCCTTAATTCATACAAAACAAGCACATCAAATAGCAAAAAACACCATAAAAAAGAACGATTCTTTAATATCAAGTTACTTAGATGTGGCGGTTAGATATACGGCTATGAAAGCTTATTCGGAAAGTTTATCTTATTTAGATTCTTGCTACTTGGTAAATACTTCTGGACAACGATTGCATTATGTAGATGCCTACTATGGTTATGTGTATACCAAGCTAGGGGAAGTTGTTAAAGCTAAAACTTATTTTAAAGGATTAACTCCCTTTTTTGAATCTGTAGGTAATGAGTTTCAGTTTTCAGTCGATTATTTTTTAGCAGAATATAAAACTCTTGTTAAGCAAAAGGATAGTGCACTATATTATTATCATAAAGCCCTAAAAGGTATAGACTCCCTACGAGTAAATATATCTTTAAAGCCCATAATCTTAAGTAGAGTTTCTTCTGAGTACGCAAATAGGGGAGATCATTCTAAGGCATATGTATTTCTAAAGGAGGCTAAGATAGTGTCGGATAGTTTATTTCATATTCAGAGTGAACAGAATAAAAATTTATTTCGTGTAAAAAATAAATACAGAGATGAGTTTATAGAAATAGAAAAGGAATATGAAGCTCAAGCAAAGCTGCTAAGGCTAACAAAAAAAGCTCAGTTAAGGTTAAAATTAATTTTAGGTGTTCTTTTGGTATTGTTTATTGTTGCTTTTACCTTGTTTAGGGTTGTATCTAAATTAAAACAAGTAAAACAACAGCAAAAGTTAAACAAAGAAAAAAACGAGGCAATTTTAGAGGTGAAAAATAAAGAGTTAACTGCTAGTGCTTTAAAGATTATTGAAAAAGAAATAGCTGTTAAAGAATTGTTAGAGACATTAATGGAACAAGAATCTGTTTTTGATAAAAGCTTATTGAATAAATACAAAATAAAGAATCAAAAAATTTGGGATGACTTTGATCTTAGGTTTACTCAAATTAATGATCGATTTTATGAAAAATTAAGAGAGTTACATCCAGAATTAACTTCTAAAGACCTAAAACACTGTGCCCTAATAAAATTAAACTTTGATAGTAAAGAAATGGCTCAGTTACTAGGTATATCTATAAATAGTGTACATATGGCACGTTCTAGAATTCGTAAGAAAATAGGACTAAAAAGAGAGGACAGTTTGAGTATTTATTTAAGTAAGTTTTAAGGCCCTATTTTTTTAGTAATTAAACACCCCCTGACATCATCAGTCATAATTGCCTTTATTTTTGCTCTAGAATTTATTTTAAAATAAATTAAAAAAAATGCAATATCTCGGAAAAGTTCCGTCTTTAGAATAAAGAACCTTTAATAAAAAGGATTCATGCCATCAGAAACAGAGAATAGTAAAAAGCTTCAAGACTTTTTTGGTAAAGAATACCAAAACCTTAGAGCCTTTGTAAGCAGTAAAATTAGAGATACTGCTAGCAGAGATGCTGAAGATATTATTCAGGATGTTGCTTTGAATTTGTTCGCTGGAGCCGATAGATATGCTCCCATAAACAATGTCGCTGGTTTTGTATATCGTTCTCTTAGAAATAAGATTATAGATATTATGAGAGGTTCATCAACATCGGAAGTTACTATGGAGGATGGTTGGAGTAAATTGTCCGAAGAATTAATGGATGCAGATGAAAATCCTTTTGCAGAAGAAAAAATAACGGTTCTTAAAAAATGTTTGGCCGAGTTAAAACCTGTGTACAGAGATATTATCAAAGCAGTAGATTTTGAAGGTTATTCGTATCAGGAAATTTCAAAACAAACAGGGATTTCACAAGGAACCCTAATGTCTAGAAGGCACAGGGCTATAGGGATTTTGTATAAGCATATAGAAATAGAATTAAAAAACGTAAAGTAGAAATAGTATGACAAATTTTTTAAAACATAAGCTAAGGAAAAAGTCACCACTAGAAATTGTAGGAGCAATTATTTTTGGTGCAATTTTAATCACAGGTTTGGCTATTTTGTTTGGCTATGTAATTATGTGGTTATGGAACTGGTTAATGCCCATGATTTTTGGATTACCAATGTTGACCTTTTGGCAAGCTGTAGGATTGTTTGCACTCTCTAAATTTTTATTAGGAGGTATTGGTGGTTGTGGAGATAAAAAATCGTCTAAAAAGCGTAAATGGAAATGTAAAGAAAAGGAAGAAGACAAGACCGATTTTTCTAAGTGGAAACACTACGATGAATTTTGGGATGAAGAAGGAGAAGAGCGTTACCAAGAATTCTTAGAAAGAAAAAATAACTCAACAAAAAATAACGATAAAGAAAACTAAAAAAAATGATGTTAGCAGTAAATCAAGTATTGTTGATATTTAAAACCAATATCAACACTAAAGAAAAAGTAGAAAGTATTCGTTCTCTAATGGACAACAATCCTTTTGTAGACTGTTGGTCTGTAGATTTGTTAGATGTGGACTGTGTACTACGAATAGAAGCCAACGAAAGTTTAACAGAACTAGAGGTGCAAAGCAGGCTTTTAGCAGAGGGTTTTGATATAAGTCCCTTAGATTACTAAGAGTCTAAAGGAATTGTAATTGGCTAAGGATGGCTTATCTTTGCCACTTAAAGAAAGAAATCAACATGAAGTCTTACGCAACCACTAATAAAGAGGACAAAAAGAAAAATAAAGTAAGTATTGTAACTGCATTTAAAACTATTATTTGGCCAAGAAGAAAACTTGTTTTTATAGGCTTGATATTGATTGTTATTAGTCGTTTAGCAAGTATTATTCTTCCTTGGAAATCTAAAGTTTTAATAGATGATGTAGTTCCTAATAAAGATTATGATTTATTGTATGAAATTCTTTACATGGTAGGGGGAGCTATTGCGTTACAAGCTATCACCTCATTTCTATTAACTAGAATTTTAAGTGTTCAGGCTCAATATTTAATATCTGAATTACGAGCACAAGTACAGAAAAAAGTATTGTCTTTACCCATTAGCTTTTTTGATAATAACAAGTCAGGAGCTTTGGTTTCTAGGATTATGAGTGATGTAGAAGGAGTAAGAAATCTAATAGGTACTGGTTTAGTTCAATTGATAGGTGGTACTATAACTTCTGTAGTTTGTTTGATATGGTTGATTCTTATAAGTTGGCAAATGACTCTTTTTGTATTAGTTCCAGTGAGTATTTTTGGAATTATAGCATTAAAAGCTTTTGGATATATTCGCCCGATTTTTAAAAAACGAACTAAAATTAATGCAGAGGTAAAAGGTAGATTGACTGAGACTTTAGCTGGTGTTAGAGTCATAAAAGCATTCAATGCTGAAGAACAAGAAAATAAAACGTTTGAAAAGGGTGTTGATCTACTATTCCAAAATGTAAAAAAGAGTTTAACAGCTACTGCTTTAATGACAGGTTCATCTACTCTTTTACTCGGGATTGCTTCTACTGGTATTATGGGAATAGGAGGTTATTTAATGATGAAAGAAATAAAACCTTTAACTCCCGGAGATTTTATTCAATTTAACCTGTTTTTAGGTTTCTTGGTAGCTCCAATCATTCAGATGAGTAATATTGGAAGTCAGTTAACAGAGGCTTTGGCTGGTTTGGATAGAACAGAAGAGCTAATGAATATGCAGGCAGAGGAAGACGATGAGAATCGTACAGTTGAGTTAAAAGATTTAAAAGGAGATATTGAATTTAACAATGTGTCTTTTGCTTACGAGGAAAATAAAAATGTATTGCATAATATCAACTTTAAAGCTACGGCAGGTTCTGTAGTTGCCTTGGTTGGGAGTTCAGGTTCTGGAAAGTCAACCATTGCAGGGTTGTCTGCTACTTTTTTAAATCCTTCTTCGGGTACTATAACTATAGATGAGCAAGATATTACCAAAGTAAAATTAGGTTCTTTTAGAAAGCATTTAGGAGTGGTGTTACAAGATGAGTTTTTGTTTGAAGGAACCATTCGCGAAAACATTTTATTCCCAAGACCGAATGCTACAGAGGCTGAATTGGAACAAGCCGTAAAAGCGGCTCATGTAGCTGAGTTTACAGATCGTTTTGAAAAAGGCTTAGATACTTTAATTGGAGAAAGAGGGGTGAAACTTTCTGGAGGTCAAAGACAACGTATTGCTATTGCAAGAGCGATTTTAGCAGATCCTAAGATGATCATTCTAGACGAAGCAACATCGAACTTGGATACTGAAAGCGAAAAGTTAATCCAAGAAAGTTTAAACGAGTTAACAGCCAATAGAACAACGGTTGTAATTGCACACCGTTTGAGTACTATTCGTAAAGCTGATCAGATTTTAGTAATAGAACAAGGGAATATTGTAGAACGAGGTAACCATGACGAGTTAATAGCCAAAGAAGGTCGTTATTTTGACTTGTATACATATCAGGGGAAAATTTAAATAGATATTAGAACGATTCTAAGAACAGTGTAATTGAACAGAGTCGAGATGTGAATATTCTACTATTATTTTGTTCTCGATACTTCGACTTTGCTCTGTACAAGCTGCTCGAACACCAGCTAAATTCTCATAATCTACAACTTATATCCAACCGTATAAAACCCTTTCATTTCAAATTCTTTCCCGTCAAAGTCTAGTTTGGGTTCTGTTATAACTTTTGTGCTGATATTGGTAAAACCACCATTTTTAAAAAGAGCTTCTACATGGTCTGTTTTGTATTTTTCAAATCCGTAATTGGTAAGCTCTAACTGATCCATACATTCTTTAGAGCGGTACGCAACTAAGAGTTTACCAGTAGGTTTTAATACACGTAACAACTCTTGTATGTTTTTTGCTGGATTGGGCCAAAAATACAAGGTGTTGGTAGTAGTAATGGCATCAAAAGTAGCATCTTTAAAAGGTAGTTTCTCTATAGAAGCTTCTTTAAATTTTACACTTCCAATAGCAATATAATCTTCGTTAATTTTACTAGCTTCTTGTACCATAGTTGCAGAAAAATCCACGCCTATATATTGAATGTTGTCTGCCATAGATAGTAGGTCCGCAACAAACAAACCATTTCCCATTCCTATTTCCAAAATATGATTCTCTTGGGTTGGGTTTAAAACTTTGTACGAGTTTAAACAAATGTGTTTATTTCCTTTATTCATCTGTTCTCCCACCTTTTTACCAGTTTCACCATCGGGTTGTCTTAGGTGTTTTGCTAGTTCTTTAGGAGATAATTTATCTGAGTTGAATTCTTCTGCCATTGTCGTATTGTTTAGGAGGTAGTGTAATGCTCTTTACCACAGCAGTGCTTAAATTTAAGACCACTGCCACAAGGACATTTTTCATTACGACCAATTTCTTTTCTATGTTGTTTTAATTTTTTAGAAACCATTTTTTGCTGAAAGATACTTTCCAATTGCTTGTAGAGCTCTGGATGCTTTTTTTGTAGCAATTTAGGACGTTCAAAAAAGTATTCACTTGCTACGGAAAAGAACTCAGCTCTATTGGTTCCTCCATAAGGGTTAATGTCTGATTCTCCTTCGTGAATCTCATCGATTTTTTTCTGAATCAAATCAATCCAAGGCAAGGTGAATTCTTTTTCTAGCAATACAGAGGGAATTCCGTCTATCTTACCATCCGATTTGTCTATCAAATGAATAAATTCGTGAATGGCTGTATTTCTTTTATCTGTTTCGTTGTCAAATCCTAGTTTTAAGGCTTCTTTAGATAAAATCATGAGACCTTCCATATAGCCATAGCCCACCATTCCCAAAATATTTCTATCCGCTCCCTGGGTTTGGAATTCACGATTAAAACTAGTAGGATACACTAGTACTTCTTTAATGTTGGTGTATTTCCAGTCTTTAAAACCGAAAATAGGAATTACTGCACTTGCGGCTATTAAAACTCTGTCTATTTCTTCTATATCTGTTCTAATTCCGGTAATCCTACAGTTTAATAGAAACTCATGGACCTTATATTCAAATAGTTCTTTTTGTTCTGTATTAAGAGCGTTGTAAAAGTTTACTTCTTCTTTTAGAATGGCTCTCCAAATAGGAGGAAACTCTCTTTGTGGAGTTTTCCATTTGTTTTTTTGTAGTGTGGTATAGTAATTAGCAATGCTATAAATAGTTGCTGCTAGAATTAAAAAAAGAAATAAGTTCATTTATTTTAGCTATTGCTTTTTAACAAGTTGTTGGTAATAGCTTCTTATTTCTCTAAAAACAGTTCTATTTAATTTTTTCTCGTAGCTGTTTAAAGTATCAATTTCGTTGAGCATAATTTCTAACTTTTTTATAGCTAAATCTATGTTTTCGTTTGTTTCTAAATATTTAGCATATTCCAAACGTAAATTGTAATTAGAATAACGCATGTCCATTTCATCAAATAACTCTGTGGCTTTTTTAGGGGAACCATTGTAATGATAAGACCAAGCTAAAGCTACTTTTTCTTTAGAGTTTTTAAATTCAGTTTCGCTTACAATTTGCTGTCCATAGGTAATAGCTTTGTCGTAATTACCATTTAAATAATACGCATTTACCAGAGTCATTAACAGGTGTATGTCGTCTTTATGAATTCCATGTAGACATTCTTCTAAAAGCGTATGTGCTTTGGTGTAGTCTCCTTTGTCTATATATGCTTCTGCCAGTGTAATTCTATTCGCAACGGTATCAGAAAAAGACAAATCCTTTTCTAACTGATCTATTTTATAATTACTATTCAGCGTACTTTTAACTCCCTCGGCAACAAATTTTACGTTTCTACTGCTGTAAAATGTCTGATATAAATAAAACAAACAACCTAAAATAGGCACAAAAAAGATAATAAAGAACCATTTTTGGTCGTCTTTTCTGGTGTATACATTGTATAAACAGAAAGCTTGCAGCAGTAAAACAGGTGTGTAATATCCAAACATAACAATGGGTTGTAAAAGCAATTTGTTGGGTTAAAAATACAAATAGCAACAGTTTATACAAATAGGAGTATCAATTAATTTAAAAGAAAGCTCCCTTAGGTAAAGGAAGCTTTCTTTTTGTTGTTAAGGGATTATAATTTTAAATGGTTCGGTACCATTAATAATACCATAATACAGTCCTTTAGGTAGATAATCAAACCTTAAGGATTCTTTACTTTGAGTTATTTTTTTAGAGAGTACCAATTGTCCAAGACTATTGTATAGTAATAGTTCTTTAGGAGTATCTATAATAACATTTTCGTTGTTGTCAAAATTAATGGTTATTGTCTCTAAATTTTGAGTTTGACTGCTTAAACTAGCATCCTCAACAGAAATTGTACAAACAGTTCCGTAGTTACTAGTTGCTCCTCCAACAGTAGTTCTAACAGAAACTTGGTAATCTCCTTCTTGTGTAATAGGTTGTGACAGCCAAACCAATCTAAAGTTGTCGTTTGTTCTTACTACGGTAGAACTATATCCTATAGCTGTATTTTCTACTAAAAATTCATAAGATTCTGCCATAGGTACTTTCTCAGCAAATAAGGTTTGAGACAAGCCAACTTGTGTAGCATTACAACTCGTAGAAGTTAAGTTTGTTAACGGATGGTCTATAGTTGTAATGTTACATGGTGCTCCATAAGCAACACTGGTACCTATTACTGTTCCAACAGAAATCTCGTAGGTAGTTCCGTAAGACATTCCACCAACATCTTTTACTTTAAAGAATCTAGAAGTAGTTTCGTAAGTAGTTTCAAAAGGAATGGAATTGTTTTGAATTAAGAAACGGTATGCTTCCGCTTGTGGTACATTGTTTGCCCAAATAATATCGTTGTGACCAACATTGGTTTTACCACATTGCCAACTTGCAATTTGAGTAGTAGGAATGGCTAATGTTTCTATAGTACAGCTATTACCTGTAGCGTCTATAATAGGAGTAAAGGCTTTTACACTAATATTGTAAGTTGTTCCTCTTTCTAAAGGGTTTGGTAAATTCTTTGGTTTAAAGAAACGATCGTAAATAGTAATTGTTTCATTATAATTGGTAGCTGTATTAGAAACGGTTACCTCAAATTTTTCTACTCCTGGAATTTCATTTATCCAGATAAGAGTTTCATCAATAACCTTTGAGGCTCCACAACTAGTGTTAGCTAACTGAGCAACAGAAGACAAGTCTTTTAAAGTAACTGTACAAGTAGCCCCCCAAGGCCCTGGATTCCCTCCTAAATCAATTCCTCTAACTTTAATAGCATAACTACAGTTGTAGTA
The DNA here is from genome assembly GCF_054182685.1 of Wenyingzhuangia sp. IMCC45574. Taxonomy (NCBI): domain Bacteria; kingdom Pseudomonadati; phylum Bacteroidota; class Flavobacteriia; order Flavobacteriales; family Flavobacteriaceae; genus Wenyingzhuangia; species Wenyingzhuangia sp. IMCC45574. Next base: position 894,857 of record NZ_CM135169.1, on the reverse strand, counting down.
AATAGTAGCATTACTTTGTGCCAAATTAAAATGGTCTAAAGTGGTCTGAATCGTAAATGTTTCGTTAGTTGTGTTGTTGGTAACATGGTATTCATATGCAGAAACTGCATCTAATCTTTCTGCCCAAAGTTCTTGTGTTGGAGACCAATTAGTGGCATTACAATACGTACTAGTTAACTGTGTAATAGGTAAAGTTTCTGTAGTTACAGTACAAACTGTTCCGTAGTTGGTTTGCTCAATTCCGTTAACAATAGCAGCTACTTTTACTTTGTAGTTAGTACCATAGGTGACATTGGCTATATCTTTAAACTTAAAGAATCTTACATCGGTTTTTAGTGCTGTAATTTCTCCAGTATTTTCATTTTCTATGTTGAATAGATATGAGGATGCATTTGGGACAGCATTGGCCCATACCAAAGCATTCATGTCTACAGATGTGTTACCACAAAGGTTGGTGGTTAAATTAGTGGTAGGTAAAGCAGGATTTATAATTAATTCGTGCTCGTAAGCACCTATGTCACTTGTTCCTTCTATAATTCTAGATTTTCCTTCAAAATCAAAAGGAATAGCAAAATTCTGAATGTTATGTCCTGTGTTTTTTAAAGGAGAGCTATCTCTTAAACGAAAATCTTTTTGAATGGTATCAACAAATTGAATGGTAGAAAGAGGTACATTCATTAGATTAGCAGTACTATCTATTTGTTGGTTCCTAGCAATGTATAAATAGTCTTTGTTACTATTAAAATAGGTTTCTTCTGAGTTTAGAATTATGTTGTTATAAAAGTAATCGGTAGCTCCATCCTTAAAATTGATCATTCTAATACCAAAGCTTTTTGTATTGATTACCGTATTATGCATAAAACGATAACTTCCTCTACCAGTACTTGCTCCCGAGTCGTTTGCGTAAATTCCTACAGCCCCAGTATTTAAAACAATATTGTTGTATATAGAAACATCTCCAATACCCTTAATTTCTATTCCCATTCCTGTACCAGTATCAACTAGGTTGTTATAAATTTTCCCTACTGATTCAATTCCTAAATGGATTCCCGTATTTTGGAAAATCTCGTTTTCTAATCCATAATTGGTAATTTTGTTTTCGTAGATTTCACAATCCTGACTCACTCTGTTTACTTGTATACCGTCCCAACCAGTATTATTGGTAGTTACATTGTAAATTTTTAATCCTTCTATCAAATGAGGATAAACGGTTTCACCATCACAGGTTACAGGATTACCCGTATATCCAACATAAATTCCTTCTGCCGCAACATCGTGAATGTTTAAATCGTGAAAGGATAAGTTTTTAGCAACGAAATTTCTTCTCCAGTTTTCAGGTTTATAACAAAGCGGGTCTGCTTTGGCAATAATACCTGCAAAAGGAGTATTGGTAATTTCTAAATGATCTACTTCGTAATCTGAGGAAGTAGATTCTATAGCCAATCCACTAGGAGCAGCATCGGTTCTGATAGGGGAGTCTACATCTATCAAGATTCCGAATTCATAATTTGCATCTCCAGTTCCTGTTAATTGAAAAAACTTACTGTTTAGTATATGTAAAGAATGGAAATAAGGATGATATCCAATTCTTACCAAACCACCACAGTTTTTAAAAATTACTTTGTTTGTTGAGCTTCCACTAATGTTTTTAAGTGTTAGGTTGCTATAAGTACCTGCTTGTATACATACTGTATCTCCTGACTGAATAGGTAAATAGAGTTCGTTGCTTTGTAGGCTATTTAAATCACCATTAACGACTGTTGTACCTAGGGGGATAGTATGATTACAGTTACAATTTTGCGCGTTTACTGTTATTAAGGTACTAGTTGTCATAAAAACCAGTACAAACAGTTTTCTAAGATTGGTGTTGAATCTTTTTTTCATGTTTCGTTTGTATAGATTAGATGTATTGATAAAGGTAAAAGAGCACTTAATGCCCTTTTAAAGTGTTTTCATCAGTTGTTTTAAGTTGTCGATAGTATTGAGGTATGTAATAGCATATAATAAATCAGACCTTAAAAATACGAATCAGAGGAGGTTAAAAAAGAATTTTACGTTAACAATAGGTAAAGCCTATTTGCGAGCCATATATTTTTTTATAAAAAAAAGAGGGGGTAGCTAATATATCTCCTGTCTTAGAGGTAACAAAACATTAAGTATGAAAAACGTTAGAAATAGAATTTATTGTATTGTCCTGTTAACTTTTTTTTCGGTAATGACCAATGCTCAGGTTTTTAAAGAGAAGTTTGATGCTGGAATTCCAAACACATGGGCGGTTTTTGATAATGGTGTAGGTACAGGATTGCATTGGAATATATGGAAATATGGTACTCCAGGTAGTAATGTAGCATATATTATGTACGATTGTACAGTTTCTACCGATGCAGAAGATTGGTTGGTAACTCCTTTAATAACCCCTAATTTGGAAGAACATTTCTTAAAATTTGATCAAGGAGATCCAGATTGGGGAGATTTTGGTTCTAAAATGAGTATTCGTATTTCTACCAGCTCGCAAACAGACAAAGCAAGTTTTACAACTATTTATGAGCAAGGAGAAAAAGTATTAACTCCTTTTTTAGCGTTGCAAGAAATAGATTTAAGTGCTTATATAGATACTCCTATTTACATTGCTTTTGTAATGACTCAAAACTGTGGAGATAGATGGTTGATAGACAATGTAGAGGTTGCTACTAGAGGTAGAACTACCGAAACGAAAAGCCATGCTGCCGTAGATGCAAAGTTTGAAGCAATTATGGTAGCAAGAGGTTATGATTATTGGCCCAATGGTGTTTTTGGACCCAATGCTAAAGTTGCTAACATTAAAAGTTTAGACCTGTCTAATGAAAACTTACAGAGTTTAGAAGGAATAGAGCATTTTACTGCTTTGGAAAGTTTAACCGCTAAAAACAATCATTTAGAAATAGTTGATCTGTCTAAAAACAAAAACTTAAAGTATGTAAACTTAGAATACAATCAATTAAAATCGTTGCACGTTCATAAAAACACTCAATTAGAAGAGTTGTATTTAAAAGGAAACAAATTAAAAGAAATAGCCTTAGACAGTACTCCTAATTTAAAGTCTTTAGAACTAATGTACAACCAAATAGAAACGTTAGACCTAAGGTACAATAGAAATTTAGAGTACGTAGGAGTAAAAGAGAATGGTACGCTACAACATTTGTTATTGGCAAGAAATAATAATTTAAAACAATTGATAGCTGGATTTAACGCCTTACAAACCATAGATCTGTCCAATTCGTTACAGCTAAAAGAATTAGAGTTAAACGATAATAACTTAACAGGGTACATAGATTTAACTCCTTACACACAACTAGAAGCCTATAACTTATGTAATAACAATTTAGATGCATACCCTGGAGATCAATGCAAAGGAGGATACCCCGCCCCAACACCCATCCCCACCCAATTCTCTACCTTAGAAGCCTACATGGTTTTTAAAGGTTGGGATTTGGACGGTGTAGCAAACGGAAGTATTGTAGCCAGTAGAGATGTACCTATACAAACCACTTTAAGCTTGTCTGGGGTAGGTTTAACCGATGTAACTGGAATAGCTGAGTTTGTAGCGTTGGAAGAACTGTTTTTAGGAGGAAACAACCTTAAAACGATAGATATAAGCAGAAACAAGGCCTTAACAACACTAAGTGTTAAAGGAAACCAGTTAACGAATTTAGATTTAACAGCCAATACTCGTGTAAGCTACGTAGAAGCACAAACAAATCAATTGGATAGTTTGCGCATAGGACAACAAAACGCATTAAAAACACTGTATATACAAACCAATAAGCTTACCACTCTAGCACTAAGCCAAGCAATTCATTTAGAAACGTTAAATGCATCTACAAACCAATTAATGGGGACTTTAGATTTAAGTAAAAATACCAAGTTACATAGCTTGTTGTTAGCGAACAATGCGTTAGAAATATTACAAGTAAAGAATACACAAAATCGTTTGATTACCAACAACAATTTTAACATTCGTAGCAACCCAAATCTAAGCTGTGTAGTGGTAGATGATGTAGGTTTTAGTAAAAATACGTGGGTAGGTTATGTAGAAGATAGCAGTGTGTTTACCACTAATGAAGATTGTAGAAAATCTGTGACTTCACCCGATGAAGACTTAAAGATAATAAACAACCAAATTCAAATGTCTACAAGAATTGTAAAGCTCCAAATATTTACACAATCTGGGGTAATAGTACCCAACAAAAACCTACAAGGACTCTACTTTGTGAAGATGATAGATGTAGACGGTTTTGCTACCGTTAGAAGAATTATAGTAGAATAATTGTTGTCTTAATTATTGCAAAGAACCGTTCTTAAAAAGGAACGGTTTTTTTGTTGGATGATTTTGTACTAAAAAGGATTATAGCTAGATGAATTAAATTCTAAAATGCTTAAATTTGTGTAAAACTCTTATATAGATGGAAATACAAGTTGAAAATGAAGAATAATGGAAGCATCATTACATTTTGTATTTGAAATAATAAAAATCTCTATTTTAGGATGTTTTTATGCTACTTTAACTCTTATAATATTTCTATTATTAGGTAAAATATTCCCTCAAAGTTATTTTTCTCAAAGAACGAAAATGAAAAAAGAAATATGGTGGTTTTCAGGACTTATCATATCATTTCTTCTTTTTATCTACATGTTTACTTACAGCGGAGATCATGGCTTAGGAGATGGTGCAAGAATACCGATAGGGTATTTTAAAGAAGTAAATGAAATTAATGGGACTACTACTTCAATTAACCCTAAAAATTACCAATATGGCTCTATGTATGTTCATGGTTTTGAGATGTCAAAAAAATATTTGGTTGGTAAAAGTGAGGTAAGTCCTGTAGATAGACCAAAACCTTTTTTCTCTTGGGATTTATCGAAAGATGAAATTGTTTTTTATAATTCAATGGAAGAATATAATTTATTTGCCAAACAAAATGAGTTACCCACTGTCTCTGAATTTAAAACTTTTAGAGTACATTATCGAAAACATTGGGGAGGCTGGAAATTTTGGTTATTACCGTGAAAAACCAACGTAAAACAATAGCTAAAAGACGTTTGTGGCTTTGTTACTAATTTTTAGTTCACTACTTTTAAACAAGGTTGGTCACGGCCGATAGTTTCGCTGCTATTTAACCAAAAATCCAGCCTATACAAACCCGTCAGACTGTCTCAAAACTATTAGATATTACTTATCTTTAAGTATGCAGTATCTTCAAAAACAACCTCGTACACAGATTACACTTTTTACTACTTGTCTAGACGATATGATTCCTTTGGAAAACTCTGTTCGTATTATAGATAATTTTGTAGATTCTTTAGATATGAATGCATTAGGTTTTAATCCTTTACAAACACAAGGAAGACCTCCCTATAATCCTGCGGATTTGTTAAAGCTCTATATCTATGGGTATATGAACAGAATTCGCTCTTCTAGACAATTAGAAATTGAATGTAAAAGAAATATAGAACTCTTTTGGCTCATGGGGAATTTAAAACCTGATCATAATACTATCTCTCGTTTTAGAAAGGAGAATCCCAAAGCTATTAAAAGAGTCTTTAGGGCTACGGTAAACATTGCTAAAAACCACAATCTTATTGGGGCTGTTTTAATTGCTGGTGACTCTACCAAACTAAGAGCACAGAACAGTAAGAAAAACAACTACAACCCTAAAAAAGTACAACGACATATTGAGTATATTGATAATAAACTCCTAGAACATGAAGCTGAACTTGCTAAGGAGGATGAACCTGATAAAAGAGAGGAAATCAAACAGATCATCAATAAAAGAAAAGAACAAAAACATAAATATAATCAGATCGCTAAAACTCTAAAAGGGGATACAACTTCTGACAACCCTCAATTGTCAACCTCTGATCCTGAAAGTAGACATCAAATTGTTAGAGGGAATATTACAGAGGTATGTTACACTGCGCAAACAACGGTAGATGAAAAACACAAAATCATTATTGACTATTTAATTACCAATCAGAGTGATAAAAAAGAGATGGGGACGATGCTCAGAAGAGCCAAAACCATTTTAAGAAACAATCGTTTTGTAGCCTTGTACGATAAAGGATATCATGCTGGGAGCGGGTTTAAAGTGGCATTTGATTTGGGAATCAAAACATTGGTTGCTATCCCTAATATTGGGAGAAAATCTCAAGCTCCAAACCCTGAATACAATGCTGAAAATTTTGTTTATAACCACCTTAAAGATTCCTACACTTGTCCGCAAAAAAACGAACTCAACACCAATGGAAATTGGTATACTTCTAGGAATTATAAATTCAAACAATACAGAACAAGTGCTTGTAAAAATTGTATAGTTCGTAGCCAATGTACAACGGCTAAAAATGGTAAAATTGTACAACGTACTGAGTATACTGAATACACAGAAATCAATGCCAAAAACGTAGAGAGATACCCTGATATGTACAAAAAAAGACAAGCTTTAGTAGAGCATCCTTATGGCACTATAAAAAGGCAATGGGGATATGATCATATTATAACAAAAAAAGGTAGAAAAAGAGCTAGTGCCGACTTTGGACTCATTACAATAGCATATAACCTAAAAAGACTTATAAAACTAGGGTGGAAAGCAATAGATATACTCTTTTTAACTCTAAAAGGCTTATATAGACTCTTAATTCGAGAAATAAGAGTCTATAAAGGTTTTTACTTTTTAATGCAAATAATCTTTTTTAACAAAATTAAAACAGCAAATCTTAAATTTCTGTACTTTTAAAGAAAAAAAGGTGGTTCTGAGACAGACTGCCGTTAGCATTAATTAAAAAAATGATTGATAAAAAAGAATTTTTGAACAACCTTAATTTGACACAAAACTATTGTGAGACTCAAATAGAACAACGTTCAAAAAATTTTGCATCTATTTTAAGGTCAATCAATCCAGTTATTGAAGATGAAGAATTGTTTTCTTTTAATTTAAATACATTTGAAGGTCTTGACATTAAAGATTTGTTTCTTACCGAATGGAATATTGAACCGTTTGATAGAAATAATTTTTTAACTGAAATATTTGAAAAGCAACTTAAATATAAATTAGATAATGTTATTAGCCAAGAAATTGAATTTAACGGAAGAATACTTGTTTCAGAATATGAATCTACTGTAACTGACGGAGCCTCAGAAGTTGAATCTAACGGAATTATAGATGTTTATGACTTACCTCCCATAGATACTTGGTTTTATATTTGTGATAATGGACTTTTATATAGTTGGATACCTAAAGATTTTGAAAACTTAGCTAATAATGCAATTGAAGTAAACTGTGTTGACATATTAAAATGGATGGACAGTGAAGAACATTTCAAAGACTATATGAATATATTTGGAGACGATACTTTATCAGACAAAAAATTCAATAACCTTAAAACAGAAAGAGTCTCATTATCTGGATTTCTAAAAAGACTGAAAACAAAGTATAAACAATAAAAAACATTATTTCTAATTCAGAATTAAAGGAACTATGGGAGGAGTCTGACGAGTTGAGTGCTTGGAATAATATTCAAGCGGATTTAATTAATAGACTTAAATAATTCTAGGTTGTTTAAAACCAAACCCTCAACGATACATTCGGAGTAAAGCCTAAAGAAAAACGGTGAATTACCTGTTCTATAATTTCATCTTTGTCGTTTCCACCATCTCCCGTTTCTTTAATTTCAGAACGGTAGGTATAAGACAACGGTTTTACACGGTTGTATAGATTCAAAGCAGAAATACCCAATTGTCCTTTTAAGTTGCTGTTAAAGTCAAAATCGTAAATAACCGAAGCATCCAATCGGTGGTAGTTGGGCAAACGGTGACTATTAATGTCTCCGTAGGTTACCACAGGAATGGTAGCTCCTGGAGTTTCTGGTGCAGGGTCTGGAATGTTTTCCACATTGTCTATTGGAGTAACAGGTTCTCCGGTTCTAAATTGCCAACCCAAAGAAAACTGCCATTGGTCTACTTTTAAAGTGTTAGAAATTCTAAAACTATGGGTAATGTCGTTGTTTCCAGGGAACTTTTGTTGGGCTAAGGTTGGGAACTCAAATTCAATATCGTTATAAGTATAACCAGCCCACAAACGGTAATCTCTCCAACGTTTTTTTACCAAAATATCTATTCCTTTAATGGTGCTTTTTCCCTTTTCTAAATTGGCCAAAGGGTTGCTAAAACCACTGGTATAAGTGGTTAAACCATTCAGTCTTTTGTAGTAAGAATCCAATTCTACCGTTAAGTTTTTATGGTGGTATAAAAATCCTCCAGAGACTTGGTTACTGCTAAGCATAGGGTAGTCCGTTTTGTTAGACAAACGGTACAAGTTGTTTTCCAAACGCAATTCGGTTTGGTGAGATTCTACCAACTGAGAAATGGGTTGGTTTCTTCTTTCTAAGGCCGATTTTACTCTAAAGGTGTTACTGATATTGTATTCTCCGCTAATTCTAGGTTCTAAGTAGAATTTGTCTACCACGTTGTAATACACCGCTCTTAATCCTCCAATTAACAAACCTTTTTTGTTAAATCGTTGGGTGAATTCTCCAAACACAGCATTCTTTACATTGCTCTCTTTTTGTTCTATATGTTCACTGTCTGTAGGATCTTCTGTATCTATCTTCGTCAATAAGACTCCCAAGTCTGTTTGCGACAGTTGGTAACCAATTTCTAGCTGTTGGTTTTCTCTTAGTTGTGTTTTGCTACTCAGCTGAATTCCTAGTTCTGTAATGGTGTTTTTACGGTCGTTTACTTCTTCTAAATCGTCAATAAAACCGTCGTTGTCTAAGTCTTTTATTTCGTCGTTGTTGTAAAAAGAATGGTAGTTGGAGTAGTAAGCAGAAATTTCTTCGGATTGCTTATTATTGCTGCTTTTGTGTTTCCAGTTAAAGCTTAGTCCTTTGTTTATGGTGTTTAAGGAATCGTTTTTGGTTTCTCCATCTGCAGTAAACGTAAAATCCATTCGGTTTTTGCTATACAAACCACTCAATTCAAGTACGTTATTTTCGTCAGGTTTGTGAATCACTTTTAGGTTTAGATCGTTGAAAAAGAATTCATGTTCACTATTCTCATAATCGTAATCGTCGTCGGTTTCTATGTTTAGAATATTTCCGTTTTTATCGGTTACTGTACCAAAATTGGTGAATATTTTTTCTCCGTAGCTATCATAGGTTGGAGTTTGGAGTACATCTCCATAAGACCTACGAGCAAAGGCATAAACAGCTGTTTTTTTGTTGATAGGAGCTTTCACAAAGGCATCCATTGCTAAACCGTCCAGTCCAAATCCGCCTGTTATTTTTTCTGGAATTTGGTTTCCAGAAGTAATGTCTATAATCCCCGAAATACGATCCCCATACGCAGCACTCGTTCCAGATTTAAAAATACGAGCACTTTCGGTAGCAGAAGGATTAAAAGCAGAAAACATTCCGTAGAAATAGCCCGTGTTGAATAGTTTTATACCGTTCCATAAAATTAAATTCTGGTCTGGGGAACCCCCTCTAATTTGAATTCCTGTAGCAGATTCATCCAAACTGCTAATCCCAGGAATTAACTGAATAGATTGTGCCAAGTCAGCTTGTGTTAAACCAGGTAAAATCCCCAAGGTTTTACTCGTAACTTTAATAGAACTATCGGAGTTTCTATCAATTCCAGAAGTAATATAACCCGTTAATACCACTTGTGCCAATTCCTGTAACTGAGAAGCATTGGGGTTTTCTACAATTACATATTGGTTGTCAGTAATTTTTTTAAAACTGTAGCCAGTATAAGTTTCTAAGAATAGTAATAAATCAGCTAGGTTGATAGGTTTGTAGTTAAGCGTTATGGTTTGTTCTTTCACCAAGGCAGCATCAAAAGAAAACTGAATATGATAATACGTTTGTATTTCATCAATAGCTGTTGTTAATGGAGTATTTGTAAACTTCCAATGTTTGTTGTTTTGAGAGTTTAGATTCAAAGAGATTAGTAAAATAACAAAAAAGAGAGTTGCTCTCATAACTATTTAGAAATTACAAGTGTTGTACCGTCTTTAGACAGTTGGTATTTAATTCCTAGGGCACCTAGGGTGGTTTGTAGGGCTTGGTTTAAGTTGTTGTGAACAAATACACCCGTGTACACTCTGTTGATATTCACATTTTGGTTGTCAATTTTAATAGGGTAGTAGTTGGTAATATCTGTCAATACAGTGGCAAAATCTTGGTTTTTATAGCTAGAGAATCCTTGTTTCCAATCTGGTGTGGTCTTGTTAAAGGTATCTTTGGTAAAACTTCCCGTTTTTTGTTGGAAAGCAGCCTTAAACCCTTTGGTTAAAATCGCTAGATGTTGTTCGTTTTTGTATTGTACTTTACCAGTATAACACTTTACTTCAGTTCCTAGTTTTTGAGTTTTAATATTAAACTGTGTACCCAATACAGACACAATTCCGTGATTGGTTTTTACATGGAATCCCTTTCCTTTGGTTACTGTAAAATAAGCTTCTCCGCTCAGACTTAGTTTTTTATCATCTTTCCAAAAGAAACGTTTGTGTGTAAGGCTAGAATTGCTATTTAAGTTTACCACAGATCCGTCTTCCAAAGTAATATCAATCTTTTCACCAATGGCAGTAGTGTAGGTTACACTAGATTGTAAAAATGCGTACGAACCTATTAAAATAGCAATACTTGCAGCTACCGAAATCCATAGCTTAATTACTTTTGTTTTGGTTGTATTAGCTTTTAGTTTCGCTTTTACTTTAGTCAAGGCAGATTCAGTATCTACAGTTGGGGCAGCTAATGTTTTGGCAACTTTGTTTAGGGTATTAAATTCCTTATAGGCTTCTGTTTTTTCAAAAGCGATACGTTCCTCTTCACTCAGTTCCCCTGCTATCCATCTTGCCAAAAATGTATCGTCGTTAGTGTAGTTTTCTTCCATAAATTATGCAGTTCTTTAATATAAGACCGTAAAAGCAGTAAGTACCCCCTAATTAAAATTTATATTCTTTTCCAATATGTTCTCTTAGCTTTAGCATAGTCTTGCTCATTCTCCTTTCTACAGCTTTTATAGTTAATCCTGTTATTTCTGAAATTTCCTTGTATGATTTATCTTCAATTCTACTTAGTAGAAACACCTCTCTATCTTTGTCTGTTAGTAGGTTGATGGCATTGTTTAATTTTTCTTGAAATTCCTCTAGTTCTAAATTAAAAGCAGGGTTTTCGTGTTCTACAGGATCTAAGACAGTTTTCTGATGTTTTAACACCACCTTTTGATGGGCAACATCGTTTAAGAACATATTTCTACAAGCGGTGTAGATGTATGATTTTGCTTTTGAAAAGGAAATGGTTGCGCATAACTTCCAAAGTTTTACAAATACATTCTGTACAATATCTTCTGCTTGTTCTAAATTTCCACACTTGTAAAATATAAACTTAGTGGCTGGTTCATAGTAAGTTCTGAACAGGTGATTGTAATTTTTTTCTTCGCAAATAGAGGGCTCTTTTGTCTTCATTACACTTTTTAGTTGGGGTAAATATAGAAAAGTATCAATATAGATAGAAATTTTAGGGGGATGAGCTTAAAAAAAATGTCTTAGTAGTAAATCGTAATACCATTAGACAAATGAAATATAAAATCCTGCCCTTTTTCTTATTCTTTTTTACGCTAGGTTTTTCTCAAGAATGGAAAACCAATTTTAAGGAAGCTGTAATAATTGCTCATGAAAAAAATCACAAAGTAATCGTTGTTTTTCAGGGATCCGACTGGTGTGCCCCATGTATTAAGTTAGACAAACAAATATGGAGCACCACTTCTTTTAAGGATTATGCCAAAGAGCATTTTGTAATGTTAAAGGCAGATTTTCCAAGAAGAAAAAAGAACAAACTATCCAAAGAGGTACAAGAACAAAACAATCAGCTGGCCGCTAAATACAACCCTAATGGAATTTTTCCTTTTGTAGTCATTTTAAATTCTGATGGAAAAAAAATAGGAGAAACCAGTTATAAAAAGATGTCGGTTGAGGAATACATTCAACATTTAGAAGCTTTTTAAGGATGAGACAACTAATTATTTGCCTTTTGCTCTGTGTTAGTGTAGCACAAGCACAGATTTACAAACGTTCTCTAAAATTGATGGGGAGTGGTTATGAAATTACTGTATTGGCCGATACCAAAGAAGCTGGAGACAACTATATAGGTTTAGCAGTTGCTGAGATTCAACGTATAGAAACAATTATTTCTAGTTGGGATGTAAACTCACAGACCTCTAAAATCAATAAAAATGCAGGAGTACAAGCTGTAAAGGTAGATAAAGAGTTGATTTACTTGATTGAACGAGCGGTGAAACTATCCAAACTAACCGATGGAGCTTTTGACATTACCTACGCTTCTATGGATAGAATCTGGAAGTTTGATGGTAGTATGAAAGTAATGCCTAGCCAAGAAAAAATAAAAGCTTCGGTGGCCAGAGTGGGCTATCAAAAAATAGTGATTGACAAAGAAAAGCAAACGGTTTACTTAACAGAGAAAGGAATGAAAATTGGCTTTGGAGCCATTGGTAAAGGTTATGCAGCAGACAAAGCAAAGGCTTTATTGCAATCCAAAGGAGTTAAGGGAGGAATTATAAATGCATCGGGAGATTTAACCACATGGGGCACTAGACCCAGTGGAAAAGATTGGTTGGTGGCAATTAAAAATCCGTTGAACAAAGAGAAAGTGTTCTCGTGGATGCCTGTAAAAGATGGAGCGGTGGTTACTTCTGGAAATTACGAGAAATATGTAAAGTTCAATGGAAAAAGATATACACATATCATAGATCCTAGGACAGGATATCCAAGTTACGGAGTGCTGAGTGTTTCTGTCTTTGCTAAGAATGCAGAAGTGGCAGATGCTTTGGCAACATCCATTTTTGTAATGGGGGTAGATGTAGGAATCGACTTTGTAAATCAGTTAAAGGGAGTGGAGTGTATTGTGGTAGATGCGGACAATAAAGTGCACAGTTCCAAAGGAATCAATTTAAAAGAAACAAAACATGATTAAGAAAGTAACAATGGTACTGATAGTTGGAGTATTGGTGAGTTCTTGTGCAGTATTAAAACCTTACGAAAAAGTCAATATCAACGACCCGGATATGGAGTTGTCAGCCAATAAATCCAATCGTTTTGAAACTGCTTTTCAGGTATACAGAGAAGCAGCATCGGGAGGAAACGGAGGAAAAACCGGTGGAGGATGTGGATGTAATTAAAAAATGAATCAACAAGAGAAGAAATAATGATGTTTAAAAACAAAATGAAGCTAATAACCCAACTCCTTTTTTTGATGTTTGTAAGTGTACAAGCCCAAAAAACACAAAAATCTGCCCCAGACAAGGAAAATGATCCACCTAAAACGTATCAGAAACGAGTATTAGAAGCTACAGAAGTTGACTTTTTAACAAGCTATTACCAACAAGATGGTAACAATGCAGCTGTAACTGGGGGGATTGGTTCCGAAAAGTTAACAGATTTTACCCCTACCGTTGTGATTAGTGTTCCTTTAAATGCCAATGATGTTTTAACGATAGATGCGGGAATTTCTACTTATACATCAGCATCTTCTAGTAATTTAGATCCTTTTGATAGTTCGGGTGCATCTGCAAATGGTGAAGGCGAGGATGATGATGATGACGATGATGATGATCACGGAGGAAGTGCAGCAGGAGTAACAGGTAATCCTTGGGTAGCTTCTTCTGGAGCTTCGAATATGGATACTTGGGGAAGTATAGCAGCTAGTTATAGCCATAGTTCTGACGATAGAAATACTATTTGGAATGCCAATGTTTCGTTTGCGGCTGAATATGACTATATGTCTATTGGTTTTGGTGGTGGGTTGACTAAGTTGTTCAATGACAAGAATACAGAATTAGGTATAAGTGCTAAGGTTTTCTTAGACAATTGGATGCCTAAATATCCTACAGAGTTAGATTCTTACATAGAGGCAGGTAGGGATGTAAATAATGGTTTCTTTCAGGGAGTAGATATTTTAAATGAAAATGGGGTTGTGGACAGAACTTGGAAACCTATAGATAGTTTTAATTTGATTCAGGATACAGGGAGAAATACATATACTTTCTCTTTTAGTTTTTCTCAGATTCTGAGTAAAAATGTACAAATCTCCATTTTTTCGGATGCGATATTACAAAGCGGGTGGTTGGCAAATCCAATGCAACGTGTGTATTTTAAAGATAGACCGAATTATTACATTGGAAATGCAGCCAATATTTCCAATTATACATCGCCTGTAAATACAGATGTTTTCCACTTGGCAGACGATTTGGAGCGCTTACCAGATTCAAGGTTTAAGTTGCCTATGGGGGCAAGATTCCATTATTACCTAAATGAAAATTTAACTCTAAGAACCTATTACCGATATTATTGGGACAACTGGGGAGTAACAGCACATACAGCAGAGGTTGAATTGCCAATTAAAGTAGGAGAGCAATTTACTTTATATCCGTCCTACAGGTATTACAAACAAACAGCTATGGATTATTTTGCTCCTTACGAGGAACATGTCTCTACCAGTCAGTACTATACGTCCGATTATGATTTATCTGCATTTTCTGCCAATCAAGTTGGCTTGGGGATAAAGTATACCGACATTTTTACAAAGTACAAGATGGGTAGAGTTGGGTTAAAAAATGTGAATTTAAAATACAGTAACTACACAAGAAGCAACGGTTTAAAAGCGGGAATAGTTTCTTTTGGAATGAAGTTTATTATAGAATAGTTTTACCTTTTTCCTTTTGATAACACCAAGCTATAAATTAAATAGTTTGGTGTTTTCTTTTTTATAGAGATGTTCTTTTAAGTAGTATATTTGCTACTGATTTTATTTAGAAGATGTCAGAGAATTCAAAGCCCAAAAATATTTCCGATAAAGAAGTAAAAGACTGTATAAATACTATAGAGTCTTTATTACAAGATACCAATCAGCTGTTTGAAATGCCAGAGGAGCAACGCGTTGCTTTAATGAAAGTAGCAGGTTTGTTAAGCAGACCTACTAAAGAAGAGCAAGATAGGAGGAGAAAAGATGCAAAAAAGGCAGCCAAACGTAAACAGCAAGAAAGAGATAAACATGCGCGTAAAGAAACAGGAATACGTTCTGCCAGAGAAGCTGCTGTTTTTGAAGCACCAAAAATGTTGACTTTTACCGAAGTTGAAAAAGACGATACACCTGAACTAGAATCGCCTAGAAACTGTTATGTGTGTAAAACATTGTATACCAAACTGCATCATTTTTATGATAGTATGTGTACAGAATGTGGAGATTTTAACTATGCAAAACGTTTTCAATTAGCAGATTTAACAGGACAAGTTGCAATAATGACAGGTTCTCGTTTAAAAATAGGATACCACATTACTTTAATGATGTTAAGAGCAGGAGCAACGGTGATTGCAACCACTCGTTTCCCCGCAGATTCAGCCATTCGTTTTGCAAAAGAAGCGGATTATCATGAATGGGGACATCGTTTAAAAATTCATGGATTAGATTTAAGGCATATACCAAGTGTAGAGATTTTCTGTAACTACATAGAGCAAAAATACGATCGTTTAGACATCTTAATCAACAATGCTGCACAAACGGTAAGAAGACCTGCAGGTTTTTACACGCATATGATGAAGGTAGAAGAATTGCCTGTGAGTGATTTACCTGTGCTAGCTCAAGAGTTGTTAAAAGATCATCACGAGTGTTTACACGAATTGCAACAGCTAAGTGGACAGGTAGTTGCAAATAATAAAAATGTACCAGTTACTTGGCATGGAGAAGAACCTGGAGTAGGGCTTAGAGCTTCTGCTAAGTTGTCTCAAATTCCATATAGCTTTGATAATTCTTTAAGTCCGGCAGAAGTTTTTCCAGAAGGAGAGTTAGATGCAGACTTACAGCAAGTAGATTTACGTAAAACGAACAGTTGGCGATTGAAAATTGGAGAAATTGAAACTACTGAAATGTTAGAAGTTCAGTTGGTGAATTCAGTAGCTCCTTTTGTGTTAATCAATCGTTTGGCTGAGTTAATGAAGAAGGAAAACACGGGTAAAAAACACATTATTAATGTGTCTGCTATGGAAGGAAAGTTTTATCGCTTTAAAAAAGAAGATAGACACCCGCATACCAATATGGCCAAAGCTGCTTTAAATATGTTAACACATACATCAGCTTCTACACTGGCAAAACATGGAATTTATATGAATGCTGTAGATACAGGTTGGGTTACCGATGAAGATCCTGCAGAATTGTCTAAAAAGAAGGAGCAAGTACATGACTTTCAGCCACCTTTGGATATTGTAGATGGAGCTGCTAGGGTGGTAGATCCATTATTTGATGGAATAAATACAGGAAAACACTGGTGTGGTAAATTTCTAAAAGACTACAAACCTATTGATTGGTAGTCTTTTAGTAGTATGTATATTTGTGCACTATTTTACTTTCTAAAAAAGCATTTGCTATGTCTTTGCAACAGGTTTGTTATTGTCTATAATTGCATTTTGAACATCTGCAATATTAAAGGCTGCCATCAGTGCTCTAGTGGCTTTATCACCTTCAAACAGTTCGTTTACAGTTCCTTTCCAAAGACATAACCATTGGTTAAAATGCTTTTTAGAAATAGTGTAATCAAAAGCTTTATCCGTTTTTATGTGTTTATGGGTTGGGTTTCCTTTAAACTTTCGAATTCCAAAAAGATTTGTTTCCCAAAAATCAGTCAGTTTCTCTAAGTGTTCTGGCCATGCTTCCTCTGGAATCATTCGGTTAAAAATAGGTCCTAATAAATCGTCTTGTCTTATTTTTGTATAAAATGTACGAACCAACAGGTTTACATCTTCTCTATTTTGGATGTCATTTTTCATGTGTATAAAGATACGAGGATTCTGTTTTGTAATAATCAAATTATTTTAAAATTGACATGGGTTATTGTGATGAATAATAACTGTAAAAAACCACCTAACAAACTGTTGTTTAATAGGTTTTAAATTGATGATAAAACGAGCTAAAGCGTTTTAATTCAAATGTTTAGGTGTGTTTGTTTTTTGTCTGTATATTATTAACTATTATTTGATCTATTTTGTAGATTCATTTTGTATATTTGGGCACAACGTGAAATTAAAACTCAATCATCTTTATACATGAAAAAATTAGTATTTTCATTGCTATTGTTGTGTGGATTTGTCTCAACCGGGCAAAATTTTCCTCAAAATCCTGACCCAAACAAGTGTTATATTAAAGTTACTTCTCAAGATAAATACGAATACAAAAATATAAACATAGTAAAGGAGCCACAACATAAGGTTATTAAGGTGATTCCTGCTCAGTATGAGGTGATTAATAAAAAGGTTTTAGTAAAGCCTTCTTACAAAAAAATGGTAGTTGTTCCTGAGGTATGGGGTACAGAAACAGCATCTTTTGTAAATCAAGATTTAGCTTCTCAAATTACAGTTACACCACCTGTTTTTGAAATTAGAAGAGATACCTTAGAAGTAAGCCCTGGTTTTAGTAGATGGGAAGTAGGAGGAAGGAAGCCAAATTGTTTTGATCCAGATCCAGATGCTTGTAAGTTTTGGAAGTACAAAACATATCCTGCTAAAATAGAAGAGTACGATACTAAAGTGGTAGTACAAGAAGCTACATTTAATACAGCAGTAGGAAACAAGTCTACTACTACTTACGATAAGTATGTTTTATTAGAGCCAGCAAGAATTGAAGAGGTAGTTGTACCAGCGGAGTATAAAGATGTTCAGAAAAATATTTTAATTAAAGATTCATACGTTGTTGAAGAGGTAATTCCGGCTGTAAAAGAGGTGGTTCAGAGAAAGGTATTAGTACAAAGAGGTGGAATAGTAAGTTGGAAAGGAGTTGAGTGTTCTTTACTAGATTATCAACCATTACCAGTTAATTGGGAATACAACAGTTCTAAATTAACAGATATTGCAAAATCTACAATTGATGCTACGTTAATGCCTGTATTGATATACAATCCTGGAATTCGTTTGGAAATCGCATCACATACAGATTCTAGAGGAAACAGTTCTGTAAATAAGACACTTTCTGAAGCTAGGGCTAAAGCAGTTGCAGATTATTTAGTTTCTAAAGGAATACAAGAAAATTTATTAGTTCCTATAGGATATGGAGAAACAAGATTAAAAAACAATTGTACAGACGATGTTGTTTGTCCTGAAGATGAGCATGAGAAAAACAGACGTACTGAGTTTAGATTGCTAGAGTAGAATATTAGCAAAAAATACAGTACTTGTAACTATAAAAAGGGTGAATATTGAAATAGATATTCACCCTTTTACTTTTTGTTGAATTCTATAATCATTAAAAGATATTGAAAAATATAAAAACAATACATAGAGGAAGCAGTTCTGTAAATAAGATACTTTCTGAAGTAGAGCTAAAGTAGTTTCTAAAGGAATACAAAAGAGCTTATTAGTTCCTATAAGAAATGGAAAAAATAATTGTACAGACGATGTTGTTTGTCTTTAAGAAGAACATGAGAAAAACAGGCGTATTGAGTTTAGATTACTAGGCGAGAAGTATCAGTAATAAAAACAGTACTTGTAACTATAAAAAGGGTAAATATCGAAATAGATACTCACCCTTTTTATAGTTTGTTGAATTCTTAAATCTTTAAAAGATAGTAAAGTATACAAAGGCAATATAGCTTGCTAATAAAAGGAGTCCTTCTTTAAGACCAAATTGCATCTTTTTTGGGAAGAAGCATAGTGGTAATATTATAAAGGCTATTCCTAGCATCCAATATATGTCGTTGTTTACAATTTTAATATCGTTTACATGAATGGGTTTTATAATGGCTGTAATTCCCATAACAGCTAATATGTTAAATATATTAGATCCAATTAAATTCCCTAATGAAATTGCTTTTTCTTTCTTTATGATAGCGATTATAGAAGCTGCTAATTCAGGAATACTAGTCCCTATAGAAACAATGGTTACCGCAATAATACGTTCGCTTATACCCAATTCTTTTGCCAATCCAGTTGCACCTTTAATTAACAATTCAGAACCAGCCCATAACCCTATAGCACCAATAATAAGAAAGAATAAAATTTTATAGACAGGGATACTTAAATTAGGAATATCTTCATCCTCTTCGATCGCGTTGTTTTTGTTCTTTTGATGAAATTTTAAAAGATATAGCAAGGATACTATTAGTACAATGAATAAAATAATTCCTTCTGTTCTGCTAATTTGATGATCAAAAACAATAAAGAAGTATAAAAGTAGAGAGGAGACAATCATAAGTGGCCAATCTAATTTATAAAAGGTTTTATCTATGTTTATTTTACTCAAACATACAGTTAATCCCAATACTAAAGCAATATTTGCAATATTAGAACCAATTACATTTCCTAAAGAAATATCAGAGAACCCATCCAAAGCAGACCTGATGCTTACAATTAATTCAGGAGCAGATGTAGCAAAAGATACTACTGTCATTCCTATAACTATTCTAGGAATATTTAATTTAACAGAAATATTTACAGCAGCTTTAAGAAGCCAATCACCTCCTAAAACTAAGATTATCAAACCTGTAATAATGAAAACTAGAAACATTTTATTATATTTATGTATTGCTTTAAAATTCTATGACATATGAAAAGACTAATTTTTAAACTTTTAGCAGTTGCTAATAAGCTCTTTTTGCCTACTTATTCCCATAGAGGAATAGATTTATTTAAGGCATCAAAAATACAATTATTAATAATAGAATGGCGTTGTTTTGTAACCAAACATTCTTTGTGAAAAAAGTGTGAAATTTATTTTGCTACATTGTACTTAAGTCGTATATTTGCATCCGCAATCGGCTCCGTAGCATAACTGAATAGTGCACTTGATTACGGCTCAAGAGGTTGGAGGTTTGAATCCTCCCGGAGTCACAACAAAGCCCCTAGTTTTACTAGGGGCTTTTTTTATTTATAGATTTATGGCTTAAATTTTTTTTATGTTAATTATAAAAAAAAACTAAGCGATAGGATTACATATTGGATATTGATTTTTTACTTTTACTACAGCCAAATTGGACTTCAATGAGAAAGCAATTATTTTTCTTCGTATTTTTTATAAGTATTACTATTAATGCTCAATATAATACTAATAAAAAAACTTCTTTTAGGGATAGACTTACTACAGCAGGTAGTGTATTAAAAACATCTTTTAAAACCATTCCCTCTGATTTTAAATATATGGGGAAAAATGTAACCGAAGATTGGAAGCAAACTGCTTTATATACAGGTATTGTAGGAGCTTTGATAGCCTTTGACAAGCCTTTAACAACTTTATATCAAGACCATGTAGAAGACAATATTCAATACAAATTACCGGCTATTACTGTTAATAATGCTGATTTTCCTTGGTTAGCTGGAGAAGATGCTTATATGTTTTATACCATGACAGGTGTGTATGTAGCATCGTTATTTAATGGAAGTGAAAAAGGACAATATGCTGCTGTTAACGGTTATAAAGCTTTGATATACTCTATAGCCATTTCTCATACTTTTTTAAAAACAGTTTTTGGACGTAAGAGACCTTATCATCATCTAAGGGAGGGCTTAACGGAGGATCCTTTAACCACAACAGATAACCCCTATGATTTTTTCAATAGTAGACAAGGGGAATATATTTTCTCCAGTCCTCATGGAACAGCGTTACCCTCATTACATGCAACTGCTTTCTTTGCAATGGCTAAAGTATTTCAGATGGAGTATGATAATTATTGGGTTCCGTATGGTTTTATGGCTGTGGTGTTTTGTTCAAATATAAGGGGACACCAACATTGGCTTTCTGACATGGTACTTGGAGGTATTGTGGGAACAGTAATAGGGCGTTCTATTGTAAGAAGTAGTTGGAAAGAAAGAGGTATTCTTCCAAAAAGTAAAAAGAAGTTTAATGTTAGCTTTATTCCCAATATATCTACTCGATTTAATGGTTTAACACTATCAGCTACTTTTTAATTGTAATCTAAATATTGTTGGATAACTTTTCGGTGGCTATTATTATCCATTTCAAAATTTTCAATCAAGGTATTTAAGCCAGATGGTTTTTCTTTACCTATTAAGTTTTGGTTGGAATATTTTGTGAAATGAACACTGTATCCAGTTTCTTTTTTTTCAATAACTAGATACAAATCATCTTTGATTGGAGTATAAGCTATTTGATCAAAAAAGGTTGATTGATCCTTTACAAAAGGAGAAAAATCGTAGTAATCTAGTAATTGCTCCATTATTGAATTTCAGCAGACAATCCTAATTCAAGTAATTTAGAACATTTTGGTTCTAAGTCTTTGTATGCACCTGTTTTAACAGAGCATTTCCCTTTATAGTGAACAAGCATTGTACATTGTTCCGCTTGAATAGGTTCATGATCACATACGTCAATCAATGCACTAATTACAAAATCAAAGGTGTTTACATCATCATTGTATAATACAATTTCGTACTCTTTTATTAGTTGTTCGAGTACTTCAATGCTTTCTTGTGTTTTTTCTATAGTATTCATAATCAGATGCAAAAATAAGAAATTATTTGTCTAGTTGTAGACCTACCCAGTTATTTTTTGTGTATGTTTTTTTAATTATCAAACCTATATCTTTTGTTCTAGCTTCTAAAAAAGGAATGTCTTCTTTATAGAACCCACTTAATAAGAGTTTACCACCAGTATTTAGACAACTGTTAAAGGTATCCATATCATTCAAAAGTATATTTCTATTGATATTAGCTATAATCAAATCGTATTTTTGATCTTTTAATAAAGAAGCATCACCTTTATAAGCAGTTACGTTAGTGCAATTATTTACAGCTGCATTTTCTTTTGTATTAATGTAACACCATTCATCAATATCAATAGCATCTACTGCTTTAGCTCCTTTCATTTCAGCAAAAATGGCTAAAATTCCTGTACCAGTCCCCATATCTAGAACTGTTTTATCTTTTAGGTCTAGTTCTAGAATGTGCTGAAGCATTAAATGTGTTGTTTCATGGTGTCCTGTACCAAAACTCATTTTAGGTTCTATTACTATTTCGTACTCCATTCCTGTTTTTTCGTGAAAAGGAGCAATAACACTTACTTTGTTTTCTACATGTATAGGGTCAAAATTATTTTCCCATTGAGCATTCCAGTTTACTTGTTCTATTTCTTCAAAAGAAAAAGTAATGTTGAATTCAGAGGATTGTAATGCAAAAATATTTTCTAAGATACCTTCGTTCCAATTTTCTTTTTGAATATACGCTTTAACTCCTGTTTCAGTTTCTTCAAAGCTTTCAAAGGGAAGTTCTCCTAATTCAGCAATTAAGATTTCCGATGCAGGTTGCAAAGGAATTATTTTAAATGTATATCCTATGTAATTCATGAATTCTAGTAAATGTATTGGGATACAAAAATAGCCAAAAGCAGTGATACTTTTGGCTATTTGTATAATATTATAAGGATTGTATACCTAATAAATTAGATCGCTTTAATTACAGCAGCAAAATCTTCAGCTTTTAATGAAGCACCACCAATTAAACCACCATCTACGTCTTTTTTAGAGAAAATTTCTTCTGCATTAGAAGGCTTACAAGAACCACCGTATAAGATAGATACGTTTTCTGCAACTTCTGCTCCGTATTTGTTAGCAACTAATCCACGGATAAAAGCATGCATTTCTTGAGCTTGATCTGCAGAAGCAGTTAATCCCGTTCCAATTGCCCATACTGGTTCGTATGCTAATACAATGTTAGACCATGCAGCAGCATCTAAATGAAATAAAGCTTCAGAAATTTGTTTTTCTACAACTTGCTCTTGAGTATTTGCTTCTCTTTCTTCTTTTACTTCACCAAAACAGTAGATTACTTCTAATCCATTAGCTAATGCAGCATCTGTTTTTTTAGCTAATAAAGCTTCGTCTTCTCCAAAGTATTCACGTCTTTCAGAGTGTCCTAAGATTACTGTTTTAACACCAATGCTTGTTAACATTTCTGCTGAAATTTCTCCAGTGTAAGCTCCACTAGCTTCTTGGTGCATGTTTTGTGCAGCAACTTCTACAGCAGAACCTTCAGTAGCAGATGCTACAGTTGTTAAGTTTACAAAGGTAGGAGAAACAATTACTCTAGTGTTTTCTAAAGTAACATCTTTTAATTCGTTTACCAATCCTTCTGCTAAAGCTTTAGAATCGTTCACGTTTTTGTTCATTTTCCAGTTACCAGCAACTATGTTAGTTCTCATGATATTTAATTATTTGATTTATTTAAATTTTTTAAAATGTCTTTATCATCAGCGTGAATAGCTCGGTACAATACAACCTTCCCCAAAGGGTTGATGACAATATACCTAGGAATCCAATCTAAATCTATATTCTCTGCAAATATACTTTTCCAACCTCCATTTACATAATAATGATCGCCTTTTATACTAAAACGTTTTATACCATTTTTCCAAGCTCTTTGATCTTTATCTAAAGAGATGAAAACATAACTAATATTGGGGTGTTTTTCTTGTACTTCTTTAACTTTAGGCAATCCTTTTATACAATCACCACACCATGATGCCCAAACGTCTATTAATACTGTTTTTCCTTTGTAAGAATCTAGTACTTTCTTAAACGTTATTTCTTCTCCGGTATGTGTAATAATAGGAGCGTTTAATAATTCTTGAGAAAACTGTTTGTCTTTTGGTGGTTTACAGTTTATAAATAATAAACTAAAAAAGATGATGGCTATTTGTTTCATGTCTGTTATTTTAATTCTACACTTGGATCTAAAATACTGTATGAAATATCAACTAAAATATTTAGAATGATAAAAAATGCAGCAATGGTTAATATACTTCCTGATATAACAGGTAAGTCGGAAGAATTTAAAGCGTTTACAATTTCTTTTCCTAAACCATTCCAATTAAAGATATATTCCACAAAAACGGCACCAGCTAAAAGCGAAGCAAACCATCCAGAAATTGTAGTAACTACAGGGTTAAGAGCATTTTTAAGAGCATGTTTTTTTATGATATGATAGGTAGAAAGTCCTTTGGATTTTGCAGTTCTTATATAGTCTTTGTTTAAAACGTCTAATAGAGAGTTTCGTGTTAGTTGAACCACAACCGCCAAAGGTCTAATACCAAGTACAATACTGGGTAATAGGGCATTTTTCCAGACAATTTTGGTACCTTCTCCAAAATCATCTACCTCAATAAGATTTCCTGTCATACCTAATCCTGTAATTTCGTGCAATACAAAACCAAACAACCAGGCAAAAATAATAGCCGAGAAGAAAGAGGGTAAACTCATTCCTAAAGTACTAATTACCATAATAAATCTATCTAAAATTGAATTTACTTTTAATGCAGAAATAACCCCTAAGATTAACCCAATTAAAAGTGCTATACAAATTGCAGAAACTGCCAAAAGAATGGTGTTTGGGAGAGTTTCTGCTAGTATACTACCAACGAGTTTGTCATTTTTTTGAAAAGAATTTCTAAGGTTTGGGGATTTTAAAACGGTGATGAAGTTTTTAAAAGAGAATATTTCAATTCTTGAGATTTCTTTTTTTAGATAACTATAATTATTAGGGTTTGTACTGTGGAACGAAACAGGAGATAGGTCGTTTATATAGTTTAGATATTGAATATGCATTGGCAAGTCTAATCCATATTTAACCTTTATGTTTTTTAATTGTTGTTCATCTTCTCTTTGATCCAATAACATTCTAGAAGGATCACCTAATAAGTTGAACAAAAAGAACAAAAGTGTAGCTACTCCAAATAAACTAAAGAACCCTTTTAAGATGTTTTTGGCTAAAAAAGAAATCAATTGTTACAATTTAAGATTCAGTTGCTTACAAATATACCACAAGTTAACTAAGTAGAATAGGCTTTTATAGTCTGTAATTAAAATTAAAATAAATTTTACAATATAACATTTGCTATTAAAATAGTAATTGCTTTATATTTGTAGTGTACTAGATTACTAATACACTAAAAAATATGATACAATTTAAAAATTTCGATTTTTATTACTCTGAGAAAAAGCCATTGTTGAGTGATATTAATTTTGACTTAGAAAAAGGAAAAGTTTATGGCTTGTTTGGAAAAAACGGAACTGGAAAAACCACCTTGCTAAAAGCAATGTGCGGATTGGTTTTTGCGAAAGGGGGAGAGGTTACTCTAAATGGAGTCTTACCAAGTAAAAGAACTCCCAGTTTTTTAAATACCATATATTATGTACCAGATGAGTTTACCTTGCCTAAGCTTTCAATAAAGCAGTATGTAAAGTTATATTCAATCTATTATCCTAATTTTTCTTTTACAGAATTCGAAAGTTATTTGGTAAAGTTTGAAATCCCAGTAAAAGGGAAGCCTTATGAGTTTTCGTTGGGGCAACAAAAAAAGTTTTTAATAGCTTTTGCATTGGCTTGTAATACAGCTTACTTGTTGTTAGATGAACCTACCAATGGTTTAGATATTCCTTCTAAAAATCAATTTAGAAAAATAATTGCCTCTACAATTTCTGATGAGAAAACAATTATTATATCCACACATCAATCTAGAGATTTAGAAAATCTATTAGATCATATATTAATTTTAGACAAAACAAGTTTAGTATTAAATAGTTCTGTAACAGAGATTGTAAAAAAAATTAAGTTCACTAAATATACTCAAGAACCAGATCCTGAATTTTGCTTGGGAGTATTGGAGGTAATGGGGGGGTATGCTGTTGTGGAAAAAAATGAGGATAAAGAGTTTACTCAAATGGATTTGGAGCAGTTAATGAATGCAGTATTAGAGCATCCAAAAAAGTTTAAAGAAATATTTAAAAATGAAAAATAGCTATAAAATGAACGACTTATTTAATTTTTTAAGGTTTAAAAATTTAGTGCTTTCTTTTTTGTTAGAAAAAGGAAAGACGGCCTTGTTATATGTGTTTCTAATTACGCTGGGTGTATTAGGAATTATGGTCTTTACGATTAACGATTACAAAGGTTTTACAACAGCCAGAGAGCTATTGTTTATTTTGTACTTAATTATACTTGTAGCTTTGGTGATAAATTTAACGACCAAAGATTTAAAAATAAAAAATAGAATGGCACAATACCTATTAACACCAAGTTCTAGCTTGGAGAAAGTAGTGTATATACATTTTGTTTTTTTCTTGTTTTTAGGGGTAGCATTGCTCTTATTTAGAGTGTTAGATTATTTAATCATTTATGAAATCATACCTTATCATGAGTTCAACAAAATAAACAATCTATCTTCTTCTAGAGAGTTAATTATAGAACCATTAGATTATTTAAAAGATGGTATGCTTGTTTTTTATTTGGTTATCTATATAGTAACTTTTACAACTTCAATTTTTCAGATAACACCCAAAGGCACTTTTGTGAGTGTGTTAAAGTTTGCGATAATACCTGTGTTTTTTATAGTGCCATCGTTGGCGAATCTGGCTGTTTTAGGCGATAGAATCACATTTACAACAAGCAATCTTTTTTCTTTCCCTTTTCAAAAAGTAAGATTCAAAAATCGCATTGCAGAAAAGTATTCAATTTATCAAGGAAGTAGTTTTACAACCATAGAAATAGCTCTCTATTTTTTTCTACCTATTGCCATAATGATAGCATTGGTCTATTATTTTAAACTAAAAGAAAAAGAAGTATGAGTATAGCATTTAATAACAATAAGGCTATTTATTTACAAATAGCAGACAGTATTTGTGATAAATTACTGTTAGGAACCTATGAAAACGAAAGCAAAATTTCGAGCATAAGAGAAACCGCTGTCCAATTAGAGGTAAATCCTAATACAGTGCAGCGATCTTATGAATGGTTGCAGCAACACGAGATTATATTTACCAAAAGAGGTTTGGGGTATTTTACAAGTGTGGATGCTGTAGATAAAGTAATAGAGCTAAGAAAAAAAGAATTTATAACAGAAGTATTACCAGAGGTCTTTAAAAACATGGAGTTGCTAAACTTAGATGTAGAGGATATAAAACAGGAATACAATAAGTATCTAAAAAAATAGAAAATGAAAACAAGTAATAAAATTTTAATCCTTTGTATGATATTTTATTTAGGGTTTGTAGCATATGATAAATACGATATAAAAGTAAAGTACGATAAAAGAGCAGAAAATAATTTTGTTGTACAAAAAGAATTAGATTCTTTTGAATTTAAACATGTAGTGGTAGATGGGGCAAATGTAGGTACGGTAGATTTTAATAATTCTAAAGGTTTTACAGGAATTGTATATAATGATTATATAGGTGAGCTTTTTGATAGAGTTGTTAAAAATGACACTCTATATATTACCTATCATTCAGAGCTTAAAAGAACCAATTTATTAAAAAAGAGAAAGAATCGAATAGAAGTTAAATCTAATACAGTAGAATCTATTACTGTTAAAAACTGTCATTCTGGAATTTGGTTATACAAACCATCCACTTTAAAAGTAAATGTGCTTTATTCTGCTGATGTTTTAATGAAAGCAAATGGTATGGATAGTTTGTTTGTGCATGTTTCTTCTTATTCAAAAATTAAATTTCAGACAAACAAAAAGAAAAAGGTAGGTTTTGCCAGTTTAATGGTAGATACAAATGGACTTATAGATGCCAAAGCTTTAAAAGTAGAAAATGTAAAAGTAGAAAAGCAGGATGAAGGGAGAGTTTTGTTACAGAAAGATTAGATCTTAACTATTTTAAAATTAACACTTTATTAAACAAATAAATGATGGTTTTACAGATTCATCGTTGTAAATTTAATCGCAGATGATTTTAATATTATCTATAATAGCCATTTTATTTTTATTGATTTTAAATTAAATAGTTTGTCAAAACTTTTGACACTCTGTAAGTTTGTTTGGCAAACTATTTGATGACATACTACTTGGTTATACATAATTCTATATAAAACAAAAAATCATGATAGATATCAGAAATATTTATAAATCCTATCAGATGGGTAAAAACGTACTACCTGTTTTAAAAGGGATAAACTTCAATGTACAAAAAGGAGAAATGGTTTCTATTATGGGGTCTTCAGGTTCTGGGAAATCTACTTTGTTAAACATTATAGGTATTCTTGATGAGCCAGATCAAGGAACTTACCATTTGGATGGTTTAGAAGTAAAAGATTTAAATGAAAAGTTGGCGGCTCAGTATAGAAATAAATTTTTAGGGTTTATTTTTCAGTCTTTTAATTTGATTAACTACAAAACAGCCATAGATAATGTCTCTTTACCATTGTATTATCAAGGAGTATCTAGAAAAGAAAGAGAAGAAAGGGCTTTGTATTATTTAGATAAAGTTGGACTGGCTAAATGGTCTCATCATCTACCTAATGAATTGTCCGGAGGACAGAAACAACGTGTGGCCGTTGCCAGAGCTTTGGCTTCGGATCCAAAGGTCTTGTTGGCAGATGAACCAACGGGTGCTTTAGATACTAAAACATCGTATGAAGTTATGGAGTTGTTACAAAAAATTAATGATGAGGGTAAGACCATTATTATTGTAACGCATGAACACGATATTGCTAAAATGACTAAGAGAAATGTGGAGCTTAAGGACGGGGTAATTATTAGTGATACTATTATAGAACCTGTAAGAGCCGAATTGTATGTTTAATATAGATAGATGGCAAGAAATTTTCGATGCCATGTCCAAAAACAAACTCCGAACTTTTTTAACAGGTATTTCTGTAGGTTCTGGAATTTTTATTCTCATTATTCTTTTGGGGGTAGCAAATGGTTTTAAGAAAGGAACCCAAAGACAGTTTGCTAGAGATGCTTCTTCATTAATCGAATTTTGGTCGCAGAGAACTACCAAAGAGTATATGGGGTTAAACTCCGGAAGACAAATTAAAATGACCGTAAACGATTACAATTTAATTTCTAAGTGGCACGAAGATATAATTGAATACGAAGCTGCTTCTTTTAACAGAAATGGTTTAACCACAAATTATAAGGATAAAAGTGGTAGTTACCAGTTAGTAGGTTCTATGCCAGATAGACAGTTTATAGAGGCTGCAGACATGATAGCAGGACGTTTTATAAATCAGAACGATTATGATTATGGGTTAAAAGTGGTGGCTATAGGTAGTAAAGTAGCACAAGAACTTTTTGGAGATATTAAAAAAGCTACAGGGAAGTTAATTGAAACAGGAGGTGTTAAATATAAAGTGGTTGGGGTGTTTAAAGATCCTAATGATAGAGAGAATACACGACTGTATATTCCTCATTCTACCATGACTAAGATTTATAGTAGAACCAAGTGGGGGAGCGGTTTTATGTTTACGTTAGACTTAGATGATAATTACGAGCTTGCTTTGGCTAAATCAGAAGCTTTTGCCGAGCAAGTAAAAGCAAAACTGCAACGAATGCATAAGGTGCATCCAGATGATCCAAGAGCCATTCGTTTTTGGAACTCGGTAAAGGGAAATAAAGATTTATACCAATTAATATGGGGAATGAAGTTGTTTTTCTGGGCTATTGGAATTTTAACGCTTATAGCTGGTATTGTTGGGGTTAGTAATATTATGCTAATTATTGTTAAAGAAAGAACTAAAGAAATTGGAATTAGAAAAGCTTTAGGAGCTCAACCTAAAGGTATTATAGGAATGGTTTTACACGAGGCTATTTTTATAACCTCCATTTCTGGAATGATAGGATTGCTTTTTGGATTTGGAGTATTAGAGATAGTGGGTAAGAATTTACAAACTGATTTTATTTATCAACCCACTGTAGACTTTTCAATAGCTATTTCTACAGTAATATTATTAGTTATTTCTGGTACTATTGCAGGTTATTTTCCAGCAAAGTATGCAGCTAAAATTAAACCTATAATTGCTTTAAGAGATGAATAAATTTATAAGTAAAGATTTGTGGAACGAAATAATTTCGTCGCTAAAATCTAAGCCAGGACGTACCATGGTAACAGCTTTTGGAGTGTTCTGGGGAATATTTATTATGATTCTATTATTGTCTGCAGCAAGAGGTTTTGAAACAGGTATTAAACACAAGTTTAGCGGAATTGCAACCAATTCAATTTTTGTGTGGGCACAAAAAACATCCATGGAGTACAAAGGGATGCCAAAGAACAGATGGTATCGTTTTAATACCAAAGATGTAGAGGCTTTACAAGAAAATGTAAAAGGATTAAAAGTAGTATCACCTAGAAATGATTTTACAACTTCTATTGTACATGGTTTAAAAGAGGGAAGCTTTAATGTAGAGGGAAATAAACCACAATTTTTAAATCAGATTGCTTTAAAAATGACGCAAGGTCGTTTTTTAAACGAAGACGATTTAATTCATAAAAGAAAAATAGCAGTTATAGGAGTTGGTTTAATAGATGAACTTTTTGAGAAAGGAGAAGAAATAATAGGAAGTTTCATTAGGGTTAAAGGTGTAAACTTTAAAGTGGTAGGGGTGTATAAAGATACTTCTATAGATGGACAACAAAACGTTCGTGCTCAGCAAAAAATTCATATTCCATTCAATACCTTTTCGCAAGCATTTAATTTTGGAGACAGAGTAAATTACTTTTTTATTACGGCTGAGGATGGACAATCTGCATCGGAATTAAAGCCTAAAGTAATTAGCACCTTGCAGAAAATGCACAAAATTAATCCTAAGGACAAAAGAGCTATTGGGAATTTTGATTTGAATGATCGATTTGAAAAGTTTAACATGCTTTTTATTACACTAAAGGCTGTTTCTTTCTTTGTGGGGATTATGATTCTAATTTCTGGAGTAATTGGAATTAGTAATATTATGCTAATTGTTATTAAAGAAAGAACCAAAGAAATAGGAATAAGAAGGGCTATTGGAGCCACACCTTACATTGTAAAAAAACAAATTCTATTAGAGTCTATATTTTTAACTATTATCTCTGGTATGGCAGGTGTTGCCTTTGCCACATTTATCGTCTTTTTAGTAAATCTAAAGTTAGACACTATGGATCCATATGATTTAATGATTTTAAATCCGTCGATTGATTTAAAATTATTAGCCATCATATTCCTAATCCTAATTATTTCGGGCTTGTTAGCCGGAATGATTCCTGCTAGAAAAGCAGTAAAAATGAAACCAATAAACGCAATAAGAACTGAATAATACGCAAACAATGAAAAAATCTAAAACAATTTTAATTCTAATTATCATAGTAGTTGCTTTTGCAGCAGCTTTAGGATACTTATGGAAAAGAGATCAAAAAAAGCCTGTTGAATTTAAAACTAAGTCAGCAAGTGTACAAACCATTACCCAAAGTACTGTCGCTTCTGGTAAAATAACACCTAAAGAAGAGGTAATTATTAGACCGAACATTCCGGGAATTATAGAAAAGATTTACGTAGAAGCGGGAGATACTATAAAAACAGGAGATTTAATAGCTAGAATTAAAGTAATACCAACAGTAAATAACTTACAATCTGCAGCCAATAATGTAGAAAGAGCTAAGATTGATTTGAATGCGCAAGAGAAAATATTCAATCGTCAAAAGTCATTGTTTAATAAAGGGGTTATATCTGCCAATGATTTTGACAATAGCAAAGCAACATATTTACAAACCAAACAAAGATTTGTTTCGGCTACGGAAAATTACCAAATAATAAAAACAGGTACTACTAAAGGTTTTCAGAATTTGGCAAACACATTGGTAAAAGCAACTGTAGGTGGAGTTGTTTTAGAAGTTCCTGTAGAAGAAGGTGTTCAGGTAATTCCAAGTAATAATTTTAATGCAGGTACACAGTTGGCAACCATTGCAGATGTAAATAAAATGATTTTTGAAGGAACAATAGACGAAAGTGAAGTAGGAAAGTTAACAGAGGGAATGCCAATATCTATTAGTGTGGGGGCTTTACCAGATTTAAAGTTCGAAACTACTTTAGATTACATTGCTCCAAAAGGAGTAGAAAAGAATGGTGCGGTTCAGTTCGATATCGAATCATCTGTAAATATTCCTACCAATACAGTAGTTCGTGCAGGATTAAGTGCCAATGCATCTATTATATTAGAAAAAGCGGAGAATGTACTTTCTATTAAAGAATCTTTATTACAGTTTGATAAGAAAACCAAGAAACCTTATGTAGAAGTTTTAGTAGGAGAACAAGAGTTTGAACGTAAGGAAGTGGTTTTAGGTGTGAGTGATGGAATTACAGTTGAAATAAAAGAGGGGATTACAAAAGAAGATAAGATTAAAGATTGGAATGCTGTAGTACCAAATAAGAACAAGAAAAAGAAGAATTAATATGTGGTTAAAAAGAATCGTCATAGGTAGTTTGTTTGTTTTTGTAGGACTAGGGTCTGCAAACGCGCAAACAGCTTCAAAAACATGGACTTTACAAGACTGTATTCAATATGCTATAGACCATAATATTGATGTAAAGCAACAAGAATTAGGTTTAGAAGAAGCTAAAATAGCAACGAGTAATGCTAAGGGGAATTTCTTGCCAAATTTATCAGGAGCAGTGAATAGTAATTGGAATAGAGGTTTAAGTCAAAACTTGGTTTCTGGTAATAACGCTCAAACAGATGGATTTATAAGAAATTCATCTTATAGATTAAGATCGGTAGTGCCAATTTATAATGGATTAAAGAATTACAATACACTTCATCAATCTAAATTGCAAGAACTGGCGAGTCAGTTAAATATTGATAAATTAAAAGATGATATAAGGATTAATGTTGCAAGTAGTTATTTAGATGTTTTGTTACAAAAAGAGAATATCCAAATTCTTAAAAATCAATACAAACTAACATTAGAACAACTAAATAGATCTTCAGAACTGGTTAAGTCGGGGAATTTACCAGAAGGAGAGGTATTGCAATTGCAAGCTACTGCAGCAGCAGATTTACAACGAATGGTGCAAGCAGAAAATAGTTATGCCATTTCCAAACTGGGATTAAATAGATTGTTAAATATTAATCTTACAGAAAACATTGTAGTTAAGAAAGAAGATATTGACTTAATTGATATTGAAATTTTACAAACACCAGTAGAGAAGATCTTAGAAAAAGTCATTTCTTCTAGAAATGAGATTATGCTAACTAAAGCAAATGTAGATGTTGCTAAAGAAGGTGTTAAAATAGCTAAAGGAGATTATTTGCCAAACCTTTCTGGATTTGTGAATTTTGAAACAAGAGAGGCTGCAACTAGTTCATTTGATCAGTACTTAAGTAGTTTAAGAGATAACTCAGGTTTAACGGTTGGGTTAAGTTTAAGCATTCCAATTTTTAATCAAAATAGAACCAAAAACGGTGTTAAAAGAAGTAAAATAAATGTTTTAAGAAGAGAGAATCAATTGGAACAAACCAAACAAAAAGTAACTCAAGAAGTATATCAATCTTACTTAAACGCAAAGGCTACTTACAAAACATATTTAGCCAATCAAAAAACGGTTGAAGCACAAAAATTAGCTTTTGAATACCAACAAACGCGTTTTGATGTTGGACAAAGTAATTTATTAGATTATACACAAAGTAAAATTCAGTACCAAAACAGTGAGACTGAGTTATTACGTGTAAAATATAACCTATTATTTAGACTTAAAATATTGGAATTGTATTACAATCCAATTCAATAATCTATTCTACTTTTAGTTCAGCATTGCATAAAAAACACATATGTAATGCTGAACTTTTTTTTAAAAATCATTTGTGATTTATAATAATCTAAGTGTTATTGTTTTCTGATGGCAATCTAATTTACTTTTGAGATAGTTAAAACTACATTAGATACAATCATGAAATTATTTAGGCAACTATTCCTTTTAGCCACTTTTATTGTTCTCTTTTCTTGTAAAGAAACAGCATCAAAAACAACTGAAATAAGCAATTACAAAAACATTTCTTTTCAACCATTAGCAACATCGGTGGTAGAAAGTTTTTTCAATCATCAAACTCAAGAACAAGTTGTTGTTGAGCCGGGGTATTATGTATGGGGACTTTCTGTAGTAAAATGGGAAGGAAAATATCATGCATATTATTCTAGATGGAAAAAAAAGTATGAACATAAAGGTTGGATGACTCATTGCGAAATTGCTCACGGAATTTCGGATAGTCCCAAAGGGCCTTTTAAATTTGTAAACGTAGTTTTAGAAGCTAAAAAAGAAGGAGGTTGGGATGTGAACAATTCACACAACCCTTATGCTGTGGTTGCAAATGGTAAAATTTGTTTGTATTACATTGCAAATGATATTAGAAAAACTTATCCTTTTAAAGAGGGGGTAAATAGCTATCCTGACGAAGCATGGTTTGATGCCAATAGAATGGCTGTAAGAGATAGCCAATGTATAGGAGTTGCTGTAGCGGATCATCCTAAAGGACCTTTTGTACGTGCTGAAAATGTAGTTGTAAAACCAGACAATAAGAACTTTAAGAAAATTGCAGTAAATCCTGCGGTAATTTACAAAGATGGAGCGTATAAAATGATTATGAAAGGGGATGATCTAGCACATGATAGACCTTTTAGAATTCAGTTAGTTGGAGATGCAAAACATCCTGAAGGACCTTTTGAATTCAATCCAAAACCAGTATACGCAAAAGCCCAAACGGAGGATGCATGTATGTGGTACGATAAAATCATTAAAAAATATTATATGGTTTGTCATGTAATGGGAAAAAACGATTTGGCACTATTTAGTTCTATAAATGGAAAAGATTGGGAAGAAGATGAAAGAAGTGTGTTTATGAAAAAAGAATTTGTACTTTCAGACGGTACAATTTGGAAACCTAAACGTGTGGAGCGACCTTTTGTATTAAC
Source organism: Wenyingzhuangia sp. IMCC45574 (assembly GCF_054182685.1). NCBI lineage: Bacteria > Pseudomonadati > Bacteroidota > Flavobacteriia > Flavobacteriales > Flavobacteriaceae > Wenyingzhuangia > Wenyingzhuangia sp. IMCC45574. The sequence goes on along the minus strand of NZ_CM135169.1, from coordinate 860,095 downwards.
CAATGAAAATGGACAACCTATAATGATTTATGTGGCTGTTTATGATAAGAATGTTAATGGTAATATTGCCATTCCAATTCAGTGGAAATAAAAAATAAACCAAAACCAAGACTCTATGTTAATTAAAAAAATGTTAGCAGTTACTACAGTTATTGCATCAACTGCTATGTTTGTTTCTTGTGAAGCAAAAAAGACGTCTAAAAAAGAAGAAAAACAAGTACATAAGAATATCTTATTTATTCTGGCAGATGATTATGGTTACAACGATTTAAGTTACAGAAACAATAGTTTTTATGAAACTCCTAATATTGATAGAATAGCCAAAGAAGGAACAGCTTTTAACGATGGTTATGCCGCTTGTCAGGTATGTAGTCCGTCTAGAGCAAGTATTATGACAGGGACTTTCCCTGCAAGGCACGGAATTACAGATTGGATTGGTGCTAGGTCTGGAGAAAAATGGAGAGAAAAGAAACGTTTTTCTAAGTTGTTTCCAGCTGCATACAAACATGCTTTAGATGCTAAAGTAACTACTTTGCCAGAAGCTTTAAAAGAAGAAGGCTATAAAACTTTTTTTGCGGGTAAATGGCACATTGGAGACAAAGGTTCTTGGCCAGAAGATCACGGATTTGATATAAATATAGGAGGGTTTGAAGCAGGAGGACCAAGAGGAGGTTATTATGCTCCTTTTAAGAATCCTAATTTAAAGAATCCTAAGGATGGTACAAATTTAAGCATGCATTTGGCGAATGAGACGGTTGCTTTTATGAAACAACATAAGGAGGAAAAGTTTTTTGCATATTTATCTTTTTATGCAGTGCATGGACCTATACAAACAACACAAGAAAAGTGGAGTAAGTATAGAGAAAAGGCTGTTAAAAATGGAGTGGCAGAATCATCTTATAAAATGGGAGCTTTCTTACCAATAAGACATACGCAAGACAATCCTATTTATGGTGGGTTGGTAGAGAGTATGGACGATGCAGTTGGTGTGGTACTTAAAGGTTTAAAAGATTTAGGATTGGATGAGAATACCATTGTAGTGTTTACATCGGATAATGGAGGAGTTGCAGCGGGAGATTCTTTTTCAACGTCTAACTTGCCATTAAGGGCAGGTAAAGGGTACCAATATGAAGGAGGAATTAGAGAACCGTATTTTATTAAAGTTCCTTGGATGAAAAATCAAATAAAAGAAACCAATGTTCCTGCTTCGGGAGTAGATTTTTACCCTACTTTGTTAGATTTAGTGGGGGCAAAATTAAGACCAAGTGAACACAAAGATGGTGTAAGTTTAAAGTCAGTACTAGAAGGAAAAACGCTAGAAGATAGACCTCTTATTTGGCATTATCCTCACTATGGTAATCAAGGAGGGGAACCATCTTCTGTTATTCGTTTGGGAGATTGGAAACTTATTCATTATTACGAAGATGGTAGAAAAGAGTTGTACAACCTTGCCAAGGATTTGGGAGAGCAGTCTAATTTATCTAAAGAGAATCCAGAAATTGTAGCAAAACTAGACAAGATGTTGTTTGAGTACCTAGATAATGTAAATGCAAATTATCCAGAGAAAGATCCGTTGTATAGTGCGGCTAAAGAAGAAGAATATTTACGTAAAGTAGCTACCCAAAAGTTGCAGAATTTAGAAAAACAACGATTAAAGGTTTTAAATGAGAACTTTAAGCCAAATGCAGATTGGTGGGGGAGTAAGGCCACTGTAGACTAGTATAGTTTAAGTCTAGTTAACAAAACAGTTGTTTTGAACAATTAAATAATCATATGGTATAAATAAAAGGGGATACGTGTTTCCCCTTTTTTTATTTTTTGATGTAATTTGTTAGTAACACAAATCAATAATTAAAAATAAATAAAAATGATGAAGACTTACTTTGCTAGGTTAACGAGCATAGCGGTTTTAAGTTTGATGACTTTAGGGGCTTCTGCACAAAAGAAAACGGAAGCATTTCCTTTTAAATTACCAGACGAAAAACCTACAAATAGAAAGCTTAGTGCTTCTATGAATAGAAGTTATGATAAATATGCAGCTACACCTCAATTAAATGAGCTGTATACACAGTTTAAATATACCGAATTAAAAGGGTTTGATTATAGTAATCATGACGGAACCATTTCTCGTAGAGATCCTTCTAAAGTAATCTATAAGAATGGGAAGTACTATGTTTGGTATACTTACAGACATACTAAGACTCCACCAGTAGGAGGTAGAAATGCACATTTGGCAACAGATGAAATTCCTACGGCAGATTGGGATTTATGTGAAATATGGTATGCTACTTCTAAAGATGGATTTACTTGGGAAGAGCAAGGTGTTGCTATTACAAGACCAGAAAAACCAAATGCAGGTTGGCGTTCTGTAACAACAACCGATATTTTGGAATGGAAGGGAAAATACTACTTGTACTACCAAGGGTTTATGGAAGCAAGTGGGAAAAGAGGAGATGATTGTCCTGTGGCAGTTTCTTATGCTGACTCACCTGATGGTCCTTGGACACATCATAATAAAGTAGTAATTCCAAACGGTAAGCCAGGAGAGTGGGATCAGTATTCAATTCACGATCCATATCCATTAGTACACAATGGAAAGATCTATATATATTACAAGTCAGATGCTAACGGACAGCCAAATTTAGTTAGAATGCATGGTTTAGCTATTGGTGATAATCCATTAGGTCCATTTAAAAAACATCCATTAAACCCTATCTCTAGTTCAGGGCATGAGACAACTATGTTCCCATTTAAAAAGGGAATTGCTTCTATTGTAATTAGAGATGGTAATGAGCATAATACAATTCAGTATGCGGAAGATGGAGTTAACTTTAAAGTAGCTTCTATTATTGAATATCCACCAAATGCCGGAGGTCCTTTTATTCCAGATGCTTTTACAGATACAGAAAATGGAAGAGGAATTACTTGGGGTATCAGTCATTTTACTGCTGTAAATGGATGGAATACAAACCACGCAGTATTAACACGTTTCGACTGTGATTTAAGTCAAGATGTAAATGATTCTGATATGAAAAAGAATCACGTATACTTAAAGCCAGAGTTCTACTACCAGAAGTTAAGATTAAGTGGTAAGTCTAAGAAACGTATTGCTGAAGAAACGAAGAAATTGCAGAAATAATAGAGTTAGAATCTCTAATGATTAATAAGTAAAAAAGGCTTTTGAATTTTATTCAAAAGCCTTTTTTTAATTGTTGTAAGGATCCATTATGCTAATTGGCTTATGTCCTTGTTCTTTTGTTAGTTGCTTTTTGTTAAAACTTCCTTCAAATTCATTAGAATAAATTGAAGTATTATTCGTGTCTAATTTAAATCTAAATTTTCCTTTGATCTTACCTATTAAACAGGGTGCTGTGAAGTCCCAGTATTCCTTTGGTTTTATAAAGACCCTGTGATAGCTATTTCCACACCAGCTACTGGGTAAATATTCTATATCCTGCCATTTGTTTTTATAAAATACCTGTCTCTTTAAATAGAGTCTACTATCTTGTGCTGGAAGTGTTATGATAGAATCTGTTTTGTTAATTATATATATTTTAAAACCTTCTATACCCTTAGAAAATTGTTTTTTAAGATTTGGCTTTGCCAATATTTGAAATTTCTTAGCATTGGATATTTTAGATATGGCAGGAATTAGTTTTTTAGGAGCGTTATTATCTTGATAAAAACCTCCATATGCAGTAGTATCTATTTTACTAGTTCCTGCATAAAAATAACCTCTCAGTTTAAATTTTACATCAAGACACTTTTGTCCTGTTGATTGTTGAGAGCTAAAAAGTATAATAATTAGAAGTAGTAATTTTTTCATACTAGTGTTTTTACTATTGGTAACAAATATTGTTCCGAAGCTTTTATATAGCTTTTTGGGACGAGTCATTTTAAATTTATACAAAAATTATAAAAAGAAGCCCTGTATGATTTTCATACAGGGCTTTTAGATAAACTCATTATAAGTTAATTTACTCTACTACAAAAGTAGAAGTAGCTTGTATAGGAACTCCAGTATCAGAAATACCTTGGATTTCAATTAGATAATCACTCTTTAAGTCACTTGTAAAGAAACTTACTTCAGCGGTTCCTTTGCTGGTTACTCTTACAATAGGCTCCCAGTGGAGAGTAGTTCTTAAATCAGCCTTATTCATATCTTCAAAGCCATTCACATGGTCAGGCTTATAAAATTTTCTAGCGGTATAGAATCCTCTTGCATGGAAATCTATAATTCCAGGTTTTCTTTTTACACTTCTACTTCCAACATTTCCAGTACTAGAGTATAAAGCAATAACTCCATTACCAGCATTCATAAAGGTAGCTGCATCTGCTCCTTGTAATATATCTATAAAAGAAATTTCATCTCCATTAATACTCTGTAAAAAGCTTCCGTCTACTTCTAAACCATCTAACATTACTCTAGCAGGGTTGTTGTTTCTTCTTAGATATATAGTATCAGAAAAAACGCTAACACCGTTCATTTGACTTACTAAATCTAATGCAGTATAAGTTCCTGCTTCTAATACATCTGTTAAGACATCCATACGATTAGCACTACTCATTGGTGCTCCATAGTCGGTAAGACTATTCATTTCATCTTGTCTCTTTTCTAATTCGGTTTTCTTTCTTGCTATTAAGGTAATTTGATCTAAACGTTCAATTTCTTGATCGTATTTAAATTTTTCTTCTTTTATGTATTGTGTAACCTTTACAAAGGTTTCAATCTGTCTTTCTTTGTCTGAGGTTATGTTGTTTTTCTTATTAAAAAAGACATTGCTTTTTTGAATAGTGTCCGGACGATCTTTATCTACTAAAATAACCACATTTCTAGATTTACGTCTTGTAGATCCAAAACGATCTAACCTAGCTTGAATAATAACCGGAATAGAGTCAAAGAAACGAAAAGGACCATATTTAAATTTACCTAAAGAGTCAGATTGTTGTTCTTGCATTTCAGTAGTACCATAAAACACAATATTTGTTGGACAAGATTTTTCTGTATAAGGTCTTTTTAAATTTTTTGTAGTACCAGAAATATACAATCCTGTTTCAGGTTTATAAGTTGGTATGCTATCTTGCTTATTAATAATTTCTTGCCACGAAAAACGTCTCCATCCTTTGGTCATCATAACTAAGTCTAGCAAGTATCTTGTTTTGGCATCGTTTTCTTTTTCAAAAAAGTACCCTGCTTTATGAATAGCTCCTTTTAAGTCTGAATTTAGAAGCAACCAAGATTTTATATTTCCAGATTTGTTGTTGTATGGAAAAGCTTTTAAATCTCTAACCGCTAAAGATAAGCTTGTAGGTGTGCTTGTTCCTGTTTTATCGGTAACATCAAATTGTAAGGTTACTTTTTTACGACTATTCGTTACCTCAGAGGATTTGTTTATGTTTATTTTTAGATTGTTATTCGGATTGTCTACATAAACTAAACGCTCTGCAACGGGTCTTCCTTCGTTGTCAAATAAGGTGAAATTAACAATACCATCACTAAGGTTTGTTGTAGGTATTTTAATAATGTGATTTGATTTATTTGTTTCCTCGTAATGTTTGTGTAGTAATTTTCCTCTTTCATGAGCTACTAAATGAACTCCTTGTAATCCGTTCTCTACAGTAGCATTAATATTGGCAATTAGATATTTTCCATAATTGGTAATGTTTAATGTGTATCCACTATCTAAAGCTTTAGGTAATGGGTATTTTTCTTCCTTACCGTTTAATTTGATACTTGCATAGTATTCTTTTCCCTGTTCTGGAATGAATAAAAAACTACCAATTCCCATTTTAAGGGTTTTGATTGTCAGAATTTCGTTTCCTTCTTTGTCTTTAACTGTAGCTTCTAAATTAATTTCATGTGTACCGTCAGAAACTTCAAAAGCAACTTTGTTTTGAGTGTTTGCTACTAAGTAACCACCTTCTGGATAAAATTTAATTTCAGGTTTACTCTCTTTAACCTTTTTTGTAGGTTGGTTAGCTTTAGGAGTTGTAGTTAACTTTTCTTTGGAAGTTTCTTGATTAGACAAGCTGTCTTTCTTGTCTAATTGATATACTGGTATTTCTTTTTGAAAATAATAATCACTTCCATGATTTCTCATGTATTTAGTGTAAGCTCTTAATGTATATTTACCTGGTTTAAAGCTTTTTTTTATTTTAAAATCTCCAGCAACGCTTGTGTGATGTACGTATAGTTTTTTTCTGGCAACAATACTGTCTTTTTGATCCATTAATTCTACGTGTACAACCCTACTTTTTAAGGTTTTTTGCAATGAAATACCGTTTACCAAATAGGTGGTAAACCAAAGGTCTTCGTCTGTAGCGTAGTAAGGCTTATCGGTATGAATAAAAATTTTTTCAGGATGATTTTCTGTATAGCTTTCTAGATTTTGTTCAACTTTTTTAAAAAAATCGTTTTGATTTATAATGGCAAAGGACACAAGAGTCATTGCTAAAATCGAAAGAAATAATGGCTTTTTTTTCATAATAGTTGTAGTAGTTAGTGCCAAAGTTAGACTCAAAAATTGTGCTAAAGTTTGATTATAGGCATAAAAAAAGAGGAAACTTTAAAGTTTCCTCTTTTTTTATGTATTTTATATAGATTCTCTTATAGGTGAATCACTTCATCGTATGCAGCAGCAACTGCTTCCATTACCGCTTCAGACATTGTAGGGTGTGGGTGAACAGTTTTTAAAACTTCATGACCAGTAGTTTCTAATTTTCTACCTAATACAGCTTCAGCAATCATATCAGTAACACCAGCACCAATCATATGACATCCTAACCACTCTCCGTATTTAGCGTCAAAAATTACTTTCACGAATCCTTCTTTGTTTCCTGCAGCAGAAGCTTTACCAGAAGCAGAGAAAGGGAATTTTCCTACTTTAATTTCGTATCCAGCCTCTTTTGCAGCTTTTTCAGTTAAACCAACAGAAGCAATTTCTGGAGATGCATAAGTACATCCAGGAATGTTTCCATAGTCTATTGTTTCTGTATGTAATCCTGCGATTTTTTCTACACAAGTAATTCCTTCTGCGGAAGCAACGTGTGCTAAAGCTTGTCCAGGAACAACATCTCCAATAGCGTAATAACCAGGAATGTTAGTTTGGTAGTAATCGTTTACAATAATCTTATCTCTATCTACAACAATTCCAACATCTTCTAATCCAATGTTTTCAATGTTTGTTTTAATACCTACAGCAGATAAAAGAATGTCTGCTTCTAATTTTTCTTCTCCTTTTTTAGTCTTAACAGTTGCAACAACTCCGTCTCCTGAAGTATCTACAGATTCTACAGCAGAGTTTAACATTACCTTAATCCCAGACTTCTTTAAAGAGTTTCCAAAAGCTTTAGAAACATCTTCGTCTTCTACAGGAACTACATTAGGCATAAATTCTACAATTGTAACCTCTGTACCCATAGAGTTATAAAAGTGAGCAAACTCAACTCCAATAGCTCCAGAACCAACAACAATCATTTTCTTTGGTTGTTCTGGTAATGTCATTGCTTGTCTGTATCCAATTACTTTTTTACCGTCTTGTGGTAAATTAGGCAATTCTCTAGAACGAGCACCTGTTGCAATAATAATGTGATCAGCATCATATTCAGTAACTTTACCATCAGCATCGGTAACGTCTACTTTTTTTCCTGGCTTAATTTTACCAGTACCCATGATAACATCAATCTTGTTCTTTTTCATTAAGAATTGAACACCTTTGCTCATTCCTTCTGCAACTCCACGAGAACGTTTAATTACTGCTTCAAAATCTTTATCGATAGCTTCAGCTTTTAAACCATAGTCATCTACATGCTTTAAGTAGTCGTATACCTGAGCACTTTTTAATAAAGCTTTTGTAGGAATACAACCCCAGTTTAAACAGATACCTCCTAAAGATTCTTTTTCAACAACAGCGGTTTTAAATCCTAATTGTGAAGCTCTAATAGCAGTAACATATCCTCCAGGTCCACTTCCTATAACAATAACGTCGTATTTCATGTGTATATTTTTTTTATAGTAAAATAAATTCCAATGCTTACAAATGTATGAATTCAAAACTAAAATCCATAGAGCTCGTGGGCTTATTCTAGGTGTTTAGTAACCATTTGGTAATGTGTTTTTTTGATGTTTTTGTTTTTTATAGGTTGTTTTTGTGGTGATATGTTAATTTTATAGCTGCTATTTTATTTATTTTGTAATAAAGTATGCTTCTGTGGTGAGATAACTGTAATTTTTTAATTTAACAAAAAGATGGATATTGTTAAGAGATTTTTATAAAAAACAGGATGCTATTGCACCCTGTTTTGAATAATTGATAATATGGAACTCTATATTTAATGTGTCTCCCATATTTTAAAATTATCAAAAAGAATAGCAGCTCCAGTTATGGTTGGGCCAAACTTATTAAGCTTAGGGTGGGAGATACCTTCTGATTGTATTTGAGCTATATAATTGTTAACGTTACATTGTAAAATGTCCCCTTTTTTAATGATTTTAACATGATACCATTCACCATCTTTAAAAGCATGTTTAACAATAGATTTTTTACTATTAATTAGTTTTTTGAGTTTATTACTATTAGGATTTTGTTTTCTTTTTTTTCTAACCTCTAAGTTCATGGTTCCAGTTTTGTCATCTTGAACATAAAAACTGTTTTTGGTGAATGAAACTCTAGAAATATGACCTGCCCAAACCGTTTTACATTTGCTATCGTCCATTACCATATTAAAACGTTTGCCTCCTTTAAATTTAAAGTCGAATTCTATAATTACATCTGAAAAATTAAAATGAGCTCGTGTAACAGAACCATGCCCAGCATGCTTTAATTCTTTGCTAACCAAAGTTCCCTTTTCAATAGTAAAAGCTCCATTGAATTTTTCCTTTATTTCCCATTGATTACCTATTTCTTTTCTGTTAAAATCATCAGAAAAAAGAAGTTTCCCTTTTGTTGCTGTTATAGGGGTGATTTTATTGGACTGAGCATTAGAATTGCTAGTTATAAAGAATAGTAGCAATAATGTGTAAATTGTAAATTTCATAAATGATTTATTTTTTCTTCTTTTTTAACTTTCTAGCTTCCGTTTTAGCTACCAATTCGTTGTATTGAGCAATTCTTTTAGGTCTAGCTTTATTAAATATAGCTCCCTTGCCAAACATTCTAGGATCTCCTTGTTTTTTTAACTCCTTAAAGAGAGCAGTTTTCATTTTCTTCCTTAGTTTCGATAGTTTTTCATCTGCTGCCAAATTGTTCATGCAAAAAGGATCTTTTTTAATATTGTAAAGTTCTTCTTTAGGTCTTTTTCCAAAATTTAATTGATGGAACAAGTTACTTTTGTCTAGTTCCATGATTTCAGCTTTGGTAGGACTATAGTCAGTATCTCTGTAACCTGTTTTTTCTTCTCCACAGGGCCATCTATTAGGTTCAAAATTATGCATATACACATAATCTCCTTTATGATAACTTCTAACAGGGTAACCCCAGCCATTAGGTCTAACCATATCGTTTCTTTCCCTACCTGTAAGAACTGTATTTCTACCTTTTACATTATTGTTAAAGAAATCGGTTAAACTTTTACCTTGAATTTGGGGCATTCCAGAATTGATTTGCTCAAGACCAGAAACCTCCAAAAGAGTAGGAGCAATGTCAATAAAGCTAGCAAATTCAGAACAACTTCTTCCAGGGTTTTTAATTTTTCCTGACCAACTTACTACAAATGGAATTCTGGTAGAAAATTCATGCGGATGTCCTTTGTACCTAGGAAAAGGCATAGAATTATCCGAAGTAGCAATAATAATAGTGTTTTCTAATTCCCCTACTTTTTCTAAATGCTTTAGAATATTCCCTAAATGCTGATCAAAATATTCAACTTCTACAGCATAATCTAAAATGTCGTTTTTAACACGTTCGTTTGCTGGCCAAAATGAAGGTTGAAACTTTAAGTCTTCTATTTTTTTCCCTAATCGGACACCACTTTTGTACTCATAACCTCTGTGGGGTTCTTTACATCCGTACCAGAAAAAGAAAGGTTTATTTTTAGGTCTATCTTTAATGAAGTCTTTAAAATTCTCGGTGTAATCGTATAATGCTACACCTTTTAAAGGCTTTTTGTCAATCTTTTTTTTGTTGTACTCTTTACCAGTTAAATTCCTTCCTGCAGGATGAATTCCAGGATTCCAACCTTTTCCAGTGAATCCCGAAAAATATCCATTATCTGTAAGTACCTCAATAAAGCTCTTAAATTTTTCAGGCCAAATAGGTTGGTGGTTGGCTGCAGCTTCTAATTGCCAAGGATTACGACCTGTTAGGATTACAGCTCTAGAAGGAGCACATTTACTACTAGGAGTAAACATGTTGTTAAATACCAGTCCTTGTTGCCCTATTTTATCAAAATTAGGAGTGTTTACAAATTTATGTCCATAAATACTAGTATGAGACATGTCATCTGCAATTACGAATAAGATGTTAGGCTGTTTGTTTTGAGCTAATGATAATAGACTTGTTAGTGTAGACAATATACATAGTTTTAAGAATATTTTATTCATTTTTAATTTGCTATAGGAAATAAAGTCATTCTTAGGTAAGTACTACCAAGTGGTATCAATTCTATAAATTCACGTTTGTTACTTAATTCTAGTTTTTTTGGAAATATTTTTAGATGCTTGGTTCCGTTAAGATGCCAGTTTAATACTTGCTTAACTGGTACTTTCATTTTAACAGGACTATTTTTTACACTCCACGGATAATTGGTTTTACTATTGTTAGAAGTAAACTGAATTTCGCTATTGTTTTTAATATCTAGAGCGTAATTCCAAGTAGATGTAGGGTACATAAGCCTATTTGGGAAATCTCTTAGTTTTGGATCTCCTATATAAGGAAATGTAATGGTTTTGTTTTTAACGGGTAATGCATACACCAAAGGACCTCTTTCAATAGCAAATCCGGTATTGTTTTCTCCCCATGAAGTAATTTTATTTTCCATAGGCAATACCAGTTTTATAGCGTCTTTGTTTTTGAATTTACGCTCTAAAGTTAGCATGCCTTTGTGGATTTTAATGTCTTTAACTTTTTTGTTATTGATGTATACTTTAGGGTTGCTACACCATTTAGGTATACGCATGGTAAAAGAAAAACGATTTGTTTTATCCATTTCAAAATGAAATTTTATTTTTTCATTAAAAGGGTATTGGGTTTTTTGATGAACCTTTATTGAATTTCCTTTACTGGTAAAATTAAAATCAGAACTTCCATACAATGCCGCGATAATTCCTGAGTCATCAGCTTTTTTTAGCCACATCCTACTTGCGTAAACAGGAAACATTCTTTGGATATTACCTGTAGAACACTCAGTATCATGTCCTGTGCGGTAACACATACGACCTAAAGCCATACTTCCCCAATTTAATTTAGCGTTAAACTGGCTTGTTTCTTCAGCTGCTACAGGTTGGTTAGGAGCAGAGTAATACTGATGTGCTTTAAATTCTTTATCCATAGCTCCAAAACCAGCATTAAATATACAGCGTTCTAGTAGGTCTCCCCAGTGTCCATTATTGGTTGCCATTAATAAATAACCAGCACTCCAAGATAAATCGACGATGTCACAAGTTTCGTGAGCTAAATCTACTGCTTTACCTTCTAAATGCTCTACAGAACTTGGGCAACCGTCTACCAACATATGATGCTTTACAATTTTATTAAATTGATGGATAGATGCTTTTAAATACCTCTCCTTACCAGTGTACATATAGAGTAGTGCTGGAATTTTTACTTGTTCCATATTGCTAACTCCATGACCATGTGGGATTTTATCCGATAACATTTGATCTAGCAGTTTAGATGGTAAGTTCTTGTTTAGACTCGTTTTACTATACTCACCTCCTTCGGTTGTGTTTTTACTATTATGAAAACTGTTGATAGCTAAATGTAACAATCTCTTGTCCCCAGTTTTATCATACAACCATAAAATAGATTCAATGCTAAATAAAGCTCTACCACTATTAAATAAACGGGGAGTTTTTAAAAAGTGGTTTGTTAATTTCTGAAGAATAGAGTTGTCTTTGGTAATCTCATACCTGGCCATTAATCCTCTAAAATAGACTACACGACTCCAGTCGTTACACATAACTTGTCCTAATATCCCTGTTGCAGGGACTTTGTTTAAAGTGTAATTAAAGTCTTTGTTTGCAAAGTCTATTAGTTTCTTATTGTTAATTAATAGACCACATCTATAAGTTCCGTCTAAAAAATATGCTGTTTGTTCGTAAGGCCAATCCTCACTACCTGCATGACCTTCTGGAATTTGAATGTCTGTAGTCCACATGCGAGTGTTAAAAGGATAGCCAGATACGGTAGGGTTTCCTCCTAAACCCTGGGCTTGTTTCACTAAAACTTGTTTTAGCCAGCCAGAGGGCTTAGTTTGGTTTAGAGGAAGTTCTTTGTATTTTCCATAGTAGGTTTGCCCCAGTGTACTTAAAGTTACTAGAGATATGATGGCGTATAAAAAGGAAGTAATTATTTTATTCATAATTAAAAAGCTTTAAGCATGATAGATTTTTTTATTAGTATCATTTAATAATAATCCCAAAAATCTTCTGTATAGCCATTATGTTCTTTATAATCGTTGAGTTCTATTGCTTTTTTACGCATTTCCTTTTTCATTTGCGCAAGGACCTCTTTATATTCTGGTAAAAAGGCTAGGTTAGTGGTTTCCCATGGATCTTTTTTATAGTTAAATAATAGGGTTACTTTACTACCCGAAGTAATTGAAATTTTGTTTTTTCTATCATAATCAGGAGCTTGTACAAATTCTATTAATTTGTAATCTCCCTTTCTATAAGCCCTTTGATGCTGTCTGTAAGCATGGTATGTATATTCTCTAACTTGTTGTTTTTTACCATCAATTACAGGCTTTAAACTCTTACCTGTAACAGAAGTCGGCTTTTTAATATTTGCCATGTCACAAATAGTAGGGTAGATATCGTGTATGTAACTTAAAGCGTTAAATCGTTTTCCATTTCCTTTTACTTTTCCAGAAATAATTAAAGGTACATGAATTCCATCTTCATCATATACATTTTGTTTCCCCATTAATCCATGATTTCCAACTGCTAAACCACTATCACCAGATAAAACAATAATAGTGTTTTCGTATTGACCTGTTTTCTTTAAAGACGCAATAACTCTACCTATTTGACTGTCTACATGACTAATAATGGCATAGTAGTCCGATAGTTCTTTTTTTGCTACTGCTTCTGTTCTTGGCCAAGGAGCCAGCTGTTCATCTCTTAAGTATAAATGTCCATTGTCAAAAGGATGTTGAGGAAGGTAAGAGGGAGTTAGCTTTATCTTTTTCTCTGGATACATTTTTTTGTATTTCTTAGGTGCTTGCCTAGGATCGTGAGGTGCGTGAAAAGCCAAATACATAAAAAAGGGTTTGTTTCCTTCTTGTTTTAAAACAAAATCTACTGCTTCATCCCCAAAAATCTCAGAAGTGTGTGGACCATCTTTTTCAGTTTTTAAAGGTCCTCTTTTTTCTCCTTTAGCAACTTTTCTTGTAGTTCTATTTCCTTTTTCATCGTAAGTATAAATAAAAGCATCTTTCTTTTTATAGTTTCCATCTTTTCTCCACTTCCACAAAGGCATTCTGTAATGATCTGTTAAATAGATTCCTCTACTCATCATAGAACCACCACTGTTAAAAATTCGTCCTAAAGATTGATTGTCTTGATGCCATTTTCCTACAATATGAGAATGGTACCCTGCGTTTTGAAAAGCTTCTCCAATAGCTACATGCTCTTTAGGAATGGTATGTCCTAAACCGTTTAATTGAAAAAGATTTCTCCCGGTTAATAATTGAGCCCTACTAGGCATACAAGTAGCACCCGTATAAGCACCCATTAAATAGGTGTTGTCGAATATATATCCTTCGTTTGCTAGTTTGTCAATATTAGGTGTTTTTACGCCTTCACCAGCTAAAGCATGTATTCCAGAATATCTATGGTCATCTGTATAGATTAGTAATACGTTTGGTTTCTTTTGTTGAGCAAAAGTGTTTAAACTAAAAAGAGTTCCTAGGATTAGAGCAATTACGTTTGTTTTCATTTAAGTACAGCGTTCGTTTTTTGGGTACAACCCCAATTTAATTATAATTACAAATTAACGAACAGATGGCTTAAAATAAGGGTTGTTGTATGGGTGAAAATAAGGGTCAAACCTCTGTAAATGTATAAGGTTTGGTTAAAATAGAGATACTATTTGTGATAAGAGAATTCTGTTAAGATTGTCTATATTGAAGAGACTCTCTATTAGGAATTAAATACGGGGTCGTTAAATTTAAAACGTTTAGCAAGTAGATAAATTACACCATTTACAAACATATGTAGTACTACTAGGCAGATTAGAGCGTACAGAGGCACTCCTAAAAATTGATAAGGCCAAGAGTAAGTCCAAACTCCTAGGTTAATAGTAATAACTTCTCCAAAGGCTGGAAAAACCAATGCCAATAGAAATGTAATAATTGCTTTAGAGCCTAAGGTAGGATTTGGTAAAGCAGAAAAAAGCTCTTTTTCTAATTTATAGATGTAACTAAAAGCCAACATCCAAGCAAATGGTAACCATAATGGTAAATTAGTATTTACATCATGATATTCCCAGTAGGCATTTTCGGTACCCCAGTATTCTGCTGCAATACCTAGGATTCCTGTAAAAAACATTCCAATAGGAACAATCCAATATTTGTTTCCACCTTTAAACCCAAGGCTATACATAGAGTGTATTACTTTGGCAAATAATATAAGTGCAACAATCCAATCGTATTGATGTAATAAGCCAATAAACACTCCAGCAATACAAATTTTAAGTATTGCTTTTAGGAGTGATATGTAGATTGTTTTATTCAAGTATTAAATAATTGAAAGATTCAAAGATTTGTTAATAATCAATAGGAAGTAGACAGTTGCTGTTACATTCTTTCAGGAACGTCTATACCTAATAAGTTAAAAGCAGATTTAATAGTTTCTCCAACTTGTTTAGACAATTGCGTTCTAAATATTTTAACAGCTTCATCTTCGCAACCTAATATATAAGAGCTTTGGTAAAAAGAATTGTACTCTTTTACCAAATCGTATGTATAGTTAGCTACCAAAGCAGGGCTATGGTTTTTTGCAGCTTGTTGCACTGTGTCTGCGTATTGTTGTAAAGTCTTAATTACAGCCAATTCCTTTTCCGAAATTTCAATGCTTTGCTTCTCAGAGAAGTCAAAATCAGCTTTTCTTAAGATAGACTGAATACGAGCATAGGTGTATTGAATAAAAGGTCCTGTATTTCCGTTAAAATCAATAGATTCTTTAGGGTCGAATAAAATACGTTTTTTAGGGTCGACTTTTAAAATGTAGTATTTTAAGGCCCCCATTCCTATTATTTTGTACAACTCCTCTTTTTGTTCGTCAGAATATCCTTCTAACTTTCCTAATTCTTGAGAAATTTCTCTGGCAGTATCTACCATTTCCTTCATCAAATCATCTGCATCTACAACTGTACCTTCTCTAGATTTCATTTTACCAGATGGTAAATCTACCATTCCATAAGACAAGTGATACATATTAGCTGCCCAAGCGTATCCTAATTTTTTTAGAATTAAGAACAACACTTTAAAATGATAATCTTGTTCGTTACCTACTGTGTACGTTAATCCGTTAATGTCAAATTCTTGAAAACGTTGAATGGCTGTACCTATATCCTGAGTAATGTATACAGATGTTCCATCACCTCTTAATACCAATTTTTCATCTAGACCTTCATCTGTTAAGTCAATCCAAACAGAACCATCTTCTTTTTGGTAGAAAATCCCTTTTTCTAATCCTTCTTTTACACAGTCTTTACCTAATAAATAAGTTTCGCTTTCGTAGTAATTTTTGTGAAAATCAACCCCTAAGTTTTTGTACGATATTGCAAATCCATCATACACCCACTGGTTCATTGTTTTCCAAAGGTTTACTACTTCTTCGTCACCAGCTTCCCACTTGCGTAACATATCTTGAGCTTCTAATAAAATAGGAGCTTGTTTCTTAGCTTCTTCTTCTGTTTTACCTTGGGCAATTAAAGTGTTGATTTCTTCTTTGTAAGCTTTGTCAAAAGCAACATAGTAGTTACCTACTAATTTGTCACCTTTTAAATTGGTAGACTCAGGAGTTTCTCCATTTCCAAACTTTTGCCATGCCAACATACTTTTACAAATATGAATACCACGGTCGTTAATAATTTGGGTTTTGTATACTTTTTTTCCTGCTCCAGCAATAATTTCGGCAACAGAAAAACCTAATAAGTTGTTACGAACGTGCCCTAAGTGTAAAGGTTTGTTGGTGTTTGGAGAAGAGTATTCTACCATTACGGCTTTGTCTCCTTCTTTAGGACTAACAATTCCATAGTTTTCAGTTTCATAGATGTTGTAAAAACTGTCTACAAAAAAGTTAGGGTTGATAGAGATGTTTAAGAAACCTTTTACCATGTTAAAATTGGTAACTAGGTCTACATTTTCTGTTAAGTATTCTCCAATTTGAGTTCCAATTTGTACAGGGTTCCCTTTTACAAATTTTAGTAGGGCAAAAACCACTACAGTAATATCTCCTTCAAACTCCTTGCGAGTGGCTTGGAATTCTACAGAAGGGATTTCAATATTAAAAATTTCGTTACATGCCTTTTTAACAGCAATTTCTAAATGGTTTTGGATACTCATTTTTGTGTATTTCTTTAGCGTGGCAAAAATACACAAATTATGGAACTGAGCGGTAGAATTTACCTTTTACTAAAATCCTGTAGCTCTTCTTTGCAATTCTACTTCGTCTAAAATGGTAATAGACTTACCAACTAAGTCTATAAGACCATCTTTTTTAAAGGTAGATAGAATACGAATTGCAGATTCTGTGGCAGTACCAACAGAGCTTGCAATTTCTTTTCTACTTAACTGAATTTTAATGGTATTGGTTTCTGTTACCCCATAGGTTTCTTTTAAGAAAAGAATTAAATCGGCCATACGTTGGTGTACCGTATTGGTAGAAATATTGGTAAGTGTATTATTGGCTTCTTTTAAATCTTTACAAACTGTTTTAAACATTTCGTTAGAAAACTTAGGGTTTTCTTCTAGAGGCTTTTTAATCAATTCTTGTGGAATAAAACAAGCAGAAACATCGTTTAATGCAGTCACAGTAATAGGATTAGATTCACTAGTTATAGCAGAATGGTACCCAATTAAATCTCCTTTTTTAGAGAATTTTACAATTTGTTCTTTACCGTTTGCGTTTAACTGAGAGAGCTTACAGACACCGTCTTTAATACAATAAACTCCAGAGGTAAATTTTCCTTCTTGAAAAATAATTTCCCCTTTTTTGAAAACATGAACATCTTTTGAGTCCGAGATACACATTAACTCGTCTTTTGTTAAAGCATTTAGATTATTAAATTGTTTAACAAGGCATTGTTCACATCTAGTCTCCATAGTTATGGCTTTTAATTTTTTTGGGGATTCAACCGATATCAAAATTACAAAAAAAAGACCACGTAGGGAGTATGATAATCGTCATAGAATCCTCCTTTTTTTTTATAGAAATTTGTACTAACAACAACTACTAACTACTATAAATGGCTACATGTTACCACTGTGGAGACGAGGCTGCTGAAGAAATCGTGTTATTTGATGATAAGGAGTTTTGCTGTAATGGATGTAAAACAGTTTATCAAATATTTAGCGAGAACGATTTAACGGATTTTTATTCGTTAGAAGATACTCCTGGAGCTACCCCCAATAGGATTGAAGGAAAGTATAATTTCTTATCGAACCCTAAGGTGGTAGAAAAATTATTAGACTTTAAAGAAGAAGACATAGAGATTGTAACTCTGTATATTCCTATTATTCATTGTAGTTCTTGTGTTTGGGTGTTAGAAAACTTGCAAAAGTTAAATAGTGCTATTGTAAATTCACGAGTGCATTTTTCCAAGAAAACCGTTCAGATTACCTATAAAGACACATCAACTTTACAACAGATTGTAGAGCTGTTAGTCATGATTGGTTACGATCCTTACATTAGTTTAGAAGACGGGGAGAAAACACAAAAAAAGAGTAAAAAGGCCATTTATAAATTAGCCATTGCTGGTTTTGCCTTTGGAAATACCATGTTTTTGTCGTTTCCAGAGTATTTTGGAAAGCCAGATATTTGGTTAGAGCAATACAAGCCTGTTTTTTCTTTATTAATGTTTTTGTTCTCTATTCCAATTGTATGTTATGCAGGGAATGAGTATTTAATTTCTGCGTACAAAGGTTTAAAAAAGAAAATCTTAAATATTGATGTCCCTATTAGCATAGGGATTGTGGTACTTTTTGTAAGAAGTTGTTATGAATATTTTACAGCTACAGGTCAGGGGTATTTTGATAGTTTAACAGGACTGATTTTCTTTTTATTACTAGGGAAGTTTTTTCAGAAAAAAACCTATGATTTCTTGTCTTTTGAACGTGATTTTAAATCCTATTTTCCAATAGCGGTGACTACTATTAAAAATGATGAAGAAATAGTAGTTCCTGTAAATGAATTAAAGGTAGGAGACGTTTTGTTTGTTAGGAATCAGGAAATTGTACCTACGGATGGAATTGTTTTAAAAGGAAAACCAGTATTAGACTATAGTTTTGTAACCGGAGAGTCTAGGTTGATTTCTAAAGACTCTGGTGACAAGATATTTGCAGGGGGAAAGCAACAAGGAGAGGGAATTACTATGGAAGTCACCAAAACAGTAGATCAGAGTTATTTAACCAAGTTGTGGAGTCAGAATTCTTATACAAAAACATCCAAACTAACTCATGTTACAGATACTATTAGTCAGTACTTTACCATAGGATTATTGATAGTTACATTGGTTGCTGCCATAGGTTGGTTGGTGGTAGACCGTACTCAGATTATAAATGTAGTTTCGTCTATTTTAATAGTTGCATGTCCTTGTGCTTTGGCATTATCTGCTCCTTTTGCGCTAGGAAATGTATTGAGAGTATTAGGAAAACAACGTTTTTATTTAAAAGACAGTACTGTAATAGAAAGATTGGCACAAGTAGAAAGTTTGTTTTTTGATAAAACAGGAACTTTAACTACAAGAGAAAAACAGGAGTTTGCCTTTGTGGGACAAGCACTAATTCCTAAAGAAGAAGCGTTGGTGAGATCATTGGTGAAAAATTCAAACCACCCTTTAAGCAGAACTTTATATCAAGAATTAAAAGGGGATAGGTTCGCTTTAGAGTCATTTAAAGAAATAGAAGGAAAAGGTTTGCAAGCTATTTACAAAGGAGATACAATCAAACTTGGATCGGCAGTATATATTGGAGCTAAAAATAATGAAACTGAGAGTAGGGTGTATGTTGCTATAAATAATACCATAAAGGGCTATTTTAAATTTAGCAATAGTTATAGAACTAATATTTTTAAAATGCTACATCAGCTAGGAGAAAATCATGCTATAAATGTTTTGTCTGGAGATAATGATGCAGAGTTGTTTTTATTGCAAGAAAATTTGCCTAAAGCGACACAATTTTATTTTAATCAATCTCCTCACGATAAATTAGATACTATAAAACGAACCCAAGAGCATGGAAAGTCTGTATTAATGGTAGGCGATGGTTTAAACGATGCTGGGGCTTTGTTACAAGCAGAAGTTGGTATTGCGGTTGCAGAAGATGTAAATGTTTTTTCTCCGGCAAGTGATGCCATAATAGATGCAAAAAAACTAGCATTACTTCCTAAGTTTATCAAATTGTGCAAACAAAGTTTGGGAGTGGTAAAGATTAGTTTTGTGTTATCTATTCTGTACAATATAATTGGACTTTACTTTGCTATTTCGGGACAATTAACTCCATTAATAGCAGCTATTCTAATGCCTTTGAGCTCTATTACAATTGTAGTTTTTGTAACGTTGGCTACCAATTTGTTAGGCAAACGTATACGTCTTAAGGTTTAGTAGTTTACCAAGCTATAAAAAAGCACCTTCTAGGTTAAGAAGGTGCTTTTTTTAAGAATTCATATTAGACACTTTATTTTTAAGTTTTTCGTTCTCTTTTAAAATCTTTTTCTGTTCGTTTCCTCTGTATATAAAAGAAATTCCAGTGATAATGGACAGGCCTCCAATCCAAATAGATACAAATAAAAAGAGTGGAACTCCAATAACAGTTAGTGTAATTCCTCCTCTAATATTGCTTTTGGGGTTTAAAGAACCGTTCTGAGATCGTGCATTACCTGCTGCATCTAACTTTTGTTGTAATTTTCTTTGTGCTTCTTCTTCGTCTTTTAAAAAGTCATCGCAATTGTTTTCAAATTCAGGCTTGTGTTTGTAATACCACAAGTGAGTCCAATGTCAAAGTTTACCTTTCTATTCTGACAAATTAAGCAAACATCTAATCGTTCTTTCTGAATCATGATTTTACTATTTTATTACAGAGTTAACAAGTCCTTTAAAAAACTGAATTCCTCCAAATACAATTGCTCCCCAAAATATAAAACCGATGTCTGCCATGGTTGCAATAGTTCCTCCTATACACCACAATGCACCATATAGCATGTCTTTATTAGCCGCTTCTTTTTTTGCTATTTTAATGTGTTGCTCCAAGTCTAGCACTACTTTAGAAGCACTTTGTTCATCTAACCCTTTAACATCAATTAAAGAGGCAATTACTTCAGAACTATTTTTTTCAACCTGAATCATAAGGTTGGCAGCATAGTCGTAAATTTCGTTGTTAATTTTTTCTTCTTCAGCAATTTGATTTTCCATTTGATTTATTTTAGTTGTTAAGCGTTACCTGTAATTAGGTAAATTTAATAAGAAAGCAATTGGCTTTTATCATACTAAAGAACCAAATTTATCTTGTTAGTTATTTCGTTTGCTTTGTTTACAATCATAAAATGCCCGCCATTTTTTACCCATTCAACATTGGATATTTTTCTTTTGGGAAAAATTTTATCCTTAGTTCCGTGAATATGGGTAAGATTAGGCGTGCTATAATTTCCTTGCCAATTTATTATTGCATCGGTGGCCCATAAAGTAAATGTATCGTCACTGTCTTTAATAATCGCTTTTAAAAGTATAGCTTCTTGTTTGGTTTCAATTCCAAAGTAATAATTTGCAGTTTTTAAGTTTAACCATTGTAATAGTTTTAATGGTAAACACTTGTGTAATTGTGTGGCTCTAACAAACTTTAAAGAAAAAGGAAGCTCTTTGTAAGACTTTACGCTAGAAATAATAATAACTTTTTCTGTGACAATGTGTTGGGCAATTTCTTGTGCTATTACACCTCCAAAAGAAACACCTATAAGAATTATCGGCTTACTTGTGTCAATTTGCCTGCTTAGACGGAGTGCGTAATTATGAATAGATTCGTTTTGTAAAGGAGGAATCCAAAAGATATGTTTTTCTGTTACGTTTTTTAAGGAAAGGAATTTAAAAACTCTCTCATCTGCTCCTAAGCCACTTATGTAGTATATGTGTTTCATGATATATCTATTGAACTACTTGACTAAGAACATAGCTGAGTTTGTTGATTTTATTAATATCAATTTCATTATCCTTGGCAGAGTGTATGTTTTTTATGTAAAATCCATTTGGGATAATTGTTTCTTCTACAAAACTAATATTAATAGCTCCATACTTTCTAAATGGAAAGTTATCCGATGCAGGGAGTAACATCTTGGATACTTTACAGGTACCAAACTCTTCTTTAATAGCATTTTCAAATAATGATGCATAATTAGACTTTCCATTTTGTATTATTAGTGGAATAGTTCCGCTGCCACCCACACAGTCTACAGAGATTATTTTACAATTCTTGGGGATTAAGCCATTTTTACTTAAATGTTTTTTATGGGCACTAGAACCTATAAGTCCAAGTTCCTCGTTATCTACAAAAATAAATTTCACATTATTAACTCCTCTGTTTTTAAGTAGTTCTGCAGTTTTTAATATTGATAATACTCCACTCGTATTGTCGTCAAAATTATTTTTATTAGGAAAGAATATAGAAGCCATTGTAACTAAAAAAAAAGTAGATATTATATCTGCTGTTTTTTGATACCCTACGGAGAAAAGACCTGAAAAAAGAGGTAATACTATAAGTGCTAATAACATAAGAAGTTGCCTATTAATCCCAAACAATTTCATTAACCAATGCATCCAAAAAGGAATAATTGTTCCAGTGTCATAGTGTGCAATGAAAATATATTCTGGATTACTATGTTTTGTTTCTAAATTAATAGATGTAGGAAAACCTTTAAACTTGTGTGTTTCTGTTTGGTAACCTAACTCTTGTAACTTAGCTTCAATTAATAGCAAAAAGCTGTTTTTTTGTTTTCTACTAAATCTTTTTTTGTGGGATAATATTTCTTTCATAGATAGCAATTAAAGTAACAGTTAAGAATACATAGTAGAGTCGATTCTTAACAGTGAGAACAACTAAATTACTATTTGCAGTAAGGAAATTCTAATATTTTAGTTTAACTAATTGTTAATGTAAGAAAGTACTTTTTCAGCTTGTTTTATATGTCTCTCATTATGGTAAATAACGACTCTAAAGGTATCTCCCAAACGTAATTTTATCCATTTAGAAATAGAAATAGCTGTTTTGGTTTTGTCTAAACTTATATGTTGGGCTTTGTTTAACAAGTCTATTATTTGATGTTGGTGGTTTATAAAAATAGCTATGGTGTCTGTATCTAATGCAGAGTTAGCAGGATCCATTGCCTTAAAAGTTTTCATTTTGTTTAGCGGTTCGTTGTAAGATACCGATTTGCTAAAATAAGCCCCTAACCAATTACTTTTAAACTCCTTTGTATTGGGATGTTTTGCTGTTTTAATTTTACTTGTAATCTCTGGAATGTAGAAATCTCCATAGCGATTTAAATGTGCGATACATTCTAGAACACTCCAACTATTAGGGTTCTCTTTCCAGTTTAATGTCGTTGTAGAAAGATGTCTAAAATTTTCTGCTGTATTGATGTTTTCTTTGGTTAATTCTAATAATTCCTGAATAAAATCTGCTGTAATTATTGCCATCGTATATTTTTTTACAAATTTCAGTTATTTAAGAATTATAAAAATTGATTGAAATTAAGATTTTTTAATTCTAGAAAGTGTTTCTGGAGTCATTCGTAAATAAGAGGCAATGTACTTGTCCGGAATTTCCTGAAACAATTGTGGACTTCTCTTTAAAACACGTTTGTATCTTTCTAGTGGAGAAGAAGTAAGGATGTCTCGTTCTCGTTCCATTTGTTGTAAAACAAAGCTCTCTAATAATTGCAGCCAAACTTTTTTAATTTCGTCTGTAGCCTGAATTAACCGAGTGTAGCTTTCTTTAGAAATGGTTTTAACAGTCGTTTTTTTTAGAGCTTGAATGTAAAAGTCTGATGGCTCTTCGTTTAAGAAAGAATCTAACGCAGCTACAAGGTTGTTTTTGTAACCAAAACGAATGGTGTGTTCTTCAAATTCGTCAATTACAAAAATTCGTAAACTTCCATTAACTATCCAGTATAAATTGGTGTCTACAGTTCCTTGAACTTTTAAATATTCGTTTCTTTCCAGAGTTAGCTCTTTTTCCCATAAATCGTTGTGATTGATTTGCTGTATAAGAAATTCTATTGGGTTCATGAAATGGAGTAAAATAGATGATTCAGAAGGAGGGATTTCTGTATGAAGGTTAAAAAGTTAACTATTTTGGTTTTTATTGTTTGTGTAACCAAATTCTAATTTCCTTTCGTAACGAAACTTCGGGTTTAGGGAGGGGAATTGTTTGACCAAATTGTTTACTTCTCTTAAATTTAGAATAGGTTATTTTATGCTTTTTCCAAGCTTCAGGAAACAGTTCTATAAACTTATTAAAAAATAGTTGTTCGTTAATTGGTCCCTCTATTTTAGAAAGTACTTCCTTAAATTTTTGGTCTTGTTCTGGAATCATTTTTTTTAGGGTGAAGTAACTATTTTTTTACTCCAGTTTGATTGTTAATTGGTTACGAAAATACGATATTAAAAAAGGTGTAACACATAGTAAATATACATAAAACATCAAGAAAGAGGTAAGGAGGGAAGTAACTTTAGCTATTTTAGTATAGTGCATAACTATTGTGAAACCACAATAATAGATCTGATAAAAACAATAAAAAAGAGTAGGTGTTAATTTGTAAGAATGTAAAAAGGTTCTTTTTTTTCTAGGTCTTACAACATCTCAAAAAGGATAGAATAAACTTTGTTTTCGTATGCTGAGAGCTCTTTAGATTTTTGCAGAAACCTTACAGATAGCTGTTCCGTTAAAAGTTTAATTTCTTTATCCGAACGGTTTAATATGGCTGTTGCGCGATCAACCAGGTCAAAATTATATTGATGCAAACTTGCAATTAGCAGCCTAGCATAGTTAATAAAAGAGTTTTCTTTTAGAATACAACCAATTAGGCCTATCTCTTCATAAGATTCGGTTGGGCATTTATTTAAGATGTCACGTTCTTCTTGTGTTAGTGCTATGTTACCTTCAAAAAAACGTAACAATTCTACTTGTCTCTCGTAACCACTGTTAGGCGTTAAAATTTTTCGTTTGTCTAAATTCATGATTTTTATTAATAAGCGGGTTTAGAAAGGATGGTTAATGGTGGAAAAAAAATACGCTTCTTCTTAACTTATTTTACATGCCCAATTCCAAAGCCCATGTCTTCTATTTTGTACAAGTGACTGTGATCGTGCATTAGTAAATGCCTTAGCATAATGTAGGGAGTGTAGGTTTTGTATTCTGGGTGAATGGCTTTTTTATGCCAATCTTTTGGGTTGAATTCCTTTGCTAGTTCTATGGTTTGTTGTCTGATAGTAAAGAAGTCTGCTATAGTTTTTTCTAAGTCAAGATCTATAAAAAACGTTTTAGGAAAACTTTCTCCGGATAAAGGTTTAAAAACAGGTTGTTCCAGTTCTTTAAAATCGTGTAAACGCTTTTGAAAACCATAGATATCTCCAACAGCTACATGAGTTGCGTTTTCGTGTATAGACCATTTTCCTTTTACGATTTCTTTTTTATAAAGCTCTGGTTCAATTTCTGAAATAAGTTCTTTTAGAATTCTTGGTGTTTCGTTAAGAGCTTGTAGTAGTGTTTCTATTTCTTTGGTCATTTTTTTGAGATTTTAACGTTTACAATCTGGGAATTTATTCATCAGCAGCAAAAAAAGTCCATTTCTCATTGGATTCAGCATGAATTAATATCATACCAAATTCATTTACTTTTTTTACCAACCAATTAGAACTATGCTTTTGAGTCTTAAGAGAAAGTATTTGTGTTTTTAGGTTAAAACTCCAGTTACCATCTTTTAGGTGGGTAAAAGCATCTGAGTTAAAATGATGATTAGCTTCTAATTGTAGAAATTTTCCTTCTACTAGATTTTGAGTTTTCGATTTTTTATCACTGTCTCTAGAAGCATAATACCATTTACCAACTAACTGATTTTCTGTTTGGTTATTGTTTGTTTTTGGTGCTGAATTTGTTTGCGGATTCACCTTAAGAGGACTGGTTTGAGCTATAGACATAAAGCAAATGAATATTGTAAGAATTCGTGTTATTTGTTGAAACATTTTATCAAGGGGGTTTTAGTTGGATAAAGTACTAATACGTCTGAATAGCTTCTATAAACTCTCGTTTTGTTTCATTATCAAAAACTTTGAGTATTGTAAAGTTATTTTTTTTCTCAATTTCATAACTACCTTTAACGTGATTCACTATAAAGTCCGAGTTTTCTTTTTTATAGCTTTTAGCACAAATAGAGATGTCTGAAAAGGGAGTGTATATCCACTCTAGATTTATAGGGGTGTCATTTAAATATTTCTCATCATCTATTTTTGAAAATTGTCTAAGTATAGTTTTTTGAAAAGGAAGAGAATGTTTTAGTTTAATGATAGAATCGTGTTGTATAATCGTGTTTAGGTGAATTACTTTATCTGTAAAACCATATTCATGATAGAATTGATAGATAATATCATTAGTAGGTGTGTATGCGGATTGTTCGAATATGGTTAAAAATGGTTCATTCATATATTCAATAGAACCCTCACTAGGTGGTATTCCACAGCTATTTATCATGAGTACTAGTGATGTGGCAAAAGTGAATGTTTTTATTTTTATCGGATTAAGCACCCTGAAAAATATATATAATAGGATTATAATTGAAAAAGATTCAAAGCATATGATATAAATACTAAGATTTTGCTCATCAATTGTTCCATCTTTGGAAACTAAAATACTTAAGCCAACTACAATAATGATTTTCAGAAAGAGGAAGGTTGGAGCTTTTTTTAGTAATGAATAAACTATGGTAAACTCAATGATTCCAGAAACTATAAATGCTGGAATCAAAAAATAAGCTATTACCAAATATTGAAATCGGTATGCTATGTTTTCTGTTAATTGATGACTTTCATCCAAGGCCAATACAATAAGTGAGACTATTTGTGTACAAATTAGGAGTATAAAGATAAATTTTAGTAGTTTATTTTTCATTTAGTAGCAAACGGGTTTTCTATAAAAATAGGAAAGTCTATGAAAAGAAAAAAGCGTAAACGGATGAGTGTTTTAATGTTAAAGAAAAGGAAGTACTAATAAAAAAACAACCTGTTTTTGTAAGTCTGGAATTATTTACAAAAACAGGTTAGGATTGGTGTATAAAATTATTTTTAGAACGGAGCAAACTCATCTTTAGCTCCCTCTGGCAAACTCCAACGTTGACGAGCT
This sequence comes from Wenyingzhuangia sp. IMCC45574, assembly GCF_054182685.1. Taxonomy (NCBI): domain Bacteria; kingdom Pseudomonadati; phylum Bacteroidota; class Flavobacteriia; order Flavobacteriales; family Flavobacteriaceae; genus Wenyingzhuangia; species Wenyingzhuangia sp. IMCC45574. The sequence continues at coordinate 833,329 of NZ_CM135169.1, read as the reverse complement.
GTAATTGTTTCTGGAGCATCCTCGGTAGATGCTGAACCACCAAAATTACCATAGCTACTATTTCCTCCTCTAGGTACTTGCATACGATCTCCGTACAACCAAACAACTAAATTGCTACGTTGACCGCTAGTAATAGGGTGTGTAGCGTGTGGAACCGTACCACTATGAATCATTGCTTTACCTGGTTCAAAAACAGTCTGTACCGTTTTTCCTGAGTCTTTGTCATAAAAATCTACCTGAGAACCTGTAAATTTCTCATCGGGTAAATTGATGTTGATGTTTAAGGTAGCAGCAGAAGCATCTGTATGTGGTTTTAAATCTTTGTCTTTATCTGGGTTGTACTGAATAGAAAAACCAAATGTCTGGTTGTCGTATCCGTACGTTCCTAATAACAAACGAGCAATTGGTCTCATGTAACGATTCATGATGTCGTTATAGAATGCCTGAAAATTAGGAGCTGCTAAATACCCTTCTGAGCGTTCGTCAATCATAAAACCATGACGGTTTAATTGGATTCCATATGGAGGACGTGCAGGAATTTGTGAATTCGCTACTGCTTCTAAATAATTACGGAAATCTGCCAAACGCTCAACATCAAAAAACTGTATGGTATAAACACCTGGGATTACTTCTTTCCATAAATCTGCTACAGCATTTTCTTTCTCTGGGTTTTCCCATGCATCGTTAATGGCTTGTCTTAAACGAGGATCTAATAAAGTTTCGTCTGGAACTAGTAAAGTATCCTTGTTTTCTATTTCCCATTCTGCCCATGCTTCTTCTAATAACTTTCTGTTATCGTTCCAGAATTTTGTAACAGATGGGTGTCTTTGTAACATTTCTTTACGTGATGGTAACGTAAGTGCTCTTGCTTGTGTAAGTGAATTATTATTTTCCATTTTTTCTGTTTTTTTTCGGTTTTAATTATAGTGTAAAGGTATACCGAAAGAGAGCCTTTGTTTTGGTAAGAAAAAAGTGAATTTTGGTAAAAAACGATGTTTTTGGTTAGGGGTCGTGTAGGTAAAGGGGTATGGGAGAGATTTTAGGGTGTTTCACCATCAAACCGATATGATTTTAATCTGCGTGAAAACTAGGAATGTAAAACTTTCAAAGCCACAGTACCAGATATATTTTGTTCCATTAGAATTCAATACCTATAAAGAACCAAATATTATTTACAAAAAAATGTCGGGTAACAGTAGCGTTGCCTAGTTTAGTTTCTTCTAGCGGATTAAGGTAGAATCTAAATGGAATTTCAAAATAAGAGTAAAGCCCTTTTATTTTAAAGAGAGTAGTTGCTCTATAGCCAAGACTAAAACCAAGAGTAGGTGAAAAATTTTCAACGGATTCGTTTAGTCTTGTGTGTTCGTAATAATCATTTGCATAACCTCCAAGAGCACCTAAACTAAATCCCTTTACAATGGGAATGTTGTAAATCAAGTCATAGCTTTTAATCAAACCACGTACATTATTTCCATCAACTGCGTTAGCAAAGTTACTGGATAAATGTTCTTCTGTGGCTTTTATATTATTATAAACGAATCTTAGTATATGTTGGTTTTTAAACCTTATTCCAATTTCTCCGCTAAAGTTTTGGAATTTATTAAATGCCATTTCACCTAATCCGTAACCTACAAAGTAACTAGTTGTTTTCTGACTATCGAGAATAGTCTCTTTATTGGTAACCTGATCTTTCTGATTTTGGCTAAAAACATTTATAAAGCAAAAACACACTGCTGAAATTAATATTCTTTTTTTCATTAATTCTTATAGTTTTCGTTCACTCTGTTCTTTTTTATATGATATGTCTTATGGCCTTGCATATATAAAGATAAAACTTCATATTTAACTTTACAAATTAAAACCTTGTGCAACAGGCACCTGTGGTGGGGTTAGTTTATTTCCTATATTTTATCTTTCTTTTGAACTTTTTATAGATTTTTCTGTTTTTTAATTCTCCGTTTATTTTGTTCAATGTGAAGGTCTTTTTTTCTACCCAATTTCCTAATTTATCATATTTATATTCTACTTGATAGAAAACGTTATCATTTTCATTCCAATTTCTGGGATAAAGTATGCAATCTCCAAAGTCATTATATTTATTAGTAATAGATTTTTCGGAAATTTTGTTTTTTATTATTTGGGTAGTTGATTGATTTATCATTTTGCCAGTTCCATTGTAAACTTTCCAAACTTTCTTGTTTTCGGTATAAAAGTAGTCTGTAGTTTCATAGCCTACAAGCTGATTTTTAGAGTTATATAATTTTGATAAAGTTTTGTTCTTTAATGAGTCATTTTCGATAATTTCTAAATCAATTAAATTCCTGTTTTGGTCCATGGTTCTGGTCTCAATTCTTCCAGTATTATCATATTTATACTTTGTAGATTTATATCTCCATCCAGATATTGAGTTTTTATTTTTAAAAGACCTGTAAATTAAATTTCTGTTTTTATTATAAATGAATACTAACTCCGCGTTAAATTCACCATTTTTATATCTCTTTTCAGAAATTGTATCTAATTTTTTAGAATAAGTAATAATTGATTTTTGATACTCAGTATTATTCTTGTTGTAAAAAGTATAATTTTTAGTGATTTTTAAAGGGACTCCAAATATTATATTGTAACTATCATGAATATTAGTATTAAATGATTCATTTTTTTGAGCTGTTAAATGAGTCCAAAATAGTATAGAAAGTCCTAAAGTGATAAATTTATATCTCATGATTTTAATTAACCCCAACGTGTTTAATAAATTGGATTTTTGGTAGAGTAGCAGCGAAACTATCGGCCATGACCAATTTAGTTTAAAAGTAGTGAACTGAATGTTAGGAACAAAGCCGATAATCGAACTTATTATTTATTGGCTGTAGTTTTTACTTTCTTATTTATTTCAAAAAAATCTAACTTATTTTTCTCTAAAATTTCGTTCACACTTTTCCATTCTTTAGACAAAATCAAGTTTCTAATTTTTTCAAAATATGCTAAATCCTTTTTCGCCCATTCAATAGATTTGATTTCGTTTAGTTCTTGAATTTTCACATTGAGTAACTTTAAACTTCTTTCAGTTAGATTTTCCTCGATTACGCTACTTAACTCAACACTCAAATCATAAATTTTGTTATTCTTAATGAAATCTTCATTTTCAGTTATTTGTAGAGTTGAATTTAATTTTTCAAATACAGGTATGACTTTTTCTTTTATTGTTTCAGCTATAGTTATACAGTTTTCAATATAATTTGAGTTTATTTTATACCATTTATCTCGGTTAGACTCATGGTCACCAACTCTTCGCGATGATAATAAATAATAGCTTTCAGGTCTATGCCAAGATATTGGTCTGATACATGTATTTATTGTAAACGAATTACCATATTGACTTTTTTGGAAATAAAATGATTGATAAACATTATTTACAATTCTATAACTTGTGTTCGGACTTTGTTTTTTAAAACCATACTGCTTTAATTCTTTATGTATTTCAGAAATTATTTTTTTAAAAACTACTCGACCTTCTTCTTTTGATAAATCATCCATTTCATTGAATTTAGATTTATTAAATATTTTTTTTAGATCAAATAATTTCATTTAGAATTTAGGTTTGTAATTACAGCCAACGTGTTTAATAAATTGGATTTTTGGTAGAGTAGCAGCGAAACTATCGGCCGTGACCAACTTAGTTTAAATGTAGTGAACTTAATGTTGGGAACAAAGCCCTTAAAAATGGGCTATGGTATAGTTGTTTTTGTGCTTTTGGCGGACTTGTACAATGGTTGTAGGTGTTATACTAGTTCTTTTTTTTACTAACAATATTTATCCAAATAATAACTCCAAGAATCGTTCCTATTACAGCACCACTAAAATTAGAAGCTCCTCCATTGCCTATTGAACCTAATAACCCTCCTGCAGCAAAACCAATGGAAAAACCTAGGGTTATAAATATGATTAGCAAAAGAAGGTTTTTAAAAAATTTCAAAATAGAATTGAATTTATTCGGATTAGAATCAATATTTAATTCAGAGTTCATTTTTTTTTTATTTGACATTCCAATCCATAGTCCCACATACATAATTAATCCAATTAAGAGAAATAAGGAAAAGATGAAAAAAACAAAACGAATAATAATTACAGATTTACCAAAATAATCAGCTAAACCAGAGCAAACTCCTCCGAAAATACTGTCATTAGTACTTCTATATAATTTTTTAGTAGGATTGTTCTTTTTTAGTTTTAAGTCAATATCAGATTGATTGTTATATGTTACTGTCTTATGATTTTTTTTGGGGTTATTCATTTAGTGAGTATTAAGTGCAATGGGTTTAATAAGTTTGAATTTTAGCAGCCGTGACCAACCTAGTTTAAAGGTAGTGAACTGAATGTTAAAACAAAGCCCAAAATTGATCTCTTTTCTGGTGCTCTCCCGAAGTTTCGTGAGAGTACGAGGTTGAATTAATGGGGGCTTATAGTGTAAAGAAATACCTGAAATTTATAGAAAAAAGAGCCCAAAGTAAAGCCAAAGCCTTGGCAGCTTCTTTTTTTACATTTATGTTGTCTCCAAACTTGTTTTTAGTTTGCCTAAGGCCTTGTAGAAATTAGTTTTTAGTAACTAGTTAAAAAACACAAAGCCCTTAAAAGGGCTCTATAGTGTAGTTGTTTTCTTGTTTTTTGGGACTTGTGCAACGGTTACCATTGTTGTGTGTAGTTTTTATTCGTTCAATTTCTTGGAAAAATAACAATTACGTTCCCTTTTGAATCGGTCATTTTCCCATTCTCTAATTCAATTTTTTCGGTAAGAGGTAATTGAGATAATTTCTCCACGATAGTTTTAGTTAATAATTTTATGTCGTCAGAAGGATTGGTAATTCCTTCGTCTTGCATTTGCATTCGGATTGTATAAATTCCTAAATAATGTTTTACGTCCAAATTACCCATCTATTGAAACACCAACTTGTTTATTATTCTCAAAATGAACATTGAAAAAGTAGTTTTGTCCTTCTTTTTCTTGGAACGCCATTTCAAATCCTTCATCACGTACTGATATTCCTTTCAGTTCAAAGTGTTTTTCAATCGACATGAATTCCATTTCTGCATTTTCAAATTGTTCTTTAAGTGCTTTTTCCGATTCAGATTGTATTTCCGTTTCGTTATTCAGCGCATTGAGTAAAATCCGCTTTTGGTTTTCAGATATTCCATCTTTATTTCCTGCGATTAAAATTTCAATATCACAATTCAAAAATCTTTTATTCACTTGCCAACCAACATCATTTCCTCTCGTACTAAAACTCTCAATTTCTCCAAAATCAGAGTCAGTCGTTTTTAGTTTTTTACTTCCAAATAGATTCTCAAATATTCCCATTCAGTTTGTTTTTAGTTAGGTTGCTTAATAAATTACACACAACTTGTTATATCTGCTAAAAACCTGTGGTTATCCCCCTTAATCGTGGTGATAACCGCGACTTTTAGTTATGGTTATTGGAATATAAATATATTGATTTTTATCAATTAGAGCTACTGTATTTTAAACGTTTCTCTATAGCCATAATAATACTACCAGCCACATCTTTACCAGTGGCTGTTTCAATTCCTTCTAATCCCGGAGAAGAGTTAACTTCTAGCAGCAAAGGTCCTTTGTTAGAACGGATTAGATCTACTCCGGCTACAGGTAGGTTTAATATTTTAGCAGATTTTATGGCTAGTTTTTTCTCCTCTGGAGTAATTTTAACAATAGAAGCAGAACCTCCTTGGTGTAGGTTAGATCTAAACTCTCCTTTGGCAGCCGTTCTTTCAATCGCAGCTACTACTTTTCCGTCTACCACAAAACAACGCAAGTCTTTTCCGTTGGCCTCTCTAATAAACTCTTGTACCAAAATATTGGCATTTAAACTCTTAAAAGCATTAATAACAGACTCGGCTGCTTTGCTAGTCTCTGCCAAAACCACTCCTTTTCCTTGTGTACTCTCTAAAAGCTTAATAATTAAAGGAGCTCCGCCAACCATATTAATTAAATCTTTGGTGTCTAATGGCGATTTTGCAAAACCTGTAGTAGGAATTTGTATGCCGTTTTTAGAAAACAATTGAGAAGAATATAGTTTGTCTCTAGAAGAACTAATAGACTCTGCTTCGTTTAAACAAAAAACATTTAAAGATTTAAAAGTTCTTAGCAGGGCACAACCGTAAAAGGTCATGCTGGTCTTAATTCTAGGAATTACCGCATCAAAATCATTCAGCACATTTCCTCCACGGTAACGAATTTCTGGAGTCTCTGTATCTAGTTTCATGTAGCATTGCTGTACATTTAAAAAGACCATTTCGTGTCCTCTTAAACGACCTGCTTCCATCAAACGTTTGTTAGAGTATAATTCTGGATTGCTTGCGAGTACCGCAATTTTTAATCCAGATTTTTTTAAGATAAAAGGCTCGTATTTGGTTTCAATTTCTTCGTCAGAAATGGCTCCAAACAAAAATTCCTTGGCTGGGTTTACCAACATACGGTTTTCCATGGCCTCTCTACCCAGTAGCATTTTAAATTCCATAGAATTTCTATCCGCCAAGGTCAATTCAATATCCCAAGTTTCTCCATCCATGGTAACAGAAGAAGAAATTACATAGCGTTTTTCTGGTACTCCGGTAGAACTTTTAATAATTCTAGTTCCAATAATTTTAGCTTCACATTCAATAGAAATGCTTCGGTTTTCGTTTAGTGGCTGTACTTCAAAACGAACCCAGTTTTCTTTGTTTTTTTTGTAGGTACTTATATTGTTAGCTTGTATAGACGAGGTTTTGGCACCAGAATCTACTCTGGCTCTAATAGCAGGTATTCCTAATTGTTTAAACTGACACCATTCTTTGTTTCCTGCGATTTTTAATGATTCCATTTTGTGTAATATTTTATCTTCAATTTTACGATTTTTAAGAATATCAATGTTAGAAAAAGATTAATTTTTAACTACTGAAATTTTCTTTATTTCAAATGCTTTTTTAATCGTATTGAATTCTTATATTTGCGCAAGGAAATTTGAAGTATGAACACAATAAAATTACATCATCACCATATCCAGTACTGCGCTTAAGCGAGTTGGAAGGATTATGTTGTAATGTAAAACATATATTTCAAACCCGTTTGAGCTATCTCAAGCGGGTTTTTTATTTTAAAATTTATCAAACTAAATACACAATGAGCACATTAAAAATTGCCATTCAAAAATCTGGAAGATTAAACGAGGATTCTTTAAAATTATTAAAAGAATGTGGAATTGCTATTGATCATCGTAACGCACAGTTAAAAGCAACAGCAAGAAACTTTCCTTTGGAGGTTTTTTATTTAAGAAATGGCGATATTCCTCAGTATTTACGCGATGGAGTGGTAGATATAGCTATTTTAGGTGAAAACACTTTAATAGAAAAAGGAGAGGATTTACCAATTGTAGAGCGTTTAGGGTTTTCTAAGTGTAAGGTTTCTTTAGCAGTGCCTAAAGGAGTGGAATATACTGGGATTGAATATTTTCAGGGAAAGCGTATTGCAACTACTTACACAAATACTTTAGAAAAGTATTTAACAGAAAAAGGTATTAAAGCATCGTATCATAAAATTGCAGGATCTGTAGAAATAGCTCCAAACATTGGATTGGCAGACGGTATTTGTGACATTGTAAGTTCTGGTGGTACTTTGTTTGCCAACGGATTAAAAGAGGCAGAAGTAATGTTTTGGTCAGAAGCGGTGTTAACAAGCTCTCCATCATTAGATGCAGACAAGCAATCTTTGTTAGATACCTTACAGTTTAGAATTCAGTCTATTTTAAAAGGACGTGCCAACAGATATGTGTTGTTAAACGCACCGAATGATAAAGTAGCGGATATTATTAAAGTAATTCCGGGAATGAAATCTCCAACGGTTTTACCATTGGCACAAGAAGGATGGAGTTCTATACATACCGTAATTCCTAAAAACAAATTTTGGGATATTATTGATGAATTAAAAGCGTTAGGAGCAGAAGGAATCTTAACAACCGAGATAGAGAAGATGGTTCTTTAATATTGCTGTAAGCCATAAGCAATAGGCCATAAGCGTGCCTAATGCATATAGCGTATAGCTTAAAGCCAAAAAAATGAAAACATACATAAATCCAGCAAAGAGCACTTGGGCAGAAATTACCAAAAGACCTGCTAAAGAAGCAGATACTTTAGGGGCTACTGTTAAAGGTGTTTTTGATGAAGTTAAAGAAAAGAAAGATCAGGCTTTAAAGGCATTTACAGAAAAGTTTGATGGAGTAGTTTTGTCTGATTTAAAAGTTTCTGAAGGAGAAATAGAAAAAGCAATTTCTTTGGTAGATGAAGATTTAAAGGAGGCAATTGTATTAGCAAAGGAAAATGTAGAAAAATTTCACGCTTCTCAAAAAATAGAGAAGAAAGTAATTTCTACCATGAATGGAGTAGACTGTTGGCAAGAAATGAAACCGATTGAAAGAGTTGGTTTGTATATTCCGGGTGGGTCTGCACCTTTGTTTTCTACCATTTTAATGTTAGGAGTACCCGCAAAAATTGCAGGGTCTTCTAAAATTGTACTGTGTACACCACCTGCTAAAGATGGAAGTATTCATCCCGCAATTTTATTTGCCGCTCAGTTGGTTGGTGTTACAGAAATATACAAATTAGGAGGAATTCAGGCCATTGCTGCAATGACCTACGGAACCGAAACAGTACCCAATGTGTACAAGATTTTTGGACCAGGAAACCAGTATGTAACTGCGGCCAAGCAATACGCATTAAGTCAAGGGTTGGCAATTGATATGCCTGCCGGACCAAGCGAGGTAATGGTAGTGGCAGACAAGCATGCAGATGCAAGTTTTGTGGTAGCTGATTTATTATCGCAAGCAGAGCACGGAGCAGACAGTCAGGTAATTTTGGTGACAGAATCACAAAAATTAATTGACGAGGTACAAGTAGAATTAGAAAAGCAATTAGACGAGCTGCCAAGAAGAGATATTGCTATTGAAGCGATTGAAAATTCAAGTGCTATTTTAATAGAAGAAATTGCAGCTCAGAACGAGTTGATTAATGAATATGCACCAGAGCATTTAATTTTAAATGTAGTGGATGAGGCTATTTATATAGACAATATCATCAACGCAGGATCTGTATTTATTGGACCTTTAACTCCAGAAAGTGCCGGAGATTATGCTTCGGGAACCAATCATACCTTACCAACCAATGGATATGCAAGAATGTACAGTGGGGTAAATTTAGATGCGTTCACCAAGAAAATTACCTATCAGAAAATATCTGCAGAGGGAATCCAAAGCATTGGACCTGCAATAGAGTTAATGGCAGCAGCAGAAGGCTTAGATGCACATAAAAATGCAGTAACGTTGAGATTGGAAAGTCTTAAGAGCATAGAGTAATTAGTATTAAGTACAGAGATGAACGTAACAGTGCTAACTTAGTGCTTTATATTAGGAAATATTAGAATGAGATAAAGTAGTGGTGCTAACTTAATACACAGTACTAACTACTCAATACTAAAATATAATGTCAAACAAGATACAGGTTTATTTAGAGGAACATCAGAAAACATTAGGTTATATAGGTACACCTTTAGCAATCATCATGTTTGTTTCATTAATAGAAGTACTAATTTCTAACCTAAAAGGTGAGAGTAAAATAGTAATACAGCCTTTGTTTACAGCGTTAAACGGATTTATTTGGGTATTGTATGGATATGGTCGTAAAGATTATTTCTTGTTGATACCAAATGCCGTAGCCTTCGTTTTAGGGGTAATAACAACAGCTGTTATATTTATATAATATAGTGTCTAGTAGTAGGTAGCAAGTATTAAAACCTTATGTAACAATACCTGATACTTAATACCAGATACCCATACGGTAAAAGAAATGAGTTTTGATTTAAACAATATAATAAGAGAAAATGTAGCTAAAATGAAAGCTTACTCTTCTGCAAGAGATGAGTTTACAGGAGCTACAGATGATATGGTTTTCTTAGATGCGAACGAGAATCCGTTTGAGAATGGAGTAAATCGTTATCCAGATCCTTTGCAAAAAACAGTCAAATCAGAATTGGCTAAAATCAAAGGTGTTGCACAAGAAAATATATTATTGGGGAATGGTTCTGATGAGGTGATTGATTTGATTTTTAGAGCTTTTTGTGAGCCTAAACAAGATAAAATTATCACATTGCCACCTTCGTATGGAATGTATAAGGTTTCTGCAGATTTAAACAATGTAGAAATTGTAGAAGTGCCATTAACAACTAACTTTCAGCCCAATGTACCGGCTATTTTAGAAGCGGTTGACGAGCATACTAAAATTTTGTTTTTATGTTCTCCTAACAACCCATCAGGAAACTTATTCGACTATGCTCATGTTAAAACATTGGTAGAGAGTTTTAATGGTTTGGTATTGATAGACGAGGCTTATATCGATTTTGCTTCGGAGCCTAGTTGGGTAACTCGTTTGGAAAAATATCCAAATTTAATGGTAAGTCAGACTTTGTCTAAGGCATATGGAATGGCAGGAATTCGTTTAGGAGTGTGTTATGCATCTAAAGAGTTGATTGCTGTGTTAAATAAAATTAAGCCTCCATACAATGTAAACGAATTAACGCAACAAAAAGCTTTAGAACGTTTATTGGCTTACGATGATGTGCAAGAGGAGATTGAAGCAATTTTAGAAGAAAGAGATGCGTTAGAGGAGCATTTGCAACAAGTTTCTTATGTAGAAAAAATCTATCCAAGCGATGCGAATTTTTTATTGGTAAAGGTAGATAATGCGAACAAGCGTTACGATCAATTGATAGAGAAAGGAATTGTAATTAGAAATAGAACTACCCAGTTGTTGTGCGAAAACACATTGCGATTGACAGTAGGAACAAGAGCGGAGAATAAAGCGTTAGTAAAAGCTATGCTTTCGCTGTAAGCTATATGCCATAGGCAATATGCTTTAAATAATATGTTATAGAAAGGCCTAAAGCTTAAAGCCTACAGCCTAAAGCAAATAGAATATGAAGAAAGTACTATTTATAGACAGAGACGGAACGTTATGTATAGAACCTCCTGTAGATTATCAATTAGATAGCTTAGAAAAGTTAGAGTTTTATCCTAAGGTATTCCGTTATTTATCAAGAATAGCGGAGGAGTTAGATTATGAGTTGGTGATGGTAACCAACCAAGATGGGTTAGGAACAGATTCTTTTCCAGAGGATACGTTTTGGCCTGCTCAGAACAAAGTAATCGAAGCTTTTAAAAATGAAGGTGTTGAATTTGCAGCAGTTCATATAGATAAAACTTTTCCACATGAAAATGCTCCAACAAGAAAACCTAGAACAGGCTTGTTAACGGAGTATTTTGACAAGGAAAAGTACGATTTAGAAAACTCTTTTGTATTAGGTGATAGAATTACCGATATGGAGTTGGCTAAAAATCTTGGAGCCAAAGGAATCTTTTTGTCAGAAGATCCTACATTAGGAGCAGATGAAACAGAAGCTGACCAAAAAGCCATTCACGATTGTATTGCGTTAACTTCTACAGACTGGAAAGCTATTTATGAGTTTTTAAGGTTAGAAGATAGAGTGTCTGAAATTACGAGAAACACCAACGAAACTAAGATTTACATTCAATTAAACTTAGACGGTTCTGGTAAAAATAATATAGATACAGGAGTTAAATTCTTTGACCACATGTTAGATCAAATTGGTCGTCATGGAGCAATGGATTTAACAGTAAAGGTAGATGGAGATTTAGAAGTAGATGAGCATCATACCATAGAAGATACCATGATTGCTTTAGGGGAGTTGTTCCACAAAGCATTAGGTAATAAATTAGGAATAGAACGTTACGGATTCTGTTTGCCAATGGACGATTGCTTGGCACAAGCAGCTGTTGACTTTGGAGGAAGACCTTGGTTGGTTTGGGAAGCAGATTTTAAACGTGAAATGATTGGAGACATGCCAACTGAAATGTTTTTACATTTATTTAAGTCGTTTACAGACGGAGCAAAATGTAATTTAAACATAAAAGCAGAAGGAGATAACGAGCATCATAAGATAGAAGGAATTTTTAAAGCCTTTGCAAAAGCTATGAAAATGGCTGTAAAGCGTGATGCAAATAAAATGTTTTTACCAAGTACAAAAGGTCTGCTTTAGCAGACTGCTATAAGCTACATGCTGTAGGCTTTATGCTAGCCTATTGCCTAAAGCTTAGAGCCTAAAGCAATTTAAGATGAAAATAGCAATTATAAACTACGGAGCCGGAAATATACAGTCTATCCGATTTGCCATAGAGCGATTGGGGTACGAAGCGTTATTAACCAACGACGTAGAAACCATAAAAACGGCAGATAAAGTAATTTTTCCAGGAGTGGGAGAGGCTAGTAGTGCCATGAAAATGTTACGCGATACTGGATTGGATGCCTTAATTCCGACCTTAACACAACCTGTACTAGGAATTTGTTTGGGAATGCAATTAATGTGTAAATCTACCGAAGAAGGAAATACCCAAGGATTAGGGATTTTTAATGTAGATGTGATTCGTTTTGAGAACATTGTAAAAGTGCCGCAAATAGGATGGAATCAAATTACAGGATTGGGATCTAAAATCTTTAACGATGTACAAGAAGGAGCCTATATGTATTTAGTACACAGTTACTATGCTCCACTAGTAAAAGAAACGATTGCAACTACAGAATACGGAGTACAATATTCTACTGCTTTGCAAAAAGATAATTTTTACGGATTGCAGTTCCACCCAGAGAAGAGTAGTAAGGATGGGGAAAAGATTTTGAATAACTTTCTCAATATGTAATTTTAGAGTAGTTAGTACAAAGTATAAAGTACTGAGTTTATGAATAAGTATCAAAATTTAAAAATTTGGAATAAATCAATGGAGTTATTAGAAAAAGTATATCTACTGATGAAGTTATTGCCAGATAATGAAAAATTTGGACTTATTGCTCAAATTAAAAGGTGTAGTGTTTCCATTCCTTCAAATATATCAGAGGGAGCAGGGAGAAATTCTAAGAAAGAATTTATACATTTTTTGAGTATTGCTAACGGATCTACTAGTGAATTAGAAACTCAAATTTTGTTAACCATTAGATTAGGATTTATAAAAGGAAAAGAAGTAGAAGAAATTTTAAATTTGTGTGCTGAAATAAAGAAGATGAATTATGCACTTCAGAAGAGTTTAAGCTAAAACTTAATACTCCGTTCAGTTCTCTAATTCAAAGTGTGCTGAAGAGAAGACTTAATACTTTGTACTCAGTACTTAATACTATTTAATAAAATGAGAATTATACCAGCCATAGATATTATAGACGGACAATGTGTTCGATTATCAAAAGGAGATTACGATACTAAGAAAGTATACAACGAAAATCCGTTAGAGATTGCCAAGCAGTTTGAGGCACACGGAATTGAACATTTACACTTGGTAGATTTAGATGGTGCAAAATCTAAACATATTGTAAACCATAAGGTTTTAGAAGAGATTGCAACCAAAACATCTTTAAAAATTGATTTTGGAGGAGGTTTAAAAACAGATGATGATTTAAGAATTGCATTTGAATCTGGTGCCAACCAAATTACAGGAGGAAGTATTGCTGTTAAAGATGCTACTACTTTTAAAAGTTGGATTGGTAAATTTGGAGCAGATAAAATTATTCTAGGAGCCGATGCTAACAACGAGAAAATTGCAGTTAGTGGGTGGTTAGAAGAATCGGATGAAGATTTAATCCCTTTTATACAAGGATATCAAACAGAAGGTGTACAGTATGTAATTTGTACGGATATTGCCAAAGACGGAATGTTGCAAGGTCCTTCTTTTGATTTGTACGAAAAGATTTTAAAAGAGTGTTCTAATGTAAAATTAATTGCAAGTGGCGGTATTTCTACGTTTGAAGAGTTGCCTAAATTAGCAGCACTAGGATGTGAAGGTACCATTGTTGGAAAAGCAATCTACGAGAACAAGATTAGCTTAAAACAATTAGAAGAGTATATAATACAGAGTAGTTAGTAATAAGTACAAAGTATTAAGTAAAGAAAATTATTAATTGTACGATGTCTGTAGTCAAAGTTTAACTTTGTACTCAGTACTGAATACTAAATACTAGCATGAAATGCTTACTAAAAGAATCGTTCCTTGTTTGGACATTAAAAATGGAAGAACAGTAAAAGGAGTCAACTTTGTAGATTTACGAGATGCAGGAGATCCTGTAGAGTTGGCAAAGAAATATGCGAATACAGGAGCAGACGAATTGGTGTTTTTAGACATTTCTGCAACAGAAGAACGTAGAAGAACTTTGGTAAACTTGGTTCGCGATGTAGCTGCTCAGGTAAATATTCCATTTACTGTAGGAGGAGGAATATCATCTGTTTCTGATGTGGATATTTTATTGCAAAATGGAGCAGATAAAGTTTCTATAAACTCATCTGCAGTAAAAAGACCAGAGTTGGTAAACGAATTGGCTCAGAAATTTGGAAGCCAGTGTGTGGTAGTCGCTATAGATGCTAAAAAGATAGATGGTGAATGGATTGTACACTTAGTAGGAGGTAAAGTGCCAACGGAGTTAAATTTATTCGATTGGGCAAAAGAAGTAGAGCAACGTGGAGCGGGAGAGATCTTATTTACCTCTATGAACAACGATGGAACTAAAGATGGATTTGCGAATGAGGCTTTGGCTAGATTGTCCGAAGAGTTAAATATTCCAATTATTGCGAGTGGTGGTGCAGGAAATGTGCAGCATTTTATAGATACCTTTAAGCATGGAAAATCTGATGCAGCTTTAGCAGCAAGTGTATTTCACTTTCAAGAAATTGAGATACCAGATTTAAAGCAAGAATTAAAAAAGGAAGGAATTCCCGTTAGGATATAATTTTAATAGTAGCTAGTAGAAAGTACTAAGGACAAAGCAAAATTACTTAATACTAGATACTCAGTACTCAATACTAAAAAAATGGAAATAAAATTTGATGAGAATGGTTTAGTACCAGCAATTATACAAGATGCAGAGACAAAGAATGTGTTAATGCTAGGATATATGAATCAAGAAGCTTTTGATAAAACATTGGCGGTTAATAAGGTTACCTTTTTTAGTCGTTCTAAGCAGCGTTTGTGGACAAAAGGTGAAGAGAGTGGAAACTTTTTAGAGTTGGTGTCTATTAAAAATGATTGTGATAAAGATACTTTGTTAATCCAAACAAAGCCTATGGGACCTACTTGTCATAAAGGTACTGGTACATGTTGGGCAGAGGAGAATACAGAGAATTTTGGTTTTTTAACTACGTTAGAAAATGTAATTGCAGAACGAGTAAAAAACAAAGATGTTCAAAAATCGTATGTAGCTAGTTTGTTTGCAAAAGGAATTAACAAAGTAGCGCAGAAAGTAGGAGAAGAGGCTGTAGAAACGGTTATTGAAGCTATGGATAATAACGACGAGTTGTTTTTATACGAAGCAGGAGATTTGTTGTTCCATTACTTAATGTTATTACAGGCAAAAGGATTTACTTTAAAAGACATTACAGCTGAATTGAGAAAACGTCAGAAGTAATTGTTTATAAATTTTAATAGGAGCCCTAGAAAATAAGTTTTCTGGGGCTTTTTGTTTTTTATATTTGTGAGGAATCGCATTATGAAAGACACATTTAAACATCAAGGACTTAGAAAGCATTTGGCAGCCCATTTAGAAACAAAAGGAGTAACAGATGCCAATGTATTGAACGCTATAAAAGAAATTCCAAGACATTTGTACATGGATGCTAGTTTTGAGGAGTATGCATACCAGGATGTAGCGTTTCCTATTGCTGCTGAGCAAACCATCTCTCAACCTTATACGGTAGGATTTCAGTCTCAGTTATTAGAGATTCAAAAAGGAGAAAAGGTATTGGAAATAGGTACAGGTTCCGGATATCAGACAAGTGTATTGGTATACTTAGGGGCTCAAGTCTATACTATAGAGAGACAGCAGGAACTGTATAAAAAAACGTCTAAGTTATTACCGCTGTTAGGTTATAGGCCTAAGTACGCTTATTTTGGTGATGGTTACAAAGGACTGCCAGAATTTGCCCCTTTTGATAAGATTATTGTTACTTGTGGAGCACCTGAAATTCCAAGAGCATTATTAGCTCAGTTAAAAGTAGGAGGTAGAATGGTAATTCCTGTGGGGAACGAACAGCAAATGATGACACTTATTACACGTAAATCTGCCAAAGAGTTTGATAAGCAGATTATAGAAGAGTGTGCCTTTGTTCCTATGTTAAAAGATAAAAACCTTAAGAAGTTTTCTTAAGTGTTCTAATTTTTAACTCACGTTCATCAAACGATTTTTCATCTAGGGGTAAAACAATTTCATTAAATAGCTTCATTAAGTCTGGGCTGTGTTGAATGGTTGTGCCTTTTTTAATGTCTACATGTACAAAAGTCATCCAAGCAATAGATTTTAGTTGGTTCTTTTGCTTGTTAAACATGCGCATTTCTACTTTTAAATGCTTTTTAGAGAATTCAATAGTCTGAGACTCAAAAGCAATTTCTTCCATGGTAAAAACAGGGAGGATATAGGCAATTTGCGTACTAGAAACCACCCAACCAATTTTTTCTTCACGAATCATTTTAAAAATATCAATTCCGTAAGCATTTAGTACTTGGTCCTCACGTTGATTGATGAAATAATCGATATAACGACCGTTGTTTAAATGGTTAAAAGGATCGCAATCCTGAAATCTTATTTTGGTGCTGCTTGTTAAAATTTTAGGTTTTTCCATCTTAGTTTTTTGGGCTAAAAGTTACACAAGGAATAATCATTTCTTCTAAAGAAACTCCACCGTGTTGGTAGGTGTCTTTGTAGTAATGCGTATAATGGTTTTGATTGTTAGGGTACACAAAGAAGAGGTTGTCTTTTGCAAAGATAAAAGAGCTGTTAATATTCTCCTGTGGTAAAAAAATACTCTTTGGATCGTGTTCTGCATACACATCTTTTTCTTGATAGGTAATACTTCTACCTGTTTTGTATCTTAAGTTAGAAGCCATTGCTTTGGTTCCTATTACTTGTGTGTATTTAGTACAGTTAGTAGTACCGTGGTCTGTAGTTATAATTAATTTAATATTGTCTCTCTGTGCCTTTTTAATCAACTCTAACATGGTAGAATTTAAGAACCAAGTCTCTGTTAAATCTCTGTAAGATTTATCGTTAGAAGCTAACTCTTTTATTACTTTGGTGTCTGTTTTGGCATGGGATAAAATGTCTATAAAATTATAAACTACCACGTTAAATTTATTGTCTTTTATCTGCTTGTAGTTTTGCAACAACTCTTTACCCGCTTTCTGATTCCCAATTTTATGGTAAGAGAAAGGAAGGTCTTTTCTAAGTTTTTGTAATTGTCTTTTTAAAAACTCCTCTTCGTGCATGTTTTTACCACCTTCATCATTTTCATTTTTCCAAATATCTTTGTGTTTTTGAGACATTTCTAAAGGAGTCATTCCAGAAAAAATAGCATTTCTTGCATAATGCGTAGCGGTAGGTAAAATACTGTAAAATGGAGTTTCGGTTTCTTTTTTATAGTAGTTATTAATGTTCTTTTCTATCATGTAATATTGATCGTACCTTAAGTTGTCAACGACTATAACCAATGTTTTGTCGTTGTTTTCTACTTCAGGTAAAATAACTTCTTTAAATAATTGATGTGATAAGATTGGAGCTTCTTTGTCGTAAAACCAGTCTTGATAATTCTTTTTAATGAACTTAAAGAAAATTTGATTGGCCTCTTGTTTTTGGCTTTTTAGGATTTCTAAAAGTCCAGAGTTGTCTATGTTTTCTAACTCTAACTCCCAGCGGATTAGTTTTTTGTAGATATCTATCCATTCTTCGTAAGAATTTACAGAGGCTAACTCCATAGAGATGTTTCTAAATTCTTGTTGGTAGTTTATAGTTGCTCTCTCGTTAACCAAACGACTGTGATCTAAATTCTTTTTTAAACTCAATAATATTTGATTTGGGTTTACAGGCTTAATTAGATAATCTGCAATTTTAGAACCAATGGCTTCTTCCATTAAATATTCCTCTTCACTTTTGGTAATCATAATAATAGGAACATTAGAAACTAAGTTTTTAATCTCTGTTAGAGTTTCCAAACCACTAAGCCCTGGCATATTTTCGTCTAAAAAGATCACATCAAAATTGTGTTCCTGTACCAAGTCTATAGCATCTGCACCGTTGCTGCAAGGAGTTACTTTATAGTTCTTTTTTTCAAGGAAAATTATGTGTGGTTTAAGCAGGTTAATTTCGTCGTCAACCCAAAGAATTTCTATATGTTTCATAAAGTGTAAGAATCTAGCAATTACTGTATATTAAGCAATTAGATTTTTATATTTGTGTTACCTTAAAAATATAAAAATTGAAAAGCCCAAGCAATAAAGTTAAAATTATAAACGATCCAATATACGGGTTTATTACAATTCCAAATAAATTAATTTTTGATTTAATGGAACATCCTTACTTTCAGCGTTTAAGAAGGATTACCCAAATGGGCTTGTCGCACTTGGTGTATCCAGGAGCGCACCATACACGTTTTCATCATGCGGTAGGGTGTATGCATTTAATGCAAAAAGCGTTGCGAGTTTTAAAAAATAAGGGGGTAGAAATTAGCGAACAAGAAAACAATGCTGTTTGTATTGCTATTTTATTGCATGATATTGGACATGGACCTTATTCACATGCTTTAGAGCATAGTATTGTAGACGGTGTAAGTCATGAGACGATATCGTTGTTATTTATGAAAGAGCTAAACAAAGAGTTTAAGGGGCAGTTAGATTTAGCTATTTCTATTTTTGAAGGAAAATATTCTCGTAAATTTTTAAATCAGTTGGTTTCAAGTCAATTGGATATTGATAGAATGGACTATTTAAAAAGAGATAGTTTTTATTCTGGAGTTGCAGAAGGTAATATTAGTTCCGAACGTTTAATTGATATGTTAAACGTAGTAGATGATATATTAGTTGTTGAGGAAAAAGGAATTTATTCTGTAGAGAAATTTATTGTGGGTAGAAGACTTATGTACTGGCAGGTATATTTGCACAAAACCAGTGTGGTTGCAGAAAAAGTGTTGGTAAATTTACTAGCAAGAGCAAAGCACTTAGCCAGTAAAGGAGTAGAGTTGCCATCTAGTAAAGCATTAAAATTCTTTTTGTACAGAGATATAGATGAAAATTTTGATTTAGAAACACTAAAAACATTTTCTAGATTAGACGATTATGACATGTTATCGGCCATAAAAGACTGGATCAGTCACGAAGATGAGATATTATCACGATTATCAGAGATGATTATCAATAGAAAGTTGCTAAAAGTAAAAATGGGAAATAAACCTTTTTCTGATACTGAAGTTTTAGCAATAAAAGAAAAAATGACATCGAACGGATGGACAAAAGAAGATATGGACTACTTTTATATTCAGGACTCTGTTCAAAATCAAGCATATAGCGACGAGGAAAAGAAGATTTATTTGTATTATAAGAATGGAGATATTGTAGATATAGTAACTGCTTCAGATCAATTAAATATCCAAGCGTTGACAAAACCAGTAATAAAATACTTTGTTTGTTATCCAAAAGGTGTCAAAAACTCTTAAATAGAATATAATTTTTTACTTTTGCCAGTGATGGAATTTAAAGCAACTCAGATAGCAGAAATCTTAGGAGGTGAAATCGTAGGAGATGAAGCTGCAACGGTATCTACTTTATCAAAAATTGAAGAAGGGGAAAAAGGATCAATGACTTTTTTGTCAAATCCAAAGTACACAAACTTTATATATACGACCAATGCATCTATTGTAATTGTAAATAAAGATTTTGAACCTGCTAAAGAAATAAGCGCAACTCTTATAAAAGTAAACGATGCTTATCAAGCTTTTACTCAAGTTTTAGAGTTTTACAACGAGTACAAAAATCAAAAATCGGGAATAGAATCTCCTGTAAGTATTGCTGATACTGCTACAATAGGAGAAGATCCATATATAGGAGCTTTTGCATATCTTGGTGCAAATGTTACTATTGGAAACAATGTAAAAATATACCCTAACTGTTATGTTGGAGACAATGTAACAATTAAAGACAATACAACTTTATATGCAGGAGTAAAGATATATGCAGACTGCGAAATAGGGTACAATTGTAAAATTCATGCAGGTGCAGTAATTGGATCTGATGGATTTGGGTTTGCTCCAACCGAAACAGGAGAGTACAAGACCATACCTCAAATAGGAAATGTTATTATAAAAGATAACGTAGACATAGGAGCCAATTCAACTATAGATAGAGCTACAATGGGATCTACTGTTATTGAAAGAGGAGTTAAGATTGATAATTTAAATCAGATAGCCCACAATGTTACTGTAGGAAAAAATACAGTAATGGCTTCACAGTCGGGGATAGCTGGTTCTAGTTCAGTAGGTGAAAATTGTCAGATAGCTGGACAAGTTGGGGTTTCAGGACATATTAAAATAGGAAATAATGTAAAGATTTCTGCTAAAACCGGAGTCGCTAAGAATACCAAAGATGGAGCTGTATTAAGAGGTATTCCTGCTATGGACTATGCAGAGTATAATAAATCGTATGTTTATTTTAAAAAGTTGCCAACAATTATAAAAGAGTTAGAGAATAAATAAGCTTTAAAAAGTATAAGTAATGCTAAAACAAAAAACAATCCAAAACGAGGTTACATTAACAGGTGTAGGTTTACATACAGGTCAGGATGTAACGATGGTGTTTAAACCAGCTCCAGAGAATAATGGATATACATTTGTTCGTGTAGATTTAGAAGGAAAGCCAAGCATTGAAGCTAAGGTAGAATATGTTACAACTACAGAAAGAGGTACTAACCTAGAAAAAATGGGTGTGAGTATCAATACTTCGGAGCATGTTTTAGCAGCAGCTGTTGGTTTACAAATAGATAACTTAGTAATAGAAATTAATGCTTCTGAGCCACCAATTATGGATGGTTCTTCTAAATATTTTATAGAAGCATTAGAGTCTGCAGGAATTGTTGAGCAAGAAGCAGAAGTAGATGAATACATTGTAAAAGATGTAGTATCATTTAAAGACGAAGAGACAGGAAGTGAAATTATTTTAATGCCTTCTGATAAGTATGAAATTACTACAATGGTTGATTTTGGGACTCAGATTTTAGGTACTCAAAATGCAACACTAGATAATATTTCTGATTTTAAAGAAGAGATTTCTGCCGCTAGAACGTTTAGTTTTTTACATGAATTAGAAATGTTATTAGAGCACAACCTAATTAAAGGAGGTGATTTAAATAATGCGATTGTTTATGTAGATAAAGAAATTTCCGAATCAACATTGTCTAAATTAAAAGAAGCTTTTGGAAAAGACGACATAAAAGCAACTCCAAATGGTATTTTAGATAATTTAGAGTTGCGTTGGGCTAATGAAGCTGCAAGACATAAGTTGTTAGATGTTATTGGTGATTTAGCATTGGTAGGAACAAGAATTAGAGGAAAAGTAATAGCAAACAAACCAGGTCACAAAGTAAATACTTTGTTTGGTAAACGTTTGGCTAATATTATAAAACAAGAGAAACGCAACAGCGTTCCTAATTACGATTTGAATCAACCACCATTAATGGATATTCATGCCATTATGAAGTTGTTGCCACACAGACCTCCATTTTTATTGATTGATAGAATTTTGGAATTGTCGGATTCACATGTGGTTGGGATGAAAAATGTATCTATGAACGAACCTTTTTTTGTAGGACATTTCCCAGATGCACCAGTAATGCCTGGAGTTTTACAAATTGAAGCAATGGCTCAGTGTGGAGGTGTTTTGGTTTTAAGCACTGTTCCAGATCCAGATAATTATTTAACATATTTCATGAAAATGGATAATGTTAAGTTTAAACAAAAAGTGTTACCAGGAGATACCCTTATATTTAAAGCGGAATTAATTACCCCAATCCGTAGAGGAATCTGTCATATGAAATCTGTTGGATATGCCAACGGAAGAGTAGTAGTAGAAGCTGAACTAATGGCACAAATAGCCAAGAAAAAATAAACAAATATGAATCAACCATTAGCATATATCCATCCAGGGGCTAAAATTGCTCGTAATGTAGTTATAGAGCCATTTACAACCATTCACAACAATGTAACCATTGGTTCTGGTACATGGATTGGATCTAATGTGACTATTATGGAAGGTGCTGTAATTGGAGAAAACTGTAAAATTTTCCCTGGAGCAGTAATTTCTGCTATGCCGCAAGATTTAAAATATAACGGAGAGGATACTGCAACTATTATTGGTGATAATGTAACAATAAGGGAGTGTGTTACCATTAACAGAGGGACAACAGACCGAATGAAAACAGTAGTAGGTAATAATTGTTTAATTATGGCTTATTGTCATATTGCTCATGACTGTATTGTGGGAGACAATTGTATTTTTTCTAACGGAAGTACCTTAGCTGGGCATACAAATATTGGGAACAGTGTGATTTTAGCAGGGATGACTGCAATCCACCAGTTTTGTTCTGTGGGAGATCATGCGTTTGTAACTGGAGGTTCTTTGGTAAGAAAGGATGTTCCTCCATTCGTAAAGGCTGCAAGAGAGCCTTTATCTTATGTTGGAGTAAATTCAGTTGGATTAAGAAGAAGAGGTTTTGAAGCTGAAAAAATTCATGAAATTCAAAACATATACAGAATCTTATTCCAAAGCAAGCATAACAATAGCCAAGCAATTAGAATTATTGAAGCTGAAATGGAGGCTACTAAAGAGAGAGACGATATCATTAGATTTATACAGAGTTCTCAAAGAGGGATTATGAAAGGATATTTTAACAACTAAAAAGAAAATTATAGATGGCAACTACATCGGATATTAGAAATGGATTGTGTATTGTTTATAACAGTGATACTTATAAAGTTATAGAGTTCCAACATGTAAAACCAGGTAAAGGACCTGCTTTTGTAAGAACTAAATTAAAGAGTTTAACTTCGGGGAAAGTTATTGATAACACTTTTTCTGCAGGACACAAAATAGAAGAGGTAAGAGTAGAGACTAGAAAGTATCAGTATTTATATGCAGAAGGAGATACTTTTAACTTTATGAATACAGTTGACTACAATCAAATTACTTTAGAGAAAGAAACTTTAGATGCTCCAGACTTGTTAAAAGAAGGAGAAGTGGTTACTGTAATTGTACGTGCAGAAGATGAATTGCCTTTGGCTGTAGAAATGCCTCAATCTGTAATTTTAGAAGTTACTTACACAGAGCCAGGAGTTAAAGGAAACACAGCAACCAACGCTACTAAGCCTGCAACTGTAGAGACAGGTGCTTCTGTAAACGTTCCATTGTTTATTAACGAAGGAGATAAAATTAAGATAGAAACTGCAAAAGGTACTTACCAAGAAAGAATTAAAGAGTAGTTTTTGTTTTTTTAAAGTATATAAAAAAGGAATCTAAATTATTTAGATTCCTTTTTTATTGTTAGATCTTATCTTTTGATACTAAAGCTGTTAACGTACTCTTCTGGTTTGCTAGGGTCAAATTCTTTCCCCATTATATAATGCTTTTTATAAGTAGTTCCAGGAGCTTCAAAACCGTGTTCTTTTAATTTACTAGCACAATCTGTAGCTAAGTAAACTTGCTCTGCAATTTTTTTGTAATCGATGTCTTTTTTTACATAACCCCAACGTTTCATTTGTGTTAGAATCCAAACTCCCATAGAGTGCCAAGGGAATGGATCAAAGTCAATTCTATCGGGTACTTTTAGGACATTTCCTAAACCATCGGCATAGGTTCCAGTTAGGACTTGTTTAACAACTGACGGCGGTTGGTTAAGGTAATTTTTAGGCGAGATTGCTTCGGATATGGCATCTCTGTTTTCTAATTTAGATGAGTAGTTTGTAGCATCAATGATGGCACTAAATAATGCTGAATAGGTGTTTGGGTGTTTGGTAGCAAATTCTTCGCTACACGCAAATGCACAACAAGGATGACCCTGCCATATGTCTTTGGTTAACATGTGTAAGAAACCTACATTTTCGTAAACGGCTCTTTGGTTAAATGGATCTGGAGATAAGTAACCATCTAAATTTCCGGCTTTTAAATTTGCGACCATCTCTGGTGGTGGTACCACTCTAATTTGAATGTCTTTATCAGGATCCAATCCATGTTCTGCAACATAATACCTTAATAAGAAATTATGCATAGAATATTCAAAAGGAACTCCAAATTTAAAACCTTTCCACATTTTAGGATCTCTTTTGTCTTTGTGCTTTAAATGCAAACAGATTGCTTGTCCATTAATGTTTTCTACTGCTGGCATTATATATGGAGACTGTACAGACCCAGCACCCAAGGTCATGGCTAAAGGCATAGGAGTAAGCATGTGAGAAGCATCGTACTCTTTGTTAAGACTTTTATCTCTAGCAACAGCCCATCCAGCAGTTTTTACCACATTTACGTCCAATCCATATTTTTCGTAAAACCCCATAGGTTTAGACATAATAATAGGAGTTGCACAAGTAATAGGAACAAATCCTATGTTTAGTGTACTTTTTTCTAATTTGGAAGCAGACTTGGCTGAACCTCCTCCATTGGTAACTTCTTTCTTTTTGTCATTTGCACAGGCTTGTATTAATCCCATCGGTAATGCAGAGAGTAATGCGGCTTTAAAAGTGTTTTCTCCAACAATTTTAATAAACTGTCTTCTTTTTAAGTCGTTTCCACCAAACATAGATTTTACAATGGATGTTTCTACAAATCGATTGACCATTGCTTCCTCTGTTTGTGGTAAAGAAGAGCTTTCTACTTTGTTTTCGCTGCTGCAAGATTTACAACTACAGCTAGCTCCATGTGATAAGTCTGACTTATCGCTATATGGATTATCTAAACTATTTACAGACATAACTTTTAGTTTTAAGTGTTAGTTTTAATTTTGTTACCATTTTTTATAGGGTAAGAATTTTCCAGTCATGGTAACTTGAACTCTATCTCCTTTAGGGTCTTCTATTTTATCTACGTTTAGTGTAAAATCAATAGCACTCATAATTCCATCTCCAAATTTTTCATGAACCACTTCTTTAATACTCGTACCATATACATAAGCTATTTCGTAAAATCTATAAATTAAAGGATCGCTTGGGATTACTTGTCCAGGACCTTTAGTAGGAAATACCATTAACGCATCCCTTACTTCTTCGTTAAGCTCCAGTGTTTCTGTAACAATATCTGCTTCTTCTTTGCTTAATGTAGCATTTCCTAAGCATGCTGCGGCAATACAAACAGGGTCCAGTTTTGTAAGTTCTGAAAGTAATTCCCAGGTAGTTCCTTTTGTTGATTTTGCATCTAGTATTAAACTAGACATGGTTTCTTTTGACATCATAATGAATAGTGTTTTTTAAAAGGTTAAAGGTTTTCAGGGTTTATTTCTACAGGAAATTCTTTGTCGGATAGAATTCCTTGTTGAATTTGATGTTTGATTTGTTCCGATTTTTTAACAAGAAAATCAACTAAGTAGTTTCTTATTTTATAATAATTGGGATCTTGTACTATGGTGGCTCTATTTCTAGGTTTAGGAATGTCAACCAGAATACATTCAGCAACTCTTGCAGAAGGACCGTCGGACATTAGTAAAATTTTATCAGAAAGAAGTATTGCTTCATCAATGTCATGCGTAATCATAAAAGTGGTTTGTTTGGTTCGTTCGCATATATCTACTAGTTGATCTTGAAGTTTTCCTCTGGTTAAAGCGTCCAAAGCTCCAAACGGCTCGTCCATTAATAGTAAAGCAGGTTCTATAGAAAAAGCTCTTGCAATACCAACGCGTTGTTTCATTCCTCCAGAGAGTTCACTCGGTTTTTTATCTTTTGCATCTTTTAATCCTACCATATCTAAAAAATGCAAGGCACGGTTTTTTACTTCTTTATCAGTTAGGTCTCTGTATTTACATTTAATAGCCATTTTAATATTATCTAGCGCGGTAAGCCATGGTAGCAAGCTGTGGTTTTGAAAAATAACTCCACGTTGCAAACTAGGACCTAAAACAGGACTACCCCGCATTACGATTTCGCCTCCAAAATCAATATCTAAACCAGCCAAAGCGTTTAAAACAGTAGATTTTCCACAACCAGAATGACCAATAATACTAATGTATTCACCTCTGTTTATGGTGAAGTTAATATTCTCAAAAACGGTTAACTCTTCTTTTCCTTTATTAATAGAAAAGGTTTTACTTAAATTTTTTACTGATAGAAAACTCATAAGCTTGTTATTCTTTATAGTTAAAGTATTTAGATATAAAAGAAATTAGATTGTCTAGAAACATTCCAAAAGCTCCAATCATTAGGATAGAAAAAATTACACTCGTTAAGTTTAAGTTGTTCCATTCGTTCCAAACATAATATCCTATTCCAGTACCTCCTACCAGCATTTCTGCAGCAACAATTACTAGCCAAGAGATTCCCATGGAAATTCTCATTCCAGTAAAAATTGTGGGTAGGGCAGCGGGTAAAATAATTTTAAAAGCAGATATAACTGGGTTCATTTCTAGAGTTTTACCAACGTTTATCCAGTCTTTTTTTACAGATAACACACCAAAAGCGGTGTTGATTAACATAGGCCATACAGAACAGATGAAAATGACAAAAATGGAAGATAGAATTGAGTCTTTTATAACAAATAATGCCAAAGGCATCCATGCCAATGGAGAAACAGGTTTTAGTATTTGTATAAAAGGGTCCAGTGCTTTGTAGAGCACAGGAGACATTCCTATTAAAAAACCAAGAGGGATTCCAAATAGCATTGCAATAAAAAAACCAACAGCAACTCTAGAGACTGAATAAAAGATTTGAATTCCAATTCCTTTATCGTTAGGTCCATTGTCATAAAAAGGATTTCTAAGTTCTTTAAAAGCATGTTTAAAGACTTCTATTGGACCAGGAACATGTGCTTGTGGTTCTCCAAGTCCCATTAACTTTTCGTATTCGGTCAGATTTTTTTTGTTCCTACTACCATCTCCTGTACTTAATTCTCCAATGGTGGTAAAAAAAAGAAACAAAATAAGAGATAATAGGGTTGATTTTAGTCTTAGGTTCATATATGCAGTAGTCGTTTTAGGTTGTATACTGCAATATTAGTTGGCACTTTAGTTTTAGGGGGTGCACAAAAAAGACAAATACCTACACAATTATAACAATGAGTTTTGTGTAGGTATTAGCTATTGTATTTGGTTGAGCTTGCTACTAGAAAATTTTTCTTTGATTTTCTGTAATTTCTAAATCATTAATACTCGCATATCTTTTCTTCATCAATCCATTGTCATCAAACTCCCAGTTTTCATTACCGTAGGCTCTATACCATTTACCTTCGTTATTCTGATATTCATACTCAAAACGAACCGCTATTCTGTTAGCTGTATGTGCCCAGTACTCTTTTTTTAATTTATAATTTATTTCTGTACTCCATTTGTTCTTTAGAAACGTAACAATTTCTTCTCTTCCATTAATAAATAGGTTTCTATTTCTCCATTCACTGTCTGGAGTATATGCCATAGAAACAACCTCGGGGTTTTTGCTGTTCCAAGCATCTTCTGCTTTTTGAATCTTAATTTTTGCAGTTTCCTCAGTAAATGGTGGTAAAGGGTGCTTTTTATTCATAAGGCTAGTTGTTTTAAAAGTGGATGGCAATAGTACAATACTAAACTGATTTAATCGTTACACTTTTTTAACATCTTGCTGTACTTTTTAGCCTTTGTAATGTGTTGCTTAATAACTGATATAAAGCAGTTTAAATTCGGGGTTTAATGATGTTTTTAACTTACTATGATGTGTAATTTTAAAGCGGTATGAAATGGAAATTTAAAAAATAATAAAACTCTCAGTATATTATGAATAATGTATCGTTACCTGTTTTTAAAATTTCAAATTTTATAGACTATAAAAACTGTATTCAAGACTTTGAGGCCAATTTTTATATTCGACAATTTAAGGATCATCTTTGTGAGAATTGTTTTTTAGAAAAACCTCATTCGCATGACTTTTATTTAATATTAATTATTACCTCCGGACAAGGAAAACATTATATTGATGCCAAAGAGTATGATGTTAGAACTGGTGCATTTTTTATCATTCCTCCAGGGCAGATACACAGATGGGAATTATCAGATGATACAGATGGTTATGTGCTCTTTTTTACAAAGAAATATTTTTTGTTAGGTTTTGATCATCAGAAATTTGAAGCTTATCCTTTTTTTAAAATGACGTTTGCAGAACCTCATGTTTTGCTTAATTATGATGAATTAAACAATGTGGTTAAAATTTTCAAGAAAATTCATTCAGAATATTCTAACCGAACCATTAATTTTCACGAGATGATAAGACTGTATATGGGGCAACTTTTTGTGAATCTTACAAGAGTTTATTATAACAAATCATATGTTAAACAGGTGTCTAATTATGAACTGATACAATTAACTGTTTTTGAAAGTTTAATAGAAGAGCATTTTAAAGAACATCAACCGGTTCCTTTTTATGCAGAGAAGATGAGTTTGTCTATAAAACAATTGAGTTATATGTGTAAAAAGGTACTCAATAAAACTCCTTCAGAAATGATTCAAGATAGATTAATTTTAGAAGCTCAGAGATTAATCTTACATACAGAACTTCCAATTAAACACATTTCTAATGTGCTAAATTTTAACGAAAGCTCTTATTTTAATAGAATGTTTAAGAGAACGTGTAATAAAACTCCTGAGCAATACAGGAGTTCTTTCACTTCTTTTATCAGTAATAATTACTAATCTATAGTTGGTTTAGATGTAGTTATTTTACTTAAATAGTTTTATTATTTGTTGTAAGTAAACTTTCTAGCAGAGCTTTTTACTGCCTTAGGAAAGTCTTTAGGTAATTTTTGAGTTACTTTTCCAGTAGCTGCCCATTCTGTTCCTCTTTGAATTAGAGTGATTAGGCCTACAGATGAGAATGCAGTTTCATCGTGTCCTAAAGTTGTGTGAAAAATTCTACCTTTTTTATATTTAATGGTCATTACAACTGGTTCCTTTTGTCCTGAGTTAGCAGGCTTTTTAGTTGATACAGCAGTTGCTAATACGGTAACATTCTTAGCGGGTCCTCTTAAATAAGCGTAACACTCATCTGCTGTATGCATCCATTGCTTAGGAAAACCTTTGGTTATGGGATGTGAGTTTTTGTAGGTTGTAACTAAAAACTCTTCTCGTTTACCATGTTGTCCACAAGGTCCTGCAGCGTTGTCTACTTTAACATTGTCTTTTTTGTCTACATAAAGGTATGGGCCGTGTTTTTTGGTACGACCTCCCCAGCCACCAATACCAATCATTTCATTATAAGCCGTCCAGTTAGCAAAGCAGTTATCTGCAGCATGAATACTAACAAATCCTCCACCTTTTTTCATGAATTTCTCGAATTTTTCTTGGGTTTTGCTAGGCCAATCAGCCGCTCTAAAACCAAAGTTAGAGACAACAACATCGTACTTACAGAAGTTAGGTAGAAAATCAGGGTCTGTCTTTGGTTTTCCTTCGGTACCATTAGGAACACCTTCTGCGTAAGATAACCAAGCTTTTTTAGGAGTACTCTTAAATAAGTATTTGGTACGTGCAATATCAACAGTAAACATTCCTGTTTCTTCTAGATATTGTTTCATCATAATGGTTGATTTAGGCCAAACAGCATGATTGTTCTGACCATCTATAATCAATGCTTTTATTTTTTTCTGCCCTAAGCAACCTGTTAAAGTAACCATGCTTATGATCAAAAATGTTTTAAAAGTTCTATTTTTCATTCTTGTTTCTTTTAAAATAAAGTTTTTACTCTTTTAGTTCTCTTACCCAAATGTTACGATAACTTACCAAATTACCATGATCTTGTAGGTATATAGGTCCTTTTTCGTGAGCTTTATAGCTTGGTTTACCTCTATACACGGTTGGGCCTTCTATAGTCACGTTGTCTTGTATTAATACATTATTATGTAAAACAGTAACTGTGGCCTTTTTTACGACAGCTCCATTCTTATCAAACTTAGGTTGATGGTAAATAATGTCATAAGAATTCCATTCGCCCGTAGGGACAGATGCCATGGCTAATGGGATAGACTGTTTGTACACAGATCCTACCTGACCATTGGCATAGGTTTTATTGTTGTT
This sequence comes from Wenyingzhuangia sp. IMCC45574, assembly GCF_054182685.1. Taxonomy (NCBI): domain Bacteria; kingdom Pseudomonadati; phylum Bacteroidota; class Flavobacteriia; order Flavobacteriales; family Flavobacteriaceae; genus Wenyingzhuangia; species Wenyingzhuangia sp. IMCC45574. Next base: position 803,140 of record NZ_CM135169.1, on the reverse strand, counting down.
GTTATCTAATACTTGAATTTCATAACGTCCTTGTAAGAAAATACCGCTATTTCCTCTTTGTTGCCCTTTTTTATTAAGGATGTTTATAGGAGACTTCCATTCTATGTGCAATTGCATACTTCCAAAATCTTGTTTGGTTTTAATACCACCAGCTTTGGGTTTTACGGTCATAGAACCATCCAATTTAAGAGTCCAATTTACGGTCTTCCCTTTCCCTGTCCATTGGTTAAAATTAGATCCGTCAAAAAGAATAATTGCATCGCTTGGTGCGCTGTTGTTTTTACCTGGAGTTACTTTAGGAGGTTGTGGTTCCCATACTTCAGTTTTTTTTGGATCTATTTTTTTTTCCTGTGCAAGACAGATAGCTGTTACAAGGAAAAAGAAGACTGTTTTTTTCATAATTATATTCCTAAAATATTTTTTAATTGTTCTGGGTCCGTATCACCACCAGCAAAATCATCAAATGTTTTACCGGTAGACTCTATAATGTGTTTTTGTATAAATGGAGCACCTTCTCTTGCACCTTGTTCAGGAGATTTGATACAACATTCCCATTCCATTACTGCCCAAACATCACAATCGTATTTGGTTAGTTTGGAAAAAATTCCTCCAAAATCTGTTTGTCCATCACCTAAAGATCTAAAACGACCAGCTCTGTCTGCCCAGTCTGTATAACCTCCGTAAACTCCCTGTTTACCAGTAGGGTTAAACTCAGCATCTTTTACATGGAAAGCTTTTATTCTCTCGTGGTAATAGTCAATAAAGGTTAGATAGTCTAGTTGTTGTAGTACAAAGTGACTTGGGTCGTACAAGATGTTTGCCCTTTTGTGATTTCCTGTAGCTTCTAAAAATTGTTCAAAAGAAATTCCATCGTGTAAGTCTTCACCAGGGTGTAACTCGTAACAAGCATCTACACCGTGCTCGTCAAAGTGATTTAAGATAGGGGTCCATCTTTTTGCTAATTCTTTAAATCCCATTTGAACCAATCCATTTGGGCGTTGTGGCCAAGGGTACACCGTATGCCACATTAAAGCTCCAGAAAAAGTAGCGTGCGATGTTAATCCTAACTTTCCGCTTGCAGTTCCTGCTTTTTTAACCGTGTCTATAGCCCATTGGGTTCTTGCTTTTGGGTTGTTTTTTACAGCATCTGGAGCAAAACCATCAAACATAGTGTCGTAAGCAGGGTTTACCGCAACTAATTGTCCTTGTAAGTGTGTAGAAAGTTCTGTGATTTCTAATCCGTAAGAATTTACTTTTCCTTTTAAGTCGTCGCAATAGGTCTGACTATCTGCAGCAATGTCTAAATCTATTAATGCCGATTCCCATGTAGGGATTTGTATTCCTTTATATCCTAAATCTGCAGCCCATTTACACAATGAATCTAAATTGTTAAATGGTTCTTTATCACCCATAAACTGAGCTAAGAAAACAGCAGGCCCTTTAATTGTACTCATAATTGTAGTTTTTTAAATTTTTACCCAAGCGGCATTGTTATTGTCGCTTTCTACTGCAGCGTAGATAAATTTCATACCTCTAATACCATCTTTTATAGTTGGATAGTCTGTTTTTTCTACAGCTTCTCCTTTTTTAATAGCATTAAGGTGTGTTGCAAAGTTTTTGTAGATAGTTGCAAAAGCTTCTAAATACCCTTCTGGGTGTCCCGCAGGAATTCTAGAAACCTCTAAAGCTTCTGGATACAATCCGTTTCCGTTAGGAGTATAGATTTTTTGTGGTTCTTCTAACCAGCGAGTTAATAGTTCATTCGGGTTTTCTTGATGCCATTCTAAGGCTCCTTTTTCTCCGTAGACTTTAATGGCTAGGTTGTTTTCTTCCCCTAGTGCTATCTGAGAAATAGAGATGGTACCTTTGGCACCATTGTCCATACGGATTAACATATTTCCGTCATCGTCTAAGGTTCTACCAGCACCAAATACTCCTAAATCAGCAGCTATTTCTGCAATTTTTAAACCGGTAATGTATTCAATTAAGTTTTCTGCATGGGTACCTATATCTCCTAAAGCACCACCAATTCCAGATTTTTTAGGATCGGTTCTCCAAGCGGCTTGTTTTTGACCGTCCTTTTCTATGGATGTAGATAACCAACCTTGTAGGTATTGCGCTTGAATTTTTCTAATCTTACCAATAGACCCATTGTCTACTAACGCTTTGGCTTGTTTTACCATAGGGTGTCCTGTGTAGTTGTGGGTTAAAGCAAATAGTTTTCCGCTATTGTTTATTACTTCTTCTAATTCTATGGCTTCGTCCAAAGTTAAACTTACAGGTTTGTCACATACTACATGGAATCCGTTTTCTAAAGCTAGTTTTGCTGGAGGAACGTGCATGTGGTTAGGAGTAACAATAGCTACAAAGTCCATTCTTTCGTTTTCTGGAAGTTCTTTTTCTTTGGCTATCATTTCTTGGTAATTTGCATAACATCTGTCCGAAGGAATACCTAAATCTTTTCCCGAAGAAATAGATTTTTCGGGAGTACTACTAAAAGCACCACATACCAGTTCAATCATTCCATCAATGCTTGATGCTTTACGATGTACGTCTCCAATAAAAGAGCCGGCACCACCACCAATCATTCCCATTTTTAATTTTTTCATTTTGTTGTATACGTTGTAGGTTAGTTAAGTGTATTTTCTATTTTAATTTGATTTCTTTTTCATGTAAATTGATAATCCTGTAAAGCATAAAATTAAGATTGCAGGAAGTATAGACATAATTTGTAATGCTTGGTTGGCACTAGAGTTATCCATTAAGTTCCCCATAATTGGAAGAACGATTGAAACAGATAGCATTCCGGCACCTCCCATAATTGACAATCCTAAGGCTCCTGTTTCTGGCAGGTATTCGGCTACAAAACCAAGCATGGTTGGCCAGAAAAAAGTAACTCCTAATGCAAATACGGCTGCAGCTACAAAAGTCATTCCTCCAGAAGTAATGGTTAACAACCAGAGTCCGGCAAAGGTTAATATGGCAGAATATAATAACATTCCAGAAGGCTTTAACTTATGCACTACATTACCAGCAGACAATCTACCTAAGGCCATAATTCCATTAATAAAAGCTAGTACTAACAATGGTGAGCTAACCGATTTTTTTAACAATGAATCTATACGTTGTGTGGTTCCTAATTCTGATGCTGCAGTTAACAACATACAAAAAGCCATAAATAAGAATAATGGTTTTCCAATACTCTTTAACATATCCGAGTAGCTAATACCTAATTGTACGCGTTCTGTAGTAGGAAATTTTTGACCTAAAAACATAATACCGTAAGCAATGGTAGGGATAAATAGTGTTGCAGTCATAATTTGCCAACTTAGCCCTAAAACTTCCATAAATAGCCATCCAACTAAGGCTCCAATCACAATTCCTCCTGGAAACCATACATGGAAACGATTTAACATTTTTGTTTTTTCATCTTTGTAGACAGATGCAATCATAGGATTTAGTGCAGCTTCTACCATTCCGTTCCCAATACCAACAAATAAAGTAGCAATAAATAAAGAGGTCATAGAGCTTGCGGTAATGGTTAAAACAATACCTACAATATGGGTTGTAAATGCAATCCAAGTAATCTTTTTAATTCCTAACGTATCTACTAAAGGCCCACCAATAATCATAGCTAAAGTAAATCCCCAAAATGCAGGTGTAAATGCCCAACCAATTTGTTCTAGCGTTAATCCAATTCCTTCGGGACCAAAAACAGTTTCTAAGCTTGCTCTAATAGCAAAGGTCATTGCTGTTGTAATTAATGCAAGACAACTTGCGATAAAAAGTCTTTGTTTGTTAATACCTTCCATAATTATGTTTGTTTAGTTTGTTGTTTAAGTTTATCGATTTGATACTTTTAAGGGGTGTACTAATGCTGAATCTATATAAATAGTCTGTTTTCACGTAAAAATAATCAACTATTTAAAAATAATGTTTAGAATATTACAGTGAAGAAAATTAAACAAACTACTCTTGGTTTAGTTCTTTTGTTTTAAACTCGTTTGGAGTACATTTCTCGTATTTTTTAAAAAGTGTGGCGAAATATTGGCTAGAAGTAAACCCGCAACTATAAGCTATTTCTGTAATATTGGTAGTAGGTTCTTTAATTAAAAGTTCTTTAGAAAGCTCTAGTCTCCTGATGTTTAGGTATTTCATAGGAGTTAGATTTGTTATTTGTTTACAATGGTATGTAAATCTGGTTAGTCCAACACCGGCAGATTTTGCCATTTCTTCTACAGTCCAGTTTTTTTGAAGATTATTTTCCAGTTCGTCTAGAAATATTTTTACACTTCTAGAGCTATCTGTAAGTGTTTCGTTTAAAGGGATTTCTTCACTATCAATTAATTCTAAGATTAATACGAGTAGGTAATTTACAAGTAGTCTTATAGAAGAAGCACTGCTTCCTTCTTTGTCTTGGTGTATGGTTTTGTGAATTTTAGAGAAACAATCTTTAAAATTCGCGTTGGTTTTCCATATCTGTTTTTCGTTCTTTCTTAAAGCAGTGGTTAGTCTGTCTAAGTCGCTGGGCGTTAATGTAATCCATTCTGGCCATTCCCATTCTTGATGAGGTCTGCGTACTCCTAGGTCTATAATAACCCAATAGAATTTTCCTATGCCAACGTTTGGGTTTCCAACTCTGTGGATTTCCCAAGGGCGTGTAATTGTTAAGTCTCCTGGCTTTAAGATGGTTTGAGAGTTTTCTTGAGAGTAAGGCATAGAGCCAGATTCTAAGAAGTGAAACTCAATTCCTTCGTTTCTGTGCCAATCTAGTCCCCAATCTTGAGGGGTGCTGGCATCCCAGTACCCAATACTATTTAGTCCAAGTGTGTTGTCGTCTAAACGATCTCCGGGATATGAGTGTCTTGCTAATGCTTTGAAATCTACCTTTTTACGTTCGGATGCATCCACTAAAGGTAGGCAGGTATCTACATGGTAAACAATACCGTTGCCTTTGAAAGAAATGATTTTTTGTTCAGAAGTTTTCATTGAAGAAAATTAAACAAAAAATATGAAAATACTATGGATAGTTTTCTAATACTATCAAAAGGTCGAGTTTAGGTGTCTTTTTTTTAAAAATAAATATAAAATAAGTGAAAAGAATACATAAATTGCATTGAGTGAAAAATTATAAGATGTATGAAAAGATATTTAGCTTGTATTTTAACTAGTACAGTATTTCTATTTATGGGGTGTTCTACAAGTCCAAAAGTAAAAGTAGAAAAATGGGTGAATCTTTTAGAGGGAGAACAGGCTAAGAATTGGGTAGTTAAGATAACAAAACACCCTGTGGGAGATAATTATAAAAATACTTTTCAGATTAAAGACGGTCTTCTTAGTGTGCAATATGATAAGGACTACAATTTTAACAAGACTTTTGGTCATATTTTTTATAATAAGGAATTGTCACATTATAAGTTAAAGCTAGACTATAGGTTTGTTGGAGAGCAAGTAAAAGGAGGTTTAGGATGGGCAGAACGCAATAGTGGAATTATGATTCATTGCGAGAGTCCTTATAATATGACTCAAGACCAATTATTCCCCATGTCTATAGAGGTACAATTATTAGGAGGTATAGATAAAAAGGAGTCAAGACCAACTGCAAATGTTTGTACCCCAGGGACCAATGTTATGATAGATGGTAAATATGAGACTTCGCACTGTGTTAAATCTACTTCGTCAACATATTATGGAGATGAATGGGTACAAGTAGAGATAGAGGTGCATGGCAATGATTTGATACTACATAGAATTAATGGAGAAGAAGTATTGCAATATACCAAACCAGAAATAGGAGGTACTATGTTAGAGAATAAGGACTATTGGGAGCCTAAAGTAGGAACCTTGTTGGAAAAAGGATTTTTTTCATTGCAAAGCGAAAGTCATCCTGTAGAATTTAGAAATATTTATTTATTGGAATTGTAGCATATTTGTGCTTTTAGACACCAATTACAAACTCCTAAAAAGGTATTGTGCAATAAGTTTTTTGTTATAAAATTGTAGGAGTTTTAAAATTCTGTGATAAAAAAGTAAAAAAGGTAGATATACTGAACAAATATTTATATTTGTTGGCAACGAATTTTCAATAAAAAAATATAATTAAATGAGTGTTTTAGTTAATAAAGATTCTAAAATCATAGTTCAAGGATTTACAGGAAGTGAAGGAACTTTCCATGCTTCTCAAATGATTGAATACGGTACAAACATCGTAGGTGGAGTTACTCCAGGAAAAGGAGGACAAGAACACTTAGGAAAGCCAGTTTTTAACACAGTTCAAGAAGCTGTAGATAAAGCAGGAGCAGACACAACTATTATTTTTGTACCACCAGCATTTGCTGCTGATGCAGTAATGGAAGCTACTGATGCAGGTATTAAAGTTATTATTTGTATTACAGAAGGTATTCCTGTAGCTGATATGGTAAAAGTAAAAGCTTATGTTGATAATTCTGATGCTCGTTTAATTGGACCTAACTGTCCAGGAGTTATTACTCCAGGAGAAGCTAAAGTTGGAATTATGCCAGGATTCATCTTTAAAAAAGGGAATGTAGGTATTGTTTCTAAGTCTGGTACTTTAACTTACGAAGCTGCTGACCAAGTTGTAAAACAAGGATTTGGAATTACTACAGCAATTGGTATTGGTGGAGATCCAATTATTGGAACAACTACTAAAGAAGCTGTAGAGTTATTAATGAATGATGAAGAAACAGATGCAATTGTAATGATTGGTGAAATTGGTGGTCAGTTAGAGGCAGAAGCAGCTAAGTGGGTAAGTGCCAATGGAAATAAAAAGCCAGTTGTAGGATTTATTGCTGGACAAACAGCACCTGCAGGACGTACAATGGGACACGCTGGAGCTATTGTTAGTGGAGAAGGAGAATCTGCACAAGCAAAAATGGAGATATTAGCTGCTAACGGAATTAAAGTAGTAGAATCTCCTGCAAAAATTGGAGAGGCTGTTGCTGAGGTTTTAGCTGCAGTTGCTAAATAAGAAGTAAATTAAGACTGAATATTTTATGGGATTATTAGAAGGAAAAACAGCAATTATTACTGGTGCTACTAGAGGTATTGGGAAAGGAATTGCTTTAGAATTTGCTAAACAAGGAGCTAATGTTGCCTTTACTTTTAGTTCTTCTGTAGAAGCTGCACAAGCTTTAGAAGCTGAGCTGTCTGCTATGGGAGTAAAAGCAAAAGGTTACCAATCTAATGCTGCTGAGTTTGATGCTGCACAAGATTTAGCTGCTGAAGTTTTAAAAGAGTTTGGAAGTATTGATGCATTGATTAACAATGCCGGAATTACGAAAGATAACTTATTAATGAGAATCTCAGAAGAAGATTTTGATAAGGTTATTGAAGTAAATTTAAAGTCAGTTTTCAACTTAACTAAAGCTGTAATTCGTCCTATGATGAAGCAAAGAGCAGGTTCTATTATTAATATGAGTTCTGTAGTAGGTGTACAAGGTAATGCTGGACAAACAAACTATGCTGCATCTAAAGCAGGTATGTTAGGTTTTACAAAGTCTGTGGCTTTGGAGTTAGGTTCTAGAAACATTCGTTGTAACGCTATTGCTCCAGGATTTATTGAAACTGAAATGACAGCTAAATTAGACGAAGCTGTTGTAGATGGTTGGAGACAAGGAATTCCATTAAAAAGAGGTGGTCAGCCAGAAGATATTGCAAATGCATGTGTGTTTTTAGCTTCTGATATGTCTGCTTATATTACAGGTCAAACATTAAATGTTGATGGTGGTATGATTACTGCTTAAAAACAACATTCTAAATAAATAAAAAACTGCTCTTGAAGATTTCTTTAAGAGCAGTTTTTTATTTTTATGCAAAAATAATCTTTATGAAAATTTCTAATATTAAAGAAAAGGTCTTAGCAAATGCTTGGAAACCTTTAAAAGAATTTGTCTACGATTATACGGCTTCTGATGGTCGCGTTATGACTCAAAAAAGAGAGGTTTATGATAAAGGAGATGGAGCTGCTGTTTTTATGTATAACAAAACGGCACAAAAGGTTTTAATGACCAAGCAGTTTAGAATGCCAGCATATGTAAATAATGTAGGTAATGGTGATGGAATTATAACAGAGGTGCCTGCAGGAATGTTAGATGGAGATTATCCAGAAAGTGCTATAAAAAGAGAAATAGAGGAGGAGACTGGTTACAGAATTCAGAACGTAGATTTTGTGTGTGATGTAATCATGACTCCCGGAGCAGTGACAGAAGTAACACATATGTTTGTGGCTACTTACGACGAAAATATGAAAGTGTCTAAAGGAGGTGGGCTTGCAGATGAACAAGAAGACATTGTTATATTTGAAATGAGTTTTGATGCCATAAAAAAAAGCATTAGAAACAATGAGATAAAAGATGGTAAAACTTTAATTTTGCTCCAACATGCATGGATTAATGGTCTGTTGGATGCATATACAATATGAATAACTAAAAAAGACAAATAATGGCAAAGGTAGTAATCAACAGTTTTGAAGAATTTAAGGCATTTGAAGGAAAAGAAATCGGTAACTCAGAGTATTTACAAGTAACTCAGGAGCGTATCAATAAGTTTGCAGATGCTACTTTAGATCATCAATGGATTCACTGCGATGAAGAAAAAGCAAAAGACGGACCTTTTGGAGCTCCAATAGCACACGGTTATTTAACCGTTTCGTTACTTCCTTATTTGTGGGAGCAAATTGTAGAAGTGAACAATAGTAAAATGTTGGTGAATTACGGAATTGAAAAGTTGAAGTTTAACAAACCTGTTTTAGTAGGTAATAAAGTAAGACTGGCGGTTAAGCTAAAATCTATAGAAAACTTAAGAGGAATTTCTAAAGCGATACTTTCTATTAAGATAGAAATAGAAGGAGAGCGCAAATCGGCTGTAGATGCAGATATTATTTTCTTGTATCATTTTGTAAATTAGATTGTTGTTATCAATTGGTTTTTTATCGACTTATTTTGGAGGTAGTAAATGTTTAAAAATGAAAAGATGAGGAATACTGAAGAAATAAGAGTACTTGTTCAAGAACATATAGGACAAATAAAAATCTCTGAATTTGTTTCGGATGGAGGTTGGCCCAATCTTAATAATATAGAGCTGGCAGTTTTCGATCAACAAGTAAACAATAATGAAGAGGTTGTAAAGTTGCATATTTTATATACCATAGATAGGGCAGGGTGTTGTTTTATTCCAGGAAAGGAAGAACAGAAACGATTACCTAAAAAAGTAATCATAAAAAATAATAACATAAAATTTGAATCCTATGAGTAATCAAAGTTTAAAAATCCCTAAAGGATTGCCACTCATTATAATAATGGTAGTATTGGGTGTTATTTTTGTCTCTAGAACAGCAAAAACAATTGGACCAGGAAAAGCAGGAGTTGTTTTTAAAATGATTGGTGGAGTAGAGACAGAAAAACCAGCTTTAGGAGAAGGTTTGCAATTTATAGCTCCTTGGAATAAAGTCTATGAATATGATGTAAGGCAACAAGAATTGTTTGAAAAAATGAAAGTTCTATCGTCTAATGGGCTAGATATTCTTTTGGAAGTTAGTGTATGGTATTTTCCTAAGAAAGAGAAATTGGGGCTGTTGTTAAAAGAAAAAGGACAGAGTTATTTAGAAACAGTGTTAAAACCATCTTTACGATCGGCTGCACGTTCTGTGGTTGGACGTTATACACCTGAGCAAATTTACTCAAGTAAAAGAGATATTATTCAAAGTGAGATCTTTGATGAAACCAAGAAACTTTTAGAAGGACAGTATATTGAATTGAAAGGGGTTTTAGTAAGAGATGTTACTTTGCCACCTACGATTAAAACTGCAATAGAAAATAAGTTAAAGCAAGAACAAGAATCTTTGGAGTATGAATTTAGGTTAGAAAAAGCAACAAAGGAAGCAGCACGTCAAAAAATTGATGCTTTAGGAAAAGCAGAGGCTAACCGAATTTTAAACGCTTCTCTTTCAGAAAATATTTTAAAGGAAAAAGGGATTCAGGCAACTGTAGAGTTGGCACAGTCTCCTAACACAAAAGTTGTGGTAGTGGGGTCTGGAAAAGACGGTTTACCATTAATTTTAGGCAACTAATAAAAATTAACTTAAAAAAAACAGGATATTATTAATATCCTGTTTTTTTTGTTTTAAACTATCGTAAAAATACCTATTTTTAGAAAAAAGCTATGAACCGTTCCCATCCAATATTAGTATATGTTAATAAATGATTAATGTGTGTATTTCTGTTGATTAAAAGAATAATTAATCAATGGATAAATGTTAGTTTTGTGTTAAACTAAAAGCAAAGAATAATTAAGTTTTTAACGCGTGTATACATGTTATTCGTTTAAACTTAATAATTAAGGGTGGGGATAATGATTTTGCTGTCTTTTTATTAATGAATAGATACAAAGTTGTTAAAAATTAAACTAAAACTATGGAGAAATACAATAATATTAGTGGTCAATCTGATATTGAAGCTTTCGAAATTGGAGAGAATTTTATTATAATTAAATTGTCTAAAACAGGAGAAGACTATGAGTATTCATACGAAAACACTGGAAAGACTAAAGTTGAAAAAATGAAGTCATTAGCTTCTAGAGGAAGTGGATTGTGGAGATACATTATAACCAATGCTAGAAAAGTACATGATTTAGGTCTAAAAAAGAGAAGGTTTAAGTATTAATACTACTTATATAAGCTACTTTTGGCATAAACTATTCTAGTTTTTTTATATTTAGTTCTCAAATTTTAAAAATGAAGAACTTTATAAGGTGTTTTCTGCTCACTTTTATATTTTTTGGATGTAATTCTAAAAATGACCCAAAGCACAAACATACCAATCAATTAATTCACGAAACAAGCCCTTATTTGTTACAACATGCCCATAACCCCGTAAATTGGCATGCGTGGAATAAAGAAACTTTAGAAAAAGCAAAAAGAGAGAATAAATTAATTCTTATTTCCGTTGGATATGCTGCCTGTCATTGGTGTCATGTCATGGAACATGAAAGTTTTGAGAATGACTCTATTGCTAAAATTATGAATGAAAACTTTATCAACATCAAGGTTGATAGAGAAGAACGTCCGGATATAGATCAAATATACATGACGGCAGTTCAGCTGATGACTGGAAATGGTGGTTGGCCTTTAAACTGTATTGCTTTACCCAATGGCAAACCTTTTTGGGGAGGAACCTATTTTCCTAAAGAACAATGGGCTAAGATCCTTGCTCAAGTCTCTGAAATGTATCAAAACGAACCTGAAAAAATCAAAGAATTTGCAGATAATTTAACTCAGGGTATTCAACAATCTGAATTGGTAACCATTAATAATTCAGCTATTGATTTTTCGAAAGAAGAGTTAGCGTTGTTGACAGAAAAATGGAAACAGGATTTTGATTTAGAATTAGGAGGATATAACAGAACTCCTAAGTTTCCAATGCCTAATAATTATAGCTTTTTAATGCGTTATGCAGAACAGGCAAATGATGGTGACTTAAAAGCACATGTATATAATACTTTGGATCAAATTGCTTTAGGAGGTTTGTATGATCATGTTGGAGGTGGTTTTGCAAGATATTCTACAGATGCTAAATGGCACATTCCCCATTTTGAAAAAATGTTATATGACAATGCGCAATTAATTAGCTTGTATGCAGATGCATACTTAATTCATAAGAGTGACTTATACAAAGAAGTTGTATATAAGACTTTTGATTTTGTGCAAAGAGAATTGATGAGCACCGATGGAGCGTTTTATTCTTCTTTGGATGCTGATGTTAGAAAAGAATCTGGAGAGTCTGAAGAGGGAGCTTATTATGTGTGGACGCAACAAGAGTTGTTGAGTCTTCTAAAAGAGGAGTTTAATTTATTTACGAAAGTTTTTCCTATTGATGAAAGCAGTTTGTGGGAGGATGAAAAGTATCATTTGATAAAGAGTAAAACGAATACTGAACTAGCAAAAGAGTTAAATATTTCTAAAGCAGTGCTAAAGGAGAAAATAGCAGGCTGGCAGAAAACATTATTAATAAATAGGGAGAAAAGAGAAAAGCCAGCATTGGACGATAAGGTACTTACATCTTGGAATGGTTTAATGCTAAAAGGATTGGTGAATGCTTACAGGGTTTTTGATGATGAAGCTTTTTTAAATGCTGCTATAAAAAATGCATCTTTTATAAAGTCTAAACAATTACAGAGTAATGGAGCTTTATTTCATAACTATAAAAGTGGAAAAAGTTCTATTAACGGGTACTTAGAGGATTATGCATCTGTGATTGATGCTTTTATGAGTCTGTATGAAGTTACTTTAGATAGGAGTTGGTTAGAGGAGGCTAAAAGTTTAGCAACTTACAGCTGGGAGCATTTTTACAATGAAGAGCAAAAGATGTTTTATTTTACTTCTGATGAAGATCCAGCCTTAATTACAAGAAAGATGGAGTTAGCAGATAATGTAATTTCATCATCTAATTCTATGATGGCAAGAAATTTAGCCAAGTTAGGCTTGTATTTTGAACATAAAGAATTCTTACAGGCTAGTAAACAGATGTTAAATAATATTAAAAATGATGCTGTACAGTATCCGTCAGGTTATTCTAATTGGTTACAGTTGTATGCAGATAATGCTACAAGTTTTTATGAGGTTGCTATTGTAGGTGAAAATGCGAAACAATTCATAAAAGAGTTAAATAAAAATTATTTACCAAATAAACTAATTGTAGCGAGCGTAACGGAAAGCAATGCTCCCTTGTTAGAGGATAGGTATGTAGCCGGACAAACGTATATTTATGTTTGTCAGGAAGGAAGTTGTAAGTTACCTGTTACTACGGTAAAAGAAGCTATAAAGCTGATGAAATAAATAATTATGGATAACAAAGAAAGCCCTTTATAAATTTTTATAAAGGGCTTTTTCTTATTTCACTTTAAACACACTGTGTTTGTTGTTGTTGTTTAAAACAAATACTGTTTTGAATTTTTTATTTTGTAAGAGCACCATACTTCTTACATCTTTATCTACATAGAAGCCTGTTTTTAGATTGTCTATGTATTCAAAAGAGCCGTCTTTATTTCCCTTTAAATATGTACCAATACCAGAGTCAGCTCTGGTTGTTTCTATTTCGGACATATAGTTGTTTCCTGCCAACAAAAGATCTTTTGTACCATCGTTGTTAAAATCATCATATAAAATACTGTTGATAGGAGATTTTTGAGCTTCATTTACAAAAGGAGTGAAGTCAAAAGTTCCATTCCTGTTTTGTTTAAAAATACCAGATCTAAATTCTGATGCTTCATAATGCAACGCATTTTTAATACCTGGTCCTACAATCCCTTTTACATCTAAATTAGCAAAGCTACCATAGCTTTTAATTTTATGTTTTAAATGAGGCATTTGTTGTGCGGTGCAACCTTTACCTCTTACAGGAACAATTTTTTCATTATAGTTTTTAGCTAAGAAAATATCTTCAACTCCATTGTAATCAAAGTCTTTAGTATAAATATGAAAAGGTTTCTTTTTAGAGGCGTGAAATTTGTAATTCAACCCTAAATTTCCAGCAATGATATCATCATCACCATCCTTATCAATGTCGGTAATTTGAATTTTGTTCCACCAACCAATAGCGTTACTTAATGTCTTGTATGCATTTGTTTTTACAAGTTTTCCTTTATGGTTAATAAATACCTGTATTCCCATCCATTCTCCACAAAGAATTAAATCTAACGTTTTATCATTGTTTATATCGTGCCATACCGCATCTGTAACCATTCCTATTCTTTCTAATTCATGAGAAATTTCGGTAGTTTTAATGGTAAATTTTCCATTTACATTCATTAGAATATGACTTTGTGGAGGGTATGGGTATTTTCCTGGTATAACTCTACCTCCTACAAATAAGTCTATATCTCCATCGTTATCTATATCTGCTGGAGCAACCACGGAACCTGCAGAAGAGAATTGAGGTAAGTTTTTAGATTTTGTAAACTGTCCTTTTCCATTGTTTATATAAAGCCTGTCGAAAAGTAGTTTAGGTTTCCCTACAAATTCATAGCTACCACTCACCACATATAAATCTTGATCCCCATCGTTATCTGCATCAAAAAAACAAGCGTTAACATCTTCGTATCTTTTGTCTAAAGAGAAAGAACGATTGGGTTTTATTTTGTATTGTCCATTTGATTGACCTAGGTAAATGTTCCCCATTTTGTTTTTTGCTCCTCCAATATATAGATCATCAATTCCATCTCCGTTAAGGTCTGTTTTAGCAACTGCAGGTCCTGTTTGGGAAAGTTTGTGAGGCAGTAAAATTTGATGTTGATAGTCGTTGTAAATTTCTTCTCTATGAGCTATTGAATTATTTATCGCTTGGAATAGGGGAGTTGTTTTCTTTTCTTTAGTAACAGCAGCTGTTTTGTTAGCATTGTTGTAATCTATAGTTAAAAGTTGATTTGGTGTAACTTTAGAAATGATTTGTGTTTTTCCATCTTGCCATTCTATTTTTAATTCTTTTAGAGGTTGATTGGAAGAAAGACCAAAGTGAAGTTTGTGAGACGAAGATGACAAAAACCCTCTGGTATTCATTAATTCACGGATTTGTTTTTTACCATCCTCCATTCGTAAAGTTACTTTTGTTCCTACTCCAAGTTTGTTAGAGTTGGTTCCTTTAAACTGAATTTCAAGAAAATTTCCTTTTTTTTGCTCAATAGCATTGTTTTTTAAGATAGTTGCTGTTTCATTAATATTGTTAACTACAATTTCTAAATCCCCATCATTGTCTAAATCGGCATAGGCTGCACCATTAGAAAAAGTAGCTTTTGTGTTGTTCCATTTGTCAGAGGTATTGGTAAAAGTTAAATCCCCATTATTTTTAAAAAAGTAATTTTTAAGCTTTTGTTGAGGTAGCATTTTTGCAAATTGTAAGAAATCTTCTTTTGTTGGTTTTCTACCGTTTTGCCTAAGAATTTGTAAAATATCGTTGTTTTTATCTTTGTCTATAACATCACGATAAACACCGTTGGTTACATAATAATCATTCCAACCATCTAAATCGAAATCTGCTGATAGTATTGCCCAACTCCAATCGGTGTTGGCAATTCCTGCTAGCTGACTGATATCGCTAAAAGTACCATTCCCATTATTTAATTGTAGAACATTGTGCATGTATTGGTTATGGTAACCACTTTTAATCATTTTATCGTATTGTTCTAGTGAAACCATTCCCATGGTTGTTTTAGATCGAATGTAGTCTTCAGGGTTCATGTCTAGAGAAGTAATATCAAAAAGACCATCGTTGTTAATATCAGCCACATCACTTCCCATACTATTAAAAGCAGTATGTTTTAGGGTTTCTATACTTTTTTCTGTAAAAGTACCATCCCCGTTATTTATGTAGTTAATGTCTGGAGAGTTAAAATCGTTACATACATAGATATCAAGAAATCCATCATTATTCATATCCATGGCAATTGGGTTTAAGCCAAAACCAAGGTCTGGTTTTATACCTGCTTTTTTACTAATGTTTGTAAAATGTCCCGTTCCATCGTTCTCGTACAATTGATCACTACCTTTTTGTTTAAGAGTGTTAGGATCTGATTGGATTTTCTTTACATCTATGATTTTTGTCTTACCAGTAATATCAGGAGTGTTAGATACATATACATCTAAATCATTATCATTGTCAAAGTCAAAAAATACAGCATTAATACTTCTGTTGTTGTCATTTAGACCGTATTCTTTGGCTTTTTCTGTAAATGTTAAATCCCCATTGTTAATGTATAATAAGTTTTCAAACTGATTATTGGTGTTTTTGGCCCCACCTCTACAAATGTAGATGTCTAAAAATCCATCGTTGTTGATGTCTGCAATAGAGACCCCCGTATTAAAGCCAGGCTTTTGTTTTATACCAGCGTTTATAGAGATGTCTTTAAACTTTAAGTTACCTTGGTTCAGGTATAATTTATTTTGATGTGAATTAGAGGTGAAAAATAGATCAACGAATCCGTCGTTATTAAAATCTGCCGTTGCTACTCCACCGCCTATATATGTATAATTGTATTGAAAGTAATTTAGATCAACATTTTCTTCCAATCTATTGATAAAATCTACTCCGGTATCTTTAGAAGAAATTTCCGTAAAAAGCTTTTGAGTTTCTTTTTGTTGTTGATTGTTTAGGTTCTTTGATACTTTCTTTTTACAAGAAGTAATTGAAAGTAAGAGAGTTAATGTCAAAAAAAAGAGAGTAGTTTTAGATTGAGTTTGGATCATGTTCATCTAGTTTTTTACGGTATAGCTTATTATAAAAATAAGTTCTTTTTTAAGGTTGTCAAAAGAAAGTTTATGAATAAACGGCTAGGTTATATAGTATAACCTAACCGTTTGAATGAAACTTAAAAAAATGAAAAAATTATTAATCTGCTAAATTGGGGTTTCTTGAAACCGCATCAGCAGGTATTGGAGCTAAGTAGTTACTTGTTTCTAAGCTACCAATAATTGGATTTTGAACAGGTATAGGACCTACAGGGTCTCTGTCAGAAAGAGCTTCCTTAACTTTTTCTCTTCTAACAAGGTCAAACCACCTAATGTATTCTCCCGCAAATTCCCATTTACGCTCAGTGAAAGCTAAATCGGCAATGTCTCCAGAAGTAATATCTACATAGGTAAGCGTAGGGTGTTCTACCCATACTCCATTCTCATCTAATATTTTTTGAGGAGTTGGAGTTGTGACAGCTGTATTAAAAGGTAAACCAGCAGCTCTTCTTCGTATTTTGTTTAATGCCTCCCAAGCGTCTGGTGAAACGCTTCCTGCTAAACCAGATGCTTCAGCATAGATTAATAATATTTCAGCATAACGCATCATGTAGTCATTTCTTGCAGTCTGAAATGCTCCTTCAGGTAAGTCTCCTATTGGTCCAGCAATTTTTTTGAATATAGGATTCTTTTGAGCATTAAATGCTTGCCAATCTAAATCTGTTCTGTAAGTAGCTTCTTTTCTGGCTCCTGTAGGAAAGTCTTCAAAGAATTTAATTTCAGCAAAGGTTTCGTTCCAACCACCTAAATCGGCAGGTAAACCAAGACGACCAAATTTTCTATTTGCAATACTGTTGTTTGGACAACTTAAACAGTAAACAAGTGTATACATTGATTCGTCATTAAACCTGTTATCTACTTTCCATAAATCTTCTAAATCATTAACTAATCCAAATCCGTAACTTGTAGCATTATCCATAACTTGTTTAGCACTACTTGCGGCATCTGCATATTTGCTGTTATCCTTTATAGGAAATCCTCCCCAGTCCATATATAAGCGAGCTAGAAAAGCTCTGGCAGAACCTCTGTTAGGTCTTGGTGCACCAGCCGATACACCAGGGTATATGTCCGGTAATCTAGTTTCGGCTTCTAAGAAGTCAGATTCAATTTGTTGATAAACTTCTTCTAGACTAGATCTTGTAATATTTGGATCTGGAAATTTAGTTAAAGGTAAAGGAATTCTTCCATGAACCCTTGATAATTGATAAAATAACATACCTCTCAAAAAATAAGCTTCTCCAAGTAACATACTTAATCTATCTTGATCTACAACTTCTAAACCGATTAAACCAGAAGAACGATCTAATACACCATTAATTGCATTCACAGCATCAAAAATATCATTCCAGTTTCTTAAGAGTCTATTGTTAGATGATAAAACAGCTCTTTGATCAAATTCTCTAAAGTCAGCTTTATTCAAAGCAATATGTGTTGTTATATCATCACCTCCCCAAGCAGGAGCATAAAAGGTCGTCATACGTGCAGCACTTACTACAGAGTTATAAACACCTCCAATTCCTTTGTCCATTTCTTCTAAACTACCAAATGACTCGGGAGGTAGATTAAATTCTGTTGGATCAGGATCTAAGTCAGCACAACTTTGTGCTAAAAAACAAACGATGCTTGTTAAAAAGAACAGTCTTAGCATAGAAGTTCTTTTGTATAAAAAATTATAATTTTGTGTCTTCATATCTACTATTTTTTTAATTAAAACTGAACTTTAACTCCAAGAGTATAGGTTGTTGGATTTGGATACGCTCCAATGTCCATACCTGCACCTGAATCTGCGTTAGACGATGTTCCGGCATCTGTTCTAATTGTAGATGAAACTTCAGGATCGTACCCACTATAGTCTGATATTAAAAATAAGTTTTGACCACTAGCGTATAATTGTAAGTTATCAATACCTTTGACAAGGTCTTTATCGAATGTATAACCAATTTTAAGGTTGCTTAATCTTATAAAGTCTCCTTTTTCTACCCAACGCGAACTGTTAAGAACGTTACCAGTACCAGCTCTAGGAATTTCAGTTTCATTTGTAGGTGTCCATCTGTCATGAACATTTGGAGACAGGTTACTTCTGTTACCTCCATTTCCGCTTATTGTTCCTGTTACTTGATTATAAACGTCAAAACCAACAGCTCCATTAATGAATATGTTTAAGTCCCAGTTTTTATATGTAAAACTATTGTTCCATCCCCAGGTTAGGTCTGGTAAACCACTACCAATAGCTCCAAGTACTCTTTCATTATTTTCATCTAATAAAAACTTTTCATCACCTGGTTGGAAAAGAGGATTGTTATCTGCATCAACAGGAATATCGTCAGTTGATTTCCATGTACCTTGTGCGGTATAACCATAGAAAGTACCAATAGGTGCTCCTACTTTAATCATATCAAGTTTTATTCCACCGCCACCAATACCATTCACATTACCAACAATAAAGTCTTGTCCATCATAAAGCTTAGTTACTTTGTTCTTAATACGTGATAAATTTAAACTAGTATTCCAGTTAAAATCTTTATTGTTTATTACATCAGCAGTAATAGAGAAATCAATACCTTTATTGTTTACTTCTCCAGCATTAATGAATGTTCTAATAGACGTTCCTGGTATTATTGTGGCAAGTAATAGGTCTTCGGTATCTTTGTTAAAGACATCTATAGATCCTCTAATTCTTCCTTCTAAAAACGCAAAGTCAAGACCAAAGTTTGTCTGAGTAGTTGTCTCCCAAGTTAAGTTAGGGTTTCCTTCTTGAGACTGTACATCTCCTGTTTCTGTAGTTTCACCGTCAAAACTGTAAATCCCTGCACTATCGTTTAAAGAGAATCTTGCAGATGTGTTAATGTTTTGATTTCCAACTTTACCCCATCCAGCTCTTACTTTTAAAGTAGATAAAGGAGAGTTTTCAATAAAATCAAAATCAGAAAAATTAAGAGCTAGTGCTCCTGAAGGGAAGTAACCAGTTCTATTTCCTTTTGAGAATCTAGAAGATTCATCCACTCTCATAGAAGCTGTTAATAAAAGAAAGTCTTTATAGTTATATTGACCTCTAGCCAAGAAAGACTGAATTGCTTCTTCACTTCCTGAATTAGCGAAGCTTTCAGTACTTCCGTTATCAGCTAAATACAATCCTCCTACGTTTTGATCGATTGTACTGTAACTATTGTTTAAGTTTCTAGTCCCTTGGAATTCATATACTCCAGTTAAATCTATATTATGATCATCGCCAAAATCTTTGTTCCAGTTTAAAATATTACTTACTTGGTAGAAGGTACTTTTAAAATTACTAAACCCTACATTATTGTATCCTACTAACTCTGGGTCTCCTTCAACTCTAAAAGATTCAGTATTTCTATTAACAGTTGTTGCAGCACCAATAACGTTGTAGCTAAAGTTGTCTGTAAATTTGTATTTACCATTAAGAGTTATGTTTAATCTATCAGAAGTTACCTCATGATTACTTAACTCAAGTCTTCTAACAGGGTTGTAATTATTGTTGGCTACCTCTCTTGGAGATCTTAAGATGTAGTTACCATTTTCATCTCTAACAGGTGCTGTTGGATCCCAGGTAATTGCTCTTAATAATCCACTACCATCAGAACGTCCAAAAGCATCAGGATTGTTTGTTGTTATAGATCTACTTGCTGTAACATTTGCACCAACGGATAGTTTATCATTGAACTTTTTACTAACATTAGACCTAAAAGAATAACGAGTAAAATTAGTAGTGATTTGTGTACCTTCTTGATCCATATAGTTACCAGATAAAAAGTATCTTAAGTTATCTTCAGTACTTCCACTAAATGATAGTTGAGTGTTTTTAGTAACACCAGTTTGTAACATCAAATCTTGATAGTTTATTGGATTAGCTCTGAAAGCAGCTATTTGTTCATCGCTATAAGGTACATTAGCCGGATCGTTAGTTGGTATTGCTAAGAATTCTTCGTTCTCTAATTCAGCAAAATCACCAGAGCTTAAGGTGTTTAAACGTTTATTTACATTTGCAAAAGAATAAAATTGTTCAAAAGACACTTTTCCTTTTCCTTTTCCTCTTTTTGTAGTTACTAAGATAACCCCATTGGAACCTCTAGAACCGTATACAGCCAAGGCAGATGCATCTTTTAACACATCAAAAGTAGCTATGTCATTAGGGTTTAATGTGCTTAAGTCTCCACCAAAAACACCATCTATTACAATTAATGGGTCATTATTACCAGTAATTGAGTTTACACCACGAACTCGAACTTTAACATTTCCTCCTGGATTACCTGATCTTGATACAGTAACCCCAGCGGCTCTACCTTGTAATGCATCTTCTACTCTTGTCATTGGTTGGTCTTCAAATGCTTTGGCAGTAACCTGTGCAACAGCACCTGTTAAATCACTCTTTTTAGCACTACCGTATCCAATTAACACTACTTCGTCTAAGCTAGCAGCATCTTCGTCTAATTGAATGTTTACCGTAGTTTGTCCATTAACGGTTACTTCTTTGGTTTTGTATCCAATAAAAGAAACGGTTAAAATAGGATTGCTAGTTGTTAATTTTAAAGAAAAATTTCCGTCAAAATCAGAAACGGTTCCACTAGATGTTCCTTTTTCTATAACACTAGCTCCTGGTAAAGGTTCTCCATTTGTATCTGTAATGGTTCCTTTAACAATTGTAATTTGTTGTTTGTTGTTTTTTACCTCTTCCAATGCTCCTTTTTTTAATACAATTTGGTTTTTAACCATGTTGTATGTAACAGGGGAGTTGTTAAATAACATGCTTAAAACATCTTTAATAGGAGTTTCGTGCACGGTAAGAGATACTTTTTTAGTTACGTCTATTTCTCCGATTTTATAAAAGAATTTGAATTCGCTTTGGTCTTCAATTTTATCCAGTACGGTTTCTATTGCTTCTTTTTTAACGTCAAGAGAAACTTTTGTGTTCTGAGAATATGATGTTGTTGCATTTGCATTAAACAATACCAGAACAAAAAGCATGATAGTTAGCTTCATTTCTCTGTTCTTTTTAAGATAGTTTCCTAGTGATTTAGAAAACCTGTAAGTTTTTTTCATAATTTTGTACGATTTTGATGAGTAATTTCTTTCGTTAAATCAATTTCAGTCGGGGAATGTTGCAGCATTCCTCGACATTTTTTTTAGTTAAAAGTTTCAGTTCATATAGTTTGTATTAGTGTTTTGGTTGGTTAATAATAATTTGATTGTTTTTAATAGCATAACTAAACCCAGCACTTTCTTTAAAAGTATTCATTAGGTCTAGAATGGTTTCATCCTTAAAAGTTCCTTTGTAATGATGATCGTTTAGTTCTGTGTAATTGTTAACTATAGTTACGTTGTATTTACGTTCTATTTTTTTTATGATATTGATAAAGTTGTCGTTGTTAAAAAATAAATGCCCTTCTCTCCATTTTAATTCACGTTTGACATTTGCCTTTTTAACTGTTATTTGGTTGTTGCATAGTATGGCACGTTGACCAGGTACTATTATAGTTTGCGTTTGTAAGTCCTCTTTGTTCTTTTGGTCATAAACAGCAACACTCCCTTCTGCTAAAACTGTATGCACCTTTTTTTGATCATAAGTATTCACATTAAAATGAGTTCCCAATACTTTTACCCCCATTTTTTCGGTAGTTACAATAAATGGGTGTTTTGCATCCTTAGTAACTTCAAAATAAGCTTCACCATCTAGGTAAACCTCTCTGTTTTTTCCATTTATAAAGTTTACTGGGAATTTTATAGAGGTTCCTGCATTTAAGTGTACCAAGGTTCCGTCCGATAATTTTAACTGTAAGTTCTTTCCGTTGGGAATCTTTAATTCGTTGTAAACCAATTCTTGTATTGGAGCTTTAGTCTCAAAGCTAATAATGTCACCTTTTTGTTGTGCTACTTTAGTCTCACCATTATACACATCTCTTTGTGAACTATTGTCTAATACAATCTCTTTATTATCAGCTGTTTTTAAAATAATAGAAGCATCGGCTATTTCTAAAGTTTCATCTTTAGTGTCTGTTATCCAAAAAGTGGTTGCGCTAATAGTTATTGCAATTACAGCCGCATATTTTAGATATTTGTAAATGGGATTTTTGGTTTCCTTTTTAATGTTTAATGTATCAGAAACTATTTTAGACCATAACCTCTCTTTAATCTCAGTATCGTAATTAAGATCTTTTAAAATAAGTTCTTTGTCCTGAAAAGAGTCTAAGAACTGTTCTAATAATTCTTTTTCTTGCTTTGTACACTCATTGTTGAGGTATTTTTTATAAAGCTCTCTGGCTTGTTTTTTGTTCATGATAAATAGAGACTAAAAAGGTGTGTATAGTAATAAGTAACCAAAAAGATATTTTGGTACACGTCTGTTGTTGTTTTTTTGCAAAAAAAATCCGAAATTAATTTCGGATTGTTATTTTTCGTATTGAAATAGTGTGTATAATGCAGGTTTTTATTGGTTTGTTTGGGTATTTTTAAAATGAGATAAAAAGTAAAAAAGAATATAAAATAATTTCTTCTGCTTGTAGGGATAATTTAATTTTCTGAATTCCCTTAGAGATTTGATTTTTTACTGCTTGCATTGTAATTCCCAATTCGTTTGCAATTTCCTGATTGGTTTTGTGCTCAAATCTACTGAGTATAAATATCTGTTTGCATCTTTGGGGCAATTCACTTTCTATAATCGTTTTAATTTTTTCTTCCAATTCGTGATACTCCATTTTCTGAGCAGCATTCATAGAAACATCAATTAAATTTAAGCGCGTTAAATCTTCCTTTGTAATTTTTTTACTTCTTAAATGATTGAATATTTGATATTTCACAGATTGAAACAAATAACCTTTTAGGTTTTTAACCTTAAGGGATTCTCTTTTAGACCATAGGTCGATAAAGATATTCTGAATTAAGTCTTCACAAACTTCTTTATCATCGAGAATTTTTAAACCATAGTAGTACATTTCCTTGGAATAGGTGTCGTACACTTTTTTAAAGGCTTGATAATTACCATTACTTATTTCGTTTAAAAGACTGTTGTTAGAAGCAGAGTTAGTCATTTTAAGTTTAGTATAGTTGTTAAGTAGCCACTAAATATATGTAAAAATTAACAATAATGTAATGTTGTGGAGTTTTTGATGTGATTTATTTATTAACAAAAGCTTAGATGTGTCAATTTTGTGCTTCTTTTAGGTTTAAATAATGCTTTTGTTAATTGGTTATAGGTTTGCATCTAACCATTTTTTTAAAAATAGAATAGTGTAAACTAGTCATAAAGGAGTTTTTTTTTATTATTTAAACACTATTTTAGATTTATAAGATATGCTAAATCAATCAATTATAGGTTCATGGAATTTACAATAACGACTACGTTTAAAGCAGCACCAAAAGAAGTGTATACAGCTTGGTTATCTAGCAAAGAGCATTCAGAAATGACTGGTGGTGAAGCGATAGTAACAGACAAAGTAGGAGAGAAGTTTACTACTTGGGATGATTATATTACGGGAACTAATTTAGTATTAGAGCCTTACAAAAGAATTGTGCAGTCTTGGAGAACCACTGAGTTTGAACCAGATGTAGAAGACTCTAAAATTGAAATTATTTTAAAAGAAATAGGTCGTGAAACTGAGTTTACATTAATCCATACCAATTTGTTTCAAAGCGAAGAACGTTATAAAAAAGGTTGGATAGCACACTATTTTGAGCCGATGCAAACGTATTTTAATAATCAATAGTCAATGCTTAATTGATATTTCCCCCTACCGTTAATCCACTTGGTACTTCCGTTGGAATTTCTTTATCGTAATCCTCAGAGTTTAACGTATTAAAGAAAGAAATAATCATGGACATGTCTTTCACTTTAATATTGATCTTAGGAACTAAGGAATCCATTTGCTGGTTATCTACTAGCGGGTTTTGAGAAATACCAGTAGAAATATCTTCATAAAACTCTAACACTTGCATAAGCGTTGTAAATTTTCCATTGTGCATGTAAGGCCCAGTTTGTCTTAGGTTTCTAAGTGTTGGAGTTCTAAATCCGTACGTTTTTTCAAAACCGTCGTCAGAATAGCCCAGTTTGGTGTTATCTTTCATTCCCAGTGTATGAATCTTAAAGTCGCTAAACATAGGGCCAGAATGACATAAATTACATTTGGCTTTCTTAAAGAGTCTAAAACCTTCTTTCTCAGCTTCGGATATAGCTGTTGTTTCTCCTTTTAAATACCTGTCAAAGCGTGAATTTGGAGAAACCAAACTACGTTCAAAACAAGCAATGGCTTTTCCAAGGTTTGCATTATTAATAGTAGGGTTTTCAGGAAAAGCTTCGCTAAACAGTTCTTGGTACTTAACGATCTTTTGTAATCGGTTTACAACAGTGTCTAAAATATGTTCTTCGGATATATTTTCACCTCTCATCTCTTCCAAAGAACCAATCGGTTTTAAAGATTGCTCTTCTAAGCTAAGCGCACGGTTGTCCCAAAACATAGGAGCATCTTCTGGAGTGTATTTTCCTTTGGTATTAATTCCGTTGTAAGCAGTGTTTAAAACGGTATGTGCATTTCTTTTTACAATAGGAATGTTATTCCCTTTTTTAAAATGACGGTTATGACCTAATCCAATTCCGTTAACACCAATAGAAAGGTCTATGTTTTCTGCGTAACCAAATTTAGGATGATGACAACTAACACAGGCTATATCTTTATTTCCTGATAGGATAGGGTCGTAGTACAATAATTTACCTAATTGTACTTTAATAGGAGAAGTGGGGTTGTCTTTGGGGTGAATTACAGCAGGAAGTGGTAAATATACGTCCTTATCTTCTGTTAAAATTTTGGTTTTCTTTTCTTGACAAGAAAAAAGAATCAATCCAACAAGGACGTATATGTAGTGCTTCATAGTTTATTTATTGAATCCCTGAAATTAACACAGGTTTTTCATGTTCGGTTTTAAATCCTTTAATGGCTTCTTTGCTAACATCTGTTTGCCATAAGTATACCTTTTCTAAGTTTTTAAATTTAGATAGTATTGGTAAACATTCAGCATCTACTTTGGTACCGTAAAGGTTCAATGATTTTAGCTTCTCTAAAGTATTTAATTTAGAAACACCAGCATTTGTGATTTCGTTTTTATTTAAGTGTAATTGCTTTAGATTGCTAAAGGTGGCTATAGTGCTTAATTCAGCATCGCTAACAGCATTGTCTTCTAAAGAAAGCCAGAAGATATTGTCTTTTATCTTAGCCAGCTCATCTACTAATTGCTTTGCTTCAGCAGTTGTTTTAGCAGTGTGTGATGGTAAAACCACCTCAAGAATACTAGAGTCATATACCAATTCTCTAATAGTAAATCCTTTGTTGATTAAGCTTCCAACAAATACGCTATCTACTGGTTGTACCTTTGGCAATGCTTCATCACCACTTCCGTCTAACTGCAAGTAAGCCAAGGCGATTTTTAAAATTTCGTCTTTATTAGGAGCAGCAGTTAGCATAAAGTTGTAATCCTCTTTAGTACTAGCTACCCAATAGCGTAATAATTTTACTTCCTCTTCTGTTAATGGTGTTTTACCATCTGGAGGCATAAACTTTTTGTCATGAGGATTTAATGTTACACGGTGAATAATTCCAGATTTAGAAATATCTCCTGGTGCAACAGCAATTCCTTCTTTTCCTCCTTTTAAAATATTTTCCCAATTGTTTAAAGCCAAACTACCTTTTTTCTTAGAAGTGTTGTGGCAACTAATACATTTTTCTTCTAAAATAGGCTTTACTATATGGTCGTACATGGCCACATCTTCTGCCGTTTTAGGCTTTTCAATTTCTTTTGGTTTTTCTCCAAAAGGAGCATATTTAGTTAAGTAATCAGAACCGTGAGTTAAATTACCACCGTAATGTCCTGTAATACTAATTAACACAACTAATAAAGTTAAAGTTGCAATATTCCCTTTAAAAGACTTTAAAGCAGCAATGTTTATTTTATCAATAGAAATTAACCAAGCAATTAACGTAACTGCGGTAGTTGCTATACCAAACCAAAAGTGACCGTCTAACATAGGGCCATCATATTCTCCTGTCATAGAAAGCATGTATCCCAATGCACAGGCTTTAACAGCGGTTAAGAAACCAAACAATAATGCATATGGAATGGCAGCTCTCAGCTCATTTAAGTTTTTCCATTTGCTTAAAATCTCTAGGATAAAAGCGAACATAATAAACCCAATAGGCAAGTGAACCACTAGTGGATGGAATCTTCCAAAAAATATTACAATATCAGCTACTTCGTTCATTTGTTTTTGATCGTATTAAGTGCTCAACAAGAACACAAAGTTTAGTTGTTTTTATATTGAGTACAGCGTAAAGAGTATTCAGGACAAAGTAATAAGTTGTTGTCTAACTACTTTGTACTAATTACTAATTAAACTCTTGTTAATTTATACGGTGCCGAGTGGTTTGCGTTCCACTGACAGATATATAGGTTTTTATCGTTATCTACACATACATCATGTCCGTGTAGAATAGGTTTGTTTGGTAATTGGAAAGACTTTTGTAGTTCTCCGTTTTGGTAAACAGGTTGTGTTCCTCCCGGATTAGAAACTACTTTATCTCCTTCAAGAATTGTAACAAAGCCAGTGTGGTCTTTCCAGTTTGTT
Organism: Wenyingzhuangia sp. IMCC45574; assembly: GCF_054182685.1. NCBI lineage: Bacteria > Pseudomonadati > Bacteroidota > Flavobacteriia > Flavobacteriales > Flavobacteriaceae > Wenyingzhuangia > Wenyingzhuangia sp. IMCC45574. Next base: position 776,219 of record NZ_CM135169.1, on the reverse strand, counting down.
CTTCCTTCTTTAGGTTGAGACCAACACACACCAGCATATAGATTGATGTCATCAATAACAGCTCTATTTACTTGCATGTTAGGCATTTTTATGGTTTTAATGTATTTACCATCTAGGGTAAAGAATTTAAAACATTGCTCTACACGAGAGGTACAAACCACCATAGGGTTCTTTTTGTCTCTATAATCAATGGCAACACCATGGGCACTTACCAATCTATAATTAGGGTCTGGATTGTCTTTTCCACCCCAGTGACGAATGTATCTTCCGTTGGCATCGTATTGTATAATTCTACTCATACCATAACCATCAGCTACATAGATATCACCGTTAGGACCAATAGCAGTTTCCGATGGTCTAAAACTTTCGGTAGGTTTATATATTCCAATTTGCATTGGATGTCCTATGTCAAAAATTACTTTACCATCTACTGTGGTTTTAGAGACTCTACCATTATGAGGAATCATTTTACTTTCATTTCCACTCATAGCCCAACCAGAGTCGGTAATATACAGCATATCATCCCCACCTTCATTGTGTAAGGTTAGTCCATGACCACCTTGGTAGGCCGTTCCCCAATAATCCAATAACTTTCCAGACTTGTCAAAGATTAGAATGTTGTTTTGAGGATGGTCTCCTATCATAATTAAACGACCTTTACTGTCCATTACCATTTCGTGACAGTTTAACAAAGGTGTTTTAGTGGCATTAATTTTAGCCCAGTTTTTTTCTAGTTTGTATTTGTAATCTCCATGACCTAAAATGGTTTCACTTTCGTTTAATAACCAATCAGATTCTGATTCTCCTTTTTTAGATATAATAGAGGCTCCAAAAGTTGGAGCTGTAGCAGCAACTACAGAAGCTGTTGTTGCTTTTTTTAAGAAATCTCTTCTAGTAGACATAGTTTGTTTTAGATGTTAGTTTTTAGATAGTTAGATAGGAGTGGTAGTGTTTCTAGTCTCTCATATCTCAAAGCTCATTTCTGTTTAAGATAGTAAATCCTTTACCACATTACCATGCACATCCGTTAATCTATAACGTCTACCTTGGTGTTTAAAGGTTAGTTTTTCGTGATCAACTCCCATTAAATGCATTAATGTAGCGTGGAAATCGTGAACGTGTACAGGGTCTTTTACTACATTGTAACTAAAGTCATCTGTTTCTCCGTATGTAAATCCAGGTTTCACTCCAGCACCAGCCATCCACATTGTAAAGGCTGCAGGGTGGTGGTCTCTACCATAGTTTTTCTTAGTTAATTGACCTTGAGAGTATACAGTTCTACCAAATTCTCCTCCCCAAATTACTAAAGTATCTTCTAACATACCACGTTGCTTTAAATCTTTTATTAATGCAGCTGTTGGTTGGTCTGTTTTTCTACAGTTGTTTTTAACTCCTCCAGGACAGTTGTTGTGCTGATCCCATCCTTGGTGGTACAATTGTACAAATTTAACCCCCTTTTCTAATAACTTTCTAGCCATAACACAGTTAGCAGCATAGGTTCCAGGATCTCTACTGTCTTTACCGTACATTTCAAAAATGTGTTCTGGTTCATCGCTAATATCTGTTACCTCTGGTACGGAAGTTTGCATTTTAAATGCCATTTCGTACTGAGCCATTCTTGCTTGAATTTCTGGATCACCAAAAGAGTCACTTTGAATATTGTTTAGGTGATTTAAGTAGTCTAACATATTTCTACGGTCGTTTCCGTCGTAGTTTTCTGGATCCGACAAGTATAAAACAGGGTCTTTACCAGATCTAAACTGAACTCCTTGGTGTTCTGTAGGTAAGAAACCGTTCCCCCATAAGTTTGCATTTAAAGGCTGACCTTTACCATTTTTAGAAACCAAGGTAATAAATGTAGGTAAGTTTTCGTTGTCAGAACCTAAACCATAACTTAACCAAGAACCAATAGATGGTCTACCAGGTAATTGATGACCTGTTTGCATAAAATTAATAGCAGGAGTGTGGTTTATCTGATCGGTGTGCATACTTTTAATAAAACATAAATCGTCAACAATTTCTGCAGTATGGGGCATTACCTCACTTACCCATGCTTTAGATTCTCCGTATTGTTTAAACTTAAATTTAGATGGAGCAACGGGTAGTGAACTCTGACTACCACTCATTCCTGTTAATCTAGTTCCTCCTATTACAGATTCAGGAATTTCTTTTCCAAACATGTCCCTTAACTTAGGCTTGTAGTCAAACATATCCATTTGCGATGGACCACCACTTTGAAACAAGTAAACAATTCTTTTTGCTTTTGGTAAGTGATGTGGTAAACCTAATCTATTTCTATTATAGGTTTCTAATATCTTTTCTGTAGCCTGCTCTTGATTACCAGCAGCCCACATTTTTTCTGCACCTAATAGATTACCTAGTGCCAAGGCACCTAGTCCTAGAGAAGTCTTTTTTAAGAAGTGTCTTCTATCTATTTGTTTTTCTATCTGTTGTAGATCTTTGTTGTTAGATCTAAGTTTGTTGAATTCGTGGTTGTTGCACATAATTTTATTGTTTGGAGGTTAACAATTATCTTTTCGTAATACTTGCATCAGCGTTCATAATGGTACTTGCTACAATTGCATTGGCTGTTATTAAAGCTTTGTCATCGTTGTCGCTCACTTTAAATTCACCTGTATTTAACCAACCTTTTGTTTTTTCTGGGTTGTTTTTAAATTTCTCGTATTCTGATTTTTGCAAATCGGTTAATACTTTTAATTCTTTATCCGAAATACTTCTACCTGTTAACTTTCTAAAAGCAGACTGAATTCCTTCAGTAATGCTATCTGCATCTGCCATTTGCTTTCCTAGTACTCTAGATGCTTCTACATAGGTAGGGTCGTTTAAGATTACTAAAGCTTGTAGCGGTGTATTTGTTTTTTGTCTTCTAGAAGTACATAAATCTCTAGATGGAGCATCAAACGTTGCTAAGGTTGGGTGTGGAACTGTACGTTTCCAAATAGTGTACATACTTCTTCTGTATAATTTATCACCCTCGTCTTGCTTATAGGTAGCACCGTTTACTCTCCACAATCCTTTAGGCTGATATGGGCTTACACTTTTCCCACCAATAGTTTTGTTTAACAATCCTGATGCTAACAAAGCATTGTCTCTTAACATTTCTCCCGATAATCTTACTGCAGGTCCTCTAGCCAACCATTTGTTTTCTCCGTCTACTGCTTGTAGTTCTTTTGATACTGCCGAATTTTGTTGGTAAGTATGAGACAACATAATAGTTTTGTGTAATTTCTTTACATCCCACCCAGATTCTACAAACGAAGTAGCCAACCAGTCTAACAATTTAGGGTGTGTTGGTAATTCTCCTTGGTTTCCAAAATCTTCGGATGTGTTTACAATACCACGTCCAAATAAATGTTGCCAATACCTGTTTACAGTAACTCTAGCGGTTAATGGGTTTTTCTTATCGGTAATCCATTTAGCTAGTCCTAATCTATTCTTTGGTAAACTTTCATCAATTGGGAAAATTCTTTCTGGAACATTCGGGAATACAGAGTCGGTAGGAGAGTCATAGTTACCTCTGTCTAGCACATAAGCCTGACGGTTTAACTTACTTTCCTTTAAGACCATAATCTGTTTTACGTTGTTAATGCTATCCACATAAGCCAATCTGTCTTTCTCTAATTGGTTCAATACTTTGTTGTAAGCAGAAGAGTTTGCAGACAAGTAGTATTGTGTTAATTTATTTTTTTGCTCGTTAGACAAGCTTGCAAAGTTTACTTTCTTTAATTCCTTTAGTTCATTTGCTTTTGCCAATTGCATTACTTCAATATCGCTTAACGTTCTTTTGTAAACTGTTAAGTCGTCTATAGTAGCTCCTTTAATACCTTTACCTCTCCATACAGCTCCAATTCTTAAAGCAGGCTCTATGCGTGGACTTTTGTTTCCATACAATCGCAATCCGTGAAAGATAATGTCTTTGTATAAATTATCGTGTATAGTTGTAGTCTCTTGCTTTTTACCATCCATGTAAATACCAACACCGTTTGCTTTACTAGAACCGTTGTAAGTCATGGTTAAGTGAACCCATTGCTCTTTAGGAACTTCGTTTAATGTTTGTACTACAATTGCGTTGTCTGGGTATACGTGAGCCAATAAAGCCTCTAACTTATTGTCTTTTACTTTTAGATGATACCCTCTAAAACTGTGTAACTCTGGACTGTTCATTTTATGGAAAATAACACCATCGTCTAAGTCCTTAGGAATAAATACTTCTATACCAATAGAGAAAGGCTGGTTTCTTTGAAAAATTCCAATACTATCTAAATCCATCCAAGTATCACCATCCATGGCCAAGCCTTTTCCGGTTTTTCCTTTTTTCATTACTATAGGCTCGTTGCGCACAAATTGCTGTCTCATTTGGTACTTTAATTTGTGTTTAGTTCTTACTCGGTTTGTAAGTTTACCATCGTTAAAGTCAAAATGAGCTACCAATCCTTTTTTGCTAATACCATTCGTAATCTTTTTATGTCCATTGCTCGCAATCCATTTTTCGGCTTTTTTCGCTTCTGTTGCAGCAATAGTTTCCACTTTCTTTTCCGTTTCTTCTGTAATACCTTTTAAGTAAGCCAACACTTTTTCTTGTTGTTCTGTGGGTAATAACATGGCAGGAACTGGTGTTGCTCTGTCCCAAGGAATTAATCCTGTTTCGTCTACATTGTTAAAGAACGCAAACAACTCGTAGTAGTCTTTTTGTGAAATTGGGTCGTATTTATGATCGTGACATTTAGCACAAGCATATGATAAACCTAATAAACCTTGACTTACCGTAGCTGTTCTATCTGCTACATATTCTACTCTAAATTCTTCGTCTATAATACCTCCTTCTATATTTTGAGGGTGCAAACGGTTGTAAGTAGTTGCCAAACGTTGTTCACGTGTAGCATTTGGTAATAAATCACCTGCCAGCTGCCAAGTAATGAATTTATCATAGGGCATGTTCTCGTTAAAGCTTTTAATTACCCAGTCTCTCCATGGAGAAACATCTCTATAATAATCGTTACTATACCCATGTGTATCAGCATAACGTGCCACGTCCATCCAGTCCAACGTTCTTTGTTCCCCGTAGTGTGGAGAAGCTAACAAACGATCTATTTGTTTTTCAAATGCGTTTTCTGATGTGTCATTTACAAATGCTTTAATTTCTGCTTCTGTAGGAGGCAATCCAATTAAATCTAAAGAAGCACGTCTTAATAATGTTTCTTTATCTGCTTTTTTAGAAGGTGTTAATTTCTTTTGTGTCAATTTGTTAAATACAAAATTGTCTATAGGGCTTTGTACCCAATCTTCTTTTTCTACTTCTGGAATTTCTGGTTTGCTATCTATAGCCTCAAAAGCCCAGTGTCTTTTGTATTCAGCACCATCTTTTATCCATTTTACCAAAACAGCCTTTTCGTAATTACTTAAGTTTAAGTGAGACTCTGGTGTAGGCATTATGTATTTAGGGTCATCAGAAAGAATTCTGTGCACCATTTCGGAGTTCTTTAAGCTACCTGGAGTTATGGCAAACTTACCCGGAGATTCTGGTAATTCTGCATATGCTTTTTCTGCCGTATGTAATTGTACTCCACCTAATATTTTTTTCTCATCAGGACCATGACATAAATAACATTTGTCCGATAAAATAGGTTTTACGTCTTGGTTGAAATCTAACTTTTTAGGAAGATCTTTATAAGCAGTTTCAACTTCGGAAGGTATGCTTGGGCCACAAGAAATGATGGTAATCGCAATAAGCGAATAAAAGAACTGTTTCATTTAGTAGTTGCGTTGTTTTCGTTATCTACAAAATTACTCGTCAACCAAAGTCGTTTTATTATATTTGTCAGATATAATATTGAACAAATCCGACTTGTGTGGTTTTTGTAGTGGTTCATTAATAGCTAAATATGTATAAATCTGTAGAAAATGTAACATTATCTTTGTTAAATGTAGGATATGCTAACTTAGATAGTACTTGGGATTATAAAAATGTAATGAGTCCTTTTTTTAGATTGTATTACATAACCGACGGTGAAGCCAAAGTGTATCATCATAAAGAAGAGTACACCTTAAAGCCTGGTTTTATGTATTTAATTCCCAGTTTTACTTTTAGTAGATACAAGTGCGATGTGCATATGACACAGTACTATGTTAGTGCGGTAGAAATATCAGAATCGGGACTGTCAATTTTCTCTAAACTGAACTTTATTTACGAGGTAAAAGCAGACAGTATTAGCTTGATGTATTTTAAACGATTGTTAGAAATAAATCCCAATAGGAACTATTCTAACGATGATCCTAGAGTGTATGACAACGAGAAGGTGTTTAGGTCTTTTAAAACTGAAAACATGCGACTTTCTGAGAGTGCATATATAGAAACTGCAGGATTGTTAAAATGTATTTTATCAAAGTTTGTAGTGCTGTACAACAACGATGTGTCTCATAAAAAAAAGAACCTTAAACTAAATGCGGTTCAGGAATACATCAACTTAAATTTGCATACAGAAATTACGGTAAAAGAATTGGCAGATGCTCAGAGCTTAAATGTGGATTATTTTTCAAGGATTTTTAAAGATACTTTTGGGCTACGCCCCAATGAATATATTCAGAAAAAAAGGGTGGAAAGAGCTCAGTTATTATTAGCATCTACAGACAATACGTTGCAAGAAATATCGGATAGAGTAGGGTTTTCTAACATGTCTTATTTCTCTAGAGTGTTTAAGAAAATTACCGGAACTACCCCTTTACAATACAGAAAAGACGGTTGGGAGATATAAAAAAAACTCCCCAACTTAAAAACAAAGTAGGGGAGTGCGTATGAATGTAAGTGAACCAATTATTTACCCACGAACTTAAGGGAATTCGCTACTAATTTTTTGTAAGACTTATTGGTATATGCCTTTTTAGTAAATCCAGGCATAATGTAAACTACTTTAGACTTATTGTATGTATGTGTCCAAACAATTGCCTTGTGTACTTTGTTTTCTGTAGTAGTTACCAAAGGTATTAAATCAGACTCTGTGGTAATGTTTCCGTAAAAAGTATCGGTCATTTTAAAATCTTTTACTCCTTTGGTTACAGGATGTTTAGGATCTACCACTTTTGCATCTACCGTCATATTCATATAGTAAGTAGAACGTTTCTTTTTGTCTTTGGTAAACTTACCTAAGTGCCATTTACCACCAACTATTTTGTGGTACTCATCCCAGTTTGGCTGAGAAGATAGTGTAAAGTGCATAAATACCATTCCTACACCAGCTTTGGTTAAATCTGCATATAACTTTTTAGTTCTTTTAGACTCCTCAAAGTATTTGTTCTGATTCATAAATAAGATGGCATCGTACTTTTTTGTAATCGCATCTATTTTCATGCTTTTAAAATGCGCATCTAACACCAAATCAGCTTTTACTCCTTTTAATTTATTACACATTTTTTCAAAATCTGGAGTGTCGTATGGGTGTCCACCTCTTACAACCAATACAGATGTTTTTTGTGCTGTAGCAGTGTTAAAAGTAATCACTGCAATTAGTAACAATAGGATGTTATATATTTTTTTCATCGTTTAAATTTTTGTTTGAATGTTTGTGTTTTGAATTATGCTTTTTGGTTGTTGTACAGTTTCCCCATATAGATACCCAGTGCGGCCCATATGGCAGCAATACCTGCACCAATAACTCCAACGGCTGTCATACCAAGACCTAAACCTTCGGTAAGACCTGTAAATAACCAAGCCGTAAGACTGTCTCCTCCTCTATAAACCACTACATCTATTACAGGTTTGGTTTTAAATCTTTTTTCTTTGTCTACTTCTGTAAATAGCATTTCTCTGGCAGGTCTTGTAAGTGCATAGTTACCTGCTCTACGTACAACTTGCAATCCTAAAAGAATAATCATAATAGGGGCAAAGGCTAGTATTAAAATAGCAGCACACATTAAAAATGGCATCAAGGCCAATGTAAAGCCCATTCCCATTTTTTTAATAATTCTAGAAGTCGCAAAAAAGGCAATGGTAAAGGTTAAAACGTTTACAATCCAGTCCAGACTACCTAGAATTTGAGTACGTGTTGCTCTGTCGTATTCTGCCAATAAGTGCTTTTGTTCAAAGTATACAAAAGAGCTAATCATAGTGTATAGTAAAATGAAAATACCAATAGATAACAGGTAAGGATCGGTTACAAAGGTTTTAAATCCTGCAAAAGGATTTCCTCCTAAAGTAGATTTTCCTTTGGTGCTAATTTCATCGTCGTTTCCTAGCTCTGCCTTTTTAAGTTTGCTCAGTTTAAAAATAATAGGAATAGGGAATAACAAAATAACCGCAGCTACCAACATTAGGTTGTTTGTTCCCATGGCACCTGCAAAGAATGTAGGTATCATTGGTCCAATTAAAGCACCTGCACTAGCACCGGCAGCAATGGTTGCAAATAATCTTCTTGCTTGGTCTTTGTTAAACAAATCGGATATAAAACTCCAGAATACAGACAAGTGAAACATGCTAAATACACTTAACCATACATAGAATGTTTTTTCTATTAAAACTACATCAGAAAACGAAGTCATAAAGAAATAGAACAAGAAGAATACACCCGCAAAAAAGGTATACACCCCAGGAACAAGGTATTGTAGTTTTACTCTAGAAACAATAAAACCGTAAATGGCTACTACTGCAGCACTAATAAAAAAGTTTAAAGACCATAACTGGCTCACTTCTGTATCGGACCAATCACTGGCCAATGCATCTCTTAAGGGTCTTAGAATGTAATAAGAAAGCATTAGTATGAATATGAACAGAAATGAAAGTGCTGTAGACTTTATTTCATTGGGCTCAATGTCAGAAGCTTTGTGTAATATTTTTTTAATCATGGTGTGATTTTTAAAGATGAGGTAAGAAAAGTCTTACCAAGGCATTTTTTTCCCTTTATTATTCATAAAAGTACCGCTGTGCTCCATAGTTAAGCCAGCCACTGTTTTAGACATAATACCAATAGCTTGGGGAACCGAAAGTTTTCCATTAGGGTTCATGTCCGTTTTTACACCTCCTGGAACAATAGAGATTACAATAATGTTACGGTCTTTTAAACGTGCAGAAAGTTTTCTAGTTAACATGTTTACACCCGCTTTGCTAATACAGTAGGCATCCAATCCGTTACTCTTCTTTTGATAGGTAATACTCCCAGCACCAGAAGACAATTGTATCAACTTAGCACCGTCTTTTAAACTAGGGGCAATGGTTTGTGCAAATAAAGCAGCCCCCATAGTGTTTACGTTAAAGTTGATGGCAATTCCTTTGGCGGTCCAATTTCCAAATTCTTCTTGTATGGTAACCCCTGCGTTGCTAATAGCTACATCAATTTTAATTTTCTTTTTTTGTAAGAATTTTCCTAAAACCTTTTGGTCTTCCTCGTTGGTAACATCTAGCTTTACAATATGTAATTGCTTTTTGTATTTCTTTTTAAGGGCAATTAAATCGGTTGCTTTGTCTGGTTTACGAGCCGTAGCAACTACTTGGTATCCTTCTGTTAAAAAGTACTTTACCCAACCTAATCCCATTCCTCTGTTAGAACCGGTAACAATAGCTGTTTTGGAATCCTTTTTTGCAGCTGCAGTTTCTGGAGTATTCTTGGTTCCAAAAGAACAAAGAGAAAGCCCCATAATAATTGCGAACGCTAAGGGAGCGTTTCGACGAACGATTTTTTTAATCTGTAACATAATTAATTAAGTATGTGTTAGTGAATATTTTTTTGAGTTTTACTGCTATGTAAAAAAGGTATCCTGTTTGGTAAGCTGTGCGTTGATTTTGGGATACGGTTTTTAGATGGATAGAAAAACTCGTTTCTGATATTCACAAAATTATCTCGTTTCTAAGCTGTAGGAGTTAAAAAGCGATGGTAACCCTATAGACAGAAGGGTGTTTTTAATAGAAATTCAATAGACAAAATGAATTTTAACCCAATAAACACGAGTTTTTGATATAACAGTTTTATTTTAGATTGTTATTTATTTACTAATGAAATGAGTTTAAAACTTTTAAATACTTTTCTTTTCTTAATATTCTTTGTGGTTTTTTCTGCAAAGCTTTCTTCTCAGGATTTAACAACTAATAAAACAAAAACTGTTTTAGACTTAAATTCAGATAGACAAATACTTAGATTAGAAGCTTTAAAGCAAAAGTTACTGCAAGAAGGAGATACGCTAAAAGCCGTAGATGTTATTGTAGCAGCCTCTAGATTGTATGGAGGAAATGGAAACTATGCAAAGTCGTACGATGGTTTTTGGGAAGCATTGATTTATACAAGTCGATATAAAGATTCACTTCGTTTGGGGAAGATTTACAGAAGTTTGGGAATGATGTATGGAGTGTTTGGTAGAAATGCCGATGCTGAAAAGTACTTTACCTCTTCTTTAAAGGTTTTAAATGCTTTTGGTAAAAAACACGTAAAGGCACAAGAAGGATTAAGCGATGCCTATTATGTGTTTGCCAATTACAACCGAGAGAATGGAAACTATGGATTGGCACAAACCTATTTAGACAGTTGTAAAAACATTCGTATTCGTTTAAATAGAGATATAAATACAGCCACAGTAAATGCTACCCAAGGTTATATACACTTGGGGGCAGGAGATTTAAAAAAGGCCGAAGAGAACTTGTTAGCTGCCGAAAGTATGATAGGAGAGGACAATAAACCTTACCAAGTACTATTGTTTTCTTTCTTGGGAGATTTGTACCTAACCAAAGGAGATTTTAAAAAGAGTGAGCAGTATTACTTAAACTCTTTAAAAGCTTTTGATACTTACAAGTCTCATCAAAATTACATTCCTAACGATTATTACCAACTTTCTAAAATCTATTTAAAAACAAAAAAGTACTCCTTGGCTTATGAGTATTTAGAAAAAGCCAAAGATTTAAACGAGGAACTTTTTGGAGCTAAGGGAACCAATAACAAAAGTGTTATAGAAATTAAGGACGATTATAGAAAAGAGGTACAGAACCAAAAATTTCGCTTAGAGAAAGTAAGAAACCATGAGCTGGAGCAGCAAAAGAAGATTTTGTTTTTACGAAACTCCATACTTTCCATTTCTGTGGTGTTTATAGCAGTAATTGCTTTGGCTATTGTGTGGTATGTAAATAAAAAAAGAAAATCGGAGCATTTGTCTTTTACCAACGAACAGCAGTTAACCAAAGAAAAGAACGATGAGGTGGTGAACTTTAAAAACAAAGAACTGACATCTTCTGCCTTACAGCTAATTCATAAAGACGAGTTGATTAATGAAATTAAGGAGTTAATTGTGGGGGTAGATGCCCAAGACAGAACACCTATAAACACTATTTTAACCAAGATAAAAGTAAATAAAAGTTACGATTGGAATGAGTTTAATGCGCGTTTTAGCATGGTAAATAAGTCTTTTTACAAAACGCTGAGCGAGCAATACCCAAAACTAACTCGTAAAGATCATAGATTGTGTGCATTGATTAAACTGAATTTCTCTAGCAAAGAAATTGCTTTGTTATTGGGGATTTCTAACGAAAGTGTAAACACGTCTCGTTATAGATTGCGTAAAAAAATGAACCTGTCTAAGGAAGAAGATTTGTCTGAGTTGATTATGCGTTTGTCTTAAAACTAGCTAAGAATATAGCTAGATTCCATTTTTTTCCACTTTTTAAAGAACCCAGTTAAACAAAGGGCTGGGACGAACGGGAACGTTCCGGTTGAATAGTTGCAAGGCTGCAACTTGATTGCCGCAACGTTGGGGCAAAAAGATAGCAAGGTTCCGGTTGCCCAATTGCTGCCTTGCGACACGCTTGCCGGAACCTTGCGGTAATTTAAATATAGAGGTGAAAAAATATTTTTAATGGTGTTCTGGCATCCCAATTCTTGAGAGAAAACCATTCTTAAATTCAAGTTTTTTGGTTGTTTTGTATTCAGCATCTTTTTCCGAAGTATCGAAATCTGCTTTTAGAGTTCTTATTCGTTCGGTTTTTAAGCAGCTTGTACAGAGCTTGCCGAAGTATTTAGAAATAACTAACTATGCAGTCTTTCTAATAGATAGCATAGTGTAATACCATCCCTAAGACAAATGGTCGTCTATGGCTTGCACCGAAAAAGGAAAATAGGTTCCTTTTGGTTGTTCTACAGTAGTATTGGTATTGTTGGCTGGGTTAGAGGTAGTGTTTTTCATAAGTTAATTGGGGTCTTGGGGTTTTACCTAAAGATATACAAAAAAGTGTACTTACACAATACTGTTGATAAAATATGAATGGTTTTTTTTGATAATTGTTATTCGTTTTGGTTGGATGTGGTATATTTATGAGGAGAATAAAACGAATAAGGGTAATGCTATGCTTGTTTAGTAATTGTAGATTATTGAAATGAACAAAAAAAGAATTTATAATAGGCTTAAAAACGGAAAAGGGATAGAGACTTTCTACCACACTCTAAATAATAAAAGTTATACAATTCGATTAGATTTTAAAAGAGAATTATTTCAATTGCACACTTTCAATTTCGATGGTAATGATGTATTTGAAGAAAAAAATTATAAAGATGAAAAACTTAGATGGTTTGAAGATTTTCATGGTCTTATTGAGACAATCGAAACAGAGTTTCCTGGACTAACTATTAACATTTAACTTCATGTTATACCATTCTGGTTCTCGAATCTCTTTGAGAACCTATACTGTTTAAAAGCTTATACCACGTAACAACAAAAAAAACTATGAAACTTATTAAAGTTAAAAATAAATCTTGTTCTGAAGATTGGGACAAAATGACTAATGAAGAAAAAGGGAAGTTTTGTAAGAAATGTTCAACCAAGGTAATTGATTTCACAAAGCTCAACAGTTCAGAGATTTTAAATGAATTTAGAAATAATAAAGAAACTCTTTGTGCTAGAATAACAAATTCACAGATTGAAGCTCCTTTGATAACTTATTCATTAAAAGAAATAGGAATTATAACAACAGCTTCAATTATTATGGCAAGTTCTATAAATGATTTACATGCAAATCAACTACAAAGAATAGATAGTCATAATGTTGCGAGTATAATACAAGAGAAAATAACAAATTTTACAGGAACTGTTTATGATACCTTATATAAAAGGAAGATTTATAATGCTAAAGTTGAATTTATTACGTTAAACAAAATTTATTCAACATACACGGATAAAAAGGGTAGGTTTAGTTTGATTATACCTAATGAGATTATAGCAAATAGTAATATTGTTAGGTTTTCTTTTGAGGATATTATTATCCCCGAATATAAATCCATTGAAGATGCAAGCAATGATTCTTGCGCTATCTGTTTTAACCATAATCAGTTTACAGTGTTAAATAAAGAGGATATATCTAAGCCGTTTCTTTTTGAATCTACACCTGATATCTTTTATGTAGGTTCTGCGGATTATTTATTTGATTCAGATTATCTGCCTTTGGTGTTCTTTAAAGGTGAAGAAATTTTATTTACAGATTTTATTAAAAACAAGGATTTGAAAGTTTATAATGAAATACTTTATCTTCCTCCTATATATTCTGAGAAGTTGTTAGGTTATGAAAATAAATATGGAATTTATTTGTGTTTTTAAAAGTATAATACTTTCAATTTAGCTCTCTCTCAAAATATTGAAGATTTACTATTTTAAAGCGTATAGCCTATATTCCCACAAAACTATATGTCGCTCCTATGGAGCTTTTATATGTTGGGGCTTGTTTGGTTAGTAATATATCGCTACGCTGTAGCTTTTGCTGTGAAGTGAATAAAAAAGTATTTAAAATAATCCCGATGACTAAAGAGAGGAGAAGTTAGCTTTGTTAGCTCCGTTAGGAGCGAAATATAAATAGCAATTTATAATGTTGTTAGTGTATAGCTCCATAGGAGCGACAGCTAGCGTTTTGGTTTTGGTAAAAAGAAATATGTCGCTCCTCTGGAGCTTTTATATGTTGAGGCTTGTTTGGTTAGTAATATATCGCTACGCTGTAGCTTTTGCTGTGAAGTGAATAAAAAAGTATTTAAAATAATCCCGATGTCTAGAGAGAGGGAAGTTCGTCTTGTTAGCTCCGTTAGGAGCGAAATATAAATAGCAATTTGTAATGTTGTTAATGTATAGCTCCATAGGAGCGACAGCTAGCGTTTTGGTTTTGGTAAAAAGAAACATGTCGCTCCTCTGGAGCTTTTTTACATGTCGTATGTTGTTGTTAGTAATGTATCGCCACGCTGTGGCTTTTAGAAGTGGCTATTGGTGGGCTAAGAAACAAATAACAAAAACTTCTATTTGAAAATCTTATTAAAGTTTTCTATTTTTAGGGAAGCTAGGCTTTAGAGGTTCTAAAACTGGTCCTTTCCCCCATTATTTTTAACGAATATATATTTTATTATGGAAATAGGAAATCAGGTAGATTCCGATACTTCTTTTACAAAGAAATATAGGCTCATACAGTCGGAGTATAGAGCAAATGTTTTAAAACAACCTTATGGGAAAGGACCTGCCAGAAATTCGGATAACGAGTATGGAAACATGCTTGTAAATGGAGAAGTTACAGGAGCTAATTTTATATCAGAGTCGGCCTTTCGTTTTGCCCAACAAAAAGTGTTAGATAAACAGGTTAATAAGAATTTAACCATAGAAGAATATAGGCTGTTTAATAATATGTTAAGCAGCATGCCTATGTGTTTTAACTTGTTTAGTGATTTAAGAAGTTTGTTGATAGGTAATGAGGAAATAGTATCTAAAGTTATTGCTGCTATGTTTAAAGAGTTAGCATGGATTCATAAGGTTACCTTTATAGATGTAGAGTTTATTCCTGTTCCTATATCAGATTATACAAATGATAAATCTGCGTTTGATGCAATGATATTGGTTGAAGATAGTAAAGGAAAAAAAGGATTAATTAGTGTAGAAACTAAATACACCGACTTGCTTGGGAGTAATTCTTCTTCTAATGTTGAGACTAAGAATCAGTTAATTTCTAATCATAAAATTTTCAGTACTCATCTGGTAAATGAATTAAAAACCAAAGGTTATCAACAGATACATCGTAATTATTTGTTGACTTATACTTATGCAAAAAAGAACAATTTTAAATACTTTGCAAATGTAGTTGTGTCTCCTAAAGAAGATGAACTTTCGTTAAAAGAGATTCAAAAATTACAGTCAGAACTTTTAAAAAAACAAGAATCAATTTTTAAAATCTCTCTAGAGGACATAGTTGATAGGGCGGTTTCTTGTGAGGTAGAAGAAATAACCTCCATCATGGAGAAATTTGAAAGAAGGTATTTTGGGAAAGTTTCTTAAAGAAACATGTCGCTCCTCTGGAGCTTTTTTTACATGTGGTATGTTGTTGTTAGTAATATATCGCCACGCGGTGGCTTGTTCTTAAATACGTTTTTGACGGGGTAATTAAGAATGAATTCGTAGAGGGTAGCACTTTACTACTTCCTTAAAGTTTACTACTTTTAAACAAAACAAGAATAACAAAATGGCTGTTGATACTACAAAAGGAAGTCTTTTTAAAAGAGTGGCTAATATTGGTCTTAAAGAAGGATTCTTAGGAACCGAGAAAAGGTATTTACAGGTTTCTAATATTGCAGCAATATTAGGAGTGTTGTTTAACATCTTGTGGCTATTTATAGCGATCTCTATTTCGGAAACTATCAGTGCGGTGTGGAATGTACTATTAAGCATTTTATTTCTACTAGTATTGGTGTTAAACCATAAAGGAAAACGCGTTGCTGCTTCTGTTTGGTTGGCTGTTTCCGCTTACGCATCAGTACTGGTATTTTTGTATTTGTCAGGATATCATTCGGGCATTACAACGGTTTGTTTCTTAATTATTATCTCTCCTTATATGACTTTCCCACGAAAGGCAAGAGCAATTGCTCATGGGTTTGGTTTATTGGCTTGCGTTACTTTATTAGTTACAGTTGTCTTTCAGTCAGAATTCTATGCGCATAATAAGGGAATGAATACTTATTTGTCACAAATTGTAAATGTAGGGATGACGGCATTTATTTGTCTTGCTTTAATTTGGAGTTTGTCTGTGCTGATTGATAGATCCGAAGATTCATTAATTGCAGAACAAAAAAAATCGGATGATCTTTTACATAATATCCTGCCAGCAAACATTATAAAAGACTTAAAGGAAAGTGGAAAGACCATTCCTAAAAGGCATAAAAACGTATCCATATTATTCACCGATTTTGAAGGTTTTACTGAGTTGGTAACATCTACCTCGGCAATTACTTTGGTGAATGAACTCAATGAAATCTTTGGACGATTTGATGAAATTATGGAGGAAACAGGTATTGAAAAAATAGAAACCATTGGAGATGCCTACATGGCTGCTTGTGGGTTGGAAGATGAAAACACAAATCATGCTGTAAACTGTGTAATAGCTGCAAGAAAGATGCTATCCTACCTTGAGGAAAGGAATCAAAACCATGAGTTACAATGGAAAATGAGAGTCGGAATACATTCAGGAACGGTAGTAGCTGGTGTGGTGGGTAAAAAGAAGTTTGCCTACGACCTTTTTGGGGATACTATCAATACAGCTAGTAGAATAGAATCTGCAGGAGCATCTGGTAAAATAAACATATCGTCATCTACTTTTAAACTTGTAAAACAGAAATTCAGTTGTCTTTCTCGTGGAAAGGTTTTTGCCAAAGGAAAAGGGGACTTGGAAATGTATTTTGTGGAGTAAAAGAACGCTATATTTAAAATTGCAGTGAAATGAAAAAGAGAACAATTTTTGGCTTTACCTTACTTCTGGTTGTTTTGTATTGTTCGATATATCTATATAAACGAATCAATCATGAAATGGTTCGTAATAAATTTGGAAATGAAATTAGGTGTCAGTTGAAACCTAGTGTTGATGGTCCAAGTGTATTTTTGATACAGGCAAGTATTGAAGGTAGTGAATTGTCCAAGGAGCAAAAGAAAATAGAAATGAAAAAGCAAATGGGTGAAATCGTAGCTCATTATGCAGAAATAGAGCAAAAAAATAATTTCAATAGAAAAGTTTTTTGGATTCTAAGAAATATAGAAGAGCTAGGTTGGGATTTAGTTACTAAAACTAATTAATATTAGCTAGGTTTTATGGTGTTTATAACAGACTTTATTCGAATAGATCTACTCGCTACCATAGGAGTATATTCATTATTTTACTTCTTATTACTTCCATTTTTTAGAAAGAACCAACAATTAAAAGCTTTTGATGCCAATGCTATTCAAGTTGTGATTTATGGAGGTGTATTATGGATAGTGCTATTTTCTTTAGAAATGTTTTTTTGGTTGCTAACAAATGAATCTCAGTATTGGTTTGTTATATGGATACAAGGTGTGTTTTGGTTTTTGGCCAGTCAATTACTTAGAATTCAATTTGTACAAAAGTATTTATTCCCTAGGTTTCTAGTGGCTGTTTTGTTACTCGTCAACTTAGAAATCTTTGATATTATAGTCATTCTATTAAGCAAAGGTCGTTTACCTAGCACTTGGATGCGTGCGGATGGTGTTGTTTGGGATGTTTATTTGGGAGAATTCATTCTGGGCTTTTTGTTTAAAATCTGTTTGTTTTTGAGTGTAGTGTTTCTTTATGCTTTTGTGAAGGAGAGGGTTAGAAGTAAGGCGGTTAAGTGATTTAATGTGTTTTCTTGGCTTTATTTTTGAGAGATTGAAAAAAAGTATTCATACTTTTCGTATAAAATTGTTTATTTAAACCCCGTTGCTTGTTATGAAAAAGATTGTCTTTTTTTTAGGTATGCTCACTATACTTATTAGCTGTGCTACAGATTCAAATAGAATTATTACAGTAGATAAACTCCAAGAAATATCTAAAACCACATTGCAGGAGTTCGATTTAGACACTTTAGCTGTAAAGGAAATTACAGGAACACTAGGCACAAAAATAATTTTTAAACGAGAAGACTTTAACATAAAAGACGGACAGCCAATTCAATTAAAGTTAAAAGAACTTTATACGCTAGAAGAGTTAATTCTAAACAATATACAAACCTTAACGGATAATGGAGAGTTGTTAGAAAGCTCTGGAGTTTTATATATATCTTTTGAAAGTGAAGGAAAAGAAGTGATATTAAAGGAAGGACGAGCGTTGGAGGTTGTTATACCGGATTCAAAATTAAAAGATAACCAATTGTTTGCTGCTCGTGTAGATTCCCTAGGACAGTTTAAATGGAATACATTAGAAGAGGCAAAGCCTGTATTAGGTGAACGCACTGAAATTTGGGTAGAGAATAGGGGAACAACTTTGAATCCAATTTTCGTTGAGTCAGAAAGAAAAATAGTAGACACAGTTGGATTTAGTAATGGAGATTACTCGAGAATCATCAGGAAAAAAAGAGTATATGCTCTAGGTCGTTCACCTATTTTTCTAAAAAAGTTAAAATGGATTAATATAGATCGTTTTGTAAGAACAACTGAGAAAAGGTCGTATACTCTAGTAATTATGCAAAATAGTTTTGAGCAGCTTAATTCGTATGTTATTTATGAAAATTTAAACTCTTTTGTGTCTAGTTACCATCTGAATAATCAAGTAACGTTTAAAAATATTCCAGTAATAAAAGGAGAAACCTATGTGATTATTGCAGCTTGCAAAAACGAACAGTTGTATGCTACAAAAGTAAGGCTAGAGGAGAAAGAAAAGCTAAAAGTTGTTTTAGAGAAAATTGAATTGTCTGAATTGAAGGAGTTGTTGAATCTTAAATAAAAAATGCTGTGAAACTTTTAAAAGAAATAGGCTTTGTATTCGTTTTGCTCGTATTAGTAGTTTCTTGTAAAAAGGAAGCCAAAAAACAAGAGAAACTCACAAGAACAATACAGGAAGAATTGGAGGAGATTAAGCCGTTAACTTCAATTAAGTTGATTGATAGCTTGTTGAGTAAACAAAAAGAGATACAACGGTTTATGGTAAACTCAGGAAAGAGCTCGGTAATTAGAGGAAAAAGAGGAACCATTATCTATTTTGAACCTAAAAACTTACGTACAGCTAATGGAGGAAAGATTCCAAGCAATGTAACCGTTACTGTTGAGTTGATAGAATTGCACCAGAAATCAGAATTTATATGGAATAATGCTCCAACGGTATCTAACAATAATTTATTGGTTTCCGGAGGTGCATACTATATAAATATGACCTTAAACGGAGAAAACTTACAACTGAATAAAGCTGGTTTAAAAGTTGAGTTCCCTAAACTATCAAAAAAGGAGATGTTTTTGTTTTTAGGGGAGAGAGATAGCTTGAATCAAATGAACTGGATACCTGTAAAAGAAAAGTTTTTAGTTAAGAGAATTCCTGTGCCAAAGAAACCGATTCGAGCAAAAGAGGAAATAGCAGCAGAAATTGCAACGATTGATTATAACGAATCTGGAAGTATAAAAGAGCAAATAGTAAGGAAACCAAAAAAGGTTAGAAAGGAAGATGTTACAGATATAGAGTATCAAGTTTATTTAAAAGCATTGAATAATTACTATCGAAAATTGAAAGAACGAAAGGAAAAATTAAAAACCTATAATGCCATTAAAATTTTAAATTTCGGCTGGATAAATGTAGATCGGTTTTATAGACCTGAAACTCCAAAACGTACCTTGTTTTTTAAAATTGAAAACGAAATAGCAGAAGCTAAGTTATATGTTGTCTTTAAAAATTTAAATAGTATTGTTTCTAAAACTTATTTTAAGCACACCAAGAAAAATATAGAGTTTACCAGTATTCCTCTTAACGAAGAGATAACCATTGTTGCAATTGCTTTAGAAAATGAGCAACCTTTGTATGTAGAGAAGGGTGTTGATTTTAGTACTGATAGTATTGTAGAACTTGAATTAAAACCTATCACCGAAGTTGAGTTGAAGGAAAGGATTTTGAGATTGAAATAGTAGCATTGCTTTTTATGTAGTGTAAAAAAGGTAAAACATTATTTTGACTTTTTAAGATAAGTATTCTTAATAAGGAGAAAAGTTTTTTGACTTTAAACATTTAGATAAAGAAGGTGTATTTGTTAGTGCTTTTTCTAATAGCACTAACATACACCCATGCTATAAAGAAAAGCTGTAAGGGAGCTCTAAACCATAGATAGCTAAGACCATGTCCGTTGGTGGCACCAGTTTGGTAGTTAATGGTGTGTACGGCAGCATAAATATTAGCAGGTAGTACACAAATCAAAAAGCTTATTAATAGCCATGCGGTTTGTTTAGAATATTTGCCAAGCAAGCCAATTCCAAAGAGAATTTCTAAAACACCAGTCGCATAAATAAGTAGTTCTCTAAAGGGAATAAATTTGGGTAGCATACCAGTCATTCCTTTGGCAAAAGGGAAATGAGCAACTCCTGTAAAGACTAACATAATACACATGGCAATTTTAGCAGCTCTAGATAATGAGTTTGTTTTGTTTTTACGTTTTAAAATAAATAAGGCTGCTAAAAAACTAATTAAAAGAACGAATAAAGGTTTCATTGTATCTGATTTTAAGATTGATTACAAAATTCAGATACTTTTAAAGTGCAAACAATGAATCTGGGTTAAGTAATTCGTTTGCGAATTCTACTTAAGGCTTGTGGTGTAATTCCTATATAAGAGGCAATGTATTTTAAAGGAATGTCGTGGAATAACCTTGGACGTGTTTTTAAAAGTTCCAGATACATTTCTTCGGGGCTTTTGTTTAATAAATCAAGTTCTCTTTTTGCTTTTACAAGAAATATAGCTTCAGCCATTTTTCTTCCTATGGTATTTCCCACAAGCGTGTTTTTATATACTTTTTGTAAATCTGCAAAAGAGATTCTCCAAACGGTAGTTTCTTCCAATGCTTGAATCTCGTATAAAGAGGGACTTTGTGAGATAAAAGAGTCGTACCCTGTTGTAAATTCATTTTCAAATACAAAACTAAAAGTAAGGTCGTTGTCTATTTTAGGGATGTAATATCTAACCATTCCTTTTTCTATAAACGAAATGTATTTTTCTGTATTTCCCTGTGCCAGCAACTTACTTTTTTTAGGAAATACTTCTTTGTGTAAATAGGAGGAGAATAATTCCCAGTCGGCAACAGACATAGGTGCTATTTCATCAAAAAAAAGTTTTAGTCTTTCCATTTCTATTCTTTAAAAGACAAGTTACTAAAAAGGCTGTAAAGGAATTGATTTAGATGTTATACTGGAAATGATCGTAATCATCTATACTAAAGAACTACTTATGCAGTTTTTGTATTTAGTATTTACATTATCCACCAACAGGTTTAATAACTTAGGTATTTGGCCAACCCAGTTTAAAAGTAGGGAACTAAAGGCTAGAAACAAAGTCGAAAATGCACTAATTGGGGGATATTTTTGCTGACGAGTTTTTAACAACTCTTATAAGTGTAATATTGTAGTAAAAGTAAACACAAATAACCTCTTTTAGTTTTATGAAGGTGGGGCTTTAAAGGACCTATTCTTTTTGTATAAAGTTTAAAGAAATAAAAAGAAGAGTTACATGCTATTTCTTTAGCTTATAGGTGATTCCCTCTTGTTTAAAGTTGCTTCCTTTGTAAGATCCTTTAAACTGATAAGAGTTTTCTTTTAAACCGGTTATTTTAACAATAAAAGGAATGCTATCTAATTTAGAGTTAGGATTCAGTTTTCTTAACTCGTATTCAAAATTAGAGGTCCAAGATATTTTAAAAGTATCTACTTGGTTACGGTAGGTTTCTATTTGGTAGTGTGCATCTCTGTAAAAGTAAGAGCTGTCTTTACGTTCTCCCAAATAGGTCTTAAAATATCCTTCTTTAAAAACAGTAACATCCGTTTTACTTCCTGTGTTGCAGGAAATAAAAACGAATGTTACTAGAGTGTAGATAAGACCTTTCATAGAATTAAATTCCAGTATAATTACTTGGAGTAATGGCTTTTAATTCTTGTTTTATAGCCTCAGATACTTCTAAAGTATCTATAAAGTTTGCAATAGTTTGTCCTGTAATTTTTTCATTTACACGAGTCAACCCTTTTAATGCCTCGTAAGGACTTGGGTAAGCTTCTCTACGTAAAATTGTCTGAATTGCTTCTGCAACAACAGCCCAGTTGTTTTCTAAGTCTTTTGCAAAAGCATCGGTGTTAATTAACAACTTGTTTAATCCTTTTAAAGTAGATGCAAAACCAATTAAAGTATGTCCAAAAGGAACTCCAACATTTCTTAAAACGGTAGAATCTGTTAAATCACGTTGCAATCTAGAAACAGGTAGTTTTACCGCTAAATGTTCAAAAATAGCATTTGCAATTCCTAGGTTTCCTTCAGAGTTTTCAAAATCAATAGGGTTTACTTTGTGTGGCATTGCAGAAGAACCTACTTCACCTTTCTTAATTTTTTGCTTAAAGTAATCGTTAGAAACGTAAGTCCAAACGTCTCTATCTAAATCAATTAAGATTGTGTTAATACGTTTAACGGCATCAAAAATAGCAGCCATATGGTCGTAGTGTTCAATCTGAGTTGTAGGGAAAGAGTGGTGTAACCCTAAAATATTTTCTACAAAATCACTTCCAAAAGACTTCCAGTCTATGTTTGGATAAGCAACATGGTGTGCATTAAAGTTTCCTGTAGCACCTCCAAATTTAGCTCCGTGTGGTATTGCTTCTAACAATTTAACTTGTTGCTCTATACGTTCTACAAACACCATAATTTCTTTTCCTAAACGGGTAGGAGAAGCAGGTTGTCCATGGGTACGAGCCAACATAGAAATATCTTTCCATTCTATAGCCAATTCCTTTAACTTGTCTACAACTCCTTGTAAAGAATCGTTGTAAACTTCTGTAAACATATCTTTAATAGATAATGGAATAGCAGTGTTGTTAATATCCTGAGATGTTAAACCAAAGTGAATAAATTCTTTGTATGCTTGTAATTCTAAAGCATCAAACTTTTCTTTAATAAAATATTCAACAGCTTTTACATCGTGATTGGTAACACTCTCAATATCTTTTATCTTTTGAGCATCTTCAGCAGAAAAATCTTCGTAAATTTTTCTTAAAGCATCATATAAAGAAGTATCAAAGTCCTCTAGTTGTGGTAATGGAATTTCACACAATGCAATAAAGTACTCAATTTCTACTTTTACTCTGTATTTAATTAATGCTTCCTCAGAATAATAAGCGGCTAAAGAAGCTACTTTACTTCTATATCTTCCATCA
The DNA here is from genome assembly GCF_054182685.1 of Wenyingzhuangia sp. IMCC45574. Taxonomy (NCBI): domain Bacteria; kingdom Pseudomonadati; phylum Bacteroidota; class Flavobacteriia; order Flavobacteriales; family Flavobacteriaceae; genus Wenyingzhuangia; species Wenyingzhuangia sp. IMCC45574. The sequence goes on along the minus strand of NZ_CM135169.1, from coordinate 753,068 downwards.
ATTGGAGAAATGGCATTTAAACTTGATAAACTCATTTTCTTTTTGTTTAGGATGCAAAAGTACATCAAATTAAGAAAAGTAAAAAGATGTTTTTTATATACCTGTAACTTTGTACTTTTAGCAAACAATCAAAGCTTAAATTCATTTGATTTTAAGTGTCAAATAAAACTAAAATTTCAAAATAGATACTGCATGAAATTACTACAGTTTTTAGTGTTGTTTATCCTTTTTTCAACATCTTCTTCAGCCCAAAAAGAAAACATCAATCAGTTAGATGCGCAAGGAAAACGTGACGGATACTGGGAGAAAAGATATGCCAACGGACGAGTGCGTTACACTGGGGTGTTTGAACACGGAAAAGAAGTAGGGACTTTTTTGTTCTATAAAAACAAAATAGAAAACAACTTTCCTTCTATTAAAAGAGTTTTTACCAAAGGTTCTAACCTATGCGAAACAACTTTTTATGATTTTTACGGGAATTTACAGAGCAAAGGAGCTTTTAAGGGAAAGAAAAGAGAAGGGCTTTGGCAGTTTTTTGGACACAAAAACAAATTAGTTTTAGAGGAGAATTATGTGAATGGAATTTTAAATGGGAAAAAAACAGTCTATCATAAGAATGGAAAAGTTTCCGAAGAAATCCATTATCAGAACGGAATTATAAATGGTGTAAGCACCAGGTGGTCTAACCAAGGAGTTAAGTTGCACGAAATGACTTATGAAAATGGAATTCTACACGGAAGATGTAATTTTTACGAAGCCAATGGTAAGATTAAAGAGTCTGGGCTGTATTATAAAGATTATAAGGTAGGACGATGGGATTATTATATAGATGGGGAGTATATGGGATACAAAGAACCCAATCTTAAAAGAGATAAGCCCTCAGATGATGAAATCATGCGAAGCATAGAAGGTAAGGCAGAAGAGAATGCTCCTAGAAGGTATGCAAAGTTAACCGATGAAGAAATTTTAGCCAATATTAGAGCCAAACAACAGGAAAACGCTACCAAAGGCTACAAAAAGTTAACCAATGCTCAAATACTGGCGAACATACAAGCAAAAAGAAAAGAGGCAATTACCTACGAAAAGTTAACGGATGATGAGATTTTAGCTAATATTAGAGCGAAACAAAAAGAAGAGGATGAAAAATATGCTAAACTTTCTGATGAGGAGATCTTAGAGAATATTCGTTCAAAGAAAAAAGAAGAAAAATCTGCCTATGCTAAATTAACAGACGAGGAAATACTAGCTAATATTAGAGCCAAACAAGTAGTTAATGAAATTGAATATGAAGCCTTGTCAGACGATGAGATTTTAAAGAATATAAAGGAGAAACGTAAAGAAGACACAGGTAAGAAGTTTAGTAAACTTACGGATAAAGAAATCTTAGCAAACATCAGAGCCAAGCAAGTGGTAGATGAAATGGTGTACGATGATCTAACGGATGAAGAAATTTTAGATAATATTAAAGCTAAAAGAGGAGAAGTAGGTACATCTTACAGCAAGTTAAGTGATGAAGAAATTTTGGTAAGTATCAAGTCAAAACAAAAAGTAGAAGCTCAAACAAATAATTATGCTAAAATGTCTGATGATGAAATTCTAGAAAGTATTCAATCTAAAAGACAAGAAATTAAAGAGTATTCTAAGCTAACTGATGATGAAATTCTAGCCAATATAAAATCTAAAGAAAAAGAGCAAGTTGAATATGAAAGAATGACTGATGAAGAGATTCTGGCAAAAATTAAAGAAAAGCGTATAGAAGAAACCAGACCTAAATACGATAAGAGATCGGATGATGATATTTTAAAAAGTCTTTCTTCTAAAATGGATGAGGCTATCAAAGAAAAGAAGTTGGAAGATGCGAAGATTCTAGAGAATATAAAAAAGAAGAACGAGGCTAAGTACAAGAAGAAATCTGCACAAAAGTTAACCAGTGAACAGATTTTAGAAAACATAGAGAAAAAGAAGAAGAAAGTTCCTGTAAAAAAGGAAACACAAAAATTGACCAACGAACAAATTCTAGAGAACATACAGAAAAAAAAGAAGAAGATTCCTGTAAAAAAAGAATCACAAAAACTTACAGACGAACAGATTTTGGAGAATATTGGTAAAAAAAATAAATCAAAGAAATAACATCTTTTAGTTTGGTTAAGACAGCTTTCTACTTGTTTTAAGTTCCTACTTTTTTGTCGTATCTTTGTGCACTTAAATTTTTTGAATATGAAACGTGTAGTCGTTGGTCTTTCTGGAGGAGTAGATAGTAGTGTAGCAGCCTATTTATTACAGCAACAAGGATACGAAGTAATAGGTCTTTTTATGAAGAACTGGCACGACGATTCTGTAACCATTTCTAATGAATGCCCTTGGCTAGAAGATAGTAACGATGCCATGTTAGTGGCAGAGAAATTAGGGATTCCTTTCCAAGTGGTAGACTTAAGCGAAGAATATAAAGAGCGTATTGTTAACTATATGTTTAACGAATACGAACGTGGGAGAACCCCAAACCCAGATGTACTATGTAATAGAGAAATTAAGTTTGATGTGTTTATGAAAATAGCATTGGACTTAGGAGCAGATTATGTAGCTACGGGACATTACTGCCGTAGAGCGGTAGAAACCAATGTCAATGGAGATGAAATTTACCAACTAAAAGCAGGGGTAGATAACAACAAGGATCAATCTTACTTTTTATGCCAGCTGTCTCAAGAGCAGTTGTCTAAAGCGTTGTTTCCTATAGGGGAGTTAACCAAACCAGAGGTAAGAGAAATTGCCAAAGAACTAGATTTAGTAACCGCTGAAAAGAAAGACTCACAAGGGTTGTGTTTTATTGGGAAAGTACGTTTGCCAGAATTCTTACAACAAAAATTACAACCTAAAGAGGGAGTTATTGTACAGGTGGCTAAAGATTATGAGAGCTATCAAAGAGAAATTCCTCAATTTGAGAGCAAAGAGGAAGAGTTGGCTTTTTATGGACAAAAATATACGTATAACTTAGAGAGTGGTAAAACGGTAGCCAAGCACCAAGGAGCTCATTATTTTACCAAAGGTCAACGTAAAGGATTGGCTGTAGGAGGTACCCAAGAGCCTTTGTTTGTTATAGAAACAGATGTAAAAGAAAATATAATTTTTGCAGGAGAAGGAAAGCAACATCCTGGACTGTATAGAAAGGTGTTGTTTGTTGGAAACGATGAATTACATTGGGTACGAGAAGATTTAGCTTTAAAAGAAGGAGCAAGTATGGAAGTAGAAGCTAGAATTCGTTACCGTCAGCCTTTAGAAAAAGCAACTTTACACCAAGTAAATGGTGGTATGTATGTGGAGTTTAAAAATCCACAATCTGCTATTCAAGAAGGGCAATTTGTGGCTTGGTATTTAAACGAAGAATTGTTAGGTTCTGGAGTAATAGCATAAAAAAAATCCAAATGGAAAAGAAATTAATTAGTTCAGGTTCACCTTTAGAAGAAAACATTGGTTATTCAAGAGCGGTGGTACAAGGAAACTGGATTTTTGTTTCTGGTACTACAGGCTACGATTATGCTACTATGACCATTAGTAATGATGTGGTAGCGCAAGCAGAACAGTGTTTTAAGAATATTATAGATGCTTTAACACAAGCAGATGCTACTTTAGAAGATGTGGTAAGAGTTACTTATATTCTGCCCAATGCCGATGATTTTAAAGCTTGTTGGCCAGTTACGAAAAAGTATTTGGGAGCTATAAAGCCTGCTGCTACAATGTTTGCTGCGGGTTTGGCGGATAAGAGCATGAAAATAGAGATTCAGGTAACTGCACTTAAGAAGTAAGGATGCAAAACAATAGAATAACGGAACTTTTTGGAATAGACTATGCTATAATTCAAGGAGGAATGGTGTGGGTAAGTGGACATAAACTAGTGACTGCTGTTAGCAATGCAGGAGGATTAGGTTTGTTAGGTGCCGGTTCTATGTATCCTGATGTGTTTAGAGCACACGTTAAAAAGTGCCAACAAAATACGTCCAAGCCTTTTGGAGTAAACATACCACTAATGTACCCTCAGGTTGATGAATTGATGCAGATTGTAATAGAGGAAGGGGTTAAAATAGTATTTACTTCTGCAGGGAATCCTAAGTTATGGACAGCCAAATTGCAAGCTTTAGGAATAAAAGTAGTACATGTGGTAAGTAGCATAAAGTTTGCTTTAAAGGCACAAGAGGCTGGTGTAGATGCCATTGTAGCCGAAGGATTTGAAGCTGGTGGGCATAACGGAAGAGAAGAAACCACAACGTTTACTTTAATTCCTATGATTAAAGAGCAGATAAATGTGCCATTAATTGCCGCTGGAGGAATTGCAAGTGGAAAAGGGATATTGGCAGCACAAGTACTGGGAGCAGATGGTGTGCAAATTGGAAGTAGATTTGCGGTAACGCAAGAGTCTTCGGCTCATCAGAATTTTAAAAAGTTAATTACCCAGTTGCAAGATGGGGATACGCAGTTAACATTTAAAGAATTAGCTCCTGTTAGAATTATAAAAAATGATTATTACCAAAAGCTGTTAGAGTTGTATCTAACAAATCCTTCTAAAGAGGTATTAAAAAGCTTTTACGATGCTGCTAAATTAAAAACAGGGATTTTTGATGGAGAAGTAGTAAATGGTAAATTAGAAATTGGACAAATTGCCGGGTTGATTCATTCTATTCCTACTACCAAAGTATTGATAGAGGAAATGATTAACGAATACAATTGGGTGAAACAAAACTTATAGAAGATGACAAATAACGATGTTTTTCGTAGACTAAAATATGCTTTTAACTATACTCCAGAGACCTTAATTTCTTTTTTTGGACATGTAGGAGTAACGGTACAAAAGGAACATATATCTAAGTATTTAGAAAAGGATACAGAAGAGAAAGAGAATAACTCGTTAGAAGACGAGCAATTGGCACATTTTTTAAATGGTATGATTATTCACTACCGAGGAAAAAAAGAAGGGGTAACTCCTGTTGCAGAAAAGGAGTTGAATAACAATATAATTTTTAGAAAATTAAGAATAGCTTTAAATTTAAAAGATACAGACATCTTGTCCTTGTTAAATCTAGCTGGATTGAATTTTGGAAAGTCGGAGTTGTCTGCTTTCTTTAGAAAACCAAGCCATCATCATTATAAGAGATGTCAGGATCAGGTGTTAAGAAACTTTTTAAATGGTTTATATAGAAAAAACAACCCTAAATAAGGGTTGTTTTTTTTATGTTTAGTTTCCTGTTGTAAATTCAAAAATTGAGGAAATGGATATGTTTCCTGCAGCATCTTTGGTGTGTACCTTCCAAAAATAATCTGTATTTGCGATTAAAGAAACCGCTAACGTCTCGTTGGTACTAGTATCTTGAGATGTTAAGTTGTTTTTGTTAGTTCCTAAAAAGATTTCATACTCGTCAATGTCGTTGTCATTATCGCTTCCAGACCATGTTAAAGTAACGTCTTTACCAGTAGTGGTTTCATTCATTGTTGGGCTTACCAATGAGGCAGGATAAGGAACGTGGTTTACTGCTCCCTCCGCAGCATTGTAAAAACTCCAAGTAGCACTTTGTGCTGTTAAATCACTTTCTGAAGTTTTAGAAATTACATACCAAGAAAAGTTGGCATTTCTTTTTATATCCAATTGTGCAGAATTGGTAGTAAAGCTTTTTTCAGTTTTAGAATTGTCTCCTAAGTTGGTTACTACTATGGTGTAACTATCTGTTTCGGTAGCTGCAGACCAACTAAAACTAACGGTACTTAAATCAGGATCGCTTAACACGTTTCCTTGGTTACAGCTTTCGTTGTTTGCAGGTGAAATTAATGTAGCTTGTCCAGGTTGTACTTTAGGCTTGCTACTTTTCTTTTTACACGAAAATAACGTAGTAGCTGCTAAAAATAAAATGAATATTTTTTTCATTGGTTGTGATTGTAATTTATCTGAAATAAAATTAATCACAAGATAATCTTTTTTATGCTACGAATGTGTTTAGTTAAGCAACATATAGTTTGTATAAATTAAAATAAAGTGTTTTAAAGTTACGAATTACTCAATATTTGTTGAACTAAGCTTAGTTCTGTCTAGGGATTTTAATTTTGTACAAGCGTTTGCTGCTGTTGTTCAGTTTGTTTTCTCTTAGCCATGGATTCAGGATTTTTAGCTCCTTATAGTTAGAGTTAAAATGAATGGCAAAATCTGCAATATTGCTAATAGCAGTATCAACTTCTACTGTGGTAGATGTAGGAAGTTTGTACAAATCGTTTTTATCGTAAGAGAAACCATAATCGTAAGGTTTAGATAAAATCTCTTTAACAGCTATAATTCTAGGTAAATAACGAGCTGTTTCATCAGGTAAGAGTAGGTCGTAGTAAGAGTTTACTTTTTGTGCTTCCATTCTTCTTCTTAAACCACTCATACCAATATTGTAAGAAGCAGCAGCTTTTGTCCAAGAACCAAATTCTTCTTTTGCTTTTAATAAGTACTGACAAGCAGCTTCTGTAGCTTTCTCTAAATGATAACGTTCGTCTACATTTTTATTTACCTCTAATCCATATTCTTTCCCTGTTCCAGACATCAATTGCCAAAAACCTCTAGCTCCAGCAGGAGATGTAACATTTTGCAAGCCACTTTCTATAACCGCTAAATATTTAAAGTCTTGTGGAATATTGTGTTTTGCTAAAATAGGTTCTATAATAGGGAAGAATTTTTCTGAACGTTTGATTAATAACAGTCCATTAGACTGCCAGTAAGTATTTACCAAAAATTCTCTGTCTATGCGTTCTCTAATATCAATTTTTTCCAAAGGAACTCTTTCTCCAGCAAAAAGTAAGTTTTTGGGAGTTTTAATTGCTTTAATGATATAAGATTCTCCGGTCTTTTTAGTAGATGGAGTGGCTTTTATTAAAAAAGGAATCGCAATGGCTATTGCAATAACAGGTAATACAAAAGAAAGGCGTTTTTTCATGTTCATATAGCTTTCAACATTATAGTAACAAAGCTACAAAAATCACACCAAAACCTTCAGTAAAGACTGATTAATACTACTACTTTTTGTAATAATCATAGCGTGGTCTCCATTTTTTATAGGAATGGGGTCTGAAATGTATTGTATTGGTAGCACAGGGTCTTTACTCCCATGTATATGAATAGGGATGTTAGCATCTGTTTTTTTCCAATTTAAAAAAGTATGAATAGCCCATTTGGTGTACAAAATGTTTCTAATAGGTAGGAATTTTCTATACGTATGTATGGTACGTTTTAATTGCTTAGATCCTATTAAAAAAAGTATTTTCTCTAGCCAATTAACAAGTGTAGGAGGGTAGAGCACATATAGTTTTGTCTTTCTTAAAAATTGATAGAAAGGCCTTAATTCGTTTTGATGTTTTATACTAGAAATAATAATAACATCCGCAGTAATTTTTTTAGCCAGTTCTTGTGCTATAACTCCACCAAAGGAAACTCCAATTAGTATAGGATTCTCTTCCTGAATTATTTGGGAAAATCTACTTACATAGCTATCTAAAGACTCACGCGTGTTTAGAGGCATTAGCCAATCTGTAAGATGCGTTTCGTAACGATCTTTAGGCAAATGAATACGCTCAAAAATAGTAGCGCTGGCAGACATACCCGGAATAAAATAAACGTGTCGTTTCACAATGAGTTTTACAAAAGTTCACTCAAATTTACAGTATTTTCAACTGGGTTGTTTACCCAATTAAAACGAACCATTCCATCTTCGTCAATTTCAGTCAAAGTAACTGTGTGTAATTCATTCACTAAGCCAGGATTCCAAGGAGTTTTTACTTTTACATAGTTTTCTGTAAATCCGTGTATGTAACCGTCTTTGTTTTCGCTTTCAAACAATACGGTTAAGGTATTTCCTAATTGACTTTCATAAAAAGCTCTACGTTTTTTAACAGACAACCCGCGTAGCATTTTACTACGTTTTGCTCGTACATTTTTAGCTACCACCCCTTCCATATCAACAGCTTCTGTGTTGTCTCGTTCAGAGTAAGTAAAAACATGTAAGTAAGAAATATCTAACTCGGTTAAGAAGTTGTAAGTTTCTAAGAATAATTCATCCGTTTCTCCAGGAAAACCAACAATAACATCTACACCTATACAAGCGTTAGGCATTACTTCTTTAATCTTAGTTACCCTGTTTACGTATAAATTACTTAGGTAACGACGTTTCATCTTTTTTAAGATTTCATCGCTACCGCTTTGTAAAGGAATATGAAAGTGAGGTACAAAACTAGCAGAAGTACTTACAAAATCGATAGTTTCGTCTTTTAGTAAGTTGGGTTCAATAGAAGAAATTCGTAAACGATGAATTCCATCTACTTTATCCAATGCTTTTACCAACTCATAAAAAGTGTGTTCGTGTTTTTTATTACCAAATTCACCTTTTCCGTAATCTCCAATGTTTACACCTGTAAGTACAATTTCCTTAATTCCTTTTTCAGAAATTTCTTTGGCATTTTGCAATACGTTTTCTAACGTATCACTTCTAGAAATACCACGAGCTAAAGGAATGGTACAGTAAGTACATTTATAATCACATCCATCCTGAACTTTTAAGAATGCCCTAGTTCTGTCTCCAATAGAATAAGAACCTACATAAAAATCGGCATCTTCAATTTCGCAAGAATGTACTTCACCCAAATCATTTTTAGAAAGATCATTAATATAATCTGTCACCTTGAATTTTTCCGTAGCACCCAATACCAAGTCTACACCATCTACAGCAGCTAATTCTTCTGGTTTTAATTGGGCATAACAACCAACTGCAATTAGAAATGCATTGTCATTTTGTTTCAAAGCACTTTTTACAATCGTTTTAAAACGTTTGTCTGCATTGTCTGTAACAGAACAGGTGTTAATTACATAAATATCAGCATGTTCTTCAAAGTCTACACGTGTAAAACCTTCGTCTTGAAAGTTACGAGCAATGGTAGAAGTTTCAGAAAAATTTAATTTACATCCTAAGGTGTAAAAAGCGACTTTTTTTTGCGTGCTCATTCTTGTAAATTTACAGGGGCACAAATATACGTTTTTTTAACCATATACAATGTTGATTTTGCGCTGTGTTTTGTATAACAATTTCATTACTAGTAAATTAATTCCATGATTAAAAAAATAGTCCCTTTTTGCATTTTAGTATTTGTGCTTATTGCTTGTAAAGAACAGCAGCATTCTTACGACGATTCGCAAGTTTTTAGATACAACGAAAAGGATAATATAACAACATTAGACCCTGCATTTGCAAAAAATGAGCCTATTTATTGGGCAACAAATCAATTGTTTAATGGTTTGGTTGCTTTTGATGAGCAGTTAAACGTGCATCCTTGTATTGCCAAGTCGTGGAAAATATCCAATGAAAATAAAACCTATGAGTTTGTTTTAAGAAACGATGTTTATTTTCATAAAAATGCAGTTTTTGGAAAGGACAGTACAAGAACGGTTACAGCATCCGATTTTGAATATAGTTTTGGTCGTTTGGTAGATCCTAAGGTGGCTTCTTCTGGGCGATGGGTAATGCAGAATGTTAAAGATTTTAAAGCAGTGAATGATTCTGTCTTTAGAATTAATTTACACCAAGCATTTCCTCCTTTTTTAGGTTTGTTAACCATGCAGTACTGTTGTGTGGTGCCTAAAGAGGCAGTGGAATTTTACGGAAATGAATTCCGATCAAATCCTGTGGGTACAGGGCCTTTTCAGTTCAAGATTTGGGTAGAGAATACCAAATTGGTCTTTCGTAGAAATCCATTGTATTTTGAAAAAGATGAAAATGGAAAACAACTTCCTTATTTAGAGGCTGTAGCGGTTACATTTTACAATGATAAACAAACCGAGTTTATGCAGTTTATACAAGGGAATTCTGATGTTTTAAATGATTTGCATACTTCTTATAAAGACGAATTGTTGTCTCCACAAGGAGCGTTGTTAGAAAAGTACAATGGAGAAATATTTTTAGACAAAAGCCCTTATTTAATTAACGAATACATTGCTTTTTATATGGAGGGTAAAACTGTAGACAATCACCCTTACATTAGAAAAGCCATTAATTGTGGTTTCGATAGAGCTAAGATGCTTCGTTACCTAAGAAATAATATTGGACAACCTGCCACAGGGTTTATTCCTAAAGGCTTACCAGGATACGCAGGAGATACGTTAAAAACCTATTTTCCTGAAAAAGCAAAGGAGTATATAGAGCAATACAAAAAAGAAACAGGAGATTTAAATCCAACAGTTACAATAGCATCCAATTCTAGTTATACCGATTTGTTTGAATTTGTACAGAGAGAGCTACAAGGAATTGGTTTAACAATTAAAATAGAGATTTTACCCTCACCAGTGTTAAGACAAAAGAAAGCCAATGGTAAATTACCCACTTTTAGAGTAGGGTGGATTGCTGATTACCCAGATGCAGAGAATTTTTTATCTCTGTTCTACAGTAAAAACTTTTCTCCCAAGGGACCGAATTATTGTCATTATAAGAATGAAGTTTATGATGAATTGTACGAAGCTTCTTTGGCTACCACAGATCCTAAAGCTAGGGGTGTACTCTACAAAAAAATGGATAGTATTATTTTAGCAGATGTTCCCGTAGTTTCTATGTTTTACGATGAAATAGTTCGTTTTAAGCATAAAAATGTAAAAGGATTAACTACGAATCCAACGAATATATTAACGTTAAAAAAAGTATATAAAACTAAAGAATGATGGAAACAATATCATGGAACGATTTTGCTAAGGTAGATATGAGAGTTGGAACGGTAATTAGTGCCGAGGTGTTTAAAGAAGCTAGAAATCCTGCTTATATATTGCAAATTGATTTTGGGGAGTTAGGAATTAAAAAAACATCTGCTCAAATTACCGAATTGTATACAACAGAAGAACTTGTTGGGAAACAAGTAGTGGCTGTAGTGAATTTTCCATCGAAACAAATAGCAAACATCATGAGTGAATGTTTGGTCTTAGGAGGTTTGGGAGGTGATAAAGAGGTGGTTTTATTGAACCCAGAACGTACGGTGAAGAATGGAACTAAAATAGCTTAAGCTTTAAGTTGATTTGTTAATTCGAGTAGTTTAAACGAATAAACAAACTACAGAGTTATCTAGTAAGCTGTTGCATATCGTATACCATTCTCAAAACCGTTTTTTGGGGTAGTATCGTTGAAATTTTTAATAAAATTTTTTGAGAGAAGGTCAAACCAGATACTACGTTTAGCGCTCCTTTTAACATTCCGGTATAACCATCTAAGGCAACACTTTCAGCACTCGCTGTTTTGTCGAATAAGCTAGTTTTATCCATTCCCGATGTTTTACCAAAATTGGTTTCAGTAGCTCCGGGCATTAAATTGGTTAGCGTAACATTGGTGTCTTTTAATTCTTGCCAAACGGCATTGCTAAAAGAGGTTACATAGGCTTTAGTGGCATAGTACACAGATTGCATAGGTCCCGGAATTAAACTTGCTGTTGACGACACATTTAAAATCTTACCCTGATTCTTTACTAAGAAGTCTTGAAGGAATAAATGAGTCAATGCTGTTAATGCAACTATATTTAATTGAATCATATTCAGATCCTCATGCAAAGGTCTCTCGTTAAATCTACCAATTCCACCAAAACCAGCGTTGTTAATTAAATAATCAATCTCAATATTATTACTTTTTACTTCATTAAATATTTCTTGCGCAGCGTTTAGAAAGCTTAGGTCTTTCTGAATTATATGGACGTTAATACCAAAGTCAGATTCTAGTTCAGCCTTAATTTCTGTTAGCTTTTCTAGGTTTCTAGCCACTAAAACTAAATCTCCCTTCTTTTTAGCATGAATATATGCCAGTTCTTTTCCAATTCCACTTGAAGCTCCAGTAATTAATGCGGTGTTCATAGTTGTTGAATATTTAGATTGTTTCGTTCAAAAATAACCAAAATAAAGACGAAATGTTACTACTAGTTTCAGGAATCAATATAGTATCTTCGTTCCACATTTTACAATCATGAATTGGCAAAAATACACATCAGAATTTAAGAAGAATATAGTGTTGGCTGTCCCTGTTGTATTGGGACAAGTAGGGCATGTTTTGGTTGGTTTTGCAGATAATATTATGGTTGGTAAATTGGGAGCTGCTCCATTAGCTGCAGTTTCTTTGGCAAATTCCATTTTTTATATTTTAATGGGATTGGGCTTAGGTTTTTCTTTTGCCATTACACCTTTAATTGCAGAAGCAGATGGTGCTAAAAATTACATAGACGGAAAAAAGAGTTATCAGCATGGAGTGGTGATTCTAAGTGTTTTTGGAGTGGTATTGTGTGGGGTGTTGTTTTTAATAAAACCCATTTTGTATCTAATGGATCAACCTACGGAGGTGGTAGTGTTGGCTATTCCCTATTATGATATTTTAACGCTATCCATGATTCCTTTGCTAACGTTTCAGGCCATGAAACAGTTTAGTGATGGATTGAGTCAGACCAAGTATGCGATGATTGCTATTTTAGTCTCTAATACAGTGAACGTAGCGCTAAATTATATTTTTATCTACGGAAAATTTGGAGCACCAGCATTAGGAGTACAAGGAGCTGCAGTTGGGACTCTGGTAGCAAGAATATTGATGATCTTTATTTTGATGTATTATATCAAAATAGGAAAAGAGTTTGAACCTTATAAAAAGGTAATTGTATCGTGGTGGGCTATTGAAAAGGAGCGTTTGTTAAAAATGTTAAAATTAGGATACCCTACGGCTTTGCAAATGTTTTTTGAAATAGGAATTTTTGGAGCAGGAATCATTCTAGCAGGTGTTTTAGGAACTAGAGAACAAGCAGCCAATCAAATAGCTTTAAACCTTTCTACTATGACTTATATGATTGCTACAGGTTTAGGAGTAGCAGGAACTATTAGAGTAGGGAATCAAAAAGGATTAAAAGATTTTGTGAATTTAAAAAGAGTGGCCTTGTCTGTAATAGGATTGACTGGTATTTTATCTACCGTTTTTGCAATTTTCTTTTTTGTTACTAGGAATTATTTGCCCTTAATATACATTCAAGATGTAGCGGTAGTTCAAATAGCTTCCCAGTTGTTAATTATATCTGCAATATTCCAAATATCAGACGGAATTCAGGTAGCAGTACTAGGTGCATTAAGAGGACTACAAGACATGTTGGTACCTATGTTTTTTACTTTTATTGCTTATTGGGTGGTAGGTTTTCCTATTTGCTATTATTTAGGAATAAAACAAGGATTAGGAATTATAGGAATATGGATTGGTTTGTGTACCGGACTTACACTTTCTGCAATATTATTGTATTTAAGGTTTCAGCAATTGACAAAAAGATTAATTTTGTCCAATAAATAGAGTTTAAAGAAACATATATGGAATTACCAAGGTTTTTATTAGGAGACAACACCAATAATCCAGAAGATATATTCATAATTCATACTGAATTCCCAAGATTTATCATTAACTTAAAGGATGATGAGATTGAGTTATGGGATGATTTAGAAGGGGCAGATGAGGAAGAAATGGCTGATCAAGTTGCTCAATTTATAGAAGAAGCATCTGCTTTTTACGATGCCGAAATGGAAAAATACTCTGAGTAACAACTACAGAGTGTAGGTATTAGGAATAAAAAATGCAGTACACCTGTTTTCTATGTACTATCTACTCATTACTAAATACTACAAATATGGCACAATTCATTAAAATATATCCAGAGAATCCTAACGAGAGAGAGCTTTTAAAAGTAGTCGACGTTTTAAAAAAAGGAGGTGTAATTATTTACCCATCGGATACTGTATATGCTTTGGGTTGTGATATTTCTAATTACAAAGCCATGGAAAGAGTGGCTAAGATTAAAGGTATCAAATTAGAAAAGAATACATTTTCCTTTGTGTGTAACGATTTAAGTCATTTGTCAGATTATGTAAAGCCTATTGATAACAGAGTTTTTAAGTTGTTAAAAAGAGCTTTACCTGGAGCTTATACATTTGTATTGCCAGCAATTAACAATTTGCCTAAAGCGTTTAAAAAGAGAAAAACAGTAGGGATTAGGGTGCCAGACAATGATATTACCAGAGAACTGGTTCGTTTGTTGGGGAGTCCTATTGTTTCTACTTCTATACATGATGAGGATGAAGTAATTGAGTATACAACAGACCCAGAATTGATTTATGAAAAATGGGATGACTTGGTGGATGTAGTGATTGATGGAGGTTATGGAGACAATATAGCATCAACCGTTATAGATTTAAGTGATGGTGAGCCCGAAGTAATTCGTAAAGGGAAAGGGAGTTTAGACGTGCTCTAGTATTGATAATTAATTTCTTAAAGAAAATAGAAATCCCGCTATAAAGGCGGGATTTTTTTATTCAAAATGTTTTTTAGACTCAGAAGTAAGCTTGTTTAATGTTTTTAATTCCTCTTTGGTTAAATCTCTCCATTGTCCTACAGGAATGTCCAAGTAAACATTCATAATTCTAATTCTCTTTAGTTTTTTTACGTTGTAATCTAAATACTCACACATTCTACGAATCTGTCTGTTTAAACCTTGCTTAAGTATAATTTTAAACTCATAATTATTTATTTTCTCTACGTAGCATTTATGAGTTACCGTTCCTAGAATAGGAATTCCATTCCCCATTTTTTCTATAAATTCTTTGGTAATCGGTTTGTCAACTCTTACCAAATACTCCTTTTCATGATTGTTACTTGCGCGTAGAATTTTGTTTACAATATCTCCATCACTCGTTAAAAAGATCAAACCTTCACTTGGTTTGTCTAATCTACCAATAGGAAAAATACGTTTGGGGTGTTTAATATAGTCTATAATGTTATTGCGTTCTCTTTTCTGATCTGTGGTACAAACAATACCAATAGGTTTATTAAATGCAATGTATGTATGATCTTCGGTAGGAGTAGAGACTAATTTTCCGTCCACTCTTACCTCGTCAGATGTAGCAATCTTAGTTCCCATCTCCGGAACTTTTCCGTTAATAGTAACTCTTTTCTCTTCAATTAATTTATCGGCAGCTCTTCTAGAGCAATAACCTATTTCACTAAGATATTTATTAATTCTTTTTAATCCCTCACTCATAAGATCATCCTTTTATTTAATTGTCTTCCTCCCTTTTACATAATAGCTCCACACAATACTTTTTGCTTGGTAGTAGTCTCTTTTTTGATAATGCCCTCTTTTTCTTCTCATCAAACTAAAATTGGCATAGAAAGACTTGTGTGCTTTTAGGATGCTAAAAATATGTTTAATTTTTCCTTGAAATAAAAACTGGACTCCAGCAATACCATCCAAAACCATTCTGGTAAAGATAATCGGAATTACTTTTCTTCTGGGTAAGTTCTTTAGTAAAGTAAATAGAGAATTTCTAAAGTTTAGGTAGGTTTTAAAAGGGTTCGTCTTGTTTAAAGTCGCTCCACCTACGTGGTACACTGTACTATCGGTAATACAATCTATAGAAACCCCATTGTTAATGGCTCTCCAGCATAGATCTATCTCTTCGTAATGGGCAAAGTAATCTTCGTCAAATCCTCCTAAAAGTTTGTAGTAACTATCTTTAATAAACATACATGCTCCCGATGCCCAATTAATAGAAGACGAATTATACTGTCCTTTGTCTTTTTCTAAATGATTAAAAACTCTACCTCTGCAATAAGCATAACCATATTTGTCTATCAGTCCACCAGCAGCTCCTGCATATTCAAACAGCTCTTTGTTTTTATAATCTAGAATTTTAGGTTGTACAATACCTGCATTTTTGTTTTCTGTATAAAACGTAATAATTGGGGCTAGCCAATTGGGAGTAACTTCTATGTCGGAGTTTATAATGCAATACAAGTCTGCATCTATTTTTGGTATAGCTTGGTTGTAGCCTTTTGCAAAACCTAAGTTTTCTGCATGTTGAATAATTTCCACCTGAGGGAAATTTTCTTGGGTATAGGCAACAGAATTATCTTTAGAGTCATTGTCTACTAAATAGATAGTAGCTTGTGGACTATTTTGTATCATTGTAGGTAAAAAAGTTTCTAATAACTTTTTACCATTCCAATTTAGTATAACGAGTGCTATCTTCATGAATCTTTGTAATTGGGTATGGATTTTAAAAACACATATTGTTTGTTTTTAAAATCCATTTGGCAAAAGTAATGCTCTAAACCATTTGTAACAATTAAATAACGAGCTTTTAACTTTAAATTATACCTAGCAATTTGATCAAAAGTACTTTGACTTATTTTAACAGAAGGGGCTTTGCATTCTACAATAATCTCTGGCAGCCCTTGTGTATTGTAAATTACAATATCTGTTCTCTTTTTGGTATTGTTTAGCAATAGTTCTTTTTCCAATGCTGTTAATGAAACCGGATATCCCTTTTGCTCAGTTAAATAGCTAGCAAAGTGTTGTCTTACCCATTCTTCTGGGGTTAAAACAATGTCTTTTTTTCTAAAAGGGTCAAAAATAAATAGCTTATTTTCTTTACTTTTGATTTTCAGATCAACATCCGGAAGGTTTAGTTTTAGCATGCTCAAAAATAAACATTCTTTTGGTCTATCTTAGTCAGAATAGCATCAATTATGATAGAGGTTAAACAAATTGTAGGAGATATAAATGAAGGAAATATAAAGCCAATTTATTTCCTAATGGGAGAGGAACCCTACTATATTGATAAAATTTCCGAATACATAGAGTCTAATGTACTTTCTGAAGATGAAAAAGGTTTCAATCAAACTATTGTATACGGAAGAGATACGTCTATAGATGAAATTGTAGGCCAGGCAAAACGTTTTCCTATGATGGCAGAACGTACGGTGCTAATTGTAAAAGAAGCACAGGAGTTGTCTAGAACTATAGAGAATTTAGTTTCCTATGTAGAAAATCCCTTAGAGTCTACTGTTTTGGTACTTTGCTATAAGTACAAAACGTTGGATAAAAGAAAAAAACTGGTAAAAGCGGTTGCTAAGAAAGGGGTTTTGTTAGAGTCTAAAAAACTATACGAAAATCAAGTAGGAGATTGGATTTTTGGAGTTTTAAAAGGAAAGAAATATCAAATAGAGCCCAAAGCGGTTCATATGTTGGTAGAGTTTTTAGGGACCGATTTAAGTAAGATTAGCAATGAAATAGACAAGCTAACTTCTGTTTTGTCTAAAGAGACTCTTATTACTCCCAAGCACATAGAAGAGAATATAGGAATAAGCAAAGATTACAATGTGTTTGAGCTGAGGAAGGCAATAGGGAAGAAAGACATCCTAAAGTGCAATCAAATCATTAACTATTTTGCAGAAAACCCTAAAAGTAATCCTTTGGTAATGACTATATCTTTAATTAATAGCTATTTTACGCAGTTGTTAATGTACCATGGTTTAAAGGATAAATCCAAAGGGAGTGTGGCTAAAACGTTAAGAATAAGCCCGTATTTTGTAGACGATTATGTAACCGCAGGAAGAAATTATCCCATGCGTAAAGTGTCTCAGATTATTGCCTACTTAAGAGATGCAGATGTTAAGAGTAAAGGGGTGGGAGCTTCTAGCCTTTCTCATAGTGATTTGTTAAAAGAATTACTGTTTAAAATTCTTCATTAATCAATATATTATCGTTTAAGACATTCTGTTCAGAAGGCATATTATCTATGTCTGTAAAATTGAACGAATACACATCTAAACAAATCAACTTTAAATTTTCGTGTAGAGTAAATTTAAAAAGTATAAAGTTGTACTTTTGCAGGGCTTTTTTGTAAAGTGTCAATTTGACATTTTTTACGGAATTGGCAAATCTTTTGATTAATACAAAACAAACAATATCAATAATTATTGAACATGAGTAAGCAAGAAGATATTCAACAAGAAGAGAAAGCAGTAGAAGAAAAAGTAACTGCAGAGCAAGTAGAAGAAACTGTTGAAGAAACGAATCAAGAAGAGGTTAAAGAAGAAACTTCTACAGAAGATTTAGTACAAGCAGAAAAAGATAAATACTTACGTTTGTTTGCAGAGTTCGAAAACTACAAAAGACGTACTTCTAAAGAACGTGTTGAGTTGTTTAAAACTGCAGGTAAAGATATTATTGTTTCTTTATTACCTATCGTAGACGATTTTGATAGAGGAATGGTAGAGATTAGTAAGAGTGAAGATAAGGAGTTGGTAAAAGGTGTCGCGTTAATTCAAGATAAATTGGTAAAAGCTTTAGAGCAAAAAGGATTGACATTGGTGGAAGTAAACCAAGGAGATGCTTTTGACTCTGATACACAAGAAGCAATTACTCAAATTCCTGCACCAACAGAAGACTTAAAAGGAAAAGTAATAGATGTTGTAGAAAAAGGGTACAAGTTAGGAGATACTATCATTCGTTTCCCTAAAGTAGTAATAGGACAATCATAACAAGTAACAATGTACAATTAACAGTTTTTAATTGCGCTTATTGCCAATTGCTCATTGTTAATTGCTAATTGAATAAAAGAAATGGCAAAACAAGATTTTTACGAGGTATTAGGAATATCTAAAGGGGCATCTGCTGCAGAGATTAAAAAAGGGTACCGTAAAATGGCGGTAAAATATCATCCAGATAAAAATCCTGGAGATACAGAAGCTGAGGAAAAGTTTAAGTTAGCTGCAGAGGCATATGAAGTATTAAGTGATGAGAACAAACGTGCTCGTTACGATCAATACGGTCATCAAGCATTTGAAGGAGGTCACGGTGGTGGCGGAGGCTTTGGTGGTATGAATATGGACGATATCTTTAGTCAGTTTGGAGACATCTTTGGAGGTGGATTCGGAGGCTTTGGTGGCGGAGGTCAACGAGGTGGAGGACGTAGAGGTATGGTAAAAGGTACCAACATGCGTATTCGTGTAAAGTTGACTTTAGAAGAGATTGCCAACGGAGTTGATAAAAAGATTAAAGTTAGAAGAAAGAAACAAGCCAAAGGAGTTACTTATACTACTTGTGGAACATGTAATGGTGCAGGACAAGTAATGCAGGTTACCAATACAATTTTAGGTAGAATGCAAACAGCTACTACTTGTAATAGTTGTGGTGGTTCTGGAGAAACGGTTTCTAACAGACCTAGTGGTACAGATGCACAAGGATTGGTAAACGAAGAAGAGACAGTAACAATTAACATTCCTGCAGGAGTTACAGATGGAGTACAATTAAAAGTTTCTGGAAAAGGAAACGAAGCTCCGGGTAACAATTCTATAGCGGGAGACTTATTGGTCTTAATAGAAGAAGTTCCTCACGAAACATTAACCAGAGAAGGTATAAACTTACACAGTGACTTGTACATTAGTTTTGCAGAAGCTGTGCTAGGAGCAGGTAAAGAAGTAGAAACGGTTTCTGGAAAAGTGAAGATTAAAATAGAAGAGGGAACACAATCGGGTAAAATTTTACGTTTAAAAGGAAAAGGTTTACCAAACATAGAAGGGTATGGAACAGGTGACTTAATGGTACATGTAAATATCTGGACTCCTCAAGAATTGAATAAAGAGCAAGCTAAGTTCTTTAAAGCCAATTTAGAGCACGAAAATTTCCAACCAAATCCAACAAAATCAGATAAATCATTTTTTGAGAAGGTAAAAGACATGTTTTCTTAACATTCTTTAATGAAATAAAGAAAAATGAAAAAAAAAACATTTTTTCTTTGTTACATCTTAAAAAGTATCTATATTTGTAGTGTGTTATTTATAACACACTTTTTCTTTTTCATAGCAATTTTTCCCACCTGGTTCTTCTAGGTGGGTTTTTCTTTTTATAGAGAAAGAACTTGCAAGAAATTAAAATTTAAAAGTAGATCGTCTTATCGTTCTAAATATAGTTTAGAAAGGAAAGTCCGAGCACCATAGAACAGTATAGCGGGTAACACCCGTCATGCCGGATTTATTTCGGTAGAGGACAAGTGCAACAGAAAGCAAGTACAGTTCGGCTGTAGTGAAACCAGGTAAACTCTATACGGTGCAATGTCATGTATATTGGAATCCTTATTTATATATAAGGTAAGAGCTGTTCGTTCAACTCCAAGGGGTAGGCAGATTGAGGTTATTGGCAACAGTAACTCTAGATAAATGATAAGAATCCTAAACTTGTTTTAGGTTACAGAACTCGGCTTATAGATCTACTTTTAATTTTTATAATATCAGCCTTTTATTTAGACTATTTCTTTCCTAAAACTGTGGAAAACTGTATTAAAATGTATAAAAAAAGTTGAATTTGTTAAATATCAACGCTTTTTTAAATACAGGGGGATACAACCTTTTTTTATGGGGCGGTTATTTTGTATATTGGTCGACCAAACAGAACAACAGAATAAATTAATAATTTACAATAGATCTTATGAGTATATACCAAGATTACATAAAGGAAATCGAGGAGAGAAAAGGTCAAGGATTAAATCCTAAACCAATTGATGGAGGAGAGTTGCTTAGTGCAATCATCGAGCAAATCAAAGATTCAGGAAACGCAAACAGAGAAGATTCTCTTAAATTCTTTATTTATAACACAGTACCAGGAACAACCGAGGCTGCTGGTGTTAAAGCTGCTTTCTTAAAAGAAATTATTCTTGGAGAAGCAGTAGTAGAAGAAATTAAGCCTGCATTTGCTTATGAGTTATTATCTCACATGAAAGGTGGTCCTTCTGTAGAGGTATTGTTAGATTTAGCATTGGGAGACGATGCTGCAACTGCAAAAGAAGCTGCTGAGGTTTTAAAAACTCAGGTATTCTTGTACGAAGCAGATACAGAGCGTTTAGAGAATGCTTTTAAAGCGGGTAATGCAATTGCTAAAGAATTAATTGAAAGCTATGCTCAAGCAGAATTCTTTACCAACTTACCAGAGGTAGAAGAAGAAATAGAAGTGGTTACTTTTGTAGCTGGTGTAGGAGATATTTCTACGGATTTATTATCACCAGGTGCTGATGCGCACTCTAGATCTGATCGTGAATTACACGGACAGTGTATTTTTGAGCATAACAAAGAGATGCAACAAGAGTTGTTAGCTTTAAAAGAGCAACACCCTGATAAAAGAGTAATGTTAGTTGCCGAAAAAGGAACTATGGGAGTTGGATCTTCTCGTATGTCTGGTGTTAACAACGTAGCATTATGGACAGGTATTCAGGCAAGTCCTTACGTACCTTTTATTAACATTGCTCCAGTTATTGCTGGTACCAATGGTATTTCTCCAATTTTCTTAACTACAGTAGGTGTAACAGGAGGTATTGGATTAGATTTAAAGAACTGGGTTAAGAAAACAGATGCAGAAGGAAACGTAGTTGTAGATGCAGATGGTGAAGCAGTTTTAGAAGAAGCATACTCTGTTAAAACAGGAACTGTTTTAAAAATAAACACAAAAACTAAAAAATTATACAGCGGAGATACAGAATTAAAAGATGTATCTGCAGCATTTACTCCACAAAAAGTAGAGTTTATGAAAGCAGGTGGTTCTTACGCTGTTGTATTTGGTAAAAAATTACAAACTTTTGCTTGTAAAACTTTAGCAATTGATATTCCAACAGTATTTGCTCCATCTAAAGAAATTTCTGTAGAAGGACAAGGTTTAACTGCTGTTGAGAAGATTTTTAATAAAAACGCAGTAGGTTCTACACCAGGTGTAACATTACACTCAGGTTCTGATGTTCGTGTAGAAGTAAACATTGTAGGTTCTCAGGATACTACAGGTTTAATGACTTCTCAGGAATTAGAATCTATGGCTGCTACAGTTATTTCTCCAATTGTTGATGGTGCATACCAATCAGGATGTCATACAGCTTCTGTATGGGATAGCAAGTCTAAAGCAAACATTCCTAAGTTAATGAAGTTTATGAATGACTTTGGATTGATTACTGCACGTGACCCTAAAGGGGAGTACCACGCTATGACAGACGTAATCCACAAAGTATTAAACGATATTACTGTTGGAGACTGGGATATTATTATTGGAGGAGATTCTCACACACGTATGTCTAAAGGGGTTGCTTTTGGTGCCGATTCTGGTACTGTTGCATTAGCTTTAGCTACAGGAGAGGCTACTATGCCAATTCCAGAATCTGTTAAAGTTACTTTTAAAGGAGATATGAAAGGTTACATGGACTTCCGTGATGTAGTACATGCAACGCAACAACAAATGTTAAAGCAATTTGGTGGTGAAAACGTATTCCAAGGAAGAGTAATCGAAGTACATATTGGAACATTAACTGCTGACCAGGCATTTACATTTACTGACTGGACTGCAGAAATGAAAGCAAAAGCATCTATCTGTATTTCTGAAGACGAAACATTGATTGAATCTTTAGAGATTGCTAAAGCTCGTATCCAGATTATGATTGCTAAGGGTATGGATAACGAAAAGCAAGTATTACAAGGATTGGTTGATAAGGCTGATAAGAGAATTTCTGAATTGAAATCTGGAGAAAAACCAGCTCTTAGACCTGATAGCAATGCAAAATACTATGCAGAAGTATTAATTGACTTAGACGATATTGCTGAGCCAATGATTGCTGATCCAGATGTAAACAATGACGATGTTTCTAAGCGTTATACGCACGATGTAATTCGTCCATTGTCTTACTACGGAGGAAATAAAAAAGTAGATTTAGGATTTGTAGGATCTTGTATGGTTCACAAAGGAGATATGAAGATTTTAGCTCAAATGTTAAAGAACGTTGAGGCTCAACAAGGGAAAGTAGAATTTAACGCACCTTTAGTTGTAGCACCTCCTACTTATAACATTGTAGACGAGTTAAAAGCAGAAGGAGACTGGGAAGTATTACAAAAGTACTCTGGATTTGAGTTTAACGACAACGACCCTAAAGGAGCTGCTCGTACTAAGTACGAAAACATGTTGTACTTAGAGCGTCCTGGATGTAACTTGTGTATGGGTAACCAAGAAAAAGCAGAACCAGGAGATACTGTAATGGCAACATCTACTCGTTTGTTCCAAGGACGTGTAGTAAAAGATTCTACAGAGAAAAAAGGTGAATCTTTATTATCATCTACTCCAGTAGTAGTATTGTCTTGTATTTTAGGAAGAACTCCTTCTTTAGAAGAGTACCAAGCTGCAGTTGATGGTATCGTATTAACGAAGTTTAAACCTTCTGATAAGTTGTTAGTAAAGTAATCTTAATTACTAATTAATATACAAAGCCCTGAAACGATTTGTTTCAGGGCTTTTTTTGTGGGTATGTTTTTTAAATGCTTTATAGCTAACTACTATTTTAAATGTCAGTTCGAGAAGTTTTTGAGGTACGAAAAAATGTATCGAGAACTAATAATGTACTAGGATAAAACTTTGATTTTGATATTTGTTATTTTTTGAAACTTGTGGTACATTTATCTGTTATACTAGTAAATAAGTGTAGTATTGTATTTATTTACTAGTTAGTAAACATTATAAATAATGGATGAAATAAAAGTTGAAAAAAACGAAGAAGAGGAGCTTCCTATACCACATAATTGGAGGACTACTTTTAAAGCTATAGTAAGGGCTTTTGTCATGGAGGACTACAAGCTTAGTACCGTATTAAAAATGTAAAATCTGTTTCGTAAAATACTGCGAAACAAATAAAAGAATATATAGAGGACTATGGAGAACAATTGATTGAACTTCCAAATGAAACATGGGATACGTCTGTCTGCATATACTATGGAAACTATTGGAATGTGCTTATAGACTTGTTTACAGAAGATGAAGGGCTCAGTGATTTGGTTCTTAATACAGAAGTTCATGAGGTAAAAGGGGAATATATTGTGGAGGTTCAATTAGTATATGTACCTTGAAAATTAAAAAATGTTTGCTAACGAAATCTAAACTGCATTAAAATGTAGTTTAACCAAAACGCTTCCCTTATATGAACCTGATTAATTCCTCTTACTAACGAGGAGAAAAGAGACTGAGAATGAAAAATATAATTAACTAAATTTAACGTTAGTCGAGATTAAAAAACTGTGAAAAAAGGAATTTTAATAACTATAATTGGAATTGGGACAATCGGAGTTGCTTATTTCGGAATTGAAATGTCTGAATTTGCAAGAGGAGTTCAAGTTGATGCTCAAAAAAACGAAGCTAAACTAGAAGAAAAAAGAATTGTAAAATTGACGGATTTTAAAAATGAACGTTGGATAAGCACGGTAGATTCGCTAGCTGGAATTGAAATTAAAAACGGAAAATGGATAATGTTTTACAAAGGAATGGAGACAGATTCTTCTGATATTTATGATTTCAAAATAAATAGAGAATACTTGAACGATTTAGGAACTGAACATATGCCTTTCGAGTATCTAACATTAACAAATGAATCTGATACTTTAGAATATTCTATACTTGAATACAGTGATGAATCACTAAGTTTGATTTACATTCCTAGAGGAAATACTTTGAATTATAAACCTGAAAAATAAAAGTTTAGGGAAATAAATAATCTATCAAAACACAAACTGATTCGTTTCTGTATCAAACTGAATGTCATCAGAGTTAAAAATAGCTTTTAGTTTTGTAATCGTATTTGGTTCAGAAATAGTGCCCAGTGTAGTTTCTTGTTTGTCAATCAGTAACAATCTATTAGAATGCTTTAAAGCTAGGTTTACCTCGTGTGTAGAGATAATAATGGTCTTTTCCGTCTCTTTACATATTTTATGTAGTAGCTTAAAGATATTCAGTTTGTGGTGAATGTCTAAGTGTGAGGTAGGTTCGTCTAATAAAATTACAGCACTGTCTTGTGCCAATGCTCTTGCAATCATCACGCGTTGAAACTGTCCGTCACTCAATTGATGTATGTACTGATTTTTTAAGCTATCTGTGTCTGTTTGTTTTAGAGCCTTTAATATAATTTGCGCATCATCCTTACCTATATTTCCTAGCCAGTTAGTATAAGGTTGCCTCCCTAAGGCTACGGTCTCGTATACGGTTAATGGGCTTTCGGGCAAAGCATCCGTTAAAACCAAAGCTACATTTTTAGCAAAGATTTTTGCGTCTACTTGTTGGTAGTTAACAGCGTTAATGTTCATTTCTCCGCTAATAGCAGGTATTAAATTCCCAAGGGTTTTTAACAAGGTAGACTTTCCAGCTCCGTTTCTTCCCAACAAACAAATTATTTCTCCGCTATAAATATCTAAGTTTATGTTGGTGCAAACAGTGCTTTTCTTTTTGTTACGATGGTAACCTACCGTTAGATCTCTAGTGCGTAAAATTGTTTTTTCCATATTACGATGCAATTTTAGATCTAGAAATTAACAACCAAATAACTATAGGAGCTCCTAATAGCGAGGTAATAGCGTTAATAGGTAGGCTTTTACTAGCCAACGGAATATGAGATAAACTATCGCATACCAAAAGTACAATAGCTCCAATAATGCCAACTGCAGGAAGTAAAATGGTATGATTAGAAGTGTGAAAGACTAATTTGGTAATGTGCGGAATTGCCAAGCCAACAAAAGCAATAGGTCCTACAAAAGCAGTAATACAACCTGTTAAAACACTGGTAATAAGAAATACAAGGGTTTGGGTTTGTTTTAAGTTAATACCTAAGCTCTTTGCGTAATTTTCTCCTAATAGCAAGGCATTTAAAGGCTTTATAATAAATAACAAAGCTACAAAGCACAGAGAAAGGATGCTCAGTAAAATATAAATTTCAGACCATTGTAAATCTGCCAAACTACCTAAACTCCAAAAAATATACTGTTGCAAATCGTTGGCGGTACTAAAGTAAGATAGTACACTAATAATAGCCGATGTAAAACTACCAAACATTAAACCTATGATTAAAATAGACAACGTGTTTCTAATATTTCTAGATGCTAGCATTACCACAGCCAATACCAGAAAAGCTCCTAAGCTAGCGGCCAACGGAATTGAATACTTAAATAGCGCGGTAGAAACTCCTAAAAGGCTACCTCCCATAATAAGTAAAGCCACACCTAGGCTTGCTCCAGAACTAATTCCTAAAACAAAAGGCCCTGCCAATGGATTTCTAAAATAGGTTTGCATTAACAAACCACTAATTCCCAACCCCGAACCTGCAATAATACTGGCAAAGGTTTTAGGGAGTCTATAGTTAACAATAATGTAGTGTATGTTTTCGTTTATGCTGTTGTCGCCAATTAATACTTTCCAAATGGTATTTATAGAAATAGAAACACTACCCATACTTACATTTAAAAAAACACAAAGAGCTAAAAGTAGCACCAAGGCTAACCAAATAGAGTTGTATGTAGGTTTGGCCAACAACATTTATATGTTTTGTAAAAAGGTAATTAGTTTCTGTACAGCCAGTCCTCGGTGGCTAATTTTACCCTTTTCTTCCATGTTCATTTCTGCAAAAGATTGTTCAAACCCATCGGGTCTAAAAATAGGATCGTAACCAAATCCTTCGTTTCCTTGTTTTTTGGTTAAAATTTCTCCATTACAAATTCCCTCAAAAAGGTGTTGTTCTCCATTTAAGTTTAAACAAACAGCTGTTTTAAAATGAGCTTTTCTATTGGTGTTGCCTTCAAGTTTTTCTAACAATAAGGCCATGTTTTTTTCCGCGTTTCCATGTTCACCTGCATATCTGGCAGAATAAACACCTGGTTCACCATTTAACGCATCTACCAAAAGTCCTGTGTCATCTGCAAAACATGGCAAACCGTATTTTGTAGTTACATAGTTTGCTTTTATTTTAGCATTCCCTTCTAATGTAGTTGCTGTTTCTGGTATGTCTTCATTACATCCTATATCTGTAAGAGAAACAATTTCGCAATTGGGTAACATGGCAGATACCTCTTTTAACTTATTGTTGTTGTGGGTAGCAAAAACTATTTTCATGTGTTGAATTTTCTAGCGTAAAACTAATCAATCTTAGGTTTATTCGTGGTGGTAAGGTTCATTTTTTAATATGGTAAAACCTCTGTAAAGTTGTTCTACCATAAACAAACGAATCATTTGGTGAGAAAAAGTCATTTTAGACAATGAAATTTTGCCTTGAGCCTTTTTATAAACGGCATCAGAAAAGCCGTAAGGTCCTCCAATAACAAAGACCAGTTGTTTTATTCCGGAGTTCATTTTCTTTTGTAGAAAGTCCGCAAAATGCATAGAGGTAAAGTCTTTCCCCTTTTCATCTAATAAAACGAGCTGATCTGTAGGTTGTAATTTCTTTAATAGTAACTGGCCTTCTTTCTCTTTTTGTTGGCTTTCAGAAAGATTCTTAACGTTTTTAATGTCTGGAATTACTTCTAAATCGAATTTAACATAGTGTTTTAAACGACTTTGATAGTTTTCTATCAATTGAATTAAATTTTTATCGTCAGTTTTTCCAACTGCTAACAAAAGGATTTTCATAAAGTTTGCTTTCTAAAAGCACAAAGATACTAAGAAGAAACTAGTCTTATTCCGTATCGCCATTTTCGTAGAAAAATTCTTCTTTTATAATTTTCCCGTCTTTAATATGATACACACAAAGCTCGTCCAATTCAACTCTTCCCAAGCCTCTAATGTCTACATCTATAGACATTTTAAAGCAGATATGATTCTCAACCACCAGAGGGTCAGATACTTCGTATTTATGAATTTTATCAGCACGCTCATAGAACATAGCCGTTTTCTTTTGTACTTTGTTTATCCCCTTGGTTCTTCTATATCTAGAAACCTGAGATTCTATACTTTCAATATTATCATCGTATAATTCTACTTGTGCAAGCGCATTTTGACCTTTTCTGCATAATTCTACCAATCGGTCGGCTATCTGTTGTGTTGTCATATCTAGGTGTGGAGCTAATTTTTTATAAATTTAATTCCTCTTTTATGGAAAATTACTGATAGATAATTCAGACCAACCTGTTTTTTCGCATTTCTTATTTTGATTTATATACTTACTATCTATGGTAATTTCTGCTATAAGTTTATCTTTGTTTAAAATTTACATTTCATGATTCATCAAGAGCAATTTGATAAAGAAGTAGAATTGATTATTGCAAATGCAATTAGAGAAGATGTGGGAGATGGAGATCATTCTTCATTGGCTTGTATTCCTACAACCGCTAAAGGAAAGGCTAAATTGTTAGTTAAAGACGAAGGAGTAATAGCTGGAGTAGATTTTGCTTTAGAAGTATTTAAATATGTAGATGCCTCTTTAGAGGTAGAAGTATTAATAAAAGATGGTGAGTTGGTAACGTATGGAGATGTTGTTTTATACGTAACAGGTAGTTCGTTGTCTATTTTAAAAGCAGAGCGTTTGGTTTTAAATGCAATGCAGCGAATGAGTGCCATTGCAACCAAAACGGCTTCTTACGTAAAGTTGTTAGAGGGAACAGGTACCAAAGTATTAGATACTCGTAAAACAACACCTGGAATTCGAGCTCTAGAAAAATGGGCTGTAAAAATAGGGGGTGGAGAAAATCATCGTTTTGCTTTGTATGATATGATTATGTTAAAAGACAATCATATAGATTTTGCAGGAGGGGTTTCGCAGGCAATACTGCAAACAAAATCTTATTTAAAAGATCAAAACAAAGATTTAAAAATAATTGTAGAGGCAAGAGATTTACAAGAAATAGAAGAAATTATTCAATTTGAGGGAATTCATAGAATTTTAATTGATAATTTTAACTACGAGGACACCAAAAAGGCCGTTGCAATGATTGGTGATAAAGCCGGAACGGAATCTTCGGGTGGAATTAACGAAGAAACGTTAAGAAAATATGCAGAATGCGGAGTACAATACATCTCTTCTGGTGCATTAACACATTCTGTAGCAAATTTAGATTTAAGCTTAAAAGCTGTTGAGTAAAAGGTGATAGAGACAAAAGAAATAGAAAAAGACGATTCTGTAGAGCAGGAGTTAAGTAGAATACCATTGATAAATTGGCTGGTAAGTAAAGGAAAAAAAATTCCTGTTCCTGGTTTAAGGGGAATGAGCTTATACGATTTATTGGAGATGTATTTTATTGGAATTGTAAAAGGAGCTTTAACTTCTAGAGCAGGAGGTATTTCTTATAGTTTCTTTATGGCTTTGTTTCCCTTTATGCTTTTTATGCTAACGCTAATTCCGTATATCCCTATAGAAGGATTTCAGGATAATTTTTTAGGGTTGATAGCAGAGGTGTTACCGCCAGATACTTTTTCTGCTGTAGATTCTGTATTAAAAGATATTGCAAATAACAAGTATGGAGGATTGCTTTCCTTTGGTTTTTTAGTCTCTATTTTTTTAATGACAAACGGGGTAAATGCCGTGTTTGCTGCTTTTGAACATTCAGTACATGTAGAAGAGATTAGAAATGTAATCAAGCAGTATTTAATTTCGTTAGGAACCTCATTAACCATGTCTTTTATGTTGATTTTAACTGTGGCTGGAACTATTTTCTTTGAATTTGGTTTGACATTTTTAAATCAAAAAGGATGGTTGCCAGAGGATATGATGTGGTTGAGTAACCTACGTTATTTACTGTTTATGTTCTTAATTTTTTGTACCGTTTCTATGTTGTATTATTTTGGTACAAAAGAAGGTCGTAAAACACGTTTCTTTTCTGCAGGATCTGTGTTAACTACTGTTTTGTCTTTACTTACATTTTATGGTTTTGGAATTTATGTAGTTAAGTTTTCTAAGTACAACGAGTTGTATGGTTCTATTGGTACGTTGTTAGTCTTAATGCTTTTTATTTGGTTAAATGCAAATATATTGTTGTTAGGTTTTGAACTGAATGCCAGCATCACTCGTTTGCGTAATGAGCAGATGAATAAAGGGTAGAGTTTTATAAATAGATATGTTCGATTTTTAGTTTTGTTTCTAACAATTAGTTGTCTACTTTTAAACTAATTTGGTCATGGTGGATAGCTTTGCTCTTATTTAACTAAAATCAAGCTTGTCAAACTGTTGCCTTTAATTGCATGAAGATGTGGGAAAAGTTTCACTACTTAATTATTATTTTTATAGTTACTGTAATTAGTTTAGTAGTTATAAGCTTCATTCAGTATCCTTTTTTCCTAAGAAAGACTACTTTTTCTGAAGGAACTATAATTAGCTACAAAACAGATTATGCGATTAAATTTGATCCGAAAAGACCAATCTCAGCATGGAAATATCAATATATCTTTAAGACAGAAGATAAATATGTTGTTGACTGGGCTGTTCGTGAAAGAAAAAAAGAAATGTATTTGAGTAAAAAAGTTAAAGTAAAGTATTGGCAGAAAAACCCATTGATTAATGAAACTAAAACTTTTTATTCGAATGAAAAGCATTACAAATTATATGAGACAGTATTTGAAAATGGATATGCAGAAATTGAGTTAATCAATAACTTTTTTATCTACAAAAAAATCGAAAATTTAAATAAGGTTGAAAGAAAAAAATATGGTGAATTTGAAATCACGAATGATACTCTGAAACTCTATTCTAAGCCTAATAAGAGGCAACTTTTTCAAAGCTTTTTAGTTACTAACGATAGAATAGTAAATCTTGAAAACAAAATGATTTATTCTATAAATGAGTGAATTAAATAATAATCGAATAAACATGTAAAATATTATAAATCCGTTTAATAAAGATTGTTTTCATGTGGTTTAATGTCAATCTTAGTACGCAGCGAATCTGTCTTGAGCTAAGTCGAAAGATCGAGAAGTATTTGGGAGTGGTGTTTTTACTCTTGCAATTCTTTTTCTTGTTTCTTCTTTTTAGAATAAACCGTTTTTCCACCTTTTAGAAACTTACGCAACCAAAGAGCAGATTTCTTTAAGGTTCTTTTTTGAGTCGTAAAATCCGTATGAATAATTCCAAAACGCGTTTTAGTACCCTCAGCCCATTCAAAATTGTCAACCAACGTCCATATAAAATATCCTTTTACATTCATTCCTTTTTCGATGGCTTTTAATGTATAAGCAAAGGTCTTTTTAAAATATTTAATTCTGTTTTTGTCATTCACTTGTCCGTTCTCTATGGGGTCGTCAAAACAAACACCAGATTCCGAAATTAAAATCTCTTTAACCTTAGGGTACGCACTAAACTTTTTTAACATTTTATAAAGTCCTTTTGGGGAAATTTCCATACCCATGTTGTTCACCTTTGCATTTCTTTCTACTGCAGGAACCTCTGTCGCAAAAAGAATAGGAGGTAAGAGACTAAATTTTGCAACAATTCTAAAGTAATATTGTATTCCAATAAAATCAAAATCAAACTCCATTAATTCTTTATCTCCATCTTTTATATAGACTTCAATAGCATTTAAACCAGTAATAGCATCTGTAGGATAGCCCATTCCTAAAGCAGGTTCAATAAAAAAACGATTTAGCAAAGCATCAATTCTTTTTGCCGCTTTTTTATGTTTATTAAGCTGACTATATGGTGTTACATGAGAGCAAGAATAGGTAGTTCCTATATATGCATTAGTTACGTTTTTTCGAACAATTCTTCCTCCAATACCTTGGCACAGAGTTGCATGATGCGCAGCAGCTAAAAAATTAGTTGCTCCTTTTTTACCCGGAGCATGCATTCCCATAAAGTAACCCAATCCTACAAAGGTCATGGGCTCGTTTAAAACAATCCAGTTTTTAACCTTGGCTCCATATTCTTTGGTGCATATTTCTACATATTCTTTAAACCAATCTAAAATTTCTCTATTGGTCCATCCCCCTCTGTCTTCTAATGTCTGTGGTAAATCCCAATGGTATAGAGTTACCCATGGAGTAATTCCTAACTCTATACAATAGTCGATTACATTGTGATAAAATTCAATTCCTTTTGGATTGATTTCTCCGGTACCACTTGGTAGTATTCTAGACCATGATAAGGAAAATCGAAAAGAATCTAAATTCAACTCTTTAATTTTCTGAACATCCTCTTTGTAATTGTTGTAGAATTGAGTGGCTTCATTTCCATTTCCCTTTTTAAAGTCAGGATGGTTTGTAAAAGTATCCCAAATGGAATGTCCTTTACCGTCTTTATTATAAGCACCTTCGTTTTGATAAGAAGAAATAGTAGTTCCCCATAGAAAGTCTTTTGGGAATGCTTTTCTTTTGATTTTTTTACCTAACATAGTTCGTTTTACATAGCTTTCAATATACGAATACTTTAAACAAAGAATGAAAGTTATTATTAAATAATATAAAAGTAATTATCAAGTGTTTTACCTTTATAGGGCTAAAATGAACTTATGAAAATAATACTTACTTCTATAGGAACTAGAGGAGACATGGAACCTTTTTTAGCCATAGGAGATATTTTAAAGAAAAGAGGTCATAAAGTTATATGCCTATTTCCAGAACAAT
Source organism: Wenyingzhuangia sp. IMCC45574 (assembly GCF_054182685.1). Taxonomy (NCBI): domain Bacteria; kingdom Pseudomonadati; phylum Bacteroidota; class Flavobacteriia; order Flavobacteriales; family Flavobacteriaceae; genus Wenyingzhuangia; species Wenyingzhuangia sp. IMCC45574. Next base: position 720,863 of record NZ_CM135169.1, on the reverse strand, counting down.
TTAAAGACTTGGTAGAAGATTCAGATTTAGAATTCCAATCTTTAGGAAGTAAGTTTTTAGAATTGTTAGACACACCCGAAGGAAAAATAGCAATGGGTGGAGGGCGTTTTGGTGTTAAGAAAATAAAAGCTTTTATAAAACTCATCAAAGAACAACCAGAAGCCAGTAAAGAAATGTTGCTTTTGCAAAAAGAAGTAATCGACCGTGAGCAACCAGATAGGGTAGTGCATCATGCTAAAACCATCTATCCTGTAATTTGGAGTTTAAAGCATAAGAATAAAAACACCTTAATAGTACCTGTTCCTTATATGCACTATGTAAAAGGACATCCTCATGTCGCTTTTAATAAAGATTTAGGAACGTTCTTTAACAAGCTTTCCTATAAATTAGTCAACACCGGGTTAATTTATTCGGTGATGAAAGCTATAAAAACATTAGAACTTCATAAGAAGGTAAAAACTACTATAATTAAAGAAGCCTTATTTAAGAGTAAAACAATATATACCATTTCGCCTTCTTTATTTAAGAGACCTACGTATTGGCAATCTAATTTAAAGGTTTTGGGTTTCTATGAAAGAAACAAACAATCCAATTGGGTTCCTACTCAAGAATTGTTGCTTTTTATAAAGAAACATCCCAAAATTCTATTTGTCACTTTTGGTAGTATGGTTAACGATGATGCTCTTGGTAAAACACAAATAATTCTAGATATTTTACAAAAGAATAAAATACCTGCTATTATAAATACGTATTCGGGAGGCTTAGTACCGTTAGAGACATATAATAATGAGTTAATTCATTATGTTAAAAGAATCCCTTACGATTGGATTTTTCCCAAAATGTATGGAGTCATTCACCATGGTGGGTCAGGAACTACGCACATGGCATTAAAAAATGGTTGTGTGAATTTGATCATACCTCATATTATAGATCAGTATGTATGGAATAAAATCATAGCAGAAAATAATTATGGCCCTTTAGGAATTGATGTAAAACAGATATCCGTTTCTACTTTAGCACCTAAAGTAATAGATATGTATAGTAATGTAGACTACAAAAATAAAGTGATAGAGCTGCAGCAGAAAATGAAAGAAGAGGATAATACAGAAGAATTGTGTAAAACGATTCTTAATGATTGAAATTATTATGTTCGTTTTTAGGCCTTTACAAACTATTTTAAAAAAAGATTAAAAAGCGCATTGTTTAAGGGGAATAGTTGTGTATCTTTGCACCCGCAAACGCAGTAAGGCAAACGAGCTGAGTTAGCAAAGTTCATTAGCAGGGTAGGAGTTTTTAAGTTACAGATTATCATTAGAATAACTAGTTTTAGTTTTTTGATTAAGGTGTTAATTAAAGCTTAAAATTTTCTTAAAAAAAACTTCAAGAAAGTTTGTTTTAAGAAAGAAAAGATTCTTACATTTGCAGCCCGCTTCGGCGGAGTAACAAAAGCCACTAAGTGGTTAAGTTCATTGAGAAATTTGAAATTGACAGCGCGAATTAAAGAGTAGATCGCATGGAAGATTGCTGAACTTGTTTCAGTATCACCATAGATTTTTTTGAGCATCGAAATATAAAAATATAACGATGAAGAGTTTGATCCTGGCTCAGGATGAACGCTAGCGGCAGGCTTAACACATGCAAGTCGAGGGGTAACAGGGATAGCTTGCTATTTGCTGACGACCGGCGCACGGGTGCGTAACGCGTATAGAACCTACCTTAAACTGGAGAATACCCTTTGGAAACGAAGATTAATACTCCATAGTGTTATTGAATTGCATAATTTGATAATTAAAGATTTATTGGTTTAAGATGGCTATGCGTCTTATTAGCTAGATGGTAAGGTAACGGCTTACCATGGCAACGATAAGTAGGGGTCCTGAGAGGGAGATCCCCCACACTGGTACTGAGACACGGACCAGACTCCTACGGGAGGCAGCAGTGAGGAATATTGGTCAATGGAGGCAACTCTGAACCAGCCATGCCGCGTGAAGGATGACTGCCCTATGGGTTGTAAACTTCTTTTATAGAGGAAGAAACGCAGATACGTGTATTTGTTTGACGGTACTCTACGAATAAGCACCGGCTAACTCCGTGCCAGCAGCCGCGGTAATACGGAGGGTGCAAGCGTTATCCGGAATCATTGGGTTTAAAGGGTTCGTAGGCGGGCTGATCAGTCAGAGGTGAAATCCCATAGCTCAACTATGGCACTGCCTTTGATACTGTTAGTCTTGAGTCATATGGAAGTGGATAGAATATGTAGTGTAGCGGTGAAATGCATAGATATTACATAGAATACCGATTGCGAAGGCAGTCCACTACGTATGTACTGACGCTGATGAACGAAAGCGTGGGGAGCGAACGGGATTAGATACCCCGGTAGTCCACGCCGTAAACGTTGGACACTAGTTGTTGGAATTTTTCAGTGACTAAGCGAAAGTGATAAGTGTCCCACCTGGGGAGTACGGTCGCAAGATTGAAACTCAAAGGAATTGACGGGGGCCCGCACAAGCGGTGGAGCATGTGGTTTAATTCGATGATACGCGAGGAACCTTACCAGGGCTTAAATGTAGGATGCATTATTTAGAGATAGATATTTCTTCGGACTTCTTACAAGGTGCTGCATGGTTGTCGTCAGCTCGTGCCGTGAGGTGTCAGGTTAAGTCCTATAACGAGCGCAACCCCTATCGTTAGTTGCAAACAGGTAAAGCTGTGGACTCTAGCGAGACTGCCGGTGCAAACCGCGAGGAAGGTGGGGATGACGTCAAATCATCACGGCCCTTACGTCCTGGGCTACACACGTGCTACAATGGCAATGACAGCGAGCAGCCACTCAGCGATGAGGAGCGAATCTATAAACATTGTCACAGTTCGGATTGGAGTCTGCAACTCGACTCCATGAAGCTGGAATCGCTAGTAATCGCATATCAGCCATGATGCGGTGAATACGTTCCCGGGCCTTGTACACACCGCCCGTCAAGCCATGGAAGCTGGGAGTGCCTGAAGTCGGTCACCGCAAGGAGCCGCCTAGGGTAAAACTGGTAACTAGGGCTAAGTCGTAACAAGGTAGCCGTACCGGAAGGTGCGGCTGGAACACCTCCTTTCTAGAGAAAAAAAGGTGTTTAAAGAAGTTAGGTTTACTTTTTAATTGCTGTTAATTTTTAATGATATATAATACAATCACATAGAGTCTCGTAGCTCAGCTGGTTAGAGCGCTACACTGATAATGTAGAGGTCGGCAGTTCGAGTCTGCCCGAGACTACAACAAGCGAAGCTTGTCTAGTAAGACAGGTAGAGATAAAAAAAGACAACTTAGTTGTCAGATTGTATTAAAAAAGGAAATTCTAGAAGCAGATAATTACAAATTACGAATTAGTAATTACTAATGACTAACTACTAATTACTAACACTAGTATAAGGGGGATTAGCTCAGCTGGCTAGAGCGCTTGCCTTGCACGCAAGAGGTCATCGGTTCGACTCCGATATTCTCCACAATAATAGCTATAGGCTCTATGCCTTATGCTATAAGCTGCCAAGCCTAATGCGTATAGCATAAAGCTTACAGCGATTAAAGTTCATTGACATATTGATAAAAAATATTTAAGAGAAAAATATTTTACTTGAGTAGACATACAAATTTAGTAATTAGTATAGAGTACATAGTACAAAGTATTAATTACAAGAATTATAAAATAATTACAGTTTAACTGTAATAAATTAAAGACGCAAATAGGTACAATAAGCTAATTAAGGGTGTATGGCGGATGCCTAGGCTCTCAGAGGCGATGAAGGACGTGATAAGCTGCGATAAGCTTCGGTTAGGTGCACATAACTTTACCCGAAGATTTCCGAATGGGGCAACCCAGTATATTGAAGATATACTACCGAGAGGAGCAAACGTGGTGAACTGAAACATCTAAGTAACCATAGGAAGAGAAAATAATAATGATTTCGTTAGTAGTGGCGAGCGAACGCGAATTAGCCCAAACCTATTTTGTTACGGCAAAATAGGGGTTGTAGGACTGAGTCATCAAGACACAATTGAACTAGAATCCTCTGGAAAGTGGAGCGATAAGGGTGATAGCCCCGTATAGGTAAGAGAAGTTATTGTATCAGATTCCTGAGTAGGGCGGGGCACGTGGAACCCTGTCTGAATCTGCCGGGACCATCCGGTAAGGCTAAATACTCCTGAGAGACCGATAGTGAACTAGTACCGTGAGGGAAAGGTGAAAAGAACCCTAAGTAAGGGAGTGAAATAGATCCTGAAACCGTACACCTACAAGCGGTCGGAGCCCTATGGGGTGACGGCGTGCCTTTTGCATAATGAGCCTACGAGTTACTTTATCTAGCAAGGTTAATGTATTCAGTACAGGAGCCGTAGCGAAAGCGAGTCTTAATAGGGCGTTTTAGTTAGGTTGAGTAGACGCGAAACCTGGTGATCTACCCATGGGCAGGTTGAAGCTCTGGTAACACAGAGTGGAGGACCGAACCCGTTGACGTTGAAAAGTCTTGGGATGACCTGTGGGTAGGGGTGAAAGGCCAATCAAACCAGGAAATAGCTCGTACTCCCCGAAATGCATTTAGGTGCAGCGTTGTGGTTAGTTATATAGAGGTAGAGCTACTGATTGGATGCGGGGGCTTCACCGCCTACCAATTCCTGACAAACTCCGAATGCTATATAATATACACAGCAGTGAGGGCATGGGTGCTAAGGTCCATGTCCGAGAGGGAAAGAACCCAGACCATCAGCTAAGGTCCCCAAATATATACTAAGTTGAATAAACGAGGTTTGACTGCCCAGACAGCTAGGATGTTGGCTTGGAAGCAGCCATTCATTTAAAGAGTGCGTAACAGCTCACTAGTCGAGCGGTCGAGCATGGATAATAATCGGGCATAAGTATATTACCGAAGCTATGGACGAAAGTGGTAGGGGAGCATTCTAGTTGTGTTGAAGGTGTATCGTAAGGTATGCTGGAACGGCTAGAAAAGAAAATGTAGGCATAAGTAACGATAAGGCGGGTGAGAAACCCGCCCTCCGAAAAACTAAGGTTTCCTCAGCGATGCTAATCAGCTGAGGGTTAGTCAGGGCCTAAGGCGAACCCGAATGGGGTAGTCGATGGACAACAGGTTAATATTCCTGTACCTGCACCCGTTAAAAGTGACGGATCTCCCAGATGCTTGCGTACTGACGGAAATGTACGCTGAGCCTAGACTTCGGTCGAAGCGAAAGTAAGTAAGAGGTTCCAAGAAAAGCGAGGGATGCAGCCTGTACCGTAAACCGACACAGGTAGTTGGGATGAGTATTCTAAGGAGCTCGAGTGATTCATGGCTAAGGAACTAGGCAAAATCGACCCGTAACTTCGGGAGAAGGGTCGCCCATCTTCGGATGGGCCGCAGTTAAAAGGTCCAGGCGACTGTTTATCAAAAACACAGGGCTCTGCTAAAACGAAAGTTGATGTATAGGGCCTGACACCTGCCCGGTGCTGGAAGGTTAAGTGGAGGGTTTAGCTTCGGCGACGATCTGAAATGAAGCCCCAGTAAACGGCGGCCGTAACTATAACGGTCCTAAGGTAGCGAAATTCCTTGTCGGGTAAGTTCCGACCTGCACGAATGGTGCAACGATCTGGACACTGTCTCAGCCATGAGCTCGGTGAAATTGTAGTATCGGTGAAGATGCCGATTACCCGCTACGGGACGAAAAGACCCCGTGAACCTTTACTATAGCTTAGTATTGGCTTTGGATAAGTAATGTGTAGGATAGGTGGGAGACTTCGATCATGCGTCGCTAGGCGTGTGTGAGTCATTGTTGAAATACCACCCTTTGCTTATCTAGAGTCTAACCCAGCGATGGGGACAGTGCTTGGTGGGTAGTTTGACTGGGGTGGTCGCCTCCAAAAGAGTAACGGAGGCTTCTAAAGGTACCCTCAGTACGCTTGGTAACCGTACGTAGAGTGCAATGGCATAAGGGTGCTTGACTGCGAGACTTACAAGTCGATCAGGTTGGAAACAAGAGCATAGTGATCCGGTGGTTCCGCATGGAAGGGCCATCGCTCAAAGGATAAAAGGTACTCCGGGGATAACAGGCTGATCTCCCCCAAGAGCTCACATCGACGGGGGGGTTTGGCACCTCGATGTCGGCTCGTCACATCCTGGGGCTGGAGAAGGTCCCAAGGGTTGGGCTGTTCGCCCATTAAAGTGGCACGCGAGCTGGGTTCAGAACGTCGTGAGACAGTTCGGTCTCTATCTGTAGCGGGCGTTAGAAATTTGCGTGGATTTGACTCTAGTACGAGAGGACCGAGTTGAACTAACCTCTGGTGTATCAGTTGTTCCGCCAGGAGCATTGCTGAGTAGCTACGTTGGGAAGGGATAAGCGCTGAAAGCATATAAGCGCGAAACCCACCACAAGATGAGATTTCTTTAAAGGGTGGTTGTAGATCACGACCTTGATAGGATACAGGTGTAAAGGTGGTAACATCATAGCCGAGTATTACTAATAACCCATAGGCTTATGTACCTTGCGGGCTTTAATAATTATGATTTAAATTTTAGTACAAAGTATTAAGTACATAGTACAAAGAAACTCAAGAAAAAATAGACATAAAATCTTAGATATTAGTTATCAATATGTACAACATAATTAATTACGAAATGATTAATTAGGAATTACGAATACACTATATAATTCGTAATTAGCTAAATCGTAAATCGTAATTGACAACCTTAAGGTGATTATTGCAATAGGGCTCACCTCTTCCCATCCCGAACAGAGAAGTTAAGCCTATTAGCGCAGATGGTACTACCACTGGTGGGAGAGTATGTCATCGCCTTTTTTTTATCCTGAAATAAATTCAGGATTTATAAACCCTGAACCTAGTTCAGGGTTTTTTATTTTATAACAATCCTTCATTACATTAGTAGTGAAGGATTGTTTGTTTTAGATACTTTTTTACTGGATAGAATAGGAGTTGAGGGCTAAAGGAGTAAAGGAGTTGAGGAGTGAAGGAGTTGAGGAGATGAGAAGTTGATGAATAAAGGAGTAAGAATCATGACTCTTGGTTCTTGATTCTAATATCTAATAACTGATATCTAAAAGTCTAAAAAAGTGTTAGGGATAGCAACGGCATCCTTTTGGTGATAGAGCTTAGCTTGTTTAGATTAGGAATAATGTTTTAAACAATGAGAAACCATTTAAAGAGGAATAACCTACACCAAAAGATATAGTGGATAGCCCGACCCTTGATTAAAAGGGGAACACCCAAAAACAATAAAGCCGAATCTATGAATTTAGAATCGGCTTTTTAGTTTGGGTTAAAGTTGTGGAACTGCATTTGTGTTATGATTTAGATAGGATATGTGAAATTAATACTGCTTTATTATAAAAAAAAAGGATAATTTGACTTTTCTATTCTATTAAAAATCAAGAGATAATGAAGTATGCTGTTAATTTTTTTTTCGTGTTATGTATTGTTTGTTTTTCAAAAACTGTAGGACAATCTAAGCCTAATATATTGTTTATAGCCATTGATGATTTACGTCCAGAGCTGGGGTGTTATGGTGCTGATGTTGTATTGTCTCCAAATATTGATGGATTGGCGAAAGAAGGATTGAGATTTGAAAGAGCATACTGTCAACAAGCTATTTGTAGTCCATCTAGGGCAAGTTTAATGACTGGAGCAAGACCTGAAACGATTAAGGTGATTGAGAACTTTACTTATTTTAGAGACCTGAATCCTGATGTGATTACATTGCCACAACATTTTAGGAACAATGGTTATGAAACGGTATATGCGGGTAAAATTTTTCACGGTAAATATTCTGATGAAGAACTTTCTTGGTCTAGACAACCGGCTGTAGGAAAGTTGTTGGCGAAAGGGATTAGAAAACCGTCTCATAAATTTGCTTTAGAAAAAAATCAGAAAATGATTTTTGAAGCCAAAGAAGCTGTTGTAAAGAAGTATGGTGAAGGTGCAAGAAAGTATGGTCTTGGTAGAGGACCAGCATATGAATTTGCAAATGTACCTGATGAAAGTTTTGATGATGGTTACAATGCTTTGTTAGCAATAGAGACTCTTAAAGAATTAAAAAATAGTGATAAACCATTTTTTCTTGGATTAGGGTTTAAAAAACCTCATTTGGAATTTATTGCTCCTAAAAAATACTGGGATTTGTATGAAAATAAAGTTATTCCATTGGCTAAACATAAAAATCCACCTAAGGACGGAGCAAAAATGGGCTTGCATGCATCTTTTGAGTTACGAGCACGTTCTGGTGTTCCAAAGTACGGTGATTTTAGTGTTGCCCAATCTATTAATTACAAGAAGGCTTATTTAGCTTGTGTTTCTTATGTAGATGCCCAATTGGGTAAAGTATTAAAAGCGCTTGAGCGTGAGGGATTAAAGGAGAATACGATTGTTATTTTATGGACGGATCATGGTTGGCATTTAGGAGATATGGGAATTTGGGGTAAAGCTACTAATTATGAAATTACAACTAGGGTTCCAATGATTATAAGCACACCTGAGATGTCTGATACTATTAGGGGAAGTAAAACGGATGCTTTGGTAGAATTGGTTGACATGTATCCTACTTTAACAGAATTGGCAGGTTTACCAATGCCAAATCATTTAGAAGGTCAGAGTTTTGTGCCTTTGTTAAGTGCTCCAAAGCAACAATGGAAAAAAGCAGCTTTTAGTCAGTTTCCTTCTCCAGCTCTTAGAGAATGGGCAGCAAATCCTTTGTCTAAAGGGATGAGAGAGACTTATTTTGGCCCATTAATAGTTTATGTAGAAAATGGTATTAAAAAGCAATTGAAGGGAGCATGGAATAGAGATTTATTTGAGAATAGATTGATGGGGTATGCAATGAGAACTGATAGGTATAGAATGATATTATGGAAAGACTATACAAAGCCAAATAGTGAACCTATTTTTGTTGAGTTATATGATCATAAATTAGATCCGGATGAAACGGTAAATATAGCTTCTAAAAATCCAAAACTAGTTAAACAGTTGATACAGCAGTTTGATAGCGGTTGGGAGGGAAACAAAGCTAGATTATAGGAAAGTTTTACTTTTATATGATGTTAAGGATTCAACCTTTCGAAAAATACACAAGGCAATCTTTATGTCTGAACTTTTTATAAAGCTAAACAGGTTTTACGTTAAAAATAGAGAAGTAATATCACCAATGCGGAACAGATTTAAGAGCTAAGACCCAAAATAAAAAAAGCATTTTATCGATGATGATAGAATGCTTTTTTATTGTATGTAAATGTGCTATTAATCTTCTATTCGTTCAACCTTTCCTACTAAGAAAATATAAGAAAGAGCTGCCAATAATGTAAGACTGCTAATGAATATAAGTGCAGGTTCAAAATTACCATCGCTAACTAAATAACCTATAGCAGTAGGTACTATCATGGCTGAAAGTCCTCCGATAAAGTTGAAAACACCACCCGTTAAACCAATTAGTTTTTTAGGAGCAATTAAAGAAACAAATACCCATGTAATGGATGCCAATCCGTTTCCGAAAAAAGCAACAGACATAAATAGTGTTACCCAAAAAGGGTTGTTTGTGTAATTGGCTCCAACAATAGAGGTTGATAATAGTAAACCTGTAACGACAGGAGTTTTGCGTGCAATGTCTACCGATACATTTTTTTTGGCCATATAGTCTGATATAAAACCAGAAAACAAGACTCCAAAAAAAGCAAAGATAAAAGGAATAGAAGCTGTAAATCCTGACTGAAGGAAGTTCATTCCTTTAAAATCTATTAAGTATTTAGGAAACCAGGTAAGAAAGAACATTAAGGTAGCTCCTAAGCCAAATTGGCCTAAATAAATTCCCCAAAGCTTACGTTTGGTAAGTACTGTTTTAAGATTTTTCCATTGAAATTTAACTTTTCCTTCTTTGCTACTTTCCTTTGGGTCTTCTACCAACGCACCTCCTTTGGTAATATATTCTAATTCGGCCGGGTTGATTTTACTTGAGTTGTTAGGATCTCTATAGATAAACATCCATATGATTCCCCATAACAAACCAATTGCACCTGTAATGTAGAATAAAGCTCTCCACCCTAAATAGTGCTCTATAGAAATTAAAGCAGGTGTTAAAAAAGCCAACCCGATAAATTGTCCAGAGGTATATGTAGCTATTGCACCAGCTCTTTCGTTATCTGGAAACCACTTGGTAATAATTCGATTGTTTAATGGATACGAAGGAGCCTCGAACAGTCCGATGAAAATTCGTAGTATTAGTAGTATTATAAAACTAGTAACAAACCCCTGAAGTATGGTAGCTATAGACCATGTTATTAAACAGAAGCTATAGAAATAGCGAATGTTTAGTTTGTCTGCTAAATATCCTCCGGGTATTTGTGATAGGGCATAAGCAAGTCCGAAAGCAGAAAATAGATAACCTACCTGAATGGTAGATAGCCCTAGTTCGTTGCTAATAAATGAAGCTCCAACAGAAATATTACTTCTGTCCATATAGTTAATTACTACATTAATAAAAACGGCAGCTAATATGCTATAACGAGCTTTTGTAGGTTTGGTTGTTGTATTCATAAGTGTTTGTTTTTTACCATTCTGCAATACTTCCATCTTTATGAAACCAAACAGTATTTCTCCAGTTATGACCAATTTCAGCCATTTTTCTTACGTATTCTTCGTCTATTTCTATTCCTAATCCTGGACCAGAAGGAATATTGGCATATCCGTTTTCGTATTTAAAAACTGACTTGTCTTTTATGTATTTTAACAAATCGTCTTCACCTCCATAATGAATTCCTAAGCTTTGTTCTTGTATAAAAGCATTGTAGCAACTGGCATCTATTTGTAAACATGCCGCAAGTGCAATGGGACCTAGTGGACAGTGTGGAGCAGCTGCAACATCGTAAGCCTCTGCCATGGATAGTATTTTTTTACATTCGGTAATACCTCCTGCATGCGATAGGTCTGGTTGTATGATATCTACAGATCCGTTGGCTATAATTTCTTTAAAATGCCAACGGCTAAACATTCTTTCTCCTGTGGCAATAGGAATACAGGTTAAATTTGACAACTGTTTTAGTGCTTCGTTGTGTTCTGGTATTAGAGGCTCTTCTATAAACATGGGCTTAAATTGCTCTAGTTCTTTGGCCAATACTTTTGCCATAGGCTTGTGCAATCTACCATGAAAATCGATCCCGAAATCTACGGAGTACCCTACAGCTTCTCTTAGTCCTGCAACACGTTCTAATACCCAATCAATTTTTTGATAGGTATCTACTATTTGCATTTGTTCTGTACCTGTAATTTTAACGGCTTCAAAACCAGCTGCTTTAGAAGCTAAAACTGCTTGTCCAAGATCTTTTCCATTTTCTCCGTAAACCCACGAGTATACTTTTATTTTATCACGTGTTTTACCACCTAACAATTCGTATATAGGTGCGTTGTAAAACTTTCCTTTGATATCCCAAAGGGCTTGGTCTATACCAGATAATGCACTCATAAAAACAGGACCTCCACGATAATAACCACCGCGGTATAAATTGTTCCAGTGTTCTTCTATATGCAATGGGTTTTTACCTATTAAAGACTCCATTAATTCTTCTACAGCCTTGGCAGTAGTATCTGCTTTACCTTCTACAATAGGTTCTCCCCAACCTATTAAACCATCGTCTGTTTCTATTTTTAAAAACAGCCATCTTGGTGGAACTTTAAAAAGTTCGAAGCTTTTGATTTTCATGAGTTTTGTAGTTTATTTTAGTATGGTTATGTCAACAAATAATGGCCCTTCTGCCAGTCGTTCTATTTTTAGATATGCGTGAAAGTTTCCTGTTCCTTTGGGCAATGCAACATTGTTAAACACTACTTTTTTTTGTCCTGCCTTTACGGGAATTTTTAGGTGTACTTTGTTGTATTTTAAATGGGCAATACCCTCTTTTTTTAGTTCAGGTAAGTCGTAGGATACTCTGTAGTTCCCTTTTTGTGTGGTTACTTGCCAATATCCTAATTTGTTGTCTTCTATTACTCTAGGTCCACCGTAGTCAAAACGAGAAATTACTCTTGGTCCTCCCCAATCAAAACGAGACAGATTTACTGTTGGTTGTGCTTGTGTTCCTAAATGAATGCGTTGAATTCCTTTGGCTTCTCTTTCTTCTGTAGTTTCATCAAACCATGTTTCGTATTGTTCTAACATGATCTCTACAATCTTAGGGTGTTTTTTAGCAATGTTGATACGCTCACTAGGATCCTTTTCCATATCGTACAACTCTAAGTTATCTAACACATTTTTTAATTGGAAATCTGTAGGTTGGTGTACAATTCCGTGTGGAAAATTATGAGGACTCACGAGTTTGTATTGTTGAGTACGTGCAGAAAAGTGCATGTATTTAAAGGGTGTAGGCCCGTAATGCATTTGTGTAAAAAAAACTCTGTCTTTTAAATCAATTGGTTTGTTTTGCCATAATGGGAGCAATGATTTTCCATCGATATGCACATCCTTTGGAGGAGTTATATTACAAGCATCTAATAATGTTGGCATTACATCTATAATAGCACCTAAAGTATTGGTGGTTTGTCCTTTTTTTATTTGTGCAGGCCAGCTTACGTAAAAAGGAACTCTAATTCCACAGTCGTAAACACTCGTTTTGGTTCCTCTTAAATTAGCGACCCATCTACCAGGATAAGCATCGTTTTTGGTTCTACGATGTCTAGGGCCATTGTCTGACAAGAAAATAACAATCGTATTCTTGTCTAATTTTAATTTTTTTAAGACCTTTAACACTCTACCTACATTATTGTCTATGTTGTCAATCATACCATAAGTAAGGGCATTGTCTTCGTGTAACCCTTTTTTTCTGTAGGGTTCTGCTCTAAAATCGGGAACTTGTAAAGGAAAGTGAGGTAAGTTTGTAGCTAAAAATGCAAAGAAAGGTTGGTCTTTATTTTTTTTGATGAACTCTAGTGTAGCCTCTGTAAAAATATCGTCGCAATAACCATTGTACTTTTTAGATACATTGTTGTGTTCTAGGATAGGGTTAAAGTACGTGTTTCCTGCTGGACCTGCAGCCTGGCCAATTCCACCACCTTTGTGTACTAAGGCTTCTTGAAACCCTTGATCTGTTGGTCTCATGGGATAATTATCCCCCAAATGCCATTTTCCAAAAATTCCAGTTTTGTAACCGTTTTGACTTAACACTTCTGGCAGTGTAATTTCAGTAGTATTCATAAAATGATCTACTTGTGTAACTGCTGTAACACCCGCTCTATAAGGATATCTTCCAGTCATTAAACTAGCACGAGATGCAGAACAATTAGGAGAAGCTACAAAATGAGACATTTCTAATCCTTGCTGTCCTATTTTCTCGATATTAGGAGTTTTTAAATAAGGATTTCCGTGTGCTCCTATATCTCCGTAACCTTGATCATCGGACATCATAATGATGATATTAGGCTTTGGTTTTTGGGAAAATAAGGATTGTGTAAAAGTCAAAAACAAGAATATTGGTAGAAGGAATTGTTGAAACATTTGCTTTTTTGAGTAAAATATTATTGAATATTCAAAATTATACATCAATTAATGAAAAAGTAATAGTGTAATGATGAAAGCAAAAACATTATTGACTACTATTCAATTTGGCTTTGTAAAGTTTATTTTGGAATAGCAATATTTGGGTTTTATATGTCTAAACAGTGTTTTAATTTAGTAAACCCAATGAAAGCACAACATAAGATAGATTATACCAGAATAGAAAAAGCAATTACTTATTTGCAGGAGAATAGGAGCGAACAACCTTCTTTAGATAAAGTAGCAGCGTATGTTGGTTTAAGTCCCTATCATTTTCAGCGTATGTTTACCGATTGGGCGGGTGTAAGTCCTAAAAAGTTTTTAGAATTTACCAGTTTACAATATGCCAAAAGTCTATTAGGAAAAGGAGAACATACATTGTTTGATGTAGCCGAAGAAACAGGGCTTTCTGGAACAGGTAGATTGCATGATTTATTTGTGAAAATAGAAGGGATGTCTCCTGGTATATATAAGAATAAGGGACAAGGTTTAGATATATTGTATTTCTATTACGAAACTTTGTTCGGCTTGGTATTGGTTGCTTGTACCAATTTAGGTGTGTGTTATTTAGGTTTTGTAGACGATAAAGAAAAAGCTTTTATGGATCTAAAATCACGCTTTATAAAAGCGAGTTTTATAGAAATGGAGCATGACTTCCATAGTACAATATTGCAAATTTTTTCTAAAGATTGGACCAATTTAAAAGCTATTAAACTCCATTTAAAAGGAACTGATTTTCAGTTAAAAGTTTGGGAAGCTTTGCTAAAAATCCCGACTGGAGAATTAACTACTTATGGAGATTTGGCAAAGAACATTGATAAGCCAAAAGCTTCTAGAGCTGTAGGGACAGCCATAGGGAGCAATCCAATTGCTTTTTTAATTCCCTGTCATAGAGTGATTCAATCTTCGGGAGTTTTAGGTGGTTATATGTGGGGAATACACAAGAAAAGTGCATTGCTTGGATGGGAAGCTGCTAACAAGTACTTATTACATAAAAATAATAGTTAATGGATTTATTTACTACTTCTGACACTCCTAATTTACTGCCCTATGATGGGGATGTTATTTATTATGGAAAAATTTTAGAGGATACAAAGTGTCAGTTTTACTTAGAGAGTTTGTTAAAAAATATAACTTGGAAAAACGATGAAGCTGTTATTTTTGGGAAGTTGATTGTGACGGATAGAAAAGTAGCTTGGTATGGAGAAAAACTGTTTAATTATAAATATTCTAATACAACCAAAACCGCTCATTTATGGACTTCAGAGTTGTTAGCCTTAAAATCATTAGTAGAAAAGGTAACAGGTGAAACATATAACTCCTGTTTGTTGAACCTATATCATGATGGAGGAGAAGGAATGGGGTGGCATAGTGATGGAGAAAAGGAAATGAAAAAGAATGGAGCTATTGCCTCTTTAAGTTTTGGAGCGGAAAGAAAATTTGTTTTTAAACACAAGCAAACCAAACAGACCGTATCTACAATATTGTTACGAGGAAGTTTGTTGGTTATGAAAGGGGAAACTCAAAAACATTGGTTGCATAGTTTACCTAAAACCAAAAAGGTAACAACCCCAAGAATCAATCTAACGTTTAGGACGATACATCAATAACAAAGCCTTTCATATTTTATATGAAAGGCTTTGTTATTATAGTTAATCATTGTTCTTTTATTCGTAAGAAACAATTTCTTCATCACTAAAGTAGAAAGCAGCTTCTATAGCGGCATTTTCGTCGCTGTCAGAACCATGTACTGCGTTTTCGGTAACATTGGTAGCGTACAAGTTTCTAATAGTTCCCTCTGCAGCTTCCTCTGGATTGGTAGAACCAATTAGAGCTCTAAAGTCTTCTACAGCATTGTTTTTTTCTAAAACAGCAGCCATTATTGGACCTCTAGACATAAAAGTTACTAATTTTTCATAAAAAGGTCTTTCTTTATGCACAGCATAAAATTCAGACGCTCTTTCTGGGGTAAGTTTTATTAATTTAAGGGCAACAATTTTAAATCCAGAATTGGTAATTTTCTGAATGATAGCTCCTGAGTTTCCAGATTCAATAGCATCTGGCTTAATCATAGTGAATGTTCTGTTATTCGCCATATTGTTTCATAGATTTATTTACATTGCTAATATAGTTGTTTATAAAAAATAAGAGGTGCTTTGACAACTGATTTTTAATTGTATTTTAGCAGTTAATGAAAGCAAATGAAATTAACGTTTTAACAACGTATTTTAAGGAGCCAAAAAAAATTGTTTTTGTCTCTCACAAGAATCCCGATGGAGATGCAGTAGGTTCAACTTTAGCCTTATCAAAATTTTACACTAAGTTAGGACATAAAACAACCGTAGTTTTACCTAATGGAATTCCCGATTTTATTTCATGGGTGCCAGGAGCAGACAATGTATATAGATATGATTTACAAAATATACAATCTAAAAGAGCATTAGACAATGCTGATGTAGTATTCCTATTAGATTTTAATGCATTACATAGAGTAGGAGACGATATGCAAAATGGTCTAGAAGCATTTAAAGGAGACTTTATAATGATAGACCATCACCAAGAACCAGATGATATTGCCATGGTAACGTATTCTGATACATCTATATGTTCTACGTGTCAGATGGTATATCATTATATTGAAGCTTTAGGACAGTTAGATTTAATAGATGCTGAAATAGCTACCTGTATTTATACGGGTATTATGACAGATACTGGATCTTTTCGATTTGCCTCTACCACAAGTACTACACATAGGGTTATAGCTGAATTAATAGATAAAGGAGCCAAAAATTCTGACATTCATAATTCTGTATACAGTAACAATTCGTACAGTAGACTTCAGTTATTAGGAAAATCGTTAACAAACTTAAAGGTAATAGAAGATTGTAAAACTGCTTATATCACATTAACTCAAAAAGAATTATCGGAGTATAATTATGTTAAAGGAGATACAGAGGGGGTTGTTAACTATGCCTTGTCTTTAAAAGGAGTGGTTTTGGCAGCTATTTTTATAGAAGATACGGATCAAGGAATTATAAAAATTTCGTTTAGATCTAAAGGTAGTTTTTCTGTAAATCAGTTTGCTAGAAAGTATTTTGACGGAGGTGGACATGACAATGCCGCTGGAGCCAGATCTACCTTAAGCCTAGAAGATACTATTGCTAAGTTTGTAGAGTTGATACCAAATTACAAACAAGATTTGTTAGTTTCTTATGAGATTTAGTAGACTAATTTGCTTAGGACTTATAATCGTAAGTTGTGGTAAATCTGAACCTAGAAGACCCATCAATAAAAAAGGAGTTGTAACGGAAGATGTTTCTGTAGCTTTAAATAAAAGAATTAGGGCTAAAGAAGAATTTCTTATAGAAAAATATATGGCAAAAGACTCCTTATTAACATACAAGGATTCTCCGTTTGGTTTTTCATATGCTGTGGTAAGCCTTCCCAAAAATAAAACGGTAAAAGAGAAAAATAAAAATACAGTTTATACGTTTGAAAAAACGGTTTATACTTTAAATGATGAGTTGATTTATCCTAAAGAAATTGTGAAAAGTAGGGTTCAAAAAAGTCATCAAATAGTAGGTATAAAAGAAGGTATAAAATTAATGCAGGAAGATGAGGAAATTAAATTTATTTTTACTTCATTTGTAGCCCATGGATTTTATGGAGATGGTAAAAGAATAGGAGTAAATACTCCAATAGTTGTAAAAATTAAACTTTTAAATATAAATAATTAAACACAATGAATATCATTAAAGGATTAGCTTTAGGATTAGTGGTAGCAGGAATGGTTTCTTGTAACCAACAAAATGCAGCAAGAAAAACATCTTTAGCAACAGAACAAGACTCTGTAAGCTATGCTTTAGGAGCTTATATTAACTTAAACTTTAGAGTAAGTGAAGAGTTTAAAGATTTAGATTATGCAGTCTTAAACCAAGCAATGAGAGAGGCTACAGATACTTCTAAAACGTTGTTATCTCAAAAAGAGATTACTCCTATTTTAATAGCTTACACAAAGAAGCAAGCTGAATTAAAGAATGCTAAGTACAAAAGAGATGTAACTGAGTTTGCTACAGTTGATGAGTCAATTGAAGTTCAAACTACAGAGAGTGGTTTAAAATACCAAGTAGTTAAAGAAGGTACAGGAAACAAGCCAGTTGCTACTAACACTGTAAAAGTTCATTATCATGGTACTAATCCTTCTGGAGAGGTTTTTGATAGTTCTGTTGAAAGAAGTACACCAGCTGAGTTTCCTTTAAACGGTGTAATTAAAGGTTGGACAGAAGGTTTACAGTTAATGTCAGTTGGATCAAAATATAAGTTTATTATCCCTGCAGAATTAGCATACGGAGCACAATCTCCAAGTCCAAAAATTCCTGCAAACTCTGAGTTAACATTTGTTGTTGAGTTATTAGAGATTGTAAAGTAATTTACGAGCTTTTTTAAATAAAGTAACCTCAATTGAGAAACCTCTCAATTGAGGTTTTTTTGTGTATTATAATAAAACTAGAAAGTTTATATTTACGCATTCAAAAAAACAAAGAGAAGTTACATGAGCATCTATAAAGAACAGCCTTTAAAAATATACAATTCTATTACCAAGACTAAAGAAGAATTTACTACAGTTACAGAAGGAAATGTAGGAATGTATGTTTGTGGACCTACTGTTTATAGTAATGTCCACTTAGGAAATGTGCGTACGTTTATGAGTTTTGACATGGTGTTTCGTTATTTACAGCACTTAGACTATAAAGTACGTTATGTACGTAATATTACGGATGCTGGACATATGGAAGATGATGCAGATGAAGGTGAAGATAAAATTGCCAAAAAAGCTAGAATAGAGCAAATAGAGCCTATGGAAGTGGTGCAAAAATATACTTTAGACTTTCATAATATTTTAAATAAGTTAAACAATTTACCACCAAGTATTGAGCCTACTGCTACTGGTCATATTATTGAGCAAATAGAAATCATTAAAAAAATTGTAGATCAAGGGATAGCTTACGAGGTAAATGGTTCTGTTTATTTTGATGTGTTAAAGTACAACGAGGAAAAAACTTATGGCGTTTTATCTGGTAGAAAAATAGAAGATGCAGTTCATAATACACGTGTGTTAGATGGACAATCAGAGAAAAAGAATCCACAAGATTTTGCTTTGTGGAAAAAAGCAAGTCCTCAGCACATTATGCGTTGGCCATCACCATGGGGTATTGGTTTTCCAGGATGGCATTTAGAGTGTACTGCAATGAGCACAAAATATTTAGGGGAGAAGTTTGATATTCATGGAGGAGGAATGGATTTAAAATTCCCGCACCACGAATGTGAAATTGCACAAGCAGAAGCATGTAATGGTCACGACCCAGTAAATTATTGGATGCATGCAAACATGTTAACGTTGAATGGACAAAAAATGTCTAAGTCAACAGGGAATAACATATTACCGGGAGAAATTTTTTCTGGAGAGAATACAATTTTAAATAAGCCTTTCTCACCAGCAGTAGTACGTTTCTTTATGATGCAAGCACACTACCGTAGTATTTTAGACTTTTCTTCAGAAGCATTAGAAGCCTCTGAAAAAGGATATATAAAACTGATAGAAGCTCTTAAAACTTTAGCTAGTATTAGTGCTTCTAAAACATCTTCATTAGATATTGCTGCTTGGAAACAAAGTTGTTATAATGCTATGAACGATGATTTTAATACACCAATATTAATTTCACAGTTATTCGAAGCTGTTAAATCTATCAACTTATTAAAAGAAGGGAAAGAGACATTAACACAACAAGATTTAGATTTATTTACAAACACTTTACATGCATTTGTTTTTGATGTGTTAGGTTTGGTGTCTGAAACGTCTGAACAAGGAGGGGATAAATTAGACGGTGTGATTAATATGTTGATTGACATGCGTAAGGTAGCACGTGATAATAAAGATTGGGCTTTGTCTGATCAAATTCGTGATGAGTTAAAAGAATTAGGAATTGTGTTGAAAGACGGAAAAGGGGAAACTACTTTTACAGTAGAGTAGTATGAAATTGGTATTAA
This sequence comes from Wenyingzhuangia sp. IMCC45574, assembly GCF_054182685.1. Taxonomy (NCBI): domain Bacteria; kingdom Pseudomonadati; phylum Bacteroidota; class Flavobacteriia; order Flavobacteriales; family Flavobacteriaceae; genus Wenyingzhuangia; species Wenyingzhuangia sp. IMCC45574. The sequence goes on along the minus strand of NZ_CM135169.1, from coordinate 701,264 downwards.
AAAAAATACTCATTTCTCCGTTTCTATTATTGATACGAATCTACCAAGTAGCCATATCACCATTTACACCAGCAACATGTAGATATCAACCTACATGTTCACACTATAGCATAGAAGCTTTGCAAAAGCATGGCTTAGTTTTTGGAGGATGGTTGGCTATTAAAAGAATAAGCAGTTGTCATCCATGGGGAGGAAGCGGATATGATCCTGTCCCAGATAAAAAAAAGAATAAAAAAACATGAATGTATTAGCGATTACTTGGGATCCACCCATTGCACTTTTTGGACTGGTAAGATTTTATAGTTTGATGTTTGTGATTGCCTTTGTTTTAGGTTACCAGGTAATGAAAGGGATCTTTAACAAAGAAAATATAAAAATAGAAATCTTAGATAAGCTATTAATGTATGTGGTTTTTGCTACTATTTTAGGTGCAAGACTTGGGCATGTGTTTTTTTACGACTGGGTTTATTTTAGCCAACACCCAGAGGAAATATTATTACCGTTTAAATTCCAACCAACTTTTAGGTTTACAGGATTTGCAGGTTTAGCGAGTCATGGTGCAGCCATTGGAATTATAACTTCTTTATGGTACTTTTCTAAAAAGGTATTAAAGAAACCATTGCTGTATATTTTAGATAGAGTAGGGATTACCGTTGCACTATCTGGATTGTTTATTCGTTTAGGGAACTTAATTAACTCTGAAATTATAGGGAAACCTACAGGAACAGATTTTGGTTTTATTTTTAAAGCATTAGGAGAAGATGTTGCAAGACATCCTACTCAATTGTACGAAGGGTTTGGGTACATTTTGGTTTTTGCTTTGTTGTTCTATATGTATTGGAAAACAAACGCTGCTGAAAAAACAGGGTTGTTATTTGGTACTTTCTTTTCTTTATTGTGGTCGGTTCGTTTTGTTGTAGAGTTCTTTAAAGAAGCTCAGGTAGACAATAGGAGTGATTGGGCTTTAAATACAGGGCAATGGTTGTCTATTCCTTTAATTATAGTAGGAATTTACTTTATTGTTGCTGCTAACAGAAGCAAAGAAGTTATAGTAAATTAATCAACCTGTAAAATACCTGCTTTTTGTCTTATTCAGAATTGTTATATTAGGGCTTTATAATTAAAAGCTATGAAAAACTTATTATTGGCAAGTTCTGGAAGTGTACACGGTTCTGGATATTTAGAGTATTTATTGCCTGCTATTGATAAATTATTTAAGGATGTAGAACAATTGTTGTTTATTCCTTTTGCACAACCTAGTGGTATTTCTTATGATGAGTATACTGATTTTGTTCAGGATGCCTTAAGTTCTTTGGGAATACAAGTTATGGGAATACATGAATATAAAGACTACAAAGAAGCCCTTACACAAGCAGATGCAATTTATGTTGGTGGTGGAAATACGTTTTTGTTAGTTGCTAAATTGTACGAATTTGGTTTGTTAGATACTTTAAAAGAAGTTGTTAGTAACGGAGTTCCTTATTTGGGGACAAGTGCAGGAACCAATATTGCAGGTTTAACCATGCAAACAACCAATGATATGCCAATTGTATTGCCACCTAGTTTTAATACCATGGGATTAGTACCATTTAATTTTAATGCCCATTATATATCTGCAAACAAAAGTAGCACGCACAGAGGAGAGACTAGGGAGACTAGAATTAAAGAGTTTCAAAAGCTAAATTTAATACCTGTTTTAGGTTTAAAAGAAGGAAGTTGGGTAAGAGTTAAAGGAGATGATATCTTTTTAAGAGGTGGCTTGTCTGCTATTTGGTTTGATGACGGTTCTATAGAAGAAATAGAAACGCTTTAATTTTTCTTAATTCCTTTTTCTAACCATTGTCCCCATTCACTATCATAAGTGTGGACTTCTTGTGTAGTTCCTTTTTTGTTAATGACTTCTTGGTTTTTATGAACCCATTCAAAAATACCTCCATATAGATTAGAAACGTCTTTATAACCAGCTTTAATGAGTTGTTCTGCTATTTTTTCGCTTCTATAGCCAACGGTACAATAGACTACTATTTTTTTGTCTTTAGGAATGTCTTTTACTTTTTTTAATTTAAAAGTATTGAAACCAACCCAAGTAGCATTTTTTATATGGCTTACTTTGAATTCCTTTTTTTCTCTAGCATCTAAATAGATAATTTCTTTATTGTTACAAACATCTTCGGGGGTTACTTCTTTTACGGTATGACTTAATAAACCATTCAACATTTTATCAAACTTTGGGTTGTTTGTTTTGTGTTGCGCAGAAACGCTAATGCTTAATAGAATTGTAAAAAGAAGTACTCCTAGTTTATTCATAATAATTTATTTGCATAAAAGTAACGAATTAAATAGAAGATTTTAATGTTAAAGTATTGTTATGAAGTTTTTTAAAGTTGTATTATTGTTAATATTGATAAATGATATTTTTCATAAAGATTTTAATTTTAATTTTAAGAAAAATAATTATTTAGGTGAAAAGAAAATTATATACTTCAGTTTGGCTTATTTCTATACTATTTTTTAACCCTTTTTATGGGCAAAAAAAAATCAAGCTTTACACAGGTTCATGGAATACATCAGAAATAAATAAAGAAACGAAGATTGCTAATAGATTAAGTACTCCACATTTATTTAAAATATCATCAGTTACATTGAACCAAATTGATGCAAATTTCCATTTAATAGTGGATGGAAAGTTAGAGAAAGTAAATTTACAAGAAGAAGGGCAAATTTTTGTTTCAGCTAAGGATTTATCGATAAAACAAGTTGCAAAAGGTAGTATTCAAAGAGGTCAATGGGAAGTAGTGGGTAAATTAGATAGTTCTAAGAGTGAAATAAAGTGGCAATTCGAAAAGCTCCCTAAGAATAATAAAATAGTAGTTGCAATTTTTAATGAGCCAAAAGATTTTGTTTTGCATTTTAATAATGCAATTAATTGTAGCAGTTCTAAAATGAAAATATATGTTGATGGAAATATGATAAAGAATTCTCAAGGGAAAACATTGAATTATATTAGAGGTTCTTCTGTTTTAGGTGTTGGAAAAAGGGTTGAAATTGAATTAGAAGGCAATTGTACTCAAAATTACGTATTTAGTGGAACTTTAAAAATCAAATAAAAATGAAGAGTCAATTACATAAATCAATTTTTTATTTATTCATATTATGTTGTATTGTGTTATTACAAAACTGTATGATTCATAAATTAAACGTGAATAATTCAGGTAACAACTTTTACGGGCTTAAGAAGATAGTTGAAGAAAATAAAGAAACTTCTATTTTTGTTACGCATGGTATGGGAGTTCAATTTAGTGATTTTGCAGATCCATTTATAAATAAATCAGCTAATGAACTAGGCTTCATATTAAAAGATACCACAATTATATCAAATGAGAAGAGTTTTACAAGAGTATTACGATATCAAAATGACTCAAAAGTTTTAAAATTTTATGTGCATTGTTGGTTTCCTGCTACAGCAAATTTAAAGTTTTTTCTAGATTTTACAGATAATAATAGTAACAGGTTACAGACGATGGATAAATTAAAAGGAAATTTAATGAATTTAAGTGTTTCTGATGTAATAATGTATAAAGGTAGATTTGGAGAAACTATTAGAAAAGGAATTGAAGGTACATTAAAATTAATGATTGAAGAACACCCCAATGCAGCAATAGTTGGAGTTTCAGAAAGTTTAGGTTCTAAAATGTTTATAGATGTATTGAATAAAAATATTAAAAATAATGAAGAGTGGGCACAAAAATGGGAATCTAAATTGAATTCAGTTTATATGTTTTCAAATCAATTAAGTTTACTTTACCTAGGTGATGTTAATCCTAATTTTATTAATGTTCATTCCAAGGTTGATAACTTAACTGATATAGAAAGAAGAGAAAAGGTTATGGAAGTTACTAAAGAGGTTTATAGCCCTTTGATTAATTTTACTAAAGATGTAACCATTTTTAATTCCAACTCAGAAGTACAACTAATTGCATTTTCAGACTCAAATGATTTGTTGAGTTATAAAATTCCTGAAAACATAGTGCATGAAAAGTTTAAAGTAGTAAACGTATTAGTTAGTGTTGCTAAAAAGGGGTATTCATTTCCATTTAAAAAGCCAGAAGTTGTTAATCCCATAAAATCTCACTTAGGCTATAAAGAAAATAAAATCATTTTTAACTATTTTATAAATGGAAATCAATAGATTATGGTAACATTAAAAACATTTACTAGAGTTTTAGATAGTGATTTACAAACTATATACGGAGTTATAAGTGCTGGAAGCGAAATTCAAGTTTATTCCAATGGTGATTTAGCATCATTTGTAATTGAGAATGATACACTTATTAATGGATATTTATTTAAAGCAGATACAAATATTATTTTAAGTCCTACAGGAAAATTCATACAAGGTACTTTAGCAAGAAATGAAATAGCAGTATTAAACGAACATACTTTTGAATTCGAAAAACTAACTAATCTAGCTTTTTGGGAAAATTCATCAATTGCTGGTGGTGAAATAACGACAATTGTAAAGCTAAATGAACCTTATAATTTTGAAATACAAAAAGGACGAGTGGCATTTGATTTACATGGAAGGTTAGTTTACGGAGTTTTGAATACAGAAATAACTTTAACTAATACTAGAAGTCCAATAGAAAGATTCACGTTAAGCTTAAAAACGAATGCAACAATACAGTTGTATTCGGATAATAATGTAGAGAATAATCAGTCTATTAACGTAGGAACTTTAAAAACAGATTTAGTATGGAATAACTTTGTATTAAAAGATTCTAGTACGATTGGTTTTTATACAGGAGATTCAATGATAGATGTAGGCGAGATAAGAGTCTTTACTATGAAATACGATACATACAGAGAAAATTTTTTAATACAAGCTGGACAAATAATATTATATAAGGATGGTGCTCTTAAAAGTTTTAAACTCCAAGGTGAGAAACTAATTAATAACTTATCGTTACCTAAAGATTCATATCTAACTTTATTTCAATCAGGTAAATTAATGCATTTAATATGTCCAAATGATATTACAATACAAGGAAATTTATATCCAGCAAATACTAAAATAAGTTTTAAAGAAAATGGAGATGTTATAAATTAAATATTAAAGAGTTTAAATAATCAAGGGGCACTAAACCATAAAGTGTGTAAGTTCTAAAAACAGGGTTTGAAGATGTTCAAACCCTGTTTTTTTGTTTAATTATTAATTTTACACTTTATGAAACCAGAAGACTTATTAAACGACGACTTTTTAAAGCAATTCAAAACGGGCGATGAATTGAGTAATTTTTTAGCCAAGATTCAAAAAAGAGGAATTGAAAAAATGTTAGAGGGAGAATTAGATGCTCACCTAGACTATGACAAACACCAAACTTCTCTAAGTGATAATACACGTAACGGCTACTCCAAAAAGAAAATCAAAACTAGTTTAGGGGAATCTGAAATCACAGTTCCAAGAGATAGAGACGGTAGTTTTAACCCTATGATTGTAAAGAAGAGACAAAATACTTTAGATGGTGTAGAAAACATCATTATTAGCCTCTATGCCAAAGGGATGTCCGTATCTGATATTGAACAACAAGTCTTAGAGCTTTATGATTTCAATATCTCTAGTTCTGCTATATCTCGAATTACAGATAAAATCAACTCAGATATCGTTGCTTGGAAAAACAGACCTTTAGACCCTTGCTATTTGATTGTTTGGATGGATGGAATTGTATTTAAAGTTCGAGAAAACTCAAAAATCATCAACAAGACCATCTATATAGCTGTGGGATTGAAAACCAATGGTAAAAAAGAAGTACTAGGTTTATGGTTAGGTAAGAATGAATCTTCCGCTTTTTGGATGACGGTTTTAACTGATATCAAAGCTAGAGGAACTCAGGATATTTTAATCACAGCTACGGACAATCTAAATGGATTTACAGATACTATAAAGACCGTATTCCCTGAATCGGTAACTCAAATATGTGTGGTACACCAAATTAGAAACTCTTGTAAATATGTGGTCTGGAAAGATAGAAAAGTGTTTTCTAAAGATATGAAAGAAATCTATACAGCTCCTACTAAAGAGGCAGCCAAAGCTGCTTTAGAAGACTTTAAGCAGAAGTGGAACTCTAAGTACTCCTATGCTATTAAAAGTTGGGAAAACAACTGGGATGAACTAACTGTGTTCTTTGACTTCCCTGTAGAGATTAGAACTATTATTTACACTACTAATCTTATTGAAAACTTAAATGGAAAAATTAGAAAGTATACCAAAAATAAACTCTCATACCCAACCGATGATGCAGTAATTAAATCCGTGTTTTTAGCTTTAAGAGAATCAACTAAAAAATGGACGATGCCTATCAGAAATTGGGGAGTAATACTAAACCAGTTTTTAGCTATATTTGAAAATAGGATCCAGCTATAAGTAGCTAAACCCTATTTTTAGAACTTACACAAATTAAGGGACAGTGTCAATCAAGGCTTCTTTAATTAAAGAAGCCTTGATTATTTATATGTTATTTAATAACAGTTAAAACTTAATACTTTGTGGTTTTAATCTCTTTCCTGTTAAAGGAGTTAAGTAAAAACTATAGTTATAAGTTCCATGTTTAATTAAATACTCTTCGTGTGGTTCTGCAACAGCAGACCAAGTATTATCTCCACCTACACCTGTTTGTTTCGCATCAATATTTACGGTAAATACGTTACGTTTCTTTAACTCATACGTGTGTTTGGCTGCTTGTAAGTTTTCTATACTGTAAGGCGATACACTAAAGTTAATAGATTGTTCACTAGATACCAATACACCTTTATAAGCACTGTTGGTTAAGCTAAACCAACGAGTTCCCATATGGTTTCCGTTTTCTTCTGGATAAATGTATTCGTAATTCATTCTCTTTGCATTTGCTCTGTATAATCCTACAAATGCCCCAGTATTTCTATCGGCATAATTAGCTTGTGGTCCTTTACCGTAGTATTGTACATTTTGAAATTGTTTTGCAATATCAAAAGACATTCCTACACGTGGTGTGTTTGGTTGTCCTTTAGCAATAGTAGCTGTATAATCCACCTTTAAGATTCCTTTAGAAATAAATGTATAAGTTAAATCAACTTTAGTATTTGTTGTAGTTACATTACCATTAACTGTTACAATCACCTTTCCTTTAGCTTCTTTGTTTACAGTAACATTTTCTACTTTAAAATTATTTGCAGCTTGCATCCATACCAATTCATTTTGTTGTTTTTTAGCATTACGATACGCTTCATCGTTCTCAGTTTCTGCTCTCCAGAAGTTCAACGTAAATGGTGAAGCCAATAAAGAAATACCTTCTCTTTCATAACTATCTACCATTCCAGTTTCTTTATTAATAACCACTTTGCTAATAGGAGTCTGTAAAGTTACTTTACTAGTCTGGTCTTTCACTAATATTTTAGACTTACTGTAACGCATATCTTTTAACTCAGGAGTAGGGAAGTCTAATTTAAACTGTTCTTTAAAAACAGCATATCCTTTTTTAGCCCATAATGTACTTTCTTTTAAGCTTCCTGTAATCGTTATAAAAAATTCGTCCCCAGCTCTAACTCTAGGTTTCTTAAAATCAATATGTAGTTCTTCAGATTGTGTTGGAAGGGTGTTTAAACTTGGTAAAATACCTCTATTTACAGCAATTCCATTTTTAATAATTTCCCAAGATAAATTGTATTGAGATAAGTCTACAGCATGGTGTCTGTTTAAAATGGTAAACTTTCCCTCTAAAGCATTTACTGCAGTAATTACTACAGGTTGATTTACTTTTTTACATTCATAAATTTCTGGTTTTGGAGTTCTATCTGCTGCAATAATTCCATTAATACAGAAACTACCATCGTTAGGAGTATCTCCAAAGTCTCCCCCATAAGCTAAATATTTTTTTCCATCTTTAGTCTTGGTTAAAACACCTTGGTCAATCCAATCCCAAATATAACCACCCATTGCGCGGTCGTTCTTGTAGATTACATCCCAATATTCAGCCATGTTACCAACAGAGTTCCCCATAGCATGTGCATATTCACACATAACAACCGGACGATTATCAATAGCAGCTGTATCGTCTATTAAGCTTTGTAACGCATCAGGATTCGGGTACATTCTACTAATCATATCTACCCACTTAGGGTCTGTAGGGTTTCCTTTTCCAATGTTAAAGTATTTCTTCTTATAGTCTGGATGTGCAGGTTGCCCTTGTGCTCCTTCGTAGTGAACATAACGTGTAGGGTCATATTCCTTAATCCAGCTTGCCATAGCAGCGTGGTTAGGTCCCATTCCAGATTCGTTTCCTAGAGACCACATCACTACAGAAGCATGGTTTTTATCTCTTTGGACCATACGAATTGCTCTTTCCAAATAAGCAGATCCCCATTCTGGCTGATTTGATAATTGACCTCTAGTTCCATGTGTTTCTAAGTTAGCTTCGTCCATTACATAGATTCCGTATTCATTACATAACTCATAGAAGTAAGGATCGTTAGGGTAGTGCGATGTTCTAACAGCATTAAAGTTGAATTGCTTTAATAGTTTCACATCAGCTTCCATATCAGCTCTAGAAACCGTTTTCCCGTTCTTCATATTGTGATCATGACGATTCACACCAATCATTTTCACCATGTTTCCATTTACTAAGAAACGACCTTTTTCATCTATATAAACTTCTCTAAATCCAACCTTAGTACTCACATGTTGTTGTTCGTTTCCTTTATCGTCTTTTAATGTGAACACTAATGTATATAGATAAGGATCATCAGAAGACCACTGTTTAGGAGCTTTAATTTTAGATTCCATTAAAGAAAAGTACACATTGTCTCTTTGTGGATAATACTCTCCAATAGACTTCTTTAATTTCATATTTTCTGTATTGATAGAATTTCCTTCAGCATCTATCAACTCAGCAGTTAAAGTCCAGTTGTCAAACTTGGTTCTTAATGGAGCATTTCCAAAGTGCCCCACTTTTTTTAAGTACTTTTCTGTTTGAGCTACATTCGCTTCAAAAACAGGACGAATTTGTAATAAAGCATCTTTGTAATCCTTGTCAAAATCGGTACGAATTGTAAAGTCAGACAAACGAACTTTAGGAACAGCTTGTAAGAATACTTCTCTTTCAATACCACTCATTCTCCAGTGATCTTGTGCTTCCATATAGCTACCATCTGCCCAACGATATACTTTTACTGCAATTTTGTTTTTTCCTTCTTTTAAGTGTTTAGTAATGTTAAACTCAGATGGCAAACGAGTGTCTTCACTATAACCAACAAACGCACCATTTACCCATACATAGAAAGCAGAAGACACACCACCAAAGTGTAAAATCACATCTTTTCCATCCCATGAAGGGTTTAAATCAAATGTTTTAACGTAATGTCCAATAGGATTGTCGTTGTGGTTAATATTTGGAAAATCACTAAAGAAAGGGTACGTAGAGTTGGTATAAATTGGTGTTCCATATCCTCTCATTTCCCAGTTAGATGGTACATCTATTGTTTTCCATTTAGCGGTACTAAAATCGGTTTTTTCAAATCCTTTGATTTCATCTGCGGGTTTTGCTACCCAACTAAATTTCCAACTTCCGTTTAAAGATTTAAACAAGCTAGAAGTAGTTCTATTTCCTTCTAAAGCTTGTGCTTTATTGTCAAAAGAATAAAAAGTACTTCGTGCTGGTAATTTGTTAATTTGATTAACGTGTGGGTTTTCCCAATCGTTTAATTTTTGAGCTTGCGTTGTATGCAAAGAAAGAGCAATACAAGCTAAGGCTAAGAGTTTTTTCATCTTGGTTTATAAGTAGAATTTTAAGTTACTAAAATACAACGGGAATGCTATACTTAAGAAGTATTATTGTTTAAACCTATGTACTATATGTTGAATTGATAACACTAATATGTAATTCTTGCTAACATATTTAATGTACTAATGTTTTTAGGTCTTTAGAAATCTTTACTTAAACAATTGATAATCAGTTTATTTTGTAGATAAAAAACCTCTAAGCAACTAGACTTAGAGGTTTTAATAGATAGGTAGTTAGTAATTTGTGTTTTTTAAAGTTTGTTGTAGATTGCTGAAATATCTAAGGGATCATTCATGTCTTTTTGAAGTTGTAATAAGTCTTTGTACAAGTCTTTTACTCTTTGTTTTTGCGCTGGAATTTCCGATAAATCGTGCATCTCTTCAGGGTCATTTTGCATGTCAAATAACAACACTTTTGGAACTTCTGGATACACTAATAATTTATATCCATCTTTTCTAATAGCACGTTGAACACTTAAATAGGCACCGTAAATAGCAGGGTAGTGGCTCTTAGTTTCTTTTCCTTTGGCAAGGTTTAAGAAACTATTAAACTCAATATATTCAGGTTTTTCTACTCCAGCTATGTCTAAAGCGGTAGCCATTGCATCTTGTAAATAAACATCAGCATCTACTTTGGTATCTTTTGGTATTTCTGGACCTACAATTACCATTGGAGGTCTCATACTATGATCAAACAAGTTTTGTTTTCCTAATAATCCGTGTCTTCCCATAGCTAAACCATGATCTGCTGTAAAAATGATATAGGTATTCTCCATTTTTCCTGCTTTTTCTAAAGCATCTAAAATCAACCCAATTTGTGCATCTGCGTGTGTAATACTTGCATAGTATTCTTTAATGTGCGTTTTAACTGCATATTCAGTTCTAGGCCATGGTGCCAATGCTTCGTCTCTTAAGTTGTTCCAGTTCTTAATTTCTTTTCTGTATGGGTACTCAGGTAAAAAACTTTCTGGAACAGAGATCTTGTTGATATCATACATGTCTTGATACTCTTTTGGAGCCTGTCTTGGGTCGTGTGGAGCATTAAAAGCTAAATACATAAAGAAAGGTTTTTCTGATGTTTTAGCATGGTCTATAAACCCTAAAGCATTGTCTTTAACCACTTCACTCCAGTGTTTTCCTCCATGCCAGAAACCTCCGTGTTTGGTATCTGTTGGAGACCAAGAGGTGTCATTTTCATCTTGAGGACGATTGTAACCGATAGGCATAATATCATCTGGGTTAGATCCTTTTACTTTAGCAATAGAATCAAATTTTTTAACCATGGTAGCATGATCCCAATTGTCTTTAGGCATTCCACCTCTTACATCTGCAGTATGGTTAAACACTTTTTCCGCTCCAACATGAACATGCCATTTACCGGTCATGTACGTTTCGTAACCTTGGGTTTGCAATAATTTAGACCATATTTTTTCGTCGTTTCCTTCTTTATGGTATTTAAATTCTTTTGCATTCCAAACAAAACGACCTGTATTCATCATAGCTCTAGAAGCCAAACAAACGGCACCACTCCAAGAACCCATATTGTAAGTATGTGTCATAGTAGCTCCATTATGAACCAAACGGTCCATGTTTGGGGTAATAATTTCATTATTCCCTAAAGCACGAATAGAAGAATAGGTTTGATCATCTGTAAAGATGAAAACAATGTTCGGCTTTTCAGCTTTTTTTTCTGCTTCTTTCTTTTTGGGAGCACAGCTAAATAAGCCAATACTCAATACTCCTAATAAAAGTAAGTTTTTCATTGATTGTGTGATTAGTGTCCTCCCTTAGGGTGACTATCGTTTGTATATCTTAATACTTGTGGTTTTCCGGCTCCTCTTGCAGCAGTAAGTTCCTTTTTCCAAGCAGTTTTTAAATCGTTTAAAACGTACTCGTGCTTTTTAGAGTTTATTAAATTATGTAATTCTGCAGGGTCGTTTTTTAAATCGTACAACTCTTCGTAAACAGGTTCTTCACCTTCTAAAGAAGAATCAGATAATTGTCTGTAATAAGCAATATCAGGATCGTGAACAGCGTATAACATTTTGTTTACTGGAATTCCCAAAGCCTTTGCTGTTTTAATTTCTTGCGATGCAGAGCGTGTAGTATTCTTATAATAACGAATATACTTCCAGTTTTTTGTTTGTACAGCTTCACACTTAGGGTTTCCAAAATGAGTAGACCATAGATTTTCTGTAAATACATATTCTCTTACTTCTGCTTTACGATCTGTTAACAAGGGTAATAAATTTTTACCTTGAAATTCTTTAGGTTGTTCAACATTTCCTAGCGCTAATATAGTAGCAGCAACATCAATAGATTGTACAAGAGCGTTGTTTTTTTGTCCTCTATATTTCTTTTTTAACTCAGGGTTAAAAACAATCATAGGAACATGTGTTGTTTTTTCGTAGCATAGAGATTTACCACCTAAACCTTGTTCTCCCATAAACAATCCATGATCTGAAGTGAAAATGATAACGGTATTTTTATGCAACTTTAATTCTTTTAACTTGGCTCTTAAATTACCAACCATTCTATCAATCCCTGTCATGGCCTGTAGTTGACGAATGTATCTTTCTCTAAAACCTTCTTCAGTATCAGAATAATTGTAACCTGCTTGGCGATCTTCAGCTCTTAATAAATCAGCAGGTAGCTTTGGAGTTTTAATATCTTTTTTAGCGATGAAATTTGCTGGTAAAGGAATTTCTAAATCACGATACATCGTCTTATAAATAGCATCGTCATTTTTCTTTAATTTCATAGAACTAGTTCCTGCTCCGTGTGGCAAGTTAAAGTTAATAGAAAGCATAAAAGGTTTGTCTTTAGGTCTTACCTCTAAAAATTTAACAGCTCCCTTTAATTTACGTGCATTTGGATCTAAGAAATCATCAGCAGCTTCGTTGATGATTTCTGGTTGTGTATGTGCAATTGCATCGTTAAAAATATCATGTACTTGTTTAGGGTAAAAACGAATATGACCATGACCAGCATACCAGTAATCAAAGCTTTTCTCCATTAATCCACTTGTATATCCTCCGTTACCAATAGGAGCATGGTTTTTACCAATCCATCCCGTGTAGTATCCTCCATTTCTCATCACAACAGGGTACGATTTACTCCAAGCTTTTTCATTTACAGAAGTACCAGAATTAAAGTTTACTCCATGTTTTCTTTCGTATTGACTTAATAAGATAGAAATTCTACTAGGTGTACAAATTGCACTAGTAACATGTGCATTTGTAAAAAGCACACCATCTTTTGCCAATTTATCTAAGTTTGGTGTTTGTACAATATTGTTTCCAGTACATCCCATCATTCCATAAGATTGATCGTCTGTAAGAATAAATACGATGTTAGGTTTGTCTTGTGCTTGTAATGAATTAAGTACAAAGTAACACAGTACGGTTAAGAATTGAATTGATTTTCTCATATAAATACTTACTTGTTTTATTTACTTGTAATTACAATACTTTCTGATGTTAAATTACCAGAAGTTGCTGTAATTTTTATTTTTCCTTTTTTCTCTGTTGATTTGATCACTGCCAAACACATTCCATTAAATGCTTTTCTATTGTTAGATTGAAAAGAACTTAAATCGGTTTGATCTCCATTTCCAACGGCTACTAATTTTCCGTCTCCTTCAATTTTAAAATGCACTAAACTATTAGCTAAAGGACAAATGTTTCCATTTGTATCTTGAATTTTAACAGTGATGAAAGATAAATCTTTTCCGTCTGCAGAAATTTCTTTTCTATCTGCTTCTAAATGTATTTTAGCTGGTTTATTGGCTGTTTTAATTACTTTTTCAGCAACGGGCTTTCCGTGGTTATAGGCAATCACTTTTAATTCTCCTGGTTGATACGGAACTTCCCATTGTAGACGATAAGGTGTAGTGTACATACCCTTTTTAAATCCATGATATTCAGAAGGGATTTTACCTAAATCTTTCCCTTTTACTTTTTTACCATAAGATGTACCGTTTACAAATAGTTCTACTTCTTCGGCATTGGTATAAGACACAACAGGTATTGTTTTTCCTTCCATCCCTTTCCAATTCCAATGAGGTAATACGTGTACCATTGGTTTTGTAGTCCACTGACTTTGGTATAAATAATACCTGTCTTTTGGGAAACCACATAAATCTACAGGTGCAAAGTACGATGAGTGAGATGGCCAGTCGTCGTTCCAGTATCCATTGGTAGAGTTATCTCTTCCTCCGTAAGGAGTAGGTTCTCCTAAATAGTCAAAACCTGTCCATATAAATTCTCCTAAGGCTCTAGGTTCTTTTTTTAACGCATTGAATTCAATGTCTGGAGCATAAGCCCATGGTGGACCAACAATTACATCGTAACTAGATACATGATTGGTATGGTGTTGTTGTTGGTAATCAATAGGTAGGTGATATACTCCACGACTACTCGTCATAGACGATGTTTCTGAACCATAAACAATAGCATCTGGATGCTCTTTTAAAATATTACTATATTCCTCTGGCCAGTAGTTCATCCCTATAATGTCTACATATTTGTATAAGTTGTTTTTAAATGGAGCAGGGAAGTAGTTAAACCCTACAGTTGTGGGTCTTGTAGGATCTTCATCATGACAAATGTCGTTTAACATTTTAGTCGTTTCCCATCCATTTTTTCTTGACTGTTCTAAAATTTCGTTCCCAATACTCCACATAATTACAGATGGGTGGTTACGATCTCTTTTAATCATATCGCGCAAGTCTTTTTCATGCCATTTATCAAAGTATAAGTGATATCCGTTTTCTACTTTTCCTAATTTCCATTCATCAAAAGCTTCAACTATTACAACAATTCCCAATTCATCGCATACTTTTAATATTTCAGGAGATGGAGGATTGTGACTTGTTCTAAGAGCGTTAACTCCCATAGATTTCATAATCTCTAATTGACGTTGTTTGGCTCTAAAATTAATAGCGGTTCCCAAAGGTCCTTGGTCGTGATGCATACAAACTCCCTGAAATTTTACAGGTTTATGATTCAGTAAAAAACCTTTGTCTTTGCTGAATTTGATAGAACGAATACCAAAAGAGGTTTCGTATACATCCGTAATTTTATGATCTATAATTACTGTACTTTCTACAGTATACAGCTCAGGAGTATCAAGATCCCACAGCAAAGGTGAATTTACAGTTGCGTTAACTGTTACTTCGGTTATATTTTTCTTGTTTAAGGTTATGTGTTCTTCTTCTGTGGTAACAATAGCTCCCTTAGGATCTTTAATAATGGTTTGTAATACTGCAGATTCTGTTTTATCGTTACAATTCATTATTTTGGTCTGAATGGCAACTTTTGCAGTTTCTTTAGTAACTTCTGGAGTAGTAATGTAAGTTCCGTACTGAGGAATGTGTACACAATCGTTTATTTTTAAACGAACGTTTCTGTAAATTCCAGCTCCAGGATACCATCTTGCTGATAAATCTTTAGGATGTAGTTGTACTGCAAGAATGTTGTCTTCTCCATATTTTATATACGGAGTTAAATTGAATTCAAAACCAATGTAACCATATGGTCTTTCTCCAACATAATTACCATTTAACCATACTTTAGCATTGTTCATAGCACCATCAAACTCAATAGAAATTATTTTGTTTTGATGTGTTGTGTCTATGGTAAAATGTTTTCTATACCATGCTTCTCCTGTTACAGGAAGTCCTCCTGTACGCGCATTATGTTTATTGCTAAAAGGACCTTCTATAGCCCAGTCATGTGGTAAATCTAACTTTCTCCAACCTCGATCATCTAAAGATACTTTTTCCCCATTTAGTGTATCCTTAAGGAACAACCAATCTTTGTTAAAGTCTTGTTCTTTAATAGAAATATTGTCGTTAGGGGTAATGTTACAAGATGTAAATGACAATAAATTTAGCAGCAGCAAAGCAACTCCTAGAATTTTTTTTTGGTTTAAATTCATATTATTTTTTTGGTTTAAATTCACAGTACCTAACGAGGAGAATTAGATACAGTGATTTCTTGGTTTTTAGTTTAACTTTTCAACGTACACATAATATGCTACGTTATTTTCTCCTTTATCATTGATAAAGTTAGCGTTGAAATTAGTTCTTCCTTTTTCAAGGTGTACTGTAAAATCAACAGACACTGCTTTTTTGGTTACATTGGCTGTTAAAGCGTTGTTTTCCCCAATTTTAATTACTGCTTTTGTGTAATGTAAGTTTTTACCTTTTGGAATTTCATATTCCAATCCTGGAACCTCTTTTTGGGTAATTGGTGCTACTTCCTGATTGATTTTATATCCTGTTTCTATTGGGTATCTTCTTAATGATATTTTGTATTTGGCAGATTCGGTAACATCAATACTCCAGTAACCAATTCCTCTAATACCATTTCTAATGTAAACTTGGTTCCATGGGTATTTTCCTTCAGTAGTATGTATATCGTGCGCAGTTAAGGTAACAGGGTTTTCGTGTTTGCTTCCTAGCTTTATATAAACCTCTTCGTTAAACTTTACAGAAACACGTTTCCACCAAGAATCATAAAAAGATTTCATTTTTGCTACTTGTTCTGGATTTTCTTTGGCAATGTTATTTGCTTGTCCTTTGTCATTCGCAATATTGTACAACTCTTTTCCATTAACCAATCTCCATTTTCCTTGCATTACAGAAGACTTTCTCCATTTTTCTGGATATTGAATTCTTTGCGAGTCAGTTACTAACATTCTATCCCACTTAGTTGCTGGTTTTTCTATTAAAGGAACTAAACTTTTTCCTGCTAATGGCAAGTGGTTTTTAGGTAACTCTATACCGCATAAATCAGCCAAAGTAGGCATAATGTCTAGGTTTGCAGTCATCTCATTAATATCTGTACCACCAGATATTTTACCATCTTTCCAGTAGATAAAGAAAGGAACTCTATGTCCACCTTCGTACTCACTACCTTTGTGTCCTCTCATTCCTGCATTATAACCTAATTCTTTTCCTTTTTTGTTTACATGACCTGCTGATGTACCGTTATCAGTCATAAAAATTAATATGGTATTGTCCGCAATTTTTAGGTCGTTTAAGGTTTGTCTTAGTTTCCCAAAATTGTCATCAATATTAGAAATCATACCAAAGAAACGTTTCTGTTTTTCGGTCAATTCTTCATTTTTATACATGTTGTAATACTCCATGGGAACATTGTAAGGACCGTGTGGAGCATTAGGAGCTAAGTAACAAAAGAAAGGTTTGTTTTTGTTTTTCTTTATGAATTTAATGGTTTCTGCAAAGAAAATGTCTGAACAATACCCTTTGTATTTTTTAGGTTTTCCGTTTTCAAAATAGGTATCATTAAAGTATGTATTTCCCCAATAATCTGGAGTCTGACCAACACCACCACCTCCGTGCATTACGGTATGCTGAAAACCTCTGTCCTCTGGTCTAAAACCATAGTTATCTCCTAAATGCCATTTTCCAAAACCTCCTGTAGCATAGCCATTTTCAGAAAACATATTTGCCAATGTTTTTTCGTCTTCTCTTAGTAAAGACCATCCACCTACGGTGTGCCAAACACCTACTTCGTTTGCATATCTACCTGTCATTAAACCAGAACGCGTAGGAGCACAAGTTGGACCCACATGAAAATCTGTTAATCTATAACTCTCTTTGTGAAATGTATCAATGTTTGGTGTTTTAATTACCTTATTTCCCAATGCAGCTACATCACCATAACCTTGGTCATCTGTAATAACAATAATAACATTTGGTTTCTTAGGGTGTTTCTTTTTAGAATTATTTGCGTTTCCACAAGCAATGGAAAGAAACAGCATGGCTAAAATGTAAAATGGTTTTCTCATGAATTTAAAAAGAGTTATTAATTAATGTAAAAGTCTTAAATAAGACGAGATAGTATAAGTACAAATGATTTTAAGCCTGTAACATATGTTTTGAGGGAAAAATTATGTTCTTGAACGAAGTGATTTTTAATTGTTTATACAGAAACACATTTGTACCTGTTAAATAGCTGAAAAGTAATGTGCTAATAAAAAAAACTCCCTTGTAATTGATCTCAAGGGAGTTTAAAATGGCTATTTATTAATTTGATTCTCTATGTACAGGAGATTTTCGGTCATAGATTTATTCTTTAGATTCCATCTTTTTGCTTTTGGTAATAACTTTTTAACTTTCTTGTAGTTTTTGTTATTGAAATAGGTACTTACCAAATTGTATAGATTCTCCCCGTTGTATTTCCCATCGGTTTGTTTCATAGATTTTCGAATGCTTTTGTAGGCTGCTTTTAATTGATTTAGCTTTACCTGAGAATAGATAAGCTCTTTATGAGCATAAGAGTTTTTAGGCTGAAGTTTTACTACATTTTTAAGAATGGGAATTGCTTTGTCATATTCTTTTAAACAGTTGTAGGAATAGCATATCTCAACTCCGTATTTTGGATTTTCAGGTTTAGCTTGATAGGCTTTTTTTAAAGGAATCAATGCTTTTTTACACATCCCCCAAGCGTTTAATTGAAAACCTTTGGTGTACAAACTTTCGGGTTTGTCTTTTTCAATTTTATATATTTCTAACCAGTTTGGGGTTTCTTTAAGGTGTAGTTCTTTTAGTTTTTCCGTAGTAAGTATAGCTACATTTATACCTCTATGTTTGCTTTCTAAGCGAAATTTTTTAAAACTGTTTTTTGTTTTTTCATTAACCACATACTTTCCTTTCTTATCGATAGTGAAAGTTCCACCACTTTCCAAAGTAAACCCCGCAGTATTATCAAAGTAAACAAAACCAAAAAAGTGTTTACCTTCTTTACTTATAGGAAGCACTACCCACTTGTCTTCACAATCAAGAAATTGTTTGTCGAATATTAGATCAGACTGTGCATTCAGTAAGGTAGTGGATAGTAAAACCATCCAAAGTATCTTTTTCATCATTATATAATCTTTTTATACAATCGAAACTAATGAAAAATATGTATTGATAAGTGGTTTATACTAAAAATAACATGGAAAAACTTGGTCTAATTTTTGTTTTTATTATTTTAAACTTCAAAAATTATAAACTATGAAAAAGCTCTTCTTTTTGATATTCTGTATCTATTTAACAACTTCTTATGCACAGTTTGAACCCAGAATTGACATTAAAGGCAAGAAAAAAAGCTTACAATTAACCAACTTAGATGTTCAAATAAAAGTAAATGGTAATTATGCGCTGAGCACTTATACCATGAGATTTTACAACGGATATAGTAGAGTGTTAGAGGGTGAGCTAAAATTTCCATTGGCAGAAGGGCAAAGTGTTGTAGATTTTGCCATGGATGTAAACGGTACAATGAGAGAAGCCGTGGTTGTGGAAAAAGAAAAAGGAAGAGTTGCTTTTGAAACTACGGTGAGACGAAAAATAGATCCTGCTTTGTTGGAGAAGACCCAAGGAAATAATTATAAGGTACGAGTGTATCCTATACCCCCAAAGTCTTATAAATTGATAAAAATTACCATTGAAGAAGAATTAAAACCTATTAAGGGAGTAAACAAAATAGCACTTGCTTTTGATGGTGAAAGCTCTGTAAATGATTTTACTATGGCTATTGATGTTGTAGGGGGTGAACTTACAGAAGATGAAGTGATTAATAGAAAGTTAAAGTTTAAAACGGAACGCTTAAAGAACCACCATATAGCTAGAATTAAAAAGAAAAATATTCCTCTTTCTAATATTCACTGTACATTTTATAGCAAGGTTTCTAAATATCCTATTCTTACTAGTTCCGATTTGCATTTTCATGTTACTACCAAAGTACCAGAAAGGTCAGCGATAAAAAAAGCACCTAAATCAATCACCTTATTATGGGATGCTTCTATGTCTATGGCTAAGAGAAATATAGAGAAGGAGTTAGAATTTCTAGATGCATATTTTGATGTGTATAGAAACCTGAAAGTTAAATTAATCACTTTCTCCGATGCAATTATAGAAACGAAAGAGTTTAAAGTCACCAATGGTAGATGGAAAGATTTAAAGGAAGTCTTAAAGAATGTAAAATACGATGGAGCAACAAACTATAGATTGCTAAATGAAGTAAAATTGAACAAAAACACGCTGCTATTTACAGATGGTTTGGGAAGTTTTGATGATTTTAAACCCTTAGGAACCGATTTGGTTTTTGTGAACTCAATTAAGAAAGCAGATTATGATGCCATTCATTATTTAGGAGGAGATGCGAATGATATTTACATCAACCTAAATACAATTACGGTGAATGATGGAATTAAGAGCATACAATATCAGCCTATGTATTTTATGGGCTATACAGCTAATAAAAATGTGTACCATATTTTTCATGATTTAGGTATTAAAGCAGATAATCAATTTTCTATTTCAGGTAAATTAAAAAGAGGTACTGAGTTAGAATTGTTATTTGGGGATGGAGAAAAAGTACTAGAAAAGCAACTGATTAGCTTAGAAAAAGACGAATACAGAGATTTGGCTCAACGTTTATGGGCAAAAAAGAAGCTAGAGACTTTAATCAGAAAGAAGAAAGAGAACAAAGAGAAAATTATCAATCATGCCAAAGAATACAAGTTGCTAACAGATTATACTTCTTTAATTGTATTGGATAGACTGGAAGATTATCTAAAATATAAAATAGAACCTCCAGCCGAGTTACAAGAGGATTATAAAAACAGAATAACACAACGATTAGAAAGAGAAAAAAGGGAGAAAGAAAGATTGTTGAGTAGAATGAACAATGTCAAAAATAATGCGAGTAAGATAATTAAAGATTGGTATTCAAGAGAGTTTAAGGTGGTCAAACAGCCTAAAAAGATAACTTTCAATAATTTAACAAGAGTTGATGATGTGTTAGAAGTAAATGATAGTATTGATCAGGAAGAAGTTGTAATGATGGTCACTGAATCAGATCAAGTTGAAGCACCTGCATCTATATCTTATGTTAATGAAACCACTGATGATTTAGAAGAAGTGGTTGTAGTAGGTTATGGAACTGTAAGAAAAAAAGAAGTAACTGGTGCGGTTGTAGCAGTGAATTCAGAGGTATTAGAACAAACGGCTACTAATGACATTGGTTCAGCAATTCAAGGTCAAATAGCTGGAGTTAGAGTTACTCCTTCTAATGGACAACCTGGAACAACTCAAAATATTAGAATTAGAGGAATTAGTTCTATTACTTCTAATTTTACACCTCAAGATAAAGTCAATACTAATGTGCCAAAAGGAGTTACAAGTAATTTAAGGTCTTGGGATCCAAACACACCGTATATAAAGGAGTTAAAGAAAACAGAGTCGGTAGAAGAAGCCTATGCAAAGTATTTTGAGTTGAGAAAGGAATACCAAAAACAACCTACTTTCTTTATGGATGTAGCTGATTATTTCATCAGAAAAAAGGCCATTGATAAGGGCGTAAGAATTCTAACCAACTTGTTAGAAATGGACTTGAATAACTATGAGTTGTTAAAAGCCATTGCTTATAAGTTCGATGAGTTAGCTATGTATGAAATGGCTGTAAAAGTGAATCAGAAAATTGTGGAATTACGCTCAGAAGATCCACAATCTTACAGAGACTTGGCTTTGGCTTACCAAGCTGCTGGAAATTACCAAAAAGCTTTTGACTTGTTATACCGAGTATATTCAGGAGAATTTTTAGAGCATGATGAAGGACATCGTTTTGATGGTATAGAGCAAATCTCTTTTGTAGAGTTGTCTCAATTGGTGGGGATGTATGGAGATAAATTAGAATTAACAAAAGAGCAACTGGAGGAGTTTAAAGAACTACCAGTAGATGTTAGAGTAGTAGTGGATTGGAATCATAACGATACAGATTTAGATTTATGGGTAATTGATCCTAACGGAGAAAAGTGTTATTACAGCCATAAGAAAACTAAAATAGGAGGACGAATTTCTAACGATATGACGGCTGGATTTGGTCCAGAGGAGTTTTTATTGAAAAAGGCTATTAAAGGAGATTATACCATTAAGGTGAAATATTACTCAGATACCAAACAGAAAATATCAGGTCCAACCGTATTAAAACTGACTTTATTTACCCGTTATGGAACCAAACAAGAAACTAAAGAAGTACAAACGTTCCGTTTAACTTCCAAAAAAGAGGTGTTAGAAGTAGGGAATATTAATTTTTAATAATTCAACATACAATTTATTAGCCTTTCCAATGGTTTTGGAAAGGCTTTTTTAGTCTAAGTCATTGATACTCTTATTTGTTTTATTGATTAATTATGAAAATAGTTTTAAAACTATAAAAATAGTTATATGTTTGTGTTGTGGAATTTTCAGAAAGTACTTATAGTGCACAATAAATATTTTTTGGAGATGAAACGTAGCTACAAAATTTTATACGTATAAAAATGAAAGATTTAACCAAAGCAGAAGAGCAGGTAATGCAGTATTTATGGGAGTTAGAAAAGTCTTTTCTAAAGGAACTTGTAGAAAAGTTTCCAGAACCAAGACCAGCCTATACTACTATACAAACTGTGGTAAAGGTTTTAACAAAAAAGCAATTTATTGGTTATGAAAAGTTTGGGAAGTCTAATAGATACTATCCTTTGGTTTCTAAAAAGGATTATTTTAGAGGACAGTTTAAAAATGTGGTAAGTAATTTTTTTAATGGTTCGGTAAGCAATTTTGCCTCTTTTTTTACAGAAGATGAGTCCATAAATGTAACGGAATTAGAAAAGATGAAACAAATGATAGAAAGTAAAATAGAGACTTTAAAAGAAAATAATGATTGATTTTAGTTATTTACAATCGGTTAGTATTGCTTTTACTGTGTTGTATATGCTCTATCGTGTGTTTTTTAACAAACTCACTTTTTATACTATCAACCGTGCCTTTTTGTTATTCATTCTTCCTGTGTCTTTACTAGTTCCTTTTATAGAGTATCAGGTAAGTTCAGCAATGTATATGCATAGTGCATCATCACAATTGTTAGATGTACCTTTTTTTGAAATAGAAAAAGTAGAAGAAAGCTTTTTACAAACCAGTTTACAATTCAGTTGGATACAAATATTGGTTTGCATTTATGTTACAGGAGTATTAGTTAAAGTGTTTTTGATAGGTAAAAACTTGCTTAAGATTTACAATCTAAAACAGCAGTCTGTCTATAATAGTAAGGAACAATTTTTTACAGTGAATCAATCAGAAGTACATCAGGTATTTTCTTTCTTTGGATGGATTTTTATTCCTGCCCAGAAGGAAGCTGATGCGCTTATTTTGGTACACGAAAGGTTGCACGCAAGCTATTTACATACCTTAGATTTAATTTTCTCAGAAATTTATACTGCATTTTTTTGGTTCAACCCTTTGGTTTATTTCTTTCAAAAAGATTTAAAAGCCGTACATGAGTTTCAAGTGGATGCAACCATGGTAAAAAGTAATTATAAAACATCAGAATATTTACAATTGTTGTTAGACAACCTCATGAATCATCATAAAACAATAGGGCTTTACAATTATTTTAGTGATTTAACAATTCAAAAAAGAGTAAAAATGATGACCCAAAAGAAAAGTGCTACATGGAAAATGTTTGTTTATGTAGCTATTATACCAGCGTTTGCAATATTAACAATGTCTTTTACTGGATTTAAAACTGAGTATACAACGTTTGACAATCCTCCTGGTATTTTACCCATTAAAAAAGGGGATTTTAAAAGGATTTCTTCAAGTTTTGGACTACGAGTACATCCTATAGATAAAGTAAAAAGAATGCACAACGGAATTGATATTCCTGCAAAGAAAGGAACTCCTGTTGTTGCAGCTGGTGCTGGAGAAGTGATAAATGTAGTTTTTAAAAAAGGAACGTATGGAAAGATGATTGTTGTTCTTCACGACAAGGTATATACCACATTGTATGCTCAGCTTAGCGATTATGCTGTTAAAGTAGGGGACAAGGTAACCAGAGGACAAGTAATTGGCTACGTGGGGAGCTCTGGTAAATCTACTGCACCTCATTTGCACTATGAAGTTCGCAAAGACGGTAAACCTGTAGATCCTAAAGATTATTATTAATAGTTAAAAACTCCGAAGTAATCGTTTCGGAGTTTTATTTTGTTGTAAGTATTCTTAATTGTTGGATGGTCTCTTCCCATTGTTTAGGAAACTCAGTTTCTAACAGATGTTTTTCTTGAGTATAAGGATGTTCAAACTCCAGAGTTTTGGCATGTAGAAACAAGCTAGAGCAATTAAATTCATTTTCGAACATACGGTTGTGAAAACGATCTCCGTATTTAGGGTCACCAATTAAAGGGTGGCTAATTTTATTCATATGAATCCTAAGTTGATGCAATCTACCTGTTTTAGGTTCTAATTTTACCAAACTATAGCGCGATTGCTCATAAGGGCCAACTTTAATGGGTACTTCAAAAGTTTCTTCTCTTTCAAAATGGGTAAGGGCTTCTTTATGAACATTTGCATCACGTCCTTTTACAGGGCTATCTATTTTACCAGACTCAGGTATAAAGCCACGAACCAAACCATAGTACGTTTTCTGAATCTGATTATTAACAAATAAATCTTGAAAGGTTTTTACGTATGCTTTCTCTTTGGCAAACAGAATAATCCCCGAGGTTTTTCTATCCAAACGATGTACTGGATAGCTACTTTTACCCAATTGCTCATTTAAAATTTGAACCATGGACAATTCTTCCAGTTGATTGTTTGCCATGGCTGAATGGTGCACCAACATATTGTTGGGCTTATGTACCACTAGACAGTAATCATCTTGAAAAATAATTTGTAACATCAACTTAAAATTAAGATTTTATTGAGCCAGTTCTAGAATATTCAAATGTTTTTTTAACACTCCCGATGGTGTTTTTTTGGTTTCATCAAATACACGTGTGTCACCAAACAGAATAAAGCTATCTTTTGCTCTAGAAACAGCAACGTTTAACATGTTTGGTTTGTCGTCTTTGTCAAAAAACAAAGTCCCTTCATCGCTATTGCTATACACAGAACTAAATAGTACAATTTCTCGTTCTGCCCCTTGCAAAGCATGTACGGTTCCTAACTTTATTTGGTTAACCTTAAATCCGGCTTCTATCAAAGTCTTAGAAAGTTCTGTTTTCTGACTGGCAAAAGGAGTAATAATTCCTAAAACAGATTCAATAGAAGTTACATTGTATGCTTTTTTAATATCCTCTTCGTACAGACTTAACCACTTAATAATGGCTTGTACTTCGTTTAGATTGCAACGGCTATTATAACGTCTTTCGCTTTTACCCTCTATATGATAAGCTACCATCGAAGGGAATAATTGATTTTCTTTAGCGATTCCTTTCATGGGTTTTAGAATACCATCATAGGCTAATTCGTTACAAAAACCGATAATTTCATCATTGCATCTTCTGTGTTCTAACAAAACCAATCCAGCCTGTGTGTCGTGTTTAAAAGGTGTTTCGAACTCACATGCATTCTGAGCCATTTTCATAATACTTCCATTAGAAGCCAGAAAGCCTAAATCACTAAAAGCCTCTGTTTGGCTATAGTTGGTTATGATGTTCTGATTGCTTAAATTTCCTCTATCAATCTTTAAAGGGATGGACCAGATTGGTTCAATTTGTTGTAAGTCTCCAACGACTATAGATTTTTTTGCCAAAGAGAACAAAGGAATACTTACTTCGGGCGTTACTTGTCCCGCTTCATCTACAATTAACAGATCTATAAAATTGAAAAGTGGTAAATAGTCAAAAATAGGTTTTCCCTCTTCACTTTCTCCTTGAAACTGACTGTAAACAAAGTGTGTAGGAGCCATGTAGAAAGTTGCAACAAAACATGGAGTAAGCATTGCTCTTCGTTTCCATTTGGCACTAATTGGCTTTTCACCAGTACCTTTTTCTGTATCATTTTCAACGGCATCTATAGTAGCTTCTAACCAACGAGCTTCCCAATAATGAATGGCTAATAAAAAAGCTTTATGACGTAATTTCACATCCAATTCATCGTAAAAGAAACGTTGTGAAAGATCTTCACTTTTTAATTTCTGATATTCAAATTCCCACATTTGCTCCTCGGAAGTAAAAGGGAATCCCTGAATGTTGTTTTTCATTCTCCAACCATGGAGTTTTATGTTCGACTGTAGAGCAGTATTTAAGTTATTTAAACAGTCTTTTAGAAAGTCATAGGCTTTTTTCTCATCTTCAATAATCTCTGTGTTAGCTTTAAAAGTATAGTTAGAATCGGCATCAGTACCTACATAAAAACACGCTTTCATTTCTGCAAGAAAACTGCTGCTTTTAGCAGTATCCATAACCGCTTTCATCTGATCTCTCCAATCTTTCAGTTTTCCAATCTGAATGGTGTCATCTGCAATATAATCCTGTTTGTGTAAAAGAATTTGATTGATTTTTTCTACAGATTTTAAGAAATTGGTACATGTTTTTGTCGCATTAACCAACTCGTCATCAATCAATCTAATTTCTTTTTGTAAATGGTCGCAAGTGTCTTCTAAATTGTCAAAAGCAAAGCCATATTCGTCTTTAAATTTTTCAAAGAAATACCCTTCTGCTTCATACAAGTACTTTTCATTCTCTAAGTCGCAAAGTGTTCCTTCGTGTCCAAATAAATTCCCTTTTAGATAATTGATGTTTTCTAGAGATTTGGCACTTTTAGAGTTAGAAGGCAGGTAGGTTGCATATCCATTAAAATTGGGAATCCAACGTTCTGCTAAGTTCCCCATAGAACTCTTAGAGTTTAGGAAACTATCTATAATATTTGTTACTGCTTGGTTGTTGGTAGAGCAGGCTAAAATAACAGGAGCATCTTCTCCTCTAATAGCAGCTTTTACAACTTCTGTTGCTACTACACTTTGCAATAAGGTCGTTTTTCCTGTTCCAGGAGGTCCATTTACTGCGGTAACAGAGTTTGCTTCGGAAGTTAAGTAGGATAGTAATGTTTTTCGCTGGCTAATAGACAACGGAAACTGATTTGACATTTGACCTGAATGGAAATGGTTATAGCTTAAGAATCCTTCGTCTGTAACAGCATTTCTTCGGGTTCTGTTTTCTGGTTTTATAATTTTATGTAAATGAGGCAAATCATCTACTTCATTAATAATGTGATCGTATAAATAAAGAATACTTTTAGCTGTGGCAACTTTAGAACTTGTAGCAAAATATATTACTTCGTTTCTGGTTCTATAGCCTTCGGCTCTGTAGTTGTTAATGTTTTTAAATGTAATATTTTGAAACACTTCGTTGGCATACTCCCAATAAGCTGCCCACGTTACAGGTTCTTCTTCTGATATTGGTTCAGGTTTTTCAATTTCTCTAGCTCTTAGAATGCTATCGGTAGAGGCAAAAATGAAATCATTTTTAATATCTGCAATAGGGGTTAAGTAATTACGAACAATTAAGGGAAATAGTTCTTTAGATACAGATAATTGTCCGGAACGGTTTACACGTGCAGGAATCCATAAAGGTCTTATTTCTTTATTTGGGTATTCTGGGTTTTGCGAGGTGTATTCTAAAAAAAATGGAGCTATTAGGATTTCTGTTTCAGTAATCTCTATCCAGTTTTTACTGTCTTTTTTGCTAATACCTTTAATTCGGTTAATTCTACGCTCTTCTGCATCTAACATTTCGGTTGCATTCTTCGCGTTGATCAATCCGTTTCCTACAGAACAGCTTTTTTCTTCAAATAAATTTTTAATTCTACTTAAGTCTACAGCAAGACTTTCACTATCTATTAGACTGTTTTTGTAGTAGTTTAACCAATTTTTTTCGTTAGCCATATATTATGGGGGACATATAATTTTAGAGACTGACTAAAATAAGGGTTTCATCCGCTAGAAAATTCCAGTATATAGAAATTTATGAACAATTTGTTAAGATGTATTCTTCTCGATACATGCGTACTCCTAAAACTTTGGTAACACACAACCAAAGTGACTTCTTAACAGATTAGATATAAGTTGAAGTTTAAATAATATGGCATAGTTTGATTATTTCGTGAAAAACATAATTGAAATTGTTAGTGAAACCACGAATCTTCTGTAGAAATAAGCTTCTTGATCTTTTGGTTCGTTTTGTATCAAGACAAATGCTCTGCATTCATGAGTTCCTATTTATAAAATGAAAAATGGCGAACTAAAATGAATATAAAAACTCAAATGTTCTTAGAAAACTTTAAACAAGTTATTAATAGTATTAATGTTTAACACGTATACGGCTTTAAGATTCGTTGTATGTCTAAATTGTCTTTTTGCGGAATTAAATAAAAATCCAGTGCATCTTCGTTGGTTACTTGTACATCACCACTTACAAAACCATATCCACGGTAGCTTCCTTCTTTAATCAGTACAAAAGCATTCTCTTCTGGAGTTCTACCAGGTTGTGGAATAATTTTACTCAGCTGGTTCTGTTGTATGTAATCTACGGCTTGTTTAACTCTAATATTGTACACAACTACAGATTCTGTTTGTTTACAAATTCCTCCACAGGTTTTAATTTTGTAATGATTGCAAGAACCGTGTGTGTTTTCTTGCAAATGACAGAATTTAGGACACAGGTTAAAGCTTTCACAAATCTGTTCTAAGTACTGTTTGGCCTCTCGTTGATTTTTAAAAACCAATAAGGGGTTGGGAGCCAATTTTAGTTTCTGAATGGCAAAGTGGATAATTCCTTTTCTATCCGTATAATTAAAAATGGCATACTGACTTAAAAAGCGTTTGGATGCAAAGTTGTATTTAGGATAGTGTTTTTTAATAGCTTCATCCTCCATTAACAAAGCAATCAATTCACTACCAGATAATTCGTAGTCTACATGTGCAATTTCTAAGCACATATCTAGTTCCTTTTGCTTTTTATCGTAAAAATGACTTAGTACGCGTTGTTTTATGTTTTTAGCTTTCCCTACATAAATAATTTCTCCTTTTTTATCCTTAAAGAAGTAGATTCCAGGCTGATTTGGCAAACCTTGAAACACTGCTTTGGGCAGGTGAGGAGGTAAAGTAGCTTCTTTAGAGTTGGCCTTTAAAAATTCGTGAAACACCTCCGATGCCTTTGGAGTGGCTAATAAAAGTTCTAATAATTTAACGGTAGCTTCCGCATCTCCTCTGGCTCTATGTCTATCTACCAACGGAATTTCTAAGCTAGTACATAGCTTTCCTAAGCTGTACGATTTTAATCGAGGGATTAATTTTTTAGACAAACGAACGGTACATAGCTTTCTACGTTTAAAATCTAAATCAATACGTTTAAACTCTTTTAATATTACATTGTAATCAAAATTTACATTG
The DNA here is from genome assembly GCF_054182685.1 of Wenyingzhuangia sp. IMCC45574. Taxonomy (NCBI): domain Bacteria; kingdom Pseudomonadati; phylum Bacteroidota; class Flavobacteriia; order Flavobacteriales; family Flavobacteriaceae; genus Wenyingzhuangia; species Wenyingzhuangia sp. IMCC45574. The sequence continues at coordinate 672,227 of NZ_CM135169.1, read as the reverse complement.
TGCGCTACAAACACGGTATCTTCTGTAAATTCTAAAATCTTGTTGGCAACCTCATCAAAAGTAGGAGCATCGGCTACCATTGCATCATCAATACCTGTTAGTGCAGTAATAAAATCCGGAATAGGAGTCATAGGGTTTACCAAAGAAGTAAACTCGTCAATAATTTCTGTTCCGTCGTGTTTAAATATAGAAATCTCTGTAATTCTATTGGTTTTTCCTGTAGTTTCTACATCAATAATAGAGTATATCATGCCAATATTTTTTTTAGTTCTGCCAATTCAATCCCTAGATCGTTAAATAAATTAATAATGCTACTTAATTTCAATTCACTCTCGCTGTATTCCTGTGTGTTAATAGCACAGGCAAACTCCCATAACTCAATTACTTCCGAAATGTGCAAATCATAAGGGTGGTAAGCCGTATTGTCAGAAATTAACTTTAAGGTATTGTCTTTTTCTAAATTATTTTCAACGCGCTTGTATACAATTCCGTCATTTAATGTAATTATTACATAAGTACGACCCGATTTTACATCCGCAATATCTTCTACCAATTTCCCCACCACAAAAGAGCCATCTTTCATGGGTAGCATAGAATCTCCCTGAATGGGAAAAGCACGGTGCAAACCAATAGGTAAAAACGGAAGTTTAATTTTCTTTAGTTGTTCTATGTATTCAGGATCATCGTAACTAGATAAATAACCTGCTTGTGCTTTGGCAGGAACTATTTCTATCAAATCCTCATCATCACTATCAATTGTAATAGGGAATAGAATACGTTTGTTTCTTAACTGAATAAAAGAAACGTTCTCTTCGGTAGTCAGGTTGTTACGAATTAGAATATCAATCGGAATCTTAAAATAATCTGACAGTTGAATTAAAAATTCAATATTAGGAGTAGATCTTCCTTCTTCGTAAGAAGAAATACGAGACCTAGGTACATTCATTGCTGCTGCAAAAGCACTCTGAGAAAGTTCTTTTTGCTTGCGTAAGTGACTTATATTTGATGCTAAAAAATCCATTGCTACAAATATAAACATAATAAGCTATAATTTGTAGCATTTTTAAAAAGTTTACGTTTGCTAAACAATTCCCCCCTTTTTAAGATGGCTATTTATTTGTATGTATGATGGATTTACTTTTAACTTTGTAGGTTTACAAGGCTTTCTACGGGTTTTGTGTTCATACATCAATAAAAAAGAGATTAGGTAAATAGAAATCATCTATTTTTAAGTTTTGCAAATAACTATGAAGAAAATTACAATAAACAAGAACGGCTATATAGCTATGAGGTTGATTTTAGGATTGTTTTTATGTTGTAATTCTCTATTTGCTCAGGTAAGCTATTACCAAGATGTACATGGCAATCAAACATTAGAAACCGTACAGACACAAACCTTTGTACCTGTATCAGAAAAAATAAACGAGGGCTTACACAATGGTGTTTTTTGGTTGCGAATGGTTAATAATTCCAAAAAAATAAGAACCGTAGAGCTTTCATCTGCTAAGTTGTTTAATTTTGATGTGTACAAAGGAGTAGATAGGGTAAACAATACGGTTTTCCCCACCTTTACCATCCCTAATAATACTACAGCCTACATAAGAATACAGGTAAATAAAGAAGCTTTTATTCCTGTACATACTTTTACAAAGGGTGAATTTCAAATACATCAACGCAATCAGTTGTTAAGATTGGGCTTGTATTACGGTTTTGCCATTATGGTGATCATCATTAACCTATTTTATTTCTTTTCTTTTAAGGATTATACCTTTTTGTACTATGCATTGTTTTTAACAACCATTTCTATTGCGCTAATGTTTAGAGACGGTTTAATACCCACGTTAACCAATTCTCTTTGGTTTATTAAAGAAGGGGAAATGATTGTACACGTTTTAATTCCTATTTGCGGAGCTATATTTGCAGGTACTTACTTGCAGCACAACTTGTATTTACCCAAGATTAAATATGTAACTGCGGTAATGATGTTGGTTGTGTTGGTGTGTTACATTGTGTTCTTATCTACCAAAAAAGTGTTTTGGTACGCATTAGGAGATATTATTGCTATAAATGTATTGACTTTGTATTGGCTTACCGGTGTATATCTATTCAATAAAAACGCGTTTGCCAAGTTTTTTACCATTGCTTATTTTTTAATCTTAGTATTGGCTTTTGATTTCTTTATCTGTCCTTTATATGGAATTCCAAATATTGGAGTTACTACCAATTTGTTAAAGATAGGTGGAGTGTTTGAGATGTTGACATTGAGTTATGCCGTGGTATATAGAATGAAGTTTTTACAAAAAGAAAACGATAAAATTAGAGACGATTTGTATGCCTATACCCAGGAGATTAAAAAACTAACAGAAGATTTAGAAAACAATCAGGCAGTGGCAAATGCAGAAGTACCTAGTTATAATTTAACTCCAAGACAAACCAAAATCTTAAGCTTGCTTACAGATGGACTTACAAATAAAGAAATTGCAGAAGAAATGAATATTTCTATCAACACGGTAAAGTACCATATTAAGGCAATTTACGACGAGTTGCAAATAAGCAGTAGAAAAGAGGTAATGCTACTAAATATTCAGTAAATAGCTCTTTTTGTTTGATATATGTTATAAAACTACCCGAATACTACCCGTATATCACCCATAAACCACCCCTGTTTTTCTTTAAAAAGGTTGATAAATGTGTGAAATTTGCATGCACAACCCTTGGTAAGGATTGCTCTTTTTGTAAAGAGACTTTGCCTCTTAGTTGTACAAATGTTCTGTTTATTTTTTGATGTACATACGCATAGAAAGTGTTTAAAAAGAATAGTTTTTTAACGTATAGACAGATGTAAAAGCAGCGCAAAAAGGCATACAATTGATAAAAGAAAAAGATAAAAAAGGGGATACAGAAATACATAAAATCTATCTGGGGAGATAATTAGATATATGTACTGTATTGCCAAAGCATCCTGTCCGCACTTTTCAGGATGCTTTTTTTATGGAATAAATAACACAACCAATAAAAATACAATATGAAAGAGTCTTTGTATCGTATAGAAAACGATGAATCGGTAATTGATTTTCCTTCTGGAGAAGGATTTCATCACCCTAAGTTGATAGAGCCTTACCTTAAAGTGATGACTGAATTTTTAACCTCTTTTAATCATCCCATAACGGTGTGCGAATTGGGCTTTGGAGATCTAACGATTTGTGAACAATTAATTCAATACACAGATACGTATATTGTAGCAGATATCATATCTGGTTTAATTCAACCCAACACAGTCGTTAAAAGCACCGCTGGGGTTTTAGGTTTGGATATTTCCAATCCGTTATTGCCACGTGCCGACTGTGTTATTCTGCGAAAGACTTTATTGCACTTAAACAATGCTCAGATTAAAACTATTGTAGCAAGATTGCCGCAATATAAATATGCAATTGTAACAGAACATTTGCCTACAGGAGTTTATCAGCCAAACAAAGATATTGTAGAAGGAAAAGGAGTACGTATTCAAAAAAATAGTGGAGTAGACCTAACAGCCCCGCCATTTAACCTACAAGTTAAAAGCAAGCAACAATTGTTTTCTGTAGCCTTAGCCAATAAAAATGAAGAAGTAGTTACCATGCTGTACAAGCTTTAAGGGCTATTCATAAGATAAGTTGAGCGCAAAAAGAATTTTGTCTCAACTTATCTCAAACCTAAAACGAAAACTAATTTTTTATAGCTTAACAGATAGCAGGAATACTTAAGTATACCAAATACTTACAAATAGTACCTATGTTAGCAGGTAAACTCTGTAATAGTTGCTTTCCGTAAAAAACAGGCTTTTCTTTACGACTTGCGGCTGTTGCCAAACGCAACATTTTATCTTCGTGCTTTTTAGCCAATGTACTTGGCAAAAAAGGATGTTGATTTTCTACAATAATAGAAGACTTGTGGTAATTGCAATCCTCTACAATTAGGCACACCTTTCTATTAACCACCATAATCTCTACGTGAATAGGATTTATGCGTTCTATAAAATTCTTTAAGTACAGCGCATCGTGTTTACAGATGCACTCTAGGAGTAGGGTAGGGTTTCTCATAGCAGTCAATTTTAGGGTACTTGTATTTCACAAACATACGAATACATATCTATTCAAAACAATGCTTTTTAACAGGTGGTTTTACGGAGTTATGCTGTGTTTACATAGAAATAAGTAGCTACATATAAAAGGAAAAGCCACGTTGTGGTTATATATTACGAACTAGAAAGAGCACATCAATACCCAAGCTCCAGTGGAGTGACATAGTATTCGGTGTTAGCTAATGTTGTGTTTGTAGGTGAGTGGTTGTCGCACCTATGGAGCTCATTTCAATATCGGTTTTAAATCTCTATAAACATTTCGCCCCTAACGGAGCTAGTAGTAGAATCAAAAACGTTATAGAATAGTTCCAGTAACATTTACTAGTTACTTCTCTCCTGATGTGTCCGAATCGCTCGAAGCCTGGTTATAAATACAATTATAGAAATCTCCAATATTTATTCCCGAAGTTTCCGTAGAAATAAGCATTAATTTAAATTAACCCGGCATAGCATGGTTATTTCGTAAAAAACACATTCTAAATCATTAATAGAATAGAAATCTTGACTATTATCGAAGCTTCCGTAGAAATAAGCTTTGAAATCATGGAAGTGCGTTGCGTTAGCAAAGGAGCATGGAATGATGAGAAAAGCTGGTGCGTAGCAATTTCATAGGAAGCTTCTTGATCTTTTGCAGCCATAGGCTGTTAGTTTACCCTTAGCCTAGTCGAAGGGTTTTGTATCAAGACAAAATGAACGTAAAAGCCTAAATTTTTAATTGGAATTATCTCAGATTATTGCATCTCGACACTTCGACTAGGTTCAGTGCAGGCTGCTCGATGACCACCACATAAAGTTTACCACTAAACTCAGCCAAAAGGTTTTGTACCAAGAAGCATGTCACTTCGAGTTTCGACGTTAGGAGAAGTATCGAGAAGCATTACGGAGTTTCAATCCCAATCCCATTCTCGATACTCTGTTTATTTCCGTTTCACTACAATAACCAGCACTCGAACTGACATAGTTATTAAGTATAGGCTAACAGGTGTTACTCCAAATAACGTCATTGTACCAAGAAGCATGTCACTTCGAGTTTCGACGTTAGGAGAAGTATCGAGAAGTACTACGGAGTTTCAATCCCAACCCCATTCTCGATACTCCGTTTATTTCCGTTTTACTACAATAACCAGCACTCGAACTGACATTAACTATCACTTTGAGCTTCTAAGAAATTAAGATTAAGCACAATCAAAGAGTTATATATTAAGACTATAATATATATATAGAAATCTCCAATATTTATTCCCGAAGCTTCCGTAGAAATAAGCTTTGAAATCATGGAAGTGCGTTGCGTTAGCAAAGGAGCATGGAATGATGAGAAAAGCTGGTGCGCAGCAATTTCATAGGAAGCTTCTTGATTTTTGCTTCCTTTTTATCAAGAAAAAGGGAGAAATGAACATAATTTTATTTTTATAGTCTACAAAAGTAGAGGAAGCTCATAAAAGGAATTAAGCCTAATTTATTTCTACAGTTTTTCGTTTACCCTAAACTCAGCCAAAAGGTTTGCATCAAGAACCTTGTTACTTCAAATAACGTTAACGTATCAATAAGCATGTCACTTCGAGTTTCGACGTTAGGAGAAGTATCGAGAAGCATGTCACATCAAATAACGTTAGTGTATCGAGATGCACTTCCAAAAAACTGCACAAAAAACCTAACAAGTTTTTCAAAAAGTTGACATTGGTTTCAAAAACTTGACAATTTATAGAAATTCAGATTTGTCAGTTCGAGTAGGCTAAAAGCCCTGAAAACAGAGGGCTTATAGCCGTATCGAGAACAAAACAACTCAAAAAGTTGACAAAAAACTTTACAAAAAAGTGAGTAAAACTTGACAAAAACCAAAAAACGGCATTTTACAAACCCGCATAAACACTGAAGGTTTGAACACTTTTTGAACACATGTTCACCTACTTGTTCAAACACTTGTTTAACAAAAAAAGTGACAAACCCTTATAAACACTAGGTTTTTTTATAACAAGTCCGAAAACTTTAGATTAAAAAATACCGAAAAGTTTTTTGAAAAGGAGTTGTATCTAGTTTTACAGCGTAACCTCCATTGAGGTTATCTCTCTAAAAGCAAGTGAAAAAGAAAGAGAGTCATTTTAAAAAGTTGTATTATGTTAAAAGTAATTTCAGTACAAAAGATCAACCCGCAAGACAGAGCAGCGGACAAAAAGTTTTATTTACAAACCATTTCTAAAGACTTGGTAGACATAGATCGTATGGCTACTTTAATCGCTCGTCAGAGTACGGTAAGTGAAATAGACTGTAAAGCCGTAATTACTGCTTTGGCAGTACATACCATAGACCAGTTAGAGCAGGGTAGAACCGTGCATTTGGGCGAAATGGGAACCTTTAAAGTAGGGGTAAGCTCAGAAGGAGTTGCTTCTGAAGAAGAAGTATCTGTTGACCAAATTGTTAAAAGACGTTTAAATTTTAGAGCCAGTCCTAGAATGAAGAAAATGCTAGCCACCGTAAAAAGTCAGTTAGCCTCTTAACGGTTAAGCAAGCCCGTAAAATTCATCCCGAAAGCAACACTGCTTTCGGGATTTTTTATGCTTTTTGCCCAAAAAGCACCGTATGGCAATCCATTCCCACTAGTGTGGCAATGGTTTATCACACTAGTGGGAATTTTTTTTGACTATAGTCACAATCATTTCCCACACGTGTGGGGTTTTAGGGAGGTACTGTGCTTTTTTTTAGGGCTAAAAATGGAGTGTTTTGTATGGGGTAGTTGTTTGGTTTTTTAAGTGTATGAACTTGAATTGTTGTTTTGGATAAGTGTGTGTTAATTTAGTGCAGGTTTTTAGCTGTAATAAACCTCATAAAATCTAAATTTAGTGCAGCTATAGAGCATAAAATGACTTTATTTTTGCCTTAGCTAGATAAAATTTTATCTAAACAGATAAAAAAGTGGCTAGTAACCTCTACGTATTTGTATATTTATCTTTGTAAGACTAAAAAATTGAATGAATAGACCACAAACCATACAGATTTTTATACCCGATGGTTCTCCAACTAGTGTCAAAATAGCAGAAATTACCACCCGAATGGTAAAGGCAGTTTTAATACCAAAAAACAAATTAGACTACATAGCCACTAGAGAAGAGGCTAAAAATGTAGGTGTTTATTTTTTGTTTGGAGAGTCTGATGAAAAGGTAAAACCCATAGCATACATAGGAGAAGCAGAAGATTGCTTTGAAAGATTAAAGCAGCACAACCGAGAAAAGGAATTTTGGAATTATGCTGTGGTACTAATTTCCAGTAAAAATACATTTACCAAGTCCGATGTAAGATATTTGGAATATCACGCTGTTACAAAAGCTAAAGAAGCCAATCGTTATATACTGGACAATGAAAAGAAAATAAACAAACCCCATGTTACCGAATCTATGGAAGCGGATTTATTAGATAGTTTTGAAACTATAACTATTTTATTATCTACACTAGGCTTTCCAGTTTATGAGGAAATTAGTAAACAAGAAGAAATTACCCAAGACTTATTTTACTTAAACGGAAGAGAAGTAAAAGCAGAAGGAGATTTAATTAATGAGGGATTTGTTGTGTATAAAGGTTCACAAGTTAGTAAAACTACTGTCCCTTCTTGTCATGGTTATTTATTAAACTTAAGAGATAAGTTAATAGCAAATAAGATATTAATTGAAAATGATATGTATTACGAGTTTAACGAGAATTACATATTCAAATCACCAAGTACTGCTGTTGGTGTAGTGTTAGGACGTTCTTCTAATGGGTGGAAGCATTGGAAAAACAAGGAAGGAAAAACTTTAGATGAATTGAAAAGAAATTAAAGTATAAGCTCTAAATAAAAGAAATAAAAAAACAAACGTTAAATTGAATATAGAAAACAACCAGAATGTTAAATAAAAGTAGATTAGAAAATCTAACCAATGAGGTTTGGAAAGGTGCGATTAAATTAAGAGGGAAATTTAAAGCCAAAGATTATCCTTCGGTTATTCTACCCATGATTATGATTCGTAGAATTGAATGTGTTTTGGAAGAAAATAGAGCCAAATTCAAGTCCGTAATTATTGCTAAAGACAACTCTTTTGACGATGAAAATATAAAGGCTCTTTATGAGAAAGATGCCGAAAAAGGAAAAGCAAAACAAGCTGAACTTGCCAAAAAAATAAAACAACACGAGAAAGCAAAACTAGAATTTTACAATAGTACCCATTGGACTTTAAAAAGTATATTGGCTGATAGTAATACATTAGTAGAAAATAATTTTCGTGATTTCTTAAATGGTTTTAGCGATAATATAGAAGAAATTGTAGATAAATTTGAATACAGACAAGTAGTTACCAAAATGGTAAAAGAAAAACGTTTGTCAGAGATTATTCAGTTGGTTTCAGAAGAAGACTTTAGTCCCAATAGATTGTCCAATATAGAAATGGGATATGTATACGAAAACTTGTTGCAAAGATTTTCACAAGACGATGCCAAAGATACTGGAGAACACTTTACTCCCAGAGAAATCATAAGAATTATGGTAGACTTGATGGAAATAGATTTTGACCCTGAAACTTCCACCAAAGCTATCTCTTTATACGATCCTGCTTGTGGAACAGGAGGTATGCTATCTATTGCCAAGGAACATTTAATAGACAAAGCAAAAACTCCCAAAGGCGTAGAAAATGTGGAAGATTTGGTATTGCTTAATGGACAAGAATTACTTTCTCAAAACTATGCCGTTTGCAAAGCAGATATGCTGCTAAAAGGAGAAGCACGCAATAGCAACATTACCCATGGAAATTCTTTAATACCGCATATAGAAAGTATTGAAGATGATGGAGACCAGCACGCAGGTAGAGTCTTTGATTATATGATTTCCAACCCTCCCTTTGGAGTAGATTGGTCTCCATATAAAGAACATGTTAAAAAGTTTGCAGACTCACGCTATATTGCGGGTATGTCTCCTAGCAACGATGGGGCTTTGTTGTTTTTATCTACCATGATAGAAAAAATGAAGACCAAGAGCAAAGGTGGTTCTAAAATTGCCATTTTGTTCAATGGTTCTCCATTAAGTAACGGAGATGCAACCCAAGGCGAAAGTGAAATTAGACGTTCTATTTTAGAGAAAGACCTGTTGGATTCTATTGTAATGATGCCAGATCAAATGTTTTACAATACAGGTATTTATACTTATGTGTGGTTACTTAATAACAACAAACCCGAACATAAAAAAGAGCAAGTAGTTATTATAAATGCTAGAGAACAGTTTGAAAAAGAACCCAAATCATTTGGGAACAAGCGTAACCAAATAACAGATACCAATCGTAAATGGATTCATGACCAATACGAAAACTGGGAAGAAAATGAGTACTGTAAAAAATTCCACACCACAGATTTTGCTTTTCACAAGGTAAAAGTAACTTTTTGGCAAGAAGATGAACATGGTGAAGCTATGTGGATTACCGAAGATTTTACCAAACAATTGAACAATACCAATATCAAAAAAGAGTTTGATTTGTATGGAGATTACACAGTAAATCTAAAAGTGAATGGACTAGATATTGAAATCCATTACGATGGCAAAATCGCTTTTGAAACTTTAGTAGCCAACCAACTAAAAGAAAAGGTAACAACACTTAAAGATGAAAAACTAAACGACCTAAAAAAATGGTTTAAAAACCAAGAAAAAACCGCTACATACCACCATAGGCACTATATAGTAGATAACGAGTACATACCATTTGATAGAACTAAAACCGACAAAGAAGCTTATATAAACGCATTTTTAGCCAAAGAAATAGATTACCAAATTATACACTGGGAAGCCTATAAAGAATTAGGCTACGAAATACTACCCAACAAATATTTTTACAAATACCAAGAGCCAGAAAGTAGTGATAAGTTGATAGAACAGTTTTGGGAACTGGAAGAAGAAGCCACCAATTTACTCGACGAAATAAAAGCTTTATAAGATGGAAAAGTACAGGTATAAAGATAGTAGTATTGAATGGTTGGGTGCTATTCCTGAGCATTGGGAAGTTACTAAGATTAAAAAGGAATTTAAAGTTCAACCTAGCAACGTAAATAAGAAAGCCAAAGAAGACGAAGAAGAAGTTTTACTTTGCAATTATGTTGATGTTTATTATAACAATTACATCACCAATGATATTGATTTTATGGGTACTGCCACAGCTTCAGAAAATGAAATCAAAAAATTTCAGCTAGAAATTGGAGATGTAATAATTACAAAGGACTCTGAAGACCCTTTGGATATTGGTGTTCCTGCTTTAGTAAAAGAAACACAAGAAAAATTGTTGTGCGGTTATCATTTATCAATGCTACGTTCAGTCCGTAATAAAATTGATGGTGCGTTTTTATTTTGGTCTTTAAATAATGAATTTATTGCTTCACAATTATTTAGAGAAGCTACAGGAGTTACAAGATGGGCAATAGCCTCAAGACATATTAAAAATAGCTCTTTTGCATATCCACCACTACAAGAACAAAGAGCCATAGCCGAGTATTTAGACAAAGCGACTGCTAAAATAGACCGCATTATTGCTATTAAGCAGGAGCAGTTGGTGACGATGGAGGAAATGAGAAAATCTAAATATCAAGAAATAATAACAAAAGGATTAAACAAGTCAGTAGAATTTACAAAAAGTAATATACCTAGTTTGGGTAAATATCCTAAACATTGGAAATTAATAAAATTAAAATTAGTTTCTAAAAGAATTGGAGATGGTATGCATTCGACTCCAATATATACAGAAGGTACCGATTATCCATTTATTAATGGAAATAATCTAATAAACGGTAGAATTACAATAAAAGAAAAAACAAGAACTGTTTCTAAAGCAGAATTTGAAAAACATAAATTAAATATTTCTTCAAATACCGTGTTAATTTCAATAAATGGAACTATAGGTAATTTGGCATTATATAATAATGAAAAAGTAGTTTTTGGTAAGAGTTCTGCTTACATAGATGCTCTTAGTTTTGTTAATCGAGAATTTCTTTATTTCTTTTTGAAATCCTATTACATTAAGGATTTAATTGAATTATCATTAGAAGGTACAACTGTAAGAAACTTATCTTTAAACACAATACGTAATTTAAAAATATTACTTCCTCCAAAAGAAGAACAAGTGAAAATTGTTGATTTTCTTAATACATTTTCAAGAAAAATAGAATTAGAAATTAAAAACATAAACTCCCAAATCAAAACCTTACAAGCCTATCGTAAAAGTTTAATCCACGAATGTGTTACAGGAAAAAAGCAGATAACTTCTGCTATAAAAAAAGAAACCTATGCCTAGCAATAAAGAAACTCTTTTTCAAGACCACTTATGTGTTTTTTTAAGTACAAAACACCAATATGAAACGTTTGAGGCTTCAAGGCTTACCAATACCAGTCATATTATAGAAAAGGAACTTATTGCTTTTATTAAAAATACACAAGAACATAAATACCAAGAACTAGTAGAAAATTTTGGTACAGATGCAGACCGAGAAATTATAAAGGCCTTAGAACTCGCCATCACAAAAAATGAATTATGGCTTATAATACGAGAAGGCTTAACTGTAAAAGGTACAAAGGTGCTTTTATACGCTCAAAAACCAAGGTCTACAACCAACACAGCACAAGCAGAAAATTACGCTAAAAACACCTTTACTTATAAAAAAGAATATTACTACAACCCAAATACGCAAGAGCGAGTAGATATTGTTATTTGGTTAAATGGTTTGCCTATTATTGTTTTAGAATTAAAACACGAAGACGAAGGACAAGATGTTAATGATGCCATTTTTGAGAGTTTCTTAAACCGAGATTTACAAAACCCTATGTATAAAAATCCGTTTCTATACATAGCATTAAGCAATACAGAAGCTAGGATTGCTACGAATCCAAATTCAGAAAAGAACTTTAGATGGTTTAACGCTAGTTTGCAAAATAAGGCTGAAAATCAAGGCGAATATCCAGTAGAACATGTGTACAGGTATGCTTTATCTCCAGAGAATATTTGCCATTATTTAGAACACTATTTGGTGTTTGTACCCGCTAAACAAAATGAAGTAAATGGTGAATGGCAAACGACTTCTTCATTTACCATTTTTCCGCGTTACCACCAGTTTAGAGCCAGTAAAAGCTTAGCTGAAGACGTTCGTGATTGTGTAGAAAACAAACAAAGCTTAGGTAAAAAGTATTTAATCAATCATTCAGCAGGTGCAGGAAAAACCTTAACAATAGCTTGGATGGCAGACCGTTTAGATAGTTTATATACGAGTAATGGTAAAAAGGTATTTGACAATATTATTATCCTAACCGATAGAAACGCTTTAGACAAAAATGTAAAAGACGATTTAGAACTATTTACCCATTTGGGTACAAAAATAAATTTTGCCAAAAGGTCTAAAAACCTAGCAGAATATTTGGAGAAAGACAGAGATATTATTGTGACTACCATTCATAAGTTTGCCCATATTCAAGAAAAACTAGAGAATAATAAAAGTCTCCAAAACAGAAACGTTGCTTTTTTAATAGATGAAGCACATCGTTCGCAAGATGGTAAAATGGCATTAACAATGCGTAAGTTTTTTAATGATGAAGAGGCAGAAGCTTCAGAAACGGACGAAGACGAAACACTAAAGGAATTACAAAACTTAAACATAAGTAACCAAGTATTTGTTGCTTTTACAGCTACCACTACACCCAAAACTGTGTCATTCTTTGGAGAACCTTTTGATGTGTATAGCGAAGAAGAAGCGATTGCAGAAGGTTATATTTTGGATGTTGCCCATAATATTATTTCTTACGAAACCTTATACAATTTAAAGCTAAAAGAAGCCATTCCAGAAAAAGATTTCCCGATCGGAATCGTAAGTAAATTATTAAAAAACATAGCTTACGAAGATGATGCTATTATTCAATACAAAGCAGAAGTAATAGTAAAACTATTTGAAGAAAAAGTAGTGCCGAGTATCCAGGGGCAAGGAAAAGCAATGGTAGTTACTTCTTCTCGTGTTGCTGGTTTAAAATATTTCAATACGTTAAAAACCATTTTAGATGACAAAGAATCTGAATGGAAAGTGCTATATGCATTTAGTGATTTTACGCATCCAATTACAAAAGAAAAAATAGAAGAAAACACAGTCAATCAACTCAATGGAAAATTAGTAGAAGATGTGTTTGCAGAAGAAGGCAATCGCATTTTAGTAGTAGCTAATAAATTTCAAACTGGTTTTGACCAACCTTTGTTATCTACAATGTTTTTAGACAAACCTATAAATGGAGTAAATGCCATACAAACGGTTTCACGCTTAAATAGAAAACACAAAGACAAAGAACAAGAAGATATTTTGGTAATTGATTTTACAAATAATGCTCAAAATATTTTTGATGCCTTTAATAAGCATAGAAAAGGGAGTCCATACAAGGAAAAGCAGCCAAAAAAACAAGTTTTAGTAGACTTGTTTGAAAAAATTACAAACCTAAATGTATTTACGCAAGAAGAAATAGAATTGTATGTAAATGCTTTTATTGATGCTGAATTAGAAGCTAGAGAGCGAAACTCAACTGCGGATGCTATTTTAAGTAATCTAAACCAAGATTACAGAAAGTCGTTCAAGCAGAGATTACCATTACTAGAAGCACAAAAAAGTTATGTTTCCTTATTGAGTAGATATACTAAGCTATATTATTTTATTGCTCAGTTTTTTGAATTAACCCAAGAACTAGAAGGTTTTATTGTGTTTGCAGAAGTAATGAGTGAAATTCTAATTAGAAAAGGGAAAACTTCTGAAATGAAAGAGTTTCTTAAGAAAGTAGAACTAAGTAAAGGTGCTGTGAAATATCAAGGTTTAAAAACAAACCTTATAAAAGTTTCGGAACCAAGTTCAAAAACGGGATATAAAACGGGAAAAGGAGGTCACGAAATACCAAGAACTACTATTGAATCTGCAATAAAAGAGATTAAGGAAAAATTTCAAATAAGTAATGAAGATGCAATTGTTATTAAAGAAATAGTAGAAGAAGTATCAGAAACCACAAGCACCAAAGCAACTGTAATTGCAAATAAAGACAATCAAGCTTACCTAAAAACAAGTGCAGAACCAAAAGTGCAATCAGAAGTAAAAGATGAGTATATAAAACGTGACTTGTGGGATAAATTAGATGACCCAATGTATATACAAAAAGGAGGTATTATAAGCTTGATTGGAAAAACCGTAATTCAGAATTTAATAAAAGTAGGTTAGGTATATAAAGTTTAATTTTGGATTAAAAAATATTGCTTTGGAAAAAAATGGATTAAGCTATAGAGATTACAACTATCGCTATGGAATGATAAAAGGAAGAATTGCAGAGACTTTAATACAAGAGTTGTTTTTAAGTTTAGAGTACAATGTCTTTCGTTATGGAATGGAAAATACCATTCCGGGTATTATGGAGTTGTTAAAAGGTGTACGTTCAGATGTAGCACAAGAAATTAGACGTATGCCAGACTTTGTAATTCAACACCGTAAAAATAAGTCCGTTTACTTTTTAGAAGTGAAATTTAGAGCCAATGGTTGTTTTTCTATAAAAGATTTACCTGAAGGTTATCCTTATGAGAACGCATATATTGTGTTGGTTTCTAAAAGACATATAAAATGCATTACAGTGACTGAATTAAAAGAAGGAAAAGTCATCTCACCTAAAACCAAAAACTATTTAGGCTCTAGAAAAGAATTTGAATTGGATAGAGAGGTTATTGTAGACTTTTGTCAGTTTGCCGTGCAGTTTTTTGAAGGTGTTTAGTACTCCAACCGTATAGTCACTGCGAAGGAGGTACGACTGAAGCAGTCTGCTACTACGGAGATATGAGCACCATTGCTAATGAGGTACTTAACGTAACGGCGTGGGATTACGTCAGTCGTACCTCCTTCGTAATGACAGTAGCTGCGTGGGGTTGCTTCGGTCGTACCTCCCTCGCAAGGACAGTGGGAACGTGAGTTTGCGAGTCAATTGTGAAGAATGAAGCAATCTCGAGCAGTAATCAAAACGCTATGAAACCAGGATTTATATACATCATTACTAACAAAAACAACACTACGTTGTACGTGGGAGTTACGTCTAATATTGTGCGTAGAATACAGCAACACAAAACCAAGTTTTACCCTAAGTCCTTTTCAGCTAGGTATAACCTAAACAAGTTGGTCTATTACGAAGCTTTTCATTACATAGGAGATGCCATTGGTAGAGAAAAGCAACTCAAAGCAGGTAATCGTGCAAGGAAAGTTGCTTTAATTGAAGGCATGAATCCTAACTGGGAGGATTTAATGGAGGAGATCATGGAGGTGTTCGGGTCTACGAGTGAAGAATGAGCGAAGTAGCCTGCTGCTACGGAGGTATGAGCATCAATGTTAATGAAGTGCTGAATCGTAGTTATATGAGACTGCTAGTCTATTACGAGGCACGAAGTAATCGTGAGCAGTGACAGTAGCTACGTATAGTAACACCAAACACCCTATATTTGCACCCAAACCCAAGACCATGCCCAAAAAACAACCTTGGCCTACCAAAGATGCTATGCAGCAAGTGTACGACTTACACTTGTGGGGAGGAAAGGAACACGATTTTTACTCAGGGGAAGGTTCGCATAGTGAGGAAATTGTAAAACCGTATGTAAAGGTGGTAGCAGAGTTTCTACAATCTTTTGTTATACCCATCACCGTTTGTGACTTAGGTTGTGGAGATTTTAATATAGGAAAGCAGTTGCTGCCTTTTGCTAAGGAATATACCGCTGTGGATATTGTACCCGCTTTAATAGCTCGAAACCAAGAACTGTTTACAGCAGAGAATTTACAATTTCAGTGTTTGGACATTGCTACAGCTACTTTACCCCAAGCAGATTGTGTTATTATTCGTCAGGTATTGCAGCATTTGTCCAATGCAGAAGTCAAAGCGGTAGTGGAAAAATTGTATCAGTATAAATACATTATACTAACTGAGCATTTACCAACGGGTGAGTTCAAACCTAATAAAGATATCATCTCAGGGCAGGGAATTCGCATTAAAAAGAAAAGTGGGGTGAATCTGTTAGTGGAACCTTTCAACTTACAAGTAACAGAAGCCAAAGAGCTACTAACGATTCCCTTGGAGCATAACAAAGGGAGGATTGTTACTACTTTGTATAGGCTTTAGCTTAGTAAGGAACGCTTGCATGTGTCGCTCCTCTAGAGCTTTGTTTTAGTTTGGTTGCATCTGTTAGTAAGATATCGCCATGCTGTGGCTTTTTTTAATATTAAGAGTTATTATTTCAACATAACTTTTTTAAAGCTCCGTTAGGATCGACACCTAACTAGAAAATATAAGAAGTGATAATAAAGAGCTCCCTAGGAGCGGTATGTGTTTACAGAACCACAAGATTGCATACAGTTTTAACTCTCCCCAAAAGGAATACGTTGGTAGGCTTTACGTTATTTAGAGGGTGACATGCCCATATGCTTTTGAAACTGACGATGGGAGAATGCTTAACGGTGTCGCTCCTCTGGAGCTTCGTTTTAGTTTGGTTGTATTTGTTAGTAAGGTATCGCCACGCTGTGGCTTTTCTTCTTATTGCGAGTTATCATTTTAACGTAATTTTTTTATAGCTCCGCTAGGATCGACACCTAACTAGAAAATATAAGACGTGATAAGAAAGAGCTCCCTAGGAGCGGCATGTATTTACAGAACCACAAGATTGCATACAGTTTAACTCGCCCCAAAAGGAATACGTTGGTAGGCTTTACGATATTTAGAGGGAGACATACCCATATGCTTCTGAAACTGACGATGGAAGAATGCTTAACGGTGTCGCTCCTCTGGAGCTTTGTTTAAGTTTGCTTATGTTTTTTTAGTAAGATATCGCCACGCTGTGGCTTTTCTTCTTATTGCGAGTTATTATTTCAACGTAACTTTTTTATAGCTCCGTTAGTAGCGATACCTAACTAGAAAATATAATACGTGATAAGAAAAAAGCTCCATAAGAGCGGCATGTATTTTTGCAACCACAAGATTGCATACAGTTTTAACTCGCCCCAAAAGGAATACGTTGGTAGGCTTTACGATATTTAGAGGGAGACATGCCCATATGCTTTTGAAACTGACGATGTAAGAACGCTTGCATGTGTCGCTCCTCTGGAGCTTTGTTTTAGTTTGGTTGCATCTGTTAGTAAGATATCGCCACGCTGTAGCTTTTCTTCTTATTGCGAGTTATCATTTTAACGTAATTTTTTATAGCTCCGTTAGGATCGACACCTAACTAGAAAATATAAGACGTGATAAGAAAGAGCTCCCTAGGAGCGGCATGTATTTACAGAACCACAAGATTGCATACAGTTTAACTCGCCCCAAAAGGAATACGTTGGTAGGCTTTACGGTATTTAGACGGGGACATGCCCATATGCTTCTGAAACTGACGATGGAAGAAGGTAAGGTTGTTATATCCTATTTGGTAACCTACTTCGGAAACGGACAAATCGGAGTTAATCAACAACTTACAAGCAATACTCACTTTATACTCGTTTAAAAAAGCAAAAAAGGATTTGTTAAAGGTTTTCTTAAAGAATCGAGAAAAGGTATCGTTGCTCATATTCATTACATTCGAGATATCATCCAAGGAGATTTTATCCAAATGGTGTTCTTTAATATAGTTGTAGATCACATTGATACGTTCACTCTCTTTAGAAGACAAACTGTTCGCGAAACTAGGACCTGCCAGAATTTCTATTTCGTTAGAAATGGCTAGTTTTTGCAAAACCTGTAAAAAGAGTATCAAACGTTCAAAAGGATGTGCATTCAATAACTCCAAAAGCATCTTTTTAATTTCTATGGCAAAAGACTTCTGGAATTTAATTCCACGTTGGGCACGTTTCAACAAATCACGAACGTACTTTAATTCTCTTTTGTCTAGCAAACCACTTAGTAATTCCTGATCCCACTGAATAATAATACACTCTACATCCTCCGTCTGCTGACCAATGGTTTTCCAACAATGCGGTAGGTTAGAACCTACAAGCACCAAATCGTCATTATCAAACGTCTCCATACTGTTCCCCACATAACGAACCCCCGTACTCTTTACGATATAAGTCAGTTCGTATTCCTTATGGAAGTGCCATGCAGCAGGAAACTCTTTGTCCTGAAACAACGTAGCTCTAAAAGAACTTCCTGGGGAATTGGTAATGTTATGATATCTTGCTTTCATTATTTAAGTGCTTTATGCTATAGGCCTTAGGCTGTATGCTACGGCCACTGCTCACGATTACTTCGTACCTCGTAATGGACTCGCAGTCTCACGTTGTTACGTAACTACCGCCATTGCTCATGATTACTTAATGACTCCTGCTTCCTGATTCTTGACTCGTGGTTCTCAAACTTCCAGCAACCAAAATAAAACAAAGTATATCTTTCTGTGACTAAAAAACGAGAATAAATCTATAAAAAGCCAATATAGTGTATGAATATAGTAGTATAGTGTAAAATACGCAACAAAACAATGGATATTTTTGTGATATCATTTATTTAATCATATTTTAAATACAAAAACTGCAAACTTATGTCTAAAGACATCACTATTAGAGACGCAAAAATTTACAAGGCGGTTGCCCCTTTAAAAAAGCCAATATCAGATGCTACGCATACCATTACAGAAATTTCATTTTTGGTATTAAGAATTCAATTAGAAAACGGAGTAGTAGGGGAATCATATTTATTGTCTTTCCAATATTCTCCCAATGCTATTGCAGGAGCGTTAAAGGATGCAGTTCCTCATATCATAGGTCACAAAACCAACGAAATGGGAGTCGTTTATAACAAATTAGACGATTTAGCAGAGTATTTCGGAAATCAGGGAATTAATAGATGGGCACAGGCAGCAGTAAACATTGCCATGTGGGATGCTTGGGGAAAAACCTTGAACCAGCCTGTACACGAAATCTTAGGAGTATACCACGATAAAGTATCTATTTACGGAAGTGGTGGTTGGATTTCTTATTCGGTAGACGAATTGATTGAAGAGGTAACAGACTATGCAAACCGTGGGTTTAAAGCTGTTAAGATTAAAGTAGGATCTCCAAAAGTTAGTACCGATGTAGAACGTTTGCGTTTGGTGCGTGAGGCTGTAGGAAACAAAGTAGATATTATGATGGATGCCAACCAAGGAATGGACTTACCATCGGCTATGAAATTGTCTAGAGCGGCAAAGGAATTAAACATCAACTGGTTCGAAGAGCCGGTAAATCACCAAAACTACCAAGCGTTTGAGATTTTAAAGAACCAAGCGGGAATTTCCTTAGCTATGGGAGAGCGTGAATACGATACGTTACCATTGCGTGAACTAGCAACAAGAAATGCCTTAGATATTTGGCAGCCAGATATTTTAAGAATTGGAGGAGTAGAAAAATGGAGAGAAAGTGCAGCATTGGCAGGGAGTTTTAACTTGCCTGTATTGCCACACTATTACAAAGATTACGATGTGCCATTATTGTGTACAATTCCTAACGGGGTTGGAGCAGAGTCTTTTGACTGGGTAGATCCGTTAATAGACAACCCAATGGTGATTCAGGATGGTTTTGCAAAACCACACAGTAGACCAGGATGGGGATTCAATTTTATAGACGATACATTAACCGAAATTAAATTCTAAATGAGCTTAGAGAGTTTTTCTTTAGAGGGACAACGTGCCTTAGTAACAGGTGGAGGAACCGGAATTGGTTTGGGTATTTCCAAAGCGATGATAGAAGCGGGTGCCAAAGTTGTGATTACAGGTCGTAGAGAAGCTGTCTTGCAAGAAGCGGTTTCCGAACTGGGAGCCAATGCATCGTATAGAGTCAACGATATTACAGATAGAGCTAGTATTCCTGCGTTGGTTGCGGATATAGAAACCAACGAAGGACCCATTGATATTTTGGTAAACAATGCTGGAATTCATCACAAAGCATGGGCTCAGGAAACTACGGATGAAGATTTTGAAAGAATCATTCAGACCAACCTAATTAGTGTATTCTCTTTAACGCGCGAATGTGCCAAGAACATGTTGGCACGTAAAAAAGGATCGGTGATTATGATTGGTTCTATGGCTGGGTTATTTGGAATTGATAGAGTGATTGCTTACAGTGCTTCTAAAACCGCATTAACTGGTTTGGTGAATAGTTTAACTGCTGAGTATGCCAAGGACAACGTAAGAGTCAACGCAATTGCTCCAGGATGGATTACCTCAAATATGTTCCTAAATGCGGTGAATAAAGATCAAGCTCGTAAACAGCAGATTACCAACCGTATTGCCATGGATCATTTTGGAACTACCGAGGATATAGGAAATGCAGCCGTGTTCTTAAGTTCACAAGCCGCTAAATACATTACAGGAGTTATTTTACCTGTAGACGGTGGTGCAACGGTGAATTTCTAAAGACACGCAGTGTCTATTTTCAATAACGTAGTAGTGAAAAATACATTACACAAATAAAATAAAAAATGCTTACAGCCTAGAGCCTAAAGCATATAGCCAAATAAAAAAATGAAACCAACATATATAACAGGAGATTCAAGTGTAAGCCCCTATTTTAATGACCAAAGCCGTTTGGTATACGGTACATCTGGTTTAGGAGGAGTTTGGGGAGCAGTGAAAGAAGAGGAATCTATAGAAGCGGTATTGTATGCTTTAGAAAACGGAATTTCTGTGTTCGATACAGCTCCGTCTTACGGAGAGGCTGAAAACTATTTAGGAAAAGCCCTAAGACAATGGACAGGAGCAAAACCTTTTGTAAGTACTAAGATTGGTCGTTTAAAAGGGGCAGATGCTTTTGACACCAAGTTGGACTATTCACCAGACGGATTGAAACGTAGTTTGGAAAATAGTTTAGAAACATTGGGACTTTCTAAAATTGATTTGTTATTCCTACACGAACCACAATTAGTGCCTTTAGACAAGATGGATGAGGTTTTAGATACCTTAAAATCTTTCAAAGCACAAGGATTGATTGATAGAATCGGTGTGGGAGGAAATCCATCGGAGGAGTTTAAGCCTTACATTACCAAGGAAAACTTTGATGTAGTTTCTGGATTCTTAAAACTAAATGCTTGTAACCTAAGTGTTTTTAATGGAGATATTCAACAGTTTCACAAAGAAGGGATCGCTTATTATGCTGCTTCGGCTTTGCATTTCTCTTTATTAGGAAACCGTTTTCAAAAATATGTGGATGAAGGTGTAGATGGAGAGTGGGTTACTGAACAAGATTTACAAAATGCCATCAAAGTAAACGAGATAGCAAAAGAGGTAGGTATGCCTTTAGCCACTTTGGCTCAACGTTACTTATTTTCTGTAAAAGAAGCAGATAGAGTGGTAATGGGAGCTAGAACACCAGCACAAATAAAAGCTACCATAGAAGATTGGAAGCAAGGAAAGTTGCCAGAGGATATTTTTAACAAAGTAACGAGTGTGATTACTGAATCGTATCATTAGTTCTCTCCCGAAGTTTCGGGACGCTCGAACACCTTTTATTAGATAAGCTTTTTACAAATCTATAAGGTCATCGAGGAGCCTGTGCAGAGTGTAACGAAGTATCGAGATGCGGTTAATTTTAATGTTCGAGCACTGAGCTCAGTCGAGGTGTCGAAAACCAATAAACAGAGCTTACAGCCTAAGGCCTACAGCTTATAGCTAAATAAAAAATGAAAACAATCAGTTTAAAAGAACCAGGACAATGGGAGCAATTAGAAGCAGCACAGCCAAGTGCGGAGCTTTCTAGTGGACAAGCATTGTTAAAGGTGAAAAAAATAGGAGTCTGTGGTACAGACTTACATGCTTTTAAAGGAAAGCAACCTTTCTTTGAATATCCACGAATCTTGGGTCATGAATTGGCAGTAGAGGTAGTGGCGGTGGCAGAAGATGTGTCTAATGTAAAAGTAGGAGACAGGTGCTCTGTAGAACCTTATTACAACGAAGTGGTTGGTCAGGCTGTAAGACGAGGGAAAACCAATTGTGGTGAGCATTTAAGAGTATTGGGCGTACATGTAGATGGTGGAATGCAAGAGTACTTTGTGTATCCTGCAGAGTTTTTACATGCAACCAATTCTTTGTCAGACGATCAGTTAGCTATGATAGAACCTTTAGCGATTGGTTGCCATGCAGTAGATAGAGCAGACATTAAAGAAGATGATATTGTATTGGTAATTGGTGTGGGGCCTATTGGTTTGGGAACCATTCAGTTTGCACAATTAAAAGGAGCTAGGGTGATTGCTATGGATATAGACGATACCAAGCTTGCAAAGTGTCAAGAAATCACCAAAGTAAAAGATACGGTAAATGCCTTAGGGAATGTAGAGGAAGATTTAAAAGTATTACTAAACGGAGATTTACCCACTGTGATTTTAGATGCTACAGGAAGTCCTAAGTCGATGATGAATACCTTTAATCTGGCAGCAGTTGGAGGAACGATTGTCTTTATTGGGCTGTTTATGGGAGATGTTTCTTTCCACGATCCTTCTTTCCATAAAAAAGAGTTGACCTTAAAAGCAAGTAGAGCTGCTATGGGATCGGATTTTGGAAGAATTATCCGTTTGATAGAAGCAGGAAAAATAGATGCAAGCTCTTTTATCACGCATAGAATGTCTTTTGACAGCGTACCAACAGAGTTTGAAAAATTATACAAGGAAAAAGATTTAATAAAAGCAATCATAGAACTTTAAGCACGATTTCATGAAATCAAATAAAGATAGTAATGCACAATTTTTAGTGCCGTTAATTATAGTAATGGCCTTGATGTTTGTTTGGAACTTAACCAGAAACATCAACGATGTACTCATTCCTCATTTAAAGAGAGCCTGCCAATTAACCGATTTTCAGTCCTCTTTGGTACAGTCGGCTTTTTTTGGTGCCTACTTTGTAATGGCATTGCCAGCAGGTTGGTACATTCAGAAAAAAGGATACCGAAAAGGAATGGTTGCAGGGCTATTGATTGCTGCTATGGGAGCCTTTTTGTTTTACCCAGCAGCAGAAACTAGGGTATATACTTTCTTTTTAGTGGCTTTGTTTATTATGGCTGCGGGTTTTGCGGTGTTAGAGGTTACAGCATCTCCATACATCACTAAATTAGGAAGTCCAGAAGGAGCTTCTAGTCGTTTGAGTATGGCAGCAGCTATTGGATCTGTTGGGGCAACCATTGCACCTGTACTGGCTTCTATGTTGTTTTTACACGAAGAGGATGTACCTCAATCTACTATAGATGCGTTTACACCAGAAAAGTTAAACAGTTTCCTATCCGAAGAAGCAGCTTTGGTCATACCTCCATATTTAATTCTAACTGGGGTATTGGTAGCAATTGCTTTGGTGGTGGTTTTTATAAAACTACCTAAGATACAAGATGAGCAAGGAGGAGATAAAAAGCCTTTGTTAGATATTTTAAAGTTTAAACATACACTTTACGGTGTTGGGGCTGAGTTTTTTTATGTAGGAGCTGAGGTTGGAATTGTAAGTTTTATAATCCGTTATGCCAAGTGGTTTAACCTTCCTGAGTTGACAGAGCAAAAGTCAGCACAGTTTATTACTGCCTTTATGGGATTGGTTTTATTAGGTCGTTTATTGGGAGTATACATCTTAAAACGATTCAAGCCACAAAACGTATTGGCATTCTGTAGTATTAGTGCTTTTGCTATGGTGACCATCGCTATTGTAACCAATGGGTATTTTTCATTGGCATGTTTATCTGTAGTAGGATTGTTTACTTCTATAGTATACCCAATTATTTTTAGTTTAAGTATGCAAGATTTAAAAGAGTATACCAAAACAGGATCGTCGGTATTCTTATTAGGAATTGTAGGTGGTGCTATTGTACCCCCTCTAATGGGATACATTTCAGATACCATTGGAATTAAATTCTCATTCGTAATTCCATTAATCTGTTATGTCTACTTATTATTCTTTGCTATTAAAGGACACAAAGTAAAAATTAAAGCATAAGTAGATGGATGCATTACAGTTTCGTCGTTTTACTTATTTAGTTTCGGATGTTGATATTTCTAGTTTAAAAATATCTAAGGAAACGAAAGAACAACTAGAGATAGCGGGGATCTACCAATTTGAGATTTATCAGAAAGAGAATAACTATTTTTTAATAGTTGATGCCAAGATAGCTTACGACAGTTATCTGGTTCACAACATATGTACGGAGTTAGGTATTGACTTACCTTCCTTTTCTTTTGAGGAAAAGCCTTTGGAGCGTATTTATGAGTTTGAGCAACAATCCGTTTACAAATCCAAAGATGGACAGTTAAAAACAAGTGTAGTTCCTTACAAAAGATTTGTTTGGACGTTGTTACTCCAAGAAGAACCTGAGTTAATGGCTGAGTATAAAAGAGTTCATAGCATAGGGCAGGCTTGGCCAGAAATTACTGCCAACATGAAAACGGTTGGGGTAAAAGATATGGAGATATACTTATCAGGTACTCAAGCTATTTTAATTATGGATGC
The DNA here is from genome assembly GCF_054182685.1 of Wenyingzhuangia sp. IMCC45574. NCBI lineage: Bacteria > Pseudomonadati > Bacteroidota > Flavobacteriia > Flavobacteriales > Flavobacteriaceae > Wenyingzhuangia > Wenyingzhuangia sp. IMCC45574. The sequence goes on along the minus strand of NZ_CM135169.1, from coordinate 647,645 downwards.
TGTTCCTGACTTTGATTTAGAGAAAATAGGACCCAAATGGCAGCAATTGCCTAGAGAAGCGGAATGGCAAGAATATGTGGCGAAGTTTCAACGTACGGATCCAGACAGTTCCATTCAAGAGAAGTGGCAAGATATGACCTTAATTACATCAAAATAAACAAATAAAGAATTTACTAAGATGAAAAAAATATTAGGAGCATTGGCATTGGTAGCTTTAGCTGCATGTCAACCTAGCAAAAAAGAAGCTGCTAAAGAAACAGTAAAACCAATATTTACTTATGAGGAAAACTGGGAAAGTTTACAGCATTACCAAATACCACAATGGATGAAAGATGCCAAATTCGGAATCTTTATTCACTGGGGGCCTAACTCGGTACCAGAAAACCATACGGATTGGTATTCTCGTTGGATGTATTTAGACGAAGGAAATGTGGATCATGTAACGGGAGTGTTGGCTAAAAATGGAAAACCGCATCCTGCATCGGTATTTCATAAAGAAACTTTTGGAGACCCTAAGACCTTTGGATTTAAAGACTTGTTACCTATGTGGACGATGGAAAACTTTAAACCAAAAGAGTGGGTAGACTTATTTAAAGAGTCAGGAGCACAGTATGTGGTACCTGTAGCAGAACACCACGATGGTTTTGCCTTGTATGAATCTTCTATTACTCCTTACAATGCCGTAGCAATGGGGCCTAAGCGTGATGTGTTGAAAGAATTGACGGATGAAATCAAAAAAACAGATTTAATCTGTGGAGTAAGTTCTCACTTGGCTTTCAACTGGAACTTTTACACGCAAAAAGAGCGTTTTGATACAGGAAACCCTGAATATGCAGCTTTGTATGCACCACAGCACGAGCCTTACTCTCCTGCAAGTGCAGAATGGTTGGCAAATACTTGGTGGCCTAGAACAAAGGAAATTATAGACAAATACCAACCAGACATTTTATGGTTTGATTTCTATTTAGATCGTCCTGAGTTTGCACCGTATCACAAGAAATTGGCTGCTTACTACTACAACTCTGGATTGAAAAGAGGTAAGGAGGTGGTGTTACAAACAAAGAACTTACGTTATGAGTCTTATAAGCCAGGAACACATATGTTAGACTTAGAGCGTAGTAAGATGGATTCTTTACGTAAATCTTACTGGCAAACAGATACTTCTATCGGTAAAAACTCTTGGTTCTATACAAAGAACTGGAAACCAAAATCAGCAGAAAGTTTAATTGCTGACTTAATGGATATTGTAAGTAAGAATGGATGTTTGTTATTGAACATTGGGCCTAGAAAAGACGGTATTATTCCAGACGATCAAAAGAAAACCTTATTAGATATTGGTGCTTGGTTAAAAACAAACGGAGAAGCTGTTTACGGATCTACTTACTATGATGTATACGGAGAAGGACCTACCAAAACAGCAACAGGACACCTTTCTGAAGGGAAAAATAAAGGATTTACGCAAGAAGATATTCGTTTTACTACCAACAAGGATGCGTTGTATGCAACGGTTTTGAAAATACCAACAAAAGATGTTCATATCAACTATTTAACAGAAACTAAAATTCAAATTAAATCTATTGAGTTGTTAGGATACAACGGAACTATTTCTTTTGAGCAATCAGCAAATGGAACTACCATTAAATTACCTAAAGGAGTGGATTTAAACTATGCGTGGGTGTTTAAAATAAAGAAGTAATGAAGTATAACTTATATACCGTTCTTATACTAGCTTTTCTTTTCTCATCATGTGGAAAAGAAAAGCTAGTTCGTATCACAGAAGACTTTAACTCCAGTTGGAAATTCAGTAAAGAAGTCCAAACGGAAGCAATTGAAAATACTTTTGATGATAGTAGCTGGCAGGAAGTACAATTACCGCATGATTGGGCGATTCTGGCAGGGTATAAAAAAGAAGGAACTGCTGCAAGTACAGGATTTACAGAAGGTGGAATTGGTTGGTATCGAAAAACATTTACTGTTCCAATAGCAGACCAAGGAAGAGTAATTTGGGTTGAGTTTGATGGAGTATATAACAACTCAACCGTATGGATGAATGGACATGAGTTAGGACACAGACCCAACGGCTATAGTAGCTTTTCGTATGATTTAAGTGAACACATTAATTACGGAAAGGAGAATGTAATTGCAGTTAAAGTAAACCGTACCAATTATGTAGATTCCAGATGGTACACAGGTTCTGGAATTTATAGAGATGTACGCTTGGTGAAAACCAATAAGACACACATACCACAGTGGGGTGTTAAAATTACCACTCCAGAAGTTACAGATAGTAAAGCAACGGTTCGTGTAGAAACTCAGATAGAAGGAGCAGCTGGAGAGGTTGAGGTGCAAGTAGACCTATTAGATGCTAGTAATGAGCTTATAACAAGTAGTACGCAACAAGGAAGAAGAAGTATTTCTCGTCATGCTATTGAAATCAACAATCCAAAACTTTGGGGAGTAGAAAAAGCCAATTTATATACTGCTGTAATTTCAATTAAAGAAAATGGAGTAGTGGTTGATAGCGTTACAGAGACGTTTGGGATTAGAAGCATTGAGTTTAATGCTGACAAAGGTTTTCTGTTGAATGGAAAATCGGTAAAAATTAAAGGAGTAAACCTACACCACGATGCAGGAGCAGAAGGAGCGGCTGCCACCAAAGCAACTTGGGAGTACCGAATTAACCAATTAAAATCTATTGGTGTAAATGCCATCCGTATGACTCACAATCCCCAGTCACCATTACTAATGGAAATTTGTGATGAACAAGGAATGTTGGTAATGAACGAGTTTTTTGATGAGTGGCAAAATGCAAAAGATAAAAACAAAACTTGTTTAGGATGTGATGTAGCCAAAGAAGGAAATAAAGGGTATAGCGAGGTGTTTTTAGACTGGGCAGAAAGAGATTTAAAAGATTTAATTCGTCGTGATTATAACCACCCATCAGTTATCATGTGGAGTATTGGGAATGAAATTGAGTGGACGTTTCCTTATTATTCCAAAGCTTACGACAAAATTAACCCAAATGCGATTCCTTATATAAGTGTTCCCGAGTTTGATGCAAACAAAATTAAGCCTGTATTAAATAAAATGAGTGGAGGAATAGACTCGTTGGCTATTGTTGCCAAGCAATTATCACAGTGGGTAAAGGAAGAAGATACAACACGCCCTGTCACTTGTGGTAGTGTACGTCCTTCTGTTTCTATGGCGAGTGGTTATGGAGCTGCTGTAGATGTAATGGGATTCAATTATAGACCTAACAATTACGATATTGCTCATAAAACCTATCCAAACAAACAGATTGTAGGTTCCGAAAACTGGGTGGCTTATTCTGAGTGGAAAGCGGTAGCGGATAGAGAGTTTATTGCTGGAATTTTTATGTGGACAGGGTTTGCGTATATAGGAGAGGCAGGTCCATGGCCAAGAAAAGGTTTAAATATTTCGTTGTTTGATTTTGCAGGGTTTAAGAATCCAAGAGGGCATTTCTTTGAAACTTTATGGAAACCAGAGCCTAAAGTATACATGGTAACCACTCCAGCCAGTGAGTCTGAGTATTCTTATACCAATAAAGAAGGGTGGAAATTTGAGATGCAATATACACCAGCCCCTGTTTGGAATAAGTTGCGTTTGTGGGAGTGGTACAAGGTAAACGAGTTTTGGGATTATAATGACAAAGAGCCTATTGTGGTACAGACCTATACCAATTGCGAAGAAGCTGAATTGTTCTTAAATGGGAAGAGTCTAGGTAAGCAGCAATTAGCTACTGTGGTTGCTACCGATCATATACTAAAGTGGATGGTTCCATACACATCAGGAGAATTAAAAGTTGTAGGGTACAATAATGGAAAAGTAGCAGATGAGTACGTGCTAGCAACTACCGGAAAATTATCGAAAATAGCAGTAAAAGCAGACAAATCAATTCTAAAATCGGATGGTTATGATACAGCACATGTTTCCGTACAGTTGTACGATGCACAAGGGCATCCAATTAGAAATAAAGAGGTGGAAATTAGTTTTGATGTAGTTGGTAATGTAGCTATAGTTGCAGTTGATAACGGTTGGGAAATGAACGTACATCCACATAATACTCAGAAAGTATTAACACACAAAGGACGAGCTTTGGCTTTAATTCGCTCTAAAACCAACCAAGGGAAGCTTACCATAAGTGCAAGTGTTGGGGCTATAAAAAGCAATCCCTTAGTGCTTGAAATTGAGTGATGTAATTATGATTTGATTTAGTTAAAATCTAGTTTTTACGTCTAGACTTTTGTCATATAAACCAATTGTACTATTAGATGAGACTATTTTATTCCTGTTTTTTTATTTTCGGGGGTAATTTCATAATATAATTCAAATAACAATCAGAATCTCATGAAATATATTGCTCTTTTCGTAATTCCAAGTTTGCTTTTTACTAAAAAAGTAGCTGCTCAGGTTTCCGTAGATGTAAACGTAAATGTAAAACATGTGGTTGGAGATCAATCACACTTTGATAGAAAAAAATACATAACACTACATGCGGGCTTGCAAGACAAAGAGTGGCCTAGTGAAAAAGTACGCGATCAGTTTTTAACCGATTACGATGTCTACTTAGGAAGGAATAACGGTACTTTACCCTTTAGAATTAGACAGGTTGGAGAAGATTTTAGGAGAAAAGGATGGCCCAATGTGAGTGATATTGAAAAGATAGCACAAAGAGCTAAAAAGGAATATGCAAAAACCTATGTGAGTCCTAAAATAGAAGCCAGGAATGATTTTATGATTGGAGGACAATTTAACAATTATCCCGAAGGAAAGCCTGTTAACTCTTGTTGTGGTAAAACCCCATGGACTATGGCTAGTAACGAAGCCTCTGCTGAGTTTTATGCGCATTATTTAAAAAATGCTTTTGGAGGAGATGGAGAAAATAAGCCAAAGTATTTAGAGGTAATTAACGAGCCTTTTGTGCATGCTAAGCAACATCATACTACAAGAAAAAAGATTTCAGAATTTCATGTGGCAGTAGCCAAAAGAGTAAAAGAATTGAATCCGGATATAAAAGTAGGTGGTTATACAGCTGCGTATCCAGAGTATTCTGCCAACAACTCCAATTTTGGACATTGGAAAAACAATTGGAAGCAATTTATAGACATTGCAGGAAAAGACATGGACTTTTTCTCTTTACACATATACGATGGTATGGCCAGAGGAGGAAAAGAAAATTACTTTAGGTGTGGTAGCAATATGGAAGCCATGTTAGATATGATTGAAGCTTACAGTAAAATTAAGTTGGGAGAAGTAAAACCTTTTGTAATTTCTGAATACGGTTATTTTTGGCAAAATGGAGATATAGAAAAGTATACCAAAGAATTTGATTGGCAAAACTTACGTTCTTTCTCTACGATTCTAATGCAATTATTAGAAAAGCCAGATGTAATGGAGAAAACGATGCCGTTTAAATTGTTAAAGGCAAACTGGTGGAAGAGTAAAAAGTTTCCTAAAGCTAAATATCCTTACCGTTTGTTTAGACAGCAAAAGGAATTAGAGGGAGAAAAAGGAAACAAATGGGTGTATACAGAATTGGTAAAGTTCTATCAGTTGTGGAGCGAAGTGAATGGAGTAAGAGTAGATACGAAAGCATCGGATATAGACGTTCAGGTAGATGCCTATATTGATGGAAAAACGATGTATTTAATTTTAAATAATATGGAGACTACGGATCAGACTTTGGACTTACATATAGTAAACACTAAGAAAAATAAGATCAAATCCATTCAATTAAAGCATTTGTACGAAGTAAATGAGTTGCCAATTTTAGAGGAGAAATCTTTAGATATAAATACCTCTAAAGTGACTATTTCACAAGGTGCTACTATGATTTTAAAGTATCAATTTAAAAAAGAAGTTAAAATTAACGAGGTTTCTAAGGAGTCTAAAGTGTATGCAGATAAGTACTTGCAAAAGATAGAGGCAGGTAAGGCTAGTGTCTTTAATTTTACAGCTTCGGAGTTGTCAAAAGGAAAGCATGGAGAGTTGGTTTTGCGTTTAGGAATAGGTCGTGAGCATCCAAAAGCAGGGACTTCTTTTACTTATCCAGAAATTACTTTTAACGGAACTAAAATAGAAGTGCCAACGGATTGGAGAGGATACGATCAGTTGACCAGAAAACGCTTTTTTGGGGTTTTAGAAATTCCGGTACCATACAATTTAATCAACAATAAAAAGGAGAATAATGTAGTGACTGTTACATTCCCAAATAGCGGAGGTTATATTAGTAGTGTGGTATTACAAAAGTTCGATTTCAGTAAAGATTTAAATAGAAAATTTTAAAGTTTAAAAAATATGTTTAAAAGTATAGTTTCAATACTACTTGTATGTTTTGCTATCAATGTACAAGCTCAGTTACCCAAGGTAGCAGGAAAGGAGTGGAAAAAAGTAAAAGCATTGAGCGATGAGTTTAATGGAAAGAAAATAAATACCAAGAAATGGAATATTAAACCAGATGCGCATTACGAGTTAAAATGGATGGGACGTGCACCAGCGTTGTTTCAAAAAGAAAGTTTTTCTATAGGCGATGGTTATTTAAGTATTGAAGTAGGAGAATTGCCAAAGCCTGTAACTATAGGGAAATCTACTTATAAGTACCATGGGGGAATTTTACGATCGTATAAAAAAACAAACATAGGACATTATTACGAGTGTAGAATGAAAATGAACAAGACCGAGATGGGAGGTGGTTTTTGGTTGTGTCACCAAGGAACTTGTGAGCAAAAACACGAGATTGATATTACTGAGTCAGTTGGAAGGCTAACAGAGAAAACTCACAAATGGGCTCATGATTGGCAACGTATTATGCATTCAAATGCTATTCATAGAGGAACGGCTTGTAATAAATCTGTAAGAGATCAAAAAGCTAAATATTTAGATGTAAATAACTCTGATAAATTTTATACGTACGGTTTCTACAGAAAAAGTGCTACGGAGTTGTTGTTTTATTTAGATGGTAAATATGTATATACGCTAACACCACCGGTGCCTTTTGATCAGGATTTAATTTTACAGTTTTCTATAGAAGCCTATGATTGGAATCCGATACCAGAAAAAGGAAGTAAAGTAGCTACAGGTTCTAAAGAAGAAAGAACAACATTGATAGATTGGATTAGGGTTTATGAATTAAAAGATAAAAAATAGAAGTTTTTATCATCACAAATACAAATAAAAGAAGAATGAGACTATTAACCCTTTTTGCAGCTGCTTTTATCACTATTAGTTCAGTTGCACAGAAAAAACCGAACATTATCTTCATCATGTCCGATGACCATGCAGCACATGCCATTGGAGCTTATGGAGGAAGGCTGTCTGGTTTGAATCCTACTCCGAATTTGGATAAGTTAGCAGCAGATGGGATTCGTTTTACCAATGCGTTTTGTAACAATTCTATTTGTACTCCAAGTAGGGCATCTATTATTAGTGGACAATATCCGCAAACCAATGGGGTGTTAGATTTGGATCACAAATTAGATACAGACAAACAGTATTTACCTATAGAGATGAAAAAACTAGGGTATACTACGGCTATGGTAGGTAAATGGCATTTAAAAAATGAACCCGTAAATTTTGATTTTTACAAAGTATTGCCTGGGCAAGGAAAGTATTTTAACCCTTCTTTCTTAGAAAAAGGAAAAGGAGCTTGGCCAAAAAATAAAGTGAAAACGAAAGGGCATTCTAGTGATGTAATTACAGACATTACGATAGATTATTTAGAGAACAGAGATAAAAAGAAGCCATTCTTTTTGATGCATCATTACAAGGCACCGCACGATTTCTTTGAATATGCTCCTAGATATGAAGACTATTTAGCAACTACAGAAATTCCAGAACCTTCTAGTTTGTATTATCAGCCTAATTGGGGATCAGAAGGAGTAAGGGGAATCAATGATTCTTTAAAAACTTACATTGGAACTTCAATTTCTGATCGTCATATGTACCGAAACTACAACTGGATGTTGAACGGAGGTAAGTACAAAGGACAAGAATCTGCACACCAAGGATATCAAACGTATATGAAGAGATATTTACGTTGTGTAAAAGGAGTGGATGACAACTTAGGTCGTTTATTTGATTATTTAAAGAAAGAAGGGTTGTGGAAAAACACGGTGATTATCTATACAGGAGACCAAGGAATGATGTTGGGAGAACATGATTTACAAGACAAGCGTTGGATGTACGAAGAATCTATGCGTATGCCATATATAGTACATTATCCTAAAATGATTAGAAAGGAACAGGTTTCTGATTTGCTAATAAACAACACAGATTATGCTCCAACTATGATAGAGTTGGCAGGAGGAAAAGCTCCTGAATACATGCAAGGAAAGAGTTTTATTAGAACTTTAAAAGGGAAAGAAGAGAAAGATTGGAGAAAGACAACGTATTACCGTTATTGGATGCATATTATACACCATTATGTTCCAGCACATTTTGGGGTTCGTTCTAAAGACTACAAGTTGATTTTCTATTATGGGAAACACTATATGGATCCGTCGGAGTTTAAAAAACACTATTGGGGAAAACAATACTATGGTATTGATAGAGAGACTCCACATACTTGGGAATTGTACGATTTAAAGAATGATCCACAAGAATTACACAACCGTTATAAGGATCCTGCTTACCAAGAGATTGTTAAAGAATTAAAAGCAGAATTAAAGAAACAACGTGAAGAGTTAAATGAAACAGATAAAGACTACCCTAAAATTAAAGCCATTGTAGAGAAGCATTGGAATGATTAATTGATATTTATCTACAGTACATAGAAAAGCTTTGGAGGTTTAACTTCCAAAGCTTTTTCTTTTTATTTATTTTTGAATTACCTCTAATTCTACCAGCTCACAACTAATATCGTTTCTTTGTAGTCCACTTACCTTAAATAATGCGTTAAAAGAAGTATTTCTATCAGGTAGTAGCTGTATAAATTTTTTGAGACTTTCTTTTTGGGTAAAATAACGTAAGGTTGCCATGGTGCCAATATCATTGTTAGAAACAAAGTAAAATGCTTGTTTCCCTTTTGTAAAAGAGGTGAAAGATACCATTGCGTATTCCACTCTTCCATTTTTCATTCGTTGTGTGTTATAACGCTTTTTTGTATTGTCCTTTTCGTATTGAAATCCATCTTTATACAGTGAAAAACAATTGCTTTTTTTTAGAAAAAATGAATTGGAAAGGTTCATCGTCTTATACTGACCAATAAATAAGAGGTTATAGTTGGAAATATCATTATAAGTAAGCTTACTTTCAAGCTGAAGTAGATAATTACTATTATTTTTTGTGAACCATTCTGTCAGTAATTTTACTCCATATGGAGCCATTTTAGACATTAAAGTGTAGTCTGTCGCTTCTAGATTTCTATCTGGATTTTCTTGTACGTATCTCACATAATCATTTTGACTGTTGATTGGGTAAACAGTAGGATGTTTTTCGTTATACTGTTTATCTATAACGTTTACCATATACTGATCTGAAATAATTACCATGTTTTTGGCATTATTTTCAAAGAAAGGTTCCCAAATTAAGCTATGATTGTTGTAGTACTTCTGTATTAAAAATACAGTAGCCATAGAAAGTAAAATGATAGTAATACTTATATAAATGCTTTTAAGCGTTAGAGAAAAATTGTAAGTTGTTTGTGTTTTATATATCTTTTTAAAATCTTTATGTGGGATAAACCTAAGATTGTATTGCCCTTTTGGGATAAAAAAAACAAGATCCTCTGCTTTTCCTACTTCATTATAGTAGTTCTCTAATTTTTTTCTCAATTTAGACATGTAAGAACGTATAGTTCCTCCTGTTTTTGTACTTGTGTAACTTTCACCGAATAAGTCTATGCCAATAGTCTTTTCTGTTACATCTTCAACTTTTATTGCTTTTTCTACTAAATAGGTAAGAATTCTTAAATGGGTTGGAGCATTTACAAATAGGTTATGTTTACTAATTTTTCGTAGTGTTTCTTGAATTTTTTTTGAATCGATGTGTTTACTCATAAATTTAAAACTCAGCTCTGTTTTTGATTTTCCAATTTAACTAAAATCTAGAAGCTTAGAAATAATTTTGTTAGTATATATAAAAGACGAAAATTAACGGTTAAAAACACCGTATCATCTCTATTTTACAACCCTTTTATAGGGGTTAAAATAGTTTAGGTCTTTATAACATTAATTAATTTTAAAGAGAAATTATAATAACTATTAATACATCTAAATGAGTATGGAAAAAAGTAAGCTCTTACTAATTGCAGTTTTTTCGTTTGTAAATTTTATAGTTGCACAAAAATATACTGCAACAAAAGAAAGCTTAAGTCAACATAAGAAAGTACCTGAATGGTACAAAGATTCTAAATTAGGTATCTATTTCCATTGGGGGCCTTATTGTGTGCCTGCCTATGGTGGGGAATGGTATCCTAGGTGGATGTATACATCAAAAGAAAGTGGTTGGGGATCTGGTTGGAAAGAATATCATGAAAAGACGTATGGTAAAGATTTTAATTATCACCAATTTATTCCAGATTTTACAGGAGAAAACTTCGATGCTAATGAGTGGGCAAAATTATTTAAGGCTACTGGAGCAAAATTTGCAGGTCCAGTTGCGCAACATCACGATGGTTTTGCGATGTGGGATAGTGAAATTAACCCATACAATGCCAAAGATAAAGGACCAAAACAGGATATTGTCGGTTTAATGTTAGCTGCTTTAAGAAAAGAGAATTTAAAAACAATTACTACTCTACATCATGCATTCACTTTTAAACATGAAAAAAGACCAACTTATTACAATATAAGCCCAGAATATGCAACTTCTAGTAATGATTCTGAATTAAGAAAACTTTATGGGAATATGCCTGTTGAGGAAGGACGTGAATACTGGTTGGCTTTAACAAATGAATTGGTAGATAAATACAAACCAGATTTATTATGGTTTGATTCTGATTTGGATAGAATGCCTTGGAAATACCGTTTGGAGATGACATCTCATTTCTTCAATACTTCAGTTGAGAATGCTAAGCAAACGGCTATTATAGCTAAGCAAAAAGATTTACCTCCGAATGTGCGAATTCTAGATGTTGAGCGTGGTGGACTCAAAGGAATGCCACAAGATTATTGGATGACAGACATCACCATTAGCGATAAAGGAAAAGGATGGGGGTATATTAATGGACAGACGTACAAAAAGACAGGTGTAATCTTAAAGAATATGATTGATACTTGGAGTAAGAAAGGGGTGGTACTTCTAAACATATCACCAGATAAAACAGGTACTATCAATAAAGAACAAAGAGCTATCTTAAAAGAAATTGGTGATTGGATTCAAACACATCAAGAGGCTATTTATAATACTAGAACTCACGATGTATTTGGGTACGGAACTGCCGAAATTCATGATGGAAGCCATGGAGGACAATCTTCTACGATTGAATATACAGAAGAGGATGTTCGTTTTACCAAATCGAAAGATGGAAAATATCTGTATGTGTTTTTATTGGGTCAACCTAAAAAAGGAACTCAAGTTGAATTGCAACATGTTGTCTCTAAAGGGGACAGTGTTAGAAACGTTAGTTTTTTAGATGGTGAACAACTGAAATGGGAAACCAAAGAAGATTTACTAAAAGTAACGATTCCAAAAAATAGAGATTTAGATGGAATTGCTACGGTTTTTAAAGTTGAACTTTAACCCTTAATTTAAACATTATGTGTAATTTTAAACTACCTTTTTTTTGTTTTCTACTTTTAATTTTATCTAATACCACAGCAGTAAAATCCCAAAACCCAAACATTGTAATTGTTTTTGCAGATGATTTGGGGTATGGCGATGTAAGTTGCTTAAACAAAGGCTCTAAAATTCAGACACCTTTTATTGATAAAGTAGCAAAAAATGGAATTACATTTACCGATGCACATACAGCTTCAGCTGTTTGTACTCCTAGTAGGTACGGAATTCTTACGGGTAGATATGCTTGGAGGACTCGTTTAAAAAGAAGTGTATTGTGGGGTTATAGCAAACCATTAATTGAATCAAATAGATTGACCATAGCTTCTATGCTAAAACAAAAAGGCTACCAAACCGCTTGTATTGGTAAGTGGCATTTAGGTTTAGATTGGGCATTAAAAGACGGAGAAACCCCAATCAAAGGAAAAAAAGAAGAAACTTATGGAGGGTACAAAATAGATTTTACTAAGCCTGTTGCTAATGGACCAACGTCTCTTGGATTTGATTATTTCTTTGGTCATGCAGCTTCTTTGGATATGCCTCCTTATGTCTTTATAGAAAATGACCGTTTGACAAATATTTCTACTGTTAAAAGAGGGCGAAAACAAGGATTTGGTAGAACTGGTATGGCTGATGAGGATACTAAAGTTGAAGACTATGTTATTAAAATAGCAAAAAAAACGGAGGAAGTGATTACTGATTTTTCAAAGAAAAAAGAGCCCTTCTTTTTGTATTTACCTTTACCTTCACCTCATACACCTTTAGCAGTAGCAGATGGTTTTAAAAAGTCGACTAAAATAGGAGCTTATGGAGATTATGTTGTAGAGACTGACTGGGTAGTAGGAGAAGTAGTAAAAGCTTTAGAGAAAAATGGAATTACAGAGAATACACTTTTAATTGTAACAAGTGACAATGGGCCAGAAACATCAATGATACTTCGGAAAAAAGAGTACAATCATTATAGTGCTGGAAAATTAAGAGGATGTAAGCGAGATAACTGGGAAGGAGGACATAGAGTTCCATTTTTTGCACAATGGCCTAGTAAAATTAAACCTCAAAGTTCATCTGAGCAAGTTTTATGTTTAACGGATTTAATGAAAACATTTGCTACAATTATCAGTCAGAAAATCCCAGATACTGCTGCAGAAGACAGCTACGATATGTGGGCAGCCTTTACAGGAGAATCTAAAACAGCATCGATTAGAGAAGCAACCATTCACCATTCTAGTAGTGGGAAGTTTGCCATTCGTAAAGGGGATTGGGTATTGTTATTACACGCGGGGTCTGGTGGTAACGATAAAAAATATCGACCTGTAGTTTCAGAGTTAATGAAAGAACCTGTTTCGCTTTACAACCTGAGAACAGATTTAGCACAAACTAATAATGTTTATAAGCAGCACCCTGAAATTGTAAAGGAATTAAAGAAACTAGTAATAAAGTATGTCAAAGATGGAAGATCAACTAGAGGTGCTGTTCAAAAAAATTACGTTTATAAAAGAAAATGGAATGAATTCAATCAGTTGTTAAACCTGAATATTGATCAATACTAAATTTGTCAGGAATCATTATAAAAAAGCTCTAATTATATCTTTTAATTAGAGCTTTTTTATAAGATACATTACTAGTCTTTAATCACTTCCAGTTCAACCAACTCACAACTTACATCTAATCTGTTCAGTCCTTTTACCTTAAAAAGGGCATTAAAGTAAACATCATTAGCCGGTAATTTCTTGTAGAAGATTGCCAGTTTCTCTAAATTGGTAAACAATTCCACCGTGGCCATTACACCAATATCATGATCGGATACAAAATACATTGCTTTGTTACCGTTATTTAATGGAAAATAAGAAACCATGGCATATTCAATCAATTTGTTGTCTCCATGTTTAGAACGGTACACTGTTTTTTTATCATTTTCGGTAACAATAAAAGCGTTGAGCTTACTACTAAACTTTTTACTATTCTTTAAAAATATTTCTTTAGACAAGCTCATTACTTTTTGTTGTCCCATATAGACTACATTTCCTCTGTTAATAGCATCGTAAGTGAATTCACTTTCGGGCTTAGGAATCATATTAGCATTGTGTTTTACAAATAATCGGCTTAAATCCATTACAGAGAAAGGAACTCCCTTAGTAAACAGTGTATAGTCAGCAAGCGTTAAGGAATCTTGATGCTTTTTTTTGTACGTAATATAATCGGCAGAACTATTTACACCATCTCTCATGTATAAATTACCCCTTGGGTGGTTAGGGTGGTGCATTACAACATGATCTGCCAATACAAATGTATTCACGGTTCCTTTTTCAAAAAAATCGTTCCAGCAATAAGTTTCACTGGGAAAAATAGTTTTATAGTTTGATATAAAAAGTAATGCTATTAAAGAAATAACTAGGCCAATAGTAGAAAACTGATATGTTTTAAGTGAATGATGCTTTGTTACCGCTACATCATTGGGAACTTCTTGAAGCTTATTTTTTTCATCAATATTGTCTTTGTCGATAAAAACGATATCGTAACTACCTTTTTCTAATAAAAATACGATTTCGTCATTTGCACCTTCACCTTCGTAGTAAGCGGTTAGTTTTTTACGGAGGTTAAACATATATACACGAACTTTTCCATCATCTTTTATAGGGTTGTATCCTTTTTCAAAAAGAGCATTACCAATGGTTTGCTCCTTTAAATGATTCCCTTCTAAAGATTGTTCTGTTAAAAAACGCAGTAGTTGTGTATAGCGAGAAGACTTAGAAAATTGTGAATCTAAGCATATTTTTTCTAGAATTTCTCTAACCTTATTCTCTCTGATGTCATTCTCCATAGGTTTGGTAAAGCTATAAAAACTTTCAGAATTAAAAGGAGTTTTGTGAGAATTGCTGTAGTAATTCTATTACTTTTTTTAATGTTCTAAGAATTGTTTTTCTGAATGCAAATACTTTTTAAGAGATTGATATATAGGGTTTCATAAGCTTCTGTTAACCGTTACTATTATCGGTTAATTTTCGGTTTCAATCGTTTTTTAAGTCAATAAACGCGGTATTTGCCTTAAATTGAGAGTTACTATTTAATAAATTATACGTCTTAAATGAAGAAAACGATACACTTTTTATTGTGTGTACTGATGGTAACGAGCCTGTCTTTTGGTCAATTATCAGGGTATGAACAAACCCCTAGAACCAAAGAGAACATCAATTTAAACTGGTATTGGAAAAAAGACAAGGCAGAAACACCAACTGAGTTAAATTTAGAAGTTTCTGCATGGAAAAAAGTGGCTATTCCTCACAATCCCGATCCTGTTTCTTTATCTATGAAAGAGGTGAACTCTACTTGGCCACAGTCAGAAGCCATGAGAGATATTAGTTGGTATTGCAAAGAAATAAAGATTGATGTAGTAGAAGATCAATTGGTATTCTTAGAGTTTGAGGGGGTACATTCTGTAACCGAAGTTTGGGTAAATGGACATTTTGTTGGAAAAAACAGTTTAGGAGGCTACACTCCGTTTCATTTTGAGATTACACCGTTTGTAAAATCGGGAACTGTACATAAAATTCTAGTAAAGGCAGACAATCGTTTTAATGAGCTAGTACCACCAGATCCTCACAAGGCAGATTATATAAAGTGGGGAGGAATGTACAGAGATGTGTATTTGGTAAAAACGAACAAACTCCACGTAAACTTTAATTGGGAAGCAAAAGAAGCAGGGGTAAGGATTACCACTCCTACAGTAAAAAGACGTTATGGAATTGCAGCAATTAACACTACGGTGGTAAATACACATGAGAATCAACAAAATGCTAGAATTGTAACCCAAATTGTAGATGCAAAAGGATTGGTTTTAAATAAAATTGAGGATGAGCAGCAAATAGCTTCCGGGGCTACCTATACTTTTAAACAATCTACGGTTTTAGAGGACAATGACTACTTTACTTGGTCTCCAGATAGACCTTATTTGTACAGAGCGGTTTCTTATGTATATGCCAATAATAAATTAGTTGATAGAATTGAAACGAAATTCGGATTTAGAAAACTAGAATTGGTAGATGGGCAAGGGCTTTTATTAAACGGAAAGCCGTTTTTTATGATAGGAGCTAACCGACACCAAAGTTTTCCACACATAGGTGATGCTGTTCCAAATTCTATGCACTACGAAGAAGCTTTGCGTTTTAAAGAAGCAGGTTTTAATACCATTCGATTGTCTCACTATCCGCAAGACAATGCGTTTATAGAAGCTTGTGATGAATTAGGGATTTTGTTATACGAAGAACCAGCTACATGGATTAAATGGGAGCAAGGCCAATGGATGGATCAGTTAGAAGAATCCGCTAGAGTGATGATCAGAAATCATAGAAACCACCCGTCTATAGCTATTTGGGGAGCCGGAATTAATCATAGGGGGAATGTGCCAAGATTGGCCAAAGCAAGTAAAGAAGAAGATCCAACAAGGCTTACAGCCAGTGCTTCTAGCCCATGGAACGGAATGCGACATGCAGGGCCTACAGATATTTTTGCTACCATGGATTACCGTAAATCAGATTGGGCAGAAGAAGGGTTTACTTTGGTGATGGAACATGGTTGTAATCCTAGTGGAATTGCCAATCAATTTCATATTTCTAGATATAAAAAACGTAAAAACAATATTGGAACCTTAACTTGGTTGGCTGCTGATTATTATCAGTTAAGAAAAAAAGCAGACGATCCAGAGAAACATACTTCTTATGCTGTTTTGGATATGTATAGAAATAAAAGACCTGTGTACCACTGGTATCAATCTGAATTAACTAGTGAAGATATGGTTCACATTGCCGATGAACGTGTCTCTAAAGATGGAATTGTGCATGTATATAGCAATGCAGACCGAGTAGAACTATATGCAAACGGTGTTTTGGTAGCCAATCAAATACCAGACAACGCACATGAGAAGTCTAATAATAAGCATCCTTCTTTTTCTTTTTATTTTCCATGGAAAAACGAAACCTTAAAAGCCTTGGCATATAAAAATGGAAAGTTAGTTGCAGAACAGGAACGTAAAGCAGCAGAAAAGCCCTATGCACTAAAATTGTATGTTGATTATCCAGATCAAAAGCTACTAGCAGGAGGTTCGGATGTGAAAATAGTGAGAGCAGCAATTGTAGATAAAAATGGAACAATTGTTACAGATGCAACGAACAAAGTGCATTTCACTATCTCTGGAAATGGAGCGTTGGTAGACAAAGAGCAGTCTTACATGAATCCAATGGAAACGTTGAATGGAATTGCTTCTGTCTATGTAAAAGGAACTGAAACTACAGGGAAGATAAAGATAAAAGCAAGTGCTACAAAGTTAAAATCATCGTCTTTACATTTGTCTACAGTTGCATTTAATGCCAATACAGTGCTAGCAAATGCAGCACCTGTTTATGATTTTCCAATCTACCGAGTAGATATAGGTCATCAAAAGCAATTACCTCAGTTCGATTGGACTGCTTGGAACATAAAAGATAAAAATGATTTGACCTTTAAGAATAGAGAGGGAGTTGAATTCAGCATTGTTTCTAAAGGAATTATTGAATGGTCTAAAGGAGAGCCATCTATGTTGGGAGATTTAGCTTTTGTAGGAGCAGATGGTGTTTTTGTAAAAGACAAAGCAATTACGTTACAGGTAAAAGGATTGCAAAAAGGGAAGTATAAGATGGTTAGCTACCACAATGCTGCATACCATGCAAAACAGTTTCCTTATAACATTAACAATCCTAAAAAGTTAAAGTACGGTTGGCAAACACCAGCACAGCATATGGTAAGCTATTTTAATAAAGGAGATGCGGGAGAACGTGCTCCAATTCATTACACACAGTTTTTTGAGGTGAAAGATGATAAAGAGATAGTTTTAGATTTTATAGTTGATAAACCTAATGCGTATACTTGGTTAAATGGTTTTGAATTAAAAAGAATAGAGTAAAATGAGAAATACAATAAAGTTTACCTTTTATTATACGATTGCATGTTTTCTGTTGGGAATCAGTATAAGTGCCCAAACAACAAAGAAACCAAATGTACTGTTTATTATTGCGGATGATTTAAACACGGCTTTAAGTGGTTATGGGCATCCACAATGCAAAACTCCTGAGTTAGATAAATTAGCCAAACGTAGTGTGGTCTTTAAAAACATGCATTGTCAACACCCTTTATGTGGACCATCTAGAGCATCTATCCTGTCTGGTTTGTATACCTATTCCAGTGGAGTTTTAAAAAATGCGGGAATCGATAGAAAGCTGAAACCTAATTTGGTAACACTTCCTCAAGCATTTAAAAATGAGGGGTATTATACAGCTCGTGTGAGTAAAATATTTCATATGGGAATTCCTTTTGATATTTTAAGAGGTACTGCCGGAGGTGACGACCCTGCATCTTGGGATGAGGCATATAATATGAAAGCGCTAGAGCATAATGCCAAGGGAGAACTTACCAATTGGTCTCCAAAGTATAATGGACATCAAAGGTTTAATGGTTTGATAGCCGAAGGTACAGATTCAGATCATGTAGATGGAATGACTGCAGATAAAGCCATAGAAATGTTACAGAAATTAAAGGATAGCACTTTTTTCTTAGCGGTTGGAATGGTTCGTCCACATGTACCCTTAGTAGCACCTAAAAAGTATTTTGATTTGTACAATAGAAGTGAAATGATACCGCCTGTAGTTCCAGAGGATGACTTAGATGATTTACCTATAATCTACAGAAATAGAAATACCAATAAAAGGTGGGGAGTAACTCCAGAAGGACACAAAGGGTTGTTAGAAGCCTACTATGCAAGTGTCTCTTATATGGATGCACAAGTTGGTAAAGTTTTAGATGCTTTGGAACAATTAAACTTATCAAAAAACACGATTGTTGTTTTTTGTAGTGATCATGGTTATTTATTAGGAGAACATCATAAGTTTCAGAAACCGCATTTATTTGAAGAAGCCATTCGAGTTCCTTTTATGATTCATGTACCATGGATGCAATCTCAAAGAGGAAAATCTACCGATAAAATAACCGAGTTGATAGACTTGTATCCTACGTTAACTGAATTAACAGCCCTAAAAACACCAAAGAAACTACAAGGAGAAAGTTTGGTTCCATTGTTAAAGAATGTAACCTCCAAAAAATGGAAAAAGAAAGTTGCTTTCACCACGTGTAGGGCAGGTGGGGCTTCTATTAGAACAGATAAATGGAGGTTTACACACTGGAAACATGGAGATAAAGGTTTTGAATTATACGATTTAATAAACGACCCACACGAGTTTAACAATTTAGCAGGAAACCCAAAATATGCTAAAATTCAAAAGAAATTAAACAAGCTATTGCTGAAAAAGAAAACAACCGCTGGTTATACTAGTGAAATGTATGAATGGGGTTATAAATAAATGATTATAAATGTGGGTTTTATTATTAGTAAAGAATTATTAAATGTTTATGTATAGTATTAAATAGTTTAATATCAAACTATTTGACTTGTTTTTGTTTATTTATTAACTTTAAGAGTGAACGCTTAAAAATATATAATAAATGAAAACAATACATAAATTAATTCTGTTGGTCATCTGTACGTGTATTAGTACTTATGCAACAGCTCAAGAAAACTTGCTTTCTGATTATGAAAAGTTTAGGTTGAATGTTTTAAATGAAATGCCATCTTTAGATTTCTTTGGAGAGGCTAAGTATTTACCCAAAGAGGTTATAAATATTTCTATAGAGACTATAGAAGGTAAAAAAGTGTTTGACTACGAATCTTTTAGGTTACGTGTTTTAAACGAAATGCCATCTTTAGATTTTCACAAAGAAGCAAAATACTACAAACATAAGCCAGAGATGATGAAAGTAGCAGTAGAAGATATGGATGTAGAATATGAAAAACTGAGAATGAGTGTACTAAAAGAAATGCCATCGCTAGATTTTTTTAAAGAAGTAGCGCATTAATCAGTAAGAAAAATTGAAAACTAAAAACCAAGCCTCAATCGAACTATTAAAGTAAGATTGAGGCTTATTTTATTGTTTTTAAAAAAATTAAATTTTTATAATTTTTTTAATGAATGCCCCTTCGGTGGTATTTACAGTTAAAACATAAATCCCCGATTTTAATAAAGAGATGTCTATTTTATTGCTTGTATAGTTACCTAATATTTTTCCTTCCAAACTGCATAGTTTTGCATTTAGAAATCCTTTAGTATTTATATTGATATACCTATTGGTTGGGTTTGGAAAAACAGATGATTTTGAATCATTATTAGCATAAGAATCTGTAATGTTAAGCTCTGTATGCTCTGAATTTACAACAGAGTTATTGGTGCCACCAAAAACATCATCTCTAAAGTAATTCCTTACACTTGTAACATAGCTACCGTCTCTGTTTCTAACATTAAAAACACCACCACGCCAGTTCCAATAAGTCCATGGAATACTATTGTTGTCTAGCATGTTAATCATGTTTGTTAGGATAGTATCTGAATTAGCAACACTTAATTCACATCCAACTTGATCACAATAAATTTTAACGTTGTGTTTTGTTTTAAAGTCTAAGGCTAAATCAACAATATCTCTTAGGTCTCGCCATGAACTTTTTGCTACTTCTTCTGGTTTGTCATGAATTAATAAATTAAAAGCATATACCACTCTTGGTTTAACTGTTTGGTCTGTTATTACAAGGTTATCCTCTAAGAATTCTGCTCTGTAAAAACGTTGTGGTCCTACTACAAAAGGCTTGTTTTTAGTAGCAAATGGTAATAAATATTTTATTACATCAGTGTAGAAGTACTTTATTCTCTCGCTTCCAAAATTATCTCCGTAGAATTTATGAGGGTGAGGTTCTGATAGTAGTTCCCATGCTTTAATATTGCTTTTGTGTTTGTATCTCTTAATTAAGAATTCCCACATTTTTTTATAACGTGTTCGCATGGTTTGATCACCACTCCAAAAGTTTTGAGTTTTTGTAGAGCCACCTGCAGCTTCAACCGCCAAAATAATATTAAGACCTTGGTCTTCTAGCCATTTAATTTCATCGTCTAAAATCCATAAAAAAGATTTTGTAATGTAGCCATCAGCAGCTGTACCATTTGGGTCGTATGAGTCATGACTTTTTCCTTCGGCTCTGTACCATCTAAATACCAAACGAACCGTATTTGCTCCCATATTTTTAACTGCAATTGCATCCGAACTGTCAGTATCTCCCCACCAACCAAAGTTGAATCCTTTGTAAGTGGAAGGAAAATCTTGGGCTTGTAGGTGAGCGCTAAAAACAAACAAGAAGAAGGCTAGGGATATTTTTAGTAGACTTCTTTTAGTTTTAATAGTTTTCATAATTGTTTTATGTTTTGGTTAATAAGTCATAAAGTTGATGTTTTTGGAGCCTTTATAGTGAGGTGATATTGTGATTAGAAGAGGGGGGATGTTTTAAGTTGGTGTAGGTGTTTTAACAATTATTAATGAAAATTACTGTTTGTTTAACATAATGTGTTTTTTTGTGTTTTTAATTGTAGATGTGGTTGTTTAAGGGGTTGTTTGTTGATGGTTTGATATCGGGTGTTGTGCTTCTGAGAGTTTTTCTTGTTTTTTAGATAAATAGTAACACAAGAAAACTCTGCTAATTGCAGAGTTTTTAAGGTTTAAATAGAATTGTTTTGAGAAAACTAAAGCTTTATAATCTTTTTTTGGAAAATTCCTTCCGTTGTTTTTATGGTAGCTATATAAACTCCAGGTTTCAGAAATGATAAGTCTATAGCATTGGTGTTGTAAGTGGTTAATAACTTCCCCTCAATACTTTTTAAATAGACAGATTCAAACCCTTTAGCTGCAATAGTAATAGTACTATCGGTAGGATTAGGTGAAACAATAGGGATAATACTTTCTTCCACTGGTTCTGGTTCTACGCTAAGATCTGAGCTGAATACACCATTGTCTTTAAAGAAGTTTCTTACAGTATTCTCGTAACTCCCATCTAGCTTTCGAACATTAAAAACACCACCTCTCCAGTTCCAGTAGGTCCATGGAATTTCATTTTCGTTTAGTAAATCAATCATGTTTTTTCTGATAGTAGAAGAATTAAGTACCGTTAATTCACATCCTACCTGATTACAGAAAATCTTTACATTGTGTTTATCTCTAAACGTAGTGGCAAGGTTTACAGTTTCTTGTAATGCACTATAGCTTCCGTCTTGGCCTTCGTGTACTAACACGTTAAAAGTATATACGACTCTTGTTTTTATTGATGTGTCATGAATTATCAAGTCGTCTACTAAATATTTAGCTTTGTAATAGAATTGAGGCCCTATTACAAAGGGTTTAGATTCTGTAGCTGTGCTAAGTAACGAACTGATTACATCTATATAGAAATCTCGAATTCTACTATGAGGAAAATTGCTTCCGTAGTATTTATTCGGATGAGGCTCTGATAACAGTTCCCAAGCCTTGATGTTTTCATTTTTTTTGTATCTGTTAATCAGAAATTTCCAAAGTTCTATATAGCGATTCTTAATAAAGTCGTTGTTCCAGAAGTTCTGCTCTCTAAGTGATCCACCACCGGCTTCTACTGTAAGGATGATATTTATATTGTTATCGGAAAGCCATTGAATTTCGTTGTCTAACTCATTTAAATAAGAGTTTTTAATATAACCGTTGTTGGCTGTACCATTTGCATTGTAGGAATCATCGTTTTTACCAACTTCTCTGTACCATCTAAAAACCAATCGAACGGTATTGGCTCCTATTTCTTTTACAGCTACAGCATCGGAACTATTTGTTCTACCCCACCAACCAAAGTTAAAGCCTTTGTAACTAGAGGGGAAATCTTGTGCATTTATAACGGAACTAATCATTAAAAAAAAGTAGACGAGTGTTAGCTTTAATACTCTTCTAGTTTTTAAATTTTTCATGTTTTTTTGTCTAAAAAATTAGTGTCTTATAAATTTCTTAGATTAATTACTTGATCGTAGGGAGGTATTTTTGTTTTAAAGGGTGAAATGATTTTTCTTTGGCTAGACATTAAAAATCAAAGCTCTTGTAAGCATATCCCCCTTATTAATATTCAATCTATACCGTAATTTAAGACGTTACTCATCTATTTTTGAAAAACGACTTTGGGTAAGTTTAAATCTAGCTCAGTCGCGCTTAAAAATTAAAATATGTTCAAATTTAGACTTGGTATTATACTCTTCATCTGTTCTTTTGTGGTAAATGCTCAAAAGAAATCGCCCAATATCTTAATTATTCAAGTGGATGATATGGGCTACGATGATTTATCTGTTAATGGTAATAAAGTTTCTCATACTCCTCATCTTGATTCTTTTTCAAAACAGTCGGTACGATTTGATAATTTTATGGTAAACAGTGTATGTGCTCCAACAAGATCTTCTTTGTTAACAGGTAGAGATTTTTGGAAAACAGGAGTTTCTGGAGTGCATGGAGGAAAAGACTTTTTGAACCTTAATGAAACAACATTTGCAGATGTTTTTCAAAAAAATGGTTACAAAACAGGAATGTGGGGAAAATGGCATAGTGGTAAAGCAGATGGATATTGGCCATGGGATAGAGGATTTGATGAAGCTTATTACGCAAAATTGTACAAATATTTTCCTAGTGAAGGTTACTATAATGAATTTCCTAAAAAAATAGTACACAAAGGAAAATGGTCTCCAAAGGTAATTGTTGATTACGCGGTTGATTTTGTATCAAAAAATAAGGAAAAGCCATTTTTAGCTTATGTTTCTTTTTTATCTGTACATGCAGGATGGAAAGCTCCAGAATCTTATAAAAAGAAGTATAGAAAAGAAGGTAGAACAGAGAAGTTTGCTACTTTGTTGGGTATGTTATCTTTTATGGATGATGAAGTGGGGAGGTTATTAGATCATATAACCAAACTAGGGTTAGATGACAATACTGTAGTTTTGTTTTTGAGTGATAATGGGCCAATTAAGTCAGGAGAGAGTCAGTCAGAATGGACGTTGAGAAATAATCATGGTTACTTAGGGAATAAAGCAAGATTGTGGCAAAACGGTATAAAGTCTCCATTGTATGTTCGTTGGAAGGGCAACTACAAACCTTCTAATGTGAAAAGATTGGTAAGTGTTACAGATATTTTCCCTACAATTCTAGATATAGCCAATTTAAAAACTCCAAAAAATAATTTGCCATTAGATGGTAGGAGTGTTGTCCCTTACTTAAAAGGTGATACGGAATCACTTTCTGAAAAAACTGCAATTTTTTCTCACTGGCACCCTTATACAATTCACAAAAGTGAGTTCAAGAAAGAAATGCAGACGTTTCCAATGACCAAACAACAAATTAAGGATTTGGAATTTGACAAGCAAAAAATAACAATTATGGATGAGCATTATAAGTATTTCTTTAATGCATATGATGTAAAAGAAGGACCTGAATTAAAGTATACTGGGGGAGATCTTAAAACAAAAACAGGATTGATAGATTTGGTAAACGATCCTATGGAAACGAAAAACATTATTGATGAACAACCAGAAATTGCAGCAAAATACAGAGATAAAATACAAAAGTGGTTTCATAACATAAAAGAGACTAAAGGTGTATTTAATTCACCTGAATTTCAGATTGGATGGAAAGGAAAAAAAGAGTCAAGCATTTGTGGTTTTGGATCTAGTTTTACATATGGTGTTTCAAATGAAAATCATTATTTACAAGGTTTCGATAAAATTGGAGACCATGTCTTGTACGATGTAAATGTGCATGAAAAGGGAACTTATAAAGTAACGATAGAGCGTAAGTATGCAAAGAAATTAAACAAGGGAGTTGTATTAAAAATATCATCGGGTAAGAATAGTGTAGAGGGAGAAGTAGATGCAAATAGTTTTTCAACCATTGGAGAAATAAAACTTAAAAAGGGGGTACAGTCTCTAAAAGTCGAAATTGTTGAAAGTAAAGGAGGAACTACTGTTTTAGGTGTTTTAAAGAGTATAAAGCTAGTTCGTATATAGACTTGGAGATTAAGCTCTATGTGTTATCAATAAAAAATTACAAAATGAAAATCAAATTACAGATATTAGTATTTACTTGTTTTTGTCTAGCTATAAGTTGTAGCGATAACAAAGAAGAAGTTTCGGAACCTACTTGTAATAAAACTTGCGATACAGGTTTTATTCTGAATGAAGAGACTTGTGAGTGTGAACAAGAACCTTGTCCAAACACTTGTGATATGGGTTCTGTGTTAAATTCAGAAACTTGCGATTGTGAAGAAAGAGAAATAAAATATGGTGAAGACTATATCGTTTTTGAACCTCAGGTAACAAAATCCGATTTAGGCCTATGGAAACAAAGAAGAAAAGGAGATACAGACTATTATCCATCAACTCCAGATTTTAAATCAGGGGAGTCCTTAATACCAGCACTAAATGATGATTATTTAGAGTTTACTGGAAATAATTTAAACGGAGGAACCCCAACATCGCCTTTAGAGTATGATTTTGTTGCTCCTAAAGATGGAGATTTTAGGATTGTAATGAGAATGTTACAACCTTTACAAAAAGTATCCGGAACCAATCATTATGAAGAAGGAGACAAAAGAAATGATGTATGGATTAAGTTACAAGGAGACTTTGAAACTGCTTGTGTGTATCCTACTACACAACTAAAAGGAAATAAAAAATTCTGGGGAAGAGGTGTTAGAAAATGGGGATCTATTTTTAAACTAGAGTCTCATGTAGATGATGTTAAAAAGCAGAATGTAGTGGTGTATCGCCTTAAAAAAGACAAAAGCTACAAGCTAACCATGTCAGGTAGAGCTCAGGGTTGTAGTATAGATTATATACTGTTGTATGAGAGGAGTTTAGAAAGTTCTCTTGGGTTTAAAGTTGAAATTCACACAGACATTGCAGAAGCATTGGAAGATAAATTTAGACCTTAATTTAGTGTAGCCTAAAGAACTAATAAAAACTGTTTGATGTTAATTTTGTTAACGAGTTCGAGGAGCGAATACTAATCTATTCAATCCTCGATTTTTTTATTCATACAGTTTAGGCATATTGTTCATGAAATAAGTATGTTCGTTTTCAAAGAATTTTTTAAAATCGGAATAACTGGGCTGATCCTTTAATGGAATCCAGTATTTATTAGGTTTACTATTCTGCCAAGTGGAGATATAAGCAATTTTATGAAAGTCCGGATGCTCTTTTAAGCCTTGGATTAGGTTTTGTGTAAACCAATTAGGGCTTGCAGCATTTTGAAGCCCTCCTGAAACTCCAACCTCTGTAATAGCGATAACTTTGTTTTTACCTTTTGCCAGTTTAACCACTTCGGTAAGTCCTTTATGAAGAAGTTTTCTCATTTCTTGGTTGGTTTTAGCATAAGCATCAAAGCCAATAATATCTACATAATCATCTCCAGGATATCTACTAACTGTAGCCAAAGGAAATTTAGAGGGTTTGGCAGGAGCATAAGCCAAAAGCATATTGTTGACTCCTTTTTTCTTAAGGTAATCTGTAGTTTTGTGCCATAAAGCAATAAATTCTTTTTCTGAGCAGTGTTTTTTACCCCACCAAAACCAATTTCCAGTATGCTCATGCAAAGGTCTAAAAATTACAGGTACTTTGTTCCCATCTACCTTTAGATTGTTAAATAGATTTGCAATTTTATCTAATTTTTTTCGATAGTTTGTCCAACCAATTCCATTGGTTAAAATAGACTGTACAGCGTTCCCAATAGTATCGTAAGAATTTCCTCCTGTAACAGGGTTGTTTGCATGCCAAGTATAGCTAACAATACCTCCTTGTTTGTAGATTTCTTTGTTGTGAGTTTGGTACTTAGAAAAATTAGGGGCTCTATTAAAATCAAAATCAATAATGCCAGGGTGACTTCCTACTGCGGTAAAACAATCCGATTTTAGGTCTTTGTTGTTTATATTGTATTTTCCATTTTGATGTATAAAGGTAGAGAAATGTGCTCCAAAGATATATTTATCTGTTTTCCCTATAGCTCTTAGGTTTTTTAAAAGGTTTTGTGTTTCTTTTGTGTGATTAGAAGTGGGTAGTTTATAGGAGTTTGTTCTGTTTAGAATGCTAAAATTCCAACAAAGTATAGAAAAAAACAGACCGTATAACACAAAACCATATCGTTTCATAAATAATTATCTTAGTACTCAATAACTACTAAGATAACGATTAACAAAATGCTATTTGTCTTTTTTCTTCTTTTTACGATAGTTATTTAATTCTGATAAAAACCATGTGAAATCATCTTGGTAAAATTTTACAAAGCCTTTATAGTGAATGTCATTTTGAAGAGGAATCCATCTATGATGTTTTCTATTGGCCCAAGTTACTACATAAGCTATTTTACGAGCAACAGGATCCTTTTTTATAGGATTTAAAAAAGCATCTATGTACCAATTTTCTAGTTTCGTATTTTGGATCCCTTGCATTACTCCAAATTCGGTCATAGCTGCTACTTTACCGTTTTTTTCTGCAAATTCTACAACTAATCTACAATCCTGAACTAATTTATCGCTAAAGTCGTTTTTTCCATAGTGATCAAAACCAATAATGTCTACATAATCATTACCAGGATAACGAGTTTCGTAATTCTCGTCCTTTAAGTTAACGGGTCTAGAGGGGCTGTATGCATATATTAAATTATGGACTCTCTTTTTCTTTCTTAGGTAGTTAACGGTAAATTGCCAAACCTTTTTATACTCTTCTGGTGTACAATGGTTTTTCCCCCACCAGAACCAACTTCCAGTATTTTCGTGAAAAGGCCTAAAAATAATAGGAATTCGT
The DNA here is from genome assembly GCF_054182685.1 of Wenyingzhuangia sp. IMCC45574. Classification (NCBI taxonomy): domain Bacteria; kingdom Pseudomonadati; phylum Bacteroidota; class Flavobacteriia; order Flavobacteriales; family Flavobacteriaceae; genus Wenyingzhuangia; species Wenyingzhuangia sp. IMCC45574. The sequence continues at coordinate 620,157 of NZ_CM135169.1, read as the reverse complement.
TTCCCTTTCTTATCTTTTAATCCTTTAGCAAAGGAAGCTACTTTGTCTAAGTTTTTTTTGTAAGCTACATGTAAATCACCGTCTGGTAAAATACGTTGCATTACAAAACCTATAGTGTCTTTGTATTTCCCCCAGGTTGCTAGGTTTTTCATATGCCACGAAAAAGTAATAATAGCTCCATGTTCGTATGCTATTTTTACAGCATTTGTGTTTTGTTCAAAACCTCTTATAAAGTCAAAACTATAAACGGCAGGAAAATCTCCTGTAGCTAATTTTACGTCTGATTTATTTTGTGTTCCTTTAAAATCTTTCCAACCAATTCCTTCTAAGTTGGTACTATGGTGACCAAATAATATTCCTTTGGAAGAAATATCTTGAAGGTTGTAATAAAGTTTTTTGGTATTCTTTGTTGCTCTTTTGTCTATGAGTTTATGCTGAGCTAAAACTGAACAACAAAAAAGTAAAGATAGAATGGTATTCGTAAATTTCATTGTGCTTATATTGATAAAGAAATAGAGGTTAAAACGGCATTGCATTAAACCTTCAAAACTAATTAGTAATTACAAAAACCATAAGGAGTGATGTTTTTTATATGAGGTGATTTGTTTTCTTTTTGAATAATAAGCATTCACCCCTAATTGATAAACATTCCCCCTCTAGATTGAGATATATGCATAGATATCTTTGTTTCATTCAATTTAAACTATATGAACGTATGAAAAAACTACGATTTTGTTATTATTTAATATTTATCATGCTTTTTCCTCTTTTTGCTTTTGCTCAAAGCAGAGAGGTAACAGGAAAAGTTATGGATCATGAGGGTATTCCTCTACCTGGTACTTACGTTACTATTAGTGGGACAACTAAAGGAGGTCAGATTACAGATTTTGATGGAGTTTTTAAAATAAAAGTCCCTGAAGGAGCCAAGACATTAGAGGTGTCTTATTTAGGGTACAAAAAACGATTTATAAACTTAACAGATAAGAAAGAGTATTTTGTAAAGTTAGAGTTACAGGAAAACAGCTTAGAGGAAGTTGTGGTTGTAGGGTATGGTACTCAGAAAAGAAGTGATATTACCGGATCTGTAGCTACTGTAAAAGTAAATGAAGCTGTAGCTGCTCAAAATTCTACAGTAGATCAATTGTTGCAGGGTAAAGCTGCTGGGGTTCAGGTTTCTCAAAGTGGACAACCTGGTTCTGGAGTTTCTGTAAGAATTAGAGGGGCTAACAGTTTAAGATCTAACAACGAGCCTTTGTATGTAATAGATGGAGTAATTATATCTTCTGCAGGAGAGGATGCTGTTTACGCAAACAATGGAGGTAATAATGTGCAAGAACCTCAAAATGGTCTAAATGGTATCAACCCAAGAGATATAGAAAGTATAGAGATTCTAAAAGATGCTTCTGCAACTGCTATCTATGGTTCTAGAGGTGCTAATGGGGTGGTATTAATTACTACAAAAAGTGGTAGTAAAGGTAAAACAAGAATTAGTGCCTATGCTACAACAAGCATGTCAAAAATTAATAAAAGAATTGATGTCTTAAACGGTGTAGATTTTGCTAAATATCAAAATGAGGTAGCAGAAGTAGATGGTGCAGCTCCAAAGTATAGAATAGAAGATGATGGTAGTATTTATGACTTGGCTCCACAGGCAGATCCAAACTTAGCGTTAAGAGTTGTAAACTGGCATGATGAAATTTTTAATACCGCTTATTCTTATACTGGAGGATTTAGTTTTAGTGGAGGTAGCGATAAAGGAAATTATGCAGTTACTGGAGGTTATAATGAGAATCAAGGAATTATAGAGAATGCGAATTTTAAGAGTGGGAACTTTAATGTAAAATTATCTCAAAACTTAAATGATAATTTAAAAGTAAACGCAAATGTAAGATTGTTCTATGGTAAAGGAAGCTTTGCACAAGATGGAGATAGAGCAGGAGGAGACAGAAGTTTTATATCTAACGTAAATCGTTTTAGTCCTATTATTAATCCAGATGCCGATGTAGATACCGATATTGGGTTGGCTAATCCATACTCGTGGATTAATGATTTTCAGGATGTTTCTGAAGAGAAAAGAATTGTTGGTAATATGTCTTTAATTTACAAGTTTGGTATTAAAGGTCTTTCATACAAATTACAAGCAGGAGGAAATATAAGAGACAAATCAAGAGATCGTTTTTATGGATTGACAACATTTCAGGGAAGTTCTGTAAATGGTTATTTAAGATCGTCTCTTTTAAGTGTTAAGTCATACCAAATAAATAACTTATTAACTTACAATAGAACATTTAAGAAAAAACACAGAGTTAATGCGGTTGTAGGAGCTACATACGATGTTAGAGATAGGTTGGTAACCAATGCAGAATATACCAATTTCTCAACGTTTGTGTTTGGGTATAAAAACCCTGTATATGGTACAGTTTCTGATCCTTTAGAAAGATTAAATATAAAAGAAGAATTACGTTCTTTCTTAACCAGAGCTACCTATGCATATAAGGATAAATATATTTTTACAGGTACTTTTAGAAGTGATGCTTCTTCTAAGTTTAAAGGAGATAATAAGGTTGGGTATTTCCCTTCTGTAGCTTTGGCTTGGAATGTAACAAAAGAAGATTTTTTAAAGAAATCACCTATACTTAATAACTTAAAATTAAGAACAGGTTGGGGACAGGTAGGAAATCAGGGAGTTCAGCCTTATGAAACAACGTCTAATTATGGGCCTGCTTTTTATGGTGATGGAATTGGTTTTGTTGCGACAAATCTTCAAAATGAAGGTTTAAAATGGGAAACTACTATTTCTACAAACGCAGGGGTAGATTTTGGAATGTTTAAAAATAGATTAACGGGTAGTATAGATGCCTATGTAAAAGATACAGATGATTTATTACAGACAACACGTATTGCAACATCAAATGGTTTTGAAACTACAGAAACAAATGGAGGAGCTATTCAAAACAAAGGTTTAGAGTTTGCGCTGTCTGGTATTGTTTACGATAATAAGAAAGATTTTAAAGTAAGTGTTAGTGGTAATATTGCTTTTAACAAAACCAAGATTACGAAGTTAGGAAATGATAATATAAACAACATTTATATCACCCCAGAAAACTTAGAGTCTAGAGAGTTTTATCTTGGAGACAATGTTTCTTCTGGAGCTATTTTTGGAGCACCAGCAAATATTTTCATCAAAGGAGAAGAGATTGGTTTGTTCTATGGGTTTAAAACAGATGGTATATGGCAAGAAGGTGATGCAGATATAACGAATGGTTATGTACCAGGTGACGTTAAAATTTTAGACTTAAATGGGGACGGTGAAATCACTGCTGCAGATAGAACTATCATAGGAAATCCAAATCCAGATTTTGTTTATGGAGCTAGTGTGAATGTATCGTACAAAAGATTCTCTTTACAGATGCTAATGAATGGGGTGTATGGAAACGATATTGCCAATGGTTCTTTTATTAGGTTAGGGAATCCTACAGGAGACAACAGTAATATAACTCAATCAGCATACAACAATGCTTGGAGAGCAGATAATCCTTCTACTACAAATCCAAGAATTGGGTATAATAAGGTAGATAGAGCACAAGCAGTTGAAGATAGAGCTATAGAAGATGGTAGTTTCTTACGAATTAATAATATTACGTTGGGATACGATATTCCTGTTGAAAAAACGAATCTTTTTTCAAGAGCTAATGTATATGTTTCAGGTTTAAACCTATTCACTTTTACCAACTATTCAGGGTACAATCCAGAAGTTACCTCTTTCTTATCAAACGGAAATATTTTAGGGGTAGATTGGAATGGATTGCCAAATGTGAGTAGTGTTCTACTTGGTTTAAATCTTAATTTTTAATATTAAAAGCTTTAAAAATGAAATATATGAAATTATATAAAATTTATTTACTAGCTATTTTATCTGTGTGTATCATAGGTTGTAGCGATCTAGAAGAGGAAGCACCATTTTTGGCTAATACAAATGTATATAGTAGCGGAGAAGGAGCTAAAGGGGCTGTAAATGGAATGTATGCAGGTATGATTGCTTGGGCATACTACGGAAATCAGTTTATGGCATTGGAGTATTTACATTCTGGTTTTGGAGTAACACGTAGAGGTGGTAATAGACCAACAAGTATAGATAATGCTACATTGGCTTCTTTAAAAGCTGAACAAAACACAGTACATGTTACACGTTGTTGGAGAGGTATTTATCAGGTAATAGGTAGAACAAACGATGCAATAGCTTCTGCTGTTCCTACTGATAACCCTACGACTCAAGATGAATTAATGATTAATGATGCTATTGGTCAGGCATATTTTTTAAGAGCGTTTAATTACTTTAATTTAGTGCGTTTGTGGGGAGAGGTGCCTTTAAGAACAATACCTTCAACTCAAGAAACGCTTCATTTAGCAAAATCATCAATTGCTGAAATCAATGCTCAAATTATAGCAGACTTACAACAGGCTCAGAAATATATGAATGGTAGTATTGGTGATGGAACTCCTAAGGTTTTTGCAGCAGACATGCTATTGGCAAAAATATATATGAGTTTGGCCACTGCTCCAGACGCTAATAAGCCAGATCCAACAATTACAGAAGCTGCTTACTGGCAAATGGCATATGACGAGGCAATTAAAGTATATGGTGAATATAGCTTGATGCCTAATTATGCAGATTTATTTACTGGAAACAGTGGAAACAACAGTTCAGAATCTATTTTAGAATTAAAATCTTCTGCCGTGGCTAGTTTAGATCACAACAGAGCATATACACCAAACTGGTTTTCGCAAATTAATACTTTTGGATTCTTTTATGCGAATGTATCTGTGTTCGAAAGACATCGTACAGCTTATCCTAGCGATCCAAGGTTAGATATTACTTACTTAAGTACATATACAACTACTAATAACGGAAATACATTTAACAGTTATCCTGTAAATACTACCAGATCTAGATTTGCAATTGCCTTCCCTTTTATTTTTAAATTAGGTACAAAGGATGTAAATAACAGTGTAAGAGAAACTACAAAAGGTTTTAGAATTTTTAGGTATGCTGATTTGTTGTTAATGTTGGCAGAGATTTCTAATGAACTAGAAAATGGTGAGCAATTAGGATATGTAACAGAAGTACTTAATCGTGTTGGGTTAACGCCTAGACCAGAATATTCTCAAGGTAAAGATGCTTTTAGAGATGCTGTTATGAGAGAATATGAATTTGAGTTAATTTCTGAAGGGCAAGATAGCTTTAACCATAGACGTAGAGGGTATGATTACTTTTTAAACAATGTAATTTTAGCGCATAATGACAATCCTCTTTTTAAAGATGGAGTAGATGTTACTTTAGAAACAGCCGAAAATAAAGTAATGTATTTACCAATGTCTTTAGACGAGATTAATACAAATAATTTGGTTAGTGAGTAATAAAGATTAAGGTTGATGTTTGTTGAAACTTATTGAATGATTTCTTGATAAAAATGAGTTGATAAACAGCATCCTTATAGAGCTATAAAAATTAAGCTCTTTATTTAATTTATTGTTCGAGTTTATATGCGGTTTTCTACTATATTTTATTTAAAATATGTAGGAGATCGTATATTTATTTAAATTCTAGATTACCTCTAAAATATTGTGTATTTTATGTAGGTTTTTAATTCAGGTGTTATATCATATGTGCAAAAAAAAATGTTTCCTGTATAGTTTACTTATTTGCTTACTTTGTTTGGAAGCAAAATCTCAACAGGTAATTACCCAAATGTCTGGAGATAAAGGAATATCTCAGAACAGTATCAAAAGTATTCTTCAAGACAGGAATGGGTATATATGGATTGGTACTTACAATGGAATTAATAAATACGATGGATATTCCATGCAGTATTTTAATTTCTCCAATCAAAAAAACAGTTTAAGCAGTAATTCAATTCATAGTTTATTTGAAGATAGAGACGGTTCTATTTGGGCTGGTACATCTGATGCTGGAATCAATAAAATAAATCCTGTTACTGGTGAAATTAAGGCGTTTTTTAATACCAAATTAACATCTGAGTATTTTAAGAACGTAAGAAGGTTGCACCAGAGCGAAACAGGAGTTGTTTTTTATAAAACAAAGAAAGGTTTAAGACTCTTTAAAGTGTCTGATAAGAATGAATTGGTGATAGATACCTTGGTTTCTAATTTTATGAAATTAAGTAGAGTAGAAAGACCAATTATTAAAGGGGAAAATGGAAAACATTGGTTGTTAACTCCCGGCGAAGAAAATAAATTGAAGCTTTTAACGATTCATGAAGAAGGAGGTAGATTAAATATAAGTCAACAAAATACTGGCTTGATAGAAAATTTATTTGAACAAGGATATGCAACTTCTTATCTAGAATACCCTAAAAACACATTTTGGATTGTTAGTAATAAATTAGAGCTATTAAAAGTGTCATTAAATGATAGGTATGAGTTACTATCAAAAGAATTGATAAAACTAACTTCAGAAAACTCTCAGTTGCCAACTAGGAATAAACCTATTATTGTAACTACTGTAGATAAGAATGGTAGACTTTGGATAGGGGGAGATAATGTACTACTAAGTTATAATACCAGTACAGGGCAACTTAATAATTTAAGTAATAATAAGAAATATCAGATTGAACACAAACAGATAGAAAGTGTGTTGGTAGATAGGTCTAATATATTGTGGATAGGTACTTATTATAACGGGCTTTATAAAATAGATTTAGAGAATAGAACTTTTTTAAATTCAGAAGATTTTTTTACGCAATCTAGTAAAGCTACGCATAACTTTCATAAATACCCTGTTGCGGCTATCACAGAAAATAAAAATGGAGATATCTTATTGGGAGGATTAGGTAATGGAGGGATAACATTGTTAAAACAAGGACAAATAGAACAAAGCACCAAGTATCCTTTAAACTATTCTTGGGATTTAAAATACTTTAACAATACATCAAAAAACAAAAATTCGTTGTTAAGTAACATAAGAAGGATTTTTATAGACAGTGATGATGTAGTTTGGGTAGGTTCCGATCAAGGTTTGGGACAATTTGAAATGAAAAATGATACCCAATTTAGTTTGAATCCTATTTCTGAATTGGAAAAAAGTATTTCTAACAATAAAGCTGTTTTTGCAATAGAGGAAGATGCTAATAAAGGAATATGGGTTGGATATTGGGGACAAGGATTGGTTTATATAGAGAAAGATGGAAAAAAAGGAGTCAAAAAAATTACTCACTATAAACATAAAAACGGAGATGAGTTTAGTTTGTCTAATAATTATGTGAGGGATATTTTTGAAGATACAAATCATAATTTGTGGGTTGGAACTGTTGGAGGTTTAAACAGAGTAAAAAGAAGCAGTAGTGGTGCGTTAATTTTTGAAAGGTTTTTAAAAGAAGAAGGTGGGCTTAGTAACAATCATATATTAGATGTTTTTCAAGCGAGTAATGGCAAAATATATGTAGGGACTTTTGGTGGAGGTTTAAACGAAATAGAGTTGTTGTCCAATGGTAAAGTAAAAATTAAACAATACACTATTCAACAAGGATTACCCAGCGATGTTGTTTATCAAATAAGCGAAGATAATCAGGGAAATATTTGGCTGATGCATGTAAGGGAGTTGTCTAAGTTTAATACAGCAACGGGACAAGTGTCTTATTTTGATAGGCAAGATGGTTTTGGTGTTAGCGAGTTTAAAGACAGCGCATTATTAAAGACAAAGTCAGGAACCTTTTTGTGTGGTGGGGTAAATGGTTTTACTTTTTTCAATCCAGAAAATTTCTCAGTAAATACATATCTACCGCAAATAACCATTACTGGTTTTAAGTTGTTCGACAAAGCTATTAAACCAGGACTTGAAATAGATGGAGATGTGATATTAACGAAAGATATAAACGAATCTAAAGAAATAAATCTTTCTTATGATTTAAACTCTATAGAGTTTACTTTTTCGAGTTTACATTATTCCAATCCAGAAAAAAACAACTACAAATACAAATTAGAAGGGTTTGAAGAGCATTGGCAATATTCCAAAGGAAATGAACGTAGATTTGCAACCTATACGAACCTTCCTCCAGGTAAGTATACCTTTAAAGTGTTTGGTTCCAATAGTTCTGGTATCTGGAGTAAAAAACCTAAAGAAATAACGGTTGTTATTCGTTCTCCATGGTATACCACACCTGTTGCAATTGTATTGTTTATAGTCATTTTTACCGTTATTCTTTATGGTATTGCAAAAGTAAGGTTACATCAAATTAATCTTAAGAGCGAACTAGAACTAGAGAGTGCTCTTCATGAAAAATCTATGGAGATGAATCAAATAAAATTGCAGTTTTTTACAAACATTTCGCATGAGCTTAGAACTCCTTTAACCTTAATAATGGGGCCTTTACAGCAAATAATGAAAGGAGATATAAGTAAGGGAGAGGTAGATAAGCTAAACTCTATAATGTACAAGAACTCTAATAGGTTGTTAAAGTTAATCAACCAGCTTTTAGATTTTAGAAAAGCGGAATCTGGGAATTTAGAGTTAATAGTTCAAGAAGGAGAATTGGTTAGGTTTTCTCAGGGAGTTTTCCATGCATTCGAAGAGGTTGCTTCTAAAAAGAAAATTAAATTTTTATTCTTACCCGAAGAGGAAGAAATAAGTGCTTGGTTTGATAGTGATAAAGTAGAAAAGATCTTGTATAATTTGTTATCAAACGCTTTTAAATATACACCTTCAGGAAATAGTATTACGCTAAAAATTAAGAGTGAAGAAATTGATGGAGTGGCTACTGCTATTATAGATGTTATAGATTATGGTATAGGTATTCCCGAAGAGGATTTAGCGAGTATTTTTGAAAGATTTTACCAAGCAAAAAAAGGGAAAAGCACTTTGTCTGACGGATCTGGTTTAGGCTTGGCTTATGTAAAACATTTGGTAGAAGTACACAAAGGAAGTATTAAAGTAAACAGTAAGATAAATGAAGGAACTAAGTGTCGTGTTTACATTCCAATTAGAAGGGAAGTGTATAGTGAAGGAACTATAGCAGCTACCAAGCCTAATGTACATCATTACAAATATTCCAAATTGGGAGTAGAAACAATAAAAGAGAGAATTATTCCTGCAAATACAGAAAAAGCAAGTACTGTTCTTCATTCAGACGAAACACCTTTGTTACTTATTGTTGAAGACAATGTAGAACTAAGAGAGTATTTAAAAGGTTTTTTTGGTAATTTCTATAGAGTTATAGTTGCAGAGCATGGGCAAGAGGGCTTAGAGATGACAGATAAATATATGCCAGATGTTATTATTAGCGACTTAATGATGCCTGTAATGGGAGGTATAGAAATGTGTAGAAAGATAAAAACGAATATAAATACAAGTCACATTTCTGTAATTATACTAACAGCCAAAGTGGGGTTAGAAAACGAAAAAGAAGGATTAGAAACAGGGGCAGATGAATTTGTTTTAAAGCCTTTTGATATTGAAATATTAAAACTTAGAGTAGAAAATACGCTGAAAACAAAACAGGTTTGGGCTAAAAATTTTCAAACAGAAAAAAGTACCAAATCGTGGAAGGAATTAACCAATAAGTTAGATCAGAAGTTTTTAGAGAAGGCTATTTCTATTGTAAATGAGAACTTAGATAATTTAGAATTTTCTGTAGAGAAATTTAATTTAGAAATAGGAATGAGTAGGTCTACTTTGTTTAAAAAGATGAAATCTGTTACAGGCTATTCTCCTTCAGAGTTTATAAGAGATATAAGAATTAAAAAAGCGGCTAGTTTGTTAGAAACAGCAGAGTATTCTATTACAGAAGTTATCTTATTGGTTGGTTTTTCAGATCCAAAATATTTTAGAACCTGTTTTAAAAAGCAGTACAATATGACTCCAAGCGAATACATAAAAACGTTAAAACAGCAGAAATAGTTTAGTGCTATTCACTACCATTAAAAACACCTAGGGAGTACCTAGGTGTTTTTGCAATTTATAAGATGCGTTTTATTCCCGAAAATTCATTTCTATACTGGCTTGGGGTCCTATTTTTTAATCTTTTAAAGACTCTGTTAAAATTAGCGATATTGTTAAATCCGCAATTAAAAGCAATCTCTGCAATGCTGTGATCTTTTTCAATCAATTTCATAGATGCATAGCCAATTCTTACATCATTTAAATAGTCAACAAAGGTTTTACCAGTTCTTTTTTTTATAAACCTATTAAATGAAACCTGACTCATAAATACAAGATTGGAAACTTCTTCTAAGGTTATTTTACGATGGTAATTTTCTTGTACATAGTCGTATATGATTTTTATTTTATCACTGTTTTCAAAATCTTCTTTGGCTAAGGTGTAGGTGGAAAGTAATTTTTGATTTCTAGAATTGGATAGATCATACAAAATTGAAAGAAGCTCTAGAAAGTAATCCATACTATCTAGTTTAGATACTTTTGTAAATCTCTCGTACATATCACTGGCTGTTTTATCAGAAAATAAAATACCATGTACAGACCTGTCAAACATATCTTTGATTGGTTTCATAATCTGTCTTTCTAAAAACTCCTTTTGAAATAAATTTTCATGGAATTGAATGGTTATTTCGTGAATAGATTCACTTTCACAGTGGTGGTTTAACCAACCATGATGTAAATTAGGACCAATTAACACCAACTCTAAATCTCCAATTTCTTCCATGCTATCTCCAACGATTCGTCGGGTACCTTTTCCGTTTTTGATAAAATTTAATTCGTATTCAGGATGAAAGTGAACAGGAAAGTTAAAATCACTTTTTACTCGGTCAAAAACTAAAAAACTATCTCCTTGCGTTAAGGGGGTAATCTCTCTATGTACCTTTTTTAATATATCCATACCTATAATTGTTATAAAACGCTCTTCATTTGACAAAATAGTATCAATCTTACGCAAGATATCTTTTTAGATTTGTTTTACCTAATAACACACCCATATTGACATAATAATTCACTAAATTATTAGCTACTTAAAAGGTGTGGATTACGTTATTTAAAAACCTTAAGATTTATGCTTAGAAAATACCTAATTGTATTACTTGTTATTTCTGTGTATTCATGTAAATCATTGTACACAGCTGAATATCAAAAACCAAAATTAGTTGATGAAAAACTATCTAAAAGAACAAAAAAATTGCATAAACAGTTATTCATGTTGTCCCAAAAAGGATTTGCAGTAGGACATCAAGATGCTACAGCTTATGGGGTGGGATGGAAATACAACTCTGATTCTGAAAGTGGCAAAGGAGATGTAAAAACGGTTACGGGGAAACAACCTGCTGTGTATGGTTTTGATTTGGGACATATAGAAATAGATGCTGATATGAACCTAGATAGTATTCCTTTTAATACAATGAAGAAATTGATTATTGATGCATATAAAAATGGAGGAATTATTACTTTAAGTTGGCACTTAGACAACCCTGTTACAGGAGGGAGTTCTTGGGACAACACTCCTGCAGTTAAAGATATCATTGGTGAGGGTGTTTATAAAGAAAAATTCAATTTATGGTTAAAAAGAGTTGCTCTTTTTATTAAAGATTTAAAATATAGAGGCAAAAAAATACCAGTCATATTTAGACCCTATCACGAAATGAATGGGAATTGGTTTTGGTGGGGGAATCCTAGTTGTACAGCCAAGGAGTACAAACAATTATGGAGAGAGACAGTTACCATCTTAAGGGATGAATACAAGTTGCATAATATAATGTATGCATATTCTCCAAATAGCTTAAAACCAAATGATGACTACTTAAGATGTTATCCTGGAGATGATTATGTAGATTTCTTTGGTGTGGACACCTACGATCGTAACAATACCACGAAATACATAAAAGCTTTAAAATACAACATTGGTGTGGTTAAAAAAGTAGCAACAGAAAAAAATAAGTTGTACGCTTTTACAGAGACCGGTTTAGAAAAAATAGGTACAGAGAATTGGTTTACAGAAGTTTTTTATCCAAATATAAAGGATGAAGGAATTTCATGGGTGCTTTTCTGGAGAAATGCACACAAGGGGCACCACTACCTTCCTTACAAGTCGCATAAAAGTGCCGAAGACTTTAAGAAGTTCTCCAACTTACCTAAAACATTATTCTTAAAAGACATAAATAAAGACAAATAATTATATGAAGGTTTTACACACTGCAGATATTTTAATTATTGCACTATATCTTGTTACTATAGTCGTTATAGGCTTGGTACTAAGAAAAAAAGCGCAAAGAAGTAAAGAAGACTATTTATTAGGGGGTAATAGTATACCCTGGTATATGCTTGGTTTGTCCAATGCATCTGGAATGTTTGATATTTCTGGAACCATATGGTTGGTTACCTTAATGTTTGTTTATGGGGTGAAAAGTGCTTGGATTCCATGGTTGTGGCCAATATTCAATCAAGTATTTTTAATGGTCTATTTATCAAAATGGCTAAGAAGATCTAATGTAACTACTGGTGCTGAATGGATAGGGACTCGTTTTGGATTTTCTAAAGGAGCTAAGCTGTCTCATGTTATTGTAGTCATTTTTGCATTGGTTCTATGTCTTGGGTTTTTAGCCTACGGATTTATTGGATTAGGGAAATTTGTAGAAATTTTTATTCCATGGGAACTAGTTAGTAGTTATATACCTTTTGAAGTAGCACCAGAATTTGTGCCACACTTTTATGGTACTATTTTTACAGTTTTCGCAGTTTTTTATTCACTATTAGGAGGAATGTCTGGTATTGTTTGGGCAGATGTGGTACAGTTTGCTATTATGACTGTTGCAGCTTTTGTAATTGGTTATTTAGGATTTGTAGCAGTAGGAGAAAATGGTTTAAATACTCCTGATGGTTGGATGAGTCCATTCTTTGGATGGGAATTGAATTTAGATTGGACAGAAATTATTCCTGAAGTTAATAATAAGATTAAAGAAGATGGATTTAGTCTGTTTACAATATTCTTTATGGCCATGGTGTTTAAGGGAGTCTTGGTTAGTGTTGCCGGACCTGCACCAAATTATGATATGCAAAAAATTCTGTCGACGAAGTCTCCAGCCGAAGCTTCTAAAATGAGTGGATTTGTATCGGTTGTTTTAATGCCTATTCGTTATTTAATGATTGCTGGTTTTGGAGCGTTGGCTTTAATATACTATGAAAAATTAGATTTAATTAATGCTGCAGGTAATGTAGATTTTGAATTGATTTTGCCAACGGCAATTATGGAGTTTGTTCCTGTTGGTTTATTAGGTTTACTATTAGCGGGGCTTATTTCGGCTTTTATGTCAACTTTTGCAGGTACTTTAAATGCTGCACAAGCATATATTGTAAATGATATTTACTTAAAATATAAAAATCCACATGCATCAGCAAAGCAGGTAAAAAACATGAATTATGTTACAGGTATTTGTGTTGTAATTGTAAGTATAGTATTAGGGTTCTTTGCCAAAGATGTTAACTCTATTCTACAGTGGATTGTATCTGTTTTGTATGGATGTTATGTAGGGGCAAATATTTTAAAATGGCATTGGTGGAGATTTAATGGAGAAGGTTTTTTCTGGGGAATGGTTGCTGGTTTAGCAGCTGCAGCAATTATACCAGAGTTGTTTCCAAACGTATTGAGTTTGTACTTGTTTCCAGCATTGTTGGTTATTTCTTTAATAGGATCTATAGTAGGTACATACAGTGCTCCTCCAACAGATGAAGCTGTTTTAAAAGAGTTTTATAAAAACGTTAGACCATGGGGATATTGGAAACCAATTCATGAAAAATTAGTGCAAGAAGGAGCTGAAATTGAAAGCAATAAAGACTTCGGAAAAGATATGTTTAATGTGTTTATAGGTGTTGTTGCCCAAACGGCCTTGGTAGTAATGCCAATGTATCTAATTTTTAGACAAACAACACCTTTATTAATCTCTTTAGCAGTAACAGTGTTGTGTATAATTCTACTTAAAAAGTTCTGGTGGAATTCACTAAATGAAAAACAAAACTAAATCATAGAAATAAACTTAAATTCAATGGAAGTAAAATTGAAACAAGAAATGGATGCTTATAAAGCATTGTTGACAGAAAAAAATACACCTGTAGAAGATTACAATGGTATTTATACACGATATAAAAATCCAATCATAACAACCAAGCATATGCCAATGCACTGGAGATTTGATTTAAATACAGAAACCAATCCAAATGGAATTGAGCGCATAGGGTATAATGCAACATTAAACTCAGGAGCTATTAAATGGAAAGACAATTATGTGGTTTGTGTGCGTGTTGAAGGAAATGATAGAAAATCATTCTTTGCCATTGCAGAGAGTCCTAACGGTGTGGATAATTTTAAGTTTTGGGATAAGCCATGTGTAATTCCACAAATTGAAGGAAATCCTGATACGAACGTTTACGATATGAGATTGGTGGCACACGAAGATGGATGGATTTACGGAATCTTCTGTACAGAACGTAAAGATCCAGATGCTCCAAAAGGAAATACTAGTATGGCTATTGCAAATGCTGGTATTGTTAGAACTAAGGATTTGGTGAATTTTGAGCGTTTACCAGATCTAGTATCTTCGGCAGGACAGCAAAGAAATGTAACCATACATCCAGAGTTTGTTAATGGAAAGTATGCTTTATATACAAGACCACAAGATGGATTTATCAATGTTGGTAGTGGTGGTGGAATTGGACTTGGATATGTGGATGACATGACAAATCCTGTGGTTACCGATGAAACAATTATTTACGACCGTGTATACCACACTGTTTACGAACTTAAAAATGGTTTAGGACCTTCTCCAATTAAAACAGAGAAAGGTTGGTTGCACTTAGCACACGGAGTTAGAAATACTGCTGCTGGATTGCGTTACACATTGTATATGTTTATGACAGATTTAAACGATATTTCTAAAGTTACTCACAAACCTGCTGGGCACTTTATGGCACCAATAGGTAGTGAGCGTTTAGGAGATGTATCTAACGTATTATTCGCAAACGGATGGGTAAAAGACGAAGACGGAACTGTTCATATTTACTATGCATCATCTGATACGAGAATGCATGTTGCGACTTCTACAGTTGATAGATTGGTGGATTATGTAACAAACAATCCAGAAGATAAATATACCTCTGCAGAGTCTGTAAACACAATGTTAGCGTTAATTGAAAATAATAAAGGATTGTATTAATGGAAATGGACTATAAAAACCTTAAACAAGAATTACACACAGAGTTGTTAAGAATTCTTGACTTTTGGAAAACAAATACCTTAGACAAAGCACATGGAGGATTTATTGGTAGAAGTGACTATCAAAATAACATCATTCCTAAGGCTTCTAAAGGGATCATTCTAAATAGTAGGATTCTATGGTCTTTTGCAGCTGCATCTAATTACTTAAAAACGGATGATTATCAATCTATTTGTGAGCGTTCGTTTGAATATTTGAAAACCTTTTTTAAAGACAAAACCAATAAAGGTGTGTTTTGGGAGCTGGATTACTTAGGTAATCCAGTGAACAAACGCAAACAAGTATATGCACAAGCATTTACTATTTATGCTTTGTCTGAGTATTACATCTATTCTAAAGATGAAAGTGCTAAAGACTGGGCTATTGAAATTTTTGAACAGATAGAGCGCTATGCTAAGGATACTAAAAAAGGAGGGTATTTAGAAGCCTTTAATGAGGATTGGAGTTCAATAGGGGATATGCGTTTGAGTGATAAGGATATGAATGCTGCTAAAACCATGAACACACACCTTCATATTTTAGAAGCTTATACTACATTGCTTAAAATTTATGACAATAACGAACTAAAAGATTCATTACAACACTTAGTTGAAGTGATGAATGAAAAATTCTTGAATGAAAACAATCATTACGAATTGTTTTTTGATGAAGATTGGAATTTGTTAAGCAATGCTGTTTCCTATGGTCATGATATTGAATCTGCTTGGTTGGTTTTAGAAGCTGCTGAAACATTAGAACATTCTGTTTTAATAGATGAGTGTAAGTACATTGCTTTAAGAGTTGCTGATACGTTTTTGGAAGAAGGTATAGCAAAAGACCATGCGGTTATTAACGAAAAAGACTTGGATACAAACCATACAGATACAGATAGACACTGGTGGCCACAGGTAGAAGCTTTAATAGGGTTAAAATTTGTAAACGACATTAAGAGCAAACCTGAATATGTGGATGCTTCTATTAAGATTTGGGAGTATACCAAGCAGAACTTACTAGATTTTAAACATGGAGAGTGGCACTTTAGAGTGGACGAAAGTGGTAACGTCTACGAGCAAGAAGACAAGGTGAGTATGTGGAAAGCCCCATACCATACCTCTAGAGCTTGTATTAAAATGAATTTATAATACATATACCAATACTGTCTTGGTGGTGTTATTAATGCACCAAAAAATAATATTTAAAAATGAATCAATATATCTATTTTCGTTGCCTTTCTACAAGGTCTTTTAGGCTAATTATTATAAGTGTTTTTTTAAGTGTATTATATTCTTGTAAGAGTTTAGAATATAAAAAATTAGCCAAAAAAGAGATTCCTCTTATTTCTGTAAAAAATGCTAAATTTTACAAAGGAGAGGTCCCGTATTATTTTGTAGGTACAAATTACTGGTACGGTTCTTTAATTGCAGCAAAAAATGGAGATAGAAAACGTCTTGTTAAAGAATTAGATTTAATGAAGAGTGTTGGAATTGATAATTTAAGAATATTGGTTGGTGCAGAAGGAAATGGAGGGGATTCACGCGTAAGCCCTGCATTACAACCAAGACAGGGTATATATAACGAAGATTTATTAGATGGACTAGATTTCTTGTTAGCAGAAATGCGTAAGCGAAATATGTACGCTGTTTTGTATTTAAACAACAATTGGATTTGGTCTGGAGGGATGTCTGAATATTTAAAATGGAATGGGTATGGAGAAGTTCCCAATCCATTTTTAGAAAAATATTCATGGGAGGATTATAAAAACTACACAAAGCAGTTTCATAGTTGTGAACCTTGTAAAGAGGCTTACTACAAACATGTTAAATTTATCATTGGTCGCACCAATAACTACACAAAATTACCATATACTAAAGACAACACTATTATGTCTTGGCAGGTAGCTAATGAACCAAGAGTTATGGAAGCTGAACACGAAAAAGTTTTTACATCGTGGTTAAACGAAACAGTAACTCTAATAGCGTCCTTGGATACTAATCACTTAATATCTACAGGTTCTGAAGGTAAGGCAGGATCATTGCAAAATATTGATATGTTTACCAAATTGCATCTTAATAAGGATATAGATTATTTAAACATGCATATGTGGCCTAAGAACTGGAGTTGGTACGACATAAACGATGAAGAAACATCAACACAAACATCTATAAAAAAGGCAAAACAGTACATGCAAGAGCATGTAGAGGTGGCACAAAATTTACAGAAACCTATTGTAATGGAAGAGTTTGGTTTTCCAAGAGAGAAAGAAAGCTTGTCAAAAGATGCTTCCATAGAAAATAGAAATACGTTTTACAAAGCTATTTTTAATGAGATTGTAAAATCTAATGCCAATGGTGGTGTTTTAGCAGGATTAAATTTCTGGGGATTTGCAGGTTATGCAGAGGTAATTGCTAAAGATGGAAAATGGCAAAAAGGAGACGATTTTACAGCAGATCCACCACAGGAACCACAAGGGTTAAATTCGGTTTTTTCAACAGATACTTCTACATTAAAGCTTATAAAAGAAGCAAATGCTAAGCTTGCTAATTAATAGTTCAAATAAACACCACATGAAACAAGTATTTTTAACATTCAAGCATGTTTTTAAGTTGGCTATATTAGTCATAATTGTTTCTTCTCAAGCATCCTGTAAAACAACACATAAAGAAGAAAGTAAACAACCTAATGTTATACTTATTCTAACAGATGATCAAGGTTGGGGAGATTTAAGTTTAAATGGAAATATTAAAATAAAAACGCCCAATATAGATAAAATGGCACAACACGGTGCTGTGGTCAAACGATTCTATGTAAACTCTGTATGTTCTCCAACCCGAGCAGAAATTTTAACGGGTAGGTATCATGTACGAAGTGGTGTGTACTCAACTTCTGAAGGTGGTGAGAGAATAGATTTAGACGAAAAAACAATCGCAGAAGTATTTCAGGAAAACGGTTACAAAACTGCTGCTTTAGGAAAGTGGCATAGTGGAACTCAAGGACCTTATCACCCTAATAGCCGTGGGTTTGAAGAGTTTTATGGGTTTACTTCTGGACATTGGGGGAGCTATTTTAGCCCAATGTTAGATCATAATGGGGAAATAGTAAAGGGAGATGGATTTTTACCTGATGATTTAACCAACCACGCCTTGGACTTTATTGAAACAAATAAAGACAAGCCTTTCTTCCTTTACGTTCCCTACAATACACCACACAGTCCTATGCAGGTACCTAATAAGTGGTGGGATAAATTTAAAGATACAGATATTAGTGTTGATCATAGATATAAGCAGAAAGAAGATATTGAATTTACAAAAGCAGCCTATGCTTTGTGCGAAAATATTGATTGGAATGTTGGGAGAATAAATGATAAGTTAAAGTCGTTGGAACTGGAAGAAAACACAATTGTTATTTACTTATCAGACAATGGACCTAACGGGTATAGATATAACGGCGGACTAAAAGGAAAGAAAGGGAAAACAGATGAAGGAGGAGTTCGAGTTCCGTTTATTATAGATTGGAAAGGAGTAATTCCTTCAGGTAAAACAATTAAACATATAGCAGGATCTATAGATCTTTTACCAACACTTGCTGATTTGACCAATATCAAGCTAAATACTCCAAAACCATTGGATGGAAAAAGTATAAAGCCTCTTTTATTGGATGAAGAAAATGATTGGAAAGACCGTTATTTGGTTACCTATTGGAAAGGAAGAATTAGTCTTAGAAACGATCAGTTTATGTTGAGTAATGATGAGAAGCTTTACGATCTTTTAAAAGATCCAGGACAAACTCATAACATAGCAGCACAACATACAGAACAGTTACAAGCTATGCTTGCTTACAAACAAAGATGGATAGCAGAAGTACTAAGTGAGCTTCCTAAAAAAGATACAAGAACATTACCTGTAGGATATAAAAATACCATTACACAGCTACCCGCCAGAGATGCCAAAGCTTTTGGGAATATAAAACGATCCAACAGATGGCCAAATGATTCTTTTTTAACTAATTGGACCAGTGTAAATGATAGTATTTCTTGGGATGTAGAAGTTTTAGAATCAGGTGAGTATGAAGCGACTGTTTATTATACTTGTAGTAAAGAAAATATAGGTTCTACCATACAATTAAGTTTTGATGATAATAGTATAAAAACGTTGGTTAAAGAACCACATAACCCAGCTTTGGTTGGAGCGGAAATGGATAGGTTTCCTAGGCAGGAATCGTATGTAAAAGAGTTTAAACCCTTATTTTTAGGAACTATAAAATTAACAAAACAGCAAAATAACTTAACCTTAAAAGCATTACAGAAGCCTAAAGATTCAGTATTAGACTTCAGGTTACTAACACTTAAGAAGGTGTCTGGTTTAAAGTAAAAAGCACTGGTTAATACATAAAAAGACTTCACATATATTGTGAAGTCTTTTTTTATGCAATAAATTTTGTTGATTACATGTAAAGGATACGTTTATATAGATTTTGATAGGGCAATAACCGTTTTAGGCGGTCTATTAAAGCTTATAATATCTTTTTAGTGCATTGGTACCAGCTCTTTTCTCAATTTAATTTTACGGGCTGTTAAATGAACTGTTGTTGACTTCTATAATTTCTTTAGAGTTTTCTGTTAGTTACCATATAAGAACAAAAAAAATCGAGGATTTGAATAAATTCAAAAACCTCGATTCACTAACTAATTACTTAAATAATAATAATAATTTATAGAACTGTTTATTTTTCTGTAGTATTACCTAATTCTACACTCACATCATCTAGTGTTATAGATTTGTTTTTCTTTTTTAGTAGTAATTTCAGTGTAATGCTTTTGTCAGCATCAAAAGTAAATACTTCTTGTACAAGTTCCCAAGTATCGCTGTTTTGAATACTATATACCTGCCCTTTTTTACCTGTACCATTAAAAGCAATGCACTGTATTTTAACACCTTTTTTACCTTTAACCCAATATTTAATGGTGTAATCGTTAACTCCTGAAGGTGTTTCAGCAGCTTTAATTCTTTGTTTAATCTCAGCATTAAAATTTTCATTTAAAATATAGCTACCTGAATTATCCTGAGTTTTTGATTCTCCTGAATTAAATCCTGTTGAACTACCAGCGTTAGATTTTATCCATATAGCTGGAGATGGATTTGAGAAGTTTGAATCCTTAACATAGTTTTGAGAGATTCCTTTTGTTGTAAAACCAACGAAAAGAATAAAAAGAAAAAGGTTTTTCATGAAATAAACGGTTTAATTTTTTAAAATCTTTGTTACAGAATTTTTGTTTTTAGAATAAGCTCTAACTAAGTAAATTCCACTTGTAAGCTCATTAACACTTACTTGTCTTATATCGGTAGATGCTACTGTTTTTACTTTTTCTCCTAAGATTGAATAAATTTCAACTTTGTCAATTAAGTCTCCTGTTTTTGGTTGTATGTTTAAGTAGTCTGAAACTGCAGTTGGAGATATAGAGAAAAGAGTATTTTCACTGTTCTTAGCACTTAAAGTATTACCTTCTTCCATACTAACATCGTCAAACTTTACAGATAAGAAGTTTCCTCCTTTTTTAATTAACTTAAAAGTAACTCCGGTATCTGTATTAAATGTAAATGTTTCCTGTACTTGTTCCCAAGTATCAGTAGTGGCAATTGTATATTGTGTACCAGATACGTTTCCTCCATCGTTAAAAGCAGAGAATATTACTTGTGTACCAGCTGTACCTTTTACCCAGTATTTTACAGTGTAAATAACAGATGTACCAGAAGGTGTGTCACCAGCAGCAATTGTTTGTTTTATTTCGCTATTAAAATTTGGACCAACAACATAACATCCAGAACCATCAGCGGTATGTGTATCAGTTGCATCATATCCTGTTTCTGCACCTGAACCTACCACAGACCATGTAGCTGGTGATGGATTTATAAAGGTTGGATCGTTCACATAGTTTTGTGAAAAGCTTGTAAATTGTACTAATGCAAATGCAATTAGAGTAATTTTTTTCATAATTATTTGGTATTTGTAAATTAATAACATCGCAATTTAAATGTTTGTTTTACATGTCGTAGGGGGTAAGTGCCAATTAAAAGGGGGATATGTTTTTTAGGAGGTGTGTTGTTTTTAATTGGTTGTTTTTCAGTGTGTTGTGTTGTTTTGCAAACGTAAAAAAAGCAAGTATCCCAGAGAATAAGGTTACTTGCTTATGATAGTATAGTATTGATTTAAAGAGGTGTTTTATTACATATGTACCTCTAAAACTTTTCCAGAACTAGAGTTGATAGTTATATTGTGAATGTTTGCGGGTAAGAGTAAAGTTTCTCCAAGATTTAGCTTGTAACAATCACCTTTATACAAGATTTCGGCAGATCCTTCAACACACATAAAAATGACAAAAGAATCTAAAGTGCTATAATCTTTTTGAATTTCACCTTTAATATCAAGAATGTTAGTTTTAAAATATGGTGAATGAACTAACTCTTTTGACTTGTTTAATGACGTGCTGTAATTGGTTTTGTAATTTTCATAATGCTTATAGTCAATGGCATCAACAGCCAAATCAGTATGCAGTTCTCTTTTTTCTCCAGTTTTACTGTCCACACGATCGTAATCATAAATTCGATATGTAATATTAGAGGTTTGTTGTATTTCGGCTAAAAGAACACCCGCTCCAATGGCATGTACTCTTCCTGTTGGAATATAAAAAGTATCTCCTTTAGTTACTTTTTCGATATTTAAAATATCCAATAGATTCCCGTTAGAGACTCTATTAATATAGTCCTCTTTTTCAACAGTTTCATTAAAACCTACAATCAATTTGGCATTGTCATCGGCTTGCATAATATACCACATTTCATTTTTTCCAAACGAATTATGACGTTCTCTAGCTAATTCATTACTAGGATGTACTTGAATTGATAATGGTGTTTTAGCATCAATGAATTTAATTAATAGAGGAAACTCGTTTTTAAAGGTATTGTAAACTTGAGTACCTACAAATTCAGAAGTGTATTCTTTTATTAACTCTCTTAAAGTTTTACCTTTTAGCTCTCCATTAGAAACTACCGTTTCATAATCTGTAACATCGGAAATTTCCCATGACTCCCCAATGTTATTTTCGACATAATTTTTTTGAAGTTCTTTTTTTAGTTTTTCTCCTCCCCAAATTCTGTAGCAAAAGATAGGAGTAAACTTTAATGGATATAATTTCATTTGGTTATAAATTTTCAACAAAAATAATTCAGTACACAATTGTTAAAGGGGATTTATGTTTTTTAAAAGAGGAAGACAAGGGGAAAATTACCTATTACTTCTCTTGCGTAATTTCTTTTAGATAGTTAAAAAAATCTTGCTTACGCTTGTGGTTTATTCCCCAGTTAACAGGCACAGATTGATAGCCTATGTTCATATCGGTCTCTTCTTTAACCCCTTCTTTTTTGGCACGTTTACCAACTCTTCTAAAATCGAAATAACCCCACGAGGCATAACTTTCTATAGCTGATTTGAAATTGTTTTTAGTATCTGAAAAGTTGTAATTGTCGTCTTCATTAAAAACAATAGGTTGCCCTTTGTAACCTTTTACTTGTTTTGTTTCTGATACCATTCTTTTTATTTTTTTAGGTCTTGCACCATTACCATGTAGCAATATAAAATCAGAAACAGACACTACATCTTTATGTGGTACATAACAACCTTTATAGCTTGTGCTTACTAACAATCTTCTATTGTATATACGAATTGATTTTACAAACTCGATTAGTTCATGTACCCTGTCTACTTTTAAAATTTCGTGGTCGTAAGATTTTACATTACATTCATTATTAATTTCTACCAATACATTTTGATATCCTCGATTTAGGATCCATTCTGTAGCGTTTTTAACCCCATTAATAACTGCTTCTTCATCCTTTAAATACTGATCGTGCCCAAAATAAAAATATCCCAAAATAACGACCATTTCTAATTCATTCGCTCTGTCTAAAATTTTTCTTAATCTTTTAAAATAAGAGGGATCAAGATTTCCTTTAGGGTCAAAAGCAGAATTAATGGTTTTTCCATTTCCATAACCGGTAGGGCTTCCTCCCTGAAGGTTGATGGTGAAACTATTCAAACCATAAGACTTCCAAAGTTGCATATTTTTTACAAACTCATGGGTATTCCTGTCTGGATCCCATTTTTGGGTATCAGGGTATTTATAGTTCTCACGAGTTGTTGGGTTTAGGTCATCAAATATTCCATTGACCATTCTTGAATTAAAGAGCAAGCCTTCTATGGTGTTACCATTCCAGGATTTGTCTTTGTATGTTGGTATCCCGTTTATCAAAAATTGGTTGTTTTGAATACTTACAACAGTGTTCTTTTCTTCTTTTTTAATAGTACCACATGAGTATAAAAGGCCGAGACTTAGTAAAAGTAGGTATTTCATAAAATTTATATTCATGCATGTGTTTATTTAATGTTTTTTATTTTTAGCTTTTTCCATCGCCTTTTTTAGGACATGAGCAGAGTGGTATTTCATATCTGGGTTAGAAATGTCCATAGGCTGATTTTTGGGTACATCGTATTGCTGTCTTAATTCCTCCAGTTTTACCTGCATCTCTTTAAGGACTCCAGCATACGCAGGATTGTCTATTTGATTCTGCATTTCATTTGGGTCTGTTTTCATGTCGTACAACTCCCATTCTTTTAAATCGTAAAAATTCATTAGTTTGTATCGTCCATCGTACACACCCTCGTGGCGGTGTACCATGTGCCAACCAGGGAATTCGTAATAATGATAGTACAAACTGTTACGCCAGTCTTTTGGAGTTTTTCCTTTTAATATGGGTACTAGACTTTCTCCTTGTACCTCTTCTGGAATTTCTACCCCCGCCATTTCTAAAAAAGTAGCAGCAAAATCAAGGTTACTTACCAAATCTGTGTTTACAGAACCTTGCGTAACCCCTGGCCAGCTTACAATAAAAGGAGTTCTAAAAGACTCATCGTACATAAATCGTTTGTCAAACCAACCATGTTCTCCTAAGTAAAATCCTTGGTCAGACGAATACACAACAATGGTATTTTTATCTAAATTATTTTCTTTCAGATATTTTTGAATTTCACCAACACTTTCATCAACGGCCTTTACACAACGTAAATAGTCTTTTAAATAACGTTGGTATTTCCATTTTACAAGTGCTTTACCTGTTAGATTCGCTTCTATAAACTTTTTGTTTTTAGGTTCGTAAGCCTTGTTCCAAGCGGCTAATTCACTTTTGCTCATCCTGTTTTTAACACGTGCTAACGTTGTTCTAGGATCAACCCCTTCTACTTTGCTATCTTTACCCAATTCCATGGTGTGTTCTATGGTTTGGTCTTGTTCTTTGGCTGCCGTTCCTCTACCTGTATAATCATCAAAAAGAGTGGTAGGTTCAGGAATTTCTACGTCATCAAAAGCATGCAAATGTCTTTCAGCAGGCATCCAAGTTCTATGAGGAGCTTTGTGCTGAACCATCATCATAAAAGGTTTGTTTTTATCACGATTCGTTAGCCAGTTTTTAGCCTTTTCGGTAATAATATCTGTGATGTACCCTTTTTCTAGGTGTTTTCCGTCTTTATTTACAAAATCAGGATTGTAATAATCTCCTTGACCCGGAAGAATTTCCCAATGGTCAAACCCTGTTGGGTTGCTTTCTAAGTGCCATTTCCCTACAATTGCAGTTTGATACCCCGAGGCTTGCAAGGCTTTTGGAAACGTAAATTGGGTACCATCAAACACCGTATTTTCATTTTTATAAAAACCATTTTTATGGCTGTGTTTTCCTGTTAGAATAGAAGCACGGCTAGGTCCACAAATGGAATTGGTTACCATACATCTTTGGAATAACATTCCTTCATTGGCAATCTTGTCAATGTTTGGAGTAGGGGCAATAGTAGCCAAAGGACCTCCATAAGCACTAATGGCTTGTGTGGCATGGTCATCTGTAAATACAAAGATGATATTGGGCTTGATAGGCTGTTTTTCTTTTGCACATGAGCACAAGGCAAGAGAGATTAGTAATGTGAAAATTATTTTTTGCATACGTAAGTTTTTAATTAAAAAGATGTTATTGTGAGTTTCTATTCAACAACTTCAATAATTCCTATAGCCATAGAGCTTTTCAGTTCTGATGGTCTAGCAAACCCCATCCAAGCACTGTTCATTTTTTTCTTTCCTTTGGAGATATATTCTCCTGTTAAAGGATTGAACCAAGTAATTTTGATGGTTTTTCCTTTTAATTCTTTTCGGTTTCCATTGATTTTATCCAAACCAGACGGCAAGTAAAATAAGTACGTGTTTTTATGATCTGATAGGGCATATGTTCCAAATCCTTTTTGAGCAGGCTCTAGATGTGTAAAATTATACTTGTTAAAGAGGTCTGCCATATTCTTGTAATAGCTAAAAAAGGGCTGTTGCTCTTTAGGCAAATCAAAAGGCTTGGTGATGATCTCGTACCAAGACGTATTTTGCCAGTAATAGGTAGAATAGCTACCAGCAAACACACATTTGTAATTTCTATCCAAACAAACTACGGGGTCTGAGTATGCCCCTCCAAATACGGAGTGCATGGTAGTTTCGTACCCACCGTGTTCTATATTAAAAATAGGTTTGTTGGCATATTCCTTTTTTACGGAAAGCATTTGGTCGTAAATATTAGGTACCCAATTTTGAGTAGAGATATAGTCTACTTTTTCGGGAAAAGTACTGCAGTAGTGGTAATCGTGTACCGATACCAAACGTTTGTGAGATTCTAGTTTTTTTAACCGTTCTATACGATTGGTGATGTAATCAATATCATCGTGCCCATAACCTAATGCTTCTTTAGATATATCCCACATAATATTAGGATAGGCCTGATATCGTTTTACCACATAATCAAAATATCTGTTGTCTTCTTTGGAATAAGCTTTTGGCCAATTGACTTGCTTGTTCCATACGTAAATCATTAAATGGCAAATCAGCCCTTGTTCATCTAGATGTTCAATAACACGATCCAAATGCTGAAAGAAGTCAATATTCAACGTTGAATAATCGGGCTTTTCATTCGAGCCTCCAAACGGAAATACTTTGGGTTTGGCAAAGTTGGTTTTAGGGTCAATCTTTTTTCTTCCCCAAGTGGCATCGTAGGCATAGACATTCATAACTACTTGGTTAAAGCCATTTTGTTTTACCTCGTGAATAATTTCTTTTGTTTTAGGAATGTCTTTCTGGTTGTCCCAATCCAAGGCAAATAACCAGTCTAACTCAAAAGCCAATAAGAAATAAGGCTTCCCGTTAGCATATGCAAACTTTTGTTTGTTGTTTTTGCTGATGACTATAGGGCCATGCTGATTTTTATTCTCATTAGGAGAGATGGTTAGTACTCCATCTTTACCACTCAAACTTTTTAGACTAGCATAAGTTGTAAAACTCCATTTACCTTCTAGTTCAGGAGAAAAACGGATTACATATTCTTTGTTGCCGTTAAAGAAACCCGCAACATCCATTGTTTTTCCAGTCTCATGAGTGAAAACAGCTCCGAAAACTACCTCAAATGGGGTTTTAACAACCCTTTTGGTATGAAAGCTAATATCAATTACAGACCATTTTGAAGCACTGATTTTCTGTTGGTAACTTACTTTTTGTTGACCAAAACTAAAAACAGAGACTAATAAGATGGTGAATAGTATAGTGGCTTGATATTTTCTCATTTGTTTTTTAAGTGTGTTACAAGAGAGGATAGCCTCTTTTTTATTGAATGGATTTAGCAAAGTTCTCTCCCGAAGTTTCTGGATCCGCTCGAACACCTCACATCTTATTATGAATATTAATAAAGGTCATCGAGTGTCCCTAAGTTTCGGGAGGGATGCATACAGTTTCCTTATTCTCTAACCAAATGAATGGCAATGATTTGATCGTATATGTCAGAATTATGATTCGGTTTCACATCCTCTAATAGCACTGTCAAATCAGATTTTCCTTTCTTCAACTCAATAGTTCCCAAGGTTGATTTGATAATATCTTTTTTAAACGTTTCTTTTAAGTCAAAATCCTCCCAATAAGCACTTTCGTTAGCTAAGAGTGTTCCAAAATCTCTATTACCAGCATCCATCAAGAAAGATTGGCAAGAGCTTTTTGCATTTGTTATTTTAAATTTGCAATCGGTATAGTTTTTTATTTTATGAATCAAATGAACCGTATATGTTCCAGGTGTATGCACATTCAGTTTATAGCTAGCAGCATCGCCTTTTTGAGTCCAATTGGCTAGGAAATGATCTGCATTCATCAAATGTTCGCTAACTTTTGATGGAGTACAAGCATATATTTGGTTAAAGCGTCTGTTTTTATATCCAATTTGTAATTCAGGCATTTGGTATGCATGTTTACTTTCTAAAACCCCTTTGTACCATGCTTTTAATTCCGCGTCCAATGTCTTTTTAATACTATCATTTTTAATGGCATGTAGTTCTTTGTAATCTTTTTTAATATTGTACAGCAATCCGTGTTCTCCAGTTTCATTCAGTACATATTTAAAATCACCTTTACGAATGGACAATCTTTGGTTTTTATAGCCGAAAGTAGAGATGTAGTCTTGAGTTAATGGAATAGAAGCCGAATTTTTATCTACTTTGTTTTTAAAAGAAGAAGCTCCTATAGGAGTTGGGTGGGCAGCTACAACAGTTCTATTCTTAATAGATTCACCTTTAAAAACCTTGGCAAAAGAAATTCCATCCAATTGTAATTTTTCGGGTTGTTGTATCTCAGCCATTTCTACCAATGTTGGAAAGATGTCTTCCGTTCTTATAATTTCATTAACATCTGCATGGTTAATTTTTCCTTTCCAACGAACAAATAAAGGAGATTTGATTCCATTTTCCCAATTGGTTCCTTTTTTACCTTTTCTTCCGTTCGGATTTCTACGTTTCCACTCTTCTTCGTTTAAACCAAATCGATAACTTTTTACCCAAGGACCATTGTCACTTACAAATAGAATTATAGTATTTTCTCCCAAGCCTAAAGTATCTATGGTGTCTATTAGTCTACCTACATTGTAATCAAGGTTGTCAATCATTCCATATAGGGTTGCCATAGGTTTAGATAATCCTTTATTGGTGTATTTATCTATGTAAGATTGTGGTGCTCTCCATGGATTATGAGGAGCTAAGTGAGACATGTAAGCAAAAAAAGGTGTGTTTTTATTTTTTGTCACAAAATCAATTGCCATGTCTGTAATTTTATCGGTAGTATATCCTTTTGTTTTGATGTGTTTACCGTTTAACAACCCTTCATTGTCAAAGTAATTGTACAAACAAGCATAGTAAGCCTCATCAAACCCTCTATCCCAAGGAAAATAACCATTGGTTTTTCCGGAGTGCCATTTTCCCCACATACCTGTTGTGTAACCACCTGTTTTTAGTACTTGTGGTAACAAGGTTTCTTTTAGGTTGATATAATCTTTTCCTCCATGAACTCCAGACACACCTGCTTTTAAAAAGTTACGTCCTGTTAAAAGACTGGCTCTAGAAGGAGCACACAAAGAGGATAGATAAAAGTTGTTAAAACGAGTTGATTCTTTTCCTAATTTATCAATGTTAGGGGTTTCTATATCAGGATTTCCATTGATGGATAGATCGTCAAACCCTAAATCATCAACTTGTATCAAAACAATATTTGGTTTTGTAGGCTCTTGTTTGGCCTTACTACAACCAACTAATGTAAGGAGTAGAAAAGCTACTAATTTTAGATGTGTATTTTTTACTAGAAACATAGGGGAATTTCTTAATTATGAGGAACAATTTTAAACCAATCCACTTTTAAGTTGGCATCTTGATATGCTTGAATTTTGATTTTATTATCACCAGCATCAAGTTGTATGTCTTTGAATTGGATTTCGTACCATCCATCTTTCTTAGGATAGACTCTACCTTTCCATTCTCTGTTAAGCACACGGGGTCCTACAAAAACATCGGCACGGAATTTATCTTCGGCTTCTATTCTTATGGTCAAATCTGCTTTCATATCTTGAGCAACTTGGGCTAGAACTTCCACATAATTAAACTTGGTATTGAACCCAGTTACATAACCATTTCCTGAATAGTCTGATTTTTTATAACCGATATGAGTTCCGTCTAATGAACCACCTTGCATAAGCGCATTTTCGGCTTCTAAGAAAATAGTAACATTTGATTTTTCTGCCAAACCTAGACCTTTAGGGTTATCTATGGTTTTAATATTTCCGTCTTTATCATATGTTAGCCAGTCTGCTAATAAATTTCTGCAGGTACCATTTCCGTTAGAAAGATCTGAACTGTGATGGAATGCTATCCATTTGTCTTTCCACTGAATAATAGAACCATGATTGGTGGGAGATTTACCTTTGAATTCTGGAATGTAAATTTTCTGAAACGTATAAGGCCCTAATGGCTTATCTGCCGTTGCATAGTACATGTTCTCTGGCCATTTCTTGTTTGGAAGTCCTGGGTACGAAAGATAGTACTTGCCCTTGTACCTGTGTACCCAAGGACCCTCAAACACTTCAAACAACTGTTTTGTTAAATTCACCAATGTATTTTTCTTTATAGAGTGTAAATCATCGTTTAATTGCGCTCCATAACATTTAGAACCCGCTCCCCAATACAGGTAAGCTTTGCCATTGTCATCTACAAACAAAGATGGGTCTTGACCAAAGTCTACACCAACAATGTATCCTGCATCTTTAAACGGTCCTTGCGGTAAGTCGCTAACGGCCAAACCTGTTCTTGTGGTACCTGTAGCACGTTCTTTCATACAATACACTAAATAGTATTTCCCTTTCCAATATGCTGCATCTGTAGCCCAGGCCATAGTACTTGCCCAAGCAACATCGTCTACAGAAAGTATACGTCCATGGTCTACCCAATTCACTAGATCTTTGGTAGAAAATGCATGGTAACTAAACATGGTTTTGTGTGTGTTGGTACCTGGTTCGTCGTGTGATGTATAGAGCCAAAGCGTATTGTTGTCGTTTGGCCAAACATGTGCAGAAGGATCTGCTGCATACACATGGTTTAAAAGAGGTTTTTGTGCACTTAGGGTGTAGCAACTCAATAAAAGAATAATACCAAACAGGTATTGTAATTTGTTTTTCATATTCAAGATTCGTTTCAACTTTCTTTTGCGAGTATCTGCTATTTGGTTTATCAAATATGAATCACTCGCTTACTGAATAACGAAATTAGCTGTATATGAAAGTTTGGATGCGGTAGGTTTGAGTATAAGAAAGGGAGATATGTTTATAAGGGTTGTAAATCCTTAATAGTAAGAGGGTTTTAAAGTTTTTGTACACTTAGTACTTAGCTGTGTGTTAGAGAATTTAGCGAAAAACCGACTATAGTGATACAGCAGAAAAGGGGAAGGGGCACAATGGATAGCAAGTGTGTTTGCTGTTGTAGAAGATTTTATACTTACACTGTTCCATTTATAAATAGAGTCAATTAGAACTTAGTTCTAACTCTTTAGATCTATATTAAAACCAAGCCTCAATTGTACTATTAAAGTAAGATTGAGGCTTTTGTTTTTTGATGGCAACCAAACATAAGTGCAATTCACTTTGTTTACTAGTAGTATAATGTACTCTTTTGTTTTCTTTTGGGAGGTAGTAGGTAATTTACCTATTTTTATAAAAATATTGTTGTTTACTATGGAATTGGAAACTAAGATTACAGTCGCTCTTTTATCTGCTATTACCTCAATATTGATTTCGGGTATTGGATGGTTTTTTGGCTTTAAAAAGATAAGAAAGGAAAAAATAGAAGAGTTTAAAAAAGAACATTATTCAAGGTTGATAGATTCTCATACAGAGTTTTGGAAATTATTTCGTTTTTTATCTACAAAATACGGTGAAGTTTCCATAGTTAAGAAAGGTGCCGATGGAAATTGGATTTTAATAGTGGCTAATGTTAGAATATTTCTACAAGAGTTTAATGATTTTTTTTATTCAGAAAAAGGAATTTACCTGAATAAGGAACTAAGAACTAGTGTTTTCAAAATAAGAGATAATCTTTTAATTAAGACAAAGGGTATACAAGAAGGTGAGATTCCTGTATCTAACAATGAGTTTAAGAAATTTAAGGAGCTAAGAGATCAAACCGTTGTTTTAACACGTGAGTGTATCGGGCTTAGAAACACTAAAAAGCTTCCAACAGAATTTTTATAACTTAGATAAATACAGTTTTTTCTAAACCTGTTAATTCTTTAAGACACTGTCCCTTAATTTGTGTAAGTTCTAAAAATAGGGTTTAGCTACTTATAGCTGGATCCTATTTTCAAATATAGCTAAAAACTGGTTTAGTATTACTCCCCAATTTCTGATAGGCATCGTCCATTTTTTAGTTGATTCTCTTAAAGCTAAAAACACGGATTTAATTACTGCATCATCGGTTGGGTATGAGAGTTTATTTTTGGTATACTTTCTAATTTTTCCATTTAAGTTTTCAATAAGATTAGTAGTGTAAATAATAGTTCTAATCTCTACAGGGAAGTCAAAGAACACAGTTAGTTCATCCCAGTTGTTTTCCCAACTTTTAATAGCATAGGAGTACTTAGAGTTCCACTTCTGCTTAAAGTCTTCTAAAGCAGCTTTGGCTGCCTCTTTAGTAGGAGCTGTATAGATTTCTTTCATATCTTTAGAAAACACTTTTCTATCTTTCCAGACCACATATTTACAAGAGTTTCTAATTTGGTGTACCACACATATTTGAGTTACCGATTCAGGGAATACGGTCTTTATAGTATCTGTAAATCCATTTAGATTGTCCGTAGCTGTGATTAAAATATCCTGAGTTCCTCTAGCTTTGATATCAGTTAAAACCGTCATCCAAAAAGCGGAAGATTCATTCTTACCTAACCATAAACCTAGTACTTCTTTTTTACCATTGGTTTTCAATCCCACAGCTATATAGATGGTCTTGTTGATGATTTTTGAGTTTTCTCGAACTTTAAATACAATTCCATCCATCCAAACAATCAAATAGCAAGGGTCTAAAGGTCTGTTTTTCCAAGCAACGATATCTGAGTTGATTTTATCTGTAATTCGAGATATAGCAGAACTAGAGATATTGAAATCATAAAGCTCTAAGACTTGTTGTTCAATATCAGATACGGACATCCCTTTGGCATAGAGGCTAATAATGATGTTTTCTACACCATCTAAAGTATTTTGTCTCTTCTTTACAATCATAGGGTTAAAACTACCGTCTCTATCTCTTGGAACTGTGATTTCAGATTCCCCTAAACTAGTTTTGATTTTCTTTTTGGAGTAGCCGTTACGTGTATTATCACTTAGAGAAGTTTGGTGTTTGTCATAGTCTAGGTGAGCATCTAATTCTCCCTCTAACATTTTTTCAATTCCTCTTTTTTGAATCTTGGCTAAAAAATTACTCAATTCATCGCCCGTTTTGAATTGCTTTAAAAAGTCGTCGTTTAATAAGTCTTCTGGTTTCATAAAGTGTAAAATTAATAATTAAACAAAAAAACAGGGTTTGAACATCTTCAAACCCTGTTTTTAGAACTTACACACTTTATGGTTTAGTGCCTTCTTTAAAGGCTTTTAATACATAAGAAATTACCGTATCTTCTTCTTCTTCTTTAGTAACGTATGCTTCTAGTTTTTTTAAGTTTTTAATAGTAGGAAGCTCATTATGAGATATTTTATTTCGGATTTCAATAATTAACATTGGAATTGTATAAGCCTCGTTAGTATAATTGTTATTTATTACACATTGTAAAAAGTCAATGTATTGACTTTCATTTTCTCTAAAAAAAGCATAGCTGACGTATTCTGTAAACTTGTGAATTCCGTTTCTTTTAAGTTTTTCTAATGCCTCAGCACCTATTGCTAATGCTTTGTTGTAAGTCTTGTTTTCAAAGTCATGTACGGCTTTAAAGAACTCTTTAGCTCGTATAATATTGTATTGGTCTAATTCGTAGGTAATTTCAGATATTTTTAAAGGAGTACCTTTATATAAATTATTTACTAAAATATTTGCTTTCACATCATTTGCGAGTTTACGGTATTTGCTAATTTCTTTAAGAGCAACTTTTCCTGTAAGTTTACCTTCATACATAGAAATAGGAATTCTTTTACTTAAAAGGTGTGAATCATTTACAATTACTTGAGTAGTGTTACCTTTTTCTCGTATTGACTGCAATCTACTATTTTCTTCTATTCTATCTCGTTCTTCCCTGTTTATAAAAGTGTCCTTTAAGTTAATGTGTTCTAAGCCTTCATTTAAATTCAATCTATTTAGTAAAAACTTAATCATTTCTAACGTGTAATAATCGTTTCGTTTGTTTTTTCTGATAACTTTTTCATTATCATAAACAAGTTTTTTACATATTTTGGTAATGTCCTTATTCAACTGTTCTTTAATCCCCAGTTTTGTATGAATTTTTTGTGATTTCTGGAAGGTCTTATTTACATATCTGTTTTTGTATTTATTATATACCTTTTTTTCGATTTCGTATTCGTAAACTCTTGGGTAGTGGTAGTATTCTTGAATCTCTTTGTTTTCTTGACTTTCTGTAAACCAAGTAGCCATTGATTCTTGAGAGGTACTATATGTTGGTTTATCGTCAAAAACTCCACGTCCTAAATTTACGGGGCTATTTTTAAGGTTTTGTTCATATTCTTCTTTAGAAATTACAAATTTTCTTTTAGGTAAAAAGTTCAAAGAGGATTCCCAAGCGGTTAGAGTAGGGAGTGTTTTATCTATTATATTTTGTAGATATATACACCTTTTTTCAAGGTAGTTCGTATAAAAAGAATGAAGATTTTTCTGTTTAAAGTCAATTCCTTTAAATGGATTGTCTTTGTCTAAATCAATTTCTAAGACATTTTGCATAAATTCCTTTAATCTGAACTTATTATCATTGTAAAAAGCAAGTAAAGACTGCCATTCTGATACTTGATGAGATTTCCAATCCTTTCTCGTTTCTAAGCGAACAAAGCTTTTGATATCGTTTACCAACCAAGTAGCTATTTTCCCTTTTTCACTATTACTTAAAAATGTATTCTCATTAAGTTTGGTATAGCGGTCTCTAATGGTTTTTAAAGGATTTATATCTTGTATTTCAAAGATTATAACTCGTTTTAGCTTTTTATCATCTAAATAAACTGGAGTTTCCTTTTCTGTGAGACGTGCTTTTTTAGTTTTAAATTTTGGATTTTTTCCCGAAGAAATTATACCAATTCTTTTTAAAATTAAAGACTCTATTTCTCTTGGAGTCTTTTTCTCTACAAGTATTGCATGCAAAAGAGCAGGGAGTTCATTAAAGCTCAAATAAGCTTCAGGTTTTTGTAAAATATTTAACGGCAAACCTAACTTTTTTAAGATATCTTCTTTATTGGTTTTACCGTTTAAACGCGGACTAGGTTTTATAGTATTGTTTTTAATACAAATACCGATGTTGTTTTGATTAAACTGATATTTTGGATTAGGGAATTTGTGCCAATTCTCCATAATACGTTGGTCACCTTCTTGTTTGTCAAAAAAGTCATTTTTGTATTTAAGTACAGTAGAAAGCTTTTCAAAAACGGTTATTTGTTCTTTAATAACTCTTGTTGTTGTATTGCCTAAGTCCTTTTTTTCTCGACTGTCATGTTCGTAACTTCCTACTTGAATTTGAAAACGAAGGTTTGGGAAATTGATAAATTCATCTAGGAAACGAATGGCGAAATAAGGAAAAGCATCTTGGTATCTTTTTTGGATTACTTCATGAGAAACAACCTCTTCTTTTTCTGATATATAGGTGTTGATGTCTTTTATAAACTCCTGTTTTTGTTCTTGTGGAAGATAGTTATATAATTCCTTGGGACATTTTTCTAACTCTGATACCATTTGCAACAAAAATGCATCTTGATAAAAACTACTTTTATAAAGTTTCTTACTGTCTTTGTAGCAAAAATGACAAAATACCCAACGAGTAACTTGAAATTGAATTTCTCTTGTATCTTTAAAATACTGGGTATAATTTAAAAGCATAGTTTGCTGTTTTTTATTTAAAAACAAACTCATAAACTGTAAAAAACCGTAAGTAGATAGTGCGTGTAAGTTGTTTTCTTGGCTGTTTTCTTTTTTAGATGCTACACGAGTGTTTAAAAGCACTTTGTCATCCTCTTGCCACAAAAAAGTTTTAAATAATTGATTGATAACATAATTATCTTCTTCATTAGGTTTAAGTGTGAATCGTTTCTTTTCTTTTGGATTTTTATGAGCATTGAACTCCTCAATTCTTAGATTATAAGCATCTATTGTTTCTTGAAAATGAGTGTTATATTTTGTTCTTAAATAAGCTAAATAGTCTGGATGCTTGCAACGGTCTTTTTTTATAGAGCGAGCACTTTGCAAAAGTACTTCATCTAAAAATTGAAAAAAGGAAGTACCATTATTCTCAAAAACAGGAAGGTCATGATGATAATGGGTGTAGTAATTACGGAACATTTTAAGTGTTCTGTATAGCATGCATAACAATGAGGTAAGTTCTATAGGCTGATGTCCATTTTTAGCATACCAAACTTCTAAAAAAGGAAGAGACTCTGCCAGTGTTTTTACACGATAATCCCAGTCGCTTAAAATTACCTGGTTGTCAAAGCATTTTTGTATAAAAGTAATGCTATTGTCTTCTGTTACCTCTTTTTTAAAAACGAATGTTCTGTGGTTTAGTTCTTTTAAAGCCAAAACAAAGTTATCTATAGCAGTATTTAAAATACTTGCAAAAAAGTGTTTGTCTTCAATGCTGTCAAAAGCAAAGTAGGAAGTAGTCTTTTCCATGTTTATACAATTTTATGCAAAAGATACTTAGATTTTAAAAAGTAGCCAAATTCAAAATGTATACTACAGCATCAAGCTGTTTTTAACTTTCTAAACTAACGCATATAAGCAAGAAACCTTAACAGTAACAAATACTGTTAAGGTTTTAGGTTGTGTTTACCCTACAAAATTAGGGGAGTCACAACTATGATGCTGTAATAAAGAATAATAAGGAAGTTGTGTTTACCCTACAAAATTAGGGGAGTCACAACATTAGTTCGTTTTGGCACAAGTCCGAAAGAGTTGTGTTTACCCTACAAAATTAGGGAAGTCACAACTAAGCAAGCCGAAATGGACTTAGCCAAAGAGTTGTGTATACCCTACAAAATTAGGGAAGTCACAACGAGAATTAAACAGAAGTTGTCCATCTTGTGGTTGTGTTTACCCTACAAAATTAGGGGAGTCACAACCTACAATCCTAACAAAAATCAAGGTAGAGTGTTGTGTTTACCCTACAAAATTAGGGGAGTCACAACCCTTTTTGGTATAAAAAACAACACGGAATAGTTGTGTTTACCCCCACAAAATTAGAACTTACTTCCCAATACAAAAATTCGCAAAAATATTTCCCAATAAATCATCGGTAGATACTTCACCAGTAATCAGACCAAAGTAAAAGAGTGCTTCTCTAATATCTACAGCCATTAAATCTCCAGAAATTCCAGATTCTAGGCCATACGCAACTTTGTCAATTTCATTTAAGGCTTTTAACAAAGCATCGTAATGTCTTGAGTTGGTTACAATGGTATCGCTGTTATTCAATGCACCAATATTTACCAATTTGGTCAATTCATTCGTTAAAGTTTCAATACCTGCTTTTTCTTTGGCAGAAATGGTAATTAGTTCTGGAATTTCATGCACTAATTCCTCTTTTTGAATTTGAGTTATTGTATCGGCCTTATTACCAATAACAATTAATTGTTTTTGAGGGTATTTATTTTTAATGGCTTCTATCTCTAGTTTTAATACAGCACCTTTAGAAGCAAACTGTTGTGCATCGAACAAGTAAATAACTACTTGTGCTTGCTGAATTTTTTCGAAGGTCTTTTTAATACCAATACTTTCTACTACATCTTCGGTATTACGAATTCCAGCAGTATCTATAAAACGATAGGCTACTCCATCTATAATAATCTCATCTTCTATGGTATCACGTGTGGTACCGGCTATATCAGAGACAATAGCTCTGTCTTCGTTTAGCAAAGCATTTAGTAAGGTAGATTTTCCTACGTTTGGTTCTCCTACAATAGCTACGGGTATTCCGTTTTTAATTACATTACCCACGGCAAAAGAATCAATCAGTCGTTTTAAAACCAACTGTATTCTTTCTATCAATATTTTAAACTCGCTTCTATCTGCAAATTCCACATCTTCCTCTGCAAAATCTAATTCTAATTCTATCAAAGAAGCAAAATTGATGAGTTGCTCGCGTAAATTCTGAATCTCGTTAGAGAAACCACCACGCATTTGCTGCATGGCTACTTGGTGAGAAGCTTCGGAGTCCGAAGAAATTAAATCGGCAACAGCTTCTGCTTGAGACAGGTCTAGTTTTCCATTTACAAATGCCCTTAAAGTAAACTCCCCAGCATCTGCCATACGAGCTCCTTTTTTTAATAAGGTCTGAATGA
Organism: Wenyingzhuangia sp. IMCC45574; assembly: GCF_054182685.1. Taxonomy (NCBI): domain Bacteria; kingdom Pseudomonadati; phylum Bacteroidota; class Flavobacteriia; order Flavobacteriales; family Flavobacteriaceae; genus Wenyingzhuangia; species Wenyingzhuangia sp. IMCC45574. The sequence continues at coordinate 582,496 of NZ_CM135169.1, read as the reverse complement.
TTTCTTGTTGAATGTAAGTTGATCCGTGACAAGAGATTTCAACAGTATCTTCTCCAGTATACGAAGTTGGATTTTTAAAGACAGATACCAAAACCTGGTCAATAATTCGCTGGTCATCTTTAAAGTTTCCTAAATGTAATGTGTGAGTGTCTTGGTCTAGTAAAGATTTGTTTGTTTTTACAGAATCAAAACAAATGTCTGCAATTTTAATCGCATCTGGTCCCGAAAGACGAATCACAGCAATTGCTCCTACACCAGAAGCAGTGGCCAAAGCAACAATAGTATCTTTTAAAATCATGTAGCAAAAGTACTTATTGTGTAGGATGTGAGCAATTTTACTTTTTAAAATTATTGCGGCTTTTTTATTATGGAATTCGTTACGACTTGTTTGTGTTTTTATAGATAATGTTAAAAAAGAAGCAGTTTTAAGAGAAATATTTGTGGGAAGGGGGTTGTTTGTAGTCAAAAAAGTATTGGTTTAAATCTTAGTTGTCCAGTAATTTTGTAAAAAAGTCTTTTAGACAAAACCAAAAATTATACAAATACAAATTCTTTAACGAGAAATTTATGAACAAAAAATACGTTTTAGTACTTGCCTTGTTTGGATTAATTTTCCAAAGTTTTGCGCAGTCTACCAATGGATCAAGACCCAATATTATAGTTATTTTAGCAGATGATTTAGGATATGCCGATGTAGGTTTTAATAGAGATGCGAGTTATCCTGCTGAAAAAGGGGTAATACCAACTCCAGAGTTAGATGCCTTGGCTAATAATGGAGTTATATGTACAAATGGTCATGTTGCACACCCGTTTTGTGGTCCCAGTAGAGCGGCATTAATGACAGGTGTACAACCTAACAGGATTGGAGCACAGTACAATTTACCCAATAATATTACGACACCTTTAGGAATACCAACCAACGAAAAGTTTTTTCCAAAAATATTACAAGAGAACAACTATAACACAGCGGCTTTTGGTAAATGGCATTTAGGATTTGCAGAAGGTCAATACCAGCCGTTAGATAGAGGTTTTGACTACTTTTTTGGATTCTTGGGAGGAGGAAAACCATACACACAAAGAAAGTACGACAATACTTTTTACAGATGGAGTCATTCTAATAACAACCATGCTAGTTCGTACGCAGATCCTACACAATACAACACACCTAAAGGGACTATTACCAACGAATATCAAGATCCGTTGTGGAGACAAAGAGGGTATGTTGATAGAAAGGAGTTTGGGCTGGACGAGTATTTAACAGATGTTTTAACAGATGATGCAATAGCGTATTTAGCGGAAAATAAAGGAAAATCAGATCCATTTTTTATGTACGTTGCCTACAATGCACCTCACACACCGTTAGAAGCATTGCCATCAGAAATTGCACAGTTTAAAGCAGACAATCCAAATTTTGAAAGTTTGGTAAGAAACAGTGATTATTTAAAACAAGCTGGAGGATATGCGTTGGATAAAGTAGAAAGAGAATTAAGAAAAGATACGGAGTATGACTACGATGCTTTAACGCAAACAGAAAAAGATGTAAAAGTGGCTGAATACAGAAGTGAGCTTTTAGATACTTATACAGAAAACAGAATTATCTATGCTACTATGGTGGCTAATATGGATAAAAATATTGGTAGAATAGTAGATGAATTAAAGAAGGATATGGAGGTCTATAATAATACTATGATTGTATTCCTTAGTGATAACGGAGGATATACTTATAGTAAAGGAGCTGTTAACCATCCATTATTTGCTTTAAAAGGAAGTATTTTTGATGGTGGACACAAAGTACCATTCTTTATACATTGGCCAAACAAAATTTCTACCCCTAAGAAATATAAGTATCAAGTTAGTTCGTTAGACTTGTATCCAACAATGGTAGATTTAGCAGGTGGTACTATACCAGCAGGTAAACACTTAGATGGAGCTACTTTTATGGATAAAATTTTGGCAGATACACCTGTAAGAACAGACGATCCTATTTATGTATTAAGACCGTTATTTGGTTTCCATGCCATTGCAATCAACAGCAACCCTTACAAAGCAGTAAAACGATCTAAAAATTCTAAATGGGAACTGTATAATATCGAAACAGATCCAGGGGAAACATCGAATGTTGCAAATGCCAACCCAGAAATATTAGAAGCGCTTATAGCCAAGGGAGTTACGTATGTAAAAGGTTTTAAAAATGTAAAACCAAGTTGGTTCGATCACGAAAGAGGAGATGGGCATCCACATAGAACACTATGGTTCGATTCTGAGGATTTACCAAATTACGACGGAGCTTTTGGTACGGATGAATTGTCCTTATCAATAAAAAAAAAATTAAAGAACAGTAAGTTAGACATCACACCAAATCCATCTACAGGGATTTATAATATAAAATACGATGGGGTTTATGATTCGTTAACTATAAAAGTGTTTACAATAACAGGAAAATTAGTAGAACAGGTTAAATTAAACCAAGAGAGTGCTTTCTTAAACATAGAACATTTAGCAAGTGGTTCTTATATATTAAAGATAGATGCGGGTAACGATTTTTCTGTTGAACAGATAATAAAAATATAGGTTAAGTTAGTTTTTTGTTTAAAAGGGGAGACAGTAACACACACGCTGTTTTCCCTTTTATGTTACAACTTACAAAAAGTAAACACCCCGCAATTGCGGGGTGTTTTTGTTTATTGTAATATGTCTTTAATTTTGTGTAACTCTTCGTTGGTAAAGCTTGAGTTTTCCACAGCTTTTACATTCTCTTGTAATTGTCCTGGACTACTAGCACCTACTAACACAGTAGTAACTGCAGGTTGTGTTAAAATCCAAGCAATAGCCATCTGAGACAGTTTCTGACCTCTTGCCAATGCGAGTTCGTTTAATTGTTGAATTTTACCAATTGTTTTTGGAATTTCATCCGCAGTAAGGTAGGTGTTGTTTTTAGAGGCTCTAGATCCTTCTGGAATTCCGTTTAGGTATTTGTCGGTTAACATTCCTTGTGCCAATGGAGAGAACATAATAGAACCTATTTTTTCATCCAATAACGTAGGAAGTAAGGCATCTTCTACCTCTCTGTCTAACATAGAGTATCTAGACTGATGAATTAATACAGGTGTCCCCAATTCTTTTAAGATTTGTTGTGCTTTTACGGTGTCCTCTGGACTGTAACGAGACAACCCTATATACAAAGCCTTTCCTTGTTTTACTAATAAACTTAAGGCATGCATAGTTTCCTCTAAAGGGGTGTCAGGATCTGGTCTGTGATGGTAAAAAACATCCACGTAATCCAATCCCATTCGCTGTAAACTCTGGTCTAAACTAGCGACCAAATATTTTTTAGATCCCATATTACCATAAGGTCCTGGCCACATATCGTAGCCTGCTTTAGAAGCGATAAATAATTCGTCTCTATACCCTTTAAAATCTTTGTGTAAGATTCTACCAAAATTTTCTTCTGCACTACCGTATGGAGGTCCATAATTGTTGGCCAAGTCTAAATGCGTAATCCCTAAATCAAAAGCAGTTTTTAATATGTTTCTAGCATTCTCAAAAGAGTCGTAAAAACCAAAGTTATGCCACAAGCCCAAAGAAATTTTAGGCAATAAAACACCGCTATTTCCACAGCGATTGTATTCCATGTTTTCGTACCTACTTTCGCTAGGAATGTACAATTTAGGATTCGATTTATCGTTGATATTCATGAAAGTTGTTTTTTGAGTTCTAAAATACAAAAGAGAAGTTTTGAACTTAAATTTTTAATCAACAAAATATAAGAATAGATGTGTAATCTAGTTAAGGTTCAGTTTTGTTTCAGTTAAAATTAGAGAATTCAGCCAGGGGATAGACTTTATATTTATACAAGGACTAAGATTTTATTAAAACAGATCAATTCATCCATAAAAATATAATATTATTGTTACTATATTTGATTTCATGACAAATCCAACCACAGTTAAAATCATTGAGTGCCCTAGAGATGCCATGCAAGGAATAAAAGAGTGGATTCCTACGGAGCTAAAGGCAAAGTACATCAATGCAATTTTAAAATGTGGTTTCGATACAGTAGATTTTGGGAGTTTTGTTTCTCCCAAAGCCATTCCTCAAATGAAAGATACTGCCGAAGTGTTATCTAAACTAGACTTATCTGCTACTCGTAGTAAATTACTTGCTATTGTTGCCAATGCTAGAGGTGCAGCAGATGCTTGTCAGTTTCAAGAAATAAGCTATCTAGGTTATCCTTTTTCTATCTCAGAAATTTTTCAGGTTCGTAATACCAATAAAACAATTAAAGAAAGTTTTGAGGTACTACAAGATATTATGAATTTGGCGGTAAAACACAATAAACAAGTAGTAACCTACTTAAGTATGGGCTTTGGAAATCCGTACGGAGACCCTTGGAATGTAGAAATAGTGGGAGAGTGGGTAGAAAAGCTATCTGCTATTGGTGTAAATATCCTTTCGCTTTCTGATACCGTTGGAACTTCTACTCCAGAAACTATTAAATACTTGTTTTCTAATTTAATTCCTGCTTATTCCAAAGTAGAATTTGGAGCACATTTGCACACAACACCAGACAAATGGCACGAGAAAGTTCATGCTGCTTATCAGAGTGGATGTGTACGATTTGATGGAGCTATAAAAGGCTTTGGAGGTTGTCCTATGGCTACCGATGCACTAACTGGTAACATGCCTACAGAAAAAATGTTGTCTTACTTTACACAACAAAAAGCGATTACTAACGTAAAAACTTTAGCATTCGAAAGTGCTTATAATGTTGGTTTACAAATCTTTTAGATCGGTTAACAAAAACTTAACGTAATTTTATTTATAATAAATTAAAATAAGGCTTGCTTATTTAGAATTGGTCTGTATATTTGTACCGAAAATAAAACTTAATTAAAACAAGTCTAAATAAAAGAAGCGATGAGGATATCAAAATTAACATTAGCAACAATTGTAGCAACAGGAGCTTTATTTACATCATGTTCGGATGACAACGATGTAGCAAAAGTAGTTTCTGACACTACAGGTATTGATATTACAAATTTAGAAGTGCCTACTTCTTATGAGTTTACAAGAAATAATGAATCTACAGTGAGTTATGGAGGACAAACGACACGTTTAAAGCAAGTATCTGAAATAGGAGCAGCATTAACTAATACTGATTTATTAAAAATAAATGGTAAGATTAGTAATATGTTTAAGCTAGGAGAAGGTTTTGAAGATGCTTCTATTGATCAAACTTCTATTGAAGCAAGCAAAAGAAAAATTGTAAGAGCTAAAACAGCACATTCAACTGGTTTGTTTGCTAATGGTATTTCTAACAATTCTGATGCGATTAAAGCTGTGTTTGATGGATATATTTCTAAACAAGTTGCAGAAGTATTTCCTAATTGGGAGGTAACTGCTGCTGCTGGTACAGCAGGTGTTGCAGATGGTAGATATGTAAATGCTAAAGGTTTAGAATACAATCAAGCATTTTTAAAGTCTTTAATCGGTGGTTTGGTTGCAGATCAAATATTAAATCATTACACCAATCGTTTAGATGATAACTACGATAATACAAACTCTTATAAAGATGAACACGAAGCAGGTACTTTAGCTTCAGGAAAAACATATACGACAATGGAGCATCACTGGGATGAAGCTTATGGATATGTTTATGGTGTAGCTGCTGCAGAAGATGTATTGTTACAGAAATACATTAATAAAGTAGAAGGAGATACTGACTTTAAAGGAATTGCTCAAAAAATACACGATGCTTTTTTAATTGGTAGAGCGGCTGTAGTTGCTAAAAACTATACTGTTAGAGATGCTGCTGTAGAAGTAATTAGAGAAGAAATTTCTAAAGTAATTGCCATTAGAGCGGTTTATTATCTACAACAAGGGAAGGCTAAATTAGCGGCTAGAGAAACTGCATTTCACGATTTATCAGAAGGGTATGGATTTATCTATTCTTTACAATTCATTTCTTTAGATGGTGAGACTCCTATTTTCTCTCAAACAGAGGTAAATGGTTTTATTGCTGACTTAGAAGCGGGTAACGGATTTTGGGATGTTACAGCAACTAAATTAGATAATATTTCTACTGCAATTGCTGCAAAATTTGACTTTACAGTGGCACAAGCGGCTGAGTAAATAAAAGAAGAAAAAAATATGAGGCATGTCATATGTTGATATGCCTTTTTTAGCTATTTTTGCGTCTAATTAGAATAAATAAAAATAAAATGAAGAGAGTTTTACTTGTTCTTTCAATGGTTTTATTAGCATCTTGTTCCAAAGAAAGTTCTGGAGGAGGAAGCAATGATAATTTTAACAGAGAAGTTGTTTTAGATAACTGGGTAAACAACATTATTCTTCCTGCTTATGCTAATTTTGATACAAAGCTAGCTACGTTAGCTGCTGCAGAGCAGAGTTTCGTAACCACTGCAAACGAGGATAACTTATTGACATTACAAAATGCATTGTTCGATGCTCAAAAAGCATGGCAACATGTAGCAATGTTTGAGTTTGGTAAAGCAGAAGAATTAAGCTACAGAATGTTTATGAATTCTTATCCTATTGACTTAGAAACGTCTGTTTCTAAAAACGATACAAATGAGGATGAAACGAATATCGCAGACAATTTAATAGGAAAGTTTAAAGTAAGAGTAAACGACCCAGGAACAGGAGCTTTTTTAAGATATGATGAAAACGATCTTTCCATAGCTAATATTGATTTTACTTTGTCAAGTAGAGCAGATGAGCAAGGGTTTCCTGTAGTAGATTATTTGGTAAATGGAGTAGGGACTAACAATGCAGAAATAGTGGCTTTTTACGAAAGCGATAGCAATGCTGCCAATCATAAAGAATACTTAACCAAAGTAGTAGATAGGATGCAAGGGTTAACTGCTCAGGTAATAGCATATTGGAATACAAATTCTAGTGCTATAATTGCTAATAGTGGTTCTTCTGCAACGGCATCTTTTGACAAACTAGCGAATGATTATTTAAATTATTTTGAACAGGGATTTAGAGAGGCTAAAATTGCAACCCCTTCTGGAAAAAGAGATGGAAATAAAAGACCTAACACTGTAGAGTCTTTTTATAGTTCTCAAAATTCCAAGGCTCTATTTTTAGAAGCGTATACTGCTGTAAAAAACTTATATTATGGAAAAGCCTTTGGAGATGTATCTAAAGATGGAGAAAGTTTTCCAGAATATCTAGATGCTTTAAACGCTACTGCTTACGATGTAAACAATAAAGTAACTAAGAACTTAACTAGTTTTATAGAGGAACAATTTGCTGCAATAGATGTAGAAGTTGCTAAATTAGATGCTGATTTTGTAAATCAAGTAAATTCGAATCACTTGTTAATGACAGATACATTTAATGAGATTCAGAAAACAGTAGTTCTCGTAAAAGCAGATGGTTTTTCTGCAATGAATATTATTGTAGACTTTGTTGATGGAGACGGAGATTAATCATGAATTTAGTTCAGAATTACATACACAACAATAAAACAAAAGCAGCTACTTTAGCTGCTTTTCGTATACTATTTGGAGTTTTAATGCTTTTTAGCTTAATCCGATTTATAGCGATGGGGTGGGTAGAAAAGTTTTACATACTCCCTAATTTTCATTTTACTTATTATGGTTTTAGCTGGGTAAAGTCTTTAGGGAACTATACCTATGGGCTTTTTGCTTTGGCAATAACGGCTTGTGTTGGTATTATTATAGGCTACAGATATAGACTATCAATGCTGCTGTTTTTTTTAAGCTTTACTTATATTGAATTAATTGATAAAACTACTTACTTAAATCACTATTATTTTATTAGTGTCCTTAGCTTTTTACTTTGTTTTTTGCCTTTACATAGCTCCTTTTCTATAGATGCTAAAAAGAAAGGAAAAGAGTATAAGTATGTTTCTAGTTGGACGGTAGATAGTATTAAATTCTTATTGGGGATTGTCTATTTTTTTGCAGGTTTAGCCAAATTAAATTCAGACTGGTTGTTAAGAGCACAGCCTCTAAAAATATGGTTGTCTACTAAAACCTACTTACCTATAGTAGGAAATTTAATGAATGATACATGGTTTCATTATACCATGAGTTGGAGTGGGGCATTGTACGATTTAACCATCCCTTTTTTTCTGTGGTACAAAAAAACAAGACCTTTTGCATTTGTAGCTGTTGTGGTATTTCATGTGTTTACCAGAATCTTATTTAACATTGGAATGTTTCCTTATATAATGATTTGTGCAACATTAATTTTCTTTGATGGGTCGTTACATGAAAAGTTTATTTATGCGCTTAAAAAAGTGTTTAAAATCAACGGCTTAAGTGGATCTAATGTGTCAGAAATGTATGCTGTAAAAAAGCAGAAAATTATCTTATTTATAATTAGTCTATTTATAGTTTTTCAGTTAATTTTGCCCTTCAGAAATTTGTGCTATCCTGGCGAATTGTTTTGGCATGAGCAAGGGTTCCGATTTTCTTGGCGAGTAATGTTGATGGAGAAGGCTGGTTATACTACGTTTACCGTAAAAGATAGTGTGTCTGGGAAATATTTTCATGTGAAAAACTCCGACTTTTTAACATCTTTTCAGATCAAACAAATGAGTTTTCAGCCAGATTTTATTTTAGAATACGCTCATTATTTAGGCGATCATTTTAAAAGCCAAGGACATCAGAATATACAGGTTTTTGCAGAGAGTTATGTAGCCTTAAACGGACGGTTAAATCAATTGTTGATAGATCCAAAAGTTGATTTGTACAAAGAAGAAGAAGGTTTTCATAACAAAACATGGATTTTACCCTTAAATGATGAAATTAAAGGATATTAAAGGATTTGTAGTAGCGCTATTATTTGTGCAATTGGGATTTGCCCAACAAACTAGTTTCAAAGTAATAGATGCTCAAACGTCTTTGCCATTAGAAGATGTTCAGGTAGTAATTAGCGGAAGAAAACATTTAGGTATAACCAATGCCAACGGACAGTTGTTGGTGCGTGTAAAACAACCTAAAATTCATGTAACTCTTTTTCATTATGGGTATGATACCGTAGAGAAAGATTTGGTGTTGAACGGAGAAAAGGAAGTGTTATTAAAAATGGTTCCTTTAAAAGAGGAGTTGTCTACTGTAGTATTGAATGCTAAAAAAAGAATAGATTATGCCATCACTACGTTAAAACCTGTAGTAGGAACTCATATTTACGCAGGGAAAAAGACAGAGGTAGTAAATGTAGATTTGGTAGGTGGTAGTAAGTCTACTAATAATCCTAGACAGATTTTCTCTAAAGTTGCGGGTTTAAACATTTACGATAGCAACGATGGAGGTTTGCAATTAAATATTGGAGGAAGAGGGTTGGATCCTAACAGAACGGCTAACTTTAACACTCGTCAGAACGATTACGATATTAGTGCAGACGTTTTAGGGTATCCGGAAAGCTATTATACCACACCTTCAGAAGCATTAGAGCAAATTCAAGTAATACGAGGAGCTGCTTCTTTACAATACGGAACACAATTTGGAGGATTAATTAACTTTATTACACACAAACCAAGCGAGAAGCCTATTGAATTTTTAACTAGAAATACAGCTGCTTCTTTTAAAACCTACACTAATTTTACCTCTTTAAGTGGAACCGTAGGTAAGTTTTCGTACTATACTTATTATAACTATAAGCAAGGAGAGGGGTTTAGACCCAACTCAGATTATAATTCTAACAATTTATTTGTTCACTTAGGGTATAAGTTTAACGATGCTGCTAAAATAGCATTCGAAATGACAGACTTTGATTATGTAGCACATCAACCTGGAGGTCTTTCGGATTTTGAGTTTTTGCAAGACCCTACGCAGAGTTATTTAACACGTAACTGGTTTGGAGTAGACTGGAGGTTGTACAATTTAAAGTACGAACATCAATTAACAGATGTTTCTAAGTTAACAGTAAGTTTATTTGCTTTGGATGCCAGTAGAAAAGCGGTTGGATATAGAGGAGACCCAACGCAACAAAGTCCACGTTTATTTAGAAATAATGGAGCAGAAGTAGATCAACAACAATTAGGAAATTATGGACCTAGGGATTTGTTAATTGGAGATTTTAAAAACTATGGTGCAGAAGTTCGATTCTTATCTAATTATGATATAGGAAATAACACAAATTACTATTTATTAGGAGCTAAAGTTTACAATGCAAATAATGCACAAAAACAAGGAGGAGGAAGTAGAGGAACAGATGCTGATTTTAATTTTTCTCCAGCTGAAACAAATTATCCAAATCAAAATGATTTTAAGTTTCCTAATTTCAACACTTCTATTTTTGGGGAGCATATATTCAACATCAATAAGCATTTAAGCATCACTCCAGGTTTCAGGTTTGAACATATCAAAACAGAATCAGAAGGAAGTTATTATGCATATAATTACAATACTCCTTCATTAAGCGTTACGATTGATGATAATAATAGTTTTGTAAGAAACTTTGTATTATTAGGTTTGGGAGTAAGTTATAAGCCTTCTCGTTTCTTGGAGCTATATGCAAACGCATCACAAAATTATCGCTCTGTAACATTCTCAGACATTAGAACCATAAACCCTTCTTTTATTATTGATGAAAATATTACGGATGAAAAAGGATTTAATGTTGATTTAGGAATAAGAGGAAAAATTAAAAAAGCTTTTTCATACGATGCCAATGTGTTTGGTTTATACTATGATAACAGAATAGGACAAGTTTTAAATAGCAGGGCTCAATGGGTAAGAAAAAATATTGGAACTGCATTTATTTATGGTGTAGAGTCATTATTACAATGGAACCTAAAAGAAACATTCTTTAAAGAAACAGAAGATTTAAAATTAGAGGTTTTCTCAAACCTTTCTTTAACTCAATCAGAATACATAGCATCTGAAGAAAATGGAATAGAAGGAAATGAAGTAGAATTTATTCCTTTCATGAATTTAAAAACAGGAATTAGTTTTGGTTGGAAAGATGTATTGGCAAATCTTCAGTACACGTATGTAAGCGAACAATATACAGACGTTACAAATTCACCTTATTCAGCCACAAACAGCTCCAATGTAATTGGTGCAATTCCTAGTTACGATATTTTAGATTTCTCGATGTCATATCAGATCTCAAAAAACTTTAAATTAGAAGGGGGAGTTAACAATGTATTAGACAAGAGTTATTTTACAAGAAGAGCTACGGGGTATCCTGGGCCTGGAATAATTCCTGCAGAACCTAGATATTTTTACACTACATTAGAAATTAAATTTTAATAGATATGCTTAAGAAAGTTTTATTAGTAATAGTTATTGTTTTAGTTGGTATCCAATTTATTGGGGTTGAAAAAAATGATGCAGCAACTCCAGAAGTTGATTTGTTTTTAGCCGAAACCAAACCAAGTAAAGAGGTACAAACAATTTTAGAAGCCAAATGTTTTGATTGTCATAGTAACAAAACAGCTTATCCATGGTATTCTAAAATTGCTCCTGTTTCTTTTTGGATAGGACACCATGTAGAAGAAGGTAAAGAGCATTTAGATTTTTCTAACTGGGCTAATTACGATGCTAAAAAGAAAAAACACAAGTTACACGAAGTAGAAGAGGAGGTAGAAGAAGATAAAATGCCTTTAGAATCTTACGAGAAACTACATGGAGATTTAACCGAAACAGAGAAAGAAGCTTTAATAGCTTGGGCAAAACAAGCAATGGCTAGCTACAAGAAATAAAAGTAAATAGTTACTCTTACAGAATTTAAAAAAGCACTACTATTGGACTAGCCCCCAAAAGTTGGACGGTTAAAAATTACTTATAGAATTGAGCTCGATATTTTATCGGGCTCATTCCATTTAAAATCGATGAGATTCTCTCCTCATTATAATAGCTAATATATTCTTTAATTTCCTTTTCCAGTTGATTAATTGAGTTCCATTTTTTTAGGTAAAATAGTTCTGATTTCAAAGTTCCAAAGAAGTTCTCAATAATAGCATTATCTAAACAATTTCCTTTTCTAGACATACTTTGAATGATATTGTTTTTTTTCAATAAAGTCTGATATCTCTTCATTTGATATTGCCACCCTTGGTCAGAATGCAGTAAGGTTTTATTAAGCTTATGCTTTTTAAAAGCTTTGTCAAGCATGGTTGTTATTTGTTTGAAGTTAGGGCTTCTAGAGATATGATAACTTATAATTTCTCTGTTATATAAGTCTATAATTGGTGATAAATATAGTTTTTCACCCAGAACTTTAAATTCTGTAATATCTGTAGCCCACTTTTGATTAGGTTTTAATGCCTTAAAATTTCGTTGGAGAATATTAGGAGCTATTTTTCCCTGACTCCCTCTATAAGAACGATATTTTTTTATTCTGACTAGAGACTTTAACTTCATAGATTTCATTAGTCTAAATACTGTCTTATGGTTGATCATTATTCCTTGATTATTTAACTCTAAGGTGATCCTTCTATAACCATATCTTCCTTTGTTTTGATGATAAATCTGAGTAATTAACTTTCTAATAAGTTCATATTTGTCAGGCTCTCTACTTTTTTGCAAATGATAATAAAAGCTACTTCTAGCCATATTCGCATGCTTTAACAATAGTGATAAATCATGTTTATGCCTTAACCCATCTATGGCTATTGCTTTTTCTCTCTGGTTTGAGCTAAGGCATGTAACTTTTTTAGCAAATCAAGTTCTGCTTTTAAAGATTGATTCTCTTTTAAAAGTTCTTCTTCTTTAGTTAATGGTTTAGATTTACTTCTTGTATGTTTAGTCTTCATACCAATAGGTCTACCTTTAGGCTTATCTTGTAGACCCTCCAAACCTAAAGAATTATAGCGTACCCTCCAATTATGTATTACAGAATCTCCTCCGATATTAAAAATTAAACTAGCTTCAGCCATAGAAAGATTTTCTCTATCTATAGCCTGTAATACATTTAGTTTAAAAGATGGAGAGTAATGCTTTGTTTGTTTTGGTAATAATCCTTGTAGACCATCTTTCTCATACTGCTGACACCAACGGTAAACAATAGAATGATGAAGCTTTAATTCTTTACAAATACTAATAACTGATTGATGTTCTTTAAAAAACAACAAAACACATTTACGTTTAAATTCAAATGTGTACTTTACTTTTCTAGACATAAAAATACCCCCCAAATTGTGTCTAACATTTTGGGGGCACTCTATATAGGTAGTGCTTTTTTATTGCCTAAAATGTACTAAGCAGTAGTCTTATTGTTGCTTTTTTAGAGTTTTAAGTGTTGATATATAGTGTTTTATATTCTGGTAAAAATCTTTATAATTTAGAGGTAATATTTTCTGTAATACTTATTGTAGAGAGTACAGACTATTGCAAAAAAAAATACAGAAGCATAAGCCTCTGTATTTTTTTCTTTTCTTTTTAGCAATTTTTTTTCTTTTTCTGCAACTTTTATACAAAGATACAGAAGATGTATAGTGCACCCAAAAAAACATACCTGTGTAATCACGTAGTTTTTGCATTTTATTTTAAATATTCTTTTTAAAAGAAGTTAAAAGTTAATTGTAGCCATATAGTTGGTAGGGTTCATCATGTAAATAATAGACAAACAAAAAGCGTTCAAAAATTAATTTGAACGCTTTTCTATTTTTGAAAATATGATACTAAGTTGGGTGGGGTAATTGTTAGAGATTTAAACTTTCTCAAAGTATGTTAGGGGTATTTAACATCTTTTTCTTAACCATAGTAAAATATTTCTGACTTGAAGATAGTAAAAAAAATGGTTCACGCAAAATATTAGCTGTTGATTTTTAGCTGTTTGTTGTTTTTAGGCTTAAAAAAAAGTCAATCTCCATCATTGTCTGTAGGTAAAACAGTGACAGAAAGTGTACTTGCGGCATCTACAGAAAATAGAATAACCAATTCTCCTAACGTATCATAAATTGGTTTTACGGTGCTTGCATCAGTATTAATAGCATCGTATAAATTATTGCTGAAAGTTGTCATTTCTAATTCTATTTTTTTGAAGGTAGCGGTTATTTTGGAAGAGATAAGCTGAGAGCTATCAATTGTATTAACAATAGAGGCAAAGTTTGCATTGCTTTCTAAATACACATATTTTACTTCTTCTAACATAGATGCAATTAGAATCAATGAAGATTTGCTTCTATAAGCTTCCAAATCTTTTGGGGCTTTGTTAATAGCTTCTATTCCTGTAGTTTTTCCAATTTTAGTAACTTTGGTAATATCCAGAATGTTTATCAGTTGATTAAAAGCAAGACACCTTGCGTTTTCAGAACATAATTTTCCTTCAGAAAGAATAAAAGTTTCTTTATACTCATTCTCCCAAACATCCATAATTAGATTTATTTGCCTTAATACTTCTTGTGTAGCCGCTAATAAATAATTAATTCTAAAATCATCATTTACCAATAAGGAATAAGCCAACTCAGGATTGTATTCATGGTAGATAAGATATTCTAAGCTCCCTAGTCCTTTAGTGACTGTACTTTTAGAATTGAAAAAAGAAGTATTGTAGACTTCCTTTAGGGCTATATAACTTTCAATGGCTTCTGTATTTATAGGGGTATTGTAAATGTTAGTGTCATAAAAACGTTCTTTAATCAATCCAAAATTATATACTCTTGCTTTTGCATATGCCTTTGCACATTTTAACCATTGAGTTTTTAGTAAATTAAAGTCAGCTATATTTTTGGACTGTTTAAAATTCTGAATGAGAATAACTTCTTGGGTTAATTCGTTTTTAACTGCTGAAATAGCGGGGAAGATATTAAGTTGATAATAGTCTTTATAAAAGGCTGTATTTAGTACGTTCTCTGTATCGTTATCTTGTTTGCATGAAACCAAGCATACGATGGATAGTAATATAAGTATATGTTTCATTTACAATGAGTTTAAAAACTGGATCAATTGATTTCTTTCTTCAGCGGTTAACTCCATAAAATTATTCTTAGACTGTTCTGCTTCTCCACCATGCCAAAGAATTGCTTCTTCCATGTTTCTAGCTCTACCGTCGTGTAATAAAAAAGTATGATCGTTTACGAGTTCAATCAATCCTAAGCCCCATAAAGGTTGTGTTCTCCATTCCTTTCCATTAGCTAAAAAATCTCCACGATTATCTGCTAATCCTTCTCCCATATCGTGTAGTAAAAAATCGGAATAAGGTTTTATGTTGATGTTTTCTAATTGAGGCATAAATGAATAGTTACCAGTTGTAAAGTTGTCTACATGGCATTTTACGCAAGCAAGATTGTGAAACAATGTTTTTCCTTTTAGCACATCTATATGCTTAACATTTCTACGAACGGGAACAGAAATACCAGCCTGATATACCATGATTCTCTGGAACTGAGTATCTGGTACTTCTACAGTTTCTCCTGGGTTATTACCATTAGGTAGTTTGGAACAATCTATTCCGTTTGGGCAGTTTTCATTAGGAAATATAGAAGTTGTTAGCCCCATATCTCCATTAAAAGCTCCTGCTACTTGTTGTGCTAGTGTAGGTTGATTGGCTTTCCAACCAAACTTACCAATGCTTAACTTTTTCTCTTTCACATTCCATACATAATTGGCTTTTCCAGAAATTCCATCACCATCTAAATCATTTGCATCTGCATTTTTTAAAATACTTTCTTCAGAAAGTGCATCAATAAACCCCAAACCTATTACTTGTTGTCCAATTCTAGGAGATTGTTCAACCCCGTCTATACTTCCGTAATTTGTGTTTACAATCTTGTAGGTTGGTTTTCTTAATTCATAAGTTGCTCCATCTGTATACGTTCCTTTTATCACTTCAAAAGAAACCTCTATGTTTCCTTCTTGTTGTATTCCCAAATTAGAATCGTCTTGTAATTGTCCTCCATAATTAGGAAAAGCTATGGGACCATCTGCTAGAGAATTCCCTAGACTCAAACGAATTAAAAAACCATTAGAACCTTCTCTGTTTTGTACAAGAGGCTTTCCTCTACCATCTCTTTGATGACATGCACTACAAGCTCTGGCATTAAAAAGAGGTCCTAAACCATCTCTAGATGTTGTGGTAGCAGGAGAGGAGACCCAACTCTGATCGAACATGGCATTTCCAACCCCAAAAAACGAAGTTTCTAAATCTGTTAGGGTAGGTATACCTCTACCAAAAGCTTTGTCTGCCGTAAAAGCATCGGTAGAAAGCTCGGAGACTAAATTTTCTTCACCCTCTACGTAATGCTTTTCAATAAATTCTTTTTCAGTATCAAAGGCATCATCGTTTGCACAAGAAAAAGAAAAAAAAGCAATGATTATCCAAGATGTATGTTTCATTGTCGTTAAAAGAAAGCATCAAAAAACTGAAACCTTAAATAGATGGTTTCAGTTTTTTGATATAAATTAAAAGATTTATTATTCAATACTAATAGTAACATCCAAAGCCGCTGCAGCTTCTGCAATAGCACCTCCTTGTGTTTTTAAGGCCTGAGATAATTGCCCAGCAGGTCCATTGGAACCTAAGGATTCTTCAGAAATAATTTCGTCAAAGTTTTTATCAATAGCTAACAGAGCATCTAATTTAGCTAAGGTATTGTTTGCAGCCGTAGTTAATGCAGTAGCAACTGTTCCATCTACTTTAGCTGTTAATTCTATTAAAGAAACTCCACTAACAACGCTACCGTTTTCCATTGTATACTTCCCCGAAATAACATTATGAATACCATGAACGTTTGCCCACATATCTTGTTTGGTATTATCAGAAAAACAAGAATGTTCGTTTTCTTGACCTTCATCTATTGCAGGATCCAATCGTTCAGCAGCAACCTCTCCATTAGAAATAAAACCAATACCATTCAATATGTTTTTTAAAGCTACCGCTTCATCTAATGTTTCAAAAGTTGCTCTGTAAGAACCTCCGTTGGCCCAAGTATCTTTTAAATCTTTTAAATCATTCACCAATAAGTCTGTTACAATTTGTAAATACTGTTTTCTTCTTGTAGCATTCAATTCAGAGGTGTAATCAGTAACAGGTCTGTTTCCAGAATTAGTGTAGTCACCTCCTTCGTTTAAGTCTTGTCCCCACAATAAAAACTCAATAGCATGCCAACCTGTAGCAATGTTGTCGTCTTTACCTTCTTCATTTTTCGCAATAATAGCAGCTTCTGTTAAATCAAATGCTGTATCGTTAATTAACCCACCTCTTATAATACTTCCACTACCATTAGAAACATAATCAATATATCCTTCGTCCAAAGGCCATGCATTTATTTGACCCTCTGTAGCTAATAAATCATCATTATCAATAGGACCATTCGCTTCTCTAAAAGCTTCTGTCTGTCCATAGTAGTCACGAGCATACAGCCATGATTGTTTGGCTTCCTCTAGCGAAGAACTTGTTGGAGTTGTTAGAAATGCATCAATTTTAGATTTCATGATAACAGCAGTAGTATACGAATCGTTATAGTTTGCTGCTACAATGTTGGTGTAATTCTCTACAAAAGAATTTTTAATGGTTTCTGTTCCATTGTCAGCGGTGTCATCATTTTTACAACTACTAATTATTGCTACAAATAGGAGTGCAATAATTTTGCGGGAATGTTTAAAGTTTTTCATTTATTTAGATTTATTAAAAATTATATTCGCTACAAATATAGTTTTATTTAGATTTGATTAAAATAATAATTAAGAAATCTTATATTTTTTTAAGAGGCTATTCATAGATAGTTTAAAATCAGTTCCTTTTAACAAATCTTTTAAGAGTGTAAGCTGATTGTAGCTTAATTGCATTCTAATTTCTGCTTGTTTTGCTTTGTAGATTACCATTTTATTTTCTTGGTCTGGTTCGCAAGAACAATTGGCATAGTGGTTTAAAATTTCTTGTGCAGAATTTACAAAAGCCTTTAATTCTTTGTCATTTATTAAAAAGGAGACTTGTAGTATCTCTAAAGCAATCATGTCAAAAGGGATATTGTTATTCTCAATTTTGTAACTAGTCCCTAAATTGTTCTGGTAAATTTTATGCATTGTTTTCATGAATGTATTTTTTTTACAAATCTATCAATAATATTTATTTAGAATAAATAAAAATAATATATTTGTACACGATACTTTATTACATATGGTATATAGTAATAGATAGATAGATAGTTTGTTTTGTTTATGTAAGCCAGGTTTTTAAGAAATTAAAACCTGGCTTTATTTAAAATAAATAAGATTAATTATTTTAAATAAATCTAAATAGTTTATATCTTTGTTTCTCGTTTTATTCGGCAAAGAAGCTAGTATGTTTCTAGTATTTAGTGACCTATATTAGGTTTGTTTATCAGTGCTAAGTGAATCGAAATTAATCAAAGAATTTGAATGAAAGCAAATACCGTTGCAGATTTACAAAGAGGGGAGAGAGCTATAATTAAGTCTTACATAGAAAAAGATATTCCATTAAAATTAATTGAAATGGGCTGTATAGAAGGGAGTTATGTAGAAGTGTTACAAAGAGCCCCAATGCAAGATCCATTGTACTTAAATATTGGAGGTACGTATTTAGCAATTCGTTTAGATGTGGCTTCTAAAATTGGAGTAGAAAGAATATGAGGGAACTTAAAGTAGCATTAATTGGGAATCCTAACACGGGAAAAACATCTCTTTTTAATCGGTTAACAGGTTTACATCAAAAAGTAGGAAATTACCCTGGAGTTACTGTAGATAAAAAAGTAGGACGTACTCAGATTTCTTCTAAAGTACAAGCAGAAATTATTGATTTACCAGGTACTTACAGTCTAAATGCAACGTCTATGGACGAAGATGTAGCTGTAAAAGTACTTTCTGATAAAAGCAACGAAAATCACCCAGATGTAGTTGTTGTTGTGGTTGATGTAGAAAATCTTAAGAGAAATCTTTTTATATACACACAAATTAAAGACTTAGGAATTCCAACAATTCTAGCAGTTAATATGACCGATCAAATGAAATTGAAAGGGATTGATATTGACATACCTAAGCTGGAAAAGCTGTTAGAAACCAAAATAGCTTTGGTGAGTTCTAAAGCGAACAAAGGAATTTCTTATTTAAAAAAATTAATAGCTTCTTATTCAGACTTAAGCACTGCTCCTTGTTTTGTAGAACATGATTCTGTCATGAATAAGTTTGCGACAAATGAAAAAAAGAGACATCATTTAGAGACCGTTAGAAGGTATCAGTTTTTAAAAGAAGTTTTAGAACAAACCTATAGTAAAGATCCTCAAAAAGCCAAAGACATTCGCTCTTTGTTAGACCGTATTTTAATTCATAGAGTCTATGGATATTTAGTGTTTTTTACAATTCTGTTTACGGTATTTCAGGCTTTGTTTTCTTGGTCCGAAGTTCCTATGGATCTTATAGATAGTGCCTTTGCGAGTCTTTCTGAATTTGCAAAGACAAACTTGCCAGAAGGTGCGTTTACGAGCTTGTTAACAGAAGGAATTATACCAGGAGTAGGTGGGGTTGTTATTTTTGTTCCTCAAATTACTTTTTTATTCTTGTTTACATCATTTTTAGAAGAAAGTGGGTATATGAGTCGTGTTGTTTTTTTAATGGATAAAATAATGAGACGATTTGGTTTGAGTGGTAAGAGTATTGTTCCGTTAATTTCTGGAACAGCCTGTGCCATTCCTGCAATTATGGCTGCAAGAAATATAGAAAGCTGGAAAGAGCGTTTGATTACGATTTTAGTAACTCCGTTTACAACATGTTCGGCTCGTTTACCTGTTTATGCTATTATTATTAGTCTTATAATTCCTGCAGAACAAACTTTTTTATCTTTTAACGTTCAGGGACTTGTATTAATGGGCTTGTATTTGTTAGGGTTTGTAACAGCTATTTTAGCGGCTGCTCTTTTAGATAAAACACTAAAAATAAAATCCAAGTCTTACTTTGTAATAGAAATGCCAAATTATAAGTTACCGTTATTTAAAAACGTAGCTTATAATGTATTAGAGAAAACCAAAGCTTTTGTGTTAGAAGCGGGTAAAATAATTTTAGCCATTTCTATTTTATTATGGGTTTTAGCTTCATATGGTCCTGGAGAGCACATGAAAAATGCAGAAGAAATTGTTAAAAACGAATATCCTACCTATGCAAACGAACAATTAGAAACAGAAATTGCTTCGTACAAATTAGAGCATTCTTATATAGGGATAATGGGGAAATTTATAGAACCTGTTATAAAACCTTTAGGGTACGATTGGAAAATTGGAATTGGTATTATTACTTCTTTTGCAGCGAGAGAAGTCTTTATAGGAACTTTAGCAACCATTTACAGTATTGGTAGTGAAGATGAGTCTACTATTAAAGACCGAATGAAAAAGGAAGTATACCAAGATTCTAAATTGCCTGTTTATTCTTTTGCTACCGGAGTTTCTATATTGTTGTTTTATGCTTTTGCCATGCAATGTATGAGTACAATTGCAATTGTAAAAAGAGAGACCAATGGTTGGAAATGGCCTTTAATTCAGATGTTTGTCATGTCTGGACTGGCATATGTAACTGCTTTTATTGCTTATCAAACACTGGTGTAAATGAAGTTTGTACAGAATATATTAGTTGTAATTACTGTTTTTATAGCACTTAGGTTCCTGTATTTTAAATTTTTCAGAAAAAAATCTAAGAAAAATTGTGGAGGAGATGATTGTAACTGCTAATTAACACCTTTAGATTGTTTTAGTTTCTCTATTTTTACCTGCAACTATATTTAAGTAGGTTTATGAAAAAAATAGCATTACACTGGAAGATTATTATTGGGTTAATTCTAGGAGTTGTCTTTGGAATTATGGTCTCACAAATTTCTGGAGGTAAAGAGTTTACAATCAACTGGGTTAAACCTTTTGGAACCATTTTCGTAAATCTATTAAAATTAATTGCGATTCCTTTAATTATGGGATCGTTGATTAAAGGAGTGGCAGATTTAAAAGATATCTCTAAGTTTAAATCTATGGGGATAAAGACGGTGGTTATTTATGTCTGTACCACTTTGGTTGCGATAGTTATTGGTCTTGGCTTAGTTAATTTAACCAAACCAGGAGAAGGAATTTCCAAAGAAACCGTTCAGACCTTAAAAGAAAATTACGTAGGAGATGCATCTTTGCAAAAAAAGCTAGAAACTGCAGCTTCGCAAAAAACAAAAGGTCCTTTAAAGTTTGTAGAAGATTTAGCACCAAAAAATATTTTTAGTGCCATGAGCGACAATAGAAATATGTTGCAAGTAATCGCTTTTACTTTGTTCTTAGGAGTGTGTTTGTTGTTAATAGACGAAAAAAAGGCAAAGCCGCTAAAAGATTTTTTCGACTCGCTTAATGAAGTCATTTTAAAAATGATTGATATTATAATGCTTTTTGCTCCCTTTGCTGTTTTTGCTTTGTTGGCAACTGTAATTGTAACATCTAACGATGCTAGTATTCTTTTAGCTTTGTTAAAATATGCTACAGTGGTAATTGGAGGATTGGCGATTATGATTGTTTTTTACTGTTTGTGCGTTGCTCTGATTATAAAAAAATCACCTTTATGGTTTCTTAAAAATATATCTCCTGCACAGTTATTAGCTTTTTCTACCAGTTCTAGTGCAGCTACATTACCAGTTACTATGGAGTGTGTAGATAAAAATTTAAAAGTTAAAAAAGAGGTTGCCAGTTTTGTGTTGCCCGTAGGTGCTACTATTAACATGGATGGAACAAGTTTGTACCAAGCTGTAGCAGCAGTATTTATTATGCAAGTATTGTGGCCAGAAGGTTTGGTGTTTCAAAATCAAATAACCATTATTATAACTGCCTTGCTAGCTTCTATAGGTTCTGCAGCAGTACCTGGTGCCGGAATGGTAATGTTGATTATTGTATTAGACAGTATTGGTTTTCCTAAAGATTTATTACCTATTGGATTGGCTTTAATTTTTGCTGTAGACAGACCATTAGATATGTTACGTACTACAATTAACGTAACGGGAGATGCTACAGTGGCATTATTGGTAAATAAAAACCAGTCATAGTAAACTACAACTGGTTACATATAATTTGTTATTTACCTAAATGAGTAAGGTTAATACAGGTGTTTCTATATGGTTTGCGATGTCTAGAGAAACACTGTGGTTGAAAAACTTAGACAAGGTTGATTTTCCATGTGTTGCAATAGAGACTAGAGAAACATTGTTTTTTTCGATATAATATTTTACACCGTCAAGTACTGTATAATCATCATAATTTTCAAAAGAATCTAAATTTTCTAGACTGTTTTCAGCGCTCAATAAAAAACTTTTAAACCTGTCTTCCATTTCTTTTGTAGAAATAAATCCTCCATCAGCTTTGTTTATAAAGAGCAACTTAGATTTAATGCCAATCATGTCAAAAAACTTTTTAGCTTTCTTATAGGTGTTAACAGACTCTTGCTTAAAGTCACTTACGTAGATAGCATTTTTAAAATCTATATTATCCAATTCTTTTTTTATAACAAGTACAGGAGTTTTAGATGTTTTTACCACTTTTTCTGTGTTAGAACCTAAGAAGAAATCATTGTGTTCGCTTACACCATGAGACCCCATTAAAATTAAATCTGCTTGTTCTTCTTCTGCCAAATGACTGATTTCTGGAAATAAAGCTAAGTGCTTTATAATTATATTTATATCTATATCCTCTAAATAATCTTTGTCTACAAAGTCTTCAAATTTTTTCTCTGCAAATTTTAACATAAATACCATTGCTTTAGCATGTTCAGCATCTAACTGAGAATAGCCCATTGGCATTTCTAGCATGTGTACAAGTGTTAATTTACAGTGGTGCTTTTTTGCGAACATAGCACCCACTTTAAGTGCATACTCGGAATATTTAGAGAAATCTACGGGAATTATTATATTTTTCATAAGGTGTTGTTTTATTGTTTCTTATCTTAAAGATACTAACAGTCAGTTTTTTAGACAATGATTTATGTCATATTACAACTTTAGATAAAGGATGATTTAATTCATTAAATAATTCGTATATTTGCATGCAATTAATTCATATCTAATTGCAAATGTCTACTAACAAAGTTATTTCTGAAGGACTTACATACGACGACGTATTATTAGTTCCTGCTTACTCAGAAGTTCTACCCAATACAGTTTCTATTCAATCTAAGTTTTCTAGAAACATCACTTTAAATACTCCAATTATTTCTGCAGCTATGGATACAGTTACAGAGTACAATATGGCTATAGCTATTGCTAGAGAAGGAGGTATTGGTGTGATTCACAAAAACATGTCAATTGAAGATCAGGCAAAACAGGTTAAGAAAGTAAAGCGTTCTGAAGCCGGTATGATTTTAGAACCTGTTACTATTTCTGCTGATCAGACTGTACGAGATGCAAACAATTTAATGAGCGAGCATAGAATTGGAGGAATTCCTGTTGTAGATAGTAATAATATCTTAAAAGGAATTGTAACCAATAGAGATTTACGTTTTGAAAAGGACAGCGAGCGTAAAGTTGCGGAAGTAATGACTGCTGATGGTTTAGTTACCGTTGCAGAAGGAACTTCTTTAAAAGAAGCAGAGGAAATTTTACAAGACAATAAAGTAGAAAAATTACCGATTGTTGATGATAATTTTAAACTTGTTGGTTTAATTACTTTTAGAGATATTGTAAAAGTAAGAGAAAACCCAGAGGCAAATAAAGATGAATATGGACGTTTAAGAGTTGCTGCAGCCATTGGAGCAACAGACGATTGTTTGGTAAGAGTAGCAGCATTAGCAAAAGAAGGTGTAGATGCTGTGGTGTTAGATTCTGCTCACGGACACTCAATAAACATCATTAATAAATTAAAAGAAGTAAAAGCAGCTTACCCTAACTTAGATGTGGTAGCCGGAAATATTGTAACAGTTAAAGCTGCACAAGATTTAGTAGCTGCTGGTGCTGATGGAGTTAAAGTAGGAATTGGACCTGGTTCTATTTGTACAACTCGTGTTGTGGCTGGTGTAGGATACCCTCAATTATCTGCAGTAATGCAAGTTTCAGAAGCTCTAGCCGGAACAGGTGTTCCTGTTATTGCAGACGGAGGTGTTAGATATACAGGAGACATTCCTAAAGCGATTGCAGCAGGAGCAGATTCTGTAATGTTAGGTTCTTTATTAGCTGGTACTAAAGAAGCTCCAGGAGAAGTTATTTTATTTAACGGAAGAAGATTTAAGTCTTACAGAGGTATGGGATCTGTTGAAGCAATGAAAAAAGGTTCAAAAGATAGATATTTCCAAGGAGAAGAAGACAATAGTAAAAAATTAGTTCCAGAAGGAATTGAAGGTAGAGTTCCATATAAAGGAGAATTGTACGAAACTATGCACCAATTTATTGGTGGTTTAAGAGCTGGTATGGGGTACTGTGGTGCAGCTACTATAGAGGAGCAAAAAAATGCTGAGTTTGTAAGAATTACAGCTTCTGGTATTGCAGAGAGTCATCCGCACGATGTAACCATTACTAAGGAAGCTCCTAATTATTCTAGGTAACATATTAGTTTATAACTAGTTAATAACTTCAAGAAATGAAAATCGCTTAACACTAGAATGTTAAGCGGTTTTTTTATATATTATTGGTGTAAAACTAGATGATATAATTAAACTATTACCCTATGAATTATATTCTATATGATGGTGCTAATAGAGATGCACTATTGCCTTTTACTTATACTCGCCCCGTTGCAGATATTAGAATTGGAATTTTAACTATTAGAGAGAAGTGGGAAAAATACCTTGGGTATACAACTACTTCTTTAACGGAAGAATATTTAGAAGACAAGTATCCATTAGTCGAGATGGAACAAAACATATTTATAAACGCAGGTTACTTACCTTCTGTTTCTTTTTTTAAAGCTGTTAAATCGTTGCAACCAAATCAAAAAGTAATTTGTGATGGTGAAGTGATTGCTTTTTATACAGTAGAAGAACAAGAGCAGGTAGATTTTGACAGCTACGAGAGTATTGTAGTAAACGATGTAGTTAGCTTAGATAGTAAATGGGAGTTGTTCTTAAATAACGACATTGCAATTCGATTGGATTTTGAGATGTTAACGGAAGGTAGATTTTCCGAAGCTATTCCTGACTATGTACAAGCAGTAAATAAAGATGACATTTTTATTGAAGAAGGAGCCATATTGAATCCATGTATTTTAAATGCAAGTACTGGTCCTATTTATATAGGAAAAAATGCAGTGGTTTTAGACGGAGCTTTGGTTAGAGGGGCTTTTGCATTGTGTGAAGGTTCTGTGTTAAAAATGGGAGCTAAAATCTATGGTGCTACTACAATTGGTCCTAAATGCAAGGTAGGAGGAGAGGTGAAAAACAGTATTTTATTTGCCAATTCTAACAAAGGTCACGAAGGTTATTTGGGAGATTCTGTCATTGGAGAGTGGTGTAATTTTGGAGCAGATACAAATATTTCGAATCTGAAAAACAATTATAGTGCTGTTAAGTTATGGAACTATCAAGGAAACTTTTTTGAAGATACCCAACAAACATTTTGTGGCTTAATGATGGGAGACCATTCTAAGACAGGTATCAATACAATGTTAAATACTGGTACTGTTGTTGGTGTGTACACAAATATATTTGGAGCTGCCATGCCCGATAAATTTGTGCCTTCTTATAGTTGGGGAGGAACAAAAGATAGAACAGAGTATGAATTTAACAAAGCGATAACCACGGCCAAAAGAGTTATGGGGCGTGCAGGCGTTGAAATTACAAACGAAGAAATTAATATTTTAGAAGAAGTTTTTAAACTTTCTAAAAAATATAGAGAAACTGTTTATGCATAGTGAACTAGAAACAAAGATCAAATCGGTGATACGGGATGTACCTGATTTTCCCAAACAAGGAATTTTATTTAAAGACATAACACCTATATTATTACAGCCAAAGCTAATGAGCGAAATCATTACTGCTTTGGCTGAGCAGTTTCAAGAAACTCCGATTGATGCAGTTGCAGGAATAGAATCTAGAGGGTATTTGTTTGGAGTCTTATTAGCCCAAAAACTAGGAGTCCCTTTTATTATGATCCGTAAAGAAGGGAAATTACCAGCCTCTACTTTAAAGCAATCGTACGATTTAGAATATGGTTCTGCTACTATAGAAGTTCATACAGATGCCATTAAAGAAAACAGCAATGTTTTAATTCACGATGATTTATTGGCAACAGGTGGAACAGCATATGCAGCTGCACAGTTAATTCAACAAAAAGCAAAAGTAGCAGGCTTTAGTTTTTTAATAGATCTTTCTTTTTTAAATGGAAATGAAAAATTAGAAATAATCAACCAGAACATAAAATCATTAATTACGTATTCCTAAGTAATGAAACATTTATACCTAATGCTACTAACAATATTTTTTATAAATACGGTTAGTGCTCAGCGTTTGTACCGATATAACGATCTCGGTAAAACTTCTAAAAAGGAGTTAGATTTAATAGACACAAAATTAAATCTGAATTTTAATTTTGAAAACCAAACTGTGCAAGGGGAGGCTTGGATTGTATTAAAGCCACATTTTAACAGTACAGACAAAGTAGAGTTGGATGCAAAGTCTATGAAAATATACGAAGTATTAGAAAACAATACTCCGGTTAAATTTCATAATACCAGATCTAAACTAAATATAAAATTATCCAAGGTCTATACCCAAACAGATACCATTCGTATTTACGTTAAATACAAAGGAAGTCCTAATAAAATTAAAGGAGATGGAGGTGTAGCGATTACAGATAACAAAGGACTTTATTTTATAAATCCAACAGGGTTAGACAAGACAAAACCTACGCAAATATGGACTCAGGGAGAACCAGAACAAAATAGTGTTTGGTTTCCAACCATAGACAAACCAAATCAAAAGTCTACGCAACAAATAACATTAACCGTACCTAAGCAATTTAAAACATTGTCTAACGGACGTCTTATTTCTCAGGTAGAAAATTTAGATGGTACACGTACAGATGTATGGAAACAAACGTTGCCACATGCACCGTATTTGTTTTTTGTGGGTGCAGGAGATTTTGCAGTTATAAAACATGAATGGAGAGGAAAAGAAGTAAGTTATTATGTAGAGCCTAGTTATAAAGACAATGCAGAAGAGTTGTTTAAGAACACCAAAGAGATGATGACATTCTTCTCTAACATTACTGGAGTAGAATATCCATGGGATAAATACAGCCAGATTATTGTAAGAGATTACGTAAGTGGTGCTATGGAAAATACAGGAGCCGTAGTACACGGAGAAAGTGCAATGTTAACCAAAGGAGAATTACTAGAAAGAAATACTTGGGAAAGTACTATTGCACATGAATTGTTTCATCATTGGTTTGGAGATTTGGTAACGACTGAAAGCTGGGCAAACATTACAGTAAACGAATCTTTTGCTAATTACTCTGAATTCTTATGGTTTGAACATAAGTATGGTGACGATAGAGCTAGCGAGCATTTGAAAAAAACGCGTGATGCGTATCTCAACAAAAACACGGTGAGTGCAAATTACGACAAACATTTAGTAAGATATAACTACAACAAAGAAGACGATGTATTTGATGTTGTAAGTTATAACAAGGGAGGATTAACACTACACATGCTAAGGCATTATTTAGGGGACGAAACGTTTTTTGCAGGTTTAAAGAAATATTTAGAGACCAATAAGTTCAAAGCTGCTGAAGCTCATCAATTACGTTTGGCTTTTGAAGAAGTGTCGGGAGAGGATTTGTTATGGTTTTTTAGTCAGTGGTATTATAGCAATGGACATCCTAAGTTAAAAGTTACTTATACAAAAGACCTGCTGAGGAATAAATTAAAAGTAAAAATTACACAATTAGAAAAAGAATTTGATTTCCCTATTAAAATAGATGTTTACAAAAGTAAACAAAGAGAAGAGTTCAATGTTTTCATGGATTCTAAAGAAAAAACGTTCGAGTTTCCTTTTGAAAGAGAACGAGACATTAAATTGATTAAACTTAATGCAGATCACGTCTTACTAGCGGAAATTGATGCTCCTAAATTAACAACCGAAGAATACATATACCAGTATGAGCATGTAAAGCATTACGAAGATAGGATGGAGGCTCTGGTACAATTAAAGGATTTACAGTCTAATAAAGATGTTTTTAAGACCTTTATAAATGCTTTAGAAGACCCCTATGAAATGATTCAGACCTATGCATTAGAAAACATAAACTTGTCTGAGAGCCTTAAAAAGAAGAGAGAAATAAAGAAAATTGAAAAGTTGGCTAAAGATGAAAATCCTAATATATCTGCTGCAGCAATCTCTTTATTAGGTAAGTTGATTAATGATGAGTACCTGCCTATTTTTGAGGAACAATTAACGAATATCTCACCTAAAGTAAAAGGAAACAGTCTGTTAGCTATATATTACATCGATAAACAACTGGCTAAAAAACATGCAGATAGTCTTCCCGATGAGATTAAGGATATTATCTATGTTCCTTTATTAAAAATGTACTTAGAAGACAGGAAAGATGAGCATGTTACATTTGTAGCTAAGTATTTATTAACGGGAATGTACTTTGTTACAGATGTAAAATTCAAAAAAGATTTTAAAGATGCATTCGACTGGGTGGCGAGTACTAATAATGTAGAAGCAATAAAGGTAATGGTAGACGACTTTGTTACAAACGGATTAAAATACAAAGCCTATAACTTTAATTACGAATGTACAAGAGTCTTACGAGAGGTTATAGACAAACAAATACTATCTAAAAACTCAAACAAAGAAACTATTATAGCTATTGTAGAAGAAGGTATAAAGGCATTAGCTGTAGATTAACGTTTAGCCTTTAATATACTCTTTAAACGTACCGTTTTCGTAAAATATAACAATCCTTTCTATAGCAGAAGGGGTTGTTTTTTTTTGGAGAGCAACTTCACTTACAATCTTAGTGAATTCTTCTGTCTTATCATTTTCTTTAACGGTCTCCTTAAGATTGTCACTAAATAAATTAGGCTGATCGATAGTTTCTTTAGGTAACGGACTCGTTGTTTCCTCTTTATTATTAAGTTCTTTAGGAAAACTACCTTCTCCGTTAACCAGCCAATCCAAAGTAATAGCATCGTATGTATTCACCATTTTTAAGATAAACTCTAAACTAGGTTTGTTTCTTCCAGAGAGTATATGGGAAATACTAGAACGTTGCACTTTAATCTCCTCTGCAAATGTAGCAGCGGAAAGGTTGTAATATTCAAACACTTTATGCAATCGGTCTATAAATTCGTTTTGGTTTAACATTGTGAATTGATTAAGGTTTACAATCTTGACTTAGCCTTTTTTACAAATGTAATTAAATCATTTTACGTACACAATATTAATATATGGGATACTATTCTTGGGGTAGGTATATATGTTTAATTAGGTTTAGGTAAATAGTTATAACTGGCTGTTTATTAGTTGTTTAATATACTTTATGTGAAGCTGTATAAAGTATTGGTTTTTAATGGTGTTGCTAGTTGTTGCGGGGTTTCTTTCGATTTACATCAATAGCTAAAGTGATAACTGTGTAAACTTACATTGATACAAATGTAAATCACATATGTAAACAATTAAATGTTTACTTTTGTAACATGAATGAAATAGATATTAAAGTAATTGAAAACTGGTATAAAAACCAGCATGAAGACAGTTTAAAAGGGAGAAGGATTGTATTGGAGCAAATAGAGCCAATTATTAAACAACTATCAGCTCCTTTTAAGGTAGAAGAATTAGGTCTTTCTGAGTTGGAGAAGTCAATATATAAAATTACCATAGGAAACGGTGCAAAGCGTGTGTTATTATGGACTCAGATGCACGGTAATGAAAGTACTGGAACAAAAGCATTGTTTGATTTGTTTAAGTTCTTAAAAGACCAATTAGGTGTTAATGATTCTTTTGTAGCTGACTTATTGGAAAAGTGCACATTTGTATGTATTCCTATGCTAAATCCTGATGGATCTGACGTGTTTACAAGAGTAAACATTAACCAGGTAGACTTAAATAGGGATGCAGTTGATTTAAAAGCGAAAGAAAGTAAGTTGTTGCGTACGGTTTTAGATTCGTTTGATCCTCATTTTTGTTTTAACCTACACGACCAAAGAACAATATTTAATGTAGAAGGTTATAAAAACCCTGCTACCATTTCTTTCTTAGCTCCTTCGGTAGATGTAGAACGTACACTTACAGACGGTAGAAAAGAAACCATGGCTGCTATTGTAGCAATGAATAAAACACTACAGGGGTTAATTCCGAATTTTGTTGGAAGGTATACAGATGAGTTTTATCCTACAGCAACTGGAGATAACTTTCAGAAATTAGGACACAACACTATTTTAATAGAAGCCGGACATTATCCTGACGACTACAGCCGAGAAAAAGTACGTGAGTATAATTTCTACGCAATTGTCAGCGGACTACATTATCTTACCTATAATGACTCTTACAAGGACTATGAGCCTTATTTTGAAATACCAAACAATGGGAAACAGAATTATGATGTAATTTTAAGAAATTTTAAAGATGATGAGAATAATAGTGTCGATGTTGCGTTTCAATATGAATATGAGGTAGTTAACAATACGTTAAAATCGAAACTTGTAGAATACGACAGAGGAGATTTGAAAGAATTTTATGGATATAATGAGTTTTAGTTTAAATTTTCATTAAGAATACCTATATTTAAATACGAAAAATGCAAAAACGCTTTTTAAAGTTGTATTTTTGCCACTTGTAAAACATCGAAGAAAGTTTAAGACTAAGCCATGAAAAAACATCATTTAGACGAGATAGATCATCAGATTTTAGATATGTTGATTGACAATGCAAGAACTCCGTTTACGGATATTGCGAAGAAATTATTAGTTTCTGCAGGTACCATCCATGTACGTGTTAAGAAAATGGAGGACGAAGGAATTATTAAAGGATCTACATTGACTTTAGATTACGAGAAAATGCAATATAATTTTATTGCTCACGTAGGTCTATATTTAGATAGTAGTTCTAAAATTAGAAGTGTTCTAGAATCTTTAGAAAAAATCCCTAACGTTACAGTTGCGTACATTACTGCTGGTAAGTACAATATTTTCTGTAAAATTAGAGCTAAGGATACAAATCAGGCTAAAGACATTATTTTCTCTATCGATGATATTGACGGAGTAAATAGAACTGAGACCATGATTTCTATGGAAGAAAGCATCAACGATAAAAAACGTATGATGCACGCAATTTTTAAAGACTATTAAAATATTTTTAAATACAAGTGTAAGGAAACACCTTGGTAATATACTACTAAGGTGTTTTTTTATAGGTGTAATTTTATTGTTCCATGCTTTTAGACAAGCAGTTTAAAATAGATGCTAATTACAGTATTCGTATAGCTACAAGTATTTTTACGTTTAAAAATACATGGGAAAGCTTTTGCCCTAAAAACACATACTTGTCTTTTTCTTATTTAAAAGCGATAGAGAATAGTAAAATTCCAAACGTCAATTGTTTTTATGTTGTAGTTTTTAAAAACGAATTACCCGTTGGGGTTTTATATTACCAATGGATTCGGTTATCTGCCGATTTTTTTCTCCAAAAGAAATTCCCAAAAGAAATAAAAAGCAAAAACCGTCTTTGGTTGTTAAAACAACTAAAAGGAAATGTTCTTTTAAACGGTAATTTTTTTGCTACGGGGGTAAATGGGTTTGAGTTTATTGAACCTTCTTTAGAGGTTTTGGTTCCTGTAATTTCTAACCAGTTAATACAAGCTCTTAAAAAGACTTCTTTTAAAGTAAACTTTTTAATGTATAAAGAGTTTTGGGGAGAGAAAAAACAGGCGGTACAAAATGAAATCTCTAAAACGGCTAAACAATTTCAAATAGACGTGAACATGGTCTTGTCTATAGATTCTAGTTGGAACAATTTTGAAGACTATTTAGCGGCTATGACAACCAAGTATAGAACTAGGGCTAAAAGTGTGTTTAAAAAGACAAGTGCATTGGTTGTAAAAGATTTTACAACCAAAGATATAAAAGAGTCTAAAGAAGAGATTCAACATTTATTTAGTGCAGTACTAAAAACGGCAAACTTTAATATGGTACAGCCAAATGTAAATACCTTTTATGCTTTAAAAGAATCTCTGGGTGCCAATTATTTATTTAAAGCTTATTTTCTAGAAGATAAATTAATTGCTTTTAGTGCAGGCTGTATAAATAACAAGTGCTTAGATGCAAACTATGTGGGGGTAGATTATACTGTAAATAGCCAGATTCCTTTGTATCAACGAATGTTGTATGACTATGTGGTATTTGCCATAGCGCATAAGGTAAGTGAATTGCGTTTAGGAAGAACTGCAGAGATTATGAAAAGTACATTAGGAGCAGAGCCAGTTAGTATGAATCTGTATGCAAAGCATTCGGTTGGCATGCTTCATAACATACTTGCTCCATTGTTAAACTATGTAAAACCTAGTGAGTACAGTACCAGAAGGCCATTTAAAAAGTAAAACCCCACAATAAGCGGGGTTTTTTAGTAGTACAGGTTTACTAATTAAGCAAACTGACATATAATTCCTCCCATAATCGCTAACGATACAGCCCAGTAAGCTCCGTTAATAGCCACGTACTTAAAAGGCTTTTTCTCAAACAAAGAGATGATTCCTAGTATAGGTGTTATTAGTAACAGCCCTATTAAAGAACCATGCAAAGCACCGTGTTTAAAGGTTCTAAAATTATTTCCGTATTGTTTCATAAAATCCTGAAAATAGGTAGCTACTTCAGATCCTGGTTTGTTAAACCCTGGCTCGTCTATTAGTACAGAAAATACACCGTATTGATGTATAACAATAGGTGTTAAAATAAATGCGATTAAGAAACTTAATAGAAAACACCATAAAAAAATAATAGGATTTGGAGGTGTCATTTCAGCATTCGGATCAATACCAATGGTACGCATCCAAGCATTTCCAAAAACGCTTTTATGATACCAGATAAATCCGGTAACTAAGGGAACAATTGCGGCGAGTAGTGTAATTAATAAATTTGGTTCCATAGTGAGTTGAGTTTTAAATTAGCGTATTAAATATACCCATTATGTTTAACAGATAATTTAAATTCATATTAAATCACGTTTTCTAAGAGAAAAAGTCTTGAATAATTTCATAAAACTTTAAAAACTGCGTAGTTTTGCAAAACGGAAAAAAAACAACATGAAATTAGAAGTACCTGATCAAGCTCCTAAAACCAAGCAGTTATACGATTACCAGCAAGATAATATCGACAAGGTTTTTGAGAAAATTGAAAAGAAATCATCACATTATAACTTAGTGTTTCAGCTGCCTACGGGAGGAGGAAAGACCGTAATCTTTTCGGAGATTGCAAGACGTTTCATCAAAGAGAAACAGAAAAAAGTTTTAATTCTAACACACCGTATAGAATTAAGTAGTCAGACTTCTAAAATGTTAGACGAATTTGGTGTGTCTAATAAGGTGATTACTAGTGATGTAAAATCTTTAGACGATCAAGGAGATTTTATGTGTTTTGTAGCCATGGTAGAGACTTTAAAAAACAGGTTAAATGATGACTTGTTAGATATGAGGGATATCAGCATGGTAATTATTGATGAAGCGCACTACAATTCATTTAGAAAATTATTCAAATATTTTCAGGACTGTTTTATTTTAGGAGTAACGGCAACCCCGTTGAGTTCTAATATAAAGCTACCAATGAACGAAATTTATGATGAGTTATTGGTAGGGGAGCCTATATCAACCTTAATAGACCGTGGTTTCTTGGCCAAAGCAACTACTTATACATACGATGTTGCCTTGGGAGGATTAAAAGTAGGTATTAACGGAGATTATACCGTAAAATCTTCGGACGACCTGTATACCAGTAACTTAATGCAAGACAAACTGGTAAGTGCATATGTAGAAAAATCACTAGGGAAGAAGACACTTATCTTTAATAATGGTATTAACACTTCTTGGCATGTGTACGATACTTTTAAAGCTGCAGGATATAACAATGTACGTCACTTAGACAACACATTCTCTAAGCAGGAGCGAAGTGAGATATTAAAATGGTTTAAAGAAACTCCCGATGCTATTTTAACTTCGGTAAGTATTTTAACTACAGGTTTTGATGAGCCTAGTGTAGAAACAATTATCTTAAACAGAGCAACTAAATCAATTACTTTGTACTATCAGATGATTGGTCGTGGTTCTCGTGTAACAGGTGATAAAAAATATTTTAATGTAATCGACTTAGGAAACAATGCAGCTCGTTTTGGGTTGTGGAGTGCACCAATTAACTGGAAACGTATTTTTAAATCTCCTGATTATTATTTAGACAACTTAATTAATGATGAGGAAATTGAACGTCAGTTTGTGTATGACATGCCTAAGGAGGTTAGAGCAAAGTTCGCAAATTCTGAAAACATTACATTTAAAGTAAAAGAAGAGTACGATAAGGCTATCAAGAGGGGAATCAAATCAAAAATAGTATTAGACAAGTCTGTAGAACAGCACGCGCAAATGTGTTATGAAAACGCAGAAGATGTTTTTGATGCCAGAGATTTAGCGATTTTGTTAGACGATGATATAAAGGATAGAATTAAAAAGTATTCGCATTATATGATTAAGAGTACTAAAAATTATATCATGTGGTTAGAAGAAGACTACAAGCGAAAGTTGAATACTTCTATTAACATGAAATTTAAAGAATAGTAAAGAAATCCTAAACAATGTTTAGGATTTTTCTTTGATGTTTGTTATATTTTTACTTCACAAAATAAATATTTACAATGAAAAAATTATTTAGAAATACACTACTTGTTTGTTTAAGCGCAAGTATGTTTGTAGGATGTTCTAGTATGAATAGTGCAACTAAAGGAGGTTTGTTAGGATCTGGTGCAGGAGCCGCTATTGGAGCAGGAATTGGAGCTTTAATTGGAGGTAAGAAAGGAGCAGCTATTGGAGCAATTAGTGGTGCTGCTGTAGGTGGTACAACAGGTATTATTATAGGTAAGAAAATGGATAAACAAGCTGAGGAATTAAGAAATTCTATTCCTGGAGCGCAAGTTTATAGAGTTGGTGAAGGAATTGACGTTGTTTTTGATGAAGGAGCAGGAATTTATTTTGCATCGAATCAATCTAAGATCAATGCATCTACCAAAGCAACATTAGATAAATTGGCTGTTGTATTAAAGAAATACCCAGACACGAATTTATTTGTAGACGGACATACAGACTCAGATGGTTCTGATGATTTAAACTTGAAATTATCTTATGCACGTGCAAACGCTGTTGCAGATTATTTAAAAGCGCATGGAGTTCCTGCGAATAGATTCTCTGTTAAAGGTGATGGAGAAGCGTATCCAATTGCTGATAATTCTACAGCAGCTGGTAAAGCTAAAAACAGAAGAGTTGAATTGGCAATTGTTGCTAACGAAACAATGAAAAAGCAAGCGGAAGCAGAAGCTAAATTAAAATAATAGATTAGGGCTGATTGATTTCAGTCCTTTCTTTATAATATTCTATTTAACATAATATAAATTATAAGTTAAAGTTGAAGCTTCATATAAATAGCACTAATATTGCTCAATACACTTTTTTTTAGAATTACTGAGAATCTCGTACACTATATAATGGTACATCTTTTTTAAAATATAAGATTCTCATCAATCAATATAAAGTTCTATATGTAATTTTGAGTCAATAAAATTGAGAAATACACCCTAGGTGTTTCAACACAAATAAAAATCCCCAAACGCAATAATGCATCTGGGGATCAAACAGCTTTACAGCTAACTAACTTTTAAATTCCTTCTTACTACAAAGATAGTTTGCGTGTATTGTTTGGGTATGTCTGTCTATTTATAAAAAATGCTTATGGGTAAATTTTAAAACGTATGAACTACTTTTTTAACGATACATAGTGTTTTTTAAGAGTGTTAATATGGTTCATTTCAAAACTGAATTGTAGTTTTAGCATCGTAAATTGCTAATCAATTACTATGAAACATTACTTTATTATTTTAATGTGTTTGTTTGTAAGTGCTACAATACATTCGCAAGAAGAAAACTATGGAATTACCACTGTTTTTAAACAAGACCCTAGAATTATTTGTAACGAATGTTTGCAAACTTTTGCTAGAATGCCAAAAGAAGTTCAATTCTCTATAGAGAGAGATGCTGATGATAATCTGTATTTTCAGATTAATGACAAAAGTTGGGTTAAAAAGTTATTTGTAAACAAAAAAGATGGAATTGCAATAGATGTAGTTTCTAAAAAGCGTTATGCGTGTGGTCAAAAACAAGAAGATAGCCAAATTAGAGGTGTCTTATTACCTCCTGTTTATGCTAGTAAGCTAAAAAGAAAATTAAGCCCTTCCCCTATTGGTAAAGATAGATTTAGAACTTGGGTAGGAAAAGTTCCTGCGGAACTTAAAGACGAAGTATTAGAGTTTAATATCTTGTTTCTTAACAATAATAATTTATGTAGGTATCAGACCTTTTTTAATTTACAAGCTTATACTTGGGATTTGTTAGATATGGGGATGTATTTAGATTCCTTAACCTACAAGCCTAAATTAGAAGCTGTTTCTAAAGACGATGCTTATAGAATGAAATATAAAACCTTACGTTTTACCATTCCTTTTAAAAAGAATAAAGCAGACTATTCGCAGGCTGATATCAAACCTGTTTACGACTCTCTTCGTTTGACAGATTACGACATTAGACAAATTGATATTCATGCTTATGCTTCTGTTGAAGGGAATTTAGAACGTAATTTAAGCTTACAAGATAAAAGAGCCAATAGTATTGTTGCTGCCTTACAGACTTTTCAAAAAGAATTGATTGTGCCAAATGTGAGTTCTTCGGAAAACTGGGTAGAGTTTATGATTGATATTGAGGGAACTAAATATCAAGATTTACAGCAGTTGAATAAAAGCGAAATCAAAGCCAAATTAAAAAAAGGACTTTCTTCTAAATTAGAGCCTTACCTTAAAAATCATAGAAAAGCAGTAATAAACCTTAAATTAGAAAAAAAGGATAAGTATAAAGAGAAAGATGTTCCTACATTGATCGCTCTTTTTAATAGGGTTGTTAAAACCAAAAAAGAAGAAGCCTTAGACATACAAAACTCAATTTTTGAAAAGTTAAAAGGAAAGGAATCCAATCCAGATATTTTAAATAAAATGGAAATTCCCAATCAGAAAATATTTATAGATTTTCAAAATAAAAACACCTCTTTTGAATACCTATTAGATGAAAGAAATTTAAGAATCACTAATTCCAAACTTAAAAAACTAGAAAAATTAGATCCAAAAAACAAAAAAGTTAAGTACAACTTAATGGTGTTAAAGTTTAAATACTGGAGGTATAATGTAGATGAGCCTATAGATCCAAAGAAGTTTAAAAAAGAGATACTAAATCTAAGTACATATGGAGTCGAAAAATCGTTGATTGATAGAATGTTGGTGAATTACCATATTATTAAAAGTGAAAAGGATATGCGTAAAAGAAATTATAAAGAAAAAGACATTTCTGTAGCGTTTATCTATAATAATTTTAAAAACACACAAATGTCTGATAGTGATTATTTGAGTCTGGCTCAGTATTTAACCTATTATGCTAACCTTAAAAAAGCCGAACGTATTTTAACAGATAAGGTAAAAAGTATAGATGTAGAAGAAAATTTATTGTTTTACTATTTAAACCTAACAATTATAGATAAGGAATTGACAAAAACAACAGATTACAGAACCATTATGTTGAATGCAATTAATAGAAATCCAGAAAAGTTTTGTTCTATTTTTAACGCGAATAAAAGTGGTGGGGTAACTTTTCAGTTGTTGGTAGATGATTATTTAAAAGATACTTATTGTGAAAATTGTAAGCAATAATACATAGCTAAATTAAGTCAAATAAAAAAAGGAGCGTTTAACACGCTCCTTTTTTTATAGTAAAATGTTTTCTTAGTAAAAACCAACAGCTAATAACTAATATTACAGAGCATATGGCTGCTCCAATGGTGGTCTCGTAACTAATATTTACCAAAGGAGGATTTCTGGTGTGAAAATAATAAGTAAAATCAAACTGCTTTGGGAATAAGATAGCCAGGTACAGTTTCTTATCTATCACATCCATTAAATTGGCCATAAAGAAACCAAAGAAAGCCAGTTTTAGAGCTTTAAAGCCATTAAAACACATCAATAGCATTGCTACTATAAATATACTCGTTTCTATAGATAGCATCTCTAACATACTCTTATAACTAGCTTCTCCTATATAATCTAGTAGATAATGCGAGCCAAAGGCAAGAATACCACCAATCCAATAGGTTCTTTTCTCATTTTTTGTAATAAGATACGTTGTGGTTAGAATGGCAATACCAATGGTACCGTGTGTGTTGCAGTGCATGTTTTTACGGCTTTATGCTTTAGGCAATAGGCTTTTTGTTGTAAAGTTAGGATACTCGATGACCATAAGCCTAAAACATACGGGCCTATAGCTTACAGCATCCTAAGAAGGCCACAAAGCATTATCGTCGTCATCCCACTGTACTCCCATTTGAATTTCTTTTAAAACTTCATGATCAAACCAAAAGAACAAATTAGCGGCATCTACATCTATCAATTCATGTTTTGGGAACTCCTCGGTAGAATAATCCTCAAACTCCATTTCTCCTAGCTTGTGTTCTTCTATAAAGTCCTGTACTTGTTGAATGTTTTGCCCTATCAGTCCTACTCCATTCAATTCAAATTTGCTAGAGTTGATGGTAATTGTTTCTAGTCTCCAGTTTTCTTCTTCATCAAAAGAAAAAGAAACTCCATGGTTTTCGTAATCCCAAGTTTCTACAGCATCACCAGTATCAAACTGTTTTTCTATCTCTTTTTCGGTTGGAATTCCTAAAATACTTAAAACGTCTTCTTTTAACATTCCAAATTTTATTGCTCCAACCCCTACTCCTATTTTTATTGCTGTGTTTTCCATATTATTTAGCTGTTAGCTATTTGCCTTTGACCTTTTGCAGTTGCACTATAAAAAAGCTAACTGCCCAAAGCTAAGGACTAAAAGTTTAATTTATTTACTTGCAAACATTTTAACATCTGTTGCACTAATTTCTTGTTCTCCAAGAATTAACAAACGCTCTACCACATTTCGTAATTCACGAATATTTCCTGTCCAGTTGTAGTCTTGCAAATGCGCTATGGCTTCTGTAGAGAAGTTTTTAGGCACTGTACCTTGCTCTTTGGCAATCTTTGCTGTAAAGTGACTTATTAGTAATGGAATATCGTCTCTTCTGTCGTTTAACGCAGGTACTTTAATTAAAATTACTGCCAAACGGTGGTATAAATCTTCTCTAAATCTACCTTCAGCTATCTCTTTTCTTAGGTCTTTATTTGTTGCAGCAAGTACACGAACATTCACGTTAATGTCTTTGTCAGAACCTACTCTACTAATTTTGCTTTCTTGCAAAGCACGTAGTACTTTAGCCTGTGCAGACAAGCTCATGTCTCCAATCTCATCTAAGAAAATGGTTCCTCCGTTAGCGGCTTCAAATTTACCAGCACGGTCTTTGTTTGCTCCTGTAAAAGATCCTTTTACATGTCCAAAAAGCTCACTCTCAATTAGTTCAGAAGGTATTGCAGCACAATTTACTTCTATCATAGGAAACTTAGAGCGATCACTTAAATCGTGTAAACGATGTGCTACTAATTCTTTTCCAGTACCATTAGGTCCTGTAATTAATACACGAGCATCGGTAGGAGCAACTTTATCAATCATATTTTTAATATGACTAATAGGTTCAGACTCCCCTATCATCTCGTATTTCTTACTTACCTTTTTCTTAAGAATCTTATTGGCTACAATTAGCTTTTTCTGATCTAAAGCGTTTCTTACGGTATTTAACAACCTATTTAAGTCTGGCGGTTTAGATATGTAATCAAAAGCACCTAATCGCATGGTTTGTACTGCGGTGTCTAAATCACCATGCCCCGAAATCATAATTACGGGAATCTCTGGTTTTATTTGTTTTAGTTTTTCCAGCACCTCTACTCCATCCATCTTAGGCATTTTAATATCACAAAGGATCAGATCAAAATCTTGCTCCTCTACTATTTTTAATCCTAAAACACCATCTTCTGCTTCTTCTACACTGTATGTTTTATTTTCGTCTGCAATAATTCGTTTTAAAACACGTCTAATTGCTGCTTCATCTTCAATAATTAATATTCTACTCATAAAAATTTATATTTTTTGAAAAACCCACTGTATTAGCTGTTTTATACTTGGTTTATTTCCGTCTGTTAAGATACCAATTCTATATATTTTACTAGCAATAAATACAGTAGTAACAAAGCTACCCAATAATAGTGCCAAGGACAAAATTATTTCCCAAGTTGGTACTCCAAAAGGGATTCGCATTGGTAAGATAATAGGCGATGTAAACGGTATAAATGTAAATAGTTGTGCGGTGTCGCTATGTGGATTTCCTTCTACAATAGTTACAATACCAATATATACTGCAAACATTAAAGGTAATAAGATAGGATGCACAAATTGCTGCGTGTCTGTTTCGCTATTTACTGCAGCTCCAACAGAGGCGTAAAAGCTACTGTATAAGAGATAACCAGAAACAAAAAAGCATATAAATACTAGGATGATTTCGGTGTAATTAATACTCCAAAGTGTTTCAAATATCAACGCTATTTTTTCAGAATTACCTCCTTCTGTTGGCGAGAATTTCTGAATGATACTAAGTCCAACAAACAACAATAATCCCCAAATAAAAAACTGTAATAAGCCTGCCAAAGCATTACCAATAATTTTTCCTAACATTAATTGATAAGGTTTAACAGTACAGACCATAATCTCTATAACCTTGCTGTTTTTTTCTTCTATAATACTACGCATTACAGCATTTCCGTAGATAATTACAAACATCATCATAATGTAACCAGAACCAATAGCTACAATGCCTTTTACCCACTTTGTAATTTCTTTTTTAGTATTGTTTACATGTATTATGTGTACAGGAGATGGGTTGGTGATGGTGTTGATAACTCCGGTTTCAATATTGTTAGATTTTAGGTATTGTATTTTCCAATTGCGTTCTAGTATTTTTTTAAGAGACTGTTTGGGTGTTTTTTTATCTCCATAAACTTCTAAAATTTCTAGATTTTCGTCTGTATATACCACTCCATTGTATTCCTCTGCATCTACTAAAGATTTTGCTTCTTTAAAAGTGAGGTTGGGGTCTATAAACACACTTAATTTAGGATGTGTTTTTTGTATTTCGGCTATTATTTTTGGAGAGGTAATTGTAATTAATGAGGTTTTCTTATAGTTTGCTTTCTTTTCCTTACCTACAAAGTAAAAAATAGCACTTGCCATACCAATCATTAATAACGGGCTAAGAAAAATCAAAATTAAGTAAGCTTTGCTTCTTACTTTGGTAATGAACTCTCTTTTTATGATGAGCAATAAATTATGCATTCTCTATGGTTTTAATAAAAATTTCTTGAAGACTTGGTATGTGTTGCTTGTACAATTCCAAGGTTCCAATGTTTAAGATCGCTTTTTGCAGTTGTTCTTTGTTTTCTAAGAGATCAATCACCTCTAAATGAATGGTTGTTTCATTCTTTGTGGTGATGTTAGTCTCGTAATTAGTATTGTCTAAGAACTGAGCTAATTGTTCTTCGCTGTAATTCAATAAGCCAATTTCATAGACTGCTTGAGAGTTTTCTTTTTGAATCGTTTCGATACTTCCCTCCAACAATATATTTCCTTGATGAATAAGGCATAAAGCATCACACATTTCTGCTACAGATTCCATTCTGTGAGATGAGAAAATGACCGTAGTTCCTTTGGCGGCCAATTCTTTAATCTCGTTGGCAATTAAATTTGCGTTGATAGGATCAAAACCACTAAATGGTTCGTCTAGAATTAGCAAATCTGGTTTGTGTAACACCGTAATTATAAACTGAACTTTCTGAGCCATCCCTTTAGACAGATCTTCTATTTTTTTTCGTTTCCAATCAGAAATTCCAAAACGATCTAACCAGTAATCTAAAGAAATTGAGGCTTCTTTTTTAGACATTCCTTTTAGTTGTCCAAAATACAGAGCCTGCTCTTCTATAGACATGTTTTTATATAAACCTCTTTCTTCGGGTAAATAGCCTACTTTGGCAACCTCCTTAGAGGTCATCTTACGATCTTTAAAATAGATACAACCACTATCAGCTTCAATAATTTTATTTAGAATACGAATTAAAGTTGTTTTACCTGCTCCATTCTGTCCAATTAAACCATAAATACTTCCTTTAGGAACTTTGGTAGAAATGGAGTTCAACGCGACTTTATCTTTATAAGTCTTTTGTAAATCTTCTATACTTAAAATATAGTCTTGCATTCAAAAAGTTTTTTTGCAGTGTAAATATATTATCAAACCAATACAATTCACTAAATTAATACTTAAAAAAATAAATATTATTTACAATTACGACTCTGTTTTGCTGTGATAAATCAAATTTTCCATATACATAATTTAATATCTGATATTTTTTAGCATAAAAAACTATGCATGCATACTAAATTTTGCTTATATTTAAGCATGCTAGAAAAAAATAACATCGTTTCGTTTGATTATTTGTATCGTTCTACTTGGCAAAGCATAAGTAAAATGTATAACGAGGAAGCCGTCAAAAAAGATAGTTTAATGACGATTGGCTTTGTTTTGATAAATATTCATTACAAAAAGGGGACTCCATCTACTCTATTAGGGCCAAGCATGGGGATTGAATCCACTAGCTTATCAAGAACATTAAAAAAAATGGAAGCGCAAGATTTAATTTATAGAGAAGCAAATCCTGATGATGGAAGAAGTGTTTTGATAAAATTAACAAGCAAAGGAAAAGAACAACGAGAGATTTCTAAACAGATTGTCTTACAGTTTAACAAGACAATTCAAGAAAATCTAACACAAAAACAGATAGATGCCTTTTTGGAAGTAAGTGAAACTATCCAAGAATTGATTCAACAAAAATTAATTTTTTAAGTATGAAGAGACAAATTAAAAAAGTAGCGGTGATAGGTTCTGGAATCATGGGTTCTGGTATTGCTTGTCATTTTGCGAATATTGGTTTGCAAGTACTCCTTTTAGATATAGCTCCTAAAGAGTTAACGGAAAAAGAAGAACAAAAAGGTTTGGATTTAAATCACCCAGCAGTAAAGAATAGAATTGTAAACACAAATCTACAAGCAGCTATTAAATCTAACCCAGCACCACTCTACAACAAAGCTTTTGCCAATAGAATCGTAACAGGAAATTTAGAGGAAGATATTGCTAAGATTAAAGACGTGGATTGGGTAATAGAAGTGGTGGTTGAAAGGCTAGATATTAAACAAAAGGTTTTTGAGTTGATTGAAAAACACAGAGAACCAGGAACTTTAATAACTAGTAATACATCTGGAATTCCAATTCAGTTTATGAATATTGGTCGTTCTCAGGATTTTAGAGAGCATTTTGCAATTACACATTTCTTTAATCCACCTAGATACTTAAAATTATTTGAAGTTGTTCCTGGGCCAGATTGCAACCAAGAGGTAATTGATTTCTTGATGAATTTTGGAGCTAAATTTTTAGGGAAAACAGCCGTTTTAGCGAAAGATACTCCTGCATTTATAGGAAACCGAATCGGGATTTTCGGAATTATGAGCATGCTTCATATTGTAAAAGAGTTAGGTTTAACTGTTGAGCAAGTAGACAAATTAACCGGACCTGTAATTGGAAGACCTAAGTCTGCCACATTTAGAACGGTTGACGTGGTTGGTTTAGATACGTTGGTACATGTGGCTAATGGTTTGTCAGAAAATTGTAAAAACGATGAAGCGTTAGAGTTGTTTCAACTTCCAGACTTTATGCAGTCTATGTTAGATAATAAATGGTTGGGAAGTAAAACAAAACAAGGGTTTTACAAAAAAGACGTAGATCATAAAGGGACTAAAGTAATTAAGGCTCTTAATTTAGATACTTTAGAATATCACCCTTCGGAGAAAGCTTCCTTTCAAACATTAAACGCTACAAAAACAATAGAAAATGTTTCTGATCGTTTTAAAATTTTAATCGCTGGACAAGACAAAGCGGGTGAGTTTTATAGAAAGACATTTGGAGCATTGTTTGCTTATGTATCGAATAGAATACCAGAAATATCGGATGATATTTACAAAATAGATGAAGCCATGAAAGCTGGTTTTGGCTGGCAACATGGTCCTTTTGAAATTTGGGATGCCATTGGATTGG
Source organism: Wenyingzhuangia sp. IMCC45574 (assembly GCF_054182685.1). Classification (NCBI taxonomy): domain Bacteria; kingdom Pseudomonadati; phylum Bacteroidota; class Flavobacteriia; order Flavobacteriales; family Flavobacteriaceae; genus Wenyingzhuangia; species Wenyingzhuangia sp. IMCC45574. The sequence continues at coordinate 538,251 of NZ_CM135169.1, read as the reverse complement.
AAAAAGGTATAAAATTAATACAACAAGAGAATTTACACTATGCTCCTTGGGTAGAGGAACTGGTAGAATCTGATAGTAATTCGTTTTATTCTGTGGTTGATGGTAAAAAATACTATTACAATATAGATACCAAGTCTCAGGCTAAAGTGCCTGGACAAGAAAGTTTTATCATTTTAGACAATATCAGAAAATCGGAGACTATTTGGTCTAATTCAGAGGCTGCAATACAGCACTTGGGAGACGGTGTGTTGAATGTAGAGTTTAGGTCTAAAATGAATACACTAGGAAGTGGTGTACTACAAGCTATTAATAAAGGAATAGACTTGGCAGAATCTAAGTACGATGCCGTGATTTTAGGAAATCAAGCTCAAAACTTTTCTGTAGGTGCCAACCTTGCCATGGTATTTATGTTGGCAGTAGAACAAGAATACGATGAATTGAATTTTGCGGTTCAATATTTTCAAAATACGGTAATGAGAATGCGTTATTCTTCTTGCCCTACACTGATTACACCAAGAGGATTGACCTTAGGAGGTGGATGTGAATTAAGTTTACATGCAGATAAAGTAATTGCTGCTGCCGAAACATACACCGGTTTAGTCGAATTTGGTGTGGGTGTAATTCCTGGAGGTGGTGGAACCAAAGAAATGGCTAAAAGGGTTTCTGATAGCGTTTTAAAAGACGATGTGAAATTAAACAGAATGAGAGAAGCATTCATCAATATTGCAATGGCCAAAGTAGCGACCTCTGCATATGAAGCTTTTGATTTGGGATATTATACACTACACAAAGATTTGGTAGTTGTAAATGACAACCAACAAATAGCAACTGCAAAAAGACACGCAGTACAGATGTTAGAAGATGGGTACCTTACTCCTGCTCCACAAAAAGTAAAAGTTTTAGGGCAGCAAGTATTAGGAATGTTTCAGGTAGGAGCCGATAGCTTAGTTGCGGGTAAATATGCTTCTGAGCACGATAGATTGATAGCAAACAAGCTTGGATACGTAATGGCAGGTGGAGATTTATCAGAACCTACAGAGGTGTCGGAACAGTATTTATTGGATTTAGAACGAGAAGCTTTCCTATCTCTTTTAGGAGAAAGAAAAACCTTGGAAAGAATTCAGCACATGTTAAAAACAGGGAAACCGTTGAGGAATTAAATTGGCTTTAAGCCTTAAGCTATAAGCTGTAGGCTAAAACAAATCATGAAAAAACGTTGCTTAGAGCCTAACGCTTAAAGCATAAAGCATCAAAACAATGAAAACAGCATATATAGTAAAAGGATATAGAACAGCCGTAGGAAAAGCACCTAAAGGATTGTTTCGTTTTAAAAGACCGGATGAGTTGGCCGCTGAAACCATCGCATATTTATTAGAGAATGTTCCAGAATTGAACAAGGAACGTGTAGATGATGTAATAGTAGGAAATGCAATGCCAGAAGCAGAACAGGGATTAAATATAGGGAGATTGATTTCTTTAATGGGGTTAAAGATAAATGATGTAGCGGGTATGACAGTAAATAGATACTGTGCATCGGGATTAGAAACCATTGCCATTGCTGCTGCTAAAATTCAATCAGGAATGGCAGATTGTATCATTGCAGGTGGTGTAGAAAGTATGTCTTACATTCCAATGGGAGGTTATAAGCCCTCTCCTAATTACCATGAAACAAAAGAAGGGAATGAAGATTATTATTGGGGAATGGGGTTAACAGCCGAAGCGGTTGCAACTCGATTTAAAGTGCCTAGAGACAAACAAGATGAATTTGCATTTAATTCACATCAAAAAGCATTAAAAGCACAAGCAGAGAATTTATTTCAAGAGGACATTGTACCTATTGATGTAGAAGAAATTTTCATTAACAATTCTGGTAAAAAAGATACTAGAAAGTATACTGTTACTAAAGATGAAGGGCCAAGAAAAGATACATCTATACAAGCCTTAGCAAAATTAAGACCTGTATTTGCAAATAAAGGTTCTGTAACTGCGGGGAATTCTTCACAAATGAGTGATGGTGCTGCATTTGTATTGGTGATGAGCGAAGAAATGGTTAAAGAGTTAAATCTAGAACCTGTAGCGCGTTTGGTTTCTTTTGCAGCAGCAGGTGTAGATCCTAAAATTATGGGGATTGGTCCTGTTATGGCAGTACCTAAAGCTTTAAAACAAGCGGGTTTAACTAAAAACGACATTGATTTAATTGAGTTGAATGAAGCTTTTGCGTCTCAATCTTTAGCGGTTATTAATGAACTAGGATTGAATCCAGATATTGTAAATGTGAATGGTGGAGCTATTGCCTTAGGGCATCCGTTAGGGTGTACAGGAGCTAAATTATCGGTTCAGTTGATTAATGAAATGAGAAGGAGAAAAAGCAAATATGGTATGGTAACCATGTGTGTAGGTACTGGTCAAGGAGCCGCTGGAGTTTATGAGTTTTTAAAGTAAAACCGATGGTTTTATGCTTTAAGCTTTACGCTCTAGGCTTTAAGCGATAAAAAGAACTCAAAAAAGAAAATAATAGCATATTGCTTACTGCATAAAGCATACAGCTACAAAAATATTGTTTAACACTAAGCCTTGGCGTATAGACTAAGGTCTAAAGCAAAATATTATGAGCACATTAAAAGGAGGAGCATTTATTGTTCAACAAACAGAAGCAAAAGATGTTTTTATTGTGGAGGATTTTACGGAAGAGCAAGTGATGATGAAAGAGTCTGTAAAAGAGTTTATAGACCGTGAAGTTTGGCCACATAAAGAACGTTTTGAAAATAAAGATTATGCTTTTACCGAAGAATTAATGGTGAAAGCTGGAGAAATGGGATTCTTAAGTATAGCCGTTCCAGAAGCATATGGTGGTATGGGAATGTCATTTATGTCTACCATTTTAGTATGTGATTATATATCTGGTGCTACAGGTTCTTTTGCTACAGCTTTTGGAGCACATACAGGTATTGGAACCATGCCAATAGTATTGTATGGTACAGAAGAACAAAAACAAAAATATGTGCCACAGTTGGCTATGGGAGAATGGTTTGGTGCTTATTGTTTAACAGAACCAGGAGCAGGATCTGATGCCAATTCTGGAAAGACAAAAGCGGTTTTATCCGACGATGGTACACATTATAAAATTTCGGGTCAGAAAATGTGGATTTCGAATGCTGGTTTCTGTAGTTTAATGATTGTATTTGCTAGAATTGAGGATGATAAAAACTTAACCGCTTTTATCATTGAATATGATGCAGAAAATCCGAATGGAATAACATTAGGAGAAGAAGAAAAGAAATTAGGGATTAGGGCCTCCTCTACCCGACAAGTTTTCTTTAATGAAACGATAGTTCCAGTAGAAAATATGCTTTCTGAAAGACAGAACGGATTTAAGATAGCATTGAATATTTTGAATATAGGACGAGTGAAATTAGCTTCTGCATGTTTGGATGCTTGTAGAAGGGTTATTAGCAATTCGGTTTCTTATGCCAACGAACGCAAACAGTTTGGAACGTCTATAGCTAGCTTTGGTGCTGTGCAAGAAAAACTTGCTCTAATGACTACTAAAACATTTGTAACAGAATGTGGTGTGTATAGAGCAGCAGGTGATATTCAACAGAAAATAGATGCTTTAGTAGCTGGAGGAATGAATCATCAGCAGGCAGAATTAAAGGGAGTTGAGGATTTTGCTCTAGAGTGTGCCATTCTAAAAGTATACGGTTCTGAGGTTGGGCAATTTGTTTCTGATGAAGGTTTACAGATTTATGGAGGAATGGGATTCTCTGAAGACACACCTATGGAAGCTGCTTGGAGAGATGCTCGTATTTCTAGAATATATGAAGGAACAAACGAAATCAACCGATTGTTAACGGTGGGTATGCTAATTAAGAAAGCTTTAAAGGGGGAAATTGATTTGATGACCCCTGCTATGGCTATTGCGGGTGATCTTATGGGAATACCTTCGTTTGACACACCAGACTACGCTAAGTTGTTTTCTGAAGAGAAGGATATTTTAGAAAACTTAAAGAAAGTATTCTTAATGGTTGCAGGTAAAGCTGTGGAGAAATACGGAATGGAGTTGGAAAAACAGCAAGAGTTAATTTTATGTGCAGCCGAAATTTTAATGGAGGTTTACATGGCTGAGTCGACCTTGTTAAAGACTGAGAAATTAGTAGCAAAAACTTCTGAAGAAGCAGCGACTTTACAAATAGCAATGACAAAGCTAAACTTATTCAATGCTGTAGAAAAGATTATTAATAAAGGGAAAGAAGCTATTATTTCCTTTACGGAGAATGATGAACAACGTATGTTGTTAATGGGGTTAAAAAGATTTACAAAGTATCAAAACTTCCCTAATATTATTGCTTTAAAGAAAGAAATAGCCAAAGCTGTAATTGATAACAACGAGTACCCTTGTTAAATTAGTATTAAAACTGCTTTTTTGCAGTTTATAATTGCGAATATTCTTATATTTGTAATGTAAATTTAGGTTGAATGAAATTTACTTAAAATCCGAAACTGAGCTCACTACTTTGTTTCGGATTTTTTTATTTGCTCTTTTAGTAATTTCAATCTTTCCTTATGAGCATTTTCTTTTTCTCTAAGCTTGTTTTTCTTTCGGTCCATTAGCTTGGAGTGCTTAGACTTGTTTTTAGTGTTTTTATCGCTTCCTGATTTTGCCATAACTTAGTATTTGTGTATTCCATCAATATAGGTCCAGTGTCCATTCTCTTTTACAAAACGTGATGTTTCATAAATTTCTTCCTGTAGCTTCTTTTCAAAGAAATAGGCTCTAAATGTAACAAAACCTTCTTCTTTATTTACACTAGATGCTTCTATAATTTCTAACTTAATCCACGCTACACTTTTAGCCCATGCCGCTATTTCTCTTTTTTCGTCAACAGGTCTTGTGGAAGAATGATGGCTTAGCATTAGGAATTCAATATTCCCCATAACATAGGCAGTATACCTAGACTTCATTAGATCTAAAGGTGTAGCGGCTTTATGAATGTCTTTGTGAATTACTTCACAACAGGTTTTGTATGATTTTTTAGAACCACAAGAGCAAACCACCCCTTCTCTATTCGCATTTGTTTTTGCTTCTAGATTAAAATGAGACTTTTTTGCTTCTTGTCTCTCTTTTTGTTTCTGAACTAACTTGGAAAATTTTGACATATCTTGATATACTGCAAAAATAGAAAAGTATGCTGTTTTATTTGCTTAACGACAGTAAAAACAGTTTAGGCTTGCGTTTGTAACGCTTTCCTTCTACTTTTTCATTAGATCTTTCTCTACTAACATAAAATTCTTTTGAATTTTTCCATACAATAGCCTCCACTTGGTTTGCTATTCCTATTTCTTTAAACAAATCAATGCGTTTAAATGTATGATGTGTAAAGTCGCTTTCTTTTATTTGAATAAGGTAGGTCCTATAATCTCTATCATAGCCAGTACCCATAAACGTTTTATTTGTGGGATTATAGTCTATTGAGGTAAGCATACAATTTATAGGAATGCTGTTTTCTTTTAAAGCATTGTAGTCTCCTTCTTCCTTTAAAATGGAGTATACATTTGTTTTAAAGTTGCCCCAGTTTTTTGTAAACAACAATATTTTGTCTTTATAGACTGTAATTGCTTCACAATCAAAGTTGGTAGTGTGCTTTTGTTCGCTAAAATCTTTTTGATCTTCGTAGTGAAAGTGTATTTTTTGAGCTTTAACAAACTCTTTGGTCTTTACATCGTTGATGAGAACTTTATAAATAACTAAATCGTTCCTATTTCCTTTATTGTTTCCCGTATCACCAATATATATAAAACGATCATCAGACGTAATAGACTCCCAGTCTTCGTTTGTAGCATTAGTTATGCTTACAGTTCTTTTAATTACTCCTGAGCTAGTACTAACAATATATAATTCTGGTTTACCTCCAGAATCGTTAAAGGTTACGATGTCGTTGTTTAATAGTGCAATACCGGAATTTTCCTTTAGAGTATTGGGGAAAGTTAGCTTTTTATGAATGTTTATTTTTTGGGAATATCCTAGCTGTAGGCTAAAAATAAATAAGAAAACAAGAAATCTCATAGCAGTACTTTAAATGTAATTTGAAAGTATAAAAAAACTCCTTCAAATTAATGAAGGAGTTTCAATTTTTATGATAAAAAAATTATCCTTTGAAATTAATCTTACGCATACGTAAGTTTTCAGGTGTAATTTCTAAATATTCATCTTCTCTAATGTATTCCATACACTCTTCTAAAGAGTAATCAATTTTTGGTGCAATTTTAACTGCATCATCGTTACCAGCAGAACGTACGTTAGATAATTTCTTTCCTTTGATCAAGTTTACAGCCATATCATCAGACTTACTGTTTTCTCCAACTACCTGTCCTTTGTAGATTTCTTGGTTAGGATCAATAAAGAATTTACCTCTATCTTGTAATCTATCAATAGCATATGCAGTAGCTTTACCAGTTTCAGAAGAAACAATAGCTCCTTTTAATTCTTCTGGGAACTCTCCTTTGTAAGGTCCGTACTCAGAAAAACGGTGGTTAATAATTGCCTGACCAGCAGTAGCAGTTAAGATTTTGTTTCTTAAACCAATTAAACCTCTAGAAGGAATTGTAAACTCTAAGTGTTGTAAATCTCCTTTTGGCTCCATAACCATTAAGTCTCCTTTACGTAAAGAAACTAAGTTTACAGCTTTAGAAGATACATCTTCTGGTACATCGATCGTTAATGTTTCGTATGGTTCACTCTTAACACCATCAATCTCTTTTAAGATAACCTGAGGACGACCTACTTGTAGTTCATATCCTTCACGTCTCATTGTTTCAATTAATACAGATAAGTGTAATACTCCACGTCCAAATACGTTGAACTTATCTTCGGTGTCCGTTTCCTCAACTCTTAACGCTAAGTTTTTCTCTAATTCCTTAAATAAACGATCACGTAAGTGTCTAGAAGTAACAAATTTTCCTTCTTTACCAAAGAAAGGAGAGTTGTTAATAGTAAACAACATACTCATTGTAGGTTGGTCAATCTCTGTTCTAGGTAATGCTTCAGGATTTTCTAAATCTGCAATTGTATCACCAATTTCAAAATCATCAATACCTGTAATAGCACAAATGTCTCCACAAGGTACTTTTTCTACCTGACGTTTCCCCATTCCTTCGAATACGTGTAATTCTTTAATTCTAACTTTTTTAGTAGAACCGTCTGCTTTACACAACATGTAATCTTTATTTACTTCTAAGTCTCCACGGAAAATACGTCCGATAGCAATTCTTCCTTTAAATGAAGAGAAGTCTAATGAAGTAATTTGCATCTGAGGAGTACCTTCGTTGTATTTTGTAGCTGGGATAGATTCTAAAACAGCATCTAATAAAGGTACGATGTCTGTAGTTTGATCTTTCCAGTCTGTACTCATCCAGTTGTTCTTAGCAGAACCATAGATTGTTGCAAACTCTAATTGCTCTTCACTAGCATCTAAAGCAAACATTAAGTCAAATACTTTCTCGTGTACTAAATCTGGAGTACAGTTTTCTTTATCTACTTTGTTTACAACAACAATAGGAGTTAATCCTAACTCAATTGCTTTTCCTAATACAAAACGAGTCTGTGGCATAGGACCTTCAAATGCATCTACTAATAACAAAACACCGTCTGCCATTTTTAATACACGCTCAACCTCTCCACCAAAATCGGCATGGCCAGGAGTATCAATTACATTAATTTTAGTTCCTTTATAGTTAACAGATACGTTCTTAGATAGAATTGTAATTCCTCTTTCACGTTCTAAATCGTTATTATCTAATAATAATTCAGTACGCTCTTTACGCTCGTCTAAAACTTTTGCTTGATCAATAATTTTATCTACCAAAGTAGTCTTACCGTGGTCTACGTGCGCAATAATAGCGATGTTTCTGATTTCTTGCATTGTTGTTCGTTAAATTTTCAAGCGCAAAAATAGGTAAAAGAACTCAGATAGATTCAATTATCAATGAACAATTAGCAATTTTCAATTAACAGTTAGAAATTAATATTTTACAATGTGAAATTAAGGGTAATACAACGTGTTTTTGTCAACTGTTATTTTGTTTGCTTTGCGAAAATACATGCTTTGATAAGAAGGCTGTTTTTAGTCAAAATCTACGATGCAAAAGAGGCCAGTAAGTGTAAAATATTAAAACAACGATTCGTTAATTCTTTTATAATGTCCTACCCTATTACTTTTATCTATTGTAAATTGTTCTTTGCCCTCTGAAAATCAGTTTACACTTAAAAAGTCTTCTGGAAAATCTTCTCCTAACTCTTTGGGGCTTAATTTACGACACATTTCAAAAGCGTTTTCAATAGCAATTTCTTCGGTCCATTTACCTATAACTATTTCGGGAGTTATAAATTGATAAGCAACGATTCCGTTGTACAAACTTTTATCTGCTTCGTAACAAAAATGGATTACCAATGTGTCGTTAAACACAAAACCATAGCCCGTTTGATGTTGTGAGCCTTCTATCAACCAACTAGCTTCTATCTGGTTGCTAATTAAGTCTATATTTAACAAGCCAGTGTAGTAACTGTCTGTGGCATCTGGATTTCCTCCTGCAATTTCGTATACCCCACAAACATTTACCATACTTAAATTAAAGTCGGGATTCTGTTCTGCATATTCCAACAATTCTAAACGTTTTACCAACTCCTCTTTTTTTTCTTTTCGTTGATGTAAAGCAAGTTTAGATTTACTGTACCAGTATTTAAGATTTTGTTGAAAGCTTCTTTGGTTCATAAACTAGGCATCTTGATGATTTAATGTAATAACGGTAATTTCTGGCCAAATTCCAACTCTTCCTGGGAATCCTAAGAAACCAAAACCTCTATTTACATATAAATACTGCTCTTTGTTATTGTATAAACCTGCCCAACGTTTGTATATATATTTTGAGGGACTCCACTTAAAACCAGGTATTTCTACTCCAAATTGCATTCCGTGGGTATGTCCTGATAATGTTAAATCTATATGTTGTTGATGTGGAATAACTTTTTCGTCCCAATGTGTAGGATCGTGAGACAATAAGACTTTAAAGTTGTCTGATTTGGCATCTTCCAATGCTTTGTCTAAATCTCCTTTCTGAGGAAATGGCGGTTTTCCCCAATTCTCTACTCCCACAATATCAATTTCTGCACCCTCCTTTTTAAGAGTTATGTTTCTGTTGTTTAACAACTCAAACCCCATGTCCTTTTGATGTGCAAATAAATCTAATAAGTTTTTCTGTTTCTCTTCTTTACTATTCCAACGTTTATGGGTTCCGTAATCGTGATTTCCTAAGGATGATATTTTCCCATACGGAGCACTTAATCCTCCAAATAAATCTTTATAAGGTACTATTTCATCAGCCTCGTTATTTACCAAATCCCCAGTAAACAATATTAAATCTGGATTCTGAGCCTGTATGATGTCTACCCCGTGTTTTACTTCGTTTATATCGTCAAAACTTCCTGAGTGTACATCGGAGATTTGTACAATTTTTAATCCGTCAAAAGCTTTGGGTAGGTTTTTAAAAGACAGGGAGACGTTTTTTACTTTATAATTGTATTTCCCTTTGGTAATACCGTAGAGCATGGATAAAAAAGGCACGCTTGCCAATCCCATTCCAACTTGTCCAATAAATTTTCTTCTGGAATCTAATGCTACGGGAGTTTCGGCATGAGAAAATATTCTCCATATAAATTTCCCAATATAAAGAACAATTCTAATAATATCGTCTAAGAAAGAAAACGCAACCAAGCCTATTTTAAGTATTACAAAGGCAAAAGTATAACCAAACCAAAGGTTCATCCACAAACTAGATTGTGAAGGTCTGTCATCAAACTTAGCCATAACTAAGACAAAACAACCATAACTTATAAGCATACTTATCCAATAGAACCATTTTAACCAAGGCCTTAAGCTGTTTTCTCTTAAAAAGCTTTTATAGCTTGTTAAAACATAAATATCTAAAACCACTAAAATGGCAACAAATATTAGAATTCTACGTATCATGTGTGCAGTTGTGTTGTTGAGTAAAAGTAATCATTTTTTAAGTAGACGTAAGAGCTTTCTTTTTATTGCAAATGCTGTATGAAAAAAAAATAATTTGACGTAATTTGCAGCCCAAATACAAAAGAATATGCAAACAATTATTTCTACAGGTTATCCTGTACATTTTCAAGAAACTGGATACAATGCTTTAAATGAATTCATCAATAAAAAAGGATTTAAAAAAGTATTTGTTTTAGTAGATGAGAATACACATGAACATTGTTTGCCAATTGTACAGCAAGAAATAGAGGCTGCTATTGAGTTTGAAGTTATTGAAATTGAATCTGGAGAAGTAAACAAAAACTTAGGTACTTGTATGAGTCTTTGGGAGGCTTTAACAGATTTAGGAGCCGATAGAAAGAGTTTGTTACTAAATATTGGTGGTGGTGTTATTACCGATATGGGTGGTTTTGTGGCTTCTTGTTACAAACGTGGGATTCAGTTTATCAATGTCCCTACTACTCTTTTAAGTATGGTAGATGCTTCTGTTGGAGGTAAAACAGGAGTGGATTTAGGAGTGTTAAAAAATCAGATTGGGCTATTTGCAGACCCTGAAATGGTTATTATAGATCCATTGTTCTTAAAAACATTACCAGAAAAAGAAATTACTTCAGGAACTGCGGAAATTATCAAATATGGATTGACTTACGATAAATCGTTGTGGGATCAGTTTTTAGAAGAAAGCGAGGTAGATTTAGTAGGAATGATTCACCGTTCTATTGAAATTAAAAACGAAGTAGTTTTAGAAGATAGATTAGAGTCTAATTTACGTAAGATTTTAAACTACGGGCATACTTTAGGACACGGAATTGAATCTTATTTCTTAGAATCTGAACACAAAGAGACCTTAACACACGGACAAGCAATTGCGGTTGGAATGATTACAGAGGCATATATCTCTTCTAAGCTTTTCGATTTCCCTCAAGAGGATTTAGAAGTCGTTAAGAGTACAATTGTAAGAATCTTTGGAACGATTCCTTTACTAAAAGAAGACTATCCTGCTATTATAGACTTAATGAAGCATGATAAGAAGAATGTAAACGGACAAGTTAACTTTGTATTGCTAGAAGGTATAGAAAAATATAAAATAGATTGTAAAGTCTCTGTTGATTTGATAGAGGAGGCTTTGGATTATTATTTAGAAGCTTAACATAATTGTCACTTCGAGTGCGAAGCGTATCGAGAAGTTATTTTAGCAATAAAAAAGTTCTCGATACAATTTTCTCATTCTTCGAAAACCACTCGAACTGACAAAAATTAAGACTTTCAATTTTTTGGCTCTTGATTCCTAAATCCAAAAATCTTAGAAAATGAACGAAATAGAACACTTTTTTGACAAACTGGAAGAGCCCAACAAAAGTGTGTTTTTGTTCTTAAAAGACTTTATTCTTAATTATCATGATGAGATTGAAGTTTATAGAAAGTGGGGACTTCCTTACCTCTACTTTAAAAAGAAACCTCTTTGTTATATTTGGAAGGATAAAAAGACCAACGAACCTTACTTAGGTTTTGCAAGAGGTTCTAAAATGAAACACCCTGCATTGGTTGCTGGAGACAGAACTGTTATTAAAATATTTCCTGTAAGCGCACATAAAGATATAGCTGTAGAAACCTTGTCCGAAATTTTGGACGAGGCTCTACAGCTCTATTAATTTACAATTTTACTACTTTAATTATCACTGATTCTTTTAATTGTAATCTTAGATAATAAACTCCTGTGGTAAATTCACTCAAATCTATTTCAATCTGGTTGTTTGTTGGCTTTATTTGTAAGTCTGCAATAGCTTGTGAACCAGCATTGAATACTTGTACAGGAACTATCTCAAAAGAAGCAGGAACATCAATAGAAATAACTCCTTGGGTTGGATTTGGATATGCTCTAATATTTGAATAATAATCTATTCTTGTTTGATAGTCTCCTTCACATTCTAAAGCCGTTTTTACATTGATGACATCTCCTTGTTGAACAGGGAGAGAAAAATCCGTTTCGGAGGTTTCTAATATTTGTTCATTGTTGATATACACCTTATATGGTGCAGTTCCTTCTTCTATGTGAATGGTTGTATTTTGATTATTATCAACCGAAGAAACAATGGCTTTACTGCTTGAGGCTACTACAATATTGTAGCATTGTTCATAGCTTAGTCCTTCTACTGTTATACATAAATTATAAGTTCCAGGAGCTAAATTAGCAATGGTTGTTTGGTTGCTAAAAGTATAGCTTACCCCCTCTAAGATTGCATTGTAACTGTTTGTTGCTTTTGACGTTATTTCTACGACTCCATTAGAAGCATTGGGGCATGTTTCTCCAGTAGTTTTAATGGTAAAGTTGTCTGATGGTAAAGTAAAGCTACAACTTTCTCCTACTTGGTAATTAAAGTATTGAGTAGCAGATAATCCACCTGCATAGGCAAACTTACAAGCGTATCTAATAGTTTCTCCTTCTGATACACCTCCAATCGTCTTTGTGAATTTATTTCCTGAAATATGATCCATTTGTGTTTCTTCAAAAGGATCTGCTTTCCATAAAAATGCAACGACTCCAACCTTGTCTGTGTCTAATAAGTCAAAAGTAATATTAACATTAGTTCCTATGGTTTCAAAAGTAACATTGTAACCTTTAGAAAAACTACCTTGTATGGCTTCTTTAGAGATTTCGGAGCATGATTTTACTTCGTTTACTGTAATTGTTCTAGGTTCTGATGTTCTTGTTGCATTTGCTTTATCTGTAGCTATTGCCGTAATTGTATGCGCTCCTATAGAAGCTCCAGACCAAGAGTATGTATAAGGAGCTGTAGTATCTTCTCCTAGCTTCTCCCCGTTTGCATAAAATGCTACTTTGCTAATTGTACCATCTAAATCGCTGGCAGTTGCGTTTAAGGTTATGGTAGCTCCTTCTTGAAAGCTGGTATTATTATTAGGTGCTATTAAATTTACAGCAGGGGCCACATTTCCTGTAGATGTAACAATTACCAATACTTCGCTGCTAGAACTATAGGTGCTATAGCCAACAGTTAGTTTACATTTATACACACCTTCTTCTAAGTTACTTATATTCGTGTTGATAGCTGTAGTATTTGTAAAACTAATAGTACTTGGACCGTAAATTTGTTCCCATTTGTAGTTAAGAGCTGTACCAATAGGCCCCGAACTCCCTGAACCGTCTAGGGTAGCTGTACTGGTCGGTAGCATTACAGAAACATTATCGCCGGCATTTGCTACAGGAGGTTCGTAAGACAGGTTGCTTTTATGTGTAAATGTAAGTCTACCTATATTAAACTCCCCACCATTAAACACCAAACGTATTACTTGTTTTCCTTTTTGTAATGGAATTGTTTGTACTGTTTTTGTTGCAAAAGTATCCCAGTCACCAGTACTAGAAACGAATATATCGTTGCTTACTTTATTACCATTAGTCGCTATATAAAAGGGCCCTCCTCCATTATTGTTTCCCGATGCATACCTAAAACTTACATCGTAATTTCCAGACGTTGCAACATCTACCGTATATTCTACCCATTCACCAGAAGAAATCCAACCTATAGTAGCTCCTTCTCCATTTACGGTTGCGGCATCCACATATTCACTGGTTCTAAAATCTCCCTCATTATTTCTAGATAGATCTACATAAGAAATATCCTGTCCAACACCTCCTTCATAGGTATCGTAATGACCTGCTTGAAAAACTCCAGGAATTGCAATAGGAGTACCAGAATATGGCACTTGTTCTCCAACAGTTATGGTTACAGAGTTAGTTACGTTAAATTGATCATTTTCATATACTTTTGCATAAACACCTTGTTTACCAAGAGATAAGTTGGTAGCCTTAAAGGTAAATGGTGTGCTAGTGTCTTCGCCTATTTTAGTTCCGTTATTAAAAAACTCAACTTTACTTACAGCTCCAGTAGTGCTTACACTTAAATTCACACTCCCATTCGGAAAGGCTTGGTCAAAATCTGAACTAATGACTCCTGTAACATTCACATCTCTATTGGTAGCCAATTGATGTGCAGGTACAAGTAAGCTAAATCCATCAGAAAATTGAACGGTTAAAGATGTGTTGGTATAATTATGTGCCACATAGGTTTTAATCCCGTTTTTTTCAAAAACAGCTGTAATAGGATAATTGGCTGTGATTTCGGGTTTTAATTTACCTAATGCGTTCATACCATGTACCCAATGATAGGTTTGCGCATCGGAAATACCAAACTTTAAATTTCTATTAGGATAGGAGTTGTACAATTCAATAGCTCTTTCTGGGTCCAGCAAAGACAAATATTTCCAGAAAGTATCGTGCCATAAGTTCGGGTTGGTGTCACTAGTGCTTAATATCCCCGTGTTTGCTTGTAGTTCGTTCCATATTTTTTGTTGATATGCCTCGTTTTGCCCTAAATACAATGAACCTCCGTGCATAGGATACAATTCTATACCATAAGATGCAGTAATATCAGATGTCCAAAAAGTACCATTGTCGTAGGAGTTTCCCCAGACTCTAGAAACTAGTGCATAAGGTTGGCTAGGGCTAAAATTTCGTTCGTTCATATCAAACCAATATTCTTCTACTGCTGTTTGTTCGGTGGTGTATAAATAAATCCCCAAATCTCTAATCTCATCATTTCCTGTAATGGTTCCCCAGTGAATTAAAGAGGAGTTAAATTGCATACTTTCAGATGTAGATTCTTGATCGTTCCCTTGTGGAAAAGAAGCAAAACCATTCGCCCAACAATGCCCTGCATAAGGACTAAAGTTTCTTAAAAAAGGGAAAAGTGTATCGTTTCTATCAGGGCTTGCTGCATCACGAATTAAATAGTTAATAAATGCTCCCCATTCATTTACCCATCCTGGTTGAAATTGTTCTAAAAATGCTGCTGCATGTATAAAATACCCCCAATGAAAATGGTGGTCATTAATATTGTTGTCTTGACCGTGTCCTGCAGGATACCCCAACATAGCTGACCAATTTGAGTTGTAATAAAACAAGAAAGCCTTTTCACCGCTCTGGTAGGTAAGCCAATCTTCTAAGCGTTCTTTAATGGTTGCTATCATCTTGTCTCTAGCCTCTATATCTCCCGTTTGATCTGCAATTCTAGCAGTCTGAATCAAACGATTCATCAACTGTCCTTCGTTGTAGGAATCGGTCCAAGTAGGTAAGCCGTCATTTTTAATTTGATTGATTTTATCTGCCATCGCAGCAGGACTAAACCCATCGCTATAATTCGCTAAATAAGGCAATGTGGGTAAAATTCCACTAAAACGATTTTCAACAGAAAACTGATTTCCATCTAACATTTTTAACTCACCTCTAACCGAAGCATACGTCTCGCCGTTAGGTTTTGGAGAACTTGTAGTTAAATGATCCCATTGATGTGGTAATAAGCCCTGCAATACATTGTTGTAGATTCCTTCTTTTACACTGGTAGTAACCGTGAAATTAGTAGTAACCATTGCTGTATTGTTGTTGTAAGACCAGTCTACCTTAGTATCTACTGGAAAAACATAAGCATATTTTTTATAATTACTAGCCGATGCAGTTACATTGCTAGTTGATTGCGGTAACATAATTAAAGACCAATAATTCTTATTGTTTAAACTAGAGGTATATGTATTTCCTGATGTATTCCAGGTACTTCCAGTAGGAGCATAAATCACAAAATCTGCACCGCTACTCGCATTTTCTACAATTAGCATTTCGTTCTGAACAGTAGCATTCCCAGAGTTTACTTCTATTCGTACTTCTGCATCGTCATTCTTTTCAAAATAAATAAAAGGCATGGCTATTCCAGCAGTAGCACTCAATTCATGGCTGGCATCTTTCCAATTCATAGTAACAGTCCAGTCGGAATAATTAGAAACTGTAGTTTTGGAGGTGTTTAAGCCTGTTAACCCTACTCTTATAGCCGCATTGTCTCCAATTACACCCCAAGGAATATAGGTTGTTATCAATCCTTGATTGGTGGTTTTTAGTGTCATTGGATAATTAAAAAGGTTGTCTGCATGATCTTCCTTTACCAATTTAGACCACCAATCATTTGTTGGGACAGGTTTGCCTATTGCGCTACCGCTTAATTGTGGAGATCCTGATGGAAAACCATTCCTTCCGGCTGAATCAGTACCTGGAAAGCTTGTGGTATAACTTCCTTTTCCTAGACTTATACTTTGTGCATTTAGGGTAATTGTTGTGAAGAAAATCAACAACAATATTAGTAGGACTTTTTTAAGTATTTTTATGTTCATAAAGTTAGTTTTTGGTTTGATTGCCAAACAAAAAAGCAATCCTATAAATTTAAGCAACCATTCCTTTTTAAAAGAATTTTGCACCCCTACACCTGCACTACAAAACAGTCTTTTATTAGATAAACACTGCCTTTATAGTTGTATGGGTGCTGTAACACCCAAACAATCAGTCGTGTTTCTAAGTCTAAGTTATAGTATTGCTTTCAGAACTATTTCACTATTTTTGCACCCATAATTGCCTCCCTATGAATACATCAGAATTGCTATATACTACACTTAAGGACTATTTTGGTTACGAACAATTTAGACCACTTCAAAAAGAAATTATTACAAGTGTTTTAGAAGGTAATGACAATTTGGTGATTATGCCAACAGGAGGTGGTAAATCTATTTGTTACCAGTTACCAGCTATTATTTTACCTGGATTAACGCTCGTAATTTCTCCTTTAATAGCATTGATGAAAGATCAGGTAGATGCTTTAAATGCCAATGGTATTCCTGCTGCTTATGTTAATAGTTCGCAGTCGGATGCTGAAAATGTAGAGATTATTACCCGTGTTAAAGACGGAACTATTAAACTATTGTATTTGGCTCCCGAAAGTTTGGCTTTTTTTGAACAATTGTCGCAAGTAACCCAAGTAAGTTTAATTGCAGTGGATGAGGCACATTGTATTTCGTCTTGGGGACACGACTTTAGGCCTGCTTATACCCAATTGGCTTTTCTAAAGAAACGTTTGCCAAACACTCCTTTAATTGCTTTAACTGCAACTGCAGACAAAGCAACACGTGAGGATATTGTGAATCAGTTAGAGATTCCAAATGCAATTAAAAATATCAGCTCATTTAACCGTGCAAATTTAAGTTTAGAGGTTCGTCCTGCACAAGACAGGGTTAGACAGATTGTTGATTTTGTAAAGTCTAGAGCCAATGAGTCTGGAATTATTTACTGCTTAAGTAGAAAACAAACAGAACAATTGGCAGAGCGTTTGCAAAAGAACGGACACAAAGCAGCTGCCTATCATGCAGGATTGCCAGCAGATGAGCGAAGCAAGGTGCAAGATGCTTTTGTACGTGATACAACTCCAATTATTTGTGCAACCATTGCTTTTGGAATGGGAATTGATAAATCTAACGTTCGTTGGATTATTCATTACAACCTACCTAAAAATATTGAAGGTTATTATCAAGAAATTGGACGTGCAGGGCGTGATGGTGTGGACTCAGAAACCATATTATTTCATTCTTATGCAGACGTAATTCAGTTGCAAAGATTTGCAGAGAATTCTGGAAATAAAGAAGTACAATTGGCCAAGTTAGAGCGTATGAAACAATATGCAGAAGCGACCAGTTGTAGAAGAAATATATTGTTAAGTTACTTTGGAGAAACTGCCACGGAAAAATGTGGGAACTGTGATGTTTGTAACCACCCTCCTACTTTTTTCGATGGAACCATTGTGGCTCAAAAAGTATTGTCTGGAATATTTAGATTGCAAGAAAAAGAACCGTTAAACGTGGTGGTCGATTTCTTAAGAGGTTCACAGAATGCAGCTATTTTAGACAATAACTACAATCAATTGAAAACTTATGGGGTTGCTAAAGATATTCCTTGGAAAGATTTACAGCAATACATGGTACAGCTTATTAATCAAGGTTATTTTGAAATTGCTTTTCACGAAAACAATGCCTTAAAGCTGAATGAACTGTCTAAAGAGGTGTTGTTTAATGGGATGAAAGTATCGTTAACCAAACCTACCGATTTTGTGAAAGCAGATGCCAAAACACCACAAAAAGCAAGCAAGCCAGAAAACAATTTATTTGAACGTTTGCGTGTATTACGTTTGGAATTGGCAACAGCTAAAGGAGTACCTGCTTATGTGGTTTTTAACGATGCTACGCTTAAGAATATTGCAAATGAAAGACCTGTAACAGACGATGATTTGTTGGCGATTGACGGAGTTGGTAAACAAAAACTACAAGATTATGGGTACGACTTCATCACCGAAATTATACGTTTTAACAAAGAAAAGGTTGTAAAAAAGCCTAAAGTCAGTAAAAAGGGTAAAAAAGCCACTCATTTAGAAACTTTCGATGCTTATAAAGAAGGTTTATCTGCTGAAGAAATTGCACAACAAAGAGGTTTGACCTTAAATACGGTACAAAGTCACTTTGTAAAGCTCTACCAAGAAGGGATGAACATTCAACTAACAGATTTTGTGTCTGAAAAAGAAATAGATGCCGTTCGTAAAGCCAAAGAAACTATTGAAAACCCAAACTCTCTAAAAAGTTATTACGAATACTTTAATGAGCAGTTGGACTATGCAGCTATTAAAATGGCTTTGGTGGTGATTGAGGGGGAAGAGTAAAAGCTACATATTTTTCAACGATCTGATAGAATTAGTTATAGCTTATTTATTGATATTTATTAGTAGTAATGTGTTGTAGTCTAGCTTAGAGACAATACATCAAATGTTTAAATAAAGACACTGTTTTTTAAAACAACCCCCAAATTCGTTATATTTGATTCTCTAAACTAACTTGCGTTAATGAATTTTGAACCCATTCTATTAACTTTAAAACTAGCCGTTATAACTACAGTTTTATTGTTTTGCATTGCCATACCTCTAAGTTATGGTTTGGTTCGCATGCGTTCTCGATTTAAAGCTGTTTTAGAAACGATTGTTAGCTTGCCCTTGGTCTTACCTCCTACTGTTTTAGGTTTTTATTTATTAATTGGATTAGGGCCGCATACGCTTGTAGGAAGCTGGCTACACGATTGTTTTGGATTGACATTGGTCTTTTCTTTCCCAGGATTGGTAGTGGCATCGGTTATTTATAGTCTGCCTTTTATGGTACATCCAATTCAGGCAGGTTTGGCAGCATTACCAAGATCTTATGTAGAGACTGCTAGATTGATGGGGAAATCGAATCTAACCATTTTAACCAAAGTTTTACTACCCAACATTAGACCTGCATTGTTAACTGGTATTGTGTTATGTTTTGCGCATACTATTGGTGAATTTGGAGTTGTTTTAATGATTGGAGGGAATATTCCGGGAGAAACCAAGGTTGCTTCTATAGCAGTTTATGATGAAGTGGAGTCGTTAAACTACCATACTGCCAATGAATACTCTTTGGTTTTATTAGCGATTTCTTTTGCGATACTATTGTTGGTTTATTTAGTGAATGGCGGACATTTAAAAAGGGTTGTGAAATGATTTACTGCGACTTTACGAAGACATATAATGTTAAAAGCAGAGCTTTTCACTTGCAAATAAAAGCATGTTTTAAAGCTTATGCTATCAATGCTATATACGGACCTTCTGGGGCTGGTAAAACGTCTCTACTACGATTGATAAGTGGTTTAGATAAAATAGATTCTGGTACGATAAAAGCAAACGATGAGTGTTGGGTCTGTACAGATAATGATAAATTCTTGCCTTTGGCAGAAAGAAATACGGCCTATGTCTTTCAGGACTATGCTTTGTTTCCTAACATGACAGTGCAACAGAATTTAGATTTTGTAAAGAAAGATGTGAATGCTCATCTTTTAAACGATGTTATTGATACTTTAGAAATAAGAGAGCTCTTAAAATCTAGGCCTAGCGAACTTTCAGGAGGTCAGAAACAAAGAGTTGCTCTGGCACGTGCTTTAGTCCAAGAGCCTGAATTGTTGTTGTTAGATGAACCTTTTGCTGCCCTAGACGAAAGTCTTAGAAATAAATTGCAAGGCTATTTGTTAACCTTGCAAAAGCGATATCGATTTACAGTAATTATGGTGAGTCATAACTTACATGAGGTATTGACATTGGCGGATAATGTTTGTGTAATAGAAAAAGGTGTAGTTACAGGACAAGGACAGCCTACCTTACTTTTACCGTGTAATGAAGAAAACACACTAAGAGCTAAAGTGCTTAATATAAATGCAAAATGTTTACAGGTATTGATTGGGACACAGCAATTAAAAGTATCTAAAGATAAAGTACTTACAGAAACGTATGCAGAAGGTGATTTTGTGGAGTTGAAATTATAAATCTCTCACAACTTTATGTAGGTCTTTCCTTGTTTTTGGCTTTTTGCTAGGTTGATTAAAGTCATTACTATCTCTATGACCAATAGCTACGGCAAAAACAGACTTGTAATTTTTGTTACCTACAATCTCATCATACTTCTCAGGCTCTATCCCTTCCATAGGTGTAGCATCTATCCCCATAGTGGCACAAGCACTCAAAAACACTCCCAAAGAAATATACAACTGCTTTTGCATCCAGTTTTTTACAGCTTCGTCTGAATTGTTGTCCGCGTAGCTTTTATAAAACCCCCAAGCGTACTCCGGCAGTCTTCCTTCTAATTCTTCAGCAAAAAGAGCTAAATTATCAATGCATCTAAAAACAACTACCGTATCACAATGCAACACCTTTTCTGTATTGTGCTGAGATACTTTTGCTAATTCTTCTTTCATCTCTTTAGTAGACACAAATACAAACTCCCAAGGTTGACTATTGATTGAAGAAGGACTTAGTCTTAAAACCTCTTTTAAGTCCTGAATTACTTCTGAGGATATACTTTTAGAATTGTCATAATTCTTAGTCGTGTATCTTTCTTGTAGTGCTTTTAAAAAATCCATGGGTTTTCCTCTTTTGAGCTGTAAAATTAACAAAGTCCGGTAGTAATATCACAGTACTCCCCTACCGTTTCTTTTGGAGCTAGTTGATTTAGCATATCAACCAACGTATAGTTAGAAACAGCACCTTTAATTCTATGTTTTTCATCAACTATATAGGTAGGTACCGAATTAATTCTAGCTTCTTTCGCTTTTTGCTCTTTGGTAACCACTAAAGTTTCGTAAAAATCTAAGTTGTTCCAGGTTTCTGTAACCTCTTTCTGTGTAAGAAAATCTTCTGTAATGTCTACGATTGTTTTCAGCTTTGTTAAATCTCTTCCTTTCACAAAATAAGCATACTGAATAGCATGTAACACAGCTAAGCCCAAGCCTTTTTCTTCTGCTTTTAAAATAACCTGATGTAGTTTTAGTGTATTTGGTATGCTGTTAAATTTATTAGGATAAAAACCTAAGTTTTCAGACTCTGCAGCTTCTTTTATATTGGTATAAGCTTCGTCTATATCTACAATACCTTTAGACTGCCAATATTCTGTAATAGAAATTCCTTGTTCTGGTATATTAGGTCTAATTCTAAAAGGGATTAGGTTGATTTTAACTTTTGCATTCGTTTTTTTGATAGCATTGCTCAATCGTTGATGTCCAATATAACACCAAGGACAAATAATATCGTAAACTAAGTCTATTTGTAACGTTTCTTTTTCCATGCAATTTTAGACGTTTTAGAAAAGTATACTTACAAAAAAAGCTCCGTAAATACGGAGCTTTTGTTTTTTGGGTGAATGATGGGATTCGAACCCACGACCCCCGGAACCACAATCCGGTGCTCTAACCAACTGAGCTACAATCACCATTAGCGCGCTTTCGCGTTAGCGGTTGCAAATATAAGAGCTTTTAACGTTTTGGCAAAGAAAAAAATTAAAAAATATCAGAAATTTTTTTAACTGCAACGTAACGTTCTGAGGTAAAACCTTCTGCAAATTCAACACCTATTATTCTTCCCAAGTCTCTTGAACGATAATTAACACTTTCTATAAAATTTTTACTTGTTATTGGTGATTCTGGCTCGTTACTATTCGGATCGTAGAACTGAGATTTAAAGGCTCTAATTGCATTTTCTTTAACATCCATGTAATCTGATACATCTACTACAAAGTCAGGTTCTATATTTTTCCACTGAATGTAATGATATACGTTTTTAGGTCTCCAAGCCTCTTGTTCTCCATAGCCTATATCTGTTTTAATAGCTCTTAATCCAGCTAAAAAACAAGCATCAGAGGTTAATTTGCTTGCTTTGGCATGATCTGGATGTCTGTCGTCTATAGCGTTACACAACACAATATCTGGTTGGTATTTACGGATGACCTCCACAATCTTTAACTGATACTCTTTCGTATTCTCTAAAAACCCGTCTGGCAAACCTAAATTTTCTCTAACAGACACACCTAGTATTCCCGCAGCAGCCTCTGCTTCCATGGCTCTTATTTTAGGAGTTCCTCTGGTCCCTAATTCTCCTTTCGTTAAATCTAAGATTCCAACCATTTTTCCTTCTGCTACTTCTTTGGCTACAGTAGCACCACAGCCCAACTCTACATCATCCGGATGTGCACCTATTGCAAGTATATCTAGTTTAAAATTCATCAATATTAATTTTGTGTCAAAGTTAATCTACCCATTGGTCGAAATCAAATCTATTTTATTTCATTACCATCCTCTACTTTTTAATCCAATCTACAATCTCTTTGTCTGTTGGTTTGGTAGATGGGCTTACAATTTTTTCCAATTGTCCATCACGACCTATTAAATATTTCTGAAAATTCCATTTTACCCTAGAGTTTTTGTAACCATTAAATTTCTTTTGAGTTAAAAACTGATAAATTTCTGCTTGATTGCTACCTTTTACATCAATTTTTGCCATCATAGGAAAAGTAACTCCATAGTTTAGTTGACAGAACTCTTGTATGTCTTTGGCATTTCCTGGTTCTTGGTACAAGAAATTATTAGCAGGAAACCCTATAATTTCTAAGTTGTGAGATTCTTTGTAAGTTTCATAAATAGCTTGTAACTGTTCGTATTGTGGTGTTAAACCACATTTAGATGCAGTATTTACAACAAGCACTTTTTTTCCTTTTAACGTTGAAAAATTAAATTCATTTCCCTGTAGGTCTTTTACGACAAAATCATAAAAAGACGTTTTGGTGTTCTTGTTCTTGGGATTCGATTTAAAAAAGAAACATCCTAATATACTAAGTGCCATGATAACATATAAAAATTTCATTACTATTTACTTTTTATAAATGTAAAATCCTTTTTGCAGGTAATCAAATGTATTTTATTTATTCAATAGTTTAGAAATGTTCTTATTTTTGAAGCATGATAAAGGTATGCATATTAGGTGCTGGTAAAGTTGGATCCCATTTTATAAAAGAGTGTATAAACAATCCTGTTTTAAATTTGGTTCAGATATACAATAGGACTTTACAACCTATTAAAATATATCAAGATTCTATTTTAATAACGCAAGACACTACTCATTTAGTTAAAGCAGATGTGTATTTAATTTGCCTGGCAGATGATGTGATTAAAACTCTTGATTTAAGTTCTTTAAAAGGATTGGTAGTTCATACTTCTGGGACAAAGCCATATCAGGAAATAAATGCCAAACAACGCGGTGTTTTATACCCTTTACAAAGTTTTAGCAAAGAGAAGCATCTTGATTTTAAACAAGTTCCACTGTGTATAGAAACTGAATTTGAAAATGATTTGGAGTTGTTATTTAAATTAGCCAATGCAATATCTACTAAAGTGCAAGTATTACAAGCTTCGCAAAGAGAAAAATTACATTTAGCGGCTGTTTTTGCAAATAATTTCAGCAATAGGATGATGGGAATAGCCTATGACTTATGCAAAAAACAGAAAATTGATTTTACTTTTTTGCAACCTTTGCTACAAGAAACTTTTTTAAAGACACAGGTGTTACCGCCACATATTGCACAAACCGGTCCTGCAATTAGAGAAGATCAGGCTACTATAAACAAACATTTAGAGCAGTTGACAGGCTTAGATAAAGAAATATATAAATTAGTTACTCAATCAATACAAAAAAGACATGGAGAAAAGTTATAAAGAACTTTTAAACGATATTAAAGCATTTATTTTTGATGTTGACGGTGTTTTAACAAACGGTACCGTTACTATTTTTCCAGGAGGAGAATTAATTCGAAAAATGAACATTAAAGACGGTTACGCTTTAAAATCTGCTGTAGATGCTGGTTATCCTGTTTGTATTATTTCTGGAGGAAGTAATATGGATGTTAAAAAACGTTTGCAAGGTTTAGGTTTAACAGATATTTACATGGGAGTTCATGATAAAATTGAAAAGTATCATGAAATCTTAGACTTATACGACTTAAAACCCGAAGAAATTGTTTACATGGGAGACGACATTCCTGATTATCCTGTTATGGAAGTTGTTGGCTTACCTTGCGCTCCACAAGATGCAGCTAACGAAATTAAAGGAGTGGCTAAATACGTTTCTCCTATTAAAGGAGGTGAAGGCTGTGTAAGAGATATTATAGAACAAGTAATGAAGGTTCAAGACAAATGGAAAGGTAAGTTTTACGCTAAATTTGACTAACAGGCTATCATTTAATTTTCTTTAATCGTATCCCCCAAATATTTGTAAAATATACTTGGGGGATATTTTTTTTCTCATCTATTTCTTAGTCTCAAAAACCGATTATAGGCTCTAAAAACTAGATTTTTTTTCAAAAAAAGTTGTAGAACAAATCGTTTGGTCTAGTTAATTAGTAGTTTAAACCAAATATCAATTTCATCATTTAAACCATTACTAGGAATATTCATTTCTCTTTTTTTATTAAAACGGTTATAAAATTGAAGTACTAACAATTAATAACTAATAATAATGAAAAAAACATTTTTTTCGAAAACAATTACTAACGTTTGTGCATTCCTAATACTTATAGGAGTAAACAATGTATTTGGTCAAAATGCCCCAACTTTTGACACAGATCCTAAACCTTTTGGGACCAAATGGGTAAAGGTAGATGAACTTACGGATGAATTTAACGACAATTCGCTAGATTCTAATAAGTGGACAAAATCTACCTGGAATTACGATATTCCTGTTGAAATGTCTGCGGACAATGAAAACTCAGGAGAATGGGATGGATATATGTGGATTAGAGCAACTTTAGATTCTGGTGCTACTAGATGGTTTAAAACCGCTAGAATTATGTCTAAAGCTCAGATTAACTACCCAATGTATACCGAAAGTCGTATTAGAGCTGCTAACATATCTGCCTATACAACTTACTGGTTAAACAATGGAGACATTAACAACCGTGATGAGATTGATATTATAGAAAACAATCCTGCACCAACTTGTGGTTGTCAACCAGACCTCCCTTGGCAAATGAGTTCTCAATATTTTCAGGCAGATGAAAATAAAACACCAGAGACAGTACGTAACAAAGGAAATTTTGACAACAGAAACCTATCTAGCGGTAACCCTTTAAAGGGGACTAAGTGGAATGAAGAGTTTCATATTTTTGGAGCTTATTGGAAAGATGCTAGAAATGTACAATTCTATTTAGATGGGGAACCTGCGGGGAGTATTTATGTAGGAGATCATGAAGACGGAAATACCTATAATAGATTTTTCACAAGAGATTTAAATATTATTTGGGACTTATGGACAACAGATGCTGATTGGATTGGAGGTTTGGCAAATCAGACGGATTTAACCAACAATAACAAAAACACAATGTATGTTGACTGGGTAAGAACCTGGCAATTAGAAGAACAAGAGTTTTTTATTGAAAATAGACAAACAGGAATGCGATTACGTACCAATGGAAGCACCAATGATTTTATCAAATTAGAATTGGTGCCAAATACATGGTCTAGTGATGCTTCTAGATGGAAAATGGTAGATGCAGGAAATGGTTATTTCCATTTAATAAATTCAGCTAATAACAAATTCATTCGCCCAGAAAGCAGCAGTACAGATCCATTGGGAGATGCTGATGGAACTACAATTATACATGTACCAAATACATATCTTGGTGATTTTACAAAATTTAAGAAAGTAACTACTAGTGCTACTGGAGACTATTTCTATTTAGAAAATAAAGCTACTGGAATGTATTTCCGTCCAGAAGATCAACAAACATTTAGTAAAATTCAACAAAGGCCAACTAGTTATTCTGGTAACTGGACACAGTGGCAATTTGTAGAAGTCGAAACAGGAAACTTGGTAACAAAAACACCAAGTGATTTAATTCAAGAAGTTTCTATTGCTAATTTTGAAGGAAATGTAAGAGGATTTAGTGTAAGTCCTAACCCAGTAGTTAGTGGAGCTCCATTACAAGTTTTCTTAGAAACTTACGAAGGGCTTACCAAATTAAGAGTATATGATATTCAGGGGAATTTAGTACAAAGTATTGATACGGATAAATCTTCTGTAACTATTGATACCACTACTTTAAATGGTATTTACATTATTAAAGCAGAAACCGAAGCAAAAAGCTATATTAAAAAGTTTGTTGTAAAATAAGACAGCCCTTTTTTTAATATATAAAAAGCCAGCATCAATCTATTTAGATAAATGCTGGCTTTTACAATTTTAAACTCTTAAACTAAGGGATTAAATCTTTTGGAATATTTAATTTTCCATCGTGTGCTCCTTTGGCAAAACTACTAATGTTGTAAACATTTTCTTTAGACCAGTCACATTCTACCCTTCCATCACCTAAGACAATGTTTCCTAATTTTGTTCTAAACCATTGCGCTAACTTTTTATATTTTCTGGTAGCAGCTACATTGTTTCTTTCCAAAGGATCTTTTCTTAAATCGTACAATGCTAATTCAGCTTGTTCAACCGGACAATTTAACGCCCATTTTACATTTCTATTAGGGATTAACTTTTTCCAATTGCTAGGTCTTGTTTTCATAGAAAAAGCAAAATCTTTAGATCTTAAATAAGCTCTATGCCCTACAATAACATTTGTTTCACCCACAATGTAATCGCGTTTTGCAATATCTCCTTTAATTAATTTTTGCAAGTTGACACCATCAATATAGTCGTATTCTTTAGTATTGATAGGTATACCTGCTGTTTCTAAAATAGTTGCAGGAGCATCTACATACTCTATCATGTCTTTACTTACTGTATTTGCTGGTACTTCTTTTTTATCAGAAGAAACCACAATCATAGCTCCGTGTGTAGATTTTCCCCAACCTGTAAACTTCGCTTCAATACCTTGCTCACCTAAATGCCATCCATGGTCACCCACAACAAAAACAATTAGGTATTCTTGCTTATTTTTTTGACAATACTTCTTAAAAGCATCGACAGACTCCCCTATTAAAGCATCTCCATAGGCACAAAAAGCATAGTAATCTTGTATGGCTTGTTGTTTTTCTTTGGCTGTCATGTTTGTCATGTTCAACGTTTTGAAAAACTTATGTAATTGCGGGGTAAAAGTTGCTTTTTCTGCCTCGCTGAATTTTGGTAGTTTGTATTTTTCTTTTTTAAACCTATCTCTAAAAGATTTTGGAGGCAATACAGGAGTATGTGGTAAATGGAAACCTAAATAGGTCATTAAAGGTTTATTGCTATTTACTCCTTTAATTGTTTTACCATAGGTGTTTGTAAAAGTTGTGTTTTGATTTGCAAGATATAACTTAAATTCTTCTACAATTTTCCCATCTACAGTTTCACCTGCGGGCATAGGGTTTTCTCCTCCAATAATTAAATCTTTGTTTCCAGAACGCGTATAAGAACGAAGAATCTCGTACTTCTTCTCCATTTCTTTTCTTAGTTTACGGTCTTCCTTACTAACCTCACCTAAACCTTTTTTCTTTTTAATTAAGTATTTTACCACTTTCCCATCAGGAGTTTTTACTCTTTCCTCTGTTCCAATCGCTTTCCATTTACCCCCAGGAGCATATGCTGGTTGTCCCCAATAATCTCCTATATCATTCTTTTGTAAATCGTGCTTAAAACTTACATGGTGGTCGTAATGTCCGGGATCTCTAAAAGTTTGTTTCCCTTCCCATTTAAAAATATACGCTCCATCTTTTCCAAAACAAGTAGTTGTATAACCATTTTGCCTTAATGTTTGTGGAATGGAAGGTTTTACAAAATCTGGCTCTTGATGCGTTTGTTCAAATTGGTAATGTCCGTTTCTAAAAGGATAACGTCCACTTAACATAGAACCTCTAGAAGGTCCACATACTGGTGAGTTTGTATAGGCATTAACAAATAAAACACCTTCGCTTGCTAGTTTATCAATATTAGGAGAAGAAACATAACCTAATTTACTATTCTTTTTCCCAGTAGTTGCTTTGTTATAACATTCCAAAGCATCTGCCCTGTGGTCATCCGTAATAATCCAAAGGATATTAGGTTTGTTTTGAGCTTTTACTAAGGTCAAAGCAGAAATACTTAGTAAAAACAACATCCATAATCTATTCATTATTAAAAATATATTTAAACATTCTATTTATTGTGAATAACAAACATAAGATTATTAACTCTTAAATTATGTAAAATATAGTGAGGTTGAGTTTTTTTGTAGTAGAGATTGTTATAGAGTTTTACTGAATAAACATAAAAAAACACCCCGAAATGAGGTGTTTAGGTATGAAATGTCTTTTATTCTATTTTAATCGCACATCTGGTGCTACTTCTGTTAAAGTAAACTGATCTATAGCATGATAATCAGATCTTGGAGCAATTGAAACCGTATACTCTCCAGGGGTGTCAAAAGTTACATAAATAGCGTGTGAGTTATGATCTATAGTTGAACACCAATTGTTCCATTTGTCAATAGTATTCATATATGCTTTAAAGTAAAAACTGTGTTTAGATTGTGGAACTTTTCTACTAAATGCTTGCCCTTCTTTATTCTTTACAGCAAAAAAGTCATTTGCATCGGGAAATCTTACCCAAGAATCATTGTGTTCTGTTGATGCTTTTCCAGGTACTTTCTTTGCGATATAACTTTTCCACTTAAAATGATAATTCCCAGCTTTTGCTATTGTTACTTTGTAAGTTAGGGCTTCTTCTACTTTAGGAGCTCCAAATCTTGAATTTCCTTTCCATATAATATAACCAGTTCCGTTATAACCCGCTATCTCTGTTTCTATCTTCCAATTAGGATTTGACAAGGTGGCTGTTTCTGTTTCTACTTTAAGAACTACAGGTTTAAAAGGTTCTGCATCTTTTTCACATTCACAGGTCTCATTATTTAATGTAAAACCTGTATCACATGTTTTAGTGCAAGGTTCTTTTTCGCACTCGCAATTTTCAGAATTTAAAACAAAGCCTGTGTCACATGTTTTGGTACAAGGTATTTCTTCACAAGAACAATCTTCTGTATTTAACTGCATTCCTGTATCACAGGTTTTAGTACATTGTTCTTCTTGCTTGGTGGTAGTTGTGTCTGAACTATTTTCGCTACAGGAAATAAGAGTCAATAGACATACACATAATACTTTAAACAATCTTTTGGTTTTCATAATTTTAATTTGATTTGGTAGTTTTCCAAGCAAATTATATAAAAAACATACATACTTATTGCGAATAACCAAATGAACAATGTATTTAACCATATACATCACAAAACAACAAAAGGTATGGGTTTAGAAAACAAAAACTCCTGCTGTTCATGAACAGCAGGAGTTTTAAAAGCTTTTTATAAAAATGGATTAATTGGAATACTTCTGAATCAGTCGTACCAATAACTCATTTAGTTTCTCTACTTGGTATTCTCCAATGGTTGGCTCTATATGATCGTTTCCTACACCACTGTGATTGGTAATAAAAGTATAAGTCCCGTTCGTACCAACTGCAATAAAACGCATTAAGAATTCTGTTTCTTTATCAATTCCACTAGCCGTAATAGGAATTATTTTAACTCCTTTTGCAGCCGCGTGCTTTATAGAATTCTGAATTTGAGTTATTACGCTTTGCTCATAATGCGGTGGTGCATCAAGTAATAAGAAAGCAATTCTAGTTTTTGCATCTTCGGACCACTGTAATTCCTCTATTCCAGTAATAAGTGCACTGTGTACAGCTTCTGGAATATCACCACCACCACCAGCACTTTGTTCTTGAATAAAATCAATACTTTCATTTAGACTACTGGTAAATTCTTTTTTCTTAACCACATATGCATCTCCTTCGTCTCTATAAAAAACACTAGATGTATAAATATCTAATCCAGAATCTTGTGTTTTAACTTTATTGATTACACTTTTTAAATCTTCTTTTAAAAAGTGCAATTCATCTCCCATAGAGCCTGTAGCATCTACTATAAAACACAATTCCACACGATTAGAGTTAAAAGCACTATTCAACTGAATTGTGTTTACTCCATCTTGGTAAAGTTTTAGTTCTTGATCTATAGGAACATTATTAATTTTTATAGAATATTGATTGATATCTACTTGCTGAGTTAATTCATTCAATTTGATAAACAACTCAGATTTTCCTTCGTTGTCCGTTCTTGATGTCCAAACAGTTATACCATCTTTAATTAATTCTATTTTGGCATTATTTATTGGTAAGGATCCATTTTTAACTTCCAAAGAAATTCTATGATTGGTGTAAAAACCCCAATAAGAAGCCATTCCTTTATAATCCTCTGAAACCAATACGTTTTTCCAAAAATCCCAATTGTTTAAATCGTTCCATTCACCTGCTGTTACTACACCAGCCTCTCCTCCAGTATTACTGCTCCCTCCACTAGAAGAGCCTCCAGAAGATTTTACATCACTGGCAAATTCACCATCAACAGCTACCCCTTCGCTAATTTCAGTACTATCGTCATTGCAACTAAACAACAATAATGAACTAAGTGTTAGTACTTGTAAAAAATTCGTTCTCATAATTGCTTTTTTTAATATGTATAAGAAATGTTTTCGCTATAATCCTTAATTTTCAATACTACTTCTGAGCTTCCTTGCAACTGTAAATCAGTTATGTCAAAACTAATTTCTTTGGTTATAAAAGCCTCACATGCTTCATTATCTTTTAAAGATAATCGTAAGCTTCTTTGCGCTGGAATTGATTTGGTTAGCATTTCTGAATCCACCAACTTCAACTCCCAACTACTTCCACTACACCCACTTGCGCTATAGTTTATAGTTAAACAGTCTCCATTAATTTCAACATTGTTAATTACTATATGGTCGCTAGGAGCAGTATCAAAAGTTCCTGCATCTACAATTACTTTGGTACCACAAGAAGTTATGGAATTAGGTAATTTAATATCAACATCACCCGATACCAAACTTATATGACAACAACCTTCATTAACAGTATAATTTTCTCGTACTACTTCTTGGTTGTTTACAAAGCCAATAAATTGTAATTCAATGGTTTCATTTACAGTAAATGTTCCATCGGTAGCTATTACATAAGTACCAGTATGCGAATTTCCGTAATTTGGATCTACTGCAATTTCTTTATTCTCATCAAGTCTAATTACTTTGTAAGAATCTAATTGAACAGGTTGCTCGTCTTTGTCTTTTATTGTTACAACTATAGATCTAAATTCAAGCGTACAAAAAACTTCTTCTGAACATGTTTCTGAATTAGCATCTTCATTGTCTTGACAGGAAGTGATTAAAAAAAGGAATGTGAAAAGAGTAAATAGTTGTTTCATCGTATTTGTTTTTTAAATAGATGATTTTATATAGGATTGGTTGCGTAATTAAAATTAAAAACTAATACGCATCTACATCTACAGACATTCTAATGCTTCTAAATCTTCCAATAGACTCAAACATTACTCTTACTTTTTTAATATAATCCTTAGTAGCTTTTATAGATTGTTTTGGTGGAATTTTTACAATTAATTGTTTGATATACATATTTCTAATTCTCCCCACATTTGGTACCGTAGGTCCTAAAAGGTTTTTTCCAAATGTATTCCCTAAAGATTTCCCAAACCAATCTGCTCCCTCGTTCAACAAATTAAAATCTTTATGCTTTAATGTAATCTGAAGTACTCTATAATAAGGAGGGTAATGAAAATTTCTTCTTTCTGTTATTTGTTCTCCAAACATTTGAAGGTAACTATGTGTGGTTACTTGTTGTAATATTTGGTGATAAGGGTTAAATGTTTGTATTAAAACTTTTCCTTGCTTTTGCCCTCTACCTGCTCTACCAGATACTTGAGTTAGCATTTGAAAACTACGCTCGTGTGCTCTAAAGTCGGGGAAATTTAACATGTTGTCTGCATTTAGTACCCCAACTAAATTCACATTGCTAAAATCCAAACCTTTAGACAACATCTGAGTTCCAACTAAGACGTCTATTTCTCCGTGTTGAAAGGCTTCAATTATTTTTTGATATCCATATTTACCTCTAGTTGTATCTAAATCTAATCGTCCTATTTTATGATTTGGGAACAACTCTAATAACTCTTGCTCTATTTGCTCAGTACCAAACCCCTTGCTATCTAAATCTGTACTACCACAAGCATCGCACTGTTTTGGGATTGATCTTTGATAACCACAGTAATGACATCTTAATTCGTTTCTGTATTTATGTTCTGTTAAGCTAACATCGCAGTTGGGACATTGAGGAGATATTCCACAGGTATTGCATTCTAATAAAGGTGCATATCCTCTTCTGTTTTGAAACAGAATAACCTGTTCTTTTAGCTCTAACACTTCTTCCATCTCTTTTAATAAAGTATCAGAAAAATGTCCTCTCATTTGTCTTTTTTTGTGCTTCTTTTTTATGTCTACTAACTCAATTTTAGGAAGTTGTACGTTACCAAATCTTCGGTTTAAGGTAACCAACCCGTACTTTCCATTCTTAGTATTATAAAACGACTCCACACTAGGAGTTGCTGACCCTAACAAAATAGTAGTTGCATGTAATTTAGCTAGTACAATAGCTGCATCTCTTGCATTGTACCTAGGAGCTGGGTCAAATTGTTTGTAAGAAGACTCGTGCTCTTCATCTACTACTATTAATCCTAAATCTTTAAACGGTAGCAGTGTAGAAGAACGTGTACCGAGTATGATTTGTGCTTTTTCTGATCCTTCTTGAATTCTATGCCAAGCTTCTGCTCTTTCGTTTTGAGAATATTTAGAATGATACACCGTTAATGCATCACCAAAAAACTTTTGCAATCGGATGATTAACTGTGTAGTTAAGGCAATTTCTGGCACCAAAAACAATACTTGTTTTCCTTTGTCTATAACTTCTTGAATTAAGTGAGCATAGATTTCTGTTTTACCACTTCCGGTAACTCCATGAAACAAACAAATATCCTTAGCGCTAAAAGATTCTTTTATGGCAACTCTAGCTGCTTCTTGTTCATTACTAAGTACAGGAATAGCTATACTTGCCTTTCCAAAGCTAACTCGGTCTTCTTGAATTTGATATACTTGGAAAATCCCTTTATTTTCTAAGCCTTTGCAAACAGCATTGCTAATAGCAGCACTTTCTAAAAATTCCTTTTTTAACATAGGTTTTTCTTTTTGTTGTGCTTTTATTGTAAAATAATGCAATACCAAAGCTCTTTGCTTTTCTGATCTAGAAAGCAATGCCAATAACTCTTGCAGTTTTTCCGAGCTTTCCCATTCACTTGCCAAGCGAATATAGTTTACCAGTTTAGGTTGATATTGTTCGTAAATTTCCTCTTTTAAACGAATTGCTTCCATCGCAATCATATCCTTTAAAATTGGAAATACATTTTTTTTAGAAAGAATCTTTACTACCTGTTTAACATCTATTTGGGAGTGTCTTTGTAAAGCTTCGTAAATTAAATAAGCATCTGAAGAAAGAGAATCTGCGTTAGAAAAATTAGGATTGGGTAATACTACTGTTTCGCTTTCTAATAAAAAAACCGATGGCAACGCTGCTCTTAGCACCTCTCCTAAAGAACACATATAATAAACTGATATCCAACTCCATAATTTTAATTGTTGGGGTTGAATAATTGGAGTGTCATCTAAAATTTGATAAATTTCCTTTGCCTCATATGCTTGTGGTTCTTCCTCGTGTACTTTATGAACTAAGCCTGTGTAGATTTTACTCTTACCAAAAGGAACGGCCACACGCATTCCAACTTCTAAAAATTCTGCCTCCTCTTTAGTAATCTTATAGGTAAAAAGTCTTTCTAAAGGTATTGGAAGTAGTATGTCTACAAAAAAAGGTTGAAACAGCACTTATAATGATTTTGGTAATTCAAATATAAACTATTACTAACGTTGACTACAAAATCTATTAGTTAATCAAAAGTATAAACAACAGAAATATAAAAACACATATAATTAAATCGGTTAACAAGACCATGTATACAATCTCCATTTTTTTCTTAAAAACAAGCATTGTTAGCATAATTAACTGAACAATTGCAATAAAAAACACAGGGTATTGTAAAACATTTATCAACCAATTAAAACTTTCTGAATTGGCTTTTAAATAGTCCCATTTTTCTACTAGTAACGAAAGGTCAAAAATACTATCGTCTATAGCTTGATAAACGGGTTTAAAAAAGGACATAGCATTAGATTCTACGCTTATTAAAGAGCATAAAATAAAGGGAATAAAATAATATATAGCTTTTCCTTTCAATATTTAACTTTTACATCAAACTTACCAAAAAAAATAGGATTTAAAATCTATAGTAACAGTAAATACCTAAGCCTTTGTTAAATTTTACTTCATTTCTAATTAATTCTTGCGATACCGCAGTTTGATAGTTTACACCAACTATATATTTATCCACATAGGTTTCTAAAGTAAATGTTGCAGAAGTCATATGTCCCGATGTTCTTTCGTCTACAATATGAAACCGTTCAGTAGGTAAAAAGTGATCGTAACTAACACCTACTTTTGGTACCACGGTCAACTTATTATTATTTACCGGTATTTTATAAGCAAATTGACTACTAACCTGAGTTTGGTTACCAAATTTAAAATTATCGTTATTTTCTCCTTTCAGAAAATACATTGCGCTAATATTTACAAACCATTTGTCTTGCTTGTAATTGTATTGAAACGGTAACAATAAATCCCAACTTCCTGTTCCTAATTGAGCTGCAGAAGTCTGATTTAAACTAGAGTTTTGCAAATCGAACTTACCTGTAGGCATTTTAAAACCTACTCCAAATTTTAAACGGTGTCTACTTTTAGAGTGTAAAACATTTGCCATTCCATAGACACTTACATCTCCTATTCCGCTATTACTAACATCTCCCGATAATTTGTACCTGTTATTAAATCTATAAGGAAGAAGGGCGTTTATTTGCACGTAATCTGTAAGTTGGTATTGCCCCGAAAGCGTTACTGTATTTACATGATCTTTAGCCAATGGTATATTTCTATTTGCATTGCTTTGTCTGTATTGAAAATACATGTAATTATAGCTTAATCCGATGTATTTCCCATTAAGTATATTGGTGAAACTACTATTGGTGGCTCCACAACTACAAATATCGCAAGCAAAGGAGCTTGAGCAAGTAATTAGTAGTATTGTAAGGATTCGTTTATTCAGGTTTCGCAAAACGTTCGTCGTTTATAAATTCGTAATCTGTTAGGGTTTCTAAAAAAGCCAAAATAGCTTCTTTCTCTTCTTCTGTCATTGGAATTCCTAAGCTTTCAACTCCACCATTATTACTAATCAATCGCTCGTCTAAATTTTTCATTTTAGTAATCATTGGGAAAGTATCATCGTCATAAAAATCCAAAACAGTTTTTAGTAGAATAATTCTACCGTCGTGCATGTAAGGAAAGGTAACTTTTACATTTCGTAAACTAGGCACTTTAAACTGGTAATAATCGTCTCTTTCTTTTAACTCTTCTATCGTTGCAAATGGGTTAGGAGATGTAATTCTAGCTCTACCTGTTTCAGTAGGTATTTGAGGGTTTTCGCCTATTCCATTATTTAGATACTCTTGTTTTGTAAACAACTCTCCACTGTGACATGTAGCACATTTTTGGTTAAAAAGTTCCAATCCTTTTTTCTCTAAGTCAGTAAACTCTCCTCCTTCTTCTCCCCTTGTATATTTATCGTATTTAGAGTTAGATGAAACCAGTGTTCCCATAAATTGAGACAAGGCATTTAGAATTGTGATACTGTTAATAGGGTTGTCTATTTTAAACACTTTAGAAAATAAATTTACGTATGCAGCATCTTGTTTTAATTTCGCTACTACATTTTCCATCGTTTCATCCATTTCTACCGCTTCTGTAATAGGTATCAAAGGTTGATCGAACAACTTGTCCTTGGCTCCATCCCAAGTAAAATCATTCATAAATGCTAAATTCTGTATTGGTTGAGAGTTACGTGTACCAAAAACACCTGCATGTACCCCTTCACTTAAATCATGTCCGTGATGGGTAAAAGCATGAGATTGATTGTGACATTCTGCACAACTAATCGTGTTGTTTAAAGACAGTTTTGTGTCGTAAAACAACTTTCTCCCCAATATAAAACCGTCTGTTGTAATTGGATTGTCACTAAAACTGTAGGTTGTTTCAGGAAAATTAATTGGCTTTTCAAATTGAATCTCCAAAGCAGTATAACTTTCATCTTTACTACAACTTGAGAGATAAAATAGTATTGCTAATAGCGTTAAAGCGTGTCTCATTTTATTGTAAAATCAACAATTACAGCCTCTACAAAGAAACTGTAATTGTTAAATAGATTTGTATTAGTGTGAATGTGTATGACCGTGACCTGAAGAATCATTATCTTCATGATCGTGTTGCGCTACATCTTCTAAATTGATTGCTGCTTCTATGTGTAAATGATGAACTTCAAAAATAGTTTTAAAATTATCAGCATAATTACCAGCAGCCTCGCTAGATGCTCCATGCCCTCCTACTGCATCAAAAGCCACAGCAGTATGTTCAGCGGTAGTTGGAGTAAATAATTCTTCTACAGCGACCGTTACATGCATACTTGGCGATAAATTAGATTTGACAGTTAAGTTTTCTGGAAAATCTAAATTCACAGTTCTGTATCCAGAAAAACTATCTCCTTTATCTCCTAAATGAATTAATAAGTTAGTAGGACTTGTTGTTGATGTATCTAGGTTGGCACCTTCAATCTTAGAAAAAATATAAGAATTAGGATTCCATGCCCATTGCATATCGTGTTCGGCTAAGTCCATTAATCTGGTTTGGTCGTGCGTACTTCCATTGGCAACTTCTTTGCTTACACCAATTCCAAAAGAGATGCTCTTGTAGTTTGCATCAGGAATATTGGTTAAATATACTTTTACCATATTGCTATCATCAGTATTAGCTAAGTCTATTAACTGAGCTCCTACATTATTAGGGATTTGTACTTGCTGATTGTCGGTATCTATTACAATAATATTAGATATTAAGTATTTAAATTTTGTCAATTCTATATTCTGATCAACGTTATTTTTATCTTTTAACGTAAAATGATCTCCAAGGGCCAAAGAATGGTCGAATTTAACTACAGCAGAAACATGTGTTCCTTCGTTAGATATGTTATTGTCGTCTTCGTTACAAGAAATTATAGCAATTGCTAAGAAAGCCAATAAGGCTCTTTTTAATAAATGGTTCATTATTAGTTGTGTAAATTGTGAATGAGTGCCTATTATTTTACGGCACAGTTTTGTAGCAAGTATAATCTTGCTATTAAAAAATTGTAAAAGATTCCTTAGATAAAACAAATAAGGGAAAACAATTTATACAACAGGAGGTTTTAGTAATGTATTAAGACTAGAATAATCATAATTTAATAGGTGATAGAATTCGTCCTTATGCTTGTAAGCTACTAATAAAGGAGTGTTATCGTCTAATATTTTTTGATAAAAAACAGGGTAAAATGCAAGACTAATGTCTATAACAGATTCATTGTCGTTTTCAACATTATTAACAGAGGCTAATTGTTTGGCTAAATGACATTGCCCGTTACATTTTAACTCTGGTACTTCTTTATTTACACAGTATTTTTCTACAATTTCATTAATATGACATTCGTAATAAGATACCATACCTATAAAATAAGCAGGCCTTAACGACATGGAGATGAATAATATGTAAACAAAAAACCTTTTTAACATTGCAGTTGCAAATATAAAAAGGTTTTTAAGGCTTAGCTTAAATTATTTTGTTTTTCTTAACCTTACTTAGGTTAGTACAATTCTTGCTGGTTCTAAATGCGGATTTTTATATACAAATCCATTCAACCATAATTTCAACTCACGTAACTCATAAGGAAGTAATCGTTCTGATGCTTTTTTTAATTCATTGATAAATAATGTAGTATCAAAACTTACTTTTTCTAAAACAGTGAGTGTATAAGAATACATTTCTCTTGCCATCTTTTTTTGAAAATTTTATTTCAAATATAACTCTAAAAAAATGTTTATATTGTATTTTATAGCTGTGTTTTTTATCAATTTATAAAAAATCAACAATTTTACTTATTGATGTTAAAGTTTTATAACTGTGTTTTTCAAGACTTTTTTCTGAAATAGTTTCGAATTGCCAAATGGAATGAAAAGGTACATGAATTGCTTCTGCTCCAATGTTTAAGACTGGTAAAACATCTGACTTTAATGAATTCCCAATCATTAAAAAATCCTTAGGTTCTATATCTAAATGTTTTAAAATACGTTCATAGCCTTTTTCATTTTTTTCACTCATCACCTCTACATGATGAAAGTAGTCTAGTAAACCAGAACGTTCTAATTTTTTCTCTTGATCTAATAAATCTCCTTTGGTTAAAACAATTAGAGTATAGTTTTTAGATAAATAGGACAATACTTCTTTAATGTTGGGAAGCAACTCTATAGGTTTAGTTAGCATCTCCTTCCCAATTTCTAAAATTTTCTGAGTGGTTTCTGCAGAAATCTGATTATTAGAAATTTCTGTGGCACATTGAATCATAGATAAAATACAACTTTTAACTCCGTAACCGTATAAGGGAATATTACCTGTTATTACTTTGTATAGTTCTTGATGTATCTTATTCTCTGTCTCGTATTTAGATAACAACTTTGCAAATTTGTCTTCTGCTTCTCTAAAATAGGGTTCATTTACCCAAAGCGTATCATCCGCATCAAAAGCGATTACTTTATACTTAGACATTTTGTAGAATTTCTTTTGCTTTTTCTAAGTCTTCAGGAGTATCAATTCCAACCACTTTATAAGGAGTTTCTACCATTTTCATTTTCATCCCATGCTCCAAGAAACGTATTCCTTCTAATTTCTCTGTAGCTTCGTTCTGGTTCATTTTCATTTCTGGAAAATTGAGTAATGCAAAACGTCTAAAGGCATAAATTCCTATATGTTTGTAATAGGTAGTATTAATACTTTTATCCCTAGGATATGGAATAGGTGCTCTAGAAAAATACATAACACAATTGTTGGCATCTAAAACAACCTTTACATTATTGGGGTTTTCTATCTCCTCCCATTCATCCATAGTATGTACTAAAGATGCTACGGCTATTTCTCCGTGAATATCCTTTTTAAAGACCTCTATTAAATCTTGTAATGGCTCTTTACGTGTAAAAGGTTCATCTCCTTGAACATTAATAATGATATCTCCAGGGACAAAATCTGCGGCTTCAGCAATTCTATCAGATCCACATTCGTGCTCTTTAATACTCATAATAACTTTACCGTTATTACTTTCTATTTCTTCTTTTATTTCCTGACTATCGGTTACCACATACACATCATCAAATAAGCCAGTTTTAATAGTAGCTTCATATGTTCTTGTGATTACTGTTTTTCCACATAAATCTCTTAGTAGTTTTTTAGGAAATCTAGAAGCCTGCAATCTAGCAGGAATCATTGCTATAACTTTCATAAAGA
Organism: Wenyingzhuangia sp. IMCC45574; assembly: GCF_054182685.1. NCBI lineage: Bacteria > Pseudomonadati > Bacteroidota > Flavobacteriia > Flavobacteriales > Flavobacteriaceae > Wenyingzhuangia > Wenyingzhuangia sp. IMCC45574. The sequence goes on along the minus strand of NZ_CM135169.1, from coordinate 498,479 downwards.
TGAATTATTTACCTGAATATGTTACGTAATTTCTTGGTGTTTCATACAATGTAACTGCCAAGTTTAAATGTGCTTCAATGTGTGGTCTTAACTTATTCCATATGTATATAGAAATGTTCTCTGCCGTTGGATTTGTTTCTTTAAATTCAGCAATTTCTAAATTTAAATTTTTGTGATCCAATACATCTTCTACTTCCAATTTAATCAGTCTTTTTAAAACTTTTAAATCCATTACAAAACCTGTTTCTTGATCGACAGGTCCAGTAACAGAAACGACCAATTCGTAATTATGACCGTGATAGTTTGGATTACTACACTTACCAAAAACCTCAAAATTTTTAGCATCGTCCCAATCGGCTCTAAATAAACGATGTGCTGCATTAAAATAAGCAACTCTATGTACTGTTATTTCCATGTATTTTCATTTTCAGGAGCAAAGGAGTTTCCTATGATAAAATATCCTATCAGAAAAAGAACAATCAATCTAGTTACTAGTTTTTGAGTATCTAAATAAGCTATGTTCAAACAATTTTCTCCATATAAATAAAATGAATAAGCCAATGTTGCTATTATCGAAAATAGAACACCAACCAATAACTTCACTCTAATCCTTTTCCAACTCATTTTGTTTAATGTAATCGTAAAATTTTTCAAAAATAATTACAAACCATGCGGTGTAATTCTCTGGGCTCTTTTCCACGTCCAACTTTACTTTTTCTAAATGCATCCATTTATAAGCATTTGCTTCTTCTGGATTAATATTAGGCTCACTATTATATACACCTGTAAGCACATGATCAAACTCATGTTCTGTTAATCCATTGTCAAAAGGAGCTTTGTAGATAAAAGAACAAACTTCTTTTAAATCTGTAGTAAAGCCCATTTCTTCTTGCAATCTTCTTTTACCTGCTTCTATATTTCCCTCGCCTAGTCTTTGATGACTACAGCATGTATTGGTCCACAACAAAGGAGAATGGTATTTTTCTGCAGCTCTTTGCTGTAACATTAATTCTCCATTATCATTAAAGATAAAAACTGAAAAAGCTCTATGCAACAATGCTTTTTCGTGAGCTTCTATCTTTTCCATAGTTCCAATAGGCTCGTCCTTTTCATTTACAAGTATAACATGCTCCATATTATTTTAATATTTGAGCCGTATGCTCTTTCGTTTTTACTTTTGCAATTACTTCTATTATTTCTGAATTTTCATCTATTATAAAAGTAGTTCTATGAATACCATCATATTCTTTTCCCATAAACTTTTTAGGTCCCCAAACTCCAAAAGCTTCAATCACCTTTTTATCTTCATCTGCTAACAAAGAAAAAGGCAATTCTTGTTTGGTAGCAAAATTAGACTGTCTTTTAATAGAGTCTGCACTTACACCTATAACCTCGTAGTTTTGGGCTAAAAAGGTTTGATAATTATCTCTTAAGTTACATGCTTCTACAGTACAACCAGGTGTGCTTGCTTTTGGATAAAAGAACACCACTAGTTTTTTACCTGCAAAATCACTTAACTTTACAGTGTCTCCATGCTGATTTACGGCTTCGAAATTAGGTGCCTTATCCCCTACTTTTAACATGTTCATATTGCTGTTATTAAAAAATAAGCACAAATATAGTGAAAGCGTCTATTAACTATCCTTTACAAATGTGAAAGATGCTATTTATACTGAATTAAAAAAGTTTAAAAACTTGTAAAATATACAAATACGATTCACCCAAAAAGTTACTTAATATTAAACGTGCTTTTTCCGTATTTCCTAATACCAATCAAAGCTAACACTAAAGCAGATAAGGGTAATAAAGTCATCCATCTATATAAATCACTTCCTATAAACCCGTAAATTATGGCTGCAATTACAGGAAAGCATGCCATGCAAAAAGAGTTGATGCCTTCGCTTATTCCCATTATTTCTCCCTGTTTGGTTGGGTTGGCATTTACAGATATAATTGAATTAAATACAGGAAAGCACAACGACAATCCTAAATTTAGGATGTAATAAAATGGCACAAAGCACCATATATCATCAGTTAACGTAATAGTTACCAAACCTACTGCACTAAAAAGTAAGCCAAGTACCAATGTTCTAAAAGCACCAATTTTATTGATGAAAAATTTAGAAGCAATGGCTTGATTAAAAGAAAGAAAACCTCCTATAAAAACCATAAAAAGTCCTAACTCTTTTACGTTAAACTGAAACAAATCTACCAAATACAAAGCCATGGTACCTATATAGAACCCCATCATGGCAGAGAAAAAGAATTTCATAGAGAACAATACCTTTATAATAGGTGAAGGATTTACTCTTTTAACTCTTACTGGAATTATAATTGCCTCTACAAAATCTATTTTTTTACGAGGTACTCTTTTTTCTTTTGGGTGTGTTTCTTTTAACCACTTAAAAACCGTAAACAAAGTAATACTTGATATGATGATAGAAGTGATTATAGTTCCTTTATATCCAAAAGGTGTTGTGGCTGTAATCCCTCCTAAACCAGGTCCAATAATCATTCCAATACCAGCTATTCCACCTAAATATCCAAATATATATCCCTTTTCCTTTTTGGTTGTTAAATCACTAACATAGGCATTGGTAACAGAAGCATTCCCTCCCGTAATTCCATCTAAAATTCTGGACAAAGCTATTATCCATAAGGGAAATGCAATCCCTAGAATAGGAAAATCAGGTAAAGACAATGCAAAAAGAAAAACAATCCAACATAAAAGTGTACCTGCTTGACTAATCATTAAAATAGGTTTCCTTCCATGCGTATCTGACATAGCTCCTAATAAAGGAGCACCTATAAATTGAAAAGCACTGTATAAGGTTATTAGAAACCCAAAAAACCATTTGGGTGCTCCATAACTTTCTACAACAAAAGGGAGTATAGGCATTAATAAACTAAAACCTAAAACATTCACAAACGTAAGTAAATATGCAGGAACGAACTTTTTAAACATGTGTGTAAATATAGCTTATTTTAATAGTAAGACTTGTACGGTTTTAAGAAATATGTTCTATTGATTAATCTATTCTATACCTACATTAAAAACTAAAAATGAACATTCCAGCAATAGTACTATCTTAGCCTTGCCAGAAAACCTAAACTCTGGAATTTATTTTATTCAAGTTAACAATACGTCTAAACCTATAATAGTACTTAAATAAATGAACAAACAAGAAAAAGTTCAATTTGTATTAGATACACTAGAGGAACTATATCCAGAAACTCCTATACCTCTAGATCATAAAGATCCTTATACACTTTTAATTGCCGTGTTAATGTCTGCACAAAGTACAGATGCACGTGTAAATATTATTACTCCTCTGTTGTTTAAAAAAGCAGATAACCCATATGATATGGTAAAATTATCTGTGGAAGAAATTAGAGAAATTATCAAGCCTGTTGGTTTGTCTCCTATGAAATCTAAAGGAATTTATGGTTTGTCTAAAATTTTGATTGAAAAACATAACGGAGAAGTACCCGCTAATTTTAAAGATCTAGAAGAACTTCCTGCCGTTGGACACAAAACAGCCAGTGTAGTTATGAGTCAGGCATTTAACATTCCTGCTTTTGCTGTAGACACTCACATTCATCGCCTTATGTTTCGTTGGGGATTGAGTAATGGAAAAAGTGTAGAACAAACAGAAAAAGATGCCAAACGTTTGTTTCCAGAGCATACTTGGAACAAGTTACACCTACAAATTATTTACTATGGTAGAGAATATTCCCCAGCTCGTGGTTGGAACTTAGAAAATGATATTATTACCAAGACCATCGGTAGAAAAACGGTCATTAACGAATATCAAAAAAAGAAAAAATAGATGTTAAAATATTAGATATAAGAGGTTCGTTTTTTAACAGAGCATCTCTTATATCTAATACTATCTATTTCATCTATCCATTCTAGTTTTTTTCCAAACGTATCTCTTTTATACTTTTCCCCTTCTTAATGTCAAAAGACTTAGAGTAGTTTATAAGAAACGATACTGTTTCTGGATTGGGTTTGTTTTTTTGAATGTTTGTGCTATTTGTAAAAGAATCAGTGTAATTTTTTGTCATATACTCTTGTTTAAGTTTCTTCAAAAACGATAAGAATATGAAAATATTGTAAAAATCCTTTAATTTTTAAACATTCTAATTAGAAAGTGTAATTTCTTTTTCCTGAATCACTTTTCTTAAATTCATAAGCGCATAACGCATTCTACCCAAAGATGTATTGATACTAACTTCTGTTTGTTCTGCAATTTCTTTAAAACTTAAACCCATAAAAATTCTCATTTTAAGTACTTGTTGCTGATCTTGTGGTAAGGTATCTATTAGATTTATAATTTTCTGAATGGTATCTTCTTGGTCTAGAGTTAATTCTACACCCTCGTCTTCCACTCCCAAAAAATCTAAAACATCATAGTTTTCGGTGGCATATTTTGTGTTTTTTCTCTTTTTACTGCGGTAATAATCCATTGTTAGATTATGAGCAATACGTAATGCCCAAGGTAAGAATTTACCTTCTTCGTTATAACTACCTCTCTTTAAGGTGTTGATTATTTTTATAAAAGTGTCCTGAAATATATCGTTGGCTAAATCTCTGTCTGCAGTTTTAGAGAGTATAAAACCAAATATTCTTTGTTGATGTCTTTCTATTAATACAGCTAAACAAGCTTCATTTCCTTGAATATAATCAGAAACTAACTGCGCATCACTTAGAGCGGCAAGGTATTTCATAATTGTTGTGTTTGAATGAAGTAGTTTTAGACTATAGACATTTTTTTAAGTTACATTTATAAAATTAACAAAAAACATACCATAAATCAAAAAAAGGGGTGTGAATTAAATTCACACCCCTTAAATAATCCAACGGTAGGATCTTATTTCTTAGGCTTGTACACTCTTATCCAGTCTACTTTCATATCATTGTTTTTAGTCTTGTCTGCCAAATCTATATCTCTTGGCATTCTTCCTGCTTTGGCATGCCAATCCTGAGCTTCAACATTAATAATAATATCTAATTCTTTGGTATAACCCTTCCCTCCTTGGTATTCATATGGATCTATAATACTTACAGACGATTGATTACTTGCAGCTTTTAGTAATTTAAAATCGTACTCTTTAGATGTTGCTGTTTGCGTAATTTTTTGTTTTCCATGTTTTACGTCTAATTTCCCATTGGTCATGGTTGGATACCCATACTCCCAAGTTCCGTAAATTTTAGTTGCTACAGCGTTGTGATGTAATACACGTACCAACTCTCCATCTATATAATGTTCAAAATGAAATGGACTTTTCCAATACACTCCTGCATTCACATATTTTCTTTTACCTTCTACTTCGTTACAGTATTCTCCCCAGCTATTTACTCCTTCTCTTTTTATCCAAGCTCCTTTATCTCTTGGTTGATAATCGGTAAATGGTTTTCTAATAAAAGAATGGTTACTTACATGAATAGATTTTGCAAAATATGCGTTTCCTGGTTCTTTACCTCCATAACATTCTATAATATCAATTTCTTGTGTAGCATCTGGGCTTAACAACCAAACATCAGATGCCAATGCCAAATTGGTTACACTTACCTTAGCTTCAATAAAAACAGGATATTTAACCTTGTCTGTAGATGTAATACAACCCGTACTAATACCGCTGTTAGGCATATTCATCTTTACCCCTTTTGTGTAAATTGGGTTTGCTTCGTTATCTTGATTCCATCTGGCAGTTTTAATCAACAAATCACTTCCATCAACAGAAACCTTGTTGTATTTCCAATACGTAACCCCTGGTCCATCCCAGTTAGCATGGTAAAAATTCACCCATTTTTTACTTCCAAAATCTGAGAATTCATTTACAGCATTAAACGTATAATTAAAATCATCAGACACATTAGATTGTAATTCCCACACTCCTTCTTGCGCAATATTGGTTGGTAAAGCAACTTTTTCGAACTCCTTTAATTCTTGAGTCTCTTTTTTAACTGCATCAACCACACTAGAAGTCGTATTACTCTTGTTACTTCCACACGCCATTAAAATGGCAGCCAATGCGATTGCACTAAATCTTTTACTGTTCATTCTTTTGTTTTTAGATTTTGGTTCATTTCAAAAATACCCTACAAATACAGAGATTGTAGTTACATATATCTAGAACACCGTAACAAATCATTAATCCATTTTTTTCTTAATTGCCATTTTCCAACATCAACGCAAATAGCTTACTTTTACAGTGCAAGAAACTAGACATGAATCAGACATTAGAGCAATTATCACCAAAAGAATATATTATAATAAAGGGAGCGGGTTTACACAACTTAAAAGATATAGATGTAGCTATACCAAGAAATAAATTGGTTGTAATTACAGGTTTATCGGGTTCTGGTAAATCTAGTTTGGCTTTTGATACTTTATATGCAGAGGGACAACGCAGGTATGTAGAAAGTTTATCTTCTTATGCTCGTCAGTTTTTGGGAAAACTACACAAACCAAAAGTTGATTATATCAAAGGAATAGCACCAGCAATTGCTATAGAACAAAAAGTAAATTCATCTAACCCTCGTTCTACTGTGGGGACAACTACAGAAATTTACGATTATCTAAAGTTGTTATATGCACGTATTGGTAAAACCATCTCTCCTATTTCTGGAAACGAGGTTAAAAAAGAAACCGTTTCTGATGTTTTAAACCATTTAAAATCTTTAGAAGAGAGAACAAAATTATTGCTATTAGCTCCGTATGAATTGGGAGACAGAGACCCCGAAAAAGTTTTACAAATATTGGTTCAGCAAGGATATGCTCGTATCAAAGTAAACAACGATACTTTAAGAATTGAAGATGTTGATTCGAAATCCATAAATTCTGAAACTCAATTATATTTGGTCATAGACAGAATTGTAATAAAAGACGATGTTGATTATTACAACAGATTGGCAGATTCTATACAAACTGCTTTTTACGAAGGTAAAGGAGTATGTTTGCTAGAGAATCTAAACGATGCATCATTTCGTGAGTTTAGTAATAAGTTTGAACTGGATGGGCAGGTATTTTTAGAGCCTAATACTCACTTTTTTAGTTTTAACAATCCTTACGGTGCTTGTCCTACTTGTGAAGGTTATGGTAATGTAATTGGTATTGATGAAGAGTTAGTAATTCCTAACACCTCTCTTTCTATTTTTCAAGATTGTATAGCTCCTTGGAAAAGCGAAAGCAATGCTCATTTTAAAAACGAATTGATCAATCATGCTTTTGAATACGATATCCCTATACATAAGCCATGGTTTGAGCTAACTAACGAACAAAAAGAATTGGTTTTGAATGGAACACAGCATTTTGAAGGAATTCAACAGTTTTTTAAATACCTAGAAGAAAAAAGTTATAAAATTCAGTTCCGTGTAATGTTGTCTCGTTACAGAGGAAAAACCACTTGTACTACTTGTAAAGGAACCCGTTTAAGACCCGAAACAAACAATGTTTTTGTTGGTAAAAAAAACATTAATGAGCTTATTAATTTACCTATTGATGAGCTTACCCAGTTTATGAAGCACCTAAAAGTAAGCAAGCACGATGAGACAATTGCAAAACGGTTATTGGTAGAAATAAACAATCGCTTAGGTTTTTTAGACAAGGTAGGATTGGGTTATTTAACTTTAAACAGAGCTTCTAATACTTTGTCTGGAGGAGAAAGTCAGCGTATTAATTTAGCAACCTCTTTAGGGAGTAGTTTGGTGGGGTCTATGTATATTTTAGACGAACCAAGTATTGGACTTCATCCAAAAGACAGTTTAAAGCTGATAGAAGTTTTAAAACAATTACGAGATTTAGGGAATACGGTAATTGTGGTAGAGCATGATGAAGATATTATGAAACAAGCCGATTATATTATTGACATAGGTCCTGATGCTGGTGTTTTTGGGGGAGAATTAGTTGCCGAAGGTACATTTGATGAACTTCTTACAAAAGAAACGCATACGGCTAATTATTTAAGTGGGAATGAGACAATAGAGATTCCTAGTAGACGTAGAAAAAGTGCAAAAAGAATAGAGGTAGTTGGTGCAAGAGAAAACAATTTAAAAAATATAAATGTTTCTATTCCTTTAAACAGTTTGGCTGTAATTACTGGAGTGTCTGGTAGTGGAAAAAGCACCTTGGTTAAAAATATAGTATACCCTTCATTACAAAAACATTTGTTTGGACAAGGAAATAAAATAGGTGAAGTAACAGCGGTTAAAGGAGATTTAGATGCAGTAAAAAATGTTGAATTTATAGATCAAAACCCTATCGGAAAATCTTCACGATCCAACCCAGTTACTTATATCAAAGCATACGATGATATTAGAGCCTTATTTGCCAATGATAATTTATCTAAAATGAGAAACTATCAGGCAAAACACTTTTCTTTTAATGTAGATGGAGGTAGATGTGAAACCTGTAAAGGTGAAGGTGTTGTGACTATTGAAATGCAATTTATGGCTGATGTGCATTTACCTTGTGAAGCTTGTGGAGGAAAACGTTTTAAAAAGGAAGTTTTAGAGGTAAAATACAATGGCAAAAATATAGACGATATTTTAAACCTGTCTATAGACGAAGCTTTGGCTTTCTTTAAAATGTATAAACAAACCAAAATCTGCAACAAACTACAACCTTTGCAAGATGTTGGTCTGGGGTATGTAGCCCTCGGACAGTCCTCTTCTACCCTATCTGGTGGAGAAGCACAACGTATTAAGTTGGCATCGTTCTTGGTTAAAGGAAGTAGACAAGAGCCTACTTTATTCATATTTGATGAACCTACTACAGGATTGCATTTTCATGATATAAAAAAGCTGTTAACCTCTATGAATGCTCTAATAGATAATGGACATTCTCTAATTGTTATTGAGCATAATATAGATTTTGTAAAATGTGCCGATTATATTATTGATATTGGAAAAGAAGGTGGTAAAAATGGTGGTAATGTACAGTTTATGGGAACTCCAGAAGAATTAATTAAAGTTAACGACTCTTATACAGCTCAGTTTTTGCTTGATAAACTTTAACCTGCTTCTGCGTTTGTAGGATGCTAAATAAACCGTTTTAATTCCGCCCTAATAAATAACAGAAATAGAAAATGAATTACTTAGATATTATACAAAAAAGTGCAGAACGTTTAAAAGGATTTAAATACACTGGAAAACAAGCGGATTATATACCCGAGTTGGCTACTGTAGATCCTAATTTATTTGCTGTTACTTTAACTTGTGTTGAGGGGAAGCAATACAACTATGGAGACTCTGCTACTCCATTTTCTATTCAAAGTATTAGTAAAGTGTTTTCTTTAATTATGGCTTACGACAGAGAGCATAAAAAACTATGGAAACGTTTAGGAATTGAACCTTCTGGAACACCTTTTAACTCTTTAGTCTTGTTAGAATACGAAAAAGGAATTCCAAGAAACCCGTTTATTAATGCGGGAGCTATTGTAATTGCAGATGTATTATTGGATCATTTAAAAAATCCTGAACAAGATTTCTTAAACTTTATACATACTGTTACCAACGATACTAGTATTGATTATGATTTAACAGTATTTGAATCTGAAAAGAAAGTTGCCTACAGAAATTATGCTTTGGTACACATGATGAAGTCATTTGGGAACATTAACAACAAGATAGAAGATGTAATGAACTTTTATTTTATGATGTGCTCTGTTGCAATGAATAGTCAACAACTATCAAATGCATTCTTGTTTTTAGCCAATAATGGAATAGACCCAAGTAGTGGTAAAACGATCTTATCACCAAGCAAAACTAAAAGAATAAATGCCATTATGCAGCTTTGTGGTTTTTATGATGAAGCAGGAGAATTTGCCTATCGTGTTGGGCTTCCCGGAAAAAGTGGTGTTGGTGGTGGTATTTCTGCTGTTCATCCAGGGAAATTTTCTATTACCGTATTTAGTCCGACTTTAAATGCCAAGGGAAATTCAGAAAAAGGAATGGCTTTTTTAGAAGAACTAACAACCCTACTAGAGAGTTCTATTTTCTAGATTTCATTAACACTTCTAACTGTAAACAACATCAAACAGTAATACACATGACAAAAAAAGACCTTAGACCTCTAATAGCATCTGCTATAATTACAGATAATATGTCTCTAGAAGAAAAATTCCAAAATGGGGTCTTACGTCCTGTATTAAAACTACAACATCAAAGCATTATTGCTTTGTTTCAACATGTGCTAGCTAAAAATAATGTCCTATTAAAAAAAATGGAGATATTTAAAAAGAATGAATACATCCAAACTGCTGTATCTAAAAACCAAAACTTAAAGAATCAATACATTGGGCTTGTAGTTGGTATGTTAACAGATGATGAATTACTTCTATATTTAAAGAATACTCCGGAATACAATAAAAGGATTATCGCAATGGTTGTACAAAGAATTCAGGACACTCTTTAATACATAAAGCATCAAATTAGAAATCTACAAAGTCAACTAATCCATATCGCTTCTAAACATTTAAAGCCATAAATTTGAGTAGCTTAACCAACTACTGCCATGGAAAAATCTACATTTTATTACAAAATTGAAAAATACTTAGGGGAGTTTGTGTATGGAGGAATAGACGGTTGTGTAACTACGTTTGCTGTTGTAGCGGGTTCTGTTGGAGCCAATTTAGACAGTTCTATTATTCTAATTTTAGGGTTTGCCAACTTATTAGCCGATGGTTTTGCCATGTCTATAGGAGCTTATTTGTCTGCAAAAACAGAAAAAGACAATGCACTAAAGTACGCGACTTCTACAGCAGAAAAAGAAAATATTTTACAAGAAGACAATCCTATTGGTAAAGGAATAGTTACATATGTTTCTTTTATAACCATTGGTATTATACCTCTTTTTATATATGTAATTGATTATGTTACTCCGCTTGGAGAAAATGTATTCCTCTATTCTACCCTTGCTACTGCATTTGGTTTTATAATTGTAGGTTCCTTAAAATCATACATCAACCAAAAAGCAATTTGGAGAGGAGTTACAGAAACACTAATACTAGGTCTTTTAGCAGCATTGGTTTCTTATTATGTAGGAGATTTAATTGAAGGAATAATACAATAACATCAGTAATGAATAATTCCAAAGAAAGAATCCTAACATTACATCCGCAAGGAAAAAAGGGAGTAAATATCTTAAAAAGCAAGTACGACACCATTAAAGATTTTATTTTGTTAACCGTAAAGGAAAATGAAACTATTACTTTTAAGGAGCTTAATAATTTGGCTGTTTTAGAGCTGTCTAATTCTTTTGATGGAAAGGTTAACTGGTATGTCGTTTCAGTAAAATTAGATTTAGAAGCAAGAGGTATTATTGAAAGAATTCCTAAAACCAGTCCACACCAGCTAAGACTTATAAAGTAACTTATGAAACTATCTATATCCATCATTACTGTTTTTATTACAATAAGTGTCAATGCACAAAAATTCTCTAAACAAGATAGCTTAAGAGGTAGTATTACAGCAGAGCGCATGTGGTGGGATGTGCAAAAGTATATCTTAGATGTACAGGTTTATCCAGCTACAAAGAGCATTAAAGGAATTAATACTATTGATTATAAAGTAGTACATAAACACCGTAAACTACAATTAGAGTTACAGCCACCGCTTGTAATGGACTCTATTATTCAGGACAACAAGAAACTTAACTACAAAGTAGAGGGGTTTAGTTATTTTGTCCAATTGGAAAAAAAACAAAATATTGGTTTTACAGAAAGTCTTAAAGTATATTATCACGGAAAACCTAAAGCAGCAAAAAAAGCTCCTTGGGACGGTGGTTTTGTATGGGGAAAAGATCACAATGATAAGCCATTCATAGCTACTGCAAATCAGTCTATAGGGGCTAGTATCTGGTGGCCGTGTAAAGATCATCCATCCGATGAAGCAGCCAGTGCCTCTATAACCATTACCTGTCCTAGTAGTTTAAAGAATGTATCGAATGGTAGAAACACAAAAACTATTGTAAATGCAGATGGAACAACTTCTTATACCTGGGAGGTAAACAACCCTATTAATAGTTACGGTATTGCAGTTAATATAGGAGATTATGTTCATTTTGGAGAAATCTACAAAGGACTAGAAGGAGATTTAACTCTAAACTACCACGTATTAAAGGATCATCTTACAAAAGCCAAAACTCATTTTAAAGATGCGGTTAAAACAATACAGGCGTTGGAACATTGGTTTGGCCCTTATCCTTTTTATAATGATGGTTACAAACTGGTAGAAACTCCTTATTTAGGCATGGAGCATCAAAGCTGTGTTGCCTATGGGAATAAGTATTTAAAAGGGTATTTAGGTCATCCAATGGGGAGTTCTAAGTGGGGTAATAAATTTGATTTTATCATTGTTCATGAATCTGGGCATGAATGGTTTGCAAACAGTATTACTTGCAACGATGTGGCAGATTTATGGGTGCACGAAGCCTTTACCACGTATTCTGAAAGTTTATTCTTAGACTACCATTACGGAACTTTAGCAGCCAATGAATACGTACAAGGATTAAGAAGATTGGTTTTAAATGACAAACCTATTATAGGAGTTTACAATGTGCATAACGAAGGTAGTGGAGACATGTACTTTAAAGGGAGTTTAATGCTGCATACATTACGTCAAATTATAAATGATGATACCCTATGGAGAAAAATGTTACAAGGTCTAAACAAACAATTCTATCATAAAATTGTTACTGGTAAAGAAATCATAGATTATCTAAATACATGTACCAAACTAGATTTAGTTCCTTTTTTTAAGCAATATTTAACGACGACCAACACACCTAAATTGGTACTAAAACAGAAAGGGAGAAATGTTTATTACAAATGGACAAATGTTATCCCTAGTTTTAATATTCCTGTTAAAATAACCCATCAACAAAAAGAAGTCTGGATTACACCTAAACTGGGAGTTTGGCAAAAAATAAAAGGAAACCTACAAGAGTTAACTGTTGATCCTAACTTTTATATTGATGTAGAAATAGATAATGAATAGTCATATCAATAAGTAATACTACACCTCGACTCCGCTCGATGACCATTTGTATTGTGTAGTTTATACTCTCTAATAAAAACTATTTGTTCATAGGTTTAAATACCTTAATGTTTTCGTCGTTAGTTTCTATCATATACCCACCTGTTAACTCTATACAATAAGGTATTGCAGGGAATACTTCTTGCAAACACTCTCTAATAGAATTAGGTTTTCCAGGAAGGTTTACAATTAAAGCTTTATTTCTTATTCCGGCAGTTTGTCTAGATAAAATAGCGGTTGGTACGTACTCTAAACTTTTCTTACGCATGAGTTCTCCAAAGCCAGGCAATAGCTTTGTACAAACATTTTCTGTTGCTTCTGGAGTAACATCTCTTAATGCAGGACCAGTACCTCCTGTAGTTAATATTATACAACACTCTTCTTTGTCGCTCAAAGCAATTAATTCCTGTTCAATAACTTCTTGTTCGTCTGGAATTACTCTGTATATAGGCTCCCATTTAGAAGTAACGTATTCTTCCATTACTTTGATAATTTCTTTTCCAGAAATATCTTCATAAATCCCTTGACTAGCTCTATCCGAAACGGTAACGATTCCTATTTTTAATTTACTCATGCTAAAAAATAAAAACCCTTCCTAATTAGGAAGGGTTTCGTGTATTAGTTAATGTTTAATACAAAAGTCAATTCAAAATCTTGATCTCCATCATTCGCTGTAGAAGTAGCATTCTTTATATCTACCTGGTGCATTAATCTAACAGTGAATTCAGCACCGGTCTTTGCAACAGAACCCGTAGTCCACTCAGTTTCTAACCCAACTGGTAAATTGTTACTATCGGTATCTAAATAATTAATTGTTCCTGCAGCATCAATATTTCCAGTCCCTGTTGGATCTTCAAATACATCGTTTGTAAAACTAAAAAAGAATTGGTGCTCTTCTTTATGCTCTTCTATTTCAGCCAAAATATCTTCTCCATGCTCATGACCATCTCCTTCAGCCTCTTCTTCTTCACCTTCCTCGTGTTCTTCTTCATTTAAAATCTCATAAGTCAAAATATACGTTTTATCTACGTCTAAATCAATCTCACTAATTGGAGTCAATTCTGCAATACCATCTCCGTCTGAATCTTTTGCAGAAGCCTCTACAACATCAGTTGCATCTAATTTATTTGTAAATACTAAATGTACATCTGTAATTACTTCAGTTTCGTGCTCATGAGCTGGTGCTTCATCGTCGTTACTACAGCTGGTTAATAAAACTCCAAATGCTAATAAAGAGTGAATACTGTACTTTTTTAAAAAGTTAATTGCTTTCATTTTTTTTGTTTTTTTTGTTAAAATGTATAGTTGATTGTGAATAAAAAGTTTCTACCTGGTTCGTCTACAAAGTATCTTGTTTCATTTAAATAATTTCGGTACTTATTATTTAACAAGTTCTCTACAGACACACTTGCATTTATCGCTTTCATTTTAAATTTCCACGAAGCATCTAGCACAAAATTCCCTGCTGGAGCATCTTTAAAATCAAAAATTTCTGATTCAGGATATATAATGACTGTTTCCTCTACCAAGTCTCTAGAAGACACGGTTCTTGGAGCTTTAAATTGTTTGAATACATAGGAAGGTTTAATAGAGATTGTGTTTGCTCTAAACTTCCATAGTTTTTTAGATTTCCATGTCAACTTATAATTAACAGCTGCTGGTGGTTGATTGATTAAAGGTTCGTCTTTTTTAGTATTTCTAGACCACAAATAATTAAGTCCCAAAACTCCTCTTAAAGATTTAGACCATTTTTTCTGCCAACTAAAATCGGCTCCCACAAAAACGGCATCTGCTTGATCTACCACATAAACAGGCATAGGTCCTCTACGAGAGCCAACCACTCCATAAGGTCTGTCAAAAATATAATTCTCTATCAAGTGGGTATAAGCAGTTAAGGTGTATGTATTCGTTTTTATGTGCTTGTGCCATTCGTTAATCCACTTAAATCCTTTTTCCGGTTCTATATTGCTATTGTCTAGAAGTGTAACTCTATCTGTGTTTAATTCATTTCCTGCATTAAAGTAATAACGCAACAATCCAAAAGTTCTTTTAAAACCATGTTGACCAAAACTATACAATTCGGCCATATTCGGGGTTCTCCAAGCCGTTCCTATATTTGTTCTAAAGCTAGTATCATCAGAAATTTGACGTATGTACCCCAGAGATGATGTGATGTTGCTAAAAGTATAGTCATCTCTAAAAATATCTTGATTTGTTTCACGTCCTCTTACATTGTTGTTTTCAACATCTAAACGAACACCAAACTCAAACGTATTTTTTCCTTTCTTTAAACTTTCTACAACAAAAGCACTGTATCTTAATGTATTGTAATTGGGAATAAAAGGAGTTGTATCGGTACCTGGATTGTTATCGTTGTTCTGAGTAAATAATTGCAATCCTACCAAACCGTCTAATTGAAACCAGTCTGGATGTTTCCACTCCAACTGAAAATCATTGGTAATTAGATCCAAATCGATAATAGGTTTGTCAGCATTTCTTCTTACATCATACTCTTCCCTTTGATTTAATTGTCTACCTATTTTTAATGTTAATTTTCCCTCGTCAGAATACCACCAATTTACTTCTGCTTTTAGCAAATGATGTTTGGTTAACTGATTGGGCTCTTCTATACTATAAGAAAAAGGTCTTGTTAAGATTGGACGATCAGCCTCAAAAATGTTCAAAAATCCGATAGCACTTTCTGCTACAGAGGCTCTTAAAATAGATACATTTTGATTTAAAAAACTATAATACACTTTAAAGTCCCAATCTTCTAAATGGTAACGAAGCCCTGCATTGAATGATTTTTCTTCTTTTCCTGAGTTTCTTAATAAATAATCTGGGGTTTCCTTGTCTCCTATTTTTGTATAATTAACCCCTAAATGATAACTAAAATTATCACCACCATGCCCTGCTTCAGAATTTAAAAAATATCCACGTCCATTTGTTTGATATCCCGTACCCACAGTACCTTTAAAAGGTTCGTTTAAATACAACGGATCTCCTTCAATAACCACAGCACCTCCCAATGCTTCTGGACCGTATTTTACTCCCGCAGCTCCTTTAATTACGGTAATAGTATGTGCACTTGTAATGTCTATTTCTGGTGCATGATCTGTACCCCAGTTTTGAAAGCCATGTTTTAGACCATTGTTAACAATCAACACTCTATTTCCATACAAACCATGGATAACAGGTAGTTGTACATTGTTTCCTACAGAAGTAAATGTTACTCCTTCTACCTCTGAAATAGCAGCTGCTAAAGACTGTGTGCTATTTAAAGAAAATTGCTTTTTACCTAATACTTTTTGCGCAATAGAAGCTGTTCCATCATCTTTAATCTTTTCAGCTGTAATAGTTAAACCATTAAGACTTTCTACCTCGTGCTTTAGAAAAATATGTGGACTTTTACCATGTTGATGAAACCCTTCACAAACAGTATCGCAATAACCATAACAGGAAATAATTAATGTGCTACCTTCTGTACATAAGTTCTGAATATGAAACTCTCCTTTTATATTGGTTTGATCAAACAACGTAGTTCCTTTTACTTCTACTTTTACAAAAGGCAAAGGTTCTTTGGTGTCAGCATCTAAAATGACTCCTTTTAACTCGTAGTTGCAGGTTTCTTTATTTTGAGCTTGAAACGGATTCAAACTGATTAGAAATAAAAGAAAAAATATTTTTTTCATCTTTATGACGACTCTTCTTTAATACTCATTTATTATTACAAAACTGTATTAGCTATGATTTTTATACTTAGCTAAACAAAACTTGAATCCTTTTTCAACGCAACTCGGTTGCAAATATATAAATTTCTGATAACGCAACATAGTTGCTTTTGATTATTTTACATATATTTACAATTCATAAACTATTGAAGACATTTAATGAGTGACTTAGAATCTATACTAGAAAAACATGGTTTAAGAAAAACTGCCTTTAGAAAAGAATTGCTAGCCATATTTAACAATTCTAATGCTACTTTAACTGTTGAGGAGATTAGAAGTAAGGTGACATCTACCAACGATAAAGTAACGGTCTACAGAGCATTAGATGCCTTTGAAAAGAGCGGTATTATTCACAAAGTTCCAGACAAAAATAATCTAACTCGTTATGCCTTATGTCCAACAAAATGTACCACACACAACCACGTACACAACCACGCACATTTTATATGCGATGACTGTGATAAAACATTTTGTATAGATGAGATTGAAGTTCCTAAAGTAAAAGAAACAAATGGTTTTACCATTAAAAGTTCTAAACTAACATTGCAAGGTAGTTGCCCTGATTGTGCTTCCTAGTTTTTTCATCTTTTTTATTTAAATAGTATCGTTTCTTTACGTGTAATTTTTATCTTCACGCTCAAAGAATTTATTATGCTTAAAAACTTTTCTCTTTTTTTAGTTGTAGTTACCTTACTGACTTCATGTTCATCTACTAAATTGAACACTAATAACAGTTCTGATTATAATTTCTTTATTGGAACGATGAAGTCTAAAGAACAACCTGTAACCAAAGGTATTTACCATGCAAGTGTTAATACCAAAGGGGTTTTTGGAGCTATGTCTTTAGCAGCAACTATTGACAATCCTATTTTTTTACATCAAACAGAAGGTTCTAAATACTTATTGTCGTCTAATGCTTCTGGAGAAGGAAGTATTTACAGTTATAAGATTGAAGGGAATAAATTAAGTTTTATTAATAACGTAACTACAGGTAGAGGACCTTGTTTTGTAAATCAAAAAGGAAGAAATGTACTTACGGCAAATTATAGCGGAGGAAGTATTAGTTTACACTCAATAGATGAAAATGGAAAAGTGAGTAATTTACTAGATACTCAAAAGCATACTATTACCACTCCAAGTACACATAGAAGGCAAAAAAGACCTTTTGCACATTCTTGTTATTTTGAACCGAATTCTGACAACATTATAGCTGCTGATTTAGGAGCTAACAAAATCTTATTCTCTACAATTAAAGGAAACAAATTAGTCGCAAATGAGTTTAGTGAACTGGAAATGCCTGCCAATAGTGGTCCTAGACATATTGCATTTCACCCAAACAAACCTATTTTATACGTAGTAAACGAGCTAAACGCTACAGTTTCTGTAGTAAAGAAAAACACGAAAGAGAATACTTATAAAATAATTCAGAACAGACAAACATTGCCTAAAGATTTTACAGGCAAAAATACATCTGCACATATTGTAGTTTCTAACGATGGAAAGTTTTTATACATGACCAATCGCGGACACGACAGTATTTCGCTATTTGAAATTAACGAAGATGGTAAACTCATTTTTGTAGAAAGAGTTTCTGTGCATGGAGAACATCCAAGAAATTTTGCTTTGACTCCTGATAACAAATTTGTGTTGATTGCGAATAGAGATACTAATAATATTTGTTCATTTAAAAGAAACCAGAGAACAGGTAAATTAACTTTTATAGAAGAAATTAAAATTCCAAAACCGGTTTATATTTTATTTCATTAAACACAGCTATTACTTGTCTTTGTGTTGCTTTAAATCACTCATTTCGGCTCCTTTATGCTTGCTTTTTGCATACTTGTAGCCATCTTTCCACCATTGAGTCATTAATTCTTTATCAAAAATTAGAGAATTGGTTGTTAAAATAGTTGGGGTGTAATAAAAGTTTAATTGAACATTGCTGTAATGTGAAGCCATTTTACCAATAGATATATTGTGCTTAGCAACTTGTTCTAGCGTAAAATCAATCACATCTAAAATTAAAGAAAAAGGATTTTTAGCAGGTAAATTAGCAACTAGTTTTACTTCTGTATCCAGTATAATTACATCAATCTCTGTTGCTCCATGATTGATAGCTTCTTTAATAGGTACCAATGCTCCAAAACCACCATCTGCGTATTGATGACTTCCTTGCTCGTACAAGCTCATAAAAGGCACATAGTTACAAGAAGCCCATATCCAATTGCAATACTCTTCTCTGGTACAGTCTTTTATGGATTTGTATTCTATTTTACCCTCGGTTAAGTTAGATACTGCTACAATTAACTCTTTCTGAGACTCCTGTAGTTCTTTATAAAACTCATTGTCTATAGTTCTATAGAGTAACTTTCGTAAATTTTTACTTTCACCAAAAGTTTTTCTTTTACGAATTAAGTTCCACAATACCTTTATATGATTGATGGCAACGGTCTTCCCTCCTTTTTTTCCTTTTACAATAAAAGGATCGTTACTAAAAATAGTTTTTTGAGTAACAGAAGTATACAAGTCCTTTAATCTTTCTATTCTACCCAAAGCCAAATGAGAAATCATTAAACTCCCCGTAGACGAACCTACTAAAATATCGTATTCTCTATTTTGTTTGGTCATTAAATACTCCGCAACACCACCCGCAAATGCTCCTTTGCTTCCTCCTCCAGAAATAACCAATGCTCTCATATATTAGTATTCAATTTTTAGTAAGCTTAAAATAAAAATTAAAACGCTAATTCCCTTACTTACTTCACACTTTTTTAAACCAATTTTAAAATAACAACCAGATTTAATTAGTTTTGTTTTATATGAATAGTTCTGAGCTTCTTTTATACCATAACATCTCTAAGAAAGTAGAAATTTCGGAGTCTGATTTTTACACGTTTCTTTCTTTTACCGAAAGAATAACTGTAAAAAGGAATGATTTCTTCATCAATCAGGGAAGTACACCCCAAAAAATTGCTTTTGTTCTATCTGGATTTTTGCACACCTATCATTTAGATGAAAATGGAGACAAACAAGTTGTACAACTTGCAGCTAAAGAGCATTGGGTTTCGGATTTGTACAGTTTCTTTTCCAAAGAGCAAGCTTACTTTAATATACAAGCTATAGATAAAGCTGAACTACTAATTTTAAGTAAAGAGAATTTTGAAAAGGTTTGTAAAGAGATTCCTGTATTTGAACGTTTTTTTAGAATTTTAATTCAAAACGCATATGTCGCTTTGCTAAAAAGAGTTTCTAACATTTATGGAAATACCGCAGAAGAACGTTACGAAGCTTTCTTAAAAACACATGCCAATATTGCCAACAATGTGCCACAACATTATATTGCTTCTTATTTAGGAATAAAGCCACAATCTTTAAGTAGAATTAGAAAACATCTAACTTCCAAGAATTAAGTATTTTCTTCTTTAGGTGTATTTAGTAACCTAGGTGAATGTATACTCTATTTTCTTAATTCATTTTTGTAAGACTTATCAAAACGATAAATGACACAACAATGAATCGAAAAAATTTTATAAAACAGGCAACAGCCTCTATAATTACACTCCCTTTTATGAAACTAAATGCACTTTCTTCTTTAAAAGACAATTTAAAATCTACTCCAAAAATGCCATTATTGTTTGTAGGACACGGAAGTCCTATGAATGCTATTGTTCAAAATCAATTTCATAAAAAATGGCAAATTCTTGGGAAATCGTTGCCAAATCCTAAAGCTATTTTAGTGGTGTCGGCACATTGGTTAACAGAAAAAAAGACAAAAGTTACCGCTATGAAAACTCCACAAACCATTCATGATTTTGGAGGTTTTCCGGAAGAGCTCTTTAACCAACAATACCCTGCTCCAGGTAGTCCAGAAATGGCACAACTCACCATAGACGAAATACACAGTACAATTGTTCATAAAGACATGGATTGGGGCTTAGATCATGGTACTTGGTCTGTATTAAAGCCAATGTTTCCAACGGCAAACATTCCTGTTTTCCAAATTAGTATAGACTCCACTAAACCTATGGAGTTTCATTACAACCTAGGGAAAGAATTAAATACATTAAGAAAAAAAGGAGTACTTATAATTGGTAGTGGGAATATTGTACATAACCTAAAAAAATTAAATAGCGAAAATCCTATTTACGATTGGGCACAAGAATTTGATCAAAAAATAAAAGGATTTATTGACCAAAGAGATTTTACCTCGGTTCTGGATTTTCAAAAATTAGGAAATTTAGCTCAACTAGCACACCCTACTTACGACCATTTATTACCCCTACTATACACCTTGGGAGCTATGGATAAAGATGAAAACCTAGCTTATTTTAACGATGAATTTGACATGGGATCCATTTCTATGCGTTCTTTATTAATTAACTCTTAATTAAATGGATTCAATATTAAAAAACAAACTACTATTTATAATCCCTGTTATAGTTTTCGTCTTTTTAGGGAGTACCCAACTATCTACTTTAAAAAAATCAAACATGACTAAATTAATTCAAGTTACAGACTCTATATACTGTATAGAAGGTCAAGGAGGAAACATAGGAGCTCTTATTGGATATGAAGGTATATTGTTAATTGACGATCAATTTGCACACCTCCACGATGACATCATAACATCGCTATCTAACATTAGCTCTAAAACAGTTAAGTATGTAATCAACACACACTGGCATGTAGACCATACCAACGGAAACGAACTGTTTGGAGCGGAAGGGAGTATTATAATTGCACAAAAAAATAGTGCATTAAGGATGCAAAGTCCTCAAAGAATAGAAGTTTTTCAACACACACAACTACCCTATTCACCAGAAGGTTTGCCTAAAATTAAATTTCAAAAACAATATAAATTAGAATTCAATAATGAAGAAATTGACCTAATTGCTATTGAACATGCACATACCGATGGAGACTTAATTGTACACTTCAAAAAGTCTAATGTTATACATGCTGGAGATATTTTCGTAACCTATGGTTATCCATTTATAGACACTCCTAACGGAGGAACAATTCAAGGTGTAATAAAAGGAATAGATCGTATTATTTCTCTATCAAACGAACATACAAAAATAATTCCTGGACATGGTTATGTGTCCACTAAGCAGGATCTTATTAATTACAAAATAATGTTAGAAACAATTCTAAACCGAATTAAATTAGAATTAAGCAAAGGAAAAACAAGAGATGAGATTTTAGCGACCAAACCTACCAGAGGCTTTGATAGTGAGAAAATAAATGAAACCATATTTACTGATATAATTTTAGAATCTTTAGAAATAAGCAAAGTCTCAAAAAATAATAGTTGATTGCTTAAATAAACTTATTTTCGCTTTTATTTACAGTAAACTACATCATAAACAAATGGCAAAAAGATTACCGTTAATTTTAACGATTTCAATTGTTTTTTTATGCTTGTCATGCAAACAAGAAAAAACACTACAAAACTTTATAGACTGTGATTATGAAACCAATTTCAAGCATGATAAAGTTTTAAGAGATGCTAAAAACTATTTTGAAGTAAACATAGGAAATCATTGGAAGCGCGAATTGTATGTAGACAAAGGGCAGTCTAGAATGTATGCTGCAGATACTACAAGAGATTATTCTGAGTCTTTTATTATAGATATCACTCGTTTTGACGGTAGGATTGTATTGGATTCTGTATTTCAAAACAAACTAAAGAAGGATATTGAAAACGAGAATAGATCGTATATTATAAAAGAAAACTTCTTAAACTACAATACTAAAAAAGGATACGGTGTTTTTTACTTTGAACACAAAGGAGCCAATCCTACATATTTTATGGAGTTCTACATTGCCTATCCAGAACATTACTATTTATTGAAGGCGATCATTTTAGGGAATGAAAAATTTGAGGATAATTTATGTGAAACTATGGAGGTAATTAACTCGTTTAATGTACTTCCTTAAACATATTTTTAGGAATTCGTTTATTTTATTTAAAAGATAGTACATAATGAATAGCTTACGTATTTTTGTTTAAAATTACTACAATGTCACAAATTTTAAACAGATTCATATCGTACATACAGGTAGACACACAGTCTGACCCAAACAATCCTGCCTTTCCAAGTACGGAGAAGCAATGGAATTTGGCTCGTATGCTAGAACAAGAACTGAATGAAATAGGGTTAACAGATGTTGTATTAGATGAAAACTGTTACCTGACAGCAACTTTACCTAGTAACGTAGCACACCATGTTCCTGTAATAGGTTTTGTAGCACATATAGATACCAGCCCAGATTTTAGCGGAGAAAATGTAAATCCACAAATTCATGAGAATTACGACGGTGGAAACATCATTTTAAATGCTGAGCAAAATATTGTTTTGGATGCCTCTTATTTTGATGACATTCAGCAATACAAAGGACAAACCATTATTACAACTGATGGAACTACCCTTTTAGGAGCTGATGACAAAGCAGGTGTTACTGAGATTGTTTCTGCCATGGAATATTTAATCCAACATCCAGAAATAAAACACGGAGAAATTCGTATTTGTTTTACACCTGATGAAGAAGTGGGAAAAGGGGCTCATAAATTTGATGTAGAAGCTTTTGGAGCTGAATGGGCTTATACTATGGATGGTAGTGAAGTTGGAGAGTTGGAATATGAAAACTTTAATGCAGCTGGTGCTGTAGTAACGGTACAAGGAAAAAACGTACATCCTGGTTATGCCAAAGGAAAAATGGTGAACGCTATTTTGGTAGCGCAAGAATTTATTCAAGGGTTGCCAGCAGAAGATGTTCCAGAGAGAACAACAGGTTACCAAGGTTTTTATCACTTACATGATATACATGGAGATGTGGAAAAAACGACTTTGGAATACATCGTTAGAGATCACGATTTAGAAAAGTTTAAAGAACGTAAGAAATGTATGCAGTCTTTAGTATCTTCGCTCAACCAAAAATTTGGTGAGGAGATTTTCTCTATAGAGCTTAAAGACCAGTATTTCAACATGAAAGAAAAGATTGCTCCTGTAATGCATATTATAGATATTGCGGCAGAAGCAATGAAAAAAGTGCAAATAGAACCAAAAATTAAGGCCATTCGTGGTGGAACAGACGGTTCTCAACTTTCATTTATGGGATTACCGTGTCCAAATATTTTTGCAGGAGGGCACAATTTCCATGGTAAATACGAATATGTTCCTTTAGAATCTATAGAAAAAGCGATAAAGGTAATTGTAAATATTGCTGAGATAACGGCAGTAAAACACCAATAATTAACCATTTTAAATGGTGTTCGAGCAGAGTCGATAACGATTTACTCAAAAAATAATAATAACGTGTCAGTTCGAGTCACGAGAATTCGGGATCGAGAACAAAACAGAACTAGAAACAACAATAATAAAGAAAATGGACAATCAATTTTTAATTTCGTTGACCGAGCAATATGGAGCTCCGTTGTATGTGTATAATGCAGATATCATCGAACGTCAATACAAACGTATGATGAATGCATTCTCATCCGTTAAAAATGTAAAATTGAACTATGCAGTAAAATCTAACACCAACATTAACGTACTTAAATTCTTAAACGGTTTGGGTTCTGGTGGAGATTGTGTATCTGTTCAGGAAGTAAAGTTATGTTTGGCTGCTGGTTTCAAAGCATCAGATATTTCTTATACTCCTAATGGAGTTTCTTTTAATGAGATTGAAGAAGTACAAAATTTAGGAGTAAAAGTTACTTTAGACAACTTATCGAGTTTAGATCAGTTTGGAAAAACATTCCCTAATGCTCCCGTTTCTTTACGTATCAACCCGCATATTATGGCTGGTGGTAACGCTAAAATCTCGGTAGGACATGTAGATTCTAAATTTGGAATTTCTCATACACAAATAGAAGAAATTAAGGACATTGTAAATGCAAACGGAACTCCTGTAAACGGAGTACACATGCATACAGGTTCTGATATTTACAATCCTGATGCTTTTGTAGAAGCAATGGAAGTATTGTTAGGAATTGCCGAGCATTTTGATACGATTGAATTTATAGATTTAGGAAGTGGGTTTAAAGTACCTTATAAAGATGGAGATCATGAAACTAATTTAGAAGAATTAGGACCTATCTTAGGAGCAAGCTTTAACGCTTTCTGTGACAAATACGGAAAAGAGTTGACTCTAATTTTTGAACCAGGGAAATTCTTGGTGAGTGAATCAGGGAAATTCTTAACGAAAGTAAATGTAATTAAGCAAACACCAAACATTAACTTTGTAGGAGTAGATAGTGGTTTAAACCATTTAATGAGACCTATGATGTACGATGCATATCACAGAGTTCACAACATCTCTAACCCTGATGGAGCACAAAAGGAATACAATGTAGTAGGATATATTTGTGAGACAGATACATTTGCAAGTAGTAGAACTCTAGGAGAAGTAAAAGAAGGAGATATTATCTGTATGGACAATGCAGGAGCGTACTGTTTTTCTATGGCATCTAACTACAACTCTAGATTTAGACCTGCTGAAGTTTTGGTAATAAAAGGTAAAGCACACTTAATCAGAAAAAGAGAAACTTTTGAAGATTTACTACAACATCAAATAGAAATAGATTTTTAATTCCAAAACATAAGCCTTTAACAACAATTAGTTAAAGGCTTTTTTATTGCATAATTTAATGTTTCTTTAAATATAAACTGCTATGAGAATAAAGATCATAATTTATCTTAGTATTACTTTCTCTATTATTGCTTCCTGTAATTCTACTGCTAAAATGTTTATTACTGAAAAATATATATGTGACAGTATATATCAGTATAAACTTTTTATAGTAAACCCTATCAATGATTTTGTGTATACAGAGGGTTATGATACAATTTTATATTATGATAACAATAAATTAATTAATAGTAAAAAAGAGTTTATTTCATTTTGGAAAATTATCAATTCCGATTGTTATGGACAACAATTAAAAGCTTCCTCAAAAGTTAGAATTCTAATTAAAAAAAGGGCAGATACCAATGATCAAATATCTCATTACAAAAAAAAGTATCCATTTAGAGACATAATATATCCTAATGATACTATTTATTTTAATTCATTTTATTCTAAAAAAAGATTTTATATAGATAATGTAACTATTAAAGAATTATCAGAGTATAAATACGATATGAATCACAATGAAGCTGAAAAACCTATTTTAGAAATAAAGAAACTTAAATTTAGAAATCGAGTAATTTTCATCGATAGTCTTTCATTGAAAAAACTATTCTATCAATTGAACTAATTTACCATTTAAAAGATCATTTCTTTATACTATACTTTTACCTCATATTACATCACCAAAAACATTACTTTTACTTTGTTGTTGTAACACATTCAAAAAAACTCAGGAAAGTGAATTATCAAAGTAAAAGGAAATTTCGAATTTGGCATTATACAGTAAGCCATTCCACTATGATAATTAGAAGTGAAAAACAATATGAAGACGTGGAATATTCAATAAAGTATTCACCGAATTGCACTATTGATATTCAATTTTCAGGCATCGAATTTATTTCGTTACCTGACAATTTAAATGGATTGAATATCCGAAAACAAAATGGACTTTATCGATTTAATGAAAATGACAACCATTTTGTAAAAGCAAGTTCGTGCAGAATAGGAGTTAGTCAGTTTGACCATTCTCAAGATCGAATTTCAGATTTTTCACTTGAGTATGACGAAATTTTAATGACATTATGATTATGCATAATATTTTCAAAAAATCAACAAAAAAAGAAATTGTGGAATTGAGCAATCAAATCTTTAATGTAATCGTGAAAAATGGATTTGAAACTGGCTCTTCTGGAATTAAAGATGGAAATGAAATTATTACGGAATACTTAACTCAGAATGAATTAGGTCTTGCATATGAGCATCTTGAATATGTTATTTCAGAAACAGAATTGAGTTTAAATTCTGAACAAACAAAAACAATGATTTTTATTGCTAAAAAACTAGGAATAAAAAACAACATGTAACAACAAGTTAGGTATATAAAACAAGTATGATTAAAGCATTAGAGTTTATCATTATAAGTGGTATTACTATTGTAGCTTCTTTGATTTTTATGCTCATAAAGGCTAAAAAGAAAGAACTGCATTTTAAATTGTTAACCCTATTCTTTATAGTACTTCTTAATTATCTAGTTATTGGTTATGCAGACATTAATGATTTTGGACTACTTGCCATTGTAACTTACCCTATTGTTGACAATATTGAGTTTATTCTAGGCCCTTTACTCCTACTATACGTTGAAGCTTTATTTAGTCAGAAAAAGAAAATTAACCCAAAAAACTTATTACACTTTATACCAGGTCTTGTTTACTTTGTTTTTATTACAATCCCACAAATGATTTCTTTTTTTAGAGAAGAACCAATTTTTTCTTATCTAAAACTATTAGAAGTACATCATTACGAATACACCTCTTATACCTTGTTAATTCTGTATTTGATTGGATACACATACGCTGCCAAAAGAAAATACGATCATTATAAAAAGAGATATCAAAACAACTATGCTTCTTCTTCATTAGAGAATATCAATTGGGTAAACCATATGTTAATAGGAATGATGATTGTTTGTTCTATTGATTGTATGATTGGAATTGTTAGCTGGATTAGTAATGTAGAGTACGATTCTTATTATATAACGATGTTACTCGCTGCTATTTTAATTAACTACTTGGGCTATTATGGGACCAATCAAACAAAGATGTTGTTGCCCGGTAAGGTTATAGAAATAAAAACAAAACATAAAAAGGTAGAAACAAACGAGGTTGATGCATTTAGACAGAAATTAGAAAGACTATTTGTAGACGATAAAATTCATAAAAATGAGGAATTAAGTTTACAAACACTTGCTAAAAAGATGGATATCAATCACAAGAAACTATCTTATTTGCTTAATAATGAATTGGATACTAATTTTTATAAATTAGTAAATCAAAAAAGAATTGACGATGTAAAGGAAAAAATAGCATCTCCAACCTATAAAGACCAAACACTTATAGAAATTGCGCACGAATGTGGTTTTCAATCTAAGGCAAGTTTTAACAGGATCTTTAAAAAAGAAACGGGCTTATCTCCTACTCAATACAAAAAGAAAGTTCTGGTAAATTAATAACTTTTATAACAAGTAACGTGATGAAGAAAGAAACAATAGATGTGTTTAAAGAAATTTTTGAAACCAATAAGGAGTTTCAAAACACCATCATAGAAACTCATATTAACAAACTAAGAGAGTTTGATGAATTCTTCCCCTTAAATGAGTCTTTTTCTATTATGACCAACACCACATTACAAAGCTATCCTTTTGTAAGTAAAAACTTTGAATATGCATTAGGTTTAGAAATTCAGAAAATGGAAACTCTAGGATTGCCTTATTGGTTTTCTAACATACATCCTGTTGATTTGTCTATTTGGATGACTATTTTAGAAGAAATGATGACCTTTACCATGACTCATGTAGCCCCAGAAGACCGTAAAAAGCTGAATTATACTTGGAATTATAGAGTTAAAAATAACAAAGGGGAATATTTAAATATTTTAGAACATCAAACACCTACCTATTTTGATGAATTTGGCAAACCCATTATTGCCATTTCACATGCAACCATTACGGGTAGAAATGAAATTAAACCCATTATAGGAAGTGTTAAAATACTAAATGAGCATAAGGAATACGAAACGCTATTTTACAAAAATTATTCACAGAAACTATTACTGCCAGAATCTATCAGCACCAGAGAACAAGATGTAATTAGATTGTTAGCTCTGAATCATACGAGTAAAGAAATAGGAGAAAAATTATTCATTAGTTCCCATACCGTAGACACACACAGAAGAAATCTACTTAAAAAATTAAATTTCGATTCCACAAAGGAATTGATACAATATTGTTTGGTAAATCAATTGTTCTAAAAAATCCTCAATATTGAGTATTGTGTAGTACTCAACATTACCCTTTTTTTGCATTTGTATTTTTTAGCTAACAATATGAAAAAAATAAACTGCATCAAACACAAATTAATACAAGGTAACACCTCTGTTTTAAATTCAGGGCTGTTACTAATTTTGTTTATAACTAAAATGAATATGTCCTAAATTATAAAACAGGACTTTCAATTCAGATTACAGCTTTAATTTTGCTTTAGATAGTAAAAAGGCTTTAACACATGTTAACAAAGGTCTTAAAAAAGGTATCACTGCTTCTTTTGACCCTTTAGAACACCGAAAAGGCACTTTATTTGCGAACGTAAAACGAATAATTAAGATAAAACAAACATCTATGAAAAAAATTTCATTCTTGCTCTTTTTGTTGAGTTGTATAACCAGTATGGCTCAAGAAAATTTTACCATTACAGGTAGAATTAAAGATGCTGCCTCCGAGGAAACCTTGATTGGGGTAAGCGTAATACAAGTAGGTTCCTACAAAGGAACTGTTTCTAATGAATACGGTTTCTATTCCATAACACTACCTAAAGGAAAACACAATTTAGAAATATCGTATTTAGGGTTTAAAACCTATAATACAACTATAGATCTAAGCAAAAACACAACCTTAGATATTAGTTTAGAAGAGAGTGCCGAAAGCTTAGAAGCTGTAGAAATCTCTGCTTACACAGAAAAGGTAAACATCCGTAAAGCAGAAATGAGTGTGAACAAAATGAAAGTTCAGACCATTAAAGAAATTCCTGCGGTTTTAGGAGAAGTAGATGTATTAAAATCTATTACAACCTTACCTGGTGTAACCACTGCCGGAGAAGGACAATCAGGATTCAATGTTCGTGGAGGAGCTGCAGATCAAAACTTAGTTTTGTTAGATGAAGCTACTTTATTTAACACCTCCCACCTATTTGGTTTCTTTTCTGTAATTAATGCAGATGCTATTAAAGATTTAAAACTATACAAAGGAGGGGTTCCTGCAAAATACGGAGGAAGAATTTCTTCTGTATTAGAAATCCACCAAAAAGATGGAAATAAAAATGAATTCCACGGAAATGGAGGAATTGGTTTATTGTCTTCTCGTTTAACATTAGAAGGACCTATTAAAAAGAAAAAAGCTTCTTTCTTCTTAAGTGGACGTAGATCTTATGCCGATTTATTTTTACCAATCATACAACCTGAAAACAAAAGTAAAGCCTATTTCTACGATTTAAACACTAAAGTAAACTGGGAAGTAGACGATAAAAACAAATTATTCTTATCAGGATATTTTGGGCGTGATATTTTTTCACTAGGTACTTCTTTTGTAAATGAATATGGTAATGCAGTAGCAAACTTACGTTGGAACCACGTTTTTAACAGTCAGCTATTCTCCAACTTATCTTTAATCTATAGTAACTATTATTACGGCTTAGAAATAGATTTTGCAGGATTTAAATGGAACTCTGGATTGGAAAACTACAATCTTAAATACGATTTAACCAAATATTACAACGATGATATTACGTTAAATTATGGAGTACAATCTATCAACTATATTTTTAATCCTGGAAAAATTGAACCGAATAAAGAAGGTTCAGGAATAGATACAGATCAGCTCCCAAAAAAATACGCTATTGAGAATGCATTATATGTAGATGTAGAACATCAATTAACCGATAAAATTGATTTGAGATACGGTTTACGTTTGACCAATTTTATGAGAATGGGAGAAAAAGAAATTAACATTTATGATGGTGACCCTGTAACCTATGATGAAGGCTTAAAAATATATGAAGAAGCAACTCCTATTGGACAAAAGGATGTAAAAAGAAGTAAAATAAGAAAACAATTTTACAACTTAGAACCTAGATTCTCATTGGCTTATGCTTTTAACAACTCTAGCTCATTTAAAGCTAGCTACCAAAGAATGGTACAATATATCCACCAGGTTTCTAACACACAATCTCCTACCCCTTTAGATATTTGGACACCAAGTGGGCAACACTTTGATCCACAAATTTCCGATCAGATTGCCTTTGGATATAGCAAGAACTTTAACAGCATGTATAGCTTAACTGCTGAGATTTTTGGTAAAACTGTTAAAAACAGAATAGACTACATAGACGGTGCTGAGTTGGTAGCTCAAGAAGCTGTAGAAGCAGTAACCCTAAGTGGTAAAGGTAGAGCTTATGGTTTGGAATTGATGTTTAAAAAAGAACAAGGAAAATTTAACGGATGGATTAGTTATACATTATCTAGATCTGAACAACAAACCAAAGGTAGAAACGAAAATGAAATAGGTATTAACAACGGAAAATGGTACGCAACAGGTTACGATAAAACACACGATTTATCTGTAATTGCAAACTACAAAGCCTCTAAGAGATGGAAGTTTAACACTAGCTTCACTTTACAGTCAGGACAACCTGTAACATATGCAGATGGTAATTATGTGCTTTTTTCTAAAGACAATCCGGCAGAAGGAATTACAGTTCCAAATTACGGAGACAGAAATAGTTATAGGCTCCCTATTTACCACAGACTAGATGCTTCTGCTACCTACATTCCTAAAAAATATGAAAACAAAAAATGGAAAGGAGAATGGGTTTTTAGTGTCTACAATTTATACAACAGACAAAATGCATCTTCTATATCATTTGTACAAGATGAAGATACAAGTACAGGTACAACCCGAAACATAACAGAGCGTTTAACCATGTTTGGAATCATTCCTTCCGTTACTTTCAACTTTAAATTCTAAAAAACCATGAAAAAATACATTTATATATTATTTATTGCTTTGTGTACCTTTTCTTGTACCGAAGAAATAGTATTAGACGACATAGCCAATGCAACTCCTAGATTAGTTGTAGAAGCAAACCTTGACTGGAACAAATACGATGATATAGCTTCTAAGAGACAGACCATTAAACTAACCATGTCTACCTCTTACTACAGCCAAACATATCCAATAGTTACAGATGCAGTTGTTACTGTAACCAACAGTAGTAACGAATCTATGGGAACATTTGTTTACAATGCAACAGAGGAATTATACGTGGCTACAGATTTTGTAAAACCAGTAGTTGGTGAAACTTATACCTTAAGAATTGAAGTAAATGGACAGGTTTATACTGCCGAAGACGAATACACTTCTATTGAAACACCAAATCATATTACTCAAAGTTTTAATTCAGACTTTGGTCCTGACAACGAAGTAATAGAAGTAAAATTAAACGTTAGTAATGAAATTGGCGTGGATAATTTCTTTTTGTTTAAAATAGAGCCTCCTAAAGCTATTCAGGTATTACCAGATTATTCTAATGCAGATGATAGCTTGCTAAGCGAAGAACCCGGAAAAGACAGCTACGACTTTAACTATATTGACGATGAAATTATACCGGGTGATATTTTAAGAATTACCACCTATGGAATTAGCCAACGTTACAATAATTTCTTAACCAAAGTATTGTTAACAATAGAAGGTGGTAGTGATGGTCCTTTTTCGACTGCTCCTGCTACTATTAGAGGGAATATCTTAAATGAAACCAATCAAGAAAACAGAGCTTTTGGTTACTTCTCTATCAATCAGTTTACGTATACAGAGTATACTGTTTTAGAAAAAGACGATGAACAAGAAGAACAGGTTACACCGTACGAAGCTAAAGAAAGAACAACAGATGAAACTATAGCTCAATAAAAATTTGAAACTCCCTATTTTTCTTTATTTTTAAAGACAAATAGGTAAAAATGAAAAAGTCAGTATTTGCTAAGATAGCATGCACATTGGTCTTTATTTTCACAACTATTGGTTGTAAAAATGAGGCAAAACAACAAGAAGTTCATAACGATCCAAAATTTGATTACAGCACCTATGTGTACAATCACACAGGAGGTATAAAATCAGTAAAATCGGATATAAACCTTACGTTGGCACAAACCACCAATATTACAGCAGAAAATCTTAAGAATGTACTGACTTTTTCTCCTAAAATAGAAGGAGAACTCCAAATTCTAAATCAGAAACAACTTCTATTTACTCCTACAGAAAGTCTTAAAGAAAACAGCTCTTACAAAGTTACGGTTAACTTAAACAAACTTTTCCCCAACCAGGATGCTAAGAATTACGAGTTTACTTTTAAAACCAAGAAACAAGCATTTGAAATTAAAACCAACTCTTTACAATCTTACAATCAAGATTGGCAATACATTACAGGAGTTGTAAAAACGAACGACTTAGCTTCTTTAGACAACGTAAAAAAAGTACTTACTGCTACTCAAAACGGAAAAAACTTATCTGTTAAGTTTGATGACATCAACATTGCAACAAATACATTCTTGTTTAAAGTAGATAGTATTTATCGTGAACAAGATGACTCTGATATCTATTTACACTATAATGGTACACCATTAGGAGTAGACAACAAACAACAAAGAGAAATTCACATTGCAGGTAAAAACAATTTTAAATTGTTAGACATGCAGGTGGTAAATGGTGCTAGCCAATATGTAGAAATCAATTTTTCTGATCCTTTGGCAAAGAATCAGAATTTAAAAGGATTGATTAGCATTGCTGGAGTTTCTAATGTTACTTATACCGTAAGTGGTAACGCGGTTAAAGTGTATCCTAAATCTTCTGTGCTAAAGGGAGATTATAGCGTTTCTGTATACAGAGGGGTTAAAAACTCTTATGGTTATAAATTTAAAGAGACGGTTACTAGATATCTTTCTTTTGATGAACCCAAACCAGAGGTGAAATTTGCCAAATCAGGAAACATCTTACCAAACTCTCAAGGTTTAAACGTTCAGTTTCAAGCCATCAATCTAAGAGCCGTAGATGTTACTATTTATAGAATATTCGAATCGAATGTGCTTCAGTTTTTACAACAGAACAATTTATCTGGAGATCAGAATATTAAAATGGTAGCTAGACCTGTTGTTAAAAAAACAATTCCTCTAGAGCCAACAGATCATGTATACTCCATTTGGCAAACCTATGGTTTAGCCTTAGACAAACTCATTAATGTAGAAAAAGGAGCTATTTACAAAGTAAGAATAGATATCAGAAAAAATTATGCTACTTACGAGTGTGACAACGATTTTGTTAGCAGCAACACTCCTATAGAAACAGAAGAAAGTTTTGATGATGAAATAGAGACTAGTAATTGGGATGGTACTTACAATTATTACAACGAATACAATTACTATGGGAATTACAGTTGGAGGGATAGAGACAATCCTTGTACAGATTCTTACTACCGTAACAAATCCATCAGTAAAAATGTATTGGCCAGTGATATTGGTTTATTGATTAAAAAAGGAAAAGAGAACGACTATTTTATAGCGACCAACAACCTAATTAGTTCTGCTCCACAAACAGGTGTCACCATTACTTTTTACAACTATCAACAGCAACCTATTAAAAGTGTTGATACCGATGAAAATGGTATTGCTGCTATCCGTCTAAAAAAGACACCATTCTTTGTTACCGCTAAAAAAGACGGACAAACTACCTACACCAAAGTAAATGATGGAAACGTGCTTTCTATGAGTAACTTTAACACCAATGGTATAGAGCCGATAAAAGGTATTAAAGGGTACATCTACACAGAAAGAGGTGTTTGGAGGCCTGGTGATACTATTTTTACGGCCTTTATGTTAAACGATTTAAAGAACAAGCTTCCAGACAATCATCCTGTAACTCTAGAGGTAAAAGACCCTAACAACTCACTAAAATACAGAACGGTCGCAACAGATAATGTAAACAACTTATATACCTTTAAAATCCCAACACAAGACGTAGATCCAACAGGAACATGGACTGCAAATATAAGTATTGGTGGTGCTCGTTTTAGTAAGAATCTTAAGGTGGAAACCATTAAACCGAATCGTCTAAAAATTAATATTAATACCAAAGACGAAGTATTAACCAAAGCAAGTAGCAACGTAAACATATCATCTAAATGGTTGCATGGTGCCATTGCTAAAAACTTAAAAGTAGAGACCGATTTAATGTTAAAACCTACTAAAACCAACTTTAAATCGTTCCCTAGTTTTGTTTTTGATGATCCTAGCAAAAGCTTTGAAACAGAAGAAACAAATGTGTTTAAAGGTACTTTAGATGCCACAGGAAACACTTCGTTTAAGCTAAGTGCTAAGTTAAATAACAATGCTCCAGGGATGTTAAAAGCTTATTTAACCACTAGAGTTTATGAAAACAGTGGAGATTTTAGTACCGATGTATATCCTAAGACCTTCTCCCCTTTTAACTCGTATGTTGGGTTGAAAAGACCGCAAGGAGACAAAAGAAGAAATATGTTGCTAACAGACAAGCAGCATTTGTTTGAGGTAATTACCGTAAATGCCAAAGGAAAACCTGTTGCAAATAGAAACTTAGAGGTTAAAATCTATAAAATGAATCGCAGTTGGTGGTGGAATAACAATAACAACTATTCTCAGTTTAGTTCTGCAACTTATAATACTCCTGTTTTTAGCAAACAAATTAATACCAAAGGAAACGGAAAAGGAAGTTTTACCTACGAATTAAAATATCCAGAATGGGGACGTTACTTTGTAAAAGTTATCGATAAAAACTCAGGACATAGTACAGGAGAAAGTGTATTTATAGACTGGCCAGGATGGGCAGGTAAAGCCAAAAAAGGAAATCAGAAAGAAGCTGCCATGTTGGTATTTACTACTGACAAAGAAAAATATGAAATTGGAGAGCAAGTAACTATCAACTTCCCTTCTGCTGAAGGTGGACATGCCCTAGTTACTTTAGAAAATAGCAAAGAAGTAATCAAACACTTTCAGGTAGATACACAAAAGGAAAGCACCAACTTTACCTTTACTGTGGACAAAAGTATGACTCCTAATATTTACATTAGTATTTCTAGCTTACAACCACACAACAATACGGCCAACGATTTACCTATTAGAATGTATGGGGTTAAAAATATTGTTGTTGAAGATTCTGCAACGCATTTAGCCCCAATAGTACGAGCTCCTAAAGAGGTGGAACCTGAAAAAGACTTTACTATTGCAGTTAAAGAAACTAATGGAAAAGCCTGTACCTATACCCTAGCCATAGTAGACGAGGGATTGTTAGACTTAACAAGATACAAAACCCCAAATCCATGGTATCATTTTAATGCAAAAGAGGCTTTAGGAGTAAAAACTTGGGACATGTACGATGATGTAATTGGAGCTTTTGGAGGAAAATTAAATCAAGTGTTTAGTATTGGTGGAGATATGGGATTGGCTGCTGCAAAAACTCAAAAAGCCAACCGATTTAAACCAGTAGTAATCTATAAAGGGCCTTTTGCTTTAGAAAGTGGAGCAACCAACCAACATAAAATAAAACTCCCTAAATATATTGGTTCTGTAAAGGCTATGGTAGTGGCTCATCACCCAGAAAACGAAGCTTATGGAAAAGCAGATATGGCTATTACCGTTAAAAAACCATTAATGTTATTGGCCAGTGCTCCAAGAAAAGTTAGTAAGGGGGAAAAAGTAAAAATACCAGTAACGGTTTTCAACTCCTTAACCGGTAAGCAAAATGTAAATATTCGTTTACAAACCAATGATGTTTTCGAAGTTCAAGGAAATGCAATACAGTCTTTACAATTCACAGAAAGCGGAGATGAGATTGCTTATTTTGATTTAAAAGTAAAAAAATCTGGATTTGGAAAAATTAACATTACTGCGAGCAATCAATTAGCTAACAAAGCGAGTTACGATATAGAACTAAGTGCTTTTAATCCTATTAACAAGGTAACTAAGAGTACTACTATTACCATTGATGGTAAAAACACCGAGAAACTCGTGATTGACGGGTTTGGAATTGATGACACGAACGAAGGAACTATCGAAATTTCTTCTTTCCCACAAATTAACTTTACGGATCGTTTAAAATATTTAATCCGTTATCCACACGGATGTTTGGAACAAACGGTTTCTAAAGCCTTTCCACAACTATTTATTAGCGACTTATTTGAAGTAAATACAGACGAAAAGAACAAGTTGCATTACAATGTAAATCAGGCTGTAAACAAGTTAAAAAACTTCCAATTGTTATCTGGAGGATTTAGCTATTGGCCGGGGAATATTAAAACGAACCCTTGGGTGTCTAACTACGCAGGTCATTTCTTGATAGAAGCAGAAAAGAAAGGTTTCTTACTGCCTTTCCATATGAAAAACAACTGGATATCCTATCAAAAAGATGAAGCTAGAACCTGGACAAGAAGCTACGAACACCCAGATACGGAACAAGCTTACCGTTTATACACCTTAGCCCTAGCTCAAAACCCAGAATTGTCTATGATGAACCGATTGAGAGAAGACACTGACTTGTCTAACATGGGGAAATTACAATTGGCACTAGCTTATGCTATTATTGGTCAGCAAGGAGCGGCTAAAGAACTAATGAGCCAAGCTTCAACGGTGAATTACACCCATGCTTTCCAAGTAAACCATGGTTCTAGTCTCATTAACAAATCGGTTGCCATTCAGACATACCAAGCACTAAACGAAAACAAAAAGGCAATTGAATTGTTAGAGGATATTAGCAAAGAATTAAACGAAGACAAATATATCAACACGCAAACTACGGCTAAATGTTTGTTGGCTTTGGCGAATTACTATCAACAAGTAAAAGGGGCTGGTTTAGATGTAGATGTAAAAGTAAATGGTAAAAAGACAGCTATTGAAACAGACAAAGCCATTTTCCAAAAAAACATTGCATTGAAAAAAGGTGCCAACATGCTAAGTATTGAAAACGATGCCAAACAAACCTTGTATGTTAAAATTACCCATAGCGGAGTTCCTATT
The DNA here is from genome assembly GCF_054182685.1 of Wenyingzhuangia sp. IMCC45574. NCBI lineage: Bacteria > Pseudomonadati > Bacteroidota > Flavobacteriia > Flavobacteriales > Flavobacteriaceae > Wenyingzhuangia > Wenyingzhuangia sp. IMCC45574. The sequence continues at coordinate 460,931 of NZ_CM135169.1, read as the reverse complement.
TTAAATGAAGAAGAAAATATCTCTAAAAACCTAGTAAGTACCATTCGATACAAAGACATGAATGGGAAAACTATTAACATTTTAGACTTACCACAAGGAACTAGTTTTGTAGCAGAAATTGAGTTGAAGAATACGTATAACAAAAAGGTAAAAGACATTGCTTTAACCTACCAAATACCATCTGGATGGGAAATTGTAAATACACGTTATGCTACTGGAGGTAACGCTACAGAAAGCAATGCAGACTATGTAGACATTAGAGACAACCGTATTAATTATTATTTTGATTTAATTAAAAACGAAAGTAAAAAGTTCAGCGTTAAACTAAATACCACCTATTTAGGAAGCTACTATTTACCCGGAGTACACGCAGAAGCTATGTACGATAATGAATTTGTAAGTCATACTGCTGGGAAGTGGGTGGTTGTGAAGCCTTAAATTTTAAAAAAACTTGGAAAGTGGAATTCAAATAACAAAGACAAAACTAATATTTACCAAGTTTCAATCAAAAGAAACTGGTTTAGCGATGCAATGTAAATCTTTTGAAATAGAATTAAGTGAGGTAAAGTTTATTGCTTTAAGCCCTAGATTAATTTTAGATGACGAATCTATTTTTATTTTGATTGTTGATTTTAACAATAGAGTGTACCCTATTCCTGCTCATGCTATCGCTATGGATGGATTTGACATTTTTGAGAAGCGATTCAAACTTAAATCAATATCTGAAGACTGTACTAAATTTAAAGACAAAGATCATTACGGTAAAATTGATAAAATAATATACCCTCAGGATAAATATTGGATTGATCTATTTTCAAAGGACTGGAAATTGACCTTACGCTCTTTTTATAGTTGGATCATTCCAAAATCATTTTATGGAAATATTCGATATTTTTAGATATTAAAAAGAATCATTAATCAATACTGAAGCTCAATTAGATATGAGATTTAATTATATTCTGATTAGTAGTTAACGATTATCCATTCTAAAAATAAACCAATGCAATGATATTAATTTTCATTTCAGTATTAATACTAATTTTTATAATCCTTTTAGGAATATACCTTAGGTATTTTATTCCCTTAAGACCAAAAGAAAGTGGATTTGAATATGTATATATAGAAGTTGATGGAACCGTTCGTGAGCTTGATGATGAAGAGAAAAATTATCTTAATCATGATTTTTCACCTGCCGATGGAGCAAGACCATATATAAAAAGTAGATATAAATCTTTAACTCCAGATGGTAAAATATTTGGTTTTATTGAAAGAAGAAGAGTTCCAAAGAAAATTATAATCAAAAATTGAATCAAAGATTTTTCAAATATTATCTTTTAAAAAAACACAAATTCAAACTCACCATAGTAGCCATACTCCTACTCTGGTATGTTTTCTGTTTGCCCAAGCAGTTGTTTCAGGTGAGTTATTCCACTGTGCTTTTTTCTAAAGAAAACCAACTATTAGGAGCTACTATTGCCAAAGACGAACAATGGCGGTTCCCTCCTACAGCTACCATTCCAGAAAAGTTTAAAACTTGTATTTTACAATACGAAGATGCCTATTTCTATAAACACCCTGGATTTAATCCTGTAGCGATTGCCAAAGCTGTTCAGCTCAACATTAAAAAACAACGAAACGTTCGTGGTGCAAGTACCATCACCCAGCAAGTCATCCGTTTGAGTAGAGGAAAACAAAGAACCTACTGGGAGAAATTCGTAGAACTAATTCTAGCAACTCGTTTAGAACTGAGAGAAAGTAAAGATGCTATTCTAAAACTCTACATGCATCACGCACCTTTTGGTGGAAATGTGGTAGGAATAGAAATGGCTGCTTGGCGATATTTTGGAACCTCTCCAGACAAACTATCTTGGGCAGAAAGTGCTACTCTAGCGGTTTTACCAAACGCACCTAGTTTAATTTTCCCAGGTAAAAACAAGCAACTACTCAAAAAGAAACGTGATTTTTTACTGCATAAACTCTTTCAAGAAAAACTTATAGACAGTTTGAGTTATCAGCTAGCTATACAAGAAAGTTTACCACAAAAACCAGTGTCTTTGCCTTTGGATCATATTCATTTGTTATCACTATTGCATAAAAAACACCAAGGAGAAAGAATTCAAACCAGTATTTCTTATTCCTTGCAAAACAAACTAGTAGAAACCGTTAGCAAATACCACAAAAAATACAAAAGCAACAACATTCACAATCTAAGTGCTGTTGTGATAGACATAGAAACCAAAAAAATATTGGCTTATGTAGGGAATACAAATACAACTCCACAAAACCATAAATATGTAGACATGGTACAGGCACAACGAAGCACAGGAAGTACCTTAAAACCTATACTTTACATGGCTATGTTGAATAGTGGTGAGCTCATGCCTTCTATGTTGGTGGCCGACATACCTACTCAAATACAAGAATACAATCCAGAAAACTACGATAGAACCTTTACGGGTGCAATACCGGTAAACAAAGCAATAGCCAAATCTTTAAACGTTCCTGCGGTTCGTTTGCTAAGAAGTTATGGTTTGCAAAAATTCCATGACGATTTAAATTTCTTAGGGCTACGAGGAGTAAACAAATCCATAGACCACTACGGACTCCCTTTAATATTAGGAGGTGCAGAAAGTTCTTTGTGGGACATCACCAATATGTATGCAAACTTGGCAAGTACAGTAAATCATTACAATACCAACGAAAGTAGATATCATACCAAAGAACATCAATTTGCCAGTTTGTTAAAAAACACAACCTTAGACATAGACAATCTTTCTTTTGATAGTAACATCTTTGATGCAGGAAGTATTTACAAAGGTTTTGAAGCCATGACAGAAGTAGTAAGACCCGATGATGATCTGGGTTGGAAACACTATACATCTGCTCAGAAAATTGCTTGGAAAACAGGAACCAGTTTTGGGAATAAAGATGCTTGGAGTATTGGTGTGAACAAAAAATATGCTGTGGGAATTTGGGTAGGAAATGCAGATGGTGAAGGAATAGCAGAACTCACAGGAGTTAAAAATGCAGCCCCTGTAATGTTCGATGTCTTTGAAAGTCTTCCTAACAATCAATGGTTTGATACTCCTTGGGATGCTTTGCAAGAAATTGAGGTTTGTGCAATTAGTGGTCATAAACCTACCGAACTATGTACTACTGTTAAAGAATGGATTCCTTTAAACACCAATCACACCTTGCCTTGCCCCTACCATAAAGAGATTTTACTGGACGAAAACGAACAGTACAGAGTCTTTAAAAACTGTATAGATGCCAATAAAATAAGAACAAAAACTTTTTTTGTTTTACCCGCAAACCAAGCATGGTATTACAAAAGAGTCAATTCTAATTATGTTAGCTTACCACCTGTACAATCAGGTTGTATTAATAAAAACAGACCTGTAATGGATTTTTTAAGTCCTACTAACAATACAAGTTTTATCTTAGCCAAGGATTTCAATGAGAAAAAACAACCTTTGGTGGTAAAAGTCTCTCATCAACGAAACAACGAACAACTGTTTTGGTATGTAAATGAGCGTTATGTAAAAACAACAGAACATTTTCATGAGTTGACAATTACACCCGATGTTGGAAAACATACCATTACGGTGGTAGATCAGAATGGAAATCAGATTAGTAGAACAATAACTATTGAGTAATTTTTGTCAGTTCGAGTAGCTCGATAGAGCATATCGAGAACAAATTTGGTTTTAGAACCCGAATATCTTCTCGATACGCTTCGCACTCGAAGTGACATTATGTAAAACTATTATGACCTTTATAAAAACCACAGAGCAAGATTCCAATTACGACAATTTAGAGCAGCAATCTGCTTTAGAATTGCTGCAAAACATCAACAACGAAGATCAGAAAGTAGCATTGGCTGTAGAAAAAGCCATTCCACAAATAGAAGCTTTGGTAACTGTAATAGCAGCAAAACTAAAAGAAGGAGGTCGATTGTTTTACATGGGTGCAGGAACCAGTGGTCGTTTGGGAATCTTAGATGCCTCTGAGTGCCCTCCTACTTTTGGAGTTCCGCACAGTTTGGTTGTAGGTTTAATAGCTGGTGGAGATACTGCCATTAGAAAGGCCGTTGAAAATGCAGAAGATAATACCCTACAAGGATGGAAAGACTTACAAGCTAAGAACATTACAGAAAAAGATGTAGTTATTGGAATTGCTGCATCTGGTACCACTCCCTATGTAATTGCTGCGTTGGAAAACTGTAACGCAAATAACATTGTTACAGGTTGTATTACTATGAATTTGGAGAGCCCTTTGCACAAAGTAGCCAAATACCCAATTGTAGTAACAGTAGGTCCTGAGTTTGTAACGGGAAGTTCTAGAATGAAAGCAGGTACTGCTCAGAAAATGGTACTGAATATGATTAGCACCAGTACTATGATTTTACTAGGAAAAGTAAAAGGGAATAAAATGGTAGACATGCAATTGTCTAATGACAAGTTGGTAGACCGTGGGACTAAAATGATACTAAAAGAAGTAGATATAACCTACGAAGAAGCAAAAAGTTTACTTTTACAACACGGTAGTGTACGAAACGTTTTACAATTTTTAAAGCATGAGAACTAGTAAATATTTAAGCAAAGGAGTTAACTTAATGATAGGAACTCTTTTTTTATTCATCTTAAGTCCGATTGTAATAAATATAGGCTACAAGGCTTTGCAAAAAAGTGATGTGTATTTTGTGTTGATTATTGGAATTCTATTAGCGGTTACCGGTATGGTATTATTCGTTTTAGGGATTAGAAACATCTTAAAACACTTGTTTGGGGATGCTTGATGCATTTTACACCAAAAAATGAAAAAATTCTTAGTTTTTAATAAGGTTTAGAATTCAAGCCTCAATTATAAAAGTGAATCCTAAAAGGAGAAAAAACTATGGAGCTTAATATTGAACCATTTTGGAGTGCAAAAAAAAATAAATTCATATAAAACAACCACAATAAATTTAAACGTATAAATAAGTTGTATGCAATTGAATAAAAATGATAAACAAGCTTAGAATTTCGAGATTGCAAAAAAATGATACAGAACCTTTTATAGAGCTTGTAAAGCTAATGAATGAGGTATTTGAAGAACCTAATAAAGTAGCCACTGAGAGACATCTGAAGAAATTGTTGAACAAAACTGATTTTTATGCATTTGTGGCAATTAAAGAAAATAAAGTTGTGGGAGGACTGACTGCATATGAACTTGAAAAATATAATACTGACAAGAGTGAGCTATACATTTATGACATAGCAGTTAAAGTAGAATTTCAAAACCAAGGAGTAGGAAAAAAATTAATTAATCATCTAAAGGATTATTCAAAGAATAACGGAATTGAAACAATATTTGTGGAAGCACACTCCGGTGATGAACAAGCTGTTAAATTTTACGAATCAACTTTTGGCAAAAGTGAAAAAGTAGCTCACTTTAATTTTGAAATAAACACTACAGACGAATAACCATTCCACAAGCAACAATAAACGAGGAAAACTACAATCGAGCCCTTTTAAAAAGGACTCGATCTTCTAAATACTACTATAAGGTTTATAAAACGAACTCTGTTATTACATCATGAGGATATTCTATATTACGGTTTTGAAATTTTAGAATTGTATCTTTTACAACTACCCCTTTGTCTATGTTAATTGCGTTAACTATCGCTTTGTTTTTTTTCCAACACTCTCGCCCTCCTATTACAGAAGGTATATGCGTTACTAATGCAGCCGAAATAGATCTTGAAGCACTTTCCCAAAAATAACTTGGCGTATGATCTACCGCATAGTAATCTATGTTATCTATAGCAATTATTGGTTTTTTAAATGTAGTAGGTTTTGCAAAATAAAACCCCATTCCCTCATCACAACTAACATCAATAATTAGTGTTCCTTTTCTTAACATTTTCTTTTCATCTTCTTTTACATAATCAATAGGACTGTTTGTATTTTGATAGGTTCCATTGATGATAATTTCAGACTCATTAATCAACTCCAACAACGGACGTTCTGTACCATCGTGCTCTACCACAATCATCCTAGCTTCGTTCTCCTCTCCTTTTCTGATTCTTGCGTAATGAACGTCTAAAACCTCTTCTCTAACTTCCTCATCTAATCTTTGTACACAAATGGTAATATCTCTATAACCATGAGCTTTTAAAGCGTAAATAGCTCCTCGGCTTACAGCTCCAAAGCTTAGAATTAAAACTTTTCTTTGATTGCCATAATGCCCATCTATTCCTTTTAGTTGAAGTGCATGAATAACAGCACTATAACCAGCCATCTCGTTGTTCTTATAAAACGTATGTCTACCTTTTTGTCCATTAGAATGCCACATATACATATCTTCAAAAGCAATCAAAGTCAATTTTTTATCTATAGAAATTTGAGTAATTTCTTTTTGTTGAGCACAATGAGGATATCCCCAAACAATACCATTATCTTTCACTTCTTCTAAATCTACTAGAATAGGTTTGGCAATAATTACATCTCCAATATCTGATAAGATTTCACTTCTGGTGGCTATTCCTCCTGATAACTCACTAATTTCTTCATCAGAAATATGAAAAGGAGCACCATACCCTTTTTCAAAAATCAATTGCTTACGAATGTCTTCAGGAAGTCTTTTTAAATGTTCCGGATAGATAGGCAGTCGTCTTTCATCTTCTTTTTTTGAAGTTCCGATGACACCCATTTTTAAAAAAGTCATATTTTTTTGAATTGAAACAAGTTGCAGAGTAATGACATATGCAAAGCGTAAGATTAAAATAACAAATGAATAATTTATTGCTAGCAATCAGGCATTAAGTTGGCTACTAGTGTTTTCCTTCATCAAAATAAGATAAAGATGTTAAAACTTCTTTTAACAATTTGTGAGAATTATACGAAGGAATTTAAATATCTAACGATAAGTAATACCAATCAAAGATACCTTTAAATAAGGCATTATGAATGTAATATCACAAAACATCTTAAAGCAAAACTTATATATAGCAACGCACAAAATATTTCATCAATTAAATCACCATATAACATCTAATAAACTAACGGTATCACTACCCTAGCCATCTAATTTTCAGTACTTTTAACCAGATAGAAAATATAAACCTACTGCAATTAACAAACTCTTATATGAAAAAGAAAAAACTTTTATTTTTAATAACCATTATTACTACTTGTAATATTTACGCGCAAATTAGTTGGGAAAATTTAGAATATACATCAACTACCAAACTAGAAATTTTTGCCAAAGGATGTAATTCATCACAAATAAAACGTTTGCTTGATAAAGATTCTGTTTTTGAAATTAATTATGGTCAAATCACTTTAACACCAGTACAGTTAGCTATCCATACTTTTATAAAGGCAAATAATGCAGGGGAAATTTGGAAATGTGATGAATGTATCAATTCAGTAGTCGCTATTTTAAATGACCCTAGATATAATTTTAGACTACAACCGTTCAGATCACAAACAGATCTAATATATGCTCTGAAAAGAGAAAAAGATTTAAACCAAAGCGATAACTTAATTACACAGCGATTTGAATTTTTATTGTTTAATATGTTAAAAATTCTAGATAAGAAAACCGACTTTGACATACAATACTCTATTGGAACTTTTGTGGATGGACTTAACGGAAACCCTGGTACTGCATTTGAAGCTTCTAGTGCTTTTGGCAATGCCTCTTTTTGTATTTTAATTAATAGGTATCCTATTTTGTTAAAGGATATAGATGCAAGATCTGGAGCTAATAAGTTCACTCCTCTTATGTATGCTTCTAGATTTAACAATCTAAAAACAGCCGAAAAACTACTTTTCTACGGAGCTGATTATTTAAAGAAATTTACAGCATATAAAGTAACAGGAATCCCTGTGGTAGGAATTTCTAAAAGAGCAGGAAACACTGTAATGACAACTTTTCTAGAAAATTATATAAATGGAAAAGAACACGTAAAAGGCTGTAAATAAACTTGCCTATTTTATACTTTACTCATTTTATAAAAAAGCGCTTAAGCAATAACTAGTTATTGTTTTGAGTGCTTTAAATTTGTAGATAATCGACCATATATTAATTACGTTAAAATAACACTCTACTGTGTAAGTCTTAATTCTAATTACCTTAACCAAACATCTTCTTTAAATTTTTCTGAAGATTTTATAAAGTCACTTGTATTTGTGTTAACTAATTTAAGGATGAGATCTAAATCAAAATTCTCTTTTTTAAATCTATTAATTATTATGACAAAAAAAATGCTCCAAATTAAAGCCAAGCTTTACAGTATTATGTACAGTCCTATTTTTATCATAGGAATTTACAATTCAGAAACTATGCATCTTTCAGGTAGCAAAAACAATAAATTTCTAAGTGATTGTAGTGATATTGCTAAAGATAACAACATCAATAATGCCCTCATTTATGTTGTAAAGCATTCAGACGGTAGAAAAGTCATTAAAACTTCGGGGAATATTTCAAAAGGTGCTGGTCAACGACTCAGGAATGTTTGGAGTTTTTATGCTTAAATATTTTGATTTAAAAGTAATCTTATGATTATACCTGGATGGAAAAAAGTAGAATTAGACTCTAAAACTTATTCTAACATTACTTGTCAAAATTGTAAAACCAAAGGATCTATTACTATCGATTTATCTTATTGGTATTTGCATTTTTGGGGAGTTCCTTTCTGTCCTATCCGAAAAGTGGCCACTTCTAGTTGCTTTGAATGTGGAGAGGTTTTAAGACCTCGAAAAATGCCAAATGACTTAAAACTAAACTATCAGAATTTAAAAACTACTTCGAAAATTTCTCCTTGGAAATACTCAGGTCTTATTGTTTTTTTAGTGTTTGTGTTTTTTATAGTTGCAGAAATGATTAAAGAAAATAATAACACAGCTCTTTACTTTGAAAAACCAAAAATTGGAGATGTTTATGAGTACGAGCTAAGCCCAAATAGATTTTCCTGTTTTAGAATAATTGACTTTAAAAACAGCACGTATGTTGTTAGTAAAAATCAACTGATGATTCCTGATAAATACAAAATTCATCTTATAGATAAACCGGAAAATTATTTAAAAGAACATAGTTCATTTTCAAAAGACAGTCTGGAGACCATGTACAAAAGAGAATTAATCATTAAAATCAGTAGAAAGGAATAACTCATTCTATGAATCCCTCAACTTACGAATCAATCCTTCCAACCCGTTTAGCTTAATTTCATAAGTCAACTCCATCATTGTTCCAAGAGTCCCCTTAGGAAACCCTTTGTTTTTGTACCATACCAAATAATACTCAGGAATATCAACTAAATAGTAATTTTTATACTTTCCAAATGGCATTTTGGTATTGGCTAGTTTTACTAAATATTCTTGATCGGATAAATTACTCACACTATTAATTTAAGAAGCGTTGTTTAATGCAGCGAAAATACATTTTTATTAAATGCTTTTGGTTTTACCTCCTATAAAAAAAGCCCTAAACAGTTTTGCTGTTTAGAGCTTTTCACACTTTAGATTAAAAAGTCAATCGATTGTATTTGGATGCAAAAAAAAGCAATACCTAAGCCCAAATGCTTTCTAATGTATAAGGACTACCTTGGTACACCCAGTGTTCTCCTGTTAAAAATCTATAATTCTTATCCAATGCTTCAATTTTATTCATGTCTTCTTTAGACAACTCAACTGCTTGAGCTTGGAAGTTCTGAACAATTCTACTAGGATTCACCGATTTAGGAATTACTGAAGTTCCTCTGTGTAAAGCCCAACTAATTAATATTTGCCCAGTAGTTGCATTGTTAGCTGCTGCTATTTCTTTTATAACAGGATCTTGTAATAAAATAGGTTCGTCAACTTTTTTAAACTTATCTGCTCTATCTCCAGATCCTAATGGTGCATACGCTGTAATATGAATGTTGTTCGCTTTACAGAAAGAAAGCAATTCTGGTTGTTGAAAGTACGGATGACATTCTACTTGGTTCATTTCTGGTTTGATAGTACAATTGTCTAATAACTTTTGTAGTGCTTTAGGTCCAAAATTAGAAACACCTATGTGTTTTGTCAAACCCAGTGCAACAGCTTCTTCAAAAGCTTCCCAAGTAGTCTCGTTTGGCAACTCCTCTAAAGAAATAAAGTGAGACACATCGCTTACAAACGGAATTTCTTTCTTTTGAGCAATTGGCCAGTGAATTAAGTATAAATCTAAATACTCCAATTGCAAATCGTTTAATGTTTGTTTTAAAGCTTCAAAAACATCGGCTTTGGCATGCATATTACACCATAATTTAGAAGTAATCCATAACTCTTCTCTAGTTACAATTCCCTCGCTAATTACTTCATTAATTGCTTTACCAACTTCCGATTCGTTTCCATAAGCAGCAGCACAGTCTATATGCCTATACCCTTCTTTAATTGCTGTTTTTACAGCGTTGTAAACTTCTCCTTCACCAGATTTCCATGTACCCAAACCAAAGGCTGGCATTTCATCCTGGTTACTAAATTTTAATGTTTTCATTCTTCGTGGTTTTTGTTAGTAGTATAACGCAATGATACTATAAAATATCTAATTCTTTCTTAAAGATTCTATATCAATACAACTCCCATAGTTTTAAAATAAAACATTCCATTCTCTTTTTCACATAAAGCAACAAGCGTTTTCTAGTCCTTAAACGAATGCCAAACCTACATTTCTAACAATGAGTAATTAAAACGTCCTAGTTACTATTCTGTTAATAATTGACGAGATTCTGTATTAATTTACGTAGACAGAAATTAATACAAACAGAAAACACATTCGTTTTTATCTATAAATCCACAATGTCTTTCTTAAAAAGAAAAATACACGAATTTGCCATTCTATTTAAACCCTAAAAAGAATGAGTTTTTTACACAAAATTTTAATCGCAGCAGGTTTGTTCTTATTGTTTACGTTTAATTTAAATGCTACAGACATTATTGTATCAAAACAAAAAGGAACTACCGCTAAAGAACAATTTAAGAATGCTTATAACAAAGCAAATAAAGGAGATGTAATTTTAATTGATAAAGACATCCATTTAAAAAATACTGACAAGCCTTTTTTAATTAACAAATCAGATTTAACATTTAAAGGAAAGTATAAAAAAGCTGGTAAATACCAGTTTGTAAGGAATGACCAAAAAAATATAACCTTCCGAATTAATGCTTCTAATATAACGTTAGAAAATTTAGGTTTCAAAAAAGCGAGTCAAATTATAGTCTTTGGTAATCGTGAAGATAAAATTATTAAAAATACCAAAGTAATTAGCTGCCACTTTAAAGATGGTAAATATACCGGTATCGACTTTAGAGGAAACTTTAAGAATACACAAATTATAAACTCAACCTTTAACAACTGTAAATTCAGTGTACAAACCATGGACTGTAATGTTTTAGAGAACTTCTTAGTAGATCGTTGTCAATTTATAAAAGGAGACCATCAAATAAGTTTGGACAACCCACATGCAAAAAATTTAAGACATCAAAACATAAAGATCCTAAACACCAAATTTGAACTGTGCGATCGTTTTAATATTGCGTTGGCCAATACACAAAACGTTACTATAGCTAATTGTACACTTATGGGAGGAACAGGACCTTACTCTCAGGGCTTACACATAGAAGATAGAACACAAAATGTAAAAGTTATAAAAAACACCATTACCTGTATGGCAGATGTAGCAATTCTTTTATACGCTACCGATAAAATTGGACATGGAACTGGGAGACGTTTAACCGAAGATGAAAAAATAGCTTCAGGATGTGGAAACATACTATTGGATCATAATACCATTACTTCTGGAAAGGCAGATGCCGCAATTTCTGTAGGATACGGAAAAGGATACTTTAAAATTTATGGGAACAATATCATTTCTTCTAGCAACAAAGGCCTGAATACTTTTAAATCTAAAAACATGAGTTTTGAAATTAATGACAACACATTGATTAAAGGGAAAAAATACAAGACAATTAAAACAATAACCAATCCTAAAGAAAAGGAGACATTCGTAAGAATAAGATAAGAAAACAGAAGAGCTTATTCTTAGTACTATAATCTTAAGAATAAGCTTTTATTTATCTTTTAATACCGCTTGTTTAGGCGTGGTAGGATTTACTCCAAAACAGTCTGTTGGCAAACAAACATTTAGTTGATGAAGCATATAACCTAAAGTAGCGTAATGGTGTATGGCATGACTTTGAGCTTGGGCTAAAATACCTCCTAGAGTAGTTTTAAACTCTTCTTTACCGGTTCCTAAATCATCAGAAACTAGCACGTCTTTCTTTAAAAACTCTTTAGGTATCTGCTCTAATTGATGTATTACACGGTCGTAATAAGCCACTCCTTGGCTAATATCGTTTTCTATATTAAGATTGCGTTCTCTTAATGTTAAATCAACAAAGTTATTTTCTATACCTATTAACACACAGTTAAACACATCTAAAATATGTCTTGTGTGTCCTCCTATACTAGAGTAATATGGTGCTATAGATTTGTTGGTATATTCCTCATTTGAAATATGATTTAATAAATACTTTCCTTTCTCTAAATTTTGAATAATTGCATCAATCATTAAGTAATTCTCTTAAAATTTTGGTTTTATAGTCGATTAAATATAAAAAAATAACAAACGCTATTTACATATTTTTACTTTCCATATGTATTTATATTGATTAAATAATAATAGAATCTACATTTTCATTATTAACTATTGTTAATAGCTCTAAATTATCAAATCATTAAAAATCAACCTCTTCATAAAAAAGGAGTGTTTTGTATGTTAATTTTTTTTAATTTTGACTTAAAAATAATATTATGGCTATATCAAAAAAATTCTTAAAAAGTAAACCTGTTTGTAAAGTAACTTTCTCTTTAGACGCACCAGAAACTGAGAAAATGTCGTTAGTTGGAGATTTTAATGAATGGGATACAGATGCTACTCCATTAAACAAATTAAAAAGTGGAAAATTTAAGGTTGTAGTTGATTTAGAAGTTGGAAAATCTTACGAATATAAATACGTTGCAGACGGTGAATACATTAATGATTCGGAACCAGATTCATTAATATTTAACAATTTTGCAAACGCAGAAAACTCATTAGTTGAACTATAAAATTATTCTTTAAAAATATACGAAGCCTTTAACCCTTGTTGAAGGCTTTTTTTTATTTTAGGAGCATAAAAAAAACATATAATATGGCAACTGTTACATTAAAAGGAAATCCTTTTACAACTATTGGAAATTTACCAGAAGTAGGAAGCTCTGCTCCTAGTTTTACCTTAACCACTACTGAATTATCTGAAGTATCTTTAGCAGACTTTAAAGGGTCTAAAGTAATCTTAAATATTTTTCCTAGCATAGATACAGGAACTTGTGCAACATCTGTAAGAACTTTTAACCAAAAAGCAGCAAACTTAGAGAACACAAAAGTGCTTTGTATTTCTAAAGATTTACCTTTTGCACACAGTCGTTTTTGTGGTGCTGAAGGAATTGAAAACGTTGTTAGTTTATCTGATATTTCTGGTGACTTTGGTAAAAACTACCAAGTAGCTTTTACAGAGGGACCTTTAAAAGGTTTGTTATCTAGATCTATTGTAATTATAAACGAAGAAGGAAATGTAGTTTATAACGAGCAAGTTTCGGAAACTGTAGATGAGCCAAACTACGAAAGTGCTTTAGCTACATTGTAAACATATTCTTAAAAGACAAACAAAAGACTTGCTTAATTTTATAGGCAAGTCTTTTATTTATACCGCTATGAAAGAACAGAGAAAAAACTTTCTAATAGACAGAATATACAGCCTAGGCTATGCTTTTAAAGGTCTGTGGCATTTACTTAAAACAGAAAACGCAGTAAAAGTACACGTAACAAGTACAATTATACTTACCATTACCGGTTTTCTTTTTGACCTAAACAATTACGAATGGATGTTTCAGTTTTTAAGTCTTGGTTTGGTGATGGGCGTTGAAGCATTGAATTCATCCATCGAAAAAATTGCAGACTTTGTGCAACCTAACTTTGATACAAAAATAGGAACCATTAAAGACGTAAGTGCTGGTGCTGTTTTATTTGCAGCTATGTACGGAGGTATTGTTTTAGGAATTATTTATATCCCTAAAATTTTACAGCTCATCAATCAGTAATTCGTTATCTTTGAAAATTCCAATTTGATACGTTTACATGCCAAGAAAAAGTAACGCAAAAAAGAAACAAACAACACCCGGGTTAAAGGAAAAAATAATAGACTTTAAAAGTAATAGACAAGTTCAAACATTGTTTGGTTTGTTTGTTTGCTTGTTATCTATCTACTTATTCATCTCTTTTATTTCATTCTTTTTTACTTGGAAAGCAGATCAAAGTACTTTATCTCAAATGGGAGATAAAACAGTATTAGCAAAAAATATTCTTGGAAAGATTGGTGCCAATTTAAGTTATTTCTTTGTTTACAAAGGTTTTGGTATCTCTTCTTTGGTAATTCCTGTGCTATTTTTCTTTTTAGGTGCGTACATCTTGTTAAAAAGACCTATTAAAAAAGTATTTAGATCTTGGAACTGGGCTTTACTAGGGTTGTTATGGAATGCTACCTTATTTGGTTTTCTTACCAAAAAGAATCCTTTAATTGCAGGTACTGTTGGTGTTGAATTGAATGAATTCTTAATTCCTTACCTCGCTTCTTTTGGGCTTATCATTATTCTTACTTTTGGTTACATTACCTATGCGGTTTTAAGATTTAAACTTACACCAGAAAGAGTTTTAAATTGGTTACCTAAAAAAGAAATCATTAGTGATATTCAATCGGAAATTGAAACTCCTGTTGTTACCAACGAACAAAACCATAAAACGACAGTAGACACAGAAGAAGAATTCGCTACTAAAACAGAAGAGGAAGAGAACGCAATAGAAGACTCCAATACGTCTGACACAGTAAAGGAAGAAAAGATAATTTCTTTGGACGAGTTCCCTAAAAAAGACGAAGAGAAAAATGTTTCTACTTTTGAAATGGCGGTTCAGAATATGGAACCAACCATAGAAAAACACTCTAGTATAAACAAAGAAGAAAAAGAAGAAAAAACAGTAAAAGAGGAACCTTCTAAAGAGTTTACAATTCAGGAAACTAAAGAAGAAAAAACAACAGAAAAAAACTTAGCCAATAAATTGGTAGAAGATTTTGGTGAATTTGATCCTACTTTAGATTTGGGTAACTTTAAGTTCCCTACGCTAAACCTTCTAAAAGAATACGACGAGAGTATTTCTGTTGATGGAGCAGAATTAGAAGCCAATAAAGATAGAATTGTAGATACCTTAAACAACTACAAAATTGGTATTGCACAAATTAAAGCTACCGTTGGGCCTACAATTACCTTGTACGAAATTGTACCCGAAGCTGGAATTCGTATTTCAAAAATTAAAAACTTAGAAGACGATATTGCATTGTCTTTATCAGCATTAGGAATTCGTATTATTGCTCCAATACCAGGTAAAGGAACCATTGGTATAGAGGTACCTAATAAGAAAGCAAATATAGTGTCTATGCACTCTGTAATTGCTTCTCAAAAATTTCAGGAGTCTAAAATGCAATTGCCTATAGCAATGGGTAAAACTATTTCTAATGAAACCTTTACATTTGATTTAGCCAAAGCCCCTCACCTACTAATGGCCGGAGCTACAGGACAGGGTAAATCTGTTGGTTTAAATGCTATTCTTGCTTCTTTATTGTACAAAAAACACCCTGCCGAAATTAAATTTGTTTTGGTAGATCCTAAAAAAGTAGAATTAACGCTATTTAATAAAATAGAACGTCATTACTTGGCCACGTTACCAGATAACGATGATGCCATTATTACGGACACCACCAAAGTAATCCATACCTTAAACTCTTTGTGTATAGAGATGGACAATCGTTACGATTTGCTTAAAAATGCAATGGTTCGTAACATTAAAGAGTACAACGAGAAGTTTAAACAACGTAAATTAAATCCTAACGATGGACATCGTTTTTTGCCTTATATCGTATTGGTAATTGATGAGTTTGCTGATTTAATTATGACCGCAGGAAAAGAGGTTGAAACTCCTATAGCGCGTTTGGCACAATTGGCACGTGCTATTGGAATTCATTTAATTGTTGCTACGCAAAGACCATCTGTAAACGTGATTACAGGTATTATAAAAGCGAATTTCCCTGCTCGTATTGCATTTAGAGTAACGTCTAAAATAGATTCTCGTACCATTTTAGATGCTCCAGGAGCCGACCAGTTAATTGGTCGTGGAGATTTGTTAATTTCTAATGGGAACGATTTGATGCGTGTTCAGTGTGCATTTGTTGACACACCTGAAGTAGAAAAAATCACAGATTTTATTGGTTCGCAAAGAGCATATCCAGAAGCATATCAGTTACCAGAATATGTAGATGACGAAAGTGGTACAGAACTTGATATTGACATAAAAGACAGAGATAAGTTATTTAAAGAAGCAGCAGAAGTTATTGTTACAGCTCAACAAGGATCTGCTTCTTTACTACAAAGAAAATTAAAATTAGGTTATAATAGAGCGGGTAGATTGATAGATCAATTAGAAGCTGCAGGTATCGTTGGTCCTTTTGAAGGGAGTAAGGCTAGACAGGTATTAGTTTCAGATTTAGTTGCCTTAGAACAATTATTAGCCAACGAACAAAACAATTAATTTAGATGAAAAAAGCATTCGTTTTTATAGTTGCATTAGGAATACAGACAATTTCATTTGCACAAAACAACCCAAAAGCAGCTGCTTTATTAAATAAAGTAAGTACTACTTTAGAAAAACAAAAGAACATTAGTCTTGAGTTTGATCATACCTTAGAAAACAAAATGGTAAACATTAAACAAACAAGTAAAGGTTCTGCTATTATAGAAGGTGATAATTATTTGGTGAATTATTTAGACAATACCATTCTTTTTGATACTAAGAAAACCTATATTATTTCGCCAGAAAACGAAGAGATAAATATTACTGCTAAAGAAGATTCAGACGACGAGAGTATGACTCCTTCTAAGATGCTATCGTTCTATAAAAAAGGGTATACTTTTAAATTGAGTAAAAAAGAAGGGGCTATACAGTACATCAAACTTCTTCCTACTCAAGAATCAGAAGAAGTATCTCACATTATTTTAGGTGTAAATACAAAAACAAATCAGATTCAATCTTTAATGGAAGTTGGTAAAAATGGAACCAACACAAGTTTTACAATTACTTCATATAAAACCAATCTAGACTTAGCTGCAAATACCTTTGTATTCAACAGAAAAAAATACTTAGATTTGGACTATTTTATTAACGAATAAGTAGAACACTTTCTTGAAAACACTAGATAAATATCTTGTAAAAAGTTTTTTAGTTCCTTTTATAACCTCTTTTTTAGTGGTTGTTTTTGTATTGGTAATGCAAGCCCTCTGGTTGGTGTTTGATGACATTGCTGGTAAAGGAATTGAAGTAATTATTATTTTTAAATTTCTTTGGTACATGTGCTTGTTTGTTACTCCACAAGCATTGCCAATATCCGTTCTATTGTCCTCTATTATGACTATGGGGAACTTAGGGGAGCATTATGAATTAGCTGCAATTAAATCTGCTGGTATTTCATTTTATCGTTTTTTAAGACCCCTAATTATTTCTGTTGGAATTATTTCCATTGCAAATTACTTCTTAATTAATTACACCTATCCATATGCCAGTTTAAAGCAAAAAAACATGCTTTTAAATATTAAAAAAACGCAACCTACAATGGCATTGGTAGAGGGTAGTTTTAATAATGAAATTCCTGGCTGGAGTATAAAATTTGCGAAAAAATACGGAGAAGAGAATAATTTATTAGATGATGTATTAATTATTGACACCAAAGGAAACAAAGAAGATCATTCTATTATAACAGCAAAGCATGGAGAAATTACTACCGAAGAAGGTAGTAAATACATGACCTTAGTGTTAAATGACGGTCATTATTTTGAAGAATTTACGCATGCTCAAAACAAGAAAAAAGACAAAGCATTAATGCCGGTAGCTATGGCTAAATTTGAGAAATACACGATTAACATAGATATTTCTGATTTAACCAGTGCTGATTTGGAAGAAGAAAAGTACAAGTATCACTACACTATGAAAAATATGTCGCAATTAAGCGCTAGTTCAGATAGTTTAAAAGCTACTTACGACTTATATATCGACTCTAAATACAAATCACAACAAGCACACATTCAAGCTACAAAAATGTCTCAAACACTAGACAGTGTAGCTAAAACAATGCTAAACCCTATTGTATTGCAAAATTTTAATTTAAAAACCAGAAAAACAATATTATCGCAAGCAAAAGGTGCAGCAGAAAGCAAATTAAAAAACATAAAGAGCTATAAAGATTACTTTAGAAGAAGACGTAAAGAATTAAACAATCACGATTACCAATATCATTTTATTTTGACAAGTTCATTGTCTTGTTTATTGTTATTCTTTGTAGGTGCTTCTTTAGGATCTTTGATTAGAAAAGGAGGTTTTGGACTGCCTATGGTAATTGCCATTATTATTTATGTTACCTACCACTTTACCAATACTTTTGGTAAGAATATGGCAGAGGAAAGTAGTATATCCGCCATCATTGGTGGATGGTTAGGAACCATTGTAATGACCCCTTTAGCTATAGTATTTACAAATAGGGCATCAAAAGACCGCGGATTCTTAAAATTTGACGTAATTTTGACCCCACTTAAGAAATTATTCAGCAAACTGAAGAAAAAAGATGAGTAAGACACAAGAACCTATAAAATTAAATAGCATACAAGAAGCCATAGAAGACATTAGAAATGGAAAAATGGTAATTGTTGTAGACGATGAAGATAGAGAGAATGAGGGAGATTTTATTGCTGCTGCTGAAAAAGTAACTCCTGAAATGATCAACTTTATGGCACAATACGGTCGTGGACTAATCTGTGCTCCTTTAATTGAAGAAAGATGTAACCAGTTAGGGTTAAATATGATGGTTGATGATAATACAGTATTACACAACACTCAATTTACCGTATCTGTAGATTTAATTGGTCATGGATGTACTACTGGTATTTCTGCACATGACAGATCTAAAACCATTTATGCTTTAACACAAGAGGAAACCAAACCTATTGATTTAGGTAGACCTGGTCATATATTTCCTTTAAAAGCTAAAGAAGGTGGTGTTTTACGTAGAACAGGACATACAGAAGCTGGAGTAGACTTAGCTAGATTGGCTGGTTTAAAGCCCGCTGCAATTCTAGTAGAAATCTTAAATGAAGATGGTAGTATGGCTCGTTTGCCTCAGTTAAAAGAAGCTGCAGACAAATTCGACTTAAAATTAATTTCTATAGAAGACCTCGTTTCTTACAGAATGCAACACGACTCTTTAATTGATAAAATTGAAGATTTTGACATAGAAACTCGTTTTGGTACATTTAGACTGAGAGCTTATAACCAAACAACCAATAATCAAATTCACATAGCTTTAACTAAAGGTTCTTGGAAGAATGATGAAGAGGTTCTTTGTAAAGTTACTTCTAATGCATTTGGGAATGATATTTTAAATACATTAACCAACGAACCTGGAGATCGTTTGGGTAGAATTTTCGAAAAAATAAACGAAGAAGGAAAAGGTGCTGTAGTATTTATCAATCAAGAACAGTTAGTCTTTAACTTAACTCAAAGATTAAAAGACTTAAAGAATCAACAAAAAGGAATTACTCCAAAAGAAAAATCTACGACTCCAATGGACGAGAAAGATTTTGGTATTGGAGCACAAATTCTACACGATATAGACATTACCAAAGTAAAACTAATGACCAACTCTTCTGCACAAAAAAAGCGTGTAGGAATTACTGGTTACGGTCTAAAAATAGTAGACAGAGTAAATTACTAGAAGTAACATCCAAATTAAACACAAACCACCTAAATAGAATTATTTAGGTGGTTTTTTGTTAAAAAACATAACATAGTCTTTACTTAAAAAAAGTAAAGACTATGCCTAGAATACTTACTTTTGAAAATTAATTTAGCACTATGAAAAGACTCCCTAAAGAAGCCTATACAGAAGTAGTTAGAAACACCCCTTTGGTATCTATAGATTTACTTATTGAAGATATTAATGGAAAAATATTATTAGGATATCGTTTAAATAGACCCGCAAAAAATTCTTGGTTTGTTCCGGGTGGTGTAATTCGAAAAAATGAAAATTTTATAGAAGCTTATCAACGTATTTCTAAAGATGAGTTGGGAATAGAGATTGACTTTTCTGAATCTTCTTACGTTGGTCTTTACGAACATATTTATGACGATAATTTTGCAGACGATGCTAGTTTTAATACACATTACATTGTAAATGCTTTTCATATTAAAATAAACCTTGCAGATATTGAGCTACCCAAAGCACAACATTCTGACTATTGGTGGGCAACTAAAGAAGAACTCTTAGCCCATGATGCAGTTCATACCAATACTAAGAACTATTTTAATGGTTACAAAGCCTTTAGTAATACTAAGAAAGTAGATTTAGAAGTTAGTATTTAGAGCAAGATCTATTTATACACAAAACACTTCTTAGACATTTTTCTAGAAGAGTTTGTTTAATTTATGGTTATAAAAAAATAACAATGGTATTATTTAAGAGAGCATTACCTATTTTTTCAATCGTCATTTTCTTTTCATGTCAACCCAAAAAACATGAACATAGTCATAGTACAATAGCAAACACCCCCGCTTATGTATCTTCTGAAAAAGGAAAAGTTTGGAATGTATTTGGCGTAAAGATTATAGGTAAAATTTTAAGTGAAGATACCAACGGAGCATATTCTGTAATTGTTACCGAAACCCCCGCTGGTGGTGGTCCACCCAAACACATTCATCAACACGAAGATGAATTATTCTATGTCTTAAAAGGAAACTATATATTTTATTGTGGTATAGATAGTATTGCGGCTACAGAAGGAGATTTTATACGTTTGCCAAAAGGCATTCCACATCATTTTAAAAATAGAGATAGTATTACTGGTATTACTATGAATACTATTACTCCTGGTGGTTTTGAAAACTTTTTTAATAAAGTAGCTATCATGACTCAGAACAAGACTTTAACTAGAACTAAAGTTGATTCATTGGCCCATAAGTTTGGGATTCAGTTTTTAAAATAAGGCTTAACATTCTTTTAGAAATCACCACTTCCCTTTTTTGATTGAAAAAAACACCTACATTTGTAAGTGATTACTCACATCAACATGACAGAAAAGAAAGAACAAATATTAAGTACAGCGTTGGCACTATTTGCTGAAGAAGGTTTTGCAGCTACATCTACGAGTAAAATAGCTAAAAAAGCAGGAGTGTCAGAAGGTTTGATTTTTAGACACTTTGGTAGTAAGAAAAAATTGTTAAAGGTTTTGATGGAAGAAACACAAGAAAACATATATCAATTGTTTACTCCTATTTTTAACGAAACCAATGCAAAAGAAGTTTTAAAGAAAACCATAAACTTACCATTTACTATAGAAAAGAAACATTACAATTATTGGCAATTACAATACAAACTAAGATGGGAGCCCGAGTATACTAACAGTGATAAATTCATTCCTATCTTAAATAAGTTTGAAGATGCCTTTAAAAAGTTAAACTATGAAAACCCTAAACACGAAGCTATGATGCTAAACCATATTCTAAACAGTGTTGCTATAGACATATTATTAAATCGTTTTGATCCTACTTATGTAGATTTCTTAAAAGTAAAATATCAACTATAAAAAAATTTACTCAAACATGTAAGTGATTACTCACCATAAGCTAATTCAGTATGAAAAAAATCAAAAAAATTATCCTAGCCATCCTTGTGTTTGTATTAATGTATGCATTGGCATTATTAATATTACCAAAGATTACAATTCAAGAAAAAAAGGTGAATCATAAAAAAGAAATAGAAATTTACCTTAAATCCAACGGAGTACACACAGATGTTGTACTTCCCATTGTAAATCCTATTTTTAATTGGAATACCAAGCTCAATCAAAATCATACTTTAAAACCCAGCAATAAAATGCAATACATAGGTATTGGCTGGGGAGATAAAGGCTTTTATCTAAACACTCCCACTTGGGATGATCTAACTTTTAAAACCGCGTTTAAAGCAGCTTTCGGTTTAAGCTCTACAGCTTTGCATACTACCTACTATCAAAAAATAAACGAAAGTGATTTGTGTTATAAAATACTTTTAACACAGCAACAATACAAACAGCTCTGTACATATATAGTTAACAGTGCGGTTTTAAATAACAATCACTTTACACCTATAAATACCAATGCACAATACGGTAACCACGATGCTTTTTATGAAGCCAAAGGAACCTATAGCATTTTTAAATCTTGTAATACTTGGACAAATAGAGCACTAAAAACAGCAGAACAAAAAGCGTGTCTTTGGACAATACTAGACACTGACATTTTAAATAAATACAAAAAATAAAAATCATGGAAAATCAAAAAACATCAAACGCGTACGTAGCAGCATCATGGGTTGCACTTGGAACAGGAACCTTA
The DNA here is from genome assembly GCF_054182685.1 of Wenyingzhuangia sp. IMCC45574. Lineage (NCBI taxonomy): Bacteria > Pseudomonadati > Bacteroidota > Flavobacteriia > Flavobacteriales > Flavobacteriaceae > Wenyingzhuangia > Wenyingzhuangia sp. IMCC45574. The sequence goes on along the minus strand of NZ_CM135169.1, from coordinate 438,358 downwards.
GGATATTTAATTGGACTGGTAAGGTCTGATATGGCACTTAATGAAAAAGGATACTATTTTACATTGATTATGTTTGGACTTTTTGCAGTAGTATCGTTACAAAAAGCCGTTAGAGACAAACTAGAAAAAATTCCAGTAACAGAATTGTATTACGGTATTTGTTGGTTTGCCACTCTAATAGCTATAACATTATTAATTATTGGACTTTGGCATACAGAACTATGGCCAAGTGAAAAAGGGTTCTACGTTTTTGCTTATTTATTAGCATTGTTTGGAGCCATTACGGTTCAAAAAAACATTAGAGATAATCAATAACAACTTTAGTTTACAAGTATTACTAAACCTCATAAGAATGTATCTTATGGGGTTACTTTGTTTGGTATTTATAAAAAAAAACAAAAAAACTGTCCCCCTACTCTAAAATAGCTTCGTCTTAAAGGTGTATTAACAATCATAAACATATTTAAAATGAAAAATTTTCTAGTAATTTATTATTCAACACCTGAGAATATGGCTGCTTTTGCTGCTTTAAGTCCAGAAGAAACACAAACTGCAATGCAAGCTTGGGATGTTTGGAAACAAACCTTTGGAGATGCAATAACCGATTTAGGAGCTCCTTTAATGCCACCAACATCTGTAGGAAATACCACTCCAGAAAACTTACCTAGCCAGTTAATTTCTGGTTACTCTATGGTTCAAGCGGATAGCTTAGAAGAAGCTAAAACACTTTTTAAAGAGCACCCGTACAAAGAGAATGGAATCCATATCTTTGAGTGTATTGACCTATAAAAACAAACTAATAACTTTTAAAAGAATATATTATGAAAAAATTTATGATGATTTTTATTGGAGCAAACTATGAGGAACTAGGTTTATCTCCAGAAGAAATTCAAGAACGTATGGGGAAATGGTTTGCTTGGAACCAAAAAATGGAAGAGGATGGAATTGTGGTAAGTGGAGAAGCTTTAAAGCCAGAAGTTACTCATATCAATACCAAAGACCAAACAAGTAAAGATAACGTTGCAGTTGAATCTAAGGAATTAGTAGGTGGTTTCTATGTTTTTAAAGCCAAAGACTGGGATGCTGCTAAAGAAGTGGTTAAAGGATATCCAGACTATGGTTTAGAGGGTACATTAGAACTAAGAGAAGTAATGGAATTTGAAGACATGTAATTATAAATAATCTTTAAAAAACATATTATGAAAAAATTTATGATGATTTTTATTGGAGCTTCAAACGAAGAATTAGGTCTAGCTCCAGAAGAAATTCAAGAAAGAATGGGAAAATGGTTTGCTTGGAATCAAAAAATGCAAGAGCAAGGCATTCTGGAATCTGGAGAAGCTTTAACACCTCCAGTAACACGTATATCTGGAACAGAAAGAACAATTACAGACAATGTTGCCGTAGAATCTAAAGAGTTGGTAGGTGGTTATTATGTTTTTAAAGCCGAAAACCTAGAAGCCGCTAAAAAAGTTACGATGGACTATCCTGACTATGATTTAGGAGGAACTGTAGAATTAAGAGAAGTAATGGTATTTGACAACTAATGCAAGACAATATAATTGACCATCTTTTCAGACATCATCATGGAAAGATGGTCTCTACTTTAACACGTATTTTTGGACTATCGCATTTAGAAACAATAGAAGATGCAGTACAAGATACTTTTATACAGGCTTCTATTAAATGGAGAACTCAAATTCCAGAAAATCCAGAAGCATGGCTTACTGCTGCTTCTAAAAACCGTGTGTTAGACCTTTTTAGACAACTAAAATCGTCTAAGAATAGAGAAGAATTATCTTATTCTAGTGCAGAGGCAATGGGTATGGCCGAGCTCTTTTTAGATTCTGAAATAGAAGACAGCCAACTGCGAATGATTTTTACAGCTTGCCATCCACAACTTCATCAACTAGAACAAATAGCTTTTGCCTTAAAAACCGTTGCTGGATTTAGTGCGAAGGAAATAGCATCGGCTTTGTTAACCAAAGAAGATACTGTTAAAAAACGTTTAACAAGAGCTCGTAAAACCATCCAAGAGCAACAAATATCTTTTAGCATTCCTACAGGAAACCACCTTCCGGAACGTTTAGATAAGGTTTTAGAGGTTTTGTATTTAATTTTTAACGAAGGTTTCCACTCTAATAAACAAGACATTCTAATCCGGAAAGAACTATGTGGAGAAGCAATTCGTTTGTGTAAATTTTTACTGAAAAATAAAACTGTTAGAAACTCTAAATGCTATGCCTTGTTTGCCTTAATGTGTTTTCATGCTGCCAGGTTAGATAGTAAATTGGACATAAATAACGAAATTGTAGATTTAAAAAATCAGGATAGAAAGCTTTGGTACTTTCCATTAATAGAACTTGGGAATAGCTGTATGTTTAAAGCTATGGATACGCATTTGCTTTCTCCTTATCATTACGAAGCTGCCATTGCTGCAGAGCATTTAAAAGCAGTGTCCTTTGCTACAACCAATTGGAATAAAATATTAGATTGGTACCAACAATACATTCAGCATTATCCTTCTCCCTTACTACTATTAAACACGGTAATGGTTTATTTACAGCTTAAGAATACAGAAACCGCTTATGCAATTTTAAGTGATTTAAAAGAAGCTGAATTTAACCAACGTGTCTATTTATTTTACGGAGCTAAGGCAGAATACTATATAGAAATAAAAGAAAACTACCATGCTATGGCCTATTTACAAAAAGCTATTGATCATACCAACAATGAAACAGAAAAGAAATTTTTAAAGAAGAAGCTAGAAAGAATTAAAACCGATGCCAGTAAATAAAAAGCTCTAAGATATAAATCAATAGAGCTTTTTTATTTTATTCAACCAATTTAAACGTTCTTATATAATCTACATAAGTTGTTCTTTCTTCTAGAGAACCTAACTCTGCCCTACTCCCATTTTCTGGAACCGGATTCCAATCATAACTTTCTATGGAAAATTGCATATACATTTCTTGATCCATAGGAACTGGTGGTGTTAAGGTGTATTGATACTCTCCATCTAAATAAAATAACAACTCAGTAGTGCTTTTCCACCAAAAACCATACACGTAATACTTTTCGTGATTCTTTGTCGGTGTTCTTATATAATCACTATCTTTAATATTATTGGTATTACATATATCATTTCTTCTAAGTGCATTAGAATGAAATATTTCATCCCAACCTTTCTGTTTCATCCAAGCCGTTGCCTCATCACTCATTACTCCTACAGATTCAGTAATATCTATTTCGTGTTTCTTATTACAGTCATTATTGAATCCCATTAACCAAAATCCACCTCCTAATTCGGTTTTATTCATTTTCATTCTACACTCATAATAGTTTCCTACTCTTGTTGTTGTCTTAGACCTTAAAATACCTCCATAAAAAGTATAATCAACAGGTGTACCATTAGCTCCCCAACCAGATCTTGTTATTGGGGTAGGTAATTTCCCTACCTCTATGGTTAACTCTTTATTTTTAATTTTTAGATTTTTTTCTTGAAATAAAGCAGGCTTTCGTCCATACCATAATAAATATGGGTGAGCTCCTGGGTCTGTAAACCATTTATTACTGTCTATTTCAGGCCCTTCAAACTCATCTGTTAATTCTGTTACTGCTTCCCATGTTTTTCCACTAGGTGTAGGGTCATTAATTGTAAAATAGGGACTATAATTATCTGGTATATCAGTTTCATCAACTTTGTCCTCTACTTCTTTATCCTCAGTTGGTGGTATAAAAGTACTGTCACTATTTTTGCTGCAAGCAATAAATAATAGCACTCCAAAACATAAACTTGTATTAATTTTCATTTTTTCATTGATTAGTACATTTAAAAATACCATATTATTCAATTATGATTAGTTTCATATCTCCTTAAGAACGTAGTATATGTATAACAGGTATTTATTCAATTACCTAATAACGGTTAATTCATGACTCTAAAGACTTAGTTTTAACGTAACAAAAAACCCTAGCCAAACAGCTAGGGTCCCTTATTATGTGATGTTTTTTATATTAAAACTCTTTCTTCCCAAACTCACTTTCAATAAACTTAGACTTGTTACGTAACTTGTTGAAAGTATATGTCAAGTTCAGACTAACCACATCCACCTCGTAGATATAATTTGTAGTCGTAAAAAATTCATTTGGTCTACTCGTTGTAATTCTTTGCTCGTTAGACTTTAATAAGCCCATATCTATGTTCTGCCATTGCAACGTTGCCATTAAATGATCGTCTAAGAAAGACTTACGGAATGTTAAATTAGGACTATAAAATCTAGAATCTTCTCCCATAGCGGTAACTCTATCAGAAATATAGTTAAAAGCAAATTGAATAGATGCATTCTCCCAGAACTTATAAGTAGAGTTTAAGTTGATTGAATAAATGGTAGATTCAGAATCGATATCATAAGTAGTAGGAACTCCATTTCTGTGATTGAATTTAAAAATTCCATCCACAGCATAGTTGTAAACATTCGCTCCAATAAAGTTAGTCCAGTTTTTAGATGGCTTAATAGTTGCTCCTATTTCTAAACCAATAGCATTACTCTTACCAACGTTAGAATATACACGGTTTAAAATAGAATCGTTTACTACAAAGCTTCCCCCTTGCTCTTCGTATGCTAAAGAGTTAACACGGTTAATTACATTTTTAGTATGTCTGTAATAAGCAGTAGCATAGATAGAATTTCCACCTTTAAATTTTTTATTGATTCCTAACTCTACCAAGTCTATAAACTCTGGCTTTAATTTATTGTCTCCTTGTTCGTATACTTCTGAATGCTCACGTTCTGCAAAACTGTTCATTTTAAAAGTAGTAGTACGTACCACTCTCTTACTATAAGCTGCTTTTACATTTGTTTTAGCATTCACCTTATATTGTAAAGAGGCAGATGGGAATAATTTTACAAAATCATATTTGTAAGGAGCTCTATCTGCTGTATCAGAATCAAGAGACTCTGAATATTCTCTATCCATAGACTCTAAACGTACACCTGCATTGTAATCCCATTTATCTGAACTTCCTGATAATTGAGCATATCCAGCATGAATGGTTCTTTTTAATTGAATATCACTAGAGAATTCTGGAACTTCAACAAAATCGCTAACTGGTTGAAGTGTACCCGTACTATTTCTTCTATAACTAAACTCTCCTTCATGATCTAAATGTCTAAACTGGTAACCTGCTTCGATAGTACCAAAACTAAACGGCTTGAATTTATAGTCTAAATTAAAACGAGTTCCGTTTAATGGATTGTCGTTGGTATTGTATTCTTGTTGGTAAATAGTACCATAAGCAGGAGTATCTACATTGTCATTTTCTGTAGGACCTCCTAAAAAAGTGTATTCGTATAAAGCTGAAGCAGAAATTTTAGACTCATCTTTAAACTTATGTGTATAATCTAAACTTGCCAAAGCAAAGTCCCCCTTACGAGTTCTTAAGTTATGATTGTAATAATTAAATCCTGAATTAGGAATTGGATTTCCACTAGCATCTGCTTTTGTATTTGTATAAGAAATATCTGCCAAACGGTCTTTTTGCTTCTTTCCTGCAAATACTCCTAAAGAGAATTCATCATTGTCATTTGGAGTGTAATCAACCGTAAATCTTGCATTGTAAGCCTCCACATCAAAACTACGTTCTCCAACCGATGGCAACATGTTCTTAGTATTGGTTTCATCAATAATATATACATCTCCTACTCTTCTACCAGAAATATCACTACGTTGGTAACTAGCCCCAACAGAAAAATTCCATTTATCGCTTCTTGTATTGTAAGTTACGTCTGCTCCGTATCGTTTTGGATATTCTTTAGTATCGTATAATTCTATTGCAGGAAAACCACCACGAACATTTACTTGTAAATAATCTCCGTTAACTGCTCCTTTTTTAGTGATGATATTTAAAATCCCACCTGCTCCTTCAGCATCGTACTTTGCAGATGGTGCTGTAATTAATTCTATCTTTTCTAAGGCATTGGCTGGTAACTGAGCTAAAATATCAGCTGCATTTCCTTGTGTAGGTTTTCCGTTTAATAAAACCGCAAAATTATTGCTTCCACGCACACTAATATCTCCATTTGCATTTACAGCAACAGAAGGCATATTTTTAACTACATCAACCGCATTTCCTCCTTGTGCTGCCTGAAACTTATCAGCATCAAAAACCTGTCTGTCTATTTTATGAACCACAGTTGCAGCTTCTCCTTTTAAAACTACAGCATCTAACTCACTACTGTTAATAGACAAAGCAATAGTCCCCAACGCTACCAAAGCATTCTTTTTAGCTACTTTTACGTTCGTTATACTTTTGGTCTTATACCCCATAAAAGAAGCTTCTATAGTATATGTACCTACTTTTAAATTTTTAATTAAAAAAGCTCCATTTGCACCAGTAATAGTTCCTGTAATAACTTTCCCTGTTTTTGTATTATAAACAGATGCTGTAGCATACTCTAAACCTTGTTTACTGTTTTGATCGATAATTTTTCCTGTTACCTGTGCAGAAGCTACACATGACATTAACACAATTGTAAAAACTGTGATAATACGCTTTAGTACATTCATTGTATTGGTTTCTATTTAAATGATTTAATTAGTTTTTTGTAGCAAAAATACACTTGTATCTAAATTAAGCCATAGTTTACTTCTAAAACTTACAGTTATTTTTAGTTGTATTTCATCAGCTATTTAAGACTTTTCAATTGTAGAAAGGTTTAAAATACAGCATACACTTTGTTGGTAAAACTGTATTAATAAAAAACGATGGCCTAACTAGTAAGTTAAACCATCGTTTAAAAAAGAAAATTGTAAACTAAATAATATGCTATCTGTCGTAATCTTATTTAGTTCCTGACAACGTTTTTTTTACTTTTTGTTTGGTTAATGCAATATCTATAACCTGACTCATTTCTGTTACGTAATGAAACTTTAACCCTTTTAAATAAGACTCTTTAATTTCTTCTATATCTTTTCTATTGGCTTCGCACAATACAATTTCTTTAATATTTGCTCTCTTAGCTGCCAATATCTTTTCTTTAATTCCACCAACAGGTAATACTTTTCCTCTTAACGTAATTTCACCTGTCATGGCTATTTTAGACTTTACCTTTCTGTTGGTAAACACAGATACCAAAGAAGTAAGCATTGTAATACCTGCACTTGGTCCGTCTTTAGGTGTAGCTCCTTCTGGAACGTGAATATGAACCTTGTTTTCGTCTAAGGTCTTTTGCTTAATTCCAAATTCTTCTGCATTTGCTCTAATGTATTCCATTGCAATGGTTGCAGATTCTTTCATTACAGTTCCTAAATTCCCCGTAATTGTTAAACCTTTCCCTTTAGATAAGATAGATTCTATAAAAAGAATATCCCCCCCTACACTTGTCCAAGCCAAACCTGTAACAACTCCAGCAACATCATTATTTTCGTATTTATCTCTCTCTAATCTTGCAGGTCCTAAAATATCTGTAATCTTTTCCTTAGATAAGTTTACATCGTACTCCTCTTCTAAAGCAATAGATTTAGCAGCAAAACGAACCAATTTGGCAATTACTTTTTCTAAAGAACGAACTCCAGACTCTCTTGTATACCCCGTTACAACAAACTCTAACTCGTCTTTCTTAATTTTTAAGTGACTCGATTTTAGTCCGTGTTCTTTTAGTTGCTTAGGTAACAAGTGAATTTTAGCGATTTCCATCTTTTCTTCAATCGTATATCCAGAAACGTTGATCATTTCCATACGATCTCTCAATGCCCAAGGGATGTCTCCAATACTATTGGCAGTCGCAATAAACATAACTTTAGACAAGTCGTATCCTATTTCTAAAAAGTTATCGTAGAAAGCTGAGTTTTGCTCAGGATCTAAGACCTCTAACATAGCAGAAGAAGGATCTCCTTGAATTCCAGAAGCCATTTTATCAATTTCATCTAAAACAAAAACAGGATTGCTTGTTCCCGCTTTTTTTACGTTCTGAATTAATCTACCTGGCATTGCTCCAATATAGGTCTTACGATGTCCTCTAATTTCAGATTCATCTCGTAAACCTCCTAAAGCAATACGAACATATTTTCTTCCTAAAGCCTCTGCAACAGACTTTCCTAAAGATGTTTTACCAACACCAGGAGGTCCGTATAAACAGATGATTGGAGATTTCATGTCTCCTTTTAATTTTAGAACTGCCAAATGCTCTATAATACGCTCTTTCACTTTTTCCAACCCAAAGTGATCGCGCTCTAATATTTCTTGTGCAGCTTTTAAGTCGAATTTATCTTCTGAGTAGGTTTCCCAAGGCAATTCTAATAGCAACTCTAAATAGTTTCGTTGTATAGAATATTCTGGCATTTGAGGGTTCAAACGCTTCATTCTTGCCACCTCTTTTTCAAAAGTTTCGTTTACTTCTTTAGACCACTTTTTCTCTTTACCCTTGCTAATTAATTCCTGAATTTCAGCCTCGTGAGAGTTCCCTCCCAACTCTTCCTGAATGGTCTTTAACTGCTGGTGTAAATAATACTCACGTTGTTGTTGGTCTAAATCTACACGTGTTTTGTTCTGAATATCATTACGCAACTCTAAACGCTGTAACTCAACATTTAATTTCTTAAGCGTAGCAATGGCTCTTTCCTTTAAACTGTTTATTTCTAATAATTCTTGCTTTTCATTTACAGACAAGTCTATATTAGAAGAAATAAAGTTGATTAAGAAAGAATTACTCTGAATGTTCTTAATTGCAAACGTCCCCTCTGTAGGAATATTAGGGTTCTCTTCAATTACATTTAAAGCAGTATCCTTAACCGTTTCGATAATTTCTTTAAACTCCTCTGTATCTTCTACAAACAAATCTTCTATAATTTCCTCTGCAGTTGCCTTAAGGTATGGTACTTCTTGTATTAATTCCTTAACACGCATACGTTTTTTTCCCTGTATGATGACAGTTGTATTTCCATCAGGCATCTTTAGCACTCTTAAAATCTGAGCAACTACACCTACATGGTAAATATCATCAAAACCTGGATTCTTACTAGAAGGATCTTTCTGAGCTACAATTCCTAACGTTTTATCTCCTTTGTTTACTTCTTTAATTAAAGCAATTGCTTTGTCTCTAGTTGCAGTAATTGGAATTACTACCCCCGGAAATAAAACCGTATTTCTTAAAGGTAAAATTGGCAATACCTCTGGCACTACCTCTTTATTCATTTCTGCTTCATCTTCCGGAGTTAATAAGGGTATTAAATCCGAATCTTCATCAATTATATTGTGCATAGACATTGGGTCTATTTTTATGTTTCTATATTTACTCATATGCTAAAATGTCATTATGACACGATGCTACTTTTTTGAAATAGCCAAGGTTTGCGAAATTACAAAAAAACAAGCATGTATTAGAATTCTTAATAGATATTTCAACTATAATGCCACATCCTAAAAGACTGACAAAATGCTTATGTTAATTATTCAATTAGAACCTTTATTTTTGTGGCAATGAAAAAAGTGTACTTAGACAATGCGGCTACCACACCTATGCTTCCTAAAGTTGTAGATGTGATGATTGAAACAATGAATTCAAGCTTTGGAAACCCTTCCTCTACTCATAGTTACGGACGTAGCTCTAGGGCATTAATAGAAAATGCACGAAAAAGCATTGCCAAGCAAATGAGCTGTGGAACATCAGAAATTGTATTTACTTCTGGTGGTACCGAAGCAGACAACTTAATTTTAAAAAACGCGGTCTACAACCTAGGAGTAACTCACATTATAACCTCAGCAGTAGAACACCATGCTGTGCTACATACGGTTGATTATTTAGCAACCAAAGGAATCATGGTCTCTTATGTTGATATTCTGGAAAATGGAACCATAGATTACAATCATTTAGAATCTTTGTTACAAAACAGTACAGATAAAACCTTGATTTCTTTGATGCATGTAAACAATGAAGTTGGAACTATTTTAGATTTAGAAAAGGTTATTGCTCTAAAACAAACTTATAAGGCATTGTTTCATAGCGACACGGTTCAATCTGTAGGACACTTTAACATCAACCTAACCGAACTAGATATTGATTTTATTGCAGTCTCTGCGCATAAATTTCATGGTCCTAAAGGAATTGGATTTTCTTTTTTTAGAAAAGGAACTGGAATACAGCCCGAAATATTAGGTGGCGAACAAGAAAGAGGAACCCGTGCAGGTACAGAAAACATTGCGGCCATTGTTGGTATGGAAAAAGCGTTGAGTCTTTGTTTAAATAACTTAAAAGAAGATATTACCTTTCTTAAAGAGTTAAAAAGTTATTTTCTTTCAGAAATACAAAAAGTAATCCCTACTGTAAAATTTAACGGAGTTTCTAACGATTTAAACCAAAGTACTCATACTGTAGTAAACGTTCAGTTTAACAAAGACTTACCTATGCTTTTATTCCAATTGGATTTAAAAGGAATCGCTGTTTCTGGAGGTTCTGCCTGCCAAAGCGGAAGTCACAAAGGTTCTCATGTGTTACAAAGCTTTTTAAACGATGCTGAACAACAAAACACCTCGGTTCGTTTTTCTTTTTCTAAACTTACGACTAAGGAGGAAATAGCTTATGTGATTGAGGAGCTTTGTAAAATTGTTTAAATATATATTTGTTGATCAGTGTAATCATAACCTTAAGCAACAATTGCTTTTTACATGATGAACTAATCGTAAATGAAATTTTACTCCAACTTCTTCTGAAAATGATATCCGATAATAGAATATCCCAGATTGAAATAAAACTTATGGGATCTTGAGTTTTGCACATAGGTATTCAACTCAATCGTTTTGCAATTATTCTGTTTTGCCCATTCTTCAATAAACTCAAAAAATATTTTTCCGTAACCTTTAGATTGAATAGTGTTATCAATAATTACATTGTCTACCTCTAACTGTTTTCCTGAATAATATCGTATCGTAATCCAACCGCTACACATCCCTATTAATTGATCCTCTAAAAACAAACCAAAGCATTGGTAAGTATCTAGCTGAAACATTTCTTCTTGAAAAGCCTTGATTTCTTCCACTGAAATTTTCGGATTCAATTGATGTCCTAATACAGCAATCTCTGAGATGTATTTGTCGTTTAATTGTTTACATGTTAATCTTGATTCCATAGGATTACTTTTTCTTCTTTTTAGAACTTTTAGCTAGTGGATTAAAATCCAAACATTTTTGCACCCAAAACTCTAGTTGATCATCAGTATCTAATCCATCAGCATCAATAAACACATACCCTTTCATCGCTCTACCTGTAAAGTTCATTTCGTTTGCATGCGCTACCTGTAATGCATCCGCATAAAAATCAGCCCCCACTCTAGCCATTAGCTGTTCTTTTACAATACCTACACACATTTTGTTATCTACCATATAACACAAACCTCCCATCATTTTCTTAGCCAAGAAAACAACTCTTTTTTCTTCTAATATGCGTGTAATTCGCTCTTCTAAATAGGTATCGTATGCCATTTCTTAAATTGTTAATGGTTAGTTGTTAATAATTAACGCCATAGGCTATTGGCTTTAAGCATTAGGCTATCCTTTTCTCCGAATAATCGCCTACTGAATACTGCTTACTGTAAACTTTTTTAATTGCTATAGACAATAAGCTGTATGCGGTAAAACTATTAACTGCCTATTGTTAATTGCTAATTGTCAATTAGCAACGCTTCTCTCAATACAGTTACTGCATGCAAACTATTTCTTTGGGTTCCGTCTTTAATTTGATGTCTACAACTGGTTCCAGATGCTACTATAATTGTATCCTCCGATGCTTTTCTAACTTTTGGAAATAAGGTATCCTCTCCCATTTGCATACTCACCTCATAATGTTCCTGTTCAAAACCAAAAGAACCTGCCATTCCACAACAACCTGTATTCATTAGTCTAACCTCATAATTGGGTATTATATTTAACATATCAAACGTATGTTTAGAATTACTCAACGACTTTTGATGACAGTGTACATGTACTTTTACCTCTTTGCTTACGTTGGTAAACGACTCTGATTGTATGTTCCCTAATACTATTTCTTTGCTAACAAACTCTTCTATAGTATAAGTATGTTTTGCTAAATCTTTTGCATTTTCTTTATCTCCTGCCAAACGAACATATTCATCTCTAAAAGACAAAATAGCAGAAGGTTCTATTCCTACCAAAGGACTTTCCTCGCTTACAGCTGGACTAAAAATACTAATATTTTCATCGGCTACTTGTTTAGCTTCTTTTAGGAATCCTTTAGAAATATAACTCCTTCCACTCTGCTCATGATTGATAAATACACATTTATAATTCAATTTTGTTAACAATTCAATTGCATCTATTCCAATTTTAACATCGTAATAATTGATAAACTCATCATTAAAAAAATGCACTTCTTTAATTGGATGCTTTAACTGTAAATCCTCAAAATGATCATCTATCCACTGAGAAAGTGTAATACGTTTTAAAGAAGGCAACGTACGTTCTTTACTAACCCCTAATATCTTTTTAACAAGTGTTGTATTACTCAACAAATTCACCAATCCTGCCAATACAGACAAATGCTGATTAACATCTGTAATACTTGCAAACAAACGATTGCGAAACCCATAACGATAGGCTTCTTGGTACTGGTATAAAAACTCAGACTTTAAAGCGGCTACATCTACATTACTTGGACATTCACTTGCACAAGCCTTACATCCTACGCACAAATCAAAAACCTCTTTTAAGGTTTCACTATCAAACTTATTCCTGGCCTTATTGTTCGTTAATACTTCTCTTAGCGCATTTGCTCTTGCTCGTGTAGTATCCTTTTCTTCTTTTGTGGCTCTGTAACTAGGACACATCATTCCTCCTGCAGCTACAGACTTTCTACAATCTCCAGATCCATTACACTGTTCTGCCAAACTTAACACACCTTGGCTGTCAGAGAAATCCATTAAAGTATCTATTTCTGGGGCTACACTGTCAGTTTCATATCGCAATGCCTCATCCATTTTAAAAGGATGCACAATTTTTCCTTTGTTAAAAATATACTTAGGATCAAACAACTCTTTTAATTCTATCAAACGCTGATAGTTTTGTGCTCCAACCATCATAGGAATAAACTCTGCTCTTACAATACCATCTCCATGTTCACCACTTAAAGATCCTTTGTATTGCTTTACCAACGCTGCAACCCTAGTTGTAATAGTCCTAAATAGCACTACATCTTCTCTTACTTTTAAATTTAAGATAGGTCTTAAGTGAATTTCTCCTGCTCCAGCATGTGCATAGTAAACAGCTTGTTGATTGTATTCTACCATCATGGCTGTAAAGTCGGTAATAAAGTTTGGCAAATCATCTAGCGAAACCGCAGTATCCTCTATACATGCTACTGCTTTTTTATCTCCAACCATATTCCCCAAAGCTCCAAGTCCTGCTTTTCTTAGCTCATGTACCCCTTTAATTTTATTCCCAACAATCTTTGGGTGTGCATAGCCAAAATCGTGCGTTTCTAAATCATGAATTAAACTATTGGCTTTCTCTAAAGCCTTCTCTTGAGTATCAGCAGCAACTTCTAACATTAAAACTGCCGCAGGATTTCCCTGTAAAAACTTTCTATTTTCTTTTTGTGATGGAATTTTCTTTGTACAATCTAAAATAATCTTATCCATCAACTCACAATTGTATAGCTGATGTTGCATTGCCAAGTTTACAGACTCCAAACACACCTGTACCGATTTAAAGTGTGATGCCACCATTACACTGTATTTTGGTGGTAAAGAATCTAATTGTAATGTTATTTCTGTAGTAAAAGCTAAGGTTCCCTCGCTCCCACACAGTAGCTTTGCCAAGTTGATTGTCTTCTCTGTACCTCCAAACAATTCAAACTTTAAGAGTTCGTCTATTGCATACCCTGTATTTCTTCTATGTATTTCTGGTTTGGGGTATTTAGATTTAATCTCTTCTTGTACTTCTCTTTTTTGATATGTGTTGTATAGCTCTTTGTAAATTTCCCCCTCTAGAGAGTTCAATTGCATTTTCTCTATAAAAGTATCCCTGGTAACTTCTTTAAAAACTACTTCACTACCATCACTTAAAATAGTTTCTAAGCTAAGTACTTTATCTCTTGTAACTCCGTAGCGAATAGAAGTAGTTCCAGAACTGTTATTCCCCACCATTCCACCTATCATACAACGATTGGCCGTAGAGGTATTTGGTCCAAAAAACACACCATCCTCTTTAACAAAACGGTTCAAATCGTCTCTAATTACTCCTGGTTGTACCGTAATGGTTTTTAACGATTTACTGTACGAAACTATAGACGTAAAATATTTAGATACATCTACTATTAATCCTTCTCCTACACACTGTCCCGCTAAAGATGTTCCCGCAGTTCTAGGTATTAATGTAATTTTATGTTTTGATGCAAAGTCAATTATTTTTTTTAAATCTTCTTTCGATTTTGGGAAGGCAACACCCTTAGGTATCTTTCTGTATACCGAGGCATCTGTTGCATATATTTTTTGATGTAAATCATCTACATAAACCTCTCCTTCTAGTATTCCATCTAAACTTTTAAGTTCTTTTTCCATGTATTCAAAAATAGTAAACGGAAAGTTTTTTTAATCAATAAGTAGGGTAAAATACGTGTAACTTGTTTTTATATAAACACCCAATTATTATGTCGTACGTAAAAACCAAAAAAATTAGCCTTAAGGCTTTTCAAATAATTACTATTTTCTTCTTTACGCTACTAAGTATATTAAGCATAATTTCTTGTAGTAATGATGGTGAATCTATTACAGAGGAAACTCCTACAGAAGAAAATCCGGACAATCCTGAAGAAGAAACTCCAACTACGGGTACGGGAAAACCTAATATTTTATTAATTATTGCTGATGATATGGGAATGGATGCGTCTCCTTATGATACTTCTTTTAACACCGTAAGAACTTTAAAGCCAGTAATGCCAAATGTAGAAAAACTGTATACAGATGGAATACGTTTTGAAAACGCATGGGTATATTCTACTTGTTCTCCTACTAGAGCTTCAATTATTACGGGTAAAGTATCTACTCAAACAGGAGTTAATTCTCCCCAAACTAAAATGAGCGACTCAGAGCTTGTACTTCAAAAACATATTAATAACAATACCAATAATGCTTATCAAACAGGGGTATTTGGTAAGTGGCATTTATCAACCACTTCTGCCGTAATAGAACCTTTAGGAATTGATAAATTTAAAGGATCATCGATTAATGTAGGTGGGGTTACAGATTATTACAATTGGACTTTAGAAGAAGATGGTGTAAAAACCCCAATAACTGATTATTATACCACAACAGCCTATACAGATTATGCTATAGATTGGATTAAAGACACCACCAAACCATGGTTTTGTTGGGTAGCTTATAATGCTGCACATACAGCTAGTGGTCAATTTCACACACCTGAAGATAGTAATAGTTATACCACAACAGGGAGTAACAACCTAAGAAAGTACATGCAGATGCTGGAAGCTATGGATTATGAAATTGGTAGACTGTTAGATTCATTAGATGAAGAAACTAAAAAGAATACTACCATTATTTTTATGGGTGATAATGGTACCCCTGGTAAAGCAGTTCAATTACCATTTACAAATACTACTGCAAAAGGTTCATTACATAGTGGTGGGGTAAATGTTCCCTTTGTAATTAGTGGATATGGAGTAGATAGAAAAAATGTTAGTGAAACAGCTCTAATACAAGGAACTGACCTTTTTTCTACCATTTCTGATTTATGTGGTATTTCAAACCCTAATACTAACGAAAGCATCAGCTTTAAATCGTTACTTTCTAATTCAGGAACATCACTTAGAAAGATTAATTTTTCAGCTTCTCCAAGTGGATATACACTAAGGAATGATGCCTATAAATTGAATATTATTGACAATGTAGAGTCTTTATACAAAGTAAGCTCTGACTATACAGAAACTAATAATTTAATTGGTCAATTAGGAACGAATACAGAAGCTAAAGCTGCTTATGACGAATTGAAACAAGAATACAATAGACTGGTGAATTAAAAAAATGAAAAGGGATATTGAACTAACAATATCCCTTTTACTAAACTTAAAAACCTAACTAAAAAATTACTATTCTGCTGGTAATAATAAATTTGGGTTTAATACAGATTCTGTATCTGGAATAGGTGTAAACCACAAATTATTATCGTAAGGATCGCCCACTAAAGGTACATCTGCCACATCTAAAGGATCTCTTGTATCATTTGCAGGACCAACCAACTCATGTCTTACTAAATCTAACCATCTATTTCCTCCATTTTCACCTAAGAACTCATATGCTCTTTCTTCTAAAATTGCATCAATCACTGCATCGGCATCTGGTAAAGTTGTAGATGTATGGTCTATAGTAGCATCTGGTATTTTCCAAAACTCAACTGGTAATAAAGCTACATCGGCTTGTTTTGTAGCCCCGCCTGCATAAGCTCTTCTTTTTACAAAATTCAATTTTTCAATAGCTTCGTTTAACTCACCATCATTAGCTGCAGCTTCTGCATACATCAATAACACCTCTGCGTAACGCATTGCAATATTATCATTAGAGGTTTGCCAATTATGCTCAATAACATGATCAACTGGATCCGTTGAATTCTGAGCTCTAGTTCCCCATGAAAACTTTGTAACTACTGGATGTTGAAAAGTTACAAAATGATCATTTGAACTATCTGCTGCTGAACAATATTCTTTTCTATAACCATCTGGAAAATTCTTAAAATACGTCCATTCCATGTACAAATCCATCCATCTACCCCATCTAAATCCATAAGATCTATTTTGTGTTGCTAATGGCCATCCTTCTCTTTGACAAATATGAGCAAATATTACCTCCTTATTAATTTGATGAGGATCTTGAAAATTATGAGCAAAATCATCTGTTAAAGAATATATTCCACCATCAATAATTTCTTTCGTTAACTGTTTTACGTTTGCCCATTTATCAACCTCATTATAAGGCCAACCTGTTAATTGCATATACGCTTTAGCTAAAAAAGCCTTTGCAGCAGTTTTTGATGAATGACCATCATTTACTGTAGGGTTAATATCTCTATCATTTATTGACCATTCAGCAGCAAAAGTAAAATCATCAATTGCCTGCTGCATTACCTTACGCTTCTGAGTCCTTTTAATAGTTAAATCTAACTCTGATTTTAATGGCATTGGAATATCCCCAAAACTTGTTACTAATCTAAAATAAGCTAACCCTCTAATAAATCTTGCGTTTGCTATGTAATAATTCAAATCTTCAGGCTCCATATCAGTAATTTTCTCTGCATTTTCAATTAGAGAATTACAATGTAAAATTGTTTTATAATTGGCATTCCAATTATTTGTTACCCATGCATTACCACCTGTTATAGCAAATTGATCGGCTTCCAAGACTACTATTTTATTACTTCCTGTCCTTGAAGTTAAATCATCTGCTCCAGTAAAAGAAGAATACATATCTAGCCCCCATGTTGCTCTATGCATATTTCCAAAAATCCCTCTTAATCCAGACTCTAAAGGTTTTCCATCTGTATAATAAGTATCCGGAGATACTAATCCTACTGAATCTTCATCTAAGTCTTCACAAGCTGTCAATGCCACACTGCAACTAGCAAGTGTCACATAAATATATTTTAATATTTTATTTTTCATTTGTGTGTCTTTTAAATTAATTTTTAAATCTTAGAACGCTAGCTTAGCACCAAAAGATATTGTTCTTGTTAACGGATAAGAAAATGCATCAACACCTGCTTGTGCATCACTATTGATAGCTGTACTAGAAGCCTCTGGGTCTAAACCAGTATAATCTGTAATTGTTAAAACATTATCTATACTCCCGTAAAAACGTAATGAGCTTATCTTAAACTTACTAGCTACATTCTTTGGTATAGTATAACCTAGAGTTATGTTACTAATTTTAAAAAACGAAGCATCTTCAATATATTGACTAACTACATAATTAGCAGACAAATCTGCTCCTACAGGCTTGTATATCTGTTGGGTAGAGCCTGTATTTGTAGAAGTCCATCTATTTCTATAATCTGCAGTAGACATTTGTTGATTTAAAAAGTTTCTAGACCAATTGTAAGTTTCGTTACCAACCGATCCCACACATTGAATAGTTGCATCGAATCCTTTATACGCAACACTAGTTCCTAATCCATAAGTAAAGTCTGGTGCAGTATTCCCTACAATTTGTCTATCACTTGCAGAATAATTACCACTTCCATCTAAATCTTCATACTTTACTTCTCCTGGTTTAGCTCCAAAGGCCTCTGCTTCTGTAGCTTCATTTTCTTGCCAAATTCCAATTGCTTTTAACCCAAACAAACTTCCCATTGACTCTCCTTCTTTAACAATAAACTTAGAATTTCCTCCTACTAAACTCCAAATACCTAAAGCTGCCTCATCAGCTAGGAAAGTTTCTGTTGTTTCTCCTCCTAGTTTTTTAACCTTGTTTACATTTCTAGATACATTCAAATAAGCATCCCAATGAAAGTCTTGTGTATCTTTGATATTAAAGTTTAATCCTAACTCAATTCCTTTATTTTGTATGGTTGCAGAATTCTTACCAAATGACTGAAATCCAGTATATCTAGGAATCGAATTTTTCAATACAACATCACTTGTTTCCTTATTATACAAGTCTAATGTTGCATTAATTTTATTATTCAACAAACCTATATCAAACCCTACATTATGTTGTACTGTAGTTTCCCATTTTATAAATGGAGAAGTTGGATCAGCTAATACAACCCCCTGAACAACACCATCACTATCAAAAGGATACCAACTATATCCATTTGCAGCATTGGTATTATCGAATTTTATAAATCTAAAATAATTAGGTACTGCTGTATTTCCTGTAGCACCATAACCTATTCTTACTTTTAATCTATTTATAACATCTGAATCTTTAAGAAATTCTTCTTTCGTAACATTCCATGCTAAGGCTGCTGAAGGAAAATACCCCCATCTATGATCTGGATGTAAAGCAGAATTTCCATCAGCTCTTAAAGAAGCGGTTAACAAATACTTATCCTTAAAACTATAGTTAAAACGTCCCATATATGAACGTATTTTTCTTGCTCCACCAAGGTTACTATTAGCATTTAAGTTAGAAGCAGTTCTGGTTGGTGTTCCATTTTCTAGTACAAACCATCCATTACCTAAAGTCTTAAAGTCCCCTACAGTTGATGTAGTAGCCTGACTAGTACTTTTCTGGAATTCATAAACAGCAGAAGCCTTAATTTTGTGGTCTCCAAACTCTTTTTCATAATTTAACATTCCAGTTGTCATGTAACTTCTACCTCTTCTATACACATGCTGTGCTGTTAGGTTATCTCTATTAACATTTACGTTATCTATTATTTGTCTACTTCCTGTGAAACCAGAAGTAATTCTACCAGAATTATTAAAATCGAATGAAAAACCATTCCCTAACTTAAAATGTAAATCCAAATTAGACAATAAGCTTTCGTTTTCTGTAACCTGATCTTGATCAATAGCTAATTCTGGATGTACATCTCTACCAGGTAAAAACGCACCATTATAACTATCATATGTGGTAGGATCAATAATTTCTCCAGCATCATTTCTTGCTGGCCAAATTTGAGGAAATATTGCAGCACGTCCTATTGGGTTGTTTCTCCCTCCTGTACCAACACCATTAGCCTGACTGTCTGTCATCGTTCCATAGGTGTTGAATCTAAAATCTATATACTTCCCTACTTTTCCTGAAATATTGGAACGTATAGAATTTCTTTTATAAAAAGAATTCTTTATAATCCCTTCATCTTTTAAATTATTAGCTGAAAAATAATAATTTAAATTTTCAGTTCCTCCATTTACAGTTAAAGTATGATTAGTTCTAAATGCTTGCCTCGTTACCAAATCTTGCCAATCAGTACCTCCGTTTTGCTTAAAATCGTCTATTTGTTGCTGAGTAAATGGTAAACTTTCTGGAGTTGTTCCTAAAGCCACAGATCTTTCGTTATATAACTCCGCCATCTCCCCTGCAGATAACAAGTCATATTTATTAATAATTTTACCAATACTATAGTTTGTATCAAAAGTAACAGCAAAAGGTCCTTCTTTTGGTTTAACTGTAGAAATTAACACCACTCCATTTGCACCTCTTGCCCCATATACTGCAGTAGCAGAAGCATCTTTTAAAATATCTATTTTAGCAATATCCGCAGGGTTGATTGTAGAAATATCAGCTCCAATAAAACCATCTATAACATATAAGGGCTCATTAGAAAAATTAATAGAACCCGCACCACGAATTCTCATTTTCATTCTCTGTCCGGGAGCTCCAGTACTTTGTTTTATAGTAACCCCAGCAACTCTTCCTTGCATTCCTGTTTCCATTTTAACAATGGGAGCTTTTAATAGCTTTTCTGAGCTAATAGAAGCAATCGCACCAGTTACATCACTACGCTTTTGAGTACCATAACCTACCAATACAATTTCTTCTAGATCTGCTGCTGAAGTTTCTAATTGTACATCAAGTACAGACTTATCTCCAACCAAGACCTCTTTGTCTTTATACCCCATATAGCTAAATACTAAAACAGCTAAATCATCCTTAACCATCACAGTATAATTACCATCAAAGTCTGAAGTAACACCTTTGCTGGTACCTTTAATCATTACGGTAACCCCAATTAAAGGTTCTCCATTATCATCTTTTATAGTACCTGTTACTTTTCTAGACTTCTGCTCTTCATAAACCAAAGACGTGTTTAATTCGTCTTGTTCGTTTACTAGAATAATTTGCTTATCTAATACTTCGTAAGTAATATTTGTTCCTGTAAATACCTTATCTAAAATCTTAGACACCAAAGTTTCCTTTGCGTCTACAGTAACTTGTTTGCGATAATCAACATCATTATCGTTATATAAAAATTTAAATTCCGTCTTAGATTCAATTTCGTGCAATACATTTTCAATACTTGTATTATCAAGTTTTAATGAAATTTTAGTATTCTGAGAGTAAGTACTCGCGTGGATTTGAATCAAAGAAAAAATGAATAAATAAATAGTTAGTTTCATCTTTAAATCCAACTTTAAGGTACAGCGAGATATCCTCACTGTATTAATGAGATTTTTCATACTTTTGTTATTCGTTTAGTGTTTAATAATTGTTTTAGCACTATGTTTATATTATCGGGAAATGTGGCAGCATTTTCCGATTTTTTTATAGGCTATTTGTTTTTGGTTCGTTTAAGTCTCAAATCATATAGTTATCGTTTTTAGTTAATTAATAATAATCTTCTTCTTTTCTATTGTATAGTTTATAGGATAACTTTTACTAAAAGTGTTTAAGACTTGTTCAATAGTTTCAATATCAAATCTTGCTGTAAAAGTCTTTTCAGATAATTCTTTATTTCTATTTACAATTTCTACGTTGTAATGTCTTTCTAATTTTTTTACGATCGCTTTAAACTTCATATGTTTAAAAATAATCTTTCCATCAATCCAAGCAGTATATATAGAAGTATCGTATACATTACCTACACGCATGGTTTTCTTGTTATTTATCCACGATGCTTTTTGATTGGGTTTTAACACAAAAGGTTTAAGGGTTACTTTAGATTTCTCGTTGGTATACAAACTTACAGCTCCTTCTACTAAAACAGTATTTGTAGCCCAATCTTCAGGGTATGAAGTCACATTAAACTTTGTCCCTAATACTTTTATGTTTAACTCATTAGACTTCACTATAAAAGGTCTTTTTTTGTCTTTGTAAACCTCAAAGAAAGCTTCACCAGTTAACTCAACCTCTCTATTGTAATTTTTTAAGAATTTAACAGGATACTTTAACGTGGTTCCTGAGTTTAAATACACTTTTGTACTATCAGAAAGAAGTAATTGGAATGTTTTACCATAGGGTACCGTAATTTCATTAAACTTAAGAGAGGTAGCTTCGTTCGAAGCATAATAATCTAATACCCCTCCGTTTTTTTCACTAATTACTTTCCCTTTTTTATCAATAATTGTTCTTGTTCCATCATTAGAAATTATTTCTTTATTTCCATTATCTAACTTTAAAACAATATCATTACTAGCTAAATCTATATCATTAGAAGTATTTCCTACATAAAACAAATATGTTATACCCATAGCCCCAACAAAAACGGCAGCTACTTTTAAAATTGGTTTTAAAACATAGTACTTAGATTTAGGAGCAACTTGATCCTCTATTTTTTTCCAATCATTTTTTTTGTTTGTCTTTAACTTCTTTAATAAAATCTCTCTTCTTTTCTTTTCGTGACTATTGTTTAGTCTAGAAACAATTTCCTTTTTATCACTTTCATTAAAAAACGGACTCAATTCATTATCATCAATCTTTTTCTCTTTAATAATAGAAAAAGCGATTCTTTTTGCTAGTGAAATGATACTTTCTAATCTCTTCATTTTAAAACACTATAATTAGCACATCTACAAACAAAGACGACAAAAAAAGAGAAAGGGTTAAATAAAAGTAAAAAAAAGTAAAAAAAAAGTAAAAACAGAGACTAAAACTAGATAAATAAGTAATAAAACAAACCTAATATTGATTCTTTTAAAATTGGCTTTAGTTTTTGATAAGCAATTCTCTTTTGGGCTTTTACAGTATTAACAGACAATGAAAGTTCCTCTGAAATCTGAGAGTTTTCTAAACCTCTTAGACTTAACCTCATTATTTGTCTACATTTCTCTGGAAGTGTGTTTACAGCATTATGTAAAGCAGTAGAAACTTCTTCTATTAATACTTCTTTTTCAAAATAACTGTCAGATTCTAAAATTGCCAATTCTACTTCTGTTAATGGCTTTTTAGCTTGATATGATTTATTTTTTAAAGTATCTAGACACTTATTCCTAACAGCATTATACAAATAAGATTTAATTGCATTTTTACTTTGAAACTCAATTTCATCCTTCCATATTTTAACAAATACATCTTGTACCAGATCTTTAGATAGTTCTAAATCTTTTACATACTTGTCCGCAAATAAGCATAAAGAAAAATACAAATCGTTATACAACTCTTTATATTCCTTTAATGATAATCTTATTTTTTGTATAGAATTCAAAATAAATCTACTTGTTTAGTAACTCGTGTATGAATTGAAAGAACGTAAATATATTCAAAAAAATACATAAAGTCCAACAATGAACTTTAAAAGCTACTATGCAACTACCTCCTAAGTAAGAACAAAGGTTTGCACATCTCTTATATTTAGAAACAATCCAAAATAACTTCATTTTGGCAACCATAACACTTATCGTAAAAGAGCTTTTTAAATTCGCAAAAAACAAAACCATGTCATCATCAACCAACGTGCTCCCAAAAAGCACATACAATACAAAAAGCATTGATAGCTCCAACAAAGAAAACTTATGGGTTAGTTGGAATGAAAATGTATCCCATTCGTATAATAAACTAATTTCTATTACATCCGAAGAGCAATTAAGCAAGGTGATAGCCCAGAGTAATTCTGTTAGAGTATTTGGTAATAGGTATTCTTCTTCTGATATTTCTGCAGGTACAGATACCTTGATAAATATTGAAAACTACAATAAAATTATAACCGTAAACCAAGCAACAAAAGAGATTACTGTACAACCCGGAATTACTTTAGAAAAAGTAATTAAAGAAATACAAAACTTAGGTTGGTGTATTCCTTGTTTGCCAGATATAGATAAAGTTACCATTGGAGGAGCTTTGGCCACAGGTACTCATGGTACAAACGGATTTATACTTGCTAAATACGTATCTAAATTTAGAATGGTTTTAGCCGATGGAAGTATTAAAGAATATACCGATGAAAACAGTGAAATGGATGCACTGAGACTCTCATTGGGTACTTTAGGCGTTTTTTCAGAAATAACATTTGCATGTGAAGACAACTATAGGCTTCATTTAAAAGAGGCTCCACAGAAAGACAGTACTTGGCTCTTAAATATTGATAAATATCTAAAAAACTATGACTTTGTTAGAGTTCTATGGCTTCCACACACAGACCACGGCTATGTTATTTTAGGAAACAAAGTATCTAAAGAATTTAAATTTGTCCCAAAAGACGTCCCAAAGTATATAAAATATAGAAGAAAGACTTCTAAGTTCCTATATCAGTTTACAACCCAGAACCCTAAATTCACAGTTTTGGCAAATAAAATATTGTTCAACTTATTTTTTAGAGCAAAAAAGGAACATGCAGGTTCTTTATATGATGCAACAGTTACTAAAAAAAGAGGTGCAAGCATGGAATTGGCAGAATGGACGATTGCTTATTCTAAATTTCAGGACTTATTTAAAGAGTTAAAAGAAGTTTTAAACAGCAATAACAATAATGCTTTTGTACATGTACCAATGGATGTTCGTTTTATTAAAAAGGACAATACTTGGTTAAGTTACGCTTACAACGAAGATGCAGTAAGCATTGGTTGTGTTTGTAGAAACTCTCCTGCAGCTGATAGTTACGAAGCATTTGATAAGGTAGAAGACGTTTTCTTAAAACACGGAGGTAAACCGCACTGGGGAAAACGTTTTAAAGCAAAATACCACGAGCTATCTAAGCTATATCCTAAATGGAATGATTTTGTTGAATTGAGAAATGAAATGGATCCAAAGGGTAAATTTTTAAACAAGTATTTAAGTCAGGTTTTTCTTAAATAATCTTTCATTTATTTTGTTCAGTAAGAACCCTCTGAAATTTTCATTGGGTTCTTTTTTAGTTTCAAATACTCCCTAGCTCACGATTCATATATTTGCAATTCTATTCATTCTATCATAATGCAGCAAAAAGAACTAAAAGAGTTTCTAGATCAAAAAGTAATTCAATACAACACTAAAGATTTTATAGAAACAGATCCTGTGCAAATACCTCATTTATACACCAAAAAGGAGGATATAGAAATTGCTGGGTTTTTAGCAGCTACTATTTCTTGGGGAAAACGTGCCATGATTATAAAAAACTGTATTCAAATGATGGACTTACTAGAAAATAGTCCTTATGATTTTGTAATGCACCATCAACCTAAAGATTTAGAAAAACTAGTAGATTTTAAACACCGAACTTTTAACGGAAACGATTTCGGTTTCTTCATAAATTCTCTAAAAAACATCTATAAAAACCATAAAGGACTAGAATTTGTATTTTCAAACAACATAAAAAACAATTCGCTGCAACCTGCAATTCACGAATTCAAAAAAGTGTTTTTTGAGATTCCACACCCAGCAAGAACTACAAAGCACGTTTCTGATCCTTTAAAAGGTTCAGCTGCTAAAAGGATTAATATGTTTCTACGTTGGATGGTACGACAAGATACATTAGGAGTAGATCTAGGAATTTGGAAAACTATTCCCCCAGCATACCTTTCTTGCCCTTTGGATGTGCACACCGGAAATGTAGGTAGAAAACTAGAACTTATTACAAGAAAACAAAACGATGCAAAAACATTGTTAGAGTTAGATACCAACCTTAGAAAACTAGACCCTACAGACCCTGTTAAATACGATTTTGCTTTGTTTGGCTTGGGTGTATTTGAAGGGTTTTAAATAAAAACCCCAAACATTCCTGCTTGGGGTTACTTAAATTTAAGCCATCAAATGGGCTTATTATTTAAAACACATCACCTTCTTTTTACTTCCATACAACAGGTAAGAAAACCGTCATTCCGCTTTCTTTTCCCTTATTTCTGTTAGACCAAGAATAATACGGCACTAACTGTGTTTGGTATTTCTCTAATTTAGGTTTAGAAACCTTATGATACATATTGCTGCTTGGAGTATCTTTTCTAATTAATAATTCACCCGAAATAGTTGTTAAACCACCTAAAAAGTTTGGCTTGTATTCTGCTTTAAGAGCATTAACGTCTCCTGTTATATATGCATCTACAATTTTAGTATCTTTTGGTAAATCAACAGTTTCTAAGCAGTATACTACTGGCCCTCTTTTAACTGCCACTTGGTTTCTTACTTCTTCAATTCTAGAATGTCCTTCTACAAAATACACCTCCATTGGAAAATCTAAGGTAATCGTATCTCCCTTTCTCCACTTGCGGTAGATGGTAGCAAACTCACCAGCAACTACTTTTACAGCAGTAACTTGTCCATTTACTTTTACAGTAGTTCCATTAGCCCATCCTGGAATTCTAAGCATTACATTAAAAGCATCTCTTTTAGCTTTGTTAACAGTAATCTTTACATCTCCATCCCATGGATAATTAGATTCTTGTGTTAATGATATTTTAGAACCATCCAACAATTTTGTATTCAATTTATTTCCTCCATATAAATTTACTGCCACACCGTTTTCTGCCAAACTATAAGCCCATCCAGATACTTTTGCAACCGTTCTAACCAAGTTAGGAGGACAACAGAAACAATCTAAATATGGTTGGCGAGTAGGATACTCCGTATTCATTTTACTATAATCTCTAGATCCCTTAATTACTCTTAACGGATTTGCGTAATAATACCTATCTCCCTTTAAGTTAATTCCAGACAATCCACTGTTATACAACACCAACTCCATAATATCTGCATATTTAGACTCTCCGTGCAACCCTAACATACGGTAGCTAAACATAGAATTACAAATATTTGCACATGTCTCGTTATACGCTGTCATATTCGGCATCATATACTCGTCTATAAAACCTTCTTCTATTTTATCTCTGTGAGTAGATGCCCCAAAGTGCGTTTGTCCTACTGCTCCAGTTACGTACATTTTTTGCTCAGTCACATTGTACCATAACCTATCCAAAGCATCTAACAAAGCTTGTTCTCCTGTTTCTGCATACACATCTGCAGCTCCCGCATAATAATACAAAGCCAAAACTGCATGCCCTACAGCTTCTTTTGCTTTACGTAATGGTGTACGTTCTTGTACCATATCTCCTATTGGGTACCCTACAGTGGTAGAAACCTCAGTTACTTTGTATTTTCCTCTGTTGTTGATGAATTTTTCTGCTAGCTTTAAATACTTCTTATCTTTTGTAGTTCTAAACATTTCTACCAGCCCCATAATCTGAGTTTGATTGAACCCAAAACGTCCTAACAACTTATTATCCGGCATAAACTGAACACATAATAAATCTGCGTGTTTAATCGCTAAATCTAACATGTTCCTTTTTCCAGTTGTTCTATAATGTATACAAGCAGTAGTTAAGAAATGTCCTGTATTATACATTTCATGATACTTTCGATTCTCGTAACGATCTACTTTTTTATTTAACTGAATTTGAGTTTGTAAATAACCATCTTCTGCCTGAGCTTTTTTAATGATTTCAATATACCCATCTAGTTCTTCTAATAATTTAGGATCTCCATTTTGAACATATAGATAGCAGATAGCTTCCATAAACTTATAAAAATCACCATCGTGCCAGCGCATCCCCTTGTGCTCTCCTTTCTTTAACCCAGCCGCAATCTTAAAATTATTTAAAGCATGACCAACATCTCCTGTTAAAACAGACCTCATATAAGGAATCATAGTTTTCTCGGCTGTTTTAAACTTATCTGCCCAAAAACCCTCTGTCCACTTACAATCTCCTAGATTGATACTTTTTAATTTTACATGTTTGCTATGTTTATGGTTTAGAATGGCATGCTCTTGAGCAAAACCAATACTGAAAGCCAAAAAAGCAATAGCACTTGTTATAAACTTCTTCATCTTACGTTACTTATCGTTATTAAAACTGTATTTACTTTTTCTGCCAAACTCTTACATAATCTACCTGAAATTCCACTTTACCAGATGGATGTAAATCCTCTTTGCTATCTGGTACTCCATGCCAAGGAAAAGTCTCTTGATCTAACCATATTTTTACCGGCTTGGTAATTACATAATTCTCTGCAGCTCCATTTCCTCCTTTGCTTAAATTCACATCATCCCAATCGTTGATTTGCTTTCTAGAAACATCTCTAAACAATTTTCCATCTACATAAATCTTTACACCCTCAGCACTCCAATCGTAACCATATACATGAAAATCATCTGCTACTCTAAAATCGAAATATTTGTGTTCTGTATAGGTTGTTTTTCCTTTACCGGTTCTACTCCAATCGTGCATAGACCACCACAACTCTTTGTCTTTACCATCTGCTTCCTTTTTAGGCTGTCTATGATCTCCAAAAAACTCAAACATATCAAACTCTGTCTGACCTCCTGTAGCCCAAAACGCACTAGAAACTTCTGCATCTGCTGCTTTACAACGGATTTCCATATACCCATATAAAAATTCTTTCCTTGCTATAATACAAGCCGTAGTAATGTTTTCATGAGCCACTAACTTCTTTCCTACTTTGTCTTTTTTATCACTAAAGGGAAAATCTGGTTCCCAACGAGTTTCTAATTTTAACATTCCATTTTCGAATCTAAAATTATTACCCGAAAACTGAGAAGGTGCTCTACCAATCCAATCTTCTCTGTGTGGTCTGTCTGGATTTTTATAACTCGGTTTTCCGTTGATCATTTCTCCTACAACATGCCATCTATCCCTGTCTAATGAACTTTCATTAAACTCATCACTTACTTCATTGTTTAAAACCCATCCCCCTTGGTTAGTTGGGTCAGAATATGGCATTACAGAAGCAACCGATTTTGTTTCTTTAGACGGACTTACTTTTTTACTACAGCTAATCCCTAAAAAAACGGCTGCTATTAATATATACTTAAACTTCATCGTTGATTATTTTAAATTTGTAGGATATGGTTCCCACCCTTTTCTGTATTTATTCATTCTATCCACATCGTAACGTTCGTACTTACGTTTTAACAACCACAACGGCCTTTGTAAAGTCATTTCCCAATCGAATAGTTTTTTGTACATACTTTCTACTTTTTCTGGGTATTGATTTGCCAAATTGTAACGCTCAGAAGTATCGTTAGGAACATTGTATAATTCAGCGGGTCTGTCTGGAAAACGAATCAATTTAAAATCTCCTTCTCTTACAACCGCCCTAGTTTCTTTTTTCCAAAATAAAATATCGTGTGGAGCTCCTTCCTTTTCTCCCTTTACAAAAGGCAATACATTTACTCCATCTACCTCTTTTAAATCTTTTACATCTCCTCCTGCTGCGGCATAGAATGTTGGCAGTAAATCAAACGTTACTATAGGATAATTATAACTTGATTTCTTCTTTATTTGCTTAGGCCAACTCATTAAGAAAGGAACTCTAATTCCTCCTTCTAAATGATTCGATTTTGTACCACTTAAAGGCTTGTTGTTTGATGCATTCTTGTCCGATGGACCTCCATTGTCATTACTAAAAACAACAATTGTATTTTTATCGATACCTAAGTCTTTTAATTTGTCTAAAACTTTACCACAAGCTCTATCCAAAGCCAAAGTCATGGCTGCTAATTGCTGTCTTTTTCCTGTTAAGTTTGGAAATTTTGCCAAGTCTTCTTCTGTAGCTTCCATAGGAGTATGTACCGCATTAAAAGACAAGTAAATAAAGAAAGGGTTCTTCTTGTTTCTTTCTATAAAGTCTACTGCTTTTTCTGCAAAAACATCTGTAGCATAGTGATCTGGTTCTTCGTACTGTCCAAAGTTGGTTTCCATTTTACGGTCACCTGTTGGTTTTTTGTAAGCAAAATAGCTACGAGCTCCTCCTCTAAATCCATAAAACTCATCAAAACCACGATTTAAAGGGTGAAAACGATCTGCATTTCCTAAATGCCATTTTCCATATACTGCCGTTTTATACCCTAGATCTTTTAAATAACTAGACATCATTTTCTGATCCAACGGCAATCCCATTTCATCTCCTTTAATAGCAGAATGTGGGCTCATAAACCCTGGTACATTTATTTCTTCGTAACCAAATTTTGCTTGGTACTTTCCTGTCATCATACCTGCTCTAGAAGGTCCACAAGTAGGATCTGATACATATCCTTGTGTAAATGTTACTCCCGATTTTGCCAATTTATCTAAATGAGGAGTTTTCATCACCTTACTTCCTTGGAAACCGAAGTCCATATAACCTGCATCGTCTGCAAATAATAAAATAATGTTTGGTTTGTCTTGAGCACAAACACTTAACTTAGCTAACACAAAGAATATCAGAAGGGTAAACCTTTTCATGTTTTAATAATATTTTAATTAAACTATACTATAAATGAGGATTCTAAAACTATCATCCTCTTATATTACAAAATAACTAAAACATTACAGGAAAGAATCCATCTATCTTACCCTAAAGTAGCATTATTTTGACTTATAATGCTTTATAGAAAAGAAAAACAATGCACAATTAACATTAACTCCCAATCAACAGTAGAATTACCAAAATTTCACACTTAGAAGAATTGTTTTTTAGGAATCTGATAATTGGCACGTTTTTCTTTAATAAACTAACCTATATTAAAACAAGCTAATTCTAAATTCACATAGTTTATTATATATAAACGATATTCATTTTTAAACTAATTAGCTCTTGTTATATGTAAATTTGTTTATGTCATAAAGCTATAAACTTATAGCTATTTCTAAATTCGGATAACTTGACCATAATTTATTCACCTCCCCTAACTTAATCCCTCATAATCAACAAACAATAAGATTATACAACTCATATAAAACTTAGAATGACTTAAAGAATTATAACTTAAAACAAAATTCTATATATTAGGTTCCTAGAGCATTCAGAAAAAATTATGCGAACTGTTCTCTTAAAATTATTGATTTCATAAATGTAATATTAAAGTTGTCCCTTATGGAAAATCAAAAAACTATAAAATATTACTTTTATATACCTATATAATAAAACCAAATACTCAATCGTACGCTAATTCACCACAGTTTTTTTCTGGGTTATCACCTCTATATGCTTTACCTCTTACAATCATCTTTCTACTTTCAATACTATTATCTGGATTTTTCTCATTATCTGGAATAGAAGCAGAAACTGTTTCTTCATCTATTTTAAATTGTCCTACAAAATCACCAATAACACAAATTGATGGTCCTAATCTAACTTTTGGGTTTTCTTTATCAATTAATTTTCCTTTAGTCTTAAAATAATGCAATAAGCATTTTGGAATGTGTTTCTTTCCCGAAAAATGTACAGTTGACTCTAATCCATAAACTGCTGTAACATTTTTAATTGATGAATGCTTACCATACCTAGCTTTTCCAGTAGTATCATGAAAGCCTGGTCTAATTTCTATTGTCATAGAAGAATTGATGGAGTGAGCTCCGTTAATATAAACATCTCCATTTGATAAGTTATGAGGGTTTAAATACACAGCTGCTTTTCCCCTAATACTCATTACATTTTCAACTCGAATATTACTAACTCCAAATTTACTCTTCGAAAATCTATTATCTGTTTCTATTCTAGCACAAACCCCTCCCGAACATTTTAAATTACTAAAAAGCATATTTTTACCTGTATTAGATTGGATTAACCCATAACCATAAGAAGCATTTGTTTGTTCTACATTATCTACAGTAACGTTGTTAGCTCTACCATTGTCTGTATATGTATTTTTTAAAAATGAAAAACTTACTCCTGAAAACTTAGTTTCGTCATCCTTTATAAGAACATTTTGAATAAATAAATTTTTGGCTGCTCCAATAGAAAAACCTCTTACTCCTCCTTTACCTCTTTCTGCACTCTCTCTTTTATACTCAATAATTGGTCTCTCATTTTCATTACCATATCCAATAATTGATACATTTTCAACTGCTTCAAATCTTCCTATGTTAAAAACCATTTTTGTTTTATAAGCTTTATTTGGGTCTCTTTGATCAGCTTTTAAAACAACTTCGGGCTCTAATCGTATATGAACGTTAGACTTTAACACTAATTCTTTTGTTAAGTACTCTCCTTTTTTTATAACAACAACACCCCCTTTTATTCCATTCGTTTTACTTTTACTTGCTTTTCTTATTAGCTCATTAGTTCTTTTTGTAAAATTTTTAACATTTGAATGAATATAAAACTTTGGGAGTTTATTAATATCCTCTTCTTTAGGGCCCTGGTAACCAACTCCTTTTCTTATAAAAACACCTGGATTTAATAATTGGTTACTATTTTTTGTTGTAATATTTATAGTATTTGTTTCTTTTCCTAAAACATTTACTGCTTTTGATGTTCCAGAGAACATCAAAAACAATAGACATGTAATACTATTTAATAAACTATACTTCATAACTTATACTTTAATTTAGTTTGTAAAACACTCATTAAAATCAAAAAAAATTAAGCTTCGTAACATCTTACTTCGTACAAACGAATATTGGTTACTCCATAAGTTTCTTTTAAGTTAAGTCGAATAGCAGTTGTTTGTATAGTATCAAAATTAAATTTGATCAACCTTCTTCGGTTACTCCTATTTTCTCCAACCTTAACCCATTCACCATTTATTCTTACCTCCAAGTCTAATGACTTTAACATTTCTACTGGTACAGTATTGGTAAATTTCTCATCGTTTCTAGAGTCTTTTCTCATTAATAAATTACGTCTTGTATTGGTATCGCACTTTACCATAACACTCGATAATTTCACGGGTTTATCCCACTCTAATTGAACATTTGCATTTAAACCATCCGATTGCCAGTGATGAATTTCATTTTCAACATCTCTAGAATACCCATCAATTAATAACTTTGCATCTCCAGAAGTAGTTGATGAAGCAAAAACAGCACTCACCTTCTTTGCCAAATCCGTTTTATCCTTAGCAGGTCTGTTAGGTATATAAGCATCATCTTTTAACAATTGCTCTTGTAACTTATCTATGTACTTAGTGTATATTTTCCTTGGCAATACGTTTTTAGCAATACACAATGCTGCAGCAGTACCAACGGCTTGTCCCATAGTTGCACAAGTTCCTTGTAATCTTGTAGAAGACAAAGCAATGTGGGTTTGACTAATGTTTCTACCTGCAAACAATAAGTTTTTAATATTCTTAGAATACAGACTTCTGTACGGTATCTCATAAACACGTACAAATCGTTCGTGAAAATAACTTGGAGGCTCGCTAATATTTTCAATACCTCCAGGGTTGTGTTCATCTAAAGACCATCCACCGTACCCTACTGCATCTTTAAAATGCTTGTAACCTAACAAATCTGGTTCACTTAGAATATAATCTCCTAAAAATCGTCTAGACTCTCTCTTACCAGGTAAAGAACACACCCAATCTAAAGCATAGTTTTCCGCTTTAGGATTCGTTTTTTTAATATAGTCCCAAACCCCGTATGCATAGCCCATTAGCTTTTCTCTGTTCTCCTCAAACTCTCCAATAATATCTTTATCACTACCTACTTCTACCCACCAAACACCTTCAGCAAAGTGTTTTAACTTTCTGTGTTTGTGAGCATTCTTATAATCATAAGGAATGGTAAAATGTGGAGCTTCATAAGGCATTGGTTTCCCCATATCTTTGCAACTTAATAAAATAGTTGCCCCCATTTTCCAACCATCTGGTTCATCTGGAGCATATTTCTCATTAAATTCAGCTTTTCCTTCTCTACCACTTCTAAACAAAGCTCCAGCTGTTGCAGCCATCAATCCATCTCCAGAACAATCAATAAAAATTTCTCCGTTAATGGTAATTTCTGTTTCTGTTGTTAATTGCCAACAACGTACCGAAGTAATTTTATCACTCTTAGTGGTAGCCTCTATAGCCGATGTATTTAAAATCACTTTTAAGTTTGGTGTAGCAGTAACATAATCATACAAAATATGATCCCAAACAGGATACGATTCCTGTGGATTGTGAAAACGATTGTGCAATAAAATCTCTTCTACCACTCCTGTTTCTCTTTCGGGTCTACCATCTTTTAAATGTGTAACACCGTTTAAATGCACCCTAATTTCACTGGATGCATTACCTCCTAATACTGGCCTATCTTGAACCAAAATAGTTTTAGCTCCATTTCTTGCAGCAGATACAGCCGCACAAACTCCGGCTACACCACCACCAACAACCACCACCTCATAATCAAGTGTTTTCTTTCTTATAATATCGGCACCTGAACGTTCTTCTTTCTTTATTTCTAAATGTCCCTCATTCGATATTTCACTAGCACTCATGCTACTAACAGGTAAAATAGTAGCAGCCACAGCACCTTGTACTCCTTTCTTAAAAAAATCTCTTCTCTTCATGATTTTCAGTGTTTTCTAGATTTTAATTTCTTGTAATTCCTTTAAATTGCTTGTATAGTTTCTTTACAATTTTTGGGTTGCTCTGCGCAATATTCTTTATTTCGTTTGGATCTTTTTTGTGATTGTACAACTCTACATAAATAGGTTCTGCATCTTTTTGAGTTCTATCTTTCCAAAAAATCACTCTGTATTGATCGGTTCTAATAGCATAACCCATCAGGTTATTTTCAAACAGCTGTCTGTTCCATTTACTTCCTTGTTGCTGTTTAATTTTACGTTCAACCTCTTTTAACAAGGGACCAAAAAAGGTTTCTCTCATAGCGGGTCTAATGGGATAAGCTCCCCATTCTCTTAATGCTGGAGATGGAAATACACTCATAGCCCATTTGCTAATCTTCTTATTTGGATTTTTTAACAAACAAGCTAGACTTTTCCCTTCAGCAGTTTCTGGGACCGGAATATTCGCCAAGTCGCACAAAGTTGGGTAGATATCTAACAATTCAACCAAAGCATCCGTTTGTTTTCCTTTTACTTTTGATGACATATTTGGGGTAGATAATATAAACGGTACTCTTGTAGCAATTTCATAATTCGTTGCTTTTCCCCAGTGTCCCATATCACCTAAATGATATCCATGGTCACTCCACAATACTACAATGGTATTTTCTCTCATCCCCAAGGCATCCAATTCGTTTAGAACTTTACCTACTTGGGCATCTACATAACTAACACAAGCTAAATAAGCATGTTTTAGGGTAAGCTGTAGCTCTTTCTCTAAACCTCCAATTTTAGGAATTCCACTACGCACTCTTAGCTCAAAAGAGGGTGGTAAGCCAACGGTTGCTCCATTTTCAGGTTGATTTTTTTGATTGGTTAACTTGATTTTAGAAGCATCGTACAAATCCCAATACTTCTTTGGAGCAACCCAATTTAAATGCGGCTTATGAAAGCCTATTCCTAAAAAGAATGGTTTTCCATTCTCTTTTTTTAAATCTTTTAATGTCTGAATGGTTAACTCTGCATTAAAGCCATCTTTGTAGGCATTGTCTGGTACATCTGCACACTCATATGCTGGCCCCATAGCCAATCCGTATTTTGCTACCGAACCATACTTGGCAAACATTTCCTTTTTAGAGGCTATTCTTGTCTTTTGATTTTCTGGCAAGGCAAAGCCCATTTTTGCCAACTTAGTAGGATCTCCCTTTAAAGGCTCTCTGTTCCAAGAAATTTTATCTCTGTCTCCATGGTGAAATATTTTCCCATAACTTACTGCTTGATACCCGTTTTCTATAAAAGTTTGCGGTAATGTCTTCACATTTGGATTAGCCTCTCTAAACTTTAAGTAATTATGAAAGACTCCGCTATTCTCGGGTCTAATCCCTGTCATAATACTTGCTCTAGACGGGCCACAAATAGCTTGTTGGCAATAAGCTCTGTTAAATAGTAAACCCTGGCTGGCTAACTTATCTATGTTGGGAGTAATAGCTATGTCTGATCCATAACATCCTAACTCAGGTCTTAAATCGTCTACTGCAATAAATAAAATATTAGGCTTTTTTTGAGCAAAAGCTAAACTAACAAACAAAAGAAAAATACAACTGAAATACTTTTTCATGGAAATACTAAATAAATCTTTACACTTAATTTCGTTTGACTAATTTAGCCAAGCATTCATTTAAAATCCTTAAATTCAGGATTACATAAAGTTAACAAGGGCTAAAAACAGACATAAAACAACTTAACTCCAAACCTTAACTCAAAACCCAAACACCTGTAAATAATGAGGTTAGTAAATAAAAAATACTTAACATTTTGTTTTTTGTTAATTATTACAACTATACATTCACAACAGTCAAACCTTTTTCTAAACGAACCTTTAATCAGTAAAAAACAGGGTTTAGAACTTTCAGAATCGTATCAAAAAGTTAAAAAAGAGCAGGATACTGTTGCTATGATTCAAAACTTAATGGAATTAAGCAAATACCATCGTTCTCGTTTAGATTTTGGAACTGCTTTTAATTATGCTGGTGATGCACTTTTTCTTTCAAATCAAATTCAAGACACGTTACTTTTAGCAAAAGCTCACAAAGAACAAGGTGTATTAGATTTTCTATTTAAACAAGACAATAATGCTGGTGTTAACTTTAAGAAATCAAATCAGTATTTTAAATATTACTACAAAGGAAAAGACCAATCTAACAGAGAGCTTTTAAACTCTTACTTTAACCTAGTACTTTATTACCAAAGAATTCAACAAGAAGAACCACTTCTTAAGTACATAGATACCTGCCAGAAAATAGCCAAAGAACAAAAAATAAGAGACTACTACACCATTTATTTTAACGAAAAAAAGGCTAGTACACATATTTGGAAAAAAGAATATGGAGAAGCTATTAAGTTGGTGAATCAATCCATTGAAAAGATAAATAATTCTAGCGAAGAGACTTCTTTTCTAAATATCCTTTATGCTTGTTTGGGGAAAATTTACAACTACAAAGGGGATTACCAACGCTCTAAAGAATACTTTAAAAAAGCAATTGAGGTAGAAGATCCCTACGGTGAATACGCTTTTTTTAAAGCTTATGTGTATGAAAAGTATGGAGAAATGCTCGCCAAAACTGATCATCATAAAGAAGCTTATAAAAACCTTCGAAAATCTAGATCTATCTATAATAAATATCTTAACCCTAGGAACGAATCGACCCAAAGCTTTTTAACTTTAAAGGATCGTTATAGGGATCAATTAAATATTTCAAATCAGAAAATCAACTTTCAACGCTTAAAAATATCTGAAATAGAACATCGAATTTTAAGTTTTAAAATTTATTTAATCCTAGGGGTTTTTATCATTGTATTGCTTGGTGTATTTATTTGGATAAAAGCTCGTTCTAAAAAACACCAACTAGAACAAGAGGAGTCTGAAAAGAAAATAGAAGCAAACAACAAAGAGCTAACAATAAACACACTTAAATTAATTGAAAAAGAAGAAATTATAAGCACATTAAAATCTCAATTGTTGGAAACAGACAAAAGTTCTAGTACCAAAAGCTTGATAAAGTCTATTGACAAAAACTCAGGGAACCTTTGGGAAGATTTTAACCAACGTTTTACTTCTTTAAACAAAGGGTTTTACGAACGTTTACAGAAAAAAGTTCCAGACTTAAGTGCTGCTGAATTAAAACTCTGTGCACTGATTAAATTGAATTTTACTGGGAAAGAAATGGCTTATCTGTTAGGTATTTCTCTAGGAAGTGTGCATGTTGCCAGACATAGATTAAGAAAGAAAATCAACTTGGATAGAAAGACGAATTTAACGGCTTTTATTGCTGGTATATAACTTTTCTCGATTTTATACTTTTTATCAATTTCCCAAATTCTTCTTTATCCATTTCAAACTCATCAACACATTTTTGCTCAAAGCAATCATTCACAATCATTTTAAAGTTTTTCACATTTTCTTCTTTAACTCTTAATTCAGAATATTGATGTTTTTTATTTTCATCCAGATGCTCCCATAAAGTAATTCCTTTATCTATATCAACATCTGTAATTAATAGAAATTCTTTTTCAGCTCTATAAGGATTCATTATCTCAAATTCATAAACTCCTTCACTGTTGATTCTATAATTTAATACTACATAAGAAACCAATTCGCTTGAATAAAAATGAATATAGGATTTCTCAATAAAAACTCTTCTATGAGATATCCAGTCAGAAGGTGCATACACATAAAACTCATTTTGATACAAGAAAATTGGCATCCATTTTTTTGATAGTTCAAGTGTATCTATGCTTATTGCTTGTAAACTGTTTTCTTCAATTTTTTCAAGAAATTCTCTACTTACTTTTTCTTTAGGTACTAGCCAATCATAATAAACACTCGAAGTATCACTTGTAATATAAACTTGTCCATCTTCATGTTTGTTTATGATACTTTCTACACTCGCTAATAATACCCTCTTTTTCATTGCTTTTTTCTGTTTTTGACAAGAAAAGGATAGAAAAACAACACTCAAGCAGACGAGAACTTTCTTTTCCATTTATTATTTACTCTGTAACCAACATATACAAACCATCTTTAGCCTTTTTCCCATAAATTGCCTTTGCATATTCAGGTTTAAAATAGAACACTTCCGACTCCTTAGAACTACAACTTTTATTTGTATCGTTATTGTTCATTTCTATTTTCTTAAAAAATAACTCTTCGCTTACTTCTTGTCCATTTATCAAATGTATAGGTTGTCTTTTATCAAAATCTCCTGCATAGGCAATCATACCGAGCGTTGCATTGCTTTCCTTTGCTAAAATTCTATACTCGCTTTTAAGTTGCTCTCCTTCTAACATATGAAAACTAGCATCATAGCCCATAAATACTTCTTGCCTTTTTATCTTAACTTTGTGATAAGTAACTCGAATTACATTTTTTGTTTTTTGAACCAAATCCTGTGGAATTTCAATTGAAAAACGACCATCTTTGGATGTGTAAGCAGATATAATTTTACTTTTAGTGACAAACGTTACTCTTGCTCCCTCAACTGCCTTCCCTTTTTCCGAAAAAATTCTCCCTCTAAAAATAATGGTATTATTATTTATTGACTCTTTTTCTTTTTGACCTTGATGTGTTTCTTCTTTTGTGTTGGAAATTTTAGTATCGGTCTGAATAACTTCTGTTTTTACAAAAGAATTAGTTGTTTGAGAGTTGCCACAAGCAGTTATTGCAGTTGCTAAAAGAAAACCTGCTGCAATATTTGAATAAGGTAATTTGTATTTTTTTTCAACCTCATGTTGATAAAAAGGGTGTTGAGATTGTTCTGAAGTAATTCTTGCACAGATATTACCTTTAGAACTCTCTAGTATTTCTTGAATTTCAGAATGATTTAAATTAGTAAAGTCAATTACATTTTTTGAACACAAATTACAAAAAGCACCACGCTGATTACTTCTCATATTCTCCCATTTCTCTTCACAAGGCTTTTCTATTTTCAAAAACTTGGTTTTCATAATCATTTTTTTAATTTACATCAATTACCGTTCCGAACATTATTAACATTTAAAAAACACCCAAAACACATACAAACAATTATATCCCCTCTAATCTTAATCAATTACAGCAACAATCTCACTCTCAAGCAGTTCACTTTTCTCATTTAAAATCTTTTGCAACTCTAAATAGGTTTTCAATTCCAAATCAGGATGAATAACCACTAAATATTGCGCTGCTTTATTTAATTTTTCTAGTTTTTCAAGATCATTTAACTCATTAATTTCTATCAACTTCCAACCTCTGGATATAAAATCTTCTTTGTTATTAAACTCTTCTTTAGGAGGTGGTGGGGGTGGCACACTATTATTTAATTTTTTTTCATACAAAACTCTATCATCTCTTAAAATCTTTATATCTACTTTTAAAAGATAAGTATCTGTAAATTTAAACCTTTTGGTTGCTAACCATATAGGGCGATTTCCATACAATTCTAAATGATAATAAAATTTCTTTAATTCCTTAAGTGAGATATTTTTATCTAGGTAAACTAAAATTCTGTAAAAAATGGGCTCGCCTCCACTGCAAGCATAATTTATATTTATCAAATCTTTATAATCTAGATATCTGTAATTGTATCTTATTTTTGTTTCCCCATCTTTTTTATAAAAATGAACAATTGAAAAGTTATCTTTTTTTTGAACTTCATCTGAATACAAAGTCTTTGTTTTTATGTTTACCAAGCGATAATCATCCCACACACATGGAGTTAACCAATAGTCATCCTCTGGACTTTTATAATACTTCATTCCATTAGACAGCACTAACGAGTCTTTCCAAAATTTCTCAATTTTTGTTTTTATTTCAAAATCAGCTCTATTTAATTTAACTGTAAGTTCATTTTTATCAATATGATATACTCCAACTTCGGTAAAAGAAATACCATCAATTAGTTTTACACTATCTCCAATAAAATTCAAATCAAAAAAAGAATCTTCTTTTTCGTAATCAAAAAAATGCCACTCCCCTTGCAAATCCTCTTTTGTAATCTTTTTACAGGAAGCACAGACCAGTAAGACACTAAAAATCAAAACGCCTTTTTTCATATCAACTTTCTACAATTCAATACTTAAACATCAAAAAATATTCCACAAAAAAACAGGATTAAAGTTACCTTCAATCCTGTTTTAAGAATATATACGAATATGAGATTTACTCTTTAATCTCCATAAACTCTATAGGAGAACCATTGTGAGCAATAAATACAACTCTTACTCCTTCTGCAGGACTAAAAGGCTCTACAATTACATCCTTACATTCTATTGCTTCTTCAATATTATCCACCAGATACGCTAAGTGAGGCATGGTAGTAACCAATTCGTGCCAAGGACTGTCTGCATCGAATTTTACCCATTCTACTTTGTACTCATCCTTATCGAACTCCGTATAATTTACCTTTCCAGGTTCAAAATAACCATCCCAATCTTTGTCTTCTGTTGTTGGGATTCCAATGTGACTAAATTTGTATTCCATTATTTTTGGTTTTTGTTTGTTTACTTAATTACGAACTCTAAGCTATATTTACCTGCAGGAAGTAAATACTTAGGTAAAGTTTCTGACAATGTTCCTCCTAAACTGTAGTGTGCACTGTCTATATTCAACGTATAGAATCCTTGGTCTTTTAAATCGAATGGATGTTTTGCAGTAGTAATATTCTTTGCTGAATATGGCCAAATAGAAAAATTAAAATTCTGAGCTCCTAAAATGTGTAAACTCGCTTTTTTAGTTGTATTTAACTCCAACCATCTAACATCAGATCTATTTCCATTTTCTTGAG
This sequence comes from Wenyingzhuangia sp. IMCC45574, assembly GCF_054182685.1. Classification (NCBI taxonomy): domain Bacteria; kingdom Pseudomonadati; phylum Bacteroidota; class Flavobacteriia; order Flavobacteriales; family Flavobacteriaceae; genus Wenyingzhuangia; species Wenyingzhuangia sp. IMCC45574. The sequence goes on along the minus strand of NZ_CM135169.1, from coordinate 397,397 downwards.
GGTATACATAATTAGTAAACAAATCTTTCGTTTTAAAAGTGTATTCGTCTACTGTAGCACCTCTTTTTCTATCAATATAGTTTTCCCATGGCCCTTTTCCGTAAAAATTGGTTTGTATATAGTCTTTTGCTATTCCCATTTCCATTCCAAAACGAATTAAACTTGGTAAAGATTCTTTTGCATCCATATCCATTTTCACCCCAACTTTACCATCAGATAAGAAGGTATATGTTAACTCTACTTTTACATCGTTTTTAAAAGCCTTAGTTACCACTACTTTTGCCTCGTTTTTCTTAGTAGCAATTACTTTAACATCCGTAGTTTTTAATTTATCTGCTAAAAACTCCCAGTACTTTCTAGATTTTTTAAACCCTCTACTACTTGCTCCTCTAATATCGTTATCTACCGGAGGACGGAAAAAGTTTGGTTGTAAAGGAGACTTTATTTGCTCTTTTTTATTCTTAACCAAAGAAATTAAAGCTCCACTTTCTTTAGACACCTTAGCAGTGTATGCTTTTGCAGAAATTTTGATTTCCGATTCAGTTTCGTTTACTGCTACTGCAGATTTAGACTTAGAAGTCAAAACAAAAGCTACATCATTCTCTTTAAGTAACATCTGTTCTCTAGCTACCTCGTGCCCTTTAGCAGCCCACCATTGGTTTGTTTTCTCATGAACCGAAATATTAATCCAATATTCTTTACCTTCTTTAAAACGAACCTTTTTAAAAGGAATTATTAACTCGCTACTTGTTTTTGCCTCTACATTTACATTTTCTAAACTTCCTTTTTTAATGATTCTACCATTTTCTGATACAGACCATCTTACTTCATACTGATTTAAGTTTGTAAAAGCTAAATGGTTAATAGCAGTAATCTTTCCTGCTTTTGCATCGACAACTTTAAAGTTAAAAGGTTGAAAAATGTATTTACATTCCCATGCATGCGGATTTGGTTTTCTGTCCGATGAAAAGACTCCATTGATACAGAAGTTTTTATCATTTGGTATATCTCCAAAATCACCTCCATAAGCAAAGTACTTTTCTCCTTTGTCGGTCTTAGTTTCCAATCCTTGGTCTACCATATCCCAAATAAAACCACCAATTAAGTTTTTCTTCGCATGGATTAAATCCCAGTACTCACCTAAACCTCCAATAGAATTCCCCATTGCATGCGCATATTCACACATTACTATTGGTCTATTGATATATGTGCTCTCGGACATTGCCTTTAACTGGTATATTTCTGGATACATTCTACTTAATACATCCACATACGCTGGATCGTCTGGATTGGCATGTGCAGCTCCTCTAAATTTCTTTTGTCCTGCTTCTCCTTCTAAATAATCTGGATGTGTTGGATCTCCTTGAGCCCCTTCGTAATGTACAAAACGAGAAGGATCGTAATCTCTAATCCAATTTGCAGCAGCTGCAAATGCAGGCCCTGTACCAGATTCATTCCCCATAGACCAAGAAATGATAGATGCATGGTTTTTATCTCTATCTACCATACGCATAATTCTACTTAAAATAGGAATTGCCAAACTAGGCTGTTGCGGTGCATAACTTCCTAAGTGATGCGTTTCTATATTCGCTTCGTCCATTACATACAATCCATATTTATCACACAATTCGTAGAAATAAGGATCGTTAGGATAGTGAGAAGTACGAACGGCATTAAAGTTGAATTTCTTTAACAACTTAACATCTGCCTCCATCTCTTCTCTTGTTAAAGCTTTACCTCTTGTAGCACTATGATCATGACGATTTACCCCCATAATCTTAACAGACTTTCCATTGATTAACAACTCATTCTCATCGCTAAAAGAAACATCTCTAAATCCTATTTTCTGACTTCTAGACTCTACTACATTCCCTTTAGGATCTTTTACATCAAAAACAACGGTATACAAATAAGGATCTTCTACAGACCACTTTCTAGGGTTTTCTATTTTGGTATCTAAAAAACCAAACTGAGTAATGTCTCTTTGTGGCCATCTCTCAAAATGAATATCCTCAATACTACAAGACAATTCTTTAGAAAACTGTTTCTTTTGATCTGCATCGTATAACTGAGCAGTTATTTGCCATCCTTTCAATTTATCTTCGTCTTCTTTCATCCAAATACGAGGACGAACTTCGAACCTAGCATCTTTTAAATCTTTGTCTAAATTGGTTCTAATGTAAAAGTCGGTTAAAGATACTTTAGGCTGTGCCAATAGCATAACTTCTCTATGAATTCCACTCAACCTCCACATATCCTGATCCTCTAAGTAACTTCCATCACTCCATCTAAATACCTGAATTGCCACTCTATTTTTACCAGTTGATATATAATCCGTAATATCAAACTCAGCAGCCAACCTACTTCCTTGGCTGTATCCTACTTTTTTTCCATTTACCCATACATAAAAAGCAGAAGAAACCCCTCCAAAGTGTAAAACTACAGATTGATCTTTCCACGATTCGTCTATCGTAAAGTCTCTGTAATAACTACCTACAGGGTTCTCTCTGTATTTTTCTATAAAAGGGAATTGAGGTGGGTGCGGTCCCATATAACTATAATTACGCTTTCCTCCATTCTTAATATCCGGTGTAAAAGGATAAATAATATTGGTATAAATTGGTTTTCCATATCCTTCTAACTCCCAGTTAGAAGGCACAGGTATATCTTTCCAATCTTTGGCATTTCCTTTAAAATCTTTGGCAACAAAATCTGTAGGTCTTTGGGTAGAACTTTCTACAAAATTAAACTTCCAAGTTCCGTTTAAAAACTGAACTCTCGCATTAGCTCTATCACCTACTAAGGCATCGTTATGATTTTTATAAGAATAACTAGGTACTCTAGCCCTTAGTTTTCCTTGTTCAAACATTAATTCATTTTCCCAATCTTTTTGTTGAGCAAATACAAAATTTACGGCAGCAAGCAGCAACCATAAAAAGCTTTTTTTTACGTTCATTGTAAGTGGATTCTAAATTTTATTGATTATTTGTTTTGAAAAATAACTATCAAAAAACATACTTATCTATTTAAATACATTTTCTGAAAAGCTTTAGGATTTACCCCTTTTATTTTTTTAAACTGCCTGTTAAAGTTTGTTTGTGAATTGTAGCCACAACTATACGTTACTTCTGATATAGACAGCTTATTATCTATTAACAATTTACAGGCTTGTCCAACCCTAACCTCATTTAAGAACTGAGAAAACGTTTTGTGCATTCTCTTTTTAAAGAACCTACAAAATGGAGAAACACCCAAATGTGCAATGGCTGCAACTTCATCTAAATGAATTTCTCTGCTTAAGTTTTCTAATACATATTGGTATACCTTTTCTAAACGTTGCGAGTCTTTTACATATATCTTTTCTGTATAACCATTACTTGCAAACTCCTTAACATCTTTAGCCGAAGCCAATGCATATAAAATCCCCAACAAACACTCTATACTTCTGTACCCTGTTAAGCTTAACAAACGCATCATTTCTTCAGCAACATATCCCTTTACTTCATCGTTTAAAAAAGCAATACCATTACTAGCTTTACTTAACAAATTCTTAATCAAAACCATTTCGGTAATTTCAAAAAAATCTTTTCCCAAAAAGTCTTCGTTAAAATGCAATACTATTACTTCTGCCTTTAGAGATATGTCTTTATGGTATGCATCAGAATTTCTCCACAGGTGAGGCATGTTGCTACCTATTAAAGCCAATTCGCCAGAACCAAATTCATGTACATTGTCTCCAATAAAACAAGTTCCCTCTCCTTCTATTATATATATAAGCTCAAATTCCTGATGCAAATGCCAAGACTCATCTAGGTATGGCTTGTCATTCTTATACACCGAAAAGCTCTTGTTAGAAGGTGTTATTTTTTTCTGTAAAATCTTCAATGTTAGATAATTATTAAGTCGTTCAAGTATAAAATTAACACATTTTATCAATATAATACTCCTTATCCTTAAAAAATGTCAATTCTGTGCTTATCTAGGTAAATCGCTGTTAAATAAAACAACTTTTATATATCGAAATTTGTTAAAACTAAATATACAATTTTATGGATACATATTTATTTGCGATTATATTGATATTGATTGCTAGTTTATTTCAAGGAAGTTTTGGACTAGGAATGAAATACATAGCCCCTTTAAAATGGGAAGCTTGGTGGATAGTACATGCGACTGTTGCCATGGTAATATTCCCTTTAATATGGGCTTTCTTAGTAGTTCCAGACTTGTTTGGTATAATTGCACAAGCTCCTACAAACGAAATAATTTCTGGTGCTGCACTAGGTTTTGGTTGGGGAATTGGAGGAATTATGTTTGGTGTATCTGTAGGATATATTGGAATGTCTTTAACTTACGGTATTGTAATGGGACTATGTTCTATAGCAGGAGCTTTAATCCCTATGTTCTTAAAATACGATGCTATAAACAAGGCTAGTATCCCTTTTATATTATTAGGATTGGCATTGTTAGCAGTTGCCGTAATTGTAGTAACTATTGCCGGATTAAAAAGAGATAAACTATTAGCCGCTAAAGGGCAAGAGATTGAAGGAATTAAAAAAGGAGCTGCTTTTAAGAAAGGATTATTTATAGCCTCTGCTAGTGGAATTTTATCAGCCATGCTTGCCGTTGGTTTTGATAGTACTCCTGAAATTGGAAAATTAGCAGAAAAGGCTGGAGCCTTACAAAGAAATACTGCATTGGCTCGCTGGGTAGTTGTTTTAGCGGGTGCTTATGTTATGAATTTAGGATACAGTTTGTTCTTATTGATTAAAAACAAATCATTCAACTCTTTTAAAACACCTCAAATGGGGAAAGCTTTAAAATGGTCTGTAATTGCAGGATTGTTATGGTTTGCCGCTTTGGGTACTTACGGACAAGGAGTAGCCTTGATGGGAGATATAGGAACTATGATTGCTTGGCCAATGATGTTAGGAATTTCTTTAATTATTAGTAACATCTGGGCTTACAAGTCTGGTGAATGGAAAAATGCTGCAAAACCTTTCCAAACACTGTTACTAGGTATAGGAATTATCATTATAGCTACTTGTGTATTAACATATTCTAATACACTTTAAAAGAAAATAAACGAAAGAAAACTATAAAAAAGCATTGCTTGCTATGCTTTTTTTAACAAACTATATAAAGATCAATGATGAGGATAAAAGAAATTAAACCGTACGTACTAATCAGTAAATTAGACGAGCCATTCTACTTTTCGCAATGGCAATACGATACTCGAAAAATCTGCCTGGTAAAGGTAACTTTAGAAGATGGAACTTATGGATGGGGAGAAGGATATGGACCTGCTGATGTAATTAAAGCTGGGATTGAATACTTTACACCATTTATTATTGGAAAACCTGCATTAGAACACGAAACTATTTGGCAAGAAATGTACTTACGTTCATTAGACTTTGGACGTAGTGGTATTTTTCAGGCTGCGGTAAGTGCTATAGATGTAGCCTTATGGGATTTAAAAGGAAAGATTTTAAACCAACCTGTATCTGTATTATTAGGTGGAGTTAAAAACCCAGAAATTCATCCATATGCAACAGGGTTGTACTTTGAAAGAGTAGACGATTTAGAGAAAAAATTAGTAGATGAAGCTTTATTGTACAAAAGCCAAGGTTTTAAAGCTATTAAAATGAAAGTTGGTTTAGGAATTGAACCAGATATTAAATACGTAAAAGCGGTAAGAGAAGCTATTGGATACGACATTAAATTAATGATTGATGCCAACCACGCCTACTCTTACAAAGAAGCATTAGAACTAGCTTTAAAGGTAGAGAAATACAACATCTCTTGGTTTGAAGAGCCAGTATCCCCAGAAGACTATGACGGGTATAGAAGATTGCGTTTAAGAACCTCTATTCCTATTGCAGGTGGAGAATGTGAATATTTAAAACACGGATTTAAGCGTTTGTTTGACAACGACTCTGTAGACATTGCACAACCTGATATTTGTGCTACTGGTGGATTGACAGAAGCAAAAAGAATTGCTTCTTTGGCACAAACCTATTCTAAAGATTTAGTGCCACACTCTTGGGGTACTTGGATAGCAATTAGTGCAGCAGTGCACTTTGTAGCCAACTTAGACAAAAACCCAGGTAGAATGTATTCAGAAAAACCTGTAATGGAGCTAGACAGAACCGAAAATCCATTAAGAGACGAAGTGGTAAAACACAGTTTAAAAATAGAAAATGGAGTATTAACAGTTCCTACCGTTCCTGGTTTAGGAGTTGACATTAACGAAGAAGCATTGGCAAAATACTCTTGCGATGCAAACACAGATCATATTTTAAAATAAACAAACGATGAGCAACGTAATGTTTGGACATAAAAATTTATACATCAATGGTGAATTATCGCCAGCTTCTAACGATGGAGTATTCAATGTAATCTCTCCGGCAACAGAAGAAAGCATCGGAACCATTGCATGGGCAACCAAAGAAGATACTTTAAAAGCATTAGAAACAGCTCAAGAAGGTTTTAAATACTGGTCTAAGTTATCTATTAAAGAACGTAACAATTGGATTCATAAATTACGCAATAAAATAGTTGAAAACAGCGACTTGCTAAGAGAAGCAATCATCAACGAAATGGGTAAAACTTGGGAAGCATCTCAAGAAGATATAGATCTTTTAATCCGTTCTTTAGAGTTTTATGCCGATGAGATTCAGACAAGAGAAACAGAAGAAATAGCAGACAAAGAAGGAACACATTCGCACAAAATTATAGCAAAACCTTTGGGGGTTGCTGTTGCTTTTTTAGCTTATAACTTCCCTTTATTAAACTTAGGATACAAAATAGGTCCTGCTTTAGCTGCGGGTTGTAGTATTATCTTAAAACCATCTGAATTCTCTCCTATTTCTGCTTATATTATTGGAGAAATTGCCAAAGAAATTGATTTTCCTAAAGGGGTAATTACTGTTTTATGTGGGGATTTAGAGAATGTAGGAATTCCATTGTGCGAGAGTACTATTCCTCAGCTAATTACCATGATTGGTTCTGCTGGAACTGCTCAAAAATTAATGGAACAAAGCAGTAGAACTTCTATCAAACGTTACAGCATGGAATGTGGAGGAAATGCACCATTTATTGTATGCAAAGATGCAGATATGGAAACTGCTGTTACCATTGGTGCTATTTTAAAAACAAGCAACTCTGGTCAAATTTGTGTGGCTCCTAACCGCTACTTTGTTCACCAAGATGTTATGGATGAGTTTATAGCAGGTGTTAAAACCAAGTTCGAAAAAGCTAAAGTTGGATTTGGAAGAACCAACAATCCAGATATGGGACCTTTAACCAACAGACAATCAGTTGTAAAAGTTAAGAGTATTGTAGAAAGAGCTATCGCACAAGGAGGTAAATTAATTACCGGAGGAAAAGAAATTGAAGGAAAAGGATATTACTTTGAACCGACCATTATCTTATTCGACAAACCGTATGCAGATATTATGGAAGAAGAAATTTTTGGTCCTGTAGTTATTACTGTTCCATTTACCAACAAAGAAGACGTTTTAGAGTTAGCAAACGATGTAGATGCTGGGTTGTCATCTTTTGTATTTTCAGAAAGTGAAGAAACCATTCAATACTTTTCAGAAAACTTAGACTTTGGTGAAATACAAGTAAACGGAGTTAAGTACGATATTTACCTGCCACACGTGGGGGTTAAAAACGCAGGTGTAAGCATGGACTGTTCTAAATACGCTTTAGACGATTACTTATCTAAAAGAAGAATCACAACTAAATTATAATTAAGTATATGAGCTTACCAAAACAATTTATTAGTTGTGATTGGGGTACATCTAACTTTAGATTAAGGTTGGTAGACTCTGATAGTTTAAACATTGTAAAAGAAGTAACTTCTAATACAGGTGTTAAAAAACTATTTCAAGAGTTTCAAAACAACGAATCAGATATCAGTCAAACTGCTTTTTTTGTTCAGTTTTTAAAAACACAAATACAACAATTAGAGTTAACAACCACTCCTACAATCATTGCTTCTGGAATGGCTACTGCTAGTATTGGTATGCTAGAATTACCCTATATAGATATGCCCGTTAATTTTAAAGGAGACAATCTATTAAGTAAAGCTATACACCAAGAAGAGTTAAATATTATATTGGTTTCTGGGGCAAAAACAGATAGCGATGTTATGAGAGGTGAAGAGATTCAAGCTGTAGGTTTGTCTCAACACATTCCTAGCAATACCAAAGGAGTGCTTTTATTACCAGGTACACATAGTAAGCATATTCAGTTTAACAACGGAGTGTTTACCTCTTTTACTACTTATATGACAGGTGAGTTGTTTGATGTAATTCAGAAACAAACTTTACTAGAAAACTCCTTAACAAAATCGAACTGGAGTTCACAGTATGAGCAAAATTTTTTAAATGGTGTATATAAAGGCTTAAACAGTGAGCGTTTAGCCTCTTTATTTACTATTAGAGCGAATGATTTATTAGCCAATGCTACCAAAGAAGAGAATTTCTACTTTTTATCTGGATTGCTAATTGGTGGAGAACTTTCTTATTTACAAAACAATCCGCAAGAGGTATATATAGCTACCACCGGAATATTACACACATTATACAAATTAGCTTTAGATCAAATAAACTGCAACCTAACGAGTTTTAACGCAGATATGATTGACAAAGCCCTATTAATAGGTCACAAACAAATATTAGCATCTTATGTCTAACACAACATTTTCTTGGGAAAAATACAACCAAACTCCTGTAGTAGGAATTTTAAGAGGTCTTACTATAGAAAAAATTAGAGAAATCATTCCAACCTATATAGAAGCAGGTTTCTATACCGTAGAAATTACCATGAACTCTCCTAATGTAGAAGAGTCTATTAGTAAACTAGCAGCAGAGTACCCAGAACTAAACGTAGGTGCTGGTACCGTATGTAATATGGAAGACTTACAAAAAGCTTTAAATGCAGGTTCTCAGTTTATTGTAACTCCTGTAATAGACGAAGAAGTAATTAAACATTGTGTTGCCAACAACATACCTGTATTTCCAGGAGCCTATACTCCTACCGAAATTTACAAAGCTTGGTCTTTAGGTGCTAATGCTGTAAAAGTTTTTCCAGCAACTCAATTAGGTGTTAAATTTATTAATGACGTTTCAGGACCTTTAAACACTATTAAACTACTACCTACAGGTGGAGTTGCTAAAGACAATATAGCAGACTTCTTTAAAGTAGGTGCTATTGGTGTAGGAATGGGAAGCTCTTTGTTTGACAAAGAGTTGATAGCCAAAGGAGACATGACTGCTTTAAAAGCTCATTTTACCGCAATTAAAGAGAACGCTGCAATATAATAAAGCGTTTTATTGATATTACTTAAAAGGTTGTTATGTGTATACATAGCAGCCTTTTTCTTTTCACTAATTTTGTGAAAATTACTCTCCTAACAGCAATATTTTCTTAAAATAAAATGTATTCTATAGCACTAAAGTAGTAGTGTTAACAACAAATAATTAACTTATATTTGAGTTTGATAACAACACCTAAAAGGTTCACTCCCCCCCTCCTAATTAAGGTGTGATAAGCGAACCTTTTGGAGACATATAACAAGTTGCCCACAATATGAATAAAACTTTGAGAACAATACTTAAACTTGGAGTTTTGATATTTGGAATTACTTCATTCGCGCAGGAATTTGAATTTGACATTCACAATACATCGTTGAATGAATACCTAAAAATGGAAGAGAAACTAGGTAGTGAACAAATACCAAATATCAGAAATCACGTTTCATTTAGCGGAGATGCACAACCGATAAAGTTCAGAAGAAAAGAAAAAATAATTTCTGATTTGGTTGTATACTATTACTTCAAAGAAAAAGACAGTACAATGTCTAAGGTTGAGTACGAATGGGACGAAAGTTTATTGACTTTAAAAGCAAACACAAATGACCAAAAATCAAAGAAATACCAAAAAGCTCTAATTCGTAAGTTCAACGAATTAGAAAAAATGATAACTGACATTTATGGAAAACCTCAATCAGAAGGTGATTTGTCCGATATAAGGAAAGCCAACAAAAAAGGTGGATTAGACAAGAATGTAAAGTGGTTTCCAAACGATAGTACAGAAATCGAAATGTATGCAACTGTTTCTAATTTTTACGAGAAACGTGGAATGGTTACAACTGCACCTACACACAGAATTAGGCTTTATGTAAAAAACACGAAAAAAGAAAAAAGAGTTACGCATGAATTGACTGAAGAACGCCTTGATAGTCTAAATGGAATTTCAAAACAATTTATTGCCTCTTTAAAAGATGAAAATTTAGAGAAATCAAAAAGTTACTTATCTGATATGATTATTGAACAAGTTACAGACAAACAACTCAAAGCACTAATTTCCGGAATTGATTTCGACCGAAAACTTGAATTATTTTACAGCGGAATTCAAATGGGTATGAACGGTAAAGCGTTTGCTATGCTTCAATACAAATATGGAGATGACCAAGATAGTCCACCAAAAGAAATGATTAAAGTTATATACGATGACAAAAACAAGATTGTCGGAATTCAACCTTTGAAAATGCAAAACTGATAAAAAAAATACTGTGGGCAACAACGGTAACCGTTGCACAAGTCCAAAAAACAAGAAAACAACTACACTATAGAGCCCTTTTAAGGGCTTTGTATTTTTTAACTAGTTGCTAAAAACTAATTTCTACAAGGCTTTAGACTAACTAAAAACAAGTTTGGAGACAACATAAATGTAAAAAAGAAGCTGCCAAGGCTTTGGCTTTGCTTTGGACTCTTTTTTCTATATACCTCAGGTATTTCTTTACATTATAAGCTTCCCCATTAATTCAACCTCGTACTCTCACGAAACTTCGGGAGAGCAACAGAAAAGAGATCAATTTTTGGCTTTGTTTCTAACATTCAATTCATTCCTTTTAAACTGGGTTGGTCATGGCCGATAGTTTCGCTGCTATTTTATTTAGCCAAATACCTAAGCCACTAACCCCGTTACTATTAATCCAAATAACGCCCCTCCTACTTATACACAAGTATTATAATGTTTAAAATTTAACAGTATATAATAGCCTAACTTTTTCATATTCTAGAGATAAAGCATTAAATTTATAGAGAAGCCTACACTTATTAACAACAGTATATTAATAGGGTAGATTTTAAAAATTGCTAAAAATTCTTGCTATGGAATTGTTTAATATAATAACACTAGTATTTATTATACTAGGGGCTGTCATTCTATTGATGAGTGCCACATCTACTTCTAAAATTTTTCATTTGTTAAAGAATGATCAATTAAAAACAAATTGGAAAAAACTTAGGTTACTTATGCTTGTTTTTTTCTTTGGGTATTTAGCTATTGGAACGGCTGTAATACTAGAAAAAAACGACTTACTAATACTCTTATCTGGAACTATATTCTTAATGGGAGCTTTGTTTGTTTTTATAGTTGTTAGAACCGGTTTGGATAGTTTTATCAAACTGAATGAAATGAACCAGAATTTGGGAGACACACAAGTAAAAAATTTAGAATTAGAAAAATTTGCTTATATAACCTCTCACGATTTAAAAGCTCCTCTTAGAGGGATTTCTAGTTTGGCTACTTTTATTAAAGAAGATTTAGAAGATGGATTAACAGAAGATGTAAAAAGTCATGTTGATTTAATGCAAGGACGAATTGAACATTTAGAAAACCTTATAACAGGTATTTTACATTATTCCAGAATTGGTAAAATACTAATAGAGTCAATCGATCTAAATTTAATGGTTAAACAAGAATTAGAAAACTATGTAACTTTAAAAAATGTTGTATTTAATATAGACGAAAACCTTCCTGTTATTAATGGAGACAAAATTCAGTTAAGTCAAGTTGTATCTAACCTTATTAGCAATGCAATTAAACACAACGACAAAGAGGTTTGTATGATAAATATTTCTTGTTTGGAAGATAGCGAACACTATATCATTACATTTAAAGACAATGGACCAGGTATAGAGATGCAATACCATGAAAAAATATTTGACGTTTTTCAGACATTAGATTCTAAAGATACTCCAGACAATACTGGTATAGGTTTGTCTATAGTCAAAAAAATTATTGAAAAACACAATGCTAAAATATGGGTAGAATCTAATGGTAAACTAGGCTCTAAATTTATAATTTCCTATTCCAAAGCTTTTTAAACGCAACCAATATCCTCTCCTATTCTATTAAGAATACAATTAACAGTGTTACATAATACCCTAGAACTGGTAGTAAAAAAGAAAAGCACTAAAATTGTAGATTGATCGTTTTGCATTATTATTACTTCATCAAAAGGCAATTTTAATCTGTATACCACACATTCCCTTAATAACTGAAACCATTATCACACAAATCTATAAGCTCTAAATTCATTTTATGGTTCATTTTTTGATAGTCTTTAAAAAAGACTCAGATTTATTCTTTAAATTAATCGCGCTAAAAATTATACACAACCCTTTAATCTAACTTAATTGTAAATCTATGAAAAGATTTTTGTACGCTTTTATAATACTGGTCGCTTTTACTGCTTGTAACAGTGTGACTAAAACAAAAAAAACGACAGTTTCTGCTATACCTACAGATAAAGATGTAGTAAAAGGAACACTAGAAAACGGACTAACTTATTACATCCGTAAAAACCCTAAACCAGAACAAAAAGTAGAACTTCGTTTGGTTGTAAAAGCCGGGTCTATTCTAGAAAACGAAAAGCAATTAGGTTTGGCTCATTTTATGGAGCACATGAACTTTAACGGATCTAAAAACTTTAAAAAAAATGAGTTGGTAGATTATTTGCAAAGTATTGGAGTAAAGTTTGGAGCTCATTTAAACGCATATACAAGTTTTGATGAAACGGTATACATTCTTCCAATACCTACTGACAATGATCAAAAATTAGAAAAAGGATTTCAAATATTAGAAGACTGGGCATTTAACGCTTCTTTAACAGATGAAGAAATAGAAAAAGAACGTGGTGTGGTTTTAGAAGAGTACCGTTTAGGTTTAGGAGCAGACAAGCGAATGTTGCAAAATTGGCTTCCAAAATTAATGTACAATTCTCGCTATGCCGATAGATTGCCTATTGGAACTAAAGAAGTATTAGAAAATTTTACACACGAAGATTTAAGAAGCTTTTACAGAGATTGGTATAGACCCGACTTAATGGCTGTTGTTGCTGTGGGAGACGTTCCTGTAGAAGTCCTTAAGGAAAAAATTAAAAGTCACTTTGGAAAACACCCAAAAGTAAAAAAAGCAAAGGAGAGAAAAGAATACAGTATGCCCAACCATAAAGAAACTTTGGTCTCTGTTAATACAGACAAAGAAGCTTCTAGATCTTCTGTATTAATGTATTACAAAGACAAAGAAAAGGCAAGTCCAATCTTAAACCCAGAAGATTTTAAGAAAAGTATCATTAATCAATTATTTAGCATTATGTTGAATAATCGTTTGGGAGAATTAAGAAACAAAGAAAACCCACCTTTTATTTATGCTGGTTCTGGTTACGAAACTACTTGGGACAAATCTAAAAAAGCCTACCAAGCATATGCCTTAAGTAGCGAAACAGGGCAATTAAAAGCCTTGGAAACATTGGTTACAGAAAACGAACGTGCCTTACGCTTTGGTTTCTTAGCTTCTGAATTTACCAGAGCTAAAAAAGCAATCTTAAAGTCTCATGAAAATGCCTTTAAAGAAAAAAACAAAACGGAATCTAGTCGCTACGTTTCGGAGTATGTTAGAAACTTTTTAAGCCAAGAACCTATTCCGGGTATTGAATGGGAGTTAAATAATTTAAAAAACACATTACCTAAGATTACGCTAGAAGAATGTAATAGTTTAATGCATCAGTACATTCATCAAGATAATTTAGTGGTTATATTAACCGGACCCGAAAAAGACGGTTTAAAAAAGGTAACAGAACAAGAGATACTAAATGCTTTAAGCAATGTTAAAACTGCAAGTATCAAACCCTACCAAGAAAAAACTTTTGACAAAGGATTAATGAAAGAAATCCCACTTGTAATAGGAGCCATAGTTAACAAAGAAGTAGATACACTTTTAAAAGCTACAGATATTACTTTAAGTAATGGAGCAAAAGTAACTTACAAGAAAACAAACTTTAAAAACAATCAGATTTTATTTAACGCGTTTAGCTATGGAGGTAGCTCTCTATACTCTGACGAAGAATACAAAAAAACAGTCATTATAAATGGTGTTTTAAAAGATGCAGGGTTAAATGGATACTCTAAAGATGATCTAAAAAAACTACTTACTGGTAAAACTGTTAGAGTTAGTCCACGAATTAGTTCTTTAAGCGAAGGATTTAGTGGTTCTTCTACTCCTGAAGATTTAGAAACCTTATTTCAACTAACTAATTTGTATTTTACCAAACTAAACAAAGATGATAAACCTATAAATTCTTATAAAGCTAAATTGAGTGGTTACTTAAAGAACTATCTATCAAAACCTTTTAATTACTTCTCTTATGAATTTAACAACTTTTTAAATCAAAATAATAAGAGATATGTAGGATTTCCTACAGAAGAAATTCTACAGCAACAGGATTATAACTTAGCATACAAAAAGTACCAAGAGCGTTTTTCTAATGCAGGAGATTTCCATTTCTATTTTGTAGGAAATTTTGATGAAACTAAATTATTAGAGTACTGTGAAACGTATTTAGCTAGTTTACCAAGTACTGATGTAAAAGAAGAATTTAAAAAACATACCGTAGAACCATTAACGGGAATTTTAAAGAAAGAGATACAAAAAGGAACCGAACCTAAGAGCTTGGTAAAAATTATCTACAAAGGACTCGTAACTAAAGAAGCAGATAAAAGAGACGGTTACTTATTAAAAAGCTTAGGAGAACTATTAACCATTAAGTTAATTGAACAATTAAGAGAAGAAGAAGGTGGTGTTTATGGAGTTGGAGCCAAAGGAAATATTTCTAAATATCCACATAAGAATTACAACTTTACAATTTCCTTCCCTTGTGGACCAGAAAATGTGGAAAAACTAATAGAAAAAGCTTTAACCGAAGTAAAAAACATTCAAAAAGATGGGGTTCAGCAAAAAGACATCAATAAAATTATTGAAACTCAACTGTTAGAATACAAAGAAGCTCAAAAGAAAAACGGTTTTTGGTTAAATGGAATTAAAAACGCCGACTTTAACAAAGGAAAAAGAGCCGATATTTTAAACAAAGTCGAAAAAATTAAAAAACTTAATTCTGAAGAATTACAACGAGTAGCAAATACTTATTTAACCAAAAACAGAATTACAGGAACCCTAAAGCCTAAAAAATAGACTTTTACTGTGATGAAAAAAGCTATAGTTATTGGAGGAACTTCTGGAATAGGTAAATGTTTAGCCGTAAAACTACTGCAGCAGCATTGGCAAGTTGCTGTTACAGGTAGAAGAAAAGAATTACTGTTAGAGCTTTCCAAAAAGCATGAAACAAATTTAATAACTAAAGTTCAAGATGTAAGAGATCTTACACAATCTAAAGAAGTATTAGAAGCACTATTTCTCCATATGCAAACAGTAGATTTGGTAATAGTTGCTTCTGGTATTTCTGAATTAAATTATGAGTTGGATACCTCTATTGAAAATAACGTGATTCTGACCAATGTAAATGGTGTTTCCAATGCATATCAATTTATATTCAACAAATTTAAAGAGCAAAAAAACGGACACTTAGTTGGTATAACATCTATTGCTGGTCTAAGAGGCAACAGACACTGTCCTTCTTACAGTGCTTCCAAAGCTTTTCAATTAAATTACTTAGAAGCTTTACGTTGCATGGCCAAACACCAGAACCTAAATATTACTATTACCGATGTACAGCCAGGTTTTGTAGATACTCCAATGGCAAAAGGAGATGGATTATTTTGGGTCGCTTCTGTAGATAAAGCTTCCTCCCAAATTTTAAAAGCTATTAAAAGGAGAAAAAGAAAAGTGTATGTTACTAAAAGATGGAAACTCATAGCTTATATCATGAAACTAGTACCAAATCTTTTATTAGAAAGAATATAAGGTACTACAACCAACCCTCTCTACTCTAGTACTTCATAAATGTGTCTTAAAATATTAAAGACACATATGTTTTTTAGTACAATCTATGTACCCATAAAGAAAATGTCTCTCTAAAAATCCGTTAATTTTATTCCATCAGGAGCTAAACAACTCTCTATCAGTATTATTTAAAATTAACATTCAAATGAAAAAAAGAACATTTACATCTATACTAATCACCTTATTTTGCCTAGCCGCAAAAGCTCAAAAGCCAAACTTGGTTGTTATTCATACAGACGAACATAACTTTAGAACTTTAAGTTGTTACAGAAATAATTTACCAGAGAACGAAGCATATGTATGGGGAAAAGGATTAGGAGTAAAAACTACAAATATTGATAAAATAGCTAAAGAGGGTGCTATTTGTATGAACTACTATGTTACATCTCCTGTATGTGCTCCATCTAGAGGTTCTTTAGTTTCTGGATTGTACAGACAACACCATGGGGTTAGAAAAAACGAGTTACCTATAAAAAAGAATGTAAAAACCATTGGTCATATATTAAGCGATAATGGCTATGCTACGTCTTATGTAGGTAAATGGCATTTAGGTGATGAAAGAAAAAAATACAAATTTACAGAAACATACAAAGCAGGATTTCAAGACAATGAATTTATGATGAATAAAGGGCACAACCCCTATTTTAGAGTAAAAAACGGAAAAGTTGTTGCTGCTATGAATGATAAAAAGTACGATGCTACTAAAGACAAAAGCGCTATTATTCATGCTACAGACTTTTTTGTAGACAAAACAATAGACATTATAAAAAGAGACCACAACAAGCCTTTTTTTGTATTGGTTTCTATTCCAGACCCCCACACACCAGACTATGCCAAACCTCCATATAATACGTTATACAACCACATGGATTTACAAGTTCCAGAGACTATGAAACCTAACAGTATTAAAAACAGACCTGAATGGGCAAGCAAGAAAAGAAACGATGCTATAGTTGATGGTTTTAAACCTAAAAAATTAAAGCAATACTTTGGAATGGTAAAACATATAGACGATCGTGTTGGAGATATTATAAAAACATTGGACGATTTAAAGTTGGCTGAAAATACGATCTTAATTTTCACCTCTGATCATGGAGATATGTTCTACGAACATGGGAGAATGAATAAAAGTATTCCTTATGATGCTGCAATGAAAGTTCCTTTTGTGATTAGATATCCTAAAAAAATTAAAGCCAAGAAAATTATAGAAACGGTTCAAAACAATGTTGACTTTGTTCCCACAATACTCGGGATTATGGACATTAAAACCAATGTTAAATTTGACGGAGACAACAATGCAAATGATTTTTTATCGGATAAGAAATATGTTGATAGACAAAACTATGTACATGTATCGTCAGCTTCCAATGCCTGGGTAGCCTTAGTAGACAAGAAATACAAACTAATTTTACACAATCAGTACGCTCCAACACTTTTTGACCTAGATAAAGACCCACACGAAACCGTAAATTATTACAATAAAAAGGGATACACAGAAATTTCTAAAAAGTTAAAAGAAATTCTAATTAAAAGAATGAAAAAATACGATGATATAGCCTTTACCAGTCCCAATGGATTAAAATACTAACTTAAGATGTTTAGAGTACACACAGATATAAAAGAAGAAAGCACAATATTACTTGTGCTTTTCTCTTTTTGTTTTTTTAAAAATTATATAAGTTTATGAAGCATTCCATCTGCTATTCCATAATCTAAAGACTCCTCTGCACTCATCCAGAAATCGGTTTCAAAATCTTTTTTTATTTTATCTACAGTTTGATTGCAGTTTTCTGCCAAAATATGAGCTCCTAATTCTTTAGTTTTTTCGGTATTTAGCTTTAATGTTTTTCTAGACCTTATTGTATCCTTTAACAAATAGTCAGAACCATCCTTATTTAACATTAATTCTTTTGTTCTAGGTTCATGAATCATAACCCTAGAATTAGGTAAAACAAACCTTCTACCTTTTGCACCAGCAGAAAGTATTATAGCCCCCATAGAAGCAGCAACTCCTGTACATATTGTAGATACAGGACTCGAAATACTTCCAATAGCATCATAGATAGTAAAGCCAGAAGTGACTTCGCCTCCAGGACAATTAATTATTAATTGAATTTCTTTAAATGGCTTAGACATTTCCAAATACATTAATCTATCCACCACATGTTTGGCAGATTCATCGTCAATTTTTCCCCATAGGAAAATCTTTCTTTGATTAAGAATTTTGGAATCAATTGCGTCTTGAAGTTTAGTTCTTTTTGACAACATAACTTTTTCTTTTATTAGGGTATAACAATAAGACATACAATATCAAAATAAGATGGGTGGGGTATGATATTGTAGTCCGGCAATTTTTTTATTAAAATAATACTTAAATAGTATAAAAACAAATATTCTATCTTAAATATTTAAATATCACCATTTTATAATTTCACACAGTATTTAAGCCTAAGACAGTAAAATTAGTAGTCTTACAATAACAAATAATCAACTAAACTTAAATAAAACTAAACACTTAAAAATCGCACACTACACTTAAATCGCTAATAATAAAAACAATACTCACAATTAATCCTAAAAAAACATCGTTACACAAGGAAATAACAATGGGAATTGCATTTTATTAACTAGAAAAAATGAAACTTAGTTACGATTTATAGCTGTATTAAAAGTATACTTAACTCTAAAAAAGAAAAAAACCACTCAAGTAAAACTTGGTGGTTTTAAAAAATTATTGCGGAGAAAGAGGGATTCGAACCCCCGGTCCTGTTACAGACAACGGTTTTCAAGACCGCCGCATTCGACCACTCTGCCATTTCTCCTAAGCCTGCAAACAATTTCTCGTTTTGCGAGTGCAAATATAGGAACTCTATTTTATTCTACAACTATCTTTCGGCATTTTTTTCTATTAAAAACTTAATTGCCCTCTATTATTAGTTTTTTGGTTACCTCTCCTTTAGATGTCTTAATTTTTAGTAAATAAACACCGTTAGACAGTAATGGCAACTTAAAAGGAATATCTTTTTCTACAGTACTTGTATACAACACTTTTCCATCTACATTTAAAATATAAAACTTAGATGCTTCATTTAAATTTTGAATCTTAAGTAATCTATCTTTTATTGGATTTGGAGAAACGACAATCTCATTTAGCTCATGTTTTTCTTCTATGTCTACGTTACCTGTTACTGTTATCTGTACGCTAATTTTATCATCATCTAAATCGTTACTAACGGTTAAGTCTATAGTATAAATCTTTTGTTTGTTACTCCCAACTAACGGGGCAGTAAAAGAGGTTTTATAGCCATCAGTAGACGATAAACTAATTTCAACAGGAGGTACCCACTTATACTTTAATTTGGTTCCAATTGATGCTAGAGCACTTAAACTGACCTCTTCTCCTTCTTTTACCTCTATATTTTCACAAACAGCCTTTACATTTTCTGTTGGAATGATGGCTTTATACCATGCACTCCCCCAACCAGCACTCCATAAAACACTCTCATCATATGGGTCTGGTTTTAAATCTGTTATTCTACCAGGATGAGCGAGTCCTTTATTAATCTTTGTCCAAGTAGCTCCTCCATCTCTAGAAATATATGCACCCGGATTTAAGAACTCTCCTCTTAAGTTTGGAATTTGCACAGCAGCATTTACAGTAATAATATTAGAATTTACCGGAGATACTTCTGTTTGCCATACATAAGGAGCCTTAAATAACTGAGTCCAACTACTTCCATTATCACTACTTTTCCATACTCCTCCAGCCGTATAATTACCATTTCTATTTCCACAAGAGATAAACATATCATTCGTATTTCTATCTATAAATAAATTATTTACAGACTTTATTATTGATGGTATACTCATTTTATTCCAGCTACTACCTTTATTCGTAGACTTGTATAAACCTCCAATATCATTATTTCCCCATTGGTTAATTGAAGCATATAGAGTACTAGAATTCTTAGGATCCATAGTCAACCTTCTAACACTTCCATTATTTGGTAATCCTGAATTACTTAAAGACCAATGAACACCTCCATCGGTAGATTTATAAACTCCATACCCTCCTTTGGTTAAAACACTGTCATCTCTTAAACTACCAACTTCTTGAAGGGCTTTTTTAATTGAACAGAAATACATGTTATTGGGATTGTTAGGGTCTATTAGTAAAGAAAATTGATGCGGTAAATTTTCCCAAGATCCATTAGTCCCTTCAAAAATAGTTGCAATATTAATCCATGTTTTTCCTCCATCTGTAGACTTTCTTAATTTTCCTCTATGTTCTTGTCGCCAACTTAAAAAATAAATAGTGTTTGGATAGTTTGGGTGCACTGCTACTGTGGAAATAGAATGTGCTCCATCTTTATATATTTGCCCCTCTATTTGCTCTACCGCCACAGCATCTCTATTATAATAATCTCCTAAATCTACTGTTTTCCACAAACCATGCTCTCCACTACAAAACAACCTTCTTCCTGGCACTCCCGTTTCTAATAACATATATCTCCCTGGTAAAGCTGTACCACCTCTACCTATCCATTGATTACTCCCTGGCCTTAATTCATCATCATCTTCTTGTTGCCAAGTTTCCCCGCCATTATTAGATCGTAATAATTGTTGATTAATTCCTGTAAATACATCTCCATCACTATTAATTGCTAACATTCTTGCTGCGGATGATATTTCATTCTTTTCGTCCATATAACGTTGCATATGAGCAAATGTAATATTAGCTGCTACTTTATTATTTTTTGTTTGCCAATACGTTTTATGAGTTCCAGCTATCCAATACTCTCCTGTTCTTGAACAAGGAAACCAAGTAGTACCACCATCTTCTGTTTTCCATACATCTCCTGGTCCAAAACTAAAATCGTGTCTCTTATTATGAACCAAATAGATTTCATCTTTATTCTTAGGGTTTACAACAATTCTATTAAAAATAGGCAATACATTAGTTGGATATACGGTGTGTTTAGCCTTGGAATCGTTCTTAGATATTCCAAACCAATACCCCATAGCCCTATGATAATTGTCTCTATTGGTAAAATCATTTATAGTCTGCATATTAATACCTAAATTCCCTGTAATACTTTGCCATGTTAAACCATTATCTAAACTCTTAAAAACTCCTCCTCTATTAGTGATAGCATTACCATTTTCTGTAAAAACTGTCTGTTCAACAGCATATAAAACAAAATTACTACCATCGTAGAATGAAGTTAAATCCCTAGGGAGATCGTTTGGCAATCCTGAATTACTAGACACCCAAGTTTCTCCTGTATCTGTACTTCTATACATTCCATGACTTGTGGCCATAACTAATACATTAGGATTTTTAGGGTTGACTATAATTCTCCCTACATCTAAATCATTAGAAATATTGGTAGCAACTTTTTTCCAAGAGGCTCCACTATTTGTGGTTTTCCATACATAACCATACGCTGATCGTCCTTGTTTTAAACCACCTAAGTCAGATTGTCTTCTATGATTCGCTTTTACATTCCAAAAATCTCCTGCCCCCACAAACCAAATTGCATCGTTGGTTAGGTGTATGGCAATTTTAGAATGTACTTTTCCTAAAACAGACACCTCTTCCCAACTTCTTCCTCTATCGTTCGTTTTATAAATTCTACCAGCTGTATTCGTTCCTGTTTGATTACTGGCAAATGCAATTCCAAAATCCGAGTTCTTTGTTGAAAATTGAATATCGATTACACGTCTCATACCCAAACCTACACCATCGCTATCTTTTAAAGTTTGCCATGTTTTTCCTCCATCCCAAGTTCCAAAAGCAGCATGCATATCTGGCCCCATAAACATTGTGTTCACATCTGTTGGGTGACACCAAAATTCTTCGCAATACCCCGATGTTCCAGGACCTACAGGTTTCCATTCAATCGTTTCGCTAGATAAAACTTTTGTATTCTTTATTTGTTCAAAAAACTGAGCCTTTGTATTTTCTATAAAGAATATACTCAGTAAGGTTAAGAGTATCGATTTATATTTCATTTCTGGTTATTTGGTTCGTTAATTTTTTATCAATGATTTTATAAAACACAAAACAATCCACCCTAAATTCTTAATGAATTTTAAGGTGAATTGAACATCCTAAATAGTTAATAAATAACAAGAGGTATTTCTGTAATCCCTCTTAGAATTCTGTCAAAAATTTACTTTTAAAAATGTTGTTTTTATTTTTTTTCTTTAGGTACCGTTTCTTTAAAAAACGCATCCCTTAGCTTATGATACTTTTTATAGTTTAGCATTTGAGGAGCTCTATTATCTTTATTCCATACCTCCCATTGGGTTCTTAACTTCTTTGCTTTTTTTGAATTCTTTTGAATGATATCTTTAGACTCTGAAATATCCTTAGGTAAAAAGAACAACTCAGGCTTTTTACTATCTCTATCCAATACATGCTTTGTTCCATCAGCAGCTAATATGGACCACTTATTACCGCTTTTCCAGTAAATAAAATCATGTGGTGCCCCTTTTTTCTTTCCTGTTGCAAACGGCACTAAATTAACCCCTTCCATTTCAGGTGCCGATAAGGCATTACCCCCTGCTAACTCCACAGCTGTTCTACCAATATCTAGAGAGTTAACAGGATAATCTATTACAGTTCCTGGTTTAAATTTATTTGGCCAACTTGCAAAAAATGGGACATGCACACCTCCATCATACATATTTCCTTTACCCCCTCTAAAAGGCTTGTTGTCAGATCCATTCCATCCTTTTGTACTCCCCCCCTTTGATTGTGGCCCTCCATTATCACTTAAAAAGAAAATCAATGTATTTTCATAAATTCCATTATCCTTTAAAGACTGAATTACAGTTCCTATTCCTCTATCCATCACATCTACCATAGCAGCATACACTCTTCTCTTCTTATCTTTAATATGTGCATAACGCTCAACATCCTCTTTTGGAGCCTGTAACGGCATATGAGGGGCATTATAAGCTACATATAAAAAGAATGGATTCTCCTTGTTATTTTTCACAAAATTGGCAGCATCCTTACTTAAAGCTGTAGTTAAGTACCCTTCAAAATTGTCTGATTTCCTATTTCTAACCAATGGTTGTAAATATGCTTCCCACACCTTTTTTGTTCCATCAATTCTAAAATAATCATGTCCCCCTCCTAAGAATCCATAGAAATAATCAAATCCTCTATTTAAAGGATGAAACTCTGCTGCTGCTCCCAAATGCCACTTACCAATAGCTCCTGTTTTGTATCCAGCCTCTTGCAACCGTTTTGGAAATAGTTTTTCACCTTTATCAATTCCCATATACGGATTTGCAGGATCGTAAGCAGGATTGGTTTCAAAACCAAACCTATGTTGGTAACGACCAGCCATTAACGCAGCTCTACTAGGTCCACAATATGCGTGATTGGCATATCCTTGTTTAAAAAACACTCCGTTTTTTGCCAAATTATCTAAATTGGGTGTTTTTATATCCTTAGCCCCTGTAAACCCTGTATCGGCATAACCCATATCATCTGCCATAAAAACAATGATATTTGGTCTTTCGGAAATATTCCTTTGTTGAGCAAAAGCGCTTGTAACTATTGTTATAAATACTATTATAAGTGTCTTTATTTTCATCTAGTTCTTTATTTAACTGTTAGTATAATTGTAGCGTTTAAAACTTTATTCGCTGCCGAATAAAAGTACCTCTATCAGAAAGTAATGTTGAAAAGGTATTATCAAAAGAAGAATACAAATGATTTTAAATCATTCAAAACGTACTAGTTAAGCAACACAACCTACACAAAACAAAAACATAAACACATGAATTTCAACTAGTTAAAAACAAAACACTGTAAATCATTTGTTCTGGTATTTTTAATTAAAAAAATATTCGATTTTGATATTAAGCAACAATTGTCTTTATTTTTATAGTTCTGTTTAAACAAGTGTTTCCTTAACACAAAAAAAACGCTCTAAGTAAAAAGATTACTTAGAGCGTTTAAAAAATGAAATATAATTCTAGTTATTCAATAACATCTAATATAGGAGTTCTTTTGTCATCCATCCTCTTCATTGCTTTAACTTCGTATACTCTTTTTAACATAAACAAAGGTCTTTCCAATTCCCCTTCCCAAGCAAACAAATCTTTAAATAGTTCTCTTACTTTTTCTGGGTACTTATAAGCAAGGTTATTATTCTCTTGCTCATCTTTTTTTATGTTATACAACTCAGCCGGTCTATCTGGAAAACGTAATAATTTCCAATTTCCTTTTCTTACCATACCCCTGTTTTCTTTTTTCCAAAATAAAAGTTTATGAGGTGCACTTGTATTTTCTTTCGTTACATATGGTAATAAATCTACACCATCTATATTCTTAATTTTTGATGCATTTCCTCCTGCTACATTTACAAATGTTGGCAACATATCTAACATACTTACTGGCTTTTCATAAGTAGTACCAGGTTTAATTACATTTGGTAATTTCATGATACAAGGAACCCTAATTCCACCTTCTAAATTGTTAGATTTACACCCACTTAATGGATAATTACAAGTCATACTTACATCTGGTCCTCCATTATCATTAGAGAAAACAATTAGTGTATTTTCTTCTAAGCCTTCGGCTTTTAACTTTTCTAAAATTTGTCCACAAGCCTTATCTAAAGCCAATGTCATTGCCGCCAATGTTTTACGCTTCCCTGTTAAGCCTTTAATCTTGGCTAAATCTTCTTTATCAGCCTGCATTGGTGTATGTACGGCATTAAAAGACACGTACATAAAGAAAGGTTTCTTTTTATTCTTTTCAATAAAACTACATGCCTCGTCTGCTAAATCATACGTTAAATACTTACTTGGTTCTTTGTAGTTCTTAAAACCTTTTTCTAGTCTATCCTCGGGTTTGTCTACTGCTTGTTTTTGTGTTAATGGAAAAAAACTTCTTGCTCCTCCACGAAAACCATAAAACTCTGTAAAACCTCTTTTTAAAGGGTGATATCTATCCGCATTCCCCATATGCCATTTTCCTAAGACAATAGATTGGTAACCTAGTTTCCCCAAATGATTTGCTATGGTTTTCTCTTCTAAAGGCAACCCCATTTCATCACCTAATAGCTTAGAAGAATGACTCATATACCCTGGCACATTGTTCTCCTCAAATCCAAAACGTTGTTGATACCTACCGGTTAACAAACCAGCTCTAGAGGGTCCACAAACAGCAGCCGTAGTATATGCTTCTTTAAAAACAACTCCTTCACTAGCCAACTTGTCAAGGTTTGGTGTCTTAAACGTTTTACTTCCTTGAAAACCAAAATCGTGATACCCAGCATCATCGGAGAATAGGAAAATAATATTCGTCTTCTTTTGCGAAAAAGACTGTATGGATACCAAAAGCATCCATACAATCAATACAATTTTATTTATCATATTACTTTGTTTCAATCATAACTAGATTGCTTTCTAATTTAGAAGTTTTTGCCTTAATAACAACCGCTCCTTTTTTACCCTTTAGCGACTGAACAAGTAACAATGCTTTACCTTTAGAAGTAATTACTTTATTTGTTTGATAATCCTGTGTACTTTCAACAGAACCATTATCAACTCCTAAAACCTTTATAGGTCCTTCTACATCAAAAGTTAATGCTGCCTCTTCTACCTTTACCTCGTTACCATCTTTGTCTAACAATTGAGCAATAACATGAGCTACCTCATATCCATCTGCATTTATAGAAGTAGTATCTGTAGTTAATCTTATAGCTACTGGTTTAGAAGTTGTTTTTAGCTCAACTTCCATTTCCTGACCATCAAATCCTGCTTTAGCTGTTAATGTACCAGGTTCAAAAGGCACAGCCCAACGTAAAATTCTATCTGGACTTCCACTTAAAGTTCTCCATCCTAAAGATCTTCCATTTAATCTTAACTCTGCTTTTGGTAAATTACTTACTACTTCTACAACAACCTCTTGTCCTTTTTTATAATTCCAACTCTTTTGAGCAATGTGATTGTTCCATTTTAACATTCTTTTAGAAGGAATAATTCTACCGTTTTTAGATTTTATTGCCAAGGTATCTTTAGGTGTATATGTACCTATTGAAATATTAGGTTTATTAACCCAAATAGTTTTAAAGTGTTCAAAACCTTCTTTTTTAAAACCTGCAAAATCTAAAATATCTCCATCCCAACCCTTTTTCGGCCATTTTCCATGGGCTTCTCCTAAATAATCAATTCCTGTCCACATATACATACTGTAAACCATAGGAATTTCTAACATAGAATTCCACTCTTCCCAAGTACCAGAATTTTCATTTCCTGTAAAATGCATATCCGGATAATTCTCTTTACTCCACTCGTACTGCGCAATTTGATAACTAAACCCTACAATATCTAGAGCTCCAGCATACCCCGAAGCTAAACTTGCAACTGGTATAATTAGATTTGCTGTTACAGGTCTTGTAGTGTCTAATTCACGAGTCCACTTAGACAATCTCTTAGCAGTTTCTGCCAACTTGTACTTTCTATCTGGTAAATTTTTGTAACGCTCTTGCATTTCTTTAGCAGAAATATTTGGCAACCTATTCCAATACCCTTTTGCTCCAGGATCCCATAATCCACTTACATACTTATAGTGCTCATAAGTCCACTCAATTTCGTTACCAATACTCCATTCAAAAATAGAAGCATGATTTCTATCTCTTAAAATAGCACGTGTTAAATCACTTTTAGCCCATTCTTGAAAATGTTCTGTGTAACCTCTAGACAAATAATCAGAATGTCTTTCATGCATATTTAAACGCTTGTCTTTAGGGTTGTCAAACTCATCAAATATTTCTGCCTGAACAATAATTCCCATCTCATCACATAGGTCATAAAAATCTTGAGCAAAAGGATTATGAGATGTACGTATAGCGTTTACTCCTGCTTCTTTTAAAATTTCTATCCTTCTTTTCCAAACTCCTTTGGGCACAGCAGCTCCAACCAATCCAGCATCATGATGAATACACACTCCTTTTGCAAAAATAGGTTCTCCATTTAGGAATAATCCTTGTTCTTTGTCGTGTTTAAATGTTCTAATTCCAAAAGTAGTTGTGTAAGAATCTAGCTCTATTCCTTTACTCACAACTTTTGTTACCGCTTTGTACAAATATGAATCATAAATACCCCATAATCTTGGTTTAGAAACTTCCATATTCTGAACAATTGCTATTTCTTTTCCAGAAGAAAGTTTTGCTTCTTTTTTATGACTGGCTACAATAATTCCTTCTTCATTAAGAATGTCTGTTACTAAGGTAAACTTCTGTCTTTTTTTATGATCGTTCTTTATCTTGGTTTCAATTTTAACAATTGCCTTATCAGTCTTAACTTCTGGTGTAGTTACAAAAGTTCCCCAAATTGGAATATGTAATTTATCAGTAGTAATTAATTTTACATTTCTATAAATACCACTTCCAGTATACCATCTACCATCAACATAACGAGAATGATCCACATGTACCGTTAAAACATTATCCGTTCCATCTGTTTTTAAAGCACTTGTTAAATCAAAATAGGTAGGAGAATATCCATATGGATTTTCTCCTAATTTTTCACCATTTAACCAGAATGTTGCATTATTGTATACCCCATCAAATAATATATATGCTTTCTGAGACTTTGTATTAATTGGAGTTTTAAAATGTTTTTGATATACCCCAACTCCTCCAGGTAAATATCCGGTTGCACCATCGTATTTTTTATCAAAAGAAAATTCAACACTCCAATCGTGTGGCAATCTAATATCTCGCCAACCAGCATCATTCATCGGAATAGTTTTGCTAATTTTAGTGTCTTTTTGTAATTGGAATTTCCAATCAAAATTAAAATCGTGTTCTCTTTGTTGTGCAATCGTTGTACTAAATGCAAATAAAAATGCAACTAGTAATTTTACACGTTTCATGAATAGTCCCCTCATGTTTATTTAATTATAATTATTTATGAATAAGTCATAATGCGCTACCTGTTACAGCAAACACATGTTGTTTATTTCTGTTTTTTTCAACTTTAAAACAAGCTGAATTCTACATTTTTCAAGTTTAGCTTTAACATCATAAAATTATTGTAATTACCCCTTTTATATGAAGCACAAATGATTAAGATACTACCTCGGTTCATTCACATTTTACTCAATCAGAACTAGACGTGTCTATGCTTATGTAAGGTATACTGTACAAACAGAAAAAAATAACCCATGTTTTTTCTAAACATGGGTTATTTACTAGCGTTATCTTACAAAATACAAATGAACATTTACTTTAATTTCAATTTATAGTCATGTGCACCTGGTGCAAAGTTACTTCTAAAGACTTTTGTTCCTGTTCCCCATCTTTGCCAATTAACCTCTACTCTGTTATCTCCTAATACAATATTCAATAACTTCTCTTTCATTTTCTTTGCAATTTTTTTATACTTCTTTTTAAAAGCTACATTGTTAATTTCTCTTGGATCCTTCTTTAAATCGTACAATGCAGGATCTAAGTCATTCCAAGATGCTGTCATAGCCCATTTCATGTTTTCACCTTCTTTTCTTGATGGTCTTGTCTTAAGAGATAACATATAATCTTTCGTTCTAATATAAGCTCTAGCTCCAATTACTGCATGAGTCTCTCCTACAATATAATCTCTATTTGGTGCTTTTTTAGCCACTGTTGCAGCCAAATCAAAACCATCTAAATGTTTAAATTTCTCGTCTTTTAAATCTGCACCTGCTGCACCTAATGCAGTTGGAGCAATATCTACAAATTCAGTAAATCTTTTTACTACTTTACCTGCTGGAAACTTCTTTTTATCTGATGATACTACGATAATAGGGTTGTGACTGTCCCAATCCCATGGTGTAAACTTAGAAATTGCACCATGCTCATTCAATTTCCATCCATGATCTCCACAAACATAAATTACCATCCATGGCTGATTGTGTTTTTTGCTATACGCTTTAAAATCTTCTACTGCTTGCCCCACCAACTGATCTCCATAAGCACAAAAAGCAAAATAATCTTGAATCATTTTTTGCTGCTCTTCTTTGGTAAAATGATGAGATGGTTTGTTTTTTAACAATCGCTTTACTTGCTCTGGCACACCTGCTAATTCTGAGTTCTTATACTCAGGTATTTTATACGTGTGTTTTTGAAAACGTTCTCTAAAATCTGCTGGAGGCAAAACTGGTGTATGCGGAAAATCAAAACCTATGTGAGCAAAAACAGGCTTAGAAGGATCCACTCCCTGAAACTTTAATTTCCCTGCATTAAACTGCTTATTTTCGTTTACCAAGTATTCGTTTAAGAAATGTGCATAATAACCATCTCTGGTTTTCCCTGCAGGCTGAGGACTAACTCCAGAAATAATCATTCCTTTGTATAACGATTGTTTTTGTCCTTTTTTATAATGCCTAATTAAATCATACTTTTCCGTTACTTCTTTAGCTACATGCTTGTACTTATCCGTCTGAGCATTTAATTGCTTAGATATGTACTCAAACTTACCATCAGCAGTTACAAAGTAACTCATATCCTTAATCGGATTTTTATACTTTACTCCATCAACTTCTTTCCACCATCCTCCACCAGAATAGTCTGTTAATCCTTGTTTTCCAAGCGCTCTAAAATTAATATCTGTTTGATATACTTTGTGTTCTTTAGATTTTCCATCAGGTCTTAATCCTTTTAACCTATACCCCAATTTTCCTACATGAAATGTTTGGTACCCCATTCTTGCCAATTCCTCTGGCAAAGAAGGTCTCATGTGTTCTGCTTTATTATTGTGGTATTCAAACTCATAAACACCCGATCTAAATGTATAACGTCCCTGATGCATTGTTGCACGAGAAGGTGCACAACCTGTTGCCTGACAATACGTATTGATAAAAGTAGTTCCTTCTGCTGCCAAAGCATCTACATTAGGAGATTCTATATATCCCAACTCACTCATTTCACGTCCGTGAATAGCTTCGTTAAATGTTTTTACAGAATCATAACGCTGATCATCTGTTAAAACCCACAAAATGTTTGGTTGCTGCTGTGCTGCTAATTTACTGGCTGAAAAGACCAATAACAACAACAATATTCCTTTATAATTTTTCATTCTATAATATTTAATTAAAATCATTTGTTCAAGTTTACGCGAATCATTTGTATTTCGTCAACAATAAAAGCTTAAAGGCTAATGCAAATGATGTTCTTCTATACTTCTAAGCTAAACAAACCCTAAACAAAACACAAAAACCTCTATCTAAATTACTGATTAGATAGAGGTTTTGTGTTATACTCTTCAATTTTATTAAAATAAAATCATCTTGCTTATTTCCTTTACTGCATCGAATTCGAAAGAAATAACTCTTTTCATTTGAATACTAGTCTTGATTTTTAAGTCTTCTTAATTGTTTCTTACTTAAACCTTGTCTGTAATATACATCTGGTTTATGTATTACTCTATGATGTTTCATTTCGGGATCGTGAATATCACGACTTAAATCACAGTCAAAACGAACCAACATAGAATGGAAATGACTCCAATCTCCGGTTGCATTGATAAAATGAGCCGTACCCCAAGTAATTCCTCTACCATCTTTCGTATCGGTAAATGCATCTGGAACAAACGGTGCTGCAGCATAGGGCATTAATTCTGTAATAGACGCTATTTCAAAATTCACCCAGTCTTTTGCATATTGAATTGTATTATGCTCTGGTCCATCTTTATACACTAAAGCAGCTACTCCTTCTTTATAAGGGAATAAAGAAGTTTCGTGTCCGGAAGTAATTAATGGGTTTAAAGGGTGTTTCTTAAAAGGCCCTAGAGGGTTATCAGCAATAGCCAAACCTTGCATACGTACCAACTCTGGTCTTTCTCCAAAATCAGACTTGTAGTAAATATATACTTTACCATCGTGTACCAATGGATATGGGTCATGAATAGAATATTGATCCCACTCACCAGGGGCTCCATTAGGAATAACTACTTTATTATAAGCTGTCCATGGCCCTTCTGGAGAATCTGCATAAGAAACGGCTACCGGACAATCGTCTCCTCTTTTTCCACTAGCTTCCATAAACCCTTGGTAATATAAATAGAATTTCCCTTTCCATTCTAAAATATCTGTAGTTGTTACAGACCTCCAACCTACATTTGGTTTTTCTGGTCTTTTAATAGCAACTCCTTGTTCTTCCCAAGTAAAACCATCTTTAGATGTTGCATACCAAATTTCTGATAAATCCCAGTCTGAAGATGGAATAGTATCGTTACACTTAGCAGCCCCTTGTGGAGGTGTAGGTGTATTTCTATAAGTATACCATAAATAGTATGTTCCGTTGTGCTTTAAAATTTTTGAAGGATCTCTTCTTGATATTGTCCCATCGTTTCCATGGTAATCAAAACCTTTTAACTTGGTATATTTAAATTGACTAAACAATTCATTATGTTGTGGCTGAGGAGCTTCATAATCTGTATAGATTCGTTCCATAGCAGCACTCATTTCTCTGTTTGGTTTTTCTTTGGGCAATACAAAAGGAAAACCTCCTTGCTCCTTACTTACAGAAGATTCTGACGATTTTTCGCTACATGAGACAGTTACTGCAGCAACAATTACTAAAAGTGATAGTTTCTTTAACATTTTACCAGGTTTATTCTTATTTTAATGTGATTTTTACAAAAATAAGAAACAATCACTCCGAAATAAGGGGTTTAAGCAAACTAAAAAAAACAATTCATTGTAAAATCAATTAAGAAAACAAAAGAACACAAAACATATAAAAAACTAAAAAACAACAACTTAAACCACAACAATATTATAACGAATGTAACAAAACGAAAGTTTAAAAAACAAACATTTCAACGTCCACATCTAGTTTATTTCTATATTTTAACTTGTAAAAAAAACTATATATATCTATTCCCTGTCTACTTTTTACAAAGCACACTACCTAAATACCACTAAACCGGTTAAAACAGATTTCTCTTTACCGTTAACTTTAATTGTCGTCCTAATATTAATTGGCTCATTTCTTTCTCCTATTTTTGAACCATAAAAGTTTAACTGCGTTTTTTGATAAGGTTTTAATACTGGAATTTTAAGGGTTTTAAAAGAATGCCATTTTCCATTTTTCTCGTATTTTAAGAGCAATTCTGAGGCTTTAAAAGAAGCTATCTGACCAAAGTTTTCTATTTCCAAAGTTACTTTAAGCCTATTACCATTGATAGAAAAATCGGGGTATTTATTAGACAGCAAGGGCTATAAAACTTCCTCCAAAAACAATCTTATTCCAACCTTGGGGTCTTGCACGCTTAACATCTTGTGCCGCTATAAGCCAGGTAAACAAACAACTAAATACAACTAGAAAAAAAGCCTTACATCTCATCTAACTAACCTTTATTATGTTTCATCTTTTTACAGAATATCCTTGCTTTCTATATGTAGCTAGCATAGACTCCATCTCCCTTACTTTCTCTGGGTATTTTTCGTACAAATTTACTCGCTGTCCCCAATCATTCTTCATGTTAAACAACAAGCCTTTTGTTGTATAAGTTTCATACCCTCTCAATTTATTATATGCCTTAGACAACTCCTGCCTTCCTGCTCCATTGGAGTTGTTTATATACAACCAATCTCCTTTTCTAATCCCCCATTTATTCTTGTAGGTATTATGAACTGTAGCCTCTCTTAACGGCTCAGCATATCTTTTCCCCATCAAAAGAGGCAATAAGCTACAACTATCTGGAGCTGCTTTTTTAGGTAAGCTTACATTGGTAATATCGGCCAAAGTAGCCATTATATCTACTTGTGAAATTACTTCTTTAGAAACCGTACCTGCTTCTATTTTTTTTGGCCAAGAAACAATAAACGGCACATGATGACCACCTTCCCAAACATCTCTTTTAACACCTCTAAAATCTCCCGTACTATAATGTCCGTACTTTTCTGCTCTTGCTAACGCATAACGTTCTGGTCCATTATCTGCACTAAATATGATGATCGTATTCTCATCAAAACCGTTTTTCTTAAGCTCTTTTAATACTTCTCCTACTACTGCATCTGTTTGTACTACCCAATCTCCATAACCACCCGCATTTGATTTCCCTATAAATTCTTTATTAGGAATAATAGGTGCATGCGGAGAAGGTAAAGCCAAGTATAGAAAGAATGGTTGTTTTCTCTTTTGTTTTCCAATCCACTCTATTGTCTTTCTCTCTAATGTTGGTAGTACTTTGTATGGATTCCAACCTTTTACCATTGGTCCTGGTCTAAATTCCCAATGACCTTCAGCTGTTTTCATTCCATTTAAATCTAATAGTGTACTTGGAGCTTCTACTACCTTATCGTTTTCTACAAAACAATAAGGTGGAAAATTAATGGTTCCATCTCCAAAGTAATAGTTAAACCCTCTGCTCAAAGGCCCTCCTTTAATAGATTTAGCCCAATTAATAGCTTTGTGACTTATCGCTTTCTTTTTCCTTCCAAAAACCTCTACATCTAACTTAGGTACTTTGTTGTCTATTTCCCAATCCCATCCTAAATGCCATTTACCAATACAAGCGGTGTTATATCCTTTATCTTTCAATATTTGAGGCAAAGTAATGTCCGAATCTTTAAAGTAAGGCCTCCCAAAACTGTTTACAATCCCATGTCCTCTTCTCCAATGATATTGACCTGTTAACAAAGCAAAACGGCTTGGTGTACAAATTCCTGACGAACTATGCGCATCTGTAAAACGCATCCCACTGGCCGCTAATTTATCTAAATTAGGTGTCGGAATTTTAGAGTGTGGATTCTGACAATTTAAATCTCCAAATCCCATGTCATCTGCATAAATAATAACAATATTGGGCTGTTGCGCTTTAGTAGGTTTTGAAAAAAGTAAAAAACAACCAACTATACACAATCCTAATTTTGAAAAATGACCTTTCATTCTTTATAATTTTAATGAGTAATCCCTTTCTAAACGAGTACTATCAACTAGCTCAAGAATTGGATCAATTTTTTAGTAAAAAAACTGAGATTAAAATTACCCAAGAATATATTTGAAAAGGTAGAATATAGTGTTTTTTAAAGGGTAAAATTTAATTACAAAAGATTAAAATCCTACTCTAAACAACAAATTGGGAGTAAAACCAAGACCTAACAAGGTCTTCTCTTCTATTTCATCTACTTCACCATGGCTAACATCAAAATCTTTATCTATTTGATTTTTTCTATTGTAGATGTTGATAAACGAAATACCAACTTTTGCTTTTGTCCTTTTTGCTTTATCCAAACTAAAATTATAAACCACACTTGCATCTAGCTTATGATAAGCTGCTAATCGTTTGTTATTTTGATTGTCAAACACCAACACACTTTCTTGATTATTTTCTTCGTCTGTTACTGTTTGTAAACCCGATGGTTTCGAATACGGTTTTCCAGATGCAAAATACCAACCTAATGAAAACTGGACTTGTTTTAACTTATAAGTATTCGAAAAAGTTAACGAATGTCTCTGATCAAAGTTACCTGGAAAAGGATTGTTTTGAATCTCCTTAAAAGTATAGTTATTCTTACTTAGCGAATAACTTAACCAAGTTCTAAACTTTTTAATTCGTTTCTTAATTAAAATATCCAATCCATAAATTTCGCTAATTCCAGACTCGTAATCCTCTACATTCGTATTAAAACCTTTGGTAAAAGAAGTTAAACCTTTAATCTTTTTGTAGTACCCTTCTACATCTATCTTCCATCCTTTTTTATCAATTAAAAAACCAGCGGTTACTTGTCGATTATTTAATACTGGAATCTCATCATTATCTGCTAGCACCCAAACAGTATTGTCTAAACCTAAATCGTTAAACTCAAAAGAAATTAACTGTGCTATGGACTGATTTTTAATTTCTCCAGACAATTTTAACTTTAACTGTTTATTAATTTGATAATCGGCATAAAACCTAGGTTCTAAAAACGTATTGATTTCATTTAAATAACTGGTTCTTAAGCCTGTTCTTACATACCATTTCTCAGATTTATAAGCATGTTCTATAAATAAACTTTGAGAACTTAATGACTCGCTTTCATTTTCTTCTTCATCAGCTACCTCTCCTACATTTAAAATATAATCTACATTGTAATTCGTAAAATCCAATCCAAAATTTAAATTATTCATCGAGTTCATTTGATATGAAATTTGAGCAATAATTCCAATATCTTTTACGGAATTAAACTTATCAAAACGTTCTCCATCTTCTGCTCCTTCTATGGTTTCTAAAAAATTGTAGGTCGATTCATAATTGGAATAATACAGATTACTAGAAAGTTTCCAAGTAGCACTCAACTGACTTTTCCAAACTAAGCTATATCCATTATTTACCAAGCTCAACACATCAGAAGATTGGTTGTTTTCATCATCAGCGGCCGCAAAATTTAATTCGTTACTTACAAACAAGCTACTTAATGCAATTGTATTCTTTTCATTTGGCTTCCATATCAATTTGGCATTGATGTCCGTAAAGAGAAAATTATCTTCAGTAATATCAACCTCCTCTTCTTGCTTAGTTTGATTGGTCTCCTCTATCTTGGTGTTCTGAAATACTTTTTTACTGAATTGGCTAAAGGTTCTAGTATCAAAAACATCTGACAACGATCTTCTTGCAGCCACAAAGACTCCTAATTTATCTTTTACAATAGGAAGTTTTACAAAAGCATCCGTTTGTAATAGATTGACTCCACCACCTACTTCCATTTTTTGTAATACATCGTTGGTAGAGTGCATATCTATCACCCCAGAAATTCGATCTCCATATTTAGCACTTGCACCGCTTCTGTACACATCTACTCTATCCGTCACATAAGGATTGAAAGCGGATATCATTCCAAAAAAATGTCCTTGATGATAAATTTTAATTCCATCCCAAATCACTAAGTTCTGATCAGGAGTTCCCCCGCGGATATGTAAGTTGGATGCTGATTCCGTTGGACTAGAGACTCCTGGTAATAATTGCAAGCTCTGCATTACATCAGGTTCTGTTAAACCAGGTAGTACTCCTAGTTTTTTAGGTGTTAAGGATACAGAACCATCTTTTTTATTTTGATCAAATCCAGAAGTTAAATATTCACGAACAATCAACACCTCTTCTAACTGAATTGGCATCTCCTTGCTAGAAGCTTTGACCATGATGTTTTCTTCGTCTAAAAACTCAAAAGCCAAGGCATGTTGCTCAGAAATTTCATCCAACAAGTTTTCTAAGGTTACTGTTCCTGAAAAGCTAAACACCTTAGATTGGACAATAGAATTATTGTAAGCAAAACGCACATGAAACACGTCTTCTATATCTTGAATTATCTCCTCCAAAGGTTGATTCTTATACAACACTTTGTGTTGAGCAGCAACAGCAAAAGAAAGGCATAGAGCTAATAGAATTAAAATACGTTTCATTAAAAGTAATTTACAAAAAAAAAAAATCTATCACTAGTTTTTTTTAATTTGTCAATTTTCTCATAATCCATTCCATAGGTCCTACTTGCTTATATTTTCTCCAGACTACAGCAAAAATTATACAGCAAAGACTAAACAGTAATGCATACATTACAGAAAACACTATAGAATAAGCTCCAATTTCAGAAGGATTTAATACTTCTACTATTCCCATTCCAATAACTACATGTGCTATATAAAAAGTTAATGCCAACTCCCCTGTATTCCTTAGAGCTTTAATGATAAAACTCTTATTGAAACGTTTTCCAAGTAAAATACAACCTGAAATTATAGTAAAAGCAACAGTAATACCATTTAGCATATACATAGGCAATGGAGGCATAGGCTTAATACTCAATAATTCTTTAAGTTCTGTTAAAGACGATGAGCCTTCATCAAGCCATAAGGATCCAAATGATAGAACTTGAATTATCATAAGACATAAAGCACTTCTCAAAAATATTTTCTTTAAAAGTTTTTTGTTATTTAAATCTTGTTTCCCAAGCCAATATCCCATAAACATAAAAGCACTCCACGGGAGTACAGGATGAAATCCATTAAATAATAAATTCCTAACAAACCCTTTCAGTGTCCAAAAATCAGGATAATCTAAACTTTCAAAATCCCACCCTAGCTCGTAGGGATAAAAGACAGTTATTAAGATTGGATATATTAAAATAATTAAAAGGGAATATATCAAAATATGCTTCCTTTTTTGAGTTAGTAGCAAAACTAAAAGTA
Source organism: Wenyingzhuangia sp. IMCC45574 (assembly GCF_054182685.1). Classification (NCBI taxonomy): domain Bacteria; kingdom Pseudomonadati; phylum Bacteroidota; class Flavobacteriia; order Flavobacteriales; family Flavobacteriaceae; genus Wenyingzhuangia; species Wenyingzhuangia sp. IMCC45574. Next base: position 360,120 of record NZ_CM135169.1, on the reverse strand, counting down.
ACATGTAAACTCCGTAAAAATGTAGAATATCTGCAGGCCATATAGGAATGTATGATATTCCTACTAAAAACAAAAACAGAGCTCTTTTAACTATTCTTTTTCGAATATGTTTGAGTCTATAAATATCTTTTGATTCTATCGTTGAGTTTGTCATTAATGCCAAACCAACTCCTGCCAAGACCACAAAAGTAGCTGCAGCTTTGCCATCAAAAAAGTCTGCAATTACTCTTATCCATTTATTTCCTTTGTCTCCAAATACAATTTTAAAATTCACAATAATCATCCCAACTACTGCTAATGCTCTAGCGACATCAATTCCAACGATTCTTGAGTTCTTTTTTATACTTTTCAAAGCAATTATTTATGGCTTTTAACTACAATAACATCTCCTTTAATTTCGTAAGAAATTCCCATAGTCGCAAAAATAATCTGAACTGCTTTCTCTAGGTTGTTATGTTTGAATCTTCCCGAAAAATAAGCTTCTTGAATTTTTTCTTTTCCTTCAACCTTTACATTGTATTGTCTTTCTAGCTCTTCAATTACTCGGAAAATAGAAACCTGATAAAAAGAACTTTCTTTTGATAACATACCCGGTTTTTCGTCTCTTACTTTATACGATTTTTGGGTTTCTTTTTCTTGACTAAAAGCATTTCCTCTAGTTAATATTTGTTCCGTTCCTTTTAGGGTTTCAACCTTTACTTTTCCTTCGTAACACACCACGTTAAAGTAATTGGTTCTTGCGTTTACTGTAAATTGAGTTCCTAACACAGAAACACTCCCTTGCTCTGTTTTTACCGTAAACTTTTCTCCTTTTTGAACTTTAAAAAACGCTTCTCCTTCTAAATTCAACTCTCTTTTTTCGGACCAGCCAAATCGTTTAAAAGTTACGGACGAACCTGAATTTAAATAGACTTTAGAACCGTCTGGAAGTTTGAACTCCGTTTGCTCGGCAAATTGCGTAGTATAAGTAGCTTCTTTAAAATAATAAGACCACCCTATTACTAATAGTATAGAAGCCGCTACTGCATATGCCCAATTCGGAATTAACTTTCTGACTTTCTTTTCTTCTTTGGAAGCCTTCATCTTATCTAAAGTAGCTTGGTAGTTTTTATCTACATCATACGCTGGAAATTCAGCATGATCTACTGTATCCACAATTTCCGCATATTGTTTATAGCTCTCCGAAGCTTTGAATTTGGTCAATTCTTCTTCCGAAAGTTCATTCGCCAGCCATCTTGCTAAAAATGTAGTATCGTATTCTTGTTCCATGGGCTTCATTATTTTGAATTCGATTCACTCAACAATTCTATACGTTTTCTATTTCGTAATTGTGAATTCGTAATTCGTAATTTCTGTAGTAACCGATTAAGAGCAAAAAACCCTGTCTAAAATTTATAATTTTTAATATCCTTTCGTAAACTCACCAATGCTGCATGCATTCTCATCTCCACCGTTTTTACAGCAATTCCTAGCATTTCAGCAATTTCTTTGTATTTCTTTTTTTCGATTCTGCTCAACAAAAAAACTTCTCTATCTTTTGGTTTTAGCTTATTGATAGCATCATTTAACTGCTTTTGAAACTCTTTGGTTCTTAATACATATTCAGGATCTTCTTGGTTTACCTTATCACTATTTGTTTTCTGATATTTCAGCACCACTTTTTGATGTTCGTACTCGTTAAAAAAGGCATTTTTCACCAAAGTAAATAGGTAAGACTTTACTTTATCTAAAGGAACTTTTGCACAATTGTTCCACAATTTCACAAAAGCATCTTGGGTTAAATCTTCTGCTTGCGCTAGGTCTCCGCACTTGGAATAGATAAAATTCCGAATCATTTTTGAATACGATTGAAACGTTTTTTCAAAAACCAATTCTTCACAAACCGATTGTAAATCTTTGTTCATAGAGTATTACTTACCTAACAAACATAATTATTTTATACCAAACGGTACCAAAGAACTAAATCTAGTGTACGAAAATTTCATAATGAAGTTGCTTTATTAACGCTAGTACAGTAGTAGGTCTGTGGTCAAGTATTTTGCTTTTTTTATTCATTAAGTAGTTTTTCTTCCATCATTATCCTTATTGCTTTTTCTGTTTCATTTTGTCCATCTACCATTGAATCTGGAAGCATTATTAATCTTTTTTTAATTTTCCCATTATCATCTTCAAATAAGACTTCAAATCGAGAGCGAGTAAGTCCTAATATTGCTTTTTTAATTTTAATTCCTTTAATTTTATTTCTTTCAATTATCGATGTTGCTGAATTGTTTAAGCTTATAAATATTCCGTAAATTAAAAACAAACCAATTATCCCGTATAATACAGACATAAAAGTTTGTGATTTTTGAAAACTATTAAATGCAGAGTAAAGTAAGAACAAAGAAAGTCCAACGTAAATTAATAATATTCGACTGATATTATTTCCGACAGTCACTTTTGATACTTTTCCAATTATTCCGTCTCTTGTTAGAATAATTTTGTCCGGTAAAATATGACAAAATCCTGTTTTAGTTTTAAATATCTTTTCGATTTCCATTTAGTTTTTTTGTTTTTAGCACATCAGTGCCTGCAATGGATGTTCCAATAGCCCAAACTGTTTCAATTGTAGATGTTACTCCATTCATTACTATTGTTTTAACTTTATTGACTCTTCTTTTAACTTGCTCCATATCTATCTCCTTTTTTTTATTTGTTAATTGGCTCAAAATAAACCTTAAAATTATTAAACTAATTACTAAAAAGGCTAATGGAACAAAACCATTGCAGTGCAAAGAGGCTACCCCGAAGGATTTCTTAAATATCTTATAATTATTCTTTCTTGTTTCTTTTTTTTTAATGAATGTCAAAGGACAAGTATATGCAAATGTGGGCAACTTCGGGCTTCGAAATTATCAAACTGTGAAAATTTAGAGCCAGCTACAGCCCTTGAATTTAGCACTATTTCATCCACTTTATATATACAGTGTTAGCTGCTTTTATTCATCTTTCCATATCCTTTTTATTTCAGAAAATTCATTACTCTCCAAGCAACTTGATTTCCAATCTGTTATAAAATCGGGTATTTCATTATCACTTTTTTCAAAATATCGCTTGAGAACTAAGCTCAATTTAGCCCCTTGTATTTTTAGTCTAAGTTTATAATCAATCTTCTCAAGTGAATCATCTGTGTTTATAACGACTTTTTGAAGTAAGTTCGAAAGCCCTATTTTCAAACTATTTAAATGATTCTTTTCTAATAATCCGTCATAACTACTTATAATATCATAAATGACAATTAAATTACCTGTAAGATTTACATCATTTAAACATTTAATATTGTCACATACTGCTGTTACAAGAGGAATTGGATTTTTATATTTACTCTTGATATATAATAAAACTCCCTGAAGAGCATCCCTTACATTACTTTCAGAACACGAATAAAGATTATCAAGTAATTTCCTGAATACTTCTTCTTCACCAATAGAATTAAGGAATGCAACTTCTACTTCTAATGAATGAAACTTATATTTTGATAATTCGTTTACAATGCTGAGTACAGAGGTTTTATTCTCTTCGGTCACCAACTCAAAGTTTGGAGCAATAACATAAGCTAAAATGCTCTTAATATTTCTGAAACGTGCTCTAAATTCATCCTGAATTGAGCCAAAAAAACTATCTGAATCTTCTTTGATTAAAAAATGTTTGTCTAAATCCCACCATTTTTTAAGTTTCTCAACGAGAATATTTAATGCATTTTCATCCCAATTAAATTCTATGTTATTATTGGTAGTTCCTAAAATATTATGGAATATTGGAAAATCCCCTCTTGACATCGAAATGCTTTTATCTTCTTTGTTAGATTGTGTTGGCAAATCTGATTCATTTATATACTTACGTAGTAACTCATCAGGATTAACAGACTTAGGAAATGGAAAGCTTAGAAATGCAAAATTATAAAAATTTGTTCCCGATGGAAATCCAATATTATCATCACATTGCGACCACAATTTATCCCCAATTAACTTTATCTGATTTTTATTTAGAAGTTTTAATTCTAACAATTTTACAAGTCTTTGTAATGCAACACCTCTTTCTTTTGTTGACTTTTCTGTAATTTTTATTAAATCAGCAATATCTTCATCACTTACTGAAATTTTGTCTTTTATTTCGAGAAAAGCTAACTCATCATCTAAAAAGCTGAAAGGGTCTATAAATTCTCTTTCGTCAATATGATTCACTTCTGATAATACAGGAAAGTTAATTAACCTTGGTATAATATTGTATTGCTCTTTTAAAGATAATGATTCGATAAGTCGTTCAAACAAATTTCGGATACCATTATATCTATACCTGAAATCTGAATCATACACATACTCAAGGAAGTTAAGTAGTTCAATTTTAACTTCATATCCACTTTTCACGCAAAGCCTTGAGATTACTTCAGGAAGTACCGTTGACAACGAAATTGCAAAATTTCGCTTCTTTATTGTATTCACACTTTCAATCTCTTTCCTCGATTTTTCGAGAATATTAAGATATTCTTGTGTCAGCTCACTTGCCTTTTCATTTGTCATACGAAACAGTGCTTTACGACCGAAGATTGAATCAATCTCTTTTGTTTCACCAAGTCGCATATAGGCAGCAATCCCCCAATATGGAGAATAGTTTGCAATGTATGGAATTGCATTTTGAGCAGCTTTGTTACCAAAAGTTGAATTAGGAATTCTAAACGGTATACCAACTTCTTCAATGTATCGTAAGAACATGTATGCCTTTTGAGCATAAGTATCAGCACCTAATTTTTCGGTTGTGGTTATTGTGCCAATTTTAAAACCTACTTTTTGCTCTGTTCTTTTATACTCTTTAGGTTTTTTTTCAAGAAATGCATTAAATGATTTTAACTCTGTCCAAGGGTCACACTTGAATTGAACGAGTTTGTTCCATCTATCAGAATAATCCTTAAAAATTGATTTATCAGTATCAAATTCACCTTTAGAAAAGCTTAGCGAATTTTTTACATATTTTAAGAGCTGGAGCACATAAGCCTCTTGTGACACTAAAGTGTAATCATTTGTTACGGGAGAGAGATTTAATCTTTCTCTAATTGTCATTAAAGAGGTTTCAAGAATCTTTTCAGCTTTACTTACTTCTCCCAATTCTGCTAGTAAACCAGCCCTTTTTGCTTCCCAATATGGAATGGAATTATTAATTTCCCAATTCTCTATCTCTTTTTTTAACTCTTGAATGTCTAGAGAGAATAATTGGTAAAGACACTTTTCGTAATGATAACTTGCAATATTTTCAGCATTAGATTCTGAAATAACCTTTCCTATTTTCTCCTTACATTTTTTCCATTTTTCGTTAAAGCCTTCCTCTCTATAAAACCGCAGCATAGATAACTGTAATTCAATCCAATATTGTGTAATCTCCTTCCAATTAAAGTCAGGATTATTTTCAGGATTTAAAGAATTATTATTTTCAAATGTTCCTATAAATGGATTGTAATTATCAGTTACAGATTCATAATGCTTAATTAAATTATTATCAATTGGCATTAAGCTCATTTTAATACGCCAATCAAATTCATATAGTAGCTTTATATCATTAGGAGCCGAAATTTTTGAACTATTATAGATTAAAGAAGTACAACCCTCTGTATACACAAATAGCACTTCTCTTCTATCGTCCGGCAAAACTATCCAATTAGGATAATTTTTTCTTTGGTTTTCCCAATTTTCAATTATTTCATTAACGTTCTTATTATCACTTTCGATTTTTCTATAAAATTGATTGTTCTCAGGCCAATTTAACTTTTCTTCAATATTTCCTTGTTCTGTGATGAAGTCCATAAACAAAGTAAGAGCCATTTCATGATTACCTTCAATACCATGACAATTTGATAAATCAATTGGAATTATATTTCGTTCTTCAAGCAATCTTTTTTGACCAACAGATAAAGAGAGAATACCAATTAGGAATATTTTAGGTGAGTTTTCTTTTCCTAAATTATCACGAATCCAGCCAATCCATTTTAAAAAATTTGGGTCATCTCCCGAAAAACCGACAAGACATAGAGTATTTTCTAATAATGATTGTTGAACTGTATTTACAAAAGGAGCATAATCAATAGGATATCTTCGATAATCTTCTTCTGTTATTATAAATGGTCTTTCAGAGGGAAAACTTCCGTGTAATTTAACAATTCTAGGCTTTGTAGAGAAAACTAAATCCTCTTTATTTATAACTGTTTCATATCTATATTGAAGAATTTTTTCAGCGGTTCTTTCTAGGAGCGTATCGTAATTAGTTGTAAAAATATCACTCCATGGAAGTCTTAATGTTTTTTCATGTAAAATCGAAGGTTGAAATTCTTTATCAGGTACTTCTGTTTTAATTATTTGGTCTAATGTGTTACGCCCAAAGGCAGCTTGAACTTCATCTGCTAACTTTAATACATTCAGGTAAGCTTTATCTTTTGGCTTTGGAGGAATACCATTAATTTTTTCATAGAATACATCTCCTAATTGGTTCCAATCAGGAAATCTTTTTTTTGTAATTGAATTTTTTTTAGCATTTTTACTAAAACCAGCACCAATCATAATAGCTGCATGTCCAGCCCACAATCTATTTGCAATTTCAATCAGATATGGTAAGATTTCTTTTGGTATTATTTCTTTATTAATCATATCACCAATTTTGTAATGATGGTTCTTTTGTAATAATTACAACTAATAAATATGCGCAACTTTACAATTATTTGCGTTACTCAGCATATAAAATTAACCTATCTCCTTTAAAAAACAAGTCAAAAGCCTTTTTAAATTATTCTATGCTTTTATTAAAAATATTGGCACAATAGATTCTACTAAAAAGTTCATCTATTTTCCAAGAAGCACCCTAAAAATCATTTCTTTTTAAAAATAAATACAGGGTATTTTATTCGCTTCCTGTTCTCCTATCAAATCCATAAAAACAGAATTGATGAACACGAGCAAAAGTTTCCACACCACCATAATCCTATTGATTGCTTTTTCTGCAATCTCCATTGGTTTTAAAATCAAACCAATTGTTACCGCTTACGAAGACTTTGCCCCTACAGAAGTGTATGAGGTAAACTATAATTTTTATTATAAGAGCAAGGATCAAAAAGTGTTTATAAAAAGTTATTTACCTAAGGATACCGAACGTCAACAAATAGAAAAAAGAATACAAACCTCTAAACAAATGTGCTTTGAAACCATTGGTGAAGGCAACAATCTAAGAGGAATATGGAGAGCACAAAAACAAAATAAGTTTAACCATGTACACTACAGTTTTGTCTTTAAAGGAAAACCAATTCAATATTTAATTGATGATGGATTGCCTAAAAACTTAGCATATCCAAAGCTACATCCATCTTATCTAAAGGCTGAAGAACACATAGAAGTCCATCATCCTAAAATAGACTCTTTGGCTCGTGTTTTAACTGAAAACACTTCCGATTTAAAATCTATCATACACAATTTATACAAATTTGTCCAAGACATTCCCTCAGCTCCTATTAAGACCTTAACGAGCGCTTTAAGTGCTTTTGAACAAAACCAAGCTTCTTGCAACGGAAAGTCTCGCCTATTTGTGGCTTTGTGCAGAAATAGTGGAATTCCGGCAAGGCTAAAGGGAGGAATCATTTTAGAAAACACTAAAAAAAGAACTTCGCATTTATGGACAGAAATTTATATTGTTGACAAATGGGTGCCCTTTGATGTGTTGAACGGACACTTTGCTTACTTACCTGCACACTATTTGGAAATCTACACCGGTGATTATTTTCTAATCACTCACACTCCTAATATATTGTTCGACTACCAATATAAAATGAAAAAAATTGAACAAATCCCTTTTGTGAATGTAGCATCTAACAGTGAGTTGATGAGTCATCCTCTTTCCTTATTAAATATTTCTGAACTAAATATCATCCCTAAAAAAGCATTATATTTCTTTTTACTGCTTCCTTTGGGTGGTTTGTTAATTGCTTTGTTTAAAAATGTAGTCGGGTTAAAAACGTATGGGGTATTCCTACCTGTTTTAATTGCTTATACATTAACAGCTACAGGGTTTGCATCAGGAATGTTTTTGTTTCTAGTAATTTCTGGACTGGTAGCCTTGGTTTCTGTACCACTAAATAAATGGGGCTTATTGTATACTCCTAAAATCGTAGTGATTCTCACTTTTGCTGTGATTAGTATTTTAATCATCATTTCCTTAGGTGTTCATTTTGATATTCCTTGGTTAACACGTATTTCTTTCTTCCCGATTATTATTATTTCTATCGTATCAGAACGTTTTGCAAGGGGAATTGAAGAAGATGGGTACCAAAAATCGTTTAATACTTTGTTTCAAACCTTAATCGCAACCTCTTGTTGTTATTTGGTGTTTGCATCTGCCACCATTAAAGCTGCACTACTCATTTTCCCTGAGTTGATTTTGATCTTAGTTGCTATTGCCCTACTACTTGGAAAATGGATTGGCTTGAGATTGTTTGAGTATAAACGATTTTATGCTTTGATGAAAGAATTGTAAGACTTTAATTTCTCTTCAGAGCACTCGGGAAAATGCATCATCAACCGTTTAATTCATGTAAAAATAGTATTTGTCAGATTGAGTGAATTTCTGAAGTGATAACGTAAGACCCCGAAACTTCGGGAGTATCGAAATCAGAGTTGGATGCTAGAACACCTGTTCTCGATATACTTTTTCGTCCCTCAAAAGTTACTCGAACTTACACTTTTTTTCCAAATCCACAGCAATTATAATCATAATTAAAATAAACCTCAACAACCATGAACATACTTAACCTATTCAAAAAAAGCTTCTCTAACGACTTCCCAATCTTAGGAATTAACGAACGAAATGCCAACTATATCTACCCAAACAACGAGCGCAAGCACTACAAACTAGCCGATGATAAAATCTTGACCAAAAACATTTTAGACCAACACAAAATTCCTTGTGCCAAAACCTATGCAGTAATAAAAAACATTGGAGGTATTGTAAAAGGATGGTATTCGGTACAGAAATATTCTAAAATTGCCATAAAACCTGCAAATGGTTGCGGTGGTGGTGGAATCAAAATTCTAAAAAAGAACACAGAAGGTATTTGGATGAGTAGTGGTGAACCTGTGGTAGAAGAAGCTATTTTTCTGCTTATGGCTACTATTATTATGGGACGTTATTCTTTAGGTTCAGACGACCGTGTGTTGATTGAAGAATGCATTGAACCTCATCCTTTCTTTCATGAAATTTATCCCGAAGGAGTTCCAGATTTTAGAGTCATACTCTTAAACGAAGAACCATTACAAGCCATGTTGCGTGTTCCAACAGCTCAATCCGACGGAAAAGCCAATTTACATCAAGGTGGTTTGGGAATTGGTATCGATATAAAAAAAGGAAGATTGACCTACGCTTACGATGGTGCTGATTATTTTCTAAAACACCCTGATAGCAACAGTATCATCCACGGAAAAGAAATTCCTCATTGGGAGGAAATCATTCGCATATCCAAACAAACGTCCAAGCATTTTCCTCTGAATTATTTGGGTATCGACATTGTGATTGACAAAAACTTAGGCCCTTTAATCATGGAAGTAAATGTAAGACCAGGTCTAGGAATTCAACTCGCAAATAAAGAGGGAATCAAAAAAAGTTAAAAATTTTTACAGGGTATTTTCTTCCGTTCCTGTTCTCCTATCAAACCCATAAAACACAAGATTATGAAATTTCAAAAATCACCATTCCCATACGTTATCATCCTAACTGTTATTCTAGGAGCTGCAGTGTACTCTAATATCAGTTTGGACAAAGAAATTAACCAGACCATCGTACACTCTATCTCTAAAGAAAAAGTGCCACAGCCTGTATTTACTCCTATTCAAGAAGAATTATTAGCTTCTTTAAACCAATAAACGCTATCACCCACTATGAAATATTTTCGAATTTTATTTTTGCTTTTGATTAGCACGGTCTCTTTTGCTCAGACTGATATCTCTGTAGCTACCTTATCAGGATACCAAAGCAATATTTTAAAAATGCCTGATCAGTTTGTAAATGATGAAGATGAATTGTTGAATTCAGACGAACTGTATAGCAGTAGTTTCTATCAAGACGTACGATTAAAATTGAAATATAAACACCTTAAAAAAAAGACTGCTTTTAAAGCCTATTTTATTCCTGAAAATCGTTTCTATTTTTCCGAACCTGATTTAAACCGCTTATCCATCGATACCAAATTGGATTATGATTATACTCTCAAAAAGAATTTAAAATGGGAAAACGAACTGCAATACAAAATCATCAACCAAGAAGGTTCTGATGCTGACAACAATGAATTAAATACTCCTTTTGGATACAAACAATTGACACTCAATAGTGGCCTACGTTTTAGATTGTACAAAAACAACAGAAGCTTTGTAGAATTGAGCTACTCTAAGAAAGATTTTGATGCTACAGAAACTAGAGAATTGACCTATCATAAATATGGGATTGCTACCACCTTTAAAAACATCAAATGGAAACACCACTTGCTACATAGCTACGGAACTACAGCTGCCTTTTACCACAGAGATTACGATATTTTAAACTTTAGTGATGATGAAGAGGACGAAGAAGCTGAGGACATTACAAGTTCTCGTATTTGGCAATACTTAAATTTAGGAGCTTTTTATGAATTGCCTATCAACAAACAATGGAGAATTACACCTCAATTAGAGTACGAAAACAGAATGGATCAAACCAACAACCGTTTTGGTTACAGTCAGTTTAGGCCAAGTGTTTCGGTGGAGTATAAATCGAAAAGAATGAAACTGAATTTAAAAACAAGTTATGCCAATAGAAAGTTTAGCAACTTAAATGCTACTAACCAAGAGAATAAAACTGTAGGTAAATTGGTGTACAATTATCTCTATGTGAAATTTTTAGCGAGCTACAAACTCAATAAAAAACTATCTTTAATAGCAAATACAAGTTTTACCAACAGAATCTCTAACAATGCCATACTAACAACTCAAGCGTATCGTTCTTACCAAAGAGGATATGCTGGAATTGGAATTAACTATACATTTTAAACAACATATTAAGCATGAAAAAAATCGAAAATTATATAACAATCTTCCTATTATCCATTTTTATAATTTCTTGTGGAGGGAGCAACGAAAGCATATCTGACTCTCCAGAGAATACTCCAAACAACACCTCTTCTAAAAATAAGATTCTATGTTTGGGTGCTTCTCGTGTAGAGGGAGCTAGACCCGAATACGAAAGCTTTCGTTACGAATTATGGAAAGATTTAATAGATGGAGGTTTTACATTTGATTTTGTGGGAACACAAGAAGACGATGCTTCTTATCCTAGTTATAAAGGAATCTCTTTTGATAAAGATCATGAAGGAAGAGGTGGATGGAAATCTGGACAAATTGTAAATGGAATCTCTAACTGGTTAAACCAAACGGGAGCTCCCGATATCGTATTATTTAGCGCTCCTGCGGGTAATGATGCTTTGGCAGGAGATGATTATACCACAGCCTTAAACAATGTAAAAGCTATTGTTGATGCGATTCAGAAAAAGAACCCAAACGTGACGATTGTGATAGAAGAATTAGCTCCTGCTAAAACATTTCTCATGACTCCTAACTTAACCGCTTTCTTTACTCAAATGCATCAAGACGTAAAAACGATTGCTACTACTAAATCAACCGCAACTTCTAAGGTAATAGCTGTAGATATGCATACTGGTTTTACCGACTCTTTATTAGCAGATGAAGTTCATTACAATACTGCTGGTGCAGCGTTTATTGCTGAGAGGTATTATGATGTTTTGGAGGATTTGTTGGTGAAGTAAAAATATCAGTTCGAGTTCTGATTATTGAAGTGAGACGGAAATAAGCTGAGTATCGAGAATAAATTTGGAAATGAATCTCCGAATTACTTCTCGATACGCTCCGCACTCGAAGTGACATAAACTGTCCGTTCGAGTTCAAATTATTGGAAAGAAAGGAAAATAAACAGGAGTATCGAGAACAGTTTTGGAAATGAACCTCCGAATTACTTCTCGATACGCTTCGCACTCGAAGTGACATCAATTGTCAGTTCGAGTATCCTGAACTCGATTCAGGATGTATCGAGAACAGTTTTGGGATTTTAAACCTAAATCATTAATTTATATCTGCTATGATTTACTACGTTTATATACTTTACTGTTCCGACAACACTTACTATACAGGAATAACCAACAACCTAAACAGAAGAGTTGAAGAGCATGAAACTGGAAAACACTTTAACAGCTACACCTCTAGAAGACTGCCTGTTCAGTTGGTTTATTATTGCTCCTTTACAAATCCCGAAGTTGCTATTGCTAAAGAAAAACAAATTAAAAAATGGTCTAAAGCTAAAAAAGAAGCTTTGATCGATGGTGAATACGAGAAACTTCCTAATCTAGCGAAGAAGAAATTTAAGTGACTTCTCGATTTTTGACGAAGTTCAAAACAAGTTTGTAAGGTAGTCGAGGTTATGGTTAGTGTCAGTTCGAGTTCAGATTATTGAAGTGAGACGGAAATAAGCTGAGTATCGAGAACAAATTTGTAAATGAATCACCAAGCCTCTTCTCGATACTTTTGTTTCGTTCCACTTCACAAAAACTCGAAGTGACAATAATTTAAAAATAGACTACCCTGATTGGACACACTTTCAATGGTTCAATGTCAGTTCGAGTTCAGATTATTGGAGTGAGACGGAAATAAGCTGAGTATCGAGAACAAATTTGGAAATGAATCTTCGAATTACTTCTCGATACGCTTCGCACTCGAAGTGACATCAACTGTCAGTTCGAGTTCTGATTATTGGAGAGAAACGGAAATAACCTGAGTATCGAGAACAAGTTTGGAAATGAATCTCCGAATTACTTCTCGATACTTTTGTTTCGTTTCACTTCACAAAAACTCGAAGTGACATTGCATTTCTTTTATGTAACTAATCCTTTATAAATCCCAACCGTATCCAAAACTGCTTGTTTAGGCCTGAGTGCAGTATCAGAAATTCCAGAAACTACTTTGGTAATGTCGTGGTCTACTTTACCTTTTGCTCCCCAAGTTTGTGAAGTTGTAGAAGTGATATACGCTGAAAAGTTATGATGTCCCGAACCGGGTCTTTCACCAATCACATGGATAATTCCTTTAGGTTTAGCTGTGCTACTCGTATTTCCGAATAAGATTTCTCCGCAAGCATAACCCGCACGAACTCTACCATGTGTAATGACGATATTCTCATCTGCTATCTTGTAATTCTGAGCAGTCAGGCTACTTTTTAACTCTTCTAAAAACGGAGTCAAATGTCCATCGTCCATAATGGCTCTGGAGTTTAGTCCGTCTGATATTATAATAGCAAGATCTGGACTCTTAGTTCCCCAACTTTGTTTTAAGCTTTCTAAAGCTTGGATGGACTCCGAATTCAACTTCTCACCAGATTCTGGATGATACACATAATCTTTTCTATCTACTGATTTGGTTTTGATATTCAACACAGATGGCAATGTGGCCACAAAATCATTGGTCATTTCTGTCCATAAACTCACTTTGGCATCTTCGTACAAGCTTCTTATTTCTTTATCTAGCTCAGGATTCAAATCCCAAATATTTTCTCCATAGCCTTCTGCAATCGGCACTCCTCTTTTTCGAATTCGTTCAATCGCTTGTTTTCCTTCTTTATAAACCTCTTCTTGGCTGCGTTTGTCTCCTTTGGACAAACAATACTGGTAATACACCCAAATAGGATCTCCAAAACGATCGGTTACCAAATCAAACTGATCTATGATTCCGATACGTTTAAAGAAAGCCCACATGGCATCGTTTACTTTGTAACCAAACTTTTCACGCACTCGTACGTGGTCGCTAAACGAAGTGGTTAAATAACTCAACATAGGATCGTTCTTGGTAGGTAGTGCCATCAAATAAGCAGGATTCGCTGGCATAATTTGGTCAATACACCAATCCAAATCGTCTAAGTTGACATCCATATGTAATGTTGAACAAATATCTAATCCTAAGGTTAAACCATGTAATTTTCCCATGGCAATATCTTCCAAACAACAACGAACCAGTTGTTCTCTACTTCTAAAGACTTCAGGGCCTATAAAACCTGCCACATCATTTACAAATACCCAAGGTTGCTTTTCAGGAGCTTTTCCTTCGAACATTTTTTGTTTTAAGGCACGTACAAAACCATATTTTCTAGCTTCATGAACCATCATATCAAAACCTTCTCCATGTCCGTTGGTAAAGTCAGCTCCTTGCCCTGTTTCTGCATACATTCCAAACTGTCCGTTTCGTTTGTCAGCATAACCAAACATCTTGTATAAGGTCACATCAAAAGTTTGGTTGGCATTTACCGTCCCTGCCAAACTCTGAAACCAAACTCCTGTAGTGCCAGGATGCTGTTCTTCCACCTCAGCCTGGATATCAATATGAGAAAGCACACAATTCGGCAAAGTTGTTTCCAATCCAAAAGTTTGGATAATTTCAAATAAAGTAGCTTCTATATTCGCTACGGAATCCACTTTACTCGATACAGGATTGGTTCCTAATAACAAATCTCCCACTCCATAAGACCAAGCATCAAACACTTGCCATTGAATATCCTCTATATTATCAGTAGGTGAATTGGGTTGCACACGGGCACTTAAATAGCCTTTACTTCCAATTTGACTGTTGGTTAAAGGGTTGAATATTTTTTGCCCCACCTGAATTAGTTCTTCATTGCTCATCAACTTTACCGTACAAGCAATTACATCACTCGTTAAACTTAGCATGATTTCTTTAACAGCAGCTTCTGATTCAGTTAAAACAAAGGATTTCAATTCTCCTAAAGTCCAAGAATCGACTTTGGCATTGGTTTCCGTAGTACTATCTATGAGTTCTTTTTGCGCATCTGTAAACAAAGAATGTCCTTTTAAATCTTTAATCTTTGTATTTGCTAACAAAGTACGAGCATTGATTCGAGAATTTTCATCTGCAGCAGCAATGCCTAGAGTTAAATCCCCTTCTTTAAACTCATTCGCCGCTCCAATAATTTGACGATATATACTTATATCCATCTTACCATTCGTACGATAGATGTAGGCTAATACGTCCTCTCCTTTTTTAGGAGTTTGGATATGTACTCCTTGATTAGAAATTACCTTTTTGGTTTGAGACCAAACTTTGTATTTATTGAACAACAGTGCCAAAGCACTTAATGCAGCTGTCTGTTTCATAAATTTTTTACGGCTAATTGGCTTCATACGATATCTATTCCCCTAAAGTTAAGAAGTTTCTTACTCTCATCAAAAGTTGAAAAGACCTATTTAGACCTGTTTTTTTCCCAATTACTCCAAAGTTTAGCTTCATCAATCGCTCCCCAAAACTCTTTTGAATAATTGTTAAACATTTTTAACCGTAGTTTGGTTTTAAAGTCTCCATCATAAATCATTTGAGATGTTAATACTATTTCATACGGAGGTAATATAGACTGTGAATACTCTAAAATACAACTTGCAGGAAGCTTAAAACTTCTTTTATATAGTCCCCAATTACCTTCTCTATCTTTAGCCTCAAGATATAAATATAAAAAGTCATCCTCCCCTATGGTAATAGTATCTTTTGATAAATTTCGAATTAAAACAGGAAAAGCTTTTTTAACACCCTTGTTTATATTTTGTGTTGTATCAATTTTTATACTCAATTGAATACTATCATCTTGTCTATAACTTTTTTCTTTGAGGCTAGTTATTAAATACTTTTTATAATTGGACTTACTTTTCTCTATTTGTTTCATAATTTTCCAATACTCTATTCCCTTTTGGGTGTAGTCTATAGAATCTAAAAACCACTGTTTATCTTTATGATTATTTTGAAAAGGAGGAGGTGGGGCTGCGGGTTGAGGAAAGGAAATAATTTGTCTTCCCACAAAAATGGTATCTTTCATTTTGCCAAAATAATAGGGGTGATTAAACTCTTCTACTGAAAATACATCTGCCGAAGTACCATCTTTCCTTAAATATTCATCAACAATCACAGGAAACTGGAACGTATCTTTTTTAGTACAAGAAGTAAGAACGACTAATACAACAAGAACTAATAACAATTTGATTTTCATAGCTTAGAAAATAGATACATTAATCATAGAACAAGAATCGTTCCTTACTTACCAAGTTTTACTTTTAAAAATTCAAAAACTTGAATGGTCGTTATCAGTGTAAATAATTCCAATACCGACTCCTCTTTCATTCGCGTGACCTCTTTTATTTTTTCTCATTTTATCTCTTTTTTTCTTAGTCATAGTTTCAGAATCATAATTGATTTGTTCGCTAATTAAAAAATACCATGCAAATGGAATTAGACAAATCAATACTGAATGGATGTTTTTTTGCATTAACGACAGTATCGTATTACTTCTTAACCTTTTTAAGGCTCTTACTGTAAAAAATATATAAACCGCTAAGAATACAATTAATAAAAACATCTTACTATTCATAGTAAACTCAATTTACAATTTAGGTACTTAAGATACTTAATTCAACATAAACAAACCTGCTAAATAACTGTTTAATATATGACTCCTATAGCCATTATACAATACTAAAAACAACGCAATACACAACATGGAGAAACAAAAACAAACAGATACAAACACAATTAACTGATTTACAACAAACAAAAAACATATTTTTATTTGTTTTATTATTTCATTTTATTAACTTTAAGAAAAAAAATTGCAAGCCTATGAAAAATTATTCATCGGGTTCACACCCCACACACCCCATTTTTGTACCTAATCAAAAACCCAAATCTTCTATTGCTAGAGTGATTACCTTGTTTTTAAATCAAAATTCTCTTTTTATCAACAGGAACAAACATCAAATTGAATAAATTATAAAATTACCCTCCCCTATTACCCCTATAAGTGTTTAGTTTATTAAACGAAAAACCCCAACTATCTTTGGATATTTGGGGTTCTTTATGTAATAAATATTTTTAATCCTTACTCTATAATTACTTCTTCTATTTGCCATAAACCTGAATTGGTATTTTCAGCTGGCTGAATTCCTATTTGCATTATTCTCTCTTTGATATTTGTAAACTTTGACAAATTTAAATGATACGTTTTAAATTCTTTATCATTAGCACTTATCGGAATTGTTACCCATTCTTGCTGTGTCCAATCTACAGGGTCGGTCATAGACCAAAAATCACTTCCTTTATCTCTACTATAAATTGCTATTTTTAAAGAGGTTGCAGATGTATTATTTTTTATTTCAAATGAAATCTTAGAACATAATTTAGACTCTGTATACAACCAAGGAGCACTCGTTATTAAAGCTTTCTTTTCAGTAATATTTCCAGAAATAATTCCATTTTTAAAAACTAAATCTGTTCCTTTTACTGCTCGCCACCCCATAGTACTGTTTATAAATTGAAAAGGCCTACCTGGTGCTGGATACATTCTGTCTGATTTTGGTACTCTAATAGTTTCATCCTCATTAAAAAATACAGGCTTTAAACTTGCACCTCTGTAAAAAGCGCTAATATCATGATTTTCGTGCAACACATATTTTTGTCCATGCCAATCGAAAAAGCTGGTATGCCCTCCACTTAAAAATGCTCCTTTAAACTCATAAGGACCATATAGATTTTTAGACATTGCATAACGACTACCAAATACCAAATAGTACCAACCATTCCTTTTAAATAAGGTAGACTTATCTTCTGATGTAAATTTCTTTCCATCTTTATAAATAGTAATTGGTTTGGGTTTGGTTTCTAAAGACATCATATCTTTTGCCAAAGTAGCCATGTAATAAGTTCCGGCTCCAAAACAAATGGTATACACTCCATCTTCTATGTAAATTTCAGGATCGTACGGATGTTCTGGTACAATGTCTTTTGGTAACAAAGGTTTTCCTAATACATCTTTGTAAGGCCCTGTAATTTTATCTGCTACAACAACACCTGTATCTTTATACCTATTAGAAAAATACCAATAATATTTACCGTCTCTTTCGGTAATATCTCCTGCCCAGCAATTAGGATGATCTCCTATATAAGTATCCTTAGGCAGAATATTACTATGATGATTCCACGTTTTTAAATCTGTAGACGACCACACCTCCCAACGATCCATACGAAACGAGCCCTTTCCTGTCCATGACTCATCGTGCCCACAAATAGCAAACACTGTATCGTTCTGCACCCACGCATGTGGATCTGCCATTCCATGCTCAGGAACAATAACATCTACCGAAATAGCATCTGGGTTGTAACCAGCAGCTGCATTAGAACGTCTTAATAACTCGTTACGAATGTCTTTAGCCCTTACAGCAAAAGCTTTTTCGTTACGTTCTTCTACCTCTGGAAAATTAGTTCCATTACTGGCAATATCATTTAACGATACTCCATAATTTCCTAGTAAAGCCCAATAAGTAGCACTATCAGAATCATCTACTCTGTTTTTATTAAACTTCCCTTCTGCAAATATTTTACCTAGGTTACTTTCTTTAAAAAAGCTGTAATATCTTTTTCCTTTTTGAGCGGGTTCTACAATTCCATGTTGTCCTATTCCACCACACTCATAAAATTTAATAGTCCCACCCAAAGCTCTCTGCTTCATATAATGACAAGCTACTCCATCTGCAAAACAGTTATGTGTATGTTCGGGATTTTGTTTGGTTCCTACATGGAAATTAGAACTCGTCCAGTGACTGATAAAACGAACTTTATTGAGTAAATCTGTTCTTTTGTTTTTAATACAGTAACTCACAAAAATAGCTTGCTCTGTTAAAGGCCCATAGCATAAAACATTGATGATTTTTTTACTTTTATCCACCTCTTTAAATAAGGCTTGAATACTAGGATAATCTTGTAAAGAATAATCCTCTACAGGAGAAAAACTCTTTCCTTGTCCTTTGATAGCTGATTCTAAAAAGCGAAACTCCTTTTGATAACCTCCTATGTATTTATTCAAGTTAGGTAAGTCCGCTTTGTAAGCTTTACCGTAAGTATCTTCTGCCCACTTTTGTTGATTTTCAGTGTCTTTATTCCAAGGATGTGTGGTACTTGCTAAAACAATGGCACGAGTATCAAACTGGTTTGACATAAGGATATAACTAGCCAATGCAGAAATATCATCTGGATCATTTATATTTTTTCCTCCATCGCTAATTAACCATACAGCTGGCTTTTGTGCCATCAACGAAAATGACACTAAGAACAACAGTAAACTAAGTTTTCTTTTTGTACTCATTTTATTTCTTTGATTTTAAACCTTTAACGATTAGAATCGCATCTCCTTCATTTCTAAAAGGTCTCCAATCCCAGAAACCATATTTATGTTTGAATTCTATCTTTTTTTCCTGAGTATAGTCACCCGTAACGGTATTAAACCATTGCCAGGTTGCATTGCTATAATCAAACTCTTTGTCTAACTGCCTTTTTACATCTGCATGATATACCTCTTTTGGAACGTACAATAAAATTTGCCCTTCTTTGTAATTCGTTAAATTGTAAGATCTTGTATTAAATCCACTTACAGGCTGAAAGTTTTGAAATTGGTAGGTTTTAAAGAAATCACTCATATATTTAAAATACTCAAAGTGTGGTTTCTTAAAACTTTCATCCTGCTCAAACGGATTGTGAATTACAGCTGTCCATGCAGTAGCCTGCCAATAATAGGTCGTGTAGGTTCCTCCAAATAGACACAAGTAATTCCTTCTTAAACACGCTTCGGCATTTGAATATCCACCAGGAAACACATTGTATGGTGATTCTTCATACCCTCCATGTTCTATATTGAATACAGGCTTGTCTGGAAAAGCTTTATATGCTTTAGACATATCATCGTGAATTTGAAACCTCCAATTTTGAATAGAAATAAAATCTACCTCATCTTTATGCTTTCTACAAAAACCATAATCATGAACAGACACCAAACGATTGTAACTGTCCAATTTTCTTGTTCTCTTTATTCTTTCTTCTAAGTGTTCTACAATGTTTATATTTTGCTCTCTAGCAATTTTGTTGGCTGCCTCTTTAGACACATCCCAAATGATATTTGGAAATGCTTGGTAACGTTTAATTACGTTGTCGTAATACATATTATCTGCTTCGGTTCCTGCTTTAGGCCAAGCAACACGTTTGTTCCACACATAAATCATTAAATGTGATACCAATTCACGATTGTGCATTTCAGAAATTACGCGATCGAAATGTTTAAAGAAGTCAACATTTAACGAACTATAATCTGGTTTGGAATTAGAACCTAAAAAAGGAAAAATATCTTCTCTAGAACCGTAGTTGTGTTGCGGATTTTGTTGCAAACGTTCATCTCTTACCCAGTCAAAATCCAACCCATGTGCATATACATTCATTACCACCTGGTTGAACCCATTTTTCTCAATTAAATCTAATAAATGAGTTGTTTTTGGCAATTGTTTTTGATTGTAATCTAATGCGAATAACCAATCGCACTCAAAAGCCAAATTAAAATAAGGACTACCGTCTTGATAATAAAAATGTCTTTTATCTTTTGGATTTGACACAATCCCACCATGACGATTTACTTTGGTATTCGCTATTACATCAATCTTTCCTTTTTTACCACTAACACCTTTTATGTCTCCTTGAATCTTAAATGTCTTTTTACCTATTTCAGCACTAGAGTATCTTAACACCCACTCTTTACCTCCATTGTAAAACAAAGGAATTTTTTGCTCTCCTTGTTCACTTTGTACAACCGCATAAATTGATTTTGAAAATGGTTTTTCAATAGCATTTTTAGCTATGTATACAAAGTCATTAACCTCCCATTGCTGAGTAGTAATCGTTTTAGATGCTCTAGGATTTTTCCAAACTTTTATCTGAGCAGAAGCAACAGTAACTATCAATAAAAAGATAGCTACCAAGAATTTAAAATTCAGTCTCATGGTTATAATGGTTAGTTTATTGTTGTTATAATGATATTACATAAGTATAATATACCCCGTAAACTTTTTTACCTTCTATAAAATCGTTGGTAAGTAATGTTTTTCCTTTTTCTAAGAATACTTTAAACACAACAGCCTCGTCTGTTGATTTTATTTCTTTTTCGAACATTTGATTCGCAATACTAATTCTAGCTTTGGTTGGAGCTATCGCTTTGTATTCAAACAAGTTTTTCGGATTTTTAGAAGGGATACCTTGTATAGGCCCAGAACATTCTTTTGGCCAACGTCTACAAGAGATTTCGTACCAACCTGTTTTCTCTACATTTATGGAATGTTTGTTATTACTATTCTTCATTCCAGCAGCAATTTGTTCTGGTTTCCAAATTCCACCTCCTTCTCCAATGGCATGTTGAATGGTTAACTTAATTTCTTTCTGAGCTGAATTCCCAACCGTACTATAGGGTAATTCTTTGTAAGTAGCATTTTCTTTGGTCTTGGTTAAAAAGGTATTGTTCTGAGACAACATTGCCTTTACAATCTGTGGATACTTAGTCGCTAGGTTATTCTTCTGCTTTGGATCTTTTTTAATGTCGTACAATTGCTTTCCATTCAATAATCTCCAATTTCCTTTTAGAATACAAGTCCCTTTAACATCTGCTGGAGGCCTCCAATCCTGATTGTGATGTATAAAAGCTGTTTCGCGTTGCCATTTTTTGTTTTTCCCTGTCAATGCAGGAGATAAATCCTCTCCATCCAAAGGCATGTTTTTAGGTACAGATAGATTACACAAACTCGCTAATGTTGGTATTAAATCTACATGGGCAGCTAAGGCATTTACATCTTTCCCTCCTTTGATATTTCCTTTTGGCCAACGTATAAAAAATGGTACTCTATGTCCTCCTTCTAACTTACTTCCTTTTATACCTCGATATCCTTTGTTATACCCCAGTTTACCATCGTTGCTATATCCAAAACGAGTTCCATTGTCACTCATATAAATCAAAATTGTATTTTCTAGTAATTTTTTATCACCTAAAAACTTATAGAACTTTCCAAAATTCTCATCAATATTGGCAATCATTCCATACAAATTGGCACTAATAATTTCTTTTCCTTCCAAGTGTTTGTATGGAGCAGCATATTTTTCTGCTACTATTAAAGGATCGTGTGGAGCATTGGTAGGTAGGTAAATAAAGAATGGCTTTTCTTTGTTTTTATCAATAAATTGCATGGTCTGATTGAACCAAACATCCGTACAATATCCCTTAAACTGTTTAGGTTTATTATTCACATAATACACATCATCAAAATAACTATTCCCCCAATAATCTGATAACTCTCCAACTCCACCAGCCAAGTGATGAATGGCCGTTTCAAAACCACTGTCTGTAGGTCGTGTAGGATAGTTATCTCCCAAGTGCCACTTTCCAAACATCGCGGTTTTATATCCATTTTGTTTAAAAACATCGGCCATTGTTTTGGCATCTCCTGTTAATGCATCTCTACCTTTAAATGTTGCCCAAGCTCCATTGTTAATTGGGTATTGCCCTGTCATAATAGCCGCTCTTGTTGGTGTACACAAAGGTGTAACGTGGAAATCAGTCATTCGTACTGATTTCTCGTAGAACTTATCCAAATTTGGAGTTTTTAACCACGGATTTCCATGACACCCTAAATCTCCTATTCCTTGATCATCCGTAAGAATTAAAATTACATTGGGTTGTTTGTTTTGTGCCGATAGTTGTACCGCAAACAAACACAACACAAATAGTTGTAACAGTTGTTTTCTACACTTCATTTTATTGATATTCTATTGCTTAGTTAACGTTAAATTATGAGCCTCTAAAGCTTTTCTTAATTGAGTTGTTATTTTGGGATACTTATCAATTACATTTTTAGCTTCTCCAATATCCTCTCCCAAGTGATACAAAGCTTCCCCTTTGTTTGCTCTCTTAGTAGCTTTTACTTTATAAACTTGTTGTTTATGGTATTTCCAATCTCCCCAACGAACTGCTTTGTCTCTATAAAAGAAATATTTATGAGGAGAAACTACATTTTTTTTATCTGTCATTAAATCCCAGATATCTTTACCATCTATAGCATACGATGTTTTTATTCTTGCTCCGGTGATGTTAGCAATCGTTGGCAATAAGTCAATAGTAGAAGCTAATTCATTACAAACTTTCCCACTTGGTATTTTACCCGGCCATCGCATGATTGCTGGTACACGCAAACCACCATCAAAAAAAGTCATTTTACCTTCGAACAAAGGCAAAGCACTTCCTCCATTTTTTCCTTTCACCAACCAAGGTCCATTATCCGATGTAAAAACTACCAGCGTATTTTTATCTACTCCTAATTTTTGTAAATGCTGTAACAATCTTCCTACATTATAGTCTATTTCCTCAATTACATCTCCATACAAACCTCTTTTACTTTTTCCCTTAAACTTTTTAGATGCATATAACGGGACATGAGGCATAGAGTGAGCTAAGTATAAAAAGAAAGGTTTCTTTGCTTTTGTTTGATTCGTAATAAAACGAATTCCCTCATTCGTATATCTTTCGGTAATAGTAGACTGATCTACAGGAAATTCAATACACCTTTCATTACGCATTAGTGGAACTCTCGTGTTCATTACATGATTCTTTCGTACCACCGATTTTTCTAACGAAGCTTTTAATGATTCTAGGGTTACTCCTTCTCTAAACAAACAATCACCAGCATATTCCATATTCTTAGCAGGCATCATATCATTACTATATGGAATTCCATAATAAGAATCAAAACCATTGGCTGTTGGTAAGAATTGTTTCTGATCTCCTAAATGCCATTTTCCTATAGCTTTGGTTGCATACCCTACCGCTTGTAATACATCTGCAATGGTTACATACTTGGCTTCTAACCCTTCTGCTTTTCTGTTAGGAAACAAAACTTTAGGCACTCCAACTCTTCTGGGATAACACCCCGTTAATAAAGCAGCCCTAGATGGTGAACAAACAGGATCAGCGACATAAAAATCGGTAAACCTCATCCCTTCTTTTGCCATTTTATCCAAATTTGGAGTCTCAATATCTGGAGAACCAAAACAACCAACATCCTGATAGCCTTGATCGTCTGTTAAAATAACAACTACATTAGGTTTGGTTTGTTGTGCAAAAGAGCAAACACTCCATAAAGTGACTAAAATTCCTGTTTTTATATTCCTAAAGCTGTTCATTGATAAGTTTGATTTATACGGTTCTAAAAAGTATTACAGAGATACTTTTATTGTTTTCTTATTCTTTTTGCTTGCACCATCCACATCATAATAGATTTGTTTATTTGTTCCCTCTCCTACTTCTACTGTATAGGTTCCAGGATACATTACTGTTGGTTGGTAACTATTCCCTTGTATTCTAATACAAGAGATTACTTCTTTGGTAAATTGATGCTTTACGGTAACTACTTGCTCTTCTTTATTCATCTTAAAAGTGGGTAATTGGTATCCATCTTTTATAAAGAAATTATCTGTTTGATTAAAGGTTACAGGCCACCCTACATAAGGTTTTGCATTGGGAGCAAACATATCTACATTTCTTGCCCAACACTCGTAAGTAATTTCTCTTTTTTCTTTATTAAAACGAATAATTCCATAACCAGAAGCACGTCCATTTAATAAATTTTCTTTTGGAGTATTGTCTTTATGTGTCGGATTTGCAATCGCCAACACTGTCATTTTATTACGAAAAGCATCTAAATACTCCCCTGTGTAATCTGGCATTCCTTTTACATGGTTCTTCCCAGGAGCATCTGGCTTAAACCAACGCATCCAAAAATTAGAAGCTGCAGGAACCGCAAAAGAATACCCCGCATTGTTCCAATCTTCTACTCCATGATGCAGTACAGAACCCAAGTGTTGATCTCCACCAATCATACATGAAAAACTCTTTCTAATTACCGACAAAGCCTTATTTCTTCCTGCTTGTGGCCATCCGTTAGAGTCTACACTATAGCGTTGTTTTTTTTCTAAAGTAGGTGAATGTGTGGTAACATTGGCAAAAATGGTTTGAGACAATACAGCTTTCATTTCCGCATCTTCCCAATCTGTAGTCCAATCTTCTAAAAATTCTAATTGTCTTTTTCCTAATAGCGTTGCTTCTGGAACATCCATTTTACGCGTATCTTTAAAACCTCCTTTTTTATTTCCTAACACTCTTTTAGGTCCAGATTTAAATTTACGGTCTTCTATAATCGCAAAACTTACTCCTCCCCATTTGTAATCTGTATAATAAACTCCCAATCCTTGTTGAATAGGTGTTGGATCGTAAGGGTCTGGTAAATGACTGGTTTGTGCTCGCTCTACCTCTTTAATATAATCTACAGGCATATAGTAACCTCCGTAACTTCCACCTCTATCTGGAGACTTTCTACCTCCATCACCCCACATGTTTCCTTGCCCTATATCATGATCGTCTGTAATCACAATGGTTGGTGTGTTTTTAATTACATCTCCAAAAACTTCTCCAAACTTTAACCAATATTTGTAATGTTCACTATGATCGTAAGATTGATCTCCAGCAAAAAACAAGACATCTGGTTTTAAGGTTTTAAAATTATTAATGATATCATCTGCAGGTCCTTGTCCTCCATGTTTCTTGTAGATAGACCAACAAGAGAATGCAGCCATAATTAACTCCTCTTTATCTCTTGGATTCTTACGTACTATACCCTCATAAAAGTAATTCTTCTTATACTTAACTCTGTATTTCTTTTCTTGGGTATCATCCCAATTTTCTATTCTAAAATGAGCGGTGTAGCCTGGATATTGAATTCTAGATTCTTGAACTGTTTCCCATTTTCCTTTGTTGTTAATTTGCAATTCCGCAGTAAATGGGTCATAGTTTTTTACCGGATAAAATTGTGCCGTTAACTTTAACGTATTCTCATGTACGGTATACAGTGCAAAACAAATTTTATTTTTCTCTAACTTATTAGAAATTGCAATAGGACTCTGTGCAAAAACACTTCCACAAATAAAAAACAATATTCCTATAACTAAAACACCTCTTAAGGTCCTTAATTTACGATCAACAAACTTTTTTTTCATTATCTATTATTTATTTTTCCTTAAAATCAGATAACAATTTCTTAATTATTCTCTTTATTCAATCATTAATTATTAATAAAATTAAGAGGTTGACTTTATATTAAGAATATAACAAACCATTTGTGACGTTTTTAACACAAACGAAGCTTATCTTTTTAAAAAAGCGAAAAATTAGTACCCAAATTAGCCTACTAGACAAATCATAGACTTTAACTAAAAACACAAAAAAAGCCCATATACATATGCAAACAGGCCTTTTTAATTCTCTCATTTAGTTCTTAAAGTTCTTTAACTTTTATATTCTTATATTGAACCACTCCATCTTTTTTCCATCGTCCTCCTGGGTGAATTTGCAAGCCAATCATCCCCTTTCCTTTAGTAATAGCCTGTACCTCTTTCTGATTCCATTTTTCTCCAGCTCCCTGCCACTTACCATCTTTACGTATAAGTTGTCTGCCTTCATATTTAGATCCATCCAGTTCCATTATCTTAACTCCATTTACCCAAGTAGTCAGCATTGGTTTATTACCAACACAACGTATTTTTATATGATTCCAATTATCTTGTTTCCACAAGACATTCCATTTTTTAGCGTTGATTGAATAATTTAGTTTGTCTCTTTTTTCACCATCATACATATCTTTGGCAACCACTTTTCCTTCTACTTTATACAATCTAATAGGTCTAGAAATATAAGCTCCTGCTCCTTGAGAAAACAAATGACCGATACATCCATCTTTTAAAAAATCGTTTAATATTTGCAAGCCACGTCCTTGTGCATCTGTACGTACAAAAATTCCTGAATCGCAGCCCCAATCACTTTTAAAGTCTAACTCTAATTCAAAATCTGCATACGATTTATCTGATAAAATTAAAGCTCCTTTTCTATTATCTAATTGCTTACAGGTGATCGTATTCTCTTTTACAAAAAAGTTCTCCTTTAAAGAAACATAGCTTTGTTCAGGAGTGTTCTCCATTAAATGCCACCCTTTTAAGTTTTTACCATTAAAGATTTTTTGCTGAGTAAATCCGCTACTTGTAATAACAAATACTAAAAGTAACCAGCTCATTTTACTAATTTTAATTGCGCTTTTTTTCATTCTATATTTTTGGTTTGATGCATCTAATATAACCAAACAAATTCCTGTTATAACAGGAAATGCCTAAGTCCTCTTTTTACTTCACAAAATCTTCTAATCTTTTGGTATCAAAACAAGAAGCGGGCAAACCAGCAGTATTAAACAAACACCCCTCTATATAACTTTTCCAACCGTACCGAACGCTTTTAGGATTCTTTACGGCATCGTTCCAAACCTGTAACAAAGCTCCTCTTTTTACAATTTTAGCCTGTGCAGAATGGTAATTCCCCTCTTCGTCTTGTACTTCAAAATTGGTTAAAGGTTTTCCCAAACTAGTAATTCCTAGTGGTGCATAATCAAAGCTTAATAAGGCTTTTCCATCCTCTACTTTCATAGTTTTATAAACAGGCCCCGAATAATCAATTCCTTCCATCCCATAGTCTTTAGCTAAAGCCCACAAAGCCAAACGTTGTCCTACAGGAATCTTTTTAGGAGGATGAATTCTAGATTGATACCCTATATCATTAATAACAGCCATCCCAGAATTTGGAACGGTTAACATTGTTTTTAATTGTGACTCTTGCACACCAACCCAACCTTTTATATTATTTCCAAATGGTGCTATCTGAACAAAATAAAAAGGGAAATCTCCCAATTGCCAATTGTGTCTCCAACTTTTAATCATGGCTGGAAATAATTTGGTGTATTGTTCTGGGTTCCACCTATTCCCTTCTCCCTGGTACCAAATTGCTCCTTTTATGGTATAAGGAATCAAAGGATGAATCATTCCATTATACAAAACGGTAGCTCTTTTGGTAGAAATCTCTTTTTCAAAATCTTTTTTGAATTCTGGAAACTCTGAAACAATGGTTTTTTTTGGTGTCCAAGCTTGTGCTGGTGTTCCCCCCACATTACTAGATATCAATCCTACAGGTACATTTAAAGCTTGTTGTAACCTTAGCCCAAAAGCATATCCTACAGCACTAAAATTAGCTGCTGTTTTGGGAGATGAAACCTGCCAAGCTCCCTTCATATTTTCTAGAGGAGTTCTGCTTGTTGCTCTATCAACCGTTACAAACCTTAAACTAGAATTGCTACTATTTAAAATGGCAGTATTACTCCCTTCTATATGTTGACCCGGTCCTCCTTTTAAAGGCATAGCCATGTTAGATTGTCCCGTACAAATCCAAACTTCTCCTAAAAGAACATCTTCTAACACTACTTTTTTAGAACCCTTAACAACAACATTGTAGGGACCACCAGCCCCAACAGTCTTTAATGTAGTTTTCCATTTTCCATTCTTATCCGTTTTCACCAATTGTTCTACTCCCCAACTTCCAGAAACTACCACTTTGATATTGGGCTTATCTACTCCCCAAATATGTACTTGCGTATTTCTTTGCAACACCATATGATTTTGAAAAATAGCTCCAAACTTAGTTTGTGCATTTACCGAAATAGCAATAAGAAAAACAATTGCTGAAAGAATAATTCTATTCATTGTTATAAGTTTTAATGTTACCTCTCTGACCACCCTTTGGTAGTTCCTTTTTTATATCCAATAGCCCATCCGCTTCCTTTTTGAGAAGCCCAAAAAACATCTGTTCTATATGGATCAGGCTTTAAATCTACAATTCTATCATGTTGTCCCAAACCCTTATTCACCTTATCCCATGTCTTACCTCCATCAAAGGAAATATAAG
The DNA here is from genome assembly GCF_054182685.1 of Wenyingzhuangia sp. IMCC45574. Classification (NCBI taxonomy): domain Bacteria; kingdom Pseudomonadati; phylum Bacteroidota; class Flavobacteriia; order Flavobacteriales; family Flavobacteriaceae; genus Wenyingzhuangia; species Wenyingzhuangia sp. IMCC45574. Next base: position 331,284 of record NZ_CM135169.1, on the reverse strand, counting down.
CCCCTGGATTCAACATTTTTTTTGCGTTTTTAGTCTTTGGTGGCAACGCAGCTACAACAGTTATAATATTTGAATCTACAGGGGAAACCTCACATTGCCACACATAAGGTAAATTAAAAATTCGCTCCCAAGATTCTCCTTTATCTGTACTTTTCCAAACCCCAGAACCTTTATCTGTTGCCGTAGCATTTCCACAAGAAATAAACAAATCTCCCGTATTTCTATCTCTAAATATATTGTTAACAGATTCAATCTCTTTAGGAACTGCTATTTTAACCCAAGACGAGCCCTTATTGGTAGATTTGTACAAACCTCCCCCAACACCATTCAAAGCAGTATATAGCGTTGAAGTTTTTTGAGTATCCATTACAATTCTACGAACACTCGAACCTTCTGGAAAACCATGATTACTTAATTCCCAAGTATACCCACCGTCTAAAGAACGATAAAAACCGTAATCCCCTTTAGTTAACTCTTTAGCATAAGGTCCCGCTACTTGTGTAATGGGTTTTCTTGTAGCACAGAAATACATATTATTAGGTTCTTTTGGGTCTATAATAAGAGAATTCTGAAATACCAAACGCATATGTTGTGGTACAGCTGCATCAAAAATAGTCGCTATATTTTTCCATGTTTTTCCTCCATCTACAGATTTACGTACTTTCCCTCTATTCTCTTGCCTATAAGATAAAAAATAAATAATATCTGGATTGTTAGGATGTACCGCAATAGTTCCCGGAGAATGCGACCCTCCATGATGAATTTGTCCATCTAACTGCTCTACTGCTACAGCCATTTTATCTGTATAGTTTCCTAATGGAGCTGTTTGCCATAAACCATGCTCGCCACTACACAATAAATACCTGTCTTTTTTACCTGTTTCTAACAACAACGTTCTTCCTGGTAAATTACTATCTCCTCTTCCTACCCAATGATTGGATCCAGGAGCAGTTTCGTTATCATCCATTTGCATCCAAGTTTCACCCCCATCTTTAGAAGCTACCACTTGTTGATCTAAACTTAAATATGCAGTTCCATTTACACTTAGCTCTAAAAATCGATTTCCCCAAACATCTTCTCTTCGATCCATTTCGGGTTGCAAATGCGCAAACTTAACATTGTTGTGTAATGGATTATTTCTAGATGCCCAATACTTAGCTCCTTTCTTATTTTTCCAATAACCTCCTTCTCTTGCTACAACTTTCCAAGTCCCTCCTCCATCATCAGATTTCCATGCACCTCCTGGTAAAAACGATTTATCGTGTTTGTTGTTATGGGAAATATAAATCTCATTCTTGTTCGTTGGATTTACCTGAATTCTATTCCAAACATCTAACACTTGAGTTGGTAAACTAGGATATTTAGTTCTTATATTTTTAACACTCGTTTGAAACCAAAAAGCCAAAGACTTCCAATATTTTCCCTCCAACCCTCTACTATCTATTTGGTTCATGTCTACCACTAAATTTCCAGTGCAATTCTGCCACGTATTTCCTCCATCGGTACTTTTGTAAACCCCTCCTTTAGAAATTACAGATTTACCTGCTCCTTTAAAGGCTGTTTGCTCAACCAAATACAATACATATTCTTTATTTGTTGCGTTGTAATAAGCATCTATATCTCTAGGTCTGTTAACTGGTAATCCCTTAGCACTAGACTCCCATGTCATCCCTTGATTCTCACTTTTAAAGACACCTTTATTGGTGGCTATGATTATACTTTTTGAATCATTAGGGTTGACCAAGATTCTTCCAACATCTAAATTCTTAAAATCTTTTACAGGCAATAACTCCCATGTAATTCCTTTATCTCTACTTCTATAAATTCCTGTATTCTTCTTGGTTTTTGGGCTTTGACCAGACTGATGTCTCCACGTCTTTTTAACATTCCAAAAATCTCCAGGTCCTACATACCAATTTCTATCATTAGAAGGATCTACCGTTATTTCTGCATGTCTACCTCTAAAAGAGTGTATTTTTTCCCAACTTCTTCCCGTATCCTTGGTTTTATATAAAGCTCCTCCTCCTGTAATGGCCAAACCAAAAGAAGGATCTTGATACGAAAACATAAATTTTCTTACTCTTGCCAAATCTTTTCCTTCACCATCTACATCTTTAATCGTTTTCCAAGACTTACCGGCATCCCACGTTCCATAAGTATTAAACATATCTGGGGACATCATAATCACATTCGGATCTGTTGGATGGCACCAAAACTCTTCACAATATCCAGACATTCCTGGCCCTACTTGACTCCATGTAACTAAATCTGTAGAAGCAACCTTTTTAGAGTTTAACTTCTTAAAGTACTTCTTGTTATATTGTGCATTGGCCACCAAAGTAGCAAGACACAAAACAGAGCTTATTAGTATTTTTTTCATTTTTTAATTTGGTTTATTTTTTTGATGTAACTAGCAACTGTTACCATGGGTGCAACCCATATTTTCTTTTGGTTTTTCGATAAAAAATTTAGCAACTCTTCGTGTGCTTCTTTTTCAACATTTAATGGACTTCCTCCTCCAACTCCATGGAATAAGAATACCAGCAACTTCTTTTCTTTTAACGCTTGCTGAACCAACTCTACCATTTCTTTTCCAGTATGTCCTTTCATACCATTAGCATTGATATTTTCTATCTTTATGTCATCTATCGTATTAAAGGATCTTTTAACGCCTCTTGCTGCTACAAAATCTTTAGCTAAATAATCATAAAACATAGTATCATTTACCTTTCTATGTCCACATGGAAATGCAAAAGTTCTTTTCTCTTTTTTATCTAATTGAAATAGTAACTCATTGGTTTCTTTTATCTCATCAACAACCTGTTTAAGAGAATAGTTATTTAAATCTTTTTCTGGGGGCAAGGCAACTTTTCTTTTGGGTGTATTAGCGCAAGGGTGCATTAAGGTATGGTTGCCAAGCTCGTGTTCTTGCAGAGCTACCTTTTTCCATTCCTTTTTCCTTTTTACAAAACAATCTGAGCTCCCAATGATATAAAAAGTCCCCTTTAAGCCATATTTATTTAAACAGGGTACTACATTGTCTAAATGCTCATCTAAAGAATCATCGTAAGTTAAAACTACCGCACATTCTTTTCCATTCCACTTTTTGGTTTCTTGAGCAATACTACTCTGAACTCCCAATGTTATAAGAAATATGTAAAATAGTTTATTCATAAATAATACTACCGTTTAAAACTAAATGAGGGCAACAGTCACTATTGCCCTAACCTAGTAATTAATACGTTGGTTTCAATTATTTTAATTTCAACTTGTAATCATGTGCTCCTGGTGCAAAATTGCTATGGAAAATTTGAGCTCCATCTCCTCTTTTCCCCCATTTTACTTCTACTCTACGATCTCCTAAAACCACATTGATTAGCTTCTTTTTCATTTGCTTCATAATTTTAGCATATTTTTTATCAAAGGCTAAATTGTGTATTTCATTGGGATCTTTGTTCATGTCGTACAATGCAGGATCTAATTCTTTAGTACTTGCATTTAAAGCCCAATTCATGTTTTCTCCTCGCTTTTTGGTAGGTCGAGTTTGCATAGAAAACACATAATCTTTTGTACGAATATAAGCTCTTGGTCCTGTTACTGCATGACTCTCCCCTACAATATAATCTCTTTGAGGAGCTTTTTTAGATACTACTTTTTGCATATCTAATCCGTCTAAATAACTGTATTGTGATTTTTTTAAATCTGCACCACCTGCTGCTATTATTGTAGGTGCAATGTCTACAAATTCTGTAAAGTCTTTAACCACTTTACCTGCTGGGAATGCTTTTTTGTCTGATGATACAACCACTATTGGGTTGTGACTGTCTATTTTCCATGAAGTAAATTTAGAAACCGCTCCATGATCGTTTAATTTCCAACCATGATCTCCGCAAACGTATACCACCATCCAAGGTTGATTTTTACTTTTACTATAAGCAACAAAGTCATCTACCGCTTTACCTACCAATGCATCTCCATAAGCACAAAATGCATAATAATCTTGAATCATTTTTTGTTTTTGTTCATCTGTATAATGATTCGAGTAAGAGCTTTTTACTTGCTTTTGCAGTTGCTTAGGCATTTTTTGAAATTCTTTTTTATCAAAATCCGGCACCTTGTAGGTATGTTTTTTAAAACGCTCTCTATAACTCGCTGGTGGCAATACTGGCGTGTGAGGAAAATCGAACCCTATGTGACAGAACAACGGTTTTTCTGTATTTACTCCATTAAATGTTCTAGATCCTACCTTAAATTTTTTGTTTTCATTTTTTAAGAAATCACCAAAAATAGATGCATAATACCCATCTCTTGTTTTTCCTGCTTTTCTTGGACTAACACCACTAATAATGGGAGCAGAAAACGGAGTTAAAGCTCCTTTCTTTTTATTATACTCCATAAAAAGGTCATACTTTTCCATTATTTTTTTAGCACTTCCTTTGTAGCTAGAAAACCTTTCTTCCAAATCATTCGATCTATATTCAAACGTTCCCTCTTCGGTAACAAAAAACTCCATGCTTTTAATTGGTTTCTTTAATTTTTCTCCATCCAATTTATAAAACCAGTCTTTACCCCAATCTGTAAGTCCATCTTTACGCAACTGCTTAAAGCTAACATCTTGTTGGTACATTTTTGCCGACTTTAATTTTCCATTTTCTTTGGTTTTTAAACGAACTCCTAATTTACCAATATGCAAAGTCTCGTAGCCTAAAGCTGCCATTTGCTCTGGTAAAGTAGGCTTAAAATGTGCTGCTTTGTTATTGTGATACTCAAACTCGTACACCCCAGAACGGAATGGATAACGACCGTAATGCATAGATGCCCTAGAAGGAGCACATCCTGTTGCCTGACAGTAAGTATTGATAAAAGTTGTTCCTTCTTTTGTCAATCTATCCACATTTGGAGATTCTACATAACCAAGCTTACTCATTTCTTTACCATCAATCATTTTATTAAACGCCCTAATAGCATCGTAACGCTGATCATCGGTTAAAATCCAAAGAACATTTGGTTTTTGCTGTGCTCTTAAAAACGAACTACTAACCAATAATACAAAGGTTAGCAGCGCGTTTATTTTGTTATTCTTACACATAATTTTGGTTTAATTTTTATTACTTCTTTTTTAGAGGGCTTACAGTTCCTATTCCACCTTTAGGTGCATCGTGTGCTGTAGCATGTAAATCATACTTTGGTAATATCTTATTTAGTTCGTCTCTTTCTTTTCTATGCGCGGCAGAAACTTTAGACCAATCCGTAATTTTCTCATAACTAATTAAGTCCCCTGGAGTCTTACTTACATCGTACCAAATATCATTACCACCTTTTAAAACCTTATTTCCTCTAATAATAGTTTTATCCATATGATAACCATAAATCCACTTTCTATGACTTTCCTTCTTAGTAGTTAAATACGGCAACAAACTTTCACCGTTGATCTCGTAATCCTTAGGAATTTCAACCCCACTTATATCAGCAATGGTTGGAAGAATATCAGAAATATTAGCCAAAATCTCCTGTTTTCCTTTTTTAGTCATTTTTAAAACAGGTGCATAAATAATTAATGGCACATGAGTTCCTCTTTGAGAGACAGGGATTGATTTCCCATATCCACTAGTAGCATTATCTGCACAGAAAATAAATATAGTATTGTCCTCTATCCCTAATTCTTTAAACTTATTTAAGTATTGCCACACTTGGTAATCTAAATAATTTACATGGTAATGAATTCCTTGTTCAGTAATTGAGTTATGGGTGTTATACACTCCATTATCTCCTGTAATATTAGGTTCTGTACGCGTATACTTTTTACCATCCCATTTAATTTTAGGAGTTCCTGGCCATTTATTTTTAGAATCTGGATAAAAGAAATCAAAAGCATCGTGCCCTAAATGGCTGGTATGGTAAATAAAGAAAGGCTCCTTCTTTTTGGCTTTTCTTTCCATAAACTCAAAAGTATACTCCAATTCTACATCTGGCCCGTATGTATTTAACCCAAACTCTTTTTTAGATTTTTTATCATTTGGCCACCATTGAAACTTCTTTTTACTATCTGGGTGATTCATTAATTGCACATGTGGTTTCCAGTACCAACCCGACTGTACGTACGATTTAAAAGCCAAAGGTTTTCCTGTATCTGCATTGTATATTTTCTTATCTCCTTTTCTCTTCTCTAATCTAAAATCTGTGGTATGAATTGCTTTATTATACGAACCCTCTCCTGGAGTAAAGCACCCTTCATCAAAAGGAAAGCCTTTAATATTCATTTGTGTTTTTCCCGCCCAGAAAGAAGCATAACCGCCTTTTTTTGCTACATGTGCAATGGTATGAGGAGAACTTTCAAACAAATCCCATCCTTTTTTACCTTTCGGATTTCTTCCTTTGTCTTTGTTGTGCCACCATTTGTGTAAATGAGCGTAACGTCCAGTCATCATCATGGCACGGCTAGGTCCACAAACTGTAGCAGCAAAGGTCGTCTGTACAAAACATCCTTCTTCTGCTATTCTACTCAACACAGGAGTGTTTGCTCGGTATTTAGGATCCGATGTATCAATTTTATTTTTATCTCCACTACTCTTTACAGGCCTTGACCAAACTGTTGATCCATATATTGGTAATTCCCTTGCACTAATATCATCTGCAAAAAGCAATACAATATTGGGCTTTTTCTTTTGCGCATTTACATTAAAGATCGTCATCAATGCAACTGCTACTATTGCTATATTCTTCATTTTATTCTAGTTTATCTTAATCTTGTAACCAACCTTTCTTATATCCGTTTAAATAAGCAATAGACCATGCACTACCCCATGATGCACACCAAATAACATTCTTGTTATATGGATCTAGTTTTACATCTACTATTTTATTTGGCTGTCCCAATCCCTTATTTATTTTTGTCCAACTCTTAGCTCCATCAGTTGTTAAATACACTCCTGGATTTTTAAACTTGGTGGGATGATGTCCTGCAACACTAATTAGAATCATATTCTGATCTACTGGAGAGGTTTCTACTTGCCAAACAAATGGAGCTTTAAATATTTGTTCCCAACTTTTTCCATTGTTTTTACTTCTCCAAACACCACCTTCTTCGTAAGTTCCGTTTCTTCTACCAGTTGCGATGTAAATATTTTTATTATTTCTATCTACAAAAACATTATTAACAGCCTTAATATCAGACGGAATCTTTACTCTACTCCAAGAACTTCCTTGGTTTGTAGACTTGTACAATGCTCCATTATTATCATTGGTAGCTGCATATAACACTTTAGGGTTTTTAGGATCCATTTTAATTCTTCTTACACTTGCTCCTTTATGAAAACCATTGTTGCTTAACTCCCAAGTATATCCACCATCAAAAGAACGATAAAACCCTAAACCACCTTTAGTTAAGGTTGCTTTACCATCTCCTACTTCTGCAATAGGTTTTCTAATAGTACAGAAATACATGTTTTTAGGATTCTCTGGATCAATGGTTAAAGAATACTGAGGCACTAAACCTCTATAAGAAGGGTTGTTCCCTTTTAAAATTGTAGAAATATTCTCCCATGTTTTTCCTCCATCTGTACTTCTTCTTAGCTTTCCTCTGTGTTCTTGTCTCCAAGCCAATAAATAAATAGTATTAGGATCGTTAGGATGTACCGCTACGGTAGATGCTGAGTGCAATCCATGGTTTTTATGATGATCGTGAACCTGACCTTCTACTTGCGATACAGCAACTGCTTGTTGATCTTTCCAACCATCTAAATCTGTAGTTTGCCACAATCCATGCTCACCGCTACACAACAACCTTCTTCCTTTAATTCCAGTTTCGTGTAACATAAATCTACCTGGTAAGTTACTATCTCCGCTACCTATCCATTTTCCACTTCCTGGTTTTGTTTCAAAATCGTCTACTTGTTGCCAAGAATTCCCGTTATCCGATGATTTTAAGGTTTGCTGATCAATCCCTATAAACACTTCTCCTTTAGAATTAATTGCCAACATTCTATTTCCAGAACGTGCTGGTTGATTGTTCATGTAAGCCTGTAAATGAGCAAACTTTACATTAGTTCCTACAGGATTGTTTCTGCTAGACCAGTACGCTTTGTCTTTACCACTTAACCAATACATTCCCTGACGAGCACAAACAGTCCATGTTTTTCCTCCATCTTCTGTTTTTACCAAATCTCCAGGTCCAAAAGTTCTATCGTGCTTTTTATTAAAAGCAATGTAAATTTCATTCTTATTGGTAGGGTTTATTACCAATCTATTAAACACTGGCAACGTTTTAGATGGCATTGCATTGTATTTACTTCTTACCTCTTTTTTAGATTCCCCAAACCAATTTGCAATGGTATTAAAATATCTATCTCTTTCTGGAGTAAATGTAATTTTACTCAAATCGAAATATAAATTACCAGTGATGTTTTCCCAAGATTTTCCGTTATTGGTACTTTTATACACACCACCTTTAGCAGTGGTAGAGTTTCCTGCTTTTTCGTAAACTGTTTGTTCTATTAAATACAACTCAAACTCTCCTGTCTTTTCGTTGTAGTACGATGTTAAGTCTCTAGGTAAATTATTTGGCAAGCCCTTATTCGCTTCTTTCCATTTTCTCCCTCCATTGGTACTTACAAACACCCCATAGTTGGTAGCCATAAAAATAGTCTTAGGATTTCCTGGGTGATAAATAATTCTAGCAACATCCAATTCCTCAGAAATATTGGTAGCTATCTTATAAAAGGATTTCCCTCCATTGGTTGTTTTTAACACATAACCATAACTAGATCTTTTGTTAAACTTACCACGAATGTTTTTTAAACTTCTATGATTGCTTTTTACATTCCAAAAGTCTCCAGCTCCAATCAACCACTCTTTATCGTTCTTAGGGTTTATAGCAACCTTGGTATGAGCATTGGTATATTTGCTTCCCTTTCCTTCTCTTTGTATTTTATAAACCTCTTTCCAAGTTCGTCCTTTGTCATAAGATGTATACACACCTCCTGCTCTTTCTATAGCAACCCCAAAATCTGGATTCTTTTTAGAAAAGACAATATCTAGCACACGCTCCATATCTCTACCATCTCCATCGCTATCTTTAAGAGTATGCCAAGACTTTCCTCCGTCCCATGTTCCGTAAGATACGTGCATGTCTGGCCCCATAAATTGTACATTACTATCTGTAGGGTGACACCAAAACTCCTCGTTATAACCAGACATTCCCGGACCAAATTGTTTCCATTCAATGGATGGATCCGAAATCACTTTTTCTGATTTTAATTTCTTAAAATATTTCTTTTGATTTTTAGACAACTGAGCACTTGATTGAAAACCAATCAAAGCAGCAGCTACTAATAAAAATACTTTTTTCATACTTTCTTATCTTGTTAAGTAGTGTATATATTTATCTCCAAATAAATTTCTTGCTTTTCTTTTCTAATGCTAAGAAACTTTGGTTCTTTTAACATCATAAATGATTCTGAATCCTTAAACAACCAACACAATTCAACAAAACCGCTACTACAATTCTGTTTTTGTATAGATTATTCATAGACGAAACCACTAAAAAAAGATTAAAAATTATTTTTTTAATTGGAACTTGTGATTGTGAGCACCTTTGGCAAATGCTTTATTATAGTTTACTTTGGTTCCGATAGCCTTGGTATTTTTACCAAAATTATCTCCTCCCCAATTAATTTCAGCACGTCCATCTCCAATTACAATATCTAATAACTTCTTTTTAAGCTGTGCAACTACCTTTTGATACTTTGCATCATTCGCCAAGTTATTTAGTTCATCAGGATCATTAATTGCATCATACAAAGACATATCTAGTTCTTCATTAGTAGCGTTTATTGCCCAGTTCATATTTACTCCTCTTTTAGAATTTGGACGGGTCTTTACAGACAATGCGTACTCCTTAGTTCTAATATACGCTCTTGGACCAATTGAATGATGACTCTCTCCTATTACATAATCTCTTGCAGGTACTTTTTTGGCAGCTACTTTTTGTAGATCTAATCCATCTAAATGCTTAAATTCTTTGCTATCTATTTTAGCACCACCTGCATTTAAAATAGTTGGAGCTATATCCACAAACTCGGTAAAATCTTTTACAACTTTCCCCGCAGGAAACTTCTTTTTGTCCGATGATACCACAATAATCGGGTTATGACTATCAATCTCCCAAGGAGTATTTTTAGTAATTGCTCCATGATCGTTTAACTTCCAACCGTGATCTCCGCATACATATACAATTAACCATTCTTGATTCTTTTGCTCACTGTAACGAATAAACTCTTTTGTTGCCTTCCCTATTAAATCATCTCCATAAGCACAAAACGCATAATAATCTCTTACCATTCTTTGCTTTTCCTCATCTGTAAAATCATCCGAATAACTACTTTTTACTCTTTTCTGAAAAGCCTTTGCCATCTTCTTAAACTCCTTATCGGTTAGAGTCGGCATCTTATAGTCCTTTTTATGAAAACGATCTCTATAGCTTTTTGGAGGTAATACAGGGGTATGAGGAAAATCGTAACCAATATGCGCAAACAAGGGTTTAGAAGTATCAATTCCATCAAACGAATTATTTCCTACATTAAACTTCTTGTTTTCATTTTTTAAGAAATCTACAAAAGCACTGGTATAAATTCCATCTCTTGTTTTTCCTTCTGGTTGTGGACTTACTCCAGCTAATATTCCTTTGCTAAATGGGGTTTCTGGATCTTTTTTGTACTTATTATTATGCTTGTACATAATATTGTACTTTTCATAAGCTTCCTTAGCCATTCCCTTAAACTGAGGATTTTCTTTTTCTAGCTTTTCTGATTTATAATACACCTTACCATCTACATCTTTAAAATAAGTGATATTCCTCAAAGGCTTTTTAAACTTAACCCCCTCAATTTCAACAAGTCTTGAAACCTTTCCCCATTCAAGCATCAAATCATCTCTTAAAATTTTAAAATGTATGTCATTCTGATATAATTTATGCTCTACAGCTTTTCCGTTTTTTAAAGTTCTAGCACGAACTCCTAATTTTCCAACATGGAAAGTCTGATAGCCTAATTTTGCCATTTCATCGGGCAACATTGGATACGAATTGGTTGTATTATTATTAAAATATTCAAACTGATAAATTCCACTTCTAAAAGGATAACGCCCAGAATGCATTGAGGCTCTAGATGGTGCACACCCCTGAGCCTGACAATAGGTGTTGATAAAAGTAGTTCCTTCTGCAGCCAATTTATCTACATTAGGAGATTCTACATACCCTAATTTACTTTCGCTCTTTCCTGTTAAAATTTCATTAAAAGACTCTATAGAGTCCCAACGTTGATCGTCAGTTAACACCCACAGAATATTTGGTGGTTGTTGTTGTGCAAAAGTTGTTTTAGCCACACTTAATACAGTCACTAAAAACATAATTCTTATTGTTCTGATCTTCATTTTAAGATATTTATAAAGTTTTTCTTCATTCTTTTACAATTTGACAATAGAGTGTTCTAAAAGTTTAATTCACAAACCATTAAACATCATCATGTTTGATTTTAATAAAGACTCAAATGGTTTTTACAGCACTTTAAGCAACTAGACACAGCACTCATCAATACATAAAAAGGCTCTAATCTATAGTAGATTAGAGCCTTTTTAAAAACTAAAAAAATAGATTTTATATGCTTACTTTATTAGAGTATTAGAAAAGAAAATTTGTCTTCCTTTTTCTAAAATCAGATCCCCTCCGGTTATCTGAATCTTTCCTTTTTGTTTGATATCTATACAAGAAGCACCAATTTTAAACTCATAAATACCTTCCTCTACAATCCACTTACGGCTCTTGTATTGCACCAATTGTTGCGGAGAAACTTCGAACGTTATTTTTTTCTCTTCTCCAGCCTTTAAAGCAACTCTTTTAAACCCTTTTAGTTGGATTTTTTTCATGGTTGAATTTTTACTTACTGGAGATACATACAACTGAACCACTTCTGTTCCGTCTACCTTTCCTGTGTTTTTAACTTTTACAGAAACTTTAAATCTACTTCCATTTGCTTTCGCTTTAGATTTTATATTAAAGTCAGAATACTGAAAAGAAGTATACGACAATCCATACCCAAATGGATACAATGGCCAATTTTCTTTGCTGTAACCATTCTGATAGTTTACCTCTTCTCTAATTTGTGTATTAGGATACGTAACACATAATTTACCCGAAGGATTAACTTTCCCCGTAATAATATCTGCTAAAGCATTTCCTCCTTCTTCTCCAGGAAACCATGCATTTATAATAGCAGCGCATCTTCCTTCTAACTTAGAAATAACTTGTTGTCTACCTCCAAACAATACCAAAACAACAGGCTTTCCTGTAGCCAACATTTTCTCTACAAACGCTTCCTGATCTCCAGGTAAACCAATTCCTTTTCTACTTCTACCTTCCCCGTTTAAAGAGATATTTTCTCCCATTGCGGCAATAATTACATCACTCTCTTTGGCTATTTTAATTGCATTCTCTAAATTGGGTTGTGGCAAACCTGTTACTGTTAATAGCTTTAGTTTTCCTAGACGACTATCTCCAAAACCACTCTTGTCAATTTTAGCTTCTAATCCTGCACTCCAATCACAACCTCTTTCGTGTTGAATGGTTACTGATTTTGGCAATCTATTTTCTAGCCCTTCTTTAAAAGTAACCAACTTTGGATTTAATGCATCGTACTGCTCACTTTTCCAGAAAGCTCTCATTGCCTGATAGGTATAATCTCCCAACAAACCTTGCGTTGTAGCAGCATTTGGTCCTACCAGTGCAATCTTAGTTACATTCTTTTTTAAAGGAAGTACCCCATTATTCTTTAATAATACTATAGACTGAGCAGCAGACTCATATGCCAATACTCTATTTTCTTTAGGATCAAAATCTAAGTCTCCATCTTTCCCTATAGTAGGAACTTCATCTAACAAACCTAATCTAGCCTTCATTATTAAAGACCTTTTTACTGACTGATTAATAGTAGCCTCTGTTATCAATCCTTTTTTAATCGCTGTTCTTAGTTCTAAAAATGTTTTAGGAGCAGATAATTCAATATCAACTCCTGCATTGATCGCCATAGCACCTGCAGTCATAAAATCTGGTGCTTGCTTGTATTTTTTATAGACCATATTAATAGCACCATAATCACTAACCACCAATCCATCAAACCCTAATTCTGTACGTAACATTTTATCTAACATGGTTGGATTTACAGAAATTGGCAACGAACGATACACTCCATAAGACGGCATTACACTTTTAGCTCCACCCACTTTAATACAAGCTTCGTGTGGCATTAAATACTCTTCATATAAGGTTTTAGAATCGTTATTTTTAGTTCCATAACCAGCAAAATGCTTTACAGTAGCAGCAACTCCTGTTTTTAAGTCTTCTCCTTGTAGACCTTTTACAAAAGACACTCCCATTTTAGAGGTTAAATAAGCATCTTCTCCATAACTTTCTTGGTGACGGTTCCAATGAGCCGTTCTACTTAAATCTAACATAGGAGACAAGGCAAATGTTGCACCTGCAGCACGCATGTTTTTTGCGGTAGACTGTGTGTTTTTTTCAATCAACTCTGGATTCCAAGTACACCCCATTCCAATTTGCTGTGGAAAGGTAGTCGCTCCCAATGTTGCAAACCCTGTAATGGCTTCTTCATGAAAAATTGCTGGAATTTTCAATCGAGTTTGACTTGTTAAATAGTTTTGTACTTCTCTCACCAAATCTCTCAATTCCTCTGCCTCTAAAGCTTGTCCTGTAGAAAACTGACAAAAGTGCCCAATTCCATAAGGAATATGCTCTTTACATTTTTCAATAGACAGCTTTCCATCTACCATAATTTCTCTTAAACGAGTTCCCGTAATCTGAGCAATTTTCTCGTCCAAAGTCATCTTAGCCATAATAGCATCTACCTTAGCTTCAGCCTCTGGAGTTACAAAAGGCTTGGTGGTATAGCTTTGAGCAAAAAGAGCACTGTTTATGAACAGTGCTCCTAGTATAAATATTTTCTTCATTATTTTTTCTTTTGAATATTAGAGTAGTCTTTACCTCTAATCGCTTCGAACTTCTTTAATAACTTCTTAACCGTTTTAGGGTTCGACTTCGCTAAGTTCTTTGTTTCACCTAAATCATTTTTAAGATTGTATAATTGGAATTCTTGTAAAATACCCGTTTCTACCACAGAATGCCAACTTAAAGAAGCTCCTTTGTATGGAGGAATTAAGGTCCAATCTCCAGTTCTGTAACGAGTTTTTCCATTCGCTTCTAGTATTAATTCTTTACGCCCTTTTTTACTTTTTCCTAATAAAGCAGGTAATATATTTTGACTATCTGTTTGCGCTGCTTTTCCATTTACCAAAGCAGCCATAGAAGCTAATAAATCCATTTGACAAACCAATGCATTAGAAACCTTTGGCTGAATAGTTCCTTTCCAATATGCTAAAAATGGTACTCTTGTTCCACCATCAAACAAACTATACTTTCCTCCTCTTAGTTTTCCTGCAGGTGTATGGTTCCCTAATTTTAAAATAGCATCGTCGTAATAACCATCTTGTAATACAGGTCCATTATCACTAGATAAGACAATTAATGTATTCTCTAACACACCCTCTTTCTCTAAAGTTTTTAAAAACTCTCCAATACACCAATCTGCTTCTAAAATAACATCTCCTCTTGGTCCCATTCCAGACTTTCCTGCAAAACGAGGATGTGGAGTTCTTGGCACGTGTGGTTGTTGTAAAGCATAGTATAAAAAGAAAGGCTCTTTTTTATTGTTCTTTACATAGGCTTGTGCTTTCTTTAAAAAGTGATCTGCCATATCAATATCAGACCATTTTGCAGCTTCACCACCTTTCATATATCCAATTCTTGGAATTCCATTCACAATACTATTGTTATGTCCATGATGCCATTTTAAATTAGTTAACTCAGGATTGTCTTTTCCTGTAGGTTCTCCTGGAAAGTTCTTTTTATAACTCACCTTGATTGGATCTTTAGGATCTAAACCATCAACTCTCTCGTTATCAATATAAACGGTAGGTACACGATCTTGAGTAGCCGCTAAAATATAAGAATAGTCGAAACCAACTTGTCTTGGTCCTGGAGTAATTTTACCATTCCAATCTAAGCTACCATCACCCAACCCTAAATGCCATTTACCAACAATACCTGTTTTGTAACCAGCTCTCTGTAACATTTTAGGCAATGTTTCTTGATCTGTTTTGATAATTAATGGTGCAGAACCTGGTAAAATTCTTGCTTTTTTATTTCTCCAAGGGTAAGTTCCCGTTAACAAACCATATCTACTAGGTGTACAAGTAGACGACGTTGCATATCCGTTAGTAAATCTAATTCCCTCATTAGCCAACACGTCCATATTAGGAGTGTTTAATTCTGTAGCACCATAGGAACTTAAATCTCCATATCCTAAATCATCTAAATAGATAACTACAATATTGGGTTTTACTGGGTCTTTTGCCATTACATCTGCACTGGTTAAAAACAACACAGATAACATAAAAAACGAAATGATATTCTTTACTTTCATCGAAACGATTTTAATTAATTTGAGATATTTATAGAAGCCTATTTATCTTCTAAAACAAAAGTATATCTACGTTTCATATTTACACGTGTTAAATGTCCAATTTATGGTTACATATGTTTTAGTTATAACACCATATGTACTTGATTTCACCATTATTCAGCTTTTTTCTATACAATAAATATCAAATTAGACATATGTGTTTTTAAAATGAATAATATTACTTCTTATCTTGCAAGCTAAACTTAGCTTTGTAGTGAGAGTAACACTACCACTAGCACAGGCTGGTATTATAAAATATAAACACTTAAAAAAGACATGAAACAATTAAAATTAGCTTTACTTTTTACAATTGTTATTTTTAAAGTTTATGCTCAGAAAACAGAAAAATTAGGTCGTCCAAATATTGTTTGGGTAACTTCTGAGGATAACTCTAAACACTATTTAAAATTATTCGACAAAAACGGGATTCCTACTCCTAATATTGAGTCATTAGCGAAACAAGGAGTTATTTTTGACAATGCTTTTTCTAATGCGGCAGTTTGTAGTGCGGCACGTTCTACCTTAATCTCTGGTGTTTATGGTCCTAGAGCAGCATCTCATTACCACAGAAGATTGCAAAAAGTACCCATGCCAACGGGAGTAGAAATGTACCCTGCTTATTTAAAAGCCGCTGGTTACTACACAACCAACTGTTACAAAGAAGATTACAACATTATTAAAGGAGACAATGTTTGGGATGCTTCTTCTAAAAAAGCACACTGGAAAAACAGAAAACCAGGACAACCATTCTTCCATGTTTTTAACATCAATACTTCACACGAAAGTAGAATCCACTTTAAGCAAGAGGACTTTGAAAATAAAAAAACCATTACCAATCCAGAAGAGTGTTTTATTCAACCAAACCACCCAAAGACTAAACTAATGAAGTTTACGAGTGCTTGGTACAGAGACAAGATTCGTCAAATGGACAAAGAGGTAGGTCAAGTTGTTGACGAGGTAAAAAAAGCAGGATTAATGGACGATACATTTATCTTTTACTACTCTGATCATGGAGGTGTATTGCCTGGTAGTAAGGGATATATACAAGAAGTAGGTGTAGAAGTACCTTTAGTAGTTTACATTCCAGAAAAATACAAGCATCTAGTTAATGTAAAGGCAGGAACTAGAAATGGTGGTTTTGTAAGTTTTATAGATTTTGGTGCTACCTTAATGAACATTGCCGGAATTACTCCTCCTAAAGGAATTGATGGAAAACCTTTCTTAGGTAAAAATGTAACCAAAGAAGAAGTAGAAAGTAGAGATGAAGTATTTACTTATTCTGACAGAATGGATGAGAAATACGATATGGTTAGAGGGTACAGAAAAGGAAAATACAAGTACTTAAGACATTTCCAACCAATCAACTTTGACGGATTAATGAACAATTACCGTTACAAGCAGTTAGCTTACAAAGAATGGAGTGAGTTAAACGAAGCTGGAAAATTAAACGATGTACAATCTCAATTCTTTAATACGAAGTCTGCTGAAGCTTTATATGATATTGAAGCAGATCCGTATGAAGTAAATGATTTATCTAAAGACCCAGCTTACAAAGAAAAGTTAGTAGAATTGAGAGGATTGTTAGTTAATAAAATGGAAAACATTAACGATTTGGCTTTGTATCCTGAATTTTACTTAATTCAGAATGCTTTTGACAACCCTGTAGCTTTTGGAAAAGCTCATAAAGCAGACATTAAAAGATATTTAAATGTAGCTAACTTGGCTTTAGAAGATTTTGACAGTGCTAAAGGGAAATTAAAACAATACTTAAACTCTAACGATCCTTGGGAAAGATATTGGGCTTTAAATGCATGTACTAGTTTTGGTAAAGAAGCTAAAAAGTACTGCAAAGAGGCGATTAAAATGGCTAAAAATGATGACCAATACATTAACAGAGCTAAAGCTGCAGAATTCTTAGGAGCTATTGGAAAGAAAAATCCTGTTAAAGTAATGTCTCAAGCTTTATATGATACTAAAGATCCTAACGAGGCTTTGTTAATTTTGAATTCAATTGTAGTGATGCAAGACGGATTCGATTATGAATTTAACCTTGAAAAAGACAAATTAACTACGGCTATGAAAGAGCCACAAGTAGTAAGAAGATTAGATTATTTAGGAGTAACTAAATAATAAAACTTCTTAAAAATGATAAAGCCACCTGTAGTATAACAGGTGGCTTTACTATTTATAGATCCTATTCGCTATTACTAATAGTTTAACTCTATAAAGAGTAGAATCTACAGGGGTAATCCTAAATATGTAGTTACTATTCTAAAGTTACTTTTAAAGGAGAGTTTAACTTTTCTTTAAAGCTCTTTAAGTAGGCATTCCATTGTTGCTGATTCGTAAATTCACCTGCTTTTTTCCATCCAAAACCAGTATAATAAGTTACTTTTTTATCAACAACTTTTAAATCTGCATAAGCATTAGACAAATCTTTCTTATCCACATCGTAAGTCTCTTGATTTAAAAAGACATCTCCTGCTGCCACTATTCCGGTACCTAATTCAGAATCCTGTAAAGGCTCCCAGTAACTCATCCAACCTTGTTTAACATCCCATTCAACCTTTCCTTTTTTCTTATGTAGCGTTAATCCTACAGAAATCTCTGATGTTCCAGTTACAAAAGTTTCAACTTTAGACAAGTTATTTCCTTTGTCTAATGTAATAACCTTATACTCTGTAATGGTTTTATCTCCTGCCTTCCAATCTGCATACTTTAAGTAAAAAGAGGTTCTTAATGGTCCAGTAGTAATGGTTCTCCATGCTGTATAGTTTTTAGAAAAGAAATAGGCTCCTTGGTCTTTTACAGCCAATCCTCCTACACCTCTACTAACACCTACATGGAAATTATCCAACCCTTCTCCAGTATCTTCGTGGTAACTCCCTGTTTTGTCTACCAAGGTTTTCTTGTACCATTTGTTGATGATTGGATAACTTACGCGTTTTAACCATGCATCCACTCCGCTAGAAAGAGTTCCTCCTTTAACGTGGTCTTCTTTCATTTTCTGAGCTGTAGGCCCAAAAACACGAAAGGCAACTTTATCATTCTCCCAAGTATAGTCGTCTGTTCTTTCGGGTACAAATCTAGAATAGCAAAGGTTCTCTGCAGTTGGTAACTTATCACCAGCCTTGGCTACAATGGTAAACGTAGCTTTAGAATTTGGTTGAATGGTTGGTTGAAACAACAACTCATCTTGTACTCCATCACCATTCACATCTACTAACTGAATCACTTCTAAGTTTCCTGTTTGTTGGTTTTGAAGCCCTAATCCATTAAGACTCTTAACATTTAAAAAAGATTTGCTTAATGCAATCACTTCAGACGAACGGACCATGTCTAAATTATTTTCTACAATAATGTTCTGTTGTGCCTTACAAGACATAAAACCAACAAACAATAGTAGCACTCCCTTATTGAATACTTTACACGACATAACTTTAATCTTCATTAGATGGTTTACCAATAGTAGCTAAAATACCTCCATCAACATAAATTACCTGACCATTTACAAAATTACTTGCATTAGAAGCTAAAAAGATAGCAGCTCCTTGTAAATCGTCTGGATCTCCCCATTTTCCTGCAGGTGTTCTTCCTACAATAAAATCGTTAAAAGGATTTCCATCTACTCTAATAGGTGCAGTTTGACTGGTTGCAAAATAACCTGGGCCAATACCATTGGTTTGAATATTAAATTTAGCCCATTCCGTTGCCATATTCTGAGTTAACATCTTTAAACCTCCTTTTGCTGCTGCATAAGCACCTACAGAGTTTCTACCTAGTTCACTCATCATAGAACAAATATTAATAATCTTTCCAGATTTTCGTGCTATCATACCTTTTACTACGTATTTAGACATAATAAATGGCGAAACTAAATCTACTTTAATAACTTGTTCAAAATCTGGAACCTCCATTTCTACCAATGGAGTTCTTTTTATAATTCCTGCGTTATTTACCAAAATATCTATAGCACCTACTTCTTTCTCTATCTGCTCAATATGTTGCTTAACAGCCTCCTCATCTGTAACATCAAACAAATAACCAAATACATTTAAGCCTAAGCTTTTATAGTATTCTACGGCTTTGTTTAATTTGTCTTGAGAAGAATTTCCTGTAACAACAATGGTAGCTCCTGCATTTCCTAATCCAGTAGCCATTGCCATTCCCAAGCCATGTGTTGCCCCTGTAATTAAAGCAACTTTACCTTTTAAATCAAATAAATTAATTGACATGTTTTTATTGGTTTTTCGTTGTTACTTTTTTATCTCAATTCGTTGATATTACACATATCCATATCGCTATAATCTAAATTTTCACCAGCCATTCCCCATACAAATGTATACGCACACGTTCCTGAACCTGAATGAATTGACCATGGTGGAGAAATAACCGCTTGCTCATTTGCCATCCATATATGTCTTGTTTCTGTTGGCTGACCCATAAAGTGACATACAGCCTGATCTTGAGGAACATCTATGTAAAAATAAATCTCCATTCTTCTATCGTGTACATGGGCTGGCATGGTATTCCATACACTTCCTGTTTTTAAGGTAGTCATTCCCATTTGTAACTGACATACATCTACTACACTGTTTACAATATACTTGCGTATTGTTCTTGCATTGGCAGTTTCTAAAGAACCCAACTCTACTGTTTCTACATCGTCTAAGCCAATTTTTTTAATTGGAAATGATTGATGTGCAGGCGTAGAATTTATATAATACTTTGCAGGACTCGATGACGACTCGCTAGAAAACACCACCTCTTTGTTTCCACTTCCTACATACAACGCTTCTTTATGATCTATTACATACGAAACACCGTCTACTACTACGGTTCCTTTACCCCCAACATTAATAATCCCCAACTCTCTTCTTTCTAAGAAATAAGTAGATTTTAACGCATCCACTGTTTCTAACTCTACATCTTTGTCTACTGGCATTACACCTCCAATAATATATCTATCATAATGAGAGTAAACTATTTTTACTTCATTTTCAATAAATAGTTTCTCTATTAAGAATTCATCTCTTAACTCTTGAGTGTCCATTTGCTTAACTTCTCTTGGTGAAGCTGCATATCTTGTCTCAAAATTTTTCTCCATGGTTGTATAGTTTTTGATTACTTTTTGTAAAAGTAGTAAATATTTACCAAAATACAATCGATTGTATTTTCGATTTAATTTTATATATTTAACTTCGATGAATCAAAGCAATTAAATCTATTTACAAGATTCATTTTATATGAAAACAAACAAACCTACCATACACGATATCTCTAAAGCATTAAAAATAGACAGTTCTACTGTATCTAGAGCTTTAAATAATAGTCCTAGAGTTTCTAAGGAGACTAAGGAGCGTATTTTAAAAAAAGCACAAGAACTTGGTTATCAAAAAAATACACTAGCTTCTAACCTAAGAACCAGTAAAACAAATACCATTGGGATTATTGTTCCTAGAATCTCTAGAAACTTTTTCTCTTCTGTTATTTCTGGAATAGAAGAAACAGCTTATGAAAGAGGGTATAATGTTGTAATTGGTCAGACTTTTGAAAGTTTTGAGCGAGAACAAAAGTTGGTTTCCACTTTTTTATCCAATCGTGTAGATGGCTTGTTAATGTCCATTTCTATGGAAACCACGCATTACAAGCATTTAGAAAATTACCAAAACAACGGAGGTCCCATTGTTTTTTACGATAGACCCGTTAGCTTAAAAGACACGGTTTCTATTACCATTAACGATTACGATTCTAGTTACAAAGCCACAGAACACCTTATTTCTCAAGGATGTAAAAACATAGCTCACTTTTCTGGAATTCAGAAAATAGACTTGTATAAAAACCGTAAAAAGGGCTATTTACAAGCTCTTAAAGACAATAATATCCCCATTAACGAAGATTATATTTTTGAAGCACAACTTTCTGAAGTTGATGGAGAAAATTTTGCCAAAAAAATTATAGAAATGGGTACAATAGATGGTATTTATGCCTCTAATGATACTTCTGCAATTAGTGCCATTAAATATTTTAAAGCCAATGGTATTAGAATTCCAGAAGACATTGCCATTGTAGGTTTTAACAACGACCCTATTTCTAGTGTTATAGAACCCAACCTTACCACAATCAATCAGCCCGATTCTAAAATGGGAATTATTGCTTGTGAATTGTTAATTGATCGCATTGAAAATAAAATTGCTTCGCTAGAAAATTCCTCTCAAGTCTTAGAAACCGAACTGATTATAAGAAACTCCTCTCTCAAACCTTAAACCAAATTAAATAATATATGAAAACCATTAAACGAATTTTATTTACCATTTCTTTAGCTAGTATTATTTCTTGCAGCAAAGAAAGCCCTCAAAAAAAACAAATTGCTCTGGCAGAACAACAATTTACGCTATTGGCAAACCATGCTAAAGAAACCAATAGAATTCCTAGAACAGAAGCAAAAGATGGGACAATGCATTTTACGCACAATGGTAAATTTGACTGGACAGAAGGTTTCTTTCCAGGATCGTGTTGGTATTTATATGGATTGACAAAAAATGAAAAGTGGAAGGAACATGCCATCTTTTTTCAAAATAGTTACAAATCGCACAAAGACCTAACCTCTAATCACGATTTAGGTTTTGTTTTTAACTGTTCGTATGGTAATGGGTATCGTATGACACATGATGCCTCTTTTAAACAAGTTCTTATTGATGCTGCTAAAGCACTCTCTACTCGTTTTAACCCAACTGTAGGCTGTATTAAAAGTTGGGATGTTACTGGTGGCTGGCAAGCTAAAAAAGGCTGGAAATTCCCAGTTATCATAGACAATATGATGAACTTAGAATTGCTGTTCGAAGCTTCTATCCTATCTAGAGATGAGACTTATAAAAACATAGCCATCACACATGCCAATACCACTTTAAAAAATCACTACAGAGAAAATAACAGTTCTTATCACGTTATAGATTACGACCCAGAAACGGGTGCTGTACGCAACAAACATACTGCTCAAGGTTTTGCACACACAAGTTCTTGGGCAAGAGGTCAGGCTTGGGGGCTATATGGTTATACACTGTGTTACAGATATACTAAAGATAAAAAGTACTTAGACCAAGCCGTTAAAATAGCCGCTTATATTACCAAACATAAAAGTATTCCAAGTGATGGAATTCCGTACTGGGATTACAACGCTGCTACTATTCCCAACGAGCCAAAAGATGTATCTGCTGCTGCGGTTACTGTATCTGCTTTGATTGAATTGGATACTTATACAGAAACCTCTTATAGTGCTTATATTAACAACATAATGAACTCTTTGGCCAGTAGTACCTATTTTGCTAAAATTGGAGAAAACAATCACTTTTTATTAAAACACAGTACCGGTAGCATTCCGCACAACAACGAAATAGACGTGCCTTTGATTTATGCCGATTATTATTACCTAGAAGCTTTATATAGAATTGAAAACGCAAAACAATAAGTCATGAAAAAGTTATACCATACACTTACAGCGTTTTTATTTGTGTCTTTTATTGCAAATGCTCAAAAAGGAGAATCTAAATTATGGAAAGCTTATGTAAAAGCCCATAAAACAAACACCCAAACGGTGTTGCCTAATTTCTCTTTTGCAGGTTATAAATACAGCGAAGAAGCAATTCCCGTTGCAACCCACAAAACCTTTAATGTATTAGATTTTGGTGCCATTCCTAACGACACAAAATCGGACAAAAAAGCTGTAGAAAAAGCAATTGCAGCTGCACAAAAAAATGGAAGTGGAATTATTTTCTTTCCTAAAGGTACTTACTACATAAACACCCAAAAAGATGTGCTAAAAACAATTAAAATTAACAGTTCTAATATTGTTTTTAGAGGAGAAGGTGATGGAGCAAATGGAAGTGTGCTATTTTTTGAAAAACACCTTCCTGCCAAAGATCCTAAAAAATTATACAGCTCCCCCCCTGCAATTGAAACCAAAGCAACAACAGGAGATCAATTATTGACGACTGTGATAGCAAATGCTAAAAGGGAAACGCATACCATAGTGGTAAAAGATGCTACTAGAATTAAAAAAGGAGACTGGCTAATTCTAAAAGTACAAAACAACAGTAAAGACTTAGTTCATTACGACATAGAACCTTTAAAAGTAGATTCCAAATGGACCAAACTACTAGACAAAGGAGTTATGGTTAACGAACGCTTACAAGTAGCCAGTGTAAAAGGAAACACCGTTACTTTTGTTAGTCCTATTCACTACGATGTACAAGCCAAACATCATTGGAAAATTTACCGCTTTGGGCATCTAAAAAATATTGGTTTTGAAAACATTCGTTTTGAAGGAAACTGGACTCAGAAATTTAAACACCACAGATCGGTACAAGACGATAGTGGCTGGACTATTTTAAGTATTACAAGAAGTGTTAATTCGTGGATTAAAGACTGTACATTTAAAAATGTGAGTAGAGCTGCAGGCTTTTCACAATCTGCCTATTGTACAGCTTTAAATGTAACCGTAACAGGTGCCATTGGGCATACTTCGGTTCATGCAGGTGGAGGTTCTACCGGAATTTTACTTGCTAAAATAAACGATACTGCAGGAATGCATCATGCCGTTGGTGTAGAAGGTGGTAGTACTACGGGAACTGTTATTTGGAGAGCTAAATACCCTGCCCACACCTCTTTTGAAGCTCATGCATCGCAACCCAGATGTACTTTATTCGATAAAGTTGAAGGGGGCTTCTTTGCAGGAAGAGCTGGAGGAGCTAGGTTTAACTTACCCAACCACGGCCGTTACTTGGTGTTGTGGAACTACAAAGAAACAGACCTTCCCGAAAAAGACTTTCGCTTTATAGCCACAGATACTTGGTTTTGGAGAATTGTACCGCCCATAATAGTTGGTTTTCACGGTGCGGGAACCACTTTTAAAGCAGACGAGGTACAAATAGCCGAGAGTATTGGTACTCCTGTGCAACCAGAATCTTTGTTTGAAGCACAACTAAAACTACGACTAGGAAAACTTCCTGACTGGATAAAATTTTATAAATAAACTAAAAAAACACTGCCATGTTATATTTTAGAAATATCATTATAAGCTTTTGCTTAATTAGTGCTGTACTCCCGTGTAAAGCACAAAAAAAAGAAAACACCAAACAACCCAACGTCCTAATTATTTTTCCGGACCAATTACGAAGGTATGCTGCTGGTTTTTGGTCGCAAGAACCCTATAAAAGTTTAGCACACGGAAAAGCAGATCCTGTTTTAACTCCCAGCATAGACAAACTAGCCAAGAATGGTATTGTGTTTACCCATGCCATTAGCAATTATCCCCTGTGTAGCCCTTACAGAGGAATGTTACTATCTGGTAAATATCCCGAACAAAACGGTATTTGGAACAACTGTAAAGTAGGTAGACCCCATAGTTTAAAAGACGATATACCAACCATTCCTTCCTTGTTTTTAAAGGCAGGATACAATACTGCCTACATAGGAAAATGCCACTGGTTAAGAAACGATCCTGTTTTTGATAAAAACGGAAATTACAAAGGAACTACCAAAGCTCCTGGTGGACATCATGTAAATACATATGACACCTATATACCAAGTACCAAAAGACATGGAATAGAATATTTTTACCAAGCATTAAAAGATGAACATTTTAACCCGCACATCTACTCTAACGATCCAAACACAATAGAAGGTAAAAAAGATGGAGAGTTGCATTTGCCTAAGATATTCTCTCCCAAAAACGAAGCCAAGATTATTATAGACTATCTTAGAAACAAAGGAAAACACAGAGATACCTCTAAACCTTTTTGTATGATCTGGTCTATGAATCCTCCGCACAATCCTTGGGATGATAAAAATACAGACATGGAGGTATTACGAGAAAACTACGATACGGATAAATTCCCTACTGTAAACGATTTATTGGTAGTGCGTAAAAATGTAGACAAAAAAGTAGCTCACTACGCCCGTCACTATTATGCCAACGTAACCAGTTCCGACTATTATATTGGCTTGGTACTAAACGAGTTGAAAAAAAGTGGAGCACTAGACAATACCATTGTTATTTTTAGTTCCGATCATGGAGAAATGTTAGGAAGCCATGGTAAAACAGGGAAAAATGCAGTAGAATTAGAGTCTTTAGCCATTCCGTTTATTGTACACTGGCCAAAAGGATTACAACCTGGTACAGAAGATCTTATTTTAAGCGTTCCCGATATTTTACCAACTACTTTAGGTTTGGCAGGTATAGAAAAACACATTCCTAAAAGTATAGAAGGAGTTAACTACGCTCCTATTCTACAAGGAATTCCTAACGCTATAGAAAAACCCAAAGCTGCGTTAATTATGTTAGGTAATTCTAGAGGAGTAGAAACAGAACGCTATACTTTTTGCATACAAGAAAACAAAAAGCAGTGGGATCAAAAAAAAGATACATCTATTAAATCTGTCTTCTTTTACGACAATCAATTAGATCCTTATCAATTGCATAAAATTGATGCGAACAGTCAGCCTAAAGTAAAAAAAGAGCTCTTACTTACCTTGGCACAACTTTTAGAAAAAACAAATGATCCATGGTACCAAAAAAAGAAGCATAGTTATTTAATCCCTTACCGTGTAAACTAACTGTTACCTATAAATAATACACCCAAAAAGTCGTCTTTAGTTAGACGACTTTTTTACTTATACATCTTTCTTTATTCACACGAAACATTTTTTGTGTTCCACAAAAAAACCATCTAAATGTATTCATCTAGATGGTTTAAATGGGTTTAAACTATGTTTTGTTCTCTATCTATCTTTCTATTCTTTTAAAGGTGGTATCTGCCCATCTAATTTGTGCTCTTCCTCCTTTTACTCTATACGCTCCATATCTAACACCAGACTGAGTTCCTCTTTCAGGTTCTGGTATGTTCCAATTAAACGTTTTGTCTCCAATAACAGCATCTGCATAGTGTATTTTTTTACTAGCATCAGTAGGATCTTGTCTAACCCCCACAATCAACTCAATGTAAGTAGCAACGTTCTTTTTAATATTGGTAAGAAAAACTATTTGCCTACCATCTGCACCAGAACCACCACGATAGTTTATTTGTTCTCTATATACATCAAAAGAAACTTGTACTTGTTTTGTAGCATCGTTAGGATCTGGTCCATATACTGGTTTTGCTAAATACAAACAAATAGCAGGATCTGCAGAACCACCTCCTCCAGTGTGTTTCCCTTTTGCTTGCATAATGTAGGTTCCATCACTTCCAGAACTACTTGTTTTCCCTGTTTCTAAAATTCTAACAAGTCCTGTAAATTTTACATAACTCCCAACATTGGTATTTGCTCTTGTTAAAGACCTTTCTATTCTAGGTTGTAATGTGGTACCTAAGTGATTAGAACCGTGTGTAATATTGTATGCACCCCAAGTTTTCCCCATATAGGTAGTTTCGTAGTAATCTGCATAACAAGTTCTATCATCGTTTGTACCTACATTTACAGCTCCACTAATATCATGTGCTCTTTCCGGATTGTCGAACCCAGGTCTACACTGAGTAGCAGCCGCGGTAATTTCGTCTAAAGTTTCGGGGGTAGGTTCTTCATCATCTGGTTCCTCTACTGGCTCTTCAATGGGATCCTCTACTATTTCGTCTATAGATTCTTTATTAGAAGAACAAGATAGAAAGCTAGTAAACACTAATAAAAGTGCACTAAACAACAATAACTTTCTTTGTTCGTTTAACCTTAACATATTTGTAATTTTAAAATTTCTATAAAGCTAAACACTTAACTCTTTAAAAGTATACTGGAGTTTACTGATTGCAGCTCCCTAAGGAGTTCTTTCTACATAAAATTCTTTTTTTGTTTGTTTTTAAGAAAAAAGCACCACACTAAAGTATTAGTATGGTTTGGTTCTAATTGGTTAAATTTGATTTGATAACAACACCTAAAAGGTTCACTTATCCCCCTAGTTAAGGTGTGATAAGTGAACCTTTTGGAGACGTATAACGAGTTAGCTAAAATTGACAGAATGAAAAAATATTTATTATTTCCTCTTTTATTCATTATTATTTCAAATATGAAAGCCCAAAACAGTGGTGATATTGAATTCGGTTTAGGAGGAGGAATTAACCTTTCTTTTCTTACAGACACAAATGACCAAAACTCAGGGTCAAAAATTTCGAATAATTTCATTGCAGTTGGAGAATATTACTTTTCTGACAGACTAGGACTTAGAATCAAAACAATTTACGATAATAAAGGATATCAAGGCTCTTTATCTTTATCAGAAACAGTAGACAATGAAACTTTCCATACAGATTTCATATTAAACTATCTTACAATACCAATTACTAGTAATTTTCATTTCAGTCGAAACCGAAACTGGTTCTTAAATTTAGGTCCTTATATAGGTTTTTTACTAAATGCTGAAGGTTCTGGACTTGAAATTGATGTAAACGAGTTATACAAAAAAGTAGACATAGGTGTAAGTTTTGGAATTGGTTATAAATTCAACATAAATAAAAATATGCAGTTATTTTCTGAGTATGATGCTCAAATAGGTATATCCGAAGTATTTGAAAAAAATCAAGGTGAGAAAATTAGAAATCGTAGAAGTAGTTTGAACATAGGATTATTATTAAATCTTTAGCTAACAACCAATAATTTCAATGTTCGACTTTCTTTCTAACATTCAGTTGACTACTTTTAAACTAAGTGGTCACGGCCGATAGTTTCTCTGCTAATCTACCAAAAATCCAACTTATTAAACCCGTTGTAATATTTTATAACAACACTTCTGAAGCTTCTTTTTTTACTATTAATTGGCTTACATCCAATTGATACTTTTTCTCAATCTGAATATGAAGGAGAGTACAGATATGATTGTAATTTATTTCATGCTAGATTAAAACTGAAAGAAAATAATCTGTTCGAATTTTATAAATACAATCAAGGCTTAGATGTATTTTGGACAAAAACACAAGGTGTCTGGAAAATAAAAGATAGCATCATAAAACTAAATAGTATAATTGATAATGAATTTGAAAAAAAATATAAATATGAGGTCATTGAAAGTTTTAAAAAAAATAATGACTCGATTATAATCAAATTAATTAACTCTAAAGGAAAACCTATTTCTTCGGTTCTCTGTGAATTAAAAAAGAATAGAAAAGTACTTGCTAAAAATTACACAAACGAAAAAGGAGTTTTAAAATTTCCAAAAATAGAAGCAAATAAAGTGACAACTAATTGTCTATCACTTCAAGTACAAGATAGCTACAGAAATATCTCTCATAAAATTAGCTCTAAATACAATTACTATGCATTTACTTTAAAAATAGATGCTGGATATTACTCGACAAATTTTAAGAATGAAAAGCTTATTTATGATAATAAAAAAATAATCTTTGAAAAGCATCAGAAAAAGCAGAGCAAAAAGAATCCGTGTGATATGTATTTTTATCTGAAATAAAACATATTGTAACAATAAACAAGTTAGACTTTGGCTTTCTTAGTCGCTTAAAGTTTACTATTTTTAAACAAGCTTATTCTTAAAAAACAACCTATAAAACAAACAATTAGCTTAATAACCCCATGCAGACTATCAGGCAGCAGTGCCTAGTATTTTACTAAAGGAAGGTAACTTAAGTAGACCCGATTTTAGACTTCATCAAATGGGTTCTAAAAAACAGTTAACACAAAAAAAATGAATGACAATAACCTAGATTTAAACTTATTGGATAAGCTGGTGCTGCTTGCTATTGATGATGAAAAAGGGAATTTTGTATCGAATTCTATAGTGTTTGGATATTGTATTGCAGGAGCAATAATATTTGAACTTTCGATTAGAGAAAGAATTCAAATTATAGAAGATAAAATCAAGATAACAAACAGTGAAAAACTGAATGATGTAGTTCTGGATTATTGCTTAGATATAATATCAGAATCTAAGAAAGATAAAAAAGTAAACCATTGGATAAAAACCATTGGGAATAAAGAAGCTATATTACGTAACAAAGTATTAAAAAAACTAATTTCATTAGAAATACTAGAAGAAAAAGAGAATAAAATATTGTGGATTTTTAAAAATAAAAAATACCCTACAAAGAATGAATTGCCCGAAAATGCCATAAGACAACGACTAAATGATGTAGTTATAAATGAATCGAAAGCGGAAATAGATGAAATTATGATAATTAGTCTTGTAGATTCATGCGGGTTGAATAAAGAAGTATTTGGCAAAGAGATTGCAAAAAAGAAAGCAACTAAGATAAAAAGTATTATTAAAGACTACGAATTTGCAGATGCAACAGGTAAGATGATTAAAGAACTTCATGACACAATTATTGCGCTACTGGTCATCACAATTGCAACGTCTACAATTGCAACAACTACAACCAATTAAAATAACATTACAAAACAAGAAATTTACCAAACACAGGGCTATTTGGTAAATTTAGATTTTAAAGAGGTTGCCTTTTCTACCAGTTATTTTAGCCCAGTAGAAGTAATTCTGATTTTTATAAACCTAAGCAATAGTCCTTTTTTGTAAAAATTATTCGGTGTACATTATAAAGATATTACTAAAAAAATAAAGAGCAAAAAGTAGACACTATTTATAAATGGAAGCTTTAAAAAATTAACTATTTTTAAATGCCACCATACTGACTAAAACCTAAAAATGATAAAAAATAGAAAAGCCAAATGGATTGTAAGAGTACCGTTATTCCTTGGAACAATAATTTCTATGTTTTATGTACCTTGGATTTTAGTAAAAGCATGGATTTTACCGTTACCCAACACAATTCAGGAACAAGTAAATGATGCAGTTGGGCATGGTTTTGATGGCATGATTGTATATGTAGACCAAGCAGGAAAAACACCGAAATATTACACAGGTGGCTGGAACGATAGAGAAAACAAAATACTCGCCAACCCTAAATCGTTGTTTAAAATTGCCAGTATTAGCAAACTATACACCGCTGTAGCTGCTACTAAGCTGGTAAAAGAAAAACGTCTGTCTTTTGATAAAACACTTGTTGATTATCTACCAGAACTTAGAAATCGTATAGAAAATGCTGAAGAAATCACTTTAAAAATGATGATTCAACATCGTTCTGGTATCCCCAATTTTACAGATAACCCAGCTTATTGGGAAAACGAACAAGAAAATGGTAAAAATGCTTTAAACTTTGCGCTAGATCTACCTGCCAGTTTTAAACCTAACAAAGGCTACGAATATTCTAACACGAATTACTTATTGCTTCGTCAGATTATGGATCAAGTTTTAGGATACAGTCATCATCAATATATCAAAGAGAAAATAATAGTTCCCCTAGGACTAAAAAATACTTTTTTTTCGATTACAGAAGTCAACTTAGACAATGTTATGAGTGGATATTATGTAGGATCTAAAAAAGACTTTAAAGCTCGTGAATATGGAATGTTGGCTACTGCAGAAGATGTAGGTATATTTTTAAGAGCCTTAAACGATGGTTCTATTTTTAAAGCCGGAGAAAAAGAAATTTATCCATACGAATACAACCATGGAGGTTTGGTAGTTGGTTATCAAAGCCTAGCAGAATATCACAAAGATATAGATGCAATTGTGATTCAATTTGTAAATACTACAGATTTTAATGGCTATGAATGGAATTTATCGGAAATTTCAATAAACCGTATTGTTAAAATTATTAGAAAAAACACAATCCAATAATCACTTTTAAAAGATTCTATAGCAGCTTTGAATGTTATTTGGGCTTGTATTGTTGAATATGTTAAAACCAAATTTAAAAAGCCTAAAAAGAAATATTCCGTAAAGCAAAAAATAGTTAGAAAACAATCTAGCCTAAAGACTTTTCAAAAGGGACACGGTTGATGATACTTCTACCAAGTGTAACTTCATCGGCATATTCCAACTCATCTCCCACAGATATTCCTCTGGCAATGGCTGATATTTTTACCCCCATATCTTTTATCTGCTTGTAAATATAAAAGTTAGTGGTATCCCCTTCCATGGTAGAACTCAAAGCAAAAACCAATTCATTTACAGATCCAGATCGCACTTTTTGCACCAAGCTTTCTATTTGTAAATTATTGGGACCAACTCCTTCCATTGGTGATATTTTCCCTCCCAACACATGATACAAACCTTGAAATTGTGCAGTGTTTTCAATTGCCATTACATCGCGTACATCTTCTACCACACAAATGGTCGTCTCATCACGTTTAGGACTCGCACAAATTTCACAAAGATCTACATCAGAAATATTGTAACAACTTTTACACAATTTAATATCGTCTACCAAATTATCTAATGCCTGCGTTAAATACTTCGTTTGTTCTTTTGGCTGTCTTAATAGGTGCAACACCAAACGTAAAGCAGTCCTTTTACCAATACCTGGTAACTGAGAAACTTCACTAACCGCTCTTTCCAATAATTTAGACGAGAATTCCATAGCCAACAAAAGTAAGCATAACACCCCTAGAATAAAAAAAATCTTTATTTTGTAATCATCTTAAAAATAAAGCATGACACCTACCACTATTGCATTAATTATAGGTTTGTATTTTTTGGTTTTATACGCTATTGCCTTTTTTACAGGAAAGGACAACAACAACCAAGCATTTTTTAAAGCCAATAAAAAAGCTCCTTGGTACATTGTAGCTTTTGGTATGATTGGAGCTTCCTTGTCTGGAGTTACTTTTATTTCGGTTCCCGGTTGGGTTGGCGGTAGTCAGCTAAGTTACATGCAGGTAGTTTTTGGATACTTTTTAGGCTATTTAATTATTGCTTATATCTTAATTCCACTTTACTACAAACACAACATAACATCTATTTATAGTAACCTAGAGCAACGTTTTGGTAGTAATAGTCAAAAAGTGGGAGCTTTTTCTTTTTTAGTCTCTCGTGTTTTAGGTGCTTCTTTTAGATTGTTCTTAGTTGCCTCTGTACTCCAACAATTTATGTTTAAAGCTTGGGGAATTCCTTTTGAAATAACCGTTATTTTCTCTGTTTTATTAATTTGGATTTATACGGCAAAAGGAGGCATAAAAACCATTATATGGACAGATACGCTACAAACCTTATTCATGCTAATTGCTTTGTTTTATATTGGGTATACTTTGTTAGAAAACTTAGACTATACTTTTTCCGATTTTTTAAAATCGGATACCTACAAAGAAAAATACGGACAAATATTCTTTACAGATGATGCTAGCGATAAGAAATATTGGTTAAAATCTATGTTAGGAGGAGCTTTTATAGCCATAGCCATGACAGGACTAGATCAGGATATGATGCAGAAAAACCTTGCTTGTGAGAATACTAAAAAAGCACAGTGGAACATGTTATCTTTTGCTCCTACACTTATTGTAGTTAATTTTCTGTTTTTAATTTTAGGTGCACTGCTATTTACCTATGCTCAAAAAGAGCAAATTCAAATTCCAATTGTAAACGGAAATCCAAAAACAGATTTACTATTTCCAGAAATTGCCATAAATGGTGGTTTAGGAATTGGTGTTGCTATTATTTTTATTCTAGGTTTAATAGCTGCTGCCTACTCTAGTGCAGATAGTGCCTTAACCTCCTTAACTACCTCTTTTTGTATAGACTTTTTAAGCATTGAAAACAAAAAACCAAAAGAACAAGAACGACTTAGAAAAAGAACCCACATATTTATGTCTGCCATTTTAATCTTAGTAATTATCCTCTTTGAACATATATTAAGTGACAATGTAATTAGTAGTCTATTAACTGTAGCTTCTTACACATATGGACCTCTATTAGGACTTTTTGCCTTTGGTATCTTTACAAAGTTTAAAATCAACGAGAAGAGGGTCCTATTTATAGCTGTTCTTGCTATTATTTTTACTTATTTTGCAAACGAATACAGTATAAAACTCTTAGGAGGATACAAATTTGGATACGAATTGTTAATTTTAAATGGACTATTCACATTTTTAGGACTTTATACTATCAGAACAAAAAATGAATAACGATTTAAGTAATTATCGTAAGACTTATCAAATATCTGAATTACTGGAAAGTAATGTACCAGATGCCCCTATAGAATTATTTCAGCAATGGTTTTACGAGGCAGAATCTGCAGAAAACAGCTCTGAAACCAACGCTATGAACATAGCTACCATTGGTTTAGATGGTTTCCCAAAAAATAGAATTGTACTACTTAAAAAATTCACCTGGGAAGGTTTTATTTTTTACACCAATTACAATAGCGAAAAGGGGAAAGCATTGGCAAACAACCCTAAAGTATGTGCTTCTTTTTTTTGGGAACAACAAGAAAGACAGGTAATCATAAAAGGAAATGTAGAGAAAGTTGCCGAAAATTTATCCGATGGATATTTTGAAAGTCGACCGGAAGGAAGTAAATTAGGAGCATGGTCATCTAATCAAAGTGAAGTGGTTGCTTCTAGAGAAGAATTAGAAAACAATTTAAAAACGTTCTCTGATAAATTTAAAAAACAAGAAATTCCAAGACCTAAACATTGGGGAGGATATATAATTAAACCTGTTTCTATTGAATTTTGGCAAGGAAGACCTAATAGAATGCATGATAGAATTAGATATACGTTGTTAGAAAATTTTGAATGGAAAATTGAACGACTAGCCCCTTAATGAATCTAAAAGTGTATGAAAACAATATATATAGTAAGACACGCAAAGTCTTCGTGGGAATATGAAGGAATTCAGGATATGGACAGACCTCTAAAAAAAAGAGGGATTAAAGATGCCTACCTTGTTTCTAATGTTTTAAAAAAGAAGATAGACAAGCCAGATGCTTTTATATCTAGCTGTGCTAACAGAGCATTACACACTGGAATTATTTTTTGTAACGTGTTAGAATTTCCCATGGCCAACTTAAAGATTAGCAAATCTTTGTATAGTTTTAGCGATGGATATTTGGTAAAGACTATTAGAGCTTTAGACGATGCATACAATTCAGCCATTGTTTTTAGTCATGATCATGGTATTAATACTTTTGTAAATACTTTTGGAAGCAAACCTATTGCACACGTACCAACTTGTGGTGTTATAGGAATCCAGTTTGATACAGATCATTGGAAAAACATTAAACCGGGAAAAACCATATTGGTAGAAACTCCCAAAAAACATAAAAACTAAGAGATAAACTAAAACTAGTACTACTATTTTGATTAATATAAAGAAATATGGAGCCATAGATATTGGTTCAAATGCGGTAAGGCTATTAATTACAGATATTATTGAAAGCGAAGATTACGCTACTAAATTTAAAAAGACTGCTTTAGTACGTGTACCCATTCGTTTAGGTGAAGACACTTTTGTAAAAGGTGAAATTTCTAAAGAGAAAATAGCTGCTTTAACAGATGCCATGAAAGCTTTTAAACTTTTAATGGGAATTCATAAAGTAGAAAAATACAAAGCGTGTGCAACCTCTGCAATGCGTGATGCATCTAACGGGAAAGAAATAATTCAGAAAATATTAGATGAATCTGGTGTTAAAATTGACATTATAAATGGTAAAATAGAAGCTCAGATTATTGCTAATACCGACTTAGGAGATTTATTAGACGATTCTAAATCTTACTTATACGTTGACGTAGGAGGTGGTAGTACAGAAATGACAGTCTACAAAAAAGGAAAAGTTACCGCTTCCAAATCGTTTAAACTAGGAACGGTTAGAATGTTAAACCAAAAAGATGCCCTAAAAAATAACTGGGACGATATGAAAGAGTGGGTAAAAACGAATACTTCTGGTATTAAAAACATCTCTTTAATTGGATCTGGTGGTAACATTAATAAGATCTATAAAATGTCCGGACGCTCGGATGGTTCTCCTCTATCGTTTGTATATATGAGAGCCAACTTTAAGTATTTAAAATCTATGAGCTACAACGATCGTATCTCAGAATTGAATTTAAATCAGGATAGAGCCGATGTAATTATTCCAGCAACAAAAATCTATGTTTCTGCCATGAAATGGTCCGAAGCGAAAAAAATATATGTTCCTAAAATTGGTCTTTCCGATGGAATTGTTAAAAGTTTATATGCAGGTATTATCGATTAAAACAGTAGCATTAAAAAAACTAGCTTGGGCTAGTTTTTTTTGTTTTTTAGTTTCTTGTGGAAATGAGCAAAAGACTTCTAAGGTAGAAACAGAAGTTAAAAAAACTCAAAAAAAAGAGGTACAAACCAAACCTAAAGAAGAACCTAAAAAAAAGATTGCTAAAACTTTTAAACAGGAAGAGAAAGTTATTCGTTTAAAAAAAGAAGATTTACTAATTAAAGATGTTATCAATCAGAAAAATGTAAGACAGTTCTTTTTAGATTACGGTAGAAAAAACCCAGAAACCAAGTTATTACTAAAAACAAGACTGGGTAATATGCACATTACCTTGTATAAACAAACTCCATTACACAGAGCTAGTTTTATTTATCTAATTAAAAACGGTTACTACAATAAAACGTGTTTTCATAGAATTGTCCCTGAGTTTATTATTCAAGGAGGATGGTCTGAACTCCCTATTGTGGACACCTACAGAATTCAACTAAATAGATATAGGTTACCTGCTGAGTTTAGAGAAGGTGTTATCCATAAAAAAGGGGCTTTATCAGCCAGTAGACGTTGGGTCAACAATCCTCATAAAATGTCTAGTCCTTTTGAGTTTTTTATTATGCAAACCTCTGTGGATTGTTCGCACTTAAATAACGAACACACCGTTTTTGGACAAGTAACCAAAGGCTTGGATGTAATAGATAAAATAAACCGTGTAAAACTAGATGGTAACTCAGAGTGGCCAGAAGTAGATGTAGATATAGAATTTGAAATTTTAAGATAAAAAAAAGGCTAGAATTTTCTTCTCTAGCCTTTTACTTTTTAACAAATTCTGTCTATTTATATTTTAAAGCTTCTCTCTTTGCTTGTGGCAAATAAGCTTTTAAATCGCGAATTCTAGTATCATTAGATGGGTGTGTACTTAAGAATTCAGGTTGTTTAGCTCCTCCTAATGCTTTCATACGTTCCCAAACTCTAATCGCTTCAGAACCATCATATCCTGCCATAATCATAAACACCATTCCAAGTTTATCCGCTTCCGTTTCGTGCGTTCTACTATACTTTAACATTCCTAACTGCGAACCTATTCCATAAGCCATATTCCACAATTGCTTAGATTTTTCATCTTTACCTGCTGTTCCAATAGCTATAGCTGCACTTCCATATTGCTGAATTTGAGCAGAACTCATACGTTCTTGTCCATGCTTTGCAAAAGCATGTGCTATTTCATGTCCCATAATAGCAGCTATTCCATTTTCGTTTTTAGCAACAGGTAAAATTCCTGTGTAGAAAACTACCTTACCTCCTGGCATACACCATGCGTTTAGCTGTTTGTCCTCTACCAAATTAAACTCCCAACGGTAAGCATCGGCTTCTGCAGACATACCGTTTGCTCTCATAAATTTTTCTACTGCTTTGGAAATTCTCCCACCTACTCTTTTAATTTGGGCAGTTTTAGCTCCATTTTTAGATATTTTGTTTTCTTTTAAAAAGGCATCATATTGTGCAAAGCTCGTAGGTAATATCTGACTATCAGATACAAAATTTAATCTTTTTCGTCCTGTAATAGGTACGGTAGAACATGCTACTACAAAAGCAACAATAGATATATATGCTATTACTTTTCTCATATTTCTATATTTTTGATCTTTACAAAGATACAGTTTGAAACTAAATTCGTAATGATGTAACCAATCATTCGACCTAATTGTAAACGTTTATTTATGAATTCAATATTAAAAATGGCTTTTGCTTTCTTGTTTTTAGCTACAACTACATCTATAGCACAACAGAAAATAGTTAAAACAGATAAAGAATGGAAAAAACAATTAACCGACCAACAGTATCAAATACTCCGAAAAAAAGGAACTGAAAGACCTTTTACAGGAGAATACAATAAACATTATAAAAAAGGAACCTATTACTGTGCTGCATGTAATACTCCCCTATTTAAATCAGAAACCAAGTTCGACTCTGGGACGGGTTGGCCTTCTTTTGACAATCATATTGGAGACAATGTAGACTTTATTGCCGATCATAAATTTGGAATGGTTCGTACCGAAATAACTTGTAAAGTTTGTGATGGTCATTTAGGGCATGTTTTTAATGATGGTCCTAAAAAAACAACGGGAAAACGTTATTGTGTGAATTCTGCATCTTTGGTGTTTAAAAAATAACAGAACCCTAACACAAATCAATCTTTATTACATCATTTTTAATTAACTTTAGAATCCAATATGTTTTTACTATTACTTTATAGCGTAAAAACACATAGGAATAAATAGTATTTGTTTTTAGTTTTACAATTTTGCCTTCTCTTTTTAGAGAAGGTTTTTTGTTGGTTTTTATCGCTTTAAAATTGAGGATATTCTTGTATATTTGCACCTCTTAATGCTAATAAAGTAAACCACAGCAAACTATGTTTAACAATTTATCGGATAAGTTAGATAAAGCCTTACATCTTTTAAAAGGACACGGAAAAATAACGGAAGTAAATGTTGCAGAGACCTTAAAAGAAGTTCGTAGAGCATTGCTAGATGCCGACGTTAACTTTAAAATCGCCAAAGAATTTACCAAAACAGTTAAAGACAAAGCTCTTGGTCAAGACGTATTAACGACTTTAAATCCAGGTCAGTTAATGGTGAAGTTGGTTAAAGACGAATTAACCGAGTTGATGGGGGGAGAAACTGCTGGTGTAAACTTAAATGGAAGCCCATCGGTTATTTTAATGGCAGGTTTACAAGGTTCTGGTAAAACTACTTTTTCTGGAAAACTAGCCAACTATTTAAAAAGCAAAAAAACAAAGCAAGTACTTTTAGTAGGTGCCGATGTATATCGTCCTGCCGCTATTAATCAGTTACAGATTGTTGGAGAACAAATTGGAGTTGAAGTATATGCTGAAATTGACAATAAGAATCCTGTAGAAATTGCTAAAAACGCAATTGCACATGCAAAAGCAAATGGTAAAAACACAGTAATTATAGATACTGCTGGTCGTTTGGCTGTAGATGAAGAGTTGATGAATGAAATCTCTAACATTCACAAAGCTGTTACTCCAGACGAAACTTTATTTGTAGTAGATTCTATGACAGGGCAAGATGCTGTAAACACAGCAAAAGCCTTTAATGACCTCTTAAACTTTGACGGAGTTGTTTTAACCAAGTTAGATGGTGATACTCGTGGTGGTGCTGCTTTATCTATTAAAACGGTTGTTAACAAGCCAATTAAATTTATAGGTACTGGAGAAAAAATGGAAGCAATTGATGTTTTCCATCCAGACCGTATGGCAGACCGTATCTTAGGAATGGGAGATGTTGTTTCCTTAGTAGAACGTGCTCAGGAACAATTTGATATTGAAGAATCTAGAAAATTACAAAAGAAGATTGCCAAAAACCAATTTGGTTTTGATGACTTCTTAAGTCAGATTCAACAAATCAAAAAAATGGGTAACATGAAAGACTTGGTTGGTATGATACCAGGTGCTGGAAAAGCCTTAAAAGATGTAGACATTGATGACGATGCTTTTAAAGGAATTGAAGCTATTATTAACTCTATGACTCCTTTAGAAAGAACAGAACCTAAAGTAATTAATGCTTCTCGTAAAAAGAGAATCGCAAAAGGATCTGGAACTTCTATTACAGAAGTAAATCAGCTATTAAAGCAATTCTTCCAAATGGCCAAAATGATGAAAATGATGCAAGGTGGTGGTGCTAAGAAGATGATGCAAATGATGCAGGGAATGAAAGGTGGAATGCCGGGAATGTAATATTATAGTAGTTAGTACTGAGTAGTTAGTACTGAGTACCTTTTATAACCATTGAATATAAAACTTACTACTTTGTACACTGTACTTAGTGCTAAAACCAAAGAAATGACAATATTAGACGGTAAAAAAACTTCTGCAGACATTAAGGTTGAAATTGCAGAAAAAGTAAAAGAACTAAAAGCACAAGGAAAAAAAACACCTCATTTAGCTGCTGTAATTGTTGGTAGTGATGGTGCTAGTAAAACTTATGTTGGAGCGAAAGTAAAAGCCTGTGAATTGGTAGGTTTTGAATCTACACTAGTTGAATTACCAGAAGAAACAACTGAGATTGAATTATTAGCTAAGATTGATGAGTTAAACAACAATGATGCTATAGACGGTTACATTGTTCAGTTACCATTACCTAAACATATTGACGAACACAAAGTTTTATTAGCAATTGATGCTGATAAAGATGTAGATGGTTTTCATCCTACAAACGTTGGAAGAATGGCCTTAGAATTGCCTACTTTCTTACCTGCTACTCCATATGGAATTATGGAATTGTTAGAGCGTTACAACGTTCCTACTTCGGGTAAAAATGTAGTAGTTATTGGACGTTCTCATATTGTAGGAAGACCAATGAGTATATTAATGTCTCAAAAAAGAGCTGCTGGAGATGCTACAGTTACCGTTGCACACTCTAGAACTAAGAACCTAAAGGAATTAACGTTACAAGCAGATATCGTTGTAGTAGCTTTAGGAGTTGCTGAATTCCTTACTGGAGACATGGTAAAAGAAGGTGTTACTATTATTGATGTAGGAATTACTCGTATAGACGATGCTTCTAAAAAGA
This sequence comes from Wenyingzhuangia sp. IMCC45574, assembly GCF_054182685.1. Classification (NCBI taxonomy): domain Bacteria; kingdom Pseudomonadati; phylum Bacteroidota; class Flavobacteriia; order Flavobacteriales; family Flavobacteriaceae; genus Wenyingzhuangia; species Wenyingzhuangia sp. IMCC45574. Next base: position 291,060 of record NZ_CM135169.1, on the reverse strand, counting down.
GTGGTTTCCGTTTGGCTGGAGACGTACACTTTGAGTCTGTGGCACCAAAAGCTGAGTTTATTACTCCAGTACCTGGAGGGGTTGGACCAATGACCATTGCCATGCTATTAAAGAATACTTTATTAGCTGGAGAAAGAAAAGCTTAAAAAACATATTTTTATTATATACCAACCCTGAACTTGTTTCAGGGTTTTTTCATATTTTGTGAATTCAAATAACGTATAAATTCACAATGAAAAAAGTTCTATTTGCTATTTTATTTGCATACACTGGGTCTTTATTTTCCCAGGAAACTACGGTAAAAAAAGATTCTTTAACTTTTATATTTATGGGAGATGTAATGGGACACGATCCTCAAATTGCATCTGCTTACGATTCTTTAACCAGAACCTACAACTACAATAGTGTTTTTGCCAAAGTAAAACCTATTATTGAAAAATACGATTACGCCATTGCGAACCTAGAAGTAACTTTAGCAGGTGCTCCGTATAAAGGTTACCCGCAATTCTCTTCTCCTGATGCATTGCCTTTAGCTTGTAAGAATAGTGGAATAGATGTAATGGTTACCTCTAATAACCACTCTTGTGATAGAGGTAAAAAAGGCTTGTTAAGAACTATTGGAACTCTAGATGCATTGCAATTAAAACATACCGGAACTTTTAAAAATTTAAAAGACAGAAATAAAAACAACCTGCTAGTTCTAGACAAGAACAACATTAAAGTAGGATTGTTAAACTATACTTATGGTACCAATGGCCTGCCAACTCCAAAACCAACACAGGTAAACAGAATTGATACCTTGGCTATGAAAAATGATATTCTAGAAAGTAAAAAAGCAAATCTAGATAAGTTAATCGTAATGATACACTGGGGACCTGAGTACAAATCACATCCATCAAAAAAACAAATTAGTACGGCTAAATTTTTATTCAAACAAGGAGTCGATATTATTATTGGTGCGCATCCTCACGTACTTCAAAAAATGGAATACTTTCCTAAAGACAGCATTCATAAAGAACGATTAATCGCTTATTCCTTAGGAAACTTTGTTTCTAATCAGAGAGCTAGAAGAAAAGATGGTGGAGGTATGATTTCTTTTACATTGACAAAATCAAATGATGAAGTAAAAATCAACAATCCTAAATACCACCTTACATGGGTACACAAACCTATTATTGATAAAAAAACAAAATTTGAAATTTTGCCTTGTAAAACGGTAGAGAAAAATGGATTTAAAGAGATGGATAGCATTGCTGTAAAACAGATGAAACTCTTTATAAAAGATTCTAGAACTCTTTATAAAAAGGAAAACAAACTGGTTACTGAAATCAACTACTAGAATAGAATACACTCCCATTTAACAGAAAATAGAAATAGGTGATTTTCCTTAACTTTAGTGTAAACTGTGCTTTATGCTTTACATAAAAAGTTGATTTTTTTGTTTATTTGTACAAAAGTTTAATACATGTTAGAAAGACCTAGAAGAAATAGAAGATCGGAAGCCATAAGAGCTATGGTTAGAGAAACAGAAGTTACTGTTAATGACTTTATCTACCCAATGTTTATTGTGGATGGAACTGGAATTAAACAAGAAGTATCGTCTATGCCAGGAAACTACAGATGGTCTTTAGATTTATTAATCCCAGAAATAGAAGAATGCCTTGGTTTAGGAATTAAAAGCTTTGTGCTATTCCCTGCTGTTGATGAAAGCTTAAAAGATAGCACTGCTACTTATAGTTACAGCGAAGAGAACTTTTATTTAAAAGCAGCTACCACACTTAAGAAAAAATTCCCTCAAATATGTTTAATGAGTGATGTGGCATTAGACCCTTACTCTTCTGACGGGCATGACGGATTGGTAAAAGACGGAATTATCTTAAACGACCAGACCTTACCTATTTTAGGTAAAATGGCAGTAGCACAAGCAGAAGCTGGTTTTGATATTATTGGGCCTTCGGATATGATGGATGGTAGAGTTCAATACATAAGAGAAGAATTAGATACCCATGGTTATACTGATGTAGCAATTATGAGCTATACTGCTAAGTACGCAAGTGCTTTTTATGGTCCTTTTAGAGATGCTTTAGATTCTGCTCCCAAAGCAGGAGATAAAAAGACCTATCAAATGGATCCTGCTAACAAAACAGAAGCGTTGAGAGAGTTAGAATTAGATGAAGCCGAAGGTGCCGATTTTGTAATGGTAAAACCTGCATTGGCTTATCTAGATATTATCCACTTGTTAAAAGAAAATTCTAATCTACCTGTTGCGGCCTATAATGTAAGTGGTGAATGTGCTATGTTACACGCTGCTGCACAAAAAGGATGGTTGGATTACGAAAAAGCGATGAGCGAGATGTTATTAAGTATTAAACGTGCAGGTGCAGATGTAATACTTACCTATTTTGCAAAAGATTTTGCGAAGTTGAATCAATAATAGGGTTTAGACAATAAGAAGCATTTAAAATACTGATTTTATTTATTATGAATTATCAAACATTAAGAAAATTATAGGACTACTACAATGTTATAAACTTAGGTAAAAAATTATTATGAAAAAGTTATGTTTATTGATTACAGTCTGTTTATTTATTATTTCTTGTTCCAAAGAGGATAGAATGGAAATTAAAAATAATAATCAAGATGTAAACACTTCTGATGGTGATAATAATGAACAACCTAAATTACCTGGTTACCCTTGCAATGTTAAATTAGACCCTAACGAAAATATTCTTTTAAAAAAACAATCTCAGGTTGACTCTATTGGAAACTTAAATTTGAAAGAAATACATAAGAATTTACTTATTGGATGCATTGATTACGATAGTGATATTCATGATTTATCTAAACTAAAAAGTATAGAAAGAATAAACGGTTCACTTTCTATTAGAAATTGTGACCGCTTAAAAAATATTGATGGTATTTCTCAAATTACATATTTAGAGAACCTATCTATTACTCATTGTGATAGTATTACTAAATTATCCTTTATAAACCTAAATGAAACAAAATCTAGTATCTTTTTCCAATACAATAATCAGGTTAAAATTATAGACTTCAGCAATCTAAACACTGCGCACAATAGCTTTGGAAGTGGTATAACTATCAAAAATCATAATGAACTAGAAACATTTAAAATTAAAAACAGAACCTTCTTAGAGTTTGGTCTTTCAATTTACAATAACCCAAAACTCACAAATATCATTGGTTTATCTAACGTGAAGACTGTAGAAGGTTTATTAGATTTTACAAACCTAGCTATTAAAGATTTAAGCTTTATTTCATCATTAGAGAACTCAAGTGCTTTTTTTATTAGCGATAATTTTAAACTAGAAAGTTTAAGAGGTTTAGAGAATTTAAAAAACACAAATGGACTTTTTGCTATAAAGAACTGCCCTTTAGTTTTAGATGTCGAACCACTTTCTAACCTAGAAAAAGTTAATGGTACCCTTATTATAGGAAATAGTACAACAGCAATTGATTTATCTGCTCTAAATAATGTTGATGCTCTAAGTTTAGAATTAACTGGTTCATTGGAAATTCATACATCAGGCTTGTTTAACAACAATCCTTCTCTTACTACATTGACCATTTTAGATAATGACATAATTTCAGATTTATCTTTTTTATCTAACACAACTAACCTTACAAATCTTACGCTAGAGAATAACAAAAATTTAGAAAACTTATCTGGGATTCCTTTAATATTACACGATCAGATTAAAACTGTAGTACTAAAAAACAACGAAAACCTTTCTGATATTGATCAAGTAAACAATTTTTCTACTTTAGAAGAACTGAGAATTATAAAACTAAGTGCATTAAAAAAGATATCGTTAAACAATACTATTAGTTCATTTCGTTTTCTACACATAGAAAACAACAGTTTATTGGAAATTTTTTCAGGTCATGAAAACGTTACCAGCTCTAATCATTTTATCTATTTTGGAAAAAATCCAAAGTTAAAGGCTATTTTAGGATTTAACAAGTTGACTGATGCAGATAATATTCTGATTGAAGAAAATGATAATTTAGAAATAGTTACTTGTTTTAAATCTATTTTGACAGCTGATTATATAAAATTCTATAACAACCCGAAGTTTAAAAACTTTTGTAGTATTAACACACTAAACGTAGGAACTTACGACTTAGGGTTTGAAGCAAATGGAAATGCTTATAACCCTAGAGGTATAGATCTTAAAAACGGTAACTGTACAATCGACTAAAACAATACTTAAATTAAGAATCCTATGGTATTCTATCTACTATAGATAATCAAATCACAACTTGTAGCAATAACAAAACTTTTGCCTGTAGAAGAAAATCCAAATGCTCGTAATTCACAAGCTGCATCTTTCCCTACAAATATTTTTTCTTTTTTATCTGGGGAAATTAGATATACTCTTCTCACCAAATACTCTTCAAATGGTTTATCATCTGGTTCAGGTAAAGTAGCTGTTAAACTCCAACTATCTTTCGTTTTTTTAGAAAGATTATCTCCACCATTCAACCCAAAAGTTTCTATTTTAATACCTTTTAGTATATCAAACCCTTCGATTGAGTTTGTCTCATCATCAATTTATTCCACCAATCATAACCATTAGATTCTCTTGCTACCTTATTACCAGTAATACAATCAAAAACTCCCTGTCCTTGACTGGATAAGACTATTAATAAATCCTTTTCTGGAGCAAAACCTATATTTTCAAGCCCACCTACTCCATATGTAATTTTATGAGTCCACATAAAATATATTTTTCACTTAAAATTAAGTTTAACTACTCCATCCAAATGGTCATAGAAGTAAAGGTTGCATTTTCTGGAATTTGGCTTTTATCTATCTCTCCTAAAGTAAAATCATTCACTCCAACCGCTTGTTTTTCCATGGTAAAAGTAGCATTGATATCTTTTACAAAAACAGTCACCAAATGGAAAGTAGCTTCTAATTTTTCAATATTATGCTGAATGTTTAAATCCTTAAATGTAGAAGATATTCCAACTCCTGCACCAGTCTTATATACATCACTTAAAACAGTAATGCTTTTAACTTTAGATACAGAATCCAACTGATTTACTGGTGAAATAGAAAGTAACAACTCCCCTCCTTTTTTATATACTAAATGTGTATCATCATCGTGTACATAAATACTATTACTCCCAAATTCTCCTTCGGTTAATCTAGAAACAATAGAATCGTTTACAAATAATTGTTCTAGTTTATCTATGGTGGTTGTATTTGTTAAAACACCTACTTTATTTAGAGCGATAGTGGTGTCCTCTTTTGTAGCACAAGAAAATAAAACTGTAGTTAATAAGAATAGTAATAAAAATCTTTTCATGTTCAGAATAGTTTAGGCTCAAATTTAATCAAATCGTTTGTAAATACTCTAAGAACCTTTACAAGTCTTATACCGTTTTTAATTGTTTATTTTCTTGTATCTTTGCACACCAAATTAAAGCCTATGGACGCTACAACGAAAGAACTTGTAAACAAAGGAGTTATGTTACCCTTAATGGAAGAATTTTATACCATTCAAGGAGAAGGAAATCATACGGGTACAGCAGCATACTTTATTAGAGTTGGTGGTTGTGATGTAGGTTGCCATTGGTGCGATGTAAAAGAAAGTTGGGATGCAAACCTTCATCCGCCAACCCATGCAGATATAATTGTAGAAAACGCTTCAAAATATGCTAAAACCATTGTTATTACAGGTGGAGAACCTTTAATGTGGGATATGCAATACCTAACAAGTTCTTTACAGGACAAAGGCTTACAAACACATATAGAAACTTCTGGTGCTTATCCTTTAAGCGGTCAATGGGATTGGATTTGCTTATCTCCTAAAAAAACAAAATTACCTTTAGAAGGTATTTACCCAGAAGCTAGCGAATTAAAAATGATCATTCACAACAAAAGTGATTTTGATTTTGCGGAAGAGCAAGCGGCTAAAGTTTCGGATTCATGTACTTTGTACTTACAACCAGAATGGAGCAAAAAGGAAAAAATGACTCCAATTATTGTAGATTATGTAATGAAACATCCTAAATGGAAAATATCATTACAAACTCATAAGTATTTAAATATTCCTTAAATCTTAGTATTTACCAGAGAAAGAATAAAATCAAACTGAGCTTCTCTGGTCATGTTAGAATTGTCTACTTCAACGGCATCATTAGCCATTACTAAAGGAGAGTCTTTACGCGTTGTGTCTATATGATCTCTTTCAACTACATTTTTGTATACATCATCGTAAGAAACTGTAGTATCTCCTTTACCAATTAGTTCATCAAATCTACGTTGCGCTCTTGTTTCTGGCGAAGCTGTCATAAATAATTTCAGTTCGGCATCTGGAAAAACCACCGTTCCTATATCTCTACCATCCATTACAATCCCCTTTTCTTCTCCCATAGCTTGTTGCAAGGCTACTAATTTCTTTCTTACAGCAGAAATAGCTGCAACTTTACTTACGTACGAAGAGACTTCCATACCTCGGATCTCTTTTTCTACATTTTCTCCATTTAAATACACTTCAGAAAAACCTAAATTAGAGTTGTACTTAAAGCTGATAGTAACTTCAGCCAATCTATCTATCAAGGCATTAGAGTTTACAATACCTTCTTTGGCTAAGTTATTCTGTAAGGCAAAAAGTGCTACGGATCTATACATAGCTCCAGTGTCTACATATACATATCCTAAATGTTTTGCCAATTGTTTGGCAACCGTACTTTTTCCTGTAGATGAAAATCCATCAATGGCAATTACTATTTTAGAACTCATAAATTAAAGATGTAATGTTAATCCAAATGTACTATATTTTGCTCCTTCTTGAAACTTTGCAAAAGAATAATCGAATTTTATTTTTTTTAGGTTTATACCAAACCCATAAGTCAAACCAGCTCCTGTTCTTACTTCTTGTAACTGGAATTCTTTTGCTTTTCTATGATTATAACCTATTCTTGCACTAAACTTTTTATCAGGCCATAATTCGGCTCCTAATGATACATGTCTAAATGCATTTTCCAATGGAGATATTTTTTCGGAAGTAACATTCCCTAATAAATCTACTTTTTCCTGAGATGGATTTGGTTCACTTATATCCCAATTATTTATTTCATCAAAAGTTCCATAAAATCGTAAAGGCATATGTTCTAAACTATATTCAAACCCTATAATAACATTAGACCTTACAGATTCTTCTCTATCAATATACTGCGTTAATTGCTTTCCTGAATTTCTAACAACCAAAGAAACAATAAAACTAGAATTGGGATCTTCAAATGTTAACCCAAAATCGTACAATAAGGCAGAAGAGGTATATATGTCTATTTTAGAAGTAACGTATTTTACAGAAGCTCCTATAGAAAGAATATCAAAACGATAACCATATCCCAAATTAATAGACAAGTCTCTAGATGAAAAGGTTCCTAATATATCTGGTCCACTAGCATCTGTTCTGTTAAATTTTCCATAATCTAAATATTGAATCCCTAAAAAAGCAATTCCATATTTAGGTTTTATAGACCTAGCATAAACCAAAGAACCAACATTTATATCGGCAATATAATTTACAAAGTTTACAGCAACATCTCCATCTATCTCCTCATTTACAATCGATGGATTCCATAATAACTGAGACACATCATCCTTACTCGTTAAAGTAACACCCCCAAGAGAAATCTGCTTTGGTGAAGTTGGAATATTTAAAAAAGGGTACAATGTTTCTCCTCCTGTTTGAGCACACAAACTTTGAAACATTATTGTTAAAACAAATACTATTCTATACTTCATACTTTAATAAAACGTAAGACAAATATAAATTCTTAATTCTTAAATTAAGAATACTAATTAGAGAATTGTTGGTGTAGTTGTAAGACTTGCTCTTTTAACTCTTCTTCTACATTGTTTTTTATGATGAAATCTGCTTTTTCAATTTTCTTTTCTTGACTCCATTGATTGTTAATTCTCTCTAAAATAGCTTCTCTCCCTACTCCATCTCTTTTCATTACTCTTTGTATTCTCTCCTCTAAATTAGCCGTAACTACAATAATTTTATCGCAAAGGTGCTCATTCTTGTTTTCAAAAAGTATTGCACTCTCATACAAACAATAAGAACTAGTTTGCCTGGCTACAAAATCTTTTAAATCTTTATGCACAGCTGGATGTACTATCGCATTTAATTGAGCCAATAATTCTTTGTCTTTAAAAACCTTACTGGCAATATAAGCTCTATTAAGGTTATTATCCTCATAAGCCTCCTTTCCTAGTAAATCTATAATTGCAGCTCTTACCTGGCTAGATTCAACCATTAACTTTTTTGCTTCTAGATCGGCAATATAACAAGGAACCCCTAATTCCTGAAATGCTCTTGCAACAGTACTCTTTCCACTTCCTATACCTCCTGTTAATCCAACAACCATTACTTTAAAATTAAAAATTCTACTTTATCCTGAACCAATTTAACTTTAGAAACATTTTCTGGGTAAACTACCAATTCTGCCTTTATATACTTACTTTCTTTTTTGTTATAATCGCAGATAACTTGAAAATCTTTAGCTTGTATTTCCTGAAATAAAGAAAGTTTAACCTGACATATTACATTTACTTTTTTAGGATAAATAACAACTTCATCTTTAGGTGCATTTAATATTTTAACAGGAATCTCTAATTTCTTTTCGGTTATTTTTTCTACGGCTAAAGAGACTCCTACCAGAGTATGACTATAAGTTACCTTTTGATGTATAGAAGGAATAATTGCTATTTTTTCTTGTATAGGTTCCATTACATCGTTTTTCTGTAATACTTTTAAATCTATATGCCTTACTTTATTTACTTGCATTTCTGGTCCAGAAACAATAATGCTATCTGGTTGTAATTCCATTTCAAACGACTTGTATCCATTAAAAAAATTAAGATCTAAATGGGGAACTACAGGTACTTTTTTAAAGCCCTTTTTTCCTAAATTTATAAATAATGAATCTTCAGAAACTCCTAAAATCTTAATACGATCATGAAACTCTTCTTTTACCTGTCTATTTAACTCACCTTCTAACAAATAGTACTGATACTTATTTTTTCTTTTTATATTTTTTAGTGAAATCTTAAGAGATTTTTGTCTCAAAGAACTACTTAGTAAATAGAAACCAGTGGCTTCTACAGAAACGTTTATAGCCTCTTGGGGCTCGTCTTGAAAAACAAATCTATCTGGTAAATTTTGATATTTTATTCTATATGATACCTGTTGTGTATATACATTAGACAAACGATTTAGAAACCAAAAAATAGAAGTAGCCATAACAAAAAGTAAAAAAAGTACATTTCGTTTTTTATTAAGGCTCGTAATTAATTGTTCTTTATCGTATTTCATAATAGCTAAAATAAGAAATGCCTAGTAAAGCATCCTCTTTATAAACAGAAAAACCCTTGGGATTACCAAGGGTTTGCTTTTAAAAATAAATTTAATTTATTTTTTGTCTTTTTTATCAGTAGCAGGAGCATTATACTTTTGAGTCAACTCCATGTTCAACGCAGATTTTTCTAGTAATAATTTTCCAGCATTGGTTTCTATCATTACTGTACCCTCGTTAATTTCTACTAATTTTCCGTGAATCCCACCAGTTGTTATCACTTTAGCACCTTTTACTAAAGCAGCTTTAAACTTCTTTTCGTTTTTACTCCTACGAATTTGTGGAATAATCATAAAAAACACCACAAAAATCACCATTACGATTAAGAACATTGGACTCATAGGACTTTCTTGTAATACTATCATTTTAATTTATTTTATTTTCAGTTTTATTTGGTAAATATATTAGGTTCATCCCAATTTATAACATTCCTCTACCTATTTTATTTAATCTTCCGTTCTTTTCAAAATCTTTCCAAGTTTTGTCTAAAACACCGTTAATAAACACACTACTTTTATCTGTAGAATAGTCTTTGGCAATTTCTAAATACTCGTTAATAGTTGCCTTTACAGGAATAGATGGGAAATTTAAGAATTCGCAAATGGCCATTTTAATTAAAATTAAATCTACATCCGCTATTCTGTCTAACTCCCAGTTAGGTGTTTTGTCTATTACCTCCTCTTCTAACTTGGCTAAGTTTAAAATTACTTTTTTAAACAAAATAGATACAAACTCCTGATCGTCTGAGTTTTTATACAACTTACCTACTACAAAAGGTTTGTTTTCTTTTAACTCTTGAATTGTTCTTACAATCCAAGTATTGATAAACGGAATATCATCTACCCAGCTAATGTTTTCCCCCTCGTAGTATTCTGCTATTTTTTCGTCAGGTGCAATAAACTCTTCAAAGAATTTAACAACAAATTTTCGCTCCTTTTTAAAAGTAAGCTCCTCTTCTGCCATGTATTCTTTGTACAAATCGCTCTCTATTAATTTTTTGTATACATTGGCAACATAAGAGCTATCTAAATACCAGTTATTTAACTTCTGATCTTCTAAATACTCTTGTAAAGAAACACTATCTTTTAAAATAGCTATTGCTTTATTGTTTACAAATTTAACGTTAGGATTTAGTTCTTCTTTGGTTGCCAAGTGTTTCTTTTTAGCAGCCTCCAGAATGGTTTCTGCATGTTGATTAACTCTTACAATCATATCTAAAGAAAGAACGTACAAGTCGTACATTTTATCTATACTAGATCTTAAAAACTTTTCCTCTTTTACCAAGTTATCACTTTTGGCATGAGTCATTGCGTAAACAGACTGCATTACTTTTACACGAATATGTCTTCTGTTAATCATATTTAGAAAGAACTTAAATTTTTATGTGGGCAAAGGTACTACTTAATTAAAGTATCTAAAAAAATAATCTACTAAATTTAATCACAATGGTATCTTATTTGCAGCTTCATCTCAATGATAATTCTACTATCTTCGTAACTCAAACAACGACTCTTCTTTTTCATGAAAGAACTTAAATATATCAACCAGTACTTTTTTAAGTACCGTTATAGACTTTTATTAGGAATATTAATATCTGTTGCCTCTAGATACTTAGCTGCTAAAATTCCAGAGGTAGTTAAAAACTCTTTAAATGTAGCAAATGACTACGCACAAGGAAGAATAACAGATTACAATTTTGTTAAAGAAGATTTATTGCACAACATTCTACTAATAGTAGGACTGGCAGTACTTTCTGGGTTCTTTACTTTTTTAATGAGACAAACTATTATTGTAACCTCTAGGCTGGTAGAATTCGATCTAAAAAACGAGATCTACAAACAATACCAACGTTTAAGTCTTAACTTCTATAAAAAGAACCGCACAGGAGATTTAATGAACCGAATTAGTGAAGATGTTGGTAAAGTAAGAATGTATGTAGGTCCGGCAATTATGTACACTATTAACATGTTGGTTCTTTTTTCTGTTGCCATTTATAAAATGTTAGAGATTGATGTAAAACTTACTTTGTATACATTAATTCCATTTCCAATTTTATCCATATCCATTTTTGTACTCAGTAAAAACATTAATATAAGAAGTACAAAGGTTCAGGAACAGTTATCTATGTTAACCACATTTACTCAAGAAATTTTCTCGGGAATTAATGTAATTAAGTCTTATGCTATAGAAGGAACCACAAAAAAAGACTTCTTAGCATACTCAGAAGAAAACAAAAAGAAAAATGTAGACCTGTTTAAAGTACAAGCCTTCTTTTTTCCAATGATGATTTTATTAATTGGAGTCTCTAACGTAATTGTGTTATATGTTGGTGGTATGCAATACATACACGGTAAAATTACCATAGGTGTAATTGCAGAATTCTTTATGTATACCAACATGCTTACTTGGCCTGTAGCCATAGTTGGTTGGGTAACTTCTATTATTCAACAAGCAGAAGCATCTCAAAAACGAATCAACGAGTTTTTACAACACGAGCCTGAAATTAAAAACCCTACAAAAGAAACGACACCTATAACCGGAACCATTTCTTTTAACAAAGTGTCTTTAACTTATGACGACACCAATATAACCGCTTTAAAAGATATTTCTTTTGATGTAAAACAAGGAGAAACGTTAGCCATTTTAGGAAAAACAGGATCTGGGAAATCTAGTATCTTAAATTTAGTGGCTCGCTTGTACGATGCCTCTAAAGGAACTGTAACGATTGATGGTATAGCAGTAAACCAACACAATGTCTACAACCTAAGAAACAACATTGGTTTTGTTCCACAAGATCCATTCTTATTTTCAGACTCTATAGAGAATAACATTCGCTTTGGTAAAGAAGATGCTACAACAGAAGAAATTGCCAATGCTGCTAAAAAAGCAGTGGTACACCAAAACATTATAGACTTTAAAGAACAATACAGAACAGTACTTGGAGAACGAGGGGTAACCCTATCTGGAGGGCAGAAACAACGTGTATCTATTGCCAGAGCTATTATTAAAAACCCTAAAATCTACATTTTTGACGACTGTCTATCTGCTGTAGATACAGAAACCGAAGAACAAATTTTACGCAATTTAAAGTCCATTAGTACTGATAACACTACACTAATTGTGAGCCATAGAATAAGTGCAGCCCAACATGCCGATAAAATTATCGTTTTAGATGAAGGAAAAATAGCACAACAAGGAACTCATGCTGAATTAGTTAACCAAAATGGAATTTACCAAGAAATATATCAACAACAATTAGAAGAAAAAGATTTATAATCATTAATCCCAATCGAATATTTTTTTATATTTGGTTACATCAACTACAATCAATTAAAGATGAAAGAAAGAGAAGGGCAAGAAGAAATTTTTTCTCAAATCCTAAGAGCTGGAAGAAGAACTTATTTTTTTGACGTAAGAGGTACAAAGGCAGGAGATTACTACTTAACAATTACGGAAAGTAAGAAATTTACTCATGACGACGGTACTTTCCACTATCAAAAACACAAGATCTACCTTTACAAAGAAGATTTCACTGAATTTGCTGAGTTATTGAAAGAAGCTACTGATTTTATCATTAATGAAAAAGGTGCTGAAGTAATTAGCGAAAGACATCAGAAAGATTTTAAAAGAGAAGAGAACAGTTCTGGTGATGACAAAGAAGTAAAAACTTCTGATTACACAGAAATTAGTTTTGACGATATTTAATAAAAAAGCTCAACAATAGTATTTGTTGAGCTTTTTTGTTTTTTATTGTTTACTGTATCTTAAAGCTCAACCTGCTTTAAGATGCACATGGACTATGGATGAAAAAAACCTATACTAGATAGGCTTAGCATATTAGTGCTTAAATTTAACTAGTAACGTTGATTAAAAAAAATAAGCGAATCACCTTTAAAAGATGATTCGCTTATTTTTTTATAGTTTATTTAAACTCTTAAGCCGGTCTAACTAAAACCCACTTCCCTGCTGCCAATAAAGGCTCTGCTTGTTTAAATTTAACTTCTTTTTGTTCTCCTGTTTGTATGTTTTGAATAACAACACGGTCGTTTCTTCCAATTTTTGGTTGCTCCCTTACAACTGTTTCTTGAACTACCGCTTGTTGTTGTCCTGAATTTTCCATAGCTGCTCTGTTTGCTGCCTCAGACGTATTCAAAACTTCTTCTTTACTTACCTCTACACTCTCTCTCTTTTGTTGTTTTGCTTCAGAAATGTTAGTTCCTTCGTCAGACGGTAACTCTCCTTTAAATAAGAAAGACAATACTTCCTTATTCACTTTCTCTAACATTTTCTTAAACAACTCATACGCTTCGAACTTGTAGATTAACAATGGATCTTTTTGTTCGTATGATGCATTTTGAACAGACTGCTTTAAATCATCCATTTTACGTAAATGATCCTTCCACTCATCATCTATAATTGCCAACGTAATATTCTTTTCAAAATCAGTCACCAATTCAGCTCCTTCAGACTCGTATGCTTTCTTTAAATCTGTAACAACTCTTAACGTTTTAACTCCATCGGTAAATGGAACTACAATACGCTCGTATTTATCTCCCTCATTTTCGTACACCCCTTTAATAACAGGTAAAGCAGTTGCAGCACTACGCTCCATTTTGTCTTGGTAATGTTTCATAACAATACCGTATAGCTTTTCTGATAAATCTTGAGGCACACCATTTACAAACTCTTCTTCTGTAAATGGAGAACTCATAGAAGTACTTACGATCAATTCAAACTCAAAGTTTTTAAAGTCGTTTGTTACTTTATTATTATCTACAATTGCAGCACATGCATCAAAAATCATATTGGCAATGTCTACTTGTAAACGCTTTCCATCTAATGCATGACGTCTACGCTTGTAAACTACCTCACGCTGAGAGTTCATAATATCATCGTACTCTAATAAACGTTTACGAATACCAAAGTTGTTTTCTTCTACTTTTTTCTGTGCTCTTTCAATAGACTTCGTAATCATAGAATGCTGAATTACTTCACCTTCTTCTAATCCCATTCTATCCATCATCTTAGCAATTCTATCAGAACCAAACATACGCATTAGGTTGTCTTCTAAAGAAACATAGAACTGAGAAGAACCAACATCTCCCTGACGACCAGCACGACCTCTTAACTGTCTATCTACACGACGAGAATCGTGACGCTCTGTACCTATAATTGCTAAACCTCCTGCTGCTTTTACTTCGTCAGACAATTTAATATCTGTACCACGTCCTGCCATGTTGGTTGCAATTGTTACAATTCCAGCCTTACCTGCTTCTGCAACAACCTCTGCTTCTTTTTGGTGTAACTTTGCGTTTAATACGTTGTGTTTTATTTTTCTAATTGTTAACATTCTATCTAACAATTCCGAAATTTCTACAGAAGTAGTACCCACCAATACAGGTCTTCCTTGCTCTACTAACTTCACGATATCGTCAATAACAGCATTATACTTTTCACGCTGTGTTTTGTAAACCATATCTTCCTTATCCTGACGAGCAATTGGTCTATTGGTTGGAATTTCAATTACATCCAACTCATAAATTTGCCAAAATTCTCCTGCTTCTGTAACCGCTGTACCTGTCATACCAGATAACTTGCGATACATTCTAAAGTAATTCTGTAAAGTTACTGTTGCATACGTTTGCGAAGCAGCTTCAATTTTTACATTTTCTTTTGCTTCAATAGCTTGGTGTAATCCGTCTGAGTAACGACGACCGTCCATAATACGACCTGTTTGCTCATCAACAATCTTCACCTTGTTATCCATTACCACATACTCTACATCTTTTTCGAATAAAGTATATGCTTTTAACAATTGGTTTAACGTATGGATTCTTTCGCTCTTAACACTAAAGTCTCTGTATAGGTCTTCTTTTTCTGTTACCTTTTCCTCATCGGTAGCATTAGAAGCATCAATTTGTCCAATTCTTACTCCAATATCTGGTAATACAAAGAAATCTCCTCCTTCTTCTCCAGATAAGGCAGCAATTCCTTTTTCTGTTAATTCAATAGAGTTACTTTTTTCTTCAATAACAAAGTACAATTCCTTATCTACTTTAGGCATTTCTTTGTTATTGTCCTGCATGTAGTAGTTCTCTGTCTTTTGCAGTAACTGTCTTATTCCTTCTTGCGATAAGAATTTAATTAAAGCTTTGTTTTTAGGCAGACCTCTGTATACTCTTAATAATTGGAATCCTCCTTCTTTGGTATCTCCCTCTTTTATTAATTTCTTGGCATTGGCTAAAAGCTTCACCATATCTTGACTCTGTAATTTAACGACATCTGCCACCTTAGGCTTTAATTCATTAAACTCATGTCTATCTCCATCTTGTACCTGACCTGAAATAATTAATGGTGTACGAGCATCATCAATTAAAACAGAATCCACTTCATCCACAATGGCGTAATTTGGCTTACGTTGTACCAAATCTTCCATAGTGCTCGCCATATTATCACGTAAATAATCAAAACCAAACTCATTGTTTGTTCCGTACGTAATATCTGCATTGTATGCTTTTCTTCTAGCAGGTGAGTTAGATGGGTGCTTGTCTATACAATCTATCGTTAATCCATGAAATTGGAACAAAGGTGCCATCCAAGCACTATCACGTTTTGCCAAGTAGTCGTTTACGGTTACTACGTGTACTCCTTTTCCTGTTAATGCATTTAAATAAATTGGTAAGGTTGCTACTAACGTTTTTCCTTCACCTGTCATCATCTCAGCAATTTTACCTTGATGTAATACAGAACCACCTATTAACTGTACATCGTAATGTACCATGTTCCAAGTTACTTCTGTACCCGAAGCATCCCAGTAATTTAACCAAACTGCTTTGTCTTCTCCTTTTAACGATACATAATCATTATTTGCAGACAACTCTCTATCAAAAGCAGTAGCAGTTACTTCTATTTCTTCGTTATCTGTAAATCTCCTTGCTGTTTCTTTAATTACCGCAAACGCTTCTGCATGTATTTCTTTTAATACTGCTTCAGAAGCTTCGTAAGCTTGGTCTTTTAGAGCATCTATTTGATTGTAGACAGCTTCTTTCTCATCGATAGAAGCCTCTTTTGCTTTAATCTCTAATTCAGCAATCTCATCTTCAAGAGATTTTGTTGCCTCGTTTATTTTACTTTTAAACTCAACAGTTTTTGCTCTTAGTTCGTCTATGCTTAATTTTTGTAATGCTCCTTCAAAAGCTCTTACTTCCGCAACAATTGGTTGTAAGGACTTTAAGTCTTTTTGTTGTTTGTCTCCAACAAATATTTTAATTACTGAGTCTAATATCCCCATTATGTCAATTTATTTATGTCTCAAAAATAAAAAAAAAGCCTCCATTGAGACTTTTTCTTTATTTAATTTCTGTTAATTTCCTTAATACTCTTCCTCATTCCAAAGATAATCTTCTTCCGTAGGATAGTCTGGCCAAATTTCTACAATATCATCATAAATTTCTCCTTCATCTTCTAAACTTTGCAAGTTTTCTACAACTTCTAATGGAGCTCCAGTTCTGATGGCAAAATCGATTAATTCGTCTTTTGTAGCTGGCCAAGGTGCATCTGCTAAATAGTTAGCTAATTCTAAAGTCCAATACATTTCTATACAAATTTTTAATTACTGCAAAAATAATTTTTTAATTAAAAAA
This sequence comes from Wenyingzhuangia sp. IMCC45574, assembly GCF_054182685.1. Lineage (NCBI taxonomy): Bacteria > Pseudomonadati > Bacteroidota > Flavobacteriia > Flavobacteriales > Flavobacteriaceae > Wenyingzhuangia > Wenyingzhuangia sp. IMCC45574. The sequence continues at coordinate 274,015 of NZ_CM135169.1, read as the reverse complement.
GTCAAGTTTTTTTTTACTTTTAAAGAACTTATTTTTAAGTCTCTGGAATCCACTTGATTTCATCGACCTGTAAGTCATTAGTCAACATTCGTGCCAACACAAATAAGTAGTCAGACAGTCGGTTTAAGTATATCATAACCTCTATACTGTCGGGTTCATTCTCTTGCAATGCCACACACAAACGCTCTGCACGCCTACAAATAGTCCTTGCTATATGACAATGTGACACCGTTACATGCCCTCCTGGCAATACAAAATGAGTCATGGGTACCAATTTAGTCTCCATAGCATCAATCTCATTTTCTAAGGCTTTTACATCTTCAGAACTAATTTCGCCAATTTTTAAACGGCTATCTCCGTTCTTTTTTATCCTGTCTTCTGCAGGAGTGGCTAAATAAGCACCGGCTACAAATAAATTCTTCTGAATTTGTATGATAAATTCTTTGTATTGTAGGGCTATATCCAAATCGCGAATTAAACCTAAATATGCATTTAATTCGTCTACGGTTCCGTAGGCATCTATTCTTAAGTTCGATTTAGAAACTCGTTTTCCTCCAAACAAAGCCGTTTTTCCAAAATCTCCTGTCTTAGTATATATTTTCATCTATGCTATAGTTCTTAAAATCTAATTATAAAATTCTGCTTTACTTGTTCTTTCCTAAGAAACACCAAGCCTATTTGATATAAATCTACAGTAACGGTTACTTGCGCATCGTTTTTTATAGTTTCCCACAACGCGACACTCTCTTTGCTCTTATTTTTTTCTACAATCAACATAGAATCATTGTGCATATAAGTATAGTACTGCATAGGTGAACACTTGCGTAAACACTCTATATCCATATAAATAAAATCGTAAGTATTCTCTTGGGTTGTAGTATCTATTTTGGCTCCTATATTATTAAACACCTCTTTATTTGATAAATTTAAAATGATTTGAGGTTTAAAATAAACAGCCAGTCTATTTAACAACAGTTTGTATTTATTCTTTACAAACATTGTTTTTAAAGGTAGTAACATTGTCTTTCTAAGATAAATACACTGGGTAATTAACTGATAGACAAATGGAGAATGTACACCGTGGGCATTGGTAGACTTAAAAATGTATTTTATATAACTCAACCTATTTATCTCTTAAAAATCCATGCAAAAGTAAGGGATTTCTAACACAGAAAAACCAATTTATTTCTTTTGTCAATAACTAATGCTCTAATCTGTAATTTTCAACCTCTGAATGCCACGAATAGTTATATATTTGTGCTAGAATGAAACTGAATCCTTTTAAAAATAAAAAACTCATCGGCCGTTTGTTCATTGCATTTTTTGTGCTTTGGGCTTTCTTTTTTGATGCCAACTCTTATATCAATCAAAGAGAATACAAGCAAGAAATTAAACAACTAGAAGAGAGCATTGAATTTTACAAAAAAGAGATTGAGAAAAACAAACAAACTTTACAAGATTTTTCTATACAGAAAAACTTAAACAACTACGCTAGAGAAAAGTACAACTACAAGAAAGAAAATGAGCATTTGTACTTAATAGCATACGACACTTTAGACTAACATCATGACGATAAAATATACCATTGAAGAAGAGGACTTTTTAAGCTACCAGTTCTTTTTCTTGTCTGAAAACAAAAGATTTAACTTAATTAACAAATACATGAAATACATTCTTTCTGCTGTATTTGTTATACAAGCAATTAGTACGTTTTCTCGTGGTGATGCTACACTAGGTGGTTTCTTTATTTTTTTAGCAACTCTATGTTTTTTGTATTTAGATAAATTCTACAATAAACGAATTAAAAAACTACTTCTAAAAAGCATTAGACAAAATAGTGCTAATCGTTTTGGAACCAAAGAAGAGTTACAATTTAATGCTGATTTTTTAAACTTTATTTATGCAGATGGTGAAAGTAAAATTGAAACGAGTGCTCTGGTAGAAATTGTAGAAATAAAAACACACTTCTTCATTAAAATAGCACAAAACCAAGCATACGTACTACCCAAAAGAGAACTAAACAACATAGATGAGTTAAAAACGAACTGGCAAGAGTTAGGTATTACATTGGTAGATAAATCTGAATTGAGTTTTGTGTAGTAAAAAAATATATTCCTAATTTTATATTTAAAAAGGAATAAAAAATGACTGCTTTAGAATTGGAAAATTACTTTAAATCAGATAAAGACGACTGGTTTAAAGATAGTAAGACTTACAATATTAAAGTCAAAGAGTTTTGGGAATTAATAAGGATACACAAAACAGACAACGACGATTTTGATTTTAATGAATTTATATTCCCTAAATTCGAATCTAGTTCAAGTAAAGAAATCTTCGAAGAAAATAAATATATTTTATCCGAAGACTTAAACTTTTGGAGAAAAGGAAGTATAAAAGAATTTAAATACAAAGTTTTTTTTAATAATTGTAAGTTCTTAGGTGAAGTAATTTTTAATAAAACCCATTTTTTAGAAGGTTCTTCTTTTTCTAGTTCTATTTTTTTTGAACCAACTTGCTTTAATGATTCAACTTTTAAAAACGACAACTTTCTAGACTTTTGTACTTTTTATAGAAATACCAATTTCCTATCTACAAAATTTAGTTCTTTCATATCTTTTAAGAGTAGTATTTTTATTGAACACCTATATTTTGAAAACTCTAACTTTAAAGAAAATAGTAGTGTTTTCTTTGAATTGACTCAATTTGAAGAATTATTCTTAAATAAAACTAAGCTTCTTGGAGATACTTATTTTTTACAAACAGAATTCTCGAAAGTTAAAAGTAACTCGGAAAAATCTTTTTGCCTTTTTAAAGAAGTAACATTTGGTAAGGGTATTACTCAATTCAATAAATGTACTTTTAACAGACCTTTGTTTATACATGATTGTATAATTGACGGACAACTTATTTTTAGAACAGATAATGTGTTTTTTAACTCTTTTGAGTTTGACAATAATAGTTTAAGAGATGATTCCAAAATTTTGTTGCAGAACATTGCAGAACTAAAAGAAATTAATATTTATAGACAAATACTTACTAAAAACTTCACTTTCACCAATGTGAACCTAAGTAATTTTAATTTAATTGATTCACATGTTAGTGATGTAAATTTCAATGAATGCAACTGGAGTAATGACAAATTGATCATTCCTAATAACTCTGATAAACTTTCTAAAAATTATCAAGAAAGAGCTAGCTACTCAAGACAACTTAAAAAGAATTTTGAAAATTCTAAAAACTGGGATTTATATAGCAAAGCTTATAGAGGTGAAATGTTAATGCACCGAAAACACCTACTACAATTATTAAAAAAACGTTTTATTAGCTCACATACAATTGAATGGTTTATTTATTGGATTTATGGTAGGTTTTCAGGTTTTACACAAAGTATTGTAACACCAATTGTCTTATTCATATTCTCGTCTATAATACTTTACCCTGCTATATATTATTTTATTGAATGGAACACACTTTCAGACTCACTACAAATGAGTATTGCAGCCTCTATACCTTACATTAAACCAAGTAAACATATCGAATACCTATCTTGGTGGATTAAACTTTCTGAAACAATAATAAACACGATGCTCTTAGCATTTTTTCTTATATCATTAAGAAAAAGATTCAAGTAGTCTACAGATTCGCTTTTATATTCTTTCTATACCAAGTACTGCATTTCTTTAAAATGGTAAAACTATATCTCTACTCCGCTCGATGGCCATATTTTGTCTACTATAAAAAGTTACTTTAGTATGGTATTCGAGCGGAATAGAGAACTTAACACCCTAACAAACCTATGTAAACACAAGTATTTAAAGCGATATTATAATATATTATCACAAAACATTTGGCTGATTTACAGATATTTACTAAATTTAATGGGAGAAAAAGATTAATTTTAAATTGCTAATGCTATGGAAAACCCTACCCTACTGTTTTGCTGCGAAACAAAACAAGATGCCTATTATTTAAAAAACTTTATTCAAAACACCTCTTTAATTCGTGTAGAGGTAACTACTACAAAAGATAAAAAAAACTGTTTAGTTGTAGACAAAAGCAACGTTAACAAAGTCAAGACCATTGCAAAAAACGTCTCCGACTTTTTACCTAGTTCTTTGGCTAAAAAAAGAGCTCAACAGCTAGAAAAAGCAATGCAACTAGAGCAAGAAGAAATGGAAACTACCGAGCCAGTATTTGGTGGTTTTATAGACAGTATTACCAATAAAATCAGTTCAATATATCATAACATCACTCAACCTAGTGCTCACATCGCACAGTAAGAACTTTTATATAATATAATTTAGTACAACTGCAAAAGCCAGTCCTTATGGGACTGGCTTTTCTGGTTTCTTTATACCAAGTATTTCATTTGCTGAAAAATGGAAATTTTATTCTAAAATTCCACCTCTCAACTCTGCTCAATTACAAGTATTAACTTATAGAATTAATACTTGCTTCTAATGTTTCTATCTTAGCCAAGGCATCTGCTTCTTTTTTCTTTTCAGAAGCTACTACCTGCTCTGGTGCATTGTTTACAAAACGCTCGTTAGATAGTTTCTTTTGTACTGATTTTAAGAATCCTTGTGTATAGTTTAATTCTTCTTTTAACTTCGCTAACTCAGCCTCTACATCTATAGCTCCAGCCATTGGCACAAAGTATTCGTTAGACTTTACACGGAAACTTAATGCCCCATCTACAGCTGCATCTACATAAGACAGCTCAGCGACATTCCCCATCTTGGCGATTACCGCATCAAAATCAGTACTAACATTATCCTTGTTTAATACTAACAAATCAATTGTTTCTTTAAAGGCAATCTTCTTATCCTTACGGATAGTTCTAATTCCAGAAATTACTTCAGAAGCAATTTCAAACGCACTTATTAAGTTTTCATCGTATGCTTCTACTTTAGGATACTCAGCAATAATTAAAGCTTCCTCTGAAGTTCTATCTGTAATTAACTGCCAAATTTCCTCTGTTAAGTGAGGCATAAAAGGATGTAATAATTTTACATTGTTCTCTAAAACAGTAATTACTTCTTTGTAAGTAACGGAATCCATTGGGATTCCAAAAGCAGGTTTAACCATTTCTAGGAACCAACCACAGAAATCATCAAATATAAGCTTGTAAATACTCATTAAAGAATCACTCAAACGGTATACTTCAAAATTGGCATCAATCTCAGCCAATGTCTTTTGAAATTTAGCTTTGTACCAGCTAATTGCTATTTTAGAAGCCTCTGGCTGTGTCTCAGTTTCTGAAACCTCCCATCCTTTTACAAGTTTAAAAGCATTCCATATTTTGTTGGTAAACTTTTGTCCTTGTAAACATAAATCTTCGTCAAACATTAAATCGTTACCCGCTGCTGCAGATAATAATAAACCTACACGAACACCATCTGCTCCGTATTGTTTCATCAACTCAATAGGATCTGGAGAGTTTCCTAAAGATTTAGACATTTTACGTCTTTGCTTATCTCTTACAATCCCCGTAAAGTAAACATTGCTAAACGGTTTGTCGTTTCTAAACTCATACCCAGCAAACACCATACGTGCTACCCAGAAGAAAATAATATCCGGACCTGTTACCAAGTCGTTTGTTGGATAATAATAATTAATTTCTTCGTTTTCTGGATTGTTAATTCCATCAAAAACAGAAATTGGCCATAACCAAGAAGAGAACCAAGTATCCAAAGCATCTGGATCTTGTGTCAAATCAGCAATAGTTAAATCTGCTTTCCCTGATTTTTCTTTAGCCAAAGGCAATGCCTCTTCTTTAGTAGTAGCAACTACAAAGTCCTCTACTCCTTCTCCATAGAAAAATGCAGGAATTTGGTGCCCCCACCATAACTGACGAGAAATATTCCAATCGCGAATGTTCTCTAACCAGTGGCGGTATGTATTATTATAACGCTTAGGATATAATTTGATATCCTCGTCTTTTAAAACAGCATCCAAAGCAGGTTTTACAATATCTTCCATACGTAAGAACCACTGTGCTGAAATTTTAGGCTCAATAACAGCCTTAGTTCTTTCAGAAGTTCCTACTTTATGCATGTGTTGCTCTACTTTTACCAAAGCTCCACTTTCTTCTAACTCCTTAGATATCTCTTTACGAACTACAAAACGATCCTTCCCTTGGTAATGCAACCCGAATTCATTTAAAGTAGCATCATCATTAAAGATATCGATTACTTCTAAACCGTGTTTCTGACCTAATTCTTTATCGTTAGGATCATGTGCAGGTGTAATTTTTAAACATCCTGTTCCAAACTCCATATCTACATATTCATCCTCTATAATTGGAATTACACGATTTGCAATAGGAACAACAACCTTCTTACCTTTTAAATGCGCATAACGCTCATCGTTAGGATTGATACAGATTGCAGTATCTCCTAACAATGTTTCTGGACGTGTAGTTGCAATGGTTACAACTTCATCAGAACCTTCTATTTTGTAATTAATATGGTAAAAGTTTCCTTGCTTTTCCTCGTAGATTACTTCTTCATCAGACAAGGTAGTCTTCGCTTCAGGATCCCAGTTCACCATACGATACCCTCTATAGATATCTCCTTTTTTATATAAATCAACAAAAACCTTTGTTACCGCTTCACTTAAATCAGCATCCATGGTAAATTTAGTACGTTCCCAATCGCAAGAAGCACCTAATTTTTTTAATTGCTCTAAAATAATTCCTCCATGCTTGTCTGTCCATTCCCAAGCATGCTTTAAGAATTCATCGCGTGTTAAATCTTCTTTATTGATTCCCTCGCTCTTTAACTTAGCAACCACCTTAGCCTCGGTAGCAATAGATGCATGATCTGTTCCAGGTACCCAACAAGCATTGTAACCTCTTAAACGTGCCCTACGGATTAAGACATCCTGAATGGTATTGTTTAACATGTGCCCCATATGTAAGACCCCCGTAACATTTGGTGGTGGAATTACAATTGTGTATGGTTTCTTGTCGTTAGGAGTGGAATGAAAGTAATTATTCTTCATCCAGTAGTCGTACCATTTCTCTTCTACCGCAGTAGCACTATAGGTATTTGGAATACTCATTGTTTGCTTTAATTAATTTAGGTGAGCAAAAATACAAATATCCTTAGGACAAAAAAAAATACGGTACGGTTATTGAAAGTTTCATTATTAAAATTTAATTTTGACTAAAAATTTAATCATCATGAAGAAATTACTTTTCACTATATGTTTAGCTATTTTACCTGCTTTAACATTTGCGCAATACGCTAAACCAGAAAGCAAAACTGGATTAAAACCTCAAATGAAATTTGAAACTGAGGTAATTGACTATGGAACCATTAAGAAAAACGCTGATGGTGTTCGTTATTTTAAATTCGAAAATACGGGTAGTGCTCCTTTAATTATTAAAAGTGTAAAGGGGAGTTGTGGATGTACGGTACCAACAAAACCAGAAAAACCAGTTATGCCTGGTCAAACAGGAGAAATTAAAGTAAAATATGCCACTAACAGAGTAGGTAGATTCACTAAAACGGTTACAATTGTGTCTAACGCCACAGAAAAACCGAAAGTAGTAAGAATTAAAGGTGAGGTTTTAAAAGAATAGTTAAAAGAAATACTCAACATACAAATTCAGAGCTGCTTAAATTATTTAAGCAGCTTTTTTTATATCCAACCGCAACAAAAATTGTACTTTTGTTGCCCTAATTTTAAATTAAAAAACACAATACAATGCTAAGAGTTTCTAACAAAGGTCGTGCTATTCCCGAGTCTCCAATTCGTAAATTGGTACCTTACGCGGAAGCCGCAAAGAAACGTGGCACTGAAATTTTTCATTTAAATATTGGACAACCTGATATTAAAACTCCAGAAATTGCTCTAGAAGCAGTTCGTAATATAGATATGGAGGTATTAGAGTATTCTACATCTAATGGATCTGAACAATACAGAAATAAATTAGTTGAATACTATAAAAAACACAATATAAACGTTACTAATGAGCAAATATTAGTAACTACAGGAGGTTCCGAGGCCTTGTATTTTACCATTGCAGGTATTACAGACCCTCAGGATGAAATTATTATTCCAGAACCCTTTTATGCTAATTACACAAGTTTTTCTATTGCTGCAGGTGTGCATGTAGTGCCTATTAATACTAGTATAGAAGATGGTTTTGCATTGCCTAAAGCAGATGAGTTTGAAGCTTTAATTACACCTAGAACCAGAGCTATTTTAATCTGTAACCCAGGGAATCCAACGGGTACACTTTACTCTAAACAAGAGATTAAAGCGTTAAAGAAATTAGCTGTAAAATACGATCTCTTTTTAATTGCAGATGAAGTATATCGTGAGTTTGTATATACAGACGAGGGACACTACTCTATTATGCAAGAAAAAGGCATGGACATGAATGCCATTATGATTGATTCTACCTCTAAAAGATATAGTATGTGTGGAGCTAGAGTGGGTTGCGTAGTTTCTAGAAATCCTGAATTGATTAGTACGGTAATGAAGATGGCACAATCTAGACTTTGCCCTCCTACTATTGCACAAATTGCTGCAGAAGCTGCTTTAGATACTCCTCAAAGTTATTTTGATGAAGTAAAAGCTGAATACATAGAACGTAGAAACATTTTAATAGAAGAATTATTAAAAATTGACGGAGTACACGTAGTAAAACCTAAAGGAGCTTTTTATTGCTTAGCAGATTTACCTGTAGACAATGCCGATAAATTTGCACAATGGCTATTAGAAGAATATAGCAACAATGGACAAACAGTAATGGTTGCTCCTGCTAGTGGATTTTATTCTACACCTAATATTGCTTTAAACCAGGTTCGTATTGCTTACGTTCTAAAGAAAGAAAAGTTAGTGCGTGCAGTAGAAATATTAAAAGATGCGATTGAAGCTTATCGTATTAGTACTGAGAGCTTAGTATTGAGTACAGAGAAATAAAAAAGTAAACACAAATGTTCGTGAAAAGTGTATTTGTATACACGTGTATTCAATTAACAAATCAACGAATAAACATCAAATCAAAGAATGAAAAAAATAATAGTTATAGGAGGAGGAAACATGGGGTTTACCTATGCAGAAGGAATATACAATGCGCAAATAGCCGAAATTGAAATTATAGAAAAATCTACAGATAGAATTGACTATATAAATAGTTTAGGAAAAATGAAAGCTTCTGATTCTTATGAATCTTTACAAACAGCAGATATTATTTTTTTAGCAGTAAAACCACAAATAGCTCCGCTTCTTTTTGATGAGATAAAAAGCATTGTAAACAACAATCAACTATTTGTTTCTGTAATGGCTGGGATGTTGATAGAAACCATTCAAGAAGGTTTAGGAATTGATAAAGTAATTCGTTGTATGCCAAATCTACCTGCATCTATTCAATTAGGAATGACAACTTATGTAGGTTCAAATAAAGTCGCAAAGGATGAATTAGATTTTGTAGGAACTATTTTACAAGCTACAGGAAAAGCTTTTGAAGTAAAAAGTGAGGCTATGATTGACAATACTACCGGAATATCTGGAAGTGGTTCTGCATATATCTTTTACTTTATGAATGCAATGGCAGAAGCTGCAGAAAACATTGGATTTAATTCTGCTGAGGCAAAAACATTGGTTTCGCAAACTTTTGAGGGGGCTGTAGAGCTTTACAAACAAAACGATATCTCTTTAGAAGAATGGATGAACCGTGTTGCTTCTAAAGGTGGTACTACGCGAGAAGCTTTAAATAGTTTTGATGCTAATAGCGTACACCAACATATTAAAGACGGTGTTACTGCTTGTATTAACAGAGCTATTAAATTAGGAGGTAAGAAATAATAAATTGTATACATAAACAAAAAACGTCTCTATTTAGAGACGTTTTTTGTTTAATACTATATAAAGCTTACACAATTTTTGTACCTACAAAACTATTTTCCTTTACAATATCTATTATTATATTTTCTGTTTTACCATTTACAATAAAGGTTTCTATATTCTTTTTAGCTGATTTTTGAGCCATATCTAATTTAGATTTCATACCTCCTCTTCCCTCACCTTCTCCTTTGGTGTTTTCTTGCATGTACTTATCTAAGTTATCGTCGTGTTTTACTTCAGAAATCAACTCAGATTTTTCTTCATTAGGGTGTCCTGTATAAACTCCATCAATATCAGTAAGAATAATTAGTTTATCTGCATTTAAAAGCTCTGCTATTAAACTTGCCAGCTCATCATTATCAGAAAACATAGATTTTGTAACCGATACCGTATCATCTTCATTGGCAATAGGAATAACACCTTCGCTTAACAAGCCGTTGTAACAGTTAATCATATTATCTCTATGAACCCCTAATTGAAAATCTCTTTTAGTTGGCAATACCTGCGCACAATTAATTCCATAGTCATGAAAAATATTGTAATACAATCTCATTAGCCTAGGCTGACCTATAGAAGAATATACTTGTCTTCTAATAGACTTATCTTCTATACTAGATTTCCCTAAAATTTCTCTACCCGCCAAAGATGAACCCGAAGAAACAAGAATTGTCATTATATTTTCTTCGTAAAGTTGTGCTATTTGTGTAACTAAATTGTGTAATACTGGTCGTACGATTTTATTGTTTTTATTTTTCAACACATTGGTTCCTACTTTCACAACAATCAATTGATCGTACATACAAATTTTATTTTTTGTTTATCTAGCAAAATTACGAATTATATATGGAGTAAAACGGTAGTTTCTGTAAATACTAAAGCGTTAAAAGCTTTCTTACTTGTTGTCAAAACCATATTCGGTTTTCTAATAACTTTAGACTAGATTTTGTCTTAAAAAGAAATAAGCTCAACACAATGTTGAACTTATTTCTTTTAATTCTTGTTTAACATAGTTACAACATGCTGTAACTATGTTAAACATTTAAAATTTTGTTTTTATTCTTAAATTAGAGTTCTACTCCATAATCACTTTTACAACATCCTCTAAATTCCCTTTAGAAATTTTTACGATGTAAATACCACTTGTTAAACTTTCAGCTCCAACCTTAGCCCCCGTAATTGAATAAACAGCATCAATTTTAGCTCCTAATACAGTAATTAAACCATCTTTGGCTGTTACACTAGCTCCCTCAATTTTTGATTCAGAAATAGACAATGTAGAAGCAAGTACAATAAATCCATCAGGATCTTGTGCCAATTCATTAGCTGTTCCGTCATGTTGAATTTGGTTTAATTGAGATTCCGTAAGAGTTGCTGTAAATTTAACTTTCTTATTTGCAAAAGAAGTAATGTTTAAAACAGAAGTAGATGCCAAAGCAAAAGAACCAATTACAACAGAACCATCTCCAGACACATCAGCTAAATCTAACACAGTAGTATTGGCAGAACTTCCAGCTGTTTTTAAACTAGCAATACTTGTTTGCTGTGCGTTAATATCTAAAGTACTACTTCCAGATGCCGAAGAAAAATTAAATGTACCACTAAATGTATCAGCTCCATTAATTTCAGTTGTAATTCCACTTACAGTTACTTTTAAAACTCCTGCTGCAGCTCTTAAACCTCCCGCAGTAGTAATGTTAGACACAAACTTAGCTATAGTTCCTGTATTATCTGTATTTAATAACTGACCGGTATGAGCAGATAAATCTGCTGTACTTCCAAAAATCACATCTGAATTAGAATTTTTATGAATTTGTAGAGTACCTGCACCTGCAAGGTTTCCATTAAATTCAATAGCATTGTCAGAATAATTCTTAATATTTACCAAACCAGCAATTGTCAATGTTTTTCCAGAGACAAAAATAATTTTGTTCGTTGCTTTTCCTGCCACAGTATCAATATTAGTTGTTCCTGTTGCAGTAAACGTGATATTACAATCGAGTGTTAAAACAGCATTCTTAATATTCTTTATAATTTGAGGAGAAGTAGCATCTAAAGCTAACGTTAAAGTGTTAGTTCCTGTAATTGTATAATCTCCTGAACCTCCCATTTCTATATTGGCAACAACATCATCCATATCTAACGTAACATCTGCAGCAATAATTACCGCATCTGTATCTGTTGGTAAAGCATCTCCTACCCAATTTGTTGCTGTACTCCAGTTATTATCTCCTGTACCTCCATTGTTATCAAACGTAATTTGAGCTTGCATTGCAACAGCTACTAAAGTTAAAATAAAAGATAGCATGTAATTTTTTCTCATAATGATTTATAATTTAAATATTAATAAGAACCAAAGTTAGATTGATAGACAGCAGCCCAAAGACAAGAATGTTTTTCACAAGGACTCAAAGCGTTATAGAAAAACCAAGTTTAAACTATACTTGTTAAAAAGTAACACTCAGAAACACAAAAGAATATATTTCCTATATAGACGAAAACTAACACAACTTTATGTTGTAGGTCCAATTCAATTTTAAATGGATACTCTTAAGCAGTAAGATTTTAAAAATAACCTATGTTAGGTTTGGTTTTTTTAATTATATTTAGTTATAACTAAAAGCAAACCGATATATCTTATGAAAAAACCTACCCTACTTTGCAATTGCAAGAGTAAGCTAGATGCTTATTTCCTAAAAAATATTATTCAGAAAATAGCTGTAATACCGGTTTCTATCCGTGCTTACAACAGAGAAATTCATTTAATTGTAGATGATAGTAATTTTACAAAGGCCAACCTTATTTTATTAAACCAACTTGCTCTTTTACCAAGTTCAGTGGCTATTAAATGCAGTAAAAATGTTGAAGATGATATGTATAGTATTAACTTATTCCAAACAATATTTTCTAAAATAGAAGAGTACTTGATTCATTTATTTCTGAATAGGTCTTACTATTACAAAACCCCAGAATTACAACCTTTAAAAATTGTAACCAAGAAACAACCTTTTAACAAGTATAAAAAAGTTGAATTTTAGATCAAACAAAAAAGGAGGTGCTTTAAAAGCACCTCCTTTTTTGTTTGTATAGTTTTATATTAGTTCGCAACCTCACTAATAAACTTAATTCTCATCAATCTTAGCTCTTCATCGTCATAATCTCCATCAAATTCCTCAGAAGCTACACTAATTTTATCATTCTCAGCCTCCATAAAATAATCATATATTTCTTCTTGCTGATCTTCATCCAAAATATCATCTATATAGTAATCAATATTTAGCTTGGTTCCCATATACACAATAGACTCAATCTCTTTAATTAGATCTTCCATTTGCAAACCTTTTGATTTGGCAATATCTTCTAATGGAAGTTTTCTATCTGTATTCTGAATAATATATAGTTTTAAACCAGATTTTTCTCCTGTAGTTTTTACAACTAAGTCGTCTAATTTTTCAATATTATTTTCCTCAACATACTTGGCAATTAAATCTACAAAGGCTTTACCAAACTTTCTAGCTTTACCATCTCCTACTCCATGAATATTGGCTAACTCCTCCATAGAGGTTGGATACTTTAAAGTCATATCCTCTAAAGAAGGATCTTGAAAAACAGCATACGGTGGAATTCCTTTCTTTTTACCTACATCTTTTCTTAAAGCTTTTAATAGCTTCATTAATTGATCGTCTGTAGTAATAGCAGCTTTATTCTTTGCATTGGCAATAATAACAGACTTGTCGTTCTCGTCTACATACACATGGTCTTCAGTCATTAAAAAAGAACTAGGTTTGGCTAAAAACTCATGCCCTTTATCTGTAACCTTTAATATACCATACTGCTCTATTTCTTTGCGCAAATACCCTGCAACCAAAGTCTGACGTATTAAAGCATTCCAGAATTCATTGTTTTTATCCTTTCCTAATCCAAAGAAAACGCGTTCTGGAGTTTTATGAGAAATTAACATTGCATTAGGTTTCCCCATTAAAGTAGCAACAATGTCTTTTGTTTTGTATTTCTCTTTAGAGTCTCTAACAATAGTTAATAACTTTTCTACATTGTCACCTGCCTCAACTTTCTTCTTAGGATTTTTGGTATTATCATCCATTTTAGCTCCTAATCCGTTCACTGGATCAAATTCTTCACCAAAATAATGTAATAAATAACGTCTTCTACTCATAGAAGTTTCTGCATAAGCAACTACCTCCTGTAAAAGTGCATGCCCTAATTCCTGTTCAGAAACAGGTTTATTGGCCATAAACTTTTCTAATTTCTCTATGTCTTTGTAAGCGTAGAATGCCAAACAATATCCCTCACCATCATCTCTACCTGCTCTACCAGTCTCTTGGTAGTAACTTTCTAAACTTTTAGGAATATCATGATGAATTACAAAACGAACATCTGGCTTGTCAATTCCCATTCCAAAAGCAATGGTAGCAACAATAACATCTACATCTTCCATTAAAAACATGTCTTGATGTTTTGCTCTAGATTTTGCATCTAAACCTGCATGATACGGTAATGCTGATATTCCGTTTACCTGTAATGTTTGTGCAAGTTCTTCTACTTTTTTTCTACTTAAACAATAGATAACACCAGATTTCCCTTGTCTTTGTTTGATAAAACGAATAATATCTGGAACTACATCTTTTGTTTTTGGACGTACTTCGTAAAATAAATTAGGACGGTTAAACGATGCTTTAAAAGTATTAGCATCTGTCATTCCTAAGGTTTTTATAATATCCTCTTGTACTTTTGGAGTTGCTGTAGCTGTTAAACCAATAATAGGTACATCACCAATACGAGTTATTATTCTTCGTAAGTTCCTGTATTCTGGTCTAAAATCATGTCCCCATTCTGATATACAGTGAGCTTCATCAATTGCAAAAAAAGAAATTTTCTGCTCTTTTAAAAAGTCTACATATTCATCTTTTGTTAAAGACTCTGGTGCTACATACAATAATTTAGTAACTCCATTAACAATATCAGACTTTACCTGATTTACGTCTGTCTTGTTTAAGGATGAATTTAATACATGTGCAATTCCTACCTTGTCAGAAATACCTCTAATAGCATCTACCTGATTTTTCATTAATGCAATTAGCGGAGAAACTACTATAGCAGTTCCCTCTTGCATTAAAGCTGGTAATTGGTAACAAAGAGATTTCCCTCCTCCTGTAGGCATGATAACAAAAGTATCTTTACCTGCTACTATACTCGTAATAACATCTTCTTGTAAACCCTTGAATTTATTAAACCCAAAATACTTTTTTAGCGGGGTATACAAATCAATTTTATCTTGATTCATAATAATCGTATACTTATTTTTAAATACATTTGTAATCTAAAATTATAACTTTTTTTATCAAAAATTACAACTTTGAATAACGATATACTTTCTATTGCTAAGAAAACTATAGAGCAAGAAAGCAATGCTATTGCTAATTTAGCTAATTTAATTGATTCTAATTTTGAAAATGCTATTAAATGTATTTTAAAGAGTAAAGGAAGGGTTATTATTACTGGAATTGGTAAGAGTGCTACTATAGCTACCAAGATAGTTGCTACCTTAAATTCTACGGGAACTCCTTCTATTTTTATGCATGCTGCAGATGCCATACATGGAGATTTAGGAATTATTCAGGATGATGATGTTGTAATTTGTATCTCTAAAAGTGGAAATACTCCTGAGATTAAGGTTTTGGTCCCTTTAATTAAAAGAAACAACAACCCTATTATTGCTATTACAGGAAATATAGATTCTTTTTTAGGTAAGAATAGTACTTATGTACTAAATACTTTTGTAGATATGGAAGCTTGTCCAAACAACTTAGCTCCAACTACAAGTACCACTGCACAGCTAGTAATGGGAGATGCCATTGCGGTAACGTTACTAGAAATCAATCAGTTTACTAGCAAGGATTTTGCAAAATACCATCCTGGTGGTGCTTTGGGAAAACGTTTGTATTTACGTGTAAGCGACCTGGTTGACAAGAACGAAGTTCCACAAGTAAATACCAATACAGACATAAAAGAAACATTGTTAGAAATATCTAATAAAAGATTAGGAGCTACTGCAGTACTGAACGCTAACAACCTGGTAGGAATAATTACAGACGGAGATGTTAGAAGAATGTTGAATAACAATGATAATTTCTTAGTTTTAACTGCTAATGACATTATGAGTTCTAATCCAAAAACAATCCATATAAACGAAATGGCTATAAAAGCCATGGATTTAATGGAAGACAATAGCATATCGCAATTAGTTGTCGTAGATGATAATGGAACTTATAAAGGAATCATACACATTCACGATTTAATAAAAGAAGGAATTTTTTAAGGAATGGGAGAACAAAATGAAATGTCTTTTTTAGATCATCTTGAAGAATTAAGATGGCACTTGGTAAGATCAACCGTTTGTATTTTAATTTTTACAATCATCATATTTACTTTTCAAAGACAAGTATACGATCACTTTTTATTAGCGCATTTAAATCCTGATTTTTCTACTTATCAATGGTTTTGTGATGTTTTTACACAAATAGGTATCGATAGTAGCTTTTGTAACTTATCGTTTAATGCTAAACTGCAAAGTTTATCTCCTACCAATCAGTTAATGAATGCCTTATGGTCTAGTTTCATTTTAGGAGCTATTATATCATTCCCTTATATAATTTGGGAAATGATGCGTTTTATTTTACCTGGATTAACAGACAATGAACGTAAAAAGAGCAAGGGGTTTATTTTAATTGCAACTTTCTTAATGATCTTAGGACTGTTATTTAGTTACTATATAATTGCTCCTATGTCTGTGTATTTCTTTTACAATTACCAAATTACAGACACCATTGTAAACAACTTTCAGTTTGATAGCTATATTGGATTAATTACAAATACCCTATTAGGAGTTTCTATTGTTTTTGAGCTTCCACTAGTAGTATATTTCTTAACCAAAATAGGTTTAATAACACCTGAATTTTTAAAGAAATACAGAAAACACGCTTTGGTATTAGTTTTGATAGTTTCTGCTATTATTACGCCACCAGATGTTGCAAGTCAAATTATTGTGGCCATTCCTATTCTAATTTTATATGAAATTAGTATTGGAG
Organism: Wenyingzhuangia sp. IMCC45574; assembly: GCF_054182685.1. Classification (NCBI taxonomy): domain Bacteria; kingdom Pseudomonadati; phylum Bacteroidota; class Flavobacteriia; order Flavobacteriales; family Flavobacteriaceae; genus Wenyingzhuangia; species Wenyingzhuangia sp. IMCC45574. Next base: position 257,051 of record NZ_CM135169.1, on the reverse strand, counting down.
TATCTAAAGTAATTGTTAAAAAACAAAAAGAAAGCTAATCCATGATTTTAAGAGCGGATAATATTCAGAAAATATACGGGAGCAGAAAAGTAGTAAAAGGAATTTCTTTACAAGTAGAACAGGGAGAAATTATTGGTTTACTAGGCCCTAACGGTGCAGGAAAAACCACTTCTTTCTACATGATTGTTGGTATGGTAAAACCTAATGAAGGTAATATTTTCTTAGATGATAAAGAAATTACCAACTACGCTATGTACAAACGTGCCCAAAATGGTATTGGTTACCTAGCACAAGAAGCCTCTGTATTTAGAAAATTATCTGTAGAAGAAAATATTTTGTCTGTATTACAATTTACAGATAGAACCAAGGCACAACAAAAACAAAAATTAGAAGAACTAATTGAAGAGTTTAGTTTAGGTCATGTAAGAAAAAACCGTGGAGATTTACTTTCTGGTGGAGAAAGACGTAGAACAGAAATTGCTCGTTGTTTGGCTTCGGATCCTAAGTTTATTTTATTAGACGAACCTTTTGCAGGTGTAGACCCTATTGCTGTAGAAGACATTCAATCTATTGTAGCTACGCTAAAAAACAAAAACATTGGTATTCTTATTACCGACCATGATGTACAAGCAACACTAGCTATTACAGACAAAACGTACCTAATGTATCAAGGAAGTATTTTAAAAAGTGGTACTCCGCAAGAATTAGCCGATGACGAAATGGTTCGTAGAGTATATTTAGGAGAAAGTTTTGTTTTAAAAGAGAACAGGTTTAAAAACTAAGCTTTTTTCTTCCTTTTCGTATCAAACATAGATAGCAATAAATACACTAGAATAATAGCAGGTAATGCTGCTAGTTTTATCGTTACAATTAACAACAAACAAATTGCTAAGAAAATAAACTTAATTTTATTCTCTTTAAATCCAAAGCTTTTAAACTTAAGAGCAAAGAGTTCTATTTTTGCATTTAACATATAGCAACTTAGTACTGTTATTAATAATAGTACATAGTGATTATCTACAATGTAATTGATATAACTATAAGCATCATACACATGCATTAATGGCAAAGACAAAATAAACAAAGTATTTGCCGGTGTTGGCAATCCAATAAAGCTTTCTGTTTGATTGGTATCTATGTTAAAATTCGCTAATCTATAACAAGATGCCAATGTTATTGCAAACCCAAAACTAGCTATTACAGGAAAGTTTTCTAGCCCTTGTATGTAAGACAACGGTTCGTTATGACTTGACTTTAATAACATTTGCACCATTACAATTCCAGGAACCACTCCACTTGTAACCATGTCTGCTAAAGAATCTAACTGCTTTCCTAATTCACTTTGAACTTTAAGAATTCTAGCAGCAAAGCCATCAAAAAAGTCGAAAAATATTCCTAGCAGGACAAATAAAACGGTCAGTCTTATCTCGTTATTTACAGCATATACAACTGCTAAACATCCAGATAACAAATTTAATAAAGTCAATAAATTGGGAATAAAACTACGTATTTTCATAAACAGGTCTTTCTAATTTGCAAATCTAATCATAGTTTTGAGTTAGATAATATATAAGTTAGATAAAATTTCACTTCTATTCTAAAATTGAAACAATATATTTGCATTCATAAGGTTAGTATTGAAACAAAATATATCTCTTGAAAAAATATTTATTAGCAACATTATTCGCCATTTTATCTTTTACTACTAATGCTCAATTGGTTAGAAGCTATTCTAATGAATTTTTAAACATTGGAGTTAGTGCAAGAGCTATGGGTATGAGTAAATCTGTGTCTTCGTTTGTTACAGGTGTTGAATCTGGTTATTGGAATCCTGCAGGAATTGTAACTGTACAAGATTATGAATTTGCAGGAATGCACAACTCTTTATATGCTGGTATTGCCAATTACGATTATTTTGCCGTAGCCTTACCTATAGAAAGAGATGAAATAGCCTTTGGTGTTTCTTTTGTGAGATTAGGAGTAGAAAATATTTTAAATACAACCAGTCTTATTGACAACAATGGTAACGTAGATTATAACAATATCTCTTCTTTTACTTCTGCCGATGTAGCTGCCATTTTAAGTGTGGCCAAATCTTTTCCTAAGTTAAATTTAAACGTAGGGATTAATGGAAAAATTATTAGAAGAAATATAGGTAACTTTGCTATTGGTCATGGTTTTGGTTTTGACATTGGGGCACAATATAAGTTGAATGATAAAATAAATATTGGACTTACGCTTAGAGATATTACCACCACGTTTACCGCATGGAATGTTAAGGATGCTATATTCAATGACATATCTGAAGCACAAACACAAGAAGACGGACAAAATCAAGAAAGACCTGATAAATACGAATTAACCCTTCCTAAATTTCAATTAGGTATTTCATATGTAAAACAGTTTAATGCCAATTATAAATTATTATCATCTATAGATCTAATTGGTAGATTTATAGAAACCAATGATATTGTATCTAGTAGTTTTGTAAGTTTTAGTCCTCAAATAGGTTTTGAATTATCTTATATTGATCGAGTGTATTTAAGAGCGGGGGCTGGTAATTTTCAAAATGAATTGGATTTTGACAACCAAGAAAGCTTAACTATTGAACCTAGCTTAGGTATTGGAATTAGATTTAATCTTTTACACATAGATTATGCGCTAACCAATGTGGGAGATGCTAGCGGACTAGGATACTCAAATGTCTTTTCTATTAAAGTACAACTTAACGAAATAAGATAATGAGGTTTCTTTGCATTCTTGCTTTCTTCTTAGTTCAAACTATCTACTGTCAAAAAATACAACTTTCTGACAAAGCTGAAGTAAGCATATTAACTTGTGCACCGGGTCAGAACGAGCTCTACTCGCAGTTTGGGCACAGTGCTATGAGAGTAAAAGATCCTGTTAACCATTTAGACAAAGTATACAACTACGGAACCTTTAATTTTAACCAACCTAATTTCTATGTGAAATTTTGTAGAGGACAGTTGTTATACGAATTATCTAGTTACGATTACAAATACTTTCCGTATAGATATTACAGTGAAAACCGTTGGGTTAAAGCACAAGTAATAAACCTTACAAGAGAAGAAAATCAAAAGGTGTACGACTTTTTAGAATGGAATGCACTTCCTGAAAACAAAAAATACTACTACGACTTTTTCTATGACAATTGCGCGAATAAAATGTACGAAGTCTTAGAGAAAAGTATTGGTAAAATTGATTTTGATTACACTGGATTCCCTAAAGACTATACACATAGAGATTTAATTCACCTATACCTTGGTAAAAACAACTGGGGAAAGTTTGGAATTGATTTAGCATTAGGGGCTGTAATAGATAAAAAAGCTACTTTTAAGCAATATATGTTCTTACCAGACTATGTTTACACAGGTATAAACAACAGTACCTTAAATGGTAAGAAAATAGTAGCCAAAGATACTTTTATACTACCCGATTATAATTTAGAAATTCCGGGAGTACCTTTTTTACTAAGCCCATTGTTTGTAGCTCTAGTTCTTTTAGGAATAAGTCTACTTTTAATGTTGCTAAAAAAGAAAACAAAACGTTGGTTTAACTTCCTAACAATAATCTACGGGGTTACAGGTCTAATTATTTTTGCTTTGTGGTTCTTAACAGAACATTCTACAACCAAAATGAATTTTAACATCTTATGGGCAAATCCATTATTGTTAATCATCCCATTTTTAAAAGCCTCTATACAACAAAAATTAGCTGCTTTAATTGCTATTATGTGGCTAGGCTTTGTAATTATAGCAATTGTAGGATATCAAGTATTTAACTTGCCAATTTATGTATTTGCTTTAGGTTTGCTACCTATGTACTTCAAACTTTTCAAGCCAAGTAAGAGGAGTATCTAAATTTTTATCGCTAAACTCTAAATGAATTACTCTTCTTCTTTTATGGTTAGTTGTTCTGTTGGATGCATGGAATGTTAAGGGTTTCATTAGCATCACTCCTCCTCTATCAACTTCACAAATTATTTCTTATGCTTCACTAAATAATGAGTACTTTAAGAAATAAAACTCTGTACAGCTAACTCATAGCTTTGCAAACCAAAACCAAGAATTACCCCTTTACAAACTGGAGATAAAAAAGATTTGTGTCTAAAAGCTTCCCTTTTGTGTACGTTAGAAATGTGCACCTCTATCACAGGAGTGGTAACTCCACTAATGGCATCTGCTATAGCTACAGAAGTATGAGTATAGGCACCTGCGTTCATAACAATTCCATCGTAAGAAAAACCTACTTCATGAATTTTATCAACCAAAGCTCCTTCACTGTTAGATTGATAATACTCTAACTCCACTCCAGAAAACTTTTCTTTTAAGATTTGGAAGTATTGCTCAAAAGTTTGAGTTCCATAAATTTCTGGTTCACGTTTTCCTAATAAATTTAAGTTAGGACCATTTAATATCAATAGTTTCATAGTAGCTTCTTCAGATAACAGTCAAATTTAGCAAAAAAACTTATCATGCCAGTAAAACAGGCTTATTTCCTAACTTTTATTCCTATTTTTACTTTAGTGAAATGGAAAATATACATACAAGATTTTTGTCAGTACCTTTTAATTGAAAAAGGACTCGCAGAAAACACCATTATTAATTACGAAAAGGACTGTAACAAATTAGCTTCTTTTTTAGAGGAAACAACTCTTAGCCCTATTACGGTTAACACAGCAGATATTCAAACCTTTTTATACGATTATTCCAAAACTCATAAAGCTAGGTCCCAGGCAAGATTGATCTCTGGTCTTTCTGCATTCTTTGAGTATTTAACAATTGAGAAGTACAGAGAAGACAATCCAATGCAAATTATAGAAGCTCCAAAAATTGGTTTGCATCTCCCAGATACGCTAAGTGAAGAAGAAATTAATCTCATCATTAGTGCTATCGATTTATCTCATCCACAAGGAGAAAGAAACAGAGCTATTTTAGAAACTTTATACGGTTGTGGTTTGCGTGTTACTGAACTTATCAACTTAAAAATTTCAGACTTGTATTTTGATGAGGGTTTTATTAAAATCACAGGAAAAGGGAATAAACAACGTTTGGTTCCTATCAACCTTTACACAGAAAATATTATCAGTAATTATATTCATCAACAACGAGTACTTACTCCTCCCAAAAAAGGAAACGAGGACATTGTATTCTTAAATAGAAGAGGAAATCAACTAACCCGAGTGATGATTTTTACCATCATTAAAAAATTAGTAGAAAGCACCAATATTAAAAAAACAATTAGCCCGCATACGTTTAGACACTCTTTTGCTTCTCACTTATTAAAAGGAGGAGCTGATTTAACAGTGATACAAGCCCTCTTAGGACACGAAAGTATAACCACAACAGAAATATACTTACATATAGACAAAACAAAGCTTACAGAGGTTGTAAATAGATTTCACCCTAGGGCTAATAACTAATAATATTTTTAATTAAAAAGCTCTCAACTCCGCTCGCTCCCCTGTTTAAAGAGTTGTGTTTCTATGGGGACAAGGTAATCGAGTAGCATGTACAGAGCTTATCGAAGTATCGAGATGTAATTTTTATATTGGATTTATACAAAATATTAAGATGTAAAATCCTATAAAAAAATCCGCTAAGAAATGAATCTTAGCGGATTTTTTAGTTATTGATTGTAAATTCTTACTTCGCAATATTTACAGCTCTTGTTTCACGAATTACTGTAATTTTAACTTGACCTGGATACGTCATTTCAGTTTGAATTTTCTGAGAAATATTAAAAGACAAATCAGCTACTTGCTCATCCGATACTTTTTCACTTTCTACTAAAACTCTCAACTCACGTCCTGCCTGAATGGCATAGGCCTTTTGTACTCCTTTAAACCCAAATGCTAAATCTTCTAAATCTTTTAATCTTTGGATATACGAATCTAATACCTGACGTCTTGCTCCTGGTCTTGCTCCAGAAATAGCATCACATACTTGAACGATTGGAGCAATCATGTTCTTCATCTCAATTTCATCGTGGTGGGCACCAATAGCATTACAAACGTCTGGTTTTTCACCATATTTCTCTGCCCATTGCATACCTAAAATAGCGTGTGGTAATTCGCTCTCTGCATCTGGGACTTTACCAATATCGTGTAACAATCCGGCTCTCTTAGCTGCTTTAGGGTTTACGCCCATTTCTGCTGCCATAATACCACATAGGTTTGCTACTTCTCTAGAGTGCTGTAATAAGTTTTGTCCATAAGAAGAACGGAACTTCATACGACCAACTGTCTTAATAAGCTCTGGGTGTAAACCATGAATTCCTAAATCTATTACGGTACGCTTTCCTACTTCTATAATCTCCTGATTGATTTGACGTTCAGTCTTTTCAACTACTTCTTCAATTCTTGCAGGGTGAATACGTCCATCGGTAACTAATTTATGTAACGATAAACGTGCAATTTCTCTACGAACAGGATCAAAACAAGAAAGAATAATTGCTTCCGGAGTATCATCAACAATAATTTCTACTCCTGTAGCAGCCTCTAATGCTCTAATGTTTCGCCCTTCTCTACCAATAATACGTCCTTTAACATCGTCAGACTCAATGTTAAAAACAGACACACAGTTTTCTACAGACTGCTCTACTCCAACTCTCTGAATTGTGTTTAAAATAACTTTACGAGCATCTTGTTCAGCAGTTAACTTAGCCTCTTCCATCTTATCTCTAATGTAAGACATCGCATCCGTTTTAGCCTCTTCTTTTAAAGAATCAACCAATTGTACTTTTGCTTCTTCTGCAGAAAGACCAGAAATAGACTCTAACATCTCTACTTGTCTTTTGTGTATTTTACCTACCTCAGATTGCTTTTTGTCAAGAATTTCAATTCTGTAATTGTAATCAGCTTCTTTGTCTTCAAGATTCTTTAACAATTTTCTTTCTTTGTCTATTTCTTTGTTTAGTTGAGACTCTTTGTCTTTAGCTCTCTTTTCAGATTCAGAAATCTTTTTATCTCTTGCTAAGATTACTTTTTCGTGTTCTGCTTTAAGCTCTATAAACTTTTCTTTTGCTTGAAGAATTTTGTCTTTTTTAAGGGCATCTGCAGTTACTTTAGCCTCTTTAACAATGGTGCTTGCTTCTTTCTCTGCCCCAGCCAATACTTTAGAAACCTTAAGTTTCTCTAATATTTTTGCCAAAACATAACCTACCAATAAAGCAGCTACTGCAATTAATATAACGGTTGTATTTGTCATTAATAATAAATTTGATATATATAAAAAAACCTACTGAGGTTAGTTTTATAAACTCCAATTAAACATTTTTTAGGACTAACATTGTGATCAAGTATCTGCTCGTAGACAGCACGCTTTAACACAAAAGACTCATCCTTTTTAAAGATATAGTGTTGAGTTTATCAAACGAAAACCAAAGTAGGCAGTGTTTTTATGTTTATGTAAAGAACTCTATATTAATCTAAATACGTTTCTAAGTTACTATTTAATTTTGAAATTCTTGCAATCATCGCCTCGTTTTCTTCCTTTTCCATTACATCGTTTACCTCTATAACAGAAGCAAACTGTAATGCACACATAGCCAATACATCCTGTTTATCGTTAACAGCATAATTACTTTCGTAATTAGAAATTAATCTATTTATGTTGTTTGCAGCTTTTCTTACCCCTTGCTCTTCTTCTGCAGATTTTACAGAAACGGGGTAATTCCTTCCACCAATTACAACATTAATTTTATACGTATCAGCCATACAAGAATTATGTATTTAATTCTTTTATACAATGATCTATCTCCGCAATTAAATAATCTATCTTCTCCTTCGTATCCTTCTTATATCCTTCACTGCCTTCTAATGTTTTAGCTATTTTTAACGTTTGGAGTTGTTCTTTGTAAAAGGAAATCTCTTCTTTTTGAGCTTTGTTTTCTTGCATTAACAAGAAATTTCTATTGCTTAAAATTTCATTTTCTTTTTTCAAAAACTCATAACGCTCCAAAAGCTTTTCAATATTAGCCTCTAGCTTGGCTATTACTCGCTCTTGTCTCTCCATAGTTATAAATCTCTAAAACAATACTTACAAAAGTAACATTGTTATTTTTAAATGCAATTTTTTAACACTTTATTTATCATATTCTCACTTATTATTGTTTCTCAGCTATTTATGCAGGTTTTTTTTTGAGATTGTATATTTTTGTTGCCCTATAAAATTGAATCCTCTTGAGAAAAACCGCTTTCCTACTACTTTTATTACAATTTGGTATCTGTTTTGGACAAAAAAAATATCCTCAAAATGTGTTTAGAAACCCTTTAAACATTCCCATTGTATTAGCAGGTACATTTGGTGAATTAAGATCTAATCATTTTCATGCTGGTATTGATATTAAAACAAATGGTAAATCTGGATTAAAAGTGCATACTGCTTTAAACGGATATGTTTCTAGAATAAAAGTATCTACTTCTGGCTACGGAAAAGCACTTTACATAACACACCCCAATGGCTATACCACTGTATATGCTCACTTAAGTAGGTTTAGTGATAACATAGAAAAATACATTAAAGCACGACAATACAAAAAGAAGTCATACGAAATCCAGGTATTTCCCTTAAAAAATGAGTTGATAATCACTACTAACGAAGTTGTTGCCTACTCTGGAAATACAGGTGGCTCTAGTGGTCCACATTTACACTTTGAAATAAGAGATACCAAAACCGAAAAAATAATTAACCCTTTACTTTTTGGATATAAAGTTAAGGACACTAAAAGCCCTACCATTTTAGGACTAAGAGCCTATCCTGCAAACAATAGCGCGGCTATAAACAACATTTCTGTAGCGCAAGAAATACCATTGACAAAAATTAAAGCTAATTATTATACTGCAAAGTCTGTAAAGGCTATTGGAGCAATTGGTTTTGCAATACAAACACACGATTTACAGAATGCTGCTACTAACAAAAATGGAGTTTATAGCATAGAGACATTCTTAAATGATCAACCTGTATATCATCACAACCTAGAGACTTTTTCTTTTGATGAAAGTAAATACATCAACCTATTAATTGATTATCCTTATTATAGCAAAGCCAGAAGAAAATATCAAAAAACCTATGTAGAACCGGTTAACAAATTGTCTATTTATAAAACCAACTACAACAAAGGGTATCTAAATATAGTAGATAAGGGCAACTACACTCTTGTTATTAAGATTAAAGATGTTGCTAACAATGTATCAACAGTTAAAGTTCCAATTGTTGGAGATGCTAAAATCAATCCTATTATAAAGGAAAATAAAACCACCGATTTTTTTGTTGATAGAATTAGAGAAACCATTTTTAAACAAAAACACGTAGAAATTTATTTTCCTAAATACTGTATGTACCAAAGTAGATATATAGATTTTAAAGTAGACGATACTAATTTTACCATAGGCAAACCTAATTTCCCTTTAAACTATAGCTACACCATTAAATACGACTTGGATTCTTTGCCTCCTACAACTCATAAATATGCTTACATAGCTCTAAAAAACAAAAAATACACCAATTACATATCTTCTCATAAAAAAGGAAATCAACTTACAGCACGTACTAAGTCTTTAGGTAATTTTACAATTGCTTATGATAGTATAGCTCCTAAAATTTACAACCTAAGCTTTTATAAAAATCAGAACATTGGCAAACATAAATCTATTAAAGTATCTATTAAAGACAACCAAACTGGTATAAAAAGTTACTATGCTACAATTGATGGAAAATGGATATTAATGGAATACGAACCTAAAACAAAAAGGCTAATATTTGATCTAAATGATTTAAAAAGCACCAATAAAAAGCATATCTTTCAACTTAAAATACAAGACCTTTTAGGAAATACAAAATCCTTAAAAATGGACTTTATTAAATAATAATATCTTTTGAAAAAAATAGTTCTTCTACTTAGTATATTCCACACAGTTTTCCTTTTTGCTCAAAAAGGATATCTTAAGGGAACTGTGACTAATGCTAACAAACTAGCCATAGAAGGGGTTAGTATTTCGTACAATGACAAAGGAACCGTTTCTGATGCGAATGGAAAGTATGTATTAGAAATTCCTGCAAATCAAAAAGTAGCTGTTAAATTTTCGCACTTAAGTTATGGCTCTATTTTTAAAATAGTTAAAGCCAAAAAAAATAGAACGATCAACTACTCACCTGTGTTAAAGGTTAAAGCGCAAGAAATAGAAGAAGTAACTCTTAAAAACTACAGAGCTGCTAAAAAAGGACTGGTAACAATAAAAGCTGAAAAGTTTAAAAAAATACCTGGAGCAAATGCAGGAATAGAGAATTTATTAATGACTTTACCTGGAGTTAATAGTAGTAACGAACTGAGTACACAATACAGCGTAAGAGGTGGTAGCTTTGATGAAAATTTAGTCTACGTTAATGGAATTGAAGTATACAGACCCTTCTTAATTAGATCGGGGCAGCAAGAAGGTTTAAGTTTCTTAAACATTGATATGACTGAGAATATTGACTTTTCTGCAGGTGGATTTGAAACCAAATACGGAGATCGTTTGTCTTCTGTATTAAATATTCACTACAAAAAGCCCAAAAAAGAACTATCAACAGTGAATGCTAGTTTATTAGGAGCAAGTTACACATATGAAAATCTTTTTTTAAACAAAAAACTGTCTACGTTAATTGGAGCACGCTATAGAAACAATCAACTTTTAGTGAATTCCAAAGATACAGAAACCAACTTTAGACCTGTTTTTGCTGACATACAAACTTATTTGTCTTATCAAATAAATAAAAAACATAGCTTAGATTTTTTAGGAAACATTTCTATTAATAATTACAATTTTAAACCTATTTCTAGGGTTACTAAATTTGGTGGTTTATTTCAGCCAAGACAGTTAACGGTATTCTATCAAGGAAACGAACAAGATGATTTTAAAACCTATTTTGGAGCTTTAAGTTACAAATACAAAATTGCCGCAAAAACATCTTTAAACCTTACAGCTTCTTTGTTTAACACACAAGAACAAGAGCACTTTGATATTTTTGGAGCCTATAGTATTTCTGAGTTGGATCCTGTTAATGGGGAACCGCTGTTTGTTACAGGTGTAGGGAGTCAGCTAGACCACGCTAGAAATGATTTAGATATACTAATTCAAAATTTAAAAGCCAGTTTCAATCATCAAATTGGCGATCATAAATTAGAATTTGGAGTTAAGTATCAAAAAGAAAATATTAGAGATCGAATTAGCGAATGGACTACCGTAGACGATAATGGTATTACGCTAAGAAACCCTAATGAAGGTATAGAAAACAACCAACCCCAAGAACCTTTTAACGCACCTATTATTCCCTTTTACAACATTAGAAGTAGAAACGATGCTGACATTCATAGATTTACTGGATATGCACAATGGAATAAAAAATGGGCTATAGGAGACCATATCCTTTGGCATCACTTGGGAATAAGAAGTCAAATATGGTGGTTAAAGGATAATTTCACCAATGCCACTTCGGATACCAAACAAACCATTAGTCCTAGATTTAGGCTTTCCTTTAAGCCAGACTGGGAAAACACCGATATGGTATTTAGATTGGCCACTGGTTTTTATCATCAACCTCCATCTTACAAAGAGCTAAGGAACCCGCAAGGAGATTTAGAGTTTAATGTAGATGCACAAGAAGCTATTCATTTTGTATTCTCTAACGAGTATAGTTTTGACATGTGGAAAAGGCCGTTTAAAATGACTTCTGAAGTCTACTTTAAACAACTAAACAATGTGAATGCTTATACATTAGACAACGTACGTATTAGATACGATGCAAATAACAATACAGAAGCGTATGCTACAGGATTAGATTTACGTTTAAGTGGTGAATTTGTACCAGGTAAAGAAAGTTGGATTAGTTTAGGTTTTCTAAAAACTGAAGAAAACACCAATAATAGAGGATATATCTCAAGACCTACAGACCAACGCTTTAAGTTTGCTATGTTATTCCAAGATTACGTACCAAGTAATCCAAATTTCACAGTGTATTTAAACTTAATTCTAAACGCTCCACTTCCAGGAGGCTCACCAATCAATGCTAGTGTAGATTCTAATGCCATTGTAGACAGATATGATTTTAGAACAAAATTAAGAGCTTATAAAAGAGCTGATATAGGTTTTTCTTATATCCTAATAGATCATAAAAAACAATACTCATCTAGCTTTTTAAAGCATTTTAAAGAACTAGATTTAGGACTAGAGCTATTCAATATTTTTGGAATTAACAATACAACCACCAATACTTGGATTTACGATGTGGATGGTGCACGTTACAACAGTGTTCCAAATATTTTAACGGGTAGAATTCTAAATTTTAAAATAGGAATGGAGTTTTAAGCTACTTTTTTCAATCATATGTATTCCTTTTAATATCATTCGAGGTATTTTTTAAACTATTCGATGCTTTTACATTATGAGCTTGAATCTATTTTTGAAATAAACTATAGATTCATTTCACTATGCTTAGATTTTTTATAACTATCGTCCTACTAGCTTCCGTTGGATGCAATAAAAACAACACATCATTTACTCCTCCGGCAGTAACAGAGAATGAAGAGCTACCCGTAGAACAAGAAACACCTGTAGCTACTAATTCACCTTATTTTACAGAGACAGCTCCAACTCCTATTAACAAAAAATGGAGTAAAATAGAGAATCTTTCTGATGAGTTTGACCAAGAAACAGGTATAGATAGAACAAAATGGTTAACTAAACCTAGAATTAATGGAACAGGTTGGTATTGGATTGGAAGACCTCCAGGCTTATTTATAGAAGAATCCATTTCTATTGATGATGGTAAATTAAAGATTGAAGCAAACAAACTAGATACTCCAATTGTAAGGGACGAAAAAACATTTGAATACACAGGTGGTATTGTTCGTTCTGTAGCACCTTGTAAAAAAGGGTATTATTACGAAACGAAAATGAAGGCCAATAAAACATTTATGTCCACAACATTTTGGATGATGACAGAAGAAAATGCTTGTCCTAAAAAACTGGAGCTAGATATTCAAGAATGTGTAGGTGAACTAACTCCTAATGCACACGATTGGGCTATCAGTGGAAAATGGGATCAAATTGTACACGCCAATGCAATACACAGAACTAGTTGCGAAAATAATACAGCTACCAGACAACAAAGAGGTAAAATTCTAAACACTAAAAATTGGGAAAATTTCCACATTTATGGTTTCTGGTGGAAATCTGAAACAGAATTATGGTTTTACTTTGACGGTGCTTTAATTTATAAAATAGACAACCCAACTACTACTTTTGATATTCCTATGTATTATAATTTAGCTGTAGAAACGTACGATTGGAATCCTCCTCATTCAGATGGAAAAGGAATGGATGGGTTCTCTAAAAACGAACGATCTACACAATATGAATGGATTAGAACCTGGAAATTAGAAGATAAATAAACCTACATTCATAGTTTCTATAACTACAAAAAGCACACTAAATAAATTTAGTGTGCTTTTTTATGTATCTAAAATATATATACCTATGCTAAAAGTAACTCTCTAGCATCAGAATCTTTAAAAAAATTAGTCAAACCTTCTTCCTCTTTCATAATCCCAGCAATATCGTAATATTCACCAATATAATAGGATGGTATTCCATCTTGTATTCCTATTCTATATATACCTATTCCTTCAGTTTTTATGGGGTTTACCGCATTCTGAATAGCATAGGCTTTGGTGAGTAATTCTACTCCAGAAAAAGAACGCTGATTGTCTGCATGAATTAATTTGGCACATGAGAACGAATTATTACACTTAAAAGGATAAATCCAAATTTTAGAAGCATCAATCCCTTCCATTTGACCTATATTAAAACGCTTAGCAATGTAACTAGGGTTCGATAAAGCTTTATTATCCCATGAGAGATTATTAACTCTACAAGCTCTAATAGACACATAAGGATTGAAACTTTTTTTCTCTACATCCGTTAATTTTAAATAATCTATCCTGTTAGATTTACTTAAAAAAGAAGCTGTACTTAGCCTATGGAAATAACACTTTTTAGTAATATTTGAAGAGAATGCCCACATTTTACTATGAGTCCAATAGATGTCATATAAAACTTCGTAGTCATCAAAACTAATGACTCTTACAATTTTGGCACCCCAATTTAATTCATAGATACCACCTACGATTAATTCGTTTTCCATATTTTTTTGCAATTTTTTTGATACTAATAACTCGCGTTATTTTTAACGTCCGCTAATCTACATTATTTAATTGAAAATTAACAAACAATAACGTATATAAATATGACAAAAAACATGTTTTGGAATTAACTAACTGAAAATTAATTTTTTAAAACAACTGACTCTCGTTATTAAAATATCATAATCTTAACATACAGAAATATGCCGTTTCAGAATACATATAGCTATGTAAATTATCCACAAAAAGAGCAACTCAAATGAGTTGCTCTATTAATTGTCTCTTTGTTCAAAATCTTCTTTACCCCTATTCTGAATCCTTTTAATTACTAAATAAATTAGCATTATTAAGGTAAAAATAATAAAAGATGCATATATAGACATAACCAAAAACTCCATGTTTACTTTAGTTTTACAGCCGTTCCATACGCTAATATTTCCGATGCTCCTTGCATTATTGTAGAAGTTGTCAGCCTAACATTTACAATGGCATCTGCTCCTAACTTCTCTCCATTGTTTATCATTCTTTGTAATGCCTGTTCTCTAGATTGTCCTTGCAAACGTGTATATTCGTCCAATTCTCCTCCCACAATATTTTTTAAACCCGCCATAAAATCACTTGCCACACTTTTAGCTCTTACAGTACTTCCTCTTGCAATACCAATAATTGCTTCTATCTCTTTATTAGGAACTGTTTCTGTTGTTGTAATAATCATTCTTTTAACTGATTTAATTTATATTAATAACCATTTAAAGATAAGATTAAATCAAGTTATAGTACAACTATGTCTTTTAGCAGTTTTAAGGAAGTCTAAATTCTTTTTTAAGTAATTGAATATGCTTCGCTATTCTAGACATTTCTAATTTTAATGTTCCATTATAAACTCCTCTTATATATCCATCAGGATCTATCAATAAAAAGTTTTCGTTATGAATAAAAGTGCTGGGCTTTTGTGTCAACATATAATCTTCATCAGCAAAGTAAGAATCTCTAGCTAATTTGTAAATTTCATTCTTACTACCTGTAACCAAACTCCATTGCTTGCTATTAATTTGATGATAATCGGCATACTTTTTCAATGTAGAAATAGAATCTATTTCGGGGGTAACAGAATGAGATAAAAACTTAATATTTACATCGGTTTTAAACTCCTCCTGAAGCAAAGTCATATTTTTTATAAGTTGATGACAAATTCCTGAACAGCTAGTAAAAAAGAAGTTCGTTACATAAATCTTCCCTTTATAATCTTGTTCAGAAACCTCTAGTCCCTCTTGATTCGTTAAGGTAAAATCTTCAATTTTATGCGATTTTACATTCCACTCAGGAGTTAATTCGTAAGAATTAAAGTAAGGCAACTTAACCTCCTCCTTATCCTCTTTAGAAACAGTACATGAAATTAGAAACAGACAAAAAACTAGCAATAATTTCTTCATAATTATTCATTTAAACCATCACATCCTTTAGATCCTATTAAACCAAATTTCTCACCATCAACAATCACAAAATTAGCTCTTATACTTCCATCTTGATAGTACATTTTCTGTGGACCTTCTTCTAATCCATTTTTATAATTAAATTCCTTATAAACTTTACCATCCACAAACCATTCTTTCAACTTCCCTTCATAGACTCCTGTTTCATTATAATTGTGTACATATTTTAAATTCCCATTAGACCACCAAGCATAATGAACACCTACTTTACGACCTTTTTTATAGTTTTTTTCCTGAGCCAAAACTTCGTTTTCATACCATTTTCTAGAGATTCCCTCTTGCAATCCTTTTTTATAAGACAGTTCTTCTTTTAATATTCCACTATTGTATTTTTGATACACAATACCAGTAAACAGTTTTTCATTGTAATACAGAGTCTTCCCATCATAACGAAAATCATCAGACAACTCAACAGACACCAGCTCTCTGCACGAACAAAGAGTTACACATATCATTACAATAAAATATACGTTTTTCATCTTATTAATTACTTACTGTTCCTGGAGTTCCAAAAAATCCATCCCCATTTATATAAGGAGCATCTGGTGTAATATGATAGTGATAAATACCCGCTGGAAAATCTGGAGTTGGACCAAAATGTCCATGATAGTCATCTAAGTCGTCACCATCTACTGCAACTCCATTTTCAGTGGGACCATACACAGGAAAACCATCTAATAAAAGCCCCAAAAACGCATCTGTTCCTTTTTGCTCTGTTAAATACTTAGGCTCTATGTGGTAATGATAAATTCCTCTATTAGCAGGATGTCCATTGTACTGGTCAAAAGACTGAAACTCTCTGGTTAAAGCAACTCCACCTGCTGCATATTGATTGAATAATGGAATTCCGTTAATAGAAACTCCCATAGGCCCCATACTAGTAGCTCTTTTTGTGGCAGCTTCCTTTGGGTGTAATGGAATTCTAAATTCGTAATCCTGTTCTCCAATTCTGTTAGGATTTAATCTAAATCCTGTAGTACTATTATCAACGTACTTATCCGGCTCCCACTCTGTTTCTAAAAAATAAGGTGATTTATGATCAGGAATTCCTGTTGAATTGATATAAACATACTCTCCAATAATTTTATAAGACAGTCCTTCTACATCCGTAAAATATTTTAAAACTGGAGTAATATCATAAGTGGTTTCCTCTGGTGCAGGGTTTTCAGTTTCATTACCTGTATCTGTATCTTCTATTTCTGTAGTGTTATTACTGCAAGCAACATAAATTGTCATAGACAAAACTAGGGACATTCTTAATAAATTAAGGTATTTCATATCTACATATTTTAAGGTTCTACACAATTAGAACATTCCTAAAATAAAAAACCCTACCTGTAAGTTTAAAATTTATGTAACGTCCAAAAAAGTAATATCTTTGCATAAATTATTTCTTATGAAACTTTTTATAATCTCTTTTGGATTACTTGCTTTAGCATTTGCTGGAATTGCTATTAAAATATGGGGAAAAAAAGACGGTAAATTCGATGGAACTTGCGCAAGTCAAAACCCTATGTTAAACAAATCTGGAGAGCCATGTGGTTTTTGTGGTAAAATGCCCGAAGACTGTGATAATAAATAATCTCTAGAAAAACGGACTAGAACGTTTTTCTTTGTATATTTTCAAAAAAATTGTTTCAGTAAATTATAGCGGAAATGACTGCTGCCAAAATTCTTGCCAACCACATTACTGCTGCCAAAGATGGAGATCAGACATCTTACAGGTATTTACTAGATTTATTTTGGAATGACGTTTATACTTTTTTACAATCTAAGATAAACGACGATACGATTGATGCTGAAGACATTACCATTATTACTTTTTCTAAAGCTTTTGATAAAATAAACACGTACTGTGAGTCTTATAGTTTTAAAACTTGGTTATTTACCATAGCCAAAAACTTACTAATTGATGAGTTAAGAAAGCAGAAAAATGTAACAGTTTCTATTGAACAAGAAACCAAAAAACTCTCTAAATTATCTGATGAGAATCCCTCTCCTGAGGACAAAATCATTATAGAACAAAACTTAGCGCAACTAAAGAAAAACATCAAAAGGTTAAAACCTAAATATCAAAAGGTTATCAACTTAAGATATTTTCAAGAACTTTCGTACCAAGAAATAGCAGAAGAATTAAGCGAGCCTATCAACAATGTAAAAGTAAAACTTTTAAGAGCTAAAAAGCTGTTGGCAGAAATCATTATCCAATACAAGCATGAAGATTAAAGAAAAAATTCAAGCCCTAGGGCCTGGATTGCTATTTGCAGGAGCTGCAATAGGTGTATCGCATTTGGTTCAGTCTACAAGAGCAGGTGCCGATTTTGGTTTTACACTTTTGTGGGCTTTAATCATTGTGCATTTGGTTAAATATCCTTTTTTTCAATTTGGAGCTAGGTATACCAATGCAACTGGAGAAAGCCTATTGCACGGATACAAAAATCTTCACAAAGGAACTTTAATTGCCTATTTCATTATCAATTTTGCTTCTATGTTTACCATACAAGCTGCTGTTACTTTAGTTACTGCTGGCTTGGCAATGAATATCTTTGGCTACAAAGGAAATGCTACTACAGTTTGTATTATTATCACTGTCATTAGTTCTATCATCTTATTAGTAGGGCACTATAAACTATTAGACAAGGTGATGAAAATTGTTATTATAACACTTACAGTAACCACTCTAGGTGCTTTATTTATAGCATTCAATAAGAATACCGAATCTTTTAACATTGCACAGAAACTAACTTTTAACGGAGCTGAAATTGCATTTCTAATTGCTTTTCTAGGTTGGATGCCCGCTCCCTTAGACGTATCTATTTGGCAATCTCTTTGGTGTTATGAAAAACAAATCCAAGAAAAAGATAGTAGAAGTTTAAAAACCACATTATTTGATTTTAATATTGGTTATATCGCAACTTTAGTTTTGGGCCTTTGCTTTTTAAGTATGGGAGCTTTGGTAATGTATCATAGTGGAGAAAAATTTGCTAACGGTGCTTTGGGATTTAGCAAACAACTCATTAACATGTATACAGCAAATATTGGAGGTGCTGCTTTTATTTTTATCGCCATTGCTGCATTTACCACCATGTTTAGCACAACAATTACCGCATTAGATGCCTCTCCTAGAGCAATGGAAACAACCCTAGAACTACTAAAAGGCAAAAAACATACATATGCATATGCTGCATGGATTTTCTTCTTAGCGTTAGGGACTATACTTATTGTTTCCTTTTTTAAAGCACACATGCTGCAGTTAGTAAAAATTGCTACTATTCTAAGTTTTTTAACGGCTCCCTTTTTTGCCGTTTTAAACTACATCCTTATCACAAGTAAGCATACCCCAGAATCTCACAAACCATCTATTCTTTTAAAAATTTTATCTTGGTTAGGAATTACTTTTTTAATAGGTTTTAGCATCTGGTATTTAGCTACATTATTTTAAACCATTCAACATACTGCTTAATTCTGTTAGATATTTTATAATACTTTAGTTGGTGATACTTAGAGCAACTCTTTTTGTATCTTTGTAGGCCAAAGAAAAGACACATGAGTACGGAAACATCTACTTTTAAATCTGTATTACCAAATAAGAGTTCTAATCCAGGTACAATTCCTGTTGGAAACAAAAAACCAGATTGGTTAAGAGTAAAATTACCGGTAGGAGAAAAATACACCGAGTTAAGAGGTTTGGTTGACAAATACAAACTAAACACCATATGTACAAGTGGTAGCTGCCCAAACATGGGAGAATGTTGGGGAGATGGTACCGCAACCTTTATGATACTAGGAAACATATGTACACGTTCTTGCGGTTTCTGTGGTGTTAAAACGGGAAAACCTGAAACTGTAGAATGGGATGAACCTGAAAAAGTGGCTCGTTCTATTAAAATTATGAAAATTGAGCATGCCGTTCTTACATCTGTTGACAGAGATGACCTTAAAGATGGTGGTTCTATTATATGGGCAGAAACTATTGCTGCAGTACGTAGAGCAAATCCTAATACTACTATGGAAACTCTTATTCCCGATTTTCAAGGAAACACTACCAATATAGATAGATTACTTAAAGCAGCTCCTGAAGTTATTTCTCACAACTTAGAAACGGTTAGAAGGCTTACTAGAGAAGTTAGAATACAAGCACAATACGACAGAAGTTTAGAAGTTCTTAGGTACCTTAAAGAACAAGGACAAAGAAGAACTAAATCTGGAATTATGTTAGGTTTAGGAGAAACAAAAGAAGAAGTATTCGAAAGTTTACGTGACTTAGCCAATGCAAAAGTAGACGTAGTTACCTTGGGTCAGTATTTACAACCTAGTAAAAAACACTTACCTGTAAAAGAATACATAACTCCAGAGTTATTTAAAGAATACGAAGTATATGCAAAATCTTTAGGATTTATACATGTAGAAAGTTCTGCACTCGTAAGATCCTCTTACCACGCAAAAAAACATGTAAATTAAAAAGTTTGGCACGGTACTTGTAAACTATATTATAGAAATAGTAATTTGATTTCGTATAGTTTAGTTTAAGTTAGTTTAGAAACCTCCAGCGTAGTTAACTGGAGGTTTTTCTATTTATATACCTAAGAAAACTTAACTGATTTAGCTGGGCTTATTTTGGTTATAATTATAGACGGTACTAACATCATTAAGAAACATAAGACCAGTGTACCTGCATTTAAACACAATACTTGAAATATTGTAATTGACACCGGAGCCACATGTACATAATAGTTTTTAGGATCTAGTGTGATAAACTCAAACTGATACTGAATAAAGATTAAGGACAAACCAATTGCATTTCCAAACAACAACCCTCTACCTACTATATAAGATGCGTTGTACAAGAATATTTTACGCACAGACCAGCTCTTAGCTCCCAAAGTTTTTAAAACACCTATCACTTGAGTTCTTTCCAAGATTAAAACTAGCAAAGCAGTTATCATATTAATTCCTGATACAATGATCATGATAATGATAATGACAGCGATATTCCCATCAAATAATTTTAACCATTCAAAAATCTGAGGATATTGTTCAAATAAATTTCTACTATCTAGTCGCGAATCTATACTCATATAAATCTCTCTAGACTTCTCTTCTATGGTATTAAAATCATCTAAAAAAACCTCAAAACCTCCAACCTCTAGGTTCTTCCACTTGTTTAATTTTCTTACTTGATTGATATCTCCTAACATCAAACTCTTATCAAACTCTTCAAATCCTGTATCAAAAATTCCAACCAATTTAAAAATACGTCTGTTAGGAAGTGAGTTTCTATTTTCTTTCACAAAAAAAGTATCAAACTTATCCCCTATCTTTAATTGCATTCTATCGGCAATTCTTTTAGACAACAAAACTTCATTAGAAACTTCATCGGAATATGTAGGAAGCATTCCGTCTACCAAATATTCATTGATAAACCCCCAGCTATAATCTGCTCCTACTCCTTTAAGAACTACCCCTTCAAAATCGTTTACAGTTCTTATAATACCTGGCTTGGTAGCAAATACCTGAACATGTTTAACTCCATCAACGGTTGTAAATTCTGGATAAAAATCTTGTTGTATAGAAATTGGAGTCTGGCTGGTTTTAGATTGATTATTATCGAAGTTGCTAATAACCAAATGACCGTTAAATCCTGTTACTTTCTCTTGAATTTTCTTTTGTAAACCTACACCTGTAGCAATTGAAAGTAACATTACAACTAATCCCAATGTAATTGCAGAGATTGCAATTTTTATTATTGGTGCTGAAATACTACTTTTATATTCCTTCGATTTGGTTAATCGGTTTGCAATAAATAATTCGAAATTCAAATGCTTATGCTCTTTAAATGGTTGTTCAAAAATACATTTTTAATTCATGTATTATTACTAATTGTATCATTATCCTCCTGTAAAGCTCAAAACGAAAAAGGAAAATCTAAAATTAGTGTAGGAGCCAACAAAACAGAACAATATTTACCATTATTAACAAAAAAAAGTATCGGTATTGTAGCCAATCAAACCTCTGTAATATTTAAAGAAAACGGACACGTACATTTGGTAGATTCCTTATTAGACCTAAATATAACTGTAAAAAGAGTATTCTCCCCAGAACACGGCTTTAGAGGAAAAGCAGATGCAGCAGAAAAGGTTCATAATAGTATTGATGTTAAAACAGGCCTGCCAATTATTTCCCTATATGGTAAACACAAAAAACCACAGCCTAAAGACTTAAAAGGATTAGACCTCTTAGTTTTTGACATTCAAGATGTAGGTGTAAGGTTTTATACTTATATATCTACCTTACATTATGTAATGGAAGCTTGTGCAGAAAACAACATTTCATTAATTGTAATGGATAGACCTAACCCTAATGGACATTACATAGATGGCCCTACCTTAGAACCAAAATACAGTTCTTTTGTTGGTAAACACCCTGTTCCATTGGTATATGGTATGACCATTGGTGAATATGCACAAATGATTAATGGAGAAAAATGGCTTAAAAACGGAATTCAGTGTAACCTAACAGTAATTCCACTTACCAATTACACACATCAATCTTTTTATTCATTGCCCATTGCTCCTTCTCCTAATTTACCAAACGATAAAGCTATAAACCTATACCCTAGTCTTGGTTTTTTTGAAGGTACTCCTATAAACGCTGGTAGAGGAACTTCTTTTCAGTTTCAACGCTATGGTAGTTCTAAATTTCCAAAATCTAATTTTAATTACATCCCAAAACCGAATTATGGAAGTAAATATCCTAAAGATCAAAACAAAATTTGTTACGGAATAAACTTAGACTCCATACAGAAATTGTCTCAAATTAATATTGATTGGCTTGTAGATGCATTTGATAAATATCCCAACAAAGAAAACTTTTTTGGAAAAACGTTCACCATACATGCAGGTAATAAACTTTTAGAAAATCAGTTAAGAAATAAAACAACTGCCTTAGAAATAAAAAAAAGTTGGAAAGAAAAGATAGATCAGTTTAAAAATACACGTAGAAAATACTTGTTATACCAATAACCGATAAAAAACTAATAATCAATACTTTAAGGTAAATTATTTTATACAAAACATCTTTTATCATAAATTATCATTTCAGGAAAAAACAAGCACAACCTGTGTATTATTAACAAAAAGTTGATAACTAATTCAAAATTTATTCTTTAAAAACAAAACTTTATTATTAGATTTATAAAATATACCCCTAACAATAAACTAAAATATACCTTATATCACATGAGTACAACTACCCTAATTACACTTCATATTTGCGATAATATATTAGATGCATTATACTTAAAAAATGAAATTCAACGTGTTACAGCCATCTCTGTAATGATAGATAGAGAAAAAGGAAGAGTAAAACTTAGTGTTAACCGTTGTAACTATATGAAAGCAAATGTAATTGTTCAAAATAAATTAGAATTACTCCCTAGTCAGAAAGTGATATAAAACAGTATTACCTCTTATAAAAAATACACCTATTTAATCTTTAACAAAAGATTAACAGAGAACTATTTGGATGAAATTCAAAATTAACATATATTTACAAAAAAAAACATATATTAACATTTGTAGACTTCATTGATTTTGAGAAACCCCAGAACTTTACACATTTGTACCAATAGAATAGATGCTTATTTTTTAAAGAATGTAGTACAAAACATTACTAATATCAACTTAGATATTAAGAAAAATGAAAATTGTATTGTATTAGTAGTTGACAAATGCAATTATACCAAAGCGAGTAATATTGTAAAAAATCAACTATCAATTTTACCTAGTATTGCTAGATAAAAAATACCCCTACAATTCTCTCTACACCATTCTTAAAAGAAAACCCTGCATTAATATTTTTAACCTTTTTACAGAAAACGTATAATCGTTTAACTCTAAAAATAGAGTTGTAACCTGAGGTGATTCTTGCAAAAGTTTCATCAATCTATGTTGTATAAACTGATCCTGTATTTCAAAAAAAGTAAGCCCTTTTATATTTTCTAGAACTTCTTCCTTATCCAATCCCTTCATTAATTTAAATGACAAAATTAATTTTTTGTCTTCTGTTCTAACCTTAAATTCTTTTCCAAAAAACTGCAATTCAGATTTCTCATCGGAATAACAAATGCCACAAAACTTCGAGTTTTTTAAAATCATTTTTTTGCTTTTCCTTCAAGCGGAATTTTTTTCTTTAAGGTTTCTATCATATTAAAAGCTGCAGGACAAATTTCTGAATTCTTCATGGTTAAATCTGTCAACTGAATAAACTTTTTACGATTGGTATGAGGATATTCAGAACAAGCTTTTGGTCTTACATCGTATATAAAACAAGTATTATCAGTTTCGTCTAAAAATGTACATGGTGATGATTTTAACACATAACAATCATCTTCGTCTCTTTCTAAATACGTTTCCATAAACTGACGTTCTTTCATTTTAAGATGTCTAGAGATACGCTCTATATCTTTTGGAAAAAACATTGGACTCGTTGTTTTACAACAATTAGCACAAGTCAAACAGTCTGTACGTGTAAACTCATCATCATGAATGTCTTGCATTGCATAATCTAAGTTTTTGGGAACACGTTTTTTTAACCTCTTAAAGTAGGCTATATTCTCTTTCTTTACCTCTAAAGCTTTTTTAGGCAAAAGCTTTATAAATTCATCCATACTGTTTTCCATACTACAAAAATAGTCTTTATAGCCCTAAATACCTTCTTGTAGTATCATATTATTATCAGTTTGTATTTTACTATTTACCTCATGTGACAATTATCATTTTTAATTGTAAGTCTTGCCAATACTTTTGTAAGTAACAACAAAAGATTTATGGAGAAACATAATTTTCATATTCCTGTAATGGGAATTGGCTATACAGCAGACAGTCCACTAAAGGTTGCTATTTATGGAATTGATTCCGTAATCTCCTTAGTAGATGATATTTTATTAGAAAAACTAAGAAAATACCACTCGGAACAAAACAATAAAGTTTACAGGGAGATAACCCAAAATACTATTGATTACAGGGCTTTAAGAATTACTTCTTACTTAAATTTGGTACACGATTTAATTCAAGAACAAACAGTTCGTTTAAAGCAATTAAGCTCTTTAAAAAGCAACTTATTAAAAGATTATATAAAACACTTACCCAACTCTTCTGTACTAAAAGAGAAGTTAACAAATAGCAACTGTATAGGCGAAGTAAGAAACTTATTGCAAAAGTATTTTGTACAAGGTTCTATTGATGTAAACATTATGACCAAGGTAGACAAAACCAATTATGAAAACAAAGTAGAATTACCTTCTGAATACAACGATGCACATGCAGCTCTAAGAGGTTTTGCAAACTCTAAAATTAGCTCTTCTATTGTATTTTCTGCAGGTATGAATCCTAGATTGTATAACTACCTTGCTACTTTTAATGATTTTTATCCAGATGCAAAAGGCTACATTAAGAAAAAAATAATTTTGAAAGTTAGCGACTATCGCTCTGCCTTAATACAAGGAAAGTATCTAGCAAAAAAAGGATTGTGGGTGTCAGAATACAGAATAGAATCTGGATTAAATTGTGGTGGTCATGCCTTTGCAACCGATGGTTTTTTAATGGGACCAGTACTAGAGGAATTCAAACAAAACAGAGAAACACTCTATAAGAGCACCTATGATTTATTTTCGAAAGCTCTTGTTACTCAAAACAAGCAGGAGAGCCTTTGCAGGCCAGAACTTAAAATTACAGCACAAGGAGGTGTTGGAACATCAGAAGAACATGCTTTTTTAACAGAAGAATACAAGCTAGATTCTATTGGATGGGGTTCTCCGTTTTTATTAGTTCCGGAAGCGACAACAGTAGACAACAACACCCTAAATCAGTTAGAAAAAGCAACAGAAGATGATATTTACTTAAGCGATATCTCTCCATTAGGTGTACGTTTTAACAGCTTAAGAGGAAACACAAAAGATGTAAAAAAATTAGAAAACATTCAGAAAAACAGACCTGGTAGTGCCTGCCCTAAAAAGCATGTTGCATTAAACCAAGAGTTTAAAAAAGAAGGTTTATGTATTTCTTCTCGTGAATACCAATATTTAAAAATTAAAGAATTAGAAGCAAACGGCTCTTTAAATAAAATTGAAAAGGAACAACAAATAGCAAAGGTTATAGAAAAATCTTGTATTTGTGTTGGTTTAGGTACATCAGCACTTTTAAAATACAATATTGATACTAAAAAAGAAGGAAAGGGAGTCTCTGTATGCCCAGGCCCAAATCTAGCCTACTTTAACAGGAAAATTAGTCTTTCTGATATGATGAGCCATATTTATGGAAAAATGAATGTGATATCCGCAAAGCGACCACATCTATTTGAAAAAGAACTTTCACTGTACTTAGATTACTTAGATGAATTGATTAGCAATGCCAAAAACGCTGTTTCTACACAACAAGAAAAGTACCTCCATAAATTCACCAACAACCTATCAAAAGGGATTGAATACTACCAACATTTATTTAAAGACCGATTTGAAATTTTATTTTCTAACGAAAACATAGAACGCTTAAAGACACAAAAAGAAGAATTAAAAAAATTGCAATTACAAATAACCTAAAAAAGCACATCATGGACATTAATCTAATAAACAAATACAACGTACCAGGTCCTAGATATACTAGCTATCCTACTGTACCGCATTGGAACATTCAGGACTTTAGGTTAAAAGACTGGAAATCTAAACTCCTAGAAACCTATCAAAAAACCAATAAAAGCCAAGGAATTAGTCTTTATATACACCTGCCCTTTTGCGAGAGCATGTGTACCTTTTGTGGTTGTAACAAAAGAATAACCAAAAGGCACGACGTTGAATCTCCTTACATAGATTCTGTTTTAAAAGAATGGTCTATGTATTTAAATTTATTAGACGAGAAACCTATTATAAAAGAGTTACACATTGGTGGTGGTACTCCAACATTTTTTAGTCCGCAAAACTTAAAAACATTGTTAGATTGTATTATTCACACTTCTACATTAGCACAAGACTACGAATTTAGTTTTGAAGGACATCCAAACAATACCACCAAAGAACATTTACAAACCTTATACAATTTGGGCTTTAGAAGAGTTTCTTTTGGCGTACAAGATTACAACAAAACAGTTCAAAAAGCCATTCATAGAATTCAGCCTTTAGAGAATGTAATTAAGGTAACAGAATTAGCTAGAGAAATAGGTTACACAAGTATTGGTCATGATATAATCTATGGACTTCCTTTTCAGACAATTGATGACGTTCAATACACCATAGAAAAAACAAAAGAGCTAGCTCCAGATAGAATTGCGTTTTATAGCTATGCGCATGTACCATGGTTAAAAGGAAATGGTCAACGTGGTTTCTCCGAAGAAGACCTTCCACAAGGAATGGAAAAACTATTAATGTACGAAACAGGAAAAGAAATGCTAAATGCCTATGGTTACGAAAACATAGGTATGGATCATTTTTCTTTAAAAACAGATACTTTATACAAAGCCTTAGTAAACAATAAACTCCATAGAAATTTTATGGGCTATACACATGCAAAAACAGATGTAATGATTGGCCTAGGTGTTTCTTCTATTGGAGATAGCTGGAATAGCTTTTATCAGAATGTAAAAAACATAGAAGAATATCAGGAATTAGTAGGAAAAAATATCTTTCCAATTTCTAAAGGACATATACTAACTACAGAAGACTTAATTATTAGACAGCATATTTTAAACTTAATGTGTCATTATAAAACCAAATGGAATAAAGACACCTTAGAAAGTGAAACACTAGAAAAAGCCCCTCTAAAAATGTTCCCATTGGTAAGAGATGGATTGGTAACCATATCCGACTCTCAAATTAATGTTACTACAAAAGGAAAACCATTTATAAGAAATATATGTATGGCTATAGATCAATACTTGGGAGATAAACCACAAATGCAATTCTCTAAAACAGTATAAATCAAACGTTCTGTATTTTTTTAAACAGCCTGTAATTATAAATAATTACAGGCTGTTTTTTTTATGTCAAAAAACATTTATAAAAAATATTTTTTCTACCATTATTTTACAAAAATGCCTACATAAACAAATATTAAGACACATCCATAGTGTATCAACCTTGTATTATTCAGCACAACTAAAACAAACATTAGTTGAAACAAACCCTTTAATAATTACATAGTTAGCCTATATACATCAATTTTATTTATAGAAAAAACACCGCTTAGAACTTAAATTTATACCAACATCTTTTAAACTGCTAAAACACATCTTGTTTTCTGTTATAAAAATCAAACAACTACTAAATGTTGTTCTAATTTTAAAATTAGATTCTAACAAGCACATATAACTAATCTTCATTTTAAAGCAAGCGATTTCTATAGTTTAAAAACTATGGATCAGGTATTTACTGCCTAAAAATAAAGATTCACAAAAAGAATCATCATCAACATGAAACCTAATTTAAACATCCAAAATATGAACTTAAAAACTATTAGATTTTTAACACTACTCCTAGTAGTGTTTGCTGTGCAATTTTCCTTTGCACAAAAGAAGATTATGGGGGTCGTAAAAGACAGTACCGATCCTATTCCTGGTGCAACAATTACTATTAAAGGTCAGACTTCCACAACTCTCACTGACTTTGATGGTAACTATGTACTTGAAGCAAAAGAAGGAGATATTCTTATATATACCTATATAGGAATGAAAACCGTAGAAAAGAAAGTGGATTCTGAATCTATCATGAACATTATTATGGAGGAAGATATAGAATCTCTTGACGAAGTAGTAATTACTGCTATGGGAGTTTCTAAACGAAAAAGAGCTGTGGGTTACTCTATTGCAGAATTTAAAGGAGAAGAAATTCAAAAAGCTCAAGCTATAAATCCGGTAACAGCACTACAAGGTAAAGTTGCAGGTTTAGACATAGCAGCACCTCCAACACCTGGTGGAACTCAAAATGTAATTATACGTGGTGCTTCTTCTTTTAACAATATCCAACCAATGTATATAGTAGACGGTATTGTTATTACCAACTCCCAAGACCGTGCAGGCGATACTGATGGTACAGGAGGAGACAGTCTAAATGGACAAGTAGACTATGGTTCAGGAATTAACGCTATCAACCCTGATGACATAGAGAAATTAACCGTTCTAAAGGGTGCTGCAGCTACAGCTTTATATGGATCTAGAGCTGCCAATGGAGTAATCTTAATCACAACCAAGTCAGGACATAGTGGTAAAATGAAAGTCAACTTTAATAGTTCTGTTTCTATTAATAGAGTTGGATTTTTACCCGATAGACAAACGCAATTTGGACAAGGTTGGAGCGGAGATCGTGCGTTGGACGAAAATGGTAACTGGGGTGCTGCCTACGATGGAGTTAACCGAGTGTGGGGTAATGTTGTTGATAATAGCCAACAAATTAAACCATACGTATATTTAAAAAATAATTTAAGAGACTTTTTCGATTATGGTGAAAGTTATAAAAACTCTATTTCTATTGCAGGAGGTAATGATAAAAACACCTATTATTTATCAGCTTCTAGTAATAATGTTGATGGTGTAGTTCCTACGGACAGCGATTCTTACAAAAGATATACATTATCAACTAAAGGATCTCACACAACAGACAAATTAAAATTAAGTTCTGCCATTAACTTTAGTAGAGAAACTGTAAAAGTTGTTCCTTCTGGTCAAGGTACTTCATTAGTTAGATCTTTAGCAGAAATTGCTAATGATTTGTCAATTGTAGATTTAAAAGATTACAACAACAAGTTTAATAATTTAGATAATTACTTTACCCCTTATGGTGTAAATCCTTACTTTATATTAGATAACAATAGCGCAACTCAAGACAAGTACAAATTCTATGGTAAAATAGAAGCTGACTATAAAATATTAGATGACTTAAAATTAACTTATCGTTTTTCTGGAGACTACGAAGCTTCTACATCTGATGAAATTACTGGTATTATCGCTTTTTCTAACGGTTCTTACAACGATGGCTCGAGTACTGAAACACCAGGGGCATACGTACAAACTAAAAGAGAAAAAGTACAATTAAGTCACGACTTAATGTTAGGATACAATAAAGATTTCTCAGAAGATTTTACATTTGGTGCTCTAGTAGGTCTTAATGTTAACGAAAGGTCTTACAATTGGCTAGAGGGAAAAATATCATCTATTGATGTTCCAGGTTTCTACGACTTAGGGAATACTTTAACTCCTGCTGTGGCAGACCAATACAGTGAAAAACGAAGATTAGTAGGAACCTATTTAAGTGCTGATTTAGGCTTTAAAGACTACTTATATGTTAATGCTTCCCTTAGAAATGACTGGTCTTCTACACTTCCACTTGAAAACAATTCGTTCTTATACGGTGGTGTAACCACAAGTTTTATCTTAAGTAAATTCTTAAATACTATTGATGCTCAGCCAGACTTTTTAAACTTCTCTAAATTTAGAATAGCCTATGGTTCCACAGGTAATGATGCTGACGTATATGATGTATATAACAGATATGTTGTTGGAACCTCAGGAAATCCTGGATTCCCTGAGGTAGATGATTTAAAATTTCCTTTAGGAGGAGTCAACTCTTATACAGTATCAGACAAACTTGGAAACTTAGATTTAAAACCTGAAATCACAAAAGAATTTGAAATTGGTTTAGAAAACAGATTTTTTGACAATAGAATTGGGTTTGAACTTTCATACTACAATAAACTTACCGAAGGTTTAATTGCAACATTGCCTATAGATCCTTCATCTGGTTATACACAAGTTACGTCTAACCTTGGAGATGTAAGAAATAAGGGTGTTGAATTAAATGTAAATTTTGTACCAGTAAAAACTAAAGACTTTAAATGGGATGTAAACTGGGCTTACACTAAAAATAAAAATAAAGTCGAAAAGTTAGACGTTGGTGAAGTATTCTTATCTGGTTTTGGAACTGGAGGTATCTATGCTATTGAGGGAATGCCAATGGGGCAGTTTAAATTTACACAAGCTAGAACAGTTGACTTTAACGGAGTAGAAAGTGTAGTTGTTGACGGTACTGGTAACCCACAACAAACTGGAGATCAACAATTAATTGGTAGAGATGTACAAGAGAAATTCCGTATGGGGTTAACCAATACCATAACTTGGAAAGGTTTAAGCTTAACAGGTACTTTAGATTTTAGATACGGTGGCTATATATACTCTGGTACCAAAGATTACATGCATTGGACAGGTAGTTCTCCTGAAAGTGTTTTAAATGACCGTAATGCTTTTATAGTACCTAATTCAGTAGTAGAAAATAGCGATGGTACTTTCTCAGAAAACTCCACTCCTGTTGATCCTACTGCTCTACACACATTTTACAGTACAGGAGGTTTAGAAGGAGAGTCTTATGCTGTTATAGATAAATCTTTCTTAAAATTAAGAAATGTAACCCTAGCTTATAGTATACCTAAAAAAGTGTGTAATAAAATAAATGTTTCAGCTATCAACTTATCAATTACAGGTAATAACTTTTTATTATGGAAACACAAAACCAATCCATATATAGATCCAGAAACAAGCACTTTTGGTAATAATATAGATGCCAAATTTGGAGAATACAATGGAAATCCTACACAAGAGGTTTACACTTTTGGAGTTAACATACAATTATAAAAACATTTAATATGAAAAAACATATATTAACAATAACATCCGTTTTTCTATTAATTTTCGCTACAGGTTGCGATGATTACATAGATATAAACCAAGATCCTAACGTACTAGCAGATACGGATCAACCAAAAATTCTTTTACCATCAGCTGAAGTAAACTTAGCACATACATTAATGGGATGGGATTTAGGGTTTGGTGGTGGATTCTGGTCAGAATACTGGACACAGTCATACACAGCATCTCAATTTAAATCTCTATGTGAATATGAAGATGGACAAAGAACAAACTTTGAGGATGCTTATGTAGAATTCACTTCTGGTGTATTAGCAGACACAAAAAGAATAAGTAAACTATCCGAGGCTAATGGTGAGACAGCTTATAAGTACATTAGTGAAGCTTTATCTATTTTTACATGGCAAGTAACAGTTGACCTATGGGGTGATGT
Source organism: Wenyingzhuangia sp. IMCC45574 (assembly GCF_054182685.1). Lineage (NCBI taxonomy): Bacteria > Pseudomonadati > Bacteroidota > Flavobacteriia > Flavobacteriales > Flavobacteriaceae > Wenyingzhuangia > Wenyingzhuangia sp. IMCC45574. Next base: position 225,242 of record NZ_CM135169.1, on the reverse strand, counting down.
TCCTTACACAGAAGCATTAAAAGGTAATGAAGACATACTCTCTCCTAAATTTGATGATGCTGCAACTATTTATGCGGATTTAGAAACTAGAATAGATGCTTTACTAACTACTGATGTATCAACATTATCTACCATTGAGGCTAAATTTGACTTTATATTTGGAGGAGATATGGCAAAGTGGGAGCAGTTTGCTAACTCATTAAAATTAAAGTTAATGATGAGACAATCTGAGACCCCTGGTTACGACAATGCTGCTGTAATCACTTTTATTGAAAATGCTACTTTTTTAACAGAGTCTGCTAAAATAATAGGAAGCGAATATTGGGATGACACTCAAGAGCAAAAAAGACATCCTATGCGTGAATTTCAAGAAGGAGGTGCAAATTACTTAAGCACCAATGTTATCGGTTGTAAAACTTTTATTGATTATTTAAACGTAAACTCTGATCCTAGATTAGATGCATTATTTACTGCTCCTACAACTGGACATGAAGGTGCTTTCTTTGGAGATTTTGATTCCAAAACAGACTCTGATGGTGATGGTACTAATGATGAAGATGAAGACTATAGTGAACCAATTTTTGAAGGAGATACAGATTTAATAGTGATGTCTGCTTGGGAAGTAAACTTCTTTATTGCAGAAGCATATGCTAGAGCAAATGACTTGGTAAAAGCTAAAACATACTATGATGCTGGTGTTACTGCTTCTTTGATGCAAAACGGAATCGCTACAACAGACATTATCACAACAGGGTATGCGGCTTGGGTAGATGGTATAAAAATGGAAGACAACATCAAGCAAATAGCGATGCAAAAATGGGTAGCAAATGCTAAATATCAACATACAGAATCTTTTATAGATCGTAACAGAACTAAATACCCTGCTGTTTCTGAAATTGATATAAAAGCTAATCGACAATTTGCTAATAATAACTTTCCTATAGGAGACTTTACAATTTCTGTGGTTGGTAGAGATAAAACTAATGGTAATTTGCCTGCATCACCTATTTACCCAACTGATATTTTAAATAGAAACACCAATGCTCCATCACAGAAAGCGAACTTACTTGTAAAAGTATGGTGGGATCAAAAAGTAGGGAAATAACCTTAAAATTTTAAAATCATGATAAAAATAATAAAATATATAATCCCTGTCTTTGCACTGTTTTTTTTAACTGCATGTGAGCAAGATTTAGATACTGAAGGAATATCAAGAGTAACCAAATTCCCAACTATAGAATTTGAACCTTTAAAAGTTGTGGCTCTTGGAGATAGCTTTACACCAACCGCAGTTGCTACTGAAGGAGGAACCGAGATTCCCGTAACTATAACTGGAACAGTAGACACAGGAACAGTTGGTATCTATTCAATAACATTTTCAGCCACAAATTCAGACGGTATTCCTGGTAGTGTTACACAAACCGTAGTAGTTCACGACCCAACAATCATTGGTACAGATGTGTCTGGAGAAATAGAAGATGTTAATAGACCAACAAGAACAGGAACAATTACTTTGGTAGAGGGAACAACAAGTGTTTTCTACGCAACAGACTTTGCTTTTGGAGGTGTTTTTCCAATGTATTTCCTAATGGATGGTGATGTAATTTCTGAAATTAATCAACCTTATATATTTAGTGTCACTGGTGTTGATTTAACTTATGATCCTACTACAAAAGTTTTCACAACACTTGTAAAACCTTATGGTTTTGGTTATACTTTTCAATATCAATAATTTAAATTCTTAAGTATGAAAAAAATATTCAATAGATATAAAAACACTGTTTGGGCGTTAATTGCCTTTACAACAATCTCTCTAACATCTTGTAATGAAGATATTGATGTTTGGGATAGTGAAACACTAAATTATTCAGGTACTTTCTTTTGGGAACTATTTGATGAAGATGAAACTAATAAAATATTTAGTTACGATCACGATATGAAAATGATGATATATAACACTTCCGAAAATGTAGAGAACAAGGTTTGGATGGAAGATACAGATCATATCTTTCCATTAAAAAGTAAATTTACATTTACAGGCTCACCCGAATCCTTTGTTAGTACCGAAACGGAATATAATAAACTAGAATACAATACTCTTGCAATTGGAGAACCCATAACTGAAGGAAATGAACAAGAAAAAGACATTAATGATATTCTAGTAGAAGAGCCTACTGCTTTAGATCAAGAAGTTATAATTCCTAGGTATTATTTAAAAAACTATGTAGTAGATGGTAAAATTCTATCCAAAGCAGAAACTACTTTAAGCGGAAATCCTGTAGATAGTTTTTACTTAAAACTTAAAACACTAGGAGGATTGGTGAAATTCACAAGTTACGAAGTACCTGAAGAATTAAGGGCTAATGCGAGTATCATTGAATATAAATGGGAATTTGAAAGCAGTACTCCAGATGAAAGTTTAGATGAAACATACGTCCTTAAAGGTCACAGAAAAACAGGTTTCCCAGAAGACGATCATTAATTTATGAACCTTATTAAGTTTTATCATTTGTAAAAAAGACTCTCACTAATTTTAGTGAGAGTCTTTTTCTTATCATTAAAATCTAATTATCAAAAACATTTCAAAAGGCACACCATCTATTTAAAAACCTCATAACAAAAAAGTTTGAAAAACACAGTTACTACTATTAATAACCATTCATTTTTATTATAACTAAACCAAAATAATTAATAAATACACTAGAATTATATGTGCACATATTTGCCAAACATGAAGTTTCTATTATTACAAGAGAAATATATACTAGCAATATCTTTCTCATTAATAAAAAATAGATTCTTTGATAAGCTTTTTTGGTAAGGTTGATGATAAAAACCTGTTTGAGAAAGAAATAAAAGACATTACTAATAAATAGAAACCACTTTACCCTGTAAACAAATAATAGTTATTAGTGTAGTACAGGTTTACTTTAATGACACCCAACAGGTATCAGCTGCACACTTAAACTTAAGTTAGATGGTGATACAAAAGCAATACCTAAGCCTAATCCTCTAAGAATAAATAGTCCTCCTAGTACAAATAACATCACAGGAATTGCACTATTAAAGGCTGTTTTAAATTTGGTTGAGCTTAACAACTTCGCTCCCATTAATACCAACATTAAAGGCAAAGTTCCCAAACCGAATATTAGTAAGTATAAACTTCCTTGCCAAGCTGTACCCAGAGCTACAGCACCAATTAAAGCTACGTAGAGTGTACCACAAGGTAGCAATCCGTTTAACAAGCCTAGTAAAAAAAAGTTTGAGACTGATTTAGATTTAGCCAATTTCTGATAACCACTCTTAAAAAGACCTAGCACTTTAAAAGAAGTGTTTTTCTCCAGTTTATTCAGTATTTTTTTCTGAAAAATAGCTGCTATCAATAAAAACACACCCGCTATTATAGATAAGGTTTGTTGTAAGCCAGCCAACACAAAGGCTCTTCCAAACAAACCGAACACTAAACCTATGATAGCATAAGTAGTTAACCTACCTAAGTGATACGCAATTATTTTAGACCACTTCTGCCCTGCTGTTCCGTTATGAACAGGCAATGCAAAAGCAATAGGTCCACACATACCCACACAGTGAAGACTACTTAGCAAACCAAAAATAAAAGCAGATACAAACATTAGAAATAAATAGATTCTTTTTTATAATACGTTTCATACGGATTGCTAGCGTAACTCCAAGTTACAGTAACATTCCACCTACCTGTCACCAAATCATCTGCAGTAAAAACAAAAGTATTCTGTTCAGAATCAATGGCTTTAACAAAATCTAATTTATCATTAGAAGGTCTATAAAATTGAATCTGCCCTTCTATCACATCCTTATCAACATTTGGAATTTCTATTTGCAATAATTTGTTACCAGCAGTAATTACTACTTGATTCTCTAACTTATTAGCATTGCTTGCATGATCTATTGTATTTTGAAACTTTAATTCTTCCTCATAATACGCTTCACTCACCAAATCGTAATCGTATTGTTTTTGAGTAAATGTTTTCACAACAAAAAACAAGATAAAAGATATAAATGCTGCAAAAAATAAAACGATTCCTGTTCCCCAATTTATTTTCATAATTCTATGTTTTAAATTTACATGTAGTTACGCTTTCTAAACACTAACTACTCTGTTCTAAATACTAATCTTACCAATTATTCTTCGGACTTAAAAAATGTGTTTTTGTTGTGGTTAATTCCTTCCCATCTTTATCGTACACACCAAACTCTATAGCTTCCTTTCCTTCTTCTAAACTAGAAACTGGAATTTCCACAAATACAGTTCCTTCAAATATCTCTTGCTTTTTTAACAACAAATGGTCTGTTCCTACCAATCGTATTTCACCTTTGTCGTGAGACAACAATCTAAAAGACAATGAATCCACATCTTCACTAGTTTTGTTTACCAGCTTGTAAGTATATACATTACTTATACTCCCATTCTCTTTTACTTGAAACAACTCACCTGGCACCCTAAAAAAATTAGCCTGTACCGAACTTCTAACGGTTAACAAACCAAGTAAAACAATTACCAAGACTGTTAAAATTCCGGTATACGCTTTTATACGAATGGTAAATTCAAAAGGTTTGTTTTTCTCTATATTTTCTTCAGAAGCATAACGAATCAATCCTTTAGGCTGATTTGTTTTTTCCATCATGAAATCACAAACATCTATACAAGCAGTACAATTCACACATTCTAACTGTGTACCATTTCTAATATCAATTCCGGTTGGGCAAACATCTACACACTGATTACAATCAATGCATGCTCCTTTTCCCGCTTCTATCCTATTTTCTTTTTTTCTAAACTTAGCTCTTCCTTTTTTCCCTTCACCTCTTAAATAATCGTAGGCAACAATAATAGATTTGTTATCTAAAAGGACTCCTTGTAAACGTCCATAAGGACAAGCAATAATACATACCTGCTCTCTAAACCAAGAAAAAACAAAATAAAAGACACCCGTAAAAATCCAAATACTTACAAAGCCTGCAACATGTTGAGATACCGGTTCTTTAATCACCTTTAACAATGGATCGCTCCCAATTACATAAGCTAAGAACACGTTAGAAATCACAAAAGAAATTACAATGTATAGTGCATGCTTTAAAACTCTCTTTTTAATCTTATCCGCATTCCACGGTTGTTTAGCCAAACGTTTCTGAGCTCCACTATCACCTTCAATCCAATAATCTATTTTGCGGAACACCATTTCCATAAAAATAGTCTGAGGACATACCCATCCACAAAAGACACGTCCATAAATTACCGTAAACAGCGTAATAAACACCACTCCAATTAACATAGAAAGCACCAACAGATAGAAATCTTGTGGCCAAAATGGAAATCCGAAAATGTGAAACTTTCTCTCTATTACATTGAATAGGAAAAACTGATTCCCATTGATTTTTATAAAGGGAGCTGACAACAAAAAAGCCAATAAAAAAACACTAACCCATGTTCTATATCTGTAAAACCTCCCCCAAGGTTTTTTTGGGTATATCCATGAACGTTTTCCTTGTTCATCTATTGTTGCAATAGAATCTCTAAAGACCTCTCTGTTACCCTCTCCCATAACTAAAACAACTACTACAAATACTAATTACTATTCTTCTTTATATAAATCTCCTTGTGGAGCCTTAGGCTCAGCAGGTGTGGTTCCTTTTAAACTAGCCACATATGCTGTTAACATCTGCAATTTCTGAGGGTTGAAGCTATTCTTCCATGCAATCATCCCTTTACCTGGTCTACCTCCCTCTGCAATGGTATTGTATATATTTTCTACTCCTCCACCTAAAATCCAGTATTCATCGGTTAGATTAGGTCCTATTTTTCCTCCACCATCTACTCCATGACATACGGCACAATTTTTCTTAAACAATTTCTTCCCTTCTGCATTACCTCCAGAAGCCAAAGCCGATAAATCAACTTTTTCTTGAGTAGCCTCGTAAGCTGCAATTTGCTCCTTGGCCAATCTTACCTCTACTAAATACTCTTCTTTCTGATCTTGACCATCTAACACATGATAACGTACCATATACACCACCGCAAAAGCAATAGTTATGTAGAATAAATACAACCACCATGGCGGTAAATTGTTATCTAACTCTTCAATACCATCAAAATCATGATTCATATTGATTTCTGCTTCTTCTTCTATAGGTTTTACCTTGGTTAAAGCTTTTACTATAGAATTCCAATCTGACCAATCAATACTGTTGGCAGCTTGTTTTTCCGCAAACTCTTTTTTCTCTTCATCAGACGATAAAGACAAGTACAAATTGTTCATTTTAGTAATGACGAACTTTACACTAAAGAAAGTGGCCATAAACAATAAGTACAATGTAATTTTTAACGCCAATAATGACTTGTATCCAAACCCAGATGGGAATAATAGCTCTATAACGACTCCTACAATAACACTTAGGATAACAAAGCCTATAATTTGTTTATTTTTTTGATTCATAATGTGTTGTTTTATTCAAAAGGTAGATTGCTAACTTTTTTTAAATAGTCTTTTTTCGCTTTAAACACCCATAAAAACAATAGGGTAAAAAAGGCAAAGAAGATGGTTAAAGAAACGATTGGATAAATCTCAACCCCCTCTATCGTTGCCATGTGATTTTTTATAAATTTTAACATAATTCTCTTTTTTTTGTTGATTCATTGAGTTGTGCATTTGTAACGATTACACGAAAAACAAATCAACTCACTACTCTGTACTTACTACTAATGATTGGTCTTAATATCCGTTCCTAGTCTTTGTAAATAAGCAATTAACGCTACTATTTCTCTTTCCTGAATTGGTACAAAAACCTCTCCTTTGGCTTTTGCTTCTTTTTGAGCATTTTCGTAGCTATCCACAAATGAAGGATCCTGTCTTAAATTCTCTGCAATAACATCTGCTTGAGTTTTCATATGCTTTTTGGCATTGTCTATCTCATACTCTGTATAAGGAACTCCTAAAGCAATCATTCCATGCATTTTATCTTCTGTGTGTTTGGTATCTAATTTGTTTTTTAACAACCACGGATAAGGAGGCATAATAGACCCTGGTGATGTACTTTGCGGATCAATCATATGATTAAAGTGCCAACTATCATTGTATTTCATACCAATTCTATGCAAGTCTGGTCCTGTACGCTTAGACCCCCATAAAAACGGATGATCGTATACAAACTCTCCAGCTTTAGAGTACTCTCCATAACGCTCTACTTCTGAACGGAACGGACGAACCATTTGAGAGTGACAACTAACACAACCTTCTCTTATGTATAAATCTCTACCTTCCAATTCAAGCGGAGTATAAGGTTTTACACTACTAATGGTAGGAATGTTAGACTCTACCATAATTGTAGGTACAATCTGTACAACACCTCCTATTAAAATTGCAATAGTCGCAAAAATGGTTAACTGAACTGGCTTACGCTCTAAGTGCTGATGCCAAGTTTCCCCTAACATTCTTCCTTTCTTAATTGTCTTTAAAGGTGCTGCTTCTGCTAAAGAATCTTCTACTTTAGCTCCTTTTCTAATAGTTGCTGTAATATTTACCAACATTACAATCGCTCCTATTATATACATGGTTCCTCCAACAGCACGCATCCAATACATTGGTATAATTTGTGTTACGGTCTCTAAAAAGTTACCATATACCAAGGTTCCGTCTGGATTGAACTGTTTCCACATAGAAGCTTGGGTAAACCCTGCTACATACATTGGAATTGCATAAATTAAAATACCTAGAGTTCCTAACCAGAAGTGTACATTCGCTAACTTTATTGAGTGTAATTTCGTTTTAAATAATACTGGAACCAACCAATAAATCATCCCGTAAGTCATAAATCCGTTCCAAGCCAAAGCACCTACGTGTACGTGTGCAATAATCCAGTCTGAGAAGTGTGCAATTGCATTAACGTTCTTTAACGATAACATAGGTCCTTCAAAAGTTGCCATACCATATCCTGTAATGGCTACTACCATAAATTTTAACACTGGTTCTGTTCTTACTTTATCCCAAGCACCTCTTAAGGTCAACAATCCATTAATCATACCTCCCCAAGATGGAGCAATTAACATTACAGAAAAAGCAACTCCTAAATTCTGAGCCCAGTCTGGTAAAGAAGTGTATAGTAAATGGTGAGGTCCTGCCCAGATATAGATAAAAATCAACGACCAGAAGTGTACAATAGACAATCTGTATGAATACACAGGACGATTAGCGGCCTTAGGCACAAAGTAATACATTAACCCTAAGAAAGGTGTCGTTAAGAAAAACGCTACCGCATTGTGTCCATACCACCATTGTACCAAAGCATCTTGTACCCCTGCATACACCGAGTAACTTTTGGTAAACGTAATAGGTAATTCTAAACTATTAAAGATATGTAACACAGCTACAGTTACAAATGTTCCTAAATAGAACCAAATCGCAACGTATAAATGTCGTTCTCTTCTTTTAAAAATAGTACCAATCATATTCACACCAAATACTACCCAAACCAATGCAATGGCAATATCTATTGGCCATTCTAACTCTGCATATTCTTTACTTGTAGTAATACCTAACGGCAACGTAATTGCTGCAGCAATAATAATTAACTGCCATCCCCAAAAGTTTATGTTGCTTAGTAAATCACTAAACATTCTTGCTTTTAACAAACGCTGCAAAGAGTAGTAAACCCCGGCATAAATTGCGTTCCCCACAAAGGCAAAAATTACTGCATTGGTATGTAAAGGTCTTAGTCTTCCAAAGCTCAACCACGATATTCCACTGGTTAACTCCGGAAACATAAACATAAAAGCTAATAAAAGTCCTACGGTCATCCCTATCAGCCCCCAGAACATTGTAGCATAAATAAACTTTTTTACGATCTTATTGTCGTAATAAAACTGCTCTTTTTCCATAAATTAGTTATTCTATTATTGTTTTTGTTTTAGATTTCGTACTGTTAAGAGAATCGTTAAAAAGCATCCTCATAGCTGGGGTTTCATCGTCCTCGAATTGTCCTTTTTTAACGGCCCAAAAGAATATTCCTAGGAATATTAGAGCAACGCAAAGGCTTACGATGATTAAAAGGTATATTACTCCCATATTAGTTGTGTTGTTTGTTAGGAGCAAAATTATTGGGATAGCAAAGTGGAAAAAATGATTATTATCATAGAACGTTTTTTTATGCACTAAAAGTTCTTTTACGTTATTAATTCTACTGATAATTCTTACATTTAACTTCTATAATTGAAAAAGCAAACAAATGAACAATTCCATTATCTATCAAGTAGATGCATTTACAACCGAAGCTTTTAAAGGAAACCCTGCTGGGGTAATGATCCTAGAAAAAAGATTGGATGAAAAAACAATGCAAAGTATAGCTATGGAGATGAATTTGTCTGAAACAGCCTTTGTTTATGGCAATGGAGAGCTTTATGAAATTCGTTTTTTTACTCCTACTGTAGAAATTCCGTTATGTGGACATGCAACTTTGGCAAGTGCACATATTCTATATGAAACGGGAATAAAAAAAGAGAGTGAAACTATTCATTTTAAAGCCAAAGGAGGTGATTTAAGTATCCATAAAACTCCGTCTGGAATTCAGATGAGTTTTCCTAGTTATACGGTTTCTAAAATTGACACACCAAACAACTTTAAAAACATTATGGGGTTTAGCCCTTTAGAAGTATATGCATGTGATAACAATTGGAAAATAGCCATAGCAGCTTCTGAGAGTGAAATTTTAAACGGAAATCCTACTTCTTACAAAGAAATGATAGCAAATGATATAGGTCATTTAATGATTACTTCAATAGGAGATATTTCTAAGGTAGACTATGTGGTTCGCTGTTTTGCACCTGAAGCGGGTATAGATGAAGATCCTGTTACTGGTTCTGCGCAATGTGGATTGGTTCCTTTGTGGAATTTAAAAACTGGAAATACCGAATTTAGTTGCAAACAAGTTTCTGAAAGAACTGGGGATTTAGCCCTAAAGTTAGTCGATGGAACTGTAGAAATTACAGGTAATGCGGTTACTATATTTAAAGCGGAATTAAACACCTTATTATAAAATCACAATAAACAACTTTGGTTCAACACAATAAACACCATTTCAGAAGCTTATATTGAATAAGTCTTAACAAAAATGTTTTTTTTAATCCAATAAATTGTAGTTTTCCTATTTTAAATAGACTAGATTTATTGGATTATTTCTTTTATATGCTATTTAAAAAAATAATTTCTTTTTGTCTTTTTACCTTATTCATCTCTTGTTCTTCAGGAGAAATAGATATTTACGATGCTGCTCGGCATGGAGATTTAAAAACGATTCATAAAGTATATGAACAAGATAAAGAAAGTATTAACACCCCTAATCATAGAGGTCATACACCTCTTATATTGGCTTGTTATAGAAATCAACCCAAAGCAGCAGAATTGTTATTAAAATTAGGAGCAAATGTTAACTACAAATGCGATTTAGGAACAGCTTTACACGCAGCTGTTTATCAAAATAACTTATCTATTGCCGAATTACTTTTAAAAAACAAGGTAAAAGTAAATAGCGTAGATAATAATAAACATACACCTTTAATTATGGCCGTTAACGGATCTGATGCCAAAATGGTTATGCTCTTATTAAAATACAATGCAGATGTTACGTTGGTAGACAAAGCAGGCAAAACCGCTTTTGTTCATGCCATGGAGCAAGAGAATGAAGAAATTTCACAATTATTAAGACAATAAATTAATTCCATTTACCTATGAAAAAAATTACTCTTTTATTATTACTATTCATAACTTCTTTATCTTCTTTTGCTATTGTAGACGGAACCTATCCTTTAACCGGTGCTCCTTTTACAGGTACAATTACCTTTGATAATACAGCCCAAGAATTTACCATAACCATAACGAACAGCCCTACTACAGGGTACCTAGGTATAGGATTTTCAGACACCACAGCTGGTCAAATGGGTGGTAAATATGCCTTGTATATTAGCAAGTCCGATAATAGTTTTGAATTAAGTGAACACATTTTAATAGACTACAGTCTAGGAACTACATTAACCACTCAGGCAACAATCGAAAGTCAAAATTTTGCTAATGGAGATATTACCATTAAGAGATCTTATACAGCTACCAACGGAGGTTTTAGTTTTACTGGAAACGAAACTAGTCTGAATTTTATTTCAGCCAAAGGAAATACGGCAGGTGCTTACCACGGAGGATCCAATAGATTTAAAGGAACCGTTAGTATTGGTTCTTTAAGTACGAATCAGCTTCCGGAGCTAATAGGTCTTCAAGCCTATACAAAAGACAATTCTATAGAACTTAAATTTCCTGAAACAGCAAAAGGAATTTATAATCTTGAAGTTTTGAACAGTATTGGACAAACAATTTTAACAAAAGAACTAAACAGTAACACCCCGTCTCATCCATTAAGTAAATTATCTTCTAATCCAGCAGGTATTTACTTTATTAGATTGAATAAAAACGGAAAAATATTTACACTTAAAGTGTTAAAGAATTAACTCTAGTAATAAGCGTATAATAAAAAAGCTCAGCATATGCTGAGCTTTTTTATTATACTTGTTTTTCCAAATAATGGTAATCTATATGGTATTGATCTTTTAAATCTTTAATTTTTTCATCAATGCCTTTTTTATCCACTTTTTTGTTGTTTTTAGAACCTACCAACATTACATTTTTACGTGTATGCTCGTTAGAAATAAACTCAAATACTTTGGTACTGTATTGATTCTTTTCTAGAATTAAGGCTCTAATGGTATCTGTAATCATTTCGAACTGACGTTCCTTAAAAATCCCATATTTTAACAAAGGGCTCTCCTGTTCTACTCCCTTTAATTGCTGACGAACTTGTTTATGACAACAAGGAGCACATATAACCAAACTAGCATTAGATACAATACCTTTGGCAATGGCATCATCTGTGGCTGTATCACAAGCATGTAGTGCTATTAAAATATCTATCTTTTTGTTTTCGTAATCCTGAATCATTTTGCTTTCGAAGGACAATTCATCAAAACCACATTTTTTTGCCACATCATTGCAATACGTAACCAATCCTTCTCTTAGTTCTATTCCTGTTACAGAAACATCTCGCTTACGTTCATTCTTTAAATAATCGTACAAAGCAAAAGTTAAGTACCCCTTACCAGATCCCATGTCTACAATCTGAATCTTCTTAGGTAATTTAACCCCATTCACTAAGCTTTCTATAATCTCTAAGTACTTATTAATTTGCCTGTATTTATCTGCCATTTTAGGAATTACACTTCCTTCCTTATCCGTAACACCTAAATGAAATAAATAATCCTTATTTGCTGCTCTTTTCTCTTTAGGTCTATCGTGTGTATCTGGTAATTTGTTGGTAAAACTTGGAGCTACTTTCTTTAAAGTAATTGCTTTCTTCTTAGAAACAAATACCTGAATATCATCTGGTAAAGTAAATACAACTCCCGAACGAAACGTTGTTAACAGTAATTCTCCTACTTGTTCCAACGCTTCTTCTAACGTAAAGTTTTTAACAACATCATTCGTCTTATTCCTATAAGTAAATTGTAATTGTTGTTGATTCTGAATGGTAACCAATCTAATGTATACATTTCTTAAGCCATCATTTTTTCTAATAGGCTTACTCAATGTCATTTTTACAAATGTATCTGCAAGGATACTCGCCCTTACTTCTTCAAACAGTTTCTCAAATTCTTCCATAACGCAAAAATAATTAGAATATACTTAGTTTTAAAGATATTTCTAACCAATCAAAACATAATTCCGTATCCATAAAGAAGATGTTTTATAACTCGATAATAATTCCTTAATACTAGCTGCTGTTTACAATTTGATTTTGTTAAATTTGCGCTTTAAATAAATTTTGAACAAACTTCATTTATAATGATCTTATTCTTTCAAAAAAACACGACTGTTTTTGCAGTACAAACTTCTGAGCAATCTACAGAAAACATTCAAAAATTAGAATGGTTATTTGGAAACGCAAAACAAATCAACACTAAAAACTTAGACGGATATTTTATTGGACCTCGTAGAGAGATGATTACTCCTTGGAGTACCAATGCTGTTGAAATTACTCAAAACATGAGTATTGAGGGAATTGAGAGAATTGAAGAGTTCACTCAAGTAGACTCTAAAGATGCAGAGATTGACCCTATGTTACAAAAAATGTACGAAGGTTTAAATCAGGAATCTTATACTATAGACGTAGAACCACAGCCTATTCTAGAAATAGAAGATATTAAAGCTTTTGATGCCCAAGAAGGTTTGTCTTTAAGTGATGATGAAATTGCTTACTTAGAAGATATGGCTAAACGTATTGGTCGTAAATTAACAGATTCTGAAGTATTTGGTTTTTCTCAAATCAACTCAGAACACTGTCGTCACAAAATATTTAACGGAACATTTGTAATTGATGGAGAAGAAAAAGAATCTTCTTTATTTAAAATGATTCGTAAAACATCTAACGAAAATCCTAACGGAATTGTATCTGCTTACAAAGACAATGTTGCTTTTGTAAAAGGACCTAAAGCAACACAGTTTGCTCCTAAAACAGCAGACAAACCAGATTTTTACGAAACTAAAGAATACGAATCTGTTATTTCTTTAAAAGCAGAAACACACAACTTCCCTACTACTGTAGAGCCATTTAACGGAGCTGCAACTGGAGCAGGTGGTGAAATTAGAGACCGTTTGGCTGGTGGTAAAGGTTCTTTACCTTTAGCAGGAACTGCGGTTTATATGACTTCTTACTCAAGATTAGAAGAAAACAGACCTTGGGAAAACATAGAAGAAAGAAATTGGTTGTACCAAACTCCAATGGACATTTTAATTAAAGCATCTAACGGTGCTTCTGATTTTGGAAACAAATTTGGACAACCTTTAATTTCTGGTTCTTTATTAACTTTTGAACACGAAGAAGCTAGTAAAGATGCTGATGACTTAAGAACTTTAGGGTTTGATAAAGTAATTATGCAAGCTGGTGGTGTAGGTTACGGTAAAGCAGAACAAGCTTTAAAAGCTGAACCTGAAGCAGGGGATAAAATTGTAATTCTAGGTGGAGATAACTACCGTATTGGTATGGGAGGTGCTGCTGTATCTTCTGCAGATACTGGAGCTATGGAGTCTGGTATTGAATTAAACGCTGTTCAACGTTCTAATCCCGAAATGCAAAAACGTGCTGCCAATGCCATTCGTGGTATGGTAGAGAGTGACATTAATCCTATTGTATCTATTCACGATCACGGAGCAGGTGGACATTTAAACTGTTTGTCAGAATTGGTAGAAGAAACTGGAGGTTTAATTGATACAGATAAATTACCTGTAGGTGATCCTACCTTATCTGCTAAAGAATTAATTGGTAACGAGTCTCAAGAAAGAATGGGATTGGTCATCAACGAAAAAGATATTGAATACTTAAACAGAGTTGCAGAGCGTGAACGTTCTCCAATGCATACTGTTGGTGATGTAACTAACGACAATCGTTTTACTTTTAAATCTGCTACTACAGGAAAAGCTCCTATGGATTTAGATTTGAATGATATGTTTGGTTCTTCTCCAAAAACAATCTTAAAAGATACTACTATTGCTAGAAAGTACGATGACGTAACTTATAGTAATGATGAGATTCAAGCAAACGTAAAAACTGTTTTACAGTTAGAAGCAGTTGCTTGTAAAGATTGGTTAACAAACAAAGTAGACCGTTGTGTGGGTGGTAAAGTTGCCAAACAACAATGTGCTGGTCCTTTACAATTACCGTTAAACGATGTAGCTGTAATGGCTTTAGATTACAATGGTAAAGAAGGAATTGCTACTTCTATAGGTCATGCACCTGTATCTGCTATTATTGATGAAGCAGCAGGTTCTCGTAATGCCATTGCAGAGTGTTTAACCAACTTAGTTTGGGCTCCATTACAAGATAAATTAACATCTGTTTCTTTATCTGCTAACTGGATGTGGCCTTGTAAAAACGAAGGAGAAGATGCTCGTTTATACAATGCTGTAAAAGCGGTTTCAGATTTTGCTATCGACTTAGGAATTAACATTCCTACAGGAAAAGATTCATTATCTATGAAACAAAAATACCCTAACAAAGATGTAATTGCTCCTGGTACGGTAATTATTTCTGGTGTAGGTCACTGTAACGATATTAACAAAGTAGTAGAGCCAGTTTTTTCTAAAAAAGATGGGAATGCTATTTATTATATAGACTTTTCTTCTGATGCATTTAAATTAGGAGGATCTTCTTTTGCACAAGCTGTAAATAAAATTGGAGCTGAAACTCCAGATATTAAAAATGCTGCTACATTTAAAATTGCATTTAACACAGTACAATCATTAATAGAAAAAGGATTGTTAACTGCAGGTCACGATATTTCTGCGGGTGGTTTGATTACTACTATTTTAGAAATGTGTTTTGCTGATGTTAATTTAGGTGCCAATATTGATATTTCTGCTTTAGGTGAAGCAGATACAACCAAGGCTCTTTTTGCAGAAAATGCAGGAGTAATTGTACAAACCGTAAATCCTACAGAAGTTGAAGCTATTTTAACAGAGGCTGGATTAAAGTTTGCAAACATTGGATCTACTGTAGAGACAGAAGTTGTTACTTTAGTTAATGGAAATACTACAGAGGTATTTAACATTGCTGAGTTACGTGATACTTGGTTTAAAACTTCTTACTTATTAGATAAAAAACAATCTGGAGAAGCAAAAGCTACTGAAAGATTTGATAATTATAAAAACCAAGCTTTAGACTTTACCTTCCCTTCTAACTTTACAGGTAAATTACCTAAAATAGAAGCTGGAAAGAAACCTGTTGCTGCTGTATTACGTGAAAAAGGATCTAACTCTGAACGTGAAATGGCAAACGCATTGTACTTAGCTGGTTTTGATGTAAAGGATGTGCACATGACCGATTTAATTACAGGTCGTGAAACTTTAGAAGATGTAAACTTTTTAGCGGCTGTTGGAGGATTCTCTAACTCAGACGTTTTAGGTTCTGCTAAAGGATGGGCAGGTGCTTTCTTATACAACCCAAAAGCAAAAGCTGCTTTAGATAATTTCTACGCTCGTAAAGACACTTTATCTTTAGGTATTTGTAACGGATGTCAGTTGTTAATAGAATTAGGATTAATCAACCCAGAGCACGCTGAAAAGCCTGTAATGGAACACAACGACTCACACAAACACGAATCTGGATTTACTTCTGTTAGCATTCAAGAAAACAACTCTGTAATGTTAAGTAGTTTATCTGGTAGTACTTTAGGAGTATGGATTTCTCATGGAGAAGGTAAATTTAACTTGCCTTACTCAGAAGATCAATACAACTTAATTGCGAAGTACGGATACGAAGGATATCCTGCAAACCCTAACGGATCTAGCTATAATACAGCTATGATGAGTTCTGAAGATGGTCGACACTTGGTAATGATGCCTCACATTGAGCGTTCTATCTTCCAATGGAACTGGGCTAACTATCCTACCGACAGAAACGACGAAGTTTCTCCTTGGTTAGAAGCTTTTGTAAACGCTAAAGAATGGTTAACAAAATAAACCAATCACATATATTAAAAAAGCCAATTGGAAATTCCAATTGGCTTTTTTATTTGTAAAAAGACACCAAGACTTTAAGTAGTAAGCCTAGGTATCTTTATTATTTATTTCTCTATTTCTAGTAATAAAACACCGTGAACATCCAATTCAAAATCCGTCCCTAAAGATTCTCTGGTAAGCATATTTACACAGTTTAACTTAGTACCGTTTTTTAATGATACATTTAATTTGGCTTTATTTTTACCTAGATTCACAATCGTCATAATATAACCTCCTTTACCATTAGAAACAACTCTCCAAGTACACCCTTTATGAGCCAATCCGTTAGATTCAGACAAAACCACTTGAGGTAAACTATCCTTAACCAACGTTAATGCTAGTTCTTTTAAATCCTCATGTTTATCAGTATTTAAAACATGTAAGTTCCCCTTGTTACTTTCAAGCACTTTTAAGCGTTTAACTCCATACTCATTCATAGACAAACTCTTTTTATTATCTACAATAACAGTTCCTCCATTGTCTAAGTATTTTTGTAATTCATTAAACTCCGAATCTGTTACATACTCTGTTTTGTAAACAAGAACAACATCCCAGTTTTTAGCATCCTGCTTTTTTATAATTTTTTCTGTAGCATAACCTACAGGAAATCCTTCAAAAAACAACGACTCGTAAAGATGGTGTTGTTGGGTCATATGATTTGTTTTATTGATAGCAGATGTTTCTGAATGGAACAATCTTATAGGTCTTCTTTGACGACGTAAAGCCATTATTTCTTCTGAAAAACTATTTAAATCCATCATTACCTGAGTAAGCTCATTTGCTACTTGAGGTTGCATATTTACAGATGCTGCAAAAGATCTGTGTAAGGCTACGTCTTTTGAATACACATCCTTTTCAAATCTATCTTCTGGAGAACCATCTGGATCTCTTGCCCAAAACCAAGACAGACCAGCATCCATTCCAAACAAGGTTGCCAACCAATAATTGTTTCTTATGTATTCTGGAGAAGTATCTAATTTACGCCAAGCAACACTAGATAAAAAGTGCGTTTCTGAATTAACATGAATCTTTTCTGGTGCAACCGATTCCATAAAATCGTAAGAAACACACAACTCTTCCCAGTGGTAAGAATAATTCTCTTCCCACGATTCCGTCCTGTTATAACGAATATCTCTTTCTCTCGTTTTTGCATCATCACCAATCATTGTTGTTAATTCTGTTAACGACTCTAAATCAATTCCGTGTGAACGTTCGTCATCTGAAAAAAAGTGAGGTATTAATTTTATATGCGTATCTCCACCAGGATTGGTTTTGTGTAATTCTTTTTGTAAAAAGGCAAACCACTCTACTACCCTATCCATATTAAAACGATCCCAATCGTATCTAAGTGGCGTTCCTTTGGTGTTTTTTCTTAAAGGGAAAACAAACGTTACTTCTTTAAATGAGTTAAAACTTGTATTCCAGTTTTTATTCAATTCGGTTATATTGTTTTTGTACTTTCTACTTAACCATTCATTAAACTTTTTTAAGGTGTACGATGAAAGTTCATTCATTTCTCCACGCTTAAAAGCCCAATTTCCTTGTTCAGAAAACCAATGAGGCTCGTTCGCCAAAATATACCCTAACTGTACCGTTTTTTTATCTTTAGTTACTTCACCAGCTTTCTGCATTATAGCACTCCAAACTTCACGCATTAAAGGGTTATCAATATCAAAACCAATAAAAGTACATCTACCTTTTGTTACTTCTGGTTCTTGTTTTTTAATCCATTTAGGCACATTTGTATTCCACAACAAAAGATACCCCACCTTGGTGTCTGGATGATTGATAACTTTATCTAAGGTATATTGTGCAAAAGTTCCGTCTTCTTTTACCAAATTAGGTGTAAACCCACCTACATGATCTATATTCCCCAAGTGATCGTTATAAATTCGGGTATCATAAGTAGGATTCCCCATAGATTTTGAGAAGTAGTCATATAAAAAAACAGGTTTCCCATTACTTACAAATTGATCTTTTTCTACTTTGATATTTTTCCAATCTACTTTGGATACCGGTCTTCTAACAATAGACCCATCCATTACTTTGGTAAGATTATCTATTCCTGTGTCTAAAATTTCAATGACTTTTTTTCGTTCAAAATCTGGGAGCTCTTTTGCCATTTTAGCTTTATCTCCTTTTAAGGGCTTAAATCTCTCAAACGCATTTTGAATAAATGCAGTATTTTTTTGATCCCATTTTGCAATTTTTAAAAACTCTTTAGAAAACCATACAATGGTTTTTTCTCTGGTTGCATCAAAACCTTTTTTTTCTGACTTTGAAATTAATTTTTCTAATTTCGAAATCTTTTTCTTCGCTTGTTTACTGATTTCCTGCGCACTAACAGAAAAACTTTGTACAAATAATAGTACTAAAAAAAACAAAATTTGATGTTTCTTCATTTTTATGATATGGTTTAAATAATTAACTTTTCTTTAGTTTGTAAGCTTTGCTTGTTTTACTAAAAACGCTGAATATATCTTTTTAACTTAATTATTTATTTACTGTAGTATACCAATCTTTTATAAAATTAGACTTTTATAGTGAACTATTTTATAGAATCTAATAGTGCTAACTATAACACAACACCCTACAAATAAAACAAACTCCATTATTTAAAATTAAGATCTCACCCACTTTGTAGTATATTTGCACACCTTTCCTAACAAAGCAAATAGCATGTCCAAAGAGAAAAAGAAAATCACCAAAAATAAAATTCATTCTCGCAATAGAAATAAAGATCGATATGATCTAAAAGCTTTAACAGACCTGAATCCGGATTTACTGAATGCCGTAAAACCCAACATTAAAGGAGAGGATACTATTGATTTTACCAATCCTACTGCGGTAAAATCATTAAACAAAACCCTTTTACATTTTTACTACGGAATAGAAAATTGGGACTTTTCAGACGACAATATCTGTCCCTCTATTCCCAACAGAGCAGACTACATTCATTACATGGCAGATGTTTTAATGAGTAGTAATTTTGGAACGTTGCCTGCAGGAGAAAAAATTACCTGTTACAACCTAGGTATAGGTGCAGCTTGTATATACCCTATTATTGGGGTTACAGACTATGACTGGAACTTTATAGGTTCTGATATTGATGAAAATTCCATTAGATCTGCACAATCCATTGTGAGTAAAAACCCTAGCTTAAAAGGTAAAATAGATTGTAGACTGCAAAATAATTCTAAAGACTTTTTTTACGGAATACTTACTAAAGATGAGAAAATAGATATTTCTATATGCAATCCTCCATTATATACTTCGGAAGAAGAAGCTAAAAACCATCTATTTAAAAAAGGGAAAGCCCCAAAAGAAACCAAGGTTAGTAACGAACTTATTTACGAAGGTGGAGAAATTGTGTTTTTACAGCGATATGTAAAAGAAAGTAAAAAATTTGCCAAAAACTGTTTTTGGTTTTCCATATTGGTCAACAAACCTTCCAATCAAAAAGGAATGGTTAGTTATTTAAAAGAATTAGGAGCTACAGACACCAAAGTAATTCCCATTGGACCTGGGAATAAATCGAGTCAAATTATTACATGGACATTCCTTTCTAAGGCAGAACAATTAGAGTGGAAAAAAATTAACTGGAATACTAAAAAATAAAGAGGCAACGCTATGAATGTATACAAGCAAATTGAATCAGAAATTCAAACAGCATCGCATATTGTTATAACAGCACACAAATCTGCAGATGGAGATTCTATTGGTTCTTCTCTAGGATTACTTCGTTTTATAGAAAAACTAGGAAAAACAGCTACTATTTGTCATCCAGACAAAGCTCCAGATTTTTTATACTGGTTAGACACCTCTTCTATTCTATTAATGGAAGAAAATCCAGAAGAAGTAACCAAGGCTATGCACAATGCCGATTTAATTTTCTGCTTAGACTACAACGCAACCAACCGAGTAGGACCTGACATGCAAACTTTATTAGAAGACAGTTCTTGCAAGAAAATAATGATAGACCATCATTTAAACCCTGAAGATTTTCCTTTTATTACAGTATCAGAAACTTCTGTTTGTTCTACATCTCAGTTAATTATTGAATTGATACTTCAGTCTGGTCACGAAAATTTACTAGATGCGCAAATTGGAACTCCTTTATATTTAGGTATTTTAACAGATACAGGTAGTTTTAGATTTAATTCTGTACAACCAAGAACCCATGAACTTTTAGGAAAATTACTAGCGGCTGGTGTGCAACACCATATAATTCACGAAAAATTAAGCGACAACAATACAGAAAGTCGTTTGCGTTTACAAGGATATGCCATGAGTCAAAAACTAGAAATTTTATACGATCATCAAGTGGGTATCATTTCCTTATCTAAAGAAGAATTAGCCGAATATAATTACAAAAAGGGAGATACAGATAGTTTGGCCAACACCATACTAACAATTAAAGGGATGAAAGCCGCAATTGTTTTTACCGAAAGAGATGGTATTATGAAAATCTCTTTCCGTTCTAAAGGTGCAGAAAACCCTGTAAATATTTTAGCTGCTGAGCATTTTAATGGAGGAGGACACGCAAATGCATCTGGTGGTATGAGTGACTTATCTGTTGGTGAAACATTAGAAAAAATAAAAGGATTGATTCCTGAATATTTCCCTACTACTCCACAAAATTAAATAACATTTTACTTAAAGAAATACAACCATGACACAAGAAGATTTTTTAGCTCAAAACGTTTTTAATAACCTAGAGAGCATTACAATAGACAACGACGATAGTACCCTTTATTTTTCGGAAGAAAGTTTTTCCCAAATATTGGCACAAGCAGAACATTACGGTATTTCTATATACGAAATTAAGTCTGTTTTAGACGGAACAGCGGGTCTTACCCTACACCATGAAGCCTTTAGAAAAAAAGCGACAGATGCCAACTGGTACAAAAAAGAATTTAAAAGTTTAAAAAGACAACAAGAAGGATATTTATATGCTGCTACTTACAAGGTTTCTAAAAAGTTACTAAGTAGATAAGCAACATCTATTAATACCAAAACACTCCCTTAAGAAGTTCTTAAGGGAGTGTTTTTTTTAAGTACAAAAATACTATCTTTTCTTTTTCTTCTTTACAAGCTTTTCTTTAGATAATAGATCTGTTTTATTATTTTCTAGAATATAATTCGCTAAAATTTTATCTATCAATTCCTCTTTGGTTAAATGATGGAACACATTCTTAATAGAAGCTTTTACATCTTCTGAAACCGTTTTATTGGGCTTGGTTTTAAATATTTTTTTAGCCCACAATATGGTATTATTCTCTTCAATACTTACTGCGGTAGGTTTTTCATAAGTATGCAAATCAATATCATACTCCTCTCCTAAGAATTCCATTTTTTCAATTTCATCCGCTTGTAAAATTGCCAAAGACATTCCTTTTGCTCCTGCCCTAGCCGTTCTTCCACTTCTATGGATATAAGTTTCCATAGCATCTGGTAAATGATAATGTACTACGTACGAAACATTTTTAATATCTATTCCCCTTGCAGCAACATCTGTAGCTACAAGTGTATTGATATATCCTTCTCTAAATTGTTCCATTATACGATCTCTAATCCCCTGAGTTAAACTTCCGTGAATAGCTCCCGAAGAGATTTTATTTATGGCTAAGTTTTTAGCCAACTTGTTAACTGCTGCTTTCGTTTTACAAAAAATAATTCCTTGCTGCCCTTCTTTACTCGCTAAGAAATGTAACAACACATTTAATTTCTCTATAGGTTCTACCACTACATAATTATGAGAAACATCTTTGTGTGCAGTATTGGCAGTTTCTGTACCTACCTGAGTTACGTGCTTGGATAAATAATTTTGCACCAATTGCTTTACAGATCCGGGTAAAGTAGCAGAAAACAATAACGTTCGTTTTTGCTTTGGCATTGCTTTTACAATTTTATCCAAACCTTCTTTTAAAGACAAAACCATTTCATCTGCTTCATCTAACACAAAATAGTTTACCTGAGACAAGTCTACTTTTCCTCTCTGAATTAAATCTATCAAACGTCCTGGAGTAGCAACTACGACATGCGTAGTTTCTGCTAATTGTTCTATTTGTGGCTTTACAGAAGTACCTCCACAAACTTCGGCAATTGACAAGTCTGAAATAGCAGTACTAAATTCGGTTAAGTTAGTATATATTTGTTTCCCCAACTCTCTTGTAGGCGATAAAATTACGACTTGAATAGCTTCTTTAGCAGTATCTACCAATTGTAATAAAGGCAAACCAAAAGCGGCCGTTTTACCAGTACCCGTATTGGCCAAACCTACAAAATCATCCTTCTGATTTAAAATAACCGGAATAGCTTGTTTTTGAATCTCAGTTGGTTCCGTAATTCCTAAATCTAACAATGTTTGAGTTATTGTAGTAGACAACCCTAAATCTGAAAACTGCTTTGGCATAAAAATATATTTTGTGCAAAGATAGGAAACTAAGAGCCTTTAAAAATCAGAGATTCATGAATCATTGTAAAATCATTTTGCTTTAAATTAAAGAGCAATACAATGTCAATTCTGTTGTATTCTATTCCTAAATCAGTCAAAAAAAGATGTCTCTAATTGTCTATTTTTGCAACCAAACAAATTAGAACATGAAACTAGAACATTTTGCAATTAATGTACCAGAGCCAGTAGAAATGGCAGAGTGGTATGTAGCGAATTTAGGAATGAAAATAACTCTTCAAGAAAAAAAAGCCCCTTTTATGACCTTTTTAGCGGATAATAGCGGAAGGGTAATGATAGAAATATATCGTCATGAAACGGCAGATATTCCTAACTATAAAGAACTGAATCCTCTAATTGTTCATTTGGCCTTTGTTACAGAAACCATAGATAAAGACAGAGATCGTTTGATAGAAGCTGGTGCAACTTTGTATTACGATACTATTCTAGAAGATGGTTCTCATTTGGTAATGTTACAAGATCCTTGGGGTGTTGCTATACAATTGTGCAAAAGAGCCACTCCTTTACTTTTAGACAAAGAGGTTTAAACATCATAACAATACAAAGCAAAAAAGAATGATTAATAATCATTCTTTTTTGCTTTTTTACTTCCTTCGTAGATTTCATATTTTACAAACTTACAATCTAAGTCCCCATTTTTAATAGCAATTCTACGACTCGTTCTAAGTCCAACATGCTTTAATGCTTCTATATCCGATGTGATGAACCAAGCTTCTGTATTTGGGTATTGATGTTTTAGAGTATCCCCTATATTTCTGTAGAAACCTTGAATATCATCTAACTTTAATCGTTCACCATACGGTGGATTAAACAATACTGTAGTAGGTCCGTGTACTTCCTTAGTTGAATTGAAAAAGTTAACATGATGTACTTTTACAAAGTCATCTAAATTTGCATTTGCAATATTGTCATTTGCTTTTCTAACTGCTGAAGGAGCTTTATCAAAGCCCATTAATTTATGCTTAGGACTTGCAATTCTATTAATCAACGAATCGTGTATTTTAAAAAACAATTCTTCGTTATAATCTTTCCACTTTTCAAAAGCAAACTCTTTTCTGTTGATATTTGCAGGAACATTACAAGCTATCATAGCTGCTTCTATCAATATAGTTGCAGAACCACACATAGGATCTATAAAATTCTGATCTCCCGTGTACCCAGATAACAATACCAAACCAGCTGCTAACACCTCATTTATTGGAGCTAAATTGGTATCTAAACGGTAACCTCTTTTATGTAAAGAATCTCCAGAACTGTCTAAAGAAACAGAACATACTCCATTTCTATCTACATGCATGTTCACTTTTAAGTCTGGATGTTTAACATCTACACTGGGTCTTCTACCGTATTTATCTTTAAAATAATCTGCAATACCATCTTTGGTTCTTAACGCTAAATAATGTGTATTATTCGTTAATCCATTAAACTGACTTGTTCCTTTAGTAGCAAAAGTACCATCAACTGATAAATATTTTTCCCAACGAATTTTTAATAAGTTTTTATATAAATCATCTTCGTTACGGATTTTAAACTTTACAATTGGTTTTAAAATTCTAATAGCTGTTCTTAGAAACAAATTGGCTTTGTACATAAACCCCTCATCTCCAACAAACTCTACCATACGCACACCTACTTTTACATCTTGTGCTCCCAACTGTTTTAATTCGTTAGACAACACCTCCTCTAGCCCCTGTAAGGTAATGGCTACCATTTTAAAATTATCTTGCATAGTTTCTTAATTTAAATGCTATCGTATTTTAACTAGAATCCGTTACCGTTCTCCATGCTCTTAAGCATTAAGAGACTTCCGTTTATTTCCATAAAATTACTAGAACCAACAGAACGCATTCCTAATTTAACACATCAGATTTTAAGAATACAAAAGTAGTTTTTTGTAATGTCTTTTAAATAAAACTACTAAAGAATAAATTAATTAAATTTGCCTTTCAAAAAATTTCCAATGGAACAATCTAAAACTTGGTTTAGCGAATGGTTTAATACCCATTACTATCATATACTCTACAAGCATAGAAATCACGAAGAAGCAAAAGTATTCATAGAAAACCTTACCTCGTTTTTAGAACTTCCTAAAGAACGAACTATTCTAGACTTGGCATGTGGTAAAGGAAGGCATTCCATTTTCTTAAACTCTTTAGGATATAAGGTCATTGGAGCAGATTTATCGGAAAACAGCATTACATACGCCAACCAATTCGCTAACAAAGACTTAAACTTTATTGTTCAGGACATGCGCGAACCTTTTAAAGTAAAAGTGGATGCTGTGTTTAACATGTTTACCAGTTTTGGATATTTTGATGATGATGCTGAAGACATTAAAGTCTTACAAAACATTGCAGATGCCATTCCAGAAAATGGTGTTGCCGTTATAGACTACATGAATGTACACAAAGTAATTGCAAACTTGGTAACAGAAGAGACTGTAGATAGAGACAATTTACAATTCGATATTAAAAGAAGTCTTACAAACGGATTTATTACCAAGGAAATAGATTTAACAGACCAAGACAAAGAGTTTCATTTTATGGAACGTGTAAAAGCTATCGATTTAAAAAAGTTCACCAACTATTGTGAGCAAGCCAATCTAAAAATTAAACACATTTTTGGAGACTACCATTTAAACGATTTTAACGAAGTAAGTTCTGACCGATTGATTTTGATTCTAAGCAAATGATCTACCTATTTTTAATTGCTTCTGTACTATCAGGAGTTTTGTTTGTAACTATTACACAGCCAAAAAAGCAATTTATTCAATGGATGCTTTCTTTTAGTGGTGCCTACTTATTGTCTATGACCATTAGTCACCTACTACCCGAATCTTTTGGTTTATTACACGCTACACATACACACGGAGAAGAACCTATTAACGTAAAGTTAATTGGTGCTTTTATTCTTTTGGGAATCATTATTCAATTAATTCTAGAGTCTTTTTCTAAAGGAGCAGAACATGGACATGTGCATATTCACGATGATAGTAAAAAATTCCCTTGGATGTTGTTTATTAGTTTGTCAATACACGCATTTACAGAGGGTATTCCCTTAGGTTACGATCATGGAGGGTCTTTTTTATGGGCTATTGTTATTCATAAAATACCTGTAGGAATTGTATTAACTTCTTTCTTTTTAAAGTACAAATACGAATTAAAGAAAGTAATATTTTTTATGACTGCATTTGCATTAATGAGTCCACTGGGAAGTTTTCTAGCCTCTAAAATTCACTTTTTCCATCATTACCAAAACTACATTACCGCAATCATAATTGGTATCTTTTTACACATATCTACTGTAATTCTATTCGAAAGTTCCAAAAACCACAAATTTAGTTTCCCTAAATTTGTAGCTATCCTTTTAGGAATGGCAGTTGCCTTGTTGTAAACTAAATAAAGAATCTATTTTGAATAACCAATACACCCTAACGTTTATTGCAATTCTTAGCTTTTTAAATATTACCAAAGCTCAGAACTTTTCTTCTATTATTGATAAGAATTCTTCTTTTGATATGGGCCTAGAATACAGACCCAGAACCGAGTATAGAAGAGGCTATAGAAGTATTCCTAGTAATGATGACGACGGTGCTTTTGTTACTTCTCATAGAGCCCGAATTAACATGGATTTTAATTTAAATAATAAATTTAAATTCCACACTACCCTACAAGATATACGCATTTGGGGAGATACAGATACAAGAGATGCAAATGGAAAAGCCCAGTTTTATGAATTTTACGTAGAACCTAAAATATCCGAAGAAATTTCTGTACGTGTAGGGAGGCAACGTATTAAATATGATGATCAACGTTTATTTGCAGAAAATAACTGGAGACAAGCAGGTGGTCAACACGATGCTGTTCGATTTATTTACAACAATAACAAAAACTTAGATTCCGATTTAATTCTAGCTTACAATCAAGACAATGCGCAAGAATTTGGAACCAATTACGAAATAGATTGGGACTTTTACAGAGGTATGATCACTCATTTTTTACACTACAACATCAACCAATCTTTTAGTTTAACTACCATTAACGTTGCAGATGAGTACACAGACCCTACAACCAACGATAAAAAGGGATATTGGAAGCATACCAACGGTGGCCGTATTACTTATAAGAAAGATGCTATAGACTTCACCTTTTCGGGCTATTACCAATGGGGAAAAATAGAGAATGGTAAGCAGCATAACGCTTATTACCTACAACCAGAAATTGCCGTAAATGTAAGTAATAATTATGCCCTAAAATTAGGAGCGCAAGTTTTAAGTGGAGATGGAAATAGCACAGATGAAAAATCAACAGCTTTTTTAGCACAATATGGTGCTTTTCACAGACATAATGGAGGAATGGACTTTACTCAAAGAACTGTTAGAACCAACGAACATGAGGGAATTTTTAATCCGTACCTTTTTCAAGACATTCAACTTAACAACAAATTAAAATTAAACTGGCAAAGTCATCTATTGGGAGCTACAACAACCTTAGAAGTTGATACCAAAAAAGAAAGTAGAATTTACGGTTGGGAAAACGACATTCGTTTATTCTATCAACCAAATTCATACACTAAAATAGAGTTCGCTTATTTATTTTTAACCCCCAATGAAAGTATGAAAGTATTACCAACAGGTGAAAATGGAAACACAGATCAATTGGCTCAGTTTGCCTATGTAAGTGTTAACTGGACTCCAAAACTGTTAAGTATACACAACAAATAGTGAATCTTAAATTAAAGCATATAGGCCTTTTATTTTTTCTAGTTTTGTGTTTTGCATGCAACATTTCTAAAGAAAAAAAACTTACCATAGCCACTGCTGCAAATATGCAGTTTGCAATGGAAGATATATGCAAAGAATTCACCAACCAAACCGGAATTAAATGCCAATTGGTTGTGAGTTCATCGGGGAAATTAACAGCTCAAATTTTAGCAGGAGCTCCTTTTGACATTTTTGCTTCGGCTGATTTAAAGTACCCCTACGAACTTTTTCACAAAGGACTCACCACATCGGAACCTAAAATATATGCTACAGGAAAATTAGTCCTATGGACAGCCATAGACAGTATAATCCCAACTTTAGAGCTCCTAGAAAAAGACTATATAGAGCATATTGCTTTAGCAAACCCGCAAACAGCTCCTTATGGAAAATCGGCCTTAGAAGCTTTAGCTCATCATTCTGAAACTGTTAAAAACAAACTTGTTTATGGTGAAAGTATTGCACAAGTAAACCAATTTATCAGTACTAAATCTGTAGAAGTAGGTTTTACCTCTATATCTATTGTTACTGCTAAAAAAACAGGAAACTATACAATGGTGCCTGTTTCTCTATATTCAGAAATAAACCAAGGAATTGTAATATTAAAAAACGCTCAAAAAGAAAAAGCAAAATACTTCTACGATTTTATTCGCTCTCCTAAAGGAAAAAAAATCTTAGCGGATTATGGTTGTGAGTAAAACATTTAAGACTAAAAAAAATTCTAAAACTCGCTCGTCTCTTCAACCACAACTTTAAACCCTTCATTTTCATAAAACTTAGAAACATCAAAATAAAAAGAGATTACTTCTCCATTTTCTTTTCTAAACTTTAAAATATCAAATGTTTTTTTTCCTCTAAAAACTAGAGACTGTCCCAAAAACAGACAAGAATTACATTTTATTTTTGCGTATTCATATTCACTTCCAATACTATCTAACACAATAGCTTGTTTAAATAAACTTTCGTTGTTATCTAAACTACTAATGGTTTTATTGGTTGATTTGCATGAATATGCAAAAACAATTAACACAACACAAATGATATTCAACCTCATAATTATTCATTTTTACAGCTTTTTTTTAATTAATATACAAAAAATAACTCTAAATATGACAAAAGTCATATTTCACAACTTTTGAATATTCGTATATTTATAGTAAAAAAGATTGTTTTAAAAATTGCTATGAAAAAGATCTATTATTATGAAAAACCCTACACTTTTATTCAATTGTAGTACTAAATTAGATGCGTACTACTTAAAAAATAGTATTCAGAGAATTACTTGCATCCCTGTAAAAATTGTTAAAGAAAAATCAAAAATTTACATCATTGTAGAAAAAACACACGTTAGAAAAGCCAAGGTTATTTTACAAAATCAGCAACATTTTTTACCTAGTGTATTGTTTAGTAAAGTTATTAAAAGAGAAAAAATCACTTTGAGTACAAGTCAGCCAAAACCTTCATTTATTAAACTTAAGAAGAGAAAATTCTATTTACAAATGGAAGTCTTATTGAATAATTTATCCATTTACAACTTACACCTTATCAATTAATTTGATCTGTTTCTTAAGAAGTTATAGTTTATTTATTTTTTAAAAACAGAAAAGGGATTGTTAAAAACAGCTACTTCCAAACCTAAAATTTTAACGAAATAGTAACGAGTATGGAATTCCCTAACGAACAGCCCATACTCTGCATTTTACAAATGCATGAAAACGAAAAAAGGTAAAAAACAAAAAGCGAACTTATTGTTTCTTACCTTTTTAAAGTGTTTATACTTGTTTGCAGTGAGAATGGGATTCGAACCCATGAGCCGATTTCTCGACCACAGCTTTCCAGGCTGCTCCATTACCGCTCTGGCACCTCACTGTGTACATAAAAAGAAGGGCAAATAAACAACATTTATTGATAAGCTGCAACACCTAAAAGCATTTATACAATTCTATTTGTAACCTCTTTTAAAAATCCTTTTTTTAGCAGATATCATGTTCCAAGTTTTTTCTTAAAACTATATTTTGTTAGTCTTTTGCTCTTCCATTAGATATTGTATTTTTATCTAAACTAAAATAACCAATAACATGAAACAGGTAAACTGGGGAATCATTGGCGTGGGAGATGTTTGCGAAGTAAAGAGTGCCCCTGCTATGAATAAAATTTCTAACTCTAAAATAATTGCTGTTATGCGTAGAGATGCCGAAAAAGCTGAAGACTATGCTAAAAGGCACAAAATAAATGAGTGGACAACGGATGCTGATACAATAATAAATCATCCAGAAATTAATGCTATATATATTGCAACTCCTCCAAAATTCCACAAAGAATACGCCCTAAAAGTAGCCAAAGCGAGGAAGGCTTGTTACATAGAAAAACCAATGGCTACAAATTATCATGAATGTGTAGAAATAGAAAAAGCATTTAAAGCCAAAAACATTCCTTTATTTATTGCCTATTACAGAACATGTCTCCCTAATTTCCTAAAAGCTAAAGAGCTAATAAATGATGGAAAACTAGGAAAACTCTTAAATGTTCAAATGAAAATGAACAAACCTTTGGATAAAAGAGACGATGACTACTATAACAGAAACTGGAGAGTTGACCCTGAATTGGCAGGTGATGGATATTTCTACGATTTAGGCTCTCATCAGCTAAATATATTGGAATTTTTAATTGGAGATATTGAATACATTCATGGTTTTGCCACCAATCAATCCGAAATTTACGAGGCTAGTGATGTGGTAGCTGCTACTGTTATATTTAAAAATGGAACCGTTGGTTCGTGTTTTTGGGCTTTTAACCAAGGAGTACCAGAAAGACAAGATGAATTGGTTATAAACGGAAGCGATGGTGCTCTAAAAATGACTTGTTTTGATGACAGCCCAATAACGTTTACAAATAGTAAAGGAAAATCGGAAAAATTCCACATAGAATATCCAAAACATGTGCAACAACCTTTAATAGCTTCTATTGTAGAAGATTTACTAAACGAAACAACAAACACCTACAGCACAGGAAGTGTGGGAACTAAAACAAATTATTGGTTAGAAAAAACTACGGGACTTTTATAAGCTTTTACCATGATAAAAACTCTCTCTCTTTTTATAGCTGTATTATTAAGTACCTCTGTTGTATCGCAAAGCAACACTCCTACTTTACCACCTGTTGAAAAAGGAAATTTTAAAAAATCGGAATTGGTAGAGCTTACACAATTAGACCCTACTTTTAAATTAGACATTCGCTATGCTACTTCTAATAATTTTGTAGGTAAACCTGTATACAAAAAAGCTAAAGCATTCTTACAAAAACCTGCTGCAATAGCTTTGGTAGCAGTACATAAGGAATTAAAAAAAATGGGCTTTGGTTTACAAATATTCGATGGCTACAGACCTTGGGCTATTACCAAAAAGTTTTGGGATTTAACTCCTAAAGACAAAAAACACTTTGTTGCAAACCCTAAAAAAGGTTCTAGACACAATAGAGGTTGTGCCATAGATTTAACTCTTTTTAATTTGCAGACTGGTACACAAATTGAGATGACAAGTGCATATGATGAAATGACCTCTCGTTCTTATCCAAACTACAAAGGAGGGACAAAAAAACAACGAACCATGAGAGACTTACTTCGCAGTAAAATGGAAGCACATGGATTTAAAGTTTATCCTTATGAATGGTGGCATTTTGATTATAAAACCTGGAAACAATACAAAATTGAAAACATCCCATTTTCTAAAATCACATCAAACTAACATTATGAAAACTCTAAAGTTATTGTTATTAACTATTTGCATTACCTTCTCTTGCCTTAGCAATGCACAAGACAAAAAAGCCATTAAAATTGCGCATAAAGTACAAGAAAGTATGGGAGGCAAAGAGAACTGGAACAATACACATTACATACAATGGGACTTTGGAAAAAGAAAATTGTTATGGGACAAATGGACAGGTAACGTTCGTATAGAAGCTCCCAAAGAAAACTTAGTTGTATTGGTAAACATTAATACATTAAAAGGGAAAGCCTTCTTAAACAAACAAGAAGTAACCGATACAAAACAACTTAAAAAGTTGTTAAACAAAGGAAAAAGATGGTGGATTAACGATTCTTATTGGTTAACGATGCCTTGGAAATTATTAGACCCAGGAGTAAACTTAGAATTCGTAAGAAAAGACAAACTTCCGAATGGTAATAAAGCAGATGTATTGCAATTAACCTTTAACAAGGTAGGTGTTACTCCAAATAACAAGTACGAAGTGTATGTAGATAAAAAAGAAGACAAAATTATGCAATGGGCTTTCTTTAAGAACTTTGACGATAAAGAGCCTAAATTCATAAAACCATGGGATAATTATCAAAAATTAGGAAAGGTTTGGTTGTCTTTTAACAGGAGTGATTTTGGACCTAAAAATGTAGTAGTAAACAACACCATTAAAGCTAGCGTATTTCAACAGCTATAGTTATTTACAATCATTCTTAAAGAATAGATATTTTTTACGACTAAGGCTTTGTATTAATAATCTTGTAACTTAGTTACTCATAAAATTTAACTATCTATGAACTCAAGAAACAATGCAAATCTTGGATTTATTTTTTCTAAATACGAAGCTCCTGAGTTGAGTGTATTTGATAAGCTCTTAGATATTTTTAAAGAGTTACTTACACACACATCGGGAGATGTAGACGAAGCTTTAAACTGGTTAGAACAACTAGATAAAACCTATGAAATAACCACTCCAGAATACACATTAGAAGACTTTAAGCGCGATTTATTTGAAAAAGGCTTTATTCAGGAACACACAAAGCCAGATGGAACTTCTGGAACTGGAATAACTGCTAAGACAGAACGCGCTATTAGACAAAGAGCCTTAGATCAAATTTTTGGAAAACTTAAGAAATCTGGTGCCGGTAATCACAGTACCAAAAAAATGGGTGTTGGCGATGAAACCACAGGAGAAACAAGAGCTTATCAGTTTGGTGATGGTTTAGACAATGTATCTATGACCGAAAGCATTAAGAACGCTCAGGTTAACAACGGAGTTGCCAATGGTTTTCAATTGCACGAAGAAGATTTAGTTGTAAACGAAACCAGTCATAAATCGCAAATGAGCACTGTGTTAATGATAGACATTAGTCACAGTATGATATTATATGGAGAAGATAGAATAACCCCTGCAAAGAAAGTCGCAATGGCATTAGCCGAATTGATTACTACGCGTTACCCTAAAGATACTTTAGATATTTTAGTATTTGGGAATGATGCATGGAGAATATCTATTCAAGAACTTCCTTACTTACAAGTAGGTCCATTCCATACCAATACCGTTGCTGGTTTAGAATTGGCCATGGATTTATTACGACGTAAGAAAAACACCAACAAACAAATATTTATGATAACCGATGGTAAACCAAGTTGTTTGCGTTTGCCAGATGGAAGGTACTATAAAAACAGTAACGGATTAGATCAACATATTGTAAGTAAATGTTACGATAAAGCCAACCAGGCAAGAAAACTTCACATTCCTATCACCACTTTTATGATTGCCCAAGATCATTACTTAATGCAATTTGTAAAAGCGTTTACAGAAGCCAATCAAGGAAAAGCTTTCTATACTGGATTGAAAGGTTTGGGAGAAATGATTTTTGAAGACTACGAACAAAATAGAAAAAAACGAATTAGAGGATAATCACATGGAACATACGAATATTAAAACTTTAGGAGCTTTAAAAGCGGCAGGATATTCTTACAAGGGGATTAAAGAAGAATTAAGATCTAATTTAATTCAATTAAAAAAAGAGCATAAAGAAACTTTTTCTGGAGTTCATGGATATGAGAATACTGTAATTCCTCAGTTAGAAAGAGCCATACTATCTAAACACAACATTAACCTATTAGGATTAAGAGGACAAGCAAAAACACGTTTAGCTCGTCAGATGGTAAATTTATTAGACGAATACATTCCTGTAGTTGCTGGATCGGAAATTAATGATGATCCGTTACAACCTGTTTCTCGTTTTGCTATAGGTTTAATTGCAGAAAAAGGAGATGAAACTCCTATTACATGGTTACACCGTTCTGAACGTTTTGCCGAAAAATTAGCCACTCCAGATGTTACTGTTGCTGATATTATTGGAGATATAGACCCTATAAAAGCAGCTAACTTAAAATTATCTTATGCAGATGATAGAGTAATTCATTACGGAATGATTCCTAGAGCCAATAGATGTATTTTTGTTATTAACGAATTACCCGACTTACAAGCAAGAATTCAAGTAGCACTTTTTAATATTTTACAAGAAGGTGATATACAAATCCGTGGTTTTAAATTACGTTTTGATTTAGACATGCAATTTGTCTTTACAGCCAATCCAGAAGACTATACCAACAGAGGTAGTATTATTACTCCTTTAAAAGATAGAATAGGTTCTCAAATACTTACTCATTATCCTGATAGTATAGAAATTTCCAAAACTATTACTCAACAAGAAGCCAAACTAGAAAAAGAACAAAACAACAATATATATGTACCAGAATTGGCCAAAGATTTATTGGAACAAATTGGTTTTGAAGCTAGAGAAAGTGAGTTTGTAGATGTTAAAAGCGGAGTGAGTGCTCGTTTAAGTATTTCTGCTTACGAAAACTTGCTAAGCACCGCAGAATTAAGAATGCTAACTAGTGGTGAAAATATTACCTCTGTTAGACTTAGTGACTTTATGGGAATAATTCCTGCCATTAATGGAAAAATTGAATTGGTATACGAAGGAGAACAAGAAGGAGCCGCATCTGTAGCAGAAAGTTTATTAAAAAATGCTATTAAAACGCTTTTTAATGACTATTTCCCCGCTATAGAAAAATTAACAAGGAAAAATGAAGCAACACCCTATGATGCCTTGATCCAATGGTTTTTAGAAGGGACCGATTTTGAATTAGGAAACGATCTTACGAATACTGAATACGAACGTCAACTAAACTATATAGAGCCTTTAGCCGAGCTTCTAAAAGAATACCAACCAGAGTTAAACTCTAAGGATATTTACTTCTTTAAAGAATTTGTTTTATGGTCCTTAGTTGAATATAAAAAGCTAAGCAAAGTAGCACTAGAAAAGGGATATGGCTTTAAAGATTCTTTTGAAAGTTATATAGATGGAATATAATAACATCTTTTAATGAAAGGTTAATATACAGCAACTCAACGGTTGCTGTTTTTTTTTATGATTTACAACTAAATTATACAAAACGAACACTTTAATTAATCAGTTTAAAAGCTACCAATTAACACTCTTAAAACTATCTTAACTTACCTTTTAAAGCATACATGATTACTAATTTTAACTTAGCAGCCGTTAAGAGCCCCCAAGTAGACCTCTAATCTAAAGACAACTGTTTAGTATATGCATACCCCCATAAAATTGCACTCTTGTGCTTCAAATTTAGAAGCATTTCAGCTAAAAAACATATTACAAAGAAATTGTACTATTTGTGTTGATATTCAAAAAGTGAATCATCAATACGTACTTTTTGTGTCGGAAAGTAATTATAATAAAGCAACTATTATATTACAGAATCAGCTTGAAATGGAAGAAGAAATGCAATTAGAAAACACCTCCCCCTACCTACCTACCCCTACTATTTCTAATCAGGAAAAAACACCTAAAAAGAACATTGCTTGGTTTTTTAAAATATTTTTAAGGTCTGCTTCTTAACACCTAATTTTCATATATTTAACAAAACAAAAGCTTTAGTTAGATTATGAAAACGAAAAATAAAATTGCCTTACTAGTCACTTTAACGCTTTTTTTTTATTCATGTTCTAACGATAACAATACAAAACGTCCCACCTATACCTCTTTAGAAGACCTTACTACAGCTGTTGATAGCCTGTATTACCACCTTAGACAAAACACTAAATTCACTTCTTTTTTTATTGCTTCATGGGGTGGAGACGACATTACTACAACTGCTTTTAGTGCTAAAGCAGATTTTAGAGCTACCGATAGTAGAGAACTGACCGAAAATATGGCTAGACCAGAGCACACATGGAAAAGTTGCTATGCGCGTATTATAGAAGCAAACAATATAATTTTAAATAGTGA
Source organism: Wenyingzhuangia sp. IMCC45574 (assembly GCF_054182685.1). Taxonomy (NCBI): domain Bacteria; kingdom Pseudomonadati; phylum Bacteroidota; class Flavobacteriia; order Flavobacteriales; family Flavobacteriaceae; genus Wenyingzhuangia; species Wenyingzhuangia sp. IMCC45574. Next base: position 189,303 of record NZ_CM135169.1, on the reverse strand, counting down.
AGAGTTGCAAGACATCTCATCCTCTGAATTAAAAATGATGCTTGGTGAAGCTTATTTTATTAGAGGCTTTTTATATCATCACCTAATTAGAAATTTTGGAGAAGCAGTTATACAATTAGACAAAACAATAGATAGCGAACTTCCTCTTTCTAGTACTACCGAAGTTTATCAGTTAATAGAAAATGATTTTTTAAAAGCAGAAGAGTTTTTACCTGCAATATATCCTAATATACCGCCAGGTGCTACTAAACCAAATAGTGGTACCGCCAGAGCTTTTTTAGCGAGACTATATTTAGACTGGGCAGGCTTTCCTGTAAAAGATATTTCAAAATACAATTTAGCAGCTACCAGTGCTAAAAAAGTAATGGACAACCACAACTCCCACGGATTTGACCTCTTAGATGATTTTAAAAATCTGTGGAAAATAAATTATCGTTATAATGAAGAATCTGTTTTTACTATTGACTACTGCTTAGATTGTGCAACCAATGGGAATCACAAAACCAGTAAAATTGGTATTCCTTTAGAGTTTAATGGATGGGGAGAAACTTATGGAGAAATTAAATTTTTTGAAACTTTTCCTGACAGTTATAGAAAAGAAGCTACTTATATAGAAAATATTCCCGTTGATGACCCTTTTGAAATAAAAGATGGTATCACTAAAAATTGGAAAAAATTAAATCAGACGAACCTTGTGATAGCCAAGATTACTGGTTATGGAGATATTCCTAGAGTTCACAATACCAATAGAAATGATTTCCTAATGAGATATGCAGAAGTGCTTCTTATTTTTGCAGAAGCTTCGGCCAGAAATGGTAGTGATACACCTGAAGCATGGGAAGCTTTAAATAAAGTTAGGCGTAGAGCTCACTTTTTACCTGTAAATACCCCAAACAACATCATAGATATAACGTCTGGAGATCTTGCAGAAATTGCTCTTACAGAAAAAGGTTGGGAACTTGCGGGTGAATATCTTCGTTGGTTCGACTTGGTTAGAACAGAGCAGGTTGCTAACTTTTTAAATAATGATTATAGAAATGATATTATTTCTGACGACACGAACGATGCTGTAAAAGAAACCAACCAAATAATTGGTACCACAACTCCAGACAATTACTTTTTTCCGCATCGTGATTATAAAGACTGGTATTTCTATAATAACTAACCTTTTCTTTAACTATCTTTGCAAGATATCAAAGATATTCTATGACTTTTAAAGACTTAAACTTAAGCCCTAAAATTTTAAAAGCTGTTGCAGAACAGAACTATAATACCCCTACTCCAATTCAGCAAAAAACCATTCCTTTTGTATTAGACGGAGTAGACGTTATAGGTTGTGCCCAAACAGGAACCGGTAAAACGGCTGCTTTTGCATTGCCAATTCTAGATAGATTACTTCCCTATCAAGATGCCTCTAAAGGAGCTAAAAAAATTAAAGCTTTAATTATAAGTCCTACTAGAGAATTAACCCAGCAAATTGAAGAAAACTTTAAAAAGTACAGTATATATACAAATCTTAAATCTACCGCAATTTACGGAGGTACGTCTATGACTCCACAAATTGAACAACTAAATAAAGGGTTGGATGTTTTAGTAGCTACACCTGGACGTTTGTTAGATTTACACAAAAGAGATATTATAAACTTAGATTATGTACAAGTTTTAGTATTAGATGAGGCTGATATGATGTTGGATATGGGATTTATAGACGATGTAAGAAAAATAGAACGTTTGTGTCCTAAGCAAAAACAAACATTATTATTTTCTGCAACGATGCCTCCTAAAATAGAAAGTTTGGCAAACGATATTCTTACGGAACCCGAAAAAGTTTCTGTTGCAGCTATTTCATCTGCCGCAAAAACGATAAGTCAAGAAGTATATTTGGTTGGAAAACCTAATAAAATTGAACTTTGCTTGCACTTATTACGAAACAATCTTCATGGAAATATTATCATCTTTAGACGTACTAAGTTTGGAGTTGATAAACTAGAAGAAACATTACAAAAAAACAATTACAAAGTAGACAGTATTCACGGAGATAAAACTCAGGTAGCAAGAACCAAAGCTTTAAATAAATTTAAGAACAACGAAGTAAATATATTAATAGCTACAGACGTTGCTGCTCGTGGAATTGACATTCCTGACTTAGATATTGTTATTAATTTTGATCTCCCTAACATTCCAGAAAGCTACGTTCACAGAATAGGTAGAACAGGTCGTGCTGGTAAAGAGGGTAGATCTTTATCTTTTTGTTCGGCTGATGAAAAAACATACTTGATAGCAATTCAAAAATTAATTGGAAAAGAAATTGCTATAGAAGAAAATCATCCTTACCCTTTAGATCCTAAAGCTAAACCCGAAGTTCATAAGAAAAAAGGAAGTAAATATAAAAAAGGTAGAAAGTCAGAAGCTTCAAAAAAGAAAAAAAGACGTTGGTATTAGTCAATATAATACTACTACAGTTATTTACAACAACTTAAAAAAAGCATAGTTTTACTGTCTAAAACTAAACCAATTAATAACTATGCTTAACTATTACCAGAAAAAAGCCTTTTTTGGGGCTTTTTTCTTATTATTTTCAATCTCATTTACTACGTTATTTGCACAAGAAAAAAAAGTTTCTGTTCAAGGTACTATATACGATGAATCTAACGAAACCGTTCCTTTTGTAACCGTTGGAATTATTAATAAAGCCATAGGTACTGCCAGTACAGAAGACGGTGAATTTTCGCTTTTATTACAAAAAGATCAGTTACAGGACACCTTATACATTTCTTCTTTGGGTTTTGATACTTTTAAAATGAAAGTGGCAGACTACTTATCCAAAAAAATAAGAAAGATTACTCTTAAAGAGAATATTGTAAACCTAGATGTGGTAGAGCTACTTCATCCAATAGATTACGTAAAAAACGCTATAAAAAATCTAAAGAAAAATACACTTAGCAAGCCTCATTTAAAAGAAATATTGTTTAGAAGAGCAGCTACAGAAAAAGGGAAAGCACGTTTCTTAGTAGAGAACTACATTAAATTTAGGGATAGAGGTCCTGCCTATTGGATGGGAAGATTTCAAGTTTGTGAAGCTAGAAAATCTGGAGATTATAGATCTTAGCAAAGAGTACAGTCTGAACACGCGCTAAAACATATGACTAACGTGAACCCTTTAAGACCAAATGATTCTCAGCACTCTAAAAATATTAAAAAGTTTATTTGGAAAAAAACAGGTAGTTCATCTTACGAAGGACAAGATGTAGTAATTGTAGAAGGTAGAAACCCTGATAAAGAATTTAAATGGGAAAAAATTGTTATGTATATCGGTATAGATGACTATAAAATATATAGAATTGAAAGAGGTGGTGGTCTTTACATTTACAAAAAACACAAAAGTGGTAAACTGCATTTAAGCTATTACAAAAGTGAATGGAAATTTGGAAAACAATATATTCCTGAACACTTATTAGGTACTGCTGCTGAATCTTTGGTATACAAATACGAAGCTTATATTTTAAATGTAGAAACTGACAAAAAGAAAATTAAAGTAAATGATTATGGGGATGGTATTGATATGGGAAAATTAAACTTACCATACCACCCTAAATTTTGGAAAGAGTTAAACACACCTCCTGATACCAAGTTTTACAAGCGAATTAAATCTGATTTGGAAGCGTTATTTGGAGTCCCATTAGAGAAACAATATCAGTTAGTAAATAAATAATTTTAAACGAGTACTTTCATTAAGTGCTCGTTTTTTGTCTAGTTACACCTTTAGTTTTTTAATTAAAACTGTATTTGTTCTAGTGAATTCAACATATATTACAGAATACAGCCCTCTCAAATTTTAATTTTGTTAACCAGAACTAAACTTAAAAATTAACGCATGCTTAAAAATACTCAAAGACAATTTTCATTGTATTTTTTACTCTTTTTATTTTCCGTTACCGCACACGTATATGGACAAACAAAGAAAATAATATTAAACGGTACCATCTATGATGAAATGAACGAGACCGTGCCTTTTGTAACTGTTGGTATTCTAAACAAAGCTATTGGAACAGCCAGTACAGAAGATGGAGAATTTGCCTTAATGGTAACAGAAAATGAACTAAACGATACTATTTATGTTTCTTCTTTAGGATTTGATTCCTTTAAAATGAAAGTCCAAGATTATATAAATAATAAGGAAAGAAAAATTGTACTAAAAGAGAATGTGGTTGCATTAGATGCAGTTGTTCTTTTAAAGCCAAAAGATTATGTTCAAAAAGCTTTAAAAAACCTTAAAACAAACACCTTAAGTAAGCCTCATTTAAAAACCATCCTATTCCGTAGAGCTGCTAGTGAAAACGGAAAGGCTAAGTTTTTTGTAGAGAATTATATAAAAGTAAAAAGTAGAGGACCCGCATACGATATTATTGGACGAATACAGGTAAAAGAAGCAAGACAATCTGCAGATTATAGGTATTGGAAAAGAGAACAGTGGAGACATGCTATTTTTGGTATTAGAGACTTAAACCCCTTAATTCCAACAAACTCTGAAGAACACTCTAGAAATATTAAAAAATTTAACTGGAAAAAAGTAGGAAGTTCATCATACGAAGGTGAAGATGTTGTGATTTTAGAAGGAAGCAATCCTAATAAAAAATGGGAAAAAATCACACTATATGTTGGTATTGACAACTACCAAGTTTTTAGAATTGAACGAGGTAAAGGTCTTTATATTTTTAAGAAACATATAGATGGTAATGTTTATTTAAGTTACTACAAGAGTGATTGGAGGTTTCCTAAATGGAATATTCCAGCCCACTTACATGGAACTCCTGCTGAAACTCTAGAGTACAAATCAGAAGCTTTTGTATTAGATATAGAAACAGAGGATAAAAAGAAAATGCGAATTAAAGATTACGGAGCTGAGTTAGATATGGCTGCAATGAATTTACCATATCATCCTGAATTTTGGAAAGAACTAAATACACCTCCAGATACTAAATTCTACAAAAAATTAAAAAAAGAACTTGAAGGTTTATATGGTGTGCCTTTAGAAACACAATACCAACTTATAAACAAGTAATAAATTAAAGAGTAATGACAATTCATTACTCTTTTACTTTTTTTAGCAAAGTACTAACTTTAATAGTATTTTGTTAATGCCGTACAGTTAAAAACTATACAAGCCCATCCTTATTGACATATATATTGCATTCAATTCAACATACAGTTCTTAAAATTCTACAATCCAATTATAAATTTGTAAATTAAATGAAACTAAAAATAAAGTATATGTTGAATAACCCTACAAAAAATCAATTTTTTGTGCGTTTCTTGGTATTTATATTATTTATTACTGTAGCAAATGCACAACAGAAGAAAATAATATTAAAAGGAACAATTTATGACGAAATGAACGAAACTGTTCCTTTTGTAACTGTTGGTATTGTTAATAAAACAATAGGAACTGCTAGTACAGAAGATGGAGAATTTGCCCTAATGGTTACTGAAAGTGAATTGAATGATACTCTGTACGTCTCCTCTTTAGGATTTGATAGTTTTAAAATGAAAGTTCAAGACTACATTGATAAAAAAGACAGAAAAATTATTTTAAAAGAAAATGTAGTTGCTTTAGATGCTGTTGTTCTTTTAAAGCCAAAAGATTATGTTCAAAAAGCTTTAAAAAATCTAAAACTAAATACACTAAGCAAATCACATTTAAAAACAATCTTATATCGTAGAGCAGCTAGTGAAAAAGGAAAAGCTAAATTCTTTGTAGAAAATTACCTTAGAGTAAAAAGTAAAGGACCTGCCTACGGTATTATTGGTAGAATAGAAGTAAAAGAAGCTAGGCAATCTGCAGATTATAGATATTGGAAACGAGAACAGTGGAGACATGCTATAATTAGCATTAATGATTTAAACCCGTTAACTCCTAACTCTTCTGAAACTCACTCCAGAAATATCAAAAAATTTAACTGGAAAAAAGTAGGAAGTTCATCATACGAAGGTGAAGATGTTGTTATATTAGAAGGATCTAACCCTAAAAACAAATGGGAAAAAATTACATTGTATGTTGGTATTGATAACTACCAAGTTTTTAGAATTGAACGTGGAAAAGTGTTGTATATATTTAAGAAACATACTGACGGAAAAACGTATTTAAGTTATTTTAAAAGTGATTGGAGATTCCCTAAATGGAATATCCCAGCACATTTACACGGTACACCTGCCGAAACTTTAGAATACAAAAATGAAGCATTTGTTTTAAGTATTGAAACTGAAGACAAAAAGAAGATGAAAATTAAAGACTACGGAGCAAACTTAGATATGGCATCTATGAACTTACCGTACCATCCAGAATTCTGGAAAGAATTAAGTACTCCTCCAGATACTAAATTCTATAAAAAGTTAAAAGGAGAATTAGAAGCAATATATGGAGTGCCTTTAGAAACACAATATAAACTTGTAAACAAATAACAAAAAAAGGAACTGTTAAAACAGTTCCTTTTTTTGTGTAAACCCTAGTTGTTACTCTAAAAGACGATAGAACTAGCTTTTATGCATCTGTTGTAGTAACTTAAACATTAATGGTTCAACTTTCTTTGATTCTAAAGTATTTTTACAATCTAAGTTAAACCAAAAAAAATATATTAATGTTGATTACAACCAAAAACAGAAGCGTTCTGCTCCTAGTTCTGATTCTACTTACCATAAGTTCTGCTATTTCGCAAAACAAAAAAATTATTATTAATGGTACTATTTACGATGAAACAAACGAAACTGTACCATTTGTAACAGTAGGAATTTTAAACAAAACTATTGGAACTGCTAGTACAGAAGACGGAGAATTTGCTTTAATGATTACTCCTAATGAACTAAACGACACCCTTTATGTTTCTTCTCTAGGTTTTGATACTTTTAAAATGAAAGTCCAAGAATACCTGGACAAAAAAGACAGAAAAATCATCCTAAAAGAAAATGTAGTAAGTCTTGATGCTGTAGTATTATTAAAGCCTAAAGACTACATGATTAATGCCTTAAAAAGTCTAAAATCTAACACGCTTAGTAAAAAGCCACACGTAAAAGAAATCTTATATAGAAGAGCCGCAAGTGAAGACGGTAAAGCTAAATTCTTTGTAGAAAACTACATTAAATATAGAGATAGAGGACCTGCATATTTTATGGGTAGATTCCAAGTTACCGAAGCTAGAAAATCTGCTGACTATAGATATTGGAAACATACCCAATGGAAACACTCTATTGAATATATGTCTGAAGTTAATCCTATAAGACCTGGAACTTCTTTCCATAAAAGAAACCTAAAGAAATTTAACTGGAAAAAAATAGGTAGTTCTTCTTACGAAGGTGAAGACGTAGTTATACTAGAAGGTAGTAATCCAGACAAAAAATGGGAAAAAATGACTATTTATGTAGGAATTGACGACTATAAAATTTTTAGAATTGAAAGAGGTAGTGCCTTGTACATCTACAAAAAACATAAAGATGGACAAATGTACTTAAGTTACTATAAAAACGAATGGGGATTTCCCAAGGATAAAATGCCTCCACATATTATAAGAACTATAGGAGAAAGTTTGCACTACAAAGCCGAAGCGTTTGTACTAAATATCATTACCGATAAGAAAAAAACTAAAATTAGAGACTATGGTTTAGGTTTAGATATGGGATCATTGAATTTACCTTATCACCCGGAATTTTGGAAAGAGCTAAATACGCCACCAGATACCAAGTTTTACAAAAAGAATAAATCTGAACTTGAAGGTTTGTTTGGAGTTCCTTTAGAGAAACAATACCAGCTAATGAACAAATAAAAATAAAAGAGTTGTGAGCTTTCACAACTCTTTTACTTTTTTAAAACGGTAAAAATTAAATATTTGTTCTAATCAATTGATAAAACCATACTATAGTAGTATAACTTTTGCTTTAGTTTTGTAAACTACCTAAAACTAAAAGCAACTATTATGTTTTCATTAAACAAAAAACACATTTATTTTACATTTTATCTGTTATCACTACTTTTCACTAGCATCACTAATGCTCAAGAAAAGAAAACAATAGTAAACGGTACTATATACGATGAAACCAATGAAACCGTTCCATTTGTAACTGTGGGGATTCTTAACAAAGCCATTGGTACAGCTAGTTCCGAAGATGGAGAATTTGCTTTGCTAGTTACTGAAAACGAATTAAACGATACTTTATATGTTTCGTCTCTTGGATTTGACACCTATAAGATTAAAGTTAAAGAATACATTAACAAAAAGGATAGAAAAATAATTTTAAAAGAAAACATCGTAAGTTTAGATGCAGTAAAACTATTACACCCAATAGATTATGTAAAGAATGCATTAAAAAACTTAAAGAACAATACACTTAGTAAGACTCACGTAAAAGAGATATTATACCGAAGAGCAGCTACTGAAAATGGAAAGGCTAAATTTTTTGTTGAAAATTATGTGAAACTTAAAGGAAGAGGACCTGGTTATTGGATGGGAACTATGCAGGTTACTGAAATGAGAAAATCTGCAGACTATAGATTTTGGAAGCGTAAACAGTTTAACCACTCTATGGAGCATATGAATAATGCAAACCCATTAACACCTAATGATTCTAATCATGCGGTGAATTTAAAAAAGTTAAACTGGAAAAAAACAGGAAGTTCCTCTTACGATGGAAACGATGTGGTGATATTAGAAGGTACTCAAAAAGATATTTTAAATAAAATTACGCTCTATGTTGGGATTGAGGATTACAAAATATATAGAATAGAAAGAGGCAATGCTTTATTTATATACAAAGAACATCCAAGTGGAAGAATGTGTTTAAGTTATTATAAAAACCAGTGGGGATTTGGTAACAAAGCTAAGATTCCAAAATATGTACATGGAACACCAGGGGAAACTTTAAATTATAAACTAGAGGCTTATGTGATGGATGTAATTACTGACAAGAAAAAAACTAAAATTATCCCTTATGGTGTAAGAATGGATATGGGATCGTTAAACTTACCTTATCACCCAGAATTCTGGAAAAAATTAAATGACACTGTCCCTTAATTTGTGTAAGTTCTAAAAATAGGGTTTAGCTACTTATAGCTGGATCCTATTTTCAAATATAGCTAAAAACTGGTTTAGTATTACTCCCCAATTTCTGATAGGCATCGTCCATTTTTTAGTTGATTCTCTTAAAGCTAAAAACACGGATTTAATTACTGCATCATCGGTTGGGTATGAGAGTTTATTTTTGGTATACTTTCTAATTTTTCCATTTAAGTTTTCAATAAGATTAGTAGTGTAAATAATAGTTCTAATCTCTACAGGGAAGTCAAAGAACACAGTTAGTTCATCCCAGTTGTTTTCCCAACTTTTAATAGCATAGGAGTACTTAGAGTTCCACTTCTGCTTAAAGTCTTCTAAAGCAGCTTTGGCTGCCTCTTTAGTAGGAGCTGTATAGATTTCTTTCATATCTTTAGAAAACACTTTTCTATCTTTCCAGACCACATATTTACAAGAGTTTCTAATTTGGTGTACCACACATATTTGAGTTACCGATTCAGGGAATACGGTCTTTATAGTATCTGTAAATCCATTTAGATTGTCCGTAGCTGTGATTAAAATATCCTGAGTTCCTCTAGCTTTGATATCAGTTAAAACCGTCATCCAAAAAGCGGAAGATTCATTCTTACCTAACCATAAACCTAGTACTTCTTTTTTACCATTGGTTTTCAATCCCACAGCTATATAGATGGTCTTGTTGATGATTTTTGAGTTTTCTCGAACTTTAAATACAATTCCATCCATCCAAACAATCAAATAGCAAGGGTCTAAAGGTCTGTTTTTCCAAGCAACGATATCTGAGTTGATTTTATCTGTAATTCGAGATATAGCAGAACTAGAGATATTGAAATCATAAAGCTCTAAGACTTGTTGTTCAATATCAGATACGGACATCCCTTTGGCATAGAGGCTAATAATGATGTTTTCTACACCATCTAAAGTATTTTGTCTCTTCTTTACAATCATAGGGTTAAAACTACCGTCTCTATCTCTTGGAACTGTGATTTCAGATTCCCCTAAACTAGTTTTGATTTTCTTTTTGGAGTAGCCGTTACGTGTATTATCACTTAGAGAAGTTTGGTGTTTGTCATAGTCTAGGTGAGCATCTAATTCTCCCTCTAACATTTTTTCAATTCCTCTTTTTTGAATCTTGGCTAAAAAATTACTCAATTCATCGCCCGTTTTGAATTGCTTTAAAAAGTCGTCGTTTAATAAGTCTTCTGGTTTCATAAAGTGTAAAATTAATAATTAAACAAAAAAACAGGGTTTGAACATCTTCAAACCCTGTTTTTAGAACTTACACACTTTATGGTTTAGTGCCAATTAAATACTCCTCCTGATTCTAAATTTTACAAACAAATTAAATCTGAATTGGAAAATTTGTATGGAGTACCTTTAGAGAAACAATATCAACTAGTTAACAAATAAACTAAGTTATAAAAAGTAAAAGCGATGGGAACCACCCCATCGCTTTTTTATGTAATATACAATACTTAACCTATTCTTTAAAAACTCCTTTGGCAAAACCACTACCGTGACTTGCAGACCAAAATATATTTTTATCAAATGGATCAAAGCCAAAGCCCTCAATTTTATCGGGCTGTCCTAAACCTTTATTACTCTTATTCCAAGATTTCCCTCCATCTCTTGAAATATAAATTCCTGGGTTTAACAACTTAACTTTTCTATTGGGTGCAACTACTACTCCAATGTAATTTGGATCTATTTCAGAAATATCTATCCTATTGGTATTTGGCATATTAAAAATTTGCTCCCATTTTTCTCCATTATTAAAGCTACGGTACACCCCACCTTTTCCTACATTGGTTATACCATCACCGGTTGCAATGTACAATACTCCGTTTTTATCAAATTTTGTGAATTTAACGCTTGTAACCCCATTTGGCAATTTAATTTTATTCCATGACTCCCCATTATCTCCACTCTTGTATAGTCCTCCTGGCACATTTTCTTTAGAAGTTGCCAAAGAAGCGTACAATTCATTATAGTTATTATCGTACGTAAGATGCGTAACATTTAAATTTTTAGGGAGTCCTATATTTTTAATTCCCCACGTTTTTCCTCCATCTGTACTCTTATACACTCCATAATCTTTAAACTCTTTGTATTTGTAATGATTGTCTACCCATTTAGAAGTATGCCAACCTCTTTCTGTTTGCGATGGAACACAGAATAAAATAGTATTGGGAGCATCTTTATCTACAACAATACTGAATAGGTATAGCAAATGGTTTGATTTCATTTTTTCTATAGGCTTAGACAATGTTATCCACGTTTTTCCTCCGTCTGTTGATTTTCTAAAACAACCTGCATTTCTTTGTCTGTTGGTCAACGTATAAATAGTCTTTGAGTCATTTGGATCAATAGTTAAAGCAGTAATACTTACTGAATTTTCTTTTTTATCTATAGACTGTCCTTCTATTTGTTTTAGCGCTGTTGCTCCTTTATACACTTTATCTCCATCTAATGTAGTTTGCCATATTCCATGTTCTTCGGTATAAAAAAAGTACTCTCCTTTCTTATTGGTATTTAAATTCAAACCAAAACCAGGCAAATTACTATCTCCTCTTCCAACCCAGTTTCCACTGCCAGGACTCGTTTCATCATCATCTATCTGATGCCACGTTTCTCCGTGATCTTTAGAAATTAAATGTTGCTGTTCATAACATATAATTATTTCTCCATCTGCATTGGTTTGCATTAAACGAACTCCTATGGTTCCATCATGCTCATTTACTTCTTCTAAGTGCGCAAATTTTGCATTAATCCCCAATTTATTTCCAGTAGCTTTCCAGTAGTCAGCATCTAATTTATCTCCCCAATATTTACCTGCTCTTAAAGCAACCGTCCACGTTTTTCCTCCGTCCAAAGTTTTCATTAACTCCCCAGGACCAAAGCTAAAATCGTGTTTTAAGTTGTTTGAGATATAAATTTCGTTAGGGTTCTTTGGACTTACAGCTATTCTATTAAAAACTGGTAATGTTTTGCTAGGAAACTCTGGTAATTCCTTTCTGATTGCTCCCATTTTTTCTCCAAACCAATAACCGATGGTTCTATAATACAGCCAGCTTTTAGATTTTAAACTAATTTTTTGCAAGTTGTAGTTCTCCGATAAATTTCCTGTAATATTCTTCCAGTTCTCCCCATTATCCTTACTAATATAAACACCACCGTTAGCCATTGTCGTTTTACCTTTTTTACTGTATGTAGTTTGTAAAACACAGTACAAATAGAACTGCTTGTCCCTTTTACTATAATACGAAGTTAAATCTCTTACATTGTTATATGGAAGTCCGTTGCTAGACTCTACCCAAGACTTTCCTCCGTTTTTTGATTTATACAAACCATAATTAGTTAAAGCAAAAACATTTTTAGAATTGTTAGGATCAACAATAATTCTTCCTACATCTAAATCTTTAGATACATCTGTTAAAATTCTTTTCCAAGTTTTACCTGCATTGGTAGTTTTAAAAATTTGACCGTAATCTGTGTTATTACTTTTAGTTCCATGTGGTTTCTTAAGACTTCTATGTATATCCTTTACTTTCCAATACTGCCCTCCCCCAACATACCAAGTATCTTTATCATTAGGATCTATGGCTATTACAGAGTTTTTCTTTTTACCAGGGAAACTTTTTACTGGCAACCAATTTATACCTTTGTTGTAAGTTACATTCAGCTGTCCTTTGGTTAACATCAAACCAAAATTCTCATCTTCCGTAGAAAATGTAATCCAATTAGGACGGATATCACTCCCCTTTCCATCAAAATCGTTTAGTGTCACCCAAGACTTACTTTTATTATTTGTTCGGTACGCGTTTCCCATATCGTAATTTACAAACATGGTATTCGCATCTGTAGGGTGAATAAACAAATCCTCGCTATACCCAGAATTACCAGGACCTATTAATGTCCACTGTACCCTATTGTCACTTTCTATTCGTTCGGTTTGCAGTTTCTTAAAATAAGCGTTGTTTTGAGCAAATCCTATTGTTTGCATACAGGCCAACAAAGCCCAAACTATTTTCTTCATCTTTCTTGGTTTATCTTAATTCCAAAATTAGAAAGGATACTTATGAAACGAGAAAACAAATGGTTTAATGGAAAGAATTATTGAATTGATTTTATATTTTTAAAGAAAACAATTTCAATGAAAAAAAACATATCTATTCTATTCGCTTTATTTGTATTTACACATATAAGCTTCTCTCAAAATGCACAGAACATAAAGAGTAAAGTAAATAGTGCTACTGTTTTCTTAAACAAAGCTCAGGTCAATAGAACGGTCAAAGTTCCACTTAAAAAAGGAATTTCTTTAATCAACTTCGAGAAACTTTCTCCTTTTATAGATGCAAAGAGCATACAAGTAAAAGTAAATCCTAGCGTTCATATTTTATCTGTTAATCATAAAAAGAACTTTATCAACAAAACTAAGAAGTCCGAAAAAGTAAAAGTTCTTGAAGCTAAGATTGATAAAATTCAAGATCAGATTACATTGGCTAACACAGAATCTGATATTATCACCCAAAACATAGATTTTTTACAAAAGAACAAAATGATTGGAGGTACCAATCAAACATTAACGGTGTCGAATCTTAGACAAACTGCGGATTACTATGCCAACCAATACAAAAAGTTTCGATTAGAAAGATTGACACTTAATCAGAAAATTGATGATTTACGAGATGAAAAAAGTAAACTTCAAAAAGAAATAAGAACCATTAGTACTACAAAAGACCATCCGACAGGAGAGATATTTGTAAAAGTAGAAACTACCAAAGAAGAAACAGGAATTTTTGAAATTACCTACTTGGTGGGTAATGTTAGCTGGTTTCCTTCTTACGACATTAAAGCCACCAACATTAACGAGCCTTTACATGTAACATACAAAGCAAACCTTCAACAAAACTCTCAAGTTGACTGGACGAATATCAATATTAGTTTTTCTTCTGATGACCCTAAAACCTCTAGTGTTGCACCTGAATTAACCCCTTATAAACTATCTTTTAATCAAAGAAGAGGGAGAAAGAGTAAAGAAAAAATTACACAAGTAGCTGGGACTATTTTTGGAGATGACAATGAACCTTTAATTGGTGCTACGGTGAATGCCATTGGCTCTAACATTAATACTGCTACAGATTTTGATGGTAAATATTCTTTAAGCATCCCTAATAACACCAATAGTTTACAAGCCTCTTACCTCGGATACAAATCACAAGTTAAATCTATTAGTAGCGATGTGGTGAATTTTAGACTACAAGCAGAAGCAGGTAGCTTAGACGAAGTAGTTGTAGTGGGTTATGGAACACAGAAAAAGAAAGAAATTACTGGTGCAGTAGCATCTGTTAATGCTGACAATATTAGAATTAGAGGAATTAATTCTATATCTGGTAACAACCAACCTTTGTATGTTGTAGACGGTATTCCTTATGATTCTGACCCTAACTTATCACCAGATGATATAGCCTCTATAGATGTATTAAAAGACGGTGCATCTTCAGCTATATATGGTACTCGAAGTGCTGGAGGAGTAATTCTAATCACCACCAAAAACGGGATGAACGCTACTACAACTTTAAGTCAAACCGCAGTTAATTTTAACTTAAATAAGAAACAAACCTTTAAGAGCGATGTTAAAGCGAAAGAAATAAAGTTAACTACCTTAAACATCCCTGCAGAATACCAATATTTTACCGTACCTAAAATCAACAAATCAGCTTACTTAATTGCTAAAATTAAAAACTGGGAACAATACCAACTATTAGATGGTGAAACCAATATTTTCTTTGACAATACCTTTAAAAGTAAAGGCTTATTAGACTTAAGTTCTATTAAGGATGAAATTATTATCTCTTTGGGTGTAGACAAACAAATTAATATAGATAGAACCCAAACAGACCAAAATACAGATAGAAAATTCCTAAGTAAAAATGTTGAAACATTAAAACACTGGAAAGTTACCATCAAAAACAATAAAAACGAGGACATCAACATTCAAGTACTAGACCAGGTTCCCGTTTCTATAGTTGATGCTATTAAAGTAGAAGTACTAACTATTTCTGATGCCAAATTAGATGACAAATCTGGAGAGTTAAAATGGAACTTATCTATTCCTAAAAGAACCGCTACTTCTTTAGATATAGTATATAAGGTTACACATCCTAAAAACAGAAAGTTGATTATTGAATAGTGACCTTCTTTAAAGATTTTCTAACACCCAATGCATTGTACATTGGGTGTTGTTTTTTCAACTATTTTCTATAGTTTTTGATAAGAAACAAGCCTATATTGACCCAAATAATACATTATTCATTTTAACAAGATATATTTGATTGAACCTTAAAAAATATATCATGAATTTTAAAAAAATAGTATTTGCGCTTGCATTGGTAGTATCAACAACAGCATTTTCTCAAAAATGGGCTGAAAACATGGGTAAAAAGCTAGCAACCAAATTAAATACTACACTGGTAACCAGTAGTGAAGAATTAAAATTAACAGAAGATCAAACTTCTAAAATTGCGGCTATTTACACCAATTTAATGATTATTAAATCTGATGCTAAAACTAAAATGACCAAAGAAGGTACGTTTACTAAAAAAGCACACTGGAAAGCTACTTTTCCGCAACAAAAAGAAGCAAACGTAGCTATTAGAGCCTTGTTAACTCAACCTCAAAAGAAAGCTTTTAACGAAAGCTTGCAAAAAAAGAAAAAATAAGAGAATCTTATTATGTATAAGTATGTAAAGGAGCTTAATAATTAAGCTCCTTTTTTATTTCTTTAACATTCCATCCAAAGAATATTTACCCGATCCCTGAATAAACAGTACCAAATAAACCGCTAAATACAATATTGACTTTTCTTGGGTTCCAAACGCATCGTTTGCATGTACCATAAATAAGGCAATTGCCATTGTAACTATTAAAGGAATTAATGCCAAGCGAGTTAATAACCCCAATACCAACAATGCAGAACAAATAACCTCTGCAAAAACCGCCAACCCTAAAGAGGGCATTGCTCCTATACCTAAAGGATCTAAAAATTTAATTTCTCCACCTGCAAATAATTTTGTCCATTTAGACAATCCATGACCGTAGAACATTCCTACACCCACAGTAACACGTAAAACCAAAAGAGCTAAATTGTCTCCCCAAGATTTATTGCTTTGTAAATATTTTTTCATTGTTATATAATTTATTTCGTTGTTTAGCGTCTACGTCTACCCGAATAAGTCATTGCTTCTCCCTTACCAAATCCATAACTTAAACCAAAGGTGATAAAACGTCCTCTTTGACCAAAATTATATTGATACACTGCATCGTTATCTATAATTCGTTCTGTTATTCTAGATTCAAAAATATCTCTAATCGCGAAATTTGCAACTACTTTTCCTTTCAATATTTTTTTTCTTATTCCTATATCCATAAAAGCAAAACCAGATACTACTCCCTGAAACGTTTGGTATTTAGATCTGTAATTTCCTGTAAGTTCTATGTCTATTTCTTTAGGGAGTTCTATCTTAGAATTGATACGTGTACTCCATCTATCATTGGAGAAATTAAATTGTTGTGTTTCATAACTCCCTTTTCTATTAAAATAATTCCAGTTAAAATCTCCATTAAAAGACAACCATTTTAAAGGAATATACTTCCCATTAAATTCTAGCCCTGTTAGTCTATTGCTACCAATATTAAAAGGGGTTGTAGTAGTAACACTACCATTTACAATAGCTACTCTTTCAATTACATCGGTTGTAAAACGATGATAAATACTGGTATTTAAACTTGCTTTTCCAATTTTATATACAGTGGTAAATTCATAGGAATCTGCAAATTGAGGCAATAATTCTGGATTTCCAGTTCTAATATTAAACAAATCTCTAATGGTTAAAAAAGGGTTTAAATCCCACAACCTAGGTCTGTAAATTCGTTTAGAATACCCTAACTGTACCGAAATATCTTTTTTAATTTTATAAGAGGTATGCAACGTAGGAAATAGATTGGTATAGGTATCTCCGTTTTTTTGGTTGGTATTTTGTAACAATGTGTTTAAATCTGTATGCTCTGCTCTTAACCCTAATTTTAGTCCCCATTTTTGTCCTTCATACGCTCCCGTAAAATAGACTCCTAGTACTTTTTGATCGTATTCAAAATTATTGGTCAAATTTGGATCTGCAACCCAATTGCTTCCATCATAATCTCTTACCTCAAAATTATTTTCCACATCGTTAATTACAAACTGTGCTCCCGTTTCTAAGGTATAATGTGTTGCAATAGGATTGGTATAATCTAATTTAAATGTATAATCAGCTTGTTGATAGTAATTATCGGTTTGCTGATTTTCTGGAGCCTTAGTCCCTATTACATTCTGATTGAAAAATTCAGACGTTAAATCTTTTCCAAAAAACCTACCCAATGCACTAAACAACAAAGTATGATCTTCGTTATTTTTAAACTGTTTCTTATAATTTAAATCGTATTGCCATTTAGGATTGGTCGCTTCCGTTTCTTCTTTTCTATTCCACTCTGCAAGCAATAAATCATTTTCGAATTCTGAATAATATGTTTTAGAGGGTTGATCTTCTAATTCATAAGCATAACTACCAGATAAGGTGATTACATTTAAATCGTCTATATGGTAATCTGTTCCTAAAATAAGATTTGCAAATGTTTCGTTTCTATACGATCTTCCGTTACTCTCTAAACCTGTTCCACTTGTCTTACTTCTTGTAATATTCTTATTATCTCTTGGTAAAGATCTATGCCCTACTCCAAACTGAGTAAACAAATTAAACTTCTCGGTTCTTCTATTTAAACTAACTCCTATACTGTGATTATCTGGTGCTCCTGTATTTACAGAAACAGAACCGTTTAAACCCTCTTTTTCTTCTTTTTTAAGAATAATATTTAAGATTCCCGCACTTCCTTCAGCATCGTACTTTGCAGACGGATTGGTAATTACTTCTATGCTTTCTATCATATCTGCAGTAATTGTTCCTAAAGCATTGCTTCCACTATCCGTTAAAACAGATGGACTCCCGTTAATTAAAATTTGCACCCCTGTACTACCTCTTAAGCTAACCTCTCCTTCTATATTTACATTTACAGACGGCACATTATTTAAAACTTCCAAAGCACTCATTCCTGTACTAGCAATGTCTTTTCCTACGTTAAACACTTTTCTGTCTAGCTTAAACTGTGTTTTAGAAACTTCTGCTCTTAATTCCACAGCATCTAAAGAAGCAGTTGCTTCTTCTAAAAAAATGGTCCCTAAATCTATACTTCTTTTTCCTTTAGGAATTTCCCTAATTGTTTTGGTTTTAAAACCAATAAAACTAATTTCTACTAAAAAATTACGGGCACGTACATCTAGACTAAAAACACCATTTTCATTTGTGTTACTTCCCAAAATCGTCTTTTGGGTTTCTTTATCTTTAATTAGAATCGTTGCAAATGGAATAGCTGATTTAGTAGCTACTTCCTTTACCGTTCCTACAATAACAACCGATTGCTCTTGAGCAAAAGAATGAAACACGAAACTCACAAAAAAAATGAAAAAACAAACTTTTCTCATAACGAATAAATCTTCTTTATTTAACAGCATTAAGTACGCAATATTTTTCCATAAACTATCTAATTAGGCTAAAAAATATCTCCTATTTACTCAGAGGCTTCTTTTTTGGAATAATTTCAGACAAATTAATAAATCAAATACCTATACAGACTATTCATTTACGTAAGAAGTCATATTAATTTAGTTTCAGAATTATTTTTGAACTAGAATTAACCAAAAATATAATAACCCATGAACGTTAAAAAATTAGTACTTGGATTGGCATTGGTAGTATCTACTAGTGTTTTCTCACAAAAATGGATAGACAATCAAGTAAACAACGAATTAGCTAAAACTAACAAAATGTTAACAGAAACAGACAAAGCGTTAGTGTTAACAGAGGAGCAAACAGTAAAAATAAAAGCAATTTATAAAGAATTTGCTTTGATAAGAGCTGAAAAGGGAAAGACCATTAAAGACAAAAAAGAATTATGGGCTGCTTTAAAACCTCAATTAAAAGAAAAAAACACAAAGGTAAACGAGTTGCTTTCTGAAGAGCAAAAACAAGCATTAAGACAAGCTTGGAGAAAAAATAATAAGAAGTAATTATTACATTTAAGGCTATCTATACAGATAGCCTTTTTTTATTCATAATTTTCTAAACTCGCTTTAATTCGCTCCTTAATAATCGTCACAAAATCTGGAGGAGAAACAACTTTTAAAGCCTCTCCAAAAGACAAAATTTGTTGTTCTAGTTCGTAGTTAGGAATTACATCCAACGTAAAAGTCAATCCTTTTTCATTTAGCACTCCATTTTTCTGACTTCCATGCATAGGTTGTGTTAACATATAAGCTGCCAAACTTTTATTAGCCTGTAAAGTAATTGTTGTAATATCCGCTTCTAAGCCTCTGGTTACACCAATAACATCCTCATAACGCTCTATAAAATCAATATCAGAAACTAAATAAGGTTCATTCACTTCTTTTATAGACACAATTCTATCAATAGACAAAGTGGTAATAGGGTTGTATTTTGAATGTGTCCCCAATACAAACCATCTATTATCATATTGCTTTAAATATTGTGGATGCATGGAGAACAACTCTACTCCCTCGTTACGAAAAGTCTGATACTCTATATGTAATACTTTTTGATATAAAATGGCATTGAATAAAGTATTTAAATGCTCTAATCCTTTTAAAAACGGATTGGTTTCAAAACCTAGAATCTCCCTTGGGCTTTCATGAATTCCAAAATCTTTTTCTAGCTTTAGTGTTAATTCTTCTACCCAACCAAATTGCGGCAATCCTTTAATACGATTTAGTGTTAACAAGGCTTCTTTTAATTGCTGAGCCTCTGTTTCGTTCATAGGCTGGCTGTTAATAGAAAAATTAGTATCTGCATATTGATAATAAGCACTTCTCCCCTCCTTGGTAATTTCCAATTCAACTCCGTACCCTTGCTCACTCTTCATAAAATTAATATCATCGTACACCTGTCTACGCTTAACACCGTCGGTACTACCATTAAAATCATACAAAGCCTGATTACAAGCTTCAATCAAATCTTTCATGGCATATCTCTTTCCTGTATTTCTAAAACATTTGTCTAACGCTTGGTAACGGATAATTGCATTTTTATTGGTAGCCATCTAATAGGTTTTGGATTGTTTTCATCAAAAATAATGAATTGTGCAGAAACACAACACACATAACCAACATCTTTGTAAAAGAATTAAATGATTAAAATTATAACCTTAAATATTTCACCTTATGAAAGCTTTAACATTACACGAACAAAGAAAAAGATTGAACCAAATTTTTGATGCTATTATCAGCAATCCGCATTTGTCAGAAAAAGAATATGATAGCGCTATGCAAGATTGGATTTCTGCCAATCAAAAATTAGAAGCCAAAGAAGAAAAAAGAGAACAAGAGTTTAAAGGAATGTATTTAAGTCAGCAAGACCAACACTTGGCTTTTATTTATTAAAACTACATTCGTTTAAATTGAACTTGACCTCCAACAGGTACTTGAGCCAAGATATTACATGCTTGCTCTGTTAAATTTACCATTCTTAAATAACCACCGGTAGTTGGAGCGTCTGCCATCATTACTATTGGCTGACCTCCTTTGGTTATTTGTACGGTTCCTTTAACAATACCCGATGAAATTATTTCGTCGCGTTTGGGCAATTCAACAAAAGCCCCTTCTAAGCGAACACCAATTCTATTGCTATTTTGGTGTACTTTAAATTGGGTGTTAAAAAATGTATTTTTACTTTCTTGGGAAAACCAATCCCATTCTGGACCTGGTAAACAATCTAGCTTTACTTTATTTTTATGTTCTGCTGGTTTAAGTTTAGATATGTTTTGTTGTAAGTATTTGTTATTTAAAGGCAATATATCTCCTTTTTGTAGTTTTCTGCCTTCCAAACCTCCTAATTTAGCAGGTAGGTAAGTAGATTTACTTCCCAAGTCTCTTTCTACATTAAAACCACCCGCTACAGCCAAATATCCATATACTCCTGTTTTTGCACCAGATAGTATAACAATGTCTCCTTTAGATATTTCTAAAGCCTTGTACATAGCTACGTTCTTACCATTTTGTTTGGGTTGCATGTTAGCTCCAGTTATTGCAATGGTTATATTCTCTTGTGCTTTAAATTTAATCCCCAATAAGGTCATCTCTATCAATACTGTATCCTTAGGATTGTCTACTAATAAATTGGCCAACATTGCAGCTCTTGTATCCATAAAACCACTTACAGGAATTCCCATATCCTGAAATCCATACCTACCTCCATCTTGCAACGTAGATGAAACTCCTGGAGAAATAATTTCTATGCTCATCTTTTTTTGATTTTAGTAAATTCTTTAGCAGAAATAGGAACAAACTTTATATAATCTCCCATTTGTGCCAAAGAAGGCTGGTCTTTAGAAAATAACTGAATTGGTGTTTGGCCTATAATTTGCCAACCTCCCGGAGTTTCTAATGGATAAATTCCCGTTTGTTGATCTGCCAAGCCAACAGCTCCCTTTTCTATTTTTACTCTTGGAGTTTCTTTTCTAGGTGTAAAAAGTCTTTTATCTAAACCTCCTAAATACATAAACCCAGGAGCAAAGCCCAATAGATAAACCAAATAAGGTTTAGCAGTATGTATTTCTATAATTTCATCAATAAAAAGTCCTGTTTTACTAGACACCTCTTGTATGTCTAAAGCATAAGGTTCTTCGTAACAAACTGGTATTTCTATAACCGTTGAAGTCTCTTTGGTATTTGTAGTATTGAACTTGGTTTTTTCTAAAAACAACTGTAAAAACGCTGCATCTATCTCATTAGGATTAAAAACAACCGTAAGCGAGTTGTAGGCAGGAATTAAAGAAACAATTCCTTTTAAGTTTATCTTTTTTAATTGCTGATACGAAGCTTTGATACATAAATGTATCTCTAATGAAATTGAATTTTCAAATTTCATTAAAAAAGCGGTCTCTCCATATGGTATTACCTCATATTGCATTTTTAATCTCTATATGATTTTCTTTACATTTATTAGAAACAAAGGACAATAACTCCAAAGCCTCTGGTGTATCTCCATGAAAACAAATACTGTCTATATCTACAGATAACGTTCTTTCTTCTATACTTATTATGTGGTTGTTAAGTACCATTGTTTTTACTTGCTCCCATACCTCCTCTTTCTGATGCAATACTCCTTTTACATGATCTCTAGATACCAAACTTCCATCTTGATGGTATTTTCTATCTGCAAAAGCTTCTTTTATAAAAAATAGATAATGCTGTTTTGCAACTTCTTCTAAAACAGACCCTGCCAATCCCATTAAACCAACACTAGGCTCAATCTCTTTTATAACATCTACCAACAACGTTGCCATTTGTAAATCTTTTGCCGCTTTATTATACAAAGCTCCATGAGGTTTTACATACCTAACTACAGTTCCTTCTTCTCTGGCAATATTTATTAAATCGTGAATTTGTTTTCTTAACGTAATTTTTAAAAACTCTGGTGTAATTTCCATTTCCTTACGTCCAAAATTTTCTAGATCTGGATAAGACGGATGCGCACCGATGGTAACCCCGTTAGCCTTAGCCAAACGAATGGTTGCCCGCATGGAGTTTTCTGTTCCTGTATGTCCTCCACAAGCTATATTGCACGATGAAATTAATTGCATTAACTCTTCATCAAACAAAAAACCCTCTCCTAAATCCGCATTAATATCCATATAAACTACTTAACTATTTCATGGGTTAAAATAGAAATATTTAAGTAGAAAAGTAATGACATAGGTTTATTAAAACAATCTTTTTAAGAAATCGTTCATAAACATACCCTTAGGGTCTAAATAAGTACGTAAAGTGCTAAATTCTTGCCATTTTGGATATAAAGAAACCAACTCATCTTTGGTATAATGTGTTGCTTTTGCCCAGTGTGGCCTCCCAGCATGGGCTGCAAAAATAGTATGAACGTCTTTAAAATAAGCATCATAATCTGGTACCTTTCCAAAAGGTTGATAGGCAATAATTCCTATATAACATGTTAAGCGACCGTGAGCCATACTTAAAGCAGCATTGTTTTCTGGTGCAAATCGGACCTCTATAGGCATGTGAACATTGTATTTCTTTTCTTTTAGCAGTTGCTCTATTTTTTTTAATACGCTTTCTGTTGCTTCAAAAGGAACTCCATACTCCATTACCTTTTGTTTTACTTTTATAGGCAACGTAAATGCATCTAAAAAATCCGTTGTGTAAGTACCTTCTTTGCTTAGCAACTTCTGAAACATAAAGTTATTTAACGCAGGAACCTTCTTTTTAAAGAAAGAGGTAAACCACAATCCTAATTCGTGTACAAAATTCCCTAGAAATAAATCGGTATACCAGTTGTTAAAAGAATTTTGTTGAGAAGTACTTTCTGTTGTTTTATGTGCCTCCCAATACTGTACCTTATTTACATGAGGCACCCACCAAAAACGCATATAATCATCCGTTAGTGCTTTGGGAATGTTTGCCAACATCTCATCAAAAGAAAGCGATTTGGTGGTGATTTTTAAATTGTAGTTAGGAACTAATTTTAACGTTACTGTAGAAACAATTCCCAAGGCCCCCAATCCTACAACAGCTGTATTAAATTTTTCTACATCTACTTCTTTATCAAAAGTTTTGATAGTTCCATTGGCAGTTATTACCGTAAAAGCCAAAATACTCTGATCTAAAGAACCGTGTGTTACCCCAGAACCATGAGTACCAGTTGCAATAGCTCCCGCAATACTCTGAACCACTATAGTTCCCAAATTATCAAAAGCTAAATTGTTCTCTAATGCAAATTTGGCTATTTCTTCTAAACTAGCTCCCGCTTGTACCGTAACAATTCCAGTATCAGAATTACAACTTAAAATTTTATTATACGCTTTTAAATTGAGTAAGTACCCACCTTTAGTCTGCCCTATTTTAGACCAAGAATGCCCAGATCCAACTACCTTAACAGTTTGTTTTGTTTCTATAGCACTTGTAACAACGGCAAGAATTTCCTCTTCTGTTGTAGGATACAAAATAACATCTGGAGTAGATTCAAAAGAACTAGACCAATTTTTCCATTTTTGGGTATTCAACATAAAAGAATAAATTCTTAGGTTATCTAATTTGTTTGACACTGTTAATAAAATGCAAAAGAAAACATACAATTCCAAGTACAAAACTAAAGCTTTAGTATGTGTTTATTTTAAATCATTACACATTAAACCGTAAAACTAATCTTGTTCAAAATATTCTTTACCAAAACCTATTAAATAAACCTTTTCTTTGGCACGCGTAACCGCAGTATACAACCAACGCATGCTGTCTCTATTCAAACCATCGGGCAAGTAAGGTTGCTCTATAAAAATAGTATCCCATTGTCCTCCCTGAGATTTATGACAGGTCATAGCATAAGCAAACTTTATTTGTAGGGCATTAAAGTAATGATTGTTCTTAACAGACAACATTTGTCTATACTTAGACCTTTCTTCTGCATAGTCCAACAATACTTCGTTATACAAACGGTTAGACTCTTCGTAAGATAAAGAAGGGGTTTCGGAAGTTAATGTATCTAATAAGAGTACTGTATCAATAGGTTTTAAGTCTACGTAATCAATTAACCTAAGCCTAACTTCGGCAAAACGGAAACCATATAATTCCTTAATAGCATATATTTCTTGAACCTCAGCAATATCACCATTGGCAATAAAATCTGCTTCTGTACTATCTTTTAACCAGAAATAATTGTTTTTAACAATCATTACATAATCGCCAGCAGAAATTTCACTTTCTTGACCACGTATCTTCGTTCTAATTTGCTGATTGTATTGGTTGGCTCTTTTATTAGAACGCACAATAAATGCAGTATCTTCTACTCCTGCTCTATCGTATGCATTTACAATGGCTTCTTCTATATCGTAACCATCTTGCAAACGGATGATATCTGGAAAATCTAAATTAAACTGGAAATCTAAATAGAAGTCTTCATCTAAATGATTCCTTAGAACTGTAGCATTGTTTAAAATCCCTGAGTTTTTGTGCTGTCTTGTAACTTCGTCTAGCTCTAATAAATAAGGGTTCTTGTCGTAGTTTATCGCTAATGTTTCATCAGATAAAGCAGGACTCAATTCAGATTTTACAGGAGGAAGCTGAGCAGTATCACCTATAAAAATCAATTTACAATTCATACCATTGTACACATACTCCATTAAATCGTCTAAAAGAGAATTCTTATCAAATAGCGTTACATCACCAGAACCATCTGCTATCATAGAGGACTCATCTACTATAAAAAAGGTATTGGTATGCTTATTAGGTTGTTTTACAAAAGCAACATTTCCATTAGACTGTTTCTTGGGATGGTATATTTTCTTGTGTATGGTGTACGCTTTTTTCTTAGAGTAATTAGAAATTACTTTTGCAGCTCTACCGGTTGGTGCTAACAAAACAAACTTTTTACCTACCTCCCATAAATTATTTACATAGGTACTCATTATGGTCGTTTTTCCGGTACCAGCATACCCTTTTAGCACAAAAATTGCATCATCATCTTTATCAAAAGAAAATTCAGCCAACTGCTGTAACAGATTTTGCTGAATTTGGGTAGGTTCAAAAGGGAACTTCTTGTACAGTTTTTTATAAAACTCAGAGGCAGATTTTATCATATAAAAGCTTTACACAAATATAAAGATTGAAAATGTCTTAAAAGTTTTTATGAATGAAAAAAAATTGTAGATTTGTTCTCGTTCATTCAAAATTAATCTAGAAAAAATGATATTATTTATTCTTTTAGGGGTAATCGTTGCAGTTGCGTTAGCGTTGGTAATTGTAAAATTTGTGCCTGTAAAATTAACTCCAGTTATTTCGATTGTTTTATTAGCGTCTGCTGGATACTTATCTTACTTAATCTATAGTGGAATTATGGAACCTATTAAGTTCCACAAAGAGAAGAAAGTACGTTATGCAAAAGTGATTAAACAATTAAAAATGATTGCTGATGCACAAGATGCACACAACTCAATTTTAGGAAAGTTTACAAGTAGCGGAGAAGGATTAATTCAATTCATTGATACAGCGAAGTTTCCTATTACAAGTTCTCGTATTGAAATACAAGAAGAGAACAGAGGTACTAGTTGGTCTCCTTTAATGGTTGAAGTAGAAGTAAAAGTAACAGATACTGTAGGATGGGAACCTGTTAAAGACAAAATCTTTAAAGGTCGTGACTATCAAAACATGCTAACTGTTCCTGGAACAGACAAGCAATTTAAGATTGAAACTTCTGCTATTTTAAGAGCTAATAAAGTTTTAGCTTCTGTATTTGAAGTTCAAATTGACAAAGCAGATATTTTAGAAGGATTAAGCAAATCTTTAATTAAGCAAGAGAAAGAAGCTTTAGGAGGAGATGATATTCCTGGTGGAGTAATTGCTATTGGTTCTTTAGACGAGGTTAGTGTTAATGGAAATTGGCCTCCTTTATATGATGCAATGATAAAAAATGAGTAACGAGCATAACTCATACAATCATAAAAGTTTATCCATCCAACTTAGTTCGGATGGATTTTCTTTTTGTGTGTATAATACAACGACTAATGTGTACGAGAATTTAGTACACATCCCTTTTAGCAAAAGGATTTCGCTTCCTAATGAATTGCTAGCCGAAGTAAAAACTGTTTTTGAAACAGAAGAATTACTACATCAACATTACGGTGAACTAACATTAATTCACCATAATGATTTAAACACGTTTGTTCCTAAAATTCACTTTGATGAAGACTTGGTTCACGAGTATTTAAAAAACACGGTTAAAACCTTTAGAAACGATTTTGTTAGCTACGATGAAATTCCCAAAGTAGAAGCCAATAATGTTTACATTCCTTATGTAAATATTAACAACTATATTTTTGATTCTTTTGGGGAGTTTACCTACTTACACTCTTCTACTGTTTTCTTAGAAAATATTTTAAAAGCATTTACAGTAGATGTTAAAACGATGTTTGTAAATGTGTATGCAAATAATTTTCAGCTTTTTGTGTTAGAAAACAACAAATTGGTATTACACAATCATTTTAGTTATGCTACCAAAGAAGACTTTGCTTATTATATATTGTTTGTAGCAGAACAGTTAAAAATGAACCCAAATGAATTTAACTTACATTTATTTGGCGAAATTAACGAAGAAGACCCAAACTATCAGTTATTGTATAACTATGTCAGAAATATTCTTATTTATGCCAAAGTAAACGAGCAACTCTCTGACACAATACAAGCTTCTCCACAAGAAAATTTTAATTTATTACAATTACACCTATGAGAATTATCTCAGGAAAATATAAATCTAGGAGATTGGTAGCTCCCAAAAACTTACCTGTTAGGCCTACTACAGATATGGCCAAAGAAGGGCTGTTTAATATTTTAAACAACTGGTATTATTTTCACGAATTAAAGGTGTTAGACCTGTTCTCGGGTACTGGGAATATTAGCTTTGAATTTGCCTCTAGAGGTACAGAAGATATCTTAGCTGTAGATCAACACAGTGGTTGTATTCATTTTATAAACAAAACGGCTACAGATTTAGATTTAAACATTCAAACCTTAAAAACAGATGTTTATTCTTTTTTAGAAAAACACAAAGGTAGTTATGATGTTGTTTTTGCTGATCCTCCTTATGACTTTACAGAAGAACAGTTTTCGAAAATAGCAACGCTGGTTTTTGAGAATGATTTATTAAGTGAGAGAGGAACTTTGGTTATAGAACACTCACAAGAAACAGATTTATCTAACGCTCCTTATTTTACCCAATCTAAACGCTACGGAGGTTGTATGTTTAGCTTTTTTGAAGTAGAATAATTTTACTGAAGAGCCACTTTAATCAAATCTCTTTGATGAGTGGTACTTGGTACTTTAAATTCAAAATACTCCGGTAAAGGAATCTCAAATCCTTTATGGTTTAGGTAATTGTGCAGAGCAATATTTAACCCCTGACTAAATTTATGATGCTTGGTTCCTTTAGGATCTTTGTGAAATAAATCATTTTCGGCAAACCCTTTAAATTCAGGCCCAACAATTTCTATTTGAAATTCTTCTGGATTTTTACCTACCGGACTATGTGCCGTACAAGCAAACTGATGCCAAAAGGCTGACTGAATACAACCATTTTGAAAGAGTTGACGAACCACTTCTAAAGAATCTATGGTTTCTTGAGCTGTTTGCGTTGGAAAACCATACATAAGGTATGCGTGTACCATAACCCCCGCATCCGAAAAAGCTCTAGTGACTCTTGCTACTTGGGCAATATCCACTCCCTTTTTCATTTTAGCTAGCAATCTATCAGAAGCTACTTCTAAACCTCCTGTAACTGCTATACATCCAGATTTGGCTAACAAATCGCACAATTCCGATGTAAATGTTTTTTCAAAACGAATGTTGGTCCACCAAGTTATAAATACTTTTCTTTCAATTAGCTTATTCGCCAATGCTCTCAACATCTTTGGAGGTGCAGCCTCGTCTACAAAATGAAAACCAGTAACACCCGTTTCACTTACAATCTTTTCTATTTTATTTACCAAATCATACGCAGTTGTATTTTGGTAATTTCCTATATAATCTAAGGTTACATCACAAAAAGAGCACTGTTTCCAGTAGCAACCATGCGAAATGGTTAACTTATTCCATCTACCATCAGACCACATTCTGTGCATTGGGTTCATAACATCTAAAAAAGACAAATACTTATCGTGCGGTAATCCTACATAACTAGGTGCTGGTAAATTCTTATGATGAAAAATAGTATTGGGCTGCTTATCTTTGTAGACAACCTTATTTTCTTCTAGTACATAGGTTCTTTCTAATTCATTTGCACTTATTTTCCCTTCTATATACTCTGTTATTCTTAAAAACGGACCTTCTCCATCGTCTAAAGAAATAAAGTCTACATAGTTAAAAATACGAGGATCTGATAATCTTCTTAATTCTGTATTACAATATCCTCCCCCCATATCTACTTTAATAGCTGGGAACTCCTGTTTAATGTACTGTGCACAACGCAATGCCGAAAATAAATTTCCAGGAAAAGGAACTGTAAAGCCTACCATATCATAGTCCGCTTGCTGAAGTTGTTGTTCTAGTAAATACAACATTTCATCTTCAATCAGCGTTGTTTCATATTGCAATAAATCATCAATCTCATCAAAACTAGATGCTGCTCTGGCTATACTTTCTGCATAACGCGTAAACGAAAAAAACTCGTCTACATTTGCCTGTATAAAATCTCCTAACTCCTCTACAAACAGTGTCGCAACATGTTTGGCTTTGTCTAAAATTCCTAGTAGCCCAAACTCAGTACTTAAATCTTTTTCTAGTTTTACTCTCCTATGCCCTTGCGGTAAAAAATCTTTATGTACAATTTGGTAAGCTGCTGTTACTTCTTGAACTCTTAAATAGTCCATTACTGTATCTACTTTAGAGATGTAATCTTCCCTAAATTTCCACACCAAAGGAAAATCATTATTTTCTAACAACTCAGCTTGCTTAAAAACAGCATCTATAAACTCTCCTGTAAATATAGAAGTAAACAATTCTATACTTAAATCCATTTGAGTTACTTCTACTCCTTTAGACTCTAAAAACCCCTTTAAATAAGCAGTTGCAGGGTAAGCAGTATTTAATTGTGTAAAAGGTGGAGTTACTAGTAGAAGTTTAACTGGCATAGAACAATCTTAAATAAAGCACAAAGATAGCTTTATAATACTATTTGCTCATTATTTTTCTAAAGACTATAAGTTCTAACCAAAAACTCTTCTTTAAACCCTAATTTTATATACAAACCTTTACCTGCATCCGAAGCTTGTAACACCGCATGCTTTATTCCTTTGGCAACAGCATCGTTTAAAATACTCTTCATTAATTGTTCTGCAAAACCTTTTCTTCTTTGTTCTGGCACCACTCCCATGGCATGTATTCCTAATATATTTGTGTGACTCTTATACAAGAGTACTGTTCCTACAGGTATATTTTTATGATAAGCTATTACAAAATCTAAGTGATTTTTATTTGCTTCTATCACCTCTGTAGCAATTACATATTTAAAAGCTTTGGTAAACAACTCACTCCACAATTCAGCTTTTGTTCTTGTATCTACTTTTTCTAATCTAATAGCATCTACCACATATTCTTGTTGCGATAACGCTAAAGACATACCTACTTGTGTAATCCTTTTGTTCAAACCTTTCGCCTCTAGCAACTTGTAAGCATTTTTATTATAAATATCCCAACATGGAATTAGCAAAGGAGCTTCAGCACTTTTTAACAGCTTTATGGCTTCCTCTAAGTTTTCTTGAGAAATTGTGTTTTTAAACCAAACCCTATTGGGCCATTGAGAATTATTTAAAACCCCATATGCTAACTCATCTGTTTCTTGATATGTTTTCATATGTGTGTTTACCAAGCTCCATATAGCCACTAAATTCTCTATATTTTTATTTATCAAACTCATACCTTATTTATTAATAATTACAATTCCACATAACAACAATACAATTCCCAACAATCGCTTAAATGCTATAGGTTCTACAGGCAAGCCCAACCACCCAAAATGTCCCGCAATTACAGAAAACAATAGTTGGCCAAAGAGTCCAAAAGAAATCATTGTAGAAAGCCCTAGTTTAGGAATGGTATAATAGTACAAACTTATTCCAACAACACTACACATACCACCTGTAAACCATAGATATGTTGGAATCTTTTTTAATTCTGTAACATTTGGAAAGCTTTTAAAACTTGCCGCAACAAGGAATGTAGAAAATACTGCACTAACCGCAAAAGTTACTAACGATGCTAATAGAGGATTCTTTAGCCAAACCCCCAAACCTGCATTT
Source organism: Wenyingzhuangia sp. IMCC45574 (assembly GCF_054182685.1). Taxonomy (NCBI): domain Bacteria; kingdom Pseudomonadati; phylum Bacteroidota; class Flavobacteriia; order Flavobacteriales; family Flavobacteriaceae; genus Wenyingzhuangia; species Wenyingzhuangia sp. IMCC45574. The sequence goes on along the minus strand of NZ_CM135169.1, from coordinate 158,266 downwards.
AACGCCCCATGAGCACTTAAAAAAACACCTCCTATGATTGCTAAAAGAAATAGTACTAATTGATTCATTGTATTTTCTATTGTAAACCAAAAGTACTGTGCAAATACAAAGTGGGCATTTACATATGTTGATACGAAGCTTTTAATTTCATTTTTTTTCGAATCCTACTCAACTGCGTAGGTGTAATTCCTAAGTACGAAGCAATTATCCATTGAGGTACTCGTACCGATAAAGTTGGATAATTCAATAAAAAATCTTGATAACGTTCTGTTGCACTCTGAGCAGCAAATGAAATTTGTCTTTTTTCATTTTTTATAATCCAGCTCTGTTCCAAGTAGGCTATGTAAAAGTTTTTTAAATCGTCTCTAGATTTAATAAGCTGTTCGTACTTTCTAAAATCCATTTCTAACACCACCCCATCCTCTACACACTCCAATCCAAACTCCGATGATGAATTTTGTAATAAGGAAACGGTAGAAGCTGCTAGGTTTCCTTCTAAGAAAAAATTTTTAATATGTACATTGGCATCATTATCTATCCACTGTGAAATAAGAATTCCTTTACAAACAAAATACATTTTGGTTGCAGTTTGACCTTTTCTTAGAATGGTTTCTCCTTTTTTTATGGATCTTACCTTAGCAAAACTCCATAATTCGTTTATGGACTCTTGACTAACTACAGCATACTTGTTTAAAGTAGTATAAAATTGAGTTTTATATTTTTCTAACGCTAACAATTGGATACTCTCAGTCTGTTTATTCATCTACATCCCTTTCTTATACTTACACTTTTTAAGCTTTTGCTCACTAGCAATGCTTTCAAATTTACTACTTCAAATTCTATATTCTATAATTATTTCATCAAAAAAAATAACTTTTATCATTTTTAATCGTTTTTTTTATGTATCTTAAAAAAGAAAAAAAATACCCTATGAAAAAGTTTATTGCTACGAACCCAAGTGTCAACCACTTGAGTCAAAATTCGACACCCCCTAAAACTTCTTATTTTTCGTTATCGGTTCAAGCCATAGACGATCATTTATAAGATTTAAATGAAAAACTCGAATAATTAAAGTACTACCCCGTACCTCATTTATTTACCAATTACCCCACACCTATTAAAAGACAGGTTAAAACTCGTTTACCCCAACTATATAGAGACCTTATTAAAGAAAACTCTAAGAGTATAAAACCCAATCTTTTCTATTAGTTAACTGACACGTTTTGTTACAAACTAAATGTGTCAGTTTTTTTATACACTAAAACGTTCGGAATTATAATACAAGACGATTCTCTTATTATATTCACCCAACTTTGTCGTATCAAAAGAATTTTACACTTTTAATACTACACAAATATGGAACATTTAAAACATAAGACCGTATTACTTGCTGGTGCTTCTGGATATTTAGGAAATTATATTTTACATGAATTATTAGCACACGATATCTGCACAAATATTATTGTAAGAAAAGCCTCTAAGAATAAACTAAATTTTGAAAAACCGGTAAAAATAATAGAAGCCGAAATTACAAAAGCAGCAACCTTAAAAAACAGTTGTCTAAATATTGATATTGTAATTTCAACCGTTGGAATTACTCGTCAAAAAGATGGATTAAGCTATATAGATGTTGATTATCAGGCCAATTTAAATTTATTACAAGAAGCTAAAAAAGCGAACGTAGAAAAATTCATTTACGTTTCTGCCATTAATGGAGATAAATACAGACATTTAAAAATATTCCAAGCCAAAGAAAAATTTGTGGATGCATTAAAAGCATCTGGTTTGAATTACACTATTGTTAGACCCAATGGCTTCTTTTCGGACATGAAAAATTTTTTAGCAATGGCCAATACAGGTAAAGTTTACTTATTTGGAAATGGTGAACAAAAATTTAACCCTATTCACGGACAAGATCTTGCTTTTGCAATCCTTAATAACATTGCTAAAAACAATCCTGAATTCAACATTGGAGGACCAGATGTATTAAGTCTAAACGAAATAGCAAGACTTGCTTTTACCTCCTTAAACAAACCCGTAAAAATCATCCACTTACCCGATTGGACGAGGAAACTTACACTGTGGATTTTAAGAACTTTTACGTCCGTAAAAACCTATGGTCCTTTAGAATTTTTCTTAACACTTATGGCAGAAGACAACATAGCTCCTACTTATGGTACACAACGATTAAGAACTTTTTACAAGAAATCCGCTACGAAGCTATAATTCATGATAATTAACTCACTTTGAATTTACAGAGCCTTTGCCATGATAAATTTCAAGTTGTTGTTTCCTTAAACACAGGATTATATGCTAAAATAAACATCTCTAATCATCACTTAAAACATGAGTGGAAGAAATACATTCTGTTTATATAATTTTATATCTTTAATATCAAAAAAAATGCGCTAAAATGATTTCCTATTTAATTGCTCCTTTTAGTCCAAAAAAAGCTTTTGAGATTATTGAAAATAGTTACGAGGATGAATCATATAGAAAAAACCTTTTTGTTTTTGGCTTTTATGGATTTTTTAGCTTCTTAACAAAAAATGATTTCACATTTAATGTCTTCAATTTTCAATTCTTCTGGGAATTGTTCCTTAATATTAGTTCTTCAATTATCGCGTATAACTTAATGAGTTTACTTATATATTGGATTGGAAAAAAACTAAAAGGTAAAGCAGACCACACGGATATCATTTCGGTTTTTGCACATCAGCTAGCTCCTTCTATACTCTTTTTAGTTTTAGTTTACCTGCTTAAAAATAAAATATACCTAGAAAAAGAATGGAACACAGTCTATCTTAGAAACTTTATTTTATATGTATGTTTGTTCGTCAATTTTAATATTCTTCTGAAAGGAATAAAAAGGTTTAACAATTTTTCATATTTAAAAAGCGTTATAGCTATTATTCCTTTTGTTTTAATGAATATAATTCCACTAGCTATTTTCTTTTCGTATTACTTATGACAAAACAACTCACCCTTTTACTAATCGCTATTATTTTAATTAGCACAACTTCTTTCTCCCAATCTAAAAAGTATGCTTACAACTCCGAAATCCTAAAAGTCAAACAAATAACTCCTACTATTTTTAAACACGTTTCTTTTCTTCAAACAGAATCTTTTGGAAAAGTAGGGTGTAATGGAATGATTTATATAAATAATAAGGAAGCAATTGTTTTTGATACCGCAATAGACAATGCTAGTTCTAAAGAATTAATTGATTGGATTCAAAAAGAAAAAAACACAAAAATAAAAGCTGTTATCATTACCCATTTCCATGATGATTGTTTGGGAGGCATTAAAGCATTTCATGAAAAGAGCATTAAATCTTATGTATCTAAGAAAACATTTGAACTGATACAAAAAGACAGTACTCAAACTGTTTTACCTAAAAAACGTTTTAAAACCCAAAAGAAATTTAGAATAGGAAAGGAGAACGTAATTGTAAAATACTTTGGGGAAGGACATACAGAAGATAATGTTGTTGGTTATATTCCCTCTGAAAAAGCTTTGTTTGGGGGATGTTTGTTAAAAGCTTTAAAATCTGGTAAGGGCTACCTAGGTGATGCCAACACCAAAGAATGGTCTAAAACCGTAGCTAAAATTAAAACGGCATACCCAAACTTACAAATTGTAGTTCCTGGTCATGGAAAAGAAGGTGGAATGGGGTTATTAGATTATACCATCCAGATGTTTGAAAACAATTAACCTTATTCAAACTCAAAATCTACCGTTGCTTTAATTAACATTTTTAAGGTATTTATTTTATTAAACATTTTATTAAAGAAAACATTTTGCTCTTTCTCCCCGGCTGTATTTAGCAACTTAGAACTTTTTAACTCTTTAGAAAAATAAGCTTCGGCTTCATTACAGGTTACAATATCTTTGGTTAAAAAATAAGTTAGAACGGTAAATGGTACGTATAACGATTTTACCTTAGGTGTTTTTACCATAACAGTATTGTTCATCAATAAAATTTCGTTGTAATACAATAAAAAAGTTCCATCGTTCTGTTTTAATTTGTCCTGAATAGTAGCTATTAAATGTTGTAAACCATCTAAAACCTCTAAAGCTGAATTAGAAGTTAATTGTTCGGCTTTAAAATAAAAATGAATCTGTTTAAGTACACTATTCACTGTAGTTACATCCCAAACCTCTGTTTTATTCACGTTATTGTATAATGAGCTAAGTTTTTTACCTGCCTTTATAAGCGATGGTTTAGGCGAATAATCCTCAAACGAAACATCTCTAAAATCGGAATCTAAAATTTTAAGCCACACATAGGTTTTAAACTTGTTTAACAGTGCATTCTCCGAAGTATAAAAAATAGGAATGTCCTTAGCAGAATACAAGACACTACAATCTTTCTTATGTAGCATTGGCACCAAAGATTCGTAAGAGCTTAAATAATAAGCTTCTAATTCCTTCTCTTTTGTAATAGTTGCTGTTCTTTCTACCGTTAGTAACTGTTTAGAACTAACTGAAAACAAACTATCTAACGACAAATTAAAATGTTTGGCCAGTAGAATTCCTTCCTCAAAAGATAATTTACTTTTTCCACTGGTTCGTCTATGGGCTGCATCGTAACCAATATCTAAAACCTGAGCAACTACCTCGTTTAGAGAACTATCCCCTATTTGCTTTTTAATTCTATGTAATAATTCCTCTTGAAACATAGTTTTTGTGATTTTCACAAAAATAAAAATACAAATTCTTATTTAAAGAAATTAAAATTGTGTTTATCGAGATAGTTTTGAAGAAGAAATAAAAGATAAATCTTATGAAAAAAATAATCACATCGTTTCTCTTATGTTGCTCATTAAGCATGATTGGACAAGATACAACACCTAAAAAAACTAGAGGTCCTATTTGGTTTACCCACAGCGAGAACACCAATATTGTAGGTATGTCTTTGGGATTTTACCCAACCTCATCATTTATGTTATCTAAAAAGAATAGCACAAACACCTATGGATTAAGAATAGAAGCAACACCACTCTCTGTACTCTATCTACTATTTTCAAACAATTCTATTTCACGTAATAATACATCCCACCAACAAAAACTTACAAATGGAGATGTAACTCAGAAAGTCTATGGTATCAATATATCAACGGGAACTCCAGAGGAAATAGACTCTCATGGTATTTCTATTACTGGACTCATGCATCAAAGTAGAAAAAACAACGGGATTTCTATTGCAGGTATTACAAATTCAATTGAAAGAGCCAATGGAATTGTTGCAGCATTTGGGGGAAATGGAATTTATGAAGGAAATGGAATTATGATTTCAGGTCCATGGGGAAACCACACTAAAATATTCAATGGAATTCAAATTGGTTTTGACAATCACATACTTCAAAAAGGCAACGGAATCCAAATTGGCATCTACAATGAAGCAAAGAACTTTAAAGGCATACAACTCGGCCTATGGAACAAAAACCAAAAACGCTCTTTACCAATTATTAACTGGAATTTTTAATACTAAAATTAATAATCATGAACATACCAAAAGCACTTATTTTATTTCGTTTCTTATTAGCTCCCATCATTGTAGGACTGTCTTATTATATTGGAGATGCCTCAAGAACAACTATTGTTATTTTAATTTATTTGGGTTTAATCTCAGATATCTTAGATGGAATTATTGCAAGAAAGCAACAAATCTCTTCTGAAACTCTTAGAAGATTAGACAGTCAAACCGATATGATTTTTTGGTTGTCGTGCGGTTTTGCTACATGGATTCTATTCCCTGAGCTTATTATGAGTAATATCTTCCCTATTAGAGCCATATTAGCTATGGAAATAGGTTGTTATCTAATTAGTTTTGTAAAATTTAAAAAAGAAACTTGCACACATGCTTTCTTATCCAAACTCTGGGGAATTAGCTTGTTAATTGCTTTTACATCGTTAATTGGTTTTAACCATGCAGGCATTCCTTTTCATGCTACAATTGTTATGGGCTTACTATCTCATGTAGATCGAATTCTAATCGTTTTAATCTTACCCAAATGGACACATGATGTTCCAAGTGCTTACCACGCATTTTTAATTAGAAAAGGGATTGATTTTAAACGTAATATTTATTTTAATGGATAAGCTACATATATATATTTTTATCACATCTATTTTACTCTTGCAAAGCTGTATTTCTTTATACAGATACAACATAGACTCTATTCAAAAACAAAACTTAACAAAGGAAAATATAAATCTACTCAACGGTCAGTACAATATAAAAGCAGATTCTATTATTGGTTGTATTAATGACTCCCCTGGACTTTATAATAATATTAATAGCTATAATGACTTAACTGTGTTGTTAAGACTAAAAAAACCTGAGAACTTTTGGTATGATCAAAATTTTCAAAAAATTACAGGAAATGTAGAAGTAAAACTTCAAGTTATTTCTAGTAGAAAAATCTTAGCTAAAGTATATCGAGATGATAAGCTAGTTTTTGAAGAAATTATAAAAGGAAAAATTTACAAGGGCTATTTTTACTTAAATGCTAAGATATTAATCATTCCATTTATGCCAATCTTATATGTTCATCAGTTTGAACGAACTCGAATTGCTATTTCTGCTAATTTTTTAAAGGTTGAGTACAGTATAAATGAGTTGGGTTTCTCAATTGGTGGAGGTGGAAGAAGCAAAGGTTCTTGTTCTTCCATTTATCGAAAGAAATAATTTCACCCCTGACACATTCAGACACTTAGGCTCCTAATTTTGCTGGTAAGTTTAATTTATACATCAAAAAATAAAATGAAAAACGCAATCAATTGGTTCGAAATTCCAGCAACTAACTACGAAAGAGCAAAAGAATTCTACACAACTGTATTAGACATACAAGTAGAAGATCATCATATGCCAGAACAAAATGTAAAATACGGTATGCTTCCTTACGATAAGGATAGTGACGGTGTTGGTGGGGGAATTGCTGTAATGGAAGGGTTAACTCCAACAACGGATGGACCTACTATTTATTTAAATGGTGGTGACGATTTATCCGTTGCTTTAAGCAAAGTAGAAGCTGCCGGAGGAAAAGTAATTATGCCTAAAACAGACATTGGAGAGAATGGTTTTATGGCTCAGTTTATCGATTCTGAAGGGAATAGATTGGCTCTACATTCTTGGAATTAATTTATTAAAACCATCGGCTAACACCGATGGTTTTACTTTAAGCTATAAGCTATACGCTTTTCAAGCTTCTAAACATTTACTATCTTCACTCTAAATTCATTGAATTCTTCAATCATTTCATATTTTAATTTGCACAATGTCTCAACTACCTAGATTGATATCTATTCTAACACTCTTACGCTCTAAAAGGTTACTCACAGCAACTGAATTGGCAGATAAGTATGATGTAAGCGTAAGAACCATCTACAGAGACATTCGCAAACTAGAAGAAGCTGGTGTACCCGTAACTACCATAGAAGGAAGAGGTTATTCTTTAATGGAAGGTTATAACATTGCCCCCGTTCAGTTTACGGAAAAACAGGCCAATGCACTCATTACAGCGCAACATTTGGTAAAGCAAACCAAAGACGAATCTTTTATGCGTGATTTTAGCGAAGCTTTAACCAAAATAAAATCTGTCTTTAGAACTTCTATTCAAGAAAAAAGTGAACGTCTAGAACGTCAAATTCATGTGTTTGACCACAATTACTATGAGAATATCCAAAGTAATGCCTTGTCTGAAATTCAGTTGGCCATTACCAACCTCAACTTTGTAGAAATCAACTACAAAAAAGCAGACGATCCCAATATTACGTTCCGAAAGATAGAACCCTATGCCTTCTACTCTACCAATCATAAGTGGATTTTAATTGCTTGGTGTTATTTACGAAACGAATACAGAGCCTTTAGAATTGATAGAATTCAACACTTTAAAATTCTACCCGAAACTTTTGAAGATAGAGGTTTTAACTTACAAGATTATTTTAAGGCCTATACTTATGAACATAAAAAATAATCGTTTAGGTTTGTAGAAACCTAAATAGAGATGGAAAAAGAAATCCAACAAATTATTGAGCAACTTAACTTGCTACCTCATCCAGAAGGAGGTTATTTTAAAGAAACCTACAGAAGTACCCAAAGTATTCCAAAAGCGAGTTTGTCTAAAGAGTTTTCTGGAGATAGAAACCACAGTACTGCTATTTATTTCTTGTTGACCTCAGATACTTTTTCAGCCTTTCATAAAATCAACCAAGACGAGTTTTGGCATTTTTATAAAGGAACTACCATCAAATTACATATGATTTCTCCAGAGGGTGAATATTCCTCTGTATTAATTGGAAATAACTTTAACAACGGAGAAGTACCACAATTTGTGGTTCCTGCCCAATACTGGTTTGCTGCCGATGTTATAGAAAGTAATTCTTATGCTTTAGTGGGCTGCACCGTAGCTCCAGGTTTTGATTTTGATGATTTTGTACTGGCAGATAGAAAGGAATTAAGTAATCTTTTCCCTAGCCACTCAGAAATAATTACTAGGCTAACAAGGATTTAAAACTTAATAAAATTTTATAAATTGTAGATGACTTCTTAATTCTTAACCGCAAATGAAAAAGAAAAAACACTACAATTTATTCCCTATTTTATTATTAAGCTTACTTACGTTTAGTAATTGTAGCAAAAAATCAATTTTAGTAACTAAAGAAGTTTGGGGTACTGTTAAAGATAGTTCAGTTTTACTATACACTTTATCTAACAACAACGGAATGGAAGTTAAAATCACCAACTATGGTGGTATCATTACTTCCATCCATGTACCTGACAAAAATGGAAAGATAGAGGATGTAGTTTTAGGTTATAATAATTTAGCACCCTATACTAAACCCAATCCCTATTTTGGAGCTACAGTAGGTCGTTTCTCTAACAGAATTACAAATGCTATTTTTTCTATAGACTCAATTCAACATCAATTAACAGACAACAATGATGGACACAATCTACATGGTGGTGGAGAATTTAATCATGTAATTTGGCAATCAAAAATTGTAGAAAATGAAATTGGAAAAGGAATAAAGTTACACTATATCTCTAAAGATGGAACCAAAGGATTTCCAGGAAACTTAGATACCTATGTTACGTATATATTAACAGATCAAGATGCCATACATGTTACCTTAGAGGCTACTACAGACAAAGCAACCCACGTAAGTTTAACTCAACATAGTTACTTTAATTTAAATGGAGCTAAAGATTTAATTTATGATCATATTGTAGATATAGAAGCAGATAAATTCTTAGAATATGATACCATTGAAGCATTACCTACAGGTAAAATTTTATCATTAAGAAACAAAAACTGGGATTTAAAAAAACCAACGCGACTGGGAGATAACATCAATAAAATTCCTTTAAACGGATATCACCATTACTATATTTTAAATAACGAAAAAAAGGAACTAAAAAAAGTTGTCTCTATTATAGAACCTACCTCTGGAAGAACATTAGATGTATCTACTACAAACCTAGGCTTAACCTTTTATGCTAGCAATGGCTTAAAAAACATAACTGGAAAATATAATATTCAATACAAACCACACATTGCATTTTGCATAGAACCGCATGGATTTCCTAATGCACCCAATCAAGAGAGTTTTCCATCAACTCTATTAGAACCTAATCATACATACAAAGAAGTAATTGTTTACGATTTTGGGATAAAAAAATAACCAAAAAGAACCCCTTCAATTTTAAATTGAAGGGGTTAAAAATATCATTCTAGAAAGAACTACTATTGATACATCTTAGCTCTTAATTCCTTCACTTTAGGATCGTCTAAATACTCATCAAACGTAGCATATTTATCAATAATTCCTTTAGGAGTAATTTCTATAATTCTATTGGCAACAGTTTGTGCAAACTCGTGGTCATGTGTAGAGAACAACACAGTTCCTTTAAAGTTCTTTAAAGAGTTGTTTAATGCCTGAATAGATTCTAAGTCTAAGTGGTTTGTAGGTTCATCTAACACCAATACGTTTGCTCTTGTCATCATCATTCTAGACAACATACAACGTACTTTCTCACCTCCAGATAATACATTACACTTTTTTAAAGCTTCCTCTCCACTAAAGATCATTTTCCCTAAGAATCCTCTTAAGAAAACCTCTTCTCTTTCCTCTTCTGTTTTAGCATATTGACGTAACCAATCTACTAAGTTTAAACTTTCATTAGTAAAGAACTCAGAATTATCAGATGGTAAGTAAGATTGGTTGGTTGTAATTCCCCATTTATACTCTCCTGTTTCTGCAGATTCGTTCCCCATAATAATTTGGTAGAACGTACTTACTGCTTTAGAATTTCTAGAAACTACTAATACCTTATCTCCTTTTGATAAGTTAATATCTATCCCTTTAAATAAAGTTTCTCCTTCAAAAGTTTTAGATAAGTTTTCAATATTTAAAATTTGATCTCCAGCTTCTCTATCTCTATCAAAAATAATAGCTGGGTATCTTCTACTTGATGGCTTAATTTCATCAACATTTAACTTCTCAATCATTTTCTTACGAGAAGTTGCTTGTTTAGACTTTGCAACGTTTGCAGAGAAACGACGAATAAAATCTTCCAATTCTTTCTTTTTGTCTTCTGCTTTTTTATTTGCTTGCTGACGTTGTTTAGCCGCTAACTGAGAAGATTCATACCAGAAAGAATAGTTTCCTGAGTAATGGTTGATTTTTCCAAAATCGATATCTGAAATATGCGTACAAACAGCATCTAAAAAGTGACGGTCATGCGAAACTACAATTACCGTATTCTCATAATTTGCTAAAAAGTTTTCTAACCAAGAAATGGTTTCAAAATCCAAGTCGTTGGTAGGCTCATCCATAATCAATACATCAGGATTACCAAATAAACACTGTGCTAACAACACACGTACTTTAGCTTTACCGTCTAAATCTGCCAACAAAGTGTAGTGCATATCATCCTTAATCCCTAGGTTAGATAACATAGTAGCTGCAGCAGAATCTGCATTCCATCCATCCATTTCCTCAAAGATTACTTGTAACTCTCCAATTTTTTCGGCATTTTCATCCGTATAATCAGCATACAAGGCATCTATTTGGGCCTTAATTTTATACAACTCTTTATTCCCCATTAACACTGCCTCTAGTACTGTGTACTCATCAAAGGCATAGTGATCCTGAGTTAAAACAGACATACGTTTTCCAGGATCTAAACTTACATGTCCAGAAGTAGCCTCCATTGTTCCCGATAAAATCTTTAAAAAAGTAGACTTCCCTGCTCCATTTGCTCCAATAATTCCGTAGCAATTTCCTTGGGTAAACTTTGTGTTTACTTCATCAAACAATACTCTTTTTCCAAATTGTACCGATAAATTTGAAACTGTTAACATAAAACTGATTTTTAATTTGCTGCAAAAGTACAAAATAGATTAAGAAATCCTTATTATTTAACCATTGCTTTACATACAAATTCTACCTTTGCTCGCATGAGTTTTTTAGAGCTTAAAAATGCTATTCTTACAGGTGTTTTTCTTTCGTTTATGATTGGCCCTGTTTTCTTTATGCTAATACAAACCAGTATTCTAAGAGGTGCTAAAGTTGCTTTGGCTTTTAATACCGGAGTTATTTTAGGAGATATTGCTTTTATTCTGATTTCTTACTTTGGAAGTAGACCTGTATTGAACAAAATTAAAGACGATCCTCGTTTATTTATACTCGGAGGAATCATAATTCTTGTTTACGGGATTATTACTGTTTTACAGAAGAAAAAGGAAAATGAAACTTTGGAAGAATCCACTATAACAATCCCCAAAAAGAACAATTATTATAAATTGATATTCCATGGGTTTTTCTTAAACTGCATTAACGTAGGAGTGTTGGCTTTTTGGTTGGGCTTAATTGTGGTGGTTATACCAACATTAAACATGACTTCTATTCAGATATTTTGGTATTTCGCAGCTATTATTGGAGGTTATTTTACAACCGATATAATAAAAATAATCCTTGCGAAACAGCTAAAGAGTTTTTTAACTCCAAAAAACATTCAAATTATAAAAAAAATAATGGGTTTTATTTTGGTAGCCTTTGGAATTGTTATGATACTAAAAGGTTTTATTCCTAAAGAACAATTAAATTTAGAGGACTTTTTAAACCATTAAAAAACGGCTTGTATCTTAATACAAACCGTTTCTATTATTCTTTAATCAAATTTTACATCAACTCTGTTAACTGACTCTGAACTCTTTCATCTAATACTATTGGATCTTTATAGGTATCTCCATACGCTTTAAGAGCTTTCGATAGTTTTTTACGTATCTCTTTATAATCTTTATGATCTATAAAGTTGATCATCTCATCCGGATTCTTTTCTAAATCGATCAACCAAGGTTTGGTTTTACTTTTATCTAAAATCAACTTGTATCTATCTGTCATTACCGAAGTCCACCATTGATACGATACAAAAGTCATATCCTTTAGTTTCGTATTCTTTTTACCTATTAGCCAGTCACTAATATCTCTACCATCTGTTGTAGTTGGATCAAAATCTTTTACTTTCATTAAACTTAATACCGTATCCATAAAATCGGTATTATTGGTAGCTTTGTTTACAACTGTACCTGCTTTAATAGCATTTGGATAATATACTATAAATGGAATTTTAGCCGAAGCCTCTTGTGGCACTCCTTTATTATCCCTTCCGTACTCCCCTAATAAATCTCCATGATCCGAAGTAAATATAATAATGGTATTGTCTAACTGTCCGTTCTTTTTTAACCTTTGAATCATTTTACCAATATTATCATCAATACACTTTACCATTCCAAAGTATTGAGTAATGTCTTTTTTAAGTTTTCTTTTAGCTTTTTCTGGTGTATAGTTCTTCTTTAACTTTCTTTCTTTTGATTTTTTATTAACGGCAAAGTCTAATTCAGGGTTTTTCCATGCTGGTAATTCCTTGCTATACTCTAAATTAAAAGTCTTAGGTAACTTTACTTTCTTAATATCATACATGGTATTATATGGAGCTCTAACCACATTACTTGTATGTGGATCTGGAAAACTAACAACCTCGAAGAAAGGTTTTCCTGTTCCTTTTTGTGCATCAAAAAACTCCAAAGCTCTATCGGTTAACCAGTCTGTAGCAAAAGACTTTTCATTGGCACCATTTAATTTTGTGTTGGGTTTTCCTTCTGCATTGGTACTTCCTACCTTAGGCAGACCGTTTTTGTCCAATTCAAACTTTTTCCAATGTCCTCCATTAAACATATATTTCTTGTGCTGAAACCCATAACCATATTCAGGATTCCACATAGGTTTAGGATGCCCTATTAAGTGAAGTTTACCTGTATACCCTGTGCTATATCCATTTTTAGCCAATACATCTGCTAAAGTTGGAATTTTATGATCTAGCACATATCCATTCTTTGGCATCTTTACCGTATGAGGATAACTCCCAGTAAACATAGCTGCCCTAGACGGAGTACAGGATGGAGAAGCAGCATACATACTCGTTAAAATAGCCCCTTTATGTGCCAAAAAGTCTAAGTTAGGAGTTTCAACAACCATATCTCCCCACATATAAGCTTCCTCTTTAGATAGTAACTCTCTATAAGCTCCTATTGTTCTAAAGTTATGTTCATCGGTTATAATATACAATAAATTAGGTGCTTTGCTATTTTGTCCTTTGGCTGACATTGTAAGAACAAATAACATCAATAAAAACAATCGTCTCAGTAAACAATTCATAAGTAATCTTAATTTTTGGTTTATTTTTTCAATAATTAGACATAGTAAAAACTATTGCGTTTAACTAGGTTATGATAATTGTACATACAAACACAATTGATTAACTGTAGGAGAATTCTTTAAATGCTATTGATCTCATTCTACTAATATTTTCTTTTAATAAAAAAAGAACCACAAATTGCAATATTCGTAGAATGTGTAGCTTTATTAATAGTAAGGCGTTACTTTTGTAACAAAATTTTATTCTATGTCTCAAAACGCTCAGCCAAACAACCCTTTACACGGAGTTAAACTAGCAGATATTCTTACCGAATTGATTGAAAATTTAGGATGGGAAGAAATGGAAAAAGAAACAGGCATACGCTGTTTTGGTAACAACCCAACATTTAAGAGCAGTCTTAAATTTTTAAGGACTACTGCTTGGGCCAGACAAAAAACAGAAGACTTGTATTTGGATTGGTTAGAGTATAAAAAAATACATAATTTATAATTCCAATAAATATCCTACAGACACATTTATAAAACCGGTGTTGTCTTCTTTTGTCTCATTTCCAATTTCGTAAGGGAAATTTCGATTAAAACCAACTTCTACATCCCACTTTTCTGTAGTATATAAAATTGGCAAACTTATTTGGACGTTCATTAAATCAAAAACACTCGTCTCATTATATCTAGGAACCTCATAAGGAATACCGTCTTCAATTTCAATATCAAACTCTCCCGTTTCTTCAAAAAAAGTTTGCTGACCAGCCAATATATTTAATCTTGGTCTCAGTTGTAAACGATACTTTTCTTTATCTAAAATATTAATGACTCCAAAAGCCGAGTATCCAATTTGAAAGGAATTATCATCACCAAAAGATTCATTTAAAGACAAACGTGTTCCTAAGGTTCTTTTCTTATTTCGTACCGCTATTCCAGCAGAAATAGAATTGGTAAAAGGATTAGACCCTTTTTTACTGTAAATAAATCGTGTATAACCTCCACTTACACGAAATATATTATTCTTTCCAAAACTTCTACCATACCCGGCAGATAAAGAGGTAAAATCCCACCTAGGATCAAAATAAGTACCATCGTAATAAGCACCTCCAATACTTGCAAAGAACCCCTTAGCATCTAAATATGTTATCTGGGGTCTTAAATTATAATCATTCCAACCAATATCTCTACCTGCAAAATAGGTATCACTTGTATAATTTGCGGAGATGTATAAAAATTTAAAGTTTGAAAATGATTCCATTAAATCATTCAAATCTTTTTGTTCTTTAAAGAGTGCTGCTAATAAATCATCAACATCCTTGTCTGCATCCTCGTCTAATAACGATTCCAATATTAAATCTTCATCTGTTTGTTGGGTTTCATCTTCTTTGTTTTGAGAAAATGACAAAAAACTGATACATAAAAATAAACTTAGGAATAGGTTCTTCATATATTTTTGGTTAGGTTGGAGGGGGTTCGTTTAAGATTTCTAAATATAGAATATTTTTAAAATTATTACAAAAACGACAAAAGAGTTACATTAAATGTAACTCTTTTATTAGGGGAATAAATTTGAGATTATTCTGCAGCTGCATCTTCTTTAGCTGCTTTTCTACGTGCTTTTCTACGTGCTTTTTCTCTTACTTTAGCTCTTGCTTTTTTACCTCCTTCTGCTCTTGCAGCTCTTCTTGCTTGCAATTGCTCTTTTTGCTCTTCTGTAATAGTAGCTCTAAAAGATTCTTTAGCTTCTTTAGCCGCAGTTCTATTTGTCTCTATCATTTCTTTCTGAGCATCTGTAAAAGATGATTTTAAAGCTTCTCTTCTTTCTTTTCTAGTTAACTCTTTGTTCTCTAAAATAGCTAATTGTTCTGCTGTAAAAGTAGCCTTTAAAGCTTCTTTGTTCGCTTTTACTTGCTCTCTTTGTGCTTGAATCATTTCTTTTTGAGCATCTGTAAAAATAGATTCTTTAGTAGGAGTATCTTGTGCATGTACTGCTGTTAATGCTAAAGTAAAAACTGCAATGGCTAATTTTTGTAAAGTCTTCATTTTTGTATTTTTTAAATTAATAATTGTTTAATTGAACGTTCTGTAATCTTAGAACCTGATAGTTTAAAATAGTTTTAAAAAAACTGTTTTTTTTTAATTCAAGAGATCTTCATTAGGATACAAAGCCCCTAACATATACGTATCTGATATCTTATCTAATTTGTTCTCATTTACAATAAGAGAGTTAATCATCATATTACTTTCAGCATCGTTTAAAGCTACCTGTGTAGTAGTAATAGTAGTATTCTTAACCGTAAAGAACAAAACAATGGCAGCTGCAACTGTTGTAGACAAACGAATCAACTTAATAACTCTTTGCTTTCTATTGCTACGGATTGTTTCTTCTAAAATGGCATTTTTAGAATTCTTAAAAAAATCTGCAGGAACTTCAAAACCAAAATCATTCTGGTGACGTTCTCTGTTCTTTTGATCAAACAAAGCATCTTCTTGTTTTTTGGGATGGTTATGTATCTTCTTTAATTCCATAATATTGCTATTTATCACTTAAATTGCCTCTACTTCTAACATCTTTTTTTCTATCAATCTAGCAGCTGCGTAATAAGTAGTTTTTACTGTATTTTCTTTAATTTCTAATATACTTGCTATTTCTCTAAACTTTAAGTCATCGTAATACTTCATCTGAAAAACGACACGTTGCTTTTCACTCAACTCAGAGATTTTTTGTTTTAGTTTTATCTGTATTTCCGATCCGTCAAAATAAGAACTTCCCACCAAATTTTCCAAATGCTTTTGTTCTATTTCACTTGTAGAAGCTCTATACTTGTTTTTTTCTTTCTCTATCAAACGAAGCGATTCGTTATAGGCTATTCTATACATCCAAGTATGTAACGAGCTTTGTTGTTTAAACTTTGGTAGACTCTTATACACTCTTACAAATGTGTTTTGTAATACGTCTGCAGCATCTTCGTGATTAGGAACCAACTTACGAATGTGCCAATACAATCGCTCTTGGTAACTATCCAACAATTCTCCAAAAGCTCTATCTCTATGCCTTGGACTTAATAATCGCTCTATAAATGCTGCTTCGTTCTTCAAAAAAATTGGTTAAGAGTTATATCTCTAAAACATTCTTATTGGTTTAGACCCTACCTTTTTTAAAAAGTTCTGTTTTTTTTATAAAAAAAGGAATTCTTATAAAGTTAATGATATTTCTATAGTGTATGCTACTTTACTTTAACCACATAGGTATAAAGTATATCTTTACTATACCTTACATGAACATCGTACTTCCCCTTTTTAGAAAAAGTAGTTTGCAATAGAAAACCATCTTTTAACTGTTGTAGTGCAGGTTTTACTTTTTTTCATAGCCAATTACCTTTAACAACTCTTTTCTTTTTTTTAATATCTTAACATTACCACTATCTATTAAAGGTTTCATTTTTTTAATATTAATGTATGTGTAGATACCTGCAATTATGAAACTAAATAACATAACTTTTAATTATTGACACCAATTTAACTTTTAATTATGAATAAATAGAATTGTAAACCTATATTTTTCAGCTTATTATTACTAATACCCCTCCATCTAAAATAAATACCGTATCTTTGCATTTTTATAATCAGATTTGCAAACTAGTCGTATAGGTTTGTGAGTCACTAAACAAACCATATGTCGACATTTAGCGAATTGGGGCTTAAAGAAGAAATTCTTTCTGCCTTAACTGATATGGGGTATGAAACCCCTTCAGAAATCCAAGAAAAAGCAATTCCTCAAGTAATTAATTCTACAGACGATTTAAAAGCTTTTGCCCAAACGGGAACAGGAAAAACTGCTGCTTTTAGTTTACCAATCATCCAACAAATTGATACAGAGAACAGCAATGTTCAAGCTATTATTTTATCACCAACGCGTGAATTAGCTGTACAAATTGGAGATCAAATTCAAAAATTTTCTAAAAACATTAAAGGGTTAAAAACCGTTACTGTTTACGGAGGTGCAAGTCTAGAAGATCAGGCTCGTAAATTGAATCGTGGAGCACAAATTGTTGTGGGTACTCCTGGTAGAACTGTTGATTTAATCAATAGAAGAAAATTAAAATTAGGAAACTTACAGTGGTTGGTTTTAGACGAAGCTGATGAAATGTTAAATATGGGGTTCAAAGATGATTTGGATACTGTATTAGAAGCTACTCCAGAAACCAAACAAACATTATTATTCTCTGCAACCTTCCCTAGAGAAGTAGAGGCCATTGCAAGAAACTACATGCACAATCCTGCTGAAATTTCTGCAGGTACAAAAAACACAGGTTCTGACAATGTAAGTAACGAATACTACGTGGTAACAGAACGTAATCGTTACGCTGCTATTAAACGTATTGCAGACATTAACCCAGATATCTACGGAATTATCTTTTGTAGAACAAGACGTGAATGTCAGGAAGTTTCTGAAAAGCTAATTGCAGACGGTTACAATGCAGACTCATTACACGGAGATTTATCTCAGGCACAACGTGATAGTGTAATGGTAAAGTTCCGTAACAAAAACATTCAAATGTTGGTTGCAACTGATGTTGCTGCTCGTGGTTTAGATGTAAACAACTTAACCCACGTAATTAACCATAAATTACCAGACCAAAACGAAGCTTATACACACCGAAGTGGACGTACAGGTAGAGCTGGTAACAAAGGGGTTTCTATTGTATTGGTTACTTCTAGAGAGGTAGGAAAATTAAGACCTATTGAAAGAAAAATACAAAAGAAATTTATTAAGAGAGATATTCCTAGTGGAGAAGAAATTTGTAAAATTCAATTATTCAAATTAGTTGAAAAAGTAAAAAATACAGATATCAACTCAGAAGCTATTTCTGGATACTTAGAAAACATCTACGAACAATTTGAAGGATTGTCTAGAGAAGAGTTAATTCAGAAATTTATTTCTATGGAATTTAACGCTTTCTTAGAATACTATGCTAACGCTGGAGATATTAACGATACGCGTGGTACTAGAGATAGAGATGATAGAGGTAGACAAAGAGATGACGAAAACATGACTCGTTTCTTTATCAACATTGGTAGAAAAGACAATTTAACTCCTCCTCGTTTAATGGGATTGATCAACGATCAGAACATTACCAACAACGTAGAAATTGGACAAATTGAAATTTTAGATACTTTCTCTTTCTTTGAATTAGATAAAAACTTTGAACAAGAAACTTTAGATGCTTTCTTAAGCAACGAGCCTGAGTTTGAAGGAAGAAATGTTAATGTAGAAATTACTAAAAAACGTCGTGGCGGAAACGGTGGAGGTCGTGGAAGAGGACGTGGAGATAGAAACCGTAGTGGTGGTGGAGATCGTAGAAGAAGTGATGGAAACCGTGGTGGAGACAGAGGTCGTAGAAACGATGGTGACTTTAGAGGACGTAGAAGAGATGGTGGATCTGGAAACAGTGGTGGTGACCAATCTAGAGGTAGATCTAACCGTGTACAAAACAAATCTTGGGGACGTAAAAGAGACTAAATTTAAATTTACTGAATAAAAAAAGAGGCTTATTGAAAAATAGGCCTCTTTTTTGTAGGATTCCATTCAGAACACCTAAAAGAATATTTTATCTTTGAATCCATGAAAAAAATTAGCCTTCTCTTACTTGGTTTGGGAATTTTTACCGCTTTTTATAGCTGTCAGGATGAGTTCTGTGTAGAACCTACAACTCCTGAATTAATTATACGTTTTTACAATAAAGACAGTATTAATGAAAGTACAAAACGTATTGCCTTAGTTGCTAAAGTTGATGACGTAACTATTCCGTATTTTAATGTGAATACTGGAGATTCTATTAGCTTTCCAATAAACACACAAGATACTTCTGTAACCTATGAATTTTCTATTCAAGATAGCGTTCCATCAACAGAAATACTAACCATTAACTATACGGTAGAAGATGTTTTTGTGTCTAGAGCTTGTGGATTTAAAAGTGTTTTTAAAAACTTAACGATTGAAAGTACCAAAGACAACTGGATAGATAGCATTGTACAAGTAACAAATGAAATAAACGATCAAACTCAAGCTCATGTTAAAATATATCATTAGTGGTATTTGCATCTGCCTTGGAGTTCAAGGATTATTTGCACAAGAAAACACACCTAAAGAATTTACAAACAACATTCTTAAAAATTCTGAAATTGTAGAAAAAGTAGAGACTGTTAAAGATAGTATCAACCCTCTTTACAATCCCAAAACTTATGGGCTTAGAATAGGGTTTGATGTTATAAAACCTATCTACATGTTTAGCAAAGATTACTTTAATGGTGCAGAAATAGTTGCTGATTATCGTTTAAAAACAAATTTATTTGTAGCTGGGGAAGCTGGTTTTATAGAACGAGATTTAAAAGAAGATCAGTTTAACAATACGGTAAAAGGTTCTTATTTAAAAGCGGGTATTAACTACAACCTATTTACAAATTGGTTAGACATGGATAACGAATTGTATCTAGGAGCTCGTTATGGTTTTGCTACGTTTAGCAACACGCTTCACGATTACACAATATATCAAAACGGAGACCTAAGTAATACCAGAGATGGTACCACCAATGAAAACTTCTTTCCTCCCAAACAAGTAAATACCTCTAGAGAGTTTAGCGGATTAAATGCTCATTGGGTAGAATTTGTAGCCGGAATTAAAGTAGAGATTTTCTCTAATTTATATTTTGGTTTTATGGCCAGTATCAGTAAATTAATCACTACAAAAACGGGTGATAATTTTGACAACACTTACGCTCCTGGAATGGGAAGAATATCCAAAAACGGATCTGGTGCCAATATCAATTACACCATATCTTATAGAATCCCTTTATACAAGAAATAAACATGCATAAAATACCATCTGTTAATTTAAGTTTGTTCTTATCAGACAAAGAAAGCGACAAACAACAATTTGTAAATGAAATTGGTACTGCATTTAGCACCATTGGCTTTGTAGCATTAAAAGGACATTTTCTATCGGATGAATTGGTAGAAAATTTATATCAAGAAATAAAGAATTTCTTTAGTTTACCCGAAGAAACTAAAAACCAATACGAAATTGAAGGACTTGCTGGACAACGTGGCTATACTTCTTTTGGTAAAGAAAGTGCTAAAGGTAAAAAAGAAGGAGACCTAAAGGAATTTTGGCACTTTGGACAATATGTATCCAATAAAGAAGTCTTAACAGGCGAATTAAAAAAAGCATTAATTCCGAATATAACTGTTGAGGAATTACCAAAATTTAACGAAGTAGGAAAAGAAGTTTATCAACAACTAGAGAAAACAGCCAAATACGTATTACGTGCGCTAGCCCTATATCTAAATATTGATGAATTCTATTTTGACGAATACATTTACAATGGTAATAGTATTTTAAGACCTATACACTACCCTCCTATTGAAACTGAACCAAAAGGAGCCGTAAGAGCTGCAGCCCATGGAGACATTAACTTAATTACGTTGTTAATGGGGGCTCAAGGAAAAGGCCTGCAAGTACAAAATATAGAAGGAACTTGGATTGATGCTATAGCACAACCCGATGAATTGATGATAAATGTAGGTGACATGTTATCTAGATTAACAAATAATAAATTAAAGTCCACCATTCATCAAGTAGTAAACCCTCCAAAAGAACTATGGGGAACCTCTCGTTATTCTATTCCGTTTTTTATGCACCCAATTCCAACCATGGACTTAACTTGCTTAGAAAATTGTGTAACCAAGGAAAACCCTAAACAGTTTGAAGACACTACAGCAGGAGCTTATTTAATAGAAAGATTAATTGAATTAGGATTGATAAAACCTGAAAACAATGGCTAAAAAATTAAACGATTTATCTGCTTTAGGGCAGTTTGCATATTCTACCAACGAAAATTACGAATTTGATGACGGTAGCAGCGAAATAGAAACATTACCTAACAACCAACAACAACTAGAAGCTATTTTTTCTAACAAAGGACGTGGTGGAAAAACAGTTACTGTTATTCGTGGTTTTATAGGGACCGACGAAGATTTAAAAGCATTAGGTAAATTATTAAAAAACAAATGCGGTGTTGGTGGAAGCATTAAAGACGGTGAAATCATTATTCAAGGTAAACACCGAGATAAAATTATGGAAATCTTAAAAAAAGACGGTTATAAAGTAAAAAGAGTTGGTGGTTAACACTAACTCTTTTTTGTTTATTCATAGAGCTTCTAAAATAGCTTTTCTTTTATTTTTCACAACTCAAATTCCTTTTGTAAATTCTAATTTTACTCAAAAAAACAATATGAGTTTTCTAAAAGCCGAATGGAGAAAGTTAGTGATTGCCAATTATAATATCAATCCAGAAATATTAGAAAAATATGTACCAGCAGGTACAGAACTAGACCTCTGGAATGGAAAATGTTATGTGAGTTTGGTTGGCTTTGTATTTGTAAATACCAAACTCTTAGGAATTAAAATCCCAGGGCATGTAAACTTTGAAGAAGTAAACCTTCGTTTTTATGTAAAACGTTTTGAAAATGGCGAATGGAAAAGAGGTGTTGTTTTTATTAAAGAGATTGTACCCAAACCCGCTATTACTTTTGTAGCAAATACCATTTACAAAGAAAATTATGAGACTATGCCTATGTCTCATTCATGGAATCAAAATGAATTGAAGAGAACAGTTGAATACCGATGGAAAAAAGACAATACCTGGAACTCTATAAAAGTTGAAGCTGAAGTAGAAGCAACTGAAATTCCTACTGAAAGTGAAACAGAATTTATTACAGAACACTATTGGGGCTATGCACATGTAAACGATTCAAAAAGTAACGAATACGAAGTTACACACCCTAGATGGGAAGCTTATGCAGTAAATAATTATGAAATTAATGTTGATTTTGGTTTGGTGTATGGAAGAGAATTTGAGTTTTTAAATTCTATGGAACCCGATTCTGTAATGCTCGCAGAAGGTTCGTATATTACAGTAGAAAACAAAAAAACGATACAACCATGAAACTAGGAGTATTCTCAGTGAGTTTAAGTGTGAAAGACTTAGAACAGTCAAAAGAGTTTTACGAAAAATTAGGATTCTCTGTATTTGCTGGAAGTTTAGAAATGAACTATTTAATTCTTAAAAACGAAAGCACTATTATTGGATTGTTTCAAGGAATGTTTCCCAATAACATTTTAACCTTTAACCCTGGTTGGGATGAAAACGCTACTGCACTAAACGATTTTGACGATGTAAGAGAAATACAAGACGCTTTACAACAAAATGGGATTACCTTAGACAAACAAGCTAAAACCTCTTCTAAAGGCCCAGAAAGCATCATGCTAACCGATCCTGATGGAAATCAGATTTTAATTGATCAGCATGTGTAAAATTATACAGTCTCATGAGAGTTTTTAAATACCGACCAGCGGGTGAAACCTTTGAAAGAGATTTAACAGCGATTGAAGAGAATTATTATTGGTCCTCTCATATAAATGACTTAAATGATCCATGCGATACATTATCAGACAAAACTAAAATCAATAGTTTTAGTAGTTGGTTACTCAAAAAGTTTAATCTATACTCCAAAGAGAATAGTATTTTGTTTCAAGAAAATATTGAAAAAGAATTAAGTCTTAGAAATCAAATAGGTATTTTTTCTCTGTCCAAAAGCCTTGATGATGAATTATTGTGGGCTCATTATTCTGATTCACATAAAGGCTTTTGTATTGAATATGACTTTAACTATTTAATAGATAATAAGAATTCATACTCAAATGTTGTTTATAAGAAATATCCTCCTAAAGTTTATTTTTTACATATTTTACTTGGTTATAACTTTATTATACATAAATCTGCCTTTCGTAAATCGAAAAGATGGGAATATGAGAAGGAGTTTAGGGTTATTTCCAAATCAACAGGTAAAATCTATCATCCTCCAAACGCCATAAAAGCAATCTATTTCGGAATTCGTATGGCAAAAAACGACAAGGATATAATTGTAAAAAGATTAAAAAACAGGAATATAAGTTTTTTTCAAATGCAACAAATTCCAAACACTTACAGATTTGAAGCTAAGCAAATTCACCTAAAAGATTTATAAACAAAACAAAAACGCAACACAGTTGCATATTTAAGCTATTTTGCTATTTTTGTGGCCGTAATTTAGAATACAGCAAATGGTCATTAAATCAGTAAGTCAAAAATCAGATATTATAGGAGCTTTTATAAGCGGATTGTGCTTAATTCACTGTTTGGCTACTCCCTTATTATTTTTAGCTAAATCTTGTGCTGTAGCAGATCCTTGCTGTGCTAATACACCATACTGGTGGAAGTATTTTGATGTTTTTTTCCTTTTATTTTCTTTTGGAGCGGTGTACTTATCTACAAAAAATAGTGCTAAAAATTGGATGCAAAACTCACTTTGGATTTCTTGGTTTTTGTTAACAGCAATTATTACCAACGAACAAGTACAGTTGGTAAAAATTCCTGAATCTCTTATTTACGTTCCCACAATAGCTTTGGTTTTCTTACACATTTACAACAGAAAGTATTGTCAATGTACTACGGATTGTTATGGTAGTCAGGCTTAAGTGATAAAACTTCTTTTATTTTTTATTATCCAAAATTATTAGATATTATTAATGGTTAATGTTGATGAACCTTTTTACTTATTAATTTTATTATCTAATAAAAATTTTGCCCTTTCATACAATTCATCATATGTTATTATTTCAGGAGAATTTGTATTTTGTCTGAATAATTCAAATGACGAGAATTTACTTTCATTTACCCCATGCTCAGTTACAAATTCATTAAGGTTACCTATTATAAGATACGATTTGGGTTTGTATAAAAATATAGTTTCATTAGTAGGATTACCTTCTCTGTCTATCATTCTATTTTGCGTAGGTAAATTTGTTATCGACCTTTGAACAGTTTTCTGAATTTGAGAAACAGCCCCTGAAAGTTCATTTGATACACTCCAACAATCTGAGCGATATGGCCTATTACTCAAAAGCCTAGTATCATGTACTTTAATTTCAACAAAGCATAGAGAACTTATTAAACCTCTAGTTTTAAGCAAACCATCAACTCTTTTCCCATATTCATTGAAGGAAAATCCTGACACTACTTGTTCAATTTTCTTGTGTTCTAAATTAGTTGAAAAAATAAAATTAAGACCATAACCAAAAATCCATGTATTCTTCTCAAAGAAATATTGCCAAAGATTTTCCTTACCAGAAATATTAAGTCTTGTTAGTTCATCCTTAAAATAATTCTCATCTGTAAGTAAGTTCTTAAATACTTCTAATTGTTTTTTACGGTAACCTATAGCTGTAATATCAGAATCGTTTATTTCATTTTCAATAAACGATTTTATTAAGTTAGGTTTTTTTTCTAACATTCTTTTTGTTTGTTTGTCTGTTAAAATGAAGTTCTCAGATTGCTCATCAGTTATTTTTAGTTTTATTTTTGGATTTTTTTTTATCAATGAATCTATAGGAGAGACTATGATAGAATTATGTAACCCTTCAATTTTAGAATATTTCTCATAAGTTTTAAGCTTAATATGGTTAAGAACATCTGTTAATTGAAATCCCTCGTCAACTAAGTGCTTCACATATGAATACTTTAAATTTTGGCATGTATAATTTTTATCTAGCCCTAAATTGTCTCTTGCATCGTTAAAAGTTTTTCTAATTGAAGAATTGGAATATTTCTTATGGTTTGTGTTATTTTCAAAAAGGTAATTTATCGGATTATATTCATCAATATAATTTGTTAACATTGGAACTAATATGTTTCCAACTGGAGCTTTTCTATATATTTTTTGGTCTTTTCTTATGGTTAATACTTTCTCATCAGAATTATAATCATCAATTTGAATGTTTATAACATCTTCAGTACTCAAACAACAAGAATATATAAGTGCTAGTATCGTTTTGTGTTTAATATTAGTAATGTGATTTAAAATCTGTAAAACTTCTTCCTTAGGAATAGCAACAGGTATTTTTGAAGGGGCAATAGCAATTTTTATTTTATTAAAAGGAAAATTTTTATCTAATGTTTTATTAAATAAAAACTCTAAGGAAGAATATGCTTGCCTTTGAGAAGATAAACTATAATTACTTATTTCAATTATATGATTCAAATATTTTTCAATGTGAATGAATTCAATTGAGTTTACATCTTTAATTTCTATGAATTCTAAAAATCTAAAAACCCATATTTTATAGGTTTTACAAGTACTACTACTGAAACTTAATTCTGTAATTTTCTCTTCAATAAGACTATCTATATCTATCATTAAATTAATAATTTAAGACACTAACCTACAACTACCCTATAAACCTAAATTAATAGCCAAAACAAATAAGAATAACCGCATTTTTTTAATGTTACCATCAAATCTAACTAATTCCAAGCATTAAAAACTAATACTTAAGTACCAATCTTATCTGAAAACAAACCATAATTTCTGTACTAGAACAGATTCAATTGTTCATCAAACTCTTCTAGTTGCCAATCAATTTCTTGTTTTTTGTGAGCAACTAGATATAAATTTGTTTTAGAAAAGTGTTTACTGCCAAACCAACCTCCTTTATTGGCTCCAAGCGGAGAAGGATGTGTGGCTTTTAATATTAAATGTTTATCCTCATCTATTAATTTCTCTTTTTTGTGAGCAAAACCTCCCCACAATAAAAAAACCACATGTTCTTTTTCTTCAGAAATTTTACGAATTACTTGGTCTGTAAACTTAGCCCAACCAAAGCCTTTATGGCTGTTAGGTTTATTCGCTTCAACACTTAAAGTTACATTTAACAACAACACTCCTTGCTTAGCCCAAGAGGTTAAATCTCCATTGGTAGCTGGCATGTTAATATTTAAATCAGAACTAACCTCCTTGTATATATTCTTTAACGATGGAGGAAATTTATTTTGACCTATATAAGAAAAACACAAACCATTTGCCTGGCCAACTCCATGATAAGGGTCTTGCCCTAAAATAACTACCTTTACATTATCTAAAAAGGTCAATTTAAAAGCATTGAATACATCGTTTTTTGGAGGAAAACAAGTTGTAGTAGTGTAGGCATTGGTTACTTTCTTTTCTAAATCTTGCCAATATTCTTTCGTAAATTCACCTTTTAATAACAATCTCCAATCATCTGGTAGTTGATTCTGCATAATAATTATGTTTGAATATGTACTTTTGTGCCAGTTTTACAAAGTAAAAGTAAACTTTTCAATGGGAATCATCGCTAAAAAGACATTAGAAGACTTAGAGTTTCAAGAAATATTAACGGCAATTGCAACATATTGTCATTCAGAAAAAGCTAAAGAAAAAGTAGAAAGCTTGCTCCCTTTTTCTAACAAACCAGACTTAGAAATTGCATTGGCTAGAGTTAATGAATATTTAGGTTCTTTGGTCGCAGAAAATAGAATTCCAAACCACTATTTTGATGCTATAGACAAAGAAATAAAGTTGTTAAAAATTGAGAACAGTAAATTACTTCCTGAAGCATTTTTAAAAATATCTAATATTTCTAATACCTCTAATGAGCTAATTCAATACTTTGAAAAATTTAAAGATTACTATCCTAATCTGGCTATTTTAACAACACCTATTGAGTATACTACAACCATTGTAGAAGAGATTGCTAAAATTATTACCAACTACGGAGAGGTTCAAAACAAAGCTTCGGAATTGTTACATCAAATTCGCAAACGCTTAAACGATGTCCGTAGTCAGATTAGCGTTTCTTTTAATGCTGAATTGGCAAAATACAACAAAGCTGGATTTTTAGATGATATTCGTGAATCTATCATTGAAAACCAGCCCGTATTAGCCGTACAAGCTATTCATAGAAAAAAAATTAAAGGAAGTATTTTAGGGACTTCTAAAACTGGAAGTATTGTTTTTATAGCTCCTCAGAGTACTTTAAACTACCACAGGCAATTACAGGAGTTAATTTTAGAGGAGAAACAAGAAATAGATAGAATTTTAAGAATTCTTACCGAACAAATTCGCCCTTTTGCTCCTCTTATAGAGGAATATTTAGACCTATTAATAGCCTTAGACGTTATTAAGGCAAAAGCAATGTATGCAAAGCAAATTAATGGTGTAAAACCCGATTTTGCCGAAGATCAGGAAATAAACTACGTTGAGGCCTACCACCCTATTTTATTAGAGAAAAACAAAGCCTTACACTTACCCGTTATTCCACAATCGCTTTCTCTACATAAAGAACAACAAATTATTGTAATTTCTGGACCTAACGCAGGAGGGAAAAGTATCACCTTAAAAACCATTGGATTGTTACAAATAATGATTCAGAGCGGTATTTTAATCCCTGTACATGAAACCAGTACAACCCATTTCTTTGATCATATTTTAACAGATATTGGAGACAATCAATCCATAGAGAATCAACTAAGTACGTATAGCTATAGACTAAAGAACATGCGTGGTTTTCTTAAAAAATGTACCAAAAACTCTCTTTTCTTAATTGATGAATTTGGTACAGGTTCTGACCCTGAATTGGGTGGTGCTTTGGCCGAAATATTTCTAGAAGAATTTTACGAACGTGGGGCTTATGGAGTTATTACAACCCACTACACCAATTTAAAAGTGTTGGCAGATGAGCTAGACAATGTAGTAAATGCCAATATGGCTTTTGACAGTAGAACGCTAGAGCCTTTATTTACATTACTAATAGGACAGCCAGGTAGTTCATTTACGTTTGAGGTAGCTCAGAAAAACGGAATTCCCTATAGTTTAATCAACCGAGCTAAAAAGAAAATAGACAAAACCAAAGTTCGTTTTGATAAGACCATCTCTAAATTACAACAAGAACGTACGAATTTGCAACGAAATACGTTACAAATGGAACAACAAAGTTCTAAAGCAAAAGAGCATGCAGACCAACTAGCAGAAAAAGAAGCTAAAATTCAAGAAAAACTAGAAAGTTTTCAAACATTGTACGATAAAAATCAACGTATGTTATCTGTTGGAAGAAAAGTTAACGAGCTGTTAAACAAATACTTTCAGACCAACAACAAGAAAGAGTTTAAAAGTGATTTAGACAAATGGGTATTGATTGAAAAAACGAAATACGACAAAGCCAACCCTAAGGTAAAAAAGACAAAAACACAAAAAGTACAGGAACGTAAAGAAAAGGTTCAGGTAGAAAATGTGATAAAGAAAACAGAGCAAGAGGTCCTTAAAAAAGTGGTTGAAGTTAGAAAAGAAAAGAAAAAAGAAGAAAAAATTGCCCAAGAGAAAAAGGCAAGTTATATCTTTAAGGTTGATGATAAAGTGCGATTAATTGATGGACGAGCATGTGGAACTATTGAAAAAATTGACAAGAAAAAAGTCACTATAAATTACGGTTTATTTACCACTGCAACCACTTTGGATAAGATTGAGTTGGTGGTAGCCGCCAAAACAAAGAAAAAGTGAAAAAGCTAATATTAATTATTTGTTTAATAGCAACCAATTGTTTTTACTCTCAAAACCAACACGAGCCTCAAAACTGGTTTAAATTATACAGTACCTATGTAAATGTTATTTACAAAGCTGGTCAGGAAAAAGAAGCTCAAGACATAGCTAACACCATTAGTTATATTCAAAAAAACAACTCTAAGTCTATAGGGTTTCACTACCAGCCTATAGACATTGTATTACGCTCTAATACTGTAGAATCTAACGGTTTTGTAACCGTAAGTCCTTTTAGAAGCGAGTTCTTTAACACCGCACCAACAACATTTAACTCATTAGGAACGACCAACTGGATTAGTACACTTGCCATACATGAGTACCGCCATGTGCAGCAATTCTTAAACCACAAAAGTGGAGTTACAAAAATTTTATACTACCTGTTTGGGGAATCTGGTTGGGGACTAGGTAGTGTTCTGTCTATACCCGATTGGTATTTTGAAGGAGATGCCGTAGTTATGGAAACTGCTTTAACACAAAGTGGTCGTGGTCGTTTGCCTAAGTTTACCGCTTTGCAAAGAGCACTCTATAGAGACCATATTCTATACAATTACAGCAAAACAAGAAATGGATCTTTTAAAGATTTGGTTCCTAATCATTATTTAAATGGTTACCAAATGCTAAACTACTATAGAAATCATTTCAACCCATCTCGTATCAATAATATTACCAATAAAGCAGCAGCTTATCAATTTCCTTTCTACCCTTTTTCTTATCAATTAAAAAAAGAAACTGGTTTAACTACAAAAGGGCTCTACAAAAAAGCTGCAGAAGCTAATAAACAACAATGGGCAACGCAAAGAGAGAGTTTAGATGCTCTAAAATACCAAGCCATTACCCAAACAAATTCTAAAGTAGCTGTTTACAATTTTCCTCAAAAAATGGAAAATGGGAATATCATAACTCTTAAAACACAGTTAAACGAAATTCCAACTTTTTACGAAATAGATCTTAATGGAGAAGAACATAAATTAACGCCCAATATTATCAACCAAGATAATTACTTTCACTACCAGAATAACCAAATTTTATTTACCGGTTTTTCTTACCATCCTAGATACAATTACACCAATTATAGCGATGTGTTAGTTCACGATTTAAAAACAGGTAAAAGAAGAAAAATCACCTCTAAAAAAAGATACTTCTCACCTTTTTTTAATGCAGACAATAGCTTGATAGTTGCTGTAGAAGCGAATGAAGGAAAGTATCACTTGGTTATTTTAGACAAAAAGGGAAATGAGCTAGACAACCTACCTACAACAGGCGTAATTTCTAGACCTAAATTCATCAATAACGAGACATTGGTTTATTTAAAACAAGAAAATCATCGTTTGGCCATTTTTAGCAACAATGTTCATACCCTTAAAGAAACTCAGTTAACCCAATGGACCAGTCACACCCTAGACAATCTATTTGTGGAAAACGACATGGTTTACTTTTCTGCTTCTTTTAATGGGATAGATAATATTTACAGAACCGATTTACAAGGAACTAAAAAGCTAGAACAAGTAACCAATTCGTCCATAGGAGCTTACCAACCATCTGTTAGCAATAACACATTATATTTTACAGAAACAACAAGTAATGGTACTCAAGTATCATCTACAAACATAGCTCCTGTTAAAGTACGTTTTAAGGAACCTATTCTAATGGATTGGAACAATGATAAAACTGTAGCTTTTGAAGGAGGTAACATTTTAGACAGCATCCCAAAACAACAATTTAGCACCAAACGTTATACTTCTCTATTAGAAGACTTAAAATTCCATGACTGGCTCTACACCCTTTCTGATCAAGAAGTTACAGCCAATGTTACAGCAACAACATTGTTAAATGATTTTTCTTTAAATGCAGGAACCAATGTTTACCTAAACGAACAAAACTCTTTTGGTTTTAACCTAATGGCATCTTATCAAAAATGGTTTCCTATGTTAAATATTGCATTGGAATACCAGCATAGAGAGTTTAAAGGAACCGCTTTTAACTCTCTAGAAAATAGTATCATTAACGGAATTCATCAATTTCAAACGCTGCAATTGGTTCCTAGTGTAACTATCCCCTACTCTCAGGTAAATGGTAATTACAACAACAACATTGCTCTTAATTTAGGATACGAACTAGAAAGCAGATTTGCGCATAATTTTACGGTTGATGAAACAAATCAAAATATAGAAATAGACGGTCTTACTTCTAATTATCTAAGACTACAATTACAAGCATCTAGTGTACGCAGAAAAGCCGTTCAAAACATTAATGCAAGGGCTGGAGTATCAACGTTACTAAGTTTTAACAAGGGATTTAATAATAGGAGTTATTTAAACGGAAATTATATTTCGTCTTTTAACAGATTATTTTTACCTGGATTTTTTAAAGATCACAATAGTTACGCATCTTTTGGTTATTTAAAAAACGAAATACAACAAACAGACAGTTTTAGATACGCTAGAGGGTTTGAAACTAGCAATGCCGTTGAAGCATCTAATCTATCCTTAAACTATCAATTACCGCTATTCTACCCTGATCTTGGGGTTTTAGGTATTACTTATTTTAAGAGAATTAGAGCAAACTTATTTGCAGACTTTAGTAATGTTAGCTATTCTGCCGTAAACGTAGATAGGCCTAATGAGTTAATAACAGTAAAAACCCAACAAAATTCTGCTGGGTTTGAAATTATTTTTGACAATACTTATTTTAATATTAGACAAGCTTTAATAGGTATTGGGTACAGAGGTAGTTTCTTATTAACCAATGATTACCAAAGGCCAGGAAACAAATTTGTAAGTAGAATTTTTATATCTACTACGTTGTTTTAATTTAAAATTTAATACATACTAAGTTCTCTCCCGAAACTTCGGGACGCTAGAACACCGTATATACAAAAATCAATTCAGTATAATACTCGGTCATCGAGCGGAGTCGGGATGTTATTTACTAATATTTAAACGAAATTTTTGGTCTAACTTATCAATCTAGAATAATTATTTATGAACCCAAATCGCCACAATGAATAATGATCCAACGAAAAACGACATTTTTAACTTATCCATTCCTTAAACGCTTTTACCTTCTCCCTACTCACAATAATTTCTTCTTGATTGAAATTGTTTAAAAAAATTTGCAACCTGCTATTTGTATAAGAAACCATGTCTTTAATCGCATCAACATGCACATAAAACTTACGGTTTACTCTAAAAAACTGTTCTGGGTTTAATTTAGATGCTATGCTTTCTAAGGTTTCATCAACCAAAAAGCTTCTTTGACTATTTGTAAACAAATACGTTCCTTTATTTTCGCTATACACACACTCAATATCATCCGCTGCAATCATTTTTAAATGCTGCCCTATTTTTACTGTAAACCTTGTTTTATAATTGGCTTCTAAAGGATTCACCAACATTTGTCGTAACTGATTTACATCTAAAGGCAAGTCCACTTTTTGGGGCTGTAATTCTTTAAACTTATCAATTGCATTTTCTAACTCTTCACTATCTATAGGTTTTAGCAGGTAATCTATGCTGTTTTGTTTAAAAGCCCGTAAAGCATATTCATCATAAGCAGTGGTAAAAATAATAGCGCTTTTTAATTTTATGTGTTCAAAAATCTCAAAGCTTAAACCATCGGACAACTGAATGTCTAGCATTATTAAATCTGGATGTTCGTTGCTACTTAACCACTCCACAGACTCTGCTACCGAATGTAATTGAATGGCTACAGAAATACCTATTTCATTCAACATACGCTCCAAACGTCTTGCCGACGGTTTTTCGTCTTCTATAATAATAACTCTCATAAGCTATAGATTATCTTTTTCCATTAATTCTTTAATCTTCTTTTCTTTCCAACGTTTATTAAAGTCAAATACCTGTGCAGCATTTTTTAACAAACCGAATCCCCAACCAGCAAGAGGAAACCAAAACCACTGATGCCACCATCCTGTTCTGTAGTTAATAACTATAAGAATAGGCATTATCACAATAAAAGTTGTTAGTCTTTTATAAAACTGAGCTATCTCCTCTGCTTTGTTCTGAGCTCTTATGTATTTATAATCTGTGTTTTCTACTATTTCCATTACAATCTTTTTAAAATTTATCGTTTCTCATTAATTCTTGCACCTTCTTGTCTCGCCAACTACTACCTAACACAAAAAGCTTAACCGCATGTAAAGCCAGTCCTAGTCCCCATCCGAACATTGGAAACCAAAACCAATGAAAACCTGGAGTTACATAAAAGTTGATAAAAATTAAAAACGGAATTACTACTATATAAGAACAGAGGTTCCAGTAGAATTTATACAAATCTTCTACTCTTCTTTTTGCTCTCAAATATTTTTCTTCATCTGAATTGTTTATTATTTCCATAATTTCCTATGTTTTAAAAGTCCTCTTGTTCCATTAATTGTTTAATCTTTCTATTTTGCCAAGAATTTCCAAGTACAAAAAGCCTAACTGCCTGTAATATCATTCCCATTCCCCATCCAAACATGGGAAACCAAAACCATTGATAGCCCCAAAAGGTTTTATAGTTAATGAAGATTAAAAATGGAATTACCACAAAGTAAGATCCTAATGCCCAGTAAAAGTTAGACAATTCTTCTACTCGTTTTTGCGCTCTTATATATCTTTCCGATTCGTTTAAATAGCTTGTTTTCATAATTTTAATGTCTTTTGTTAAAAAAGGAAGTTTAACAACAAACAATTTGTTTTCTTGCACTACCTCTACAGTTTCTTTGGTAATAAGCTTGTAGCGTTGTCTTATATTCTCTAAACCTACTTTGGTACTTTTTTCTAATACTTGCTTTGGATTAAAACTGTTCTCTACCACCAGCTTATTATTTTCCTGATAAATTTTAATTACTAAAGGTTTTTGAGGCGTAATTGCATTGTGTTTTACTGCATTTTCTAACAACAACTGTAAAGACAAAGGCACTATTTTAAACTCTAATTCTTTTAAATCCTCTGTAATTTCAAACTCAATTCCTTCTTCAAACCTAGTTTTTAATAGTCGCATATAGGTGTTGGCAAAGGTGAGTTCGTCTGTTACAGCAACCACGTCTTTATCCTTCTGTTCTAAAATATATCTGTATATCTTAGACAACCCAGTTGTAAACTTCTCTGCTCCTCTAGGGTTTTCTTCTATTAAACTCGTTAATACATTTAAACTATTAAACAAAAAGTGAGGATCTAACTGACTTTTTAAAGATTCAAACTTTGCAGATTCTGTCTTTGCTACTATTTGGGAATCTTTTACCTTTCTTTCTTGTGCTTGTTTATAGAAATAAATGGCATGGAAAATAATTACTATAACTAGTGATATTAAGGATCCAAACACATAATTTGATAATCTTTGATGGCTTAGAAAGTAATTAAAATCATGGCCTTCTAAGTACATCATTTCGAACATCTTTAAGAAGAACAGACCAATTAATGTAATTGGAATTGAACCGACAATACCTATAATTACTCTTAATTTAGATTGATGCTCTTTCCACTTGTACTTTCCTAATAAGAAAAAATAACCTGCATTGGAAAATCCTAAAACTAATGCATACATAATATTAAATGCAAGGACTCTTAACAACCAATTCGCAGAAATAAACTCCCAAGTACTAAACAAACTAGTACTTATAAAGAATACAACAATTCCAATAATAACACAGGTAAAAATATATTTAACGAGTTTTTGTATCATAATTATTTTTGTTTACCACACTGAGCCAAAACCTGTTGTGCTCTTTCTTTTCCGTACATTGGGTAAAAAGGTGTAGGTTTCTCAAATTTATCAAAAAGTTCTATGGCTTTCTCTATTTCTTTACAATAAGGCGAAGTATCTTTTCCAAAGAATCTTGCTGTTCCCATATCCCACTCTGCTTTACCAAACACAACTCTTGGGTTATTAGGTGCAATTTTAAATGCTTTCTTATAAATTTTAGCTACTTTACCAGAATACATAGCTCCATAGGTAGCTCCATCGTAAGCAACCCATACAATATACCAGGTGGCTTGTGCTACTAAAATTTCTGCATTTTTAGGACTAATCTCTTTTGCTTTGTCTAAAAACACTTGAGCTTTGTCTAACCTTGTTTTTAAAACTTCTTCGTCTTTAATGGCAAAACCCGATGTAATTAAGGTCTGTGCGGCATAGTAATATGGTAACCAGTTTTTGGTTTCTACTTTGGCAATTCTTTCAAACACCTGACTTGCTTCTACCGATTTATTTTGCCCCCATAGCCCAAACGCTTCTTTCATTTTTGATTCATATGGACTTTGAGCATTGGCTGCAACTCCAAGAATAACGAACAATACAATAATTACTTTTTTCATGACTTTTTAACTTTTATGTTGATGAATTATTTTGATAGTGTAAAGATCTTGTAGATGTATGCGTTTTAAAAAAGCGAACTACTCAACTGTAGAATCTTAATACTGAACTGTAATTATTAAAAAACCTTTGAAAACAATCCCTAAAAAAGTAAAGCCCTGCATAACAAAAGTTATACAGGACTCGATCTATCATTGCTATTTAATATTTTTCTACAGCACGCTTTTAAATTGTTTCCATCCTAAAAAACCAACAATTAAAGCAATACTCGTTATTATTATATATGCATTATTGTACAAACTAAATGGCTTTACAAACACTAAAACCATACTTCCTAACACCCATAACACATCGAAAAAAGTTATAAGATAAACCCATTTACGCTGATGTAACCTGAATTTAAGTACCCAAAAGATTACCATTGCAAACACAATTAAGTTCCCTCCTATTATTGGAAAAACCCAATAGTTACGAAACCCAAAAAACA
Source organism: Wenyingzhuangia sp. IMCC45574 (assembly GCF_054182685.1). Lineage (NCBI taxonomy): Bacteria > Pseudomonadati > Bacteroidota > Flavobacteriia > Flavobacteriales > Flavobacteriaceae > Wenyingzhuangia > Wenyingzhuangia sp. IMCC45574. The sequence goes on along the minus strand of NZ_CM135169.1, from coordinate 122,258 downwards.
CTTGTAATTTTTCGTTAAGAATTATCATTAATACAGCACTTGTGGTAGAAAACAACGCATTTACACGCAACCACTTTTGTAATTCTTTCATTTTATTTTGATTTTAATTTCACATAGATTCAAAATCAAAAATAAACGCTATACATCCTTTAGAGATGTTTACAGACGACAACCAAATGTTAAAACACGACAAGCTTTGATTTCTTTCTTACTTTGTCTCATATTTGTAATATGGAAACCATTGTTATAGATAAAACTATTTTACTAAAGTGGATACACTTAGCTAGCTTACAAAATATTGATTTAGGAATTGTATTGGACAGAATTAAAATTCCGGAACAAGAAACAACGGTGCCTTTTGCTACTTACGCTTTATTAGTAACATCTATTTTAGAACAATCTAAAGCCAACAATTTAGGTTTAAAATTTGGAGAACAATCCAATATTGCTGCGTTGGGAATTGTAGGACAAATCATTCAAAGCTCCAGAACTTTAGAAGAAGCATTACACCATGCCTGCAATTATTTTAATTTAATTAGCAATGCCATAACTTTAGAATTAACTCAGCATAAAAACCATGTTCAATTAAAATTCACACCACATCAACCAACCTATAAACAATATCCTAAAGTACTAGAACAATTAATAATTAGCTCGCTCTATTTTTCTTTTAAGGAAATTTGTTACTTAACTTTTTCTAAAGCAAAACCCTTAAAACTAACTCTTGATTTTGATCCCAAAAACCTAGAAGAATTAAACACTATTTTTGAATGCGACATAGATATAATGGCTTCAGAAAATGCAATTTACTTTCATAAAGACAATTTAAATCAACCTATTTTATATGCCGATTATAAGTTAATGTTACACTTAGAGAAATTAGCTTGCAAACGTATTACAGATCAAAAATTAGAACTCCAATCATACTCCAATAAAGTAATTACTTTAATCTATTCTTTAATAGACCCTTATTTCCCATCAATAAAATCAGTGGCCAACCAGCTAGACACATCAGAACGAAGTTTACAAAGAAGATTGGCCAGTGAACATACGTCTTACTCCCACATAACAAACTCAATTAAAAAATCCATGGCAAAAGAATATTTGCAACAAAATCTTAGTGTCAAAGAAATTTCATACTTGCTTGGCTATTCCGATGCCAGTGCCTTTACACATGCTTTTACCCGCTGGTATGGCACCTCTCCTACAGACTATAAAGATTACAACTGATCTAATTGATTATCGGTTTCTTTTTTACTCAACGTCCAAAAGAACCCTACAAAAAAGAAACGATCTGCATTGGGTCTAATTGCCTCTCTTTGGAATACACCATTGGCATCTGCTGTGTTTGCATACCTATAACCATTTACATTTTTAGTTCCCAATAAATTAGTTGCAGAAAAAAACAATATTTTCTGTGGGCTAATTAAATATGCCCAGTTAAAATTTAAAGAGTTAAAAGCTTTTGTTTTATCATTTAAAAAGCCTGTGGTATTTTTGTTAGTATAGGTTCTACCCGATGCAAACCTGTACGTTAAACCTACTTGACTTTTCCAATTTTCTAACCAATACTTAGTAACTATAGAAGCGTTGTGTTTGTTTGCAAAACTGGGCTGAAAGCTATCTGTATAATTTCTAAAATCTCTTTTGGTATCTAAAAACGAATAACTAAGCCAATAATCTAAATTCTTAATCCCCTTATTATCTCTCCAAAACACATCTACTCCATGTGCATATCCTTTTCCATTGTTGTTGTAGTCACTATCAAACTGTGGTAAATCCGTATTGTATTTAATTAAGTCTTTGTATTTTTTATAAAAAGCTTCGGCTCTAAAAATCTTACCTTCTTTGTTGTACTGATAGTTTAAAATATATTGTTTAGACTCCTCTGGAGTAACATTCTGCGTAAATTTTAACACATTTTCTAATGGATTCTGATGAAAAGTACCTGTAGCCAAAGACAATTGACCTCTTTTCCCCAATTTATAGGCCATAGAAAGACGGCTTGCAAAATAGAATTTATTCGTTAGATTGTTGTAAGAGAACCTCGCTCCTGTTTGTAAAGCAAAATTTCTAGAAAACTGAAAAGTAGACTCTTGATAGATTGCAGACAAACTATTATCGAATCCATAATCAAAATCTGAATCTTGACTCCTATAATTTTCTTCTACATCTTGTAAAAAAGATTCTGCACCAAAGTTTAACTTGTAAAAACTCCCTATTTTATAATTGGCTTTTGCTTTTAGATGGATTGCTTGTTGTGTATTCTCAATTTTATCCGAATTAACAAACGACTTTGTGTTTGCTAAAGTGTAACTAAGCCCATAAAAAGTAGACCAGCGTTTGTTTACTTTATGCGTATAAGACGTATTTAAATATCCGTTCTTAGCATTGGTATTAAAATTCAACCCATTTGGATTGTTAATATTTGTTTGTGTAATATCAAAATTAGCGGCATCAAAAGCAGCATATAATTTCCACAAACCCTTTTTAAATTTTCTTCTATAAACCGACTCCCCTGCAAAAGATTCATAAGGTTTGTTCCATTGGTTACTGTCTGCATACAATGCCGTATACGGACCTAAGTTGATATAAGAAGTATTAACAGTTAACGAACTCTTGTCCCAAATTTGAGTACTTCCTACACCAACTCCCACACTCATTACACTTATATCTGTTCGCTCATTTTCGGGTTCGTCTTGGGTATTCATTACCAACACTCCCGACAATGCTTGTCCGTACTCGGCAGAATATCCCCCGGTAGAAAAAGACATCCCTTTAAACAAAAATGGAGAGTACCTTCCACGTGTAGGAGCATTGTTTACTGTAACTACATAAGGTGTAAAAACTCTTATTCCATCTATAAAAATCTGTGTTTCTTCTGCTCTTCCTCCCCTAACAAACAATCTTCCATCTTCTGCTACAGTACTAGTACCCGGCATTGTCTGAAAAGCAGCAATAGGATCTGCCAAAGAACCCGCAGTGGTAACAATATCTAAAGGTTTTAATGTAGTGGTTTTACTTTTTTCTCCGGCACTAAAAGTTCCGGCACTAATAACTACAGTATTTAACGAGTTGATACTTTCTTTTAACTTAATTTTTAGGTGATGTAATTCACCTACCTTTTTAGTAATCTCTTTGGACTGGTATCCTAAATTACTAACAACTAAGGTTTGTGTTTCTTTTACTTGAGTTAAGAATTGAAATTCTCCATTTTCATCGGTAGTAGTACCATCGTAAGTACCTTTTATAAAAATACTAGCAAAAGGAATGGGTTCCTGGTGCTTGTCTAACACCTGTCCGTTAATTTTAGTTTGGCTATACCCAAGTAAAGAAAAGAATGAAATTAAGATAAATAGTCTATATGTTTTCATGACACTGTTTTGATTTTTTATCAAAAGTGCTGCTAAATAGACGTTTTAAAAATTAGTTGTAACCGAACTGTAGATTTTAGATACTGAATTGCAATTAACGTAAGATTACTTTCTGAATAATGTCTTCTCCTAAAGCTTCGTTCATCATACTCTGAATTTTTTCTTTTCCGTAATCCAACTCAGTTCTTAGTGCTGCAGAAGATATATTCACAATTAACACTCCAGCTTTTAAAGTAATCTTATCTGTATAAGCCTTAACCCCTGGTCCCATTAACTTTTCCCATTCTTCTTCTACAGAAATTTTCTGAAAACCTTTTTCTAGGTTGTTTGCCTTAATAAAATGCTTCATTAAAGCACTCATAGGATTTGCTTCGTTTCTTCTTTCAGTAATTGAATCTGATTTTTTCTTAACCATTATAGGTGGAAAATTTTATAGGGTTGTTGGGTTTGCTTTACCACGTTTTCTGTTCTTTCTCCGTGCGTATCACTTATAAAAATCTGTCCAAAATGATCTTTATTCACCAAATTAATTACTTGTGACACTCTGTTTTCATCTAGCTTGTCAAAAATATCATCGAATAACAAAATAGGTTTTCTACCTGTTAATTGTTTCATAAACTCAAACTGAGCAAGCTTTAAAGCAATTAAATAAGACTTTTGCTGTCCCTGAGAACCAAATTTTTTAATCGGGTATCCATTCAATTCAAACTGTAAATCGTCTTTATGAACTCCTACCGATGTATATTGTAAAACTCTATCTTTCTCTAAAAACTCATCAAACAAGGTTAATAAAGGCTTTTCGTGTAACTGTGTTTTGTACAACAAACCAACCTCCTCTTTAGAATTGCTTATTTCTTGATAACAGGAAGTAAAAATAGGGCTAAATTCCTCTAAGAACCAAACTCGTTTCTGGTAAATTTTAATACTTAAATCCGATAACTGTTCATTATACACATTCAAATTCAAGGCATCAAAAGTACGGTTTGCAGCAAAATATTTTAACAATGCATTTCTTTGCGTTAGTAACTTATTGTAATTCACTAAGTTTTGCAAATAGCTTCTATCTTGCTGAGAAATGACCCCATCCATAAATTTTCTGCGCGTTTCGCTTCCTTCAATAATTAAATCTCTGTCTGCAGGAGAAATCATTACCAATGGAAAACTACCAATATGATCCGAAAATTTATCGTACGCTTTTCCATTTCTTTTTACTACTTTCTTAGTTCCCTTCTTAAGACTACACAGAATTTTCTCCAAACGTTCTTCTTCTAGCAAATAGTCTCCTTCTATCATAAAAAAGTCTTCGCCATGCTTAATATTCTGAGTAGCAACGGCATTAAAGTAACTTTTGGTATAAGAGAGATAATAAATAGCATCTAACACATTGGTTTTCCCTACCCCGTTGTTTCCAACAAAACAATTAATCTTTGCATCAAAATCGAATAATTCTGATGAAATATTTTTAAAGTTCACTAAGGATAATTTCTGAAGATGCATCTGCTATTGGGTTCCATTTGAAAGGGCTTGCAATTTATCATTTTTTGATGAAAACCCTGTTTTGATATTCGATTAAAAAAACTATTTTTGTCCAACTCAGATAAAAAAATAAATATTTAAACAATACATAGCATATGGCTACTTACCAAAAAAGAGGTTACAAAAAGTCGGTTGAAGGAGAAGAAGAAGTAATCGTGGAGAATAATGATGGAAACCTGGAGAACAGTACAACCGCAGAAGTATTTAATACATTAGACGAAACTGCCAATAAATCAGAAAAATGGATAGAAAACAACAGTAAGGTTTTATTCATTGGATTAATTGCCGTTGTTGCTGTTATATTTGGATACATGGGGTACAAGCAATTTGTAGTTGCTCCACAAGAAAAAGAAGCTGCTAACGCATTGGCATTCGCAAAACAAGAATTTACCAAAGCAACTAAAGCAGAAGATACTTCTTTATACACTGTAGCATTAGAAGGTGCCGAAGGAAAATACGGATTAACAGACGTAGCTAAAAACTTTGGAGGAACAGATGCTGGAAACTTAGCTAAATACTACGCTGGTATTTCTCACTTAAAATTAGAGCAATACGACGAAGCTATTAACTACTTAAAAGACGTAAATGTTTCTGATGCTGTCTTAAACACAGTAATTAAAGGAAGTATTGGTGATGCTTATTTAGCAAAAGGAAATACGCAAGAAGCTTTATCTTACTTTAGTGATGCTGCAAAAGCAACAACAAACTCGGCTGTAGCTCCAGTATACTTATTAAAAGCGGGGAAAGTTGCTTTAGAATTAAAAGATTATGGTACTGCAGAAAACTTCTTTAGCACAATTAAAGCAGACTTCCCTAAATCAAGTCAAGCAAACGACATAGACAAGTTTTTAAACCAAGCTAAATACGCTAACTAATTATGGCTACTACAGATTTATCTGCATACGATAAAGAAAGTTTACCTAATGTTACAGGATTCCGTTTTGGAATTGTAACCTCTGAATGGAACCCTGAAGTTACTGAAAACTTAACTTTAGGAGCTATTGATACTTTGCTAGACAATGGTGTCTCTGAAGAGGATATAATTACTTGGAAAGTTCCTGGTAGCTTTGAGTTGATTTACGGTTGTAAAAAAATGTTAGACAGTAGAAATGTAGATGCTATTATTGCTATTGGTTGTGTAATTCAGGGAGAAACCAAACACTTCGATTTTGTATGTGATGGTGTTACCCAAGGAATTAAAGACTTAAATTTACAATACGAAGTTCCTACTATTTTTTGTGTGTTAACAGACAACAACCAACAACAGTCTTTAGACCGCTCTGGTGGTAAATTAGGAAATAAAGGAATTGAATGCGCAGTTGCCGCAATTAAAATGGCTGCCTTAAATAAAAGGTAGTTTTACTAACTAAATATTTAAAACATTATTGTTGAATTTTTCGTAAATTTGACGATAATGTTTTTCTTTTTACACTATGTTTAAATCCCCTTTTAAAGCCATTGGGCACTACGTTTTTGATTATAAACCTCGTTATTACGACGAGCGTAAAGAGCGTATAGAAGCTTTAGAAGACAGATACAGAGTAGAAAGAAATAAAGAAGACAACGGTGATTACGAGGTTACATTAACCAAGAACAACTTAAAAAACGAATGGTCTAGAACCAAAGCTTCTGCTTTTGATGATAAGAGTTCTACCTATCGTTTATTGTTAATCATTTTAATTCTTTCTTTAATTACATGGGGCCTTTTTAATTACGACAAAATCCAAAGTGCCAAACAAGGATATGCCAAAGTAATTGAAACCATGTGGAGTTCCTTTCAAAAGTCTAAATAAGATAATTTTAAATGTCCGACATTATACAATTATTACCTGACCATGTTGCCAATCAAATAGCCGCTGGAGAGGTAGTACAACGACCTGCATCTGTAGTAAAAGAGCTATTAGAAAATGCCATTGATGCAGGAGCTAAAAATATACATCTCATCTTAAAAGATGCCGGAAAAACCTTAATTCAAGTAATTGATGACGGTTCTGGTATGTCCGAAACCGATGCCCGTTTGTGTTTTGAACGTCACGCAACCTCTAAAATTAGAGAAGCAGAAGACCTGTTTAACTTAAACACCAAAGGATTTCGTGGAGAAGCCATGGCTTCTATTGCTGCCATTGCTCAAGTAGAAATGAAAAGTCGCTTGGCTACCGCAGAACTAGGAACCTGCATTCAAATAGAAGCAAGTAGAATTACCAACCAAGAAGTAACAACCACTGCTATTGGAACCAATACCGCTGTTAAAAATTTATTTTTTAACATCCCTGCACGTAGAAACTTTTTAAAGTCTGATGCCGTAGAAACCCGTCATATTATTGATGAATTTCAACGCGTTGCCTTGGTTCATTTTGATGTTGCTTTTGTATTAAACCACAACAATACAGAAATTTTTAATCTTCCATCGGGAAATTTAAAACAACGAATTGTAAATATTTTTGGTCATAAAACCAACGAGCGCTTAATTCCTATAGACGAAGAAACGGATGTAGTAAAAGTGCAAGGATTTATTATAAAACCTGAATTTGCAAAGAAAAAAAGAGGAGAACAGTTCTTTTTTGTAAACGACCGTTTTATAAAAAGTCCTTACTTACACCATGCTATTAACAGTGCGTTTGATGGTTTGTTAGATAGAGAATACCACCCAGGATACTTTTTATATTTAGAAGTACCCACACATACTATTGACATTAACATACACCCTACCAAAACAGAGGTTAAGTTTGATAATGAAAAAGTGCTTTATGAAATTATTAAAGCATCTGTAAAACATAGCTTGGGTCAGTTTAACATGAAACCTTCTTTGGATTTTACTAAAAACAAAGATTTAGAAACTCCGTACAGCTACAAAGATGCTCCTGTAAAAACTCCAACTATTAAAGTAGACCCTACATTTAATCCGTTTAAATCAGACTCCAGTTTTAATCCGTTCGAAACGGACAGTACGCCTAAGTCTACTACTTCTGTTGCTAAACCATCGACTAGCGGAAAGTCTGGCAACAATTTTTCAGGATCAAGTTCCTATAATTCTTTCACCAAAAAGCAAGGAGACTGGGAAGCTTTGTATCACGGAATTGAATCTGTAGCCAACACAGAGCCGAATAAAGAAGAATTAGCACCAGAACTATTCGAAAAATCGGATAACAATTTAGTGGTAGACACTTTTCAAGTAGTTAAAAAATACATCTTATGTCATTTAAAAACAGGTAGTTTCTTGGTCCACCAACATTTGGCACACCAGAGAGTGCTGTACGAAAACTTTTTGGCCAATATTACTGTAAAAGAAGCCTCTAGTCAGCAACTACTGTTTCCTATTCATATTAATTATAGTGCACAAGAAATTCACATTCTAAAAAACATTCAAGAAGAATTGGAGAGCACTGGTTTTATGTTCGACAAAATTTCAGACGATGCTGTAGTTGTGACAGGAATTCCAACCACAATTACAGAAAGTCAGATTAGCATGGTTTTTGAGCAATTAATAGAAGATTTTCAACAAGACATTCAAGAAAATAGCTTTAGTCAACTAGATATGATTGCTAAATCATTAGCCAAAACTTTAGCTATCAGAACTGGAACTAAACTATCGGATACAGAACAACAAAACCTAATTAATGATTTATTTGCTTGTAAAGAAGCCAATATATCTCCTTTTAGGAAAAAAATATTCACAAAAGTAGACACCAAAAAATTGGATGCCTTTTTTAACATAGACTAAATAAATTATGCCAAAAGTTCCTGAAACCATAAAACATATATTAATTATTAATGTAATATTTTTTATTGCAACAGCAACAATAAAGAACTATGACTTATTTGAAGCTTTTACTCTTCACTTTTACAGTCATCCAAAATTTAGGTTTTGGCAATTTGCGACTAGTATATTCTTACACTTTGATTTTATTAGTCTGTTGTTTAATCTTATGGGATTGTATTTTTTAGGAACACCATTGATTCAATTATGGGGGAAAAATAAATTTATATTCTTCTATGTATCGGCTAGTATAGGATCTGGATTGTTGTTTTTAGGTATAAGACAACTTGAGTTTCAAAATGCAATGAATGAACTTATAGCTTTAGGTGGGAATAAAGAAGAATTAATAGGCGTTTTTAATGAAACAAAAGTGTTTAAAAATGAAACAGTAGAAATAGCTAATAGAATATATACGACAAGATTATTCGGTACATCATCTGTTATATATGCTATGTTGGCAGCCTATGCGCTGTACTTTCCAAATGGAAAATTTTATTTATATTTTGTAATACCTGTAACCGTAAAATACTTCGTCCCTATTATTGTATTAATTTCTCTAGTATCTAGTTTTATGTCTCAACCAATTTTTATACCTCTAAATCATGCTTTTTATGGTTTATTTGGAATATTAGTTGGATTAATAATGGCACTTGTCTGGAAAAGGGATGATTATAGAATGAATTGATATGCTGAAAGATATTTTTACACAACTTAAACAAAAATATACTAAAGGAGGTATTATTGAAAAACTCATTTTTATAAATGTTGGAATTTTTATTTTAACATTTTTTATAGATGGTATAAGTTCTCTTTTTAACTCATCCAATAGTTTTTTTTGGACTTGGCTTGCTTTGCCTTCTAATACATATGGGTTTATATTTAAGCCATGGACTATTGTAACTTACGGGTTTTTACATGGAGGCTTTTTTCATTTAGTGTTTAACATGATTTACCTCTATGTATTTGGCCGTCTTTTTTTAAATTACTTTATTCCAAGAAAATTATTAGACTTTTATTTACTGGGAACTATCTGCGGAGGAGTTTTGTTCTTACTAACCTACAACTACTTTCCTGCCTTACAAAATAGCAATACTATTTTAGTAGGTGCATCGGCAGGTGTTATGGCTATCTTAGCAGGAACCACAGCTTATATCCCCAACCATCAATTCAACTTTACATTTATAGGACCTGTAAAGCTTTGGGTAATTGCTGCTATTTTTATTGGAATCGATTTAATTTCTATAGGGAACAACGCTGGAACCACTTTTTCGCACCTGGGTGGAGCATTGTATGGTTTTTTAGCTATTTATTATAAAGATAGCTTTCAACTAAAAAACCCTTTTAAAAAAGTATTTACAAAAAAAACACCTTTAAAAACATCTTACAAAACCAATCGTAAAAACAACACAAAAACTGACAAACCACAATCTGTACAAGATAAAATAGATGTTATTTTGGACAAAATAAGTAAATCCGGATACGAATCGCTATCCAAAGAAGAAAAAGCATTTTTATTTCAACAAGGAAAAAAATAAATGAAAAAAAAACTAACCATTTTCGAAAAACTTCTGTTTTTCTTTAATGTAATAGCTGGTCTGTTCTTAGTATTAATTTATTTAATACCTTATTTAAGCCCTAATCACTTTCCTTGGATAAATCTTTTAAGTTTAGGATACCCTTTGTTAGTAATAGTAAACTTAGTGTTTTTTCTTATCTGGTTAATTCGTCTAAAACCCCACTTTCTATTTTCAGCTATTTTAATAGGAATAGGATATAAAGATCTTACGTCTTTTTATTCATTACATGCGAAAGAAAATTTAAAACAATCAGATATTAAACTGCTGTCCTATAATGTTCGTCAATTTAATATTAGTAAATTAATTAATTCTCCTACAATTACACAAGAAATTTTTGAGTTTATAAACTCAAAAAAAGTAGATATTGTTTGTATTCAAGAACATGTTTCAATAAAAAATCATAAAATAAAACTACCTTTCTCATACAAAAAAATGCATAAAGGTAATCAACAAGCCATTTATTCTAAATATCCTATAGTAGACAAAGGTTCTTTAGAATTTAAGAATACTTTAAACAATGTTATCTATTCCGATTTAAAAATTGGCAAAGAGATTATAAGGGTATACAATGTACATATGCAATCTTTTGGATTAAAAACCGACAAAGAACATTACGGAGATAAAAACAACAAAGAGCTTTTAAAACATTTTAAAAAGGTTTTTATAAAACAATCTGAGCAGATTCTTATTTTAAAGAAACACATAAAAACATGTCCTTACAGAACAATAATTGCAGGAGATTTTAACAATACTTCTTTTTCTTGGAATTATCATCAATTAATTAGCGATAGAAAAGATGCTTTTGTAGAGGCTGGAAGTGGATTTGGTGCTACCTATAACTATATGCTCCCTTTAAGAATCGATTTTATTTTACCCCAAAAAGATATGAATGTTGCCTCTTTTACAAATTTCAATGTAAAACTTTCTGACCACTACCCCATATTAGCTAGAATAGACTTGAATAATTAGTATATTTGAATTTATGAAGAAATGGTATTTATGTGTGATGTTATTGTTTTTCTGTCAAGCTTTTTTTGCACAAGAAAAAGATGAGGAGTTAGAACAAGAACCTATTTCATTATTTACAGATTTTAGGATTCCAATGAGAGAAAATATCAATGAATCCGATTTAAAATATAATGGTTGGAGAACCGATCCAGGTTCCTATACTTTTAGATGCAGAAATAAAAAAAGAATTAGATTAACTCTTTGGCATTTAGAAGGAGGGCCCAACAAAGAAGCAATTGGCTCGGAATTTGTAAACATTACTCCTGCTATAGGTAAATGCAACAAAAAGGATTTAAAATACAATACGTATCACTACAAAGAAAAGTTCTAACAATATGAAGAACAAAGTATACATCTTATTTTTTATGGGCTTACTAATGTGTAAGCTAGGGTTTTCACAAGAAAAAGAACTATTAAAATTTACACTTAAAGGTAAAATTTCTAGTGTAGTTGATAGTACTGCAATTGAAGGTACTACCCTACTTAATTTAACAACAATAGATGGTACTGTTACAGGTAAAAAAGGATTGTTTGAAATAAAAACACAAGAGAACGATACTATTTTAATTTCTCATATCGGTTTTGAGTCTATTAAACTTAAAATAACGAAAGATCTTTCTAAAGGAACTGAACTAGATATTCAGCTACATCCAAAAATACAACAATTAGAAGCTGTTAGAATACACAAGCTGATTGGTGTACTAGAAATTGATATGAAAAAAGTCCCTAGAGACAAATTTAACAGGGTACATATCAACGGACTTCCTCAAACTTATGAAGTTAGAAAAACTCCTAAATCTCTTAGCAGTTTAAGTATTGGTCAAGCTTTAACTAACCCTGTGGATTTTGTTTATAATTTATTTGGAAGAAAACCTAAAAAGCTACGAGACCTTAAAAAATTAAAAGAAAAAGATGCTACTAGGAATATCTTAACAAATAGATTTGATAGAGAAATTATCTTAGACTATTTACAAATGGACTTAGATGAATTAACACAAGTATTATCAGAATGTAATTACTCTCCTTATTTTATAAAGAAAGCCACCGATTTACAACTAATAGAAGCTGTTCTAGAATGTTATGAAAATCATAAAGCAGTTAGAAAAGGAAGTACATTTAAAAAAGATAAATAAACAATCTATCTAAATTAACGACTCTCCATTTAAATTGGTTGTTAACACGCTACTCATATAATCTAAAAAAGGACGAGTGGCTTTAAAACTTTTTATAATATCGTCGTAAAAATTCTCAGAGAGCACCTCTTCATCTGTTAAATTTCTTTGAAATAAGAAACTCTTTTTTCGTAACAAATCTATATCTGGATGGTTTTTATCAAAGCCTTTAGGAGCTGTTTTTAACTCCTCCCCTTTATAAAAACCTCCAAAGTATTTTTTAATAGTAGGATCCGCTAATATGTCTCTTATGTCCGAAGCATCAATTTCGAATTCTTTTCGTATCCTAAGAATATCTTCTTTGTTAGGCATCCAAAACCCTACAGCTATAAAAGAAGCTCCAGGACTAACCTCAACATGATATCCTCCTCTTAAGGCTTCGGTAGCTCTTTTGTAACTACAACTTCTATATAATTTATAAGGTGATTTATCTTTAGAGAAACGAACATCTCTATATATACGATAGGCTTTCATATCTTCTATATCGTCCTCTTCCTTTAAGCCTTCCATAACTTGAGTGAAGAAAGCTTTCATTTTTTCATCCTCCTCTGTAAACCAAGCTTTGTTATCTGCAAACCACTCTCGGTTGTTATTTTCTTTTAATGCGTTTAAAAATTTAAAAATAGAAGGTGTTATCTGAGTAGACATAATTCTTAATCCTATAAAAATGATAGGTTAAATATACAAAATCACACGTAATTTCATCATTTATAAAAACACTAAAAAACGGTTAAAATTAAAACTATTTTTACGTTATAAAAACAGTTCTTTTCTGTAACAATTGTTGCAATTAAACAGTCAAAATCTCGTAAATTTATTTTCAATATTTTTAGAAGAAAAAACCAGTAATTCCTAAGGATTTTCCTCTAAAAATAGTCACTGAATAGTTCAACTTTACTACAAATCTATTTCCAAATGGAAGACATGATTTTTTACGATCGTTTGCAGTTTGCTTTTACGATTACATTCCACTACATTTTCCCGCAATTAACCATGGGACTCTCCTTAATCATTCTCTTTTTTAAGGGGTATTATTTAAAATCTCAAAAAGAAATTTACAACGATGCCGCAAAGTTTTTTATGAAAATATTTGCCCTTAATTTTACCATGGGTGTGGTAACAGGTATTCCCATGGAGTTTCAATTTGGAACCAACTGGGCTAAGTTTTCCGAATTAACAGGAGGAATTATTGGTCAGACTTTAGCCATGGAAGGAACCTTTTCTTTCTTCTTAGAATCTTCGTTTTTAGCACTCTTTATTTTTGGTGAAAAACGAATGGGACAAAAATTACATTTCTTAACCGGATTTTTAGTATTTCTAGGATCTTGGGCAAGTGGTTACTTAATATTGGCCACCAACGCATGGATGCAACATCCTGTTGGGTATGAAGTGTTAGAGAATGGAAAATACGTTTTAACCCATTTCTCTAAATTATTTAGCAATCCTTGGTTGCTACCCGCTTTCTTACACAACCAAATGGCCTCTTTGGTAACTTCTTCTTTTGTAGTTGCTAGTATTGGAGCTTTTTATTTATTGATTAAGAAAAACGAAGAACACGGAAAACTTTTCTTAAGAACTGGAGTTGTTTTTGGTTTTGTTTCCTGTATGCTGGTTGCCTTTCCTACAGGAGACTTAAACGCTAAAAATGTGGCAAAATATCAACCTGCTTCTTTTGCAGCTATGGAAGGTATTTTTGAAACCGAACCTGCTGGATCTGAAATTGTATTAATAGGACAGCCAAACATGGTAGAAAAAAAGCTAGACAATAAAATTGCAGTTCCCAATGTACTAAGTTTCTTAACCTATCAGAATTGGGAGCAACAAATTCCGGGTATGGACAAGTTTGACAAAGAAGAACTTCCAGACAATGTACCTGCCTTGTACTACTCTTATCATATAATGGTAGGACTTGGTACTATTTTTATTGGAATTATGGCTATTGCCTTACTATTTCTATACCTAAAAAAATTATATGGTTTTCAGCCTTTGCTATGGACCATTCTATTAGCTGCTCCCTTCCCTTTTATTGCCAATATAACAGGTTGGTATGTAGCAGAGTTGGGTAGACAACCTTATTTAGTGCACGGATTATTACGTACTGTAGATGGAGTTTCTCCAACCGTATCTTCTGGAAACACCTTATTTACGCTATTAGGGTTTGTTGCTTTATACCTAATCTTAGGTCTTTTATTTTTAGTATTAGTTGGTAAAACTATTTACCACGGACCTCAACCTCAAAAACACTAAGCCATGGAAACATTTTGGTTCATTATTATTGCCGTTATTTTAACCCTATTCTTCATCTTAGATGGATATGATTTTGGAACAGGAATTATTCACCTATTCTTTGCCAAAGAAGAAAAAGACAAAGAAACAATTGCCAAAGCCGCTGGTTTATTTTGGGACTCTAACGAAGTATGGCTAGTAGCTGCTGGAGGTTTATTATTTATGGCTTTTCCTACCTTATATGCTTCTGCTTTTAGTGGTTTCTATTTACCTCTAATTATTATCCTTTGGTTGATTATTTTTAGAGCAATGGGATTGGAATTAAGAGGACAATTAGAGCACCCTGTTTGGAAAACAATTTGGGATAGATCTTTTGGAGTTTCTAGTTTATTATTGGCCTTGTTTTTTGGAATTGCATTAGGAAATATTGCTAGAGGTGTAAATTTAGGAGGTGTAGAACATGGTGTTTCTGCTTACGAACCTCATTATTTCTTTTTACCTCTTTGGGACAGTAGCTTTAGTCCTACATCGGAAACTCCTGGTGTTATTGATTGGTTTACATTGGTAATTGGTGTTATTGCCATTGTAACTTTAGCAATTCATGGTGCAAATTGGATTGTTTTAAAAACCAACTCTAGTATTAACAAGCAGCTAAAAAATATTAGTTTTAAATTCAACATCGCTTTAGCTGTATTAACAGTATTCTCTGTAAGTATATGGCATTTGGTAACTCCAGATCCATTGAGCAATTATTTAAAAAACCCACATTTTTTAATTTTCCCAGCCGTTTATTTTATAGGGCTATCGGGGCAATTCTTTGTAAAAAAGTTTAAAAAAGAGGTACACGCATTTATTTGTTCTTGTTTAATGATTGTGGGAGGTATTACCTCTACCCTAGCAACTATGTTTCCAACCTTATTACCATCTACAAATACGGTAAACCCAGATCTGACTATTTACAATACCGCAACAAGTGCATACGGAATGTCTGTAGCCGTTCCATGGATGATTGTTGGACTTATTCTTATTGTGGTTTATTTTATAGTACAAAAGAAATTAAATGCTGGAAAGATAGATGATATGGAATATGGACACTAATCTTATAAAAAATACCTAAAACATTAATAAGTAACTTATGACAGAAACTAGTATTTCTCTACTAAGCATTCTCTTTGGAGTGTTTGGAGCCATTGTTTTTGGAAAACGAAAAGCGAACTATTCTTTTGGTATTTCTGGCAATGCTGTTATAGGTGTATTTGGAAGTGTTTTATTGATAAAGTCTTTTGGAAGGTTAGGATTTGCTCCCAACTATATTGTCTCTGCAAATACGGTTAACTATTTTTTGTTAGCGCTAAATCTTATTATTTCTCTTATAGGAGGAATAGGACTTTTAACGTTGCTAAGATATCTATACAATAACACCCAATCGAGTCAATGATTGGGTGTTCTTATACATCTAAAAACGGATTTTATAACAGTTAATAACTATCACTTGCATCAGTTAACGTTTTCATAAAAGCAATAATGTCTTTTATTTCTTGTTCCGACAAATCTAATTTATCAAATGGTAAGGTTTGATGAGGAATATCAAAGCCTAATCCTGCTCCACCACCTTGATTGTAAAAGTCTAACACCTCTTCTAAAGTATTATAAACACCGTTATGCATATAGGGTGCTGTTAAAGCTATATTTCGGATCGTAGGTGTTTTAAACATACCATCATGAATTGCTTCTTCATGAATCCAATAAAAACCTCTATCGCTGTCCAATTCTTTGTTATCTGCGGCTTTTGGTACTCCAATAACCTCTTTTTCAGTTTCTTTAAAAAAAGGAGGAACAGTTCCATTGGTTAAAGGCACAAAATGACAAGTGGCACACAGGGCTTTTCCCATATACAAATTCAGTCCTCTTTTTTCAGATTCTGTAAAATTATCTTCTTCTCCTCTAATATTTTTATCAAACTTGGAACTGAAACTGTTGAGTGTAGAAATATAAGTAGAAATAGCTCCTATAATTTTAGTATTCTTTTTAGGTACAGCTCCATACAACTCTTTAAATAAAGTTATGTAGGTAGAGTCTGTTAAAATTTCATTAGAAAATTGATGAATTTCTGTGTTAAACTCAGACTTGTTTTTAAAAACTAAACTGATTTGATCATTTAATGTACTAGACCTTCCATCTAAAAAGAAATTCTTTTGAAAAGCAACATTTATAAGTGTTGGTGCATTACGTAAACTTGCTTTACCATTATTATCTAAACTTGTTTTTAAACCATCTGTATAAGCTTTATTAGGACTGTGACAAGTGGCACAAGACATTGTTTGATTGGCTGACAACTTAGAATCGAAGAATAATTTTCGGCCTAAGGAAATTTCTTTTTCACTTGGATTTCTATTGGATGGCTTTCTAAAAAAATTAACATTAAAACTATTATCTTCAAAAAAAGTAGGGGCATCAAAATTAAAAGGAGAAGTTACATTTGGGGTCCAAATATCCAGAGTTTTTCGAATAGCTACCCAATTACGAACAATAGGATTAAAATATTTTTTTAAAAACGTATACCTATCAAATGTTACAAAATCTGAATTCATTTCTAAATATTGAATGGCTTTTTGAGTCGTGTCTATAAATTTTTCGTGTAATACAATATCTTTTTCCTTAGTTAACGCTTGTAAGCTAACCATATACACCTGTAACAAACTTTCTAAAGAAACCCTTGTTTCTTGTAATCCTAGTTGACTTATAGGAGTATCAAAACCTGTAAGTCCAAAACTTACAATTCTTAACAACTGTTGATGCGTAGCTCTAAAAAAGCGTTGTGGATTTAAAGCTCGTAATTCTATATTACCTTGTAAAACCTTTAATAACCCTTTAGTTAATCTTAACTCTTCTTGATATTCAAACTTACTTATCCCACCTTCATAAATAGATTCTTCAATTTTTTGAAGTCCTATAGGTTTTAATACTCTTTGGGTATCATCAGTAAAGTGGGGCAATGCAGGACCATTTGCCTTGCAACCAACTTCAGGATTTAAATAAGCTGCATAGGGTTCTGCTTTTTTAAAAGCTATTCTTAATTTTTTAAAAATCGTTTTTGCTTCTACAGCATCTACATCATACAATGCCAAAGAGTCTATGTAAACAACTGCTTGCTTTATATGAAATAGATAAAACTCTTGTGCCTTTGTAAAATCAACTTCTGATTTATTTGTAGTTGATTTTTCTTGTTTACATGATAATATGATAAAAAGAAAAATAACAATCAATAATTTAAATATTCTCATTCTAACTATTTTAGTACACTCATCTAATAATTTAAGACTTGTAATGTGTATAGGAAAAAGCCTCCACTAAAGTGAAGGCTTTTTTATTATTACAAACTTGTGTAATTTATCTTGGTAAACCTTTTAATAAAACTACTTGTCCCCCTTGGTTATGAGGAAATGCATCTCCTTTTACAAAATCATTATTTTTCCAATAGTGAGGTTGTAGATTTAAAATAAACACATCTGACTCTCCTAATTTATCAGAAACATCTGTTAAAGCTCCAAACTCTCCACTTAATCCTGTTGTCCCATTTTCTGCTAAGTTTTGCTCTACTTTTAACTCTAACACAACTTTGGCATTGTTACCATCTAAATCAGTTTGATGAATATAAGCTGCATGACCTCTAGAAAAAGAGTTCGGATCTTCTTGTGTATAAATAAAGTTTTCTGTTACACATATATTATCAGGACTTTGCAAAGTAGCAATGTTTCCGTCATTGTTGTTAGTGTCTGTATTTCCACTAATTACTTGTGTCAATTTTCCTGTTAACGGAGAAGCTTCATCTAACTTTAAGCTGTATACTGTCCCCCAATCGTTGTAAGTACCTCTTCCTGGCCCACGTCCTGTAACAGCAAAATACACGTTTCTTCCGTTAGCATCAGAACCTTTTTGGTAATCTACGTCTTCAACTCTCATAAATGCAGAAGCTTGAACAGCAACACAAGCATCTTCCATTTCAGATTTAGTCATGTCTTTACCATTTACAATTTCCACAAATTCTATATCATACGTTTTTTGAAAATCTAATTGTCCTTCATTGTAAATTTCTCCAGCAGTTACTGCAGTAGTTACACCAGCTTCAGAGTATTGCTTTAACCTTAAAACATAGATTTTTCCATTCTCTAAATCTTGATCTCCATTTTCAGAATAATACAAGACTACCTGACCCTCAGATCCACTAGAATCATCATCCCCTCCAATAATAACTGTTTTACCAGCATATGCATCTTTAGGTAATGGCACTGCATTTTCCCATGAAAACTCTCCTAGAGCATCTAATCCGAAATCAGCAGTTGGTGACGGCTCCATGTAAGGATCAATCCCTTTAACATCGTATGCTATACTTTCAGAAGCAGATAAGAAAATATCTTTTGTACCTCCGTGAATATCTTTTTCCCACATAGTAGCAGAACATTGACGAGCTCTATCTGCAACCTCTCCGTTTAACAACCACTCTCCTTTAATTGGATTCATGTTTGCATCAAAGTATACACGAGAAACAGAATAATCATCTTCAGCGTTAGACAGATAAATATACCCATCACTATCTGGATCATTTAATAATCCTGCACCATCCTGTGCACCAAACAATTGAAATCCGTTCTCTAATACATCTGAAGTACTAATCAAAGAATATGCCTCTACATTAGAAAACTCAGAATGCATTTTTACCAAAGGAGTTAAGTTAGACTTATTCTCAAAGGTTTTCTTTCCATTGCTACTCACAATGTCCAATACTTCAGTCTCTGATAATTTTGTATCATCCTCACAAGACACAGCAGCAACTGCTAAGATTCCTGCTAGTGATAATTTAAATAAATTTTTCATCTTTTAGTTTGTTTTGTTATTTGAACGTTCCAAACTTAACAAGCCACAGAAACAAACCATGTAAACTGAACTTTAAGAAAAACCACCTTTTTTTATTAATTCAATGTAAACATCGTTAAACAAACTTTAAGCTCCCTAAAAAAAACACCCTCAATTTGTTGATTTATCAATGGCTTAACTATGTTAATTAATCCCATTCGGCTATTTAGATTAATTCTAAAGGTTTAAATAGAAAACCAAAAAAAATCCCAAACCGAAATGGTTTGGGATTTTTTTATTTTTAGTAGGAGGTTCTTTTTAGTCTTCTTGGTGTAAGAATGCCTTCTTTTTTAACAACTCTTCTTCTGTTTCTACTACATCTTCATCAGGAATACAACAGTCTACAGGACATACAGCAGCACATTGAGGCTCATCGTGGAAACCTTTACACTCTGTACATTTGTCTGGTACTATATAGTATACTTCATCAGAAACTGGTTCTTGATCTTCACTTGCATTACCTGCGTTACCGTTAGGTAAAACAAAATCTCCGGTAAGCTCTGTACCGTCTGCATAAGACCATTCTTCAGCTCCTTCGTAAATTGCATTATTTGGACACTCTGGCTCACATGCCCCACAGTTAATACATTCGTCTGTAATTATAATTGCCATCGTCGTTTTTTCTTTAAATTTGTAGCCACAAAAATAGTACATAGTTATTTTCAATCAAAACCTATAAACTAACTTATAATGAGTTTAGATAAGAGAAAAAAAGCCTTTGTTCAACTGGGTGAATTTTTAAGTCAATTTTCAAATCAAAAGATTGAAAAGAAAGAAAACATTGCTCACAACGACATATTCTTTGATGTTTTTAACACACAAATAAATAGAGCGGTTGAGTATAACAGTTGGTTTACAAAAGACAACGTATTATTTTCTTTAGAAAGCTGGTCTAAAGCGTTAACCAAAGAAAACTTAGACACTTGGTTAAGTTCTTATAGCATAGATCAACAACCAACAACTAGCAATCCAAAAACCATTGCTATTATAATGGCAGGGAATATTCCTTTGGTTGGTTTTCACGATTTTTTATGTGTTGGTATTACCGGATACAAAGTATTAGCAAAACTTTCTTCTAACGACAAGTACTTTATTCCTTTAGTAGCTAAATATTTAGAATATGTAGAACCGCTATTTAAAGGCTTATTTACATTTACAGAAGAGAAATTAGAAGGTTACGATGCTGTAATTGCTACAGGTAGTAATAATACTGCTCGTTATTTTGATTATTACTTTGGAAAATATCCAAATATTATTAGAAAAAACAGAAATGCAATTGCTGTATTAAATGGTAATGAAACACAGGAACAACTAGAAGGCTTAAGTGACGACATTTTTAGGTATTTTGGTTTAGGATGTAGAAGTATTGCTAAAATATTTGTTCCTACAGATTACGACTTCGACAAATTATTTAAAGCAGTCTATAAAAATAAGGATATTATAAACTATCAAAAATACGCTAACAATTACGATTACAACAAAGCAGTCTATTTAATGAGTTTGTTTGATATTCAGGAAAATGGCTTCTTAATGCTTAAAGAAGATAAAAGTTATTCATCGCCTATTGCAAGCCTTTTTTACGAAACTTATGACGACTTAGAATCGTTAAAAATAAGATTAAAAGACGAATCTGAACAGATTCAATGCATTTCTACAGAACTAAACATTGAAAATTCTGTAAAATTAGGGACAACACAAGCCCCATTGTTATGGAATTATGCTGATAATGTTGATACTCTTGAATTTTTATTAACGTTCGCATAAATCAAAAAAAATAAATAGTTAAACGTATTCATAAAGAGTACAGAATTTTTAAATTTGTGCTTTCCAAAATTAAACCTATAATGAAAAAACATAATTTTAGTGCGGGACCTTCTATTCTTCCACAAGAAGTATTTAAAAAGGCAAGTGAAGCAGTTTTAAACTTTGACAACACGGGACTATCTATCATAGAAATATCTCACCGTAGTAAAGAATTTGTTGCTGTTTATGATAAGGCGGTTGCATTGGTAAAGGAAATTTTAAATGTTCCTACAACTCACGAAGTATTATTCTTACAAGGAGGTGCCTCTACTCAGTTTTTAATGTCTGCTATGAACTTAATGAAAGTTGAGGGTGGTAAAGCAGCATATGTAAACACTGGAGCTTGGAGTAAAAAAGCGATTAAAGAAGCTGGTTTATTCGGAGAAGTAGATGTAGTTGCTTCTTCTGAAGATACAAATCACAACTATATACCTAAAGATATTAATGTACCAGCAGATGCTGATTTTGTACATATTACATCTAACAACACTATTTTCGGAACTCAGTTTAAAGAGTTTCCAACTACAGATGCTCCTTTGGTAGCAGATATGTCTTCTGATATTTTCTCTAAACCTATTGATGTATCTAAGTTTGGAATTATCTACGCTGGTGCTCAAAAGAACTTAGGACCTGCAGGAGCTACTCTTGTAATAATTAATAAAGACATCTTAGGTAAGTCTGGAAGAACTATTCCTTCTATGTTAGACTACCAAGTTCATATTAAAGGAGAAAGTATGTTTAATACACCTCCTGTATTTGCTATTTACGTTTCTATGTTAAACTTAGAATACTTAAAAGCAAACGGTGGTTTAGAAGCTGCTGCAAAAAGAAACGAAGAAAAAGCAGCATTACTTTACAACGAAATTGACAACAACCCTTCTTTTGTAAATAATGTAGCTAAAGAAGATCGTTCTTTAATGAATGTTGTTTTCTTATTAAACGATGCTTCTAAAGATGCAGATTTCTTAGCTGCTTGTGCAGAAGCTGGAATCTCTAACGTAAAAGGTCACCGTTCTGTTGGTGGATTTAGAGCTTCTATATACAATGCAATGCCAATAGAAAGTGTTGAGGCATTAATAAACGTAATGAAAAAATTTTAACGCTTAGTTAATAAGCAAAAATCATAATTAAAATGAAAGTTTTAGCAAACGACGGTTTAGCACAATCAGGTGTTACTGCATTAGAAAATGCTGGATTTGAAGTAATTTTAAACACAGTTGCTCAAGATCAATTAGAAAACTATATTAATGAAAATAACATTGATGTAATCTTAGTAAGATCTGCAACTACTGTAAGACAAGAATTAATTGATGCTTGTCCTTCTTTAAAAATTATTGGACGTGGTGGTGTAGGAATGGACAACATTGATGTTGAATACGCAAGAGAAAAAGGATTACATGTAATTAATACTCCTGCTGCTTCTTCTCATTCTGTTGCAGAATTAGTTTTTGCACACTTATCTGGTATGGTTCGTTTCTTACACGACTCTAACCGTAACATGCCTTTAGAAGGAGAATCTAACTTTAAAGGATTAAAAAAATCTTACGCTAACGGTTTAGAATTAAAAGGTAAAACATTAGGTGTTTTAGGTTTTGGACGTATTGGACAAGCAACAGCTGCTGTAGCTTTACGTTTAGGTATGAATGTGGTTGCTTTTGACCCTTTTATGGGAGAAAGTGCTACTATTACATTAGACTTCTTTAACGGTGCTACTATAGATATTAATGTTGCTATTATTTCTAAAGAAGATGTTTTAAAACAAGCTGACTTTGTAACCTTACACGTACCTGCTCAAAAAGAGTACGTTATTGGAAAGCCAGAAATTGAAATAATGAAAAACGGTGCTTTCTTAGCAAACGCTGCTCGTGGTGGTGTAGTTGATGAAGTTGCTTTATTAGAAGCTTTAGATAGCGGAAAATTAGGTGGTGCTGCTATTGATGTATTTGAAGCTGAGCCTAAACCTGCTGTTCAAGTATTAATGAACCCTAAAGTATCTGTAACACCACACATTGGTGCTGCTACTGCTGAGGCACAGGATAGAATTGGAGGAGAATTAGCTGATCAAATTATTTCTATCTTGAAATAATCATCAGACTCTTATAAAAAGTAAAAGCCCTAACAGAAATTGTTAGGGCTTTTTTTTGTCTTTAATTTTTCTTATTTACTTACTCCGTAATAACCTTCTGCATACTTTTTACTTCTTTTCTTTAAAGGTTTCTTCTTACTCCAATAACGAAAGTACGCTACCTTAAACTCTTGGTCTAACTTACTTTTTTCTGATGGTAACGCTCCAAACCATTTATTCGACTCATTATTAAAGTTTACCTGCATAGGCTGAAACCAGTGTGTATTTATAGCTTCTCGGAACAAAACACCATCTATATAAAAACGAATGTAATCTTTATCCCATTCCACTCCCCACACATGGTAATCGTTGTGTAAATTAAAAGGAACTTTGTATTTTTTATTTCTACTAAAATGTGCTTTAACATCTCCGTATTTTTTTGGAGATCTAAAAACATGGATATTAGAGTTTAAATCGTTCTGTTGATTTTTAGTGGTGGGTGAATTTTCGCAGAAATCTATTTCCGTCCACCAATCTTTGGTTCCTAAACAAGCCCAAAAACCAGATACCCAAGTATCATCCATCAGCTTCATTTTTGCTTCAAAATAACCGTATAATACCTTTTCTTTACTTTTAATAAAACCAGCTGAGTGTGTATAACCTTCTGGAAGAATAGCATCGTCTTTATGCTGATTGATTTTAAAAACCAATTCACCATCTCTTAAACTAACATTAGAGCCATGAAAATAAGTTGGCTTTCTCCCCTTCCATCCAGGATTGTTTGGATACCATCTATTCGTATTTAATTTTTGCCCATCAAACTCATCTGAAAATAGTTCTGACAAAACCCATTTACTTTTATTTTGCTGATCTGACAAAGGATAAACATTATTTACCCTTTTAGGGGCATTGCTAAAGTCCACCAAGTTGGTAAACTTTTCTTTTGGTTTGGTTTGTGAAAATGCTGTAGTTACCAATAAAATTGACAACATAGCAAATACTCTGTTTTTTTTCATTTTTTACTATTGAATTATTAAAATTGGTTAATTAGAATACCTATTTTTCTAATGATTCAAATTTGGACAATCCAGTATAGAAATTGCATTATTTTAAGATAAAAAACTAAAACATATATCCTAAAAGTTAAAATAATTCAAGTAACAAATTATTAATATGGTTATAAATAGTTTTTCTACA
Organism: Wenyingzhuangia sp. IMCC45574; assembly: GCF_054182685.1. Taxonomy (NCBI): domain Bacteria; kingdom Pseudomonadati; phylum Bacteroidota; class Flavobacteriia; order Flavobacteriales; family Flavobacteriaceae; genus Wenyingzhuangia; species Wenyingzhuangia sp. IMCC45574. The sequence continues at coordinate 97,629 of NZ_CM135169.1, read as the reverse complement.
TCAATGAATATATTTACTTATAAATTAAAGAATCGCTTATGAAAAAGTATATACTAACCTTAGTATTATTAATTTGTTACGTTGCTCATTCACAAAACAGTAATAATTTAGAGTTTAAAGAATTTGATACCCAAAAGTATAGCAAGTCAAATACAGAAATTCGCTTTGCAAAGAAAATCAACAACAATAAGTATTTAGTTATAAGAAAAACGATACAAACATTTACTACGCACCCCAGAGACAAATATTATATAGAAGTATACAACAGAAATGGAAAATTAATACAGCAAAAAAAAATTAAACATGCTCCTTTTGATAAGATATGGGTTAGAAATGATAGTCTTTTTCTATTAAACGGTAAAAAACAATTCTATACAACCGGTAAAAAAAGACATTTAGGTATTTATGTGTCTGCTACCGCTATTAATAATTTAGAATTCAAATCAACAAAACTATATGATTTTAGTTCTTCTGAAGCTTTTAACGACTTTAATTCTTTCTTCTTAAAAAACACATCTTCTTTAAATTACAACTTTAAAGTTTCTAAAACAGGTAAATATTTAGCTATTTTATTTAAATGCGAGACCAATAAAAAAATCTATTCGAGTTCAGATGAGTATCTTTTTTCAAATAGTTTCTTTGCTAAATCAACCCGAAGAACATACAGTAATGCGTACAAAGTTGCACTACTACAAAACAACACCTTAAAAGAAGTTTATTCCCAAAATTTTGTTTTAAATCATGGGGCAAGCTGGGCTGATATAAACGATTTAAAAATTAACGAATTTAATGCTGATATTAGTTTTATTGAAACTGAGAATATTAAAAAGGAAAATTTATTAAATAGCATTGTAGACGACATTAAAGGCTATAAATTGGTGACAAAAAATGTAGTTTTAATAAATCAAAACGGAATATCTAGAGTTAATATAGGGAAGCTAAATGATCAATACTATCTTGGTGGATTTTCGATCTTTTACCATCAACAAAAAATGTTTTTAATAGGGGGGTATGCTAACGATTTAAAAAGAAGACACTACAAAGGTTTTTTTAAAATTGAGCTAAATAAGAATTTAAAAACCATCGAGTCATCTTATTTGCCTTTTACAGATAGATTTATGAAAGACAGAGAGAAGATTTTAAAAATGGACAATAAAGATTCTTATGGTGCTCATGAGTTTAATATATTAAGTCCTGTAAATGTTTTTTTTACCAATAGTGGTGAGTGTATTATTAATATGAAGGAGTACAAATCTAATTTTAATTACAATAGAAAAGCACCTGGAAAATATTTTGGAATAATTGGTATGGATACTCGTATTAAAAGAAGCATGACCACAGTAATGATAGCTGCTAAAATTAGTACAGAAAACAAGTTAAGTTGGGCTAGGTGTATTTACAGTAGCAATAAAACCAATACTCTATTTATAGATGATTATTTCTCTTCCTATAGAGATCATAAAAACTATTTTATTTTTAATCAAAAAGAAGCAATTGTTAATTACTTGTCAGGAGAAGAAACATCTTCTGCTTTAATGACAAGAAATAGAAATGTTAAAACCTATTTTATTACAATTAACGAGTTTGGAGAAATATTGTACAAACCTTTTTCTTACCCAATAAACACAGCTAAGTTTACTTACTTTTCTTCCAATACACCAACAGAAGGAACCTATAACAACATAATGTATTTTGATATTAAAAAAGGAAAGAAAAGTAAAAGTCTTATGCAATTAACTTTCTAATAAATCAGTTTATTTCATTAATGAAACTCATACTATTTAGTAATAGTAACATCTAGTAAATATTACTTTAAGATATTGTTTGTTAGAGTTAGATTCTGAAAGACAAGAGCCATTTTTTGTTTCAAATAATTGCTTTATATTCACTACACTTTTAAAGAAAGTACTCTAGCTATGAAAAAAACAACAAACATTATTTGTTTTCTTTTCTTTGCTGTTTGTTTTTCTCAGACAACAGATATAACTGAAAAGATAAATTATGAAACCACAACAGATTTAAACCTTTATGCAGATATTATATTTTTAGATACTACCGATAAGGGGGGACTTATATACGTAAAAGAGAAAAGGAAAATGTTAAGTTCTAAAGCATACTATTACTTCTATTATTATGATAAAAACAAAAAGCTGGTTCTAGAAAAAAAGTTAAAGACCAATAAAATTGATAAAATATTTATATCCAAAGATAGTATATACCTTATTAGACATAAAAAAGATTTGTTTACTCCAAAACCTGAGGGCTTTACACAAAGGCCAACTACAATAACAGGTGTTGATTTTTTTAAACAATCTGCATCTTTAAAAGACTTTAATTTTAAAGAAACTAAGTGGTTTACTGTTAATCATAATATGGCATATTGGTCTAAAATTCCCAAGAATACGAATACCCTATTACATACAGATTCGCAAAATAACCTTATACATATTACTAGAATTTCAAACCCTACTACTAAAGTAAAAATAAACGATGCTGATATAAGTATACTTTCAAACCCTACAAAAAAGAAAGAACGTTATTATAATACTCTTTTTAAAGTTGAAATGTTTGATACGAATCTAACAAAAGTTTTTTCAAAGAAAATTATTTCTACTAATAACAGGAGTCGTTTTAATGTCGAAAAAATAAAAACAGATCCAACAAATAAAGATATTTACTTATTAGTTTCAACTTTAAAAGATAAAACAAAACCATTAATTGGTATTAAAAGGGGGCTCCCTCAATACCATATTATTAAAATATCACCCAACGGAACTTTTTTTAAAACTATTGGAAGCAACAAACATAAACTAGAAGCTGTTAATTTTGATTTTTATAAGGACAAAATAGTCTGTACGGGTTTGTACTGGGATACTAAACCTAGTAATATAAATGGTATTTGTAAACTAGATTTTAATAAAAACACCTTTAAAGAAGAAGGGCAAAACTATTTAGAGTTTACTCCCCAGTTTTTTGAAGATTTATCTTTTTCTTCTAAAATAAAAACTAGTACAAAACAAATATTTTATTCCAACAATAATTTTACTTCTGATTTTATTCACATCGATAAAAATGGAAATTGTACAATTAACATAGAAGAATATTATGTAAGCTCTAATTTTGCTACGGCTCCTATAAATGGTCCTGCGGGAGTGCCTATGGCCAATATACCTCTTACTAGCGGACTTTCATTCTCACTTTCATATTCTGTGAGTTCAAGAACTAGTTCTGTTTCTTCTGATTCAAATAGGAATCAAAAGAAAATTATTGCCGCAAAAATTTCTAACGATAACAAACTATTATGGGCTAGAGCTATAAAAGATAGAGATGGTAGAGATTTTCAGATATCACAATGTCTTAATGGAACAAACTATATCATTAAAAAAGACATTCCAAGGACACATAAAAAAATAAGCCCTGAGGACAAAACGAATTCTAAAAATAATTTCCTCTATATTATTTCTATTAATGATAAAGGTAAAATGAATAGTAAACGTTTTTTATCTTACAGAGAGGGAATGTGGGTTGATTTGATTAGTGCAAACAATATTGCTAATGGTCATACTAATTTCTTTATAGAAAGAGCAAACAAAGAGGTATTTCAATTAGTAAATTTTCACTTAAAATAATACAAAGCTACATACCTAATGGATTGCATTGGATTTTCTATTTTTGTTTTTTTTTAAAACACAATGTAAATGAGTATAGCCAAAAACCTAGATATAGTCTCTAAAGAGATTGCCAAACATATAACCCTAGTCGCGGTTTCTAAAACCAAACCAGTTTCTGATATTCAACAAGCATATGATGCTGGTCAACGTGTGTTTGGAGAAAACAAAATTCAGGAAATGGCAGAAAAACATGAAATACTACCTAAAGATATTTCATGGCATATGATTGGGCATTTGCAAAAAAACAAAGTAAAATATATGGCTCATTTTGTCGATTTAATTCACGGAGTTGACAGCCTATCTACCTTAAAAGAAATAAACAAACAAGCCTTAAAACACAATAGAATTATCAACTGTTTACTACAAGTAAAAATAGCCCAAGAGGACACCAAGTTTGGTTTATCTAAAGAAGAGGTTACGACTATTCTAAACTCCAACGAATATAAGGCTATGGAAAATGTAAAAATAGTTGGATTGATGGGGATGGCAAGTTTTGTGGAAGATAAAGGTCAAATAAAGCAAGAGTTTAAGAGCTTAAACGATTTTTATACAATTACCAAAGAGCCGCATGGTCTAAATATACTGTCTATGGGAATGAGTGGAGATTACAAAATAGCTATTGAAGAAGGAAGTACTATGGTACGTGTTGGTAGTGCTATTTTTGGAGCAAGAAACTACAATATCTAAAATGTTAATTTGTTGATACGTGTATTCGTTTATCTAGTAAATCTTAAGCATAAAAATACTCCTTAGTAAATTCACTAAGGAGTATTTTTTATTATGGTATAAGTTTAAATCTACGACTTATTTCTGTTGCTTCTCTTTCTTAAATTCATCAAACTCACTTTCCTTTTCTACTTTAGGCCAAACATTATTAGAAGTATCGATATCTGCTGTTTCAGCTTTGGCATCAATTTCTATTTTCACTATTTCTTTTTCAGAGGCAATTGCTTTCTGAACTTCTTTATCGTTTAACCTCCATATTTGAGCAGGGTAAGTAACCGATTTTTTTGTACCATCTGCATAGGTATACTCTACAATAATTGGCATTACCAAACCTCCTGGTTTTTCAAACGTTACTTCGTAAAAGAAATTCGGAGATTTTATTTTCTTTTGTTCCTCTTTTGTGAAATTATCCATGATATACTCCTTTAAACTTTTTGCATTTTTCAGCAATCCGTCTTCTTTCATTTTTATATCAAAATCTTCGCTTCCTTCTTCTACAAAATAAACCAATGGTGGTAAATCTTTTAAGGTTCTCTTTCTTTTAGCTACATAATCTTTAATAAATTTATTTGGTGTAGAGGTTACATAGTATTTTTTAACTCCTTTAACACCAATATCTACCCAATCTGTGGTATAAAACCACCCTCTCCAATACCAATCTAAATCAAATCCAGAAGCATCTTCCATAGTTCTAAAGAAATCTTCTGGTGTTGGGTGTTTAAACATCCAACGATGTGCGTATTCTCTAAAAGCATAATCAAACAACTCTCTTCCCATTACAGTTTCTCTTAAAATATTAAGTGCTGTTGCTGGTTTTCCATATGCATTATTACCAAACTGATAGGTATTTAATCCCTTGGTCATAATAGGTGCTATATGAGATTGATCTCCGCTCATGTAAGGAATTATTTTATGCGCAGGTCCTCTTCTAGATGGATATACTTTATCTCCTTTTGACAATGCATCTGGATATTTTTCACCAAAATCCATCTGAGCTACATGTTGTACAAAAGAGTTTAATCCTTCATCCATCCAAGTCCATTGACGTTCATCACTATTTACAATCATAGGAAAGAAATTGTGTCCTACCTCATGAATAATAACACTCATCATTCCATATTTTACACGATCGCTATAAGAACCGTCTTTTCTAGGTCTACCATAATTCCAACAAATCATTGGGTATTCCATTCCTTGATTTTTTGCATGAACCGAAATAGCTTTATGATAAGGATAATCAAACGTCATTCTAGAATACGATTCTAAAGTACTTGCTACAACTCGTGTAGACCATTTTTCCCAAAGTGGATTTCCTTCTTTTGGATATATAGAAACCGCCATAACATCTTTGGTTCCTATTTTTACAGCCATCATATCTAAAATAAATTTTCTAGATGTTGCAAAACCAAAGTCACGCACATTTTTAGCCCTTAGCTTCCATGTTTTGGTTTCTTTAGATTTTAATTTCTCCTTCTGTACCACTTCGTCTTGGGTAACAATAACAATGGGTTTATCATAAGACTTTTTGGCATTATTGTAACGCTCCATCATCTTTTTAGAATACACCTGCTTTCTATTTACCAAAACTCCTGTCCCGTCTAAAATATGGTCAGCAGGTACGGTTATATCTACATCAAAATCACCAAATGGTAAAGCAAACTCATCACGTCCCCAGAACTGAGAATTTTGCCACCCTTCTACATCGCTATAAACAGCCATTCTAGGATAAAATTGTGCAATTACATAAGCTCTGTTGTCTGATTCTTTAAAATACTCGTATCCAGATCTTCCTCTACCTTCTACATGGTTATTAATGTTGTACCACCATTTAATTGAGAATTTAAATTTACTTCCAGATTTTAATGGTGTTGGCAATTCTACACGCATCATAGTTCTATTAATCATGTAAGATAACGGCTTACTCTTAGCATCTTTTACCTCCATAATGTTAAAACCACCATCAAACTTTTCTTTTAAATACTTTGCGGTAAAAGTACTTGGCCTCATGGCAGGATCGTAACCATCTCCTTCTATTAATGGAGATTTAGAGTCCTTAGCTCTCATATTCTGATCCAATTGCACCCATAAATACTTTAAAACATCCGGAGAGTTATTGGTATAAGTAATTGTTTCGAATCCTGAAATTTTAGCCTTTTCATCATCTAAAACAATATTCATTTTATAATCTGCTTGTTGCTGATAATAAGAAACCCCTGGTGCTCCCGATGCTGACCTGTACATATTTGGAGTAGAAAACTCATCGTACAATTGTTTAAATTTGTTTGTATTTACATGTCCATTCTCTTCCTTTTTAGCTTCTTCTTGGGCTATTAAATGAAACGGAATAAAAAACACCAATAATAGATATGGTATTTTAATACTTTTTAATCTTTTCATATTCAGTGTATAATTAATTTATGGTATTGGTTCTATCTGTAGAATTAAAATTCTAGAAGCTTGCTTTTTTTATGTTGTGTAAGTGTAAAACTCTTCTTTTGGGAATTTATTTTGGTTTTTATAATGTTTTGTTGCTCCTTAAAAACATCAAACAAAACCGTATTCCTTACCTCTAAAGATTGTATTTCTTTCACATTTTCTATTTCTAAGTAACATTTAAGAACATGCTCATCGTACTTTTTTCCTATAAAAACAAGTGTAGACTCTTTGCTATTAATGTCTATTTGCAACTTATCCGCTAAGTATTTTTTAATGTAAAAATCCGCTTTAGAAGACTCTAATCTTTTTCCTAATAGCAATGAATCATCATACCTTTCTTTTAGAACATGTTCAAAATCATCAATAAAAATTCTTGATATAATTTGAATAGATTTTTCTTTAGGAACATACTCCACATCTGTAACACTTATGTAATATTTATGATAAGACTGAAAACCTAAAAGAGGAAAAATAAAAAATAAGAGGGCTAAAAGCAACGTTGGTTTTCTCATAGTAACATACAGCAATAAAAATAGCAATGTCGCATAAATTTAACATATTAAAAAAGAAAAGAGAAAAATAAACGTTAGGAAAAAAACTGTTTTTAACACATATTCTTTTTTCTTGTCAAATATTAATAAACATTGATTATTACTAGCTTATAAACAAAGTTATTTATATCTTATATTTGCCAAAAAATGGTAATTGCTATTAATTACCAGTCTAAACCCTTTTTATGTACGCAATTCTTGACATAGAAACAACTGGAGGTAAATATAATGAAGAAGGAATGACAGAGATTGCTATTCATAAATTTGATGGTAAAGAAGTTATCGACAAATTTATTACGCTCGTAAATCCTGAAATACCTATACAACCTTTTGTTGTTCAACTTACTGGAATTAATAATAAGATGCTTAGAAATGCTCCTAAGTTTCACGAAATTGCAAAACGAATTGTAGAAATTACAGAAGGATGTGTTCTTGTGGCACATAATGCTGCCTTTGATTATAGAATTTTAAAACTTGAGTTTGAAAGGTTAGGCTATTCTTATATTAAAGACACTTTATGCACCGTAGAATTAAGTAGAAAACTAATTCCAGACCAAGATTCTTACAGCTTAGGAAAACTTTGTAAAAATTTAGGAATTCCTATGAGCGATAGACACAGAGCTAATGGAGACACCATTGCTACTGTTAAACTATTTAAAATTTTATTGAGTAAGGATAACGAAAAAGAAATTATTACCGCTAATATTAAAGCAGAGGGAAAAAACAAGGCTGTTCTAAGCAATCATCTTCAAAAAATTCTAGACAAAATGCCTAGAACAACTGGAGTTTACTACGTACATGATAAAAATGGAGATATTTTGTATGTGGGCAAAAACAAAAATATTCGCAACGGTGTAAATCAGTTACTAATACGAAAGTCTAGACAAGCAAAGAACTTGCAGAAAATTACTTTTGATATTTCTTTTGAAGAAACAGGAAGTATTCTAATTTCGAATATCAAAGCCAATAAAGCTATAAAAGAACTAGATCCTAAATTTAACAGGTACAGCAAAACCAAACACATACCTACTGTAGTATTTAATACAGACAGTGCATTGTTTATAGACAGAGGTAGAAATACATCCGAAAAATCTATCTTTCTAATAGAAGATGACATACTTAAAGGTTACGGATATGTTGATTTAGAACATCAAATTAACCATTTAGACATTGTTAAAAACTTAATAACACCGTTAGAAGATAACTTATACAATAGAGAGCAAATTAAAAGATATCTAACCAAAGGGAAATTCAAAAAAATAATTCGTTTTGACTCTGAAGCCTAAAAAAAATTGGAAAGAAAGACTGCACGAAATAATTTACGAAGCTGATACACCTGCTGGTAAATTGTTTGATGTATTGCTATTGATTCTAATTCTTATAAGTGTTTTAGTAGTAATGTTAGAAACAGTAGCCCCTTTACAAAAGGTGTATGGCGAATTTTTTAACACCATAGAATGGGTAATTACCATTTTATTTACCATAGAATATATTTTAAGAATTATTACGGTTAAATCTCCTTGGAAGTATATTTTTAGTTGGTACGGAATTATTGATTTAATTGCAACGTTACCTAAATATTTAGGTCTATTTATAGGAAATACACAAGCTTTACTAGCACTAAGATCTTTAAGATTGTTACGTGTATTTACCATTTTAAAATTAGTTAGATACATTGGTGCTTCTAACGAATTGATTAGGGCTATTAAGAATAGTAAAGCCAAAATAGGGGTTTTTATATTTGTGGTTGTTATTCTATCTATTGTCCTAGGAACTTTTATGTATTTAATAGAAGGGAGTTCTGACAGTGGTTTTACCAGTATTCCTAAAAGTATTTACTGGGTAGTGGTTACCATGACCACCGTTGGTTATGGAGATATTGCTCCTGTTACAGCCTTGGGCCAATTTTTCGCAACTATTGTTATGATTATGGGATATGGAATTATTGCTGTACCTACAGGAATCGTTAGCTCTGAATACAACGATGTTAAAAAAATGATTACAAACACACAGGTATGTCATCATTGTAATGAATCTAATCATGATAACAATGCCAAACATTGTCATCAATGCGGAAATACGCTATAATCTAACATGAATTACTTAATTACAATTGTAGGTCCTACCGCTATTGGAAAAACTGCTCTAAGCATTAAATTAGCACAACATTTTAATGCAGAAATTATTTCTTGCGACTCTAGGCAATTCTTTAAAGAAATGACCATTGGTACTGCTGTGCCAGAACCAGAAGAGCTAGCAGCAGCACCACATCATTTTATACAAAACAAAAGTATACACCAAGATTATAGTGTTGGCCATTTTGAAAAAGAAGCACTAGAAAAATTAGAAGAACTTTTTAAAAAGCACCCTATTGTAATTATGGTAGGTGGTAGTGGATTGTATGTAGATGCTGTACTAAAAGGCTTAGATTACTTCCCTCCTATTCCTCCAGAAACAAGAGAAAATCTGAACCAACGATTAGAGTCCGAAGGTTTAGAATCTTTACAAAAAGAGCTTAAAGCTTTAGATCCTGAAACCTATAACGCTATTGCTATAGATAATCCGCACAGGGTAATTAGAGCTTTAGAAGTTTGCATAGCTAGTGGACAAACTTTTAGCTCTTTTAAAAACAAACCTAAAGCACCTAGAAACTTTAAAGCCATTAAAATAGGGCTAATTGCAGATAGAGAATTAATGTACCAACGCATAAACCAAAGAGTGGATATTATGCTAGAAAAAGGTCAATTAAAAGAAGCCCTAGCACTATACCCACTTAAAGAATTAAATGCATTACAAACCGTAGGCTACAGAGAGTTATTTGATTATTTTGATGGAAAAATTGATTTAGATTTTGCCATTGAAGAAATTAAGAAAAACACACGTAGATTTGCCAAACGACAATTAACTTGGTTTAAAAAAGACCCCGAAACACATTGGTTTGATTATTTAACGGATGTAAACACAATTATTAAAGAGATAAAAAACACAATTAACCAATAAAAAAATTAATATATTATTCTTATATTTAATTGACCTACAACACCTTAAAAACATGAAGAATCTAAAAAAAATCATCTTCATTTTAAGCATTTTTATTTTTCAAAACGCTAACTCACAAGACTTTTATGAAACCGCTTGGTATTCTGGAGGCTTTACCTACAAAGGTCTGTTAGTTTATTATTCTAGTACAGATGCTTTTATGAGAATTAACTACAAGAAAAATAACAGAGAGAATATTATTAGCTACGATTGTACATGGGATTCTTTTGAAAAAGGAGGCTTAAAGGGCTACTTATTAGATGGTAAAAATGCGAAAGTAATTTACGGTAGTAACTCTACAGGCTACTATCCAGATAATTTCTTTTTTTCGGAAAACAACTTAAATGGCACCCCTTATCATTTTGACGATAACGACATCGCTAAAGGCTCTTTACTCACCAAGTTAAACAACGTAACATATTGGAGAAAAGTTGATGCTAAAAAACTAAACAAAGAGTATTTAATTTCTTTTTTCGATACTTCCGAATACAAATACACAAGAATAACCAAAAGCATCGCTTCTAAAAAAACTGCTACTACCAACAACACAGAAAGTTTAAAATGGGCATGTTTATTTAGGAAAACTTCTAAAATTAGTAAACAAAAATTTTTTAGAACCGATACGTATCCTAGCACAGAAATCAAAAAATATTGGGATTTAAATTATAGCATTACACACCTTACCTATAACAATAATAAATGGGTGTTAATAATGTCTAAACATACTGGTATAAGTTTACAAAAATGGAGAAAAAGAGATTATTACCCTAAAAAAGAAATAAAAGAAGGTTGGGATGATGGCTACTTTATAACATCTTTAACTTATGGAAACAATGAATGGGCTTTAGTACTCTCTAAAAATGCTAAATATACACGTCAAAAATGGTTTACTAACGCTACTTTCCCGCAAGAAAAAATTAAAAAAGGCTGGGATGACGGTTTTTATATTACTTCTGTTGGTTATGGAGACGGAAAATGGTCTGTTGTAATGTCTAAAGGAACAGATTATAAAGAACAAATGTGGAGAACAAGAGTTGAATACCCAAAAAAGGAAATAAAAGAATACTGGGACAAAGGTTATGAAATTTCTACACTAACATACAACAAGAACAAATGGGTTTTGGTCATGTCTAAAAATAAATCAGGGCATCGCCAAGAAAGATGGAATACTGCTGGTTATTTTCCTTACACCAAAATTAGTAATGCTGAAAAAGACGGTTTTAAAATAATATCCATCGTTTCTAACCAATAAAACTCTTTAATTTTTAAACAAAAAACGCTGCTAAAAAGTAGCGTTTTTTTTTGTTTAAAAGGTTACTTCACTCCTATCCTACTCATTTTCAAATAATTTTAATTAAAAATTAAAAAAAATAATTGAGCTAAAAGCCCTTTATACATCTTGGTTTATAGACGTTAACTGAGTAAAAACACACCTACAACACAGTACTTTGTTTTGCATAGTACTAAAATATTACATAGATTTGTGTCATCAAAACAACATAAAATCTGTAGCCATGAAAAAAAATAGCGAAACCACCAATGCGCTTTTATTCCATCTAAGTGCATTTAGCAGTTATATTATTCCCTTTGGAGGAATTATAGTTCCATTAATCCTTTGGCAAACCAAAAAAGGAGAAAGTGAATTTTTAGACAACCAAGGAAAAGAAGTTGTAAACTTTAATCTTAGTTATTTAGTGTATCAACTAATTCTAATTTTATGTTTAGGATTTTTATTAATATACATGATAGCAAATCACATTCCTGTTTTAGAAAACATTCAATTCAACGATCATTTTGATATTGAATATTATTTTAAAAATCATAATTTCTTCATTCCCTTAATATTTATCTCTGTGTTTAGTTTTTTTACTTTTATTAAATGTGCCTTAATAATTATAGGTTCATTAAAAGCTAAAAAAGGAGAAGAATACATTTACCCAATGACAATGAAGTTTATTAAATAACAAACCAAAAAGACACACATGAAGATTGAAAATACAAAAGCACAAATGCGAAAAGGAGTACTAGAGTACTGCATCCTTTCCATTTTACAGAATGGAGATGCTTATACTTCGGAAATTCTTTCTACGCTAAAGAGTGCAGAAATGATAGTGGTCGAAGGTACCATATACCCCCTACTTACCAGGTTAAAGAATGCTGGTTTATTAAGTTATAGATGGGAAGAATCTACCTCTGGTCCACCAAGAAAATACTATGTATTAACAGAAAACGGAGCCATATTTTTAAAAGAATTACATAATACCTGGGGGAATTTGGTTAATGCTGTAAACCTAATTACCAGCCAAAAAAAATAATAACATGAACAAGACTATCAATATAAACTTAGGAGGATTCTTTTTCCATATAGATGAATCTGCTTACCAAATTCTAAAGAAATATTTAGAAGCTATTTCTAGATCCTTAAGTGACGATCCTAAAGGAAAGGATGAAATTTTAGCAGATATTGAAGCTAGAATAAGTGAGTTACTATCAGAAACCATTCAGGACAGTAGACAAGTTATAAACGAAGATGACATACAAAGCATTATTAAAATAATGGGGCAACCAGAAGACTATGCAGATGTTGACGAACCTTATAACGACTATAGTTCTTCTTACCAAAGAAACACAACTCCTAAAAAGAAATTATTTAGAGATGGAGAAGATAAGTTTTTAGGAGGTGTTGCTGCAGGTATTGGTCATTACTTTAACATTGATCCTATTTGGATTCGTATTGCATTAATTTTATTACTCCCTGCAGGTGGATTTGGAGTCTATACTTATGTTATTCTTTGGGTTTTAATTCCTGAAGCAAAAACAACTGCTGAAAAGCTACAAATGCAAGGAGAACCAGTTAACATTGATAACATAGAAAAAAAAATTCGTACCGAGTTTGAGAATGTAAGCAACAAAATTAAAAACGCTGATTATAGCGGGGTTAAATCGGGTTTTCAAAATTTTTTGGACGTACTAGGAACTATATTAATTCGGTTTTTTCAAATTATTAGCAAAATAATTGGAGTGGTATTAATTATCATAGCTGTTACTCTTTTAATCGTATTTATTATTAGTGCTTTCTCTTTTAGTACATTAGAATTTATTGGTTTCAACGAAAGCTTAGTCAGTAACTTACCTTTCTTATACCAATCTGTTTTACCTAGTTGGTTGTTATCAATCTGTTTATTTACCACTGTAGGAATTCCTTTAATAATGTTATTTTACCTAGGAACTCGTATTGTTTCTAGCTCTGTTAGGCAAATGAACAAAGTCGTATCATTAACTTTATTAGGTGTTTGGATTGTCTCTTTTTTAACCATAGCACTTACAGGTGTAGAATTTCATTCTCAAAATGCATATAACGGTTCTAAAATAAATAGCAAAACTATAAACACAGTAGCCACCGATAGTATTTTCCTAAAAGTAGTAAATGATGATAATTTATTCTTTAAGAACAAACTTGGAAGAAGCTCTAATCAAACAATTATAGTTGAAAATGATGTAGAAAAACTATACAGCAGTAATTTATTTATAAATATAAAGAGAAGCGAAACAGATAGTACATACATTAAAATACGAAGAAAGTCTCAAGGAACTAGTAATAAAAACGCAGCTATTAATGCCGATTTAATTGAATATGACTACACAATGATTGATCATGAATTGATCTTAGATAGTTATTTCTTAAGTCCTGTTGAAAATAGATTTAAATACGAAGCTGTTACAGTTAACATTTACATTCCTAATGGTGCCACTTTATATTTTAACAAATCCGCTCAGAATTTTCTACACCAATACCATACAGTTGGTAGAAAAAAACCATGGCAGTTAATTCACCATCATTTTAGAATGACGAACGAAGGACTAAAGTGTTCTGACTGTTTTAAAAAAGAAAACAATAATCAATTATAAAATTTAAGAAAATGAAAAAAGCAATTTATAAAGTATGCTTGGGATTCCTGTTTTTTAGCTTGCTGATTAGTTGTCAGTTTGATATACACAATAGTTTTAGCGGAAGAATTAATGGAAAAAGAATAAAAGGTAATAAAAACGTAATTACAGAAGAAAGAGAAGTTACCGCTGCTTTTAACAAAATAAGCGTTTCGCAAGGAATTAAATTATATGTAAAATTAGATGAACAGGCATCTATTCATGTAGAAGCAGATGAAAACTTACATGAATACATTAAAACAGAAATTAACAACGGAGCTCTAAAAATCTATGTTGACGGTTTTATAAGTTCCTCTAAAGCCAAAACTGTATATGTAGCATTACCAACTATAAATTCTATTAAAGCTTCTAGCGGTAGTGCTGCACAATCCGAAAACTTATTAATGAGTAACGATTTACACTTAACATCATCTAGTGGAGCTTCTATTAAAGTGAATGTTGATGCCTTAAAGTTATTTGCAGATTCAAGTAGCGGAAGTAGTATTCGTATCAAAGGAACATCCGATTCTTTTAACTCAGAATCTAGTAGTGGTGGTAGTATTCACTCTTATGAGTTAATCTCTAAAAAAGCTACTGCAAGAGCTAGTTCTGGGTCTACAATAAGATTACAAGTAACCGATGAATTAAGACCTAAAGCAAGTAGTGGTGCCTCTATAAGATACAAAGGAAGACCCTATATAGAAGACTTTAAAACATCGTATGGTGGGAGTATTTCCAGACGTTAATTAATCTATCTTTTAAACCAAAAAAGCTGTCTAAATTATAATTAGACAGCTTTTGTATTTTATATAAATCTTTTATTATTCTACCGTTACAGACTTTGCTAAATTCCTAGGCTGATCTACATTACATCCTTTAAATACAGCAACATGGTATGAAAACAACTGCAATGGAATTACAGAAACAATTGGTTGTAAAATATCCGACACTCTTGGTACTTTAAAAGAAAAGTCTGCCAAGTGAATCATTTCTTCATCATCTTCATTTATTACTGCTAAAATTGGTCCCTTACGTGCTTTTATTTCTTGTGCATTAGACACCAATTTGTCGTAATATTTATTATTGGTTGCTATAATTACAGTTGGTAAAGACTCCTCAATCATTGCAATAGGTCCGTGTTTCATTTCTGCTGCAGGATACCCTTCTGCATGAATGTAAGAAATCTCCTTTAACTTTAAAGCACCTTCTAAAGCTATTGGGAAATTCATTCCTCTTCCTAAAAACAAGAAACTTGTTGTTTTTGTATATTCTTTAGCTACTCTTTTAATTTTAGCATCGGACAACAATACTTTATTAACTGCTAAAGGAATTGTTTTTAACTCTTCTACTAATTGATCTGCTGTATCTTTGGTAATAGTTCCTCTTTCTAACCCTATCTGAATTGCTAATAAAGTTACAACAGATACTTGAGCTGTAAATGCCTTAGTAGAAGCTACTCCAACTTCAGAACCTGCATACGTATATGCTGTAAAATCGCACTCCCTAGCCATAGATGAACCAACTACGTTACAAATACAAAAAGTAGTTGCTCCTTGAGCTTTAGAATATCTTAAAGCAGCTAATGTATCAGCCGTTTCTCCAGACTGAGAAATAGCCATTACAATATCACCTTCATTTATAATTGGATTTCTATATCTAAATTCCGAAGCATACTCTACCTCTACAGGCAATCTAGCCAACTCTTCTATTAAATATTCACCAACAATACCTGCGTGCCAAGAAGTACCACACGATACAATAATCAATCTATTTGCTTTAACTAGTTTCTCTTTTAAAGAATCTAAATCCTGAAAATTAATTGAAGAATCGAACTTATTTAAGTGACTGTATAAAGTATCTTCTATGGTTTCTGGTTGCTCAAAGATTTCTTTTAACATATAATGCTCATAATCACCTTTGCTAACCTTATTAAGGTCTAAATCTATATTTTTTATTTTATAGTTTTTTCTAACCCCATATATATCTTCAACCTTTAACTTCTTACCTCTTTCAAGAACTACAACCTCATCATCATTTAAATAAACCAATGATTGTGTATACTCTACAATAGGAATTGCATCAGAAGCTACAATAAATTCGTCTAAAGATTCGGTAACACCAATTGCCAAAGGACTTCCTTTTCTAGTAGCAATCATTTTGTTAGGTTCTTTTTTGTCTAAAATAGCCAAGGCATATGCTCCACTAACATTTTGTAAAGCCTTTTTAACAGCATCTTCTATATTTAAACTCTCACTTTCCTGTACAAATTGAATATAATTTACCAATACCTCTGTATCAGTTTCGCTTTTAAACTCATAACCATGATTTACCAATTCATCTTTTAAGAATTTATAGTTCTCTATAATTCCGTTATGAACCAATGTAATCTCTCCATTATTAGATTGATGAGGATGCGCATTAGACTGTGTAGGTTCTCCATGAGTTGCCCAACGAGTATGTGCTATTCCAGTAGTTAAACCATTTACTTGTTCATCTATACTGTCTTCCAAGTTTTTAACCTTTCCTGGTTGTTTGTATATTAGAAAGTCACCATTTAATATAGCAATTCCAGCACTATCGTAACCTCTATACTCTAATTTCTTCAATCCATTTACCAATATTGGAGTCGCTTCTTTATTTCCAATATATCCAACAATTCCACACATTATCTTATTTCTTTTATTTGAGTAATAATTTTTTCTCCTAACTTTTTCATATTTTCAGTGTCATTTAATATTTCTACTACAGTAGAATTACTCTCAAATACACCTCGTACATTTTTAAAATCTGCTAATTTTTCTTCTTCATTACCATCTGCACCAAAACCTACGTGCGTATGTAAATCAAACTCCTTACTAGCATCTTTGTATAACAACTTGTTTAATTCTATTACTGCTTTTTTCCATTTTTCAATAATATGAATTAAATCGTCTTTAGTTATATCTTTTACTTTTATTTTAAAATATTTCTCAATTAATTCAACACTCCAAGTCCAAACATGTTCATCATAATTGCTATGAATTTCGTTTAACTCATCATGAATCATTTCTACAGAGTTTACCTCTTTATTTTCAACTTTATTTATAAAGTTATGCAAACATTCAATAGGACAAATCATTCCACCTACATCAATCCACTTACCTATACCTAGCTCTGCAGTAGGCTTTAAAATCTCTTGTAAATCAGATTCAGACTCTATTTTTTCTCCTAAAATCTTACTAATAACTAAGGCACCCAAAAACTTATGGATTACCATCGTATATAGTTTTATACCTTTTTCTAGACTAGATTTTCTAATAATCATGTCTCTATAAGTATACGATTCTAAATTGGTACCCGAAATTGCGATAATATCGTTTAGATGTTTAAGACCGTTCGTTACTTTATAAATAGTATAAGGACTTAAAACATTAAAATTAACAATATCTAATCTATTTTCTTTAGATCGTTTATCTCTTTGAGGCCATTTTTGTACATCCCTTACAATACCAACACTTTTTAGATTGGCTCCAGGCACTAAATAAGAATTGTTTTTATTTTCAATTAAATACGAAAAAGGGAAATCCGACGAATCGACATGCATATAATGCCTTCCCATTACCAATGTAAAAGGTCCTATTTTAGACGGCCATAAAACATATGAATTACTTGTTGTTTTAGCCCCTCTCTCCATAATACCTTGGTGAATAGGTCCTAACTTGTACATGTGATTACTCTGATTGGAACCACTACCTGCATTCATAAACGAAAATAAACCTGCAATTAATAAAGTAGATTTATGGTGTGTTACCGTATAGGGTCCTGCAAAAATAGAACAAGCTTCTCCATTATAACCTTGCGAATTTGCAAAAAAAGCTGAATGGTCTATAGAATAATTCTTATCTATTTTACAAGCCTGACCAATAAAGGTATTTGAAAGTACTGAACCGTTATCTATAGTAGAATCACTAGAAACAATAAAGTTCATCATTTTCACATCTGTACCTATATATACTGGAGCATCTTTCCTAGAATTGATAGTTCCATCCATTACTAAAGAAGCAGATCGTATTACAGTATTATCTCCAATACATACATTCTTAAATGTATCCGAGTTTATAATTTGCACATCGTTTCCAATAGTACCTGTCTCCGATATTTGCGAATCTTTGTATTTATCAATCATCAATAAAAGCTGTTCTATTAAAACAGTCTTATGACGATACAAAGCAAGTAAATATGCTACTTGAGCAGATAATTTATTAAAAATAGGAATTTTCCTTCCACCTCCTTCATTTATCACATCCACCATAACTCCGTTTCCAAAGCTACTTTTACCGTTTACTGCAATAATTCCCACATTATATATTAGAACATTCTCTCCAATTTTATAATTGGCAATGTAGCTCTTAACATTTTTAATTAGAGGGTTATCTCCTATTTCACAATTATGAAGCTGAACATCTTCTATTCCATTGTATTTTTTTACTCCACCAAAGAAAACTCTACTTCCTTTAATAGATCCAATGTAATTTATACCAGAAAAAACAACATTCTTTATTCTAGATACGTCTGTATCTGCCTTTATATGTAAAAGAGACCAGTCTTCAGAAGTACAACCTTGTAATTCTAACTGTTTAATAATCTCTGATGTAACAACAATATATTTTTCCAAAAAAACAAGTAATTTTTGTTAATCAAATATAGAAATTTACTGCGCAAACACATGCTCTTAAATGTTAAAAAAAACTACTTTTAACCTTATCAAAAACAAACAAAATGCAGCATTTCATCGGGGTTTTCGGAATCATTTTCCTACTATTAGTAGCTTACTTACTGAGTAACAACAAAAAACGTATTCCTATTAGAACTGTGGCTTGGGGAATGGGGTTACAAGTCATATTTTCTTTAATTATTTTAAAAACCAAAATAGGGCTCCCCTTTTTCACCTTTTTTGATAAAACTATCAAAAAATTATTAGAATATGCAGATAAAGGGGGAGATTTTTTGTTTTCGTCATTTGTTACCGGTCAAGTGGAGGCACCAATTATAAACTTTGCCGTAAGAGTTCTCCCTACTATTGTATTCTTTTCTGCTTTAATGGCTTTCTTTTATCACATAGGTATAATGCAGTGGATTGTTAAAATCATCGCCAAAGTTTTTCAGAAAACCATGAAAACAAGTGGAAGTGAAACTTTAAGCGTTGTAGGTAGTATTTTTGTGGGTCAGACAGAAGCTCCTTTATTGGTAAAGCCTTACGTAAAAAACATGACTCAATCTGAATTGATGACCGTTATGGTTGGGGGATTTGCTACAGTTGCTGGTGGTGTAATGGCTATATATGTTAAAATGTTAGGTTCTATACCCAACATTGCCGGTCATTTAATGGCTGCTTCTATTATGAGTGCTCCTGCAGCTATTGTTGTAGCTAAAATTATGTATCCAGAAACAGAAAAATCTGAAACAGAGGGTACTTTAAAAACTAAAATAGAAAAAACAGCGAACAATAGTATAGAGGCTATAGGAGACGGTGCTGTAGACGGACTAAAACTAGCAGCCAATATTGCTGCTATGATAATAGCCATTGTAGGTTTAGTTGCTCTAGTAGATGGTCTTTTAAGTTTTTTTGATACTTCTTTAGCACAAATACTTGGTTTTATTTTTCAACCTCTGGCCTATATTATGGGAATTCCTTGGAGCGAGGCACACATGTTTGGTACTTTATTGGGAGAGAAAATTGTTTTAACAGAATTAATTGCCTACAAAGATTTAGCGGTGCTAAAACAAGACAATGCTATTTCTGAAAGAACTGCTATTATTGCTAGTTACGCTTTGTGTGGTTTTGCAAACTTTGCTTCCATAGGAATTCAGATGGGAGGTATTAGTGCATTGGCTCCTAATAGAAAGAAAGATATTTCTAAATTGGTCCTAAAAGCCATGGTTGGTGGTGCAATTGCCTCTTGGTTAACAGCATGTTTAGCTGGTCTGATACTATAGTAGTAGATAATTTAACCTTTAATTAAATTGTCTTTAATACTATAAACATATGTTTGTAGATATAAATATGTCCTATGAGTCAAGAAGTTAATAGTGAGAAAAGAAAAGTAGAAGTCGCAGTAATTTCTGATGTCCATTTAGGAACATATGGATCTGGAGCGAAAGAATTATTAAATTACCTAAAGACCATTGAGCCAAAAACCTTGGTGCTAAATGGTGATATTATAGACATTTGGCAGTTTAAAAAGATTTATTTCCCTAAAACGCACATGAAAATTATAAAATACATTACCTCTATGATTACCAAAGGGGTAGATGTATATTACATTACAGGGAATCACGATGAAATGTTACGAAAGTTTGTAGGTTTTGATATAGGAAACTTTAAACTTCTAAATAAATTAGTTTTAGAGCTGGATGGTAAAAAAGCTTGGATTTTTCACGGAGACGTTTTTGATGTTACAATGAAACACTCCAAATGGTTGGCTCAACTAGGAGGTTTAGGCTACGATTTATTAATTATGATTAATACATTGGCCAATTGGATTAGTGAAAAAATACTAGGTAGAGGTCGTATTTCTTTTTCTAAAAAAATTAAAAACAGTGTTAAGTCTGCTGTTAAACACATTAATAGTTTTGAAGAAACTGCTGCCGGAATAGCTTTTCAGAACGAGTACGACTATGTAATATGCGGACATATTCACCAACCTCAACAAAGAACAATTGCCAATAAAAATAACAATAAACAAACTGTAGAGTATTTAAACTCCGGAGACTGGGTAGAAAACCTTACCGCATTAGAATACAACGATAAAGAATGGAGTATTTATTACTACAACAACGACGAGATTGCTAAAAAACTAAATCCAACGGACTTAGACACAGAAAACGATTTAGGGAAAGCAGATTTAAAAAACAAAGACTTATTTCAAGAACTAATTAAGGAAATTAATGTTGTTGAAAAAAAGGAAACGAATTAAGAATTATGAAAGTTCTTTATGCCATACAAGGAACTGGTAACGGACATTTGAGTCGTTCCAGAGACATTGTTCCATTGCTACAACAAAAAGTAGATTTGGACATTTTAGTGAGTGGCGTACAAGCCGATGTTAAGCTTCCTTTTCAAATTAAATACCAACTAAAAGGTTGGAGTTTTATTTTTGGTAAAAAAGGTGGAGTAGACATTTGGGCTACTTATAGGAACTCCAATTTTAGACAATTTAGAAAAGAAATCAATCAGTTAAACATTGAACAATACGATTTGGTGATTAACGATTTTGAACCTCTGTCTGCCTGGGCGGCTAAACTCCACAACATTCCATGCATCTCCATGAGTCACCAAGCTGCAGTTAACGCTGTGGAAAGCCCAAAACCCAAAAAAAGAGACTTTATTGGTGAACGTATTTTAAAAAACTACGCTCCCACCTCTGCTTATATAGGTTTTCATTTTAAAAAATTTAACGAAAACATTTACACTCCTGTAATTAGAGGAGAAATTAGAAAGCTACAACCTTCCGTAGAAAATCATTATACCGTATACCTTCCGGCTTATGGAGACGACAAACTAATTTCTTTTTTCAGTAATTTTAAAGAAACTACTTGGCAAATATTCTCCAAGCATACTAAAAAGGCCTACACAGTTAACAACATTATAGTAGCACCAGTTAACAACCAAGCTTTCTTAAAAAGCTTTGAGACTTGCAAAGGAATTATTTGTGGTGCTGGTTTTGAAACTCCAGCTGAAGCATTATACCTACAAAAGAAATTATTGGTAATCCCAATGAAAAACCAATACGAACAACAGTGCAATGCAGAGGCTATTAAAGAATTAAATGTTCCTGTAGTTAAAAAACTTAAAGAAAAAGCCATTCCTATCGTAAATAAATGGCTAGAAACCGACCAGGTTCTAACAGTGGATTACCCAGACGAGACCGAAAAAATTATAAATCTAATTTTAGAGAAATATAAATAACAAAGATCCGTTACAAAATTTGCAACGGATCTTTGTTTTTTATGGTAAATCTATCTTTGCTAAAGTATATGGTTTCCCGTGTTTTGTATTTACCATTCCGTTTCCTTTCATCAAATCAAAATTAGAAATTAATAACTGTCCTTTGTAAACTATTAAATCTGAAGGTTGATCTATTTGTCCATCAGTCCCATCATTATCAGCGTATTTTACCAATACAGTAACCTTTTTGTCTACTCCTACTTTTACAATCTGATTTGTTATAAAACCTGCAACGTACAAATTGTCTTTGTCATCAAAATCAATTCCATCTGCACCTACATCATCTGGTAAGTCTACATATACAGAATGGTTTACAATATCTCCTTGTGCATTTTGTTCTAAACGATAAATAACTGCATCTCCAAAATCTCCTACAAACAACTCTCCCTTAGTATTAAAAGCAATACCATCTAAACCAAACTGCCTCTTAGGGTTTTTAGTCTCTACAGAAAAAATCAATTGTTTATCTGTTCTATCATTATTCACCAAAACATTACGGTCTGTGGTAGAAAACTTATACACTCCACCTACATTCTTATCTGTTTTTAATTTATCTAATATTGGCTGCGTAACATACAAAGCATTGTTATGGTATCTAATTCCATTGGGTGCCTGCATTCCTTTAGCTATCACTTCTGTGGTAATAAGCTCATCATCCTTAAACGTTAATTTTAAAACTCTACCTCTATTCTTACCTTGGTTTACACAAACATACAAACCTCCATCAGGACCATAAGCTATTCCCATAGGAGCACCAAAGCCTTTGTTATCAATTCCGGCAATCGTAGTTAAGAGTTTTACTTTTTTATCTTCTGTAATTTTCACCAAAGCACCAGGAACATTCTTTTCTGCATAGTTAGGGCAAGACAGTGTTAAACTTCCATCAGGAGCTACAGCATAGGCATCTGGAGTTGGGCAAAAATTTGGCAAAGTAAGGTAAGTAGTTGATTTTACATTATGTTGAGCTTTAGCAGCTCCATAAAATATAAAAGCAACGGCTATAATAGCAACTAGTTTACGCATCTTGTTTCATGAATTAGTTAATGAAACAGAAATGTATCAAATAATAACCCAATCATAGCATCTGTATTAATATGATGCTGAACCTAGTCAAAATAGTTTTCTCACTAGCATTAAAATTAGATTAAAATACCTTTGAAAAACTACAACATAAAACCTCTAAAGAGTTTCCATTTTTTTAAATACTTAGCAACAAATGCCTTTTCTTGCTTATAACTATCCAATAAGCTATTATTATCCTTTTTGGCATTAATAATTAGCCTTGACAACTTTATATTATTAGAATGCAACTCCGAAAGAATTTGTTGGGCTCTAACCGCCTTACTTCCTGAATTATCTATAAGTTGCTGGATTCTTTCATCACTAATTTTTGGTTTTCTAAAACCTCTATTTTTATAATGCACGTATAAATTAAAATCTGCCACCCCAGAATTCATTAATTCAATTGCTTTATTGTATGCTTCACTCGCAATTCTATTATCGTAATAATCTACCATTTCTCTTATCAGACTATTTGCAATACCACATGTTCTAATTCGTCTTGTTGCACCTTTAATTCTTTCTAAATCATTTTGATTATTGTAGAGACGAATAGAATCCTTAAAAGAAAATGTTCCCATACTATCCAACTTGGCAAAGTCGCTCTTATAAAATTCTTTATTGTTAATTGGGTTGTTTAAAAACTGCCATACTGGATCAAAAGAAATGTGATTTTTAATAAAATCTTTAGGGGATTTTAAAAAATATAAATCTCTAAACTTGTGAACATATTTTCCTTTATAAGCATAACCCGCAGACCAAGTAACATCTACTAAATAATAAGTATCATTAATCCTAATTCCATTCCAAGCATGACTTAAGTTCGCAATCTCCCCATTGTAATCTTTGGTATATCCAGAAATAGTATAGGCTTCTAACGCTGCAGTTTTGCACATTTCTAAAAACAAGGCTGCATAGTGCATACAAATTCCCTTTCTTTTACTTAATGCGTACTCCACCACTTCCTTATCTGATAGAAAATTAATATTCTTATTTATAAGGCTGAGATCGTACTGAATATTATGAGCAATCCAAATATAAATTGCTCTTGCCTTTCCCTTATCTGTCTTTATATCTTTTGTTAAATACTTTGCAATTTCACTACTGGTTCTTAATGAACTAGGAACTGTTTTAGACTTGGCATCTATCACCGCATAATCTGTTTGAGCTAAAAGAGTAAACGGGATAAGTATAAAAAAAGTAAACACAATTTTCTTCATCATAGCGTATTCGTTTTTTTAATTCAAATGTAATCGTTCCAAATGTAATGCCATAAAAAAACCTTCTCACTTTCGTGAGAAGGTTTTCAACATAATATTTATTAAAACCGACTTAACTAGTTAAGCCAATACCTCTTGCACTTTTTCAGCAGCTTCTTGAAACTCAGTTGCAGAAATAACGTTCAATCCTTCTTCAGCATCAATTAACGCTTTTGCTTCTACAGCATTTGTTCCTTGTAAACGAACAATAATTGGAACATTAATTTTGTCTCCCATGTTTTTGTAAGCATCTACAACTCCCTGTGCCACACGATCACAACGAACAATACCTCCAAAAATGTTTACCAAAATAGCTTTTACTTTAGGATCTTTTAAGATAATTCCAAAAGCAGTTTCTACTCTTTCTGCATCGGCAGTACCTCCTACATCTAAGAAGTTTGCAGGGTCTCCACCAGCTTGCTTAATTAAATCCATAGTTCCCATTGCCAATCCAGCTCCGTTTACCATACATCCTACGTTTCCGTCTAATGCTACATAGTTTAATCCAGCAGCCTTTGCTTCTACTTCTGTTGGGTGTTCTTCGCGAATATCTCTTAATGCTGCAAAATCTTTATGACGATACAATGCATTTTCATCTAAAGATACTTTTGCATCTACAGCTAAAATTTTATTGTCCGATGTTTTTAAAACAGGATTAATTTCGAACATCGCCGAGTCTGATTTTTCATAAGCAGTAACCAAAGCCATTACAAATTTGGTCATATCTTTAAAAGCAGCTCCAGACAATCCTAAATTGAAAGCAATTTTACGTGCTTGGAATGGTAAAATTCCTGTAGCAGGATCAATTTCTTCTGTAAAGATTAACTCAGGTGTTTTTTCTGCTACTTCCTCAATATCCATACCTCCTTCTGGAGAATACATTACCATGTTTTTTCCTGTAGCTCTGTTTAATAAAACAGACATGTAGTACTCTTCTGTTTCGCTTTCTCCTGGGTAGTAAACATCTTCGGCAATTAATACTTGATTTACCAATTTCCCTTCTGCAGAAGTTTGAGGAGTAACCAACATCATTCCTAAAATTTGATCGGAAATTGTTTTTACTTCCTCTAAATTCTTAGCCAATTTTACTCCACCACCTTTTCCACGTCCTCCGGCGTGAACTTGTGCTTTAACCACGTACCAGCTAGTACCGGTATCCTCTGTTAATTGTTGAGCTGCTGTTACAGCTTCTTCTGGAGTAGTTGCTACAATTCCTCTCTGAATTCTAACTCCAAAACTATTCAAGATCTCTTTCCCTTGATATTCGTGTAAGTTCATTCTAGTTGTTTTGAGTGTATTTAAAAGTCGGGTGCAAGTATAGTAATAATTCTAGATACAAACGTTAATAAATTATGATGATGTCAAGTTTTTTTTAAAGTTTTTACGAAAACGTTCTCAACCTTGATTAACTCCATAAAAAAACCGTTCTCTTTAGTAAGAGAACGGTTTAAAATAGTATTGTTTTTCTGACTAATTAAGCCAATACTTCTTGTACTTTTTCAGCAGCTTCTTGGAACTCAGTTGCAGAAATTACATCTAACCCTTCCTGAGCATCAATTAATTCCTTTGCTTCTACAGCATTTGTTCCTTGTAAACGAACAATAATTGGAACATTAATTTTATCTCCCATGTTTTTGTAAGCATCTACAACTCCCTGTGCCACACGGTCACAACGAACAATACCTCCAAAAATGTTTACCAAAATAGCTTTTACTTTAGGATCTTTTAAGATAATTCCAAAAGCAGTTTCTACTCTTTCTGCATCTGCAGTACCTCCTACATCTAAGAAGTTTGCAGGATCTCCACCAGCTTGCTTAATTAAATCCATAGTTCCCATTGCCAATCCAGCTCCGTTTACCATACATCCTACGTTTCCGTCTAATGCTACATAGTTTAATCCAGCAGCCTTTGCTTCTACTTCTGTTGGGTGCTCTTCACGTACATCTCTGTACTCAATGTAATCTTTATGACGGTACAATGCGTTCTCATCTAAAGATACTTTTGCATCTACAGCTAAAATTTGATCATCAGCAGTTTTAAATACTGGGTTAATCTCAAATAAAGAAGAATCAGAACCTTCGTATGCTTTGTACAATGCCATCGCAAACTTGGTCATATCTTTAAAAGCAGCTCCAGACAATCCTAAGTTGAAAGCAATCTTACGAGCTTGGAATGGTAAGATTCCAGTTGCAGGGTCGATTTCTTCTGTAAAGATTAACTCAGGTGTTGCTTCTGCAACAGCTTCAATATCCATACCTCCTTCTGGAGAATACATAATCATGTTTTTTCCTGTAGCTCTGTTTAATAAAACAGACATATAGTACTCTTCTGGTTTAGATGGACCATCGTAGTATACGTTTTCAGAAATCAATACTTGGTGAACTTCTTTCCCTTCTGCAGAAGTTTGAGGAGTAACCAACATCATTCCTAAAATTTGTTCAGCATATGTTTTTACCTCTTCTATAGATTTAGCGATTTTAACACCACCTCCTTTTCCACGTCCACCTGCGTGAATTTGTGCTTTTACTGCAAAAACAGTACAACCTTTCTCTGCGTGAATTTTATTTGCAGCCTCTAATGCTTCTTCTGGAGTGTTAGCAACAAGCTCCATAGGTACTTTAACTCCAAAGCTCTTTAAAATCTCTTTCCCTTGGTATTCGTGTAAGTTCATAAAATCAGTCTTATAAAAATATTATGTTGGTTTCAAAAATAGAAATAAACCGTATAAATACTTAAAAATGATAAGTATTTAACAAAAAAGCCAAAATCATTAGTTTTTTAGTATTTTCGTTCCACTATATTACACCTATGATTGTAGCTAAAAACATTGAAAAAACCTTTAATAACACTAGAGTTTTAAAGGGAATTGATCTTCATATAAAACAAGGAGAAGTGGTTGCTATTGTAGGACCTTCCGGAGCAGGAAAAACCACCTTATTGCAAATTCTAAGCACCTTAGACACTCCTGATATTACCAAAAAAGTTGATTTACAAATCAATCAGGTTTCTCCTATACATTTAAAAGACAAAAAAATGTCTGAGTTTAGGAACCAACACATAGGATTTGTATTTCAGTTCCATCAACTGTTACCAGAATTTACGGCTATTGAGAATGTTTGCATTCCAGCATTTATTGCAAACAAAAAAAAGAAAGAGGTAGAAACCCGTGCATTAGAATTGTTAGATTTTTTAGGAATTAAAAACAAAGCAGAAAATAAGCCTAGTCAACTATCCGGAGGAGAACAACAACGCGTTGCTGTTGCAAGAGCTTTAATCAATCAGCCTGCTATTGTTTTTGCAGATGAACCTAGCGGAAACTTAGACACCGAAAGTGCAACCAATTTACACGACCTCTTTTTTAAGTTAAGAGATGAGTTTAACCAAACTTTCGTTATTGTAACACATAATGAAACACTAGCCAATATGGCCGATAGAAAATTGGTTTTAAAAGATGGGAATTTAGTGAATTAGTTGAAAGTTGAAAGTTGAAAGTTGAAAGTTGAAAGTTGAAAGTTGAAAGTTGAAAGAAAATATGAATTTCGTTCCTGGTAAAAACCAACCCAACATTAAAACTTTATGAACTTTTCAACTTTATAAACATATTAATAAAAAATAATGATCGGAATTATAAGTGCTATGCACGATGAAGTAGCTGAATTACTAGCAATATTAGAAAATACAATCACCAAAACTATTGGAGAAAGAACCTACTACCAAGGTACAATAAACCAACAAGAAGTTGTAATTGTTTTTTCTAACTGGGGAAAAGTAGCTGCAGCCATTACTACTACTCAACTAATAAGCACTTACCAACCAAGAGAAATTATTTTTACAGGTGTTGCAGGTGCTATAGACGCTAATTTAAACATTGGAGATGTGGTTTTTGCTACCCAATTGGTACAACACGACATGGATGCGAGTCCCCTATTTCCAAAATTCGAAATTCCTTTAATAGGTAAATCTTATTTTGAAACCTCTGCAAACAATTTCTTATACAAATGTGTAGCATTGTTTAAAGACAAATACTACCAACATATCTCTAAAGAAGAGTCCAAAGACTTTTATATTGACACCCCTAAAATAGTAAAAGGATTAGTTGCCAGTGGAGATCAGTTTATAAGCGATGTAACAGCTTTTAACAACCTAAAAGAGAATCTTCCAGAATTACAATGTGTAGAAATGGAAGGAGCTGCGGTGGCACAAGTTTGTGAAGCTTATAAAATTCCTTTTAATATTATTAGAATTATTTCGGACAAGGCAGATCACAGTGCACCAGTAGATTTCCCTAAATTCACAAAGCAAATAGCAAGTAAATACGCTAAGGGGATCTTAGAAAGTTATTGCAGTTAATTTTCTTTGCGTATCTTTGCCCAACCTTATTAAGCAATGATAGAAAACGCTAAACACTCTTCTGCGACCTTATTTCTACGCTCATTTTCGAGCCAATTTGCTTATTTTCCAGAGACATTACCTAAATTGAATTCGAAACTAAAAGCATGAATATTTTACTAAAATCAGCGACAATTTTTGACCCTGCAAGTGAATTTCACAATCAGAAACTAGATATTTTGATTGAAAATGGGATAATACATACAATACAAGAAAATATATCTTGTCCTGAAAATTGTTCTGAAGTGATTTTAGACAACCTAACGGTTTCTAATGGTTGGTTTGATGCCAGCGTAAGTTTTGGTGAACCAGGTTATGAAGATAGAGAAACCATAGAAAACGGATTAACCGTTGCTGCCAAAAGTGGATTTACTGCGGTAGCACTAAACTCTAACTGCAACCCATACACAGACTCTAAATCTTTAGTAAACTATTTAAAGAATAAAAGTTTTGGAACTGGTGTAACTATATTTCCTATAGGATCTTTAACCGCAGGTAGTAAAGGTTTAGATATAGCTGAGCTGTATGACATGCAACAAGCAGGTGCCATTGCTTTTAACGATTACAAAAAAGCTACTAAAAACGCCAACCTTATTAAAATTGCCTTGCAATACACTCAGAGTTTTGATGGTTTGGTAATGAGTTACCCAAACAATTGTAACATTGCAGGAGAAGGTATTGTTAACGAAGGAACCAACAGCACACAATTAGGTTTAAAAGGGATTCCTGCTTTGGCAGAAGAATTACAAATAAGTAGAGATTTGTTTTTATTAGAATATGCAGGAGGTAAACTACACATCCCTACAATTAGTACCTCTAAATCTGTAGCGCTTATTAAAGAAGCCAAAGAAAAAGGGTTACAAGTTACCTGTAGTGTTAGTGCAGACCACTTAACGTTAACCGATGAAGAATTACACGCTTTTGATGCGAACTATAAAATCACCCCTCCATTAAGAACTCCAGAAGACGTAACAGCTTTAATTAATGGAGTAAAAGACGGAACTATTGATTTCATTACTTCGGATCACGATCCTATAGATATAGAAAACAAAAAAATAGAATTTAGCAACGCTACTGATGGAAGCATAGGATTAGAGAGTTTATTTACAAGTTTACTACCCGTTTTAGGAGTAGAAACACTTATAGATAAAATAACCACTGCTCCTGCCAACGTATTTAAGCTTCCGGAAACTAAAATCCAAACAGGTAAAAAAGCGAATTTAAGTTTATTTACAACTTTAGGCACTGGAACCTTTACAGAAGAAAGTATTTTATCAACCTCTAAAAACAGTGCTTATCTAGGAAAAGCTACCCAAGGAAAAGTTTATGGAACTTACAACAATGGTATCTTAACCCTTGCCTAAACAATATTATGACAGACCTATCTTTAGAATATATAGTTAGAGAACCAAAAGTTAACTCTCTAAAAGCTCCTTTAATATTACTTATTCATGGATATGGAAGTAATATGGACGATTTGTTTTCTTTTGCTTCTGAATTACCAGAACAAGCCTTGGTAGTGAGTGTACAAGCTCCTACTGCCTTACCTTTTGGTGGCTATGCATGGTATAGCATTACCTTTGATGCCGATGAAAATAAATTTTCTGATCCTGTAGAAGGAAAAGCATCGGTTCAGAAATTGAATATTTTCTTAGATGAAATTATTGAAAAATACAATGTAGACAGCAATAAAATTTTCTTTACCGGATTTAGTCAAGGAGCAATCTTAAGTTATGCTTTTTCCTTTACCTTTCCAGAAAAAGTACAACATGTAGTTGCATTAAGCGGATGTTTTAACCCCGATTTTCTACTTTCAGAACCTACAAAAAACAACGTAGATTACTTTATTTCCCACGGAACTGTAGATCAGGTAATACCCGTAGAATGGGCTAGAAAAGCTCCCGAACTTTTAACTGAACTAGGAATAGAAAACTCTTACCAAGAATATCCTGTAGGACATGGAGTACATCCTACAAATTTTTATGATTTTAAAAAGTGGATTGAAGAACGTATATAAACAAAAAAGAGAGCAAAAGCTCTCTTTTTTGTTTGTTATTTCTGAGTAACTACCCATAAAGAATGTAAGATTGCTGGAATCCAGAATACAAAACACAAAACTATATTGATAAATAAATGTTTGTCTACTCCTCTTTTTAAAAACACCGCTAATGGTGGAATAAAAAATGATAAAATAATAAGTACTACCTTGTTCATAATTGTTTAGTTTAAAAAGTTAATTATTACCCACGTAAAATTAACAATTTCAGTCTCACTAACAATTAACCATTATTTATATTCTTATCCGTAATTTACCCTACATCAAAGCTTAAACCATCATAAGATAAAAACATAGATTCTGGCAATACTTTACTTACTTCTTCATGAAAACCTAATCTGTGACTTATATGCATAAAATAAGCCTTTTTAGGAGCTATAACTTTAACCATTTCTATAGCCTCCTCTAAATTTAAATGTGTTGGGTGTGGTTCTATTCTTAGTGCACTTATCACCAATACTTCTAAGCCTTGTAATTTTTTGTACTCAGACTCTGGAATTGTTTTTACATCTGTTAAATACGCAAAATCTCCTACCCTAAAACCTAAAATAGGCAAGCTTCCATGATTTACTTTTACAGGAATTATTTCTTTACCCCCTAACTCAAAAGGAGTATCATCTATAATAAAAGGATCTACTGCAGCCGCACCAGGATACCTATTTTCTGTTGCAAAAATATACCCATACCTTGTTGAAAGAACATCCATTACTCGTTTCATTCCATAAACGGGCATCGGTCCTATTTTATAACAAAAAGGTCTTATATCGTCTAATCCCGCAATGTGATCTGAGTGTTCGTGCGTAAAGAGAATGGCATCTATCTGTAGTATGTTGTTCTGAATTACTTGTGTTCTAAAATCTCCTCCACAATCTATTAAAAGAGAATACCCATCCCACTCCATAATAACAGAAGAACGCATTCTTTTATCTTTAGGATCCGAAGAAAAATTGATAGGTTCATCAGAAAGCATCATAGGAATCCCTTGAGATGCTCCCGTGCCCAAAAAAGTTACTTTCATAGTACAAATTCTTCCTCAAAAATACGAAAACGATGTAAGTAAAAAACCAAAAAATGGTATATTTGATTGCAAAAAGAAATCAACCAACATGGCAGTATCACACAAAGGAGACATTCAAGTAGAAAATATCCTAACCAGTAAAACCAAGGCACTCAAAATCAATCTTAACAAAAATATCTACGGAACTTTTTCGGAGATTGGTGCTGGTCAGGAAACCGTAAGACATTTTTTTAGAGCTGGAGGTTCTTCTGGAACCATAGCAAAAGCCATGAGTGCTTACGACAAAGATTTCTCCGATGCTATTTATGGAATTGAAGACGACAGACGTTACGTAACAGAAAGTCGTTTAAAAAAGATGTTAAACCATGAAATACAGCTAACCGAAAACAGATTAGACAGAGCTAAACATCCTGATAAAATGTATTTTAGTTATGCCAATACGGTTGCAACCATAGATTTTGCCAAACAGTTTAAAGGTCATGGATGGGTTGGAATACAATTTCAATTATCTCCTCACGAACCTTATAACGAAATTATTTTACACCTTCGTTTTAGACAAATGGATGCTACCTTACAACAAGAAACCCTAGGGAAAT
Organism: Wenyingzhuangia sp. IMCC45574; assembly: GCF_054182685.1. Classification (NCBI taxonomy): domain Bacteria; kingdom Pseudomonadati; phylum Bacteroidota; class Flavobacteriia; order Flavobacteriales; family Flavobacteriaceae; genus Wenyingzhuangia; species Wenyingzhuangia sp. IMCC45574. Next base: position 64,915 of record NZ_CM135169.1, on the reverse strand, counting down.
TAGGTGTAAATCTTGTTTATGGAGCCTTTTACTACAACGACAATCCTAAAGATTTAATTTGTTCTTTGTACGACAATATTGAAAAAGATGAGTTAGAAATTGATATGATTAACTTTTCTGGTCCTCGTTTTACCTATGTAGACAACCGTTTGATGAGTTTACAATTGGTTAAGAACGAAATGACCAATGCCGTAATGTTTAACGATAGTGGTAAAAACTTATTACCTGCTCAAGAATTGTACAAAAAGAACATTTTGGCCTTAAGAGGTAAATTTAGACCTGTTACCAAAATTAACATGGATGTTTACGAAGAGTCTCAAAAATTGTTCTTCGAAAACCCAAAAGTAGACCCAGAAAATACGAGAACCATATTCGAAATAACACTTTCTAACCTAAAAAACGAAGGAGAAATTAACGAACGTGATTTCTTAGACAGAGCAGATTTATTATGTTCTTTAGGACAAATGGTAATGATTACCAATTTCCAAGAATACTATAAGTTAGCTGATTTCTTTGGAGAATTCACCAACAAACAACTTGGTTTTGCAATGGGTGCTGATAGTATTATGAATATTTTTGATATTAAATATTACAACCATTTAAAAGGAAATATACTAGAAGGTGTTGGTAAATTATTTTCTAACAATTTGATTATATATCTTTACCCACTCCTTGACAGAGATGGTGAAACAATTGTAAACAGTGAAAACTTACGAGTTAACCACAGAGTTAAGGAACTGTATAAGTATTTTAAACAAACAGGAAGAATTATAGACATACCAAACTACAATGTAAATCATATGGACATAAAAGGGCCAGATGTATTTAAAAAGATTGGTAGAAACGAAGAAGGTTGGGAAGCAATGTTACCAGAAGGTATTGCGGAAACCATTAAGTTTAAAGGTTTGTTTGGATACAAGAAGAGAATGAACGCGTAGACTGATATACATTGACCGAAGAGCAACAACTTATTGTAAACCTAAAAGACCCTAAAAAACAATCCATCGCTTTTGATGAACTTGTTAGGGTATATAAAGAACGTTTGTATTGGCACATCCGTAAAATTGTGATCAATCACGATGATACGGATGATGTACTACAAAATACTTTTATTAAAGTATTTAAAAACATTAATGGTTTTAAAGAAGAAAGTAAGCTGTTCTCTTGGATGTATAGAATTGCCACCAATGAAGCAATTACGTTTTTAAATAAAAAAGCAAAGAAGTCTAACATCCCTATCGAAGAATATCAAAAAGAGCTAAGAACATCGGTTCAAAGTGATGAGCTTTTTGATGGAGACCAAATTCAAATCATTCTGCAAAAAGCAATTGCAGAACTACCTCATAAGCAACAATTAGTTTTTAACATGAAGTATTTTGATGATTTAAAGTACGAAGAAATGTCAGAAATTTTAGACACTTCTGTAGGAGCTTTAAAATCGTCCTATCATCATGCTGTAAAAAAAATAGAAGCATTCATAAAAAAATATTAAACCTTTTTTGCTAGAAAGTATCTAATAAACAAGATGGAAAAAGAGACTCAACATAGCGAAGATTTTTTAAAGGAGTTCACGCAAGGAAAGAACCCTTTTAAAACCCCTGATAATTATTTTAATAATCTATCAGAAAGGATTCATATTGCTTCTGTAGAACAAGAACTTCCTAAAGAAACAGGATTTAAAGTTCCAAACAATTATTTTGAAAACTTTACGGTAAAACGTTCTCGCTCTAAAATAATTAAACTGTTGCCTTATACAAGTGTTGCAGCAGCATTTATCTTTGGATTCTTCTTATTTAAACAAGGAACCAATACCGATATTCAATTACAAGATGACAACGTAATTAGTTACTTAACTTACGAAGAGAACATAGAATACGATGAAATCATCAGTAATTTAACAATTAACAACGAAGACTTATCTGAAATTAACTTAGATGGAGATTATGTAAATATTGAACAATTATCTCTGGAATTAAGTGAATATGATTTAGTTGAATTTTAATATGAAGAAATTTATTGTTTTAGGTTTACTATTATGCTTTGGGCTAACTTCTATGGCTCAACAAAAGAACAATCAAAAGGTTGATTACAAACAAATCAATGCTTTAAGAAGAAGCTATATTACAGAAAAGCTTTCTTTACAACCTGAACAATCTAAAAAATTCTGGCCTATCTATAACAAGTACAGAAAAGAAACTGCTGAGTTATATAAGTCTAAAAACACGCTTCAGAAAACAATTAAGTTTAAACAAATTTCGGAACAAGAAGCTAGTAATATTCTTACCACACTTTTTACAAAAGAAAAAGAAATTATAAATTTAAAAGTAGCTTTAAGTAAAGATTTAAGTACAATATTACGACCTAAACAAATTTTAAAATTAAAATTAACTGAAATAAATTTTAAGAAAAAACTTTTAGAACACATTAAGAAAAAAACGAAAAAGCAACAGAACTAAGCTTTTAAAATTTTCTTCATTACCTTACTTTTAGCCAAGGTTTCTTGCCATTCTTTTTCTGGAATACTATTTTCTGTAATACCACCACCAACATAGATATAAGCATTCTTATCTTCTAGAGTAAAACACCTTAAATTCACAAATAAAGACGTTTTCTGGTGTATATTAACAACTCCTAAATAGCCCGTATAAAAAGACCTATCGTAATTTTCTTTTGCTAAAATAAAATCCTTACTTTCTTCTTTTGGCAAACCACAAACTGCCGGTGTTGGGTGTAAAAGCTCTACTATTTTTTTTACATCTTTAACCGTTTTTAAACTACCCGTAACATTGGTTTTTAAATGCAATAAGTTACCTGCCTTTACGGTTTCAACTTTAGAAAGCTCTAAAACATCTACAGATGTATCTAAATTTACTTTTATATAATCAGAAACCATTCTTTGCTCCTCAATCTCCTTACTCCCCCACGCTACATTTAAAGTACCTTTGTATGGCATTGTACCAGCTAAAGCCATCGTTTTAAATTGTACACCATCTACTTTTAGTAAAGTCTCGGGAGTAGCCCCCATCCACAAACCAACTTTAGGATGAAACCATATATAGCCATATGCGTTTGGATATTGATAAAGCAACTTCTCAAATGTTTCCACCTCATCAAAATTGTCTAAAGTAACTTTCTCTTTTCTAGAAACAACTATCTTAGAAATAGCAGTGTTTTTTATAGTATTAATTGTATCCTCAACCAAACCAATATGTCTTTCCTTATCGTCTATAAAATCAGTCTTTACAACCAACTCCTCCTCTATAGCATAATCATCTTGCATAGCATCAGTAAAAACAAAATCTGCCTTTAGTAAATACGCTTTTTCCTTATCGTTAAAAGGAGCAAACACATACCCTTCTTGCGTAAAACTTTTAAACTCATGCAATTCATTCGTTGCTTGCACAAAAAGAGTTACTAAATTCTCGTTGGGATTTCTAAAAGCTACAAAAGGTCTGTTATCGGCTTTTGCTTTTCTTATTTCTGATAATATTTTCAAACTTCTACCTTCTAGTTTTTAGGTAATACAATATTGGTAATTTTACACAATGAAATTAAAACACCTTCTTCGTCTCTAACCTCTACCTGCCACAAATGCGTAGTTTTACCTTTATGAATATTAATTGCCTTTGCCGTTACCACTCCTTCTTTCTTACTTTTTAAATGATTTGCAGAAATCTCAATTCCTTTAACTGTAAATTTACTAGGATCCACAAACAAAAAAGAAGCCGCACTCCCAACACTTTCTGCTAAAGCTATGGTAGCACCACCATGCAACAAGCCCATAGGTTGATGAACTCTAGCATTAACAGGCATTGTAGCAACTAAAAAATCTGGGCCAATATCGGTATAGGTAATACCCAATGTCTCCATTAATGTATTTTTACTAAATGCATTTACCTGTTCTAACGCTTTTTTAAAATCCATGAGTTTGTAATTTTAATTCGAGCAAAATTAAGTATTTATTGAGTTTTATAACTATTTTTGCATCACAAAGTATTTATTTAGATGATATATAAAATAAGAGTCATATTAGACACAGAAGAAGATGTAATTAGAACTTTATTGGTAGATGCTAATAACACTTTGGAAGACTTTCATAAACTAATTGCAAAAGTATTTGGTTTTAACGGTCAAGAAATGGCCTCTTTTTATAGATCTGATGATGAATGGAATCAAGGTGAAGAAATCCCTTTGTTCTCTATGGACGATGGTCCTGATGCACTGTGCATGTCTAACACTACTTTACAACAAAACATAGAAGATCCCGAAGAAAAATTAATCTACGTATACGATTATTTAAACATGTGGACTTTCTATTGTGAGTTAATTGAAGTTACAGAAAAAACAGAAAGTGAACTTCCTAAATTGATTTTATCCGTAGGAGAAACTCCTGAAGAAGCTCCTGAAAAAGAATTCACATCGGACAAAGCTAGTAGCGGTGAATTTGATTTTGATGACGACGAATTTGACACCAGTTTTGATGAGTTTGAAAGTTTAGATGATATTGATTTAGATAAATACTAATTCAATATCATAGCTGCATAAGACAAGATGGTGTTATAGCCTTTGTCTGTAAAGTAACTCTTAACGTAAGACTCTGTTCCTGTAACCAAGATAAAGTCTCCACCCCAGGCACCTAAACTTTTTACGGCTCCTTTATAATCTGCAAACAGTTTTTGCTTAGCTGTTTCTATTTTTAACAAGTCAGATATTATATTTTCGTGTGTGTCTACCAATGCTTCAAACTCATCTAAGTTTGTAGCATTTATCATCTCTTGTGTAATCTTATTTGTACTTTCAAAAAGACCTGTTTTATCTATATCCAAAGAACGATACATCTTAATTCCTTCTTTGCTATCTTGTTTTTGGTTTAGATAAACGAAAAAAATATTCTCTTTAAAACTAGGCTTAAAATCTACTTTAGAAACCTTTGGATGCACTCCATTTCTCTTGTAAGTAATTGGAAAATTATTCTGGGCACAAGCAATGTCATAACCACTACCTCCAAACGATTTTTCTAACAATGCAAAAGCATTAATATTTGCCCATTGCGCAATATTGTTAATCAAGGTAGATGAAGTACCTAAGCCCCACTCGTTAGGAAAGGTTAAACTTGTCTTTATTTCTAAGCCCTTAACATCTAATAAAAATGTAGGATTTAAAGATTTAGCAGTGCTTAAAATCTTTTCTAAAGTAACTGCAACTTTTTGATTGTTCCAAGAAAGCACCTTAAGTGTTTCTAGATTCAATTTTGCCTCAAACCAAAGCTCATTCTGAACATTGTAACTTTTCCAATGCATCAATCCTGAATCGGTTTCCTCTACCTCCAAAGACTGTCCATATTTAGTTGGTAGAGCCAAAGAAACCGCTCCATCTAACACCAAATACTCCCCAGAAATTAATAGCTTTCCGTTACTGTAAAACTTCATTAGGCTCTAATTTTTTGTAAAACCTCAGCAACACCGCTGTAACTTACTGTCTGACCTTTTAATGCTTGTGTTACTTTCTCTTTCTCTTCAACACTTGCCTCTAATTGGTTTAAAATATTTACCAAGTGCATTTTCATATGCCCTTCTTGTATCCCTGTGGTTGTTAAAGCTCTTAAAGCAGCATAATTCTGTGCCAATCCGGCTACAGCAATAATTTGCATTAACTCTGGTGCCGATGGATTTCCTAACATTTCTAAAGACAGTTTAGACAAAGGATGCGTACTTGTTAATCCACCTACAGTACCCAATGCCAACGGAACTTCAATAGAAAACGTAAAAATTCCATCCTCTACTTTGCACGTAGTTAAACTTTTATAGGTTCCTGTTTTAGCAGCATAAGCATGTACTCCTGCTTCTATTGCTCTAAAGTCATTCCCTGTTGCTATCACAACGGCATCAATTCCGTTCATAACACCTTTGTTATGAGTAACTGCTCTATGCGGTTCTACATTGGCTATGGCAACAGCCTGTTCCATTTTTTTAGCAAACAAAGCACCATCTGTAGGGTGTAATTTTTCAACTTCACAACTTACAGTAGCTTTCACCAAACATTCTGGAACATAATTAGATAAAATACTCATCACTATCTCTATCCCCTCTTTCTTAAACTCTTTGGCCATTGCTTCCAAACAAGAGTTAATAAAGTTCGCTCCCATAGAATCTTTTGTCTCAAAAGTTACATGTAGCTGGTAATACCCTTCTAATTCTTCTGTTTTATCTCTTAATTCTATTTCTAAAATACCACCTCCACGCTTACGCATGTTTTTAGTAATATCGTCTGTAGCATTAATTAAATTTCCTTTTACCTTGTCAAAATAGTTAAACAATTCAGTCTTGTCACCATTATACATAAAATGAACTTGACCTACTTTAACAGTACTAAGTACAGTTGCTTTAAAACCTCCTTTATCCGACCAAAACTTAGCTACCAAAGATGCTGCTGCCACAACAGAACTTTCCTCAATCGCCATGGGAATTGTATAATTTCTCCCATTAATCACAAAATTAGGAGCCACACCAAATGGCATATAAAAATTAGAAACCGTATTTTCTATAAAGTCATCGTGTAGTTGTTGTAACTTTTCGTCAGAATTCCAATACAAACTAAGAATTTCTCTAGCGTTTACATTGTCCTTTAAATAGTTTACTGCTAACCAGTCTATTTTTTCTCTTTTACTAAGCTTTGAAAAACCCGATACTAATTGTGACATTTTGTATAAATCTTATTTCTAAGGCAAATATACACGCTAATGATATATAATAAAACGAATAACCACCCTTAAGCATTATTATATGTTAATAAATAAAAAAAGACTGTCTAAAGGCAGTCTTTTTTTATGTTTATATTGATAAATTTGAGAGTCTCAACCAAAGATTACCCTATGGATTATATATATGGAGGTTCTGAAACCAACCAAAAAACAATATTAGGACACCCTTCTGGGCTATTTGTTATCTTTTTTACTGAAATGTGGGAGCGTTTTTCCTTTTATGGAATGCGTGTTTTACTTGTTAACTTTTTAACAATGGCAATAACAGGTGTAGACAATCCTGGTTGGGGTTGGAGTTCTGAAAATGCGGGAGCATTATTTGGCACCTATGCGAGTTTACTCTACTTAACTCCTATTTTAGGAGGTATGATAGCTGATAAGGTTACAGGTTATAAATGGGCGGTTGTTATAGGTGCTGCAATTATGACTTTAGGACATGCTTCCATGGCCTTTGAAACAGAAACAGGGCTCTACATAGGTTTAACTCTGTTAGTACTAGGAACAGGTTTTTTTAAGCCCAATATGACTTCTATAATATCTGAAATGTATGAAAAAGTACCCGAAAAAAAAGACGGTGCTTACACCATTTATTACATGGGAGTTAACGCTGGAGCATTCTTTGGAATGATGCTATGTGGTTACTTGGCAGAAACCAAAGGATGGGCATATGGTTTTGGTTTGGCTGGAATTTTTATGCTGTTTGGTACTTTTCAATTTTGGCTGTCTTCTCCGCTATTTGGAGAAATTGGAGAAGCTCCCAAACAAGATAAGACTACTAAAGAAAAAAATAAAGCAACAGAAAAAAGCAACCCTTTTACATCTATAGATAAAATCTTAATAGCTATATGTTCTGTAGTTAGTTTAGTGTATTTATTAAATGATCCTATTTCTAAAATAGGAAACTTAAACTTATTGCCTCAAAAATTTATTGGAGCATCAAGCAGTATTGCTGGACCAACTCAAATAATGTTAATTACTCTTGGAATCTTCTTATTCTTAGTAATTTCTCGTATTATTCGTTATGAAAGAATTTTAAGAGACCGAATGGTATCCTTTGTAATTTTTGCCATGTTTACTGTTTTCTTTTGGATGGCTTTTGAACAAGGAGCTACCTCTTTGGTGATTTTTGCAAGAGATTACACACAACGAGAACTAGTAGGAAATCATGCTGTAATTTACAACATAATAAACACCTTACTTACAGTTACTCCTTTAATGATTATCTCGTGGGTTTTATTTTTGTTATACAAGAAAACGCACAAACTAATTAACATCTCTAACTGGCTATTAATCATTAGTTTTATAGGTATTTGGGGAATTGTTGGTGTTAAAATTTACGAACAATTTTCTGCCGATGTTGTTACGGTTACCGTATCATGGTTTAGCACCCTAAACTCCTTTTTTATTATTGCTTTTGCTTCATTATTCTCTAAATGGTGGGAAAGTAAATACAACCCTACTTCGGCTCAGAAATACGGTATTGGTTTGGTGTTATTAGGTATTGGTTTTGCCTTTTTAGCTTACGGAGCTAGAGTAGTTCCTTCTGGAGCTGCGGCTGGAGCAATAAGAGTTAGTATGATATGGCTTATATTAGCCTACCTATTCCATACCTTGGGAGAGTTATGTCTGTCTCCTGTTGGTTTGTCGCAAGTAAGTAAGTTAATCCCCGCTAGAATGATTGGTTTTATGTACGGTATGTGGTATTTAGCCATTGCAATAGGTAATAAATTAGCAGGATCACTTGGAGGACAAATTGAAAACATTACCAAAGAGTATGATTTAACAACTTTCTTTTTAATTTTTACGATTGTACCAATTGCATCTGGTATTCTTGTTACGCTACTAAACAAAACATTGATAAAAAAAATGCACGGTATTACGTAAATTTGTAAGACCTAATTTTAGTTAGCGACCAAAGAAGAAATCATTTTTATGAAAAATATAATAGTTACACTTTTCATCATTCCATTGTTAGCTTTCTCTAACAAACCAACAACTAAAAAAATAAACTGGATTAGTTTTGAAAAAGCTATTGAATTGAGCAAAAAGAATCCTAAACCTATTATCGTGGATATTTACACCAATTGGTGTGGATACTGTAAAAAAATGGATGCAGTTACCTACGAAAACACGACCATTGTTAACTACATTAACGAAAATTTTTATGCTGTAAAATTTAATGCGGAACAAAAAGAACCTGTAAAATACAAAGGAGAAACTTTTAATTATATAGAAAGTGGACGAAGAGGAGTTCATGAGCTTGCATATGTCTTACTAAGAGGAAAGTTAAGCTATCCTTCCACTGTTTTTTTAGATAAGAAAACAGATTATGTAGAGGCTGTTCCTGGTTTTTTACAACCTGATTTTATGGAAAAAGTAATTTCGTATATGGCTCAAGAAAAATATGTTAACCAAGATTTCCCTACATATGTAAAAGAGTTTAAAAGTCAACCTTAATAACATAAGCACCATTGGTACTTACATTATAAAAGGGCACTTGTAATTTTTTGCAAGTGCTTTTCCATTTTAAAACATTCGCTTTATAGTTCTTTGCTTCTACAATTATTTTTTGGGGCTTTAAATCTTTTACAAGCCGTTCTAGATTTATTCTTGGATTGTCCCTTAATATCAAAATTAAACCTTCTTTAGAAAGCATTTCGTATTGTAACTTTTTAGACACTATAACATAGTAATCTCCTCTAAACTGAAAAACATCATTGCTGTAATTCGTAACACTTGTAATATTATTGTCTGTACATATTGACTTTACTCCCAACAAATCATTGGTTGTTAAAGAATCCTTTGCCATTAAATGTAAGCTCATCCCATTAAGATAATTTACACAAGGTGTAAAGAAATCATTTTCTACTACCAATTCTTTATGATGGTTTAATCGATAGTTCTGAAACAATATTGACGATTGAAAAAACAAAACAGCCATTAGCAAATAGGCCAAATTTCTAAACTTAAAACCATCAAACAATTTCCACAAACAAAGAACAACCAAGTAATACCCCACTACATAGCTTTCATGAAAAAATACATCTCTTACAATAAACGCATCTAGCAAAGATATTTTCTGGATGATTTCTAAATAGAAAACAATCCCCTTATCAAACAACAGTTCTATAAAATGATAGGAGTTGATACAGAGGACTTTTAATAAGACAATCAGCCCGCCATAAAGAACAAAAGGCAATAGGGAGACTGCAAAAAAATTAGCGACTAAAAATTGAAATGGAAACTGATGAAAATAATACAAAGACAAAGGTAGCACCCCCAATTGCGCTATGATGGAAACTAATAAAACATCGAAAAAATATTGTCCTATTTTATTGCTGAACTTGTAATTTCTAGTAATTAATGGGTAAAACACCACAATACTAATTACTGCAGTATAACTCAACTGAAAACCTGCATCGTATAAGAAATTAGGTTTTATCCACAACAACAGTAAAGCCGAACTAATAATTGGTTCTAACAGCAAAGCCTTTCTTTGGATTAATTTAGAGAGTACAATAAAACTAAACATGGTTACACATCTAACTACAGAGCTAGATAAACCCGAGAAAACAGCAAAACCCCACAAACAAACTAAGATGCATACCACCTGAAAATACTTACCGTATTTAAACCTTTTTAAGAAGCCAAAAGTACAGAGTAATAAAAAATATAATACTCCAATATGCATTCCCGAAATTGCAATAAGATGTACAACACCTGCATCTACAAAAGCTTTTTGCGTATCCGCAGAAATACCATCTCTATCTCCCAAAAGCATTGCCATTAACAAGCCTTTGGTTTGTGTTGACAAAATAGTAGCATTCAACTTTGTTACTATTGAATTTCTTAAGCGTTGAATCCCTATAAACAAGTTTAGTTGTGCTCCTTTTTTAATATAGTGATGTACAGAAACCTTCCCGTAGATATTTCTTCTTTCCAAATAGGTTCTATAATCAAAATGGTAAGTAGACGGAGGTAAATCTACAGGTGTTATTTTATTTCTACAAAGCAACACCTCTCCTATTTCTATGTTATTGCCTGTTTTCTTTGCTACCTGAACCAAAACCTTACCACAGGTTTTTTGATGATCAACACTAATAACCTCCGCATAAAAACGCTGGTATTTTTGAGTTGTTTTTAGCTTTTCTAACAATAATAACTGAAGAACATGATTGTCTTTAACTCTAAATTGGTAGTGTTTTGAACAGTTTAACTGATTGTTTATATGTTGAGACAACCAACTAGACAATACTCCAAACAAAAGCAACAATACAAAAAAGAACTTTGTATTGAATGGATACTTTTTCTTTACATGTAGCAACATCAACACTAAAAAAAGCACCAATAAAAGACTTCCTAAAATAGAAAAATAGGATGTAGTTGTAGGAGGAAATAGTATCCCCAACAATACACCTATCAACACCTGAAAAGGTATATAAGTATAAATCACTCTCATAGCTACTTAAAGCTAAGAAAAAAAATTAAAGTCCTAAAATGCTATTTGCTAATTTATCAGAGGCTCCTTCTCCTCCTAGTTTTTTGTGTAATACCTCGTAATTAGATAGCATTTCTGCTCTTCCAGGCTCTGTTACTATTTTTTGCAATTCTTTTGTCAACGTTTCCGTATTACATTCATGCTGAATTAACTCACGAACCACCTCTTTGTCCATTACTAAATTCACCAATGAAATAAAATCTAACTTTACCAACCTTTTAGCTATAGCATAAGAAACACTATTCGCTATATAACAAACCACCTGAGGTACTTTAAACAAAGCAGTCTCCAACGTAGCTGTTCCAGAAGTAACCAAAGCAGCAGTAGCTATTGACAATAAATCGTATGTTTGATTATTTATAAACTTTACATCCGTCCCTTGGATAAACTGATCGTAGAAAGCCTTGTCTTTACTTGGTGCACCTGCTACTACGAATTGATAATCTGGAAAACGATCAATCACCGTAAGCATTTCGCTTAAAATCTTAATGATTTCTTGGGTTCTACTTCCTGGTAACAAAGCTATAACTGGTTTTTCTCCCAAACCGTGCTCTTTTCTAAATGCAAGCTCATCTACCTTTTCTCTTTCATTAATAGCATCTAACAAAGGATTACCCACGTAGTTTACAGGAAAATTATGCTTGCCCTCGTAAAAATCAATTTCAAAAGGGAATATCACATGCATAAAATCTACGTCTCGCTTAATCTTATGAATTCTACTCTCTTTCCAAGCCCAAATTTTTGGAGAAATATAATAGTGAACTGGAATTCCGTTTTGCTTGGCAAATTCAGCAATACGTAAATTAAACCCAGGATAATCAATTAAAATTAGAACATCTGGCTGATATGTAATTAAGTCTTCTTTACAAAAATCTATGTTCTTAAAAATAGTTCTAATATTTAGTAGCACCTCTAAAAAACCCATAAAAGCCAAGTCTCTGTAATGCTTTACCAAAGTTCCTCCTACTTGCTCCATTAAATCTCCTCCAAAAAATCGGAAATCTGCACTTGCATCCTTCTCTGCTAAAGATTTCATTAGATTAGAAGCATGTAAATCTCCCGAAGCCTCTCCTGCTATCAAATAATATTTCATCAGTTCTTAATTTCTTTTACAATATCACACACTTATCTATTCTTACAGCAAAAAACGCTCACAACTACGTAAGTTTTACATAGGCAAAAGCCAAAGCTACTAACAGCACCGCTAATAATATACCTCTTGCTTTGTATATCTGATTTCTTTTAATCAAAAATTGAAAAACAAAAACATTAGGAATGGTTCCTAAAGCTATAACTTTAGTTACTAGACCTCCTTGGTATAGTTTGGCAATTGTTTCTTGTAGCTCATTGGCTGGCAATACCGCCTTAATATACAAGATAGAACCTACCATACTTATTAGCACTGCTAACGCAAAACCAATCAATATATCTTTGTACATTTTATGCATTTAACTTCCAGGTATTTAGTTTCTGAATCATATGGTGTGCCGTTAAATCGAACTGAATTGGCACCAACGAAATATAATGCTGTGCCAACCAATATTCATCTGTATCTTCCCCAGTATCTAAGTTCTCAAACTCACCTGTTAACCAAAAATATTCTTTTCCAATAGGGTTGGTTCTCTTATCAAATTTCTCTCTCCAATTGGCTCTTGCTTGACGACAAATTTTAACACCTTTGTATGGCTCATCAGACATTTTAGGAAAATTCACGTTCAACACTATTCCATCTGGCAGACCATTTTCTAATACTTCCTGTGCTATTTTACGAACATAAGGTTTAGCTTCTGTAAAATCAGCCTCTTTAGAAAAATCGCACAAAGAAAAACCAATTGCAGGAATCCCCTCTATACCAGCTTCTATTGCAGCACTCATCGTTCCCGAATAGATGACACTAATAGATGAATTACTTCCATGATTAATTCCAGAAACACATAAATCTGGTTTAGTATCTAGCACCTCATTAATAGCTAACTTAACACAATCGGCCGGTGTACCAGTACAGGCAACCTCTACCAAAGCATCTCCATCTACCTTTTGAGGCTTTAATTCTAAAATTGCATCAATGGTAATTGCGTGTCCTTTTCCACTTTGCGGCTTGTCTGGGGCAACTACATATACATCTCCTAACTGACACATTTCTGCAATTAAAGTTCTGATTCCGACGGCAGTAATACCATCGTCGTTTGTAACTAATATTTTTGGCCTATTATTTGACATAGTTTGTGTATTGAAGTGCAAATTTATTAGTTTAAAAGTAGAAAATAACAATTAGAATTCCTTAGTTTAGGGTTTCAATTAAAAGTTAGATTTCAAATTTTTAATTTGCCCTCGAATAAATTATTTTAGTAGCTACTATTTATGATGAATGTTGACATGAGAAAATACGCAAAACACCTTTATTTACCTGTTATAATTGTTGCAATTACTGCTTTTTTTAGTTTCCAAAGCAACCAATCTAATAACGATCCGGAAAGAGATAAAATACTAATAGAAACACTAAGAGTTATTTTAGAAAGAGGTCATTACGAGCCTAAACAAATTAATGATGATTTTTCTGAAGCTGTTTTTGATAAGTTTATAGAAAACCTAGACCCTTATAAAAGATACTTTTTAGCTTCTGACGTTGCTGGTTTTAAAAAATATTACCACGATATAGACAATCAAATTATTAGAAGAAAGTTCGACTTTTACAAAGATGTAACAGACACTTATTTAGCTCGTTTGGCCGAAACAGAAGGTTTTTATGAAGACATTTTAAGTAAAAAGTTCAACTACTCTCAAAAAGAATCAATCTCTTTAGATGAGAAAACTGCTGAGTTTCCAATCAACAAAAAAACACAAAAAGATGTTTGGAGAAAGCATTTAAAGTTTTCTACACTTAGTAAGTTAAACGACTACTTAAAAGAAGAAGAAGACAAAGCTAAAGAAGACAAAGCTTATCAAAAGAAAGGGTTTGATGAATTAGAGAAAAAGGCAAGAGAGAAAACCTTAGAAAGTATTAAAGACTTATTCTACTTTGAGAAAAAAGTTACTGACTTAGAGCGTTTTTCTACTTTCTTAAACTGTATTACTGCTGAATTTGACCCTCATACCAACTACTTTGCACCGCAAATGAAAAAGAGATTTGACTCTAGTATGTCTGGATCTATTGAAGGAATTGGAGCTCGTTTATCTGACGAAAGAGGTTATACCAAAATTGTAGAGCTAATTGCTGGAGGGCCTGCATACAAACAGGGAGACTTAGAAGTAGGAGACTTTATTGTTAAAGTAGCACAAGGTGATGGAGAACCTACAGATATTGTTGGAATGCGTTTGTCCGATGCTATTGAACTCATCAAAGGAAAAAAAGGAACTACCGTTACTCTTACCGTAAAAAAGGTAGACAACACGTATAAGAAAATAGCCATAGTTAGAGATATTGTAAAGTTTGAAGAGACTTTTGTTAAATCATCTATTACAGTTAAAGATGGTAAAAAGTTTGGTATTATTCACTTACCAAAGTTTTACATAGATTTTAGAAATCCAAATGTAAACTGTGGAAAAGATATGCGTAGAGAGGTAGAAGCTCTTAAAAAAGAAGGGGTTGAAGGTTTAGCCATTGACTTAAGAAATAACGGTGGTGGTTCTTTAAGTACTGCTATAGAAATTGCAGGATTGTTTATTAACAAAGGACCTGTTGTACAGGTTAGATACAAAGAAACAAAACCAAACATTAGAAAAGACACAGATGGTAAAATAGTATGGGACGGTCCATTGGTTATTATGGTAAATGAGTTATCGGCATCGGCATCGGAAATTTTAGCAGCTGCCATGCAAGACTACAATAGAGCTATTATTATAGGTAGTAAAAAGACCTATGGTAAAGGAACAGTGCAAAACATTATACCAATCAATCAATACATAAACTACCAAAGTGATTTAGGAGCTTTAAAATTAACCATTCAAAAGTTTTATAGAATTAACGGTGGTTCTACACAATTAAAAGGTGTTAGTTCTGATATTGTGATGCCAGACAGGTATAGCTACTTAAATATTTCTGAAGGAGAGTACGATACTTCATTACAATGGGATCAGATAGCAAAAGCGGAGTACGAAAACAATAATTACTACTCTAACTTTGCGCAGGTTGTTAAAGAAATGCAACAAGAAATCAACCAAAACAAACAGTTTAATCAAATTGATTCTTACGCAAAATGGTTAAAAAGCAACCAAGACAACGTTACTTATTCTTTAAACTTAAAGACATATCAAGAAGATCAGGAAGCTTTAAATGTAGAGGCTAAACAGTACAAAGATATATTAAAGTACAAGGGAAATAATAAGTTTTCGTTTCCTGCATATGAGGCAGAATTAATTAAAACGGATACTATATTAAAAGACAAACGTAACGCTTGGCATAAAAAATTAAACGAAGACATTTATGTTCACACAGCTCTTAAAACCTTAAGTAAATTAAAAACAGTGAATTAACACATGAGGTTATTCCAAAATCTCTTTATAAAAAATGGACTAGCCAACCTTTGTGTTGGCTTTATTTGTTTAGGTAGCTTAGTAGCCTTGTTTGCCTATTTTATTGCTCCAGATACTACTGCAAATGCAAATACCATGCATGTTACTTTACAAGCCAAACCTCCTGGTTTTTCAACTTATGTAGTACAGGAAATTCAAGAAGGTAAAAAGCAAAGCCTATGGGATCAATTTATAAATGGAAAAAACACCTTTGTAAAAGAAACTCCCATTGCCCCTGATTTTACAATAACAGATACTCAGCTAAAATTTAAACCAGAATTACAAGAAGAGTTTACAACTATAGCAAAGAAAGAGAACATTGATATTGTAAAAAAAACATTCTGGTTGGGTACAGATAAATACGGTAGAGATTTATTAAGTAGGTTAATTGTAGGGGCTCGTATTTCTTTTTCCATTGGTGTAGTTGCTGTAACTATTTCTTTATTGATAGGACTACTCTTAGGAGCCATTGCAGGTTACTACGGAGGGTTTATAGACAGTATTATTATGTGGTTTATAAACGTAACATGGTCTATACCAACCATATTACTCGTTATAGCCATTACTGTAAGTTTAGGCAAAGGGCTTTGGCAAATTTATGTTGCCGTAGGGTTAACCATGTGGGTAGAGGTTGCAAGAGTAGTTAGAGGACAAACTATAAGTGTTAAAAACAGACAATACATAGAAGCCGCTAAAGTACTAGGGCTTTCAGATTTACACATTATTATTAAACACATTCTACCTAATATAATAGGTCCGGTTATTGTAATTTCTGCATCTAATTTTGCGGCTTCAATTTTAGTAGAAAGTGGATTAAGCTTTTTAGGATTAGGAGCACAACCCCCTACTCCTTCTTGGGGAATTATCATTAAAAACCACTACAACTACATTGTAACAGGTAAAGCTTTTTTAGCAGTTATACCCGGAACTTTAATTGTTATGCTGGTTCTATCTTTTATGATTATTGGTAACACACTTAGAGATAAGTGGGATGTAAAAAACTAAGGTAGCCTTTTTAAAATCATATGTTCTACTCTACAGTTTGATGTTATTGTAGCTTCGCTTAAAATATTTTAAGCACCCTATGAGAACTCTGTCCTTTTTATTCCTTTTTTGTTTGTTTAGCTTTACTTTTAAAGCACAAAACTTACCCAACGGTTTTCCTAAAACAGACCGTACTAAACTTAATTTAAAAAACAACTGGAAGTTTCAGTTAGGAAATCCAGAAGCTAAAAATTACCTAAAAGACCTTGATGATGCCAAATGGGAAAAAGTTAGTATTCCCCACACCTTAAAACTTACCTCGCTTACGTTAGATGGCCTACAAGATGAAAAAACACAGTTGGTATTTCATAGGACTGTAGGATGGTACCGAAAAAACATTCAAATCTCACATTCACAAAAAAAGGTGTTTTTAGAATTCGAAGGTGCGCATCAAGTAACAGATCTGTGGGTTAACGGTACACACGTAGGCAAATATGCTGTTGGAGGATATACTCCTTTCCATTTTGATATTACGGACTTCGTAAAAAAAGGAGCTACCAACCAAATTACCTTATTGGTAGACAATAGAAGAAACGAAATTATTCCTCCAGATCCAGGGCCATTTGACTATGTAAAATTCAGTGGACTTTATAGAGATGTGTATTTGGTAGAAACCAATCCTTTACACGTAACATTTAACTGGGAAAGCTTAAACTCCGGTGTACATATTACCACACCTACCATAGATGTAGTAAATAAAAACGCAACCATTAACATTAAAACTGGTGTAAAAAACGAGCACCATAAAACAGTCCTATGTAATATTAATACTCGCATTATAAACAAACAAGGCTTAGTGGTCTTAAGCTTAAAAAACACTTCTAAGATTTTACCAAACCAAGAATTTCAATTCAACCAAATAGGAAGCTTAGAAGACGATGTTCATTTTTGGAATACCGAAAACCCATACCTGTACAGAGTAAACAGTGTAATTTCTGTAGATGGTAAAAAAGTAGATTTTACAGAGCAAAGAATTGGATTGCGAAAATTTGAATTAGACCCAGAAAAAGGTTTTATGTTAAATAATAAACCTATCAAATTATTAGGAGCAAATAGACATCAACAATTTCCATATATTGGAGATGCAGTACCTAATTCTTTACATTATAAAGATGTTTTACAGTTTAAAGAATACGGTTTTAACATCTTAAGAACAGCTCACTATCCTCACGACAACGCATTGCTTGATGCTTGTGACGAATTAGGAATTTTAGTCTACGAAGAAGCTCCTACATGGATCTCTATCTCTCAAAAAGAAGCCTGGTGGAACAATCTAGAAAAAGCCGCTAGAACTTTGGTAAGAAACCACAGAAATCACCCCTCTGTAGTAATGTGGGGAGCTGGTGTAAACCACAGAGGTTATGTTCCCAGAATTCATAACACTATTAAACAAGAAGACCCTACAAGGCTAACTGCTTCTCAGGGGGCACGTTGGACAGGTTGGCAAGCTTCTGGTTTAACAGATATCAATGCAAATATGTTGTATGGTCCTTTTATCTGGAATAGAACGGAACCAATGTTTGCCATGGAAGGAAGACATGGTGCTACTGCAGTTGCTCCTTACAAAAGAGATCCTTTAATGACTGGATTAATCTCTTGGACTGCTCATGCTTACTACACTTTTCATCCTACGCACGCTAAAGCCAACCACCCTACAGACAGAACACGTAGCGGAATGATGACTATTTTTAGAGCTCCTCGTCCAGAGTTGGATTGGTATAAAACTGAATTAAAAAAGGAACCTTTTGTAAAGATTTTACAAGAATGGAAAAAGAATACAAAAGAACTTACTGTTTACAGTAATGCTAAGGAAGTGGAGTTGTTTATAAACGGACAAAGCATTGCTAAAAACAAACCAAGTAAAGACACCAGTTATGTTGGTTTAGCGCATGCTCCATTTCATTTTAGAAATTTAAATTACCAAAAAGGGAAAATTACAGCCAAAGCATATTTTAATAATGGAAAAACTTTAGTAGCCAAAAAGCAAACTCCTTTAAAACCATACGCTATTCAGCTTAAGATAGACGATAAAGGAAGAACCTTTACTGCCGATGAAAATGATATTATAATGGCTTATGCTACTGTAGTAGATAAAAATGGAACTACAATTAACGATTTCAATAAAAAAATTAAATTCTCTGTTACAAATGGTTGCCATATTATTGGAGACAAAGCTAACATAAATGCCAACCCCATGTTTACAGAATATGGAGTAGCACCTGTATTGATTAAAGCAGGAAAAAACACAGGAACAACAACAATTACTGCTACCTGTAAAGGATTAAAAAAGGCAAAAGCAAGCACTACATTAATCGCAAAAGAAGACAACGAAATTATTAAAAATGCCTTAGCTATTTACGACTTTAAAAAAGAAAAAATAGACTTAGGAGCCTCAGACCAATTAACACAATTTGGTTGGAATTATTGGAATGGTAACGACTCTATTACAACAAACACCTATCGTCTAAAAGCTTTCGATAATAGTTCAATTTTAATTAGAACCGCTTCTAAAAACGGAATTCTTAGATGGTTAGGGGAAATGAATATTGTAGGAAAATATGGATTTGCATATGCAGATGGTGTTATAGGTATAGACAACAAGGGAATTAATTTAACATTCAAAAATCTTCCCAAAGGAACTTACAAACTAAAAACATGGCATCATGCACCCAGAACCAATTCTGACTTAATGGATCCGAACACCAATAAATTAAAATCTCAAAAAATCTACAAACTACCTTATGAAAAAGAAATTTTAATCTCCTCTGCAAATAGCATGGATGGTAAAAAAATAGCATCTAAGGTATCCGAAGGAAAAAATATGCAATACCAAGCACCCGCAACTTCAGAAATCATATTTACTTCGGATGGAAAAAACCCGACCGTTATTAACTATACAAGCCTAGGAAATAAAGGTATTTGGATAAATGCCATAGAAATAACGGAATGGAATACTATCCTGTCTAAATAAAACTAATCCCACATATAAACATTGGTTAATAAATCTGTTCAGAAAAAATTGAACAGATTTATTAATTGATCATATCACAAGGTCTAAAACCTAGTATTTAAAAAGCTTTACAGTACATTACAGAACAATACACACAACCTTATGATTTAGAGTTATTTGCAAAATAGACACTCTTTAATTGATTCTTTTTTACTTAAAACAAAAACAACCAGTACTGAGCAGCACAGCTAATACAGTAATATCAAAGAAATTTGAATTTAACTAAAAAATTAACTTTTAAACAATGAATAAATTGCGAATTACACAATTAAAGACATGCTTAATTGCAGCAATCACAACACTAATTTTCTCATGTTCTACAGAAGAAAACATTGTCTCATCCGAAGAAACAATCAGTGAATTAGAAACTGAAAGTAGAATCAGTCAAACCTCTTCTTCATGTGGACCAAATACTCACGGAAGATTGTACAGATTTACAGATCTAGTACCAGGAGGAACTGATGTGAATAAAACTCAAGTTTTTAAAACAGCTGAAATTGATGATAGAACTTGTCATGCCGACTATTACCAAAAAAGTTACAATGGTAGAGTAGTTGGTGTATATGAAATTGCTGCAGGAACACAAAACAACCCTGGAGACAGTACACAACCTAGAATAGAACGTGCTTCTAAAACAGTTAACTCGTTAAAAAAAGGAAGTTTTGTAGAAATTTCAGGTTATGTAACCATCCAAAAAGTAGGATATGTAAACGATAGTTACGATCGTAGTGATATGAGAGATGGTACTGGTACGTATATAATTCAAGCCAAAGGAAAACATTACAACGCTACCATAGGATCTGCAGATCCTGCAATACTTTTACTTGTAGCAAAACCTAAATTTAAATCTGGTGGTGGTATCGATTATTTTGAAGTATACAGAGAACAAATTACAAAACGAGGTGGATCTGGTACTACTGGTAGAGTACTAGACTTTGTAGCAAATATTGCTCCTGACACAAGAACCAAGATAGTAATGAAAAACTACTTTAAAGAAGACAATCAACAATGGGTAGATGTTACTGTTGGATCTGTTAGCGAAAGCTTTAGAGTACCAAATACACAAGTAGTTATTAACGGTCAAACAAAATATCAAACAGGATATCAAGCTAAAATTAGATTTGGTGCATATCGCTGTAAAGGTGGTTCTGCAGAAATTTACTGGGATACTGTAAGACAAACTTATCTAGAAAATTAATTCTTACACACTTATTATAATTTTAAAAAAGCATTGGCTAAATAGCCAATGCTTTTTTAGTTATTCACAATTAAAAAAAACAATACTGCACACTTTAAAGCTCATTCCTAACACTTTAACAGAAATTAATTAACAATTTATAAGTTCTTCTTAAAATCTAAAAAACCAAACCTGCGTTTTAGCAATTGATTCCCACAAAAAAGATTGCTACATTTAATAGAAAATAAAACGCTTCTGTATGGTTAAAATCAGCCCTAAAAAAATATTTGTCTTAGACACTTCTGTATTACTGTTCGATCATAATTCTATTACCAACTTTGAAGACAATAATGTGGTTATACCAATTACTGTATTAGAAGAATTGGATAATTTTAAAATAGGAAACGATACTAAAAACTTTGAGGCAAGAACCATCATCCGATTTTTGGATAAAATTTCTATGGATAATGATCTTAATGGCTGGATTAGTCTAGGTGACAACTTAGGAGATTTAATGATCTCTATGAAAGACAACCCAGATAGTAAAAGTGCACAAGATACTTATGGACGAGGAAAAAACGATCATAAAATTATTGACACAGCGTTAAAGCTTAAAGAAATATACGAAGACTCCAAAGTTACCCTAGTAACCAAAGACATTAACTTAAGAATTAAAGCAAAAGCTTTAGAGCTAAGAGCAGAGGATTACAAAACAGGTAAAGTTGTAGATATAAAAAAGGTATCTAAAGGTTCTATAAACCTAGACGATTTAGAATCTGATGTAATTAGAGAATTGTACCAAAACAACGCAATAGATGAAAATGGTATTCTAGCAGATCAGAAAATGGCCAACGGTTATTACATTCTAAACAACAACCAAGACTCGGTACTAGCACGTTACAACGCTGAGAACGATAAAATAGAGCGTGTAGAAAAAAGTTATGCCTACGGAATAAAACCAAAGAATGCTGAGCAAACTTTTGCCATTGATGCACTCTTAAACGAGGAAATTAAATTAATTGCCCTACAGGGAATTGCAGGAACAGGTAAAACCTTACTTGCGCTGGCAACAGCATTAGAACAAAAGAATCTATACAATCAAATAATTTTAGCCAGACCTATTATCCCTTTAAGTAATAGAGATATTGGTTTTTTACCTGGAGGAGCAGAAGAAAAGATTTCTCCCTACATGCAACCTTTATTCGATAACTTAAAGTTCATTAAATCTCAATACAAAGCAGATTCTAGAAAAAGAAAGGCTTTGGATGATATGGAAGAAAATGAAGAATTGGTACTTACTGCACTTGCTTTTATTAGAGGTAGAAGTTTAGCCAATGTTATTATGATTGTTGATGAATCTCAAAACTTAACACCACACGAAGTAAAAACCATTATTACTCGTGCTGGTGAGGGTACTAAGATAATTTTTACCGGAGACATTAACCAAATAGACACTCCATATATGGACGAGCATAGTAATGGTTTAACTTATTTGATAGACAAATTAAGAGGCCACAAGTTATTCGCTCACATTAAACTAGAAAAAGGTGAAAGATCAGAATTAGCAAATTTGGCTAATGATTTATTATAAGCACAAAAAATCCGCTGAATGTCTCAGCGGATTTTTTATTACATGTTATTATAATTTCATTAGTAATAAAAAAACTCCTTACCCAAATCATCTTTGTAATCTGGACGAGATTTTCCAGAAGCAGGAAAACCATTTTTATTTTTAATATAAACACGATTATCTGTAAACAAATCAGGGTTTAAAACCCTATAACTATGAGCTCTAAAGAATATTAAATATAAGTATTTTGATAACCCTTCAAATGCATAATACATGTGATTCTTGATATCGTGGTGAAATGTATAAGAAACTGTTGTAACATCATCTTGAAGATGAGCACTAATCCTTGGAACGATTATTACTCTTTCCGTTAGATTTCCCTTTTCATCATATGTATAAGAAATCTTGGTGTTTCTTTCTATTGTACTACTTAAAGTCACTACTTCCTGTTCTATCTTGCCTTTATTATTTAAAGTATAAATTTCTTTATCCCATAGAACTCCTCTGTTATAAACATAGAGTTCAACCTTATTACCAGGCAAATACTTATATTCACTGTATGTATTACCACAGTCAGATTCATTTTTAGTATCATAACTACAAACTGAAATTAACCTGTTATTATCATCATATTTATATGATATTTTGAACTCCGAATAATTGGTTTTTGAATACTTTGTAATAGGCCTACCTAAATTATCATATTCATATTTACCCATAAGTCCCGAAGTAAAAATTTCACCTCTATATTCTATAAGCTTCCTTTCCTCTCCATAAGTGAAATACTGCGAATAATTGTAGCTATTTTCTCTAAATTTTATTTTTTTTATAAGTCCTTTATTTTCTTGATAATATATACCATCATCATTCGCACAAGAAAAAATCGTAAAAGATAAAATTAAGACTAATAATTTATTCATGGTTTTTTCTTCAAACTTAAAGAATTACCAACTAAGATTCAATCTCTAACAATAAAAAACATTAAATTATAAACACAAAAAATCCGCTGAATGTCTCAGCGGATTTTTTTATGTTTTGAAAAAGTAATGAATTACTTCTTAAATTTTGCGTATTTGTTCTTGAACTTATCAATACGTCCTGCAGTATCAACCAATTTAGATTTACCTGTGTAGAACGGGTGAGAAGTTCTAGAAATTTCCATTTTAATTAATGGATACTCTGTACCATCAACGTCTATTGTTTCTTTTGAAGGAGCAGTAGAACGAGTTAAGAAGATATCATCGTTTGACATATCTTTAAACGCCACCATTCTATAATTTTCTGGATGAATCCCTTTTTTCATAATTATATATATGTTTTAACCGTATTTTTATTTTTGAGACTGCAAATTTAACCATATTTTTGGATAATAAAAATATAAAAAGAAATAATTTACATCAATCTACCTGATTTATAGCAAACTTATGAAAATTAGCACCTATATATACATTTTTTCGGCATTTGTTGGTTTATATTCTTGTCAAAAAGAAACTAGTTTTAAGCTAGAAACCTCTAAAAAATTACAAACAAGTGCAAAATTAACAGCACAAATAGACATGCCATTAGAATCTGATATGAGCATGGTTTATTATTTAGATGGTAAAAAAGTAAGCACTAACGAAGTCTTAACTTTAGACATAAAAAACGAAAAACTAGGAAAGCATATTTTAAAAGTTGGAGTTGTACAAGGTGCCGATACAGTTTTTAAGACTAAAAAAATTACCTTCTTAGCTCCTAAAACTCCAGAAGTATTAAAGTTTAATGTAATTAAAGCTTACCCACACGATAGAGAAGCTTTTACACAAGGCTTGGAGTTTTATAAAAACGAATTGTACGAAGGTACAGGACAACGTGGTAAATCTGTTTTACGAAAAGTGGAATTAGAGACTGGTACCGTTTTAAAAGAACAAAAATTGGCCGATAAATACTTTGGAGAAGGGATCACTATCTTTAACGATAAAGTATACCAGCTTACATGGCAATCTAAAATTGGACTTATCTATGATGTTGACTCTTTTAAAGTAACCAAAACATTTAATTATCAAAATAGCAAACAAGGTTGGGGTTTAACTCACAACGATACACATTTAATTAAATCTGACGGTACCGAAAAGATTTGGTTTCTAAACCCAGAAACAGGAAAAGAAGAATACTTTATTGAAGTTTATACCAATAAAGCAAAGGTTGTAGATATAAATGAGTTGGAATACATAAACGGAAAAATTTACGCCAATGTTTGGACTAAAAACGCTATTTTGATCATCAATCCTAAAAATGGTGCTATTGAATCTGTTATCAACTTATCCGATTTGCCAAAACAATTAGATAATAAAACCATACAGCATTCTACAGATCAAGTTTTAAACGGAATTGCGTATAATAATGAAACAAAAAAGTTATACGTTACGGGTAAAAACTGGGATAAATTATTTGAAATTGAACTTGTAAAATAAACGTATGAAGTGGTTATATAATACCCTAAAAATAGTTTTCATTTTCATTCTAATGAGTCAAATATCTTGTAGAAAAGATTTTGATACAATTAGCAGTAATGGAGTTCTTACCTTTTCTGCCGACACTATTTTTCTAGACACCGTTTTTAACAATTTAACCACAACTACACAGGTTTTAACTGTTTACAACAAAAGCAAGAACGACATTACCATCCCTAAAATTCAATTGGGAAAAACAAATTCTAAATATCGCTTAAATGTAGACGGAATACCTGGAACTGAGTTTGATGATATTTTAGTCTTAAAAGAAGATAGTATCTTTGTTTTTATTGAAACTACCGCAGCTATTTCTGACACCAATGACGAAATGCTGTATACAGATCAAATTCTCTTTGATCCTGATGGAAATGAACAAGATGTAGACTTGGTAACTTTGGTTAAAGAAGCTACCCTACTCTACCCTGTTACAGGAGAAACTGACTTTGAACTAAGCGAAAGCACTCTAACCAAAGAAAAACCTTACGTTATATATGGTAATGCAATTGTTCCCGACAACAGTTCTTTAACCATAGAGGCTGGTAGTACTATTTATTTTCATGAAAATGCAAGTTTAACCTTATCTAACGGGAGTACATTTAACGTAGCAGGTACCCTACAAGACTCGGTTGTGTTTAGAGGCGATAGACTGAGCTATATTTACGACAATGTTGCAGGGCAGTGGTCGGGGATAAAAATACAAGAAGAGGCAACAGCAACTATTAATTACTTAAAAGTACTAAATCCTATTATTGGTTTAAGTATTGGTAACAACAGTACTGTTAGTATAAAAAACACAGAAGTCTACAATGCAGGTGATTACAGTGTTTTTGCCGAAAACGCCATTCTAAACGGAGAAAATCTCGTTTTAGGACAAGCCAGACTGGCCAATTTAAATCTTAAAGGAGGAAACCATAGCTTTAATCATTGTACGTTTGCAAATTACTGGAGCAAAGGAATACGATTTAACAAAAACCTAGTGCTTTCTAATTACAGTACTAACGAAGATGATACCACCACAGAACTTCCTTTACAACAAGCCAGCTTTGTAAACTGTATTATTGCGGGTAATAGAAAAAGTGAAATTGAATTTGACAAAAAAGAAGAGTTTGCCATTTTTAACTTCTCTTTTAATAACTGTTTGATCAACTTAGAAAAAAACGAAGAAGAAGATTTCTTAGATACAGATAATACTACCTATTATTTAAATTGTCTTTTTAATAAAAATTTACATTTTAGAAACACATCTATCAACGACTTAAGAATTGGTTTAGAAAACGAAGGAATTAACAAAGCAGACAATAGCAATTCGGCTTTAGCCCCTTTGGATATTATTGGAACAGACAGAACAAGCGCTCCAGATATTGGAGCCTATCAACATATAGATTTTAAAACATTAGAACCTAAAGAAGAAGATGAGTAAGACTGTATTAATTACTGGAACTAGTAGAGGAATTGGTTTTGAATTGGCACAACTGTTTGCTAAAAACAATTATAAAGTATTAGCCATCTCTAGAAATACACGCACTGTTGATGCTTTACAAATAGAAAACATCAAAACTTTTGGTGTGGATTTAAGCAAAGAAAAGGAAGTAAATACAGTAGTTGATTATATCAAAAAAGAAAACATTGAATTGTCAGGTGTTATTCACAATGCAGGTAAATTGGTTAACAAACCTTTTACCGAAATTACACAAGAAGATTTTCAAACGGTATATCAAGTAAATGTATTTTCTGTAGCATTGTTAACACAAAAGCTAATTCCTTTTTTGCCTAAAAACAGTCACGTGGTTACTATTAGCAGTATGGGTGGTGTAAGAGGTAGTTTAAAATTCCCTGGATTAGCAGCTTATAGCTCTTCTAAAGGAGCGGTAATTACATTGTCAGAACTACTAGCAGAAGAATACAAAGAACAACAAATTGCTTTTAATGTATTAGCATTAGGTGCCGTGCAAACAGAAATGTTAGAAGAGGCTTTTCCTGGATACCAAGCACCATTAAACCCAGATGAAATGGCTGCATACATATACGATTTCACCATTAACGGACATAAGTTCTACAATGGAAAAGTTTTAGAAGTTTCTAGCTCAACTCCATAATTACATGATAGCTGAACTTACCCAATATATACCACTAGCTGCCAAAGATAAGCTAGAGGCCTTGTTGGAAACATACCCATTTCATTTAAAAATTACCCGAGGAAGAAAAACTAAAAGAGGCGATTTTAGACCCTCTAGCCCCATTCCTATTATTACTATTAACAACAACCTTTCTAAAGAACAGTTTCTAATTACACTGGTTCACGAAATTGCACACCTACATGTCTATCATCAACACAAAGGGGTTAAACCTCATGGAAAAGAGTGGAAATATTGTTTTCAGCAATTAATGCTCCCCTTTTTACACCCTACTATTTTTAAAGATGAAATACTAAAACCTTTAGCCAAACACTTAATAAATCCAAAGGCAACAACAGATTCAGACCCAAAACTTTCACTATTACTTAGAGAAAAAAACACACTTATTGACAGCAATAAAAGTTTTATATTTGATTTAGAACCTGACAGTATTTTTCAACTAAACAATAGAGAGTTTAAAATTCTAAACAAGAGAAGAACTCGTTATTTATGTTTAGAACTTAAAACTAAGAAGAAGTATTTGGTAAGCGGAAATGCCTTGGTTCAAAAAATTAACTAAGATTATAATATGGAAGAGAATAAAGACACTCTAAATCAGGATGAGCATTTAGAAAACAAAAAAAAAGAGGTTAAAGAAGAATTTAAAGGCTTTTTTACTGCCTTTGTAGACTTTATAACCAATCTCTTAAATATACGTGAGGAAACAGACAAAGAGCTAACCATCACCAAAATTAAATCTGGAATAGCTGTAAAAAGCCATAATGCATGGGTTTTAATTTTCTCAATTATTATAGCCTCTATTGGTTTAAATGTTAGTTCTACTGCAGTAGTAATTGGAGCCATGCTAGTATCCCCTTTAATGGGTCCTATTTTAGGCTTAGGTCTTTCTATTGGTATTAATGATATTGATACACTTAAAAGATCCTTAATTAATTTAGGTGTTATGGTGGGATTGGCCCTAACCACTTCATTTCTTTTCTTCAGCATTCCTCTTTTTCAAGAAGCTACACCAGAAATTATTGCTAGAACAGCACCCGACGTTAGAGATGTATTAATTGCCTTAGCAGGAGGTTTTGTATTGATTATTGCGCTAAGTAGAAGAACAGAAATGACCAACACCATAGCAGGTATTGCTATTGCTACTGCTTTAATGCCTCCTTTGTGTACTGCTGGTTATGGTTTAGGTACTTGGAATTTAAACTACTTTTTTGGTGCAATGTTTTTATTCCTTATCAACTTAATATTTATAGCCCTAGCTACTTTTGTTGTAGTTAAATTCCTCCGTTTTCCCGTTGTTAAATATTTAAACCAAGCCAAGAGAAAACAAATTGCAAGACTGGTTGGTTTTGTAGCTACGCTTATTTTAGGATTTAGTATCTATCAATTTTATTTGTTGTTTCAAGCAAATAAATACAAGCAAAATGCAGAAGATTTTATCATTGCAATGCAAGACAAAACAGGTGCAGGAATTATCAATACAGAAATAGATTATGATAAACGAACTGTAAAAATTGTTGTATTAGGAAGCAATCTTAACAATTCAGACAAAACAATCTGGTCTAATAAATTAAAAGATTTTAAACTAGAGAATACTAAATTAATTGTTCAACAAGATGAAAAAGCAACTTTTTTAGAAGATGAGATTTCTAAAATAAAAAACTCATACCTAAAAAACCAACACCTAATTGCTACCAAAGACGAACTCATCCTTCAAAAGGATGCAGCTCTAATCGCTAAAGAAAAAGAACTCCAAGATTTAAAAAGAAAACAAATTCCTTTTGTAAGTATATGCGATGAAGCTGTGATTTTATTTAACGGAATTAACAAACTTAGTTACGCTAATAAAATTGTAAACGACTTTAAAACCATAGACACTATTACCGTTTTTGAAGCCCAATGGAAAGACTCTTTACCTGATGTAGAAGCCAAATTAAAATTAAGGTCTTGGTTAAGACAGCGATTGGAAAATAATAAAATTGAAGTAATTATAAAGTAATGGAATTAACTGCTAACATCTTAAAATACATCGATCAAAGTGTTCTTTGCTGGTTAGCAACCTCCTCTAAAGACAATATTCCTAATGTATCTCCTAAAGAGGTATTTACTCATTATGGAAATGATGAAATTATTATTGCCAACATTGCTTCTCCTCAAACCGTTCAAAATATTCTAGAAAATGAAAATGTATGCATCAGTTTTATAGATGTTTTAGTTCAAAAAGGTTGTCAAATTAAAGGGAAAGCTAAAATTCTTAAAAACACCGATACAGAATTTCCTAAAAGGGAACAGATTTTGCTCAGAATAACCAAAGGAGCCTTTCCGTTTGCCAGTATTACACAAATTAAAATAGAAACGTCAAAACCTATTTTAGCTCCTAAATATGTTTTGTATCCCAAAACAACAGAACAGGAACAAATAGAAAGTGCTAAAAACACTTACAAATTAAACAACGAATAACATCAAACAGCAATAATGAAAAAATTATTCTTACTAATAGTCTCAATAATCGCTTTTAACTCTAATGCTCAAGAAAAAAAAATATGGGCTAAATCGGTTATTCATCAAAAAGCTCCTGAATTAGTAGTAGAAGAATGGTTAACAGATGCTCCTGAAACCAAAGGGAAATTTATTTTAATTGATTTTTGGGCTACTTGGTGCGGTCCATGTAAGCGAGCTATACCAGAACTAAACCACTTTCAAGAAGAATTTAACAAAGACTTAGTTGTTATTGGCTTAAGTGATGAATCTGCCAAAAAAGTAAAAAGATTAAAAACTCCAAAAATAGCATACGCTAACGCAGTAGATTCCAAATCTAGAATTTACAGAGAGTTAAAAATAAAAGCCATTCCACATTGTATTTTAATAGACCCTAAGGGAATTGTTCGCTGGGAAGGTTATCCATTGCTAAAAGGACATCAATTAACTTCTGAGGTCATTAAATCTATCATTAAAAAATATAAGTAATTTAACTATGATTCGAATAGCTGCTGCTCAACTAAATTCTACCGTAGGAAACTTAGAGTTAAATTTAAAAAAGCACTATCAGTACATTCAACAAGCTATTCTAAACAATGTTTCTCTTATTACCTTTCCCGAAATGTCTATTACAGGATACACTCGTAAACAAGGAAATGAGCTCGCCCTTACATGTGATAGTCCTGAATTAAATCAATTAAAGAAACTATCAACAGAAGGAAATTTAATTATTGTTGCTGGTGCTCCTATAAAACTAAACAAAACACTTTTTATAGGTTCTTTTATTATATACCCAAACAAGCCAGTAGATACTTATATTAAGAGGTTTTTACACACAGGAGAAGATCTTTATTACCAATCTTCTCTAGACTACAACCCTATTATTAAAATTAACCAAGAGCGTATCTCTTTGGCCATATGCGCTGAAATTAATCACAAAGAACATATAAAGACAGCCCACTGTAATAATAGTACTATTTATCTCCCTAGTATTTTCTATTCAGAAAACGGAATGGAAGAAGCACATTCAATTTTAAGCAACTATGCCAAAGAATTTAACATTCCAATATTAATGAGTAATTACTGCGGTAAAACATGGAATATAGTAGCTGGTGGCAAAAGTGCATTTTGGGACAATAACGGATCTAAAATTGATGCATTAACCCTAGAACACGAAGGACTACTAATTATTGAAAAAGAAAAGAATAGTTGGCAAACCTTTTCTGAGAAAACACAAGAATAAAAAGAGGCTCTTAAGAGGGCTCAAGCTAAAAAGTTGGGGACTTTTTCACCTTTGTCTTCTAACTTAGAAGATTTTGGATATAGAATTAGCCCGTTACTTTTTGCCAGAAGGTATTTTAGAATACTTTGACATAGTCAATCATACATCAACATCAGAAAAGATTCATTTCTATTTGGAAGAAAAGAATATACTTCCTAAAGAATATCAAACAGAGATCGCTAAATCAAAAGGATTCTCTCCAGAAATCACAGTTGAAGACTTCCCCTTAAGAGGTAAAACAGTACTACTTCATATAAAACGAAGACGTTGGACACTTGTAAACACAGGTAAGATTGTAAAAAGAGACTGGAATTTGGTTGCTAAGGGTACTCGTACTACAAATGAGTTTGCCTCTTTTTTAAAAGATATCTCTTGACACCAATGCTGTAAGTGCTAAACGATTTGGTGATTACTACAAAATTAACGGTAAGCGTTTACAAAATCACTATAAAAATAAGCTAAGTGACTATAAAACTTGGCCTCAGAAGAAACATGCAAAAGACTGGTTACTATATGGAAAAAACTTAGGTAAGAGACTCAGCCTTGACGAAACATCTTTATCTAATAGTGAGTTGTATACCATACTGACTAATAAAGATGCTAGAAGATTAAAGGGGAGTATTGTAGCTATGGTCAAAGGAACTAAAGCTTCGGATATTATAGAGGTCATTAAAAAAATCAGCTCAAGTAGAAGGAAAATGGTCAAAGAAGTTACCGTAGACATGGCTCCTAATATGAATCTAGTTATTAAAAAGTGCTTTACTAAAGCTATAAGTGCTACAGATAGATTCCATGTCCAAAAATTAGCATTAGAATCTGTACAGGAACAACGTATAAAATATAGATGGAAAGCTATAGAACAAGAAAATAAAGCAATAGTTCTAGCTAAAAAACAACACACAAAATATAAAGAAGTAGTTCTTGAAAACGGAGATACCAAAAGACAATTGTTAGCCAGAAGTAGATACCTCTTATTTAAAACTCAATCTAAATGGACAAACTCTCAAAAAACAAGAGCGAGTATACTTTTCAAATTATATCCTAGTATAGAAAAAGCCTATAAACTGGCTCAAAAACTAAAGTATATCTACGAAAATAATACGGATAAAAATATAGCTAGAACTAAATTAGCTCAGTGGTACAAAAAAGTAGAAAAAGAAGGTTTTAAATCATTCAATACAATCGCTAGATCAATACAGAATCATTATGATAACATTCTTAACTATTTTAACAATAGAAGTACAAATGCATCTGCCGAATCTTTTAATGCTAAAATCAAAGAGTTCAGAAACCAATTGAGAGGGGTGAGAGACGTGAAATTCTTCCTCTATAGACTAATGAAATTATATGCCTATTTTTTTAAGTCCCCTAAAATATAGCTTGATCCTGGATCTTCTCTGCAAAAAAGAAAATAAGGCAATAAAAAAAAGCTCCCAAATTTCTTTGAGTGCTCTTTTAAAAGTATGAAACTAAACTTATAATTAACTAAGTATGTGAACAAAATCATTTATATTATTTGGAATAAATAAAAAAATATTTTTAATTAATACTTTTTTAAAGCTAGTTAGTTTTATTATTCAAAAGTATTATCACAAAACAATACTTTTGAATTCAATTACAATTTATTATAAATCGAAGAAACATTAACATCCTTATACTTTGTTGGGGTTAAAAACACTACATCTACTCCTTCAAAATTCATCACATCTCTAATTATAGCTTGATTCTCATTTGCCATAACAAACTGATTTTGATTAATACTTAAATCATACCCATCAAAACCTACAAAATAAATTTCTTTAACTCCCAAATCCAAAGCTACCTGTATGGCAATTGCCATTGGAGACTCTGTATCCAAATCAGTAAAGTTAATACTCTCTAATTCTTTCGACACCTCTTTAATTTCCTCAGGAATAATTGTTCCCATTTTCCTAGGGAATGGTGGAAAAACACATGTTTGAGTAATTTTATTTAAACTTCCTATTTCTCTAGATAATTTTTCACTTTCAATCCCTACTAATCCAAAATATTGATTTTCTTCAATATCAATAAATTTATTAACATTTCTAGTTCCTGCATGAATAAGACATGTATTATCTTTATTTTTCTCTAAATACTTAAAAATTGCTTCTCTATGTAATTCTACAGAAGTTCCTCCTCCTAAAATAATAGCTTTGGAATACAACTCTTCTTGCTGTAAAACATTCAGCTTTAAATTATCCTCAACTTCTTGCGTTTGATTATTAAGAGCATTAATAATGTCTTTCATAGGATACCTATTCAAACCAACCCACTCCATAACTTGTTTTTGAGGCAAAGATTTTGCTCCAGAGAACATATACGGTAAACTTGTCCCCCAGCTATAATCTTTTCTCAAATTCTCAAATTCACTTACAACAGAACTTAAAGAATTATATTCAAAAGATACTTTCTCCTTACTTTCAAGATAAGTTAACAACAATTCCATCTTTAAATTACCAGCACCTCTTCCCATACCAGTAATAGTTGCATCAACAATACTACAACCTTCATCTAGAGCTGTAATTGTATTAATCAACCCCATTTCCAAATTGTCATGTCCATGGAAACCAATAGGTACAGATACTTTAGACTTAACCAAATCAATAATCTCCTTCACATCACTCGGTAGAATACCTCCAAATGAATCAACCATGTAAAAATAATCTACATAATCCTCTATTCCTTCAATCTCATCAAGAAAAGAAGGGTCTTTCATCCAATTAGACATATACATAACGTTAAATGCTACTTCGAGACCTAATTTCTTAACAGCCTTAGCTAATTTTAAAGCTCTTGTTATATTCTTAGGATCAATAGCAATTCTCACCATTGAAATATAATCAAGACAGGTTGATAACAAATCATTTACATGCTCTACCCGAATATCTTTCTCATTAAAAATTACCACTAATTTTTTTGTAGGCATTAATAATTTTAAGTTTTTTAAGACGTAATCAGGACAATAAAAATATTTTCCTAAATAGCCATCTAAGACGATACTCCTATACCCAACTTCAACATAATCAACAGGAAGACTTTCCATGGCTTGAGCATATTCTTTAATTAAGGAATCACTAAAATCCCAATTAGTGTAATAACCACCATCTCTAATTGTACAATCTAAAATTTTCATTATTTGGTTTTGTTTTTTGTTATGAACCCAAAAGTATAATACTTCATATTAAATCTCCATTTTTTACATATAAAAAAATATTATTTTTTATCACCATAAAATTGACTTTCAACAACTATTATCTATATATAAAATCAAAAGATTTGAAGAATATAGGATAAATCAAAAACATAATTATCCTTTTTAATCTTTACTTAACATTCCTAATTTAGAACAGCAACTTATAAAACCAATAGAATACATCTCAAAGATATTGAAGTACTTTTTCAAAATATAACATACATTAAAAAGTGATAAAACAAGCTTTAGAACTATTTAGCTTGAGTCAAAAATGTAGAATTCTTTCTCTTTAGACTAACTAATATTTCCGAATGATCCATCTTCGGATCAAGAACAAAAGTTGTGTGTGAATTAAGATAGGTTTAGTTTTGGAGTTTAAATATTATTGTATTGGAACTATCACTAGACTTACTAAAACTTATACTTCCTGAATTCTTAATCGATAACTTCGACTTAGTAAAACACACTAAAGCAGATGAGACACTTCATCTATATTTTGAAGAGAAAATTACAGTTCCTAAAGAGTTTGTGAATCAAATTATTATTGCACACGGATTCCATAAACAAATAACTGTACAAGACTTTCCCATTAGAGGAAATACAGTATACCTAAACATCAAACGTAGAAGATGGCTTGATAAAGATAACGGACAAATTGTACAAAGAGACTGGAATCTAGTAGCTAAGGGAACTCGTATAACCAACGAATTTGCCTCTTTTTTAAAAGAAATTAGTAGATACTAAAGCCAGTGATTGTCATACCATAGCAGGATTCTATAATCTCAATGGTAAAAAACTACAAAGGCAATACAGAGACTATTTAAGCGAGTTTAAACAGTGGAAACAAAAAACGCATGCCAAACAATACCTAATATATCCTAAGAATATTGGCAAATTCCTCTCTATTGATGAAACTGCTCTATCAAAAGGTGAGCTCTATACCATCATCACTAACAAAAAAGCAAAAGGTAAAAAAGGTTCTATTGTAGCCATATGTGCGGGAACTAAGGCAGAACCTATCATAGAGCAACTGCTTAAAATCTCTTCTAGAGTTAGAAATAAAGTCAAGGAAATAACGCTAGACATGGCAAACTCTATGAAAACAATTGCTAAAGTTTGCTTCCCAAAAGCTACACAAGTAACCGATAGATTTCATGTACAAAAGCTAGCACTTGAAGCTTTACAAGATATCAGAATAAAACACAGATGGGAAGCTATCGATAGGGAAAACAACTCCATAAAACTAGCAAAACAGAAAAAGACACTCTTTATTCCTGAAACTTTTGAAAATGGAGACTCTAGAAAACAATTACTTGCAGAAGTAGGTATTTGCTCTACAAAGCTCCTGTTGATTGGACACAAAATCAATACTACAGAAGTAAAATTCTATTCCAACACTATCCTGATATCAAAAAAGCATTTGATTTGGTACAAAATCTCAGAAATATATTCAACAATGCTAAATCAATTAAAATAGCATATACAAAACTAGCGGGATGGTACAATCAAGTTGAAAAATCAGGATGTAAAGCCTTTAATACAATAGCAAACACCATATATATAAACTACAGATCAATATTAAATTACTTTGACAATAGAAGTACAAATGCAGCTGCGGAATCCTTCAATGCCAAAATCAAAGCATTTAGAGCTCAGTTTAGAGGGGTTAAAAATGTAGAATTCTTCCTTTTTAGACTAACCAATATTTTTGCTTAAACACAACTTTTAGGAATGATCCAAAATAACACAAAATTTACGCACCATTATAAAACAAAAAAGCTCCTCTTTACAGAGAAGCTTTAAGTGACCGGGCTGGGGCTCGAACCCAGGACCCTCTCCTTAAAAGGGAGATGCTCTACCAACTGAGCTACCAGGTCGTTGGTTGTGGTGAGAGAAGGATTCGAACCTTCGAAGACATAGTCAGCGGATTTACAGTCCGCCCTCGTTGGCCACTTGAGTATCTCACCATGCAATTGAATGTTATTTTTTAGTCTTTGTGACCGGGCTGGGGCTCGAACCCAGGACCCTCTCCTTAAAAGGGAGATGCTCTACCAACTGAGCTACCAGGTCATGAATACCATTCGTTATTGCGGGTGCAAATATAGCACATTTATATAGTTGTACAAAACATTTTTTCGATTTTATTCTTCTAAATATGCCTTTCTAACTTTCTTAAATAAATTGGAACTATAAACAAAATCCACAACCGCTTCATTATCAGTTTTGAATATATCATTATTGGTCCCTTCCCACTCTTTTAAACCATCCTTCAAAAAAATAATTTTTTCTCCAATTTCCATCACAGAGTTCATATCATGGGTGTTTATTACCGTTGTAATCTCATATTCATCGGTAATTTCTTGGATTAAATTGTCTATTACAATGGCCGTTTTTGGATCTAATCCTGAATTTGGCTCATCACAAAATAAATATTTAGGTTTTGTAACAATAGCTCTTGCAATTGCAACACGTTTTTGCATTCCTCCAGACAGCTCTGCAGGGTACTTACTATTACTATTTACAAGATTTACTCTTTTTAAGACAAAGTTTACTCTCTCTAACATTTCCTCTTTTGTTTTTTTCGTAAACATTTTTAAAGGAAACATTACATTTTCTTCTACAGTTAGCGAATCGAACAAAGCCGCTCCCTGAAATACCATTCCTATATCTTGCTTCAATTGTCGCTTCTCGTCTGTAGACATATCTGCAGTAGACTTTCCATTAAAAGATATAGCTCCACTATCTGGTTGATGCAAGCCTAACAAGGTTTTTAAAAACACCGTTTTACCAGACCCACTTTGTCCAATAATTAAACTCGTATCCGAAGGTTTAAAAACAGCATCTATACCTTTTAATATAGGTGTTCCATTAAAACCTTTATGCAACTCTTTTACTTCTATCATAACAAACTAGCTTAACAACATTTGAGTTAAAAAATAATTGGTAATAATAATCATTACAATGGTCCACACCACTGCTTTGGTACTTGCTCTACCAACCTCTAGAGAACCTCCTTCTACATAGTAACCAAAATAAGAAGGTATGGTGGCTATTAAAAAGGCAAATACCGTAGACTTAATTAAACTATACCTAATGAAACTAGGCTTAAAATCGGTCTGAATTCCTTTTATATAATCAGCTTGTTCAAACAACCCTGTAATTTCACCAGCTACCCAACCTCCAAAAATACCTAGCGTCATGGCTAGCAATACTATAAATGGATAAAATAAAACTGTCGCAATAATTTTAGGAAGCACTAAATAGTTTAACGAGTTAATCCCCATAACCTCCAATGCATCTATTTGTTCAGAAACTCGCATAGCACCAATACTAGACGTAATATAAGAACCTACTTTACCCGCTAAAATTACCATTACAAAAGTAGAAGAGAACTCTAATATCATAGACCTTTTGGTCGCAAAACCTATAAGGTCTTTTGGAATCATAGGATCTTCTAAATTTAAAGCAGTCTGTATAGCCACTACACCACCTATAAAAAAGGCAATAAAAGCAACAATTCCAATTGACTTAATTCCTAAGTCATCTATCTCTCTAAATACTGCCTCTCTAAAAATTTTCCCTTTCTGAGGCCTTCTAAAGACACTAAGCAGCATTAATGAATATGCACCTATGCTTTTTATGTAGTTCATACAATAGATTTTTAGCTAAAATATCAAATCCTTAACAATTAAGTAGTGTAAACTAACTACTTTTAACCTGATAAAACTATTTGTATACATAGAATGAAAAAAACAATAGCCTATTTATTACTAGCCATTAGTGTTAGTGTAAATGCTCAAAAAAAACCAAAACTGCTAATAGGAATTGTTGTAGATCAAATGAGATACGATTACCTATTAAGATTTAAAGACAAATTCGGTTCCAAAGGATTTAACAAATTAATAAACAAAGGAACTAATTTTGAAAACGGACACTTTAATTATATACCTACTTATACAGCTGTTGGACATTCTTCTGTATATACAGGAGCAACACCTAGTAACCACGGAATTATAAGTAACAATTGGTACGATAAATTTGAGAAAAAATCGATCTACGTAGTAGACGATGCAAATTACGCAACTATAGGTAGTACTTCTAAAGAAGGTAAAAAATCTCCTAAACGCTTAATTGCCTCTACAGTTAGCGATGAGTTAAGACTAGCACAGAACTTTAAAGGAAAAGTTTTTGGGGTTGCTATAAAAGATAGATCTGCCATTCTTCCTGTTGGTCATGCCGCAAATATGGCTTTTTGGTTTGATGGAGGAAAGCAAGGAAAATGGGTAAGTAGTACTTATTATGCAGATAAGCTTCCTAATTGGATAGAAAAATACAACTATTTAAACCAACCGATACTAGATACTTATTTAGCAACCCCTTGGGCTACAAAAAACAATATTGAGACATACCACGAAAGCGATATAGACGATAGAGATTTTGAATGGAAACACAAAGGAGAAGAAGCTCCTGTTTTTGAGCATGATTTGCCAAAATTAAAAAACAAAAATGGTCATTATAGTTTATTAAAATTTACCCCACACGGAAACACACTCACCTTAGATTTTGCAAAAGCAATTATAGAAAATGAAAAATTAGGGAAAAACGAGACCTATTCAGATTTCTTAGCTGTTAGTTTATCTAGTACAGATTATATTGGACATAGATATGGTCCTGCTTCCAAAGAAATAGAAGATACCTATATTCGTTTAAATGACGATTTAGATAGTTTTCTAAACTTCTTAGATAAAAATGTAGGAAAAGACAATTACGTTTTGTTTTTAACAGCAGATCATGCAGTAGTTCATTACCCACAGCATTTAGTTGCCCACAAACTTCCTGGAGGTCATCTAAACGGTAAAGAGTTCTACCAAAAATTAAATCAATTTCTATTTCAAAAATATCAATCCAAAAAGTTGATTGAAAATATATCCAATGATCAGATTTTCTTAAATAGGAGTGAACTTAAAAAATTAAACGTATCCTCTGAAAAAGTAGAGAACGAAATTATTGCAGAGATCATCAACTATCCTTTAATATATAAAGCTGTTTCGGCTCATACTTTGCAAAGAACTGAGTTTAAAAATGCCCCCTTATCTCTTTTACAAGCCGGATACAATCAAAAAAGATCTGGAGACATATTAGTAGTTTTAAATCCTGCTTATATAAAAGGAGTAAAACAAACTACACATGGTAGCGGTTATAATTACGACACGCACGTTCCTATTATTTTCTACGGAGCTAATATTGCAAAAGGAAAAAAAGTCAAAACACCTGTTACCATCACTCAAATTGCTCCTACACTTTCTAACCTATTACAAATTCAGGAACCTAATATGAGCGAACATGGAATTTTAACCGAAGTATTTGATACCAAATAAAATATATCTGTATGCTAAAAGCAAAAACCCTCTTGAGTATTCAAGAGGGTTTTTGCTTTTTGTTATTCTTTATAGTCTTATATATCGGCATTTACATCCCAAGCCTCTAAAATATCTTTAATCTCCTTAATAAAAATTCCTCCTAAAGCTCCGTTAATCACACGGTGATCGTAAGCATGAGTTATGTACATTTTCTGTCTTATCCCAATAAAATCACCATCTGGTGTTTCTATTACTGCGGGTACTTTTCTAATAGCTCCCAAAGCCAAAATTGCACTCTCTGGTTGATTGATAACAGGAGTTCCAAAAATAGACCCAAAACTTCCTATGTTCGTAACAGTATAAGTCCCTCCTTTTACATCTTCTGGTTTTAAAGCATTCGTTTTAGAACGACTGGCCAAATCATTTACAGCTTTGGTCATTCCCGATAAATTTAAATTCTCTGCATTTTTAATTACAGGTACAATTAAATTACCATCTGGTAAGGCAGAAGCCATTCCTAAATTAATTGCCTTCTTTACTACAACTTTATCAACACCATCAAAAGAAATATTTACCAAAGGATATTTTTTAATCGCTTGTGCAACGGCCATCATAAAAATAGGCGTAAACGTAAGCTTTTGTCCCTCTTTCTTAAAGTAAGCATCTTTTACTTTGCTTCTCCACTTAACAATATTGGTTACATCTACCTCTATAAAAGATTGTACATGCGCTGCTTTTTGCTGAGAATGTACCATATGGTCAGATATCAACTTCCCCATTCTAGATAGCGTAATTAACTCATCCCCTTCTTGAGACGTGATAGCAACCGGAGTTTCCTTATTGATAACTGGAGTTGCTGTTTTAGTTTTTACCACTTGCTCCTTTTTTGGAGACGAAACACCTTTGGTCTTTATATACTCTAAAATATCTTCTTTGGTAACTCTTCCACCCAAACCAGTTCCAACAAGAGTATCTAATTCTTCCTGAGAAATTCCTTCTTTTGCAGCAATACTTTTAACCAAAGGAGAATAAAACTTATCCTCTGTATTAGTAATTACAGTAGTTTCTGTGGCATTTTTCTCTATCAACTCATTTATTTCTGATTCTACTAGCGCTACCGCTTCTTTTTCCTGAACCTCTGCAGCTTTAATTGGAGCAATAACAGTAGTGTCTTGTTTCAAATCCCCCTCTACTTGAATAATAGCAAACACCTCTCCTACTTTTACTACCTCTCCTTCCTGAAACATTCTCTCCACCAAAACACCATCTACTTCCGAAGGCACATCTGAATCTACTTTATCCGTAGCAATTTCTACTACAGATTCATCCATCTCTATACTATCTCCTACCTCTTTTAACCACGAAGTAATAGTTGCTTCTGCAACACTCTCTCCCATTTGAGGTAATCTTAATTCGAATCTAGACATCTATATGCTTATTTTTTGTTCTGCGAATTTAATAAATATACCTGTCTTTTATAGGTATTGAAAAAAATAAACCCGATAGTTAAACTATCGGGTTTATTTTTAAATATAAAATACTGTTTCTTAGAATTCAATGTGAATTGACAATTCGAACTCATTGTTAATTGCTTTGTCTTTTAAGTTATCAAAGAAAGAGCTAGAACCATAACGAATTCCAAACTTAGTTCTGTCTATTTTTACATCTCCAGAAATAGTTTTTCCCTTTTTAACTAAAGTAAAAGCTTGCTTTTCTGTGTGTCCTTTTATTGTTAGGTCTCCCTTTACAGTGTTTCCATCTACGCTTGTAATTACAAATTTAGCTTCAGGATAAGTAGCTACTCCAAAAAAGTCATCAGAATTTAAATGACCTTCTAACTTACCTTTGTACTCTCCCGTTAAATCTGTAACATTAATTGTTTTCATATCCACCACAAAAGAACCTCCTACTAGTTTCCCTTGCTTTAAGGTTACTTCTCCACTTTTAAAGTCAATAGTACCTGTATGTTTACCTGTTACTTTTTTTCCAACCCACTTAATAGTACTCTTTTCTTTTTTAATAGGCTTCTTATTATCTGCATTTGCAGTAAAAGAAATTGTTAATACAGCCAACACTGCTAATACTACTGATTTAATTTTTGTTGTTTTCATTGTAAATTGTTTTTAATTATTATTTATTTAAGATTTAATTTTTTCTAATAAAGGTACCAACACAGACAACTCCTCTTTATTATAATTAGAGGTTATCTTTTTTTCAAAATCTATTAAAGCCTGATCTATACCAGCCAACAACCCTAAGCCTTTGTCTGTTATAAATATTTCTACCTTTCGTCTATTTGCCACACATTCCTTACGCTCCAAAAAACCTTTTAGTCGTAATTTCTCTACCAATCTTGTAGTATTACTCATCTTATGGATCATATGCTGCTGTAAAGTGTTTAAGTTTATTGGCAATCCATCCTGCCCTCTTAATATCCTTAATATATTATACTGCTGTACTGTTAAGTCATAAATTTTAAAAAATCCATTTAGCTGTTCCACAACAAAATTGCCAGCAACAATTAAGTTTATCACAGCTTTATTTTCAAGATTATTCATTTGTTTGACAGTTTTTATTAATTGTAACTACAACAAATGTATATACAACAATCAGAAAAAACAAGAAAAATTTAAGTTTTTTTAACAGCTACTTAGTATATAAATAAAGGGATTACGTATATAACTGCGAAAAAACAGGTAGGTTTTTCTTTGACGATACGTATTAATACGTAGCTTTGTCTCAGATAAAACTTAAAACATTTAAAAACTTTATCATGAAAAAAATTATTTTATCTGCATTAATGTTATCAGGTATGTTAACATTCGCACAAGAGTCAAAATTAAGTATTTCAGGAACTGCTGATGTTTACGCTAAGACTAATTTAAACGCTGACCATGGACAAACTCCTGGATCATCTTTTGCTAACCAATCTGGTTTTGCTATCGGTATGGCTAACATTATTGCTTCTTACGAAGGATCTAAGTCTGGAGTTGTTGCAGATTTAGTATTTGGACCAAGAGGTGCTGATGCTGTATTTGGTTCTCAACAAGAGTTAGCTGATGGTACTTTAATCAGTGGTAACTCAACAATCGTTAACCAATTGTACGCTTACTACAATATTTCTGAAAGCACTACTGTTACTTTAGGTAACTTCAATACTTTCTTAGGGTACGAAGTAATTTCTCCTGCTGCTAACTTTAACTATTCTACTTCTTACTTATTCTCTTACGGACCTTTCTCTCATACTGGGGTTAAGTTAGACTATGCTGCTACTGAAGATTTATCTTTCATGTTAGCTGCAATGAATGGAACTGACAACACTGAGTATAACATTACAGGAAACGTAGTATTAGGTGGACAAATTGGATACAAAGGTCAGTACTTAAACTTAATTTACGGAAACAGTGGATCTGGAGACCAATTCCAAATTGACTATACTGGAGGTTTTGATTTATCTGACTCTTTCTATGTAGGGATCAACGCATCTTACAACACTACTGAAGGTGCTACTGATGATGCTACTTACTACGGAGCTGCTTTATATTTACAATATGCTGTATCTGACTCTTTCTCTTTAGGTTTCCGTCCTGAATACTTCGCTACTGAAGGATTTGCTGATATTTTAACTGAAGATGTTGCAGGTGAAGCAGATGTATTAGCTTTAACTTTAACAGGTAACATTAAGTTAGACGATAACTTAACTTTAATTCCTGAATTAAGAATGGATACTGCTTCTGAGCCAACTTTCCTTAAAGATGGTGTTGCTGAAGATAACTTAACTTCTTTCTTAGTTGCTGCTGTATACTCTTTCTAATTCTTAGAAAAGAACATAAAATCATCAGGCAAGGTGTGAGCCTTGCCTGATATCAAAATATATTCAACCTAAATTTAAACTTTTCAAACATGAAAAAAATCGAAGCTATCATCAGAAAATCTAAATTTTCTGAGGTAAAAGAAGCTTTGCACGAAGTGGGTGTAAACTTCTTCTCTTACTGGGACGTAACTGGATTAGGAAACGAAAAAGTAGGAAAAGTATACCGAGGTGTATCTTTCAGTACTAACGATATCCAAAGACGTCACGTATCAATCATTGTTAACGATGACTTTGAGCAAATCACAATTGACACTTTATTAAAAACTGCTGCGACTGGTGAGGTAGGAGATGGAAAGATCTTCGTATCAGACGTATCAGAAACTTACCGTATCCGTACAGGAGAAAAAGGTGGAGAAACTTTAAAATAATCAAAAAACTAAAACTATTAAAATTATATAAATTATGGAATTAAGTGATATTTTAGGAGCACTGTGGATTGTGATTGCAGGGATTTTAGTATTCTTTATGCAAGCTGGATTCACATTAGTTGAAACTGGGTTTACTCGTTCTAAGAACGCAGGAAACATTATTATGAAAAACTTAATGGACTTAATCGTAGGTTCTATTGGTTTCTGGGCTATTGGATACGGAATTATGTACGGAAGTGATTTAATCGCTGGAGGTTGGTTAGGAAGAACTAGTCCAACTGAACAAGGATACTTCTTCTTTAGTGCTGATGACTACTACAACTTATTCTTCCAAACTGTATTTGCTGCTACTGCTGCAACTATCGTATCTGGAGCTGTTGCAGGAAGAACAAAATTCTCTACATACATTATTTTCTCTTTAATTATGACTACTGTTATCTATCCTATATCAGGAAGCTGGTACTGGCCATTTGATGACAATGCATGGTTAAACGTTAAAGGTTTTGTTGATTTTGCTGGATCTTCTGTAGTACACTCTGTTGGTGGATGGGCTGCTTTAGTAGGTGCTATCATGGTAGGACCAAGAATTGGAAAATACAAAGATGGTGTTTCTCAAGCTATTCCTGGACACAACATCTTATTAGGTGCTTTAGGGGTAATGATCTTATGGTTAGGATGGTTCGG
Source organism: Wenyingzhuangia sp. IMCC45574 (assembly GCF_054182685.1). NCBI lineage: Bacteria > Pseudomonadati > Bacteroidota > Flavobacteriia > Flavobacteriales > Flavobacteriaceae > Wenyingzhuangia > Wenyingzhuangia sp. IMCC45574. The sequence goes on along the minus strand of NZ_CM135169.1, from coordinate 20,460 downwards.
ATTTAACGGAGGTTCTCAATTAGCTTTCGGATCTGCTGACGATGTTAAAGCTGTAGGTTCTGTATTAATTACTACAAACTTAGCTGCTGCTGCAGGTGCTGCTGCTGCGTTATTCTACACTTGGTTACGTTACGGTCAACCAGATATCTCTATGACATTAAACGGTGCTTTAGCTGGATTGGTATGTATTACTGCTGGTTGTGCTGCTGTATCTCCAGGATCTGCTATCATCATGGGATTAATTGCAGGTGTTGTAGTTGTAATGTCTATTACTTTCATCGATGAGAAATTAAAAATTGATGATCCAGTAGGAGCTGTTTCTGTACACGGTGTGTGTGGTGCTTTAGGTACTTTATTAGTTGGTGTATTTGCTACTGATGGAGGATTAATTTCTGGTGGTGGAGCTGCTTTATTAGGAGTGCAAGCTATTGGAGTTTTAGCTTACGCTGCTTGGGCAATCGTAATGTCTATCATCGTTTTCAGTATCTTAAAGTTCACTATCGGATTAAGAGTTTCTGAAAAAGAAGAAATCGAAGGATTAGATAAAGCTGAACACGGAATTGGAGTTTACAACGACTAATTTCTAGGTTCAAAATAATGAATAAAAAACAGCCTAATTCTTTTTAGAATTAGGCTGTTTTATTTATATTTTTTTTACTTTTATATAAAACCACACATTATGAAGAAAATAGAAGCAATTATTAGAAAATCAAAATTTACCGAAGTAAAAAACGCTTTACACGAAGTAGGTGTAAACTTTTTCTCATACTGGGATGTAACTGCTTTAGGTAATGAAAAAATAGGTAAAGTATATAGAGGTATTTCATTTAGTACTGCAGACATTCAAAGACGTTATTTATCAATTATCGTTAATGATGATTTTGAAGAAGTTACTATAGAAACATTAATTAAATCTGCTGCCACTGGTGAAGTTGGTGATGGTAAGATTTTTGTATACGATGTAGATGAAACTTACAGAATTAGAACTGGAGAAAAAGGTGGTGAAACTCTAAGATAAAAAGCATATTAAATACGTAGAAATACGATTTTAGTTAAAAAATACGTAGTCAACAAGTTGGCTACGTATTTTTTTTGTTAAGGTTAATTTAACATAAGGTTTTATATTTGTAGCTGAGTATAAAACAAACTTTTTATTTATGAAAAAAATCGAAGCGATTATCAGAAAGTCGAAATTTTCTGAAGTTAAGAATGCTTTGCACGAAATTGGTGTAAACTTTTTCTCTTATTGGGATGTAACCGCATTAGGAAACGAAAGAATCGGAAAAGTGTATCGTGGTATTACTTTTAGTACTGCAGACATCCAAAGACGTTACTTATCTATTATAGTAAATGATGATTTTGAACAAAAAACAATTGACACTATTATTAAAGCTGCTGGTACAGGTGAAGTTGGTGATGGTAAATTATTTGTTTATGATGTAAAAGAAACCTACAGAATTAGAACGGGAGAAAAAGGAGAAGAAACACTAAGATAATATAGATGGAAGCTACACAAAATTTTATTACAAACAATGTCTGGATGATGGTATCCATAGCATTGGTTTTTATTATGCACTTAGGTTTTACCGCTTTAGAAGTTGGGTTGGCTAGATCTAAAAACGCAATTAACATCATATTTAAAAACTTTATGATTGTTGCCATTGGTTTAATTACCTATACATTGTGTGGGTTTAACTTAATGTACCCTGGCTTTGAAGAAGGTGCTACAGGAGTCTTTGGATTTGCTGGATGGGGATTGGCACTGCCAGAAGGAGGATTAACACAGGCATACAACGAGGGATATACTTATTGGACAGACTTTTTATTCCAAGGTATGTTTGCTGCAACGGCTGCAACGATTGTATCTGGTGCCGTAGCCGAAAGAATTAAATTAAACTCTTTCCTCTTATTTTCTTTAATCTATGTAGGATTGGTATACCCTATTGTTGGTTCTTGGAAATGGGGAGCTGGTTTTTTAGACGCTATGGGATTCTATGACTTTGCAGGTTCTACGCTTGTACACTCTGTTGGAGGTTGGGCTGCTGTAGTAGCCGTTATTTTATTAGGACCTCGTTTAGGTAAATATTTACCCGATGGAACTATTAAACCTATTGTTGGACACAACATTCCACTGGCCGCTTTAGGAGTATTCTTATTATGGTTTGGATGGTTTGGATTTAATGGGGGTTCTGTTTTATCTGCAGATCCAGGATTGGTTTCTTTGGTATTAGTTACAACATCCTTAGCTGCAGCTTCAGGAATTGTTTCTGCTTTTATAACATCTTACCTTAAATTTAAAACCTACGACGTTACAATGGCGTTTAACGGTTCTTTAGCTGGTTTGGTTGGTATTACTGCCGGTGCAGACTTAATGTCGCCTACAGACGCTATTATTATTGGTTTAATTGCAGGAGTTATTATTGTATTTGCAGTTGGTATAATAGATCGTTTAAGGTTGGACGACCCTGTAGGTGCTATTGGAGTACATTTAGTATGTGGTATTTTTGGAACCCTAGCAGTTGGTATATGGGGAGATAAAGGTGTATTTACAACAGGTTCATTTTCTCAGCTGGGAACACAAGCATACGGAATAATGGTAATTGGTATTACTTGTATTGCATCTTCATTCGTTATTCTTTTTGCAATTAAGAAAACTATTGGTTTAAGAGTTAGCGAAAACGAAGAAAAACAAGGATTGGATATTCATGAGCATGGAATGAACGCTTATGAAGACATCAACTTAAACGATAACAACTAGCAATAGTTGTTGCTTTTATTTATTTTAAACATCCGCTTGTAGAAGCGGATGTTTTTTTATGCATAGATGTTAATTATAAGACATAAAAAAACCACAAACAAAATTGTTTGTGGTTTACTTTATATTGTATAAAAGTTCCTCTTTATTGATTCCCTTTTTTTGCTGCAGCTTTTAATTGAATGTTTTCAATAATTGTTCCAGTAATCCAGTAAGGAACTACAAACGTTAATAAGAATAACAACAACCAAAACCCTGTTGTAAATACAAATAAGAACGCTAAAAATCCTGAGAATTGAGAAAAATCCATCATCTTTTCTAAATCTTTTTTCTGTTAGTTTATGAAAGCAAAAATATAATTTTTTTTAATAGTAACACTACTATATTAAAATTATTATTAAGCAAAAACTCCTTTATTTAACGCTATTAAAGCCTCTTTCTTATTTTCTGTATTAATTAGCAAAGAAACATTATAATTAGAACCTCCGTAAGAAATCATTCTAATAGGAATGTTTGTTAAACTATTAAAAATTGGTGAGCTTGCTCCTGTTCTCTCTTTAGAAAAATCTCCTGCCAAACAAACAATACTCAAATCAGTATCAACTTCTACTGCACCAATCTCTTCTAACTCAGAAATAATTTCTTTTAAATTAGTAGTATCATCAATTGTAATAGATACAGCAACTTCTGATGTTGTAATCATATCAATAGAAGTTCTGTACTTTTCAAAAACTTCAAATACTCCTTTTAAGAAACCATAAGCCATTAACATTCGGTAAGACTTTATCTTAATAGCGGTAATACCATCTTTCGCTGCAATTGCTCTAACTCCAGAAGGCACTTCACAGTTTTTAATAATTGTTCCTGGTGCATCTGGCTCAAAAGTATTCTTTAACAATACTGGCACATTTGCTTTTCTTGCAGGAATTACTGATTGAGGGTGTAAAATTTTAGCTCCAAAATATGCCAACTCCGCTGCTTCGTCAAAAGAAATTTCTTTTAAAGAAAATGTATTCTCTACAAAACGAGGATCGTTGTTGTGCATTCCGTCAATATCTGTCCAAATCTGAATTTCTTCAGCAACGATAGCAGCACCAATTAAAGAAGCAGAATAGTCAGACCCTCCTCTTTTTAAATTGTCAATTTTACCAGTATCACTTAAACAAATATACCCTTGAGTTATAAAAATTTCAGTTTCAGCATTTGCGGCAACAATTTTACCATACTCTTCCGTTATTTTAGAAATAACAGGTTCGTTTGCCTCGTCAATTGCCATAAAATCAAATGCAGAAACTAAAGTAGCCTTTGCACCAACTTCTCTTAAATGGAAATTAAATAGGTTTGTTGATAAAACTTCTCCCTGAGCAACGATATTTTTTTCAATTTGAGCAGATGAAATTTCTATTCCAACATGCTCTCTAATGAATTCAAATCTTTCAGAAACCAATGAGATAGCAGCGTTTTGGTTTTCTTTCTCTGCTAATAACTCATTAATAACCTCTACATATTTAGCAATCAAATCATCAATCATTTGATTTGCTTCCTCTTCTTTATACTTTATGATTAAGTCTGCAACTTCATGTAAAGCATTTGTAGTTCCGGACATAGCAGATAATACTACTGTTTTTTGTCCTTCTACATTTCTTACAATATTAGCTACCTCCTTAATACTCGAAGGACTCCCTACAGAGGTACCTCCAAATTTTAATACTTTCATAATTCTATTTTAGTCTCTAGTTTTTTTAATGGTTCTTTTTTTACACAATTTGTTAAAAATCTGTGTAAAAAATGCAAAGGTTCTATAATTGTGGGTTGTGTCCAAAAAAATAATAATATCTTTACATCTTAATACGAATTGTTAAAATTTGAACACGTATGAAGACCATACAAGAATCTGTGGAAGGAATAATTAGAAAAACTCCTTTTTTAGAAGAAGCTCTAAACGACAAATTAATCAACGTATCTTCCCTAGCTAGAGTGATTCAGCCAGATGTTGAAAAAGATTTGAATAAAGATGTAAAATCTGGAGCCATCATGATGGCTATCAATAGATTGTCACCATCAAGCATCTTGAAAATTCGTAAAAATATAAAGAAAATTACCCTTACATTAGGAGACTTTATTGTACGTTCTGATTTAGGAAATTTTACTTTTAAAAACACCCCTACACTACTTAGATGTATTTCCGATTTAATCCATGAATTTGGAGATGACAAGGACTACTTCTTTACAATTTCTCAGGGTATTTTTGAGACGAATATCATTACCAGTAAAAAGTTACACGACAAGGTAGAAGAGATTTTTAAAACAGAACAATTATTATCTGCTTCTGTAGATTTAGCTTCTATTACTATTAAGTTACCCAAGTCTAACTCGGAACAATCTGGAATTTATTACTTTATTTTAAAACAATTGGCTTGGGCAGATATTCCTGTACAAGAAATTATTTCTACTACACACGAAATTACCATTGTTGTAAAAGAAGAAGACATTAACAAAACTTTCTCTATTTTAATAGATATGAAGAAAAGCTAATTATTTGGCTTTGTGTATAAAACAAAAATCCCGTTCTAAATTAGAACGGGATTTTTTATTTGGTATTCTTTTAAAAACTATTCTTCGCTATCAAAAGCTTCCATAATTTCTGTAGAAACTCCCATGTTAGAGAAACCTCCATCGTGGAATAAGTTCTGTAACGTTACTTTCTTAGTTAAGTCTGAGAATAATGTTATTGTGTAATCTGCACAGTCCTGAGCAGAAGCGTTTCCTAATGGAGACATTTTTTCTGCATAGTTAATAAATCCAGAGAATCCTTTTACTCCATTACCTGCAGTTGTAGCTGTAGGAGACTGAGAAATCGTGTTTACACGTACATTGTGGTCTCTACCAAAGAAGTAACCAAAAGAACGAGCAATAGACTCTAAATAAGCTTTATTATCAGCCATGTCATTGTAGTCTGGGAATACTCTTTGTGCAGCCATATATGTTAATGCTACAATAGATCCCCACTCTGACATTGCTTCTTTTTTGTATAAAACTTGCATTACTCTATGAAAAGATAATGCTGAAATATCAAATCCTTTGTGAGTAAAGTCGTAGTTGTTTTCTGTATAGTGCTTCTTCTTACGTACGTTTAAAGACATTCCAATAGAGTGTAAAACAAAATCAATTTTACCTCCTAAAATCTCCATAGACTTTTCAACTAAGTTTTCTAAGTCTTCCATAGAAGTAGCATCTGCAGGAATTACTTGAGCTCCAGTTTTTTCTGCTAGCTCGTTGATAGCTCCCATACGCATAGCAATTGGTGCGTTTGTTAACACAAATTCAGCTCCATTGGCATGTGCAGTTTCTGCAACTTTCCAAGCAATAGAGTTCGAATCTAAAGCTCCAAAAATAATTCCTTTTTTTCCTTTTAATAAATTATACATATCTGTAGTTTATATTATTCTAAGTTTTTTTATGGCAACAAATATAAAGGATTCTATTTAAATACTTAACAGTTGTTGGGCATGTTCTATCGCAGACTGAGACTTATCCTTTCCACTCAACATTTCTGCAATCTCGTTTATTCTTTCTTCTTTTTCTAAAGAGACCAAATGAGTCTCTGTTTGCTCTCCTTTTACCGTCTTATATACTTTATAATGTTCTTTACCTTTAGCAGCAACCTGAGGTAAATGCGTTATGGTAATTACTTGCATATTTTCTCCCATAGCCTGCATTACATCTGCTATTTTAGTCGCTACTTCTCCAGATACTCCCGTATCAATTTCATCAAATAGAATAGTTGGCAAATGCACAAACTTAGAGAGTATCATTTTAATCCCTAACATAATTCTAGATAACTCTCCTCCAGAAGCTACTTTCTTTAACAAACCAAAAGCAGAACCTTTGTTAGAAGATAATAAGAAAGAAACATCGTCTAATCCATACTCTGTAAAATCGTCTAAAGTTTCTATTTCTACTTTAAACTGAGCATTTTCCATACTTAAAGTAGCTAAAATAGTTTCCAATTCTTTTTTAAAGTCTACAACTACTTTCTTTCTATTTGCAGTTAACTTGTTAGCTAAAACTGTAGTTTCTTTTTTAGTTTTTGCTACTAATTTCTCTGCTCCTACTAATAAATCGGCAGCATCTTGTACCTGTTTTACTTTTTCGGACAATGTCTCTCTAACCTGAATTAAATCTTTTAGAGAAGTAACAAAATGCTTTTTTTGTAAATCGAACAACAAACTTAAACGAGCATTCATAGTTTCCAATTCTTCTGGATTTGCTTCTACTCTTTCCGCTTGTTTTTCTAGTTCAAAAACCAAATCATCCAATTCAATTTTTAAACTTTTTGCTCTTTCAAATAACGAGCTATAATTATCATCAAAGGATGCTATTTTAGACAAAGCGACTTCCAAACGTGTTAATAAGCTCTGAGCTCCTATTTCTTCTTCGGTACTTATCTGAACACTTTCGAATAAATTGGTCTTAATCTCTTCTGCATGCGATAATTTTTCTATCTCTTTTTCTAAAGTTTCAACTTCGTCTAACTCTTTAAGTTTAGCATTGTCTAACTCTTCATACAAATGCAGGTTATACTCAAACTGTTGTTTGGCTTCTTCTTGGCTAGCTTTTAAAGCTTCTAATTCTTTTACAGCCTTCTTATATCCTTTTAAAGAATTTTTATACAACGAAAGTAACTCAAAATTACCCGCTAAAGCATCTACCACATAGTACTGATATTTCTTATCAGACAATGCCATTGTATTGTGTTGAGAGTGAATATCTAATAAATATTCTTTTAATGCTTGCAACGATTTTATACTTACAGGAGTATCGTTTACAAAAGCTCTACTCTTTCCACTAGGCAATAACTCTCTTCTTATAATTGTTAACGATTCGTAATCTAAATCTAATTCTTCAAAAACAGTTTGCAACTGATAAGAACCGATCTCAAACTCAGCCTCGATAACACATTTCTTTTCCTTGTCTTTTAAACTGGTTAAATCGGCTCTATTCCCCAACACCAAGCCCAAAGCTCCTAAGAGTATAGATTTACCCGCACCTGTTTCTCCTGTAATTACAGAGTAACCTTGTGTAAAGTCCACTTGTAATCTCTTGATCAAAGCATAATTTTGAACAGCTATAGAAGTTAACATATGAAAAAAGAAATTTTATTAATTGGTATAAATTTGTTTCCATTTTTTTGAGTTGTTAGGAGCAACTCTTCTTAGAATAGATACTAATTCAGAAGCATCTACACCTCTGTTCTTTCTAAAAATATTTACCAGCTCATCGGATTTTGCATCGGTGAAAATTCTAATTGAAATACTATTAGGGTTTTCATCATATATATCCTTTAGAGGTTTTAAAGTCCTTAAAATATTGGTAACAGCTCTTCTCTGATTCCTTTCAAAGGCATCCATACAATCAAAATGATATTTAAAGAACACCTCTCTAAAACGATCATTATCTTGTAATAGAAACTTATCTACCAAAGTAAAACGATTGATATCTAATCTTGAATTAGACCAACCATTAAACCCAGATTGTTGAGCTTGATTTGCAATGGTTAAAGCTGTTGTAAAATGCTCATCTCCACCTTTAAGACTAAAACTATCTACATACAGACCTAGTATAAAGTAGCTGTAATAAGACAAAACAGATATTAAATTAGATTCATAACCATTAGGATTGTAATTCAATGGCTGAAATTCTACATAATTTATTGTAAAATTATCGTCTTTGTAATTAAAAATAGGACTGTAATAAGTAGAATTAAAAACAGGCCTTGAAGCTTGCACTTGTAAACTTCCTTTAAATGTATTAGGTCCTGATTGCTCAGTTAGTAGCAAAGTAAACGAACATTTAATTCGTTCGTGTTCTTTAAACTCTACATTGGTCCATTTTTGCTGATTTAAAAACTCTGTTAAAGAGTTTTCCATCGTTTTAAAAATCCTGTTATTAGATACCGCAATCTGATCGCCATTGACTGTAATATTACAATCTAATTCCTGGGCTTTTACAATTGTAAAAACCAATGTCATTAAAAAGAAAAGAAACTGCTTATACATGCAATTTTTCAATTATTACTGTTAGAATATCTTTTGCTACTTCAGATTTTGTTTTTGTCTCAAATTTTTGAGCATTAAAATCCTTATCAATAATAGTAATTTTATTGGTATTTTTAGCAAAACCTGCTCCTTTATCTCGTAAAGAATTTAAAACGATCATATCTAAATTCTTTCTAGCAATTTTACCTTTTGCGTTTTCTTCTTCGTTATTCGTTTCTAATGCAAAACCTACCAATAACTGCTGTTCTTTTTCAGCACCTAATGATGCTAAAATATCTTTTGTAGGAGTTAGCTCTATTTGCAAACTCGCATCTTTTTTCTTAATCTTCTGATTCGCTACATTTAAAGGCTTATAATCTGCCACAGCAGCAGCACAAATAGCAACATCTACATTTTTGTAATGTTTATGGCACGCTTTGTACATATCTTCTGCACTCACTACATCTATTCTGTTTATAAAAGAGTGCGCTACTTGTTCGTTAGATGGTCCAGAAACTAAAATTACCTCTGCTCCTAAATTGGCCGTTACTTTGGCTATCTCAAACCCCATTTTTCCAGAAGAATGATTCCCAATAAAACGAACAGGATCTATAGCCTCGTATGTAGGCCCCGCAGTAATTAATACTTTTTTGCCTTTTAATGGTAATTTAGAAGTTATGTCATTTTCTATAAAAGCAACAATGTCTTCTGGTTCTGCCATTCTCCCCTCTCCTACCAAACCACTTGCCAATTCTCCACTAGTAGCAGGAATGCATACATGGCCGTAAGAAACTAACTTTTCTATGCTGTTTTTTGTTGATGGGTGCTGGTACATATCCAAATCCATTGCTGGTGCAAAGTAAACAGGACATTTGGCAGATAAGTAAGTAGCTAGCAATAGGTTATCACAAACTCCATTGGTCATTTTAGACAATGTGTTTGCTGTAGCAGGGGCAACTAACATAATGTCTGCCCACAACCCTAAGTCTACATGGTTATTCCATACTGCATTCTCATCTTCCTCGTTGTAAAAGGTAGAATGCACTGGATTTTTAGATAAAGTAGAAAGTGTTAACGGTGTAACAAATTCTTTAGAAGCAGGTGTCTGTACAACTTGTACTTGAGCACCTGCTTTTATAAACTGTCTTACTAAATGAGCCGTTTTATAGGCTGCAATACCTGCTGTAACACCTAATAAAACTTTTTTCCCACTTAATATGCTCATATATCTATTCTTCTTTAGATTCTGCTCTTCTGTGGTAAATGTTACCTTCTAACCACTCTTCTACAGCAATAGCATGAGGCTTAGGTAATTTTTCATAGAATTTAGAAACTTCAATTTGTTCCTTGTTCTCAAACACCTCTTCTAAACTATCGTTGTAAGTAGCAAACTCGTCTAATTTATCAACTAATTCCTTTTTTAAGTCACTTCCAACTTGTGTAGCTCTTTTTGCAATAATTGCAATAGCTTCGTAAATATTTTCAGTTGTTTCTTCTACCTTAGACTTGTCATACGTTACCGTAGACAATGGAGCATCGACTTTTTTGTAATCCATAATATTATCTTATTATCTTAACTATTCAACGTTGGTTTTACAACCTTTATTTTTAACAATTTACCATATAAGTTCTTAGCTTCCTTTAAGAATTCTGACTCTGGAAAAGCCTTTTGGAACCTTTGGTATATTTTTTTTGCTTCTTTTATTCTCTTTTCTTTCTTAGAAAGAACACTTTTTGTTCCTAATTCGTAAGCAGATCTAAACTTATAAAACATAGCTTCTTCTTTTAAGCTTGTTCCTAAAAAATCTAAAATTACATTGTCAAATGCTTTGATAGCAGACTTGTAATTTCCAATTTTATAATATTGTTTCGCTACTTCAAAAGCTTTTTTCTCTAACTTATAATTTAGTTCTTTAACTCTTTTGTTTGCTGCTACAATTTTTTCCGACTCAGGATTTTCATCAATAAAATTTTGATAAGCTAGAATCGCTTTATTCGTATCAGCCTGATCTACACTATATTTTGGAGAAAGTTGATAATAACTTTCTGCAATATTAAATTGTGCTACATCAATTTCTGTACTATTAGGATAGCTTCTTAAAAACTTTTCGTAGTAGTATACAGAAGTAGTATAATCTTTTATTTTTCGGTTTGCATCTGCCAAACGAAATACAATTACCTCTGCCTGAGGTTTTGTTGCATAAGAAGGTAATATTAACTCGTACATACGAATTGCCTTATCGTAATCTCCTTCTTTATATAACTTATTACCTAAGTTATAACGTTCTGGATTTGTTCCTTTATTTAAAACCTTGTTGTATTCACCACAAGATTGTAATAACATAAAAGTAGCAGCTACTATGCTGTATTTTACTATTTTAATCATAAATTGTTTTTTATGAAGCTACGTAGAAAGCTTCTACAAAAGTTCTTAACTTTTTCTTTAATTCAGGAGAAGCAGCTACTAATGGCAATCTAACAGCACTAGAAGATAATCCTAGAATTTCTAACAAAGCTTTAATCCCTACCGGATTTCCTTCTTTAAAGATTAAGTCAATACTATCTTGTAATTTGTAATGCATTCTAAAAGACTTTTTAGACTCTTCTAAAATACCTAAACGAATCATATGTGTAAACTCCGATGGAAACGCTTGTCCTATTACAGAAATTACTCCAGAACCACCCGCTAATGTAATTGGCAATGCCAACATATCATCCCCAGAAATTACTAAGAAATTATCTGGTACCGATTTAATTAACTTTAACGCCTGATCCATATCTCCTTTGGCTTCTTTAATTCCAATAATATTGGAAATTTCTGCCAAGCGAACTACAGTTTCTGGTTTTATATTAGAACTCGTTCTACCAGGAACATTGTATAATATAATATCTACAGGGCAAGCCTCTGCAATTGCTTTAAAGTGTTGATATATTCCTTCTTGACTTGGTTTATTGTAATAAGGAGATACCGACAACACTCCTTGTATGCTTGAAAAATCGGTGTTCTTAATTTCTTCTATAACAGCTGCAGTGTTATTTCCTCCAATTCCTAAAGCAATTGGCAATCTTCCTGCATTTGTGTTTATAACAGTTTGCTTAACTAACTCTTTTTCTTGGTTAGTTAATGTTGCAGATTCTGCTGTAGTTCCTAATACTACTAAGTATTCAACTGCATTATCAATCTGAAACTCAACAAGCTTCTCCAGTGCTTGTACATCTACATTTCCATTGTTATCAAAAGGGGTTACTAATGCAACTCCTGTACCCAAAAAATCACTCATTTCTTACTTTTGATCTTTATTAATTGTGCTAGCGTGCAAATTTACTATTTTATTTAGAGAATATCCACTTAAATAATCACTATAGCTATTAAGTTTAAGAATTTAACAAAATAAGAAATGAGCAACGGTATTATTACCAACCTCTAGAAAAAGTTTCTTTTTCTCCTCTTAAGTTAATCACTACCAATTTGTTAATGTTTTTATCAGACTTTACTATCTTTTTAATCTTCTCTATATCAGCGGTGTTGTTCACAGAATAATTATTAATAGATAAAATTATATACCCCGGTTTTATTCCTATTTTTTGTAAATCTTTATTGTTGATGCTGTTTACTTTAACCCCGTTAGAAATATCTAAACGCTTCTTATCTTTAAGACTTAACTCTCCAAATTCCATTCCAAAAGCCTCCGATGCAAAACTAATCACCTCTGTTAATGTTACTTTTATCACTTTATCAACCCCATCTCTGTCTACAGTTACAACCACAGAATCTCCTGGTCTTTTTGCCACCAACTGCCCTACTAAATCTGAAAACTTATGAATTTTAACATTATTCACTTTTTTAATAATATCACCAGATTTTATTCCAGCCCTCTCTGCTCCACCTCCTTTAGCAACAGACTCTACAAAAACACCATCTACATTTAGCTTCTCTGGATCTCTTACAATTCCTAAAAACGCTCTTTTAACAGCACCATTCTCCATTAAGTCCTCTATTACACGTTTTGCAATATTAGAAGGAACCGCAAAAGAGTACCCTACAAAAGAACCTGTTTGCGAAGAGATAGCCGTATTAATACCTATTAATTCTCCTTTGGTGTTTACGAGAGCTCCTCCACTATTTCCTGGATTTACTGCAGCATCTGTCTGAATAAAAGATTCTATATTTCTATTCCCTTCTAGATCTCTTCCTTTAGCACTTATAATACCTGCTGTTACTGTTGATGTTAAATTGTAAGGGTTTCCTACAGCCAACACCCACTCTCCTACTTTAGAAACATCAGAATCTCCAAAAGTTAAAAAGTTTAAATCGTCATCTGCTTTAATTTTTAACAAAGCAATATCTGTGCTTTTATCAGCACCTATCAACTCGGCAATATATTTTTTTTGATTGTTTAAACTAATTTCAATTTCTTTAGCACCTTCTATTACATGGTTATTCGTTACAATGTATCCATCAGGAGAAATTACCACACCACTACCTGTACCAACTCTTTCGTACTCTCTACCTCCATAGCCTTGTCCAAAAAACAATTCTGCAAATGGATCTCGTTGCACACCTACAGCTGTATTTTTAACATGTACTACTGCGTTTAAGGTTAACTCTGCTGCTTTTGTAAAATCTGTCAAATTTTCAGCCGCAACTATAGAACCGTTAGGATTGGATGTAAAAACAGGCAATTGTTGCTCTTTTACTCTTTCAATCACCTTCGTTTCTTTCTGAAAAAAACGGTTGTATGTTATCAATGAAATAAAACCTCCTAACAAGGCTACTGCAAATAATTTAATACTCTGTTTCATGTTCTTCTATTTTTTATTTCAAAAATATTTTTCCAAAAACTATGCCAACAGAAAACTACCAGTCGTCAATCCCAAATAGAGAATGTAAAAATGACTGAACGACAGACAGTAACAAACTAAAAATTAATGCAATAAAAATATTAGTCACATAAAAACCTGCTATTAAAGAATCTGCTATACTAATTATTATAGCATTAATAACTAGCAAGAAAAAGCCAAGGGTTAGTATTGTAATTGGCAACGTAAACAAAACCAAGATAGGTCTCACCAATACATTTAATAAACTTAACCAAAAAGCAACCAACACTGCAGCTCCGTAACTATGTATAATAGCACCTGGCAAGAAAGTAGCAATTACATACACCGCAATTGCATTTACTAGTAATTGAGCTAAATATTTTTTCATTTTATTTTGTCTATTTGTACAAATGAAATTACAACAAAAACACACTACACTCCAAAACAATTAAACAAGAACAATAAGTCTTATGATATTCTTTAAAGGAATAAAAATGCCGTTTATTCAAAAATAAAAGATACCAAGAACTTTATTAATTAAGAAAACCAAACCCTAGAGTTAAATAAATAATATTTAAATCACTGAAATTACTATGTCCCATGCTACGCTTGTAACTCAAATCAATATTAATTTCTTTTTTATCCATCTCCTTTCTAATACCTACACCAACTATAAAACCTAAATTAGAATCTAACAAGTTATAACTTTCATCAATTATCCTTTTACTTAATATAGTACCTGAGGAAAGTATAGAACTTGTAAAGTCCGTCTCAAATTTATTTTTATACTTATACTCTCCAAATGTACCAATATGAAAATTTGGTTTGATAAACTTTTTATTTAATTCAAATTTTAATAAAACATCTAAATCTATTGAATTTACATCTATATCTACATCATATGTTCGTCTTGTTGATGAAAAATTTGAGTGGTAATCATCAATATATGTTGAAAGATTATACTTGGAATAAAACAAATTAGCTTGAAAAAAAATATTTTCACTCCAACTCGGGATACTCTGTTTATAATACACTCCAAATGAAGGGTAAAAAGAAGTTTCAAAATCAGCTCCTTCTAAATAATCGATTCTTTCCGGAACATTTGTTTGATCCACAAAAGCCAAATGACCTAAAGCTATAAAACCAAAAGACCTTTGTGTATTTTTCTTTTTCTTCTTATACACAATACATTTCGTTCCATCTGTACAAACCTCATTATGATAATATTCACTTATATTGATTAAGGATTTTTTACTTAAATAAATGTTATCTACTTTTTTAAGTGTTTTTTCCCCATCCTTAAATAAAAACTTCAATATACCTTTATATTGGTTTGATTCTACATTGAATTCCCCTTGACCATTTTCAATAATTTTATTATTCTTTTGGAGTTCATGTAAAACACCATTTTTATCTTCAATAAAATAATATACATGATGAACTAAATCTATTAAGTAATAAACCTTAACAACACCGTTTACAAGAAATTCTAAAAAGACATTTTTCGTATTGTTATCAATATTTACCTGTTTCGCTACATAGTATTTTCCTTCATCAAAACGATAGGCGTTAATTTCTTTTGGTGAGTACTTAATTGTCTCTGAACCTAATTCTTTTTTAAAATAGCATTTCCTTGAATTAGAAACATCCCCGCGATGGCTAATAAAACCTTGAATTGTATCATTATCATGATTAACAATATACCCCTTTCTGTAATCCGACTGAGAAAAACCGATAGACACAACCATTAATATAAATACTGTAGCAATTTTTATTTTCATATTTTTTTTTGCAGCTAAAATAACTTTTTCAAAAAAAACACCTAATCAAAAAAACATCAAATTTATCTAATCCATTACAAGCTTTTCTAATTGTTTTTCTTTGTATTTTTGCTGTCACAATTATTCTAAAAAATGGAATTTACTTTTTATAAATATCAAGGAACAGGAAACGACTTTGTTATTATCGATAATAGAGATTTAAGCTTTCCTAGAGAGAACACCAAACTGGTTAACTTTTTATGTGATCGTAGATTTGGTGTTGGTGCCGATGGGTTAATGTTATTAAACCCATCTGACAAATATGACTTTACCATGGTATACTACAATGCCGATGGTACAGAAAGTACTATGTGTGGAAATGGAGGTAGATGTTTGGTTGCTTTTGCAAACCAACTAGGAATTATAGGAAAAGAAACTACTTTTGATGCAGTAGACGGTCTGCACTATGCTAGTTTTGAAAATGGTATTACCAATCTACAAATGATAGATGTAGACAGTGTAAACATATATGAAAATCACTGTTTTCTAAATACTGGTTCTCCACACCATGTTCAAGAAGTTAAAAGCATAGGATCCTTTAATGTAGTAGAGAATGGTGCAAAAATTAGATACGGAGCTCCTTATTTTGAAGAAGGTACCAATGTAAATTTTGTAGAACCACTTGAAGACGACAATAGTTTTAGAGTTAGAACCTACGAAAGAGGAGTTGAAAACGAAACTTTAGCCTGTGGTACGGGTGTAACAGCTGTAGCCATTGCAATGTTCGAAAAAAAGATAGCTTCGGACAACAAAATAAAACTCCAGGTAGAAGGTGGTAAACTAGAGGTATCGTTTAAAAAAGAAGGAAACACCTACAAAGAGGTATTCCTAAAAGGCCCTGCTACCTTTGTCTTTAAGGGAAGTATAAACTACAATGAGTAAGTTAACAGGAAAACATATCAAACTTAGAGCCTTAGAGCCTTCTGATTTAGATTTTCTATTTACGGTTGAAAATAACGAGGAGTTTTGGGAAGTAAGCACTACCCAAACTCCTTATTCTCGTGCTATTTTAAAACAGTATTTAGACAATGCTCATTTAGACATATACACTGCCAAACAATTAAGATTAGTGATTCAAAATAAAAACAATACTCCTGTAGGACTTATTGATTTATTCGACTTTAATCCTCAACATTCCAGAGCAGGAGTTGGCATATTAGTTTTAACAGAGCACCAGCAAAAAGGCTATGCAACAGAGGCTTTAGAACTAATTAGAGAGTATGCCTTTCCTTACCTTAACCTAAAACAATTGTATGCTAACATAAACGTTAACAATACAGAAAGCATACAATTATTCGAAAAATCTGGATACATTCACACAGGAACACGCAAAAACTGGATGTATTACAACGGCACATTTTCTGATGTTGCCTTTTACCAATTGATTCATTCTTAAATCAACAATGAAAAAAATATTTATAGGATTAGGAATCTTTTTCCTAACAGGACTAGGTATTGTTTTTTATTTCAACTCTATCATCAACAGTGAGCAAGTTGACAAAGACAGTGCTATATACATACAATCAACTGATTCAATTCCACAAGTAATATCTCATTTAAAAGATGTTTGCAACGATATTGAAGCACTTAAGAAAGTCATTAAATTTAAAAAGTACACCAAAGTTAAAGCAGGTAAGTACAGCCTTAAACAAGGAATGACTTCAAACGAAATTATCAACCTATTACGAAGCGGAAATCAAACCCCAGTTAAAGTAACCTTTAACAATCAAAACTATATTGAAAATTTAGCAGGAAGGTTGGCACAACAAATAGAAGCTGATTCTACCTCTATTGTAAACAGTTTACTTGATAAAAACTTCTTGCAAAAGCATGGCTTTACTTACAAAACAGCCATTAACTACTGCATGCCCTATACGTATGATTGCTACTGGAACATCACTCCAAACCAACTACGCACCAAACTATTCAATGCATACCTGCGTTTTTGGAACAAAACAAGACTTAAAAAAGCACATCGTTTGAATTTAACTACAAATGAAGTAATTTCTTTAGCTGCTATTGTACACAAAGAAACTCAAAATAAGCCCGAAAGAAAAAAAGTTGCAGGAGTATACCTTAACAGAATTCGCAAAGGAATACCACTACAAGCAGACCCAACAATTATATACGCTATAAAAGAACAACAAGGGAGAGAAACCATTATTAAAAGAGTTTTAAAAAAAGACCTAAAAATAGAATCCTCGTACAACACATATACCCATAGAGGAATTCCTCCCTCTGCCATTGCCATGCCAGATGTAGATGCTATAGATGCTGTATTAAATGCGGAAAGACACGCATATTATTACTTTTGTGTAAACCCAGAAAAACTAGGAACACACAAGTTTGCCAAAACCTTAAGCCAACACAATAGAAACGCTAGTGCTTATCATAAATGGTTAAGGAAACAACGTATTAATCGTTAAGCGTGTAAGATAAAAATCGCTGGAATTTTATGTAATTCTGGCGATTTTCTTTGCCATTCAGCAATTGTAAAAGTCCTTATATATTCGTTAGGCATAGTGATATTAGCCGCAATACATAAGTTTGTTTTAGGAGATAAAGCCGCTTTTAAATCGTCTAACATTTTATGATTTCTATACGGTGTTTCTATAAAAATCTGTGATTGATTCTGTTCTCTAGAAATACGCTCCAAACGCTTAATCTCTTTTTTTCGATCTGCTTTATCAATAGGTAAGTATCCGTTAAACGTAAAACTCTGACCATTCATTCCAGAAGCCATCATAGCCATTAGAATAGACGATGGTCCTACCAAGGGCACTACTCTAATCCCTTTTTTATGTGCCAACTTAACCACATCAGAACCTGGATCTGCAACAGCAGGAACTCCAGCCTCGGACAACAATCCTACAGATTCCCCTTCCATACATACATCCAAATAAGAATTTACCTCAACAGGATCTACATACTTATCTATTAATTTTAACTGTAAACTTGGCTGTGATTTTAAAGGAGTAATTTTTTTTATAAATCTCCTAGCTGACTTTTCGTTCTCAACAATAAAATGAGTTAACTGCTCTACCGTAGCTTTTACAGAAATAGGCATTACCTCCAATGGCTCATTATCCCCTAAAGTAGTGGGGATTAAATACAAATTACCTTTCATTTTATTATTGCTTTAATTTGTTGACAACTACATCGCAGGCTTGATCTAACATCTTATAAACGTTCTCAAAACCCTGATCTCCTCCATAGTAAGGATCCGGAACAGAGACATCACTTTCAGGAACCAGCTCGTTCATAATCATCCTCACCTTAGCCTCCTGCGCTTGAGTTCTTGCTATACTTAATATATTCCTATAATTACTAGCATCCATCGCATAGATAAAATCGAACTCCTCTAAATCTGAAGCTTCTAATTTCCTAGCTCTTTGGTCTGTAATATCAATTCCGTATTTCATAGCAACTTCTATAGATCTAACATCTGGTAAATTGCCCACGTGATAAGCTCCAGTTCCTGCAGAATCTACTACTATATTTAAATCTTCAATTTTAGACTTTAAGATACCCTCGGCCAATGGAGAACGACAAATATTCCCCAAACACACCATTAGAATCTTAACAGTAGCCATATTTAGAAAGATAATTTTTTAGAAATATCCTCTACATACTTCTTAAACTGCTTGTCTGTAGTAGATAAGTTATCTACTGTTTTACAAGCATGTAACACCGTAGCATGATCTCTCTTCCCTATCTGAGCACCAATACTTGCCAAAGAAGATTTTGTTAACTTCTTAGAAAAATACATTGCCAATTGTCTAGCCTGAACAATGTGTCTTTTTCTTGTTTTAGATTGCAATGTTGCCAAGTCTATTTCAAAATATTTAGAAACAACTTTCTGAATATAATCAACAGAAACTTCTTTCTTAGTGTTCTTAACAAACTTATCTACAATACTCTTAGCCAATGTAAGCGTAAACTCTTTCTTGTTGAAAGCAGATTGAGCGATTAAAGAAGTAACTACTCCCTCTAACTCACGTACATTACTTTTGATATGTTTTGCTATAAATTCAATTACATCGTCAGGAACCTCAACACCATCTCTAAACAAACGGTTTTTTAAGATACTTACTCTTGTTTCATAATCTGGTGCTTGCAATTCTGCAGACAATCCCCATTTAAAACGAGACAACAAACGCTGTTCAATATCTTGCATATCTACAGGTGCCTTATCCGAAGTTAAAATTACCTGTTTTCCATTCTGATGTAATTCATTGAATATTTGGAAAAATGCATCTTGAGTTTTTGTCTTTCCAGACAAAAATTGAATATCATCTATAATCAACACATCTATCATTTGATAGAAATGTAAAAAGTCATTTCTGTTATTATTTTTTAAAACAGCATCTCCATATTGTTGTATAAACTTTTCTGTAGATACATACAATACTGTTTTGTCTGGGTATTTATCTTTTACCTGAACTCCAATAGCGTGAGCTAAATGTGTTTTACCCAATCCTACTCCTCCGTAAATCATTAACGGGTTAAAAGAGGTACCTCCAGGTTTATTAGCAACAGCCATACCAGCAGACCTACCCAAACGGTTTGATTCTCCTTCCATATAAGTATCGAAGTTGTAGTTTGGATTTAAATTAGATTCCACTTTTACTTTTTGTAATCCTGGAATTACAAAAGGGTTCTTTACTTCTCTACTTGCAGTTCTAGAAGTAAAAGAAACATCTTGTGGTTTCATAGGTGCTCTGTTGGCACTTGGTATTTTTACAGTCTGGGGAACTTTACTGCTATAAGAATTTTCTAAACGAACATCGTATAGTAAACGAGCGTCTTTACCCAATTCTCTTACCAAAGCACTTCTCATAATTTTCACATAGTTTTCTTCCAAAAACTCGAAAAAGAATTTACTTGGCACCTGAATTGTTAAAGCACTTCCTTCCAACTTTACAGGAACGATTGGTTCAAACCAAGTTTTGAATCCAACAGGGGTAATATTGTCCTTAATAAATTGCAAGCAAGAAGCCCATACATCTCCAGCTGTTTTTATCAT